>NZ_CP170086.1:0-2980000 GCF_042259275.1 Roseomonas sp. CCTCC AB2023176
AGCGTAACCGTTGTCTGCGCCCCACTCCGCTGATGGTGTGACGACGGCGGGGGTCAAGTTGGGTGGGTGCGGTGGGCGTGCCAGTAATCGCGGATGGCGAGGACGGCCTCGGGGACGTGGTGGTAGGCCCGGGCGAGGTGGGCACGCGCCTCGGGGTTCCCGGCGGTGAGGCGCTCGGCTTCCTCCTCGGCTTCGAGGGCGATGATCGGCAGCATGAAGGTAACGTGGTGGCCGGTCTCGAAGATCGGGCGCCACGCGGCGGGCCAGCGCTTGACGGCGAACATGAAGCCCGCGGCCCAGGGCTGGGCGATGACGGTGCCGTCCTCCTCGCGGAGGTAGAGCGGGCGCCAGCGCTGTCCACCGTCGAGGCGGAGCCCCTGCCGGACCGCGTTCATGTGCCCGATGACGGCCGAGATCGCGCCCAGGCCCATCGGGGTCTCGGGGAGGCTCGGGCCGAAGATCACTCGGAGCCAGTCCTCCATCGGCACGCGATCGGGACCGACGGCGATGGCGGCTGCGAAGCCGTCGATGGAGGTGACGCGCCAGTTCCGGCGGGCGATGTCGGGCTGGGATGCGAGCCAAGTGTCGAGGTCGTCGAGCGGCAGCGCTGGGATCCGCGCCCGGCGGCTCACGCGGCGGCCCGCGTGCCCGGGGCGGGGTGCCAGGGCAGGAGCGTGTCGAAGTTGGTGGCCCGGACCTCGCCCCGCACCACCTGCTCCAGTACGGCGGTGAGCCACGCCTCGGGGTCGCGGCCGTGCATCAGCGCGGTGCGGACGAGTGTGGTCGCGACCGCCCAGTTCGCGCCCCCACCCTCGCTGCCCGCGAACAGCGCCGCCTTGCGCGTAACGGCCACAGGCCGGATTTCGCGCTCCACCGTGTTGGTATCCAACTCGAGGGTGCCGTCGTCGAGGAACCGCACGGGCCCGCTCCAGTGGCGCAAGCCGTAGCGGATGTGCTCGGCGAGCTTGGAGCCGCGGCTGAGGGTGTCGAGCTGCGCCCGCATCCAGGTCTCGAGGGCGGCGATCCGGGGCGCGCTCCGCTCGCGGCGCGCGGCGAGGCGTTCCTCGGCGGGGCGGCCGCGGATCTCGCGCTCGATGTTGTAGAACTCGCCGATGCGCAGCAAGGCCTCCGCCGCGACCGGCGACTTCGTCCCAGCGTGCACCTCGAAGAAGCGCCGACGCAGATGCGCCCAGCAGCAGGCGAGCACGACCGATCCGTCGCGGCGCTCCCGTCCCATGGCCTTGAACCCGTCATAGCCGTCGACCTGCAGGGTGCCCCGGAAGCCCCGAAGGTGGGCGGCCGGGCGCTCGCCCTTGCGGTCGGGGGCGTAGAAGTAGGCGACGGCCGGTGGTGCCCGGCCGGCCCATGGTCGATCGTCCACCGCGTAGGCCCAGAGCGCCCCCTTGCGGGTCCTGCCGAGGCCGCGCTCGAGGGTAGGCAGCGGCGTGTCGTCAACGAACACCCGGGCCTGGCCCCGGACGTGGGCGAGAACCCGTTCGTAGAGGGGCCGCAGCCACCAGCAGGCGGCTCCCACCCAGTCGCAGAGGGTCGAGCGGTCGAGGGTGACCCCGCTCCGGCGGAGGATCCCGGCTTGGCGGTAGAGGGGCAACCCGTCGCCGTACTTCGCGACGAGGACGTGGGCCAGCAGCGCCTCGGTCGGCAGCCCGCGGGCGACTGCGTGCTCCGGCGCGGGCGCCTGGTGGACGCCCCTGGCACACCCCCGGCAGGCGAGGCGCGGCCGGATGGTGACGAGGACGCGCAGCCTCGCAGGCACGACGTCGAGCCGTTCCGACCGGTCCTCGCCGACCCGGTGCATGTCCCTCCCGCAGCAGGGGCAGGCACGGCTCGGCAGGTCGACGACGCGCTCCACGCGTTCGAGGTGGGGCGGTAGCGAGCCGCGGTTCCGGCGTGCCGGGGCGCGTCCTCCACCTCCCTCCCGGCGCGGCGCGTCGTTCGCCGGCGGCGGGGGCGGTGGTTCACGGCCGAGCGAGAGGGCGAGCTGGCCCGGGTCGACGCGCTCGGTACTCGCCCCGAACCGCGCGCGATTGGCGGCGTGCAGCATGCTCTCGAGATGGGCGATGCGGGCCTCGGCGGCTGCGAGCGCGGCGCGCAGGAGCAGCACCTCCTCTGTCTCCGCTCCGCGCTCGTCGGGTGGCGTCGTCACGCGCGAATCGTCGCAAGTCCCGCCGCGTCGGCGCAAGCGAAACCTGCGCTACGCTGCGCTCGGCCGCCAGACGCGCTGCGGGTTCCTCCAATCAATTCCCTCGAGAAGCATCGAAGTCTGTGCCGCTGACAGCGCGATCCGGCCCGTATTCGTCACCGGCCACGGGAAGTGGCCCCGCTCCAGCCGTTTCTGGAATAGGCACAGGCCCTGCCCATCGTGCCAGATGCATTTCACCAGCCGACCGCGACGGCCCCGGAAGAGGTAGACGGCGCCCGAGAACGGGTCATCGCCGAAGGTCGACTGCACCAGCGCGGCGAGCCCATCCATGCCGCGCCTCACATCCGTCACGCCGCAGGCGAGGTAGACGCGCGTGCCGGTCGCAGGACCGATCATCGCTCCTCCAGCGCCGCGAGTACGCGCCGTAGCGCGGCCTCGTCCACGGCAGCATCCACCCGCAGGACGGCGCCGCCCGGCAACGCGATCTCGATCCCGCCCGTCCCCGACGCGGGCTCGGTCGACGTCGGTGGACTTGCGGTAGCGGGCGACACGGCAGCGGCCGCCTCCACCGCAACCGCAGGAAGCCGAGGCGAGGACGAGGCCGGCGCAACCGCGGTGAGGAACTCGCGCCGCCACGTGTAGAGCAGACCCGTCCCGATCCCCGCCCTGCGTGCGACCTCCTTGGCCACGACACCGGGCTGCATCGCCTCTGCCACGATCCGCAACTTCTGCTCCGGGGTCCAGCGCCGTCGCCGCTCCCCGCGCGTCACCACTTCGACGAACTCCGTCCGAGCACTCATACGATCACTCGTATGAGTGCTCGCAGACACGCTCTCCATCAGGTCGCCATCCACCGCTCGCCCTCCCATCAGGAAAGCAGACCTCAGCGGTTCAGCCCCGATCCTCAACCGTGGGGTTCAGACGACGGATACGCCTTCCCGTCGCGGCCGGTGCGGATGATCGTGCCCTTCCCGGCGGGCGGGACGACCGACCTCATCGGATTTGTCAGCACTCGCGCCAAGACGGGCTGGGGGCGGGCCTTGTGCGCCAAGCCGTCCTACGCCGCTCGCAGAATGGCGAGTGCTGCAGTCGCGCGACGGAGGTGAAGCAGGCGTCGACGGTTGGCGGGAACGTGCTGGGCGTGGCGGGAGCGGGTACGGAGATGGCTGCGCAACTCGTCGTAGCCTCGGCAGAACCGCGCGGCCGCCTCGAAGGCCCCGAACCCTCGCATACATCGGATCCGCCCATTGATGCCCCGGTGGTCCTGCTCCAGCCTGTTGTTCTTGTAAGCGCTGGTCCGGTGCTTCACGTCTCGGCCCAGCGTCGAGCGGATTGCACGGAGGTAGGGTCGGTGACCGTCCGTGGTGACGCGTTCAGGTGTCATGCCCGTAGCCGACTTTGCTGAGCGGAAGAACGCCTTCGCGGCCGCCATGTCCCGGTGCTCGCTCAGCACCGTGTCGACCAAGTCGCCACGGCGGTCGATGGCGCGGTAGAGGAAGCACCAGCGCCCACGGACCCGCAGGTAGGTTTCGTCCTCGTGCCAGGAGCGGCGGCCAGCTCCGCCCTTGCCACGGCGGCGCTGTCGGAGTTCGTCCGCCAGAACCGGCGTGAGCTTCGCCTCCCAGTCCCGGACGGCCTCATGGCTGAACACGAAGCCGCGCTGGAGAAACATCGCGGCCAGGTCGCGCAGGGTCAGCCGGTAGCGTAGCCGCCACAAGACCACCAACGCGATCACGTCGGAGGGATACTGGGTGCGGTTCAGCAGCCCGCCGCTGCGCTCATTGTACCCCTTGCGGCACTCGCGGCAGCGGAACCGGCGGTAGCCCCGGGCCGTGCGCTCCGGCCGCTCCGCCAAGGCCGCGGAGCCGCGGGCCACACAGTCCATCCCCAATCCCCATCCTATCGGATCGGGAGCCTACCAGCCTTACCCCGGCCGGCCATACGCAACCCTTGGCGCAAGACCTGACAGAACCCTTCACCGGGAAGCGCCCGGTGGCGGCAACGGCAGCCGCAAGGAGGGTTTTGTCCCCCGTGAGGCGTCGAGCGCCTCGCGGAGGATCTCGACCTCCATCGTCTTGCGACCCAGCAGACGCTCGAGCTCCCGGACCTTCAGCTCGAGTTCACGGACGCGGCTGGCCGCGACGACGTCCTCGTCCGCCCGGACCGCCTCGAGGCCACCCTCGGCCATGCGCCGCCTCCATCCGAAGAGAAGGCTGGGAGAGACGCCGTGGAGCCTGGCAACGGCCGAGACCGTCATGCCGGACCGGGTCGTCTGCTCGACCAGCCGGACCCTCTCCTCGGCAGAGTAGCATCTCCGGCGCTCGCGGCCGGTGATGATTTCGACACGCTCGACAGGCTTGGACATAGGCGCACGCCTCGGCTTCCACCTAGGCCCTCACGGTTGCGCCGGGTGTCCGGTCGAAACAGGGGGCGCTCCAGCGCCAGACCCGGAAGGCCTTGGCGCGAGAGCGGCGGTGCTGGGCAGCGGTCATCAGATGCCGCCGTGGCCGGAAATGACCGAAGATCATCGCGTGTGCCGAGAGGAAGCGCTGTGCCTGGTCCGGTGACTTGAAGCGCTGCATCTGCCGCTCTCGCCGGCGCATCGGCCGGTGCGAGTTCTCGGCGCGGTTATTGAGATGGCGGCTCACCCGATGCCGAACCTCTGGCATCAGCTCGCGATGCGCAACGCCGTAGCTGCGTAGCCCGTCGGTCACGAGGCGCTTCGGCTTGTACTTCAGCCCGACCAGCAGGCGCCTGAGGAACCGCTTCGCCGCACTCGCATTCCTGCGCGGCTGCACGAGGATATCGAGTTCCACGCCATGCTCATCCACGGCCCGCCAGAGGTAGTGCAGCTCGCCGTTGATCCTCAGAAAGACCTCATCCAAGTGCCAGGTGTCCCCCGGCCGCGGCCGTCGCTTGCGCAGTTTGCCGGCGAAATCGGCCCCGAACTTCAGGACCCAGCGGCGGATGCTCTCGTGCGTGACGGCGATGCCCCGTTTAGCGAGGATCAGCTCGATGTCACGCAGGCTGAGGCTGAAGAGGTGATGGAGCCACACCGCGTGCCGGATGACCTCGGCCGGGAAGCAGTAGCCGGGGTAGGTGGCGGGCTCTGGCGTCATCCCGCCAGCTTCGCCCGGCCTCTTCGTTCCGGCTACAGGCCATCAAAGTCGCAATGCCCTCTGCCGTCCTCCGGACCCCTCTACCCGCGGGGAGACCCCCTCCGACCCATTCCGTTGACGCCCAGGGGCCGAGAGTTCGGAACAGCGGGGCTGGTGCAGGACGATGGGTGCAGCCCACGACGATGGTCAGGCTGCCGACGCGACGGGGAGGCCGGCACGGGCGATGCGATCGAGGGCTTCCTCGATGTCGGCCTCCGGCGCGGTGACGCTGATCCGCAGGTGACCGGTGCCGGCCGCGCCGAAAGCTGAGCCAGGGAGCGTCGAAACGTCCAGGTCCTCCAGCCAGCGCGCCGCGACGAGGCGGTCGTCGGCGTCCACGCGGGGAAAGAGGTAAAAGCTCGCATCGGGGGCGATGCAGGCGATACCGGGGATCGCGCTCAACCGCTCGGCCGCACGAAGTTGTCGGGCACGGAAGCGGGCGCGGGTGCCCGGGACGAGTTCGGCCTCCAGCGCCAGTGCCGCGAGCCCCGCGGCCTGCACGAAGCCCGGCACGCAGTAAACGGAATGCTGCATGAAGCGCTGGACGGCCTTCGCCGTCCCGGGCGGCATGCCGAGGAAACCGAGGCGCCAGCCCGTCATCCCGAAGGTTTTCGAGAAGCTGTCCACGACGAAGGTCCGCGCCTGCCCCGCCGGTGTCGCGTGCGGCCGGGCGAAGGATGGTGCGTGGACGAGGTCGGCATAGACCTGGTCGAAGATCACCCAGAGGTCGTGGCGCTCCGCGACCGCCATCACCGCCGCGAGGTCCTCGGCGCCGATGGTGCGCCCCGTCGGGTTCACCGGGGAGTTCAGAATGATCGCGACGGTCCGCGGGGTGACGACGGCGGCCAGCCGTTCCGGGTCCACCCGGTCCAGCATCGGCAGGGCTACCGGCACGCCGCCGCAGAGGCGCACGCAGGGTTCGTATGAGACCCAGCCGGGGGCGGGCACGATCACCTCGTTCCCTGCCTCGACGGTGCCCATCAGCGCGGCGAGGAGGGCGAACTTCCCGCCGGGCGTGACAAGAATATCTCCCTCCCCATAGGCCGAGCGGGCGCGCGCATTCTCCCGCGCCGCCAGCGCTTCGCGCAGAGCGGGTACGCCGGGCGCGGGCGCATAGCGCGTGTCGCCGGCGAGGATGGCGCGGTGCGCGGCTTCGACGATCCGCGGATCGGTCGGGATGCCCGGGTCGCCGGAGTTGAGCGCGAGGATGCGGCGCCCTGCGGCGCGGGCGGCGCGCACGCGCTCCGTCATCTCGACGGTGGCGGAGGGCCTGAGCCCCGCGACGCGGCCGGCCAGGGGACGCGGCATCAGGAACGGTCCAGGCGCAGGTTCGCCCGCGCCGCGACGTCGCGATAGGTCGCGAGCTCGGAGGCGATGAAGGCGGCCGTCGAGGCCGGCGTGCTGTCGGAGACCGCGTCGATGCCGGCAGCCGCCAGACGCTCCTTCACCGCGGGTTCCGCCATCGCCTCGTTGGCGGCGGCGTTCAGGCGCGTGCCGACCTCCGCCGGCAGCCCGCGCGGGCCGAGCAGGATGTTCCAGGTGGAAGTCCGGAAACCCGGCAGGCCGGATTCGGCCATCGTTGGGACGTCCGGCACGGAAGAGTGCCGGACCGCGGTGGAGACGGCGATGATCCGGAACAGCCCGTCGCGCGCGGAGGGCGCGAGGGAGCCGAGCGATTCCCAGGCATAGTCCAGCTCGCCCTTCGTCAGCGCCTCCACGAGCGCCGAGCCGCCGCGGTAGTGCACGGGCTCCGCACGAAGGCCGCCGGCGCTGATGGCCATGAGTTCGCCCGTCAGGTGCCCGATACCCGCGGCGCCGGAGGTGCCCCATGAGGCGCGGCCGGGCCGCGCGCGGAGGTCCGCCAGCAGCGAGGCGACATCCCGGTGCGGCGACCCGTTGGGAACGGCGAGGGCCAGCGGCGACTGGCCGAGGAGGGCGATCGCGGAGAAGTCGGCGACGGGATCGTAGGGAATGGTGCTCGGCTGCGTTGCCGGGATGGTCGCGTGGGTGGACGGCGTCGCGATCAGCAGGGCGTGGCCGTCGGGCGTAGCACGGCGCACGGCCTCGCTGCCGATGGCGCCACCGGCCCCGCCGCGGTTCTCCACGACGATGCGGGCCTGCGGGCCCAGACGCGGCGCGACCCGATCTGCGAGCAGCCGTCCCAGCAGGTCTGCCGAACCGCCGGCAAGGAAGGGCACCACGAGCGTGATGGGGCGCGATGGCCAGGCCACGGCCTGCGCCGTCCCCTGCGCGGTGGCGCGCGCGACGGGTGCTGCGGTGGCGGCGGCGAGAACGGTGCGGCGGAGCATCTTGGGGCCTGTCTTCTGCCCTCCGAGCCTGCCCCCCAGCGCGCTGTCTGGAAAGAGTGTCGCCAAGCGGCACCGCCCTGCGGGCAGCGCGGCTGTTCGCACCGTCCGGATCGCAGGAACCTCCACCTCCTGTCGGACCGACCCGCCACGGGTCCAGCACGCCGCTCGTCGAACTGGTTGAGGCTGCTGGGCCGGGACAAGAGGTACCAGGACCGTCCGCCTCCCCATATCGAGGCGCGCCCTTGAGTTCGCCGCCGCCTTCCCGCACTCCTCCGTGGATCGCGGCACGGAACGATCGATGGACCATCCTGAACCCAGCACGCATGCCCGGCTCGCATCCGAGCGCTACGGCGGCGTCGAGGTCCCGCGCGCGCTCGCCGCGAATGACGTGGTGGCTGTCATGCTGAACCACCGCTCGGTCCGGGCCTACCTTGCGGACCGGCTTTCGGAAGGGACGCTCGAGACCCTCGTCGCCGCGGCGCAGTCTGCCCCGACCTCGTCCAACATGCAGGCCTGGAGCGTCGTCGCGGTCCAGGACGAGGAGCGGCGGGCCCGGCTCGCGGAACTCTCCGCCCGGCAGGACTTCATACGGAAGGCTCCGTTGTTCCTGTGCTGGATCGCCGACCTGTCCCGGCTGCAGCGGGTCGGTGAGGCGATTGGGACGCGGTTCGAGGGGCTGGACTACCTCGAGTCCTTCATGGTCGCCCTCGCCGATGCGGCCTTCGCTGCGCAGAACGCCGTGGTCGCGGCCGCGTCGCTCGGGCTCGGGACCGTGTATGTCGGCTCGCTTCGGAACAGGCCGGACGACGTCGCGGCGGTGCTCGAGCTTCCCCCCAACGCGGTCGCGGTGTTCGGCCTCTGCGTCGGCTACGCCGACCCGGCCGTGCCCACCGCGATCAAGCCTCGCCTGCCGCAATCCGTCGTCCTGCACCGAGAGACCTACGACGTCGGCGCCGAGCCGGCAGGGATCCGGCACTACGACGGAGCGCTCGACGGCTTCACGGCGCGCACGGGCCAGGCGCGTACCACCTGGACGGTCCGGATGCTGAACCGCGTCGGCCGCGCCGGGAATCTCGGCGGACGCGACCGGATGTCGGAGGTGCTGAGGGCGCTCGGGCTCGGCCTTCGCTGACGCGGGGGGCGGAGGCGGGTGTCATGGCGGCCCCCAGAGGTGCCTCAAGGCACCCGCCTCCCCGAAGACCGGGTCCTCCGCGGGCAGCGGCACGGCCGCGATCGCGCCGAGGGCGGCGGCGTGCTCTCCCGGCGAGCCGCGGCGTATGTCGTAATCGCCGCCTCCGGGATAGGCGCCGACGACGAGGAGGTCGGACGTGCCGCCCGCCTTGCGGTGGACGACTCCGGCAGGGATGACCACCACGTCACCGGCCCGGACCGCCACCTCGCGACCGGTAGGGGCGCCGAAGGCGACGTGGATCTTGCCGGCCAAGACCCCGAGCACCTCGTGCGCGATGCTGTGGACGTGGTCGCAGGGAAAGATCCCGTCCCACCAGGCGTTGGACCAGCCATGGGCCGCGAATGTAGCTTCCATCGCAGCCGCATCCGGAAGCAGGAAAGGGCGATAGATGGCGAGCGGCAGCCGGGAGTTCGGGAAGCGGCCGTCATCACGGAAGCGGTGGGTCTCTGGCTCGGTCATGCCGCGGGAACGCCCGCAGCGGGCGCTGGATGCCAGATGGACCTCGAAGGCCAGGCGGAGACGGCGTTGGGCTGGAGCGACCGATGGCCGCGCGACACAGGCGCGGCGCTTGCGTCCATCCCGGGCTGGCGCGACATCTTGCCTTGCGAGAGGCTGGCGGACGCTCTCGCAGAGTTCTTCGCGCGGGGGGAAGTATCGGGATGACGGGTTTCGCAGGTCAGCGCGTGCTGGTGGCGGGTGGCAGCAGGGGGATCGGTCGTGCCATCGCGCTCTCCTTCGCGCGGGCCGGGGCCGCGGTCTCGATCTGCGCTCGCGGTGCGGAGATGCTGGAAGCAACGCGTGCCGAGGTTGCGGCGCTCGGGGTGATGGGTCACGCCCGGGCGACCGACCTCGCCGACCCGACCGCGATCACCGCCTGGGTTGCGGAGGCGGCGGATGCGCTTGGCGGCATCGACGTGCTCGTGAACAACGCGAGCGGCTTCGGGCCGCGCGACACGGAGGAGGACTGGGCCAAGGGCCTGAACGTGGACGTGCTGGCGACCGTCCGCGCCAGCCGCGAGGCCGCGCCGCACCTCCGCGCGGCGCGGGGCTCCATCATCAACGTCACCTCTATCTCGGGCTACCGGCCCTCGGCCCGCGGGCCTGCCTACGCCGCCGTCAAGGCCTTACTGGTGAACTACACGATGAGCCAGGCGGCGGCCTTCGCGAAGGACGGGGTGCGGGTGAACGCGGTGGCGCCGGGCTCGATCGAATTCCCGGGCGGGAGCTGGGAGGCGCGCAGGACGTCGGACCCCGCCCTGTACAACCAGATCTTGTCCTCCATCCCGTTCGGACGTCTCGGAACGCCGCAGGAAGTGGCGGACGTCGTTCTTTTCCTCGCAGGGCCCGCTGCGCGCTGGGTGACAGGGCAAACGATCATCGTAGACGGAGGACAGCTCCTCAGCTGATCCTGCCCGTGGGTGTGGTCGGGCTGCTGCGTGCGGCATCCACCTGCGGCTCCGGTCAAAGGGCTGTGTGAGGACAGGGCATGCCGGCGGAATGTCTTGCCCGCGAGCGGACTTCCGCTGCTCTGTGGCTGGTGTCCGTCGGCAATCCACCCATGCCCACCACTGACGAAGCCGGCGGTGTCGCTCCGGCTGCGCTCCTGGACGCAATCGTCATCGGTGCGGGGTTCTCGGGGCTGTACCAGCTGCACGCGCTTCGCGACCGCCTCGGGCTCTCCGTGCTCGCGCTGGAGGCCGCGGAAGGGGTCGGCGGAACTTGGTACTGGAACCGCTATCCCGGCGCGCGGTGCGATTCGGAGAGCTACTCATATTGCTTCACCTTCTCCGACGCGCTCGTGGCGGAGTGGGAGTGGTCGGAGCGTTACCCGGGGCAGGCGGAGGTCCTCCGCTACCTGAACTTCGTGGCGGACCGGCTCGACCTGCGCCGGAGCATCTGCTTCGGGGCTCGCGTCGTGTCGGCGGAGTACGACGAGCGGGCAAACCTCTGGCGCGTTCAGGGCGCGGATGGAGGGCAGCTCTCGGCCCGGTTCCTCATCACTGCCGTCGGATGTCTCTCCGCCGCGAACGTGCCAGACATTCCCGGCCTCGACACGTTCGGCGGCACGTGGCACCACACTGGGGCTTGGCCGCACGCGGGCGTAGTCTTCGCGGGCAAGCGGGTCGGGCTCATCGGCACGGGTTCGACAGGCATCCAGGCCGCGCCGGTGATCGCCGAAACAGCGGCGCACCTCACGGTTTTCCAGCGGACCGCGAACTACAGCGTGCCCGCGCGGAACGGACCCCTGACGCCCGAGTCCCGGCGGCATATTCGCGAGAACTGGGCTGCGATCCGCCGGACGATGCGCGAGACGACTAACGGTCACCCGTTCCGGATCGCCGACCGCTCGGCCCTGGAGGTCGGGCCGGAGGAGCGGGACACGCTGTACGAAGCCGCCTGGGCCAGGGGCGGGCTACAGTTCCGCGCGACATTCCGCGACGTGCTCACCGATCCCGCGGCGAACGAGACGGCCGCGTCCTTCATCAAGCGCAAGATCCGCGCGGTGGTGAGGTCCGAAGCGACGGCCGACATCCTCGCCGACATTGACCACCCCTACGCGGCAAAACGCCCGCCAATCGATACGGACTACTTCGAGACGTTCAACCGCGACAACGTGAGCCTCGTGGACCTGCGCGCCACGCCGGTCGAGCGGATCACGTCGGCGGGGATCCGGACGTCGGCAGGGGATCATCCGCTCGACATCATCGTCTTCGCGACGGGCTTCGACGCGATGACGGGGCCACTGCTGCGGTTGGGGCTGCGTGGGCGGGGCGGCATCTCGCTCCGGGAGGCCTGGGTTGAGGGACCGCGGAGCTATCTCGGGCTCGGCATCCCGGGCTTCCCAAACCTCTTCACGATCACCGGGCCGGGTAGCCCGTCCGTGCTGTGCAACATGCCCGTGCCGATCGAGCAGCACGTGGAGTGGATCGCCGACTGCATCGCCAACTTGCGCGCGAGTGGCGCGGAGCGGATCGAGGCGAAGCCGGAGGCCGCAGAGCAGTGGATGGAGGAGGTCGGCCGGGCGGCGAAAGCGACGCTACTGCCGCAGGCCTCGAGTTCCTGGTACCTCGGCGCGAATGTGCCGGGCAAGCCGCGGGCGTTCATGCCCTATGCGGGTGGGATGACGCGCTACCGCGGGGTCTGCGACGAGGTCGCCGGGCGGGGATACGAGGGCTTCGCGCTGGCACGCTGAATCGTCCCGTCGATCGGGGTCAGGCGCGCCGTCAGCGGCTCCAGCCCTGCGCATGAGGAGCCTGATGCGCCCTTCCCCTGCGGGCCCGCCCCCGGACGAAGGGGCGGCCCGGCCTCGTCGAGCCGGTCACTCTCCACAACGCCGAAGACGGGTCCTGCGTGCCGCGGGAGAGGGCGCGCGGGCACCGGGACCTCATGAAGGCCGTCGGGCACGCATCCGCGATCGCGGCTGGTGTCGTTTTCCCATAATCGGGGTCACGACATAGGGCGGATGTGCATAAGCGCCGAACCGGGACCCCTCCGAATACCGCCCGCAAGTCGCCGATTTTGTGGCGAATCTTAGCGGGAGGGTGGGGTTCCGATCGGCGCCGATCGGGACCCCACTATCGAGTGGGTTCTCTGTATCGAATCAGCGCAATAGGCCGGATTTCGGTAGGGTCCCGCTTCGGCGCCTTTTCAATAACCGATGAATCACATCAGGCCCGCACAGCGCCAATCACGTCCCGATTCCAGGCCACCTGAAACAGGTCTAGGCCGGCAGGGCCGCGCTCCACGCGCTCGATGAGGCAGCCTGGAAGGGCGGTGGACGTGATCATCCCCACCCTGAATCAGGGCAGCGGGACCGTGTCGACCGGGACTTCCACGCAAAGCGCGGAAGAGCCACGAAAGCGGGGGAATCCCATGCCACCGGTCCGGCGCGTGGTGCGCCTTCTCACCGCCGATCCGTCCACGTTGTCTCCAGAGGAGCACGACTACCTCGGCCGCCTGCTCGCAAGCTCGGTGCCGTTGGCCTTGGCACGTGACCTCGCGTTGCGGTTCGCGGCCATCATACGCGAGCGCAAGGCCGACGATCTCGACCGCTGGCTCACCGAGGCGGCGGAAAGTGAGCTACGCTCGTTCGCCACAGGCCTGAAGCAGGATGAGGCGGCGGTCCGAGCCGCGCTGCAACTACCCTGGAGCAACGGACAGACCGAAGGCCAGATCACTCGGCTGAAGCTGATAAAGCAGCAGACGTTCGGGCGCGCCAAGCACGACCCCCTGCGCGCCCGCGTCCTGCAGTCCGCGTAGGACTTCGCCTCGCCCTACACCAGAAGCCGCGGAGAGCCCCGGTTCGGCGCTGGGACACACGCGGATGGGTAGCGCCTCAATCATCCGCCACAAGCCGTGTCAGAACGGCCGTTGCACTGGCCCTGAGCACCTCCGCCGCACGCTCCCCGCCCATGTAGGGCAGGCTGGACCAGGCACCATCGATCAGCAGGGCCATCGAATCGCCCACCGTCTCTGGGTCTCCAGCGCCTGCCGCGGCGGCCAGGGTCGAAAAGGCGTCACGCATGCGCCGCTTGTGGGCGGCGACGAGCTGGTGCGTCGGATGCTCGGGGTCGGGGAATTCCGCCTGCGCGAGGAGGAGCGGGCAGCCGCGGTACTCCGGCAGCTCGATCTTCCGCGCGACCGCCTCGACGAGGGCCCCGAGCTTCGCGGCAGACGTCGCGGCGCCGCCCGTCGCCTCCGCGAACCAGGCGTCGTAGGCGGCCGCATCCTCGTCGAGGATCGCCGCGACGAGCGCGTCCTTGCTCGGGTAGGCGCGGTAGAGGCTCATCTTCGTCGCCTCGGCGGCCCGGCACACCTCCTCGATGCCCGTGGCCCGGATGCCCTGCCGGTAGAACAGGTCCTTCGCCGCGGACTGGATCCGCTCAGCCGCCTTCGGGCGCGCAGCGGCGGTGCTCGACATGTCGCCTCCTCCTCGACCTGCCCGGATGGGGGGTCACGGAATCGCCTCTTGATGTTACTGACCGGTCACTTAACGTAAGGACGGACCGGTCGGTAACATCGGCCCCGGAGATAATGCATGCCCTCCCCCCATCGCAACCCCGGCTCCCCTGCCTCGGCCCTGGACCTCTGGTCCGCCTGGCTCGCCCGCCACGTCCCGCCCCCGCGTGCCGCGGCCGCCGCCGCACTTGCCATCATCGTCGGGACCGCCACCCCCGGCCTTGCACAGGGCAACGGCGCGCCGCCGCAGGTCACCGTGGCGGCGCCGCTCGCCCGCCAGGTCACCCAATGGGATGAGCACACTGCGCGCATCGAGCCGTCCAGCCGGGTCGAGGTGCGCCCCCGCGTTTCCGGGCAGGTCGCCGAGGTGCACTTCCGGGACGGCGCCCTCGTCCGCGCGGGCGACCTCCTCTTCACTCTCGACCCGCGGCCCTTCCGGATCGCCGTCGAGACCGCGCGGGCCGAGGTCGCCCGCGCCGAGGCGCGGCTCACCCTCGCGGAGCAGCAGCTCGCCCGTTACGCCCCCTCGCGCAGCAGCGGATCGCGCCGGAGTCGGAGCTCGACACGCGCCGCGGCGCCCTTCGGGAGGGACAGGCCGGTCTCGCGGTCGCCCGCGCGGCCCTGCGCCAGGCCGAGCTGGACCTGGAGTGGTCGGAGGTCCGCGCCCCGAGGGCGGGCCGGGTAAGCGACCGCCGGGCGGATGCGGGAAACCTCGTGCAGGCCGGGACGACCCTCCTCACGACGCTCCTCACCCTCGATCCGGTCTACGTCACCTTCGACGCGAGCGAGGCGCAGTACCTCCGCTACGCCCGCGCCGCGCGGGGCGGCCCCGTGACCTCCGCGGGGCCGGTGGGAGCACCGGTCGGGATCCGCCTGCTGGACGAGGAGGGCTTCCCGCACGAGGGTCGCGTCGACTTCGTCGACAGCGCCTTCGACGCGCGGAGCGGGACGATCCGTGCCCGCGCGGTGATCCCCAACCCCGACCTCTTCCTCACGCCTGGTACCTTCGCGCGGCTTCGCCTGCGGGTGGGAGAGGAGCGGGCCCTCATGGTCCCGGATACCGCGGTCGTCGCCGACCAGTCCGGCCGGGCGGTCCTGACGGTGACGCAGGAGGGCACGGTCGCGGCCCGCCCCGTCCAGCTCGGCCCCCTCGTCGACGGCCTGCGGGTCGTCCGCTCCGGCCTCTCGCCGGAGGACCGGGTGATCGTCGGCGCGCTCCACCGCGCCCGGCCGGGCGCGCGCGTCACGGCCCAGGAGGGCCGCATCGGCCCAAGCCCGCTCGCCTCCGCCGACTGACGACCCTGCCGCGGTCCGTCCCGTGGCCCGCTCATCCCCGCACCGAAAGGCCCCGTGCCGTGCGCCTCGCCCGCTTCTTCATCGACCGCCCGGTCTTCGCCGCGGTTCTCTCGATCGCGATTACCCTCGTCGGCGCGATCGCCGCCCTTCGCCTGCCGATCTCCGAATACCCGGAGATCGCGCCGCCGACCGTGCAGGTCACGGCGCTCTACCCCGGCGCCTCCGCCGAGACGATCGCCGCGACCGTCGCCGCGCCGATCGAGCAGGAGATCAACGGCGTCGACGGGATGCTCTACCTCTCCTCCCAATCCACGGGGGACGGGCGGCTGACGGTGAGCGTCGTCTTCCGCCAGGGCGTCGACGTCGACGGGGCCCAGGTCCTCGTCCAGAACCGCGTCGCCATCGCGGAGCCCCGGCTGCCGGAGGAGGTGCGCCGCCTCGGCATCACCGTGCGCAAGTCCTCGCCGGACCTCCTGATGGTCGTGCACATAACCTCGCCGGACGGCAGCCGGTCGCCGGAATACGTCTCGAACTACGCGACGCTCGCGATCAAGGACCGCCTCGCGCGCCTCGACGGCATCGGCGACGCGCAGGTGTTCGGTGCCCGTGACTACGCGATGCGGGTCTGGCTCGACCCCGACCGCCTCTCCGCCCGTGGCCTCGCGCCCGGCGATGTCGTGGACGCGTTGCGGCGGGCCAACGCCCAGGTTGCCGCGGGGGCCATCGGGCAGGCTCCCCGCATCGCCGAAGCCGGAGCCTTCGAGGTCAGCGTTCAGGCCGGAGGTCGCCTCGTCTCGGCCGAGGAGTTCGACGAGCAGGTGGTCGCGACGGGCGCCGGTGGGGCGCCGGTCCGCCTCCGCGACGTCGCGCGGACCGAGATCGGGGCCGCCGATTACTCCGTGAACGCGCTGCTCAACAACGGGATCGCGACGGCGATCGTCATCTTCCAGCGGCCCGGCTCCAACGCCCTCCAGACCGCCGCCGCGGTGCGCCGGACGATGGAGGAGGCCGCGCCCTCCTTCCCGTCGGGCATCGGCTGGAGCGTCGTCTACGACCCCACCCGCTTCATCGCGCAGAGCATGGAGGCGGTGGTCCACACCTTCGCCGAGGCCATCCTCCTCGTCGTGCTCGTCGTCATCCTCTTCCTCCAGAACTGGCGGGCGGCCATCATTCCGCTCCTCGCCATTCCGGTCTCGGTCATCGGGACCTTCGCCGTCCTCCTCGCCCTCGGCTTCACGCTTAACTCGCTCACGATGTTCGGGCTCATCCTCGCCATCGGCATCGTCGTGGACGATGCGATCGTCGTCGTCGAGAACGCTGAGCGGCACATGGCCGAGGGCCTCTCGCCGCTCGAGGCCGCGAGGCGCACGATGGACGAGGTCGGCTTCGCCCTCATCGCGATCGCCCTCGTGCTCGTCGCTGTCTTCGTGCCGACGGCCTTCATCTCCGGCATCTCCGGCGCCTTCTACCGGCAATTCGCCGTCACAATCTCGGTCGCGACGGTGCTGTCGGCGATCGTCTCACTGACTCTCTCCCCCGCCCTCGCGGCGCGGCTCCTTAAGCCGCACGGCCATACCCGCCTGTCGCGCCTGACCGCGCCGGTCCGGCTGTTCTTCCGAGGTTTCAACCGCCTCTTCGACGGCCTCTCCCTCGGCTACGGCGGCCTCGTGCGCCGCCTCGTGCGCCTGCCCGTCATCCTGCTCCTGCTCTACGGCGGGCTCCTCGCCCTTACGGGCCGGACGGTGCTGACGACGCCGACCGGGCTCATCCCGCCGCTGGACCGCGGCTACTTCATCGCAGCCTTCCAGCTCCCACCCGGCGCGAGCCTCAGCCGGACGGACGCGGTCGTGCGCCGCGCGTCGGAAGCGATCCTCGCGACGCCGGGCGTTGAGAGCGCGGTCGCCTTCGTCGGCTTCGATGGCGCGACCTTCACCAACGCTCCGAACACCGGCGTGGTCTTCGCGAGCCTCCGGCCCTTCGAGGAGCGCGCGCGCCTCGGCGTCACCGGCAACGGCATCCTCGCCGACCTCCAGCGCCGCCTCATGGCGGACGAGGACGCCCTCGTCCTCGTCCTGCCGCCCCCGCCCGTGCCGGGCATCGGCACGGGGGGCGGCTTCAAGCTTATGATCCAGGACCGGGCGGGGCGCGGGCCCGCGGAGCTCGAGCGCGCGACGGGGGCGGCGCTGGCCGCCGTGAACCGCGCCCCGGGTGTCGCCTTTGCGTTCTCCCTCTTCAACACCGCGACGCCCCAGATCCGCGCGGAGGTGGACCGCACGCGCGCCGAGATGCTCGGCGTGCCGATCTCGCGCGTGCACGAGGCGATGGGGGTCTACATGGGCTCGGCCTTCGTGAACGACTTCAACCTCCTCGGCCGCACCTGGCGGGTCACGGCGCAGGCCGACATGGGGCACCGTACTGGGGTGGAGGACATCGCGCGGCTCCGCACCCGGACGAACGACGGCGCGATGGTCCCGCTCGGCTCCCTCGCGACCTTCCGCGAGACGTCGGGCCCCTACCGCGTGCCCCGCTACAACCTCTACCCCGCCGCCGAGGTCCAGGGCACGGCGCTCCCGGGCGTCTCGACGGGCCAGGCGATCGCGGCGGTGGAGGAGGCGCTCCGTACCGCCCTGCCCGAGGGCTTCGGCTACGAGTGGACGGAGCTCGCCCTCCAGGAGCGCATCGCGGGGAACACGGCCCCGATCGCCTTCGGGTTGGCGGTGGTCTTCGTCCTCCTCGTCCTCGCCGCGATGTACGAGAGCCCGCTTCTCGCTCTCGCCGTCGTCCTCATCGCGCCGATGTCGGTGCTCGCGGCGCTGGCGGGCGTGCGCTGGGCGGGGCTCGACAACAACGTCCTCGTCCAGGTCGGGCTCGTCGTCCTGGTCGGGCTGGCCGCGAAGAACGCGATCCTCATCGTCGAATTCGCGCGTGCCGCCGAGGCCGATGGCGCGAGCCGGTGGGACGCAGCGGTCGCGGCCGCCCGCACCCGCCTCCGTCCCATCCTCATGACGAGTCTCGCCTTCATCCTCGGCGTCCTGCCGCTGACCGTCGCGACCGGCGCAGGCGCCGAGCTGCGCCAGAGCCTCGGCGTGGCGGTGTTTTACGGCATGCTCGGCGTGACGTTCTTCGGGCTGGTCTTCACGCCCGTCTTCTACGTCGTCGCGCGGCGGCTCGCGTCGAGGCGCCGTGCCGGGGCAGGCGAGGTCGCGTCGCCGTCTCTGCCGCGCGGGCCCGTCCCGGTCGCGGGGGAGTAGGCGAGGGCGGTTGAGGCAGATAATTGATTTCCGCGACGACGGGATGGGCCCAAGAGGCGGGAACGAGTGCTCAAGCCCTTCGCTTGTCAGGTGTCCGGTGCGCCTGGAACATCGTCACTCGCCGTAAGCCTGCCGCTCGGTACGTCCCGCGTCATGGTTTGGGTGGTTCGGTTCCACGCCCCCCTGGCGGCGGTGCTCCCGACGCGCCTCACTCGTCGGCGGGCCCCACGTCGGGTCGCACACCGAGGTTCGGGCATTGCCACGTTGCTGACCGATGGCCGGAACGAAGAGGCCGGGCGAAGCTGGCGGGATGACGCCAGAGCCCGCCACCTACCCCGGCTACTGCTTCCCGGCCGAGGTCATCCGGCACGCGGTGTGGCTCCATCACCTCTTCAGCCTCAGCCTGCGTGACATCGAGCTGATCCTCGCTAAACGGGGCATCGCCGTCACGCACGAGAGCATCCGCCGCTGGGTCCTGAAGTTCGGGGCCGATTTCGCCGGCAAACTGCGCAAGCGACGGCCGCGGCCGGGGGACACCTGGCACTTGGATGAGGTCTTTCTGAGGATCAACGGCGAGCTGCACTACCTCTGGCGGGCCGTGGATGAGCATGGCGTGGAACTCGATATCCTCGTGCAGCCGCGCAGGAATGCGAGTGCGGCGAAGCGGTTCCTCAGGCGCCTGCTGGTCGGGCTGAAGTACAAGCCGAAGCGCCTCGTGACCGACGGGCTACGCAGCTACGGCGTTGCGCATCGCGAGCTGATGCCAGAGGTTCGGCATCGGGTGAGCCGCCATCTCAATAACCGCGCCGAGAACTCGCACCGGCCGATGCGCCGGCGAGAGCGGCAGATGCAGCGCTTCAAGTCACCGGACCAGGCACAGCGCTTCCTCTCGGCACACGCGATGATCTTCGGTCATTTCCGGCCACGGCGGCATCTGATGACTGCCGCTCAGTACCGCCGCGCTCGCGCCAAGGCCTTCCGGATTTGGCGTGAGGAGCCGCGCGTCCAGACCGCAGCGTGAAGGTGCACGGGCGCCCCGTCACGCGCGAAAGCTCGGCCTTGCGTCAACAAGTTGACGATACCCTTTCGAGGCATCGCGATCCACTGCGGCGAGCTCGCCCGAACACCCTCGTCGCCGCGCGCGCCCGGGCGCGCACTGACGAGTCGACGACGTAGTCGAGGCGTCTTGGTACCCTACCTCAGGCCGCCGCGCGCCGGTTCCAGGTCAGGTCCGGTCTCAGGCGCTGCTCCCGCAGGTGCGCCTCCAGCGTGCGGAGACGCATGAACGACGAGTTCCGAAACTCTGCATCATCGAACCCGAGCGCGCGGAGCCCGGTGTAGAGTCCGGAAATGGAGTCACCGAGCGACTGACGAGGCTGGTGATCCGGCGCGAGCTGCCGAAACAGGGAGAAATTCACCCGGTAGGACCGCCGGTCCGGCGGCGCTGCCTCGTTGATGCTCACGCGCGTTCCCGGCACGGTCCCCGCGACCGCCTCGGCGAGCTCGCGCACCGTATGGTTCCGCTCCTCCGATCCGGCGTTGACCACGAGGAAGGGGCCGCCGGAAACGGCGGCGTCTCGCGTGATCGCCCACTCCATCGCGCGCGCCATGTCACGCACGTCGATCAGCGGCCGCCAGGGCGTCCCGTCGCTGAGCACCGTCACGGCGCCGCCGCTGACTGCACCCGCCACGAAGTCGTTCAGCACGAGGTCGAGCCTGAGGCGGTCAGACATCCCGCAGGCCGTCGCGAAGCGAAGGCACGTCACCGCCATACCCGGAAGCTCCATCTGCCGGAGGCCTTCCTCCGTCCCGATCTTCGAGCGGGCATAGGCTGTGAGTGGGTTGACCGGATCGCTTTCCGTGCGCGGCCCGCCTTCGGCGAAGCCGTAGACGCTGCATGACGAGGCGAAGACGAAGGCGCGCACGCCGGCGCGGTGCGCCTGCTCCGCGATGCGCAGGCTCGCGTCCCGATTGATCGCCTCGGTCACCGCCTCGAACCGGTTGCCCATGGGGTCGTTGGACACGGCGGCAAGGTGGATCACGGCGTCCACACCCTCGAGCAGCGGGTCCGGCAGGTTCCGGACGTCGCCGAAATGCTGCGCGTCCAGCACGGTCTCCGGCAGCAGGCCGTCGCCGGGGGGGACGGTGAGGCAATCCGCGAAGAGACCGCTGTCGAAGCCAATCAGCACGGCATCGGGGAAGCGTTCTCGCAGGTGCCGCGAAAGGACGGGCCCGACATAGCCCATGTTGCCGGTGATGAGGATGCGCATATGGCTGCCGGGCTCCGTCGTCACGCGTTGCCCACGAGCTCGCCCGACGCGGCCGATGCGCGGGTCGGGGCCACGGCGGGGAACATGGCATCCTGCTCCGCCCGGAGCGTCTCCACGAGGCGGCCCGGGGGGATCTCGACGTCGGCGTAGGTCAGCACCTCGTCCTTGCGCACCGCGCGCCGGAGACGGCATCCCTCCGCGAGGCCCATAGGGAGCAGATGCTCCGCCGAAGCCGTCGCGTAGCGCTCCGCCTGCCCGTACGTATGGAAGCCGCCGAGGCCGTCGAGCAGCTCGCCTTCCGCAAGGTCGGTCTTCGCGGTGGTCACGACCTCCACCCGCGGCTCGGATGCTTGCAGCACGGGGTCCCCGAACAGGACGACGCGGGCGACGGAGAGGGGGACCTCGAAGTGGCAGAGGTGATAGGGCGTATAGAAGCTGTAGAGCGGACCTTCGCCGAGCTTGTAGAGGTTGAGGTAGTGCCGCTGCTTCGGGTCGTCATGCGTCGCCAGCACGAAGACCCCAGGGCCGGGCTTCGCACCGACCACGTAGTCCACGGTGCCGCCGAGGGCGCGCAATGCGTCGGCGTCGTAGTGCTGCACCAGCTCATCCACGTGGCCGTGATGATCCAGGCCCGTCATGCCACGCCGCGCGACCGTCATGCCCGTGGCGTTGGCCACGATGGCCTGTTCGAAGCTGATCTTCGTGCCGTCGGCGAAGCTCGTCACCATCGTCGGGTTCTGGCCCCAGCGCGCGGCGAACGCCGCCTGGGTCGCCGGCGTCCGGTAGGGATCCTGCAGACCCTTGATGTTTCCGCAGAGCAGGGGCGTGAGCCCGATGGAACGCACGAAGCGCCACAGGTTTACCTGAACGCCGGGCTGGTCACCGTCCGCTCCCGTGAAGATCACCCCGGCCTGTTCGGCGCGCCGCCTCAGGAGGGACCCGACGGTGCCGTCCAGCTCCGCGTTCATCGAAACGACGTGCTTGCCGCCCGCGAAGGCGCGGAGCGTGACCTGCGCACCGTGCTCGACAGCCCCCGTCGCGTCGATGATGCAGTCCACGCCCTCCGCATCGCAGAGGAGGAACGCGTCGTCGGTAACCGCGGGGCGGCCCGTGCGGATCGCGTCCTCAAGCGCGCCCATCGTCGAGACCTCGGTGGCCTCCCGTCCCGCTTCGGCATAGGCCCGGTGCACCGCGGTGACCGAGCGGCTCGCGATGGCGACCAGCCGCATGCCGGGAACCGAGTGCACGATCTGGTTCGCGATTCCGCGCGCCATGAAGCCCGCCCCGAACATCGCGACCCTGATGGGGCGCCCTTCGGCCTCCCGCCGGGCGAGCGCCCGATCCACGATGATCAACCGACCGCCTCCTTCATCACGGCCAGCCCGCGCATCCCTTCGACACCGTGGAACGCCGGGTCGAAGGGTGGCCAGTCCCGGTCCTTCGCGGAGAGCTCCGCCGGCTTATCCGGCCAAGCGATGCCGAGCCAGGGGTCGTCGTAGCGCAGCCCGCGCTCCTGCTGCGGCGCGTAGGCCGCGCTGACGAGGTAGAGCGCCTCGGCATCATCCGTCAGCGTCAGGAACCCATGCGCGCACCCACGCGGGACATACATCATCGCGCGGTTCTCCGCCGTCAGCTCGGCGCCGAACCAGCGGCCGTAGGTCGGGGAGTCCGGGCGGAGATCCGCGACGACGTCCCACAGCGCGCCTCGCACGCAGCGCACCACCTTCACCTCGGCGGCGGGCGGTAGCTGGTAATGCAATCCGCGCAGGGTGCCGCGCCGCCCCGTGAGCGAGTTGTTGATCTGGACGAAGCGCGACTCCAGGCCGGCGGCAGCGAACTCGTCCTCGCAGAACATCCGGGCAAAGAAGCCCCTCTCGTCACGCCGTCGCTCCGGCTGGATGAGGTGCGCACCGGACACGCGGCTCGCCTCGATCCTCATGCGCGCATATCCCGCGTGATTGGGTGCCGGACGTCGCCCCAGGCTTGGCCGGGTTTGGCCCCGCACGGGGCCGCGCGTGTCGCCATCGTCATGGCGCCACGCGCCTTCCCCCAAGCAGGCCGCGGCGCTCCCGTAGGGCGCGGCGCAGCTTCCGATGAAGTTCCCAGTACCGATCCTGGAGCTTCGTCCGGATCGTGAGGTCGAGCGGTTTGACCGGATGCCAGAGCATGTTCCGACGCAACCGCGGCCAGGGCAGCTTCATCGGCCGGTACACGAAGGTTCCAGGCGAGTGCTCCAGGGACGTCATCGTGTTCTCGTAGAACCGGCCCCGGTTCTGCGGTGCCACGAACTCGCCGTTCCCGCCAAGGTCGGCAATCCGAAGTCCCGCGGTGTGCAGCAGCGTCGCCCAGGTCACCTCGCAATGGCCCGTCCAGCCCTCTCGGTAGAAGCCGTCTATCGTCTCGACGGCGCGCCGGCTGGCCCGGAAAAGCGGCATGAAGCACGCGACACGTTTCTCGCGCACCTCGCCCGGCAGTTCGTCCTGAGCCCCGCCCGGTGGCTTCAGCCTGTCCCAAAGATTCCAGTGGGGGTGCACCTTCGCCGTGCGCATCGTCGTCGCCAGGAGGTCGGCCGGATCGTGCTCGAACGCGGCGAAGAAGTTCTCCCAGTGACCGCTCCAGGACACGTCGTACTCGATCAGCCAATACCGCCCGAAGCCGGGATGGGCGTGGCAGAGATGCAGGAAGGGCAGGTCGGTGTGGCCCCCCTCCCAGATCGACCACCGATCGCCGCCCGACTTGCCCGGATAGTCCGGCGTCCGGATCTGGTCGGTGGTGACGAAGTGATGGGGGATGTCCCGCAGCTCGTCCGGCAGGGACGATCCCGGCGCAAGGTGCATCAGGAACACCGCGCGGTAATGCGACGGGCAGGCGTGCCGGATACGCGCGAACTGCCGAAGAACCCCCGGCGTCACGACGTGGGATTGGAAGGCGACCAGCGTGGGCACCGCCCCGTCGGCCCGATCACCGGGGCCGTCCGCACCGAACGGGCCCGCTGCCTCCCGCGAAGCCGGCACGGGGTGGCCCGCGTGCAACCTCATCGAGGGCCGACCCCGCGGTGAATGACGGCGCGGAGCGTGGCGGGGAGACCCAGCATGACGGCCATGGTCCGCATCCGCGACGGCGCGACGCCCCCGCCGCGCGAGCGGGTCATGCCCGGAACGATCATGCTGCTGCGCATGCTCATGGAGCGCTCTCCGTCAGGGACCTGGAGGGAGGAAAGACAGGCAGCGACGCCGATGCGAGCAGTGGGAAGCCTTGCCAATTACTTGGACTACAATCAGCGTCGGCGACCAGAGCGATCGGCCGGCCTGACACATGTTTGATGCCCTGCCGTCTGCGGTGGCGAGAGGCGTGTCGGGCTCGGCACGCCGCCTCGCTCCTCCCCGCGCTTGCAGCCGATTACCGAAGGAAGCGCGACACGCCTCGGCATCGCGCGGAACTGCGCCACCGCCATCGTAACACGCGGCATGTGGTAAGGCGCGGCCGCCCGCCGGGTCAGGCCCGGCGCACCTACCAGATCTTCCAAGGCGGCTGGTCGGACGCCCAGAGATCCTCCAGGTGCCGCCGATCGCGCAGCGTGTCCATCGAGTACCAGAAGCCCTCATGCGGGTGGGCCATCAGCTCTCCATCCCTCGCGAGTCGTTCGAGCGGCTCCCGCTCGAACACGGTCGAGTCGCCTCCGATGTAGTCGAAGACCTTGGGCGAGAGGACGAAGAAGCCGCCGTTGATCCACAGCCGGTCTCCGGGCGGCTTCTCGAGAAAGGCGCGCACCACGCCGTTCTCGACCTCCAGGGACCCGAAGCGGGAAGGCGGACGAACCGCGGTGACCGTCGCGATGCGGCCGTGGGACAGGTGAAAGTCCGCGAGCGCGGCGACGTCGAGTGCGGCGACGCCGTCGCCATAGGTCATGCAGAACGGCTCCTCGCCGAGATACTCGCGGAGGCGCGCGATGCGACCGCCCGTCATCGTCTCCAGGCCCGTGTCCACGAGCGTTACCTTCCACGACTCCGCGGTACCCCGGTGCACCGTCACCGCGTTGCTTGCGAGGTCGACCGTAATGTCGGCGGCGTGGAGGTAGTAATCGGCAAAATACGCCTTGATCATGTGCTGCTTGTAACCGAGCGGGAGGACGAACTCGGTGATCCCGTTCGCCGCGTAGATCTTCATGATGTGCCAGAGGATCGGCCGTCCGCCGATCTCGACCATCGGCTTCGGGCGAGCTTCGGTCTCCTCCATCAGTCGCGTGCCGTACCCGCCGGCAAGGATGACAGCTCGGCTGACTTTCACGCTGACACGGCCCCGGCAAGCTCCTTGACGCGGAACGAACCGCGCGGGCGCATTCTGGTTTTCAGGGATCGCCACAATTTTTCGACAGCCCCCCGGGCGGGAGACGTGGCACCCGATCGCGCCCGGGCGAGCGCCGCAACCTTGCGAGCCGCCGATCACTTGTCACGCCGCGTCGGGCGCGGCGCTTTGCCAGAGCGGGTTTGCCATTTGCGAGACCAGGTGCCGGATGCGTCGCGAACGCGAAACGGTCCATTCCCTCCGTCCAGCGGCCCGAACATCCTGTCCTTGGGAACCGAGGGCGGATCGGGCGGCCTGACGGAGCGCGCCGCGGTCATTACCGTCCCCGTTCCGCCGCACACGCTCGTTCGGCTGACAGAACTTGATGCCCTCCGCGGGATCGCGGCGCTGATCGTCCTGCTCCACCACGCCGCGCAGCTGGTGCCCTGGGCTAGGCTCATCCCCGACTCGCCCCGGCTCGCTTCCCTGCTGCAGGCCATCCTCTACCGGACGCCGCTGCAGGTGCTCGCGGACGGCCGCCAAGCCGTCCTCTTCTTCTTCGTGCTGAGCGGATACGTGATCGTCCTCGGCCTGCGCCGCACCGGATCGCCGGGCCTCCTCGCCTTCGCCGTCGGGCGTACCGTCCGGCTGCTGCTACCGGTCGCCGTTTCCGTTCTTCTATCCCTCGTCGCCTATGTGCTGTTCTTCGACCGGACCGTCATCGAGGCTTACCGGACCCACACTCTGTACATGTGGTGGAACCCCGTGGACGTGTGGTTCGTGGTCAAGAACGTCTTTCTCGTTGTTCCCGATCAGGAGGTCCGTATCAACACGGTCCTCTGGTCGCTGGCGCATGAATGGCGCCTCTCGATCCTCCTGCCGCTCGTCCTCGCCTTCCGGGACCGACCGGTCGCGGTCGTGGCAGCGGGCGCCGTCCTTTGCGCCGGCGCTGTCTTCGTCGGGACGCCACAGGATCGCGTGATGCTCGACTACTCGTTCCTCCGATCCCTGGCGGCGACGGCGTACTTCTCTCTTCCCGTCCTCATCGGGGCCGCCCTGGCCCTCGTCGCGCCGTTGCGCTGGCCGAGCCAGCCGGGGGATCGATGGGCCGTCACCCTGACCCTGCTCGCCCTCTTCTCAATCGAATCGGACATCGCCTACTTCGCGGCGTCGGCGTTGACGATCGCGCTCGCCTCGGTCCCCGGCGGCTTCAGGAACTTCCTGCGACACCCCCTGCTCGCGTGGCTCGGCCGCATGTCCTTCAGCCTGTACCTCGTCCACGTCATCGTGCTCGTCTCATTGCTGCACGCCATGGTGTCCTCGGTCCCCCTGCTCGTGATCGCCATGACTGGCACCGTCCTCTCGCTCCTCGCCGCCGCAGTCTTTCACCGGATTGTGGAGCGCCCTTCGCAGGTCCTGGCACGGCAGGCTCAGCAGGTCGTCGGGCGTACCCACGCGGTGTAGGCGCGGTGCCCTGGCCGACCCCGGCTGCGCGATTTGGCCGCGTCGGGCCAAGCCCTTCTCAAACGGTCACTAAGGGATCACCGCCGTGACCCTGAACCCAGACCAGCACGGCACAATGTGCTCACCGCACGGCCATACTTCTTGCTGGGCACCGCCCCGGCGGTCAATAACGGCATTCGGAACCGTTGGCCGGATTGGACCTAGAACCACAGCAGGCAAAACGAGCGCTTCCACGGCTGGAAGACGACCCGGCGCGCGTTGGCCACCCGCTACGTGGGAACCCGTATCCTCGTTCTTGGACGTCCTTTACGTCGCCGGCGCGATAGACTGGCGCAGGCGCTAACAGGACCTAAGGCACGCATCCTGAAGGTAGCATACAGGGGGACTGCCATGCGCTTATCTGCTTCTCTTTTAATGCTAATCGCGATGGGGAGCCCTGTACTCGCGCAGACCGGCGCTACGCCAGCAACATCTACGTCCTCGAATGCTATACGCCAGGCGCGGCTTCCACGGTACGTGTTGGAGTCAACAGCGGCGTCCTCATAGCTGCCGACTGCCTGCCGACGTACACCGGCTCTGGTCGTGAGGCGGCCATTCAATGGGCAGGACTCGAAATGAGTATACTGCTGCGGCTTTGCCCTGGCTCCAATGGCTCAGCGCGGAGCATGCCAGCGAGCGTGATCGCCAGCGTGGCTCATGCGCCATGCGCCTCACCACCGCCCGTTGCAGCCGGCGCTTCCGCGACCGGCGGCGCTGCTTCTGTCACGCTCGAATGCTCGGGGCCTTGCACGCTTCGCTTGAGGCCGGTTGTCACGGCACCTTAACCTGGAGAATGGAACGCGGCGCGGTGCTTGGCTCCTTAACCAAGCGAATATGAGGTGAAAGTGGGGTCACTCTGCCGTTGGCCATGCCCTACGGCGCATGCACCACTCGCGGCGATCCGCTTCGCAAAGCCTTTGCGGCAGAGAGGCGAGATCGCTCGTCCAGTGACCCAGTGGCGGACAGATCCTCTCCCGCAGCTCCGAAGTCCCGCTCATGGCGGTCGCGGTAGCCAGCAGGAGATGGCGCTCTTCCAGAGGAAGCGTGGCGAACTCGACCGGCCCGGGACGCCGGCGCCGCCTTAGGTGCCAAGGATTGTCCAGGACCATCGAGGAGAAAGCCTCGTAGACGAGCCTGTCGGGCTCACGATGATCGGCGCGGGTGAAGGCCCAAGCGAGATCGCGCACGATGGCCGCCCGCCCCTTCCAGGATGATGGGGACTTGCCGTCCTGGCCAGCTACCTCCGTCAGCATGACATCCTGAACGACCGCCATCTCCTTGTGCAGAAGGGCAATCGCCCGATCAGCCAGCGGCGAGTGCAGCGCTGCCGGGATCTGGCGTTCCCGACCCGGACGCACGGCCGCTGCTTGGTAGGGTCTATAGAACTCTGACCAGAGCGGATGAGCAGGACTGCCGGGTACGACCGCGACCAGAGGGGCATGATGGATGGAGCAGACGGTCCGAGACGCCAGAACCCAGGCGCGACACAGCCAGCTGGCGCCGCGTTCGATGCGCTGCTGTTCGAGACAGTGCGGACAGGCCGCGTAGTGCAGCCTCGGCCCGGTCATCCGGCTTCCGGCTGTCCCGGCCACCGTCGACGCGGCATTAGGTTGCGTGGCACCGATCGTGCGCGCCATGAGCCCGGCTACGTTCATCCCGAGCATCGTTGCCAGGGCTCCGAGCGCCCTCTGCTGCGTTCCGAAGTCTACGGCGGCGGGCAGGACGGA
This sequence comes from Roseomonas sp. CCTCC AB2023176, assembly GCF_042259275.1. Lineage (NCBI taxonomy): Bacteria > Pseudomonadati > Pseudomonadota > Alphaproteobacteria > Acetobacterales > Roseomonadaceae > Roseomonas > Roseomonas sp. CCTCC AB2023176. Next base: position 28,111 of record NZ_CP170086.1, read on the forward strand.
CGTTCGCCCATCACCCGCCGCGCGCAGCAACGCTGCAAGCGGAAGTCCATAGAACCCAGCAGTCCGATTGAGCCAGGAGGAGATCAGCTCGTCGTTCTCAAGGGGGGGCACGATGGGCAGGGCCCTTCCCGGCTGGAAGGTGCCCTCCCTTCCCCTCACGCCGGGATTTCGGCCCGGCGCCGCTGCTCCATCGAGAGGAGCGGCGCGGTGATGGGCAATGCCGAGAAAGTCTCCTGCCTGATGGCCTCGGTCCCACTCCGGATCGCCTCCACTGCAAGCCGCTCCAGAAGACGCACGATGCGCACCGTGATACCTTCCGAGAGCTTCAGGATCGCCGAGCGTGTCCTCTCCTCGTCCAGGTCTGAGGCCTGCCGGAGTGGCAGGATGGCGCCGTAGCTCGCCAGCAGACGCCGGAATGCGACATTGTTGGTCCAACGTGGTAGCTCAACCGACTCGAACCGATCTGCCAAGCCGTTGTCGGTCATCAAGGCGCGCCGGGCCTCTGGCGTGCCAGCGCAGACCAGCGGCATTTCCAGTTCGTTCGCAAGCAAGCGGATGACGTTGAGGAAAACCCGCTGCTGTCGATCGCCGCCGACAAGGAGCGCGTGGATCTCGTCGATCACCAGGACACGGGCACCGACGATGCGAAGCGCGTCACGGGCCATTCGTCGGGCCCTGATGCGGCTTACTTCTCCCACCAACGGCAGGCCAAGCGCCCCGAGCAGTTCCTCGTAGAAGGGCACCTCGGCCAGCTCGGGCGGCAGCTGCATCATCACGACCGGCGAGCGCGCGACGCCGAGGTGCGGATCGACCGTTCGCGGGTGATCGAGGAGGAACTTGCGCAGGATCATCGTCTTGCCCATGCCTGTCCGGCCATGCACGAGCAGGCAAGGCATCCGGCTGCGCTGCGGATAGGTCAGCAGGTCGCTCATGGCCCCGAGGGCCAGCTCCGCCGCGGGATAGCTGATCCACCTCTCGGCACGGATCCAGGCGATCCGCTCGTCGTCCGGAAGGTCAGCGGCAGGTCGATGGGCTGGGTCGAGGTGTGCGTAGGCGCTCAGATCGTCCACTCCTCGACCGAGTAGGGCAGGATCGGCCCGACATCCGTCTCCTCGTGACCCGTCGTGCCGACTGGCTGCGGCTCCGCAACTCGGCGCGTCGCGCCTCGGATGGCTCGGGATGTCCGCTCCCGCTCTCGACGGGCTCGCTTGGCTTCGGCGCTGGCGCCCTCGACAATCGTTCGCTGTGCTTCAATGGATGCGAAGATCTGGCGCTGCTCGGGATGCCGCACACCAGCGGCATGCAGACGCTTGGATGCCACCTTGATCTCCCACAACGTCGCGGCGGGAAGGCGGCGGTCGCTGTAGGGGATGGGCCAGTACGTGCCGTCGTCGTCCCGGAGATAGACGCGCGACATGTCACGCGGGTCATAGCGGACGACGAACTTGCGGCGTGCCTTCGCAAGGAATGTGGAGAGCACCCCGTCCGAGTAGGTGATGTTGAAGAGCGAGATGCCGTCACGCTGGATCATGCGATGCTCGAAGGGCAGGAAGTCGAGGTAGAAGCGCTCCGGGTCGTGCGGCAGCGGTGCGGGCGTCGGCCGCTCCTCTGTCGCTCTCCGCCAAGCCTCCAGGGGCGTGGTGCCGAGGGCGCTGTGAACGGTGTGGTGGTACACGCCGACGATCTGGTGGACGAGCCAGGTCTCGAGTTCGTCCAGCGTCATGATTGCGGTGGCTTCTGGGTCTCCTGGCCGATCAGAGACGCTCCTGCCCGTGGCACCTGGCAGGAGCCGCAACGCGCCCATGGTGGTCCCGATGAGGCGCTCAATGTGCCCGCCCCAATGCGGTGTAGCCGGTGGGCGATGGGTCACCTCGATCCCGTACTGGGCCATGCCGCGCCGGATTGCCGCGGAGCGAAACTCTTTGGCGTTGTCGAAGTGCAGCCGCTCGGGAAGCCCCGCAACGGGCCAGGGGAGGTCAACGCCTCTCGCCAGGAGGTAATCCTCCTTTGGGAGGACGGCATGGCTCAGCGCCAGCGCGACGCTGAGTGCAGAAGGGGGCTCGAGGCTGAGATGGAAGCCAGGCACGACCCGCGTCGCGACGTCGATGACCAAGGTGAGCCAGGGACGACCGAGCGGATGCCGGCCTGAGGCGGCGACCACCATGACATCGGCGAGTGTGTGATCGACCTGCACCAGCGCCAGGGGGCGTTCCTCGGTCAGGTGCCCGGCGATCAGTCCGAGCTTGCGGCGCGCGTGGGCCGCGCCGCTCCGGCGGCGCAGCACCTTTACCCGGTCCAGCGCGCGAACGCGCAGCGTGACGGCCCTGCGGGAGGGCGCCACGAGGCCGCGTTCGGCGCAGCGCCGCGCGATTTCCCGCATGAGGTCGGCGAGCGTCGGGCAACGGCGATCGAGATAGAACTCCTCGATCGCACCCGCCGTGACGGCTTCCACCTCGGCGCCGAGCAGACGAAGGCCGACCGGGCGACCGCCCGCACGCGGCAGCACCGAGGTCACGGCCGGCTCGGCGCGGAGGCGGCGAAGAAGGCGGTAGCACTGAGCCCGTCCGATTCCGAGTTCGCGGGCGGCGGCATCAATCGAGGACGCTGTCGTCCGTGATGATACCGCCAAGGGGCGGAGCACCCGCAGCCGCCGCTCGCCGGCCTCCCACGTTCGATCGTCTACTTCGTGGAGTTCAGGGCCTCGCAGCGCGAATGCTCCGGATACGAAAGGAGTCGCACGGTTATGGAGCGAGTTCTCCCGGTCAAGGGAAATCGCCCTCCCTTAGTCCTTGACCAGGACCGATCACCGCTCTCCTGGTTAAGGAGCGGTGACAGGAGGGTGGCGCGATCAACGGTAACATCTACGGCGTGCGAGAGGGGTTTCTCGACCGGCTGACGGCGTAACGCCTGAGGTTGCCACTTCGCATCTACCGAACCGATCCCCTGCTTGGTTCAGTTGCCGCGCACGACTTTGATGCGATCGCCGACCCGTGGAACTCCGGGCGGCTCATCGGGGTCGAGAAGGCGGGCTACACGATCCGGCCGCTATCGCCATTCAGGCCGGGAGACATCCGCCGCCAGTGGCGGCGCGAGATCAACCAATCGCGCGGTCTCCTCGAGTCAGCGGCCATCAAATCCATTATCTATCGTGATAACTACGCCGCGCTGCCGGAGGACGCTGACGAGATGCTCCGGTCCTGGTTGCGAGGCAACGACCTGCCACCGCCTGAGGCGAAACATCGCCTGTTCCTGTCCCTGGCCAAGCGGCAGCTGCGCGCTGGCCGCGCGCCCCTCGCGCCGGAGGGGCTTCGACCGGCGTTGCTGCACCGCACGTCGTACAACGCGACGGGCGGCTTATAGAAAGCCCATGAAGTGGGCCGGGTCCAAAACAGCTTCATGCTGACCGGTGAAAGGAGACCGCGATTCAAGGGCCGATCCACAGGATTGCGTGGTACAGCCTGCTCCGCTTCCACTCGGCCCTCGGCTACAAGTCTCCTGTCGCCAACGAAGAGGAGCAGCTTCAGCCCGCCACTGCGCTCCCCTGATCAACCAAGCCCCGCAACCGCTTACGAAGGCGGGGGAATTGCTGGAGAGGATGTACATCATCCCGTCCACGGCCGCCCGCACGTCCATGGTCCGCGTGTTGCCGGCGCGCTTCGCGGGCAGGATCAGCGGCGCGACAAGCGCCCACTTCTCATCGGTCAGGTCACGCGGGTAGCGCAGCCCGCTCCGGTCATACCGAGCCTGGTTCTCCTGCGTTCACATCCCCGCATCGCCATCAGAAGCCCTCGCCAGGGCCAATCAAGACTGCTTCAGATCACTCGCCTTGTTCCCGGATGGACGCTGAGACTTGTTGACAACCATTCCGACTGTTGCACTTGGCTTAAACAACAAGCCAGAGCGATTAGTAGGAGAAGGAACCACGGTGTGTGCAGAATGCCAGAAACCCCTACGAGGCTTGCGGTGATGCTCCGCGCCGACGCGGGCACGCCAGCCGAGCCGGACTTCACCCTCGTGCGACCTGACACGCTTCGCGAGATTACGGGGCAGCGTGACGTACTCGCGACACGCAAGCCGGTAGAGCCCTTCCTGGTCCGCCTAGGTGCAGCGCCCTCTGCAACCGTAGACGCGTATCGGGGCGCGCCGGGCGGAGCGGGTTACATTCTGGATCAGATTATGCGGGAGCAGTGGCGGGCGGTCTGGAGCCGTAGCCGTTGAAGCGCTGCTGAAGGAGTAGCGGCGACCCTGTCCCCGGCACTGGCCCGGCCCATGAGAGCCGTCCGGTTTTATCGGCCATCCTTGGAGGCAGCCTGTAGGGCAAATTCCAGAGGCGTCAGGTGCCCCAGGGCACTGTGTGGTCGGGACGGCAAGCCCCACGAGGTGGGCCGGGTGGGATTGGGATTGCCCCGGCTCCGTGGTTCTTCCGCGCTTTGCGTGGATAACGACGTGAGCGGGGGAATTCCAAGCCCGCCTGACGACAGTTCGTGCACCAGAGTCAATCGCGTCCTGCGGTGCCGGCGCGCCGCCGCGCGGTGGATCTTCCCCAACCCGAAGGCGCGATTACTGCTCGATTGGCAGTGTCCTGACGCTCTCGCCGCTCGGCGCTACACCTGGATGTGGAGGCCGTCCATGCCGTCGTCGCCATCACGGGCCGACGGTCGCGTCCGTCGCGCGCGCCGGGTCCCCGGGTGTTCCAGGCGACTCGTAGCGGCTACCTTCGTTGGCATGAGAGGATCGCTGAGGGAGACCACATGTACTTCCCGCTGAAGGAGAAGCCGAAGGATTCGTATCATGAGCGGCCACGGAAGTTCGGCGCGCCACGGTCGCACGGGAAGCGCAAGCACGCGGGATGCGACCTGTACGCGCCGGTCGGCACCGGGGTCTACGCGGTCGCGGACGGTAAAGTGCTCGCCGCATACCCCTTCTACCTCGGCACCTGGGCCGTCGAGGTGGACCACGGCGACTTCGTCGTCCGCTACGGCGAGGTGCAGAAGAAGCTCGGGCCAGGCGTCACGCCGGGCGCCCGCATTCTCGCGGGAGCTGAGATCGGCACCATCGGTCGGCTGGAAGGGCTTACCGTCAGCATGGTCCACTTCGAGATGTATGCCGGAACGGAGACGGGCCCGCTGACGGTGAAGGGCGGGAAGGGCAAGTTCGCGGCCTACCAGCGCCGGGATGACCTCCTCGACCCCACGCCCTACCTTGACGAGGCCCTGATGCTCTCCGGTCGGTTGGACGGTACCAAACCGCCGTTGCGCAGCATCACTACGCCGAACCCCGGCGGGATGTGCTTCGTCGGCAGCTGGTTCTGACGGACCGGCAGGTTCTGCCCTGGCCGGGGGGAGCTGTGAGTTTTCCTTCATTCGTAGACTTTCCCGCGCGCGGACTGGGTCGTCCTTAATGTGTAGACTCGCCTTCGTGCGCCGCCCGGGTGGACGTCCCCCCTCCCCTTTTGGCGCGACGCGCGGTGAGCTCCTCCTGGTCAACCGACCCGAGGCGTTTCCACCATAGGCCAAGATTGGGCGGGGCAGTGCTGGACACTGCCCTCCCTGGGCAGCGTGCGGTGCAAGGACCCGGAACCGATCCTCATCAACCGTCCAGGTCGCCGCGTCGTGCTCCTGGATCTCGACCCGCCGAACGATGCCTGATCTGACTGCAGAACGAATCTACTATCCACGGAAGAGATTCGCCGACTCAAAGGAAATCGCCCGCGCTAACCTGCTGTTCCAACTGGGGCCCCAGTCTACGAATGTCGGAGAACTCACAGCCGCGCTGAACCGCAAGGCCGAACTTGGGATGCCCCGCGCCATCCGCGTCGTGTGAGCCGACCCGGAACGCCCGAATTCCAACCGCCCCCCTCCTTCTTGCAACAGACCCACACGGACCTGAGCGACGCGGTCGTTCAGCGCTGTACTGCTGACTCCATCGCCGCCTCCACCGCGGCGACTACGTGGTTCAGCCCGCGCCGCAGAGTCGTCTCTGCGAAGCCGATGGCCTGAGGTGGGTAGCGGTCCAGCTCCGCCGCGACGGCGAGATGGGTGAGCGGTGGCGCCGGCAGGCCGAAATCGCGGCGCCAGCGCGTGCCACGCGTGTAGTCGAGCGGGACGAGGTGGCGCAGCACGGCGAGGCGCGTCGCGGTCGCGACCTCCGGCGAAGGATTACTCGCCTCGAAGGTGGCGAGACGCGCGGCGAGCGCAGCGAAGGCCTCCCGTGCCGGGGACAGGTCGAAGCGATAGCCGGCCGCCTTCTGATAGCGGTCCAGATGCGTCGAGAGCTCCGCCACCAGCGCGCCGGGATCGAGCGGCAGGGCGGGCGCGGTCGCCATGCGGTAGACCGCCAGCGCATACAGCCGGATATCGGTCAGCAGCACCTCCGGATCCGCGACCCCGAGCAGGTCGCGATCCGTGTGCCAGGCGGTGTTGCCACCGTTGCCCATGACGAAATACCAGCCCCGCCGCTCCACCTCGGCTGCCGGGATACGGGAGGAGGCGGAGAAGCAGCCGGAGATGCCGAGGTTGTTGAAGGAGAAGTCCGAGGATTGCGTCGGCCGCTTGCCGCGAGCGGCCACACCGGTGGCGTCGCGCACCACGTTGGCGACGAAGACCCGATTTTCGGCCATCCAGGGGATGCCGGGATAGTCGGTGGCGTCGCGGCAGCCGGGGCTGTCGCAGTTGAGGTGCGCGACGCAGCCATGCGCGAGGTCGCGCGCGAAGGCATCGGCATACCAGGTGCTGCCGGCGAACTTGCCCGTGGAATGCCCAGGCCACCAGCAGATCCGCACCCCGCGCCGAAGCCCCGCGCGGTGCGCGTGCAGCGTCCGCGCGACCTCCAGCATGCAGGCGTCGCCGGTCGCGTTGTCGCCGACGCCGACGTCCCAGGAATCATAATGGCCATGCAGCAGGACGAAGTGATCCGGCTCCACCGTGCCGGGAATTCGGACCTCCGGCAGAACCTGGTCGAACCAGCCCTCCTCGCAGATGGTGGTGAGCGTCGCACTCTCGCTGCGGCGCGCGGCCTCGATCAGCGCCTCGCCATCCGGGCCGCTGACCGCGCAGCCCGGGATAGGCGTGCGGCCCGGCAGGTCGTCGAGGTCCGGCGTCCCCCAGATGGCGCTGCCGCTCCCCCAGTGCATGTCGGTCCCCGGGTTCACCGCGATCACGCCGGCGGCGCCCAGGGCGGCAAACTGCAGGATCTTCTCGGCCAGGATCATGCCGCGGAACAGCACGAGCCGGCCGCGGAGGTCCGGCACGCCGGGCGCTGGGTCATAGCCCGGACCGAAGAGCTTCGCGGTGTTCGGTGTCCAGCCCATCGGTGGGGCGACCGGGTTCTCCACGAAGACGAGCGGCGCGGTGAGCCCTGCCGGCGCCGTCTCGGCGAGCTGTGCCGGGCGTGCGCGGAAGCGCTGCGCACCGAGCGTCACATGCGCCTCCTTCGGGACGGCGAGGTAGAGGCGTGGCCGGTGCACGGTGACGGGCAGGCCGAGCGCGTCTAGTCGACGCGCAATTTCCTCTCCCGCCTCAGCAGCCTCCTGGGGATCCTGGCGGCGTGTGTTGGCGAAGTGCTCGACGAGCGACCAGGCGTGGTCGATGCGCGCCGCCGCCATCACGGCGGCTTCCTCCCCTGTCGTCATCGGTCTCAATCCATCGTCACGCCAGTGGCCCGCACGACGGCGGACCAGCGGTCGATTTCGGCGAGCACGTAGCGCCCCGTCGCGTCGGGCGGCTCGCCTACTGGCTCGACCCCGATGGTGGCAAGGCGCTCCCTCACGGCGGCGCTGTCGAGCGCACGGCGGAGCTGCGCATACATCGCCTGCACGATCTCCTCTGGCACGCGCGCGGGCCGGCAAGGCCGAACCAGTTGGTGGTGACGAGGCCCGGCACGCCCGCCTCGGCGAGCGTCGGGATCTCGGGGAAGGCCGCGCTGCGGCTCGCCGAGGAGAGGGCGAGTGCCCGCACCGTGCCGCTCCGGACATGAGGGGCGGCGGAGGGCAAGCTGTCCCACATGCTCTCGATCCGCCCGCCGATGACGTCCGCCGTCGCGGCCTGGGCGCCGCGGTAGGGGATGTGGGTGGTGCGGATACCGGCGGCGGAGTTCAGCAGCTCCCCCGTCAGGTGGTGCAGCGTGCCGTTGCCGCCTGAGCCGAAGTTCAGCACGCCCGGCCGGGCACGCGCGGCCGCAACGTAGTCTGCAAGGGTCCGAAAGGGTTGGGCGCCACCCACGATGAGAACCAGCGGCAGGGTGCCGAGGATCGTGACATGGCGGAAATCGGTTCGCGTGTCGTAGGGCAGGTTGCGGTGGAGTTCCCGGAAAATCGCCTGCGGGCCGACATTGGTGGTGAGCCATGTCGTGCCGTCCGGCGCCGCCTTAGCAACGTGGTCCGAGCCGACGACGCCACCGGCCCCGGGGCGGTTCTCCACCACGAAGGGCTGGCCGGTCTGCTCCTGCAACGCCGCGGCGATCGTGCGGGAGAGGATGTCGGAGGCGCCGGCTGGCGGCGACGAGGAGACGATCCGCACCGGCCGGCTGGGCCAGGCGCCCTGGGCGAGCGCCGGCAGCGGCAGGGCCGCGAACGCGGCGAGAAGCGGGCGGCGACGCATGGCGGGCTCCTATGGCGTTGCCGACCAATGTGAGCCGCACCCTCCCTCCGGTCGAGACGGCTGTCATCGGCATCCAGAGTCCAGGGCGGGTCAGTCGGCTCCACCAACGTCAGCCGGGGGAGCTCGCGCGCGGCGGCACGTGTCGGTCCTACCTGCTCCCGATAGTGCGACTGCGGCATCCTGAAGCACTGGTCCGAACGCCGCGCCGGGGTACCCGGCGAGGCTGCCGATGACGAATAACCGCCGTTGATCGCACGTGCGACCATCGCGAGCATCGTGAGCCTCATCCCTGCTCCTGAGTCCATCGGCGCCGCTGTCATGCGACGCGGGCCGATGGAGCGACGGGGCTGCTGACGCCGACTTGGCCGAACGGTTCGTGTTGCTCCAGGCGGATAGCCGCGTCACGCGCGAGTTCGAGGCCCGCGACCAGAGTGGAAGCCAGCGCAGCACGGCGCTGGAGGGGGGTGGGCGTCGCTGCCCGGGATGGGAGGAAGTGCTCGAGCGGCAGCGCCTCGTCTCGGCCGAGGTCCGCCATCTCGCCGAGCAGCCGCCGCATGCGCGCCACCGCGGCGGGTGGGCGCCACAGGTCGGGTGGGTTGGGCCGATAGGCGGGCACGCGTTCCGGCCGGCTCATCAGCTCGAGGCAGGCCCGCAACAGCGTCGTGAGATCCGCGACGGGTGTCGCTCCCCTCCCCTCGGATACTTCGCCCTGCGCGTGTTCCGGCGCCCCTCTGGCAAAGACCTGGCGCCCGAGCTGGCGGCGGTTCCCGAGCCAGTCGGCAAGCGCCGCGACGGCGGCCCGGTCCGCGAGCTGGCGCCGGAGCGCCTCCGCCTCCAGCCGGGCCTCCCGCCCCTCCCGGCTGTCCTCCGGCAGCAGCAGTCGCGAGCGCAGCAGCGCGAGGTTCGCCGCCGCCACGAGCCAGTCCCCGAGCCGGGACAGCGGCACGTCCCCGCGCCCGATCGCCCCCTCCAGCGCGGCCTCGAACTGGACGGCGAGGTCGAGGAGGGAGATCGCGCCGACGTCGACCCGCCCCGCGCGGACGAGCTCGAGCAGGAGGTCGAGCGGGCCGGCGTAGCCCCGCAGGTCGAGGTGGAGCCCGTCGCGATCACGCACGGTTTTGCGCGGCGGATCCTCCCAGCCTTCCTCAGACGCCGCGGCCACGGTTGCACCGCCCCCGACAGCCTCAGCCATCGTCGTAGCGGGGCCGGAGGTCCAAGGAGAGCGAGGGCCAGGCCTGGCGCACCCGCACGAGCGCCGCCCAGGGCGTCCAGTCCGCCGACCAGAAGGCGAGCGACAACCGGGCAGGGTTCGCGTCCCCTCCCCTGCCAGTTCCCGCTCCGCTTCCGCGCTTCCCGCGTCCCCTCGTCGCCTCGGACCGGTGCGCGACGTGCCGCAGCGGCCAGGTCGTGCCCCAGTTCGCCCACAACCACCCGAGCGCCTCCGGGTGCGACGGCCCGAGCCGGAGTACGTCAGGGGGGACCGGCACGAGGCGGTGCAGGTCCAGCGGCACCGGCCCGCCTGGCCGGCTCGCAGCCGCCCGGACCCGCTCGTCCGCCCGCTCCAGCGCCGTCCTGATCCCGCCGGCCACCACGCGGCAGCCGTGGAGGGAGAAGATCCGCTCACCGCGGGGCGGGGCAGCGAGGAGGTGGAACAGGTCCTCCTCCTCCCCCGCCCTGCCGTGCGTCCACGGGATCACCCCGGGTCCGGCCGCGGCGAGCCGGAAGAGTGTGAGGTCCTCCGCCGGCCCGGTCACGTCGAGGTGGTGGAGGAGCCAGTCCGGGTGGTCGAGCGCGAGGATGTCGGCGCGGGCCGAAGACCCACCTCCCGCCGTCTCGGCCGGCCGCGCCGCGCCGCCCAGCCCGTCTCCCCTTCCCTGCCCCGCGCGGGTCACAGGTCGAGCAGCTTCACCGGGCTCGCGGTCACGAGCTTCGCGCGCCGGACGTAACCGCGCATCGTCTTGAGGTCGCGGTGCCGCGTGTGGCCCATCACCTCCTCGTCCCGCGCGCCCGCGACGTAGGCCTCCGTCACGAACCCCGCCCTGAGCCCGTGCGGGCTCAGCCGCTCCCCCGCGTCGGCCTTCAACTTCGCCATCCCCGCCCGGCGCAGGAGGACCTGGCGCACCGCATCCGGCGAGAGCCGGTCGTGGCCGATCCGCCCCCAGCGGTCCACCTTCGTGAAGACGGGGCCGAAGCGGATGTCGGCCGTCTCGCACCAGGTCTCGACCGCGCGCACGGGACAGGTGTCCCGTCGTTTCCCGCGGGGGATGCCGAGCTCCACTCCCTCCCCGGCCTGGTCCGTCTTGGGGGGGCAACAACAGCCGCAGCCCCTCGCCGGTGAAGCGCAGGTGCTCGCGATCCACCCCCACCAGCTCGGAGCGCCGCAGCGCCCCCGCGAAGCCCAGCAGCAGGAGCGCGCGGTCGCGCGTCCCCGTCAGGTCGGCGTCGCAGGTCGCCACCAGCCGGCGCAGTTCGGCCGAGGTGAGCGCTGCGGCCTGGCGCACCCGCGAGCCGTGCAGGCGGGCGATGCCCTGCAGCGTCGTCCGGATCGCCGGGTGCGAGGGCGTCCAGTCGAGCCCCCGCACCCGGTGGGCGTGGCCGATCGCGGCGAGCCGCCTCTCGAGCGCCGAACGGGAGTGGGTCGGGGCGAGGGCGGCGAGGTAGGCGGCCACGGCAGCAGGCGCGGCAGGAAGCGGCTCGGTCCCGTGGGCCACGCACCACGCCTCGAAGTCGGCGAGGTCGGCCCGGTAGGCCCGCAGCGTCTCGGGCGCGAGCGCCCGGCGGGCATAGGCCTTCGCCGCCTCGATCGCCTCCGCCAAGCGGGGTGAGAGCGCGGTTCCGACCGGGGCGACGGGGATGCGGGTGGGCAGCTTGGCGTCGGTCACGGCGGGCAATCCATCACTCGACGCCGACCGCGGCGGCGATCTGGCGACGGATGAGGGCAAGTTCGTCCGGGGTAATCCGCGAGGGCGTCGCCCGAACCCGCGCCTTCGCCGTCGCGGTCACGAAGGGGGAGAGGCAAAAGCTCGGCTTCGTGCAGCCGTTCTCCGGGCCCGGCTCGAGGCGGACGCAGAGGTCCGGGATCGCGAGCCCCGCATCCTCCGTGATCGGCACGAGGAGGAGCGCGGGGTATCCCGGCCCGAACAGGCCATCGTCCTCGACGACGACCGCCGGCCGCCGCTTGTTCGCCTCGACCGGGACGGCGTCGCGCCAGTCGACCACGACGATGGAGCCCGCGGGGAAGGGCCGCTCAGGCGGGGTCAACGGGACGGCCGAGTTCCGCGACGAGGGCGGCGGCGGCGGGGCTCTACCGCGACATGGCGGCCGACCGCCTCGCTCGCGGCCCGGATGCGGGCGCGCCGGACGTCGCGCGCCGCATCCGCCGCGAGGTGACGGAGGAGGGTCGCGAGCGGCAGTCCACGCGCCGCGGCCTCGGCCTCGAGTACCTCGCGGACGTCGTCGTCCAGGCGGACGGAAATCGGAACGGCCATCGGGCACCTCCTGGACGTGAGCGTAGCGCCCCGGCGTAGTGCACGCCAGTCACCGAATGAGGCGATCTTCTAGTCACACGCGGTAAGGGAAGCTTATCGCGTGTGAGGCGCAGGGAATGTCTTGGGCGCCAGTTGTTGTCTTTCCTCAATCGCCGGACGCGCGACGTTTGCCCCGCAATGGGGCGTGGGATGGACCGAGATCGCCGGACGACGGTCCCCGGATCGCCGGATATCTCCTTTCCTGAACGCCACATCCCCACCGGAGCGGATGGCGGCCCGCCCTCCGCCGCGGCCGACCTGCGGGAGCGGGAGTTCCGGCGAGACGGAGGGCTCGCACCGGCCGTCCACCCGAGCGCACGGCCAGTTCGGAGGCGAGCGCCACGAGATTGGCGAACAGGTCCGCCGGGGCACGGAGGCCTACGCCCGGCAGCGGACCGACCCCCGCCGTCAACCCGGACCATCGGACCTGAGGGTCGCCGCCCGCGAGCGCGCGTCCGAGGGCTTCCTGCAAGCGCGCAACCCCCTCGAACTCGCCGGGTGCGAAGAGAATGCCGGCGACCTCCTCCCAGCCTCGCGGTCCGCCCTTCACCTCAAACCAGATGTCCCGTGCCGGATCCCTCTCGAGCAGGAGGCGCCCGCCGCGGATGCGCAGCTCCGCCGCCGGCGCAGTGCTCAACGACGCTGCGGCCCCACCCCGCGCGACCCGCAGGAGCCTGCGGTGACGCGCGCAGACCGCCGTGGCGTCGGTCCGCCACGCCGAGCGGAGGTGGACCTCGCCGTCCCGGACCTCGTCCTCAGCGACGCACGCCTCGCACCAGGCCAGCCGACCGCGCAGCCACCCGGCAAACGCCGGATCCGCCACCGGGCGCAGTGCCGCGACCTCGGCCGGCTCGCGTCCCGTGGCTTCGGCGAGTGTCACGTCCAGCGCCGGCCACGGGGGCGCATCGAGGCCCGGTCCGAGCCGCCCCCGCGGCGGCGGGGGTACATTGAGGCCGGCGAGCAACTCGTTGGCGGAAAGACCGTAGCGGGCGCCCAAGCGCGTGACCCATGACGACAGCGCCTCACCGGGTGTGCATAAGCGCCGAACCGGGACCCCTCCGAAAAACGTCCACAAGTCGCTGCTTTCATTGCAGATTCTGGTTACCGTGTGGGGTCCCGATCGGCGCCGATCGGGACCCCGCTACTGAGCGGATTTTCTGTATCGAATCAGCGCAATAAGCTGGACTTCGGTAGGGTTCCGCTTCGGCGCCTTTCGACAGTCGAGGCGCAGCGCATGCTCTCGGTCGCCTACAGGACGGGCGACGGCGTTGCCCAGGACTGGGGAGAGATGATGCGCTGGGCACGCCTCGCGGCGGAGGGCGGCAGCGCCGACGCGCAGAACACCCTCGGCTACGGCATCCTGACCGGGCTCGCCGGTCACCCGCCCGATGTCGTCGAGGCGTGCGCTTGGCTCATGCTCGCGGTCGAGCGCGCGCCACCCGGCGAGTTGCGCGAGCGCGCTCGGGTGAACGTGACGAACGCGATGGCCCAGCTCGACGCTGCCGCTCTCCGGGAGGCGGAAGCGCGCGCGCAACACTGGCGGGATCGCTTCCGGAGATAGTCAGGGGCAGCGAGCCATAACGCACGAGATCATGGCGCTAAGCAGAGTCTCTTCGACCTGCTGTCCCCATTGGCATGACGATCGCCGTAGTCCCGCCTCCCCTCATGCAGGCCCTTCTCCACCCGGGCGCAGCTCTCGTCAGTCGTGCGTCGATCGCGTCCTGCGCGTGATGAGGAGTGCCCCCAAGCCGAACACAAACAAAGCTAGGGTCGCCGGCTCAGGTACGGGCACGCGACCGACTGGATCAACGAACGTGCGAAATACAGCGTCAGAGTTTGCGTTGTACCAGACGGGGCCGTCGAGGGGACGCAAGTGAAAGGTGTACGATATGCCTCCATTGTAGGAGTTCGGGTAGTCGGCGGCCCAGATGAAGGAATTCTGCAGCTCGGTCTGAAGGCCGATGGCCAGTCGTTCGCCTGGGTGTACCATCACGCCAAGGATGGCAACGTCGAGAATGACCGTCCCAGGCGAGCGTGGAACCTCGTCCACCGTCAGCAGCACGGCGCCCAGCTGCGGGCCGAAGACGGGTGGGTTGAACTCTTGAAGCAATGGGAAAAGCCATACGGTGAGAGGTGCATCACCGCTGACGCGCCAAACTTCCAGTTCGATGCGCGAGAGCAGTCCCTCGACGCCGACGGTAAGCGTCTGTGCAGGGTAGTAGACGGAACCCGGCGACGGCTCGCCCACCCAGAGGCTGGGACCAGACGGCTGAGCCGCGTTCCACTGGTCGAGGATCGGTGCTGCACGCGCTGAGCCACAAACGGCGGCTAGCCAACCTGCGAGCAGGAGAGGAACAGCTGCTAAGACAGCCTGTGAGGTTCGACCCTCCCGATGTCCGAGGTGTTTTGCCACGTCCGATGCTTGTCCTTCTCGGTCTGGACAGCCGCTATGGGCCGCCACGAACCATTTGGCGTGCTCATGCCCACGGCCCTGCACGGCCCCACGCAACTGTTTCAACACGTCCTGACGGCTGCGCTTCCCGATCCTCACCCATTCCGTCCGATCGGTGCGAACCTGCATCCCACATACGCGGCACATCAGATTGGTTGAGCACGCCAACGATCCATTGATCCGAGGCTGGAGACGGAGTTGGTCGTCCGTCGAACCGGCTCCGCTTATATCGAGGTGCTGACGCCCGCAGCACTCCCTACATCCTCAGCTTCGGTCCCTGCCGCTGTTTGTAGTGCTGGCGCTCCGGTTCCGGCGGCAGCCCGCGCCGTTCCCGTTCTGCCGCCCTCTCCCGCATCTCCACCCGTTCTGCCGTGCGCTCGCGCCGCCGCTCCTCCATCGCCCAGCCGTGCGACCGGTGCCGTTCCGCTCCCTCGCGCGCCAGCGTCACCCCGCGCGCCAGCCGCGCGAGGTCCGGGGTTTGCTCCGGCGCCGTGCCCGCCACCGTCGGCGCCTCGCCCCGTCCCGCAGCCCGGTAGCAGGCCCGCACCCCCTCCTCCCCGAGCCGCGCCAGCGCCGCCGCGACGAAGCGCCCCAGCTCCTCGCCCACCCCCGCCCGCCGGCCCCGCTCCCACGCCGCCCCGACCAGCGCGTCCCGCCGCCTTTCCTGCGCGTGCCAGCCCTCGTGTGGCCCCTCCCGCCGCGCCGCCGCCCCGCGCGCCCGCGCCACGTCCTCCAGCGTCTTCCAGGCCCGGGGCGAGAGGCCGGTGATCTCCACCGCGTCCCGGCCCCGCTGCGCCATCACCGACCGGGTGTAGGCGTCCGCCGCCCGCGCCCGGTGCCTCGCCTCGTCCTCCAGGCCATGGGCGATCCACCGTGCCGCACCCCGGGCCCTCGCCCTCTCCAGCTCCGCGCCCCGGCTCGCGAACAGCCCCTCCCGGCCCCGCAGCACCCCGAGGCTCTCCGGGCCCTCCGCCTCCAGCCGGGACGCCGTGCGGCGGAGGTCGCCCCCGCTCGCCGCGACGAGGGCGGCCAAGCGCGCCCGCGCCGCCTCCGGGTCGCGGTAGGCCGTCTCGATCCACCGCTCCCGGTCCGCTTCCGCACGCCGCACATCGCGGTCCGCGTCCGCTGCGGCGCGCAGCTCGCCCACCGTCGTGCCTCGCCCGAGGCTGTCGCGGCCCCACGGGCTGTGAAAGGCTGGTAGCAGCGGCGCCGGCGCGGCCCTCTCGACCTCTCCCTTACCAAGGGAGTGCTCTATCGCCGGCTGCTGCTCCGACCGCCGCACCACGATCTCGCTCGCGGGCGCTAGCGGGCTGAACCCGCGCCTCTCCGCGAAGCGCGCCGCCTCGCGCCCCTCCTCCGGTCCCGCGTAGTCGAGCGTCGTGTCCTTCGCCCGCTCCCGCGACAGCGCTCGCGTCAGCCCTTCCCGGCTCCTCATCGCCTCGGCCGACCAGTGCAGCTGCACGCCTTCGCGGTGTCGGGTGAGGGCGACGTACGCCATGTGTCGGTCCATCCCCGGCCCGGCGAGCACGTGCGCGCGGTCCACGGTGACGCCCTGCGCCTTGTGCACCGTCGCCGCGTAGCCGTGGTCCAGGTGGCCGTAGTCGCGGAGGTAGAACGTCACCGCCCTCCCCTCCCCGGCCCTCCCGCCCGCGCCGTCCAGCGCCACGGTCAGGCGCTCGCCACCCGCCTCGACGGCGAGCACCGTCCCGAGCGTACCGTTCTTCACCGCAGCACCCCCGCCCCCGTCAGCCTGCGCCCCGAGTGCCCGCTCGTTGCGCAGAAACATCACGCGGTCGCCGGCCGCCATCACGCGTGGGCCGTTCTCGGTCGCCACCTGGTGCTCCTGACCGAGCGCCCCGGCCTCGTGCATCGCCCCGCGCGCCAGCCGGTTCAGCGCCGCCACGTCCCCCCGCGTATGCGCCAGCGTGATGCGGGAGGCATGTGGGCTCTCCCGACGCGCCGCCGCCCAGCCCGCGATGACAGCCGCCCGCGCCTCGTCCTGCGTGCCGTGCCCGGCCACCATGCTGGCCTGCTCGTAGCGGTCCAGCGCCGCCCCCGTGTACCCCGTCGCGAGTTCCCGCGTGGCGTCGCGCTGCCACCCCTCCCGCTGCCGTCGCACCTCGGCGATCTCCGCCGCCCCGTGCCGCTCCGCGAGCGCCCGGAACGCCGCCCCGGCCTCGATCGCCTGAAGCTGCTCCGGGTCGCCCACGAGCACGACCTTCGCCCCGGCCTGGTGGGCCTGCGTCAGCACCCGCTCCATCTGCCGCGAGCCGACCATCCCCGCCTCGTCCACCACCAGCACGTCGCGGGGCGTGAGGCGGTCCGCCTCGCGGCCCTCCTTCCAGCCCCACTCCAGGCTGGCGAGGGTGCGTGACCCGATCCCCGAACCCGCCTCCAGGCCCTCGGCCGCGATGCCCGACAGCGCCGCGCCCCTGACCCGGTAGCCGGCGCCCTCCCACGCCCCGCGCGCCACCCCGAGCATCGCGCTCTTGCCCGTGCCGGCGTAGCCGACGACGAGGGCCAGGTCGCCGCCCTCGGTGACGTGCCGCATCGCCGCCCGCTGCTCCTCCCCGAGCCGCATCCCGCGCGCCTCGGCCGAGCGCAGGGCGCGCTCGGCCATGGTCCGCTCGACCCGGTGCGCGCGCGACCCCGCCAGCGCCGCCCCAGCCTCCTCCATCCGCCGCTCGACCGCGAGGGTATCGCGCGTCGTGAACCGCTCCCGCCCCCGCCCGTCCTCCCCCAGCCGCACCAGCTCCGGCGCCGCCTCGACCTTCGCCATCACCTGAGCGAACTGTTCCGCCCCGTCCGTGTGCCGCGAGACGAAGCGCGCCAGGTCATGTCGGGTGAAGGTGGACTGCCCCCGCGTGATCGCGTCGAGCGCGACGGAGGGGTCCGCGGCGATCCGCTCCCCGTTCCGCCGCGCGCTGGCGTCGTGCTCGGCCCGCCGCTCGGCGTCCTCGCCCCGCTCCGCCCGGCGCTCGCCCGCCGGCCCCACCTTGCCCTGCGGCTCCAGGGCGATGCCCTGCGCCGCGAGGGAGCGGTGATCGATGCGGGCGTCGTGCCCCAGCTCGTGCAGCCGCTGGTTCGCCATCTCCGCCCAGCGCTCGCGCCAGCCCGTCAGTAGCTCGGTGCTGTTCCAGTCCCGCGCCTTCGGGCCGAACCCGTCGCCCCCGACGCGGCGCATCGTCAGCATGACGTGCGCGTGCGGCTGCGCTTCGCCGTCCTTGCCCACCCCCCAGTGCACGTTCAGGTCCGCCACCATCCCGCGCGCGACGAACTCCCCCCGGACGAAGTCCTGCGCCAGCGCAACTGCCTCGGCCTTCGACAGCTCGCGCGGCAGCGCGATCTCCACGTCGCGCGCGAGCTGCGCGTCGCGCCGACGCTCGCCCGCCTCGACCTCGTTCCACAGCGTCGCGCGGTCGTGCCACTGCTCCGGCGCGCCCTCCGGCAGCAGGATCTCCGAATGCACGACGCCGGCCTTGGCGGTAAGTCGTGCGCCCGGCCCAGCCGCTCGTCGTCCAGCCGCGAGGCGGAACGGTAGGCGGCCGCCGCGACGGCGCTGCGGCCCGAGGCTCGCGAGATCACCTTGGCGGAGAAGTGGTAGATCGCCACGGCCGGACCGTGCCCGCAGCGGGCCGGAGAGGGAACCCGGCGGGCGGGACCGTTCCGCCCGTGCCCGCCTCACGGTTCCGCCACGTCGCCCCCGGCGACGTATAAGCGCATTTCGCTGCTTCGGTCCCCTCAGCATCGCGAACTGACGGGCGGCGAAGGTCTTGCCTTGCCATTAGCCGCAGATCCCCCGTCTGGCGGGAGCGATGCTCAGCGGGCGACAGGGTTCGGCACGGGACGCGTTCCGGCCTCGAGGGACTGCCACGCCGCGGGCTCACACGATCGTGTCAAGGAGGACTTGCGGCAGATCGAGGGAATGGTCGGTTGTGCCAGGGTCGGCCGCGACCTGGAGTGACGTTCCGCCGTGATCGCTCGTGCCGTCGTTGGTGAAGCGAAAGACGCCCGGTGCTGATCGACTTCTTACGGGCGAGCAAGACGGATGGCACCGGGACGCTCGACCTGCCGCGCAATGCCTCCCTCGCCACGGGAACGAACCCAGGCCCAACTGAACTGGCGGCGGGGGAACGGCATGCCTGACGTCGAGAGGATGGTCAGGCGGCAGCGGGCGCTCGCCGGCTTCGGCGAGTTCGCGCTACGCAGCGATAACCTCGACGAGATCCTGACCGAGGCATGCCGCCTCGTCGGCGAGGCATTGGAGACGAACCACGCCAAGATCCTTGAGATCCAGGACGACGGTCGCTCCCTCCTGGTTCGGGCGGGCGTTGGTTGGAGCTCGGACGTCGTCGGCCGGGTGCGCTTGGAAATGACCGAGCGCTCCTCCGAGACCTTCTCGATCGCGTCCGGCAAGCCTGTCATCACCCGCGACATCCGCGAGGAGGTCCGATTCGAGCTGCCCGCCTTCCTTCAGGAGGCCGGGGTGATCGCCCTGGCGAACGTGCCGATCTTCCTGCCCGGCGGGAAGCCTTATGGCCTCCTTCAGGTCGACCACAACGAGCCGCGCGACTTCGGCCCGGAGGATTCGGAGTTCCTCCGCACCTACGCGACCATCCTCGGCCCGGTCATCGACCGCCTGCATCAGGTCCACAGGCTACGGACGACCGAAGAGCGGTTCCGCCTCATCGTCGAGGCCGCGCGCGATTACGCGATCTTCGTCACTGATGCCGAGGCCCGGATCACCGACTGGTTCCCTGGGGCGGAGGCGGTCTTCGGGTGGACCGCGGCCGAGGCTGTGGGACAGCCTACCGGTTTCCTGTTCACGCCCGAGGATCGCGAGAGTGGCGCCTATGACGGTGAGTTCGAGACGGCCCGCGTCGAGGGGGTCGCGGCGAACGTCCGTTGGCACCCCCGCAAGGATGGGTCGCGGGTGTTCATCGAAGGCAGCAACAGGGTGCTGCGCGGAACCGACGGAGAGCTGCACGGGTTTTTCAAGATCGGCCAGGATGTTACCGAGCGCCGTCGGGTCGAGGAGCAGTTGCGCGAGAGCGAGGGGCGCCATCGCGCACTCGTCGAGGCATTGCCGCAGCTCATCTGGCGCTCAGCGGCGCGGGGCGAGTGGAACTGGGGTGGGCCGCAATGGACCGCCTATACCGGCCTCTCCATCGAGGCCAGTCGCGGCCAGGGCTGGCTCGAAGCGCTGCACCCCGAAGACCGACAGACGGCCCGCGATGCCTGGGCCAGAACGGAGGAGATCGGACTGTTCCAGGCAGACTACCGCATCCGCCATGCGGGCTCGGGCCGCTACGTCTGGTTCCAGACCCGTGCCGTGCCGGTGCGGGATGAGGGCGGCCGAATTATCGAGTGGGTCGGAGCCTCCACTGACATCGAGGACCAGGTGCGGGCGCGCGAGGTGCTGGCGCGCGGCAGTGAGGAGCTGGGGGCACTCGTCACCAAGCGCACCGCGGAGCTGATGGCCGCCGAGGAGAGCCTGCGCCAGGCGCAGAAGATGGAGGCGGTGGGTCAGCTCACGGGCGGCATCGCGCACGACTTCAACAACATGCTCCAGGGCGTCGCGGGCGGCATCGACATGGCGCGGCGTCGCATCGCCGAGGGCCGGGGTGGGGAGGTCGGACGCTACCTCGACGCCTCGCGCGAGGCGGTGGGCCGGGCGGCTGGCCTGACACGTCGCCTGCTCGCCTTCGCGCGGCGGCAGCGCCTCGAGCCGCGGCCCGTCAACGCGGATGGCCTCGTCGCGGGGCTGGCGGACCTGATCCGCCGCACGGTGGGGCCTGGGATCGAGTTGCAGCTGCGGCTGCACGACGGGGTCGGAAGCGTGCTGTGCGACGCGAACGAGCTGGAGAGCGCGCTGCTGAACCTCTGCATCAACGCCCGCGATGCCATGCCCGGGGGCGGGCGGCTGACGGTCAGCACGGAGGCCGTTCAGCTCTCGGCCGACGACCTGCAGCGCATCGAGGACCCGCCGCCGGGCGACTACGTGACGATCCGTGTCGCGGACACCGGCGCCGGCATGCCACCCGAGGTCCTGGAGCGGGTGTTCGACCCCTTCTTCACGACGAAGGCGCAGGGCCAGGGCACCGGGCTCGGGCTGAGCCAGGTGTACGGCTTCGTGCGGCAGTCGGGCGGGCTCGTGCGCATCGAAAGCACGCCGGGACAGGGGACGACTGTTTGCCTCCTCATGCCGCTGCACGACCGTGCGGAGGAGGCCGAGGTGCGGGATGCACCGCCGCCGCCCCGTGCCGTCGCTCGGGCAACGGTGCTGCTGGTGGACGACGAGGAGGCGGTGCGCGGGCCGGTTGCCGATCGGCTGCGCGACCTGGGCTACGCGGTGATCGAGGCGCGGGACGGGCCGGAGGCGCTGCGGACGCTGACTTCCTCCGACCCGGACCTGCTGGTCACCGATGTCGGGCTGCCGAACGGTATGAACGGGCGCCAGGTGGCCGAGGCAGTGCGCGAGGGACGGCCGGGGCTGCCCGTGCTGTTCGTCACCGGCTACGCCGCCGCATCCTTGCCGCCCGGCTTCGAGGTGATCGGCAAGCCCTTCGATCTCGACGACTTGGCGCGGCGGGTGCAAGCCATCCTGGGGCCGGGCAGATCGTCAGGCGACACCAACCCCGGCGCCTAGCAAGCGGTTCCCGACGAACCGTCAGGATCTTCGTAAGGAACCGCTCGGCTCTGGTGCACGATCAATCACGGGGTCGCGGCGGGCCTTCGGGGGACAATGTTTAGGCAACGCGCTGGGCACGCCACGACACGCTCGCCAGATCACGGTTTTCCATTCGTGCGGGCGCACCTCCGACCAACTGAAGGGACTGGGCGATGCTTCGCCCTTTGCGCACCACTTCGGCAAGTTGTCTGCGGCTCTGCGTCCGGTACCCTCCCCGTGTCTTCCCTCGCCGGACCTGGGTGCCATCGTCGTGCACCTTCGTACGCGCCGGGTTAGGTTGGGAGCATGCCAGCGATCCGTCACGTCGCCTCCGGCGGCGCCTCCCTCGCTGCCGAGGTGATCGGGGAGGGCCAGCCCGTCGCCTTCCTCCACAGCAATGCCGGCGACCGGCGCGAGTGGCACGGGCCGATGGGGCGCCTAGGTGCGGCGCACCGGGTCGTCGCCTACGATCGGCGCGGCTTCGGCGCGACGCGGGCCGACCGGGAGGACCACTCCGCGGTCGCTGACCTCCTGGCCGTGCTCGACGCCGTGACGGACGGCGCGCCCGCCGTCCTCGTCGGCTGCTCCATGGGCGGCAGGATCGCGCTCGACGCGGCGCTGCGGCATCCCGCGCGCGTCCGCGGCCTCGTGCTCATCGCGCCGAGCGTCGAGGGAGCGCCCGCGCCGGACTACCCGCCAGAGATCGCGGAGCTGGTAGCCTGGGCGGGAGAGGCCGAGGCGGCGGGCGACCCAGGTCGCGCGGCGGCGGCGAAGGCCCGGCTCTGGCTCGACGGCCCGCTCGCGCCGGAGGGGCGGGTCGGGGGCACGGCGCGTCGGCTGTTCCTCGACATGATCGGGACCGCGCTCCGCCTGGCCCCGGTGGGGGCGAACCTCGACCGGGCGCCGGCCTACGGGCGGCTCGGCGAGGTCGCGGTGCCAACCCTCGTCATCCAGGGTGACCTCGCCTTCCCGCACATCGTAACGCGCTCGCGCCACGTCGCGGCGACAGTGCCGGGCGGGTCCTGGCACGGGATGGAGGGCGTCGCGCACCTGCCGGCACTTGAGCGGCCTGACAAGGTGGCCGACCTCATCGGCAACATCCTCGCCCGCTGCTCGGGTTGAGGGCAGACGTCAATCCGCAAATCCGTGGTTTAGAATCGCGACACTCTGCCGATACCGTAGCGATGCATAAGCCCCGATTTCCGCACCGAGGATCGGTTTGCCCTCGTGCTATGCTCGGTTGAAGATAACGCCATGTCGTTTAGCCTTCCGCCGTCCGCTGCTCGGCGCAGCCTGCCCGCTGCCTTCGGCGGCGGCGCGGTGATCGGTGCCCTGGGCGGATTGATCGGGCTGGGCGGGGCAGAATTCCGCTTGCCGCTGCTGATCGGCCTCTTCCGCTTCGCGGCCCTCGAAGCCGTGATCCTCAACAAGGCCACGAGCCTCGTCGTCGTCGCGACCGCCCTGCCCTTCCGCATGGGAACCGTGCCCCTTGGCGAGGTCGCCGCGCAGTGGCCGGTGATCCTCAACCTGCTGGCAGGAAGCCTGCTCGGCGCGTGGCTGGGCGCGGGCTGGGCGACCCGCCTGCGCTCGGAGTCCCTCCACCGCGTCATCGCCGGGCTGCTGGTGGTGATCGCGGCCGTGCTCCTCCTCGGGCATGACGCGACGGCGGGCGCGGCCCCCGTGACGGGCACAGCGCAGTTCGTCGCGGGCGTGGCGGCCGGGTTCGGGATCGGCGTCGTGGCCTCGATCATGGGCGTGGCCGGGGGCGAGCTGCTGATCCCGACGCTGGTCCTGCTCTTCGGAGCGGACGTGAAGCTGGCCGGAAGCCTCTCCCTCGCGGTCAGCCTGCCGACGATGCTCGTCGGCTTCGCCCGCTACAGCCGCGACGGAAGCTTCTCCGTCCTCGGCCGCAACCGGTTGTTCCTGCTAGTGATGGCGGCCGGATCGGTCGTCGGCGCCTTCATCGGCGGGCGCCTGCTCGGCGTCGTGCCGGGTGCCGTGCTGCTGCCGGCGCTGGCGGTGATCCTGCTGGTCTCGGCGGTGAAGGTCTGGCGGCACGGCGCCCACAGGTCCTGATGCCGCGTCAAGCTTGCGCTTCGCGCGGTCAGCCGGGCGTTCGGGGGGATGCCACGGCCTTCCCGTCCGGAGTCTTCGGGTCGCAACCCGTACCCAAGGGCTGAAAGCCGGTCAGGGCCGCCGCGCGGCCGGACTCCACTCCTTCGTTCCCGTTGCCCGCTATGCGCCATCGTATATAACGACGTGGTCAGCGTAGCAGGACCGGCATGGACGGGATCGGGGCGGGCGACGTGCACATCCGGGGTGAGGCGCTGCTGGACTGCGGCGTCGCCCCCGACGGCTCCCTCGTCCGCCTCGGCTTGCGGGACGAGGCGGGGGTGCCGACACACCTTACCCTCCCCGCCGATTGCCTCGCCCAGCTTCTCATGACCTTGCCGCGGCTGGCCTCCGAGGCCCTGCGGCGGCGGCACCGCGACGCGAGCCTGCGCGTGGTCTATCCGCTCGGCGGCTGGCGTGTGGAGGCGACGCCGGACGGGGCGCGCCGCATCCTCACCCTCTCGACGGAGGACGGCTTCGCCGGGTCCTTCGTCGTGCCGTTCGGCTGGCTGGGCGAAATCGCCGAGGCGGCCGAGTGCCGCCCGGACCTGCCGTTGCCGAACTGATGCCACGAGCCAGGTCGCGCCCCGGTAGTACGGGGTCTCCCATGCGTCGCCTGCACCGCCGCTTCCTAGCCCTTGCCCTCGCCTCATTGCTGCTCCCCTCCGGTGCCCTTCGCGCGCAGGAGCCGCTGACGGTCTTTGCCGCCGCCTCGCTCACCGACGCCCTGCGTGACCTCGGCCGCCAATGGGAGACGCGCGGCAACTCGCCAGCCCGCTTCTCCTTTGCCGCGTCCTCAGCCCTCGCGCGGCACATCGAGCAGGGGGCACCCGCCGATCACTTCATGTCGGCCGACGAGCCCTGGGCCGACTACCTGCAACAACGGAACCTGCTGGCCGAGGGTACGCGTGCCTCGCCCCTCGGCAACGCCCTCGTCCTCATCGCGCCGGCGAACGCGGCCCGGCCCGTCGAACTTGGCCGCGGCACCGACCTCGCGGCGCTGCTCGGCCCGAATGGCCGGCTCGCTACCGGCGATCCCTCCAACGTTCCGGTGGGCCGCTACGCACAGGAGGCCCTGACCTGGATGGGGGCATGGGCCGCGATCAATCCCCGTCTCGCCCGGGCCGACAACGTCCGCTCCGCCCTCCTCCTCGTAGAGCGCGGCGAGGCCCCGCTCGGCATCGTCTATGCGACCGACGCCGCGGCCTCGTCCGGGGTGCGGGTGATCGGCACCTTCCCGGCGGAGAGCCACACGCCCGTCACCTATCCCTTCGCCCTGACGCGCCGCGCGGCGGGGAACGACCGCGCCCGCGCGCTCCTCGACTTCCTGCGTGGGCCCGAGGCGGCGGAGACCTGGCGCCGCTTCGGCTTCTCGGTGCGCTGACGCGGGGCGGACAGCACGCTCTCCCGCATCGCGCGGCTCGTGGAGGAGGCAACGGCCTCGCGCGGCCGGACGCAGCGCTTCATCGAGCGCTTCTCGACGGTCTGGACACCCGGCGCGATGGCGGCATCGCTCCTCGTCATCCTCGTGCCGCCGCTCTTCCTCGGGGGCGAATGGGGCACGTGGCTCTACCGGGGCCTCGCGCTCCTCCTCGTCGCCTGCCCGGCGCCCTCGTCATCTCCGTGCCCGCCGCGATGGCGTCCGGCCTCTCGGCGGGCGCGCGGCACGGGTTGCTGGTGAAGGGCGGCGCGGCGTTGGAGGCGATCGGCGGCGCCCGCACCGTCGCCTTCGACAAGACCGGAACCATCACGGCGGGGCACCCGCGCGTGACCGACGTGCGGCCCGCGGAGGGCGTGCGGGAGACGGAGGTGATCCGCCTCGCAGCGGGCGTGGAGCCAGGTTCCTCGCACCCGCTCGCCCGCGCCATCCTCGCGGAGGCCGCGGCGCGCGAGAGACCGGCATCTCGCCCGCGACGGAGGCGGGCGCGGTGCCCGGCAAGGCGGTGAGCGGGCGCGTTGAGGGTGCCCTCGTCGCCGTCGGCTCGCCCTCCTGCGCGGCCGCCTCCGGCGCCGCCCAGGAGGGCGAGGGCAAGACGGCGGTCATCGTGACGCGCGACGGCGCGCTCCTCGGGATCGTCGCGATGCGGGACGAACCCCGTGCGGACGCCGCCGAGGGGATTGCGGCGCTGCGGCGCCTCGGCGTCGGAGCCGTAATGCTGACGGGCGACAACCCGCGCACCGGCGCGGCGATCGCAGGCGCGCTCGGCCTCGACGTGAAGGCCTCGCTCCTCCCCGACGACAAGCTGCGCGAGATCGCGGCGCGGGCGGCGACGGGTCCGGTCGTCATGGTGGGCGACCGCATCAACGACGCCCCCGCCCTCGCCGCCGCGACGGCAGGGATCGCGATGGGCGGCGGCACCGACGTCGCGCTGGAATCCGCCGACGCCGCGCTGATGCGGGAGCGCGTGCGGGGGGTCGCGGAACTCGTCGAGCTCTCGCGCGCCACCCTCGCCAACGTGAAGGGGAACGTCGCGATCGCGGTCGGGCTGAAGTTCGTCTTTCTCGTGACGACGGTCACTGGCACGACGGGCCTCTGGCTCGCGATACTCGCCGACACCGGCGCGACGGTCCTCGTCACCCTCAACGCCCTACGCCTGCTCGCCTGGAAGCCCTCCCAGTGACCGAAGCCGATGCCCCCACGCCGCGCCGTCGCGACCCTGGCCGTGCCGAACCCCGGCGCCTCCCCAATCCGTGCGGGAGGAACACTGGCGCGAGCGCGCGACGAGGACCGACGCCATCGGAGGTTCCACGACGTGATCCGGTCCGGCCTCGCGGCAGCGCTCGCCGCCTTCCTCGCGGACCAGGCGACGAAGGCCTCGGCGCTCGACGCCCTGTGACCCCCGTACTCCGCAGGGCTCGTCGTGCTGCCCATCCTGAACCTCCGGCTCGGCTTCAACACGGGGGGAGCTTCGGCATCCTCGCGGAGACCGCGGCGGGGGCCGTGCCGCTGCTCGTCCTCGCGAAGCTCCGCGTCGTCGGCCTCCTGCTGATCTGGCTCCGGCGCACGACCGACCGGGCGGAGGCGCTCGCCCTCGGCCTCGTCATCGGGGGCGCCGCCGGCAACATCCTCGACCGCGTCCGTCACGGCGCGGTGGCGGACTTCCTCGACGCGCTTTACGACGGCTGGCACTGGCCGACCTTCAACGTCGCGGACATCGCGATCGTCTGCGGCGTCGGGCTGCTCCTCGTCGCGGGCTTCCGGCCGCGCCGCGCCGTGGCCGGCACGTGATGGCGACGCCCTCCCCGTGCTGCGGCATCTGCGCCCTCGACGCGTCGGGCACGTTCTGCACGGCGCGCGGCCGCACCCTCGACGAGATCGCGGCCTGGCCGGATGCGACGGAGGTGCGGCGGGCGGCCATCGCCGCTGTCACCGCGGCACGGACCGGTCGCGGCGTGCCTTCGCCGCCCGGCTCCACATTGACGTTTCGTAAGGTTCGGCGCATGTCCCGGCCCCGATGATCCGGCGCCTCGGCCGTCACCGCCTCGCGCGGCTTCTCGCGCTCCTTGCCGTCCTGCTGACGGCCGGGCTAACGGGGCACGTGCATGCGGCACCCGCCGCTGGCGCGGTCGTCGCCATGGATGCGGGCGGCCACGACGAGGGCGGCACGGGCAGCGTGGATTGCGGCCTCTGCCACCTGGCCCGCGCGGCGCTTCCGGCAGTGCCGCTGATCCCGACGCCCTCGGTGACGATCCTCGACGCGACCGCTCCGGCCGCGGGGCGGGCCGCCGCGTCGCGACCGCCCGACCTGCCGGCCGAGCCACCGCGAGCGGGGCACCGCACCTAGCCGCGGCCGTCCGGAAGGACGGGTGCGGTCGTCGCCCCGTGCCCCTTCCCGGACCGCCACCATGTCGTTCCCCGTCTCCCCGCGCGCCCGGCTCGCCGTCGCCGCGCTCATCCTCGCCTCGCCGGCCGCTGCCGCCGATCTGCGGGCGGGCTTCGCGGGCGCCGTCGCGCTGTCCGCGCCGATCCGCGCGCTGGAGGCGGAACGCGCGGTCCTCGTCGCCCGCCTGGAGCGGGCCGATTCCTTCGTGCCCGGGGCGCCGGCCGGCGTGATCGCCTACCGCACGGACCGGGTCACGCGCGACAGGGGCCTGCGGGAGGTGGAGGGCGAGATCGGCGTGCCGCTCTGGCTGCCGGGCGAGGCGCGAGCCCTCCGCGCCTCTGCGGAGGCGGGCCTCGCGGCCCTCGACGCCTCCGTCGCGCGGGAGCGGCTCGCGCTCGCGGGTGAGGTACGCGCGGACTGGTGGGCGTGGCGCGACACCCTCGCCCTGCGTGAGGCCGCACGGGCCCGCCTCGTCGCGGCGCGGGCCCTCGAACGCGACCTGCGGCGGCGCGTCGCGGGCGGGCAGTCGCCGGAGGCCGACGCGCTGGCCGCGACGGCTTCGGTACGGGAGGCGGAAGCGGCGCTCCGCGCGGGCGACCTGGCTGTCCGGAACGCGGCCCTCGCCTTCCGGACATTGACGGGACAGGAGCCGAGCGACGGCCCGGCGGAGGGTCTCGCGATGGTCCCGGCCGAGGGCGCCGACCCGCGTACCGCCGCCGCGCGGGCGGCGGTGGAGGCGGGACGCGCGAACGAGCGCCTCGTCGCGGTCCGCGACCGCCTGAACCCGGAGGTTGCCCTCCAGCTGCGGCACGAACGCGATGCCTTCGGCCAGCCCTGGGGCACCCGGGCCGCCGTGCTGTTCACGATCCCGCTCGGCAGCCCGCCCCTCCAGCGCGAACGGGCCGCGGTCGCGGGAGCGACGGCGACAGCCGCCGC
The DNA here is from genome assembly GCF_042259275.1 of Roseomonas sp. CCTCC AB2023176. Lineage (NCBI taxonomy): Bacteria > Pseudomonadati > Pseudomonadota > Alphaproteobacteria > Acetobacterales > Roseomonadaceae > Roseomonas > Roseomonas sp. CCTCC AB2023176. The sequence continues at coordinate 56,229 of NZ_CP170086.1, forward strand.
GGTGGAGGTCGCCGCCGCGGCGCGCACGATCCCCGGCGGCGTGGCACGGGCGCGGGAGGAACGCGACGCGGCCGACGGCGTGCTGCGCGCCAACGAGGCGCGCCGGGCCGCCCTCGCGGAGCAGACGGCGCTCGTCGAGGCCGCATGGCGCGCCGGCGAGACGGCACTGATCGAGGTGATCCGCGCGCGGACGGCGCTCGCCGATGCGGAAGCCGCGCGGGCGCGCGCCCGCGTTGCCGTCGGCCGCGCGGCGTCCGGCCTCAACCAAGCCCTTGGGGCGGAACTGCGATGAGGGGCATCCTCCTCCTCGCCGCCGCCCTTGCCCTCCCGGCCCCCGCGGACGCCGCGGGCATCCGGGAGGGCTTCGCGGGCGCGCTCGGGCTGAGCGCGGAAGTCCGCACCCTGGAGGCGCAGCGGCCGGTGACTGACGCGCGGCGCGCCCGCGCCGACGCGCTCCTCCCCGGCGCCCCGACCCTCAACGGCGGCGTGCGGAGCGACGCGGTCGCGCAGAACCGGGGCTACCTCCAGCTCGACGCCGGCGCGAGCGCGCCGCTGTGGCTGCCGGGCGAGTCCCGCGCGCTGCGCGGCCTCGCGGATGCACAGGGCGCCTCGACCGACCGCTCCCTCGCCCGGGCGCGCCTTCTCCTCGCGGGGCAGGTGCGGGAGGCCTACTGGACCTGGGCCATCGCCGCCGCGGCGGCGGAGGCCGGCCGGACGCGCCTCGCCGCGGCACGGGCGCTGGAGTCCGATGTCGGGCGCGGCGTCGGGGCTGGCAACGCCCCGCGCACGGACCTCCTCGTCGCGACCGCCGCGACGCGGGAGGCGGAGGCCGCGCTTCGGGAGGCGACCGCCGCCGCCCGCACCGCCGCCATCGCCTTTCGCGTGCTGACGGGATTGGAACCGACGGCCGCGCCGGAGGAGCGCGCCGCCGCGTCGGGCGCGGCCCCGGCCGCACCGCGCGACGACGATCCCCGCCTTGCCGCGGGCCGTGCCGCTGTCGAGGCGAACCGGGCGAACGAGCGCCTCGCGGCGGCGCGCGACCGCGCGAACCCCGACATCGGCCTCGGCGTGCGGGTCCAGCGCGACGCGCGCGGCGAGGATCTCTCGCCGAATGCCGTCGTCTCCGGGCGCCTGCCGCTGCGCCATGGGCCGACCTACCGCGAGGCCCTCGCCGAGGCCCGCGCGACGACGGCAGCCTCCGAGGCCGAACTCGCCGCGACGGAGCGTGCCCTCCGCGGCGCGGTGGACCGGGCGCGGGAGGCACGCGCCGCGGCCCTCGACCCGCCCGCCTCGCCGAGGCCCGCCACGGCGCGTTGGTGGAGCAGGCGCGGCTCTACGAGGCCGCCTACCGGGGCGGCCAGTTGCCGTTCATCGAGGTCGCGCGCGTCCGGGCGCAGCTCGCGGAGGCGGATGCCGGCCGCCGCCGCGCCCGCGCGGAGGCTGGGCGCGCCGCCTCCGAGATCAACCAGGTGCTGGGCCAGGAGCCATGACGATGCGAACGACCCGCCGCGGCGCCCTCGCGCTCGCCCTCGCGGCCGCCGTGACCCCCGCGGCCCGCGCGCATGAGGGGCACGACGACGAGCCCGCCGGGCCGGCGAGCGCCGCGCCCCGCGTGAACGCGACCTCCGAGGAATTCGAACTCGTCGGCGTGCTGGGCGAGGGCGGGACGCTGACGATCTATCTCGACCGCGCGGCGACGAACGAACCGGTGGACGGGGCGGATATCGAGGTGATGCTCGGCCAGGAGATCGTGAAGGCGGAGCGGGTCGGCCCGGCGACCTACCGCGCGCGCCTCGCCGCGCTGACGCGGCCGGGCGGCTACGACCTCACCTTCTCGATCGCGGCGGGCTCGGAATCCGACCTCCTCACGGGCGCCTTCGACGTGCCCGCACCTCCCGGCGAGGGTGCCACCGCGCATGGCTGGCTCGACGCCCTGAAGGAGGCGCCGGTCCTCTGGATCGGCGGCGCCGGCCTGTTCCTCGCGGGCCTCGTCGTCGGCCGCGCATCCCGCGCGCGCCCGCTGCCGCCGATGGTCGAGGAGGACCCGCCGGCCGTGGCGGCGCCGGTCCGCGCGGCACCCGCTCCCGTCGCCGTGCAGGCTGCCGACGCTCCCGCGCCGCGCAAGGCCGCGCCCGTCGCGGCCCTCCTCCTGACCGCCCTCTTCGCCGCGCCCGCCTTCGCCCAGACCGCCCCGGAACCGCCGCGCCGCCTTCCGGACGGCGCGGTCTTCATGCCGAAGGCGTCGCAGCGGCTGCTTGAGGTCCGCACGACCCGCGCCGAGCGGAGCCGGGCGGACACGGCGATCCAGCTCGTCGGCGCGATCGTGCCCGACCTGAACGCGAGCGGCCGGGTCCAGGCAAGCCAGACCGGGCGGCTGGAGCCGGGCGACCGTGGCCTGCCCGGCCTGGGGCAGGCGGTGGAGCGGGGGCAGGTCCTTGCCTACGTCACGCCCGCCTACTCCATCTCGGAGCGCGGCACCCTCCAGCAGGGCCTCGCGGAACTCGACCAGCAGATCGCGATCGCCGAGGCCCGCGCGAACCGCCTCGCCGGGCTGCGCGGCTCCGTGTCCGACCGCGAGATCAGCGAGGCGCGCGCCGAACTCGCGGGGCTGCGGCAGCGCCGCGCGGCGGTCCAGCCCTCGCTCTCCGGGCGCGAGCCGCTCGTCGCCCCCGTCTCCGGCGTCGTCTCCATCGTGCGGGGCGCAATCGGCGGGATCGTGGACACGCAGGCGCCGATCTTCGAGATCGTGGACCCCTCGCGCCTCTGGGTGGAGGCCCTCGCCTTCGACCGCACGGCACAGGGAACCGTCTCCGGCGCGAGCCTCCTCCTGCCCGACGGGCGGACGACGCCCCTCGAACTCCTCGGCCGCGGCCTGTCGGCCCGTCAGGGCGCGGTGCCGCTGAACTTCCGCATGACGTCGCCGCCCGAGGGCCTCTCCGTCGGCTCGCCCGTCACCGTCCTCCTCCGCCTGCCTCGCGCGCAGGAGGGCGTCGTGCTCCCCGCCGACGCGGTGGTGCGGAGCGCGGAGGGACCGCCCGTCGTCTATTCCCACGTCGCGCCCGAGCGCTTCGTCGCCCTCCAGGTCCGCGCGGAGCCCCTCGACGGCGCCCGCGTCCTCGTGACGGCCGGGATCGAGCCGGGGACGCGCGTCGTCGTGCGGGCCGCCGGCATGATCGCCCAGGTGCGGTGAGGAGGCGGCCGTGCTGTTCAACGCCCTCGTCCGCTTCTCCCTCAACAACCGGCTCTTCGTCCTCGTTTTCGCCGCGATCGTCACGGCCTACGGGACGTGGACGCTCACCCGGATGGGCTTCGACGTCTTCCCGGACCTCAACCGCCCGACGGTGACGATCATCACCGAGGCCGAGGGCCTCGCGCCGGAGGAGACGGAGCAGCTCATCTCCTTCCCGATCGAGACGGGGATGAACGGCCTGCCGGGGGTGGAGCGCGTCCGCTCGGTCTCCTCCGCGGGCCTCTCCATCGTCTATGCCGAGTTCGGGTGGGGCACCGACATCTGGCGCGCCCGCCAGCTCGCGGCGGAGCGGCTGGGACAGATCCGGGGCAACCTGCCGCCGACGGCGCAGCCGGTGATGGCACCCGTCTCCTCCGTCATGGGCGAGATCATGCTCGTCGCGATGACGGCGCCCTCCGACGGCTCCGTCTCGCCGATGGACCTCCGCGACATGGCGGACTGGGTCATCCGGCCGCGCCTCCTCACGATCCCCGGCGTCTCGCAGGTCATCCCGATCGGAGGCGAGGTGCGCCAGTTCCGTGTGATGCCGGACCTCGCCCGGATGTACGCCCTCGACGTGACCCACGACGCCCTCGTGGCCGCGCTGCGGCAGTTCGGCACGAACTCCGGCGGCGGCTACGTGGACCAGGGCGGGCGGGAATACCTTATCCGCAACATCGGCCGCACGACGCGGCTGGACGACCTCCGCAACGCCGTCGTCGGTTTCCGGGCGGGGCAGCCGATCCTCCTGCGCCAGGTCGCGGAGGTGGATTTCGGGGCTCGCTTCAAGCGCGGCGACGCTGGGGCGGACGCCGGCCCCGCCGTCATCCTCGGCGTCCAGAAGCAGCCGCAGGCCGACACGATCTCCCTGACCCGCCAAGTCGAGGCCGCGCTCGCCGACATCCAGCGGACGATGCCGCGCGGGGTGAAGGCCGACCGGGTCCAGTTCCGGCAGGCGACCTTCATCGAGACGAGCATCAAGAACCTGCAGAAGGTGCTCACGGAGGCGGTGGTCGTGGTCTCCGTCGTGCTCTTCGCCTTCCTCCTCAACTTCCGCACCACCTTCATTTCGCTCACCGCGATCCCGCTCTCGATCCTCCTGACCGTCATCGTGTTCTCTGCCTCCGGACTCTCCATCAACACGATGACGCTCGGCGGCCTCGCCATCGCCATCGGCGAGCTCGTGGACGACGCGGTGGTGGACGTCGAGAACATCTTCCGGCGGCTGCGCGAGAACCGGGAGGCGGGCGAGCCGGAGGGCGCGCTCGCGGTCATCGCGCGGGCGAGCGGGGAAGTCCGCTCGGGCATCGTCTATGCGACCCTCATCATCGTCCTCGTCTTCGTACCCCTGTTCGCGTTGTCGGGGATCGAGGGACGGCTCTTCGCGCCGCTCGGGGTCGCCTACATCGTCTCGATCCTCGCCTCCCTCGTCGTCTCCATTACCGTCACCCCCGTCCTCTGCTACTACCTCCTCCCCCGCATGAAGCGGCTCTCGGACCACGAGGGCCGGCTGCTCACCTGGCTCAAGTGCGCGAACGACCGGGCGCTGAGGGGCGCCTTCCGGCGGCCCGGGCTTGTCTATGCCCTCGCGGTCGTCGGCGTGGTCGGTGCCGGGGCCAGCCTGCCTTTCCTGCCCCGAGCCTTCCTGCCGGCCTTCAACGAAGGCACCGTCCTCGTGAGCCTCTCCTTCGGGCCGGGAATCTCGCTCGCCGACAGCAACGCCTACGGGCGCGTGGCGGAGCGCCTCGCGGCCGGGGTGCCGGAGGTGCGCCACGTCGGACGCCGGACGGGCCGCGCCGAACTCGACGAGCACGCCGAGGGCGTACACGTCTCGGAGTTGGACCTCGATCTGGCCCCTTCGGACCGTTCCCGGGCGGAAGTGCTGGCAGACCTCCGGACGCGCCTCTCGGCGCTGCCCGCGAACGTCTCCCTCGGCCAGCCGATCGCGCACCGGCTGGACCACATGCTGTCGGGCGTGCGGGCGCAGATCGCGCTGAAGGTGTTCGGCGACGACCTCGACACGCTCCGTGCCGTGGCCGAAGGGCTGCGGTCGCGGATCGCCGAGGGCGTGCCGGGCACCGCGGACCTCCAAGTCGAGCGGCAGGTCCGCATCCCCCAGGTGCGGATCGCCATAGACCACGAGCGCGCCGCCCTCTACGGCGTCTCGGCCTCCAACCTCACCGAAGCCCTCCAATCCCTTACCGGCGGCCAGGTGGTGAGCCAGATCGTGGACGGCGCCCGACGCTACGACGTGGTGTTGCGGCTGCCTGACGACGCGCGGACGACGGCGCGCCTCGCCGACGGCCTCGTGGAAACGCCCGCGGGCCGGGTGCCGCTCCGCCTCCTCGCCCGCGTCGAGGACGCGGACGGCCCGAACCAGATCCTCCGCGAGGGGGCGCGGCGCCGCATCGTCGTCTCCGCCAACACCGACGGGGTCGCGGACATGGCGGAGGTCATCGCCGGCATCCGACGCGTCGTCGCGGAGTACCCGATGCCGCAGGGCTACGCAGTGAGCCTGGAGGGCACCTTCCGGGCACAGGAGGAGGCCTCGCTCACAATCGCCCTCCTCTCCCTCGTCTCACTCTCGCTCATCTTCGTCGTGCTCTACTCCCGCTACCGCTCGGCCGTTCTCGCGGCCGTCATCATGGGGAACGTTCCCCTCGCCCTCATCGGCGCCGTCGCTGCGCTCTGGATCAGCGGGCAGCCCCTCTCCGTCGCGACGATGGTCGGCTTCGTGACGCTCACGGGCATCACGACGCGCAACGGCATCCTGAAGGTGAGCCACTACCTCAACCTCGTCCTGCACGAGGGCGAACGCTGGGGAGTGGCAATGATCCTCCGCGGGTCGCGAGAGCGGCTCGCGCCGGTGCTGATGACCGCGCTCGCGGCGGGCCTCGCCCTCATCCCCCTCACGATCGGGGCGGACCAGCCGGGCAAGGAAATCCTGGCCCCCGTCGCGATCACGATCCTCGGCGGCCTCCTGACGGCGACGCTCCTCGACGCCTTCGTCACGCCGCTCCTCTTCCACCGCTTCGGGCGGCCGGCGCTGGAGCGCATCCGTGCTGCCGAGCGCGAACGCCGCGCCGCCGCCCCCGCGGGCGCCGTCGCGGACACCTTCTGACGATCAACCCCAGGGAGAACCCCCCATGAACCGTCGCCTCTTCCTCGCCGTCCTCGCGTCGGCTCCCCTCCCCGCCCTCGCCCAGGGGCACGGCCACAGCCACGGCGCCGGTCCGAATGGCGGCAAGATCGGCGAGATCGGCAACGGCCACGTCGAACTCGTCGCCCGGGACGGGGAGTTGCGGCTCTACCTCCTCGACGCGCAGGACCGCCCCACGACCGCGCGCGGCGCCTCCGCCACGGCCGTCGTGCAGGCTGGTGGACGTAACCAGAACCTGCGCTTCGAGACGGGGCCGGGGGATGCCTACCTCGTCGCCCGCGGCGAGTTTCCGGCGCGCGGCGCACGGGTGGTCGCGAGCGTCACCCTTCCGGGCCAGCCGGCTCGGCAGGCGCGCTTCGCCTTCGACTGATCGGCGCGAGCCTGGTCGGGACGCCCCATGGCATTGCCTACTTGTTCGGCGCCAGGCCGGGTGTGGCGGCACGACGAAGACCGCGGAGCATCACACCGCGATCTGGACGCTTGTCTCCTTGCGCCAGACCCGGAAGGCCTTGGCGCGAGCGCGGCGGTGCTGAGCGGCCGTCATCAGATGCCGCCGTGGCCGGAAATGACCGAAGATCATCGCGTGTGCCGAGAGGAACCGCTGGGCCTGCTGCGGCGACTTGAACGTATGGCCCGCCCCGTCTGCAAGTGGTTTCGACGATCCGGTCCGAGCAGTCTGGGCCAACGTATCCGGCATCGGAGCATCGCTCCCCGCCATGATGGAGCTCCGCGCACCCCGGTCCTCATAAACGCCTCGGCATGGACTGCCATTGACAGAACCAGGTTTCCGGGACGCCGGTCGACCGTCAGGCCATCACGTATTCCACCTCCCACAGACCTCGGCGGTCGCGGCGCCGACGCGGCGCCCGCGACCGATCTCCTGTTCCTACGCCGCGGCCACGGCCGCGCGCGCGTCGTAGTCCCGCCCACCCTGCAGCACCGCCCAGACGATGCGGGCGAGCTTGGCAGCGAGCGCGACCACCGCCTTGTTCTTGTGCGTCCGCCCCAGCAGACCTCGCAGCCAGGCGCCGAGCGGCGTCTCGGTCGCGGCCACCTTCGGCAGCGCCGACCGCGCGCCGTGGATGAGCTGCTTGCGGAGGTAGCCGTTGCCCCGCTTGCTGATGCCCAGGAGCTTCGGCTTGCCGCCTGTCGTTGCCTGGCGCGGCACGAGGCCGAGCCACGCCGGCACGTCGCGCGCCCGCGCGAAGGCCGGAGCACCGTCGCCGAGTGCGGACGCGAGGGCGGTCGCGTTCAGGACGCCGATGCCAGGTACGGTCGCGAGCCGGCGCGCGGCCGGGTCGGTGGCAGCGCAGGCGCGGAACTCGGCGTCGAAGGCGGCGATGCGCCGGTCCAGCTCGCGCCACTCCGCGCGCATGTCCTCCAGCAGCAGGCGGACCCGGGGCGAGATGGAAGCGGGCAGGTCGGCATCATTGTCCAGCAGCGCGTCCACCGCGGGGGTGATCTTGTGTCTTCCCTGCGGGACGGTCATGCCCCGTTCCAGCAGCAGCGCCCGGACCTGGTTGATCAGCGCCGTGCGCTCACCGACGAGGCGCTCGCGCGCCCGGTGGAGCGACTGCATGTCGAGTTGCGCCTCGGTCTTGAGGGAAACGAAGCACATCGTCGGCCGCGTCGCGGCCTCGGCGATCGCCCCGGCGTCGCGGTCGTCGTTCTTCTGCGCCTTGACGTAGGGGCGCACGTACTCCGGCGGCATCAGGCGCACGTCGTGGCCGCGTGCGGCGAGCTGGCGGCCGACGTGGTGAGCTCCGCAGCAGGCCTCCATCGCGACCACGCACGTCGGCAGCTCGACGGCGAGGGCGATGACCGCCTCGCGCCGCATGCGGCGCCGGAGAACCACGCGTCCCGCGGCGTCGAGGGCCGCGACGCTGCAGCTGTTCTTCCCGAGGTCGATCCCGAGGACCGCGATCTCGCCACGAACAGCACGCGACATGGACAGCACTCCCCTTCCTCCGGTTGCCCGGGCAGCTTAGCGCTGCCGGGAAGAGGGGCGGGCCATCCCGTAAACGCAGGGACCCTGTTGGCGAAGTCGGCCATCACGCGGCGAGGGCGACGAACCGGGACACGCGCATCGGGGCGATCACGCCGGTGAACAAGCACGGCCAGAGCGAGAATTCCTTGCGCTCACGGGTTATTCCGGTAAGCCTCCAGCTACCGTGAGACGCGCAATCAGCCTCATTTGTACCATCCATGATTGTAGCCGACCCGCCGTAGCTCGCTCGGTGCGGGGGCGCTCCTCGCCTATTCCGGGTGGCGGGCCTCGATCCGCCGGGCTGCGCCTCTGGGTCCTGCTCCAACTCCTGACGGTGCTGGTCGCCCTCCCGGCAGCCGATGCCTTCAGCCAATCGGCGGGGCAGATCACGCCGCCAAGCTTTGCCCCGGTCGGGCCGACAGCGGCCGGCACCGGGCTGGACATCCGAGGCGAGGCCGGCGCGGAGATTCCATCGGGCGCGGAGACGCTCTCGGTGCGCGTCGGCCGGGTTGTGGTGACGGACGGCCTCGCGCCGATGGAGGCGGAGACGAGGACCCTGGCCGCGCCGCTGGAGGGGCGGAGCGTGCGGGTCGCCGACCTGTTCCGCCTGGCACGCGCGCTGGAGGAGGCCTATGCGCGGCGGGGCTACGTCCTCGCGCGCGTCGTGCTCCCCTCGCAGCGGCTCGCGGATGGTGGCGACGTGCGGCTGCTCGTCGTCGATGGGGCGATAGGGCGTGTGGACACGTCCTCGCTCCCGCCCCCGATCCGCGACCGCGTCGAAAGTCTCATCCTGCCGCTCGTCGGTCGCGGCGGCCTGACGCTGTCGGAAATCGAGCGCCGGCTGCTGCTGGCGGGCGATACGCCGGGCACGGCCCTGCGCTCCACGCTTTCGCCCGGCGATGCGCCGGGGACGACGACCCTCGTCGTCGAGGCACGGCATCAGCCCGTATCTGGCTTCGTCTCCTACGACAACACGCTCTCCTCCGCGCTCGGTCGCTCGGTGCTCGGCTTCGGACTCGACCTGAACTCCGTCCTCAGACTGGGCGAGCAGGTGTACCTGCGCGCCAGCGGCTATCCGGGCAGCGAAGCCTTCGATGCGGAGCCGCGGAACCGGACGCTCGCCGGCGGCATCATCGTCCCGATCGGCACGGACGGGCTGACCGCGAACCTCGAGGCGACGCAGAGCAAGGCGACGCCGCGCCCGGTCGCCGGGGCGGTCAACTTCACCTCGACCTTCGAGCGGCTCTCCCTCCGCCTGCGCTATCCGCTTCTGCGCGGCCGCACCGCGACTCTGAGCGTCGAAGGCGCCTTCGACATTCAATCCGAACTGCTGGAGAGCACGACGCCGTTCTCCGCGCGCCTCGCGCTGGATGAACTGCGGATCGCCCGCCTCGCGATGGAGGGATTCGCCGTCCTGCCGGGCGGCGGAATCCTGGCCGGGCGCGTGACGGGCTCGCAGGGGATTGCGGGCCTCGGCGCACGGTCGTGCAACGCGGACCTGCCGCTCTCGCGAATCGGCGCCCGCCCCGACCTGACGAAGCTCGAGGCGGCTCTGCGCTTCGACCAGCCGTTGCTGGAAAACCTCGCCGTGCAGATCTCCGCGCGCGCACAGATGTCGTTCGGGGCGGCGCTACCGCGCTCGGAGCAGATCGGGCTCGTCACGACGACGGGCCTCTCCGCCTTCGATGCGGGCGCCGTGCAGGGGGATTCGGGCTACGTCATCCGCGGCGAATTGCAGGCTCCGCTCTCGACCGACGCGGCGGGCGTCGCGTTGGGGATGGCGCCCTACATCTTCGGCGCGTTCGGCGCAATCAACTTGGAGCAGCCGAGCGCTGTGGAGCGCCGTTCCACGCGGGCCACCGCCTATGGGATCGGCCTTCGCCTGGCCGCAGCCCCGACGGCGAGCTTCTCGGGGGTCACCCTCTCCGTCGAATACGGCCGCGCCGACCGCTCCGACCTCCGCCGCACGGAGGATCGGGTCACCGTCGTCACCCTCCTGCGGTTCTGAGGTCCACCATGCCCCGCCTCCCGCTCCTCGCCGCCCTGCTCGCCACCACGGCGCTGACCGCCGTTGCCGGGGCGCAGACGCTGCCCACGGGCGGCAGCGTGGCGTCCGGTACCGCCGTGATCGCGACGCCGACCGCCGGGTGGATGACCATCCAGCAGGGCTCCGACCGGGCCATCGTGAACTGGGGGGGCTTCTCCGTGGGGTCGGGCGCGCGGGTGGACATCCAGCAGCCCTCCACGGGTTCGGCGATCCTCAATCGGGTGACGGGCAGCACCCCTTCGACCATCGCGGGTGCGGTGAACGCGAATGGCGGCGTGTACCTCGTCAACCCCAACGGCATCAGCATCACGCCGACGGGCCAGGTGAACGCGGCGGCTTTCGTGGCTTCCACCCTCGGCATCACGGATGACGACTTCCGCGCCGGGCGGGCCCGCTTCTCGGGCGGGGGCGCCTCGGCGGCGGTGACGAATGCCGGGCGCATCGCGACGGCGGCGGGCGGCTACGCCGCGCTGCTGGGCGGCCGCGTCGAGAACACGGGCACGATCTCCGTCCCGCAAGGCCGGGTGGGGCTGGGCGCCGGCGAGCGCGCGACGCTCGACCTGACCGGCGACGGCTTCCTCCAGGTCGAGATGCCCAGCGGCGGTGCCGGTCGCGGCCCGCTCATCCGCCAGGCCGGCACGATCAGCGTGCCGGGCGGCCGGGTGGAGATCGCAGCCGCCACGGCGCGGGAGGCTGCGCGGCGCGCGATCGACCTCTCCGGCGTCATCGAGGCGACCTCCGTCTCGGGCCGCGACGGCGCGATCATCCTGTCGGGCGGAGAGGGCGGGTCGGTTCGCGTGACCGGCCGGCTCGACGCCTCCTCCCCCGGCGGCCACGGCGGCTCCGTGACGGTGACGGGGCGCGACATCGCCCTCCGCGGCGCGACGATCGACGCCTCCGGCGCCGCGGGTGGGGGCACCGTGCGCGTGGGTGGCGGGCGCGAGGGGCGCGGACCGCTGCAACGCGCCGACCGCGTGCGGATGGACGCCGCCAGCACGATCCGCGCCGATGCGACGCGGCGCGGCAGTGGCGGCGACGTGGTGGTCTGGAGCGAACGCGCCACCGACTTCCGCGGAACGATCCAGGCGCGCGGCGGTCCGGCCGGCGGCGATGGCGGCGAGGCCGAAGTGTCCTCGCGCGGGACGCTGGGCTACCGCGGCACCACGGACCTGCGCGCCCCGCAGGGCCGCATGGGCACGCTGCTGCTCGACCCCTACGACATCACCATCTCCGCCGCGCCCGACACCAACGCCGGGGGCTTCGCCGCCAGCGGAGCGGGCAGCAACATCAACGCGACGACGCTGCTGACCGCGCTGGGCACGGCGAATGTCGCGGTCTCGACGGGCACGGGCGGGGCGGAGGCGGGGAACATCACCGTCAACAGCGCGCTCTCCTGGACGTCGGGCGCGACGCTGACGCTTTCGGCGGCCGGCGGCATCACCTTGAACGCCGGGATTTCAGCCGGTGCGGGGGGCCTGACGCTGAACGCGGGCGGGACCATCGCGGGCAATGCCGACGTGTCCGTCGCGCGCTTCACGTTGCAGGCGGGAAGCTGGGTGCAGAACGCGCCCGTTCTCCCGGCCTTCGCGACCGCCGATTTCCGCGTGGACGGCGGCAGCTTCCTGCGCGCGGCGGGTGGCACTGGCACCGCGGCCGATCCCTGGCGGCTGACCGACATCTACGGGCTGCAGGGCATCGGCACCTCGCCCGCGCTGCTTGCGGCCAGCTTCGTCCTGGCGAACAACGTGGACGCGCGCGGCACCGCCGCCTGGAACGGCGGTGGCGGCTTCCGGCCCAACGGCAACGACGTGGCGCCCTTCACCGGCACGCTGGACGGCGCGGGCCGCACGGTGACCGGGCTGACGATCCAGCGGCCGTCCGAGTTCTACATCGGCCTGTTCGGCGTGGTCGGGGCAGGCGACAGCACGGGGCGCATCGGCGGCGTCAACCTGGCGGATGCCCAGGTCAGCGGCCGCAGCTTCGTCGGCGCGCTGGCCGGCTGGAGCCGCGGCGCGGCGATCGCCGATTCGACGAGCAGCGGCAGCGTCACCGGCCAAGCCCTCTACACGGGTGGGCTCCTGGGTGCGGCGAATGACGGGCCAGTCAGCCGCGTCTCCTCCACCGCGACCGTCACGGGTGGCTCGACGGCGACGGGCGGCCTCATCGGCCAGGCGACCGGCGGCACGGTGGACGCCGCCTTCGCCGCGGGGCGCGTGACGGGCCAGGCCTCGACGGGCGGGCTGATCGGTCAGACATCCGAGGTGGCGGTGACGCGGTCCGCTGCGACCGGCGCGGTGACGGGCACGACGAACACCGGCGGGTTGGTCGGGTTCCATGGCGCCGGCAGCAGCATCGCGCAGGCCTACGCGCAGGGGGCGGCGACCGGCACCAGCGCGGTGGGCGGGCTGGTCGGCCGCGTCGCGACGACCGCGACGGTGACGGAAACCTACGCGACGGGCGCGGTGACCGCCCCCACCCGGTTCGGCGGCCTGGTCGGCTGGCAGCAGGGCAGCGTCAGCAACAGCTACTGGGACACGCAGACCAGCGGTCTCGTCAGCGGGGTGGGGGCAGGCTCCGCTGCCGGGATTACCGGCCTGACCACCGCACAGGCACGAAGCACAGGGAGCTACACGGGCTTCGACTTCACGAACACCTGGTTCCAGACGGCAGACCTGCGGCCGATCCTGCGGGCAGAGGCCGCGGCAGCGGGTGCGGATGGCTTCGTGCCAGTTCGCAACGTCAACCAGCTGCAGTTGATGGCGGCGGACCTGGGCGGTTCCTACCGCCTCGCCGCCGATATCGACGCCTCGGCGACGAGCGGGACGGCAGCGAGCGGCACCTTCGGCCCCGGCGGCTTCGCTCCGGTCGGCGCCGTCAGCAACGAGTTCCAGGGCACCCTCGACGGTGCGGGCCGGGTCGTCGCGGGCCTCACGATCAACCGCCCCACCTCCTCCGGCGCGGTGGGGCTGTTCGGCTACCTGGGACTGTCCGGTATCGTCAGGGATATCGGCCTCACGGGCGGCTCGGTGACAGGCGCGGATCGGGTCGGCAGCCTCGTCGGATCCAGCCTGGGGACCGTCCTGCGGTCCTTCGCGACGGGCACGGTGACCGGCGCGAACGGCGTGGGCGGCCTCGTCGGCTTCAATGACGGTACGCTACAGGGGTCCTTCGCCACGGGTGCGGTGAGCGGTGTGACGTCCATCGGTGGCTTGGTGGGGAACAACAGGGGGACGCTGTCCGACAGCTACGCAACGGGTTCCGCGAGCGGGGACGGGAGTGTCGGGGGCCTCGTCGGAACGAATGAAACGGCGTCCGCGACGATCCGATCGTCTTTCGCTTCGGGGAACGTCACGGGGACGGGGGACTGGACCGGCGGGTTCGTCGGCTTCAACGACAGGGCGATCGAGGACTCCTATGCGACAGGCACCGTCTCCGGCCTCTCGAGGGTGGGGGGGTTCGTCGGCTTCAACGCCGGTTCCGGATCAATCACCCGCTCCTACGCCTCAGGACAGGTGACGGGCAGTTCGTCCGTCGGTGGGTTCGCAGGACGGAATGACGCAAGCGTCACGGGCAGCTTCTGGGACCTGGACACCTCGGGTCAGTCAAGCGCGGCGGGAGCCAACGGGGGCACCCTCTCGGTCACCGGACTCACGACGGCGCAGGCACGGCAAGCCTCCTCCTACGCCGGCTTCGATTTCACCGGCACCTGGTTTCAGCAGAGGGATTTGCGTCCGATCCTGCGGTCCGAGGCGGCCGCCCCCGGCGCGGACGGCGTGGTGACGATCCGCAATCTCAACCAGCTGCAGCTCATGGCCACCGACCTCGCGGGCTCGTACCGGCTCGCCGCCGACATCGACGCCTCGGCGACGTCCGGCAGCAACGCGAGCGGCGTCTTCGGTCCGGGCGGCTTCGTGCCGGTGGGCACCGACGCCAGCCGCTTCACCGGCCGTCTCGATGGCGCAGGGTTCGCGATCAACGGCCTGCGCATCTCCCGCCCCCTGACGAACGAGGTCGGGCTCTTCGGCGTGATCGGCACGACCGGCGTGGCCGCGAACCTGCGACTGGTGGGTGGCTCGGTCCTCGGCAGCGACATCACGGGCGCCCTCGTCGGAACGAACCGTGGAAGCATCGCCGACATCGCCACTGACCTGCCGGTCACCGGTGGCGCGCAGACCGGCGGGCTGGCAGGCCGGAACTTCGGCACGATCACCCGATCCATCGCGGCCGGCGACGTCCGCGCGCTGAACCAGGGCGGCGGGCTGGTCGGCGGCAACGCGTCCGGCGGCAGCATCACCCAGTCCGCTGCCACTGGCTCGGTCGGGCCGCGCGGCATTTCCAACTCCGGCTTCGGCGGGCTCGTTGCGATCAATACGGGGACCATCGCCGACAGCTATGCGACGGGCAATGTCAGCGGCGATACGAATGTCGGCGGGCTCGTCGGCGCCCAGCTCTTCGGCGGCAGCGTGCGACGAAGCTACAGCACAGGCACGGTGCCGGGCAGCGGCAGCGCGATCGGCGGTTTGATCGGCTTCAACCTCGGCGGCACCGTCGCAAGTTCGGTCTGGAACCAGGAGACGAGCGGCCGCACGAACGGCGTGGGCTCGGGATCGAGCACCGGCACCACGGGCCTGACGACTGCCCAGATGCAGGACCTCGCATCCTTCCGTACCACCTACGCGGGCTTCGACTTCGCGACGGTCTGGGCTCCGCCGAACCAGGTGGGCCAGAACAACGGCGCGACGCAGGCCTATTACCCCACGCTCTACGCCCTCTCGCGCGTCGTGGCGGTCACGCCGGCGGGCAGCCGCGCCTATGGCGACGGGAACGCGGACATCGTTGCCACCTTTTCCGGCCTCCGCGCCGGCGATTACGTGACGACGCTCGGGACCTTCAGCACGGCTGCGACGGCGGCCTCAGGTGTCGGCGACTACGCCGCGACTGTGACGGGTACCGCGGCGAGCGACCCTCGCTACCGCTTTGTCGCGGTGCCGGGCACGCTGACGGTGACGCCTCGCGATGTGACGATCAGCGCGGACGCGCAATCCCGTGCCTTCGGCGACACTAATCCCACGCTGAGCTACACCTTCGGCGGCCGGGGGCTGGCCAACGGCGACGCCCTCGCCGGCGCCCTGACCACGCTCGCGGACCTCACCAGCCCGGTCGGGCCCTACGCCATCACGCAGGGCTCGTTGACCAGCGGGAACAACCCGAACTATGCGATCACCTATGCCGGCGCCGACCTGACCGTGACGCCGCGCGCGATCACCGTTACGGCCGACCCGCAGAGCCGCTCCTACGGGGACGCGAACCCGGCACTGACCTATGCCGTCGGTGGCCGGGGCCTGGTGAACGGTGACGCTCTGGCGGGCAGCCTCGCGACGGGAGCCGGACCGACGAGCGGGGTCGGCGCCTACGCCATCACCCAAGGCAGCCTCGACGCCGGATCGAATTACGCGATCACCTATGCCGGCGCCGACCTGACCATCACGCCGCGCGCGATCACCGTCACGGCTGATCCACAGAGCCGCTCCTACGGCGATGCGAACCCGGCACTGACCTATGCCGTCGGTGGCCGGGGCCTCGTCAACGGCGACGCCCTCACGGGCACGTTGGCGACGGAGGCGAGGGCAGGTAGCTCGGTCGGCAGCTACGCGATCCTGCAGGGCACGTTGGCTGACGCGAGCAATCCGAACTACGCCATCACCTACCTCGGCGCGGACCTGACCGTCACGCCGAGACCGATCCTCGTATCGGCCGATCCGCAGAGCCGCATATACGGCGATGCGAATCCAGCGCTGACCGTCACCCTCGGCGGGGCGGGGCTCGTGAACGGCGATCGCTTCTCCGGTACGGCGGCGACCGCCGCGGATGCGGGGACGCCGGTGGGGAGTTACGCGATCGGGCGCGGCACGCTCAGCGCCGGCGCCAACTACGCGATCACCTTCCAGGACGGCGTGCTGACGATCCTCCCGCGCCCGCTGACGATCACCGCCGACCCTGCATCACGGTCCGAGGGCATGCCAAACCCGCCGCTGACCTTCACGACGGGCGGGCGCGGGCTCGTCGGGGCCGATTTGATTTCCGGTGCGCTGGCCACCCCGGCGACGCCGGCCAGCGCGCCGGGTGCCTACCCCATCACCCTCGGCACGCTGACGGCGGGCGGCAACTACGTGCTGACCTTCGACGGGGCCGACCTCATCGTGGTGTCAGCGGTGGCGTCGCCTGCCGCCCCAGATTTCAACGCGACCAGGCTTGCCAGCACCGCCGAGCGTGCCGCCCTGGTCATTCGGCCCACGCTTGTCACGTTCGGAAGGCCGTCCCCCTCACCACCGAACGCGATCCTCTCGTTCGAGGATACGCGCTTCAGCGACGCTTGGCTCTGTACGTCCAGCGCCCCGGGCGCGCTCCCGCCCAGCCCTGCCTGCCGGCCAGCACCCTGAGGCGGCACTTGTAGGGCACGGTCCACCTCACGGCGGAGGGAGGCCATGTCACGTCCAATGGGTCCTGTCAGCGTTCGCGCCAAAGCGGGCACAGGGGAGGCGCGGTGGGTACGTCTGCCTTACGCAGTCTGCAGACTAGCGAGCGCGGCCGTAGCGCGACGAAAGGGTTGTGTTGCAAGGTTCGGCTTATGTCGAAGCGCGTCTTGCAGGGTCTCTGATCAGGCCGCGACCCCGAACAGCTCGGCGATGAAGGTGGCCTGCGCTCGCATGTTCCGTCCCCCAACCTGCTGAACTTGACCTTTCCGAACCATCGCCATCACCTCGTCGCCGGCCAGCGTCCGTTGCGCCGTCCGGAAGCCGCCGAAGCCCAGCCCTGGTCGGACCAGCCGTTTCACGCGCCGATGGTCTTGTTCCATGATGTTGTTCAAGAACTTGGCCTGCCGCAGACGCGCGAAGCGCCAGAGCTCGCTCTCGGCCTTCATCTCCCCTACCGCGCGTGGGTCGGCCGGGTTCCTGTCCACGGTGATGGTGCACGGGTTGAGCGTGTGCGGCTGGCCCAGGGCCTTGCGGAAGAACCACTTCGCCGCTTCCGCATCTCGCTTGGCCGAGAGCAGGAAGTCGATCGTCGCTCCGCGGCTGTCCACCGCGCGATACAGATACGTCCAGCGCCCCTTCACCCGGATGTAGGTTTCATTGACCCGCCATGAGCCGTTGCTCATCCGCAGGTGCGGCCGGATCCGCTTCTCAAGCTCCGGCGCATAGGCCCCGATCCAACGAAAGATCGTCGTGCGCGCGATCCCCACGCCTCGATCCCCAAGCGTTCGATCGAGATCGCGGTAGCTGACGGGGAACATGAGGTATCACCGGACCGCCCAGAGGATCACCTCGGCTGCGGACTGGCGGCCCTTGAAGGACCGACCCGCCGCAATCTCCTCCAGTGGCCGCCGTCTCGCCATACCGAACCATGGCCCCGGTCACTGCCGAGCGCAAAGGCTGCAACGGAACCCCCAGCCTCAGCATCCAGACCTGACCGATGCGTCCTGCAAGAAGCGCGCGATCTGCGTCTGCTCGCATAAGTCGCGGATCACGCGCCGGATCGTGCGAGTGTTGATTTGCGTTGAGATCTGACCCGGAGAGGGCCTGAGTTTTCGCCGAGAAATGACCCGTGTCTGACCACGTCCTCGACCGCACGGTCGGGGTGATCGGAGTGATTGACATGGAGTTGTTGAGTGTGATCCGGCGGTGGCGCCACCGGGATGGGATCTCGATCCGGGAGATCGAGCGTCGGACGGGTTTGTCGCGGAACACGATCCGCAAATACCCGCGCTCGGACGCGGTCGAGGTGAGGTTCAAGGTACCCGAGCGCCCGAGCCGTCTGGACCCGTTCGCCGGGGAACTGTCGCGATGGCTCGAGGGGGAGGCGAGCAAGGGTCGCAAGGGACGCCGGACCGCGCGACGGCTGCACGCCGACCTGGTCGCGCTGGGCTACGCTGGCTCCTACGCGCGGGTTGCGGCCTTCGTCCGGCGCTGGCGGGCGGATCGGGAGGTTGCGCAGCGCACGACGGGGCGGGGCGTGTTCGTGCCGCTCGCCTTCGGACCAGGCGAGGCGTTCCAGTTCGACTGGAGCGAGGACTGGGCGATGATCGGCGGCAAGCGGGTCAAGCTGCAGGCCGCGCACACCAAGCTGTCGTACAGCCGGGCCTTCGTGGTGCGAGCCTACAGGCTGCAGACCCACGAGATGCTGTTCGACGCCCTGGCCGAGGCGTTCCGGGTGCTGGGCGGCGTGCCGCGCCGCGGCATCTTCGACAACATGCGGACGGCGGTGGACCGCGTCGGCTCGGGCAAGGTCCGGCAGGTGAATGCGCGGTTCGGGGCCATGGCGAGCCACTACCTCTTCGAGCCGACGTTCTGCAGTCCGGCCTCGGGCTGGGAGAAGGGTCAGGTCGAGAAAAACGTCCAGGACGCCCGGCGGCAGATCTGGCAGGCCCTGCCGCCTTTCGGCGACCTGTCCGCCCTCAACACCTGGCTCGCGGCCCGCTGCATCGAGCGCTGGGGCGAGATCCCGCACGGAGAGTTGCCGGGCAGCGTCGCCGAGGTGCATGCCCGGGAGACGGCGAGCCTCATGCCGCTGGGACGGCCGTTCGACGGCTTCGTCGAGCACGCCAAGCGCGTGTCGCCGACCTGCCTCGTGCACTTCGAGGCCAACCGCTACAGCGTCCCGGCCTCCTTTGCCAATCGGCCGGTCAGCTTACGGGTCTACCCCGACCGCCTCGTCGTGGTGGCCGAGGGGCAGGCCGTATGCGAGCACGCCCGGATCGTCGAGCGCGCGCACGACGTGCCCCGCCGCACCGTCTACGACTGGCGGCACTACCTCGCGGTGATCCAGCGCAAGCCGGGGGCGCTCCGCAACGGCGCGCCCTTCGCCGAGATGCCGGAGGCGTTCCGCAACCTCCAGGCCCAGCTGCTGCGGCGACCCGGGGGCGAGCGGGAGATGGTGGACGTCCTCGCCCTCGTGCTGCAGCACGACGAGGCGGCGGTGCTGTGCGCCGTGGAACTGGCCCTTGAGGGCGGCATCGCAAGCAAGACCCATGTCCTCAACATCCTGCACCGCCTGACGGATGGACGCGGCACGACCGCGGCCATCGACGCGCCGCAGGCCCTGGTACTGCGCCAGGAGCCGAGGGCCGACATCGGACGCTACGACGCGCTGCGGACCCGCGAGGTATTCATCCGGCATGTGCCGCCTTCCCCGGTCCTCATGTCCGCTGTTCCTACGAGCATTCTTAAGAGTGTCGGTAAGAGCAGGCTGGGGGCGGGATGGAGATCATCAACGGCGTCGAGCGGCGGCGGCGCTGGCGGCCGGAGGAGAAGCTGCGGATCCTGGCCGAGCTCGACGAGCCCGGGGCGAAGTTCAACGACGTGGCGCGGCGGCATGACCTGAGCCGCGGCCTGTTGTGGCAATGGCGCGAGGCACGGCAACGCGGGCGGCTGGTCGAGGACGGACCGGTGTTCGTGCCGCTGCGCATCGTGCCGGAGCTGCCAGGGCCGGAGCGGGACGATGCGGGCGCGGTGACGGCGGTGTCGTCGCTGGGGTCGGAGAAGGTGCCGGACGGCAGCGGCCACCCCGTCGAGATCATCCTGCCGGACGGCACGGTGCTGCGGGTGGCCGAGGGGATCGCGCTGCCCGCGCTGCGGCGCTTGCTGTCGGCGCTGCGCGGGTGATCCCCGTCCCCTCCGGTGTCCGCGTCTGGCTCGCGGTCGGGCACACCGACATGCGTCGTGGGATGAACGGGCTCGCGCTGCAGGTGCAGGAGGCGCTCGGGCGCGACCCGCACGCGGGCGACTTGTACGTTTTTCGTGGGAAACGCGGCGACCTCGTCAAAATTCTCTGGCACGACGGGCTTGGAATGTCCCTCTACGCGAAGCGGCTGGAACACGGGCGGTTCCTGTGGCCGAGCGCGACGGACGGGGCTGTTTCCATCTCCACCTCGCAGCTCTCCTACATGCTCGACGGGATCGATTGGCGGAACCCGCGCTACACACACAGACCGCAGATCGCGGGATAGCACGGCGACGACGTTTTCGCTGGCGAGGCGCGCGAGGGTCTGATTCACTTCTCCTGTGATCTCCGCGTCAACGCCGCAGGATGATGTCGAAGCGCTCCGCGCGGCGCTCGCCGCGGAACGCGAGGCCCGTGTGGCGGCCGAGGCGCGCGCGACGGGTGCCGAGGCGATGATCGCGCACCTGAAGCTCGTCATCGCGAAGCTCCGGCACGACAAGTTCGGCGCGTCGTCCGAGCGGGGACGCAAGCTGCTCGATCAGCTGGAACTCGAGTTGGGAGAACTCGGCGCGACCGTGGCGGAGGACGCGGCGAAGGCGGAGACGACGAAGGGGGCGGGCATGCCTAGCCCGGATGCGCCGGTCCGGCAGAGGCCCGTTCGCGGCCCACTGCCCGCGCACCTGCCGCGGGAGCGGGTGGTGATCCCATCCCCCACCGCCTGTCCGTGCTGCGGGGGCAAGCTCTCCAAGCTCGGCGAAGACGTGACCGAGACGCTCGAGGTGATCCCTCGATCCTGGAAGGTGATCCAGACGGTGCGGGAGCGGCATTCCTGCCGAACCTGCGAGCGCGTCACCCAGCCGCCCGCGCCGTTCCACCCCATCGCGCGCGGCAGGGCGGGGCCAAACCTGCTGGCGATGATCCTCGAGGCGAAGTACGGCCAGCACCTGCCGCTCAACCGCCAGGCCGAGACCTACGCCCGGGAGGGGGTGGAGCTGAGCGTCTCCACTATCGCCGACTGGGTCGGCACGGCGGCGGCGGCCCTCTCGCCGCTCCACGCTCTCATCGTGGCCCATGTCCGCGCCGCCGCCCGCCTCCACGGCGATGACACGACCGTGCCGCTGCTCGCCCGCGGCAAGACGGTCACGGCCCGGTTCTGGACCTACGTCCGCGACGACCGGCCCTTTGCCGGACCAGACCCGCCGGCGGCCGTGTTCTACTTCTCGCGTGACCGGACGGCCGAACACCCGAAGGCGCACCTCACTGGGTATGCGGGCATTCTCCAAGCTGACGCCTACGCCGGGTTCGCCGACCTCTACGCCCCCAATCGCGAACCGGGGCCGATCACCGAGGCGGCCTGTTGGGCGCACTTCCGTCGCAAGGCGTTCGAACTCGCCGAGGTCGCCCGCGCCCCGCTCGCCGCCGAAGCCGTGCGGCGCATCGACCGGGTGTTCGACGCCGAGCGGGAGATCACCGGCAAGAAGACCTCGGAACGCCTGGCGCACCGTGAAGCGGTCGTCACCCCGATCGTCGCGGACCTCCACGCCTGGATGGAGGAGGCCCGGGCCAAGATGTCCCGTCACAACGATCTCGCGAAGGCGCTGGACTACGCGCTCAAGCGCTGGGTGGCATTCACCCGGTTCCTGGACGACGGGCGGATCTGCCTTACGAACAACGCCGCCGAACGCGCGCTCCGCGGCATCGCCCTCGGTAGACGGTCGTGGCTGTTCGCGGGCAGCCCCCGCGGCGGTGAGCGGGCCGCGATGATCTACACCCTCCTCGTCACGGCGAAGCTGAACGACGTGGACCCGCGCGCCTGGCTCGCCGACGTGCTGTCCCGCATCGCCGACCACCCCGCCTCCCGCCTCGACGAGCTCCTGCCCTGGAACTGGAAGCGGGGCGCTGAGAGACTGGCTGCCTGAGCGGGAGGATAGCGATGTCCGCGGCCGACAGCCTCAACGAGATCTGCACCCTGCGGATCGAGCTCTGCCACAGCGACCCTCTCATTTGGCGTCAGGTCGAGGTGCCGACCTCGATCACGCTGAAGGTCCTGCATGAGGTCGTCCAGGCCGCCATGGGCTGGTTCGACCAGCACCTCTGGGAGTTCCGCATCGGCCAGCAGCGGTTCGGCCTGCCGATGGACGAGGACTGGGGCACGGAGCCGCGCATCGAGGCGGCGAAGGTCCGTCTGCGCGAGGTGCTGACGCCGCGACGGACGGTCATCACCTATCTCTATGATTTCGGCGATGACTGGGAACACAGGCTGATCCTGACGAACATCCGTCAGGGTGAGCCGGGCATCGGCTATCCGCACTACGTCGCCGGTGAAGGGAACGCCCCGCCCGAGGATTGTGGCGGCATCCCCGGGTTCTACGACAAGCTCGCGATCGCCGCCGATCCAGCCCATCCCGACCACGCCGAAATCGTCGAGTGGCTCGACGATTATGACCCGAGGACCATCGACGAACTTCAGACCAAGATCGCCCTCGGCCGCATCGCCAAGCGCCGTAACTCTGCCAAGGCGCGGATCAGTAAGCGGAGCACCTGAAAATCACCGCACCGTCAATCTCCGCCGACGGCGGCCCTCGCCGGATGGATACCCCGCGAGGTGCGCCATGCGTCATGATCCGGCGAGCGCCGCCCTCGTGGTGATGCTGCGCGGGCTCAAGATGTTTGGCATGGCTCAGGCCGTGGGCGAGCTGGCGGAACAGGGGGCCCCTGCGTTCGAGGCGGCCGTCCCCACCCTGTCCCAGCTGCTCAAGGCCGAGATGGCCGAGCGCGAGGTGCGCTCCGTCGCCTACCACACCAAGGCGGCCCGGTTCCCAGCCTACAAGGACCTCGCCACCTTCGACTTCTCGGCGAGCGAGGTGAACGAGGCCACCGTCCGCCAGTTGCACCGGGGGGACTTCACCGAGCGGGCCGACAACGTCGTGCTCATCGGCGGGCCCGGCACCGGTAAGACCCACCTCGCCACGGCGCTCGGCGTCCAGGCCATCGAGCACGGCCGCAAGAAGGTGCGGTTCTACTCCACGGTCGACCTGGTGAATGCGCTGGAGGGGGAGAAGGCCGCCAACAAGGCCGGGCACCTCGCCGCCCACCTGCTCCGCCTCGACCTCGTCATCCTCGACGAGCTCGGCTACCTGCCGTTCAGCGCATCAGGGGGCGCCTTGCTGTTCCACCTGCTCAGCAAGCTCAACGAGCGCACCAGCGTGGTGATCACCACGAACCTGAGCTTCAGCGAGTGGGGTGGCGTGTTCGGCGACGCCAAGATGACCACCGCACTCCTCGACCGGCTCACCCACCACTGCCACATCCTGGAGACCGGCAACGACAGCTTCCGGTTCAGGAGTAGCTCGGCCGAACCCAGAAAGGGGAGGACCAAAACACCCGCTTGACCCGCGACGCAGGCCTGCGGGACATATCCACCCACGGGTCAGTTCTCGATGAAAACCCCGGGTCAGTTCTCAGCGAAACTCAACAGCCCGACCGTCAGGTCCACGGGCCGCGGGATGAGTGCCTGCTCCCGGATATCATGGCGTTGCAGGAAACCGATGACTGCCTCTACGGGACGACCAGCATGGGCAGCGATCGCTTCTGCCCAGGTGCCCTCGCGAGAGTCCGGCTTCTTTCGGGCCATGGGATCAGGCTACGCTGGACAGCTGGGCGAGCCGCTCGAGAACGCGGGGCAGGATGGACTTGATCGGCTGGTGCGGGCTGGTCTTGAAGTATTCTAGGTGCTTGTACTGACGCTCCTTCAAGGCGCTGCCTCCCTCGCTCCCCGCCACCGCGGCGACCACCTTCATCCTCTCGCCGTACCAGCGGTAGGCGACGTTCTCCTCGAGCGATTCGGCCAGTTCGAAGGACCCGGGCAGAAGCAGGAAGTCGTTTCCCGCGCTTCGTGTCCCCGCGGGTTTCGTGATGGTCCTGACGAGACCGACCGAGGCGAGGATCGCCAGCTCGTCGTCCACCGGCTCGTAGGCTCCGAAGCGCCACTTCAGCATGGCGTCCCGGCGCAGGATCGGCTCCTCGTCTTGCACCATTCGGCGGACAAAAAGCAGCGGCGCAGGCTTCTTCGTCCGCTCGTGAATGTCTAGGAATTCCCATGCTAGGTAGTCCGGGTTCCGGAGCCAAAACATCAGGGCGTTGAGCCGGGTCTCGCCGCGGAAGATCGACACGGCACCTTCGGGTGCCGGCCTCTCGCCTCCTGCCACGAGCACGGCGAAGAGGCGCATAGCCCTCTGGGCGGTGGTCATCTCGGACGGCAGGAGGGGTTCGGCTCGGTTGTTGCTGGAATCCTATCTGCCTCACCGACCGCTGACCAGAAGATCAACTAAGTGCCCCGATCGCCCCGGTCCGATCCGTTCGCCAAGATGCCGGGCTCGGGGAGATCGGCAATTGCCCAGCGCGCGAAAGTCGTATCCGTCCGGTGTGGGCCGCCTTCCCTGGTGCGGGTGTCCGCTGTTCCTACGAGCATTCTTAAGAGTGCTGGTAAGGGCAGGCGGGGGTCGGGATGGAGATCATCAACGGCGTCGAGCGGCGGCGGCGGTGGCGGCCTGAGGAGAAGCTGCGGATCCTGGCCGAGCTTGACGAGCCCGGGGCGACGTTCAACGACGTTGCGCGGCGGCACGACCTGAGCCGCGGCCTGCTCTGGCAGTGGCGCGCGGCACGGCAGCGCGGGCGGCTGGTCGAGGAGGCGCCGGTGTTCATGCCGCTGCGCGTCGTGCCGGAGCTGCCGCCGCCCGAGGTGCACGAGGCGGCGTCGGCCGAGGCACCACCCGACGAGCGGGTCGAGATCATCCTCCCCGACGGCACGGTGCTGCGAGTGGCCGAGGGCATCGGGCTGCCTGCGCTGCGGCGCCTGCTGTCGGCGTTGCGCGGGTGATCCCGGTTCCCTCCGGCGTACGCGTCTGGCTCGCGGTCGGGCATACGGACATGCGGCGCGGCATGAACGGCCTCGCGCTGCAGGTGCAGGAGGCGCTGGGGCGCGATCCGCACGCCGGCGACCTCTACGTGTTCAGGGGGAAGCGCGGCGATCTGCTGAAGATCTTGTGGCACGACGGGATCGGCATGTCGCTCTACGCGAAGAGGTTGGAGCACGGCCGGTTCCTCTGGCCGACGGCAACAGACGGCGCGGTAGCCATCTCAGCCTCGCAGCTGTCCTACATGCTCGACGGGATCGATTGGCGGAACCCGCGCTACACGCACCGGCCGCAGGTCGCGGGGTAGATCAGCCACGAAGTTTTCGCTGGTGACGCGCGGACGGGTCTGATTCACTCCGCTCGTGATCCCCGCATCGTCGTCGCAGGATGATGTCGAAGCGCTCTGCGCGGCGCTGGCCGCGGAGCGCGAGGCCCCGCATCGCGGCCGAGGCGCGGGCGACCGGCGCAGAGGCGATGATCGCGCACCTGAAGCTCGTCATCGCCAAGCTGCGGCGCGACAAGTTCGGCGCCTCCTCCGAGCGGGGCAGGAAGCTTCTCGACCAGCTCGAACTGGAGTTGGGCGAGCTCGTCGCGACGAGGGCTGAGGACGCGGCGAAGGCCGACCTCGGGAGGGGAGCGGGATCGCCCCGTCCTGAAGGACCGCCCCGCCGCAAGCCCGTCCGTGGTCCCCTGCCGGACCACCTGCCGCGCGAGCGGGTGGTGATCCCATCGCCCTCCGCCTGCCCCTGCTGCGGCGGCAAGCTCTCGAAGCTCGGCGAGGATGTCACAGAGACCTTGGAGGTGGTGCCCCGGTCCTGGAAGGTCATCCAGACGGTCCGGGAGAGGCACTCCTGCCGCTCCTGCGAGACGGTCACCCAGCCCCCGGCGCCGTTCCACCCGATCGCGCGTGGGCGGGCGGGGCCGAACCTGCTGGCGATGATCCTGGAAGCCAAGTACGGCCAGCACCTGCCCCTGAACCGCCAGGCCGAGACCTACGCCCGCGAGGGGGTGGAACTGAGCGTGTCCACCGTCGCCGACTGGGTCGGCACCTCGGCCGCGGCGCTGGCGCCGCTCCACGCGCTGATCGTCGCCCATGTCCGGGCCGCCGCCCGGCTGCACGGGGACGACACCACCGTCCCGCTGCTCGCCCGCGGCAAGACCGTCACGGCCCGGGCCTGGACCTACGTCCGCGATGACCGCCCGTTCGGCGGCCCCGACCCGCCGGCAGCGGTGTTCTACTTCTCGCGCGACCGGACAGCGGAGCACCCGAAGGCGCACCTCGCCGGGTATGAGGGCATCCTGCAGGCTTATGCCTATGCCGGGTTCGCGGACCTCTACGCGCCGGACCGCAAGCCAGGGCCCATCACCGAGGCCGCCTGTTGGGCCCACTTCCGTCGCAAGGCGTTCGAGCTTGCCGAAGTCGCCCGCTCCCCCTCGCGGCCGAGGCGGTGCGGCGCACCGACCGGGTGTTCGACGCCGAGCGCGAGGTCACCGGCCGCCCTGCAGCCGAGCGCCTGGCGCACCGCGAGGCGGTCGTCGCCCCGCTCGTCGCTGACCTCCACGCCTGGATGCTCGACACGCGGGCCAAGATGTCCCGCCACAACGAGCTCGCCAAGGCGCTGGACTACGCGCTCAAGCGCTGGGTCGCCTTCACCCGGTTCCTCGCCGATGGGAGGGTCTGCTTGACGAACAACGCCGCGGAAAGAGCGCTGCGCGGCATCGCCCTCAACAGGCGCTCGTGGCTCTTTGCCGGAAGTGATCGCGGCGGCGAGCGGGCCGCGATGATCTACACCCTCATCGTCACGGCGAAGCTGAACGAGGTCGACCCGCGCGCCTGGCTCGCCGACGTGCTGGCCCGCATCGCCGACCACCCGGCCTCGCGCCTCGACGAGCTCCTGCCGTGGAACTGGAAGCCCTCGTCCGCCCCAGCCGTCCCGCAGGCCGCCTGACGATGGCCGCCATCAGCTCCGTCTATACCATCGCCCGCGTCGCCCAGATGCTCAGCGTCGACGAAGAGCGGCTGCACGATCTCTCCCTCGGCCTCGAGCCGGAGGATGGCTGCCTCTGGGTCTACGACACCGATGACCGCCAGACGCTTGCGTTCACCCGCGACGGCATCAAGCGGCCCGAGAAGCTCATCGCCGACGAGAAACCCTGATCTCGTCAACCCACCACGCCCGCGGCCCACACCGGATGGGTACCGAAAGTCTCGGCGCGACCACCAAGGAGCAGCTCATCATCGACCGGGTCATGGAGAAGATCGACACGGCGAACCTCCCGAACGAGCGGGCGGCGATGACGGAAATCGTCAGTGGCCTCGTCGCGCACGTCGCTCGCGGACGGAAGAGCCGGGCGGGGGCTGGCCGGTTCGGGGATGGCCCTTCAGCGGCTCCAGGACGCCCGTAGAACGCCGGGGGCTGGGTCAGAGGCCCCGATCTCCTGCCGCCTCGCCTACCGCGGCCCAGAAGCCCGCCTTGCGGCCGTGCTCGGCCCGGAGCCGGCCGAGGAATACCTCGTGCGTCTCGAAGGTTCCGAAGTCCCCGATGACCGCCGCGAGCGCCCGGCACTCCAGGAGGTGCCGCGCCGCATGCCGGTAACGGCCGGACTTCGCGCCCTTCAGCGTGTTCTCCACCATCGCGCGCCGGAGCAGGGTCGCGGCCAGGGGATGTTTTGCTTCCAGCAGCCTGGCCGCGGGCTCGAGCAGTTCGTAGAGGTCCCCGTCGATCTCGGCAGACCGGGCGAGCAAGAGCCGCGCCGCCCGGGCCGCGTCCAGCCATCCCACGAGGAAGGCCAACGCCGCCGCGAAGCTCCGGAACGCGAGGGCGTGCGCCATCGCCCTCTCCTCAGCCTCGACGTCCTCGAAGTCCGGCAGGCGCTTCAGGAACTCGCGCAGCCGCTCGGCCGAGAGCCGCTCCTCGAACGCCGTCCACCGCAGCCGCTGGGCCTCCTCGCCCCGCCCCGCCGCCCCCAACGCGTCGAGGTAGACCGCCTCCCACGCGTCCTCGCCGGGAAGGGGGAGAGGAGAAGGTCGTCTCGCCTCGCGCCCTGGGCGGCGCTCCGCCCCGGCCTCGCCGCCTCCAGCGCGGCGAGCGCCTCGGCCGTCCGGCCGGCGGCGAGGAGCCGGCGACCGATGCCGGCCGCGACGTGGGGCATGCGGCGCTCATCCGGCGGCACGAGGGCGACGTAGCCGTCGACGTCGGCCCGGCCGTCCGCGAGGTCCTGCAGAGCGGAGCGCAGCACCCGCGCCCCGTAGTCCCGCTCCCCTGCCCTTCCGGGTCTCGCCGCGAGCACCTCCTCCAGCTGCTGCCGCAGGCGCGCCACCCCCGTCTCGCCAAGGGCGGGCAGCATGACCGGCACCAAGCCGTCGAAGACGCCGTAGTCGTTCGCCCCCACCGCCGCGAACACCCGATCCGCAAGGCCCACCGGATCGGGCTTTGCCTGCACCGCCACCGTACCGAGGTGGTCGCAGGTCCTGCGGAACATCTCCCCGACCGCCCCGCTGCTGTCGTCGACGCGCCCCAGCACCGGCCCGGCCAAGTCCAGGAACCGCCATAGGAGGTCGAGCGCCAAGTCCGGGCGGGTCGCGGCGACGCGGTCGACGATCATCGCGCGCTGGAGGTCGAGGTCCTTCACGAATTCCCGACGCTTCTGCCAGTCGATGAAGGACCGGGCGGAGCGAATAGTCGCGAGGCGCTTGCCGACCTGGGCCGCGATGGCCTCGCCCCCGGTCTCGGCGGCCAGTTCCAGCCGCAGGCGGCGCTTCACCTCGGGGTTGCCCGCCGCGAGCTCGACGAGGATGGCGGCGAGGCGCTCGGCGCCGAGCGCTATCAGGTTATCGGCGGTGACGGTCTTCCTCGAAGCCATGCGGCCAAACCTAGCGCAACCAACCTCCACGCAGGATGGGGCGACGTAGAACAAACTTGTTGGGCGACTCCCGCCCGGAGGTCAGCGAGGGCCACGCCGGCACCCGGAACACCAAGAGCTTAGCTCATTCACGACCTGAATGAGGCACTTCGCAGATTCGCGAAAAGTGGAGCGCTCTGACATCCACGTTGGAGCCGGCCGCCTCGGGGCGCCGGCTCGCACCGTGGATGTCGGAGAGCGCTC
The DNA here is from genome assembly GCF_042259275.1 of Roseomonas sp. CCTCC AB2023176. Classification (NCBI taxonomy): domain Bacteria; kingdom Pseudomonadati; phylum Pseudomonadota; class Alphaproteobacteria; order Acetobacterales; family Roseomonadaceae; genus Roseomonas; species Roseomonas sp. CCTCC AB2023176. The sequence goes on from NZ_CP170086.1 coordinate 85,395, forward strand.
GTGCCCCGCCGGGAGCACACGTCAGGGAACCGGGGACTGGGGGACCACCCCCAAACGCCCCCGGCCATCCCGGCAGCCGGCGCTCATCGCCTCCGCGGTCCGCACGCCGCCCGCGACACCCTCTTCCACCAGACCGGCATCTCGCGGCGTCTGCTGAGCGTCGAGCAGGCCGCCGCCTACTGCGGCATGTCCCGTCGCACCTTCGACGAGCACATCCGCCCGCGCCTGAAGGCGCTCCGCTTCACCAGCCGCGTCCTCTTCGACCGCGTCCGCCTCGACGAGGAACTGGACCGGCTCTCCTCCCCCCTCGCCCACGCGCCGGAGGGCGGTGACGCGCTCGCCGCGCGTCTCCGCTCCCGATGGGTCGGCGGCTCCTTCCCCCAACCCAAGACGAACAGAAGCAAGCCATGAAAGAACCGAAGGGCGTCTACGCTGTGCGGCGGAAGCGCCAGGACGGCACGGAAGCCACCTACTTCTACCACCGCCCCACGAACACGCGGCTGTCCCCCGACCCGGAGGAGCGCCGTCACGAAGCCATGCGTCTCAACGGCGAGGCACCGCCCCACCCCTCGCTCGTCAGCGGCTCCCTCGCCTGGACGATCGACCGCTACAAGACGACGGAGGAGTGGGCCAACCTCGAGGACAGCAGCCGAAAAGAGTACGGCTGGCACCTCGACAAGCTCGCCGAGGAGTTCGGCGACCTGCCCGTCGCCGCCATCGGCCGCGAGGGCGTGAAGGAGTACCGCAAGGCGCTCATCGCCGCCGGCCAGCCCTACAACACGTGGCACCGCCTGAAGAAGCTCCGGATGGTGCTGAACTACGCCCGCCTCGAGCTCGGCCTCCTGCGCGACGACCCGTTCGAGGGTGTGGACATCCCCTCCCCGCCACGCCGCGACGCCGTCTGGTCCCCCGAGGACGCCGAGGTCTTCCTCCAGCACGCCCCGCCGCTCATCCGGCGCGGCTTCATGCTCGCCGCCTTCACCACCCAGCGCCCGGCCGACTGCCTCAACATGAGCTACGACTGCGTCGGCCAGACCGTCGAACGGGACGGCCGCCGCGTCCTCTGGATCATGCTCCGACAGCGCAAGACCGATGTGCCGGTCTGGGTGCCATTGCATCCGGCGCTCCACGCCGAGATCGCGACGCGGCTGCACCCGAAGAGCAACCTCATCGCGCCCTCGCCGACGGGCAGGGTCTGGGACCTGCACAACTTTGCCCGGGAGTTCCGCTCCACCCGGATCGAGGCCGGCCTGCCGGACGGCCTGCAGTTCCGCGATCTCCGCCGCACCGGCATGGTCCGCCTAGCTGAGGCCGGCGCCTCCGTCCCGCAGATCGCGGCCATCTCGGGCCACTCCATCGAGCAGACGCAGAAGATCCTGGAACACTACCTACCTCGGAACCGGCACATGGCTCTGGGCGGCATGGACCTGCTCATCGAGCGGACCGGCACGATCCGCCGCGGCTTCGTGTTGCTGCAGGGAGGGAAGGGCGATGGTGAGGGGTCGATTTCGCAGCCCGAGGCCGATCTGCGAAACGGAACTGACTCAAGGAACTGAACTGCGAAAAGGACTGCGAAATCGGCTGCGAAAAATGCCCGACCAACAGTCAAGAAATGGGCTGCAAGCTACTGGTCTGAAACGGGAATTTTGGTCGGAGCGGCGGGATTCGAACCCACGACCCCCAGTCCCCCAGACTGATGCGCTACCAGGCTGCGCTACGCTCCGCCGGCGGCGCCTGTAGCACCCGGCGGGGGCCGCCTCAAGGCATAGCGGCTGTCATTCGGAACCCGTGAGCGCCGCCAGCCGCCGCGCGATCGCCTCCAGCTCGTCGAGGCAGGCGCGGATCGTCGGACCTTCCAGCGGTGCCTCGCCAAGGAGGTCGCGCTGCCCCTCCTCCAGGGCCTCCGTCTCTGCCCCCTCGGCGCTCCCGCCCCGGAGCAGCCGCTGGACGCCCTTGATCGTGTAGCCCTGCGTGTAGAGCAGATCGCCGATGCGCCGCAGCAGCGCGACGTCTTCCGGGCGATAGTAGCGGCGCCCCCCGCCCCGCTTCAGCGGCTTCAACTGCGGGAACTTCGTCTCCCAGAAGCGCAGGACGTGCTGCGGGATGTGCAGGTCCTCCGCCACCTCGCTGATCGTCCGGAAGGCCGTCGCGGACTTGCGCGAGCGCGGCGGCTCCGCGCCGGACGTGCCGCTGAGGCTCGCCGCCGGCTCCGGGCGCACCTCTCCCAGGGCAGTCACGGGTCGGCCTCCGTCACCCGTCAATCCTCCGCACCCATGTCGGCTCCCGGTACCTCGCCGTTCAGGCGGGCCTTCAGGACCTGGCTCGCCCGGAAGGACAGGACCCGGCGCGGCGTGATCGGCACCTCCACGCCTGTCTTCGGGTTGCGGCCGATGCGCTGCGCTTTCTGACGGACGGAGAAGGTTCCGAAGGCCGAGAGCTTCACCGCTTCCCCGCGTTCCAGGCTGTGCGACATGCGTTCCAGCACGTCCTCCAGTAGGGCAGCGCTCTCGTTCCGGGAGAGCCCTACCTGCATGTAGATGGCCTCAGCGAGGTGGGCGCGCGTGACGGTATTCATCGGATGACTCTCGGGTGCGCCGGCTGCGCAGTGAACCGACTCCGGCGCGGCGTCGTCAACGGCTTCGCGGGAATGGTGAGTCCCGCGAAGCACACCTGTTGCAGAATTACCCGGCTGCGCCCGGCCAAGCCCAGGCCCAGACCCCGGTCGACACGCAGATCCAGGCCGCCAACGTCGCCCAGACCCGACGATCCGCACCGCGGCGCCCGAGACCCGCGCCTGCCCGTCTAGAAGCGGGCCAGCGAAGCTCCCCAGGTCAGGCCGCCGCCGATCGCCTCCATCAAGACGAGATCGCCGCGCTGCACGCGACCGTCGCGGGTCGCTTCCGCCAGCGCCAGCGGGATCGAGGCCGCCGAGGTGTTGGCGTGCCGGTCCACCGTCACGACCACCCGCTCCGGCGGCAGGCCGAGCTTCCGGCCCATCGCATCGATGATCCGGCGGTTCGCCTGGTGGGGCACGAGCCACTGCACGTCGGATTGCGACAGCGCGTTATGGGCTAGCGCCTCGTCCACGACACCCGCGAGCTTCTCGACGGCGTGCCGGAAGACCTCGCGCCCGGCCATGCGCACGAAACCGGCCTCGACCTTCAGGATATCGCCGTGCCGCCCGTCGCTGTGCAGGTGGGTGGACAGGATGCCGCGCGCCGTGCCGTCCGCCGGTTGCGTCTCCGCACGCAGGAACACCGCGCCACCGCCGTCGCCGAACAGCACGCAGGTCCCACGGTCCGCCCAGTCGAGGATGCGCGTGAAGGCCTCGGCGCCGATCACCAGTGCCCCGCGCGCCTGCCCCGTCCGCACCAGCGCGTCGGCGACGCCGAGCGCGTAGACGAAGCCGGCGCAGGCCGCCGCGACGTCCATGGCGAAGCCGCCCGTGACACCGAGCTTCGCCTGGACCCGCGTCGCGGTGGAGGGAAAACCGAATCCGGCGTCGCCGTCGCGACGATGATCGCGTCCACCTCGGAAGTCCCGGCTCCGGCCTGCGCCAGCGCCTCCCGCGCCGCCGCCGCGCCCATGTCCGAGGCGAGTTCGCCATCGGCCGCAAGGTAGCGCTGCCGGATCCCCGTCCGCTCGACGATCCAGGCGTCGGTGGTGTCGATCCCGTAGGCCGCGGCGAGTTCGTCGTTGGTCAGGCACCGGGCCGGCAGGTAGCCGCCCGTGCCCGCGATGACGGATCGGAGCATCAGTCGCCGTTCGCCGGCTCGTCCGCCGACCTGTGCGAGAGCCGCGACACGCCGTCGCGGATCCGCTCGTTGAAGCCGTGGGTGACCATGTCCATCGCGACATCCACCGCATGCGCGAAGCCCATGCCGTCAGTCCCGCCATGGCTTTTCACGACGACGCCGTTCAGGCCGATCAGGACCGCGCCGTTGTAGCGGCGGGGGTCCATCCATTCGCGCAGGCGGTCCAACGCGGGCCGCGCCAGCAGGTAGCCCATGCGCGCGGGCACGGAGGAGTTGAACACCTGCCGCAGGAGCGTGCCGACGAGCTTCAGCGCCCCCTCCCCGGTCTTGAGCGCAACGTTGCCGGTGAAGCCGTCAGTCACCACCACGTCCGTCGTGCCGGCCGTGATGTCGTGCCCTTCGATGAACCCGCGGAAGTTCGGGCCGATATGGCTGTCGCGGATGATCTCCGCAGCCTGGCGCACGCGCTCGTCGCCCTTCAGTTCCTCGGAGCCGACATTCATCAGCCCGATCGTCGGGTTCGGCAGGCCGAGCACGGCACGCGCAAAGGCGTCGCCCATCACGGCGAACTCGACGAGGTTGCGCGCCTCGTAGGTGACGTTAGCGCCGAGGTCGAGCAGCACGACGTCACCCCGCGCCGAAGGCCCGATGGCCGCCAGCGCCGGGCGGTCGATCTCCGGCATCGTCCGCAGCACGATCTTCGCGAGCGCCATCAGCGCCCCCGTATTGCCGGCTGAGACCACGCCGTCCGCCTCGCCGGCCGCGACGGCATCGATCGCCATGCGCATGGAGGACCCGCGCACCCGGAGCGCCGCGGTCGGCTTCATGTCGCCGGGGATGGCCTCGGGCGCGTGCCGCACCGAACACAGCGCGGCCGCCCGTGGCCGGCGCGCCAGCAGCCCGGTCAGGCGGCTCTCGTCGCCAATCAGCAGGAAGCGGGCGCCGGGATGGCGTTCGGCCGCTTGGTCCAGGCCGTCGAGCACGGAGTCCGGCGCGTGGTCGCCGCCCATCGCGTCCACCGCCAGGGCGAACTCGCGCTTCGCCACCCCACTGCCCGAACGGCCGCTGCTGGAACGGGACGGCACCGCCCGACGACTCCCGGCCCCCGAAGGGGCGTCAGACGTTGACGACGGCCTTCTTGTCGGCAGCGACGGCGACCACCTCGCGGCCGTCGTAGTGGCCGCAGGACGCGCAGACGTTGTGCGGGCGCTTCAGCTCGCCGCAGTTCGGGCACTCGTGGTGCGCGGATGCGGTCAGCGCCTCGTGGCTCCGCCGCATGCCGCGGCGGGAGGGCGAAACCTTCTTCTTCGGAACGGCCATGGCGCCGGGCCTCTCATAACTGACCCGGCACGCTGCGCCGGTCGGAATGCGGGAAAGGCGGCGCCCTTACCACCCGCCCCCCTGCGGGGCAAGGCGCAAGGACCCAGCGCAGACCCAATGGCGGATCACATCAGGATGGCAGCCGCCCCCGCAGCGCCGCGAAGGGGTTGGCGGATTCGTCCCGCGCCGCCTCCGGCAGCGTGGCCTCCGGTGCCCGCGGGTAGGGATCGAGCGCGAGCGACAGGCCCTGCGCCACCGCCTCGCCGAGGTCCACCGACCCGTCCGGCTCCGACTCGATCTCCTCCGGCCCTTCCTCCAGGTCGTCTGAGGGCTCCTCGCCCGGCGGCAGGATACGCCAGTCCAGCGCCTCCTCGATCCGCGCCGCCACGGGCTCGAGCGTCACGACACATTCCTGCACGACCTCGGCCCGCAGCGTGCCGTGCACCCGCATCGCCCCGCCCGGCGCCGGCGTGATGGCCAGCTCGGCCGAGAGCGCGGGCAGGTCCAGCAGGCCGAAGCGCCGCGCGAGCGCCGCGCGCTCCCCGGCTGTCGCCTCGATCCGCTCCTTTCGCCCCTCCGGCCCCACGAGGCCGGGCCGCAGGGGACGGTGCAGTTCCGGCGTCACGCCGCCGCCCCGAAGGCCCGCCCGGCCACGAGCCCGTCCAGCCGCGCCGTCGCGAGTACGGCGTCCAGGCCCATGGCACGGTCCGCGAGGCGTTCCACCGCCCCTCCGGGCGCCGCGCCGCGCCAGACGTTGCGGGACAACGCCTCCTCCAGCGCGAAGCGGTCGCCGGCCTCCAGGGCCGTCTCGTAGGCGCGGGCCCGGCCGTGCCAGGCCTCCCACATGTTCTTCACGCGCTTGCCGACCGACATGTCGCCCACGCCCATCTCCCGCAGGCTCATGTCCATGTCCGCGAACATCGCGTCGAACACCGCCTGGGCCAGCGCCGGGCCGCGCGGGTCGGGATCGCCCCGCAGGCGCCGCACCAGCAGCGCGACGTGCAGCGCAATCAGGTCGAAGCGCCCGTCCAACGTGTCCGGGACGGCCTCCGGCCCGTAGAGCGCGGGATCGCGCGCGGCCTCGACCGCCGCGGTGTAGAGTGCGAAGCCGGCCCGCTCATGCGGGCGTCGGCGAAGGAGGCCGAGCAGGGCCATGGGATGTCGTCGCGCCTCGCTGGCGGTGCGGGGAAGGGCGTCGCGGCCGGGCGACACCGGCGGTCCGGTTGACCCCCGGCCGGGGCGGTGGCATCGGATCGCGGATATGGTTCCCCCGCGCCAGACCGTCAACTCGCCCCGCGCGGCCGCGCTCCGCGCCGCGCTCCTCGCCCTGCCGCTGGCGCTGACCGCCTGCGGCGGCCGGACGGCGCTGGACCGGCTCTTCGGCCCGGTGCCCGAGATGCGCGGCAACCGCGTGGATCCGGAGGTCCTGCGGGAGATCACGCCGGGCGTGCAGACCCGTGCCGACGTCCAGGCATTGCTCGGCTCCCCCAGCGCCACCAGCACCTTCGAGAACGATCGCTGGTACTACATCAGCGCGGTCAGCCGGACCCGGATCGGCCGCGTCCCCGGGGTCTCGGACCAGCGCGTCGTCGAGATCGTCTTCAACCCGGCGGGCGTGGTCCAGGGCGTCCGCGAGCTCGGTCCGCAGGACGGCCGGGACGTCCAGGTCGTCGAGCGCACGACGCCCGTCCCGGGCAACGACCGGACGTTCCTGCAGGCCCTCTTCGGCAACATCGGCCGGCTCGGCCCGAGCGGGGCCGGGGGCGCCACCGGTCCCGGCGTCGGACCGACCAGCGGGAACTGAGCCCGGGTCATCCGGCCGGGACAGTCAGGCAGGGGCACCCCGGCCGGGGCAGGCGGGTCGGGTGACCGATCGCAGGGCACCGATCCTCGGGCGCAGGCCGGGCCGGCACATTGCGCAACGGCCCGTCGCGCGAGGGACGGTCGCACAACAGCCCGTCGGGGGACGGCGGTTCAGGCCGCGGCGCGGCGCCAGCCGATGCGGGCGAGCGACAGGACGAGCGCCGGCAGAAGCAGCAGGTTCAGCACGCCCCACCCGCTGACCGCATGGATCAGGCCGGACGAGAATGCCGTACAGGCCACTGTGCCGAAGACGATGAAGTCGTTCGCGGCCTGGGCCCGCACCCGCTCCGCCCCGTCATGCGCCTCGGATAGCAGCGTCGTCGCGCCCGTGAACATGAAGTTCCAGCCCAGGCCGAGCGCGACGAGCGCAGCGGTGAAGTGCGCGAAGTCCTTCCCCGCCAGCGCGATGACGACGCAGGCGGCGGTGAGCACGGCGCCGGCCGCGATGACGGGCCGCGCGCCCACGCGCGCGATGATGCGCCCCGTGACGAAGCCGGGGAGGAACATCGCGACCGCATGCGCCTGGATGACGGTCGCGCTGTCCGACACGCCGTAGCCGCAAAGCATCATCTCGAGCGGCGTCGAGGTCATGATGAGGTTCATCGTCCCATAGGCGACCGCCCCGGTAAGCGCCGCCGTGATGAAGGCGGGGCGGCGGAGGATCTCGCCGATCGGCGTCGCGACCTTCGGCCGCGGCGGCGCCGGCGGCAGGTTCACGAAGGTCAGCAGCGCCGCGCAGGCCACCGGCAGGCAGGCCAGGATGAGGTACGTGCCAAGGAACAGGTGCGGTGCGAAGAGGTCCTTGCTGTGCTTCACCAGTTCCGGCCCCGCGATCGCTGCAAGCACCCCGCCCGCCATGACCAGCGAGATGGCCTTCGGCCGGTAGGCCGGTGCCGCCACCTCCGCCGCCGCGAAGCGGTAGTGCTGCGAAATGCCGAAGCCGAGCCCCGCCGGGATCGCGCCGAGACAGTAGAGGACGAAGTTGCCCTGCCAGACCCCGGCCGCGAAGGTCAGGCTGCCGAGCAGCGCCCCCGTGGCGCCCAGGAAGAATCCGGGACGCCGCCCGAGCCGGGCGAAGACCATCCCGGCCGGGATCGAGGCCGCCATGGTTGCCGCCATCTGCAGCGCCATCGGCAGCGTCGCCAGCGCCTTGTCGTCCGCGAGGGAGTGTCCGATCAGCGCGGACATCGCGACCTGCCCGACGACGGAGGCGTTCATGAGCGCCTGGCACAGGAACAGCAGGTACACGTCGCGCCGCATGGCGGCATCGGCGCGGGCGTCGGCGGTGGGAGCGGTGGCGCTCATGGGCGGAAGTGGCTCCATCCCCCGTGGGGCAGGACGAGGGGGCGCCCGTCCGGGTCATGCACCCTGACCGCCGTGGCGCCCGCCGTGAAGCGCCCGATGCGCGCGACCGGGGTGCCGGAGGCGCGGGACGCCTCGAGCACCCGCCCGGCATCGGCCGGGTCGGCGGCGAAGAGCAGCTCGTAGTCGTCCCCGCCGATGGCGAGCCGGGGCAGCCAGGACGGGTCGGCAGCGATCACCGCCTTGGCCGCGGGCGAAAGCGGCAGGGCATCCAGCCGAACCTCCGCTCCCACCCCGCCCGCGCGGCAGAGGTGGCCGAGGTCCTGGACAAGCCCGTCCGACACGTCCATCGCGGCACGCGCCACGCCCCGCAGTGCCTGGCCCAGCGCCAGGCGGGGCTCCGGCACGCGGTAGCGACGGGCCAGGTGACCCTCCGCGTCGCCACCGAGATCGCCGGTCAGCACGGCGAGGCCGAGCGCCCCGTCGCCGATCGTGCCGGAGACCCAGGCGTCATCGCCGGCCTGCGCGCCGCCGCGCCGAAGCGCCGCCCCCGGCGGCACCGTGCCGAGAATCGTCAGCGAAAGGGTCACCGGCCCCGGCGTGGAGACCGTGTCGCCGCCGAGGACGTGCAGCCCGAAAACCCGCCCGTCCTCCGCCAACCCCGCCGCGAAGCCGCCGAGCCAGTCCTGCCGTGATGCCGGCACCGCCGTCGTCATCAGGTAGGCCAGCGGCGCTGCGCCCATGGCGGCGAGGTCGGAAAGGTTGGTCCGCAGCAACTTCTTCCCGACCGTCTCCGGCGGATCGTCGGGCAGGAAATGCACGCCCTCGACCAGCGCATCGGCCGCCAGCACCAGTTCCATCCCCGGCGGTGGCGTCAGCAGCGCCGCGTCGTCCGACAGGTTCAGCGCCCCTGGGCCTGCCAGCGGCAGGAAGTGCCGCGCGATCAGCGCGAATTCCGGCGGGAGGGCCGGGCCGCTCACGCCCGCGGCCCGTCCTCCGCCGCGAACTCGCCCGCCCGCATGTGGCGCGCCAGGGCGTTCAGGACGCCGTTGGCGAAGCGCGGCTCCTCCGCGTCGAAGAAGCCGTGGGCCACGTCCATGTATTCATTGATCACCACGCGCGCCGGCGGGTCCTGCCCGCCCCACAATTCGGCGGCCGCGGCGCGCAGCAACGCCCGCAGCACTGGATCCAGCCGGTCGAGGGCCCAGTCGCGCGACAGGTGGGCTGCGATCTGCGCATCGATCGTCTCGGAATCCCGCGCGGCCCCGCGCACGATCTTGGCGAAGAGGGGGACGTCGGCCGCGGGCACCTGCCCGTCCTCGAAGACCGCCTCCATCGCACCGCCGGCACCGGGCATGACGCCGATGCGGTGGCGCACGAACTGGTCGATCACCGCCTCCGGGTTGTCGCCGGAGGCCTCGGCCTGGAACAGCGCCTGTACTGCGGCTACGCGCGCCCCGGTGCGCGGGCGCGCGCCCTGGCCCATGCCCTGGCCCGTGCCCTGGCCCGTGCCCTGGCCCGTGCCCTGGTGCGTGCGGGGCTTCGGCTTGGCGCTCAAGCCGCACCGCCGAAGCGGCGCGCGAGCGCGAGTTGGAACAGAAGCGCCACCGCGGCTTCCCGCCCCTTGTTGTGCCGGTCCGGGCGCGAGCGCGCGACGGCCTGCGGCAGCGTGTCCACGGTGAGCAGCCCGAAACCCATCGGCGCCCCCGTCTCGACGGAAAGGTCCATCACACCCCTGAACGCCTCGCGGCAGATATGGTCGTAGTGATCCGTCTCCCCGCGCACCACGCAGCCGAAGAGCAGGTAGCCGTCGTAACGCGCGGACCGCATCGCCAACCGCAGCGCCGCGGGCAATTCGAAGGCACCGGCGACCTCGGCCTCCTCGACCAGGGCGCCGGTCGGCGCCAGGGCCTCCCGCGCGCCGGCGACCATGCCGCCCACCACGTCGGCGTAGTAGGGCGCGTGGATGATCAGCACGCGCGGCGGCGCACCGTCCAGCGCAGGGGGCGTCCGTTCCGGGGCGTCGGCGGTGCTCACGGACTGTCTCCGAAGGGCTGCGTGTCCAGCACCGTCAGCCCGTAGCCCTCCAGACCGATGATGGGCCGCGGATGGTTCGACAGCAGCACCATCTCCCGCACGCCGAGATCGGAGAGGATCTGCGCGCCGATGCCGTAGTCCCGCAGTTCCGGCGAGACCTTCTCCCGCCCCGCGCGGACGCGTTCCGACAGCGCGGTCGGCTTCACGTCGCGGATCAGCACCACGACGCCACGGCCTTCCTGCCCGATCCGCTCCATCGCGGCGTGCAGGTCGCGCGGCCCGTTCCGCCCGGTGATGTCGGAGAGCAGGTTGACCGCGTGCATCCGGACATGCGCCGGCGCATCGCGCGACGGGTCGCCCTTCACGAGCGCCACGTGCTCCCCGTACTCGACCGTGTTGGCGTAGATGAACAGGCGCCAGGGCCCGCCCGGCGCGTCCTCCAGCACCCCTTCCTCGACGCGCTGCACCAGGCGCTCCGTGCGGCGGCGATGCGCGATCAGGTCCGCGATCGTGCCGAGTTTCAGCCCGTGATGCTGCGCGAAGGCGACGAGGTCCGGCATCCGGGCCATCGTCCCGTCCTCATTCATGATCTCGCAGATCACGCCCGCGGGGATGAGGCCGGCCATGCGGGAAAAGTCCACCGCGGCCTCGGTGTGCCCGGCGCGCACGAGCGTCCCGCCCTCCCGCGCGACGAGCGGGAAGACGTGGCCGGGCGTGACGATGTGCTCGCGCCCGAGTTCCGGGTTGATAGCGACGGCGACCGTCCGCGCCCGGTCGGCGGCGGAGATGCCCGTCGTCACGCCGTCCCGCGCCTCGATGGAGACGGTGAAGGCGGTGGAATGCCGCGTCCCGTTGTTCTGCGCCATCAGCGGCAGGCCCAACGCCTCCACCCGCGCCTTCGTCATGGCCAGGCAGATCAATCCCCGCGCGTGGCGCGCCATGAAGTTGATCGCATCGGGCGTGGCGAACTGCGCGGGGATGACGAGGTCGCCCTCGTTCTCCCGGTCCTCGTCGTCCACGAGGATGAACATCCGGCCGCGCCGCGCCTCCTCCAGCAATTCCTCCGTCGGCGAGAGGAAGTCGGCGAAGTTGGTCGTCCGCGTCATCACGCTCATGCGGCCATCTCCGTCCGGAACGCCATCATCCGCGCGACGTAGCGCGCGAGCATGTCGATCTCGAGGTTCACCGGATCGCCGGGCCGCTTCGTGCCGAGCGCCGTGACCTCGGTGGTGTGCAGGATGAGGTTGACGCCGAAGCTGTCGCGCGTCACCGCGTTCACCGTCAGCGACACGCCGTCCACCGCGACGCTGCCCTTCTCCGCGACGTAGGGCGCCAGCGCCGCCGGCAGCCGGAAGGTCCAGCGGTGGGAGCCGTTCTCCGGCTCGACCGAGACGACTTCCCCCACCCCGTCCACATGGCCCGAGACGATGTGCCCGCCGAGTTCGTCGCCCATCCGCAGCGACCGTTCCAGGTTGATGCGCGTCCCGACGCCCCAGGTCCCCAAGGTCGTGCGCGACAGTGTCTCGGCCGACGCCTCGACCTCGAACCCCGCCGCGTCGAAGGACACCGCGGTCAGGCAGCAGCCGGAGCAGCAGATGGAAGCGCCCAGCGCCACGCCGTCCAGCCAGCCCGCCGGCGTCTCGATGCGCAGCCGCATGTCGCGCCCGCCACCTATGGGCGTGACGGCGACGACGCGGCCGACGGCGGTGACGATGCCCGTGAACACGGCGGGACGGCTCTCCGGAAGCGAAGCCAAGGGGACGCGATGTCAGGGGGATGGCCCCGGCGCGCCGCCCTGGCAAGGGGCGGCCTCGGCAGGTCAGCCCCGCAGGACCTCCGCCTCGACGAGCCAGCACGGGCCGGCGGGGCGCATGGCGGTGACGGCGAGACGCACCGACTCCCCGAGCGCCCGGACGCCGAGCGAGCCCACGGCCGGCAGCCCGTCCCCGCCGATCAGCGACGGCGCGATGAACCAGGCGACCCGGTCCACGACCCCCGCCCGGAGGAGGGGAGGCTGCCAGCGCCGCCCCGCCCTCCACGAGCACCCGCGTGATCCCCCGTTCCGCCACGGCCCGCAGCATGGCGCGGGGGTCGAGGCCCCCGCCCTCCCCGGCCGCGACCTCGACCGGCTCCGCCCCCTGCTGGCGCAATTCCGCGAGGCCGGCCGGATCGTTGCCGTCCCGCGTCAGCACCCAGACAGGCGCCGGGTCGTTGAACAGCCGCGCCCCGAGCGGGGTGCGCAGCCGCGCATCAGCGATCACCCGCACCGTCGGCACGGGGGAAAAGCCAGGCAGCCGGCAGGTCAGTTCCGGATCATCCGCCAGGACCGTCCCGCTGCCCGCATGACCGCATCGTGCGAACCCCGCAGCGCATGGGCCAGCCGCCGCGCCTCCGGCCCCGTGATCCACTGGCTGTCGCCCGTAGCCGTCGCGATCCGCCCGTCCATCGTGGTCGCGAGCTTCAGCGTGACGAGCGGCAACCCCTCCCGCACGCGCTTCGCGAAGCCGGCGAGGATGCTGGCCGCCTCGGCCTCCAGCAGCCCCACGCCCACCTCGATCCCCGCGCTGCGGAGCCGGGCGAAGCCCTCCCCGTTCACCCGCCGGTCCGGATCGCGCAGAGCGATGACGATGCGGGCGACCCCCGCCGCGATCAGCGCGTCGGTGCAGGGCGGCGTCCGCCCCCAATGGCAGCAGGGTTCCAGAGTGACGTAGGCCGTCGCGCCGCGCGCGGCCGGGCCCGCCGCCTTCAGCGCCTCCGTCTCCGCGTGCGGCCGTCCGCCGGGCGCCGTGCGCCCGCGCCCGACGACGCGCCCGTGGCGCACGATCACGCAGCCGACGGCCGGGTTCGGCCAGGTATTCCCCAGGCCGCGGCGGGCCAGGGCCAGCGCGGCACGCATGTGCTCCTCATCCGCCGGGGTGAAGGATCCCACGGCATCCGCCGAGCGCGCGCCCGCGCCCCGGTTCGTCTGCGGCAGCGAGTCGTCCGGCACGCGCGTCAGCCGTCGAGCGATTGCAGAAGGGCCTGGAAGTCCTTCGTCTCGCGGAAGTTTTCGTAGACGCTCGCAAAGCGGATGTAGGCGATCGGGTCCAGGTCCTTCAGGCGCTGCATGATGATCCCGCCGATCTCGCGGGACGACAGCTCCTCCGCGCCGTCCGCCTCCAACTGCTTCTGGATGGAGGCCACGATCCGCTCGATCCGCTCCTCTGCCACGGGACGCTTGCGGAGCGCGAGGCGGATGGAGCGCGCCATCTTCTCCCGGTCGAAGGGCTCTCGCCTTCCGTCGGTCTTGACGACCGTCATCTCCCGCAGCTGCACCCGCTCGAAGGTCGTGAAGCGGGCGCCGCAGGCATTGCAGTGGCGGCGGCGGCGGATGCTCGTGCCGTCCTCGGCCGGACGGCTGTCCTTCACCTGCGTGTCTTCGCTCTGGCAGAAGGGGCAGCGCATCCGGCGCTCAGCCGATCATGGTACGGGGCGGGGCGGTCAGGCGCGGTAGATCGGGAAACGCGCGCAGAGGTCGAGGACGCGCGCGGCCGCGGCCTCTTCCGCCGCCGTGTTGGCCTCCGGCGCGTTCGCCGCGGCCAGGCCTTCCAGCACGTCCCCGATCAGGCCGCCGATCTCCCGGAACTCGGCTTCCCCGAAGCCCCGCGTCGTGCCGGCCGGGGAGCCGAGGCGGACGCCGGAGGTCACGAAGGGCTTGGCCGGGTCGAAGGGAATGGCGTTCTTGTTGACCGTCAGGTGCGCGCGCCCCAGCGCGGCTTCCGCCGCCTTGCCCGTCACGCCCTTCGGCCGCAGGTCCACGAGGACGAGGTGGTTGTCCGTCCCGCCCGTCACCAACCCGAAGCCGCGCGCCAGCAGAACCTCGCCCATCGCGCGCGCATTGGCGACGACCTGGCGGGCATAGGTCCGGAACTCCGGCCGCAGCGCCTCCCCGAAGCAGACGGCCTTCGCGGCAATCACGTGCATCAGCGGCCCGCCCTGCAGGCCCGGGAACACGGCGGAGTTGAACTTCTTCGCCAGCGCCTCGTCGTTCGACAGGATCAGGCCGCCGCGGGGCCCGCGCAGCGTCTTGTGCGTGGTGGTCGTGACGACGTGGGCATGCGGGAACGGCGAAGGATGCGCCCCGCCCGCGACCAGCCCCGCGAAATGCGCCATGTCCACCATGAAATAGGCGCCGACCTCGTCCGCGATCTGCCGGAACCGGGCGAAGTCCCAGACCCGCGCGTAGGCCGACCCGCCGGCGATGATCATCTTGGGACGGCTCTCCCGCGCGATGCGGGCGACCTCCTCCATATCGATCAGCCCGTCCTCGCGCCGCACCGTGTAGGGCACGGGCTTGAACCACTTGCCCGACAGGTTCACCGGCGACCCGTGCGTCAGGTGCCCGCCCGCCGCGAGGTCGAGGCCCATGAAGGTGTCGCCCGGCTCGAGCAGGGCCAGGAACACCGCTTGGTTCGCCTGCGCGCCGGAATGGGGCTGGACGTTGGCGTAGCCGCAGCCGAACAGGCGGCAGGCCCGCTCGATCGCGAGGTTCTCCGCGACGTCCACTTCCTCGCACCCGCCGTAGTAGCGCTTGCCGGGCAGGCCTTCCGCGTACTTGTTCGTCAGGACGGAGCCCTGGGCTTCCATCACGGCACGGGAGACGATGTTCTCCGACGCGATCAGCTCGATCCCGTCCTGCTGCCGCACCATTTCGCGCGACAGCACCGCCGCGATCTCCGGGTCGGTCTCCGACACGGGTGCGGAGAAGAAGCGGTCGGGGACGACCGCGGGGGAGATGTCGTTCATGGGGTCCGTTCCCAGTCGGGCGAGAGCTTCCTGACGCGCCGTTCGTGCCGGCCGCCCTCGAAGGGGGTGGAGAGGAAGGCACGGAGGGCATCGAGCGCCACCTCGGGCCCGGTCAGCCGCGCGCCGAAGGCGATCACGTTGGCATCGTTGTGCGCCCGGGTCAGCCGCGCGCCGGTCGAGTCATGCACGTTGGCGCAGCGCACCCCCGGGATGCGGTTGGCCGAAATGGAAATCCCGATCCCGGTCCCGCAGACCAGCACCCCGAACCGCGCGCGACCGCCGACGACGGCCTGCGCCACCGCGGTGCCGAAATCCGGGTAATCCACGCTCTCCGTCCCGTTCGTGCCGAGGTCGAGCACGGGGTACCCTTCCCCCTCAAGCACCGCGCGAAGCGTCGCCTTCAGCTCCACGCCCGCATGGTCCGCGCCGAGGGCGATGGTCGGCCGGGTCTGGGTAGGGTCGCCTGTCATCTGAGCGGGGCTCTACCACGTCTTGCGTTCCGCGGGGAACGCCGCCCCTAGGTCTATGGACGGCTCACGTCATCGCGTTCCCGCGGGGCCGCCATGCGCCGCGAGGAAGGTGGTGACCTCCCGCGCCGCGGCCGCGGTCGCCGCACGGTCGGCCGGGTCGTCCTCCGCCATGTCGAAGGCGTGGTGCGCGCCGGGATAGACGACCGTCCGGATCATCCCGGGGTGCCGGTGCGGCAAGCCGAGGCAGGCGCGCCACCCACCGAAATTGTCGGCCTCCCCGAGCAGCAGAAGCACCGGCCCGGCCGGCGGCCCCATGGCCGCCGTGTCGCGGCACCCGGCGTAGAAGCCGATCGCGCCCCGGACCGACCCGGGCGGCGCGCCGGGCAGCATGCCCAGCATGCCCATGGCCCCGTGCGACCATCCCATCAGGATCACTCCGCCCGGTGCTGCCCAGGGCTGCGCCGTCACCCAGGCCAAGGTCGCCGCCGCATCGGCGGGGCGGATGGTCCGCGCGCCCTCCGGCCGGCTCCAGGAGTGCCCGCATTCCGCGGCCAGGCCCCGGCTGCCGAAGCTGTCGGGCCAGATGACCGGGTGGCCCGCAGACAAGAGGAGGTCGGTCCAGGCCTGCTCGCTGCGGAAGAGGCGGATCGGTTCGTCCGCGCCGCCGATCCCCCCGCAGGCATGCAAGGCGATCACCGCGGCACGCCCCGGCGGTGCCCCCGCCGGCGGCCGGAACAGCAGCGCGCGGAGCGTCACGCCGGGACCGGGGACCGCGACCTCCACCCCCGCCGCCCCCGCGCCGCGCGGAAGCAGGAGCAGCAGGCACAGCAGGAGCACCCCCCGACGCATCGTCCGAGCCTGCGCCCGGCGCCGAGCCCGGTCCAGCCATTCGCACCGGACATGCAGCGAAACCCGCTGCCCGCCTTGGCGACGCCCGCGGGCGGCGGCACCATTCGGCAATGGACTTCGCCCCCTTTCCCGTCGGCCGCCCCCGCCGCAACCGCTGGGACGCCGCGACCCGCCGCCTCGTCGCGGAGAACCGCCTTTCGACGGACGACCTGATCTGGCCGGTCTTCGTCATGGAAGGCCAGGGCGCCTCGACCGACGTGCCCTCGATGCCCGGCGTGATGCGCGTGACCGCCGACCGGATCGTGGACCATGTCGGCCCCGCGGTGGACCTCGGCATCCCCGCCGTCGCGATCTTCCCGGCCACGCCGTCTGAACGGAAGGACGGGGAGGGCACCGAGTCCCGCAACCCCGACAACCTGATCTGCCGTGCCGCCCGCGCGCTGACGAAGGCCTATCCGGACCTCGCGCTGGTCGGCGACATCGCCCTCGACCCCTACACCGATCACGGCCATGACGGCGTGATCCGAGACGGCCGCATCGCGAACGACGAGACGCTGGAGATCCTCGGCGCCCAGGCCGTGACGCAGGCCGAGGCAGGCATCGGCATCATGGCGCCGTCCGACATGATGGACGGCCGCATCGGCGCCCTGCGGCGCGCGCTCGACGCGCGCGGCTTCATCGGCACGCGGATCATGTCCTACGCCGCGAAATACGCCTCCGCCTTCTACGGCCCGTTCCGCGACGCCGTGGGATCGGGCGGCGCCCTGAAGGGCGACAAGAAGACCTATCAGATGGACCCCGCCAATTCCGACGAGGCGATGCGGGAGGTCGCGATGGACCTGGCCGAGGGCGCGGACATGATCATGGTCAAGCCCGGGATGCCCTACCTCGACATTGTCCGCCGCGTGAAGGACCGCTTCGCCGTCCCCACCTTCGCGTATCAGGTGAGCGGCGAGTACGCGATGATCGCCGGTGCCGCCCGCAACGGCTGGCTGGACCGGGAAGCCGCGATGATGGAAAGCCTTCTTGCCTTCAAGCGCGCCGGCGCCGACGGCGTCCTCACCTACTTCGCCGTGGACGCCGCGCGCCGCCTGAAGGCCGGGTAGCCGCTACCCCGCCAGGAAGCCCAGAACCGTCTCCACCTGGTCCGGCGCCATCAGCGCCGGTGCGTGACCGACGCCGGGAACGGTGAACAGGGACGTGCCCGGCCGCGTCGCCATCCGCTCCGCCGTCGCCGCGTCCAGCAGGTCGCTCTCCGCCCCGCGGATCACCAGCACGGGCATGCGCAGCGCCTCCCAGAGCGGCCAGATCGCGACGTCCCCGATCGGACCGGCCGCGTAGGGCTCGGCGATCGCTGGATCGTATTGCAGCGCCACGCGGCCGCCTGCCGTCACGCGCCCGCTGGTCTCCGCGAGGTGCCGCCACTCCGCGTCGGACAGCGGCCCGAAGGGCGCGTGCACGGCGCGCAGGTGCGCCTCCAGCGCCGTGAAGTCGTCGAAGAGCGGCACGAGCGAGATGTAGGCCCCGATTCGGCGCAGCGCCGCCGCCGGCACGAAGGGGCCGATGTCGTTCAGCACCATCCGGCGCGGCGCAACGTCCGGCATCGCGCCGACCGCCATGCCGATCAGCCCGCCCATGGACGTGCCGACCCAGTCGCAGGGCCGGCCAATCGCGCGCAGCAGCGCAGCGAAAGCCGCGGCATAGGTCGGAATGGCGTAGAGCCGGCCGGCGGGCAGCCAGTCGCTCATCCCACGCCCGAAGACGTCAGGGCAGATCACGCGCCGCCCGCGCGCGGCCAGCGCCCGCGCGAGCACGTCGAAGTCGCGTCCCGTGCGCGTCAGGCCATGCACGCAGATGACCGGTTCGCCCTCGGCCGGCCCCCACTCCACCCAGCGCAGCGTCGCCGCGACCCCGCCGCCGAGGTCGCAGCGCATCAGCCCGGGGCGTGGCTCAGGCGATCCCATCGCCCCGCAGGCGCGCGACGTCGGACGCGTTCAGGCCGAGGCCCGTCAGCACCTCCTCCGTATGCTGCCCCAGCAGCGGCGAAGCGGAACGGTAGGACGGCGGCGTGGCCGAAAGCCGGACGGGGTTGGCGATGACCCGTACCTTCTCCCCACTCGCATGGTCCATCTCGACCACCACGCCGCGCGCCTTCACGTGCGGGTCCTCGAACACGTCGTGGAGCGTGTTGATCGGCCCGCAGCCGATCTTCGCGGCCTCCAGCGCCTCGACCCATTCCTTCGTCGTGCGGGACTGCATTACCGGTATCAGCGTGTCGGTGACGAGTTGCCGGTTGCCGACGCGTGCCGCGTTCGTCGCGAAGCGGTCATCGCCCAGCAACGCTTCCTGCCCCGTCAGGCGGCAGAAGCGCTCGAAGGTCGGGTCGTTGCCGACCGAGAGCACGATGTGCCCGTCCTTCGTCGGGAAGACCTGGTACGGCACGATGTTGGGATGCTGGTTGCCGAGCCGCGGCGGGTTTTCCCCCGTCGCCAGGTAGTTCATCCCCTGGTTCGCCAGCCACGCGACGCTCGTGTCGAGCATCCCGATGTCCACCCGCTGCCCCTGCCCCGTCGCGTGCCGGTGATTCAGCGCCGCGAGGATGCCGATGCAGCCATAGAGACCCGCGAAGAGGTCCGCGACGGGCACGCCGACCTTCTGCGGCTCGCCCTCCGGATCGCCGGTCAGCGACATCACCCCGCCCATCGCCTGGATCAGCGAATCGTAGCCCGGGCGCGGCGCATAGGGCCCGGTCTGCCCGAAGCCGGTGATGGAGCAGTAGATCAGCCGGGGGTAGCGGTCCTTCAGGTCCTCCCACCCCAGCCCGTACTTCGCGAGCGCCCCGACCTTGAAGTTCTCGACGAGGATATCGGCCTCCCCGAGGATGCGATGGATGATCGCCTGCCCTTCGTCCTTGGCGATGTCGAGCGTGACCGACTTCTTGTTCCGGTTCACCCCGACGAAGTAGGCGCTCTCCCGCGTTCCCGGCATGGTGGGCGGCGCGAAGCCCCGCGTGTCGTCGCCGGCGCCGGGCCTCTCGATCTTCACGACCTCCGCGCCGAGGTCGCCGAGCATCTGCGTGCAGGTCGGGCCGGCGAGCACCCGCGTCAGGTCAAGGACCTTGATCCCGTTCAGCGCGCCGGGATTCATGCGCGCGCCTTCAGCAGCGCGTTCACCCGGGAGGACCGCGCGACGGTCCCGCCGCGCACGAAGGCCTCGTGGTTCTTCTCGATGTCGTCGCGGTCGTAGAGGTAGTTCACCATCAGTCCGTAGGATTCCTTTATCCCCTTCGACGCCGTGTTGCCGAGCCAATTGATCCGCTCGAGCCGCGCGCCATTGCCCAGGTGGAAGCGGGCGACGGGGTCCATGCGGCCGGGCGGGGGCTCGGTCAGGTACAGGGCGCAGGCCCGCATGAGCGCGGGACGCAGGGCGTCCCCATGCAACGTGTCGAGCGCCGTGCCAACCCGGTCCAGCTCCTCCTTCATCTCGGCCATCTCGCCGCCCTCGGCGGCCTGCCCATCCAGCCAACGCCGCAGCCCCGGCACCGGCGAGAGGGTCGAGAAGGTCTTGAGCTGCGGCAGTTCCGCCTTCAGGTCCTCGACCACCTGCTTGATGAGGAAGTTGCCGAAGGAGATGCCCCGCAGCCCCTCCTGGCAGTTGGAGATGGAATAGAAGATCGCGGTATCCGCCTCGGCGGCCCGCGCTGCCGCCCCGTCCTCGTCGATGCGGGACAGCAGCGGCTGCACGGCCGCGGCCAGCCCAGCCACCAGCGCGACCTCCACGAAGATCAGCGGCTCGTTCGGCAGGGCGGGGTGGAAGAAGCCATAGCAGCGGCGGTCGGCCTCCAGCCGGCGCCGCAGGTCCTCCCAGCCCTGGATCTCGTGCACCGCCTCGTAGCGGATCAGTTTCTCCAGGATCGCGGCGGGCGTCTGCCAGTCGATGCGCCGCAGCTGCAGGAAGCCGCGGTTGAACCAGGACGTGAAGAGGTGCTTCAGATCCGCATCCAGCGGCCCGAGCGCCGGCTCCTTCGCCACGCGCTTGAGCAGCCCTTCGCGCAGCTCGACGAGCGCCGCCGTCCCGCCGGGGGACATGTTCATCCGGCGCAGCAATTCCTGCCGGGGCGGCTCTGATGCCGCGGAGAGTTTCGAGACGTTCGCGGGGCTGGGATCGGCCAGGTAGGCCTCGGCCGCAGCGCGCAGCCGCTTCGGCTCGGGGTCGAAGCCCGTTGCGAGAAAGAGGTGGAAGGCCTCCCGGTCCGCCGGCGAAAGCTCGCGCAGCGCCGTCATCAACTCCCGCGCCACGGCGGCACCCGACGCCTCGCCACGCTCGGCCAGCAGCGACGTCGCCAGGCCCTTCGCCCGCTCCAGCGGCGGCACGGAGGCCCCGAAGGTCGGCACGAAGGCCCGGCCGTGATCGGCGATGGAGGTCCACAGCCGCTCGAACCAGGATCGGGCGGAGGGCGGCGCCGTCGCGGCGCCGGCCTCCAGGGTCGTCGTCGCCTCGGACAAGGCAGCATCCCTCCGCGTCCAGATTTGCTGGAAGGTGCGGTCGGTTACGCCCCGGGTCCAGGGGTGGTCAGGTCGCTCCCGCAACCGTCACCCGGCGGCCCCCGCGGCGCGGGCGACGGCCATGGCGATCTGCGGCGTGATCACCCCGGCTGCGGAGACCGGCACCCCCGCCGCCGCCAGCAGGTCCAGCGCCCAGGTGTTGCAGGTGTAGGCGAGCGAGTAGGGCGGCCCGGCCTCCAGGAACACGCCGCCGCTTTCCGTGCGGCGCACCAGAAGCGGCCGCCCCTCCGCGTCCCGCGCCAGGTCGCCGGCCACGGCACGCGCCAGGCGCCCCGGCCCGTCCGGCGGCACGTCGAGGGCCAGCGCACCGTCCGGCACGCCCGCCCTCGGCGCGATCAGGATGGCGGCCGGGCCGGGGACGAAGGCGCGCAGAAGCTCCACCGGCCCCGCGGAATCCGCCGCGAAGTAGTCGCGCGAGCCGAAGGCGACGCCGAGGAACCCCGGCCCCGGGAAGGGCGGCGGCAGCGCGGCCTCGGCCGGCCAGTCCAGCAGCACCTCGGTGTGGACGAGCGACGCCTCGACCAGCCAGACGGTCCGGAACGGACCGGCCGCAACGGCGACGCCCCGTCCGTCGGCGACGGGACGCTCGACGCGCGCGCACCCGGCGAGGGGCGCCGCCATCGCGGCCAACAGCGCGCCCCGGCGCCCCACGCCCCAACCTTGCAACCCGCCCTGCCTCCCATCATGGTCCGCCGCCCTGCCGGGAGGATACCGCCGATGCTCGACACGCCCCACCCCACGCCCGCCGCGCCGCTGACCGATCCCTTCGCGCTGGCGAAGGCGCTGTCCGGCCTGCACTTCATCGGCGGCCGCTACGTGCCCGCGCGGTCCGGCAAGACCTTCGCCGTGGTCAACCCGGCCACGGGGCAGGAGGTCGCGCGCGCGGCCGAGGGCGACGCCGCCGATGTGGACGCGGCGGTCACCGATGCGGCACGGGCGCAGAAGGAATGGGCCCGGATGCCCGCGCGGAAGCGTGGCGCCCTCGTCGGCGCCTGCGCCGCGCTGCTGAAGGAACACCAGGACGAGCTGGGCCGCCTGATCGCGCTGGAAACCGGCAAGGCGCTCCGCACCGAATCCCGCGTCGAGGCCGGCGTCGTCGCCGACGTCTTCGAGTTCTTCGGCGGCCTCGGCGGCGAGCTGAAGGGGGAGACGGTGCCCTTCGCCCCAGACGTGCTGTCCGTGACGGTGCGGGAACCGCTGGGCGTCGTCGGCGCGATCATCCCCTGGAACGTGCCGATGCTGCTGATGGCGCTGAAGGTCGCGCCGGCGCTGGTGGCCGGCAACACCGTCGTCGTCAAGTCGGCGGAGGAAGCGCCCCTCGCCGTGCTGCGCATCTGCGAGCTGATGAACCGGATCCTGCCGCCGGGCTGCTTCAACATCCTCTCCGGCTTCGGCCCGGATTGCGGCGCGCCGCTCGTCTCGCATCCGAAGGTCCGGAAGGTCACCTTCACCGGCTCCGTCGAGACCGGGAAGATCGTCTCCAGGGCCGCGGCGGAGAAGCTGATCCCCGTCACGCTGGAACTCGGCGGCAAGTCGCCGATGATCGTCTTCGCCGATTGCGACTTCGAGAAGACGCTGTCCGGCGCCCTGACCTCCATGCGCTTCACGCGCCAGGGCCAGTCCTGCACCGCGGCGTCCCGCATCTACGTCGAGCGCCCGATCTTCAAGCGCTTCGTGGACGAGATGGCCAAGCGCGTGGACGCCATGGTCATGGGCGACCCGCTGGATGAGAAGACGGACATCGGCACCATCGTCTCCGAAGGCCAGTTGGAGAAGGTTCGCGGCTTCATCGAGGAAGGGAAGGCGACGCCGGGCGCCGAGGCCCGCGCCTGTTCCGCCATGCCGACCGACCCCGCGCTGAAGAAGGGCCTGTTCATCCAGCCCCACATCTTCACCGGCCTGTCGAAGGATAGCCGCCTGGTGCGGGAGGAGATCTTCGGCCCCGTCACCGTCATCTTCCCCTTCGACGACGCGGAGGCGGTGCTGGAGGAGGCGAACGACAGCGAATACGGCCTCGCCGCCTCGCTCTGGACGAACAACCTGAAGGTCGGGCTGACGCTGGCGCACCGGCTGGAAGCGGGGCTGGTGCAGATCAACCAGAACCTCGTCGTGCAGGCGAACCTGTCCTACGGCGGCGTGAAGTCGTCGGGGCTGGGGAAGGAGGCGTCGCTGGAGGCGATGCTGGAGCACTTCACGCACAAGAAGACGATCATGGTGAATATGGCTTAACAAGCCGTCAGACTTGGCGCAGATTGATTAGCGACATGGATTCCTCGCTGCAAACGCTTTCGAAGATCTTCTCGGAGCGGTTATTCCGAATTCCAGATTACCAGCGGGGTTATGCCTGGACAGAAAAGCAAGTCCGAGATTTTTGGAATGATATTGAGCAGCTTAGCCCGGATACGAGCCACTACACGGGCGTTCTGACGCTGGAAAATGTACCCGCTTCCGAGTATGCGCGCTGGGACAACGATCTCTGGATAATCGCGGCAAAGAATTATCAGCCATTTTTTGTTGTCGATGGACAACAGCGGCTAACAACGGCGGTTCTACTCATCCAGGTTATTTTAGAGTCTCTCCCTGACGATGGAAAGCTAAACTTTACAGACAAAGCCGACATCAAGCGCAAGTTCATCGTCGACTCTAAAGATGGCTTTATTTCGAGGTCGTACGTATTCGGTTATCAGGCAAACAATCCAAGTTATATTCACCTGAGGGCCAAGATTTTTAATGAAAACGTTGCGGATCAGGCAGAGGACACAGTTTATACTCAAAATTTAGACAGAGCCAAAGCCTTTTTTCGCGAGAAGGTCTCAGCATTGGGTAAAGATGCATTAGAGATTTTATATCGTAAGATTACGCAGAGTTTACTATTTAATGTGTTTACGATATCCTCAGAAGTGGATGTATGCGTTGCGTTTGAAACGATGAACAACCGAGGGAAACCGCTCTCTTACCTTGAACTGCTTAAGAATCGTTTGATCTATCTGACGCTTAAGCTTCAGGACACCGTACACGAGCAAGTGCGGCTTCGGGAGGTTATAAATGATTGCTGGCGGGCGATCTATCATAACCTTGGCCGGAATCGTGAGCGAACATCTGACGATGACCGCCTTCTTACGACCCACTACGTAGTTTATTTCGGCGCATCTGTACCTGAGCCGGAACTAGTCGCGCGCACCTACTATCTGAGATCAGGTCGGAATCAAAGTTCGCCAGCAGCTGATCTGCTCGAGCAGACTTTTATTACGCGAAACATTGGCCCTGATGTCAAGCCCGAAAAGCGGATCACCACGTTGTTCATTCACGACTATGCGCAATCACTCCAGGAAGCTGCGAAAACCTGGTTTGGGTTATACAGCCCCCTTCGTTCCGATTTCGATACAACCTCTCAGATTTGGCTCGATAAGCTCACCAGGTTGAACGCAGACGATTTCGTTCCGCTTCTCCTGGTTACTATGCAGCTCTCGGTCTCCGATTTGAAGAAAGTTCAGTTACTCAAGGCGGTTGAGCGGCATCTTTTCGTCATGATGTTGAGTCCAAACAGGTACTATCTCCCGCCGCCATATATTCGCGGAAGCTACGAGCCGGCCCTGCTAGCGATTCGGCTGAAGGCGGGAGATATCACATTGGATAAAGTTGTGCAGGAAGTTGTGCGGTCAACCGATCAGTTACTGAACGACCCAGATTTGATGAGATCAGTATTCGCTAAATTTCGGAGTGACGGTTGGTACGAGTGGCCGGGCTTACGCTATTTCCTTTTCGAGTACAATCTAGATGCCCAACGTCGCTCCAAAACCGAACGCACAAAGTTGCACTGGCCTGAGTTCAATGGGAAGCGAGAAGATTTCATGACTGTCGAGCACATCTACCCCCGAAGTGCTCGTCATCCATACTGGCAATCACAGTTCGATGGATTCACCACCCAGCAGCGAAAGGCGCTTCGCGAATCTCTCGGAAATCTCCTACCATTGTCTCGAGGCAAGAACGCAAGCCTATCGAATCGGCCTTTTCCGGAGAAGGCACATGGCGAAACGGACACCTATGTCTCATATACGTACGGCTGTTACGCCGAAAATGAAGTCAGCCGCAAGAAGGATTGGAGCCCAGCAGAAATAACTGAGCGGGGGTTAAAGTTGATTGGATATCTGGAGAGGCGCTGGCAGATTCATCTTGGAGACGACAACGCCAAGTTGGACATATTGGGAATTCCTTTTATGGCAAGTACCTAACTGCTCAACTGCCAACACCCTAAACAGCGTACATTCTGCAGATCAGCGCTGCCTCTGAGTCGGTTCGCTCTCACCCATAACACCGTACCGAAACGACCGCCTCCTGCGCAGTCGCAGCGATCGCACTCGCCCCCAACCCCCGCCCGCCACTCACCCGCCCCACCGTCACCCCGTTCTCTCGCAGGAACCCCTCCACCGTCTCCCCGCGGATCGCGAAGTTGATGTTCTGCGGCACCGTCCCCGTCGCGCGCAGGACCGTCAGGTCGTTCACCCGCGCCTGCACCACCCCGATCACCCCGCCCGAATCATCGATCACCGGCCCGCCCGAATTCCCCGGCTGCACCGGCGCCGTGATCTGGAACAGCCCGGTATTCCCGTTGATGCCCGACTGCGCCGAGACGATCCCCGTCGTCAGGTTCAGCCCCGTGGACAGCGGCGACCCGGCGTAGGGGTAGCCGAGCACGACGACGCTTTCCCCCAACTGCGTCCCGCCCGGCCCGTTGAACCGCAGGAAGGCCCGCGACGGCTCCGCCGACGTCAGCAGCGCCAGGTCCCGCCCCCGGTCCGCCGAAACGACGGACAGCGCCCTCCCCCGGTCATCTTGCAGCGCCGCGCAGCCCGCGACGACGTGCGCGTTGGTCACCACCTGCCGCGCCGAGATGTAGAACCCCGTTCCCGAAGACCGCGGCCGCGCCTGCGCCACCGCCGCCCCCGGCTTGCCCGGCACGACCCCGACCGGCCCGCTCGGTGGCACCACCGGAGGCGCCTCGGCGTAGCCGGGCTGCACGCCCGCCGCCCGGGGCGTCGCGCCGACGACGTAGCTCCGAACCGGCTGATTCGTGTTCGGGTCGTAGAATGTCACGACGCTCCCACCCGGCGGGACAGGCCCTACCCCGGGCGGCGGCCCGAGGACCGTTCCCTGCGGCGCGCAACCCGCCAGCACCGTGCCGACCACGCCCACCGCCAGCCCCTGCCGCGCGCCGATCCGGTGCATCACCCGCCATCCCCGCCCAGGAAATCCTGGGTGGACATTGTAGGAAGGGCAACCGCAACCGGAAATCACGCCGACCCGTCCGTCACCCTTCGTCACCGGTCACATCCCCGCAGGTCGCCCCCGCCGCGAGGGGCGTCCCCCGATAGGCCCGCCGCGCCGGGCCTGATACAGGCGCGTCCATGCCCTCCGCCGACCGCCAGGCCGACGCGCTGCGTCGCCTCGCCGCCCACCTCGCCCCGACGCTGAAGGCCGATCTCGGCCTCCGCCTCTGGACCGGGGAGACCCTGCCGCTCGGGCCGGAGGCCCGTGGCGACCTGGCCTTCGCCATCAACAGCCCCGCCGCGATCACCCGACTGCTGCGATGGCCCCGCCTGACGACGCTGGTGGAGCTGCTGGCGACCGGCGACCTGGACATCCAGGGCGGCACGCTGCTGGACCTCGCGGCCCGCGCCGGCGCGGCGAACCGCAAGGCGGCCAAGGGTCTCGACAAGCTCCTGCTGGCCCGGACCGCCCTGCCCTTCCTTCTCGGCAGCACCAAGCCCACCGGCAGCAACGCCTTCGCCGGGGGCCAGCAGGACACGCCGGACGAGGGCCGCGACGACAAGGCGCTGATCCAGTTCCACTACGACCTGTCCAACGCCTTCTACGCGCTCTTCCTGGACCCGGAGATGGTCTATTCCTGTGCGTACTTCCCGGACCCGGCGATGGACCTGGCCGCGGCGCAGCAGGCGAAGCTGGAGATGATCTGCCGCAAGCTCCGACTCCAGCCCGGCGACCGGATGCTCGACATCGGCTGCGGCTGGGGCGGGCTGGTCTGCCACGCCGCGCAGCACCACGGCGTCACCGCCTACGGCGTCACCCTCTCGCAGGCCCAGCACGACTTCGCGCAGGACAAGATCGCGCGCCTCGGGCTGCAGGACCGCGTCACCGTCGAACTCCGCGACTTCCGCTCGATCGAGGGCCGCGAGTTCGACAAGGTCGCTTCCATCGGCATGTACGAGCACATCGGCCTCGACAACCGCGACGCCTATTTCGGCAAGATCAAGTCGCTGCTCCGCCCGCGCGGCGTGTACCTGCACCACGCCATCGCGCGCCCGATGAAGCGCAACGAACGCGCCTTCCGCCGCAAGCGCCCGGAATTCGCGGCGCTGGTGAACTACATCTTCCCGGGCGGCGAGCTCGACCACATCGGCGGGACGACCGACGCGATGGAGCGCAACGGCTTCGAGGTGCACGACACCGAAGGCTGGCGCGAACATTACGGCCGGACGTGCCGCCTCTGGACCGAACGCCTGCACGCCAACCGTGACGCGGCGGTAGCCGAGGTCGGGGCGGCGAAGACGCGGATCTGGCTCCTCTACCTCGCCGGCGTCTGCCTGGCCTTCGAGCGGGGGACGGTCGGCATTTTCCAGACCGTCGCCACGAAGCGCACCCGCGGCCCCGCCGGGCTGCCGCCGTCGCGTGCCGACCTCTACGCCTGACGCCCGCACGCCGGAGCAGCCCGCCTGGCCCCGCACCTCCGCGCCTGGATCGACCTTCCGGAAACCTTCGCAGCGAACGGCGTCGCCGAGCGCACGGTCGAGGGCGCGGGCGTGTCCCTCGTCACGGTCCGCATGCCCGCCGGGGCCGCGGCGGACGGCCGCAGCCACCCGCATGAGCAATTCGCGCAGGTCCTCTCCGGCATCGGCGCGCTGACGACGGAGCAGGGCGAGCGCCCCTTCGGCCCCGGCAGACTCTTCCACTTTCCCGCCGGCACCTGGCACGCCGCATGTTTCGAGACGGAGACAGTCCTGGTCGAGACGAGCCTGCCGACGTAACGGCATCGCGGGCCGCGCCGCCGCGTCTTGCGACCCGCCCGCGCCGACGCCTTATGCCCGAGCATGGCCCTGACCCCGCGCCGCGCGCGTTCCCCCTGGCGCTGGTTCCGCCGCCTGCTGGCCGTCCTGATCGGCCTCCCGCTGCTCGCGCTCGCGGCGGTCGCGGGCGTGATCTGGTACACCCTCCCCGGCACCGACCAGGCGCTGCGCGTCGCCGGCCTGTCGCAGCCCGTGGACATCGGGTTCGACGACCGCGGCATCCCCCGCCTCCGCGCCGCGAACGAGCGCGACGCCGCTATCGCCATGGGCGTCCTCCACGCCCGCGACCGGATGTTCCAGATGGAGATGATGCGCCGCGGGGCCTCCGGCCGCCTGTCGGAGGTCGCCGGCGCCGCCACGCTCCGCATGGACCGCACGGTCCGCGTCCTCGGCCTGCGCCGCCGCGCCGAGGCCGACCTCGCCGTCCTCCCCGCCGACACCCGCGCGGCGATGGAGGGCTACGCCGCCGGCGTGAACGCCTGGATCGCCGCCCGCGGCCGCTTCGCCGCGCCGGAGTTCCTGCTGCTCGGTGCGCCGGAGCCCTGGACGCCCGTGGACTCCCTCCTCTGGGGCAAGGTGATGGGCCTTTGGCCTCAGGCTCCTACCGGACCGACCTGGAACGCGCCCGCCTCGCCCAAACCTTGCCCGCTGACCGCCTGGCCGAACTCTGGCCGACCGACGACAGCCCGGGGCGGCCGGACCTCGCCGCGCTCGACGCGCCGTCGCGGCTCGCCGCGCTGCCGGCGCCCGAGATGCTGGCCTCCCTGCTCCAGGCCATCCCGGCCTGGGGGACCGGGGCGCCGCTGCCTCCCTCCGCCTCCAACGCCTGGGCCCTAGCGCCATCCCGCAGTGCCACCGGCGGCGCGCTCCTCGCCTCCGACCCCCATCTCGGCTTCGGCGCGCCGATCCTCTGGTACCTCGTCCGCATCGAGTTCCCGGATGGCCGCTACCTCGCCGGTGCCTCCTCCCCCGGCGTCCCGCTCGTCGTCATCGGCCGCAACGAGCGCGTGGCCTGGGGCTTCACGACGACGCATTCCGACACGCAGGACGTCTTCATCGAACGCCTCTCCGGCCCCGACGCCATCGAGACGCCCGACGGCCCCCGGCCCTTCACGATCCGCGAGGAACGAATCGCCGTCCGCGGCCGTCCGGACGAGGTCATCCGCATCCGCGAGACCCGCCACGGCCCCGTCATCTCCGACCTCGACGACCAGCCGCAGGGCGACCGCGTCGTCTCCGTCGCGATGGCGAACCTGGCGCCGGCGGACACGGCCGCGGCCGGCCTGCACGCGCTGAATCGCGCGCGGTCCATGGCCGATGCCCGCCGCGCCGCCGCGCTCATCACCTCCCCGCCGCAGAACCTGATCGTGGCCGACGCGGCAGGCGGGGTCGCGATGTTCCTCACCGGCCGCACGCCGGTCCGCGCCGGCGGGGACGGGACGATGCCCCTGCCGGGCTGGGACGGGTCGGGCGACTGGACGGGCTGGGTCCCCTTCGACTCCCTTCCCCACGTCGTCGCGCCGGAGAGCGGCGCCGTCGTCAACGCCAACAACCGGGTCCAGCCACCCGATTCCGACGTCTTCCTCGGCCGCGACTGGTACGGTGACTGGCGCTTCCGGCGCATCGGCGAATTGCTGCGCCAACGCCCCCGCCACGCCCCGGGCGACATGGCCGCGATCCAGGCCGACCCCGTCTCGGTCTTCGCGCGGGAGAGCCTGCCCGTCCTGCTCTCGATCCCCCGCCCCGCCGGGCCGGCAGGGGCCGCGCGGGATCTCCTGACCCACTGGGACGGCGGCGCGAGGCCCGAGGCGCCGCAGCCCCTGATCTTCAATGCGTGGTGGCGCGAGTTCGGGGTCCTCGCCCTCGAGACGGCGGGCGTCCAGCGGGAAGCCTGGTCCCCAAGCGCCGAATTCGTCCGCTTCGTTCTCTCCCCTGCCGGCGCCCACTGGTGCGCGCCCGGCGCGCCGCGGACCGTGCCGCCGGCGGCCACCGCCTTGCCGGCCCGTGGCGCGACGGGCCAGCCGGCAGCGACGTCACTCCTTGGCGCCTTGGCCGGCCCGCCGCCGGCCGGCCCACCGATACCGGCCGGGGGACCCGTCGCCGGCGCCCGTGGGGATCTGGCGCAGGCGGGAACCCCTCCCGCGCCCGGGACGGACAACCCCTCGGCACCCCGTCCCGACCCGGCCCTGTCGGCCGGCACCCCGTCCATGGCCGGCACCGCCACGCCCCGCGCCGCACCGCCTCCCCCGCCTGCGCCGCCCTCGCCGCCCGCGCCCTGGAGACGACGGTCACCCGGCTTTCCGCACGCTTCGGTCCGGACCCCGCGCGCTGGCGCTGGGACGACGCGCACCGTGCCCGCTTCGAGCACCCGCTGCTCCGCTTCGTCCCCGTCATCGGCGACTGGCTGCGGATCGAGGTCCCGACCCCCGGTGACGGGGAGACGGTGAACCGCGGCGGCCTGGCTCGCGACCTGTCCCATGTCCACGGGCCCGGCCTGCGGATCGTGATGGACCTCGGCGCCCGGCCGGACAGCCCCGACGCCGTCGCCGCGATCATCGCGACGGGCCAGTCGGGCCACCCGTTCTCCCGCCACTGGCGGGACCTGAACGCCGACTGGGCCGCGGCGCGGCTGCTGCCGCTCGCGCCGCGGGCGAATGCGGCCGCCCGCCTCCGTCTCGACCCATGACCGAAACCAAAGGGAAAGGCCGGCGCTTCGGCATGGACGAAAGCCGCCCTTCGGCGGAGAATGCGGGATCCATGCTGCAACGCGCCCAGAGACGCCCGCAGTTTTTCTATACGACGGCACCCCTGCCCTGCCCCTACCTGCCGGGGCGGACGGAGCGGAAAATCGTGACCGAACTCTCAGGTGCCGAGAGCGAGGCGCTGCATGACCGCCTCTCCCGAGCCGGGTTCCGGCGCAGCCACAACATCGCCTATGCCCCGGTCTGCCCGGGCTGCCAGGCCTGCGTTCCCATCCGCATCGTCGTGGACGAGTTCATCCCGTCCCGCACGCAGCGCCGCATCATCAAGTCCAACCTCGACGTGATGACGCACGAGGTCCCGGCGCGCGCGACCGCCGAGCAGTTCGCGCTGTTCCAGCGCTACCAGCGCGCGCGCCACGGCGACGGCGACATGGCGGCGATGGGCTATTACGACTACCGCGCGATGGTGGAGGACACGCCGATCTCCACCATGATGATCGAGTTCCGCGACGCGCCGGACCGGCTCGTCGGCGCCTGTCTTACGGACTGGCTCAGCGATGGCCTTTCCGCGGTCTACTCCTTCTTCGACCCCGCGCTGGCCTCGCGTTCCCTCGGCACCCAGGCGATCCTGCACCTCATCGCGCGGGCCCGACAGTTGCGACTGCCCTACGTCTACCTAGGCTACTGGGTCCCGCAGAGCGCGAAGATGGCCTACAAGGCGCGCTTCTTCCCGAGCGAGATCCTGACCGCCGGTTCGTGGCACCGGCTGAACGGCGCGGCGCCGCCCGCGGAGGTTCTGGTGCCGGAAAGCGTCGGCTGAACGGCGTGCCTTGCCACCCCGGGCATCGTCCCGGAACATCCGCGGCGTGGACCTCCTTGAAAGCCTCGGCCTTCCCGCGCCCGCGCTGAACGCGACGGGGACGAGTAGCCGCGCCGGGGCCGCCCGCCTCTCCCCGCGCGTGCGCGCCGCGATGGACGCGGCCGCGGCGGCGTCCTTCGACATGGTCGCGCTGCACGGCGCAGCGTCACGACGGATCGCGTCGATTCTCGGCGTGCCGGCCGGGATGGTCACGACCGGCGCGGCGGCAGCCCTGGCGATCGGCGCGGCTGCTGCCATCGCGCGCGACGACGTGCGCCGCATGAACCGGCTGCCCGACACGGACGGGACGCGGCACGAGTTCCTCATCGCCCGGAGCCACCGCAACGCCTAC
Organism: Roseomonas sp. CCTCC AB2023176; assembly: GCF_042259275.1. NCBI lineage: Bacteria > Pseudomonadati > Pseudomonadota > Alphaproteobacteria > Acetobacterales > Roseomonadaceae > Roseomonas > Roseomonas sp. CCTCC AB2023176. Next base: position 117,336 of record NZ_CP170086.1, read on the forward strand.
GACCGTGCGGTGTGCCTTGCGGGCGCGCGCCTCGTCGAGGTCGGCATCCCCGACCGCCGCACCAGCGCCGGCGTCCGCGACGCCGAGCCCGGCGACTTCGCCGACGCGATCGGCCCGCGCACCGCCGGCATCCTGTACCTCGCCCAGCCCGACTCCGAACCGTCGATCGAAGCCCTGGTACCGCTCGTCCGCGCGCACGACCTCGTCCTGCTCGTGGACGCCGCGGGACAATTGCCGCCGGCTGACCTGCCCGCCCGGCTGATCGCCGCCGGCGCCGACCTCGTCGCGGTCAGCGGCGGGAAGGCCATCGGCGGTCCGCCCGGCACGGGCCTCCTGCTCGGACGCGCCGATCTCGTCGCCTCCGCGCTGCTGCAGTCGCTCGACCTCGACTACTTCGAGGGCACCTTCGTCTCCGACCCGGCGGTCGCGCCGGCCTTGCGGGACCCCGCGCGGTTGCCGATCCACGGGATCGGCCGCGCGATGAAGGTGGGGAAGGAATCCATCGCCGGCCTGCTGGCCGCGCTGGAAGAGTTCACGGCCGCCGACCCGCGGATGGAGGCGGAGCGGCGGCGCGGCATCCTGGAGGAGGTCGGGACGGCGCTCGGCCGGCCGAACGGATGGACGGTCACCCTTGCCGAGGGCGACACCCCCAGGCCGGAGCTGACCGTGGGTCCGGCCGACGCCGATGCCGTCGCGCTCGCGGCGTCCCTGGCCCGCATGCAGCCGCCGGTGCTCGTCGGTCACCGCTTCCTGCGGGAAGGACGGCTCGTGCTCGACGCGACGAACCTCCGGACGGAGGACGCGGGCCCGCTCGCGCAGGCGTTGCGCGCGGCCGCTTCGCCAGACTGAGGCGGCGGGCCGCGACCCGTCAGGGTCGCTGTCGTGTCAGCAGCCCGCAGGCCACCGCACGGTTCGTCGGCGTCGCGTGCTGGTAGCAATAGTCGAGGGTGTCGTTGTCCACGACGGTGCCGGTGAAGTGGCCGTCCTCGTCGGTCATGACGAAGCGCCGGCCATCCACCGAAAGCGCGCCGACGATACGCTCGCTCACGCCGGTGGAAGACAAGACTCCCCAGAAGGTCCTCCCGTCTTGTCCCTCGAAGCGGAAGACGAAGCGGGATGTCGTGCGCTGGTAGGTTTCATGCCCCGGCACGGCCTCGCGCCCGCTCTGCGCGTGTCGGGTCGGGCCTTCGACGATGTGCGCGGTCTGCGACGGGAGCCATGTGCCGCGCAGGTCGGGGACACCCTGCGCCTGCGCGCCGCCGGCAAGCATGGCCATCAGCCCGGAGATCGCGATGAGGTCCTTCACTGGCCGCCTCCTCCTGTCCAGGATCGACAACGTAACAGCCATCCTTGACTTTCGGGTAGCATGTATCGGACCATGGCTATCCAGAAACGACCTGCATCGCCGCAAGTTAACCCGTCACGGATGCGCCGTCTTTTTGAGACGGCATGAATACGACGTCGGTGCAATATTTGAGACGTCTCGCGACGTAAGGCAGGTCGGTGCTGCCCCGTTGCCAGCATCGCCAGAGGAGGACGCATGATCCCCGTCGTTTCGTCGCCCGACCTGCCGCGCGCCGCCGTGCATGGGAAGGACGACCCGGCCGTCCGCTGGGCCGGCGCTTTCGCCACCTGCGGCGGCCACGGCGCCGCGCAGTCCTCCACCATCGTTTATGAGATCGAACCCGGCGGGCGCCTGGGCTGGCACACCGACGCCACGGAGGAGACGCAGTACATCATCGCCGGCCAGGGCGAGTTGCGCATGGAGGATGGCGTGCACACGGTCGGCCCCGGCAGCGTCTTCGTCCTGCCCACCGGCGTGCGGCATGACCTGGCCAATGTCGGTGACGTGACGTTGCGCGCCGTCGCCTTCTTCGCGGCGGCCATGTTCACCCAGACCTTCGACGACGTCATGCTGCCGCCGGATACTCACGTGCTCGGAACACCGAACCGCAGCGGCTGACGACGGCGTGCGTCCCGCGCGCCGTCCGCCTGGCCCGGCCTACTCCTCGAACCGGTTGCTGCGGGGGAACCCGTGCGGCGGCTGCTTTCCCGCCGCCCCGCGGTTCGCCCGCCAGGGCGCCAGCGCCGTCTCGGTCCGCGTCCGCCCGCCCTGCACCCAGGTCAGCCCCTCCCGCCGCGCGTCGAAGACCTTCAGGTCGGACAGCCCCCCGTCCTTGTAGCCCTGGAGCGTGACGCCGCGTCCGCGCGTCATCTCCGGCACCTGCTCCAGCGGGAAAACGAGCATCTTCCGGTTCTCGCCGACGACGGCGACCGTGTCGCCCTCCGCCGGCACGCAGGCCACCAGCCGGTCCGGCGCGTCCACCATCAGCACGGTCTTGCCCGTCCGCTTCTCCGCCAGCAGGTCCTCCGCCTTGCAGACGAAGCCCTTGCCCGAGTGGGAGGCCAGCAGGAAGCGCGACCCGTCCTTCCAGACGAAGGCCGTCACGACCTCGTCCTCGTTGCCCAGCTCGACCATCAGCCGCACCGGCTGCCCGTCCCCGCGGCCGCGCGGGATGGAGTCCGCCTTGATCGTATAGGCCCGCCCGTTCGTCGCGATCAGCCCGATCCGGTCCGTCGTCTCCGCGTGCAGCATGAGGGCGAGGGCGTCGCCCTCCTTGAAACGCAGGTTCGAAGCATCCTCCAGGTGCCCCTTCTGCGCGCGGAGCCAGCCCTTCTCGGAGAGGATGACGGTGATCGGTTCGCGCTCGACGAAGGCGTTCTCGTCGAACTCGACCGCGACCGCCTTCGCCTGCACCGTGCGCCGCTTGCCGAGCGGACCGTCGCCGAACTTGCTGCGGACCGCCTCGATCTCCTCGGCGATCCGCCCCCACTGCGCCTTCTCCGAGGCGAGGAGCTTCTGCAGCCCCTTCAGCTCCCTCGTGAGCCGCGTGTGCTCCCGCCGTATCTCCATCTCCTCCAGCTTGCGCAGCGCGCGCAGCCGCATGTTGAGGATGGCATCCGCCTGCACCTCGGTCAGCGAGAAGGTCGCCATCAGCGCGGCCTTGGGATCGTCCTCCTCCCGCACGATGCGGATGACCTCGTCCAGGTTGAGATAGACGATGAGGTAGCCGTCGAGGATCTCCAGCCGCCGCTCGATCGCGGACTGACGATGTTGCGACCGACGCACCAGCACGACGCGCCGGTGGTCGAGCCAGGACCGCAGCACCTCCCGCAGCCCCATCACGCGCGGCGTGCGGTCGGCGTCCAGCACGTTCATGTTCAGGGGAATGCGGGATTCCAGCGGCGTCGCGCGGAACAGGCTCTCCATCAGCATCGCCGGGTCCACGGCGCGCGACTTCGGCTCCAGCACGAGGCGGATCACGTCCGTGCTCTCGTCCCGCACGTCCGCCAGCAGCGGCAGCTTCTTCTGCTCCAGCAGCTCCGCGATCATCTCGATCAGTCGGGACTTGCCGACCTGGTAGGGGATTTCCGTGACGACGACGTGCCACGTCCCGTTCTTGAGGCGCTCGACTTCCCACTTCGCGCGCAGCCGGAAGCCGCCGCGGCCCGTCTCGTAGGCCGTCAGGATGCTCTCGGGCGGCTCCACCATGATGCCGCCGGTCGGGAAGTCCGGCCCGGGCATGTGGCGCATCAGTTCGGCCGTGGTCGCGGCGGGGTTGGCGATCAGTTCCAGCGCGGCGGAGCAGACCTCGCCCGCGTTGTGCGGCGGGATGGAGGTCGCCATGCCCACCGCGATCCCGTTCGCGCCGTTCGCCAGCAGGTTCGGGAAGGCCGCCGGCAGGACGACCGGCTCCTGCTCCTCCCCGTCATAGGTCGCGCGGAAGTCCACCGCATCCTCGTCGATCCCTTCCAGGAGCGACTTCGCGACCTCCGTCAACTTGGCTTCGGTGTAGCGCATCGCCGCGGGGTTATCCCCGTCGATGTTCCCGAAGTTTCCCTGCCCCTCAACGAGCGGGTAGCGCGCCGCGAAGTCCTGCGCGAGCCGCACCAGCGCCTCGTAGACGCTCGCGTCGCCGTGCGGGTGATACTTGCCGATGACGTCGCCGACGACGCGGGCGCACTTCTTGAACCCGCCCGCCGGATCCAGCCGCAACTGCTGCATCGCCCAGAGCAGCCGGCGGTGCACCGGCTTCAAGCCGTCGCGCACGTCCGGCAGCGACCGCGCCATTATCGTGGACATGGCGTAGGCGAGGTAACGCTCGCTCAGCGCGCCGGCGAGCGGCGTCTCGTTGATGCGGCCGCCATCCGGCACGGGGGTCTTCACGTCGTCGGGCATTGTTGCTCTCGCGCCATGTTCCTGCTTCGTTCGCGCTTCCCCTTTCTAGCAGGGGGGACACGTCCGCGCCAGCGCCGCGGGGCCACGGTGGACGGCCCGGCGCGCCCGGGTCTACCCCTTCGCGCCGGCCTTTCGCGCCGGAATGGGAGAGTGCGGAATGGCCTTCGGCACGGTGCGCGGCGCGGGGTTCGCGGCGGTGGTTGTCCTGGGCCTGACGCCGGCCTCCCTCCTGGCTCAGGGCGGGGGTCTGGCGAAGCCTCCGCCGCTTGGGGCGCCGGTTCCCTCGCGCCCGGTGCCGCCGCCGGCGTCGCTGGTGCCCCCGCCGCCCGCGCCTCCCGGCCTGGCCCTGCGGCCCGCGGACGCGGCCAACCTGCCTCCTCTCGCCCCGGACCAGCCGGTCCGGGTCCAGCTCCGGCGCGGCCAGGCCGCCTTCTTCCGCGTCTCGCCCGAGGCCGGGGAGGCCTACGTCGTGACGACGCGACGGCTGGAGCGCAACACCGACACGCTGCTGCGCGCCCTCGATGCCGGGGGAGAGACGGTCGCCGAGGACGATGACGGCGGCGAGGAGGCCCTCGCCTCCCGCCTCGAGGTCCAGCCCGGCGACGGCGTCGCGCTGATCCGCGCCGGCACCCTGGGCGATGCGGGCGGCGCCTTCGAGCTCGTGCTGGCCCGCGACACCCCGCGCGCCACGCCGGACTACGCGACGACGCCGGAGGCGGCCGCGAACCGCCCGCCGCTTGTCGTAGGCGAGGCCGTGCCACTGCGGCTCCGCGGCGGCCAGTTCGCCTATTTCCGTTTGCCGGAGGACCGGACGGACCTCTCCGCCCTCACCCGCAACCTCGCGCGCAACACGGACACCGTCCTCGCCCTCATCGGCAAGAACGGGGAGGTGCTGGCGGAGGACGACGATGGCGGCGGCTCCCTCGCCTCGATGCTTGCCCTCGGCGAAGCGCCCAACGCGCTGCTGCTGCGCGCGGGCATCCTCGGCAACTCCACCGGCGAGTTCGAGCTCGTCCTCGTCCGCGAGGGCCCGCGCGCGCCGCCCGACTTCCCGACGAGCCTCGACGCGGCCCGCGCCCGCGGCCCGCTCGCGGTCGGGACGAACCTGACGATCCGGCTGGAACGCCGCCAGCAGGCCTTCTTCGCTTTGCCGCAGGGACAGGACTTGGTCGCCCTCACGCGCAACCTCCGGGAGAACGCGGACACGGTCCTCGCGCTGCTGGACGCTGGGGGTCAGGTGATCCTGGAGGACGACGACGGCGGCGAGGGCCTGGCCTCCCGCGTCGCGACGTCCGACGCACCGCGCTCCGCAGCCTTCCTGCGCGCCAGTGTCCTCGGCGACAGCGGCGGGACCTTCGACCTCGCCATCGAGGCCGGCGAGCCCGCGCCGCCCGAGGACGCCTATGCCCGCGACGTCGCCGAGGCGGCGTCGCGCCCGCCGCTCGCCGTGGGCGAAGCCGTCTCGCTCCGCCTCCGGGCAAGCCAGTCGGCCGTCTTCGCGCTGCCGCGGGAAGACCGCGAGCTGCTGGCGATGACCTTCGGCCTGGGACGCGGCGTGGACACCGTGCTGGAATTGCTGGACGAGCGGGGGAACGAGATGGCGGAGGACGATGACGGCGGCGACGGCCTGGCCTCGCGCCTCGCCATTCAGCCGGGCGCCGCTCCGTCCTTCATCCGCGTGCGCCTGCTGGGGGATCGCCCCGGCTCCTTCAGCGTCGTCGTGATCCGCCGGGCACGCTGAGCCCCCGACGGTGACGGTGCGGGGCGCCGTCACCGTCCCACGGACGTCGCGCCCTCCCTCCCGGCCGGAGCGTCGCACAGCCCGGCCGCGAGCGTGCCCGCCCGAGATGCGAACGCGTCCCATTTGCGCCAAGGCACTGTTTTTCTTGACTTTTACGTCGCCCCCCAGTATGTCCCGCGATGATGAAACGCCTCGCTGACCTCACCGAGGCCGAGACCCTGGCCCTCGCCATCGCGAACGAGGAAGAGGACGCCCGGATCTACGCGACCTTCGCGATGCGCATGCGGACCGACTTCCCCGCGACCGCCGCCGTCTTCGACGGGATGGCTGAGGAAGAGCACCGGCACCGCGGCCTGCTCCTCGCCCTCTACGAGCGCAAGTTCGGGAAGGCCCTGCCCCACATGACCCGCGCCGACGTGCGCGGCTTCCTGCGGCGCAACCCCGTCTGGCTCGCGGACAACCTGCGCCTCGACGTGGTGCGCCGGCAGGCCGCCGTCATGGAGCTCGAGGCGGGCCAGTTCTACGCGAAGGCAGCGGAACAGGCGCGCGACACCGACGTCCGCCGCCTTCTCGGCGACCTCGCCCTGATCGAGCAGAAGCACGAGGCGCTCGCGGACCGGCTGACGGAAGCGCATCTGACCCAGGACGCGCGGCAGGAGGAGGACGCGGCGGCGCGCCGCATCTTCGTCCTGCAGATCGTGCAGCCCGCGCTCGCCGGGCTCATCGACGGCTCGATCTCTACGCTCGCGCCGATCTTCGCGGCGGCCTTCGCCACGCAGTCGTCGCACGACGCCTTCGTCGTCGGGCTCGCCGCCTCGATCGGCGCCGGCATCTCCATGGGTCTGACGGAAGCGCTGTCGGACGACGGCGCGATCACGGGACGCGGACACCCGCTGATCCGCGGCATCGCCTGCGGCGTGGCCACCGCGATCGGCGGGCTGGGACATACCCTGCCCTACCTCATCTCCGATTTCTGGACCGCGACCGTCGTGGCCGGCTTCGTCGTGGCGCTGGAACTCGCAGCCATCGCCTGGACGCGGTGGAAGTACATGGAGACGCCTTTCACCTCAGCGCTGGTGCAGATCGTCCTCGGCGGCCTGCTCGTGCTCGCGACGGGCATCTTCATCGGCAGTTCCTGATGCGAGCGCGGTGACGCGGTCGGCCAGCGCCTCTCGCGCCGCGGGCACCGGCCGGTGTCGGGCGCCGCAGGCGTCGCGCGCGAGGAAGTGTCCCGTCAGCCGCAGCCCGTCTGCCCAGTCCTTCGGCGTCGCGGGCGCCGCGTCGTCGAGCAGGAAGCCCGGCAGGGGCAGCAGGCGGTCGAGATAGGGCGCGGCGGCGCCCGCGCTGACGGCGCAGCCCGACTTCGGGGAGACGTGGGTCAGGTCGGACGTCGCACCCGTCGCGGCGCAGCGGGTCAGGTCGAGGCCGTAGCCGAGGTCCGCGAGCAGCAGCACCTCCCACCGCAGGTAGTCCGGCAGTACCTCCTCCGCGCCGCGCCCGAGATGCGCGATGACCGGGACGAGGGCGCGGAAGACGCGCGGATGCGCCTCGCGCTCCGGCAGGGCTTCCGCGGCGACGGCACAGGCGGAGGAGAGGAGCGCGAGCGACAGCGGATCCTCCATCGCGAGCGCCGCGGCGGGGTGGACGAGTTCGCCGGAGAGGCTGCCCAACTGGTCCGCGAGGCGCGCGACCCAGCGGGCCTCGACGAGGTTGCCCGGGAGCCAGATCGCGGCGTTGCCGCGCGCGGCGCCGCCCTTCACGAGGCCGGCGTGGCGTCCCTGTTCTTCCGTCAGCAAGGTGACGACGGCACCGCCCTCGCCGAGTGGCCGCGCGTCGAGCACGATCGCCGGGGCTTCCCATTCCATGGCGGGGATGTGGGGCCGCCGCCGCCGATCCTCCAGGGCAGGTCGGGCGCCGCGGCGGGCGTGCCAGTTGCGCCTCGGACTTGCCTGCGTCGTACGGACCGGTCCGCCCTCCCCCGTGTCGAGGGAGCAGACCGGGGCGCTCAATCCAGGTCCTCGAGACCGAGGGCGCGGAGGCGGCCGCGTTCCTCGTCCCAGCCCGGCCGGTCCTTCACGTTGAGGAAGAGGTGCACGGGACGTTCGAGGAGCACGTTCAGCTCCTCGCGCGCGCGGCGGCCGATCTCGCGGATGCGGGCGCCCTTGTCGCCGATGATGATCGCCTTCTGCGAGGCGCGGCCGACATAGATCGTGCAGTCCACGCGCACCGAGCCGTCCTTGCGTTCCTGCCAGGACTCGGTCTCGACGGTCGCGTGGTGTGGCACTTCCTCGTGCGTCTGGCGCAGGATCTGTTCCCGCACGATCTCGGCGCAGAGCATGCGTTCGTTGAGGTCGGAGAGTTCGTCCTCGGGGAAGAGCCAGGGCCCTTCGGGCATGGCAGCGCCCAGGGCGTCGCGCAGGCGGTCCGTGCCGTCGCCGTTGCCGGCGGAGACCATGAAGGTCTCCTCGAAGGGCAGGGCTGCGTTGAGTTCGGCGGTGAGCGGCAGCAGGCGCTTGGTGTCGAGCAGGTCGGTCTTGTTGAGAACGAGCCAGATCCGCCTGCGCTGGCCCTTCAGTCGGTCGAGGATGGCGCGGACGCGTTCGGTGATCCCGGCGCGGGCATCCACGACGAGGAGCGCCATGTCCGCGTCCTGCGCGCCGCCCCAGGCCGCGGCGACCATCGCGCGGTCCAGGCGCCGGCGCGGGGCGAAGATACCGGGCGTGTCGGTCAGCACGACCTGGCTGCGGCCGACCATCAGGACGGCGCGGATGCGGAAGCGCGTGGTCTGGGGCTTCGCCGAGACGATCGAGACCTTCGCGCCGGCCAGGCGGTTCACCAGGGTGGACTTGCCGGCGTTCGGGGCGCCGAGGACGGCGACGATGCCGGCGCGCGTCCCCGGCGCCGCGGCGTCGTCCGGCGTCAGGGCGGGCGTCACGGCGGGGCCGGCGTTATCGCCGGCCGATGCGGCCGTTGCCGGCGTGTCGGCCGAGGCGACGTCGCTGCCGGCGTGCCGGGATGCGCCGCCCTCGCTCGGCTGCGCCGCCTGCCCGGCCTTACCGTCGGGCCGGGCGTCCGGGCGATCGGTGCCCGGGTCCTCGGGGGTGGGGTTTTCCTCAGGCATCGCCGAGTTGGGCGAGGAGGGCGGCGGCGGCGGATTGTTCGGCGGCGCGCTTGCTGTCGCCGGTGGCCTCGGCGGAGCGGCCGTTGACCCTGGCGCGGACGGTGAAGTGCGGGGCGTGGGAGGGACCCTCGGAGCCGACGAGTTCGTATTCAGGGAGGCCGAGGCCACGCCCGAGGCTCCATTCCTGGAGGCGGCTCTTGGCGGACATCGGCGGGGTGATCTCGGACTCCAGAACGACGGTCCATTCACGCCGGATGAATGCGCGGGCGGCGTCGAGGCCGCCATCGAGGTAGAGGGCGCCGATCAGGGCCTCCGTCGCGTCGCCGAGCACGGTGGCGCGCTGGCGCAGGCCGGTGCGGCCCTCGGCGGGCGGGACGCGCAGGGCGTCGGGCAGGCCGATGGATTCGCCGATCTTCGCGAGGGTGTCGGACTGGACGAGGACGGCGAGGCGCTTGCCGAGTTCGCCCTCCCGTTCCTCGGGGAAGCGTTCGGAGAGCCACTCGGCGATGAGGAGGGCGAGAACACGGTCGCCGAGGAATTCGAGGCGCTCGTTGGAATCGAGCTGGCGGCGCTTGGGGTCGGCGGCGGAGCGGTGGGTGAGTGCCTGGTCGAGGAGGGCGGCGTCGGCGAAGGCGTGGCCGAGGCGGGAGGAGAGGGCGGCCACGGCGGGCTTCGGGGCGCGGTGCGACGGGTCGGCGTTGTCCTGCGCGGGGCGCTGCCGGCGGGGGTCCCGGGCTTCGCCGTGACCGTCGCGGGGGGCGCCGACCTGGCCGGGGCGGCTTCCCCGTCGCGGAGCCGGGGAGCGGGCGCGCGCGCGTCGGGGACGGCCGGTGTCGAGGCGGGGCGCGAGCCTGGAGCGTGTGCCCCGGCGCGGCGCGCGGCGACGGCCGGCGCGTCGCCGGGGGCGGCGTCGTTACGGTTTCGGGGCGCCTCACCGGACGCCGTTCAGAAGGCGGGACCAGCGGACCGCGAGCGGCCAGGCCCAGACCTCCCACCAGTTTGCGGAGCCGTCCCAGGAGAAGAAGATGAACTCGGCGCGGCCGACGAGATTGTCCACGGGGATGAAGCCGACGAAGTTCGTGGCGCGGCTGTCGAGCGAGTTGTCGCGGTTGTCGCCCATGGCGAAGACGTGGTTCGCGGGGACGACGAATTCCTGGGTGTTGTCGTACGGGCCGTCATCCGACTGCTCGATGATCGGGTGCGCGCGGGGCTGGGCGCCGGGGGAGGCGGGTAGCGTCTCCCGGTACAGGCGGACGGTGATGCGGGGGCCGTCGCCTTCCACGGTGTAGTTGCCCTGCGGGACGCGTTCGACCCGCTGGCCGTTCACGTGCAGCACGCCCTGGCGGACCTGGATGCGGTCGCCGGGGAGGCCGACGATGCGCTTGATGTAGTCGGTCGTGCCGTCGCGCGGCAGCTTGAAGACCGCGACGTCGCCGCGGGCGGGGAGGCTGCCGAAGATGCGGCCGGAGAAGAGGTTCGGCGAGAAGGGGAGCGAGGCCCGGGAATAGCCGTAGGAATACTTCGAGACGAAGAGGTAGTCGCCGACCAGCAGCGTCGGGATCATCGAGCCGGAGGGGATGTTGAAAGGCTCGAACGCGATCGTGCGGATGCCGATGGCGATGAGCCCGGCGTAGAGGATCGTCTTCAGGCTCTCCAGCCAGCCGCCGGAGGATTTTTCGCGCACGGGCATGTCGTCTCGGGAGAGGGGCGAGGGCGGGGTGCCACGCCCGGGAGGGGGTGCGGTGCGGGTGCCCCGTACCGGGCGTGGTGTCAAGGAAGGGCGGTTTGGCGGCGTCACCGCCAGTTGCGGCGGAGCGAGGGGTGGATGTAGCGCCGGCCGGCGGCGATGCGGTGGAGGCGCTTGAGGGTGATGATCGTGTCGCGAAGGCGGGCGCGCATGTCGCGGTAACGCTCGTCGGGGCGTTGTTGCCAGTCGCTCGCGAAGGCCATTCCCATCTCCCGCACGGCGTCGTGTGTGGAACGACAAAGCTCGCCGGGGAGCAGCCGGTAGGGACCGGGCAGGGCGGATGGGCTCGCCCGGGGGTTGGCGGTTCCGCGCGGGAGCTTGGCGCGGGCGGGCTCGAGCCCGGCGCGGACAGGCTCGCGCCGACCTCGCGGCCCAGGGGGGCGCGGTGCCGGACGTAGGGGAGATGGCGCGGTACTCGTCCCCGGTCATGGTGGACCAAGGGAGCCGGGGGGAGTGAGGGAAAGGAATGGGGCCTCCGCGGGTCAGAGGAATGTGCCAATTGATATAGGACTAAATTCAAGACTGTGTGTGTGCCGCCCTGTGTCGCTCTGCCCGTCGCGTTGAACGACCTTCCCCGGCTTTTCGCTACCAGGTCGGGCGGGCGGGCTCCGCTTGCTCCGCCATGGCGACGAGGCCACGCAGTTCCTGCCGCAGGGCGGCCGGGATGGAGGCGAGCGCGCCGTCGGAAAGGTCGGGCGCGTTCCAGTAGAGGGCGAGCATCTGGGCAACAGCACCGGCTTGCTCGCGGTCCCGGCCGCGCTTGAGAGGCTCCCGGTCGGGTCGCGCGGCGAGCCAGAGTTTATGCGCGGCCCACCACCGGGGGTCGGCTGCCGCGACCCAGACCGGCAGCCCATCCTCCGCGATGGCGACGCTGCCGAAGCGGGGGCGTCCACGATCATCTCAAGGCCGGGCATCTCGACGGCCGTCAGGTCCTCGGCGGCTTCGGCGCCGCCCAGCCGGCGCTTGGCGCGCGGGGCGACGTGCAGGTGGTCGCGCGGCTCGGCGACGATGAGGTTCACCATGAAGCCGTTCCCGCTGACCGCGCGCTACGAGCCTTCGTGTTGCAGGAAGAAGCTGGGGTCCCCCTGCGCAGTTCTGCGAGCAGGCCTTCCGGAAGAGCCCGTCCGGCGAGGGCAAGGTTGCGTCGGGCGTCGAGGGCAAGGTCGACGTCGCCGGTCGCGAGGAGGTCCGCGCCGAAGCGGATGCCCGCATGGGTCTCGTAGGCGAAGAGCGCATTGGTTCCGACGACGCAGACCGTGCGGCCGAGGACGCCTACCGCATCCAGCCGGCGCAGGAGGCGCGACGAGCCGCGGCACCCGCCCGAGGTCGGCGGCGCGGTTGCCGCGGGCCATGGCTTCCAGCGAGCGGCGCAGGGCTTCGGCCCCGGCCTCTTGCAGGGCCTTGCCCTCGACGACGGCGTGGTAAGTGCGCGCCATCGACTCGTTACGGGGGCCGAGGCTCTTCTCGATTCGACCCTGCCGTCGGTAGAGTCAGGCTTGGCCCTCGCGGTCGCGCCAGGTCATCGAGCCGCGGAAGCGGGTCCGGAGGTCCGCATCAGCGGCGCGCAGAGCTTCGGCCCGCTGCCGGGTTTCAATGAGGCGTCGGCGGCCCTCGAGGTCCAGCTCACTGATTCGCATGGTTTTGCCACTGACGCTCGGGTCTATGGGGAGTTCGTGGGCAATCGGCGCAAGATCAAAGGGTTATCGTCGTCGCATCGCCTGCGGGGCGGGTCGGGCCACGCGGACGCGCGGGGACGGAGCGTCACGGCGTGGTGGCGATCGGAATAGGCGACCGTCGATGTCGCATGGAGGGCGCATCGGCGTTCCGCGGGTCGTCCCGGGTCAACCGCCTGCCATGTTCCACGTTTCTCCCTGTGCCAGTGCAGCGGCGGGCCCGGTAGGCGGGTCCCGAAAGCCTTGATCCCCTTGGGGTCGCTCCCCGCACGATCCGGCCGCGGCCTGGCTCCCCTCCCCTTCCCCGTGCTGCGCGTCAGGTGATGCGGAAGGTGTCGCCTTCCCGCGTCGATGTGCCGTCGGCGGCGGATTTCAGCAGGTGCGCGAGGAGGGAACGGGCGGCGGCGGGGGCCAGGCGCGGGTCGAGGGTTGGGCCGTAGACGACGGGGACAAGGTCGGCGGCGGTGGCGCCGCCGCCGTCGCGCGTGGCCGTCCGGAGGGCGTCGAGGATGGCGGCCTCGCGGGCGAGGCGGTGGGTGCGGAGGGCTGCCAGGAAGGGGGCGGGGTCGTCATGCGCGGCGCCGTGGCCGGGGAGAAGCAGGCTCGGCGCGAGGGCGATGACCCGATCGAGGGAGCGGAGGTAGGCGGCCATGTCGCCGTCGGGCGGCGAGACGATGCTCGTCGACCAGGACATCACGTGGTCGGCGGACAGAAGGGTGCCGGGGGGGATGCCGTCGCCCTCCGCCGCGAAGCAAAGGTGGTTGGCGCAGTGTCCGGGGGTGTGGAGGGCGGTGAGACGCCAGGTCGCCGCATCGATCACGGCGCCGTCGGGCATGCGGCGGTCGGGGGTGAAGGCGTGGTCGGCGCCCTCCCCGCCATCCTCGGGCGGGGTGAGGTGGGGGGAGAAGGCAAGGGTCGGGACGTTCAGCGCCCTGGCGAGGGGTGCGGCGCCGGGGGAGTGGTCGCGATGGGTGTGGGAGACGAGGACGGCGGTGACGCGGTCGGCGGCGGTGGCGCGGAGGAGGGCGTCGCGGTGGGCGGGGTGGGCGGGGCCGGGGTCGAGGATCGCGACGTCGCCGCCGGGGGGGCCGATGATCCAGGCGTTGGTGCCGCGCGACGTGAAGGGGCCGGGGTTGTCGCAGAGGATGCGACGGAGGGCGGGGGCGAGGTGCTGGACCTGTCCAGGCGGGAGGGGGTCGTCGCGGCGGAAGGGGATGTCGGTCATGTGGTGCCTTGGGGGCGAGGCTCTCGGCGGGTCTCGCCGCGGAGGACGAGGAATCCGGCGGCGACGATGAGGGCGGAGCCGGCGAGCATGGGCCAGGAGGGCGTGTCGCCGAAGACGAGCCAGCCGAGGAGGATCGCCCAGATCAGGCCGGTGTAGTTGAAGGGGCCAAGGGAGGAGGGTTGGGCGGAGGCATAGGCTTCGGTCAGCAGGACCTGTGCGACGCCGCCGACGAGGCCCATCAGGACCATGATGCCGAGTTCCGTCCAGCTCGGGGTGACCCAGGTGAAGGGGACGGTGACGCTGATCATCAGCGTCATCAGCAGGGACTGCCACATGACGATGGTGGTGCTGCTCTCCGTCGCGGAGAGCTGGCGCACCAGCATGGTGGCGAGGCCGCCGAAGAGGCCGGCGATGGCGGCCACGGCGTAGCCCCAGGTGTTGGCGCTGCCGGAGAAGGCTCCCTGGCCCAGCGCGACGACGAGGACGCCGACGAAGCCGAGGGCGACGGCTGCCCAGCGGATGGGGCTCGGGCGTTCGCCGAGCCAGGGGATGGCGAGGAGGATGACGAAGAGCGGCTGGGTGTAGTTGACGGCGATCTGGTCGGCGAGCGGGAGGAGCGTGAGCGAGTAGAAGCCGCAGGCCATGCCGCAGATGCCCGCGAGGGACCGCAGCGCGTGGCCGCCGAGGCGGCGGGTGCGGAAGAACATCCCCGCGCGCCAGCCGACGAAGAGGGTGACGGGCAGCGCGAAGGCGCAGCGGAAGGTCATCAGTTCGTTAAAGGGGATGCGGTCGGAGAGGTGCTTTGCCAGCGCGCTCATCACGGTGAAGAGGGCGGCGGCGCCGAGCATGCAGAGGGCACCGCGGCGGGCGTCGTGGCGAAGGTGGGGCTCGGGGGTGGCCGGGGGCGTTCCGGCGCGCGCGGGCGGCGTCACGGCGCGCGCGGCGTCCGCCGTGGGGGCGGATGCGGGAGCGGACGACGTTGCGGTGGGCGAGTGTACGATCGCTTCGTCCGGGACGTTCGGCTCCGCGGTATGATCGCGGGTGGTACGAGCGTTCGGTGAGGATGCGTGCGGGCCGGACGCGTCGGTGTCCTGCGGGCCGGGGGTGTCACGCATCGCGGGGGTGGTCCCGTCGGGCGTGTTCTGGGCGCGGCGGCCCTCGCGGAGGTTGAGGAGGCCGGCGGCGGCGACCACGGCGGCACCGGCGATCGTCAGCCAGGAGGGGACGTCGCCCCAGATGGCGAGGCCGAGGAGGGTGCCGAAGATCAGCGTCGAGTACTCGAAGGGCGCGAGGAGGCCGACGGGGGCAAGGGCGAAGGCGCGAGCGAAGAGGAAATGCGCGGTGCCGTTGGTGGCGCCGAGGAGGAGGATGCCGATCCAGGTGGTGGCGTGGGGCCAGGCCGTGGGTGGGGAGAGGACCGTCCAGGCGAGGCCGACGGGGATGTGGGCGGCGAGGAGCCAGAAGGCGATCGTCGCGGGGCGGTCGGTGCGGGCGAGGAGGCGGGTCCAGATCCGGGTCACCGCCATGAGGATGATGCCGGCGAGGAGGATGGCGGCCTCCGGACGCCAGAGGTCGCCGCCGGGGCGGAGCATGAGGAGGACGCCTGCGAAGCCAAGGGCCGCGAGAAGCCAGCGTCGCGTCGAGACCCGCTCGCCGAGGAGGGGGATGGCGAGGAGGGTCATCAGCAGCGGGGTGACGGCTGTGATGGCGTAGCTGTCGGCAAGCGGCATGCCGGAGAACCACGCCAGGTAGTAGGCGATGGTGACGGCGGTGTGCAGGACGCTGCGCCAGGCGATGAGGCGGCGGTTGTTGGGGCGGAGGGAGGTGCGGCCGGTGAGGGCTCCGGAGACCGCGGCGATGGTGAGGGCGCCGAAGATGCCGCGGGCCAGCATGGCGCCGCCGACGCCGATCTCGGGCAGCGTCCATTTCACGAGGGCGTCGGAGGCCGTGATGATGAGGAAGCCGAGGGCGATGATCGCGACACCCTTGAAAGCGGGGTCGGCGAACATCGCGCGGGGTTGTCGGGCCTCCGGCGGGGGGCCGGCGTCAGGCATGGGTGGCGGCGCGGTCAGGCAAGGGTGGCTTCGGCCTCCTGGCAGGTGGCGCCGGTGTCGTCGCGCGTTTCCAGGCAGATCGTGTCGCCGGACTCTTTGTCGGAATGGGGGCGTGCGAGGAGCATGAGGGGGCGGTTATCGAAGCAGGGGCGGCGGCCGCGGTAGGCGAAGCGGGTGAGGCGCGTGTCTCCACCGGCGAGGCGGAGGGCGTGGGCGGTAAGCCAGGTGGCTTGCAGGGGGCCGTGGACGACGAGGCCGGGGTAGCCTTCCTCGCCGGTCACGTAGGGGTGGTCGTAGTGGATGCG
Organism: Roseomonas sp. CCTCC AB2023176; assembly: GCF_042259275.1. NCBI lineage: Bacteria > Pseudomonadati > Pseudomonadota > Alphaproteobacteria > Acetobacterales > Roseomonadaceae > Roseomonas > Roseomonas sp. CCTCC AB2023176. The sequence goes on from NZ_CP170086.1 coordinate 133,442, forward strand.
GTGGCCGTTTCCGGTGAGGGCGGAGTAGCGGAAGAGGAGGATGGGGTCGGGGGTGAGGGTCGCCGTCAGGGCGTCGGGCCAGGGCGGCGCGGGCGGGGCGGGGCGGACGGCAGCGCCCTCGGTGCCGCGGTAGACGAGGTCCTGTTCCTCGGAGAGGGCGGGGCCGCGCGGGCCTTCGACGACGTGGCGTACCGTGACGAAAACGAGGCGGCCGGAGGCGCCGGTCTTTTCCGTGACGGTCAGGATGGTGCTGGTGCGGCGGAGGGAGTCGCCAGTGCGGATGGGTTCGAGGAAGGCCACGCGGCCGCCGGCCCACATGCGGCGGGGGAGGTCGTGGACGGGGGGAGGAAGCCGCCTCGGCGCGGGTGGCCGTCGGGGCCGAGGCCGGACGGGGGGCGCCAGTCCTGGAAGAGGGTCCAGTGCCAGAGGGGGGCCAGGCCGCGTCCTCGGCGGGGGTGGGCACATCGAGGGTGGCGGCGAGGCGGGCGGCGAGGCGGGGGTCGGCCGTGTCCTCCGCGGTTTCGGTGCGGCCGATGTAGTCATCGAACGGCATGCGCCCTCCCCTTCCCTGCCGTCGCATCATGCGGCGGCGATGGCGTGGGGGCGACCCAGCCAGCTGCGAAACCTGCGACGGGCAGGGGCGCGGCGGGGTGGCGGGCGTCGGCCACGGGACGCATGCTTGCCCGCGGCATGGCTGTGCGGGCGCACCGGTGTCAAAGCGGCGACGCGCTGCGCTCCGCGCGGGCGAGCGCTGGCCGGGCTTGTGCGGCTCGGCGTCCTGCCCCGTCGGGGTGCGGGACGGTGGCAGGAGGGGGCCGGGGGCTGTTCGCGAGGTGGAAGGCGGTTTGACGGGCAAGGCGGTGAGCGCGGCGGGTTCCGAGGCCCTCGGGCCGTTCCGGGTCCTGCTGCTGGGGGCGACGGGGACGATCGGGCGGGCGACGCTGGGGGCGCTGCGCGCGCGGGGGCATCGGGTGGTGTGCCTCGGGCGGCGGGCCACGGCGATCGAGGGGGCGATCGAGGGGGCGATCGAGGGGGCGACCGAGGGGGCGACCGAGGGGGTAGAGGGGCGGGTCGTGGACCTTTCCGACCCCACGGCGATCCGGCAGGACGGGCTTCGGGGGGAGCGGTTCGACGCGGTGGTGTCGTGCCTTGCGTCGCGGACAGGCGTGCCGCGGGATGCCTGGGCGGTGGATCACGGGATGAACGCTGCGGTGCTGCGGGCCGCGCGCGACGCGGGGGTGGGGCGGTTCGTGCTGCTTTCCGCCCTTTGCGTGCAGAAGCCGCGGCTGGAATTCCAGCGGGCGAAGCTGGCCTTGGAGGCGGAGTTGGCGGCCTCCGGGGTGGGATATTTGATCGTGCGGCCGACGGCCTTCTTCAAGTCGCTGTCCGGGCAGGTGGAGCGGGTGCGGCGGGGGAAGCCCTACCTGCTATTCGGGGATGGGCGGCTGACGGCGTGCAAGCCGATCTCGGACGGTGATCTGGCGGCGTATCTCGCGGATTGCCTGACGGATCCGTCGCGCTGGGGGCGGGTGCTGCCGATCGGGGGGCCGGGGCCGGCGATCACGCCGCGGGAGCAGGGGGAGGCGCTTTTCGCGATGCTCGGCCGGGCACCGCGGTTCCGGAGCGTGCCGGTGGGGATGCTGGACGGGATCGTGGGCGTGCTGGGGGCGGCGGCGCGGGTGGTGCCGTCGCTGGGGGTCAAGGCGGAGCTGGCGCGGATCGGGCGGTACTACGCGACGGAGTCGATGCTGGTGTGGGACGCGGCGGCGGGGCGGTACGATGCGGGGGCGACGCCGGCGACGGGGACGGAGACGCTGTTCGGGCATTATCGGGCGCTGTTGGGCGGGCGCGTCGTGGATGATCGCGGAGCACATGCGGTGTTTTGAAGTGCGATGAGGGGTGAGCGTGGAAGGACGCACGGCACCGGCTGGCATGTGTAGGCCAACCTCACCCGGCGGATATGGGCACATCCCGCTCGTGTGCTCGGCGCCACGAAGTTTCCAGAAGCGGACATTGCGGGTCCAATCTCAGCCGCCTGAGAAAGGGGTCGAACGGCTCTTCGATGGGCCGGCCGACAGAGGGGGAACCCGGGCACAACTCTGCTGACCTCTGGAAATCCCGGACGCGCGACACCCGGCGCCTCGGCTGCCCAGTCGACTGACTCATACCAGCGTTCAGGACAGGGCCCCGTCACGAAGCGGCCTCCTCCCGCGCGCCGCGGCGGACCATGGCGACGAACTGGCGTACAGCCGCCGAGGGCGCGTTGCGCCGGGCCGCGATGGACAGGAACGCCTTGGGTTGTGCGGGACCGCGAAGCGGCCGGAACGCCACGCCGTCCATCGTCATGCTCTGCATGGATGCGGGTACCAAGGTCACGCCGAGCCCGCTCGCCACGAGGCTAAGGGCCGAGATGATCCGATCCGTCTCTTGCCCCAGGACGGGGCTGAACCCGGCCTGCGCGCAGGCCGCCAGTGTGACGTCGTACAGCGCCGGCCCTTGCCGTCGCGCATAGACGATGAAAGGCTCCGTCGCGAGGCGATCGAGCGACACGGCCGCGGAGCGCGGGCCCGGCCGGGCTAGGGCGTGGGTGGAGGGGAGGGCTACGACGAGCGGCTCCTCCAGCAACGGGTGCAGCTCGAGACCCTCGGGCGGGGCAATCGATGCGCGGATGAAGGCCACGTCCAGCGTCCCGGCCTGAAGACCCTCCACGAGTTCAGCCCTGAGGCATTCCTGGATGCTGAGGGCGACCAGAGGACATTCCTCCCGAAAGCGCCGGATCATGCGCGGCACGAAGGGGTGAAACGGACCACTCGGCGGCATGCCGATGCGAAGCCTGCCCTGCTTGCCGGCCGCCGTGCGTCGCGTCCCTTCGACCGCATCATCGACGCGAGCCAGCACCGCGAGCGCATCGGCGAGCAAGGTGCGCCCCGCCTCCGTCAGGTCGACGCCACGAGCCTTCCGGCGAAAGAGTTGCACACCGATCTCACGCTCGAGCGCCTTGATCTGCTGGCTCAGTGGCGGCTGCTGCAGGCCGAGGCGTTCGGCCGCGCGCGTGACGTGCCCTTCCTGGGCCACCGCGACGAAGTAGCGGAGGTGCCGGAGTTCGACTGCCATATGCCTCACGTCTCGCTTTCGCTGCTGACACCGCATGGCTCGTATATCACTGCGGTGCTACGCGGTGGTGCATCAAGCCGCTGGAGGCGTGGACATGGCTGCGACCCGACGGAGGCTCCTCACCCGTGCGGCGGCCGTCGCGGCCCTTCCCTGCGCCGCTCCACGCCACGCAGGGGCGGACGTCACGTTCCCGTCCCGACCCGTCCGCCTCGTCATCGGCTTCGCGCCGGGTGGGCCGATGGACATCATGGCACGCCTCGCCGGCCAATGGCTCACCACGCGCCTCGGCCAGCCCTTCGTCGTAGAAAGCCGGCCCGGGGCCGGCAGCAACCTCGGCACGGAGACGGTCGTGAGGGCGACGCCGGACGGCTACACCCTGCTCGTCTTCGGGCCGGTAAACACCATCAACGAGACGCTGTACGAGAACCTTCCGTTCGTCTTCAGCCGCGACATCGCACCCGTGGCCGGGCTGGCCCGCGTCCCGTTCGTGATGGTCGTCAATCCTGCCCTGCCCGTGCGGAGCGTCGCAGACCTCATCACCCATGCGAAGGCGAACCCGGGCCGGATCGCGATCGCCTCGGCCGGGAACGGCACACCCCAGCACGCGGCCGCCGAACTGTTCAAGACGATGGCAGGGGTGGAGATGATCCATGTGCACTACCGTGGGTCCGGCCCGGCACTCGTCGACCTGATCGGCGGGCAGGTCCAGGTGATGATCGACGCCATGCCCTCCGCGATCGAGCACATCCGGAGCGGCCGCGTGCGCGCGCTCGCCGTGACGACGCCGGCCCGTGCCGAGATGCTACCGGACCTGCCGAGCCTGTCGGACGACGTGCCGGGATACGAGGTGAGTTCGTGGTACGGCATCGGGGCTCCGCGGGGTACGCCGCCCGACGTGACCCGGCGCCTCAACGAGGCGATGAATGCCGGGCTCGGCACGCCGGCGCTGGTTCAGCAGCTTTCCGGCTTGGGCGCGCAGGCAATGCCCGGCACGCCGGAGGATCTGGGACGGCTGATCGCCGCCGAGACTGAACGCTGGAGACGCGTCGTGCGGGATGCCACCATGAGGCTGGATTAGGGGGCGTCCGTCCGGTCCGGGACCCACGTCCGACTATGGCCGAGCGCATCGAGACCGTCGTGATCGGCGGCGGCCAGGCCGGATTGGCGGTGAGCCATCACCTCCGGGAGCGCGGCCGCGAACACGTCGTCCTGGAGCGCGGGCGGATTGCCGAGCGCTGGCGCAGCGAGCGCTGGGACTCCCTGCACTTCCAGTTCCCGAACTGGATGATGCGCCTGCCGGGGCAGGCGTATGCAGGGCCCGATCCCGACGCCTTCATGCCGCGCGACGGGGTCGTCGACTTCCTCGCCTCCTACGCGGTTCGGATCGCCGCGCCACTTCGCTGCGGCGTGGAGGTGGGCGTGCTTCGCGTCAACGAGACCGGCCGTTTTCGCCTGGAGGCGCGGCAGACGACGATCGAGGCCGGGAACGTCGTGGTCGCGACCGGGCCCTACCAGTGCCCGCGCGTGCCGGCGGCCGCGGCGGGCGTGCCGGCCGGCATTCTCCAGATCACGGCCAATCGCTACACGAATCCGTCGGAACTGCCGCCGGGTGGCGTGCTGGTGGTCGGGTCGGGCGCGTCCGGTTGTCAGATCGTCGAGGACCTTCTTCTGCACGGGCGGTCCGTGCACTTCGCCGTGCGTGGCCATCGGCGCGTTCCCCGCCGCTATCGCGGCCGCGACTTCGGTCGATGGAACGAGGAGATGGGGCTCACCGAACGAACGGTCCATGAAATCCCGCCGGGCTTTCGCCCCCCGCTCGTGACGGGCGTCCGCGGCGGCTACACGGTCGACATCCGTGAGATGGCGAGACGGGGCGCGACGCTGCTCGGCAGTCTGCAGGGCGTGCGCGAGGGACGTGCCTTCTTCGCAGCCGACCTGAACGCCAGCCTTGAAGCAGGCGATGCGGCCTTCCGCGAGACGCTGAGCGCCATCGATTGCTTCATCAAGACGCACGACATCGGCGCACAGCCGAACGGCGAGTTCGACGCGGCTCTCGGGATACCACAGGCGGCGTTGCCGGAGCCCGACGCCCTGGACCTGCGCCGGTCCGGCATCAGTACAGTCATTTGGGCGCTCGGCTACGGCTACGATTTCGCGTGGATGAAGTGCCCGGTGCTCGACGCTGGTGGCACGCCTTCGCACAAGCGTGGCGTCACGAGTGTCCCGGGACTCTACTTCCTGGGATTGCCGAGATTGCACAAGGTGAAGTCGGCATTCCTATGGGGTGTCGGCGAGGATGCGGCCCACATCGCGGATCTGATTTGCGGCCGAGCCTGACGATCCGCCCGGCTCTTCCGGCGGGCGACAAATCGAGCCGGCGAGAGGTGCAGGATCCGCTTTATCGCTTTGCTACGCGCGAAGCAGACAGACCGTTATCGGCCAGAGGCGGTCGTGTTGCGATGTGTCCAGCGAGGGTCGTTGGGGGCGCTGAACAACGATCGCGGGACGGCCGCGACGCCGCCCCGGGTGGGTGTTCGCGCCGGGGCGGGCAGTCGCTGCCCCAGCAGCTACTCGTCCCGCACGAACAGCCTGTAGCCCTCGATCTCGCCCGCCGCGCGGTAGTTGCTGAAGGCCTCGGCGAAGAGGGGGTGGCGGGAAAAGTATTCGATGAAGTCGAATTCCCGGCCGCACCAGGGGATGCCGACGTGGCGCGTGACGAGGACGGCGGAGGGCGGGGCGCGGGCGAAGTCCTCGGCGACGGTGCGGTAAACGTAGAATTCGGCGCGGCTCATCTCCCAGGGCTCGTTGTAGCGTTCGCCGGATTCGGGGCAGCGGTTATTGGTGCCCTGGAGCAGCCAGAGGTTCATGAAGCGCAGCGTGGATTGGGCGTTGGCGTAGTTCAGCGCGGGGTAGATCGGGAAGATGTCGGGCGTTAGGACGAGGAGGCGCTCGCCGTAGGCGTTCTGGCGCAGCCATGCGGTCAGCCGGCCGCCGCGTTCGGAGGACCAGTGGATCTCGCGCATCGGGGCCTCACCGCCGCGGACGGTGACCAGGAAAACACCGGCGCAGAGGAGGGCGGCGAGGCGCCAGGAGAGGCGGCGCGCCTGGGCCGGGGCAAGGACGCGGTCGAGCCAGCGCGCAGCGATGAGGGCGGCCGTCAGCAGGCCGAGCATGAGAACGGGAGCGGCGTGGTAGGTCCAGCCCTTGTGCTGCACCCATCCCGAGACGAAGGCGCCGGCGGCGGCGGCCCAGAGCGTGAGCACCTGCGGGCCCCAGCGGCGGAGCAGGCAGAGCGTCGAGACCATGACGAGGAGGAGGGCGACCTCGGCCATCCTCGGCTCGAGGAGGACGGAGAAGAGGGAGAGGTCGCCGAGGTCCACGTAGTACTTCCAGACCAGCGGGACGACGTGGCCGAAGTAGTCGGGGAAGAGCAGCGGGATCGCGGCGAGGTAGAGGAGCCAGACCGCGGCCATGGTCCAGGGCACGGGGTCGCGCAGGGCGCGGACCAGGCGCGGGAGACTCGGCGGGAAGGCGACGCGGCAGAGGAGGACGGCAGCCTCCACCAGCAGCGGGACGGCGAGGAAGTAGGGCTTCAGGGCGAAGCCGATGGCGGCCAGCAGCGCGGTGCCGAGAAGCAGCGGGCGGGACGTGGGCAAGCCGGCGATGCGGCGCGCGGCGAGGAGGGCGTAGGGAACGGCGACCGTGCCCATGAGGACCTCGCGCTGGCCGAAATCGTAGCCGGGCAGCAGGAAGGCGAGTGGAATGCCGGCGGTGAGGAAGGCGGCGTGGATCGGGCCTTCCTCCATGCCCGCGCGGAGGCGGGCGGAGAGCCACCAGCACAGGGCGGCGAAGGCGACGAGGCAGGCGAGGAGCGCGCCGGGGCCTTCGAGCGGCGTCCACGCCGCGATGGCAGCGGGGATGAGGTTGAGGACGAAGATGAGGGGCGGGTTGACGTCGATGAGGTCGGCGTAGAGCCGTTCGCCGGCGAGCCAGCGTTCGGAGAAGTTCAGGACGGCGGCGACGTCGTGGTTGAACGGCGGCGAGAGGACGGTCGCGAGGAAGGCGAGCGCGGGGAGGAAGGCCGCGGCGCGCCAGAGCCGGGCGGCCCAGGCGGGCGAGAGGGCAGCGCGGAGCCGCGCGCGGAGGGCCGCGCCCGGGAAGGTGCTGGGCAGGCTCCCGGGAAGGGGTCCGGGGGCGTGCGTCGTCATCGCCTCCGTCGCGGGGCGGGGTGGGGTGGTGGCCCCGGGCGGGAGGATCGGCGCGTTCATCCGTGCGCTGGCTTCATCGTTTCGGGAGCCGTCCGGGTTACACCCTGGGCCCGGGGCGGGGTGGCGTCCAGACGGCTGGTCCAGGCCGGGATATGGGCCGTGATTGCGGCGGGGGTCGGGCGCGGTCGCCTTGTCCCTGCCAAACCGCGCTGCCACAAGCCCGCCCTGGCCGGGGCTGCCATGGCGGCGGCGCGGGCCCCCTTCCCTTTCCGATCCGGGCATCCGTGGAAGACGCCGAATACGACCTGATGGACGCCGCGGAGGAGCGGATGTGGTGGTACCGGGCGGTGCATGCGCGGCTGCTGGCGGCGCTCGAGGTGCGGCCGGGGGTGGCCGGGCGGCCGGTGCTGGATGCGGGCTGCGGGACCGGTGGGTTCCTGCGGCGGCTGGGGCTGGGCGGGTTCGGAGCGGCGGGGGTCGAGTTCAACCCGCGGGCGGCGCGGCGGGCCGCGGCGAAGTCTGGCGTGCCGGTGGCGGCGGGGGACGTGAACGCGCTCCCCTTTCCGGACGGGGCGTTCGGGGCCGCGGTGTCGGTGGACGTGCTGAGCCATCGCGGGGTGGAGCCGGCGCGGGCGCTGGCGGAGCTGAGGCGGGTGCTGGCGCCGGGCGGGACGCTGCTGCTGAACCTGCCGGCCTATGCGTGGCTGTTCTCGGCGCATGACGTGCGGGTGCACAATGCGCGGCGCTACACGGCGGGGCAGGCGGTGGCCATGGTGGCCGGCGCCGGGTTTTCCGCGGTGACGGCGCGGTACTGGAATTCGGTGCTGCTGCCGCTGATGGTGGTGCAGCGCAAGGTGCTGGCGCGGCGCGAGGGCGCGGCGTCCGACGTGACGGATTTTCCGCCCTGGGTCGAGCGCGGCTTCTTCGCCGCGACGGAGATCGAGCGGCGGCTTCCCTTTTCCCTTCCCTGCGGCGGATCGGTCATGATCGCCGCGACGCGTTCCTGAGGAGCCCGCCATGCGAGGCGACGTGACGAATCTTTCCCCGCCCCCGGCGGTGGGGCTTTCGATCGTTGTGCCGGTCTATCGCGGCGCGGACACGGTCGGGACGCTGGTGGAGGCGCTGGCGGCGCTGAAGCCCGCCGGCGGGATCGAGATCGTGCTGGTGAATGACGGGTCCCCCGACAATTCGGGGGAGGTGTGCCGGCGGCTGGCGGAGAGCGCGACGGTGCCGATCACCTATGTCGAGCACGCGCGGAACTTCGGCGAGCACAACGCGGTCATGACGGGGCTGCGGCATGCCCGCGGGGCCTACGTCATCAACATGGACGACGACCTGCAGAACCCGCCGGAGGAGGTCGTCAAGCTGTATGACCATGCGCGGATGGGTGGCTGGGACGTCGTCTACACGCGCTACGCGGTGAAGGAGCATGCGGGGTGGCGGAACCTCGGCAGCGCCTTCGCGAACAAGGTGGCGGACTGGCTGATCGACAAGCCGCGCGGGCTCTACCTTTCGTCCTTCCGTTGCATGAGCGCGATGGTGGTGCGGGAGGTCACGCGCTACGCGGGGCCGTACCCGTACATCGACGGGCTGATCATGCAGGTGACGCAGCGCATCGATTCCATCGAGGTGAAGCATTTCGCGCGGGCGATGGGGCGCAGCAACTATACGCTGAAGCGTCTGGTGCGGCTTTGGCTGAACCTGGCGACGAACTTCTCGCTGTTGCCGGTGCGGCTGGCGGTCTTCGCGGGCGTGGCCATGGGCGTGCTGGGGCTGATCGCGGCGCTGCTGGTGATCGTCGAGGCGATGACGGGCACCACGCCGTCGGGCTGGGCCTCCATGATGACGGTGACGCTCCTGCTCTCCGGCGTGCAGTTCCTCATCCTCGGCGTGCTCGGGGAGTATGTGGGGCGGGCGTTCCTCTCTTCGAACGGGACGCCCCAGGGGGTGGTGCGGGACGTCGTGCGGGCGGAGCCGGTCGTGGCCCGCGTGCCGGAGAGGGCGGCGGAGTGAACGCTCACTGGCTGGCGCTGGCCGCGGCGATCGGGACGTCGCTGTTCGGGCAGGTGCTGCTGAAGGCGGGGGCCACCGGCGAGGGCGGGTTCCTGACGCAGTTGTTCCGCCTGCAGACGATGGTGGGGCTGGGGCTCTATGCCGGCGCGGCGCTGCTCTACATCGTCGCGCTGCGGCGGATCCCGATGAGCGTGGCGCTGCCCTGCACGGCGTTTTCCTACGTCGTGGCCGTCGTGATCGGGCACTTCGCCTTCGGGGAGTCGCTCGGGGCGGCGAAGGTGGCGGCGGTGGCGCTCATCAGCCTGGGGGTGGTGCTGCTCGCGGCGTCGGCGTGACCCTGCCACCAAAGGTCGCGGCGTGACGTCGGGGCGCCTGCTCCTGGCGGTGCTGGGGTATGGGCAGGTGGTGGGGTGGGGCGGGACCTACTTCATGCCCTCCATCCTCGGTGCGGCGCAGGAGCGGGATCTGGGGTTGCCGGCGGGGAGCGCCTTCGCCGGGATCACGGTGATGCTCGCGATCTCCGGGGTGTTGTCGCCGCGGGTAGGAGTGCTGCTCGGGCGCGTGGGGCCGCGAGGGCCGATGGTCGTGGGGGCGCTGCTGATGGCGCTCGGGCTCGCGATCGTCGCGGCGGCGACCGGGGCGGTGATGCTGTTCGCGGGGTGGGTGGTGCTGGGGGTCTCGGCGCCGCTGTGCCTGAGCGAGCCCGCGAACGTGGCGCTGGTGCGGGCGGGGGATGCGCGGCGGCGCATCACGATCCTGCTGCTGATGACGGGAATGACCTCCACGGCCGCCTGGCCGGCGCTGGCGGCGCTGGACGGGCTGGTGGGGTGGCGGGGGGCGGTGTGGGTGATGGCGGGGCTGAACCTCGTCTCGGCGGGGCTGTATCTGCGCTTCGTGCCGGGGGGCGGGGCCGGGTTGGCCTCGGGCGCGGCGGTGGCTGCGGTGGGGTGGAATCCGGGGCTTCGGCTCGTGGCGGTCGGGCTGGCGCTCGGGGCGCTGGTGTCGAACGCGGTGCAGATCCACCTGATCGCGCTGCTGGGGGCGCAGGGGCTGGGGGCGGCGGCGGCGGTGGCCATGGCTTCGCTGTTCGGGCCGGTGCAGATCGCGGCGCGGATCGCGGACCTGATGTACGGACGGCGGTTCGGGGTGTTCACGGTCGCGACCTTTGCGGCGGCGATCATGACGGCAGGGCTGGTCTTCCCGCTGCTGCCGGGCGGGGCCTGGACGGCGTGGCCGTTCCTCGTGCTCTTCGCGCTGGGGGCGGGAACGCTGACAGTGATCCGGCCGCAGGTGATCCTGGAACTGGCGGGCACCGCGCGCTTCGCGGCGCTCCAGGGGCGGATCGCGCGATGGGTGACGCTGGCGACGGCCGTGGCGCCGAGCGTGGCGGCGGGGTTGCTGTCGGCGGGTGGGCCGGCGGCGGTGTTGCTGGTCTGCGTGGCGGTGGGGATCGGGGCGGCGTGGGCGCTGCGCGCGGCGCGGGCGCGGCGTGAGCGGGTAGCGTGACGAGGTGGGCCGGCGGACGTTCGCGCGCCGGATGACGCGCCGGCGGCACGTCGTGACCGGTGCGGCGGTCGCCAGCGACAGATCGCGTGACGGGCTTCGACGGGCGTGATGACCTTGCGGGATGCAGATCACCGTCCTGCTGTCGCTGCTGCTGGCCGGGTGCGCCACGGCGCCGCCCGGGCCCTCGCCTGCCCCGCGGGGACCGGGCCGGCGACGGTCGTCGAGCTGCTGTTCGGGCGGAACGCGGGTGGGGTGCTGCGGGTGAGCGATGCGGACTGGACGGCGTTTCTCGCGGAGGAGGCGACGCCGCGCTTTCCGGACGGGCTGACGGTGATGGACGCGCAGGGGCAGTGGCGCGGGCGCGACGGGCGGATCGAGCGCGAGACGGCGAAGGTGATGTGGCTCGTGCTGCCAGGCGTGGACGCGGCGGGCGCGACGGCGCAGGTGGAACCGCTGGCGGCCGCCTATCGCGCGCGCTTCGCCCAGGAGAGCGTGCTGCGGGCGGTGCGGCCGGGCTGCGTGGGGTTCTGACGGCGGGTTGCTTCGGTCTGAGGCCATTCCTGGGGTGTTGCGCCGGTTGCCCGGGAGGAGGGCGCTGCCCTCCTCCCGGACCCTCCACCCACCAGGGGGGAACGCCCCCCTGGACCGCGTTCCCTGAGTAGGCATGCCCTCGATGGAAGGGTGGCTCGCACGCGGTGCAGGCGCGCGTGCGAGCTACCCTTCCATCGAGGGCGTTCCACAGACTGGGGTCCAGGGGATGCGTCCGCCGGCGGATGGAGGTCCGGAGGAAGGCAGCGCCTTCCTCCGGGGCCCCGCGCACACCCCCCGAGAAAAGTTCTAGAATGAAGCGATCCGCCGTCAGCGGACAGGCGGGGGGGCGCTGCGGGTGAAGGTGGACTTTATGCGGTCGCGGGTGGCTTCGATCAGGCCGTCCAGCAGGTCGAAGACGACAGTGACGGCGTAGCCGACGAAGAAGGCGATGACGGGCAGGGTCAGGGTAATGCCCTGGAGGTTCAGGGGCTCGTTGCCCGCGAAGACGGCGCCGACGAGGGAGCCGCAGATGCTGCCGAGGGCGACGCGGAGGACGCCGCCGGCCTGGTCGCGCGGCTCGAGCGAGGAGCTCTCGATCTTGCGCATGACGAGGCGCGCGAAGGCCGCGGCGGCGCCGACGAAGCTGAGGACGAGGGGGAGGATGAAGCTCGTCAGGACCTTGAGGGTCACTTCGGTGCGGAGTTCCGTGCCCTCGAAGGCGGTGCCGGGAACGCGGAGGCGTGGGCCCGCGAGGTTCTCGAGGATGCCGACGGGCATGAGCCAGCCGGCGGCGCGCGACGCCGCGTTCCAGCGGGTGAGCTGGGCGTAGACGAGGGACATCCGGAAGTCGGCGTCGGAGCGCTTGTTGCAGGCGGTGGCGCGGGCATCGAGGTTACCGGGGACGGCTTCGGCCAGCGGCTCGCAGTCCACGAGGCGGATGGTCTTCTGGGATGCGGCGATGCCGGCGAGGAGGGCGGCGTTGGCGGCGGCGACGTCGCGTTGCGCGTCCGCGCGGACCGTGCGGAGCTGTCCGAGGTTGTCGAGCATCGAGCGGCCGGAAGCGGCATGGCCGAGGAGCACGAGGCCGGCGAGGAGAAGGGCGAGCGCGGCGTAGCTGATCGCGCGGACCATCCGCTTGAGGTTCCGGGCAGCCGCGACCTCGGCGTCCGAGACTTCGCCGGGGCCGCATTCCGTGTAGGCAGCGGTGAGGCGGATCGTCGCGGCGTTGGCCGGGCTGGCTTCGCGGGCGAGGCGGTCGACGAGGGCGATCAGGGCGTCCACGTCGGCCGGGTTGCGGCAGAGGGTACGGGGCGGGGCGTAGAGGAGGCGGGCCAGGCCGGCGGTGCCCCGCTGCTCGCCCTGGTCGGGCGAGCGGGGGCCGAGGGCCGGGGTGCCCGAGAACGACTTGTCCGCCCGGCCCGCGACGAAGCCGGTGAGGAGGCGCGCGTCCAACTGGAGGCGCCGGACGTGGGTCTCGGCGTCCGGGAGGTCCTCCGGCACCGGGGCAACCGTGTCCGGCGTGCCGTTGACGAGTATTCCGTCGGGCATGTCTCAACTCCCGCGTGTGGCGGGAGCAGAGCAGGGCCGACGCGGCGGTTACACCGCTTTCGCGTCGCGTCTGTCGCTGCGCGTCACCGAATGGGCATGGCGTACATCAGGCCGCCGCGGGTCCAGAGGTCGTTCACGCCGCGGGGGAGCTTCAGGGGGGAGGCCTGGCCGAGGTTGCGCTCGAAGATCTCGCCGTAGTTTCCGACGGCGCGGATCGCGTTGTAGGCCCAGCGGCGGTCGAGGGACATCATCGGGCCGTGGTCTCCGGTGACGCCGAGCAGGCGGCGGATCTCGGCGCGTTCGGAGCGGAGCATTTCGTCCAGATTGGCCTGGGTGACGCCGAGCTCTTCCGCTTCGATCAGCGCGTAGATGGTCCAGCGCACGATGTCGAACCACTGGTCGTCGCCGTGGCGGACGGCGGGGGCGAGGGGTTCCTTGCTGATGATGTCGGGCAGGACGATGTGGTCGTCGGGACGCGACAGGCCGGTGCGGATGCCCGCAAGCTGCGAGGCGTCGGTGGAATAGGCGTCGCAGCGCCCGGCCTCGTAGGCCTGGGTGGTCGCGTCGTTCTGCTCGAAGACGACGGGGCGGATGTTGATGCGGTTGGCGCGGGCCCAGTCCGCGAGGTTCAGTTCGTTCGTGGTGCCTGAGGAGATGCAGACGGAGGCGCCTTCCAGGTCGCGGGCGCGGCGGACGCCGGAGGCCACGCGGACCATGAAGCCCTGGCCGTCGTAGAAGTTCACGGCGGTGAAGTTCAGGCCGTTGGCGGTGTCGCGCGAATGCGTCCAGGTCGTGGTGCGCGCGAGCATGTCGATCTGGCCCGATTGCAGCGCGGGCAGGCGGGCGGCGGAGGTGAGGACGGTGAAGCGGACGCGTTCCCCGTCGCCGAAGACCGCAGCGGCGACGGCGCGGCAGATGTCGGCGTCCATGCCGCGGTAGACGCCGCGGGAATCCATCGCGCCGAAGCCGGGAGCGCCGGGGTGGCCGCCGCAGTCGAGGGCGCCCTTCTGGCGGATGTTTCGCAGGGTCGGGCCGGGGTCGGCGGTCTGGGCGACGGCCGCGGTGCCGGTGGCGAGTGCGAGCAGAGCGGCGGCGAGGCCGGTGACGAGACGCATGGTTTCCTCCCTCAGGTTGCGGTGCGGGCGGGCGCGGTGGCGCGCCCCGTGAACCAGACGACGCCCATCGCCGCGACGACGATCGCGAGGCGGAGGGGCGATGGGACGACGTGGGCGAAGGCGGCGACGAGGCCGGCGGCGCCGAGCAGGGTGCGGGCCGCGGGGCCCATCGGGGCGAGGAAATAGGCGGCCCAGGCGGCGGTGATGGCGGTCAGCGCCGCGACCTGGACGGCGGTGTCGGCGATGATCGCGGGCAGGTCGCCGCGGAGCATCACGCCGGGGTCGTAGATGAAGGCGAAGCCCACGGTGAAGCCGGCGATGCCGAAGCGGGTCGCGTGCAGGCTGGTGATCGTGGGCGGGGATTTCGCGACGGAGGCCGCGGCAAAGGCGGCGGCGGCGACGGGCGGCGTCGCGTCGGCGAGCACCGCGAAGTAGAAGATGAAGAGGTGCGCAGGAAGCACGTCCACGCCCATCGCGATGAGTTGGGGCACGCCGATCGCGGCGGCGATGATATAGGAAGGCGTGGTCGGCAGCCCCATGCCCAGCACGAGGACGGTGATCGCGAGGAGCAGGAGCAGCAGCGGGAGCGAGCCGCCGGCGAGGTCCTTGATGATGCCGCCGAAGGCCACGACCATTCCCGTGGCGGTGAGCGCGGAGACGACGATGCCGGCGCCGGCGATGGCGACCGCGAGCGGGGCCATGGTGAGGCCGGCATTGACCAGGCTGTCGAAGATCGCGCGCGGCGTCATGCGGGTGCGGCGGCGGAGGGTCGCGACGGCGACCATCGCGATCGTCGCCCAGAAGGCGGCGAAGTTGCCGGAGAAGCGCTCCATCATGAGATGGACGAGGAGGCCCATGGGGATGGCCAGGTGGGCGTCCGCGAGGACCTCGCGCCAGGGCGGGATATCGGCGGGATCCATGGCGGAGATGCCGCGGCGCTTCGCCTCGAAGTGCACGGCGGCGAGGATGGCGAAGTAGTAGAGGACGGCGCCGATCGCGGCGGCGACGACGATCTGGCCGTAAGGGATGTTCGTGATCTCGGCCATGACGAAAGCGGCGGCGCCCATGACGGGGGGCATGATGGCGCCGCCGACGGAGGCCGCGGCCTCGATCCCGCCGGCGACGGCGGCGGGGTAGCCGATGCGCTTCATCAGCGGGATCGTCATCGCGCCCGTCGTGATGACGTTGGAGACCGAGGAGCCGGACATCGTGCCGAACAGGCCGGAGGTCACGACGGCGACCTTCGCGGGGCCGCCGGAGTAGCGGCCCGCGGCAGCGGCGCCGAGGTTGGAGAAGAGGCGCCCCGTGCCGCTGCCGGCCATGAAGGCGCCGAAGATGATGAAGACGGCGATGGTCGTGGCCACGATGCCGGTGAGCGGGCCGTAGACGCCGCCGGCGGTGGGGACGAGCCAGGAGGCTTCGAGGATTTCTGCCGGCGTGAAGACGCGGGTGTTGAGGACGCCGGGGAGGAGGTGGCCCCACTGCATGTAGGCGAGAGAGATGACTACCATCCAGGCGAGGCCCGGTTCGACGGCGCGGCGCGTGGCCTCGAGGAGGGTGGCGATCGCGAGGACGGCCATGACGACCATCACCGGCGAGAAGGGGTCCACGTATTCCATGCGGTCGGAGACCGCGTCGGCGTAAAGCCAGACCCAGGCATGCGGGGCGGCGGCGGCGAGGAACCAGAGCCAGTCGAGGATCGTCGGGCGGTCGGTCGCGGAGGGCGCGCGGGCGTAGCGCGAGACGGCGCCGAAGCGGCCGGGGGTGGGGTCCGGCCGGACGGCACGGGCGGGCCAGAGCAGGAAGATCGGCGGCACGAAGGCGAGCAGGTGGAAGGCGCGCATGGCGATCGGCTCGGGGAAGCCGAAGCCGCCGAAGTAGAGGTGGATGGCGCTGGCGAGCGCCATCCAGCCGGCGAGGATCGGACCGAGTGGCCCTTTCAGTTCACGCACGCGTGCAGTTCACGCAGGCGGGCAGTTCACGCAAGCGCGCTTCAGGCGGCGGGCATGGCGCCGGCCTCGCGGTAGGCCTTCGCGGCGCCCGGGTGCAGCGGACAGCCGGCATAGCGCCAGGACGATGCGGGATCGTAGGAGGCCATGGAGGCGTGGATCTGCGTCAGGCGCGCGCCCTTGTTGCGGATGAGGGTGCGCGTGACCTTGTAGGCGACGTCTTCCGGCACGGAGTCGTGGACCATGATGACGCTGTCCATCGTCGTGACGCGAAGGTCGGCGGATTGCAGCTGCGGGTAGGTCGCGGCGGGAAGCACGCCCTCATTGTAGGCGAAGGCGTCGATCAGGTGCTTCCGGACGTCGTCGGGGAAGCCGACGAGGCGGGAGGAGCGGCGGCCCTGGCCGATCTCCGTCAGGATCGCGGCGGGCTTGGCGAGGGCGCAGTAGAGGTAGTCCACCTGCCCGTCGGCATAGGCCGCGGCGATGTCGGCGTAGGATCCGTTGAGGTAGCGCCCGCCCTCCGACCGGATGCGGTCGGGGGAGGTGCCGACGAAGCGCATGATGCGCTGGAGTGTCGTCTCATCCGTGGAGGACCGCTGCGGGGCGGCGAGGCGGAGGCCGCGCTGCGTCAGGATCTGCCGCATGTCGTCGCCGGGCTTGTCGGCGGCGCGGAGGAAATTGTGTTCCGTGGGCGAATAGCCGGTGCCGAGGGAGCGGAGGCGTTCGTGCTTCGCGCTGTACGGGTCTTCCCCCTTCACGGCGGCGGCCGTGAAGGCGTCGATGCCGAAGCCCATCTGGGACTGGTTGTTGTTGACGCGGGTGGAGTTGGCGACGCCGCCGCCCGGGACGACGCGGAGCTGGATGTCCGGGTTCTCGTCGCGGACGAGGGCGGCGATGCCGGCCGCGATGGTGTACCAGCCGCCGCCGAGGGAGCCCGCGACGAATTCCATCGTCTGCTGGGCCTGGGCGGTCCGGATGAAGGGCGCGGCGAGGGCGGCGCCGGTGCCGAGGAGCGTGGCGCGACGGCTGACGTGGAGCGGCATGAGGGCCTCCGGCGGTGGGGCGGGTGCGCGATCATGGGCACGCGCGCGGGGCGGGGGCAACGGGGCCCGGCGGCCTTCGGTGCGGGGGCGCACGGAAGGGCATCCGGCGTGATGACCGGCGCGGGGCTGGGACGCGGCGGGAGCGGTTGACCCCCGGGCGGGGCGGGACCAGCGTGCGCGGCTTCAATGACCACCGTGACTGCCGGCGCCGCGCGCCCCCTCACCCGTCGCGAGTCGGTGCAGCGCGCGCTGCCGGGGCTCATGGTGTGCTTCGCGCTCGCCCTGCTGGCGCTCGGCGTGCGGCGGTGGTCCGGGATCGCTGCGCTCAATCCCGTCGTTGTCGCGCTGCTGGCGGGGATCGGGATGCGGGCGGCGATGGGGCTGCCGGCGTCGTGGAAGCCGGGGGTCGCGGCCTCGGTCCGGCCGGTGCTGCGCTTCGCGATCGTTCTGCTGGGGTTGCAGGTGACGCTCGGGGCGCTGCTGTCGCTCGGGGCGGGGGCGCTGGCATTGGCGCTGGTGGTCGTGGGGGCGACGCTGCCCTTCACGATCTGGCTCGGGCGGCGGATGGGGGTGGAGCCGGCGCTGGCGGCGCTGATCGGGACGGGCACGGCGATCTGCGGGGCCTCGGCGATCGTGGCGGCGAACCAGGTCGTCAACAAGTCCACGGGGTCGCGCGACGGGGACGTGGCCTACGCGCTGGCGGTGATCACGCTCTGCGGCACCGGGGCGATGCTGCTGTGGCCGCTGCTGGCCGGGCCGCTCGGGCTGGATGCGCGGGGGTATGGGCTGTGGTCCGGAGCCTCGATCCATGAGGTCGTGCAGGCGGTGGGCGCGGCGGCGGCGGGCGGCGAGGAGGCGGCGCGGGCGGGGACGGTGATGAAGCTGGCGCGCGTGTTCCTGCTGGCGCCGGCGGTGCTGGCGCTCGGGTGGTGGGCGGCGGGGGCGCTGGGGCGGTTCGGGGGCGTGCCTGGTCAGGCGCCCGGCCAGGCGCCCGGTCAGGCAAAGGTGGCGGTGCCTTGGTTCGCCTTCGGGTTCCTCGCAATGGTGGTGGCAGGGTCGGTCGGCGTGGTGCCCGGGATCGCGGTGGAGGCGTCGCGTTGGGCCGTGCCGTTCCTCATGGCGGCCTCGGTCGCGGGGCTGGGGTTGTCCACGGACCTGAAGGACCTTCGGCTGCGGGGGCGGCGCCGCTCGGGCTGGGGGTGGCGGCGAGCCTGTTCATCGCGGTGCTGGCCGTTGCAGGGGTGCGGCTGATCGGGTGAGGCCGGCTCCGGTCCGGTGATGGGCCGGGGCGGGCGGCACGGGTGGCCGCCCGCACGCGGCGGGGCATGATGGGCGGGACGATGCGGGGCAAACCCGCGCGGGGAGGACGGGCATGAGGGCGCAGGCGTTCGGGCGGCGCGCCGCGATCGCGGGTGGCGGCGCGATGGTTCCGGCGTCGGGTTGGGCGCAGGCGGCGGGGCCGGACGGGCCGGTGACGATCGTCGTGCCCTACACGGCGGGGACGGGGCCGGACTTCCTCGCGCGGCTCATGGCGCCGTTCCTCGGGGGCGGCTCGGACAGCCGGCGGTGGTGGACAACCGGCCCGGGGCCTCGGGGAACATCGGGACCGCGGGGGTGGCGCGCGCGGCGCCGGATGGGCGGACGCTGATGGTGCAGCCCAATACCTTCGTCATGAACCCCAGCCTGTTCCGGACGGTGCCCTACGACCCGGTGCGGGCCTTCGCGCCGGTGGCGCTGCTGGCGCGGGGGGACCTCGTGCTGGTGGTGAACCCGGACGTGCCGGCGGCCGACGCGCGGGCCTTCGCGGAGCTGGCGCGGGCGCGGCCGGGGGCGCTGGACTTCGCGACGCCGGGGAACGGTACGCCGCAGCACCTGGGGATGGCGCTCTTCGCGCTGACGGCGGGGGTGGAGCTGACGCACGTGCCGTATCGCGGGGCGGCGCCGGCGCTGACGGACCTGATCGGGAAGCGCGTCGCCGCCGCCGTGCTGCCGGTGCACACGGCGCTGCCGCATGCCCGGGACGGTCGGTTGCGGGTGCTGGCGGTGGGCAGCGAGGCGCGCTCGGCCGCGATGCCGGAGGTGCCAACCTTCGCCGAGGCGGGGTTCCCGGGCGTGCTGGTGGACCTGTGGTTCGGGCTGCTGGCGCCGGCGGGGCTGCCGGAGGCGCTGCGGCGGCGGATGAACGCGGACCTGAACGGATGGCTCGGCGAGGCGGGGACGGCGGAGGCGCTGCGCGCGCAGGGCATGACGCCGACGCCCGCGACGCCGGAGGCCTTCGGCGAGTTGATCGTGCGGGATCACGTGCGGTGGGCGACGGTGATCCGGGATGCGCGGATCACGGCGGAGTAGGCCCCCGGCGGTTCAGGGGCCCGGATGGAGGCGCAGCAGGCGGCGCGCGTTGCCCGAGAGGATCTTCGCCATGACGTCGGGCGGGAGGTCCAGGCGGTCGAGGCTTTCGAGGGTTTCGGCGATCGGGCCGAGGGGGGCGTCGGTCGCGAAGACGACGTGGTCCGCGCCGAAGAAGTCGAGGCCGGCGAGGAGGCCGGAGCGGCCGCCGAACATGGCGGTGTCCCCGTAGAACATCCGGAAGTAGTTGAGGTGCGGACGCGAAAGGGACGGGAGGATGCCGGAGTAGTCCTCGTCGGAGGTGCGGCTGCCGAGGACCTGCATGCCGGGGCCGATGCGGCCGTCGTAGTACGGGATCATGCCGCCGCAGTGGTGGGTGATGACCTTGAGGCCGGGGTGGTGGTCGAAGAGGCCGGAGAAGACGAGACGGGCCATGGCGACGGAGGTCTCGTAGGGCCAGCCGAAGCACCACCACATCTCGAAGCGGCTGCGGTCCTCGGCGGCGTAGTCGGGCATGGCGGCGGTGCGGGCGGGGTGGAGCCAGACGGGCAGGTCGTGTTCGTCGGCCAAGGCGAAGACGGGGCGGTAGTCCGGGCGGTCGAGCGGGGCACCCGCGACGTTGGTGAAGACCTGGATCCCGCGGGCGCCGAGCGTCTCGATCGCACGGCGGGCCTCGGCGAGGGCGGCGTCCACGTCGTCGAGGGAGACGGCGGCGACGAAGGCGGGGAAGCGGTCGGGGTGGGTGGCACAGAGTTCCGCCATGGAGTCGTTCGCGACGCGGGCGAGGAGCTGCGCGTCGGCGCCGGACGCGAAGTCCTCGATCGGCGGATTGGGGAGGGAGATGACCTGACGGTAGGGCTCGCCGTTGCGGGCGGGCACGGCGTCCATCGCGCGAAAGCGGACGGGGAGGTCGTGCAGGGGGACGACGGCGCGGAGGCGGGCGCCGATGTTGCCCAGGCGGGGGAGATCCGGTCCATCTCCCGCGCCACGGCGGCCGGCAGGATGTGGGTGTAGATGTCGAGCATGGCGCGCCTCCGTGCGGACGGGGGTGCGTCGTCGGCGCCGCGCGGGTCCGGGTCAATGGTCGGACCGGGTGGGGGCCGGGCATGGGCGATGGCTGGGCGGCGGGCCCGGGCGCCCCATGTTACCGTGGCGGAGCATCGGTGGTCATTGAAGGCGGTCGCCGACGCGGCCCGGGAACAGTTGCGGGGAGGCCAGAGCCAGATGTCACGCATGCGAATCCTGATCGCCGGGGCCGGCCTCGGCGGGTTGACCGCGGCGGCCTGTCTGCTGCGGCGCGGGCACGACGTGACGGTGTTCGAGCAGGCGCCGCAGCTGGGCGAGATCGGCGCGGGCATCCAGGTCAGCGCGAACGCGAACCGGGTCTTCGCCGAGATCGGCGTGGCGGAGCGGGTCGCGGAGGCCGGGGCGCTGCCGCGGGAGTACCGGTTCCGCACCTTCGACACGGGGGAGGTGCTGCAGACCATCCGCTTCGGCGCGGGGTACGAGGAGCGTTGGGGCGTACCCTACGTGTCCATCCACCGGGCCGACCTGCACGCCATCCTGGTGGACGCGGTGCGGGCGCTGCGGGGCGATGCGGTGCAGTTGAACCGGCGTGCGGCGGGGTTCGAGGA
This sequence comes from Roseomonas sp. CCTCC AB2023176, assembly GCF_042259275.1. Lineage (NCBI taxonomy): Bacteria > Pseudomonadati > Pseudomonadota > Alphaproteobacteria > Acetobacterales > Roseomonadaceae > Roseomonas > Roseomonas sp. CCTCC AB2023176. Next base: position 154,449 of record NZ_CP170086.1, read on the forward strand.
GGACGCGGAGGGCGTGACGCTGCGCTTCGCCGACGGGTCGACGGAACGCGGCGACCTCGTGATCGGGGCGGACGGGATCAAGTCGGCGATCCGGTCGCAGATCCTGGGGCATGCGGAGGCGGACTTCACGGGCGATTCCGTCTGGCGCGTCGTCGTGCCGAGCGAGCGGCTGGCGGCGGAGGACCGCACCGATTGCGTCGAGATCTTCGTGGGTCCCGGGAAGCACTGCGTCATCTACCCGCTGCGGCGGGGGAGCATCATCAACCTCGTCGCCTGCGTGGAGCAGGCGGGGTGGGACGACGAATCCTGGACGACGCGGCGGCCCTGGCAGGAAATGCGCGACGACTTCGTCGGCTGGAATCCGATGGTCAACGCGATCATCGAGGCGGCGCCGCGCGACGAGTGCTACCGCTGGGTGCTGAAGAACCGCAAGCCCGTCGAGAACTGGAGCACGTCGCGCGCGACGCTGCTGGGGGACGCGGCGCATCCGACGCTGCCCTACATGGCGCAGGGGTCGGCGATGGCGGTGGAGGATGCGGCGGTGCTGGCGCGGGCGCTGGACCAGGAGGAGAGCGTTCCCGCGGCGCTGCGGCTCTATCAGCGCAACCGCGTGGACCGCACGTCGCGGGTGGTGAACGAGTCCACGGCGAACCGGGCGCTGTTCCACATGGAGGACATGGCGGCTCTGCGGGCAGCCTTCGCCAAGCGCGACATCAGCGGGGAACGCAACACCTGGTTGTTCTCCTACGATGCGACGCGCGTGGAGCTGGTGTGACGTCGCGGCGCGTGACAGGCGCGACCGTTGCGGCATGGATCGGATCGTCCGGGGCGGCTTAGGCTCGGCTTCCGGGCGAATGCCGACGATCCCGTCGGGGGGCCGGGGGGTGATCGGCGATGTCGTCATGGTTCGTGCGGCTGGACCGCTACGGCGAGGTCCACATGGTCCGCGCGCAGGACAAGGTCATCAAGAACGGGGCAGACGTCTCGAACTCCTGCGGCATCGCCAGCATCATCATGGTCAACTTCAAGGTGAAGAAGCACCTGATCCTGCGGGGCTTCGCGGCGGGCTCGGCGGTCTCGGCGGTGCCGATCGTCGGGAGCTTCGCCGGGGCTCAGCTGGCCAAGGCAGGGATCGACGCGGCGGTGAAGACGGAGCCCGAGATCTACCAGATCTACGGGAAGGTCGTCGGGTCGATCTATGACGGCTCGACCTACACGAACTGCACGAAGCACCCGCCGGTCCTGCAGCAGCTGGGCCTCGGGGAATGGGAGGCCGTCTGGGTCGGGCCGGGCGGGATGTACGACGCCATCAAGGCGACGGTGGAGAAGGGCTATCCCTGCATCGTGCGCTGCGGCTGGAACAGCGGCGGCGGGCACTTCATGGTCGTGGACGGCGTGAACACCGAGGGCACGACGACGATCAGCGTCTGCGATCCCTGGGATGGCGAGCTGCGCATCGTCCGGGCCGCCAGCGGGCAGACGATCAACTACGATCCAGCGTCGGAATTCTCCTTCTCGGTCGGGGAGCGGCACGAGTACGACGCGCCCTCACCGGGCACGCTCAGCGGCTGGATCGTGCGGAACAAGGCGATCTGATCGCGCGGCGGGGCTTCAGCAGCGCTGCGCCATGAAGACGCGGGAGGGGGTGACGAATTCCTCCTGCGCGGCGACGGTCAGGATCTCCCGCGACTTCTCCTCGCTCGTGCGGCGGAGCAGGCCGAAGACGGAGGAGGCCGCGGCGGAGAGGGCGAGGCGGGAATCGTCCCAGCGCAGGCGGTGGAACAGGAAGAGCGCTGCGATGGCGTCGCCGGCGCCGTTGACGGAGATCGGCAGCTTCGGCGTGCGGACGCGCCAGTAGCGACCTTCCTCGCCGGCCATGAGGTCCACCGAATCCTCCGGCGTGTCGTCCACGTCGAGGGAGGTGACGAGGACGGTACGGGGGCCGCGGGACTGGAGCTCGGCGATGGCCTGCTTGGCGTCGTCGAGCGTCTTGATCTGGCGGCCGGTGAGCCATTCCAGTTCGAATTGGTTAGGGGTCAGGATGCCGGCCGCGGGCACGCAGCGGTCGCGCATGAATTCGGGGATGCCGGGGCGCACGAAGACGCCGCGGCCCACGTCGCCGATGACGGGGTCGCAGCACCACACCGCGTTCGGGTTGGCGGCGCGAACCTTCATGACGGCGTCCAGCACGGCCTCACCGATCGCGGCGTCGCCCATGTAGCCCGTCAGGATGGCGTCGCAGCGCGGGAGTGCGCCCCGTTCCTCGATGCCTGTGACCAGGTCGCGGATCAAGTCGGCGCCGAAGACCTGGCCGCGCCAGGCGCCGTAGCCCGTGTGGTTGGAGAACTGGACGGTGTTGACCGCCCAGACCTCGGCGCCGAGGCGTTGCAGGGGGAAGACGGCCGATGCGTTGCCGACGTGGCCGTAGGCAACCCAGGACTGGATGGAGAGGATGTTCACGCGGCCGTCCCTACGCGCAGCGGCCGCCGTCCACCGGCAGCAGGACGCCGGTGATGAAGGAGGAGCGGTCCTCGGCGAGCCAGACGCAGGCGTTGGCGATGTCGGCGGGAGTGGAGAACCGGCCGAGCGGGATGGTGGCGAGGAAGCGCTGGCGATTTTCCGGCGTGTCCTCGACGCCCATGAAGGCGCTGGTCAGGCCGGTGCCGCCGATGACGGGGCAGACGGCGTTCACGCGGACGTTGTCCTTCGCCCATTCCTGCGCGAGGGCCTGGGTAAAGACGTTCGCGGCGCCCTTCGTGCCGTTGTACCAGGTCAGGCCCGGGCGCGGCCGGAGGCCGGCGGTGGAGGAGACCGTGATGAACGAGCCGCCGCCACGGCGCTTGAGTTCGGGGTGGGCGCTCTTCGCCATGAGGAAGATGGACTTCACGTTGATCGCGAAGACGCGGTCGAAGTCGTCCTCCGTGACGTCGAGGGAGGGCTGGTTGCGGTAGGTCCAGCCCGCGTTGTTGACGACGACGTCGAGGCCGCCGAAGGCCGCGACGGTGCCGTCCACCATGGCCTGGATGTCGGCGGCCTTCGCGACGTCGCCGCCGAGGGCGGTGCCGCCGACTTCCCCTGCCACGCGCTTCGCGCCGTCCAGGTTGATGTCGCAGACCGCGACCTTCGCTCCCTCCGCGGCATACATCCGTGCGATCCCCTCCCCGAAGCCGGAGGCAGCGCCGGTGACGAGGGCGATCTTTCCTTGGAGGCGCATGGACGTGTCCCGTGGCGTGAGCGGATGCGCACTCTGGAAAGGGGGTCGGGGGCGGTCAACCGGACGCCGGCGCCGTGCGGCCATGCGCGGCGGCGGTGGGTTCCGTGCCGCTGGGTCACGCGCCGGGCCCGGACATTCGCGCGCGCGGAGGGCGCGCGGTGGATCGGTCGGGCCGCGCCGCGATCCGGCGCGGCCCCGCTACTCGTTGTTCGGGTTGCGGGCCGTCAGAGTCGTGGGATTGGCGTCGGAGACGGAGGAGTAGCGCCGCGACCAGCCGATCGTGCCATCGGGGTGGTAGGACAGGACGAGGCCTTCATAGGTGTCGAGCATCCCGAAGGGCACGGGGTTCGTCGTGCTGTACTGGCGCGACGACTGCAGCTCCGTGCCGACCACCAGGTAGCATTGCAGGGCGCGCGCGAGCCCGGAGCAGAAGCGATGCCCGTCGCCGTTGAGGTTCAGCGCCCCGATGAAGGCGCCGTCGCCCTCGGCGGCCGTGCCGGGACCGGTGATACGGGCCACGAGGCAGGCCCGGAGCCAGACCTTGTCCACGAGCCCGCGCCAGCGCTCGAACAGGCTGACCTGGGCGAGGCCGATGCCGGTGCCGAGTTGCAGGTAACCTGGCGCGCCGTGGCAGGAGATCACGATCTCCTTCAGTTTTCCGGCCGGCGCGCTGCGGGCCACCTGCGCCGTCCAGTCCACGATATGGTCGGGCGTGTCGGTGGGCTTGACCTTCCAGGTGTTCCACATCCGCACGTAGACGGGCGCGCGTTCGTCGTTCAGGCCCATGTGCGGGTACTGGATGGAGATCACCTCCGCCTCCTCTCCTCGTCTCGGCGGGGGCGAGCCTGGACCGGCAGGGGCATCGCGGGCGAGCACCATGATTTCGACGCCGCGCACAATAGGAGAGCGGGCCAGGGAGTCGTGCGTGGTCCTGGTTGCGCCGGGGGGCGCGGGCGGCTAGACGGCCCGGCTTGCACGCCCGGTCGGCATCGGGCGCGCCATCAGGAATCCCGACCCATGAAGCCCGACATCCACCCCGAGTACCACGAGATCAACATCGTCATGACCGACGGGACCACGTTCAAGACGCGGTCCTGCTACGGGCAGCCCGGCGACACGCTGCGGCTGGACATCGACCCGAAGTCGCACCCGGCCTGGACGGGCGTGCAGCGGCAGGTCAGCTCGGGCGGGCAGATCGCGAAGTTCAACAAGAAGTTCGCGGGGCTCGGGACGCGCAAGGCGGGCTGAGGCCCGGGCGCCTTTCGCCCAGCTTTTCAGAGGTTTGTGGGGCGGCCCGGGGGTCTTGAACCCGCCGGGCCGTTTTCATATCTGCTCGCCCGTCCACGGTGCCCGAACGGGGCCGTGGGCGCGGGCGGGACGCCCCGCACGGCCCGATCGGGCGTGCAACCGGGGGACCTTCATGGGGTCCGCCGGAACTGGGTCGGTTCCCTCCGCATCGGCAACGCCTGGACCTTGCTCTCGCAGGAGGTTTGACGTGAACGCAGTGGATTTCTCCCCTCTTTTCCGCACCGCCATCGGCTTCGACCGGCTGGCCCGCCTGATGGACACCGCCCGCGCGGCGGCCGAGGCGCCGGCCTATCCGCCCTACAACATCGAGCGGACGGCGGATGACGCCTACGTGCTGACCATGGCCGTCGCCGGCTTCGGTCAGGACGACATCGACATCACCGCGCAGGACAACGTCCTTCTCGTCTCCGGACGCGCGCCGAAGGCGCAGGAGGAAGGTCGCTTCCTGCATCGCGGCATCGCCGGCCGCGCCTTCGAGCGTCGCTTCGTGCTTGCCGACCACATCCGCGTGGAGGGTGCGCGGCTGGAGAACGGGCTGCTGCACGTGTCCCTCCGCCGCGAGGTGCCGGAGCAGCTGAAGCCGCGCCGCATCGAGATCGCGACGGCCGCGCCCTCTCTCAGCAATGGGGCGCCGCGCGCGATTGAGGGCGAGGTGTCGAACGACGCCGGTGTCCGCGGGGGCGAGCAGACCCAGGTGGCCTGATCGGCCGGGGTGTCTGAGCGGAACGGGGCCGGCGGAGCGATCCGCCGGCCCTTTTTCTTGCGCGGTCGGGCGCGGGTGGCCCCCGCGGGGCGCCGCGTACCCGGACTACCCCGCCCGTGGGTGGGTCCAAGATGGCGAGGCCCCACCGGGTGCTGCCGCCTCCACCACAGGCAGGTCGAGCCAGAACCGGCTCCCCTCCGCCTCCGCCTCCACCCCGCAGGCGCCGTCGAGGCGTTCCGCGATGCGGCGCACAACCGCCAGGCCGACACCGGTGCCGGGGTAGGCCTCGCGGCCGTGCAGGCGCTCGAAGGGGCGGAAGATGCGGGCGCGGTGCTCCGGCGGGATGCCGATGCCGCGGTCCTCGACCCAGAGGCGGATGCGGGCACCGGGGCGGGGCTCCGCGGCGATGCGGATCGCCGGCGGCTCGCCATCGTGGGTGAACTTCAGCGCGTTGGAGAGGAGGTTGCCGATCGCGATCTCCAGCGCGCCGGCATGGGCCCTGACGGTCGGCAGGGGGCGCGCGACCTCCACGCGGGCTTGGGCGGCCCGGATGGCCGCGTCCTGGGAGAGGAGGGCGGCGTCCACCGCGTCGGCCAGGGGAACGGGTTCGGGGTGCAGGTCCTGCCGGGCGAGGCGGGAGTAGCCGAGGATGTCTTCGATAAGGGCGTCCATGCGTTCCGCCGCGGCCTCGGCGCGGGCGAGGTAGTCGCGGTCCTCGGGGTCGAGGCGGTCGGCGGCGTCCTCCCGCACGGCGCCGACGAGGCCGCCGATCGCGCGGATCGGGGTGCGGAGGTCGTGGGAGATGGTGGCGGCGAAGGCCTCCAGTTCCTCGTTCGCCTCCTCGAGGTCGGCGGTGCGGTGGGCCACCTCGCGTTCCAACCGCTCGTTCTGCTCGGTGAGGTGGCGGACGTCGCGGCGGCGGAGGACCGTCACGACGCTGAGGCCCGCGGTGATGAGGGAGAGCAGGCCGCAGCCCATGGCGATCGCCGTGGCCTGGCGCGCCGCGGTCTCCTGCGCGCGGTTCCGGTCGGCGAGGATGGCGCGGGCGGCGCGATCGAACTCGGCGAAGCCGCGGCGGATTTCCTCGCTGAGGCGCTGGCCCTCGTCGGTACGGACGACGGCGAGCGCGTCTTCGGGGGAGGATTCGCGCAGCCTGACAGTGTGGGCCAGCTCGGCGAGCTTGGCCTCGATCAGCGGGCGCAGGGCGCGAAGGCGCTCGGCCTGCGCGGGAAGCATGACCCTGTTCTCCAGGTCGGAGAGGTCGGTCCCGAGGCGCGCCGTGGCCTCGCGATAGGGGCGGAGGTAGCGCTCCTCCCCGGTCAGGAGGTAGCCGCGCTGGCCTGTCTCCGCGTCGATGACGTCGCCGACGACGGCGCGGGACTGGTCGAGGACGGCCGCGGTCACGCTGACAAGGCGGCGTGTCTCGGCGAGGCGGTCGAGGTTGTGGACGAGGAGGACGCCGCCGGCGATCAGGAGAAGGAGGGTGGCGAGCGCGGCCAGGCCGGACAGGGTGGAGAGGTCCTGGCTCCAGCGCTTCCAGTCGGGTCGGCGGGTTGCGGTCAGGGGAAGGGTTGGGGTCGGGGTCAGGGTCACCGTCCGGGGTTCCTTCGGGCCACGGCCTCCGCCTCGTAGCCCCGGCACGTAACCCAAGACGGCGAGGCAAGTTTTGCGGCGATGCGCATCCTGATTTGCGACGATGATCCGGACTTCCGCACGCTGGCGCACCGGCAGGTCCGGCGGGAGTTCCTGGAGGACGAGGTGGTAGAGGTCGGCGATCCGGCAGGGCTCGCGGACGCGCTGTCGGCCGAGCCGGCGCCGGGGTTGCTCGTCTCGGACTACAGCCTGAAATGGGGGGACGGGTTCGACGTGCTGGCGGCGGTGCGGGCGCGCGCGCCGGACTGTCCCGCGGTGATGTTCACGGGCACGGGGGACGAGGAGTTGGCCGTGCGCGCCATCAAGGCGGGGTTCGACGACTACGTCGTGAAGTCCCCGAAGCAGCTGCGACGGCTGGCTGCGGCGTGCCGTGCCGCGGTGGAGCGGACGGAGACGCGGGAGCGGCTGCGGCGGCACGGAGAACTGCTGACGCACGAGTTGTACCACCGGCTGCACAACAACCTGCAGCTGGTGATCGGGCTCATTTCCTTCACCGCGCGGTCGCTGTCGGATCCGGAGGCACGGGCGCGGCTGGGGGACCTGGCGCTGCGGGTCGGGTCGCTGTCGCGGCTGCAGGAGCGGCTGTACCGGGGCGGCAACCTGCGGGAGATCGACTTCGCGGCCTATCTCCGGGAACTGGCCGATGACCTCGCGACCCTCGGCGACGGCCGGGTGGCGGTGGAGATACGGACGGGGGATGGTGTGCTGCCGGTGGACGTCGCCGTGCCGCTGGGGCTGGTGGCGAACGAGCTGATGACGAACGCCCTGAAGCATGCCTTCCCGGAGGGCCGGGGCGGGCGCGTTACCGTCGGGCTGCGGATCGCAAGTGGGGAGTTGGAGTTGGAGGTGCGCGACGACGGCGTCGGGATCGCGACGGGGGCGGCTTCGGGGGCGCCTTTGGGCACGGGCTCGGGCAGCGGCATCGTCGAGCGCCTGGTCGCGCAGATGCGCGGGCGGCTGGACGTTTCGCTTGGGGTGGAGGGCGGGACGCGGTGCCTGGTGACCGTGCCGCGTGAGGCGCCGTCGTGAGGGTTCTGGTCGTGGAGGACGAGTTCCTCATCGCCGACTACCTCGCGATGCTCGTCGAGGAGGCGGGGCACGAGGTGGCGGGGATCGCGGCGACGGCGCGGGAGGCGTTGGCCATCCTGGATTCCGGGGTGCGGGTGGATGTCGCGTCGCTCGACGTGCGGATCCCCGGGGGGATGGACGGGATCGAGTTGGGCGAGGCGCTGCGGGCGCGGGGCGGGCCGCCCTTCCTGTTCGTGACGGGGTCGGGGGAGCCGGCGACGCGGCGGCGCTGCGAGGCACTGGCGCCGCTGGCGATCCTGCAGAAGCCGGTGAACCCGCCGGCGCTGATCGAGGCGCTGGGGCGGGCAGGAGGCTGAGGGCGCGCCGCGGCGGGCCCGGCGGGGCGTGGCCGTCCCGGCCTACCGCCGCCGCGACGGCCCCGGCAGCGCCGGGCGCAGGACGCGCCACTGGACGGCGACTTGGACGAGCCCGCCGAGGAGCATGGCGCCGGGCGCTGAGCCCGGCGGGAGGGTGAGGAGCAGCGCGGGCATGGCGATGGCGCAGACGGCGGCCGCGGCGATGTCGGCCCAGGCCGACGCCCGCAGCCGCCCCAGCGCCTGCGCCGTCACGCCGCCCGCGAGGACGAGGCAGGAGACCGCCATGTTCGCCGTCCAGAGGAGGACGGTCCATTCCAGGCCCGGGAAGCGGCCGCCGTAGACGTGGCGGGAGACGAAAGGCCAGGCCGCGGCAACGAGGCAGCCCAGGGCGAAGGTCGCCGCCGCCGGGGCGAGGGCGCCGATTGCCACGATCCGCAGGAAGGCGCGCCCGTCCCCCCTGCCCCGCGCCGATGCCAGTGTCACGCGGGCCGCCGCCGCCCAGGAGCCCGCGAGGAGCGTGGCGGGCCGCAGCAGCGTCTGGGCGGCCGCGACGGCGGCCAGCGCCGAGGTCCCCGCCATGGCGGGGACGAGGAAGATGTGCAGGCGGGTCGAGACCTCGCCGGCCATGCCGCCGATGAGGGGCCAGGGCGAGCGCCGCAGCAGGACGCGCCACCGGCGCCGGGTGGAGCGGTCGGCGCGGGCCCAGCTTCCGCGCGCGAGCCGGTGTTGCGTCCAGGCGCCGGCCAGGCCCTGCGCGATGCCCTGGAACAGCATGACCTCCCCCGCCGTGACGCCGACGCCGGCGGCGTAGCCGACGGCGAGGCCGATGACGGTGGCGGCGAAGACGACGGTCGAGACGACGGCGGCCCAGCCGAGGCGGCCGCGGGAGGCCGCGAGGACGCGGGCCTGAAGGCCGAGGAGGGTGCCGGGGACGAAGACGATCGCCTCGGGGATGGAGAGGGGCGGCCGCAGCGACAGGACGGCGACCGCGGTCAGGATGGCGGCGAGAACGACGAGGGCCGAGCCGGCGGAGAGGATGGCGCGCTCCGTCCCGCCGCGGCCGGCGGGTCCGGCGGGGAGGCGATGCAGATGGACCGTCGTCAGCGCGGCGGCGGCGGTGCCGAGGACGAGGACGGCGTTGGACCAGAAGACCCAGGCCCCGAAGGCTTCCTCTGTGCCGAGGCGGATGAGGGAGAGGGCGACGACGAGGGAGAGGAGGGCGGTGAGGCCCTGGTCGGCGAAGGCCAGGGCGTAGCGCCCGACGGTCGTGATCACGGACCCCCGGTCCCGCCATGGGGCCCGCGAGGTGCCGAAGGATGGGCCTCGCGGCGCGCACGCCAGGCGAGGCGGAGGAGTGGCAGGAAGTCGCCGGCGTAGCGACGGCCGAGGCGGCCGGGCTCGGTCCAGGCGCGGTGGAGCCATTCGAGGCCGGCGCGCTGCATGGCCTCCGGGGCGCGCTGCGTGAGGCCGGTGGCGAAGAGGAGGGAGGAGCCGACGGCGAGGCCGGTGCCGGTCGCGCCGCCGCGCCGCGCGATGGCGGCGAGGAGGCGTTCGGAGCGCGGGGCGCCGGTCGCGACGAAGGTGAGGCGCGCGGGGTGGTCGAGGACGAAGCGGATGGCAGCGTCCCAGGCCTGCGGGTCGTTCGCGTAGCCCATGGGCGGGTCGTGGATGGCGACGCGGGAGAGGCCGAAGCGTTCGCGCAGGCGTTCGCCGAGGCCTTCGCCGCCGCCGACGACCGTGACGGCGTCGTCGGGGCGGAGGTGGTCGCGGAGGAGACGGAGGGTGACGTCGCTGCCGGCGGCGACGGGGATGTCACCGCCGACCGCCCAGCGGTGCAGGCGGGCAAGGATCCGGCTGTCGTTCAGGCGGAGCCAGGCCGCATCCTGGGCGGCGCGGAGGCCGGTGGACGGGTCTTCCGCAAGGAGGAGGATCTGTGCGTTGATCGTGACGACGGTGGCGAAAGGTGCCGCCGGGTCGCGTGCGGCGATGAGTGCCGCGGCCTTCGCCGCATCCACCGGGGCGACCGGGGTGCGGCCGAGCAGCGCGACCTCCTCCACGGCGAGGGCGGGCACGGCGACGGCGGGCACGGCTAGAGCAGGCCGCCCGGCGTGTTCTGGTTGATGGCGTAGGAGAAGGAGCGGTTGAACGGGATGATGCGCGTCAACTGCTCGACGAAGAGGCCGACCTCGGCGATGCGGGTGCGCGGGACGAAGACGATGTCGCCGGCGGTGAGCGGGACGTCGGCACCGAGGGAGCGGCCGGAGAGGAAGGCCTGCAGGTTCACGGTGCGGAGCATCGGGCGATCGTCGGGGGAGCGGCGGATCAGGACGATCTGGTCCATGCGGGCGCCGTCCTCGAGACCGCCGGCGAGCGCCACGACCTCGGCGATGCCGCGACGTCCCGCGAGCGGATAGGCGCCGGCCCGGCGGACTTGGCCGCCGACGAAGGCGACGGCGGAGCCGACTTCCTCAAGCCCCACGGTGACGATGGGGTTCGTCAGGGTGCGTCGCGCCGCCCGCTCGACGATGCGGGCGGCTTCTTCCGTACGGCGGCCCGCGATGTCCACGTTGCCGGCCACCCGGAGGGCGATGGTGCCGTCGGGGGCGATGAGGCTCGTCTCACTGACCTCGGGCGTGAGGAGGAACTGGACGCGGACGCGGTCGCCGGGGCCGAGGCGGTAGGGGGCGGGGGTGTCGGTCCAGGTGGCGAAGCCCTCGGGCATGCGCTCCTCGACGCGGATGGACTGCGTCGTGCCGAAATTGTCGGTGCCGGAGGCGCAGGCGCCCAGCGTGAGCGCCGCGAGGAGCGCGCGCCGGCGCATCAGGCGACGAGGCGGGCGAGCGCGGGGGGACGATCCGGCGCTCCCCGTTCATCACGAAGCCGACGAGGCGACCGCCGGCGGACAGGACGGCGTCGCGGGCGCGGCGGGCGACGGAGACGTCGGTCTTCTCGGCGCGGAGGACGAGGACGTTGGCGTCCATCAGCGCGGTCAGGCGGCGCATGGCGTAGTCCGCCGCGCCGTCGGTGGGCGCGACGAGGACGACGACGTCGAGCTCGCGGCGGAGGCGGTCGAGGAGGGCGATCGTCCGCTCGATGCCCGTATGCGGGTTGCCGAGGAGGCTCTTGCGGGCGGCGAAGGCGATCCAGAGCGTCGGGAGCACCGTGTTGAAGGCGAGGATGTTGTCGGGGTCCGCGCCGTCGTGGACCGGGTGGGAACCCATGGCGGCGAGGTGGGCGCGGCCGTCGGTCTCGAGGTCCACCAGCAGCGTCCGGAGGTTGCGTTCGCGCGCGATCTCCGCGGCGACGGCAAGGGCGATGGCGGAGCGGCCGTCATTCTCCGCGGTCGCGACGAACTGGACGAGGGAGAGCCGTTCGCCGGAGGAGCGGGCATCGAGGATGAGGGCGGCGAGGTCGGTGAGCTGCGGGTGGCGGCGGCCGGCTTCGGGCATGGCACCCGGCGCGATGGAGGCGAGGCCGGGGAGGCCGAGGCCGCGGGAGGCTTCGTCGGTGGTGGCGAGGGAGCGGCGGAAGAGGGTCAGCAGGATCGCGGCGGAGGTAGCCGCGATGAGCCCGCCGACCACGCCGGCGGCGACGATGGAGGGGCGGAGGTCGCGGGGTTCGGCCGCGGCGACGGGGGCTTGGGCGACGGCGACGGTGGGGGAGCGGCTGCGGCGCGCGTCCTCCGAGATGCGGGCGCCGGTCTCGCGGCCCGCGATGCTGCGGAAGGAGGTTTCCATCGCGTCGCGGCGACGGCCGAGGTCACGGAGCACCGTCTCGGCGCGGAGGAGGGATTCGGCGCGGGTGGCGGCCTCGGCGCGCTGCTCCTCGAGCTCGGCCATCTGGCGGCCCATCGCGTCGGCTTCGACTTCGAGCGTCGCGATGCGGAGGGTCAGCTGCTCGACGGCAGGGTTGCGGACCTCGCGCACCGTCTCGAAGCGCGTGCGGGCGTTGACGGCGATGCTCTGGCGGAGTGTCGCGATGCGGGTGTCGAGTTCGCGCAGCGGCGGCCAGTCCGCGGAGTATTGCTGGGAGACGCGCTGACGTTCGAGGGTGAGGCGCGTGAGTTCGTTCCGCGCGTCATCGTTGGGGGAAAGGTTCGTCGTCTCGGAGGCCGCGACGACGCGCGGCGGATAGGCGGCGAGGCGGTTGCGCGCGGCGGAGAGCTGCGCGTCGGTGGAGGCCTTGCGCTCGCGCAGGCCATCGATGCGCGTCGTCACGCTGTCGCGGCGGGCGTTGGCGATGGAGATGTCCTGCGGCAGGTCGAGGATGCGGTTGGCGGAGCGGATGGCCGCGATCTCCTCGTCCAGCGCGCGGAGGTCGGTCGCCATGCGGTCGGTTTCGACGGAGAGGACGCGGGCGTCGCCGGGGGCGAAGACCTCGGCGCGATGAGCCATATAGGCGGCGAAGACGGCATTCAGCGCGGCCAGCGACCGTTCGGCGTCGGGCAGCGCCGCGCTGACGCGCACGATGTTGGACGTGGCGGAGATGGTGCCGGTGAGGGCGCGGCGGAGGCGCTGGGCGCCGAGCGGCAGCCATTCCTCCGGCGGCGCCGGGGGAGCAGGCCGAAGAGGCGGGGTTCGCCGAGGCCAGGGAAGATGCGACCGGGTCCGGCGGCGGCGAGGGCGCGTCGCAGCACGGCGTCGGACATCATGAGTTCGTATTCGGACTGCACGACCTTCGGCATTTCCACCGAGACGACCGTTGGGCCGGTGCCCGTGAGGTCGGAGGCGCCGGTGGCCTCGCGGCTGACCTGGACGAGGAGGAGGCCCTCGGCGGGCCAGCGCGGCGAGAGGACGAGCGCGGCGGCGACGGAGAGGGCGATCGGGGCGAGGAAGGCCGCGAGGACGAGCCAGCGGCGCAGGAACACCGTGGTGAGGACGTCGCGGAGCGCGATTCCCGGGGCGGGATCGGCGACGGGCGGACGCGGCACGGGCGGGCGCGCCGAGGCGATGGCGAGGGCCCCTCCCCGGCCACGGTCCTCGGCGGGACGGGCTTCGCTCACGGCCGGTCGCGTCGGGGGTTGGGAGGCATCGCTACCCTGTGTAGGTGAGGGGCCGGCGCGCTGTCCATCGCGCCGTCGCGCCGATCAATGCGCGTTGCGACCGCCGAGGCAGACGAGAACTGTGCGGAAGAGGATTTTCAGGTCGAGCAGCAGCGTCCATTCCTGGACGTAGCGGATGTCGAGCTCGATGCCGCGCCGCGCTGCCTCGACCGTGTCGATGCGGCCGCGGATGCCGTTGACCTGGGCGAGGCCGGTGAGGCCGGGCTTCACGCGATAGCGGATCGCGTAGTCGCGGACGGCGCGCTTGAAGTCGTCGGCGCCGACCTGCATGCCCTGGACGTAGGGGCGCGGGCCGACGAGGGACATGTCGCCGCGCAGGACGTTGAGGAGCTGCGGCAGCTCGTCGAGGTGGAAGCGGCGCAGGATGCGGCCGATGCGGGTGACGCGGGGGTCCCGGCGGACGACGCCGATCGTCGGGTCGTGCTGGACGGCGGTCATCGTGCGGAACTTGAAGATGGTGAAATCCTGGCCGTTGAAGCCTTCCCGCCGCTGCCGGAAGAGGACCGGGCCCGGGCTGTCGAGCCGGATCGCGAGGGCGCAGAGCAGCATGACCGGCGCGGCGGCGATGAGGAGAAGGGTGGCGAGGACGTAGTCCTCCGCCATCTTCACGAGGACGGCGCCGTCCTGGAGTGGCTGGCGCATGACCTCCAGCGCCTGCTGGCCCGCCATGGGACGGACGCGGGCGGCGCGGAGGTTGAACGTGTCGGGGTCGAGCGGGACCATGATGTCGGCCGCGATCCACTGCACCTCCTGCATCGTCGCGAAGATCTGCATCGCGCGGGACCAGGGCAGGCAGATGACGATGAGGTCGACGCGTTCGTGGCGCGCGGCCTCGCAGAGGTCGGCGACGGAGCCGATGAGGGCGTGGCCCAGGACATTCGGCGCGACGCGGGTGCCGCGGCGGTCGTCGAAGACGCCGATGATGTTGACGGGGTTGGGTTCGTCGTCGCGGGTGAGGGTCTCGACCACGCTCTCCGCGATGTCGGTGGCGCCGATGATGGCGACCTGGCGGCGGAGGGTGCCGGTGGTGAGGCCGCGCTCGACCGCCACGCGGAGGACGGCGCGGGCGGCGAGGGTTGCGGCGAGGAGCAGGGCGGCCCAGCCGAGGATCGGGCCGCGCTCCGCCCAGCCCGCACCGTCGAGAAGTTCCACGGCGAGGAGCAGGGCGCCGCCGAGGAGCGCAAGGGCGGTCACGGCGTCCCGCGCGGCGAGGGCGAGGCGCCGGTAGCGGAGCAGGCGGTATGCGCCGGCGGTGCGGAGCGCGAAGACCCAGGCCAGGGGAAGGACGAGTGTCGCGGCGACGAGGGCGCCGTCGCGCGGAAGGAGGCGGTCGAAGGGAAAGAGTGCCTGGACAACGAGGAGGGCAAGTGCGCAGAGCAGGCCGTCGCCGATCTGGACGACGACATCCAGGAGGCCGGAGTGCCAGCGCAAGAGGCCGACGCCCGGGCGGGCCGGACGCGTCGTCAGCGGGGGCGCGACGAGGTTCACCGCCTGTCCACCATCCATGGCTCGGGACATCTCCGTCCAAATCCTTCGACAAAGTAACCGAATTTAAGTCGATTTCCAAGCCGAAAGGGTTTCCTAGGCGGAAGAGTTACGTCCGCGGCACGGTTCGGGAAGGTGAGTCCTGTCGAAGACGGCGATAGACGTCGCGCAGGGTGAGGCGGCGCCATGGGTGGATCAGGCGGCACCGACCGCGAGGACAGCGTCGCGGCGGGAGCCGGGCGTCGTGGCGAGACGGTCGGTGGACGGCGGGCGCGGGTATCGGGCGCGACCTGACCTCGGCGGTCGCGGCGCCGGGGAGTGTCCTTGGCGCAGTCGCCGGGGGCGGGTGACGGGCGGAGGAAGGCCGGGCGCAGCAGCGCCCTCGCGGCCGCGCCCGTGCCTCGGCTCGCGGTGGACCCCACCAAGACCCTGACCCCTTCGTTACGGAAGAGCGGCATCATAAAGGATACGGCGGCGCGGTCCATGACGCGTCCGTGACGTCGCGAGGCATGGGACAGGGGGGATGCGACGGATGTCGGGTGTTGTGCTCGTTCTCGGGGCGGGGGCTTCATCGGGAGGCACGTCGTCGCGGCGCTGCAGCGCGCGGGGATCGAGGCGCTGGCCGGGGTGCGGCGCGCGGGGAGCGGTCCGGCGGAGGTGGCGGCGCGGGTCGTGGACGCGACCGATGCGGGGTCGCTGCGCGCGGCGCTGGAGGGGGTCGGGGCCGTGGTGAACGCGGTGGCGGGCGACCCCGCGACGATGGCGCGGGCGACCGAGGCCGTGCTGGCGGCGGCGGCGCCGCGGCGGGTGGTGCACCTGTCGTCCATGGCCGTTTACGGGCCGGCGACGGGCGTGGTGGCGGAGGACGCGCCGTTGGCGCCGGAGGGGGATTACGGGGAGAGCAAGGCGGCCTCCGACCGCGCGGTGCTGGCGCATGTCGGGCGGGGGGGGACGCGGTGATCCTGCGGCCGGGCTGCGTGCACGGGCCGGGGTCGGAGGGCTGGACGGCGCGGACGGCGCGCCTGCTGCGGGCGGGGCGGCTGGGGGATCTGGGGGCTTCGGGGGACGGGGCGTGCAATCTGACCTACGCGCCGGACCTGGCGGCGGCAGTGGTCGCGGCGTTGCGGGCGGAGGGCGCTCGGGGCGGGGTGTTCAACGTCTCGGACCCGGAGCCGGGGACGTGGAACGCGTATTTCCGGGACCTGGCCATCGCGATCGGGGCGACCCCGGTGCGCCGCCTGCCGGGGTGGCGGGTGCGGGCGGAGGGTCTGGCGGCCTACCCGCTGAAGGTGGGGGAGTTCCTCGGGCGGAAGGCGGGGGTGCGGACGCCGGATGCGGTGCCCCCTTCCCTGCTGCGCCTGTTCGCGCAGGAGATCGTGCTGGACCACCGGCGGGCCGATGCGGGGCTGGGGTTCGCTCGGACGCCGCCGGCGGAGGCGCTTCGGGAGGCGGCAGGGTGGTTCCTGCGGGCGGGGTGAGCCAGCGGGCCCGCGATGCCGGCCGGGCCTCGTCGCCCGTTGCGCGCCTCCGCGGCGCGGTCAGGCGCCGCGTGATGCGCCGGCGGCTTCCCCCGAGGCGCCCGAAGCGACGTTGGGAGGCGCGGTTCCGGCGTCGCGCCTGAGGTGGTCGGCGAGCCGCAGGGACAGCGCGACGATGGTGAGCGTGGGGTTCGCCTGGCCGGAGGTGGGGAAGACGGCGCCGCCGGCGATCCAGAGGTTGTTCAGGCCGTGCACCTTCAGGTCCGGGTCTACGACGCCCGTGCGCGGGGAGTGCGCCATGCGGGCTGTGCCGAGGTGGTGGCCGCCATAGGCCCCCTCGCGGAGGACGTCGTGCGCGACCTGCTCCGGGGTCCAGTCCAGGTGGCCGCGGCCCCAGGTGGCGATGTCCTCGGCGAGGAGGCGGAAGGTCGTCGTCGCGGTGCGCAGGTCGGTGTCCGTGTGGCGCCAGTCCACGTGCAGGCGCGGCAGGCCGAGCGCGTCGCGGTCGCGGCCGAGGGTGATGCGGCTGGCGGGGTTGGGCTCCTGCTCCCCGTGGTAGTCGAGCGAGAAGACGTTGCCGGGCGGGCGGACGATCACCGAGGGGAACTTGCGGGCCGCCAGTTTGCGCTTGAGCAGCATGTTCGCGGCGAAGGCGACGGCGGAGAACGGGTCGCGCGCCACGTTCGCGAGGTGCGCGAGGTGATGGCGCAGGCCGCCGCCGCGGGTCGCGAGGCGCTTCCTGTACTCGTAGGGCAGAAGGAAGCGAGCGAAGTAGAGGCCCGACAGGACGCCGCTGCCGTGCGAGGGGTCGGGGATGTGCGGGAAGTGCAGGCGGAGGACGGCGTTGCCCGTGCCGTGCCGTTCCTGCGCGGCGTCGGTGAGGCGGAGGCGACGGCGGAGGTAAGTGCCGTCCTCCGCGACCTCGTAGCCGTTGGTGACGAAGCCGCGAGGGACGGCGAGGCGCAGGCGGCCGGAGGTGCCGGCGACGTGCGCCATGTAGTGGCGTCCCACGAGGTCGCGGGCGTTCCCGATGCCGTTCGCGTGGACGCTGCGTGACGCCAGCAGGAGGCGCGGGGTCTCGAGGCCGCCGAGGGCGAGGACGACGCGCGTCGCCGCGACGGTGAGGCGGCGCGTGTCGAGGGTGCGGAGGGTGAGGGATTCGACGGTGCTGCCGCCCGCGTCGGTGACGATGTCCGTGACGTTGGCGCCGAGGAGGACGCGGACGGATTCGCTGCGCGCCAGGCGGTGGGCGTAGCGTGCCGCGAAGTTCGTGGGGAGGGAGAAGCGCTCGATGCCGTCCGCGTCGAAGTGGGGCGGGGCGAAGCCGGCGACGAGCGGGCGCATGCCGCCGGGGACGGCGCTGCGCGCGTCGTAGTCGAAGGCGCCGGCCTCGCAGATGGCGTTCGCGGCGGGGTAGTACGGGGCGATGTCGTCCGGGGCGATGGGCCAGCCGGAGCCGGCGATCCAGTCGCGGCGGGCGAAGTCGATCGGGTCCAGCGGGATGCAGCGGCCGCCCCAGAGCGTCGTCGAGCCGCCGAAGCGGCGGACGCGGTAGGTATCGGTCGGCGGATGCAGCGCGGCGTCGGCGACGGTGCCGGCGTAGAGGGATTGGGTCACGGCGTCGGGGCGGGCGCGGCCGGATTCAAGGACGAGGACGCGCAAGGGGGAGTAGAGGAACTGCAGGGCGATCGCGATGCCCGCGGCGCCGGCGCCGACGATGCAGAGGTCGGCGTCCAGGCGGGACTCGTGCTCGAGTGTTGACGCGTCAGTGATCATGGGCGGGAGGAAGGCGCGGTGATGCGGCGGCGCGCAAGGGGGCCGGCAAGAGCTTGGCAGCGTCGCCGCCGCGCGCCGGGGAGAGGGGGCGACGGCCCTGTGACCCTGGCCGGGCCGGCCGCCGGCCCGTGGCGAGGCGTGCCGGGGGATGCGGCGCGAGGGTTCGGGAGGCCCCTGCCCTGCCGGCGAGGGCGCCCGCGATCGCGGTCAGGGCAGCGGCAGGTCGAGCGGTTCCGGCGCGTGGCCGGCCAGCGCGAGGATCCGGAGCAGGTCGGCGGGGGCGAGGGCCGTCGTCGCGGTATTGGTGAGGGGGTGGACGTTCACCGGGGCGTCGCCGGACATGAGGCGGCGGTCCATCACCGCCCTCACCTCCCCCGGGTTCGCGTTGACGAGGGCGAGCGGGGTGACGGAGCCCGGGGCGACCGCGAGGACGCGCTGGAGGTCCTCGGCCGAGGCCATGGAGACGCGTCCCATGCCAAGTTGACGCGCGAGCGCGTTGATGGAGAGGGGCGTTTCCTCCTCGACCGTGACCAGCAGGAAGGGGCCCGGGTTCTTCGGGCGGAGGAAGAGGTTGCGGACGTGCCAGCCGGGGAGCGTGCCGCGCAAAGCCTGGCTTTCCGCGACGGTATGCAGCGGCGGGTGGCGGTGGGTGACGTGGGGGATGCCGAGGGATTCGAGGCGGGCGAGGAGGGATTCGGGGGTCTCGGGCATGGGGGCGGTGTGCGGGCGGCGCGGGCGGGTGGCAACGGCGTGCTTCCGGCGGTTCGGGTGGGTTGCCAGGGTCGGAGCGTCGTGCGATATGCGCCGCCCGCAGGGAGCGCGGGCGTAGCTCAGGGGTAGAGCACGACCTTGCCAAGGTCGGGGTCGAGGGTTCGAATCCCTTCGCCCGCTCCAACCGCCGACAAGCCGAACGTTCTCCGCCTCGGTTGCGGGCCTGCAAAGGCCCATGTTTTCGCGACGTTTTTCTGCGGACCTTGATGGCGCGATCGCCGTACGCGGCGCCATTTCTCTCTCCCATGCCTCTCCCGTCTCCGGACCTTGAGGATTGGGCCATGTTCCCCTCAAGGTTTAGCGTATTGTAATCACGACGCTCTTTGCCTGCAGGCCGGTCGAAAGTTCGTAATCGCGACGCTCGGGCGATTGCGGTTTTCAAACCCAACCGACGCTCCGACCCCCAAGCTCTGGCTACCGCCAAGTGGCCTTCGCTCGCTCCTGCGCCGGCTTGGCCCTTCACCCACCCGATTACGAGGCAGCCCCATGGCAAACCTTCCGCCCCTTCCTCCCGCTGGCCGCGCTCCCCAGGGAGGCAAGAAGGCCACTGGCGGTAAGCCAAACCCGAAGGACGCGCGTGCCGAGGCCGGCCGCGGCACCACCGGGAAGTCTGGCGGCGTCAGCAAGTCTACCCAGAGCGGGCGTAGTGGGGGCGACCGCTAGAACTCCCGGAGCTCGGCCCAAGCCTGCGGCCTAAGCGCGACCGCCGGTGCCGCAGGGGGATCAGCGCAGCGCGAGGTCGGCGATGTAGCCGTCCAGGCTGTGGAACTCGGTCGCAGCCTCACGCAGTTCCCGGCCGACATGGGACCAGTACAGCACCGTGACCGAGAAGCCGTCCGACACGGGTTGGCTCACGACCGGCTCGTAATCGCTGTCCCCGGCCACGAGGGTGATCCGATCCCGCGCCGGAGCAGCATACCGGTAGGCGTCCCGGCACATCCGGGTCACGACGCTTGTGTCGACGCGCTTCTCCTTGCCTGAGAAGCCCCGTTCGACCGTGACGACCTCGAAGGTTGCGGCCGTGGCATGTCGCCACGGCCCGTCACTCCCGTCTTTGGTGCTGCCGAACATCACTGCCCTGATCGGGCCCGGGACCTGCTGGAGCAGGTTCATCAAGCGGTAGAGATCGAGTCGGTAGTCGAAGTCGATCAGTCGTCGCTGCTGGGCGTCGAACAGGTCGTGAGCCATGCCCCTCGCGACGGCGCTAACCCTCTGTCCCTCAATGAACAGATTGCTACTGTGGATGTAGGCGAGGTGGGTCAGAGGAAGTCTCCAGGGCACGCCTGTTTCTAAGCCGGCCTGCTGTGGCCGCCGCTCGAGCATGCAACTAGATTGACGCATGACCCGACGCCACGTCCTGGGCCATATGGCGCGAGCCGGATAAGCGTTGCGCCAAGTGGCAGCACCGTCCACCCCGACGGAGGCGCTGGCCGGCCTCGTCGAGCGGGTCACCTTCCACAACGCCGAGAACGGCTTCTGCGTGCTCCGCGTGAAGGCGCGCGGGCACCGCGACCTCGTGACGGTCGTAGGCCACGCTGCCGCGATCACGGCCGGCGAGTGGGTCCAGCTCGCCGGCACCTGGACGCAGGACCGGGTACACGGGCCGCAGTTCCGGGCCTCGTTCCTCAAGGCGAGCCCGCCGACCACGCTCGAGGGCATCGAGCGCTACCTCGGCTCAGGGATGATCCGCGGCATCGGGCCGGTCTACGCGAAAAAGCTCGTCGTTGCCTTCGGCGAGCGCGTCTTCGACGTCGTCGAGGCCGAGCCGGGACGGCTGAGGGACGTCGCGGGCATCGGGCCCAAGCGGGCCGCGCGGATCGTCGCGGGCTGGGCGGACCAGAAGGTGATCCGCGAGATCATGCTGTTTCTCCACGCCCACGGGGTCGGCACCTCCCGGGCCGTGCGGATCTTCAAGACCTACGGCGCCGACGCAGTCCGGCTCATCACGGAGAACCCCTATCGGCTCGCCCGCGACATCCGGGGCATCGGCTTCAGGACGGCGGACCTCGTCGCGAGCAAGCTCGGCATTGAGCCCACCGCGATGATCCGGGTCCGGGCGGGCATCTCCTTCGCCCTCGCCGAGGCCATCGGCGAGGGCCACTGCGGGCTGCCCGTGGCGGAGCTAACCTCGCAGACGGCGGCGCTGATCGAGGTGCCCCCGGCGCTGATCGAGACGGCGCTGGAGGAGGAACTCGCCGGCGGGGCGGTGGTGGCAGACACCCTCGAGGGCGAGCGCTGCATCTTCCTCGTCGGCCTGCACCGGGCGGAGGCGGACATCGCGGGGCGGCTCCTCGCGCTCGCCAGGGGTCCCCTCCCCTGGGCCGCGATCGACGCCGAGCGGGCCATCCCCTGGGTCGAGGGCAGGACGGGCGTGACCCTCGCCCCGAGCCAGCGTGACGCCCTCTATCTCGCCCTGCGGTCCAAGGTGCTCGTGGTCACCGGCGGCCCGGGCGTCGGCAAGACGACCCTCGTCAACTCGGTCCTGCGGGTACTGCGGGCCAAGGACGTCGCGGTCGCACTCTGCGCGCCCACGGGCCGGGCGGCCAAGCGCCTGTCCGAGAGCACGGGGCTGGAGGCCACGACGATCCACCGTCTGCTCGAGACCGACCCGAAGACGGGCGGCTTCAAGCGCGACGAGGCAAACCCGCTGGCCCCCGACCTCCTCGTCGTCGACGAGACCTCCATGGTGGACGTGCCTCTCATGCGCGCCCTCCTTCGGGCGCTGCCGGACCGGGCTGCCCTCCTGCTGGTGGGCGACGTCGACTAGCTGCCCTCCGTCGGGCCGGGGCAGGTCCTCGCCGACGTCATCGCCTCCGGGGCACTCTCCGTCGTGCGCCTGACCGAGGTGTTCCGCCAGGCGGCCGAGAGCGGGATCATCACGGCTGCCCACCGGATCAAAGGGGGGCAGCTGCCCGACCTCACGCCGCGCGAGGGCTCGGACTTCTACTTCGTCGACGCCGCCGAGCCGGAGGAGGCCGCCGCGAAGGTGCTCGCGGTCATCCGCGACCGCATCCCCGCCCGCTTCGGGCTCGACCCGGTCCGCGACGTCCAGGTGCTCTGCCCCATGAACCGGGGCGCGGCCGGTGCACGGGCGCTGAACGCCCTCCTCCAGTCCGCCCTGAACCCGCCGGGCGAGCAGAAGGTCGAGCGCTTCGGCTGGACCTTCGGGCCGGGCGACAAGGTGATGCAGGTCGCCAACGACCACGAGCGCGAGGTCTACAACGGCGACCTCGGGGTCGTGGTGCGAGTGGATGAGGAGGAGGGCGAGCTCACCGCCCGCTTCGACAGTCGGGAGGTGGCCTACGGCTTCGGCGAACTGGACGAACTCGTGCTCGCTTACGCCACCACGATCCACAAGGCACAGGGGTCGGAGTACCCGGCCGTCGTCATCCCGCTCGTCACGGGGCACTACGCCATGCTCGCGCGCAACCTCCTCTACACCGGCCTCACCCGGGCCAAGCGCCTCGTCGTGCTCGTCGGACAGCGACGGGCGCTCGCCATCGCGGTCCGCAACAGGAACGCACGCCGCAGGTGGTCGAAGCTGCGCGAGTGGCTCGAGGGCGTTGGGCGAGCCTGACGTGCAACCAGCGCCCAGGTCGCACGGCGGGAGTTGGCTGTGAGCGGCCGGGCAAACTTCGCGAGCTGGCTGTGCGAGAGCGGACGTTCGCCGTCTGCGACGCGCACAGGTGAGGCCCACACCTTGCAGGCTTTCGCACTCTGGGCCTCCTTCAGGAGATCGCATTATGGAGCGACACGGACATGTCGGAAATTGTACTTCGGAACACCAATAATATACCCGAAAGTGTAATTGCAGTAGTTCTGATGATTGCTGCAGTATCTGGCGTAGAGAAGATCTGGGTGTTCGGGTCTCGGGCCGTAGGTGATCACAGTAGTCGGTCCGACGTTGACCTCGCCGTTTCGGCACCCAGCCTCACAAGATTGGAGCTAATTTCCATTCGGGATAGGGCCGGTCAGGCGCAAACGCTTTACAAAGTTGGAATTTCACTGCTAGAAGGGATGCCACAAGCCTTACGCGATCGCGTCCTTCAACTCGGAAGTCTGATTTATGAGCGCTCGGAAGCTTGCTGACAGTCTTAAGAACCTAGATAAGGTGGTCGCAAACTTAGAGCGCGCCCTCACGATACCCCGAGACCGTGAGTTGGTGTTCGAGGGTACAGTACAGCGATTTGAAACCACAATCGAGCTAATGTGGAAAACGTTGAAGCGTGCGCTGGAATACGAAGGCCTTCACCCAAAGTCACCGCGCGAGAGCCTGAAAGAAGCTTTTCAGGTTGGCTGGCTGCACGATGAGCGACTTTGGCTAGATATGCTCGAACAGAGAAACAGCACATCACATGTTTACTTGGCAGAAGAACTTCTGGAAGAAAATTACAATGATATCGTAAAGGTAACTCCGACACTTCGAGCGACCCTGGATTTTCTGATGGCACGTTATCGCGATGTGATCGAGGGTACCTGATTGCAGCCTTCCCTAACCAGACAGCATGCAGCCGACGTTGCGCTCCCAAGCTGTTCTTCACTAGCGATGAACGACCGGTCTCCGCCCTAGCCTTTACCAACGCGATCCGAGCAATCATCATAACCGGCGCAGAGCAGTTCGACTGGCGCACCAGCTCATCTTGACTTGGCTACGCGCCGGCCGTTTAGACTGTACTCAATGCGCAAGCACCGTCCATCGCTGGCCTGCAACTATGGCCTCAAGCCACGATGAGGAGGGATTTTTTTCTTTATATGCTCAACGACGACGAGTTCGAAGGGCTCGCCGTCCACATGGCGACCCACCTGCTCGGGAACGGTGTTGCTCCCTTCGCGCCGGGAAAGGATGGTGGCCGCGACGGAAAGTTTCATGGCACAGCCGAGCGCTTCCCCAGCACGGCAAGCCCGCTGATTGGCCATGTTGTATTGCAGGCAAAGCATGTGAATGCACCTGACAAGTCATGCTCTGATAAAGATTTTGCGCGACTCATCAAGAAAGAGCACGCCAAGATAAAACTTCTTATTAAGGCCGGCATCTGCGATCACTATATTGTATTTACAAATCGGAAATATACGGGCGGCGCAGATGTGCGGCTTGTCAAGGATCTTCTGGCGCTTGGACTGAAGAGCGCGCATATACTCGGCACAGAGTATATCCATAAACTCCTCGAGCAGCAGGCTGCGCTTCAAAAGCATTTGCCAACGCGACAAGATGCATCGCCTTTTCGCTTTGATCCAGGCGAGCTGATCGAAGTTATTCATGCATTTCATGATTATACGAGCACAGGCAGCGTGGCAGCTTTCTCAAGCGCTTATGACTTCGAGTCGATTAAAATCAAGGACAAGAACGATATAAATGGTTTGAGCGAACACTATTTTGAGCAGGTCATTAAGGCGGACTCCATCCCGCACTTCCAGCAAATCAAGGACTTCCTCGCAAATCCCCGCAATCGCGAGTTCGCCAATCTCTACGCGGATGCGGCCGGCGAGCTCAAACAGAAGATCCTTATTCATCGCGCTGAGTTCTCCAATTTTGACCATGTGTTCGGATTCCTGTATGAGGAAGTTCAGGAGCGGCGCGAGGGCCTGCGTGGTCGCCGCCGCTTAGTAAGCATCCTTTTACATTATATGTATTTTCACTGTGATATTGGCTCCAAGACCGTAGAAGCAGAACCGGAGGTTGCCGATGCTGACGCCTAGGAAGCATCTCGACCTAGACTCTTCGCTACTGCGTGTGGCCTCGATTATGCTGAAGGAGCTGCATCGCCGCGGCGCTATCGAGATGACGACACTTAAGCAACGCGTTATTAAGCGCATCGGCGCAAATGGAGAGATGATGTTCCTGCCGGCGCTGAGCTTTCTCTTTCTGCTTGGGCGCGTCGAGTACCACATCCAAAATGATACACTCGAATATCTGTCTGAATAATGCAAATAAGCCGAGTCTACTCCAATAAGTCAGAAATCTTCGATCCAATCGACTTCAATGTCCGCGCGGATGCCTCGCGTCTCAATGTTATCATCGGCGAGGTGCGAAGGCCAACCGATCGCAAACGCGACTCGCATAACCTTGGCAAGACGACGCTACTGCACCTAATTGATTTTCTTATGTTGCGCGGCATGTCGCCTGAGTTCTTCCTTGCTAAGCGTAAGGAGCGCTTTGGCGGCTTTGTATTCTTCCTCGAGATTGCGCTGAACGCCGGCGACTTCGCAACGGTTCGCCGGTCCGTCGAAGAGCCATCTGAGATTTGGATGACGCGCCACGCAGATGGAGGTCGGGATTTCTCGGACGCCCCGGATGACATATGGGGCCATCGCGCCTTGGGCTTCGAAGCGGCACGCGAGTTGCTCGACGCATGGCTCGATTTGCGTATCCTCAAGCCCTATGATTACCGCAAGGCGATTACATATTTCCTGCGTTCGCAGGACGATTGGAGCGATGAGCTACAGCTTCGCAAGTTTATGCAGGGTAAGGACTCGGCCTGGAAGCCGTTTGTCGCGCATCTGTTCGGGTTCAACAATAACATATTCGTACGCAAATACGAGTTGGACGAGCAGATCGACTCGGTCAATCAGAAGCTGCGGGAGCAGCAGACAGAGGTACAGTTTAAGGAGGATGACCTTCCTGCCCTAATGGCCGAGATGAGTGCCTTAAAACAGGAGATCGACAGCATCTCCACCCAGCTCGATGCCTTCCAGTTCGATGCGGAAGAGCGTCGCCTGATGGAAGATTTAGTGAATGGTATTGAGGCGGAAATCTCAGATATTAATGGTGAGCTGTATGATGTCCGATATGATATCCGGCAGATTACTGCCGCACTCGATCATCAAGATAAATTCGACCTCAGGGAAATCGCTCAAGTTTTCGAAGAGACAAAACTTCATTTTCCCGATGCACTAAAGCGGAAATATGAGGAGCTCATCGCGTTCAACAAGAAGGTGACGCATGAGCGCGACGTGGCGCTGCGCAGCCGTCGCCGTGAGCTCGAGAGCCGCGCAGAGGAGTTGCAGGCGAGACGCGAGGTGCTGGACGCAGACCGCCAGCGCAGCCTTGCGACCCTACGCACCACAGACACCTTCGCCAAGTTCAAGGAGTTGCAGAAGCTCCTTGGCGAGCGGCGAGCCCAGTTCATCTATCGGGACGAGCAACGCAAGAAGCTCGAACTCTTGGCGGAGACGGCCCGCCAGGTCCGGGAGCTTGAGCGCGAGCGTGGGCGCCTCGTCGATGAGCTTAAGGTTCTACTCAACAAGCAGACGCCGATCGTGGAGCGATTTCGCGGCATCTTTAACCAATACTGCCAGCATGTCCTGGATCATAACGGCCTGTTCTATTTCAAGCTCAACAGTAATCATAATTTGATTTATGAGATCGGTCTCGAGGAGAAAGGGCAGCTCGGTAAAGCATCCAGCCAGAGTGATGGCACGAGCTATAAGAAGCTGATTTCTGCGCTATTTGATCTCGCACTTCTTAAGGTTTACGAGGATGCTCCATTCTTCCATTTTGTTTATCATGATGGTGTGCTAGAAGCCCTCGATAATCGCAAAAAGGAAGCGCTTCTGAAGATAATAAGAGAGCAAATCGCTAGAGGAAAAACGCAGTATATTATGACGCTCATTGATGCCGATATGCCGCGTAATGCAGCTGGTAAGCGGCAGCCGTTTCTCAACGATGAAATTGTTCTGCGCTTACATGATGAAGGGGATACCGGGCGCTTGTTTAAAATCCCGGAGTTCTAGCGGCAGCGCTCCCGTGTTGCGGCGTCGTGGGAGTTTAACATGGCTGTGGCCTCTCGGTCAGGATAAGTCGGATGGAACAAGCGACCAAGAGTTTCAGACGGGCGGCGGGTCGTCAACCCGCCGACCTTGCCGCGGTCTCCTCGCGGGTAATGTACGTGCCCACTGACACGATCCGTATCTCAGCTTGAGCAATGATGGGTGAAGCTGAACGAACTGCTGCTTCTGGCCAATGCACGGCCAGAAGCTGCGACCGGGATGGGCGCACATCGGACCAGTTCCGGGGCGCTCGCAACGATGGCTGCCCGTCAGTCATGCAGCGTGCCCTGCAGCTCCCACTCCGAGGGGAGCGGCATAAGCAGCCGCGGCAGGTCCATTCCTTCCCCCTAACGTCCGTCGAGGATTGCCTCGACCATCTCGGGCGCCAGGAGCGTCAGCCGCAACAGCGACCCGAGATACCCCGCTCGATCAGCTCCGCCCGGGCCATCTCGCTGATCGAGCCATACCGCCCCTCGTCGAGCAGCCGCCGCCACCGGAACGTCCGGGCCAGCGCCGTCACCAGCGTCGGGTCAGGCGGCAAAAGCATTCGCGCGCGCGAGCCAGTGGTGGAGCGGGGTCAGTCCCGCCTTACCTCGAAGGTGCCCCGCGTGATGCTCGGCCGCATACCAAGTTCAGTGACCCGGCTGTAGAACGCGTTTCCGGCCAGCCTGTCGCCCGAGATCACCCCCTCCAGTTCCGTCGCGAACGGGTTCCGACCCATCATCAACGTGCCCGACGCGACAAGCCGGCCGTCTCGGAAGAGCCGGCCCGTGAGCTGTCCCGCACCGATGAGACCGCCGAAGGCGTCGAACCGCACCACCACCGCATCCGCAGAGCCCGTGCGCGTCACGACGAGGCGGAGCCCGCCGGAACGGCCGAGCGTCTCGTTGTAGGTCGTCCCGCGGAAGGTCTCCCGGGTCGCCACGGACGTCAGGCTATCCGACTCCGGCACCTCAGGCTCCGGGCGAGGAGGGACGTTGGGGGGACGCACAGCCACCATGGGACCGCCCTCTGTCGAGGGTCGTCCACGCGGGGCTGGGGGGGTCGCACGGGCGGCCTCCGCGGGTGCGGGCTGCGCGGGGGCGTGAGGGATGGGAGCGGAAGGTGGTCCACCTGGATCGGTCCAGGTGGTCGAACCCAGGGCGTTGCGGCCGGGTGCGGTCGGGCGTCCCTCGCCTGCGGCGTCGGACGGCGCGGACGAGAGGAGCCAGCCCGCCAGCGCGACGGCGAGGAAACCTGGCGGCAAGATCCGCCCACCGACGACATACGGCTCGGATGGAGTTGTGGCGGTGGCGGCCCTGACCTGCTTCACGTCCCGCTCCCGCGCCGGGTGGCGAACCGGCCGGCACCGTCGGAGCCGTACCTCCCTCCTGAACGCGTCTGCGACAGGATGGTCACAGGCTGACCAGCGAGCCGTGACGCGAGGCAGCCTAGCCCCTTGCTCCCGCCGAACGGTGGTCAGCCCACTCGATTGGGAAGGGCTTCAGCAGCCGCGGCAGGTTCAGCTCCTCGGCCTGCCGCCCATCCAGGATCACCTCGACGATCACCGGCGCGAGCAGGGTCAGCCGCAGGAGCGACCCGAGATACCCGCGCTCGATCCGCTCCGCCCGGGCCATCTCACTGATCGAGGCGTAGCGCCCCTCGTCCAGCAGCCGCTGGTACCGGAACGCCCGGGCGAGTGCCTTCACGAGCGCCGGGTCCGCACGCGTCGATATCGCGGTGGTGTTGCCCTCGTCTCGCACCGGCGTGACCACCGTCTTGCGCCCGGGCCGACGCCGGAAGCCCAGCGGCACCCGGACCGTGATGCTCTGCCGGTGGGCGCTCATGCGGCCGCCCTCGGCTCGTCAGCAGCGGGTCGGGCCATCTCCCGCGCCAGCCCCGCGAGACCGTCCACCCGCAGCCGGATGTCCGCGCCGGCGCTGGAGACGGTCACCCGCTCCACGAGCGCCCGCACGATCCGCCCCTGCTCCGCGGGGAACAGCTCGTCCCATAGCGGATCCAAGTGCTGCAGCGCGCCCCGGACCTCGTGCTCGGTCAAGTTGGGATCGTCGCCCCGCGCCGCGAGCCAGGTGCCCGCGACGATCTCCGGCTGGCGCAGCAGGTTCCGTACTTGGTCCAGGACCACCCGCTCGATCTGCTCCGCGGAGACGCGTCGGACCAGTGTTGATTCCTCCACGTCCGCGTCGCCCTTCAGCACGCGTTGCGCGACGTAGTACCGGTACAGGCGCCCCCGCTTCCTGGTGTGCGTCGGCGACAGTGCCCGCCCGTCGGTCCCGAACAGCAACCCCCTGAGCAGCGCCGGCTCGTGCTGCCGGTTCGCGGCTGAACGCGCGCGCGGGCTGACCTGCAAGATCGCGTGCGCTCGGTCCCAGAGATCTTGGCCGACAATCGCCTCGTGCTCGCCCGGATAGACCTGCCCCTTGTGCACCACCTCGCCCCGGTAGGTCCGATTGTTCAGGAGCTTGTAGACGTCCCCCTTGTCGAGGGGACGGCCGGAGCGGGCGGTGGTGCCCTGGGCCTGCAGCCGCCGCGCGGTGTCGACGCCCGAGGCCGTCTCGGCGAAGAGGGCGAACACGCGCCGGACCCGGGCGGCCTCGTCCGGATGGGGAACGAGCTTGCGGTCCCGCACCTCGTACCCGAGCGGCACCTTGCCCCCCATCCACATGCCCCTGGCGCGCGAGGCGGCGAACTTGTCCCGGATCCGCTCCCCGATCACCTCCCGCTCGAACTGCGCGAAGCTGAGGAGGACGTTCAGCGTGAGCCGCCCCATGCTCGTCGTCGTGGAGAAGCTCTGGGTCACCGAGACGAAGGTCACCCCGTGCGCCTCGAAGGTCTCGACCAAGCGGGCAAAGTCCATCAGCGACCGGCTCAGGCGGTCGATCTTGTAGACCACGATCACGTCCACCCGCCCCGCCTCGACGTCCCGCAGGAGGCGCTGCAGGGCAGGGCGCTCGAGGGTGCCGCCCGAAAAGCCCCCGTCGTCGTAGCGGTCGCGGAGGAGGACCCACCCTTCCTGACGCTGGGAGGCGACGTAGGCCTCGCAGGCGTCCCGCTGGGCATCGAGGGTGTTGAACTCCCGCTCCAGCCCCTCCTCCGTGCTCTTCCGGGTGTAGACGGCACACCGGAGCTTCCTCACAGTCGCCGGCATCGCGCCGACCGCCGCGGCTCCCCTCCCGTGCCTCATGCTCCGGCTCCCCGCAGCCCGAAGAAGGTCCACCCGTTCCAGCGCGTGCCCGTGATGTGCCGCGCCACCGCCGAGAGCGAGCGGTACGGCCGGCCCTCGTACTCGAAGTCGTCCGGCCGGACGGTCACGACGTGCTCCACCCCCTGCCACTCCCGCACCAGCCGCGTCCCCGGCAGCGGCCGGCTGTCGGCCCGGATGCGCCGGAGCACGACGTTGCCCCCGTCCAGCCGCTCCCCGAGCGCCTCCAGGCGGGCCCGGGTCTCGGGGCGCAGACCTCCGTAGGCGAGCTCCTGAATCCGGTAGGCCAGCCGGCTCTCGATGTAGCTCCGGCTGAAGGGCGGCGGCTCCTTGCCGAACAGGGTCCGCCACTGCGCCTTCAGGTCGCCGATCGGCGTGGTCCGGAGCGCGGCCAGGCGGGCCAGCACCTCGTGGCGGGGGATGGTGGGGAATGCGGGAAGGGGAGGTGCAATCTCCTCCCCGACCGGCGTGCTCTTGGCGGTTCTCGTCATGCGGCCCTCCGAGTTGGACGACCGCGACCACCGCTCCGTTCGCGCCGGAAGTGTAGCGAACTCTCTCCGGCAGCCCCGACCGCATCCGCCTCTCGGGCCGCGTCGCGGGCGAAGTTCTCGGCGGTGTGGGCACGGAGCCGCAGCAGCCCCGCCGCGAGCAGGGTGCACACCTCTCGCAGGTGCGGGGGGAGATGGATCAGGGGGTCGGGCTTGGGGGTGATAGTCGCCATGGTTCGGAGGCGAGAATGGCGGGGCGGTCCCCAGACCAACACGGAAAACAATCTGAGATCGGGGAGGCTAGAAGGAATGAGTAGTAAAGCGTGGGCCATTCAGTCCTAATTCGCCTCGGCCTGTCCTTGCCAGGCCGATTCGCAGCCCCCGATGCGACCGAGGTTCCATGCCCACCATCGCCCAGTTCCTTCGCTCCACTCCACCCGCCTCCCTTCGCAGCTATTTCGATGCCGCCGCTCCCCTCCCGCCCGAGATCCCCTGGGACGGCCCCGGCCACGCGGTCGTCGCGCCGCTGCTGCGTGCCGTCGACGCCCTCGAGCACGAGCTGCGGGACAAGGTCATCACCGACGCCGAGCGCGTCGGCGCCATGGCCGACGAGCCAGGTCAGGCCGCGCTGTATTCCGTCGCGGCCTCCCGCGCCGTGCTCGACGACCTCGAGAACGGCCACGCCCGAGCCCTCTGGATGTTCCAGCACGACCTCACCGCCTTCCAGCATGCCGAGGAGGTCCGCTTCGCCGACGACAAGCGCTACGGCCGCCTCTGGGAAGGCTTCGTGCTGCAGCCCGATTGCAGCGTCGCCCGCGACGGCGCGCCATTGCTCGCCTTCGAGAAGGCCATCGCCGAGCGCTTCGCTAGCCGTCACGTCCATGTCGAGATCTGCGACCGCGCCCGCCCCGTGCTCGGTGCCGACGATGCCGCCCTCGTGCAGGTCGCGATCTACCGGGAGGGCCGCGCCGGCGACATCCGCGAGTTCGTCGGAGGCAAGCTCGACCGCCGGGCGATGCGCCCGGTGATCGAGGCGGCACTGACCTACGAGCCGGACAGCGGCACCGTCGAGGTGGTCGCCAACGCCGCGGAGACGCGCGAGGAGCTGGTCCGACTGTTCGCCGAGCACCTGCTCGGAAGCCTGTTTCTCGGCGATCGCCTGCGCGTGCGGCAGTACAGCCTACAGCCGCTGCGCGAGCCCTTCACCTTCCCGACGGATCCCGAGGACGGCATCGAAGGAGTGCGGGTCGGGCTGCTGCGGCTCATGCCCTACGACAGCGGTGCCGAGCGGCTCACGCTGGAGTGTCGGCGCGGGACGGACCGCAGCATCTGGGAGATGGCGGAGGAGCGGCTGCGCGATCAGGGGCGGCGCATCGAGAACTACCTCATCGTCCAGGCGCAGTTCACCATCACCTTCCGGGGCACTCCCGGCCGTCGCGGCAAGCGCACCCTGCCGGTGCGCATCTCCATGCCGAAGGGCTGTGACCTGAAGGACCGGACGGAACGCGAGCGCCTCGTCGGCGAGAAGTACCTTCGGCGTTGGGGACTGTTGCGGGACCTGTGACGTGCCGGTGTCGGCGGCCCTGACGCCGGGGGCCGTCGATCTGCTTCTCACCCTCATGGAGCAGCGAGACCCGCACCTGTCGGCCGCCGCGGCGGCGATGCGGGAGCAGGAAGCCGGGCTCCTGGTCGGGGCAGGGTTTCTGATGCCGGACGGGCACGAAGACGCGGCCGTGGCGCCGGGCGATGACGAGGACGTCCCTGTGTCGCTGTTCTGGTCGGACACGCTCGGCGGCCTCGCGGCGTTCAGCCCGACGGCAGGCCCGGTCCTTGTCCCGTCCGAGCGGCTTTTGCGGCAGAGGGTCGCGATGCCGGCGCTCCTGGCCGCCGTGACCGCGGACCTCGACGTCCTGACAGCGGGACCGCCGCACGAGCGGGTGGAAGGGCACGCCTGGGAACTCGGCGAGATCCGGCTCGGTCGGCAGCCGCAGCGCAATCCCCTCTGGTTCGCGCGGCGCCTCGGCGACCGGGCGGTGCAGCGACAGGTCCAGGCGGCCCTCACCACCCGGATGCACCCCCGCCTGTGCCTGCTGCTGACGAGCACACGGGCTGACCGGCTCGACGGACTAGACCTTCCCGGAGCGTCGGTGATCTCGCTGCGCGACGTCCTCGTCGCGCCGCACGGCCTTGCCGTGTCGAGCGACATCCTCGTAGCGACGTTCGGCGGCATCCCGACGCGCGACGCCGGTCGGCCGGTCGCGCTCTCGCCGGACGGACGCACCCTGACGATCAACGGCGAGCAGCGGTTCACCTTCACCTCGCCGCGGCAGGTCGCCGCGATCCGCGCCCTTGTCGACGCCTACCAGGAGGAACGCGGCCTTCCTGTCGGCGAACTCACCCATCTCGGTGGCCCCGACCGCCTGTTCGGCGCCAAGCGCTGGAAGGAGTTGAAGGCCTAAATCCAAACCCGCGGAGGACTGTGGCGCATCGTGCCCTGACGAATTTCTGGCGATCCTTCTGGAATCCTTCTGGGGACCTTCTGGCGCCCCCTCCCCGACCTTCCCCGCAGTCATTCACCCGACCGCGAGAAACACGACGATGTCCCCCGTCCTCTACCGTCAGGCCACCCTGGCAAAGCGCTGGGGCATCAGCCCCCGCACGCTCGAGCGCTGGCGCTGGCTCGGCCAAGGTCCGGCCTATCTCAAGATCGGCGGCTCCGTTGCCTACCGCGAGGACGACGTCCTCGCCTACGAGGCGGCCCAGCGCCGCGTCGCGACCGCCGAGACCGAGCGCCACCTCAGCGGCCCCGACCGCTTCGCGCGCGGGATCCCGGGGTGATGGACGGCGCAACGCCACCACTGCCCGAAGTCACCTGCACCTTCGGCCACTACACCCAGACCGGGCCGTGGAC
Source organism: Roseomonas sp. CCTCC AB2023176 (assembly GCF_042259275.1). Classification (NCBI taxonomy): domain Bacteria; kingdom Pseudomonadati; phylum Pseudomonadota; class Alphaproteobacteria; order Acetobacterales; family Roseomonadaceae; genus Roseomonas; species Roseomonas sp. CCTCC AB2023176. The sequence goes on from NZ_CP170086.1 coordinate 187,652, forward strand.
GGACCGGCGCACCATGCCGTGGGCCGACCTCGCCCGGCTGCTAACGACGCACGAAGTCGGGGCCAAGGAGGGGACCGGGATCGTGCCCGCCACCTTCAGCGGCACGCGGCGGCACAAGAACGACGCAGCGCGGATCGAGGTCGTGCTGCTCGACAGCGACTGCGGCCACACGCTCGACGAGATCGGCGCCGCCCTCGCCCGCCGAGGCTGGGCCACCGCCATCGCCTCGACCCACTCCCACCTCACGACCCGCACGACGGTGCGCCGCGGCAACTGGGACCGGTTCCTTCGGGACGCGCCCGAGGACGCAGCGACGCCCAAGGCCTTCCTCCTCGCCAAGGGCATGCTCCCGCATGTGGCCGAGAACGCCAGGATCGCGGACGAGGGCGACGAGCAGGTCGTGCTCGGTCACGCGCCCTGCCCAAAGTTCCGCATCGCCTTGCCCCTGCTGCGGCCGTGGGTTGCTGCGGGCTACGATGACCAGGGGGCGGCGAACGCTGCCTGGCGGGAGCGGATCGAGGCGCTGGCTGCGGCGCTCGGGCTGGAACACGACCAGGCCTGCACCGACACCTCGCGCCTGTTCTTTCTGCCCCGCCGCCCCGCCGACGGGCCCGCGCCGGAGACGGCGCTCCTCGACGGTGCGGCCTGCGACCTGTTCGGGCTGCCCGCCCGGCCGCGACCCGGCCGCACCACCGAGGAGCACGGAGCACGCAGGCAGCGCCGTCGAACAGGGCCTGCCGGCGACATCCTCTCCCACGTCGATGGCGAGACCGGCGAGGAGATCGACCTCCGGGCCTGGGCGCGGGAGCATGCCGGTCGCTTCGAGATCGTGACCGCCCTCCGCGCCCGCTCGCCGCGGGTGCTCCACGGCCGCGTGGCGGGTGCCCGACACCACCTCCGCTGCGTCAACGAGGCCGCGCACACCCAGGCCGGCGACGATCTCGCCACCTTCGCCGTGAACGCGAGCGAGAGCAGCAGCCGGGGCTTCGTGGTCCACTTCCGGCATGCCCACTGCGATGGCCGGGATCGCCTGCTCTTCCTGCAGGGGATGCTCGCCGCGGGCTGGCTCACGGTAGAGGATCTGACCAATCCGACGTATCTCGCCGCGGCCGACAAGGGACGCCCCCTGATCCGCGTCGCGGGAGGTACGATCCCGCGTGTCGTCGACGCGGCCGAGAAGGCCCTGCTGCGCGCCGAGCTCGGGCTCTACCAGAGGGGACCGTTCATCGTGCGACCTGGCACCGTCATGGTTCGCACCGCCGCTGAGCACGAGGTCACCGCGCGCCGCATCTTCGAGGTTGAGGAGCACGCCCTCGCCGAGGCCATGACCCAGGCCGCCGACTGGGAGAAGTTCGACGCGCGGTCCGAGAACTGGATCCCGATCGACGCCCCGGTGAAGGTCGCCACCACCTACCGGCAGCGCAAGGGACGCTGGCGCCTGCCAGTGCTGACCGGGCTCATCAACGCACCCACCCTTCGCGCCGACGGCTCGCTCCTCGCGGCCTCCGGCTACGACCCGGTCACCGGTCTCCTGCTGGAGACGGGCGCGACCCGCTTTCCACCGATCCCCGCGGAGCCGAGCTGGGACGAGGCGCGCGAGGCCATCTCCATCCTGCTCGGCCTGATCGAGACCTTTCCTTTCGTATCGGACGCTGACCGCTCCGTCGCTCTCGCCACCATCCTGACCGGATGCATCCGTCGTGCCCTGCCGACGGCCCCGCTACACGCCTTCACGGCGCCGGTCATGGGCTCGGGCAAATCCAAGCTCGTAGACCTCGCCTGCCTCGTCGCCACCGGCCGCGAGGCGGCCGTCATGTCCCAGGGCAAGACCGAAGAGGAGTTCGAGAAGCGCATCGGCTCCCTCCTGCTCGCCGGCGAGACCGTCATTCCCATCGACAACTGCGAGGCGCCGCTCGGCGGCGAGTTCCTTTGCACCGTCCTCACCCAGACGACCGCCCGTACCCGGCTTCTCGGCCGGTCCGAAACCCCGGAGCTCCCAACCAACGCCCTCATCACCGCCACCGGGAACAACCTCGTCCTCATCGGCGACATGACCCGCCGGGCCGTCATCTGCCGCTTGGATCCGGGATGCGAGCGGCCGGAGTTGCGGCGTTTCGCGCAGGATCCGGTCGCCCAGGTCCGCGCGGACCGCGCCCGCTACCTCGTCGCTGCGCTGACGGCTCTGCGCGCCTTCCACGTCGCTGGGTGTCCGCAACAGCGCGATCCTCTCGGCTCGTTCGAGACATGGAGCCGCGTTGTGCGCGACGCGATGGTCTGGCTCGATCTCGCCGATCCGGTGGACACGATGGAGTCGATCCGTGGCGCCGACCCGACCCTGGATGCGCTGACTGCGGTCATGACGCACTGGGGCGAGGTGCTCGGCAGCCAGAAGGTCGTGGTGCGCGAGATCATCGAGGCTGCGACAGATCAGGTCACTGTGACCGCGTTGGGAGCGCTGCCGCCGGCGCGCCTAGCCTTCCGGCATCCTGACTTCCGGGAAGCGCTGCTTGCGGTCGCCGGCGACGGAGGGGCGATCAACGGCCGGCGTCTCGGTAAGTGGCTCGCTGCGCAGGACGGGCGGATCGTCGGGGGACGGCGGTTCAAGAAGCGTGGCCTCAGCGCTGGGAACCAGCAGTGGCAATTGGAGGCCGTGGTGTCCGAGCAGCGGGAGGCCGCGTGATTGGTGGGTTTGGTGGATTTAGGTGGATGTCGCGCCACTACCCCGCGAGAACTGTCGGAGCTTCCACTTCACCTCCATGCATGTATCTGTACACGTGACAGTTTACGTAGGGGTCTGCCGGTAAACCCACCTGAACCCACCAAACCCACCAAGGCTGACCAGTAGCAGCGCGCGTCGGAGCCGTTGCCGCCGGCGAGACCGCCACACTGAACCACATCGAGCGCAAACAAAGGAAGTCGCGCGTAGACGTGTCATCTCCCGCCGGTGGTGCCCGCCGTCGTAATCTGCATCGTGCTCCGCAGGACCCTGGGATGACCGAGACCGCCTTCCTCGCGACGAGCACCGCACCCTTCCCGTCCTACAACGGCGCGCGCTGATGCCGCAGCCCCCGTACGTGCCGACCGAAGAGCAACGGCGCGTCGTCAAGACGATGGCCGCCTTCGGGATCCCGCAGCCCGACATCGCCCGCGTCGTCGGCTGTTCCGACCGCACGCTCCGGAAGGTCTACCGCCACGAGCTCGACACCGCTGCGACCGAGGCCAACGCCCGGGTCGCCCAGTGTCTCTTCCAGCAGGCCACCACCCCCGGCAACGTCGCTGCCTCGATCTTCTGGCTCAAGGCCCGCGCCGGTTGGCGCGAGAAGCAGGTCCATGAGGTCTCGGGCCCCGACGGCCGGCCGCTCGAGCAGCCCCAGATCAAGGTCATCATCCGCGACATCGTCGACCCCCGCCCCGACGGCGTGCCGCTCATCCCCGCCGCCGCGCGCCGCCTCCCCGATCCGCGCGAGGGAGCGAGGCCGCTCACGATCAGCGTGCCGCGTCGCCATGAGGGAGGGGAGGCATGACCGGCTGCCCCAACTTTCCGCCCTACAAGCCGATGCGGGTCGCCGACCTCGTCCCCTACGCGCGCAACGCCCGCACCCACTCCCCCGCCCAGGTGGCCCAGATCGCCGCCTCCATCCGCGAGTTCGGCTGGACTAACCCCGTGCTCGTGGACGGCGAGCGCGGCGTCATCGCCGGCCATGGCCGCCTCCTTGCTGCGCGGCAGCTCGGGATGGAGGAGGTGCCCACCCTCCAACTCGCCCACCTCACCCCCGCCCAGCGCCGGGCCTACGTCCTCGCCGACAACCGCCTCGCCCTCTCGGCGGGATGGGACGAGGAGATGCTCCGTCTCGAGCTGACGGAGCTTGGCGATCTCGGCTTCGACCTCGGCCTGACGGGGTTCGGCGAGGAGGAGATCACCTCCCTCCTGGCGCTGCCCACGACGGGGCTCACCGACCCCGACGAGATCCCTCCCCCGCCCGAGACGCCCGTCTCCCACCCCGGCGACGTCTGGTTCCTCGGCCGCCACCGCCTCGTCTGTGGCGACTGCACCGACCCGGCCGTCGTCGAGGCGGCGCTGGGCGGGGTCAGGCCGCACCTCATGGTGACGGACCCGCCCTACGGCGTGGCGTACGACCCGGCCTGGCGCAACGGGGCACTGGAGGGCAGCAAGACCGCGCGCACGGGGAAAGTCTTGAACGACCACCGCGCCGACTGGCGCGAGGCCTGGGCGCTGTTCCCCGGCGACGTCGCCTACGTCTGGCATGGCGCCCTGCACGCGGCGACCGTCGCCGAGAGCCTTACCGCGTGTGGGTTCCAGATCAGGGCGCAGATCGTGTGGGCCAAGGAGCGCCTCGTCCTCGGGCGCGGCAATTACCATTGGCAGCATGAGCCGTGTTGGTACGCGGTCCGCGACGGCGCGAAGGGCCATTGGTCGGGGGATCGGAAGCAGACGACCCTGTGGCAGATCGCGACGCGGGGCCAGGACACTGACACGGTCCACGGCACCCAAAAGCCGGTCGCCTGCATGCAGCGGCCGATCGAGAACAACTCCTCCCCGGGCCAGGCGGTGTACGAGCCGTTCTCGGGGTCGGGCACCACGATCATTGCCGCCGAACAGTCGGGCCGCGCGTGCCACGCCGTCGAGCTATCGCCGGCCTACGTCGACATCGCCCTCCTGCGCTGGGCGGCGTTCACGGGCGGGACGGCGCGCCTTGAGGCGACGGGGGCGACCTACGCCGAGGTTGCGGCGGAGCGGGCCATGGCCGGCGCACATGCCGCGGACGCACTGGCGTGAGCCAGGGTGTCCCCTTCGAGCCGACGGAGGAGCAGCGCCGGACGGTTCGCGCGATGTCGGGCTACGGCGTGCCGCAGGACGACATCGCGACGCTCCTCGAGGTCTCACCGAAAACGCTGCGGAAGCACTTCGGACGCGAGTTGGAGCGAGGCTCGATCGAGGCCACCGCCAAGGTCGGGCAGTCGCTGTTCCGGATGGCCACCGAGGGCGGCTCCGTTGCCGCCGCGATCTTCTGGATGAAGGCACGTGCCGGCTGGCGTGAGAAGCAGGCCCCGGGTGGGTCGGAGGACGCCGCCGGCGCGATCGACGCCGCCGACGTACGCGGGCGCATTGCCGGGCGCCTTGCAGGCCTCGCTCGCCCGCTCCCGGACGACCCCCACGAGGCCGCGCGCGTCTACCGCCAGGTCATCGAGGGCCGGGCCGAGTGATCGACGACGAGCACAGCCTTCCGGCCGTGCTCGCGCAAACGCTCACTCCGCGTCAGACGTCAGCCTTCGAGATGTCGTAGGTGACGTGACCGGTCGTCGTCGACTTGAACTTGTCGTCGATGTTCAGGTACTCGCTGTCGATCGCCGCGTAGGAGAAGGACGCGGAGATGGCCGGCCGCTCGCCGCCGCTCGAGAGCGAGTAGGAGGAGATCAGCACGCGCTCCAGCTTGTACTTCTGGAAGGCGACGTGCTTGCCCTTGCCGTCGGTCTGCGTGATGTGGATCTCGACCTTCTTCGCCTCGCCGCCGATCGCCTCCTTCAGCATGAGCTGGTCGAAGCTGTCCATCGACTTCGTGATGACGAACTCGGAGAGCGACGGGGCCGAGGCCTCACGCTTGGAGCCGCCGCCGGAGCCGATGGAGACTCCGCGGCCGACGCCGAACTGGAGGCTGCCGGCCTCGACCCACTTCTCGTAGCCCACTGCCGTGACCTCGCCGTTGAGGCCTTCGTACTTGAAGAAAATCGCCATGGTCTGATCTCCTCGGACTGGTGTGTCTGAAGGCGATATACCCGGCCCGCGCCTTGGGGCTGTGTCGTCGTGCGCCGCGGTGTGTCACGCGTGTCATGATGCTCAGGTCAGGCCAGTAGCAACCTGAAGCCGGCACCCTCCCTCCGTGACCCTGTTCAACACCGACCAACGACCGTTGCTCGGTCGTGAACAGCCCCCCGGCTCTGGGACAGAGGCGTCGGGGTCGCGGTAGAAGGTTCGTTCAGCGACCAGAACAGCCGATCTGCCGGCGCAAGCGTCTGCTCGGAAGCGGACGCGGGAACGCGTTCGATCACCACATGGAGGGGTGGGCGCGAGGACGACTGGGGCAGGCCCGCCCCAGCGTGAGACACCGGGCTGACCGCGTGTAACGATGTCCGTGAGTGCCCTCGTGGCTGAACTGGCCCGAACGTCGGACGAACCCTCGCTGTTGCCGTTCTGCCGGCCGACACGGGAGCCGTGCCACCGCGCCCCACTGTGTTCAGGGCGCCATCCTCGACGCTGTAAGAGCCGGGTGCCGCCGCCCCGTGCTGGACAGGCCGCGACGGCACCACGCAAGGTTGCTCACCCGATCCGAGCCGCGTGGGGCGGTTGTGGCGCGGGACTCTGAGCACACCTGACCCATGACTGGCATCCCGGGCGTCATTGACCTCGCCTCGATCACGAGCGACACGCGCGCCATCCGCGTGGACGGCGCGGCGGCTGGTGATTTCAGCGGCGTCTCCGTCGCCTCCGCGGGCGACGTGAATGGCGACGGCTACGCCGACCTGATCGTGGGGGCGTACGGCGCAGACCCATCGGGACGAAGCGGCGCCGGCAGCAGCTACGTTCTGTTCGGCAAGGCGGCCGGCTTCGCCGACGTGGACCTCGCGAGCCTCTCGGCGGTGGACGGCTTCCGCGTGGACGGGGAAGCGACGGGTGACTTCAGCGGCCGGCCCGTGGCCTCCGCAGGCGACCTGAACGGCGACGGCTACGCCGACCTCATTATTGGGGCCTACAACGCCGGCCCGTCCGAGCGCCCGTTCGCGGGAAGTAGCTACGTGCTGCTCGGCAAGGCGGCCGGCTTCGCGGACGTGGACCTCGCAAGCCTCTCGACCGCGGACGGCTTCCGGGTGGACGGGGCCACGGCGGGCGACAACAGCGGCTACTCCGTCGCGTCGGCGGGCGACGTGAATGGCGACGGCTACGCCGACCTGATCGTGGGGGCTTACAGCGCAGATCCATTGGGACGAAGCGGCGCCGGCAGCAGCTACGTCCTGTTCGGAAAGGCGGGCGGCTTCAGCAACGTGGACCTCTCGAGCCTTTCGGCGGTGGACGGCTTCCGGGTGGACGGGGCCGCGGCGGGCGACAACAGCGGTAACTCCGTCGCCTCCGCGGGCGACGTGAACGGCGACGGTTGCGCCGACCTCGTCATCGGGGCCTACAACGCCGGCCCGTCCGGGCGCGCGTTCGCGGGTAGCAGCTACGTGCTGTTCGGCAAGGCGGCTGGCTTTAGCAATGTGGACCTCGCGAGCCTCTCGGCCGCGGACGGCTTCCGCGTTGATGGGGCGATGGGGGACCTCAGCGGCTCCTCCATCGCGTCGGCAAGTGACTTCAGCGGCTACTCTGTCGCATCGGCGGGCGACGTGAACGGCGACGGCTACGATGACCTTGTCATCGGCGCCTTCAACGCCCGCCCGTTCGCGCGCGCGAGTGCGGGCAGCAGCTACGTCCTGTTCGGCAAGGCGGACGGTTTTGCGGACGTGGACCTCGCGAGCCTCTCGGCCGCGGACGGCTTCCGCATAGACGGCGCGGCGGCCGGTGATTTTAGCGGCGTCTCCGTCGCCTCCGCGGGCGACGTGAACGGCGACGGCTACGCCGACCTCGTCATCGGAGCTTACGCCGCCGACCCGTCCGGGCGTTCGTTTGCGGGCAGCAGCTACGTGCTGTTCGGCAAGGCGGGCGGCTTTAGCAACGTGGACCTCGCGAGCCTCTCGGCCGCGGACGGCTTCCGCGTGGACGGGGCATCGGGGGGTGATCTCAGCGGCCTCTCAGTTGCCTCCGCGGGCGACCTCGACGGCGACTCCTACGCCGACCTCGTGATCGGAGCTTATAACGCCGCCCCGTCAGGCCGCTCGGCCGCGGGCAGCAGCACGGTGATCTACGGCGAGCCGACCGCGGCGGTCTCGCGCACGGCGGGTGGATTCCGCTCGGCCGCCTTCGGAGGCGACTTCAGCGACACCCTCACCGGCACGGTTGCCGACGACCTCCTCGTCGGGCGCGACGGGGCCGACACCCTCACCGGGGGTGCGGGGGTGGACAGCCTCGCGGGCGGGGCGGGCGACGACACCTACGTCGTGGAGGACGCGGGCGACGTCGTGACGGAAGCGCCGGGCGGCGGCTTCGACGTCCTCTACGTGAGCGTGACCGCGACCCTGCCCGACAACGTCGAGGCGCTGGTTGTCATCGGAACCGCCGCGGTGAACCTGACGGGCGGCGCGGGCGACGACGTCCTCGTCGGGAACGAGGCGGCGAACGTCCTCGCGGGTGGGGCGGGGAACGACAACTACTCCGTCAACGGCAGCTTCGACACGATCGTGGAGGAGGCGGGCGGCGGGATCGACGCGGTCTATTCCACCGCCGACCTGACGCTGCCCGAGAACGTCGAGGTCCTCGTCCTCCTCGGCGCCGCGGTCTACGGCACGGGGAACGCGGGCGACAACGTCGTGCTCGGCAACGCGGCGGACAACATCCTCTCGGGCGGGGCGGGCTACGACGTGCTCGAGGGCGGGGCGGGCGCGGACATCCTCATCGGCGGCAACGGGCCCGACGCGCTGACGGGCGGGGCGGGCGCCGACCTGTTCCGCTTCGAGGGGCTGGCCGACGCCTTCGCGGGGGCGGTGAACACGGGCGACACCCTCCTCGACTTCACGCCGGGCGAGGACCGGATCCAGCTCAACGCGGCGGCCTTCGGGCTGACGGGCGTCGTGCCCGGGGTCACCTTCGTGTCCGCCGACGTGCCATTCGCCGCGACCACCGCGCCGACGCTCCTCTACAGCGGGGCGACAGGGGGGCTCTTCCACGACGCGAACGGGACGGAGGACGGCGGCCTCACCCTCCTCGCCACCCTCGTCGGACGACCCGCCCTCTCGGCCGCCGACTTCGCGTTCTACTGAACCGGCCAGGTGGTGAGGACGGAAGCCGAGTGACGGGGTGATCAGCTCCCGCCGGGCCGGTTCGGTGGAACGGCCCTGTCTCCCAGCGTCCGCCAGACATGGTCCGATGTCTGCTCCGGCACGGAGCGACGCCAAGAGCGTTCGTGCCGCTCTCGGCCAACTGCAGACATGCGGCTTTGCGCCTAGAGCGTTCGTCGTGCGCATCCTTGCTTGCTTCCGAGAGCGGACACACGGTGCGACGGCGTTGTCCTTGCCCGGCCCGCTTGGGGATGGAGAGCGTGCCGATCCGGGCTAGTCGGCCGGGTCGCCCTCATCGAGTGGGATAAAGAGTTCGGGCATGTCCACGATTTCAACGTCGAAGAGGAAGACCATCTCCAATCCCCCCCCGCTGACGGTCTCACCCTGCTTGATGAGGGTGCCCCCCGAGAGCGGCACGAGGGGATTGACCGAGTTCCCGAAGAACATGCCGGTCCAGGGAATGAGGCGGACTGCTTCGATGTTCATCTTCGTGGCACCCATGAGGGGCTGTGGCAGGTCCGGTCGCGACGCGAGCGGGTCGACGGACCGTGTCGCACCTCCGGAGGTGAGGTTAGCCGACGTCGCGGCCTGGGCGTCCGGGACGTGGCCGAGGAAGAGGAGAGCGCCGGACATCGGGGCCACGGCATACCGTGCTCCCTTCCTCGCGACTTGTTTCGTCGCCTCCGTCGCGATCGACCAGGCGAGTCGTATCCTGATGGATTCCTCGACGGTCAACGCGGCGCCCTCGCCGATGGCGGTCGTCGTGATGGCTCCGGTTCCTCCCGTCGCGGCAGCGGTCGCTGCCGACCGCGCGAGGAAGACGCGGGCTCCGTAGCGTGAGCCCACCCGGACTCCGGCGGCCATCGCCTGGAGGGCAGCGCGCCCGACCACGAGGGCGGCGTCGGCGACGATCGGTGCCGCCTCTGGAGCGATGATGAGACCAACGACGAGGACAACGAAGACCGCGGTCACTCCGAAGGCGATGATCATCCCGTCGGTGCTCGTGCTCGGCATGATGAAGGGTCCGTTCTCGCCGGCTGGCGAGAAGCGCGCGAGCAGGCGCTGATTCTCGGCGTCCTGTACGATGAGCTGAGCCGCCCGCTGTCCACCGCAGACGGAGTAGCGCGCGGCGGGCCGCGTGCGAAGGATCGACGTGACGATGTGCGTATCGGCCGGCTGAAAGAGCCGTCGGAACTGCTCGTTCTTGTTCTGAACTCTGATCTCGAATGGTTTGTCGACGTTCGGTGTGATGCCGCGGAGCGACCGGAAGATGTGCACGATAGTCCAGCGCGCGATGCCCGTGACGAGTTCATCGACCTCCTCAGTCTCGAGGTCTGAGTCTCCGAACTCCACAATGACGCAGATCCAGTAGAGGATGATGCCGGGCGTCATCCGCCGGAAGCGCAGGAGGATTTTTATGCTGCTGATGCCGCCCACTCGGTGCGTCATCATCTGTAGAAAGTTGCCGAAGCCGGCCGGGAGACGCTTTAGCAAGTCGATGTCATCGCCTGATCCCGGGTTGTAGCCCGTGCCGGGGGTGTGCTTCAGGCCGAGATCGCCGACCATCTTCGTGATGCCGGTCATCTTCTTGGCCGCGGCGTCGATGCCGGTCCGGGAGGCCGGCTTGATCTCGAACCACTCCTTCGTGCGGTTATCGACGATATCCGGGACGCGGTTCTTCATGCCATTCGCGAAGTAGAACACTGAGAAAGCGGCGGGCGAGATGTTGTCGTGGGTCGCGAACCAGCGTTGGAGCGCCATGACGTTACCCGGCATGAACTGAGCGCCGAAGATCTCCGGGGGGTGCCCGCGGTCCGTCCAGACGTTGACGTTCTCCGTTCCGGCCTTGCGGCGGAGGTAGTTGTCGATGATGAGGTCCTCGGCGATGAGGCCGAACGCCTTCGCGCCCTCGTTGTCCGACTCGTCGGACGGAGCCATGCAGATGCGGAAGCGGCCCCCTGCGACGCGTCGGACCCCCGACATCGGTCAGGGAGCCGGGGAGGCGCGCTGGGGGGCAACTCGTCGGCCTTGAGGATGGTACGGTCCCCGCATGACGGCAGGATAGGGACGGCGGTGCAGGACGGGAAATACTTCTTTTTCCGAGGGTGGCTGGCTTAGGCTTTCGGTTGTCCTGACTCAGGCATGCAAGAGGACTGCGTTGACCATGTCGGCATCGATCAAGACGAACAGGCTCCTCGCATTTCGTTCTGCTATCGATGCGGACTTCACGCCGATCGCGTTCAACGCGCAGGAATCGCTCTCGGTGCCCTATCAACTGCGGCTCGACGTGCTCTCGCCCGTGGGAAACCTCAAGCCCGACGACATCCTCTATCGGACTGCCTGCCTCTCCTTACAGGAGGAGGGCGTCCCGATGCGACATTTTCACGGCCTGATCCGTCGCGTCTCGCTCCTCGGTGGCGATTTCCGGAACAACTGGCGCTACGCGCTCGAGATTGTGCCGAGGCTCTGGTTCCTCTCACAGACGCAGGATTGTCGGGTCTTCGTGAAGCAGACGGCGGAGCAGATCCTCCGGGCCCTGCTCAACGAGTGTGACATCGATTCTGTCGAGTTCCGGGTCTTCGGTGAGAAGCAGGTCCGTGAATACACCGTTCAGATGAATGAGACCGACCTCTCCTTCGCGACGCGCCTCATGCAGGAGGAGGGTTGGTTCTACTTCTTCGAACATTCGGAGCGGGATCATCACCTCGTCATCGCCGACGGAAATGCGGCGTTCGGCTGGGTCGGCGCGGATCAGGCGGCCCGCGAAGTCGAGGTGCGGCCTTCCTCGGCTGAGAACAACGCCCTGGCGAACTGGTGCCCGACGGAGGCGACGACGCACGGCCTCGTCTGCCTGCGAGACTATGACCCGGAGACGCCGCACAGCTTCGCTGTTTCCAATCTGACGAAGCGACGGATGCCCGGCGCCGACAAACGCGATGTGTTCCGCTGGCCGGCGATGACGACGGATCGGGGCGAGGCCGACCGTCGGTCTCGCTTTCTCATCGAAGCCGCGGAGGCGCACTCCTCTCTGGTGGATGGGACGGGGGAGACGAAGACGTTCTCGCCTGGCCACCGCTTCATCCTCCGCCAGGATCCGCATTCCGGAGAGCGGAACAAGACCTACGTTCTTCAGACGGTCGTACATGAGGGGCGTGAGGACGTGAGCCGGAATACGAGCGCCCTCACAGGCTATACGAATTCCTTCTCGGCCTTCCGAGCCGACGTGCCGTGGCGCGAGCGCCTGACGATTGCCAAGCCGATCATGCACGGAATCTTCTCGGCCGTCGTCATCGGGCCAGCTGGATCGGAGATCCACACCGACCGTCTCGGCCGCATCCAGATCCGCTTTCCATGGGACCATCGGAAGGACTCGCAGGCGGACATGTCGATCTGGGTTCGGGTGATTCAGCCCTGGGCTGGCAAGGGCTGGGGAACGCAGTTCATCCCCCGCGTCGGGACGGAGGTCGCGGTCGGCTTCGTCGACGGGGACATTGATCGGCCCGTTGTCATCGGGGGACTCTACAACGGATCCGATCCTTACCCCTTCACGCCACCGGCGCAGCGCTCGAAGTCCGGCATTCGAACGCGCTCCACGCCCGAGGGTGGCTCGTCGGAATACAACGAACTCTCCTTTGACGACGAGAAGGGAAAGGAGCTCGTCTTTCTTCAGGCGCAACGTGACCTTGAGGTGAACGTCAAGCGCAATGAGACAGCCACGATAGGTGCGAACCAGACGGAGACGATCGGGGATAACCGGACGACGACGATCGAACGCGGCGACGACACGCTCCACCTGAAGAAGGGCAGTCGATCAACAGCGATCGACGAGGGCGACGACGACACGGTCGTCTCAATGGGCGACCTCTCCATCACGACGAAGCTCGGCAGTGTCACCGTGGAAGCGATGAAGGAGATCACACTGAAGGTGGGTTCGAGTTCCATCGTGATCAGTCAGCAGGGCATCGCGCTTGAGGGGTTGGTTCTCTCGGTCGAGGGCAAGGTCAGACTCGGCTTGACGGCGCCGATGACGCAGGTCGAGGCGGCCGCGATAGTTGCGGTGAAGGGGGGCCTGATCACCCTCAACTGAGGTTCGCCCGTGGGTATCGTCTGCGGTTGAATGAGCACTCTGGTCAGTCTTTCTCGATCTTAGTGACCGTTTGAGAAAGGCTTGGCCCGACCGCGGCCGAGGGTGGTTCAAGCTCGGGATGTGGACCCGAGAGACCCGAGGCCGGATGGCCGAACTTGGCCGAAAGACGAAGCGCTACCCGTCCGACCTGACGGACGAGGAATGGACGCGGATCGAGCCGCTGCTGCCGAAGCCATCGCGGCGCGGCAGGAAGCCCGAAGTCGATCTAGGCGAGGTGCTGAATGCGATCCGCTACATGGCGCGCAGCGCGGGCGGCTGGCGGATGCTGCCGGTGCACTTCGGGCCATGGCAGACGGTCTATTGGTGGTTCCGGCGTTTCGTCCGGCGCCTGCTCTTTCGCACGATCCACGACGTGGCGCTGATGCTGGACCGCGGGGCGGCGGGCCGGGAGGCCAGCCCGACCGGCGGCGTGCTCGACAGCCAGACGGTGAAGGCGCCGTTCGCCGAGGTGCGCGGCTACGACGGGGGCAAGCGGATCATCGGGCGCAAGCGCCACGTCGCGGTGGACACCGACGGGCGGCTGCTGATGGTGAACCTCACGCCCGCCGACGTGTCGGACAGCGCGGGCGCGCAAACGATCCTCGGCGCCATCCGCAAGCGCTGGCCTTGGCTGAAGCACCTGTTCGCCGACGCGGGCTACGACCGCACCAAACTCATGGACAAGGCCGCGTTCCTCGACTTCGTCGTCGAGATCGTGCGTCGGTCCGACACGGCAAAGGGTTTCGAGGTCATCCCTCGCCGATGGGTCGTGGAGCGCACCTTCGGGTGGATGGTCCGCTGGCGCCGCCTCGTCCGCGACTACGAAAAGCGCCTCGACGTATCCGAAGCCATGATCCACGTCGCCATGGGCGCCCTGCTACTGCGCCGCGTCGCCTATCGATGATTCTCAAACGGACTCTTACTTCCTTCTGAGTTCGTGAGTGGTTGAAGATGACCGCTCGGCGGCTCTGCTTGAGGACCGGGGACCATGGCACCTCGCCGGGCTGATTGTTCGGCTCTGCCGGCCGTTGTCCTCGTCGCGAATGACCCGTACCGCTTCCTTCGGCTGCTCCTCGCTAACCGTGAGGACACGCCTGGTGCCCTCTTCCCGAGCTTCCGGCTGTCGCTCCACATCATGACCTTCGGGCAGCGCATCCGCACCGACTCGAGGCGCTCGCGGAGCAACACAGCCTGTTGGACGCGACGACAGGCCACGAGGGCGTGACGAAGGAGTGCCCGGCCTGTCTCCGGTCGGAGTACCTGCCGTCGGGAGGAGGACTAACCGGACGTCCGGTTCGGTCGACCTTTCTCCCAGAAGCGGACAAGCTGGCAACGTCCAACCCAGTCATTCGCCTGATCGGCAGGGGACGCGGGCGACCGTCGTGTGGGTCCACGCCCCCCTACCTGCGGGAGGCAGAACACCACGGTCGTTCAGCGCCCGCGCCCGCGCCAGCGCAGCCCGCCCGACCACCCCTTCCTCACGCAGCCGCTCCGCCTCCAATGCGAGGCGATGGGCCGCTCTCCCTGCCGTCGCCCGTCGTACCTCCGCCGCAGCGGCCGCGTCCGGCCCCGTGCTAGGCCTGTACCCCCGATCTCCGCCTAGCGCTCGCCCTCTCGCCCGTGCCGCGGCCAGCGCCGCACGCGTGCGCTCTGAGATGAGCTCGCGTTCCTTCTGCGCCATCGCTGCATAGACCCGTAGCATCAGGTCGTCCGCCCCGGGCATATCGATGCCCGACAGCACGTTGCCGACTTCCCTCATGCCGCCTCAAGTTCAGCGGCCGAGCGTCGGAACCGATCGGCGCTCCTGCGTCGCGGCGCGTCAGGCCGAGTAGAAATACGCGGTTCGATACGCGTTGACCTGCCAGGTCTCGACCAACGAGCGTGGCATGTAGCTCTGCGTGGCGATGTCGAACGTGCCGTAGGCCATGATGTTGTCCGTCACGGCGTCGTCGCCCATCATGAGCCGCGGCTCCGCGTTCGATCCGTACCCCGGATGCTTCAGGCCCGCGCAGTGTCCCGCCTCGTGCGTGAGCGTCAGCCCATCGTCGTTCAGCGTGAATGCGTCCATGATGACCCAGGGCAGCCAGTCGAACTTCTGATCAATGGACCCCGGTGCCTCGCCTCCCGTCTTGCCGCCGATCTGGCAGAGGATCACCGGCAGCCGGTTGTCCTCGCTGTAGTAGGTGTCGTTCGCCTTCCTGCGGAGTTCGAGGCGCTGATGACGGCCGGGGTTCTCCCTGCCGCTCTCCGCGATGGGCGCGGTCCAGTCCAGCTCGATGCTTCCCCTCTCGGGGTAGCGCTGGAACGAGATGCCGTGGGGCTTAAGGAACGCGTTGCCCCTCTGTATCTGCTTGTTGAAGACGACCTCCGCCATATTCGCGACCGTCTTGGTGTGAAAGAGTGTGAGCTTCAGGACAGCCAAGCGCTTGTCTCCCGATCCATGCGGCGCCGCTGTGCGCCGGCTGGACCGTTTTCCCTCTCCCCCATTGCAGGGCGGTCGCTTGGCCGTGCCGGGTTCGTCGTGTCTGTCACGGGGTCGTCGGCGAGCCCTTTGCGGGTAAACCAGTCCCCGGCCGACCGGGCGAGCCTGCACCGACCTTCTGAGTGGCCCGATGCGTCAGGCCGAGACGCGGTGGAGCACCCTGGCCACCGTCGTGTGCGTCCAGGCGCCGCGTCCGGCTGGAGGCCGCACGCCACGGTCGTTCAGCGCCCGGGCCAGCGCAGTCTGCCCCTCAACCCCCTCAGCGCGCAGGCGCTCGACTTCCAGCACGAGACGATGCGCCGCCCGCTCCGCTGCTTCCCGTCGAGCCCGCGCCGCAGCCGCCGCGTCCGGGCCCGCTGTGGGCCGGTACCCCCGATCTCCGCCGAGCACCCGCCCCCTCGCGCGTGCCGCGGCGAGCGCCGCACGCGTCCGCTCCGAGATGAGCTCTCGTTCCTTCTGCGCCATCGCTGCGTAGACCCGCAGCATCAGGTCGTCCGCCCCGGGCATGTCGGCTGCCCGGATCGAGACACCGTCCTCGAGCAGCTGCGAGAGGGTGTGCGCGCGCCGGGTGATGCGGTCGAGGCGTGCGGCGACGAGGATGGCGCCGAGTTGACGGCACCGCTGCAAGGCGGCCTGGAACCCCGGCCTCCTGTCGTCCTTGCCGGAGGCGACGTCCTCGTACTCGGCTACCAGCGCCCAGCCCTGCGCCGCGACGAAGGCCCGCACCGCCGCGCGCTGGGCCTCGAGGCCGAGCCCGGAATGGCCCTGCTCGGCCGTGGAGACCCCGTACAGCCCCACCGCGTAGCGGGGCTGGCCGGAGAGGCGGTGATGGTGCGTCCGCGCGGCATCAGCCGACCTCCGCCGTGGCCGCGGTCGCCGGCGTGACCTCCGCGACGCGGTAGATGCTGTAGCTCCCCTTCGCCCCGCTCGCCCCTGGCCCGACCTGGCGCACGCGCTCCAGCACCGCCACGTCCAGGCCCGCCTTCTTCAGTCCTGCCAGGAAGCCCCGGACCGTGTGCCCGGCCCACCCGGTCGCGGCGACGAGGTCGGCGATCGTGGCGCCCTCCGGCCGGCGTAGGAGGGAGAGGACGGCCGCGCGCTTCGTGCCCTCGCGCGGGCGGCGGGGCGTGGCGGGATCCCGGGAGGGGCGGCCACCCGCGCCACGCCGCGCCAGGGCGGCCCGCAGCGCCTCGGTGGCGCCGGGGAGCCCTGTACGGCCGTCCCCCCACGTCCCAGGCCAGCAGCACGGCCTTTGCGGCCCGGCGCAGGGGCAGCCGGGCGGTCTGCAACGTCGTCCCGCCCTCGCCCGTCCTGGCAGGCGGGTTCTCGGCGCCACTGGGGGCCACCTCCCGCCGGATCGCGGCGAGGCCGGCCGGCGTTATCTGCAGCGCGGGGGCGCTCCCCTCCCCCTCCGGCGCGACCTCCTCCAGCAGCCCGGTCCGCAGCAGGCTCGCCATCACGGCATTCCTGGCGGCGGTGGGCAGGGTCTCGGGTGGGGTCGCGCGACCCTCGGGATGATCTGCAGCTGCGTGCAGGACGGCAGCGCCAGTGGCGGAGAGCTTCGTGGGCGTGTTCATGTCGGGGCTCCTGGTCCGCACCCGACCACTCGAGTGCTACCACCCCGAGCCCCGTTCCGCGGTCACCCGCCCGGGGCTGTACGGGAGGGCGCCGACCCGCTTCGCAAACCCAACCCTTCGCTCTGTCCAGCGGGGAAGCCAAGCACGACTCAGAGGACAAAAGGCTTACCGGTAGCCTCACCCTGGTCGGCCGTTCAGCGCCCGAAGCGGACCTCGGGGACGCCTCCGCTCTTGCCCAACAGCGGACATCGCAGCGTGGTGGTTGACTCGTCCAGCCCCGTCACCGTCGGCGATGTGGTTTCGAATGCACGGGCATCTGCGGTCCGACCAGCGAGGGAAACCTCGTGAGGAGATGCCGCGCGACACGGAGATCGGCCGTATCGGCTTCGGCGCCGAACTGCTGGCACGTCTCCACGAGCAGCGCGGACGACATCTGTTGCCCCTTCCTACCTCGATCGAAGCGGGCCAGGCTGATTGCGGCCTTCAACTGCCAAGCGAGCGCCCCGCGATCACGCGCGTGCGCGAATGCCCGCAACAGGTACTCCCGCACTCCCTCCTGGTCCTGCGACGGCTTGTTCCACAGCAGCTCCCCCTTCACCCGCAGCAATTCCGGGTGGATCCAGACCGGTCCGGAATGTTCGGCATGGAGGAGAGCATCGTCCACCTCCCGGAGCATCTCAGCCTCCAGCCCGAGAGCTGCGGCCGCCTGCGCGAACAGGCTCACCGGCAGGAAAACATGCCACTTCGTCGCACGCCAGCGCTCGAGCGCCAGGGTGGCCTCGGCCTGCGTGGCCTCCGTCCTCCTTAGGTGGAGCTCGGCGATGGCCTGAACGGCTCGACCGTAGAGGAGTGGGTCGGCCAGCGCGTGAACCTCGGCAACCTCGACGAGTTCCGCCGCAGCCTCGGCAGCCTCGGCGTAGTCACCGGCATGCAGTGACAACGTGCAGCTGCCCCAGGCGAGGGCCGAGCACAAAGTCGTGGGATGCCCCAATTTGTGCGCATCCGCGACGGCATCTCGAACGGCGGCAAACGCCTCCGTCGGACGTCCTTCGATCCAGAGGACGTGGCCCAGCATGAAGTGGGTCGCGACTGCCTCGTCAAAGCCGGCATGCCGGATTTGGAGCCGCCGCGATGCGGTGGATCGCTGTCGCAGCCGCTCCTCGATGAGGGGCCTCGCCAAGTTGGATAGACCGGAGAGGTGGAGGGTGACACCGAGCATCCAACCTGCGGATGCCAGGACGTCCGGGGCAGCGGCGGCCTTTGCCCGATCTTCGGCCAGTCGCGCCAGGCCCAGGGCTTCGCCGACGGCTCCGATCCTGAGGCGATAGATCCAGAGGCTCTCGAGGACCTGGAACTCCGACAGGGGGGCGTCGAAGCTCCTCGCGAGTTCGAGGGCCCGTAGAAGTGCGGCCTCGGCCTCGGCCGTCACCCCTTTCACGAGTTGCGTGATGATGCCGACGCCGGCTTGGAGCACCAACTCCTCGCGGGTACCACGCAGACCCGCATCATCCAGGCCTTCGAGGGCCCTCTCCAGCCAGGGCTGTCCCTCACCGAGGCGGGACGCGGCCATCCAACACGGGAGCGCCGCCGCGGCCAGACGGATGCCGAGGCCACGGTCACCGGCCGGCGAGAAGGCCCAGGCCAGTGCCGTGTTCACGTCCGCTAGCTCTGGCTCGGAGCCACCTTCGGCGGCGGCTTCGCAGAGGTTCAGCCAGAACGTCGCGTGACGGCGCGCCAGGTGCTCCGCCTCGCCGCCCTCGGCCAGCTTCTCCCTGGCGTAAGCGCGGATCGTCTGCAGCAGCCGAAAGCACGGTTCCGGCTCATCCGCCTCGGTCACGACGAGAGACTTGGTGGCGAGCTCGATCACGTGGGGGACGACATCGGCCGGCGGCACGTCCTCGTCCGCCGCGATGACGGCTGCGGCCGGGAGGGTGAAGGTGTCGGCGAAGGCGCCCAGCCGGCGAAACACCGCCTGCTCCGGTGGTGAAAGGAGGTCGTAGCTCCAATCCAAGGCCGCCCGCATCGTCCGGTGCTGGGGAAGGCCGGTGCGGCGACCGCCGGCGAGCACGCGGAGGCGGTCGGCCAGCTGCACCTCTAGGCCACGAAGGCCCAGCACCCCGACGCGGGCTGCCGCGAGTTCGATCGCGAGCGGGACGCCGTCGAGTTGCCGGCAGATGTCCGCGACGAGTGGCGCGTCATCGTCGGTCATCCGGAACTCATCGGAGTTCGCGCTCGCCACCTCGACGAAGAGTTGCACGGCCGGATAGCGCAGCGCCTCGCCCGCGCCGCTCACTCCCGTTGCCGGCGGACATTCCAGGGGTGGTAGCCGGACGACGTGCTCCCCGTGAACGCGCAAGGGCTCGCGGCTCGTCGCGAGGATGCGGAGATGGGGCGCTCTGCGCAGGAGGGCCGCGACGGCCGAGGCGACGGCGTCCACGAGATGCGCGCAGTCGTCCAGGAGAAGCAGAAGGCCTCGGCCGCGCAGGGCCGCCGCGACGTCCGCGACCGTCAGGCCCGGCCGGACGTCGAGCCCCAGGGCAGCCGCGACGGCACCGACGACGAGGGCTGGTTCCACGATCCCTGCCAACTCGACGACACGGTGGCCATGTTCCCCGGCAGCGTCGCGCCGGTCCGCTACGGCGCGGGCGACGGACGACTTGCCGATGCCGCCGGGCCCGACGAGCGTGACGAGCCGGTAGCGCCCGATCCGCTCGACGACCTTCGCGACGACCTCGTCGCGTCCGATCAGCGGCTCAAGGGACGTTGCCGGCTCCGGGGCCCGCTCGGTGTCCGGTTCCGCGGGCGCATCCGCCATACCCTCCACCGTCACCGGTGCCACGAAGCAGTAGCCCTGGCCCTGGCTCGTCTCAATGAACCGCCGTCCGTCCTGGCCGTCTCGGAGCGCGCGCCGCAGGGCGGCCACCTGGAACTTGAGGTTCCCCTCCACGACGTGGGTGTCGCGCCAGACGCGCGCGATCAGCTCCCCCTTGCTCAACCGCTCCCCCGGCCGCTCGACCAGCACGAGCAGGATGTCGAGGGCGCGGCTGCCCAACCGGAGCGGCCTCCCAGCCTCCAGGACCAGCCTCTGCCGCGGCAACACCCGGAACCCGCCGAAGGACAGGGCAGGCTCGGGAGGGAGAGGGCTCTGCTCGGCCACGAAGTCCTTCCAGGTCGTCGGGTTCCCGGAACGACCGCAGGTTAGCCGAGGTGGCCGTCATGCGCCGCTGCTTTCGGCGCAGGGCACCCGCGCCGCCCTCACCGCGGCTCTAACCACAGCATACCAGCCCTTACCCCACTCGCGATCCGGGGCCGCCTAGAACGCGCGGGCAGACGGGCGGCACCCCCAACCCCCAACGCCGCCCGGACTCGCGGGCGGCCGGTCATCCCCCCCCGACCGGCCGCCCACTTCCTTCACGCTTCGGGGCCCTGCCGCGGGAAAGGACCTGAGCATGCCCATTCGGACCGTCGGAATCGTCGGCGCAGGCACGATGGGACGCGGCATCGCCGGGGTCTTCGCCCGGGCTGGCATCGACGTCCTCCTGGCCGACACCTGCAAGTCCACCGCGATCCGCGCGGCCGCCGGGGTGCTCGACAGCATGGAGCGCGCCGTCGTCTGTGGCGGTCTGTCCCCCGAGGAGAGGGCGCGGGCCGTGGGCCACGTCCGGCCGGTCGCCTGCGAGACCGACCTGAGCCCGGCCGACCTCCTTATCGAGGCGGTGCCCGAGGACGCGGACCTCAAGGCGACCGTGCTCCATCGGATCGAGCCGCTCCTCGGCCACGAGGCCATCATCGCGTCGAACACCTCCTCCGTGTCGATCACGCGCCTCGCATCGGCCCTGACCCGGCCCGACCGCTTCATCGGGATGCACTTCTTCAACCCGGCCCCGCTGATGCGCCTCGTCGAGATAGTGCGCGGGCTCCGGACGAGCGATGCCACGCACGACGCCGTGGAGGCCCTCGTCGTCCGGCTGGGCAAGACGCCCATCACCGTCAAGAACTCCCCGGGCCTCGTCGTGAACCGCCTGCTGCTTCCTATGCTGAACGAGGCCTTCACCGTCCTCGGCGATCACCAGGCAGAGGCCTCCGACATCGACGACGCCATGCGCCTCGGCTGCAACCAGCCGATGGGTCCGCTCACGATGGCCGACCTCATCGGTCTCGACGTCGTCCTCGCCTCCATGCAGCGGCTGCACGAGGAACTGGGCGACGCGAAGTACCGCCCGGCGCCGCTGCTGCGGGAGATGGTCGCGGCCGGCTACCTCGGCCGCAAGTCCGGCCGCGGCGTGTACCGCTACTGATGCACTGCCGATCCCCGTCCAGAACTGGAAGAACCCCGATGAAGCGCGCGATACCCGCCGCAACCCTCTTGCTCGCATTCGGCCTGACCGGCTGCGGGGAGACGGCCCCGCCGCCGGCACACATCCGGCCCGTCCGCGCCGTGACGGTCGAGCAGCGCGCCGAGGGAGAGACGGTCTCCCTCACGGGCCATGTCCGCGCGCGTGAACAGGCGAGCCTGTCCTTCCGGATCAACGGACGGATGGTCGTGCGCCCGGTCTATCCCGGCGACACCGTCACGGCGGGGCAGGTCGTCGGACGGCTGGATGCCGCGGACCAGGAGAACTCGCTCCGCTCCGCCCAGGCGCAGCTCGCCTCGGCCGAGGCCCTGCTCACCCAGACGCGGCAGGCCTTCTGGCGGCAGTCCGAACTGCTGCGGCAGGGCTGGACGCCGCGGGCGCGCTACGACGACGCGCAGCAGGCCTTCCAGTCCGCCGAGGCGCAGGTCGCCTCCGCCGGGGCGCAGCTGCGGCTGGCGCAGGACCAGCTCGCCTACACCGTCCTACGCGCCGACGCCGCGGGGACGGTCACCGCCGTCGGCGCCGAGGCGGGCGAGGTGGTCCGCGCGGGCGGCATGGTTGTCCAACTCGCGCGCGAGGCCGGGCGGGACGCGGTGTTCGACGTGCCAGAGGCCCTCGTCCGCACCGCACCACGGGATCCCGCCGTGGAGATCGTGCTGAGTGACGACCCAGCCATCCGGGCCACCGGCCGGGTCAGGGAGGTGTCGCCCCAGGCCGACGCCACGACCCGCACCTACCAGGTCAAGGTGACGATCCTCGACCCGCCCGAGGCCATGCGCCTCGGCTCAACCGTCAGCGGCCGCATCCGGCTCGCCGCGCCGCTTGGCCTGCAGGTCCCCGCGACCGCGCTGACGGTGGCCGGCGGGCGTCCCGCCGTCTGGGTCCTCGATCTGCGGAGCGAGACGGTCTCGCTGCGGACGGTCGAGGTCGCCCGGCACGATCCCGCCGCCGCGGTGGTCGCGGCCGGGCTCGAGCCCGGCGAGGTCGTCGTCACGGCCGGTGCCCAGGTGCTGCGCCCCGGCCAGCGCGTGCGCCGGCTGGGAGACGCGACATGACCCGCTTCAACCTCTCGGACTGGGCGATCCGGAACCGCTCCCTCGTCGCCTACCTCATGATGATGCTCGTCGTCGCGGGCCTCTTCGCCTACCGCACGCTCGGTCGGAGCGAGGACCCGGACTTCACGATCAAGACGATGGTCGTCCAGGCCTCCTGGCCAGGCGCGACGCTGGAGGACACCCTCCAGCAGGTCACGGACCGGCTGGAACGGAAGCTTCAGGAAACACCGAACCTCGACTACGTCCGCAGCTACACCAGCGCCGGACAGGTCACGATCTTCGTCGCGCTACGCGATGCGACGCCGGCCGCCCAGGTGCCGGACATCTGGTACCAGGTCCGCAAGAAGATCGGCGACATCCGGCAGACGCTGCCCTCGGGCGTACAGGGGCCGCTCTTCAACGACGAGTTCGGCGACACCTTCGGCATCGTCTACGGCTTCACCGCCGACGGCTTCACCCGGCGCGAACTGCGCGACGCCGTGGACGAGGTGCGCAAGCGCCTGCTCGAACTGCCGGACATCAGCAAGATCGACGTCCTCGGCGCGCAGGACGAGCGCGTCTTCATCGAGTTCTCGACGGAACGGTTAGCCGGTCTGGGGCTCGACCGCTCCGCACTGATCGCAGCCCTTCAGGCTCAGAACGCGGTGGCCCCCGCCGGCACGGTCCAGACCGGCGATGAGCGCATCCTCGTCCGCGTCTCGGGGGCCTTCCGGACCGAGGCCGACCTGCTCGCGGTCAACTTCGTCGCGGGCGGCCGCCTGATCCGCCTTGGTGACATCGCGCGGGTCACGCGCGGGCCGATCGACCCGCCGCAACCGATCTTCCGGGTCAACGGCCAGGACGCGATCGGGCTGGCCATCGCGATGCGGACCGGCGGCGACGTCCTCGCCCTCGGGCGGGAGGTCGAGCACGCGATGCAGGACATCGTCGCCGGCCTCCCGGTCGGGATCGAGGCACATCTCGTCGCCGACCAGCCCGTCACCGTCGAGCACGCGGTGGATGAGTTCACGGAGGCGCTCTGGGAGGCGATCGCCATCGTGCTCGGCGTCAGCCTCGTCAGCCTCGGCCTGCGAGCAGGGACCGTCGTAGCGTTGGCCATCCCTCTCGTGCTCGCGATCACCTTCGCGGCCCTTGCCCTCTTCGGCATCGACCTCCAGCGCATCTCGCTCGGCGCCCTCATCATCGCGCTTGGCCTGCTCGTGGACGACGCCATGATCACGGTCGAGAGCATGGTCACGCGCCTGGAGCACGGCGACAGCAAGGAACAGGCCGCGACCTTCGCCTACACCTCCACCGCCTTCCCGATGCTCACGGGGACGCTGGTCACCGTGGCGGGCTTCGTCCCGATCGGCTTCGCCCGCAGCGCGGCGGGCGAATACACCTTCTCGATCTTTGCCGTCGTCGCGATCGCGCTGCTCGCCTCCTGGGTCGTCGCGGTGATCTTCGCCCCCCTGTTGGGCGTCTGGATCCTCGGCAAGCCGAAGGTCGCGCATTCCGAGGAGCCGGGCTGGCTCATGCGCGCCTTCCGGCGGGTCCTCGAGGCGGCGATGCGGGCGCGCTGGATCACAATCGGTCTCACCGTCCTGATCTTCGGAGCGTCGCTCTACGGGACGCGCTTTGTCCCACAGCAGTTCTTCCCGGCCTCGGACCGGCCCGAGCTCCTCGTGGACCTCCAACTGCCCGAGGGGTCGTCCATCTACGCGACGCGTGACCTCTCCGCTCGCATCGACCGGCTCCTCTCCAATGACCGGGATGTCGACCACTGGAGCACCTACGTCGGCGGGGGAGCGGTGCGCTTCTACCTACCCCTCAACGTTCAGTTGCCACGCGACTCCTTCTCCCAGCTCGTGGTCGTCACGAAGGGATTGGAGGAACGTGATCGCGTGCGGGCCCGCCTGGAGCGGGCGATCGAGGACGACTTTCCAAACATCACCGGCCGCGTCTACCCGCTGGAGCTCGGCCCGCCCGTGGGGTGGCCCCTCCAGTACCGCGTGAGCGGCCCGAACCCGGAGGAGGTGAGGGGGATCGCCTGGCGCGTCGCGAACATCCTCGGCGCGGACGGGGCGGTCCGGAACGTGAACTTCAACTGGATGGAGCCGGCCCGCACGGTGCGGATCCGCGTGGACCAGGACCAGGTGCGACTCCTCGGCCTCAGCTCCGAGGACCTGGCCACGGCGCTGAACACGGTGGTGACGGGGGCGCCCGTGACGCAGGTCCGCAGCGGCCTCTACCTCGTCGACGTCCTCGTCCGCGCCTCGGCGGAGCAGCGGGTCTCCCTCGACACCATCCGGACCCTCCAGGTCTCCCTGCCGAATGGACGGACGGTGCCGCTCGGCCAGGTCGCGACCGTGGAGTACGGGCAGGAATTCCCCCTGGTCTGGCGCCGCAACCGCCGGCCCACCCTGACCGTACAGGCCGATGTGGCCGGCGGGGCCCTCCCGGCGACCGTGGTCCAGTCCCTCGCGCCCCAGATGACCGAGCTGTCGGCGGGCCTGCCCGCAGGCTACCGCATCGAGGTCGGTGGCACGGTGGAGGAGAGCGCGAAG
This sequence comes from Roseomonas sp. CCTCC AB2023176, assembly GCF_042259275.1. Taxonomy (NCBI): domain Bacteria; kingdom Pseudomonadati; phylum Pseudomonadota; class Alphaproteobacteria; order Acetobacterales; family Roseomonadaceae; genus Roseomonas; species Roseomonas sp. CCTCC AB2023176. The sequence continues at coordinate 212,739 of NZ_CP170086.1, forward strand.
GCACAGGGCTCGGTCATGGCGATGCTGCCCCTCATGCTCCTCATCATCTTCACGGTGCTGATGGTGCAGCTGCGGCGGTTCAACGGCCTCCTCCTCGTCCTCAGCGTCGCCCCGCTCGGGATCATAGGCGTTGTCGCCGCCCTGCTCCTCGCGAACAAACCACTCGGCTTCGTGGCCATGCTCGGCGTGCTCGCCCTGACCGGCATGATCGCCCGGAACTCCGTCATCCTCGTGGATCAGATCGAGACCGAGAAGGCCCACGGGCGCCATCCCTGGGACGCGGTGGTCGAGGCGACGACCCACCGCTTCCGCCCGATCATCCTGACCGCGGCGGCCGCGATCCTCGGCATGATCCCGATCGCGCCGACGATCTTCTGGGGTCCGATGGCTTACGCCATCATGGGCGGCCTGGCGGTCGCGACCCTGCTAACCCTCGTCTTCCTGCCCGGTCTCTACGTCGCCTGGTTTCGGATCAGACCCGCGACGGCGGACGTCAGCCCCGGGGAACCGATCACCGAAACGCCAGTCCTCCGTGCCCCTTCGAGCGCAGGTGCTGCCCTCGCGGCATCCCCGGCAGGGTCGGCGTGACGAGGTGGAGAGCGCGGTCATGACCTCCTCCACCCTCTCCTGGCTCCCGGCGCTCGTCGGTGCGCTCATAGGCGGCGGCGCCTCGCTCGCCGTGGCGGCCTACACGCAGCGCAACCAGGAGCGCCTGCAGCGGATCGCCCACGAGATTGCCAAGCGGGAGACCGTGTATGCCGACTTCCTCATGCGGGCGTCCCGGCTGCTGCTCGCGGCCTACGTGCGGGACGAAGGCGAACTGAGGCTCGGCGCGACGGAGCAGAAGATCGTCGGCCTCATCAACCACATGCGGCTTTTCGCCTCACCCGCCGTGGTGGAGGAGGCCGAACGCGTCCTCCAGGCGATCATCGCGGTCTCGCTCCGCCCAGCCATGGCCGTGCGGGAACTGGCGCAGACGGCGCTCTCGCACCGCCCCGACCCCGACCCGTTCCTCCACTTCTGCCGCGTCTGCCGCGACGACCTCGAGGGCGTCCGGCGGACAATGGTGTGAGACGATGAGGGGAAGGACCAGGAACGGGACGCCTCTCGGGGTCAGCCGTCCTCGTGTTGCGAACGCCGGAATGGCCGCTTCGAGCGCCGTGCCGCAGCGTACGGATCGTCGTGCCCAGGCCGCCGCGGGCTCCCGAGAGGACGAACCGGATCGGCGCGGGCGGGGGTCAATGCTCGGGCCTGCCGCAGCATGACCCAACTGACCGTCACCATCCGCGGTCATCTCCTGCCGGACGATACGACGCAGGCGGCAGAGCTTTTGTTCCGGTTGGGATGGTCCGCGAAGGTTGATCCGGAGGCGACGGAACGACGGCTCCGCGGCGCTACCTGGTTCGCGCTCGCTGTGGTGGACCGCCGCGTCGTCGGATTTGTCCGCGCTCTGTCCGACGGGATCGCCGTTACCTACATCGCGGAACTCGGCGTCGCCCCCGAGGTCCGCCGGCGTGGGATCGGAAGTTTGCTCCTCTCGGCGGCGGTGGCGGAGTTTCGCGAGACGGTCGTCCACGCCGACGCGAGCCTCCGCACGCTGCCAGTCGTGGCTAGGGCCGGCATCGTTCCACGGAGCCTAGACATCGTCGAGTGCGCCTCGCGCCAGAGGCAGTGATCGACGCTTGGCCCGGCGAAGGACCCATAACCCCCGGATCCAGGCACGGGCGGACACGACCTGCGAACGCGGGCCATTCAGTTCACCGGGCCAGCCCGATCTCCTTCAGGAACGTCGCGGCGTTCTCGTACTCCGCCGTCAGGCGCGCGCCGAAGGCAGCGGCGTCGAGCGCTGGCGCGACCTGGCCGGTATTCTCCGCCATCTGGCGGTAGGGCGCGCTGCGCGTGGCGTCCAGGCAGGCGGCTTCCAGGCGGCGGATGACGGCCGACGGCGTGCCGCGCGGTGCCATGACGCCGCCGAAGCCGCGCCAGTTCACGGGGAAGCCCTGCTCCTTCAAGGTCGGCACCTCGGCCATCCCGGGCTGCCGCTCATCCGCGACCGCGGCGAGGACCCGCAGGTCCGTCCCGCGCACTGTCGCGCCGGTGGTCATGGAGAAGGACAAGACGCCCGTCTGCGTGTCCACCACCTGCTGCGGCGAGCTGCGGTAGGGCACGTGGGTCATCCGCACGCCGGCCCGTCGCGCGAGTTCCATCGCCACGAGGTGGCCGACCGTGCCGACGCCAGCGTCGCCCCAGCTCACCGTATCCGGCCGCGCCCGCGCGGCCTCCAGGACGTCCCTCACCGACCGGAACGGCGAGTTCGCGGCGGTGACCATGACGAAGATGTTCTCGAATGACTGGCAGACCGGCTCGAGGGCGCCCCAGCCGTAGGGCAGGCCTTCGACGAGGAAGGGCCGCGTCGTCAGCATCCCCGACGGGCCGAAGAACAGCGTCGCTCCATCCGGTCGGGCCGAAGCGACGGCGGCCGCGCCGACCGAACCCGCGCCGCCGTCGCGGTTGACGACCACGACCGTGTAGGCCGGCCCGAGGGCGGCCCGCATTTGCTCCGCGAACGGCCGCGCCATGATGTCCACGACGCTTCCGGCCGGGAACGGCACGACGAGGGTGATAGTGCGCGGAACCTCCTGCGCCGTGGCGGGGCGCGTGGCGCCGAGCCCCGCGACAGCGAGCCCCGCGACGAGTCGGCGTCGTTGCAGCATGGTCTTTCTTCTCCCTTGGTTTCGCGCCACTACGGCTCGATCCGGATGCCGCGGAGCAGTTCGACCTTCTCGGCCACGTCGCGCGCCAGCCGCGCCGCGAAGGCATCCGCGCCCGTGTGGTACGCGGCAGGCTGCAGGGCGCGGCGGGCGGCGGCGCGATAGACCTCCTCCCCCGCAACCGCGGCGCAGGCGGCTTCCAGCACGGCAATCCGCTCGGGCGGCGTCGCGGCCGGGGCCATCAGTCCGCCGAAGCTCGTCGGCGCCACGTCGAAGCCCCCTTCCATTGCGGTCGGCACGTCGGGGAAGGCTGGGTTGCGCGCCGTGTCGAAGACCGCGAGCAGCCGCAGGTCCGTCCGCCCGGAGGCCGAACCGAGCACGATGGCCGCGATGTCGAGCCGCCCGGCCAGGACGTCGGTCATCACGGCGGCATCGCCCCGGTAGGGAACGTGGGTCAGCTCGATGCCTGCGACGCGCGACCATTGCAGGATCGCAAGGTGCGGGATGGAGGCGACGCCGAGCGAACCGTAGGTGATCCGCCCCGGCGCCGCCCGTGCGGCCGCCACGAGGTCGGCGAGCGAGCGGAAGGGCGAGTCCTGCCGCACCGCGAGCGCCTGCGCGTTCGCGAACATTTGGCAGACCGGCCGCAACGCCTCGGGGTGCAGGCCCGAATTCGGCTGGGTCACCGGCAACACCGAGAGCACGAGCGCCGGGACGAAGGCGAGGGTGTAGCCGTCCGGCGCCGCACGGGCGACGGCCGCAGTGCCGACAGCACCCGCCGCGCCGTCCCGGTTCACGACCACGACCGGCTGGCCCAGGCGTGCCGCGAGGCCCGTCGCCATGGCGCGGGCCATCAGGTCCGTGGCACCGCCGGCCGGGTAGGGGTTGATCACCTGGATAGGCCGGGACGGATACGCCTCCTGCGCCTGCGCCGCGGCCGGCATGGCGAGCGAGGCTGCCAGAGCCGCCAGACCCCTGCGTTCGAACATCCTGGCCTCTCTCCCTACTCGGCCCGGACCACTGCATCGGCCCAGGCGCAGCCAATCGAGCCGGGGTTCGGGTCCGGAGCACGCACGCCGCGTGCGGCCGCATCCATCGCCAGTGCCCGCATCTCCGCCCGCGCCTCGTCCGGCAGGTGGAACCGCTCGTGGCCCCAGAGCGTCGGGCCGTCATGCGTCTCGTGTGGCACCCAGGTCGCGGGATCGACGGTGCGGGCGCCCCAGCCGTATTCGACGAAGAACCCGGACGGCGTGTTCGCGTAGAACGACGTCATGTGGTCGTTCGTGTGCCGCCCCAGGCCGTAGGCTAGGCGCCCCTCCTCGCTCCGTGCGAAGTCGTGGCCCTGGCCCACGTCGTCGAGCATGCCGAGCTCCACCATGAAGTGGTGCAGCCCCGAACGCCCCGACCCCACCATCGCGAAGGAATGGTGCCGCGGGTTCACGTGGAAGAAGTAGAGCGGGTAGGGAACGCGAGACCAATCCGTGACGCCGAAGCTCAGCAGGTCCCGGTAGAACGGCAGCAGCGCATCGGCGTCGGCCACGTGGAGAACGGCGTGGCCCATCCCGAGCGGCCCCGTCCGAAATCCGGAGATCGCGCGCCCCGGCACGAAGGGCGTATCGGCAAGCGCCGCGCCGTGGAACGCCTCAAGCGACGTGCCCTGCGGGTCCTGGAAGGCGATGAGCTCGGCGACGCCGCGTTCGGCGCAGAGCGCGCGCGATCCCCGCGTCACCCGCGTCCCCGCCGCTTCCAGCCGCGCGGCCAGGGCGTCGAGCGCCGCGGCGTCCGCGACCTCCCACCCGACCGTCGCCGGGCCGGTGTCGCGCGAGACAATCAGGCGCTGGGCTCGGTCGTCCATGCGGAAGGCCCGCATCCTGCCACCGCGGTCCACCGCCTGCAGCCCCAGCAGGCGCGTCGCGAAGCCGTGCCAGTCGTCAAGACGGTCGGAGCCGATCACCATGTAGCCGAGCGCGCGGATCTCCATCGCTACGCCTCCGCCGCCACGGGATTGCGCAGGATGCCGATCCCCGAGATCTCGACCTCCGCCACGTCGCCGGGCTTCATGAAGAGCGGTGGGTTGCGCTTCATTCCGACGCCGCCCGGCGTGCCGGAGACGATGACGTCGCCCGGCGCCAGCGGCAGGATCGTCGAGATGTAGGCAATCATTGCGGGGACGTCGGTGATCATCAGGTCGGTGGTCGTGTGCTGCACGACCTGCCCGTTGAGGCGCGTCTCCAGGGTGAGCTTCGACGGGTCGGGGATCTCGTCGGCCGTCACCATCCACGGGCCGAAGCCCCCCGTCCCCGCGAAGGTCTTGCCGGCGAGGAATTGCGTGGTGTGGCGCTGCCAGTCACGCACCGAGGCCTCGTTGTAGCAGGCGTAGCCTGCGACGTGCCGCAGCGCGTCGGCGCGGGCGAGGTGCCGCCCCCCCGTGCCGATGATGACCGCCAGCTCGCCCTCGTAGTCGAACTGCTCGGACACGCGGGGACGGATCAGCGGCTGGCCATGCCCGACTTGGCTGGCCGTGAAGCGCGCGAAGAGGGCGGGGTTCGCCGTCTCTTCCCGCCCGGTCTCCGCGACATGGTCGCGGTAGTTCAGGCCGATGCAGATGATCTTGTCGGGATCGGGGATCACCGGGGCGAAGCGCAGGCCATCGAGCGGCCGGTCGGGCGCTGAGGCGGCCGCGGCGCGCACCTCCTCCAGCATCCCGGCTTCCAGCAGGCGGCGCAATGTCGGGGCGCGCGATCCCAGCCGTGCCGCGAGGTCCACGACGCCGTCGCCCGAGACGACGCCGTAGCGCGGCTGACCATCCACTTCGAAGGATACAAGCCTCATGCGACAATTCCCTTCATTCCCAGGACGCTTCGGCCAGCGCCCGCATCTCCGCTGCGTCGCGCGCGGCGCCCATCACGTGCCGGTCCGGACGCAGCAGCACTGCCGCTGCGCCGAACCCGTCCAGCATCGCCGCGACCGGCGCACCGTCATCGGCGACGAGCACGGCCCCGCGCGCCGACAGGCGGTCGAGCACGTCGCAAGGCACGGCTTCCGCGAAGTCCGGCCGCGTGACGAGTGCGAAGCGGTAGCCGACGCGATCGTCTAGCCGCGTCCCATCCCGCAGCGCCGGCTGCGCCGAGAGCCGACCTGCGTGCTCCGCCCAGCCCGCCGAGGGCCCGGGGCCCAGCGCAGGCTTCACCGGGACCAGCCTGTCTGCCATGCCGCCCCGGAGGGTATCTGCAGAGACCACGGCCTCCATCGCCGTCGTGTTGATCAGGCCACCGAGCCGCACGGCTTCCTCGACGTAGCCGCGGACGTGCGGCGCGCGCTCCGCGCCATAGGAGTCGAGGAGGCGGTCCGACGCTTCTCCCCGCAGCACGCGCGCGAGCTTCCAGGCGAGGTTGCCCGCGTCCCGGATGCCCGCGCACATGCCCTGGCCCAAGAAGGGTGGCGTCTGGTGCGCCGCGTCGCCGGCGATCAGGAGCCGCCCGTCACGCCACTTGCGCGCGACGGTGGAATGGAAGGTGTAGGTTGCCGAGCGCTCCAACACCGCGTCGTCCGGCGTGATCCACCGGGACAGCAGGGGCCAAGCGCCTTCTAGGTGGGACAGGGCGGCGAAGTCGTCGCCCTCCTTCAGCGAGATCTCCCAGCGCCGCCGGTCGCCCGTGCCGCGGACATAGGTAGCGGGGCGTGCCGGGTCGCAGTGCTGCTTCGTGTGGTCTCCGAGGTCGGGCCTGGGCCGCTTCAAGACCGCGTCCACGACGAGCCAGCGCTCGTGGAAGCCGAGGTCCTCCATCGGCCCCCCCATCCAGCGGCGGACGAGGGAACGTGCCCCATCGCAGCCCACAACGTAGCGAGCGGAAAGCCGCTCGATCGCGCCGTTCGACAGATCCTCGACGCGCAGGCCGACGGCATCGGGACCGGGTTCCAGCGCGAAGAGGTCGGCGCGGGTCCGCACGGTGACGCAGGGAAAGCGCGACAGACCGCCGCGCAGCACGTGCTCCAGGTCCGGCTGGTGGAAGCGGTAGGAGATGTTCCATGCCTGCGGTCCCACCGTCATCGGTCGCGACCAGTCCAGCAGCAGGCGCCCCTGACCGTTCACGAAATGCGTCCCGGGCGAGACATGGGTGATCGGCAGGATCGCCTCCGCCAGTCCCATGGCCTGGAAGATCCGCATCACCTCGTCGTCGAAATGGACGGCGCGGGGCAGGTGGTAGGCCGCCGCCTCCCGCTCCAGCACGTGCGTCCGCACGCCCGCTGCGCCCAGCAGGTTGGCGAGCGCGGCGCCGACCGGGCCGAGGCCGATGATCGCGACGTCGAAGGTGTCGGTCATGCTGCCAGCCATGCAGCCGCCTCCCGCCGCAGGGTCGCCTCTGCCTTGCTCCCGGGCGTCGGCAGGTCGTCCGGCACCGTCCGGCCCGCGAGGCGCAGCCGCCAGGCGAGGAAGCGGTATCCCGGCGGCAGACCCGTCAGCGCATCGGGCGCGACCGGCAAAGCCGTGCCAGAGATGGCCGGCGCCATCATATCGTGGTCGTAGATCGCGGTGCGGTCGAGGATACGCCACGCCCCGTCGCCCCGGCGCTCGATCCGGTCGAGGAAGCGCATGTTCGTCTGCCCGACGACCTCCACGCCCTGCACGGCACCGCGCATGAAGAGCAGCACGTCGGTCTCCGCGACGGCGCGGGGGCCGCGGAACGTCACGCGGCTTCCGCACATTGCATGCTTCGAGAAGGTCTTGCCCCGGTTTGCACGGCAGGCCGCGACGAAGCCGGCGAAGGGGCCGGGCCCGTACCAGCTTACGGCGATGCTCCCCTCGGGGTGGAAGGTGTCGGCCAGCGCTTCCCATTCCCCGGCGTCGCGGCGAAAGCCCCAGGCCTCGATGAGGCGCCGGACGGCGGTGAGGTCGGCGTCCTCCGCAGCATCGCGGGGCATGCCGGCGTGTGGCTCGCTCATTCAGGCTGCATCCCGATCTCGCGGACAAGGCGCCCGAGCCGTTTGCGTTCCTCAGCGACGTAAGCGGCGAGGGCAACAGGGCCCGCAGTGTCCACGACCGCGCCGAAATCGTTCAGCAGCCGCGCGTGCAGCCCCAGCTCAGCGAGCACGGTGGCCGCGTCGGCGGCGATACGCGCGACCGTCGGGGCGGGCGTGGCGGCGGGCGCCATGAGGGCGAACCAGCCGCCGAAGATCAGGCCGGGGTGCGTCTCGGCGAGCGCCGGCACGTCGGGCAGCGGGGGAAGCGCGTCGCGGAGGTCACGGCGATCGGGACCACCGTCCCGGCGCGGGCGGGTGGCGTCAGCAGCGGCGTCCCGTCCACGATGAGGTCCGTCCGGCCCGCCAGGACGTCCGCCAGCGCCGCGGGGCTGGCGCCATAGGGCACGTTGACGAGGCTCACGCCCGCCGCACGGGCGAAGGCTTCGCCGGCCAAGCGCGGCAGGCTCGTCGCGCCGCTCGTGCCGAAGGTCAGGCCACGCGGTGCGCTGCGCGCGGCCGCGGCAAGGCGCGCGGGGTCCGTGGCCCCGAGGCCCGTCCGGGCGGCGAGGACGAAGGGCGTGTGCATCAGCATCGTCACCGGCGCGAAGTCGCGGGCGGGATCAAAGGGCATGGTCCGCAGCAGGTGCTGGTTCAGCACGAGGGTGCTGGCCTGGGCGAGGAGCAGCACGTGCCCGTCAGGCTCCGCCGTCGCCACGGCCGCCGCGCCGAGGTTGCCGCCCGCGCCCGGCCGGTTCTCAACGACGACGGGCTGTCCCCAGAGGGCGGCGAAGCGCTCGGCCATCACCCGCATCGCTGTGTCCGGCGCGCTGCCCGCCGCTGCGCCAAGTACCACGCGGACCGGGCGTGAAGGAAAGCCACCCTGCGCCAGGGCCGGGCCCGCGGCGGTTACCGCGAGCGCGAGGACGGATCGTCGCGTCGCCTTCATCGTTCCCTCCCGCGGTCTGCTCGCCGCGGGCGGGAGTGGCGCACCGCTCTGCCCCGACCGCCAGCGCCGCGTTCAATCTGTCCACCTGGTGAACCGGCTGGGGCAGCCTACCCCTCGCCCGCCGCCAGCCGCGCCTCGATCTCCGCCGCCGTTTCCCGCAACGGCCCGAGACAGCGGCGCACGCCCTCGGCCTCCGACACCACGCGGGCCATCCAGATGACGTTGATGCTCCCCAGCACACGCCCGCCATGGCGGATTGGCACGCCGATGGAGCCGGTATGTGGCCAGATTGGCCCGCCCTGGCGGACCGCGTAGCCGCGCCGCCGCACCACACCGAGGAGCCGCGCGATGCCCTCCGGATTCCGCGCCGGCGCGTCGGCCGGGTCGTCCGATGCCGCCAGCAACCGCAGCAGCGCCGCCCTCTCCTCCACCGGCGCGAAGGCAAGGTAGGCCTGTCCAACCGTCGTCGCGAGCATCGGCAGGCGCCGCCCCACCATGCCGCGATCAATGGAAAGCGGCGCGATCCGATGCGTCGTGTCGCGGATCACCATGCGGATGCCATCGGGCGTGGAGACGTCGCAGGGCCAGAAGATCTGCCCCGTCAGCCGGACGAGGGCGGGCGTTGCGACGGCCGCGATCCACTGCTCGTCCTCGAAGCCCTCCGACAGCGCTCGGACGGCCAGCCGCAGCCGGAACCGGTCGTCCGACGTGCCCCTGGCGACGTAGCCGTCCTCTAGCAGCGTCTGCATCACCCGGTAGGTCGTGGCCCGCGACAGCCCCGTCTCCCGAGCGAGCGTGACGACGGTGGCGGAGCCGTGGCGGTTGAGGGCGGCGAGCACTGCGAGGCCGCGCGACAGGGCCCGGATCGGCTTCGGCTGCATGGCCGCCGCAAGGTCGCACCGGGCGCCCCCGGGGAGAAGCCATCGCGACCTGCCTCGCGCCATCTGAGGCACGGGCGAGGGCAAGGGTTGTAGTGGCGAGCCGGGCGGTACGCTCCGCCGATGGCATGCCGGGCCTAAGAGTCCTGTGTGGACGGCCCCTTGGACGCAAGGGCGATTTGACGTTCGGCGACGCGGTCGGGTGCGGTCATGTGTCCGGCCTGGAGTTGACCCGGTTTTGTGGACACCGACACGCTTTCGACGGAGGTGTTCCACATGGGCAAGACCAAGCCCCCGTACGCGCCGGAGTTCCGGCGGCAGATCATCGAGTTGGTCTGCGCCGGGCGTGACCCGGCGAGCCTGGCACGCGAGTTCGAGCCCTCGGCGCAGGCGATCCGGAACTGGGTGGCCCAAGCCGACCGGCAGGAGGGCCGCCGGGAGGCGAAGCCCGCCTCAGCGACGAACGGCGAGGCGCTGACCGCGGCCGAGCGCGATGAACTGGCTCGCCTGCGGCGCGAGGTGCGACAGCTGCGGGTGGAGCGCGACATCCTCTCTCGAGCAGCGGCCTGGTTCGCACGCGAGACCGGGGCGATTCCGTCCGGGTCTTCCGGTTCATGAGCGCGAACCAGGCCTCCTTCCGGGTCGCGACGACGGCACGCGTCCTCCGCGTCTCCCGTGCTGGCTACTACGCCTGGGCGAACCGCCCGCCCTCGGCCCATGCGGAGGGGGACGCGGCGCTGCTGGAGCGGATCCGGACCGCCCACGCCGCCTCGCGCGAGACGTACGGGGCACCCCGGATCCATGCCGAGCTGCGTGCCCGAGGCGAGCGCCACGGTCGCAAGCGCATCGCGCGCCTGATGCGCGAGGCCGGTCTCGTCGGCGTCAGCCGCAGGAGGGGTGGCCCCGTCACGACGCACCGCGACCGGGAGGCGCGACCAGCGCCCGATCTCGTCGATCGCGACTTCTCCGCCCCTGGCCCGAACCAGCTGTGGGTCACAGACATCACGTTCATTCCGACGGCAGCGGGCTTCCTCTACCTTGCCGTCGTGCTCGATGCCTGGAGCCGCAAGGTCGTCGGCTGGTCGATGACAAACCATCTCCGGACCGAGCTGGTGCTGGACGCCCTGGAGATGGCCTTGGGACAGCGGCGGCCCGGCGACGTCGTCCTACACTCGGACCAGGGCTCGCAGTTCACGTCGCTCGCCTTCGGCAACCGCTGCCGCGAGGCAGGGGTGCGGCCGTCCATGGGCTCCGTCGGCGACGCCTACGACAACGCCATGTGTGAAAGCTTCTTCGCCAGCCTCGAGTGCGAGCTCCTCGACCGCCGCCGGTTCGCCTCGCAGGCCGAAGCCCGCATGGCCGTGTTCTCGTTCATCGAGGGCTTCTACAACCCCGTCCGCCTCCACTCCGCCCTCGGTTACCGCTCACCCGCCACCTACGAAAAGGAGCACGCCATCACCGCCCCAGCCGTCCCCTGATCACCAAACCCCGCAACCGTCCACGGAAGCGGGTCAACTCCAACTCCAGTCCTGACCCTGAAAGGAGTCACTCCACGGCTCTGGACGAGCTTGATGGCTTAAGCGCGGCTTTGCTGAAAACTGCGTCGGTTGGTTCGGCCTTCTAGGACTGCCCTGACGAACACGGGACCCGAGGAGGATCCGCCGGACCGGTGCACAATTCGATTTCCCCTAACGCAGAACCAACGTACCATTTCGCATCTGCCTGAGAAGACGCATGGTGACCCTCGATGACGCCGACCCAGAGCGCAACCGGGGCCCCCGGCATTCCATGGACCGCGTTGGCGAGCTTCCTGCCCCATCTCGTCTGGGCAGGCATCGTTGTATGGCTGCTGGTCTGGATCGGTCGAGAGCCGATCGTCTCTCTGTTTGGTCGCATACAGAAGCTCGGCTTTGCGGGCGTCGCGATCGAGTTTAAAGAAGCCCTCGAGAAAGCAGCCGCCAGTCGTGGCGCCGAGGTGTCGAGCGTTGACCTAGGACGTGCCTCGCGGCGCCTCGCGCGCGACGTCAAGCTCATACAGGGAGCGCGCCTCCTCTGGATCGATGATAACCCCCATAACAACCGTGAAGAGATTGCCCTTTTCGAAGCCGCAGGAGCACGCGTTGAAACCCAGACCACGACCGAAGGGGCGAGAGAGAACCTAAACCGCCGTATGCCCGATGTGATCCTCTCCGACATCGCACGCGGCGAGGATCAGAAAGCAGGACTGCGGTTCGCGGACGAAGTCGCTGCCGACGGCAAGGCTCCGCCGATCATCTTTTACGTGGGCGCAGCTGCAAAGCCTCTCCCTATCTCTGCATTCGGGCTTACCGACCGTCCGGACGAACTGGTCCACCTCGTCCTCGATGCGCTGGCTCGCCATAGGGAGTGATCCGATGTACGTGCAGTATTTCGTCAAGGGTATCGGTGGCGCTGACTTCAAAATGGACGACGCCTTTGCCACGGTTCTGCACGGGCTCGGCATTATATCGAACTGGTGGCGCGCAACGAAAACCATCACGCCTGCGGACGTGCAAACGCAGCTGACAGATACCGGCCTGGACCGCCATATTCATGACTACCAAGCATTCGGCCCGCAAACCCCCTTCATCTCCCTCGCCTGCGGCTGTGTCGAGCGCGACGTAGTACTCGCGCACAATCGAGTCCACTCGGCGGTCGATACCGCACTGGAGTTCGCGACGGATGCTGGTATTCGGCCCGGAGCGCTCTATTATGGCTGGGTGGTCGTCGGTCAGTCCCCCGCCGTCGGTATCGCCTCGATTTCCGAAGCTGTCCGCGAGCTGAACGTCTACCGTCGCTGGTCCCCGTTTCAACCGGAGGGGGAAGTCACGGCGAAAGTTCACGTTCCAGCAAACCAGATATCGCGTGTTGAGTGGTGGGATCCGAGAGATTTACATGCTCCGCAAGATGTGCACTCCAATACCAGGTTCGTTGACCCAGGGCCGCTGTTTAACGTACGTGATCTTTTCTGATGGTCGCTACGATGGACCGCTTTGGTATTCCGACAGATCGATTAGAGAATCGGTATAAGTTTCTAAGCGCTAGGGCCGATATCCACCGTGAGCGGGGCTCGATGCCGGGCGGATCGGACACGGAGCTCGCCTGCTGTGCAACACTGCTGGTCAACGCCGGTGCCATCGCCTTGCTTCTCGACCGCGTGCCCGATGCCCGGGCAAGGTTTGCGGATGCGGGGTGGATTTGGCTCAAGCTGGGCCTCTACTACGGCGCGTTCCTGCTTCGCTTAGCCGGACGAGACATGCGTTCTGACCGAGCCGGGCTGACCGAAGATTTCAGTTGGATCCTCGGCTCCATTGATGATGCGCCAGAGACGCAGGACGGCTCCGATGTCGAGAGACGGCGTTACGAACGCTCGTCAGCTGAATCGCCCCGGCAACTTCTCAGCCTCGTACAGGCCGGGTACGTCGACGCAGATGAACTTTTCGGCTCTGCACGACTCGACCAGAAGCTTCGTACTTACCGATCCGTCGCGGTCGGACCCGCAGGCATACCTCTCGGGGCATATGTCGAACTGCACGAGGCCATCCGACTGGGGGCGCTGACGGCGCTCCCGGGCGAGGGCTCGCGGTCGCGGTCGCGACCGATTGAAAGCTTGAGAAGGCTGATTGGTCGACGCGCCGAACTCCTCGACGCGGCGCGCGACGACTCCTTCCATTGGAGGATGGCGCTTAATCCCGTTGAGCTGATAGATTTCGACTTTGTGGCGCTCGGATTGACTGCCCTGGAACATGATCGGGATGGCTTCGCACGGCTCATGGTGGCCGTGGAAAGTATAGTCGCTGACGTATCGAGAGAATTAGTCCTTTTGCCGTTCGAGGTAGCCTATTCGTTGCGATCTGATGGAATGGAGCGCCGATTCACCGAGTAACTCTCACGCGTGCAACACCGGCAGCGAGATTTCGGCAGGATACCACAAGGGTGCGGAATTCGCTCGGAATTTCTGCCCGAGTTAGTGCAACTTGGAAGCGGGAGTGTTTGGCCCCTCAAGACGTTTTGGCTGACTTCGCGCGCAGAGCCGCTAAATCGGCAACGAGGGCTACACCACCAGCCCGTGGCAGATGCGGTGATTTCGGCATTGACCGGGTAGCTCCGCAAATCGTGCAGGAGGCTTCCGCCTCTTCGTTAGCGTTTCGGAGCTCTTCTAGGGTGATACCAGCCGCATTCGCCTCGGAAAGCCTCATCTCATATAGAGTCCGGATAGTCTCTCTATGCTCCTCGGAAGCTGCGTGTACTTCCGAGTGGAGCAGAGCTCCCAGTTCCGAGATGGCCCGTCCGCGATTCATGATGGGCAAGGCTATCAGAGAGGGGCTATCGGGGGAAGCAGATATTATTCTTCGCTCACGAATGTACGGCCGCTTCGCCGAACACGCATCGCGAAGCGGAGGAGGCAGGAGGGTGAGATCGACGTGCTTATGGCGAAGAGCGGGGCTGCAACAGCGTTCAAGCTCGCCATCTGCGCGCGGCACGGCGAGGGATAGCCCTGCAGAGTTGAGGCCGCGCGGGCGCGCCGCTTACCTGAGCAGCGGGACAAGGTTCTTCGACCGGTACTCGATCTCCTCGCCGACCGTGTCGGCATCATTCGCGAGCGGGCAGATCCTCCGCCAACCCATCCTATGTCCGCTTCTCGCAGGCATCCGCTGGAAAGCTGCCGTTCGGCTCCCGGCCAGACCCAGCCGTCTCTACCCTAGCGAAGGCGGTGACGATCGGGCTATCCAGCGCATCCGCCGGCTCTCGGGGTGCGTCTCCTCCGACGGCCCAGAGAAAGTTGGAATCCAGTTCCTATCGCTGCTCCAATCCGGCTCAGGCCGAATGGCCTCCGCTCCCGCGTCGCATTGGCAAAGCCGCCGGTCTTCGCAGCGTTTTCGCGCGCACCTTGAGGCGTCTAAGGCGGAACGAGCGGGCATTTCTCGCTCCGTCGGCTCTGCCTTCTCCGAAGCTTGAGGGTGGGGCGATGCTACCCTCGAAGTACAGGGCGTCGTAAGTTTCCGCCTCTCGCTCACCATTCTCGCTCGGAGCTGGGATCCCATTCGGCCGGCGGTCACCTCCTCGGCCCAACTCGTCGTCACACCCCCGAGCCATCGTCCAATGCCGCCGGCTCCATCACCCTCCCGACCGACCGTCCTTTCAGAAACACAGGAGCACCCATGGCCAACCTCCCTCCTCTTCCGCCCGCTGGTCGTGCCCCCCAGGGTGGGCAGAAGGCTACCGGCGGCAAGGCGAACCCCAAGGACGCGCGCGCCGGCAGCGGCGGCAAGGGCGGCGGCAAGCAGGGCGGCGTGAGCAAGGCCACGCAGAGTGGCCGCAGCCAGGGAGATCGCTGAAAGGGGGATCCCCCCGCTCTCGTGGGCAGGGATTTAGGTTGCCGTGCATTGCTCGGCCTGTTCCGGCGTGAGGTAGCCGAGGGCCGAGTGCATTGGGGCGCGATCGTAAGTGGGCCTCGATGTACGAGAACAGGTCACTCCTTGCCTCGTCACGGGTGGCCCATCGTCGACGGTGGAACGAGTTGGATCTTCAGGCTTTGGAAGAAGCTGTCCGTCGGCGCATTGTCGTAGCAGCAGACCTTGTGCCTCATGGATGGCACCGCGCCGATCGCGGTGGGCTGCGCGACGTAGGACTCGGCTGCGTATTGGCTGCCGCGGTCCGAGTGTTGGCGGAGACCCGGCGCCGGACGCTGGCGCTGTACCGCCAAGATGAGGGCCGGGAGGGTGAGCGCGACCCGCATGTGATCGCGCATCGCCCAGCCGACCACCTTCCGCGTCGCGAGGTCGAGCACCGCGGCGAGATTGAGCCAGCCCTCGCCGGGCGGAACGTAGGTCAGATCAGCGAGCCACACGCGGTTGGAAGCGGGTGCCTCGAAGCGCTGTGACAGGAGGTTCGGCGCGACCGCCAGGTGATTGCGGCTGTCGGCGGTGCAGGGCTGGAAGCGCCGTCCGGCCAGCACGCGGACACGGTGGCGCCGCACCAGACGCTCGATGCGGCCTCGGCTCCAACGAGGGCCTCCGGCGCGGAGCGCGGCATGCATTCGCGGGCTGCCATAGCGACCTCCGTGCCGGACCTGGACGCGCCGGGTCTCGCACAGGAGCACGCCGTTCTCGGTTGCCCGTGGGCTTTCAGGACGCGATCGCCGAGCGTAGTAGCCGCTGGGCGAGATCTCGAGCCGGCACCTCCGCGACTATGCCGGTGGCCCCATTAGAACGTCGCGCTCCATCCTCGTTCGATCGAGCTCGCGCCGCAGCTTGGCGTTCTCCGACGCAGGTCGGCCGGAGATCGAGCTGCCGACCCTGTGGCCGCGACCGGCGGCGTCGGCTGTTCCGCACGCGGCCGCGGCGGATTGCCGTTTTGGGCGCCCCGCCAGTGCCGCAGCGTCGAGTGGCTGGACGCCCAGCTCCGCCGCGACCCGCGTCAGTGGCCGCCCACCGCCTTGCAGCAGGGCCAGGGCCTCCTGCTTGAACTCGGGCGTGAACTCCCGCCTCGTCTTTGCCGCCGAAAGATCGCCTTCCTTGCCCCTGGGGAGCGTATCAGAGGCGTCCATCGAGACGGGGGGAAGATCAAAGAAGCCTCCGGCGAACCCGGGGCGGCTCAAGA
The DNA here is from genome assembly GCF_042259275.1 of Roseomonas sp. CCTCC AB2023176. Classification (NCBI taxonomy): domain Bacteria; kingdom Pseudomonadati; phylum Pseudomonadota; class Alphaproteobacteria; order Acetobacterales; family Roseomonadaceae; genus Roseomonas; species Roseomonas sp. CCTCC AB2023176. The sequence continues at coordinate 228,857 of NZ_CP170086.1, forward strand.
CGCCAGCCGCCGCGGTTCAAGCGCGCCGCGCCTCGCGAACGTGCCGGCCTGGACCTGCCAAGGCGCGTAGCCAATGACGGCTCGTCCCCTTGTACGCCACCCGGCAATGGCGGGCGACGACGCGTGCCAGTTCGCTACGCTCCAGCACCGCACACCTTCCGAACCAGGGCTCCCCCTCAATGTCCTCCTCTGCCAACACCTGGGCGAAGGCGCGCGTGAGGAGCCCTGGGCCCGTCGAGAGCCATACAACGTCGCGGTCGCCCCGGTTCAGCGCCTCCGACCCCATGGCCAGCGCGCGCCACAGCACCGGATGTCGCGGCGCTGCACCGATCACGTCATTCCCAAGGGTCGCGTACTCCTCCTGGTACAGGACAAGGTTGCGATCGCCGCGTGCGAGCGGCACCAGCTGGCCGAGGCAACGATTGTCCGCATCCAGCCAGAACCCGCCTTCCGCGACGAGCCAAGCGAGGCGGAACAGATCGGCCTTCTGCGCCGGACCTGTCGCGCGCGAGTAAGCGGCGGGGACATCGCTGCCGATGACACCCGCCGCGGCGTACCGCGCCAGCGCATCGCGCGCCGCCGCATCGTCGAACACGGCATGCTGCCAGCCAGGATGCGCGGCCGGCCAAGTCCGCATGAGGGCACGGACGTCCTCGGGCGGATTCGTCGAGTCCCAGTACTGGCCGATGCGACGAGGTATCCCGGGTGCCGCTTCACTTCCACCCGCGTCTGGCCGGTGCAGGCGCCCGGCGCGGCGCAGGGAGAGGAGGAGAGCCATCGCCGCCGGGGTGGAATCCGGCGCCTCGCGCACCGCCGCGAGGCAGGTGCCGAGCCGCTCCGCCGGCGGCTGCATCGTCGCGTCCCGCAGCGCGCGAACGGTTGTCTCGTCCATCCGGAACTCGTCCAGGATCTGTCCGAGGTGGTGCCGCGATGCGCGGGGTGATTTGCCGCGCAGCAGCGACGACGCGGCACCCGCCCGCAGTGCCGCGTCGAGGTGCCGCCGCGAATCGTCCGGACGCATCAGGAGCAGGCACGCGCGCGCTGCCTCGATCATGGCGCCGGCATGGGACGGCTGCAGCCGCAGCGCCTCCTCATACTGCGCCAGCGCCGCCTCCGTCTCCCAGCGCGCGTCCGCGAGCGTGCCGCGCAGAACCGCAAGCGCCGCCTGGTCCGCAAGCGTGACGAGCGGCCGGGCGGCTCCCTCGGCAAGGGCTGCGTCAACACTGTGCAGGTCCCCCATCGCCAGCGCCGACCACATGCGCCGGACCCACGTCCCCGGATGTGATGTCCACCGCTTGACGGCTATCTCGAGGACCGCGTCCGCGCCGACCGGATCGCCCGATGCGGAAAGCACCTCCGCACGCCGGAGGGCTAGGCCGGGCTGCGGACCAAAGCGCGCCTCCGCCACGTCCAACTCCTTCAACGCCGCGTCGTGGCGCCCGAGTGATGCCAGCGCCCGGGCCATGCCGAGCGGCGCATGCACGCAGTCCGGCCGGTCCGCCACGATCTCCCGGCAGAGATGCAAGCTCGCCTCGAACTCTTCCGCGAGCCAAAGCATTTCCGCGCGTTGCAACCGGGCGCCGAGATGATGCGGGTCGAGGGCGAGGGCACGCGCGAGCGCATCCTCCGCTGCCGCGAGGTCGCCCAGCGCGCGATGGTCCAGAGCCGCCTCGACCCAGGGCTGCGGATTCGTCGGATGGGCGAGCGCGGCGGCCTGCAAGGCCCGAAGTGCCGCGGCCCGGTCGCCGCGAGCACGGGCGACGAGCGCGACCGCCAGCCGTGCCGCGAGGTTCGCCGGATCTCGGCATGCCGCATCTTCGGCGAGGGCCGCCGCATCGTCCCAGCGGCCCCGGTCCCGGAACTCCGTCGCGATCTCCAGCGCGACCGCCGCCTTCAGGTCCGCCGATTCTCCCGGGAGCGCGTCGCGCGCCGCCTCGAAGCATCGCAACGCTCCGTCGCGATCGCCCGCGGCGCGGCGGAGCTGCCCCAGCCCGATCCAGGCCGACGCAGCCTGACGGGCGGTCGCGTCCGGCGTCGCGATCACGGCGCGGTAGGCGTCTTCCGCGACGTCCCATCGGCCCGCGTCGCGGAACACCTGCGCGACCTCGATCCACGCGCCCAGCGCTGCCGGTCCGCTCCCCTCCGTCGCCGCCCGCAGATAGCATGCGCCGGCGCGCTCGAGATCACCGCGGCGACGCGCCATCGCACCGAGGCCGAGAAGCGCGGCGACCGCATATGCCGGGCCGCCCGCAAGCACAGCGCCATAAGCTGCCTCCGCCTCGTCGTACTGCCCGGCATCGCGCAGCGCATGGGCATACTCGACCCGCCCTCCGGCATGGGTCGGGTGGGCGCGAACTGCGTCGCCGAAATACGCCAAGGCCGTCGCGCGGTCGCCACGACGACGCGCACCATGGCCGAGGGCGAGGAGCGCCCCCAGGTGGTCCGGCGCCCGCTCCACGATCTCGCGATACGCCGCCTCCGCCTCATCCCGGCATTCCAACCGCGTCAGCTGCGCCGCGACCTCAAGCCGGATGTCGAGGCTATCAGGTCGCGCGCGCGACGCCTGCTGGAAGAGGTCGAGCGCGTCCGCATCGCGCCCGCCATCCCGCGCGAGGCGGGCGAGGCCGACGAGCGCGGCGGCCGCGTGCGTCGGTCCGGCGCGCAGCACTCCGCGATACGCTGCCTCCGCTTGATCCCCGCATCCCGCGCGCCGCAGCGCCTCGGCCAGCTGCAATCCCGCACCTGCATGCGTCGGATGCGCCTCGACGGCGATCCGCAGCAGGCCCAGGGCCGCGGTGGGCTCGCCCTCCAGCGTCAGTGCCGCGAGGCCGAGGAGCGCGGCGAGGTGAGTCGGCTCCATCGCGAGGATCTCGCGATAGGCCGCCTCAGCCCCGGCACGCTGTCCCGATCCGCGCATCGCCTCCGCGGATCGAAGAAGTGCGGCGGTGCGCGCCGGGCGCTCCGCCGCGGCGGCACCGGGGGACGTCATCGCGCCCCGGCGCCTCCGTCCGCCCAGCCCCGACGAGGGATCAGGCGACGCTCGCGAATGGCGGCCTGAGCGATTCCGCCGCGGCGGCCAGACGGGCGCGCGTGGCCGGGGGTAGCTGGCGAGCGGACCGGACGCGGGGCACATCCAGCTCCGTCATCGGTGCAGGTGCGTCGGACAGCGCCTCGTGCTCGGCCCAGTTGTCGAAGGCCGCGCGATCCACGTTGTCGATGAAGGTCTCCGCTGGCGTGCCTTCGGCGAGGAGGAGTGAGTGGTCGCTCAGCTCCACGTGCAGGTAGGTGAAGACCGTCGGCACGTCCTCCTCGCGCAGGATGGAACTGCCGTTCACAAGCGCCCCGGCCTGGACCAGCAATCCATCCACCAGCAGTGCATGGTCGCCGGAGACGAAGAGATCCCGCTTCGGCAGCCCGCCACCGAGCGCGCCCGCGCGGATACGAACCGGCAGGACGCGCGCAGGGTCGCCGAACAGCCGCGAGACGGTCTGCCGCCCGATCCAGCGCACCGGCTCGGACGCGCCGCTGCTCGTCGTGACAAGGTCGCCCCTGCGCAGGTCTTCGACCGCCACCTCGCCGCGGGGCGTCGCGATCAGCGTGCCGGGCATGAAGCACACCGGTCCGTCCGTCACGAGCGACCAGTTGTTGGTGCCATTGGCGCCTGCGGGATTTACCGACAGTTCGCGCGCCGGACTGAGGTTCGCGCGGTCGGTGAAGAGGAAGAGGATGCCATCCCGCTCGCCGACGAGGCCGACGACAGCGCCGTTCGCGTTGGTCGCCGTGCCCACGTAGTCGTAGACCGGCGCCCTGCCGCCCTGACCGACCTTGAACTGGTCGTTCAGCTCGGAACCGAGGACCTTCTTGTCGTCCCCGATTCCGCGCACCCGAAGGTCGCTGCCCAGCGATTGCGTTCCCTCCGTTCCGGGCAATTCATCCCGGACGGCGTAGCCGCCTCCGGCCAGGGGATTGAGCAGGTATTGGAAAGCGAATGTCTGCGAGGCCATGCTGATCCCGTCCCGACTGCTAGGGACCATATGTTTCGACCGCCGAACTTGATTCGTGGAGCGGAGATTCGTCGCAAGTTGTCGCCCGCCCCGGGGCGATCGGGGGAAGCCCGCGCGCGGCGGTGCCGGACAATTTGCGACGATGCAGCCAATGCGCGCGGCGCGCGTCCGCGGCAACTTCGACGCACCGCGATCGCCAGGAACGGCGACGCCCTGACGAAGGCCTGCCCCTTGCCACGATATCTTGTGACCGGCGGAGCCGGCTATGTCGGAAGCCACGCTGTGCTCGCCCTGCGGGAACGCGGCGACGAGGTCGTCGTCCTCGACGACCTGAGCCAGGGCCACCGCGCCGCCGTGCCGGATGACGTCACCCTTGTCGTCGCGAACCTGGCCAACGCCGAGGCGGTGGAGGCGACGCTGGCTGGCTGGCGCTTCGACGGCGTCTTGCACTTCGCGGCGCTCTCGCTCGTGGGCGAGAGCATGCGCGACCCGCTTCGCTACATCGCCGAGAACGTGACGAATACGATGTCGCTCGCCCGGGCCGCCGTGCGCGCCGGAGTGGACCGCTTCGTCCTCTCCTCCACGGCCGCGCTGTTCGGTTGCCCGGAAAGGCTCCCGATCGACGAGGACGCGACGCTCGATCCCGTTTCCGCCTACGGGGCCTCGAAGCTCATGGCGGAGCAGGGATTGGACTGGGCCTACCGCGCCCACGGGCTTCGCTCCGCATCGCTCCGCTACTTCAACGCCGCCGGTGCCGACCCCGCGGGCCGTTCGGGCGAGGACCACGACCCCGAGACCCACCTGATTCCGAACGCGATCAACGCCGCCCTCGGCCTCGGCCCGCCGCTCAACGTCTTCGGGACGGATTACGATACCCCCGACGGCACGGCGATCCGCGACTACGTCCATGTGACCGACCTCGCCGACGCCCACCTGCGCGTGCTCGACCGGCTGTCGGAGGTCACGACCTGCCGCTACAATGTGGGCTCCGGCGTCGGATATTCGGTGATGGACGTCGTTGCCGCGGTCGAGCGGGTATCGGGCCGGACCCTGCCCTGCGTCGCATGCCCAAGGCGGCCCGGTGACCCCCCGGCCCTGGTCGCTTCCAACTCACGCCTCCGCCGGGAAACGGGCTGGCAACCGCGGCACGGGAGCCTCGACGAGATCGTACGCACCGCCTACGCCTGGCGCAGCAGCAATCCGAATGGGTTCCGCGGCGCAAGCGCGCGGAGGTCCGCCGCCACCCCTGCGGACCGCGTCCTGACCACGGCATGATGGCCACCGACGCCGCGGCCATGGAGCCGGCCCTCCGGGCGGTCGATCCATCTTCCGCCCCCCGCTGCAAACACAGTTGAAATCCGGTCGAGGGTCTGCGGCGTATGTCTGCTGTGGACAGGGCACGGACGGGGAGCGATGACGAACAGCCCGCATGGCAGACGCGATTCACGTTCAAAAAAGTTGACTTTGCCTACGATTCTCGGAATGGTTGCGGCGCAGTGTCAGTGACGTCAAAGGGGCAAATTCGTAGAATGCCCGCAGGATGCGAGGTGGGGGAAGCGACCGCGGCGGCTTTGGCGCGCGCGCGCGATGCTGCGTCTGCCCTGGAAACCGCCCTGGCTGAACTCTGCCATCTTGGCTCGGACGTGAAAGTTCGGGTCGAGCCAGGTTTCACCGAAGGCCGTACTCGTCCGTCCGTCTTCTTCGTCGAGGTTGAGGTGGACTGATCCGCTGGTCGGATGGGCCGTGCGCCCAGCTTCGGCTGAGGCGGGCGGTCTTGCAGCCGCCCGCCGAACCGTCGGCATTCGACGAGTGCCGTGCCGTGCAATCGTGAAATCTCCGCAAAACCGTGGACCTTCGGGCTCTGGCACCTTGCGGCGTTCTGGCTGGCACAATTATTGGTTGTAGGTGCGTTGCAGCAATCACAACCTTGAGCCCACCGGGACATGCATGACCCCAACGGTCGGATCCCCGATCATCGTCTTCGATAGTGACATCGCTGGTGGCGAGCGGGTGGCTGACTACCTCGCCGAGAACGGTCTGCCGGCCGATGTCTGCGGTGGGACCGATCCGCTCCTCCGTCGCCTCCAACAACAACCGCCCCGGCTCGTACTCCTCCACTGGGGCGAGACGACCCCCACGCCCGCGCTCGAGACGGTGCGCCAGGTCCGCGACGTCTCCGACGTCCCCTGCATCCTTCGGGCCCGCCAGCCCGACAGCGTGACCGACCGCGTCGCCGCCCTCGAATCCGGTGCCGACGACTGGATCCCCGTCGAGGTCACGATCCGCGAGGTCCTCGCGCGCATCCGCGCCGTCCTGCGCCGCGCGGGTCACGACACCGCCGCGGCCCGCTACGACGAGGCGCTCGCGCAGCGCAGGTCGAGCCTGCCGCTGCCACCCGCTGCGACCCGCCACTGGCGCCTGTCGCCCGAGCGGCGCGAGCTCTACGCCCCGGGCGGCACCCCCTGCGGCCTCACCTCGGCCGAATTCGACATGCTCCACGTCCTCGTCCAGCAACGCGGCGCCCCTGTGCCCCGCGACACGCTCTCCGTGGCCGTCTTCCGCCGGCCCTGGTACCCGCAGGACCGCGGCATCGACAACGTCGCCGCACGGCTGCGCAAGAAGCTCGCGACGTGGTCGAGGAATCCGCAGGTCATCAAGCCCGTCCGCGGCATCGGCTACGTCTTTACCGGATTCTGACGGATCGTTCGTCCGGGCGATCGCCCGTCGACGGTGCACCGATTTAGTACCGGCCCCAACCGGTGATGGACGACCGCGCAGCGGCCCGACGGCGTCGATTCCGCACCGCTTCCAGGACGCATCACCTCTCTGTCGCATTGTGTCGCGGGTTTAGCCGCAAGCCCGCCCGACATCCGTATCCTCCCGCCGCGGGGTCGCTGCTGCGCACCGCATGCACGAGAAGCGGGGACACGACGACATGCCGGATTTTGCTTCCATCCCGGGCGGCGATGCCGAGTGGTACGGCACGCCGGGGCCGGACACGATCATCGCGGACGATCTGCCAGGCTTCACATTCGATAACCTGATCACGACCTTCGGTGGAAATGACATCGTCTACGCCGGCCGCGGCGACGATCTCGTCTTCGCCGGCACGGGCAAGGACATCGTCTTCGGAGGCGCGGGCGATGACGCCGCATTCGGCGAGGATGACGACGACCGCCTCGCCGGCGATGCGGGCAACGACGTTCTCGACGGTGGCCGCGGCAACGACTGGCTGGACGGCGGCATCGGCGCCGACAGGATTTCCGCCGGCGACGGCGCCGATACCGTCCAGGGCGGCAGCGGGGCTGACGCCATCTCCGTCGGCGCAGGCAGCGACCTGGTGGACGCCGGCTCGGGCGCCGACACTGTTTCGGGCGGCAGCGACTCCGACACGCTCTTCGGTGGATCGGAGAACGACCGCCTCTCCGGCGACGCCGGGGACGATGTCCTCTCCGGCGGCAGCGGCAACGATACGCTGGCGGGCGGGACGGGCGACGACCTCCTCATCGGCGGCTCGGGCGAGGACACCTACTTCTTCGCTTCCGGCTTCGGCAACGACGTCGTGCTGGACTTCCGCCCGGGCATGGACACGCTGGAGTTCGCGGCCAACCTCAACGGCACGGGCATCGCGACGCCGGCCGACCTCGCGGGCTTCATCACTTCGGACGAGACGGGCGCGGTCATCACTCTCGGCGGCGACACGATCCGGCTCGTCGGCGTTTCCGCCGACGACCTGGTCGGCAACCTCGACGCCTACGTGAAGATCGTCTGACGTCAACCACCCTGTACCGAGGCGATCTTCGCCATGGATGCCGTCATGCTTGATGACGCGCTGACCTCGCCGGGCCGCTTGGGGCCCGGCGAGACCCCTCTCGCACCCGAAGGCGCGCGGACCTTCCGGCTGCCCGGCGGCGTCCTGCTCCTGGACGTCCCCGCCGACCCCGGCATGGCCGTGGGGCCCGGCGACGTGCTGCTGGACGGCGTGCCGCTCGCGCCGCCGTCCTGCACGCTCTTGCTCCACGCGGCCGGTGCGATGCGCCACCTCACCGTCGCGCGCCACCCGGCCGCTGAGCGGCGACACGACGAGCCGGTCTTCACGCTGCTCCGCCGAGGCATCGCGGGCGCCCCGCCGTTCCGCGCGGCATGGGGCAATGCCCGGGACTTCGCGCTTGCGGCCAACGACCTGCCCCCACTCGAACGCGCGGGCCTGCTTCGGTTCCTCGTCGGAACCTGCGCGCCCATCCTGCGCGTCGCGGGCCATCCGGGCTTCGCGTCGCTCCTCCACGCCATCGCCCGCGGCCTCGCCCCGGCCACGGCACCATGCGCACAGCCACTGACGCGCATCGCCGGATCGCTCCTCTCGCTCTGGACGGTCCCGGGCGGCGTGCCCGAAGGCCCGTGGCACCTCCTCACGCCGCGGCGCGTCACCCGCGTCCCCGCGCCGGTCGCCGACACGCTCCTGCTCGACAGCGCAGATGACCTGGGCGGCGCGCTGCTCCTGCCGCCGCCCGGCTCCGCCGGAGAGCCCCGGCGTCCTTTGCCCCTTGCCGCGCCGCGCCGCGTCCTCCCGACGCTCCTCGCGCCCGCTGGGCCGGATGGCGGGCCTGACCACGTCTCCGCCGCCCTCGCCCGACGCGCCGCGGCGGGCGAGGAACGGACAGTGCGCCTGCTCCGGCACCGACGCCTGCTCGTCCCCGCTCTCCCCGTGCGCGCCCTCGACGATCCTGCGCGTCCGGTTGGCGGCGCGCTCGAACTCGCACTGTCCGACGGCGCGGGCGGCGTCTTCGTCTCAGGTTGGCTGAGGGATCCTTTCGGTCTCGCGGAGGGTGGCCTCGCGCTCCGCGACCCCCGGACCGGCGCGACGGTGCCGATCCCCCCGGACGCCTTCGGTTGACCGCTCGGCCCGACCTCGCCGAGCGCCTCTCCCGCGCGCCACATGGGTCCGGACCGCTCCCCGGCTTTCTGGCCCACCTGCCCGATGCCGAGCGGCGCGCGGGCGGCAGCGTGCCGCAATGGCACCTCGACCTCCGCCTCGCCTCGGGCGAGGCCATCGAGCTGACCGCCCCGCCTGGTGCGCTGCCTGCCCGCCGGGCGCGTGACCTCGTCCTCCGCGCCGTGCATCCTGCAGCGCTGCGCCCCGGCATCCTCGACGATTGCCTCACCCCGGCCGTGGCGCGCCTTCAGGCGGTCGCGCTCGCTTCCCTCGCTCCGCCCAACGTCCTGCAGGTCGGGACGCCCAACGGCGCGCGGGTCGCTGTGGTCGTGCCGCTGTACCGCAACCTCCGCTTCCTCCGCTTCCAGGTCGCCGCCTTCGCGCGCGATCCGGACTTTCGCGCGAACGCCCGCCTCGTCTTCGTTCTCGACTCGCCGGAGCAGCAGGCCGAGGTGGAGCACCTCCTCCACGGCCTCCACGCCGTGCACGGCTTGCCCGTCACCCTCGTCGTCATGGCGGAGAATGCGGGCTACGCGCCTGCCTGCAACGCCGGTGCGACCGCCGTTGGGGAGGGATCCTACGTCCTCCTCCTCAACTCCGACGTGGTGCCGGAGGCTCCGGGTTGGCTCGCCGCGCTGCGCCGGCCCATGGAGCGCGATCCCGGAATCCTGGCCACCGGCCCGAAGCTTCTGTTCGACGACGGGTCCGTTCAGCACGCCGGGCTGTTCTTCCTCCGCCACGGGCCGGAGGGCGATTGGCTGAACGGCCACTACGCCAAGGGCCTGTCGCGCCGGCATCCCGCCGCGAATCGCGCCGGTCCGGTGCCCGGACTCACGGGTGCCGCGCTCCTCCTCCGCCGCTCGGCCTTCGACGCCGTCGGCGGCCTCTGCACCGACTACGTCGTCGGCGACTACGAGGACAGCGACCTCTGCCTCCGCCTCCGCGCCCTTGGCGGCGATATCCGCTACGTCCCCTCGGCCGAGCTCTACCACTTCGAACGCCAGTCCATCGCGGGTCACGCCGGCTACGCGCGGACCCTCGCCTGCGCGTACAACCGCCGCCTCCATCACCGCCGCTGGGATGGCGCGATCGAAGCCCTGATGGCCCGTTTCCCGGCGGCCGGCGGGCGAACCACGCGGGCAGCCTGATCCCGATGCGCATCCTTGCCCTTGTCCACAACCACCCGGACCTCCAGCCCGGCGGCACGGAAGTCGTCGCTCGCGGCTTGTTTCGCGCGATGCGCGACGGCGGGACGGGCGTGGATGGCCTCTTCCTCGCCGCCGTCACGGAACACCTGCGGGAGGAACGGCCGGGCACGCTCCTCCAGGCCGCGCCGGGCGGTCGCCCCGACGAAGCCCTCCTCTGGCTGCCGCATTTCGATCGCTTCTTTCTCAGTCAGCCCGATACGCACGGGCTCGCCATGACCCTCGGCCCTCTCGTGACGGACCTGCGGCCGGACATCGTGCACCTGCACCATCCCCTGCAGTTCGGCGTGGAGACGATGGCGCTGCTGCGACGCCTCATGCCGCGCGGCGCCCGCCTCGTCGTGACGCTGCACGACTACTTCGCCCTCTGCGCGCGCGAAGGCCAGCTTCTCCGCACCGATGGCCGCCTCTGCGCCGGACCGTCTCCCGACGCGTGCCGCCGCTGCCTGCCCGAACGCTCCGCCGCGGATCACGCGCTGCGCCGCCTCTCCCTTCGCGACGCCTTCGCCGATGCCGACGCCCTGATCGCGCCGAGCATCTTCCTTCGCGACCGCTTCGTCGCGGCAGGCTGGGACGCGTCGCGGATCACCGTCCTGCCGAATGCCGTCGCCGGCGGCTCGCCACCGGCTCCGCACCGCCCGCTGGGAGAGGGGGCGGGAGCGCAGAGCGGCCGCCGCGACCGCTTCGCCTTTCTCGGCCACATCAACCGGTTCAAGGGGCCCCTCGTCGCGCTTGCCGCCTCGGCCCGGCTCTCCGCCGCGGGGGTCGCGCACGCCCTGTCCCTCCACGGTGGCACGGCCTATCAGCCCGACGCCTTCCTGGCCGAGTTCCGCGCCGCACTCGCCGCCGCGCCCGCCGCGCGGCACCACGGCACCTACGACGCCGCGGAACTTCCGCGCCGTATCGCCGCGGCGGACTGGGTCGTCGTCCCCTCCATCTGGTACGAGAACGCGCCGCTCGTCGTGCTGGAAGCCTTTCGCCACCGTCGTCCCGTCATCTGCGGCGACGCGGGCGGCATGGCCGAACTCGTCCGCGACGGCGTGGACGGGCTGCATGCCCCGATCGGCGACCCCGAGGGCTGGGCCGAGGTCATGGCCCGCGCCGCGTCCGAGCCAGGTCTCTGGGACCGGCTCGTCGCCGGCATCCGCCCGCCGCCCGGCCTGGACGACATGGCCGCCGCCCACCTCGACTTCTACCGCCGCCTCCTGCGCCGGAGCTCGTCCCGTGCGCGGGCGCCCGCCGCGGCAGTCGCCTGATGCCGGAGGCTCCCATGCCCGACAGCGCGCACCCGCTCGACGCCGCAGCGCCTCGCGCTCTCGGCGCCCAAGGCCTCGTGGACAACTTTCGTGACGGCCGCATTTTCGGCTGGGCCTGGAACCCCTCCGATCCCGCGGAGCGCGTCCGCGTCGCCTTGCGCCTGGACGGGGAGGTCGTCGCCGAAGCCGTCGCCGACGGCGAACGCGCGGACCTCCGCGGCGCGGGCATCGGCGACGGGCGCCACGCCTTCGTCGTCGCCATCCCGCCTGGCCTCATCGCGCGCCGCGCCGAGATCTCCGTCACCGCACGCGGAGAGGATGGGCGCGAGACGCGCCTCCCCATCCGTGCCGCGCCTCGGCCGGCCCTCGCGCCCGTCCCGCCGGTCGGCGCGTCACCGCGCGCCGGGGATGCCCTCGCGGAGGGTCAGGCCGCGCTTCGCGAGCAGGTCCAGGCCCTCGCCCGATCCATCCCGCACGACGGTGCCGCCGCTGCCGCGGACCTCGCGGCGCTGGCGGAACGGACGGAGACGCTCGAAGCCTGGTGCCTCCGCCTCGACGAGCGCCTTGCCGCCCTCGGTCAGCCCGCGAAGTCCGAGGTGGCTCGGCGGCGCGGCCTGGATCGCTGGCAGATCACCCTTGGCGCCGTTCTCTTCCTCATCGCCGCCGCCGCCCTCGCCGTCAGCTGGATCGGCCCCGGCGCCCTCCTCGCATCCGTCCGGGGCTGACGCGGGCATGTCGAGGCCCGCGAAGGATACCCAGGACGGCGTGATCGCCCTCGTCCGCGCCGAAACCGCCGCGGCCCTGCGCCTCGCCCTCCTCGTCGGCGGGACCGCCACCCTCGCGACCTTCGGCACGATCCTGCTGAAGATGGAGGTGTATCGCCTCGTCATCCCGACTGGCAGCATCCCGACTGCCATCGGCCTGGCTGCGGGCTTCGCGATCGTCGCGGCGCTCCTCGTCGGCCTCGACCACCTGCGTGACGTCGCGCTGCTCGCCGCCGCGAACCGGTTGGCGCGGCGCCTTTCCGGCCCGGCTGTCCTCGCCGCCGCCGCCCGCGTCGGCGATCCCGCCGCGTCCGCCGGCGCGCTCCTCGCCGACGTCGAGGAGGTGCGCCGTGCCGTCTCCGGCCCGCTCTGCACGGCAGTGCTCGACGCCGTCCTCGTGCCGGCTGTCTTCGTCGTCCTCTGGCTCCTGCACCCGTGGTTCGCCGCCCTCGCCGCATGTGCCTGCGCCCTCGCCCTCCTCGCGAGCCTCGGCGCGGAGCGCCGCGCCCGGGCCACCCTCGCAGACTCGAATGCTTCCTCAGCCCGCACCTCCGGCCTTGTTGCCGACGCCATGCGCTGCGCCGAGGCGGTCGAGGCCATGGGAATGCGTCCCGCCCTCGCGCGTCGCTGGCTCGCCGACCTCCGCGGCGGCGCCGCCCGAATGAGTGGCGCGCAGGAAGTCGGCCGGCGCCTCACTGCGTCTCTCGGCGCGCTCACCAGCCTCGCCGCGGGCGGCGCGATGCTGCTCGGCGCCGGGCTCAGCCTCCGCGGGGAAGACCTCGGCATCGGCCTGATGATCGCGATGCTCCTGACAGGGCGCGTCATCGAACCCTTCGCCCGCTTCGGCGCCGCCAGCGCCGACTGGGGCGCAGCCTCCGCCGCCTGGGCTCGCCTCAGCGCCACCCTCGGTCGCGACGCGCCGGACGCCCGCACCGCCTTCCCCTGCCCGGAAGGGTGCCTCGTCCTTGAGCGCCTGACCTACCTGCACCCCGGCACGCCGCGCCCGCTGCTGCGGGAGGTGGATCTCGCCATCCTCCCCGGGGAGGTCGTCGCGATCACCGGCGCCGCCGGTGGCGGCAAGACCACGCTGCTGCGCCTCATGCTCGGCCTCCATCGCCCAACCGCCGGCGGTGCCTTTCTCGACGGCCACGCGACGCACCAGTGGGACCGCGAGGACCTCGCCCGGCACGTCGGCTACCTCCCCCAGAACCCTGACCTCGGTGAGGGAACGATCGCCGAGGTCATCGCGCGCCTCTCCCCCGGCCCGACCTCCGCGCCGTCCTGCGTGCCGCCCGCCTCTGCGGCGCGGACCGGATGATCGCCGGCCTCCCCCTCGGCTACGCCACGCCGGTCGGCGGCGGCAGCGGGGCCGAATCGCGCCTCTCCGCCGGGCAGCGGCAGCGTGTCGCCCTCGCCCGCGCCGTGTACGGCGCCCCGCGGGTCGTCCTGCTGGACGAGCCCGCGGCGTGGCTGGACGCGGAGGGCGAGGCCGCCGTCCGCCGCCTCCTCGGGCGGCTGCGCGACGCCGGCATCGCCGTCGTGCTGACCACCCATCGCTCCGGCGTGCTGGCCGCGGCCGACCGCGTCCTCGCGCTCTCCGGTGGCGCGCTCGGCCCGCCTCGGGGTGCGGGCACCGTCGTCACCCCCTTCGCGAAGCCCGCCGCGTGACGGCCCTGGCCATGCCGCGGGCGGGGCGCGTCGCCGGCAGCGCGGCGGGGATCGCCGTCCTCTGCCTTTTCCTTTCCGTCGGCGTGCAGCTCGCGATGCTCGCCGCGCCGATGCTGACGATGCACGTCTTCGACGGCGTGCTGCAGAGCCGGAACGACGACACGCTCACGGTCCTGGGGTTCGGTTACGTGGTCGTCATCCTCCTCGGCGGCCTCCTGCGCTACCTCCGCTCCCGCCTCGTCGCCGCGGCGATGGACCGCTCGGGCCGTCGGCTTCAGCTCCACGCCCTCGGCGCCGCGATCCGCGGTGCGCTCTCGGGGGACCGCGCCCGCGGCACCGCCGCGCTCCGTGACGCCGCGGAGGTCCGCCGCCTGCTCGGCGGCGCCGTGGCCTCGGACCTCATGGATCTCGTCACCACGCCCGCGGCCATCGCCTTCCTGTTCCTCCTCCACCCATTCTATGGCTGGACCGGCGTCGCGGGCTGCGTCGTGCTCGCCATCCTCGGCGCGCTCGCGGACCGCACCACCCGCGGCCTCGTCCGGAGTGCGAGCGGCGAGTCCGCTCGCTCGGGCGCGACGCTCGCCGCTCGCCTCCGCGGCCGGGATGCCGTGGAGGGCCTCGGCCTGACCCGCGCGATCTTGCGTCGCTGGTGGCCCGAGGGCGCCCGCGCCGCCGACCTGACGGACCGGGCCACGCGACGCGCCCGCTCCATCCAGGGCCTCGCGACCCTTGTCGGCCTGCTTCTTCAGATGGCCGTCGTCACCGTGGGCGGCTATCTCGTCACGATCCAGGAAGCGTCCCCCGGCAGCCTTCTCGGCGCGACGATGCTCGCGAGCCTCGCCACGGCGCCCGTCAGCCGCGTCGTCGCGACCTGGCGCGATTGGGCCTTCGGGGTCGTCGCCTGGCGCCGCCTGTCCGACTTCATCGATACGACGCGCGACCCGCCGCCCGTGCCGCGTGCCGACGAACCCGTGCCGGGCCTCTGCGTCGAAGGCCTGACCCTGGCGACGCCCGACGGTGCCAGAACCCTGCTGCGCGACCTCGACCTGCGGGTCGCGCCGGGCGACGTCCTGGGCATCCGCGGTGCGAACGGTGCGGGCAAGTCGAGCCTGATGCGCGCCCTGCTAGGCCTCGTGCCCCCCGGCCCCGGGCATGTCCTGCTCGACGGCGACGATCTTCACGCTCCCGCCGACCGAGCGGCGACCGGCGCGCGGATCGGCTATCTACCGCAGGGGGGCAGCTCCTGCACGGCAGCGTCCTCGACAACATCCGCCGGTTCGGCGACGCCCCGGCCGAGGCTGCGGTGGACGCCGCACGGCGCGTCGGCGCGCACGAGGCCATCGGCCGCTTGCCCGAGGGCTACGGCACGGCTGCCGGTGCGTCCTCCGGACTCTCCGGCGGACAGCGCCAGGCCGTCGCGCTCGCCCGCGCCTTCTTCGGCGCCCCGCGCCTCGTTGCGCTGGACGAGCCGGAGGCCGGCCTCGACGCGGCCGGCGTCGCCGCCCTGCGTGCCGCGGTGGCCCGCGCGCGAGACGAGGGTGCCGCCATCCTCCTCGTGACGCACGAGCCCGCGGGCTGGTCGGGTATCGTGACCCGCTGGCTCGACCTTCTTCCCGACGGTGCGTGGCACCTCGCCGAAGCCCGGGAGACCGCCCGATGAGCACCGCAATCAGCACCGCGATCAGCACGGCGCGCAGCACCGCCTTGGCCCCGCCCGCCTGGGCTGAACTGGAGGACGAGGCGGTCCGCGGTGCCCCCTCCGTCCGCCGTATCGCCGCCGTGTCCGCCCTCGCCCTCGTCCTCGGCCTCGGCGGCCTCTCCGCCTGGGCCACCCTCACGCCCCTTGACCGCGCCGTGATCGCCAGCGGAAGCCTCGTCGCCGAGGGCCGGCGCAAGACCGTGAACCTGCTGGAGCCCGGCATCCTCCGCGAACTCGCGGTGCGCGAGGGCGACTCCGTCGCGGCCGGGCAGGTCCTGCTCCGCCTCGACGTCACCCAGGCCGAGGCCGCCGCCAGCCAGGCGCGGTCCGCCACGCTCGGCGGCATCGCACGCCTCGCGCGGCTGCGGGCCGAACAGGCGGGCGAACGGCACCTCACCATGCCGGAGGAGGTGGTCGCCGCCGCCCGCAGCAACGCCACCATCGCCTCCTTCGTCGATGGCGAGCGCCGACAGTTTGCCGCGCGCTGGGCTGCCTATGACGGCGCCGTGGCGGCGCAGCAGCGCCGCATCGCCCAGGCCGCGGAACAGATGACGGCCTTCGGCGCGCAGCGCGCCGCGACCGCCACCCGCCTCCGCGCCATCCGGGAGGAACTCGGCGGCGTGAACCAGCTGCTCGCCCAGGGCTTCGCCACGCGCACCCGCGCCTATGAGCTACGGCGCGGTGAGGCTGAAGCCCTCGGAAACCTCGGCCAGTTCACGGCGCAGGAATCCCAGGCCCGCGAGACGCAGGCCCAGGCCGAGCTCGACGTACGGAACCTGACCCTGACCCGCGCGGCCGACATCGCCCGGGAGATCGGTGATGCCCAGGCCCTGACGTCCGACGCCGCAGACCGCCTGCGGGCCGCGGAGGACGTCCTGAGCCGCCGCGAGGTAACGGCCCCCGAGGCGGGCACCGTGACCGACATCCGCTTTTTCACTCCCGGCAGCTCCATCGCTGCCGGCCAGCCTGTCCTCGACCTCGTCCCGCACGACAGCGGGCTCGTGGCCGAGGCCCGTATCGCCCCGGGCGACATCGAGCAGCTGGCCGTCGGGCAACGCGTGAACATTCGCCTCTCGGCCTATCGCCAGCGCGAGGTACCGCTGATGACGGGCCACCTGACCTACGTCTCCGCTGACCGGCAGACCGATGCGCAGGGTACGCCGTTCTTCCTTGCCCGCGCGGCCCTCGACGGCGACCGCACGGCGAACCCGGCGGGCTTGCCCGCGATCGCCGCGGGCATGCCGGCCGAGGTCTTCATCCTCGGCGAGAGCCGGACCGTCCTCGACTACCTCGCTCGTCCCCTGCGGGACAGCATGCGGCGCGCCCTGCGGGACTGACGCGTCGCTCTGCGCGACGGCGACGTTCTGCGACAAGTTGCGACTGTCCTCCGCGCCACCATCCCGCGATCTTCGCGCCGTTCACGGCCCGCTGATCCGGAGCAACCATGACCCTCGACGCGGCGCACCGCCGATGAGCGCCACCACGGGCCGCCGCGCCGGGCGCCGCGCCGTGACGGAGCCGCCGCTTCGCGTTCTCGTCATGTCGCACATGCACCCCGCCGTCTCGAAGGGCGGCGCGGAGATCGCGGCCTACCAGATGTACGGCGCCCTGCGCGCCTCTCCGGCGGTCGAGGCAACGTGGTTCCTCGCGGCGTCGGGTGGGCGCGTCGCGGGGCGTCTCGGCGCCCGCCTTACCCAGCCCTTCGGCCCTGACGAGTACGTCTATTCCGGCGCGGGTTTCGACCACTTCGTCCACGCGAACCCCGATCCCGAATGGCCCGGCGAGCTGCGCCGCCTTCTCGAAGACCTCCGCCCTGGCATCGTCCACCTGCACCACTACGCGAACTTCGGCGTGGAGACGCTGCTCACCATCCGGAACGCACTGCCGAACGCGCGCATCGTCGTGACCCTCCACGAGTACCTCGCGATCTGCAATCACTTCGGCCAGATGGTGAAGCGGCCGGGCCTCGCCCTCTGCGACCGCGCGACGCCGCGCGACTGCAACCGCTGCTTCCCCGAACGGTCGGAGCAGGACTTCTTCCTGCGCGAACTCTACCTCAAGCGCTTCTTCCGCCTCGTGGATCGCTTCATCTCGCCCAGCCGCTTCCTCGCTGGCCGCTACGCCGCGTGGGGCCTTCCGCCCGACCGCATCGAGGTGATCGAGAACGGCATGCCGGGTGCCCCCGGAGCCACCGCGACGACACCGCCACCGGACGGCCTGACCATCGGCTTCTTCGGCCAGATCTCTCGGCTGAAGGGCATCGACGTTCTCTTCGATGCCGCGGCCCTCCTCGACGACGCCCGCGTGACCGGCCTCCGCATCGAGGTGTTCGGCGACCACAGCGGACAGCCGCCGGAGTTCCGCGCCCTGTTCGAGGCCCGGCTGCGCGACGCCCCGAAGAGCGTTCAGCTGCACGGCCCCTACGACAATGCCCGCGTCGGCTCGCTGATGCGGTCGGTGGACGCCGTCATCGTTCCCTCCGTCTGGTGGGAAAACTCGCCCCTCGTCATCCAGGAAGCCTTCCTCGCGCGCCGCCCCGTCATCTGCTCGGACATCGGCGGCCTCGCCGAGAAGGTGCGCGACGGCGTGGATGGCTTCCACTTCCGCGCCGGAAGCCCGCGCGCGCTCGCTGCCCTTCTGCGCGACCTCGCCCGCGACCCGCAGCGCCTCCGGGGGATGTCGGCTGGGATCGCGATCCCGCCGTCCCTCGACGAAACCGTCGCTGCGACGCTGCGCCTCTACCGCGCGCCCGAAACGGTCAACCCACCGCGCACCGTCGCGGCCACGATGCAGGAAGCCAACGCATGACGATCCGCGGCTCCGTGGACAGCCTCACGCCCGAGGGCGCTTCAGGCTGGGCCTTCGCCGGCGGCGGTCGTCCGCTCGTGGTGCAAGCCCTTCTGGACGGCCGCGTGATCGGCGAGACGGTCGCCGAATCCGAACGTCCCGACCTCTCCGCCGCCGGCCTCGGTGACGGCCAATGCGGCTTCGCGATGGCCTTCTACGACGCCCCGATCGATCCGGCGATGCTGCCCTTCGTCTCCATCCGCCCGCGGGGCGGCGACGTGGAGCTGCCGCGCACGAACCTGACCGGCTACGGCGAGTTCTTCCGCACCCTGCATGCGCGCTACCCCGGCGCGGGCCGCCAGCGAAGCGTCTTCGGCGGCCTCTGGACCGACCGGACCGACGCGCGCCGCCTCCTTGCGGGCCGCGTCGCCACGGGCGCGACCCCCGCGGACCTCGTCCATCCGCTGCGCGGCTTCATCGGCGAGGGCTACGCGATCCTGCGCGATGTCCTCCCTCCCTCACTCGACGCGCGGACGGCTGACCTGCCGGCCGGCGCGCTCGACCCGTCATTCGGCCCCGCCGCCGCCAAGTTCCTGGAAACCCTGCCCGCACGCCTGTTCCGCGAACCCGTGCTGCGTCTCGTCCGCGCGATCCTGGATGATCATCCCACCGTGTACCGTGTGGCCGTGACGCGCGCCGGCGACCCGCGCCCCGGCTTCGCCCAGGCGAGTGCCGCCGAGGCGCTGCCATCGCCGGCCGAATGCCTCCTCCTCGTCTCGAGCCTGTCCTCCGATCCTGCGGGGTTCATCGGCCTCGATGTTGTCCGCGGCAGCCACGAATTGCCCGAGTTCACCTCCCATGGCCGCTCCCGGTGGCTCGCCGAGGACCTGCCGGACCGCGAGCCCGCCGGCCTCGAACTCGCGCGCGAGTTCGGTGCCTCCGTCGAGATGCTGGAAGTCGGCCCACGTGACGTCGCCCTCCTCGGGCCGGGCACGCTGCACCGCCTTCGGACACCTGGCCCGGACCGCGCGGCCCTGCGCACCTGGTGCGTGCCGGCGCGCATCAGCCCGTCCCGCGCGATCTCCGAGGCCGCATCGGCCCTCATCATGCGCCATGAATCCGGCGCGGTCCTGGCGGTCTGACGCCATGTCCGACGCCGCAGCGCCCGCCGAAGCCCCCTCCGCGCGTCGCGGCGAAGACGGCTACATCGACTTCTACGGCTACGCGCCGGCGGTCGGCAGCTGGCTGTTCTGCGGCTGGTCCCGCGGCCGCTGGCGTCCGGACGCCCCGCCGCCCCGCATCGTCGCGCATTTTGCAGCCGGCCGCGTGGAAGGCGAGGACGCTGTCGCCACCTGGTATCCCCGCCCCGACCTCGGCCGCCGCGGCGCAGGCCTCGTCGTCCTCCTCCGCGCCGCCGGACAGCCGCTCGGCGAACTCGTCGCGCTCGACCTGCTCTCCGCCGACGGGGCCGGGGACGACGCCCGCCCCGTGCTGCGCGTGCCACCCGTCCGCCCCGTCGTCCATCTGCGCGAGAGCGACCTCGTTCCCCGCGTGCGCGCCACCCTCATGCATGCCCCGTCGGAACCCGGACAGGCGCGGCTGCTGACGCTCCTGTCCCGCCGCGCCTATGTCGGTACCGACACGCTGCACGAACTGCCCGCCCCCGTGCAGATCGGCGTGGACGAGGTGCTGCCTGTGCCGCCGGACGGGCTCGCCCTGATCGGCTGGTGCCTCGACCCGACCGACGCCATTGCCGCGATCAGGGTGCGCGGCGCGGCGGGCGCTCGCAGCCCGGACTCGCTCCGGGACCGCTGGATCCCGGTCGAGCGCCCGGACGTGGTGACGAGCGTCGGCGCCGCCCACGGCCTGTCCGACCCGCGCGTCGGCTTCGTCGCCTACGCGGGGGCCTGCGGTGCGGCCCCGACCGGCGGGGAGAACGCCTACCTCGAAGTCGAGCTGCGCGGCGGCGAGATCGGCTACAAGCGCCTTCCGCCTCCGGCCCGCACCGGCGCCGCCGCCGCGCGCCGTCTGCTCGAAGCCGTCCGCCTTACCCCTGACGAGATCGAGCCCGCGTTCGACCGCGTCCTCGGCCCCGCGCTCACCGCGATCCACGGCGCCCGCCTCACGCGCCCGCGTCACGCTGCCGAGATCCGCTTCGGCGCAGGACCGGAGGCGCCCGTCTGCAGCGTGATCGTTCCGCTCTACGGACGCATGGATTTCCTCGCCTACCAGCTGGCGCTCCTCTCCGAGCACCCCGGACACGCCGCGCACGAGTTCATCTACGTGCTGGACGATCCGCCGCGGAAAGGCGAGCTGCTCGACATCGCCCATGCCGCGCACCGCCGCTTCGGCCTCCCCTTCCGCGTCGTCGCCCCGGCCGAGAACCTTGGCTTCGGCCCCGCCAACAACCTTGGCCTGTCGCGCGCCCGCGGCGAATTCGTCTGCCTCCTCAACTCGGACGTCATGCCGGCGCCGGATGCGCCGCGCTGGCTGGAGACGCTGATGGACGGCCTCCGCGCCGACCCGTGCCTCGGCGTCGCCGGCGCCCTCCTCCTGTTCGAGGACGGCACCGTGCAGCACGAGGGCATCACCTTCGAACGGCTGCCGCAGCAGGCGAACTGGCCTTTCCCGATGCACCCGCGGAAGGGCCTCCTGCCGCGGCCCGATCCCGCGCTCGGCCCCGAACCGGTGGACGCGGTCACCGGCGCCTGCATGGTCATGCGCCGCGCCCTGGCCGAAGAGCTCGGCGGCTTCGACGAGGCCTATGCCATCGGCGACTTCGAGGATAGCGATCTCTGCCTCCGCATCCGCGCGCGCGGCCTGACCTGCGCCATGGACCGCCGTGCCCGTCTCTATCACCTCGAACGCCAGTCACAGGTCACGCCTGACAACCTGTGGCGCCACCACGGCACCCTGCTGAACGCCTGGACGCACACGCGGCGCTGGTTCCCCGATACCGCGCCGGGAGGAGACTGACATGGCCGCACGCGTCGCTTACCTCGCCGAGAACTTCGGCACTGTGGCACGAGCCTGGGAGCGCACGGTTCCGGACCTGCTGCTCGCCACCGGCGGCAACACTGGAAACCTTGCCTTCTGGTACGCCGCGCGCCTGCTTTTCGATGCAGAGGAGATCCACCTCATCTCCCGCAACACCCGCGCCGCGGCGATCCCCAAGGACGTGGAAGTCGTCGTTATCCCCGCAGCGAATTTCCTCAACGCCGGCGCCGACCTCGGCCGCCTCGCCGAACTCATCCGGGCCATCGGCCGCCCTTGCCTTGTCGTCGGCCTCGGCGCGCAGGCGGAACAGGAGACCGCGCCGCCGAAGCTCACGGACGGCACCCTCGACTTCCTGCGGGAAGTCTCGCGCCTCTCTCCTACGATCTGCATCCGCGGCGCCTTCACGCAGGAGTTCTGCCGCGGCCTCGGCGTCGAGAACACGACGGTCCTCGGCTGCCCCTCCCTCCTCATCAACCCCGACCCGCGGCTCGGTGAGCGTTTGGAGCAGGGGATCGCGGCCCTCCCAGCCACCGGCCCCGTGGCCGTCCACGCTGCCTGCATCAAGCCGGGAATCCAGAGCGTGGAGCGCGAACTGGCGCGCCTCGTCCTCCTCAACCCGGGCTCCGCCTACCTCGTCCAGCGCCCGGTCGAGATGATGAAGGCGATCTACGGCCAGCTACCCGACGGCCCGGGTGAGGGCGCCTACTTTAAGCGATGCGCGGAGTTCCTCGGCTTCGGCACACCGGACGGCCTCGCGGCATTCCTCCGGACGCATGGTCAGATCCCGTCGTCCGTGGACGCCTGGGCCGACTCGCTCCGCCGCTTCGTGGCGGGCGTGAACACCCGGATCCACGGCACGATGATGGGGGTCGCCGCGGGCTTGCCGAGCCTCTGCATCTGCCACGACACGCGCACGCGCGAGCTCGCCCGGCAGTTGCGCGTACCGCATATCGGCCCACGCGAGGTCATCGAGAACCGCTTCTCCGTCCCCGCCCTCTTCGCCGCGGCAGGCTTCTCCGGCGCGTCCTTCGACGAAGGTCGGCGCGAGGCCGCGGCGGGGTATGCGGACGTGGTTCGCGCCGTCGGCCTCACCCCGTCCCGGCATCTCCTCCGCTTCCTCGAACCCGATCGGGTCACGACGTCCGCGAGGCAGGCCGCATGACGAAGCCCATCGCCGTCCTCGGCACCGCCGGGTCGCTCCCCTCCTCCTTCGCCTGGACCACCGCGACCGCATTCGAGGCGACGGGCGCCAACACCGGCAACCTGGCCTTCCAATACGCCACCTTCAACCGCGTCCTCGGCGAGGCCCGCCTCACGGTTCCCTTCGCCTTCGATCCCGCCGCGGTGAAGGAGCATTGCCGGCTGCTCTGCATCCCCGCCGCCAACTTCCTCTACTCCGGCTTCGACCTCGGCTCCCTGGCCGACCGGCTGGAGGCGACGGGCCTCCCGCTCCTCGTCCTCGGGCTCGGCGCACAAGCCTTCAAGGACGTGTCGGAGGTCAAGCTCAAGCCCGGAACGGAACGCCTCCTGCACCTGTTCCGGGAACGCTGCACCCGCATCATGGTCCGCGGCCGCCATACCGCGGCCGTCCTCGAGCGCTCGGCCGTGCACAACTTCGAAGTGCTCGGCTGCCCCTCCAACTTCATCAATCCCGACCCCGCCCTGGGCGAATCCATCGCCGCCCGGTGGCGTGCCGGCCCGCCGCGCCGCATCGCCTTCGCGCCGACGTTCTATCCCTTCAACGCGCCGGTCGAGCGCGCGATCCTCGCCGCCATCGGGCCGGCCCGCCTCACCGACCTCGTCGCCCAGGACCCGCTCGGCGCCGTCGCCCTCGCACGCGGCGAGGAAGATGGCCCCGGTGGCGCCTGGCTCACCGAGCGGGCCGGTTTCCTGTCGCAGATGCCGCCCACCGAACGCGGCATGCTCGTCCGCCGCCTCCGCGCCTGGTTCTCCGCCGAAGCCTGGATCGAAGCCTACCGCCGCTCCGACGCGGTCATCGGCACCCGCATCCACGGCGCCGCGCTGGGCTGGCAGGCCGGCCGCGGCGCCCTGGTCGTCGGCTACGACCTGCGGACGGAGGAACTGGCCGAAACGATGGGCCTGCCTTTCGTCAAGGCCTCCGCGCTGCCCGATGCCGGTGCACTCGCCACGCTCTCGGACGGCGTGGAGGCGATGGCACCCGCCTATGACGCGCGCCGCCGCGACCTCGCCGCTCGCCTCGTTGCCCTCCTCGGTGAGCACGGTGTCGCGCCCGGGGCCGTCCTCGCCCGCCTCGCCGCGGGCGTCGCCCCGCCGAAGCCCACCGCCGACGCCTCGGCGCCCGCCGATCCGGCGCCCGAGCCGCCGCGCCACTGGGGTTTCCTGGAACAGTACAACCGCCGCCGCGTCGCCGGCTGGATCGCCTCCAACGGCACGGAGGTTCCGCGCGTCACGGTCCGCTTCGACGGCCGCGAGATCGCGACGGTCCGGCCCACCGTCGCGCGCCCCGATATCGGCCGCAACGCCTGGGCCTTCGACGTGCGCGTGCCCGCGGACGCCGTCACCCGTGACGTGGTACGGGTGGAGGCGCTCTCGGCCGACACCGGCGCACCGCTCCGCAACTCCCCCGTCGTCACCAGCGTCGCGGCCAACGACGCGGATAAGGTGCTGAAGGGCAGGGAAGGCTTCCTTTTCCTCCGCAATGACAGCAACGGCGTCCTGGACCAGGTGACCGGACGGCGCCCGCTCTCCCCGGCGGAACTCGATCGCTGGGAGGCGTTCTTCCGCGACCTCGATGGCGCCGCCGCATCGCGGGAGGCACGCGTCGTGTACCTCGTCGCGCCGAACAAGGAATGTGTCCTCGCGGAACACCTGCCCGACGACGTTACCGTCTCCGAGGCGCGCCCGGTCCGCCAGATCCAGGCCCTCGCTGCCCGCATGGACCTCCGCGCCACCCGCGTCATCTACCCGCTGGAGGCGCTGCGCCGCGCCGACGCACGCTTTCCCGCCTACCCGAAGGGCGACTCGCACTGGAGCGAGTACGGCGCCGCCCTCGCCCTGCGTGCGTTGTGGGAAGCCCTCGGCGGGCCGCCCGACTCCGCGGAGGAGGAGTTCCGCACGGAGTTCCGCAACGCCGACCTCCTCTCCAAGCTCGGCGGCGCCTGCATTGAGCAGCAGCCCGTCCTCACCCGCCGACCCGTGGCAGTCCTGGAGCACGACAACGGCGTCCTGAACACCGGCCGCCGCCGCGTCCTCCGGCCCGGACGGGCTGCGGAGGCCCGGCCGGAACGGCTGCTGATGCTGCACGACAGCTTCGGCGAATGGCTCATCCCCTCCCTCGCCGAACGCTTCGCCTCCACCGTCGCCATCTGGGGCGCGAGCCTCGGCCCCGAGGTGCTGGAGGAGGTCTCGCCCGACATCATCCTGCTGGAACGCGCGGAACGCTTCCTCGTGGTCCCGCCCCGCTTCGGATGAGGCGCGCGTCGCGGACTGCCGTCGCCCTGCTTCTTGCGCTTCTCGCGCGGACTGCGGGCGCTGCGCCGCCGCAGCTCGTGGTCGCCCCGGATGCGCCGGTCGAGACGGTGTTCCGCTGGGCCACCCAGCGCTGCGGCGACATGCACCTGCCGGACTCTCCGGCTCGCGCACTCCGGACGGCCGATGGCGGGATCGCGCTCCTCGCCGCGCATTTCCTGAACATCCCGCTTCTCGGCCGCGGTTTCGAAGACCTCGCCCCCGCATGCGGCACCGAGAGCCGGGGCGCCGAGAACCCCGACCCCGCCGCCTTTTCCGACCGCGCCTGGATACAGGCCGTCATTCCATTCGAGGATGGGGGCCGCCCGATGGTTCTCGGCCTCGCGAGCCACGAATACATGGGATGGCGCCACCCCGGCCGCTGCGTGACCCCCTTCGACGCAGAAGGCCGGCGCCCCGCCGCGTTCCGCTGCTGGTACTCCTCCATCACGGCTCTTGTCGCGCCGGAGCGCGACTGGCGCTTCCGCACGGTCGGCGCAGCCCCGGTCGCCGCCTCACCTTTCCCCTATGATCACGCGGCGACAGCCCGTGCCGGCTTCTTCTCCGTCTCCAACGCCATCGTCGAGGACGGCTACGCGACCGTGCTGGCCTACACGGAAGGCGTGCCGGGCCAGCCGCGCGGCAACTGCCTTCTGCGTGCGCCGCTGGACGACCTGACGGGTGGCTGGCGCGCCCTGTCCGGCGGCCGCTTCGACCTGCCCCTGCGCGGGGCCTACGTGCCGGATGCCACGCCGCCGCGGCCCTGCGACGTCGTTAGCGCCCGTGTTTTCGGCGGCGCGCCCGTCCGGTCCATCATCCAGATCCCGTCCGAGGAAGGACCCTGGTGGGTTGCCGTCCTCACGCGCCCGTCCTCGCCGGACGGCGCGCCCGGCGGCGTCTTCGCCAGCGCCTCGCGCGACCTTCGGCACTGGGGCCCCGCGCGGCTCCTCTGGGCGATGACGCCGTTCCGGAGCCAGCGGGCAGCCGGCACCTACTACGAGTACCCGTCGCTCATCGACCACGCGAGCCCGTCCCGCGTCTTCGACCGGGCCGCGGCCGACGCGTCGGGCCAGCTCCACCTCTACCTCACCCGCTTGAACTTCGGTGACCGCCGCCGGGGTCTGGACCGTGATCTCGTACGCCTGCCCGTGCTGATACCGCGCTGAGCCTCGGGGCTGCGGGAGGGTGCGCCTCCATCGTCGGATCGCCGCGCCGCGGACATGCCGTGTACGGCCCAGGCCCGCGCGCGCCGGTGGACCCCAGCGAACGAGCCGGGGAGCCGCATCGCGGAACGGCATCACCGCCGAGGCGCCTTGCCGGGCGGCCTGTGCGACCGCGGTGGTCGCCAGCAGGGCTTGTGGCCACCGCCGTGCGGCGGGTGACGACGGGGGTCGTGCGATGCTCCTCAGTAAGCAGGCTTGACCGGGAACCAGCCGGGACGCCGATCATCGAGGTAGGCGCCTTCGATCCGGGTCACCGCGTAGCGTTCGACCAGCGCCTCCTCGACCGTGACGCCGAGGCCGGGTCCGGTCGGGACGGCGAAGCATCCGCCGTCGAGGGTGAACCGTTCCGCCACGATGTCGCCGGACAGGTGCGCGTATTCCGTGTCGATGGCGATCGTCATGTTCGGGATGGAAGCGGCGAGGTGCAGGTAGGCGGCCTGCGACGGGCCGAGTTCCCCGCCAGAGTGTAGCGTCACGGGGATGCCGACGGCTTCGCAGATCGCGGCCTGCTTCACCACCTGCCAGAGCCCGCCGGCCTCGTGCGGGTCGAGCAGGACGACGTCGGCGGCCTCCGTACGGACGATGTTGCCCACGTCGGAAAGGGTGTAGGCCGTCTCGTCCAGCGCGATCGGCACGGGCTGCGACCGGCGCAGCAGCGCGTGTCCCGCCAGGTCGTCCAGTTCCAGCGGCTGCTCGACGTATTGCAGGTCGAAGGGACGCAGGCGTTCGAGCATCCGCTTCGCCGTGCCGGACGTCCAGGCGCCGTTCACGTCGGCGCGGAGCAGCAGGTCGGGGCCGATGACGTCGCGTACGGCGCGGACGAGGGCGATGTCCGTCGCCTCGGACATGCCGATCTTCACCTTGAAGGAGCGGTGGCCGCGGTCGAGGTAGGCACGCGCCGCGTCCGCCGCAGCGGCGGGATCGGCGGCGAGGATATAGGCGGCCATCTCCGCCCGGTCCCGCCACAGCCCGCCCCAGAGGCGGTGCAGTGGCTGGCCGCAGGCGCGTCCGAAGGCGTCCCACATCGCCATTTCCACCGCGCAGATTGCCATCACCGCGGCGCGCTTGTGGTGGTAGTAGCCGGCGCCCAGGACGTGCCGATGCAGTGCCTCCGCCTGGTCCACGGACTTCGTCAGCGCGATCGGCAGGACGACGCGTTCCAGCACGGCAGGGATGGCGTCCAGCAGGCAGATCGTCTCGCCCCAGCCGACCGTGCCGTCCGCCGTCCGCAGCCGCACGATCAACCGCGTCGCCCCGCTGCGACGGCCGGACGCCCACTCCATCTCGGACCGGAAGGGCATGCGCACCATCCAGTGCCGGGCCTCGACGATGCGCAGGGCGTCCTGGGTCACGGGGAATCCATTTTCAGCGGCGGTCGCCCCGTCCAGGCGCGTAGGCGCGGTGAGATGGCGGCGGCGGGGGCGAGGGCGGACTGGCCGCCGTCCACCGGCAGGTCGGCGCCGGTGATGAAAGCCGCGCCGGGACCCGCGAGGAAGAGCGCGGCATGCGCCACGTCGTCGGGGTGACCGAGGCGGCCGAGCGGGTAGGTCTCGACGGTCAGCCGCGCGTCCTCTGGCTCGAGCCGTGCGGCGAAGGCCTCGGTCACGATGAGACCGGGGGAGAGCGCGTTCACGCGGATGCCGTGCGGGCCGCATTCGACGGCCAGTTGACGCGTCATTGCGCGCACGCCGCCCTTGGCCGCAGCATAGGGCGCGACGCAGGGATGGCCGAGCGAGGCGTGGACGGAGGCCATGTTGACGATGGCGCCGCCGCGGCCGTGCGCGCGCATGGCGCGCACCGCCTCCCGCGACAGCCGGAACATGGACCGCAGGCAGACGTCGAGCGTGCGGTCCCAATCTTCGTCGGTCGTCTCCAGCAGGGGCCGGACGGTCGTGACGCCCGCGTTGTTCACGAGCACGTCCGGCCCGCCGCGCGCGAGAGCGGGGGCGAGGATGCGCCCCGGCGCGTCAGCCGCCGTTACGTCAGCGGCGACGAGGGCGGGGGCTGGCAGCCCTTCCGATCCCAGCACCGCGGCGAGGGAGGCGAGCCCGGCCTCGTCCCGGTCGGTGGCGACGAGCTCGGCGCCCGCGCGGGCGAAGAGGAGGGCGATCGCGCGCCCGAGCCCCGCGGCGGCGCCGGTGACGACGCAGACGCGCCCCGCGAGCCGGCCGGCGACGGGTTCCGACGAGACCGGCGTCATCCCTTCACCGCCCCCGCGGTCAGCCCTTGGACGAACCAGCGCTGGACGAGGCCGAAGGCGATGATGACCGGCAGCGAGGCGACGAGGGAAGCCGCCATCGCCGCCCCCCAGTCCTGCCGCATCTCGCCGAGCTGGGACATCAGCAGCCCCGGCCCGACCGTACGGAGCGAGGGCGTGGTGATGAGCGTCATCGCGTAGAGCAGGTCGTTCCAGGCCCACATGAAGGCGTAGAGGGCGACCGTGACGAGGCCGGGGATCGAGACGGGCACGATGATGCGCCAGAGGATCCGCAGCTCCGAGGCGCCGTCGACGCGCGCCGCCTCGATCAGCTCCTCCGGCAAGCGGACGAAGTAGGAGAAGAGCATGTAGGTGCCGGCCGGCAGGGCGAAGACGATGTAGGAGAGCGTCAGCCCGATCCGCGTGTCGAGGAGCCCCGCGGCCTGGAGCATCGGGTAGAGCGAGACCAGCAGCACGGCGAAGGGGAACATTTGCGCCGAGATCATCAGCGCCATGAGTGCGCGCCGCCCGCGATAGCGGAAGCGCGCGAAGGAATGGGCGGCGAGCGTGGCCAGCACCGTCGTCAGCAGCGCCGCCCCGCCCGCGGTGAGGAGGGAGTTGCCGAGCCACAGCGGTAGGTCGCCCGAGCCGACCACGCCGCGGAAGTTTTCGAGCGTCGGTGCCCGCGGCAGGAGGGAGGGGAAGCGGACGAAGATTTCGGCGCCCGGCTTGAAGGCGGTCGAGAGCATCCAGAGGACGGGAAAGCCGAGAAAGGAGGCAATGGTGGCGAAGGTCAAGCCGAAGCCGAGCCGCGCCTTGCCCGAGGAGAGGTCGAGCACCGGGTCAGACCTCCCGCATGATCGTGCGCAGCCGCAGGAAGGCCGGGCCGAGGATCGTGAGGAACCAGACCACGCCGACCGCGGCGGCGAGGCCGATGTTCCAGGACTGGAAGGCCTGCCGCTGGACTTCGATGGACATCACGGTCGTCGCGCGCACCGGCCCGCCGCCGGTCATGGCGTAGATCACGTCGAACTGCTGCAGGTTGCCGAGCGCGCCGAGAACGACGAGCACGGCGATCGTGGGCCGCAGGTGCGGCCAGGCGACGTGGCGCAGCACGTGCCGGTTCGCCGCACCGTCGATGCGCGCGGCCTCGATTTGCTCCTGCGGGAGGCTCTGCAGGCCGGCAAGGAGGAAGGCGGTGAAGAGGGGGATGGAGAGCCAGACCTTGGCGAGCACGACGCCCGCCATCGCGCCGCCCGGCGTCGCGAGCCAGGCCACGGGCTGGTCGAGCAGACCGAGGGAGAGGAGGACGGCGTTGAGCAGCCCGTATTGTCCGTTCAGCATCCAGGCCCAGAGGAAGGCAACGACCGTGCTCGGCAGCACCCAGGGCAGCAACGAAACGGAGCGGACGAGGGCGCGGGCGGGGAAGCGCTCGTTGAGCACCACGGCCCAGGCAAGGCCGAGGAGGAAGGTGAATGCGGTGGCGAGGACGACGAAGACGACGGTGACGACCCAGGTACCGAGGATCGTACCGTCCTCCCACAACTGCGCGAAGTTGCCGAAGCCGATGAAGATCGGCTCCGTCGACATCAGGGTGTCCTCGTAGAAGGCCCGCCGCAGCGCATCGAGGAAGGGATAGAGGATCATCGCCCCGAACACCGCCATGGGCGGGAGCGCCAGCAGCAGGCCGAAGCGGGCCTGCCGGCGTGCCACGCCGCCGGGCCGCGGCGCGCGCGCGGCCCGGGCGCGGGCCGGGACCGCCGTCGCCGCGCCCGACACGCTCAGGTGCGCCTCTGGTTCGCGACGGCGCGGCGGAGGCGGTTCGCCATGTCCGCCAGGGCCTGCGCCGGCGGCTTGGAGAGAAGCAGCGCCGCCTGCACCTCCTCGCCCACGATGGTCGTCAGATCCGCGGCGTTGGGCCAGGCCGCGGTCTCGTCCATCTCCGCCGAGCCGGCGTTGCGCGTCCAGACCGTGACGTAATCGTCGGCGGCGAGGGTCGCAAGCGCGCTGCGGGTGACGGGGAACAGGCCGACGGCGCGGAAGTAGCGGAGCTGCGTCTCGTCGTTCAGGGCGAGGTGCCGCAGGAGCCGCGCGGCCGGTCCGTCCGCGGCCGGGCGCGCCCGTGCCGCGGGCAGCGCGAGGATATGGCCCCACATGAGCGACCGCGGCGTGTCGCCCACCCGCAGCACGGGCGTCGCCACGGCCGCGACGTTCGTGTCGAACACTGCACCCTGCCCCGAATTGTCGCGTGCGAAGCCGCGGGCGAGCGGGGCGTCGTGGTAAAGGCCCGCGCGGTTGCCGCCGAACAAGCGCCGGGAGTCCGGGCGATCGATATCGCGGGCCATCAGCCCCTCCCGCGACAGGTCGACAAGGAAGGACAGCGCCGCCCGCGCTGCGTCGGAGTCTATCGCAACCTTGTCTTCCGCATCGAAGAGCCGCCCGCCAAACGTCCAGAGCCAGACCTGGAAGTCGGGCGAGATCGAGAGGTTGTTCTTGGTGGAGAAGGCGTAGGGCACGACTTCCGCGTTGCCGCGCTTGATCCGCCGCAGCGCGTCCGCGAAGGCCTCCACCGTCCGCGGCGGCTCGGCGATGCCCGCATCCGACAGCACCTTGCGGTTGGCGACCATCCCGATCGAGCCTGCCGTCCAGGGCATCGCCAATTGGCGTCCGCCGACCTGCCCCAGCCGCAGCAGCCCCGGATCCACCCGATCCAGCTCCGCCCCCAGCACCTCCCGCAGGTCGGCCGGCTGAAGGAGGCGGGAGAGTTGCGGCAGCCAGCGCTCGGCGAGCTGCACGACGTCGAGCGGCTGGCTGGAGCGCAGCCGCAGCACGACGTTCTGCTGCATCTGTGCCCAGGGGAAGCCGATCGTCTCCAGCCGTACCCCGGCATTCGCCGCCCGGAAGGTCTCGAACGCCTCGGTCAGCACCGGGCGGGACGCCGCCTCGTCGTGGCTCCAGCCAACATAGGTCAACGGCGCGCCCTGCGCCTGGACCGACCCGGGACGCAGCGCCGCCAGCGCCGTGACGGCGAGGATGGATCGCCTCGCGAAAGAGTAGCCGTGCATCTCTCGTCCTCCGCTTGTTCGCCTCGCTGGCGGCCTGACTCGGTCAGTTCATGTCAACCGCTCAGGCCGGTTCATGCTGCCGCGCGTAGCGCCAGACCTCGGCCGAGGGCGCGACCCCGATCCCCGGCCCGGAGGGCAGCCGGTAGCGCCCGCCTTCGCAGGCCATGTCGCCGTCCACGAAGCGCAGGTTCCGGTCGAAGATGGAGTGCTGGTACTCGTGCCCGTCGCAGTTTTGGAGGGGGGCGGAGGCGTGCAGGCTCGCCGCCTGGAAAATCCCGATGCCGATCGAGGCGTGCGGGATGATCCGGCAATGAAAGGCCTCGGCCATACGGCTGATCTTCATGAACTCCGTCACGCCAGTATGCGCCATCTCCGGCTGGATCACGTCCATACAGCGGCCGATCAGGCGCGGGCGGTATTCGAAGGCGGTGCGCCATTCCTCTCCCATGGCGATGGAGGTGCGCGCCTTCGCCGCGACCTCCCGCTGTCCCTCGATGTCCTCCGGCGCGACCGGCGCCTCAGCGAACCACAGGTCGTGCGCGTGCATCCGGTCGATCAGGCGCGTCGCGGCGAGCGCGGTGTACTTCCAGTGCATGTCGCAGGCGATGCGGATCCCCGGTCCGAGCGCACGGCGCAGCGCCGCCATCTCGGTCTCCTCGCCCTCGTCCGCCACGGCGGCCGCGAACTTCACCGCCTCATAGCCCCTCCCCGCCCATTCCAACGCGAGGTCCACCCGCTCGGCGAGCGTCGGCTTGGGCAGGCCGGAGACATAAGCGGGCAGGCTGTCGTGCCGCAGCCCGCCGAGCATCCGGCACAGCGGCAGCCCCGCCAGCCGCGCTGCCGCATCCCAGACCGCGATGTCGAGGCCCGCGAGCGCGTCCACGAAGTAGCCACTGACGAAGCCCCGCACGCGCATCGTGTCGTAGAGGTCCTCGTGCAGCGGCACGGGGTCGCGCGCGTCGCGGCCGATGCAGAGCGGCCCGAGCAGGTCGGTCACGATCTCGGCCACCGCGCCCGGCGCGACGATGGCGTAGGATTCGCCCCAGCCCACGGCGCCCGACGCCGTCGTCACCTTAACGAGGACGGAGGTGTCCGTCGCCGGATAGACGGACCGGTTGCCGCGCCGGATGAAGTAGCCGCGTTCGTTGATCGCCTCGCCCGAACGCAGCGGGCCGAGATAAGGCACGTCGCGCGGGATGACGACGATGAAGGCCTCAACGGAGGAGATGGCGTCGGACATGCGGCCGCTCAGCCCGCCGTGATACCGGTGCGCGCGATGAGGTCGCGGAACTTCTCCAGGTCCGCCACCATCAGCGCCCGGAAGGCCTCCGGCGTGTTCGGCGCCGCGACGCCGCCGAAGCCTGCCAGCCGTTCGACCACCGCCGGGTCGCGCAGGAAGGACGCGATGTCGGCGTTCAGCCGCGCCGTGATCGGTGCCGGCAACCCGGCCGGGCCCATGATGCCGTGCCACGGGTTCAGTTCCACGCCCGGCACGACGGAGGAGAGCGTCGGGAGGTCCGGCGCGAAGGCGA
This sequence comes from Roseomonas sp. CCTCC AB2023176, assembly GCF_042259275.1. Taxonomy (NCBI): domain Bacteria; kingdom Pseudomonadati; phylum Pseudomonadota; class Alphaproteobacteria; order Acetobacterales; family Roseomonadaceae; genus Roseomonas; species Roseomonas sp. CCTCC AB2023176. The sequence continues at coordinate 261,676 of NZ_CP170086.1, forward strand.
CGGGCTCGGCCGTCAGCAGCGCGATCGCACGCAGGCGCCCGGCCTGCACGTGCGGCCAGGACGTCGCGAAACTGTCCACGGCCATGTCGACCTGCCCGCCGACCATCGCCGTGATCATGTCGGAGGATCCGCGGAAGGGGACATGCGTCATCCGCACGCCCGTCTGCGCCATCAGCATCTCCATCGCCAGATGCAGGCTCGTCCCAATCCCGGAGGAGCCGAAGGTCAGCCGGTCCGCGTTCGGGCGGAGGAAGGCCACGAACTCCGGCAGCGTCTGGACCGGCACCTTCTGCGGATTGATGACAAGCACGCTCGGGGTACGCGCGACGAGGCAGATCGGCGTGAAGTCGGCCACGGGATCGTAGGGCAGGCGGCCCCGGTTCATCGCGGGGAGGATCGCGTTGGCCGCGATGTTCCCCATGCCCAGCGTGTGGCCGTCGGGGGCGGCACGGGCGAGCGCCTCCATTCCGATGGCGCCCCCGGCGCCGGACCGGTTCTCGACGGCAACGGGCCTGCCGAGGCGCTGCCCCAGCGCCTCCGCGACCATACGCGCCATGATGTCGGCGATGCCGCCCGGCGAGAGAGGCACGATGATGCGCAGCGGTCGCTCGGGCCAGGCGGCCTGCGCGATCGCCGGCGCCGCCAGGATCGCCGCACCGGCGGCGAGGAGCATGCGACGTGTCGTGATCATGGCGTCACCTCCAGGGCGGATGCGTCGAGGGGGCCATGCGGCGCAGGGCGGGGGACAGCGGCCGACCCGGCTCCGTCGCCAGCGGCCCGAGCAGTGCGGCGAAGCGCGCGAGTTCTTCCATCCCGAAGGGCGTGACAGCGGGTTCCGGTATCCGCGGATGCACCTCTGGCCAGCCCATGCGCAGCGCCATCAGCCGCTTGCCGTAGGCGATCAGCAGCGGCAGCGAGCGGGACATAAAGGCAATGATGGGGAGGATGGCGCGGTGCAACGCCTCTGCCCGCTCCGTCTCCCCCGCCGACCACAGCCGCCAGATCGCGACCTGCGCGTCGACGAGTTCGGGCGCGGGGATCAGCCCCTGGCAGCCAGAGCGCAGGTTCGTCGGCCACTCGATCCCGCCATGACCGGCGAAGACGTCGCAGGTCTTCGAGGCCTCGAGTGCGAAGGCCGCGACCGAGACGGCCGGTCCCTCCGCCTTCATGAACCGGATGTTCGGGTGGTTGCGATGCAAGGCCAGCAACGCGTCGCTGGACACCGAGACCTCCATGTTCAGGGGGTTGTTCTGGACGCCGACGGGAAGCGGCGAGCGGTCGGCGACCTCGCCGAGGAAGCGCAGGATCTCCCGCTCCGACACGCCCTTCACCGGCGGGGGCTGCAGGACGACCCAATCCGCGCCGCGCCGCGCCGCTTCCGCGATGAAGTCGAGCTGACCGTGGACGGAAACCTCGGCGACGGTCGCCATCAACGGCACGCGGCCTCCGATCCGCTCGGCCGCCCAACCCACGAGGTCCAGCCGCTCCTCCGTCGAGAGGCGGAAGACCTCCGTGACAAGTCCGAGCAGCGCGATCCCGTGGCAGCCCGCTGCGAGGCAGACATCCACCTGACGCTCCAGCGCCGCGCGGTCGAGCCGAGCGTCGGGTCCGAAGTAGGCGTAAAGAATGGGGTGCACGCCGGAGAGCCGGGATCGAATGGGCACGGACGTTCCTCTTGTGAGTTCCGTTGATCGGAACTATGTTTTGATGGATGGTAGTCTGGATCCGGCCTGCACTGCCCGTCAACACCGCCGTGGATCAGCCGCCCTGCCCGCCTCGCCTCCCGAACCTCCCAAGGCCGTTTTCGCGCGGCACGTCGAAGTGCTGTCGGCCATTGCGCGGAGCAGCCCAGCCCGCTTTGCCGACCTCGCCGTGGCGACCGGCCACTCCAAGGCGACGCTGCACCGCATCCTCGCCGCGCTGCAGGACGAAGGTCTGATCGAGCCCGAGCCGCGCGGCGGCTGGCGCCTCGGCCTGCGCCTGCTGGAACTGGCCGGTCATGCGTGGCGCGGCGTGGATCTGCGCGGCGCCGCCGAGGAGGAGATGGCGCGCCTGCGCGACGAAACGGGCGAGACGGTGCGCCTCGCGGTCCTGCAGGGGCATGAGATGCTCTACCTCGCCCAGGTGGACAGCCCGTCGCCCGTCGCCTTCCGGCTGCACGTCGGTGCCCGCGGCCCGGCCTATTGCAGCGGCACGGGCAAGGCCGTGCTGGCCTTCCTGCCCGTCGAGCGGCGCAACGTCCTCCTCGATTCCGTGGCGCGCGAGCGCCACACCGGCAGGACCCTCGTCGGGCGGAGCGAGTTGGAAGCAGACCTCGCGGCGTCACGCGCGAGGGGCTGGGCGCTCGACGACGGTGAGCAGGCGGAGGATGTCCGCAGCCTCGGCGCGCCGATCCTCGACCGGAATGGACTGCCTTGCGGCGCGATCAGCCTGACCGTCCCGGCGTTCCGCAGGAGCCGCGAAGCGCTCGTCGCCCTAGCGCCGCGGCTCACCGACGCCGCGTGGCGGATCCAGGCGAGGCTGCCGCCCGCATGACCTGGCGCGAGCGGGCGTCGCCCGGCATCCTCCCCTCCCCGGGATGCCTGCTTCGCGGTTTTCACCTTGGGCCGGCGCATGACCGCAGCGGGCGCGAAGCCGTCTTCCTTCGTTCGCTGTCGTTCGTGATGACGGGTAATGCGTGCGAGTTCGAAGGCGATGTGCACCGGCGCCGGTGCCCCCGGATCCGGTCGTGTCCCAGCGCATGGTGTAGGAGCGGTGGCTCCAGGCGGGTGGGACCGCCGGTCAGGAGGAGCGGTCGCGTGCTCGCGGACGCAACCATGATCACGGTGACCTGGTGCAGCGCGGCGCGCCCGACCACCCCTTGTGGTGGTGGCGCTGTCCCGAGGAGGCTCGGCGCTGCCGCGGTACGGGCCGCTCCGCCGCGTATGTCGGGATCGGGGTCCGTGTCGCTTCAGGGCCAGGATCTCGCCCCCCCGACGGAGGCTCGCGACCGCGGCACGAAGATCGGCGTGAGCCACCACGGCGACGAGCGCATCCAGGACCGCGAGCTGCCGATACGGCCTGTCATCGCCTCGGTCCGCAACCGCGTCGCCCGTACCTTGGGATGCAGCACGACCTCGGCACGGCGCGGGATCGCGGAGCGCCCGACATTCGTCAGCACGGTCGTCCGTGCGCCGGCCTCCGGTGCGAGCCGTGTCGCCAGCACGGCATCCTGGGTGGTCCCGGAATGCGACACGGTCAGGACCTCGACCTCCGGCACCGCCGACGCCGCCGGGATGCTACCGGGGCCTCACGTATTCCCAATATGTTCTTCTCTATATACGGGTTCCGCTACGTCCACCGGCAACCCCGATTCGGCCGATGCGCGCCCGCGCGACCTCCCCGAAATGCGACGGGATGGTCCCCCGTGCCGGGCCACCCCGGTATCCGCGGCACGGTTCCGGGCGGCGGCGGCTGAATGAACTGGCCCCGGCGGCCGCAGAAGGAACCGTTCTCGCTTGCCTTCTTCGCCCCGCGGGGCTTGAAGATAGGGTAACACCGGGGGAACGCCGTCATACGGTACTCGTCGAGCGCGTCGCCCGATCCCGGGGTGCGGCAAACCAACTCGTCAGCCTCCCTCTCCGCCGTGGTCTATCGCAGCCGAGCGACTGGCCCGATGTCCAGCTCCGACCTGCAGGGCCTGATGCAGGCCGCCCAGGCACGGAACCGGCGTGAGGCGATTACCGGCGTCCTGCTCCGCGACGAGAGCCACTTCTTCCAGTGGCTCGAGGGGCCGGCCGAAGGCGTCGCCAGGGTCATGAACTCGATCTGCGGCGACCCGCGCCATGCTGACGTCGAGATTCTCGTTGACACCCCGGCACCGGCGCGACGGTTCGACGGCTGGGACATGCGGCTCGCGATGCGACGGACCGGGCGTGCGCCCGAGGCCAGCGAAGCCCTCGAGCCCTCGGCCGAGATCATCGACGGTTTGCGGCGCCATCCGGAGCGGGCCGCGGGCCTTCTCCTTCGGCTCCTCGACGTGCCGGGTGAGGGCATTCCGGCATTCGGTCCGCTCACCCGTCCTCCCTCGCGGGCGATGATGACCCGGAGGATCGAGGCCGCGCTGCGGTCCGCCTTCCGGGAGGTGGTCATCCCAAGGGCCTCCGATCCGCGAGGAGCGGAGGATGTCCGGCGAGGGTCCGCGACACCGTCGTCGCGAAGGTTCGAGCTGGCGGAGCTCCTGATCTCGGACGACGAGGATGCCTCATTGCAGCTCATTCGGGAGCTGCGCAGTCAGGGCGAAGTTCCCGGGGGCTTGTACGCTGCGCTGTTGGAGCCCGCGGCTCGGCGGCTTGGCGACCTGTGGAGCGACGACACCTGCAGCGCGTTCGAGGTCGCCCTCGGCATGGCCCGGCTCGGAACGGCGGCCCGCCTGCTCAGCACCGATGCGCCGAAGCTGCTTCCCCGTGGCCTTCGCCGAAACGTGCTCGTCGTGCCGGCGCCCGGGGAGGCGCATCAGCTCGTTGCGGCGTTGGATTCCGAGTGGCTCTGGAGCCGTGGTTGGGCACCCCAGCAGGGCTTTCCGGCGAACGACCGCGCGCTGGAGGACCTGGTCTCAGGCTCCTGGGTCGACGTGCTCGACCTGTCGCTCAGTGCCGCCTTCCACCGCGGGGACAAGCTTGGCGACCTCAGCCGCACGATCGCGCTCGCGCGCCGGGCTTCGCAGAATGCGGCGCTGCTCGTCGTCGTTGGCGGCCGGGCTTTCGCCGAGGGCGGAACCAGAGGTCGCGAGGTCGGGGCAGACCTGGCCAGCATGACCTCCCAGGACCTCGACAGGAGGCTCCTTGCGGGCTCCGTGACTGGCGCAACGCCGGAACCCGTTCCGCCGGAAGTTTGAAGCGGCATCGAGGAGAGGCGCTTCAGCTGGACGATGCGCTTGTGATCGACGGGCTGCTCGCCCGCGCGGCGCGCGGCCACCACGTCATCGTCGACCCCGACTGCCTCGAGTGCACCCTCGGCCATCCGCCGCCTCCACCCAAACAGCACGATGGGAGAGACGCGGTGGAGCCGGGCGACGGCGGAGACCGTCATGCCGGGCTGCATGGTTTCCTCGACCAGCCCTGACCTTCCGCTCCGCAGTGTAGCGTCTCCGGCGCTCCAAGGCCGGTGATAATCCCGACGCGCTCGACGAGCTTCGACAGAGGCGTAGGCCCGGGCTTAAGCCCGGGCCCTCACGGTTGCGCCGCCGGTCCGGTCGAATTGGGGGCCGCTCCACCGCCATCATTCCGCTTCGTGGAAGAAGAGTGAAGCGTATCCAGCTGCCCCGCATCGAGATGCCCGATGATGCGCGTTAGCGCCGCGATGTTGTTTTCGTCCTCGGCGCTCCCGAGCGCTTCCTGCAACACCGCGCGGATATCGTCGGCTCCGACCCGCTCCATCTCCCAATTCGGATACAGGCGCTCGCGCTTTTCCACACTCCGGTCCAGCGTGACGATGTCGTAGTGGCGATGATCGCCACGAAGGCTCGCGATCAGCTTCTCCACCTGGGTGGGCGGCCCCTCGATCCACTGAAAGAAGACGCCGCTGCCGAAAACCAGCACCCCGGTGATGTCGCGTGCGACATTGCTGCGTTGAGACCGCTCGATGATGCGATCGACCTCGGCGTCGTCGACGCCTTCAGCGGCACGACTGCAGTACACGAAGGTGTCGAGGAGGGTCGAAGCGTGGTCCGCGTCTGCGTCGCGCGGAAAACCGAATTCGTCGAACATAGGTCAGCTCGCCTTGTCTATGCCGGGCAGGCCGCGCCATCCGGTGGGTTAGCGTGAGGTTAGCGTGAGGTTAGCGTATCGCTCTCATGCATGTAAGGAAGCATTGGCGTTCCCTCTCGGCCTCGCGCAAGCGACCGCTTCGGCGCGACCGCCGAATGCGGCCGAAACGCACCGATGGGGACGAAGAGCGCACCGGCATAGGTCGTTCCGGACGGCGTCCAAAATTCACGGTGGGGCCATGGGTCCACGCAGCGGGAGGTACCGCCTGCGGCGGAGGACGAGGCGGCGCTGACGGCCGAAATCGTCGGGCTCGCCCGGCAGTATGGGCGCTGCGGCGACCGCCGGATCACGGCGCTGCTGCGGGACGCGGGATGGACGACGAACCACAGGCGGGTAGATCGGATTTGGCGGTGGGGGGATTGAAGGTAGCGGTCTGCGAGCCGAAGCGCGTCAGGCTTCTGCTGCTCGACGGCCTTGCATGCGATTGCGACCGAAGCAGCGCAGTCAGGTCTGAGCCTACGACCTCGTCGAAGACCGGACGTGGGACGGGTAGCAATTCCGCATGTTCTGCGTCGTTTACCGTTTCACACCGCACCCGGCGGCGTGGGCGCGAGGTGGCTGGCTTACCGAGGATGCTAGCGGAACTCGCGCCGGGCCTCGCCAGCGCACCACGCCGCGGTGGTCAGCGTCAGTTGCTGACGAGCGCCGTGAAGGCGAGCGCCGAGAGGCCGCGATCCGTGAAGACGAGCCGGAGCTGAACCGTCTCCGTCCAGCCCGCCCCAGGCCCGGCAGCCGGCAGGTCGTAGGACCAGGTGAGCTCGCCCGGGCGGCGCCGCGTCGGGCGAAGGCCGATCGCGCGCTCGGCGGCGGCAGGCGACGCGCCCCAGCCGAGGCCACGAGGCAAGGCGAGCGCGCCCGGTGCGAGACGTGGCGTCGGCGCGCAGCCTGCGGGCGTGGCCGCCTCCGAAGCGAGGGACCAGCCATTGATACGGAAGGGCGGCTCGCTCTCGAGCGCCGAGACAAGTGCGACCTGCGTGCCGGGGGTTGCCGAGGCCCAGCAGGCGACACGCACCGCGACCTCGCCCTCGCCATGAGCGGTCGCGCTCCCCCAAGCCGCGGCGAGGGACGTCAGGCCCGTCTGGTTAAGGACGACCTGCTCGCCGCCGATCGCGAGCGGCCTGCGGAACGGCTGCAGGGCGCGGCGGATCTCGGCGACGCGTCGGGAGTCGCGCGGCGAGGCGAAGCCGCCCGTTGCCCCTCCCTCCGCGAGCGCACGGAAGACGAGCCCGGCCTGCGAGGCGAGGTCGTTGGCACGAGGCAGGTCCTGCGCTGGGGCGGGCACGGCAAGGAAGACCGGAACGAGGAGGGCGGCCGCGCGAACGGCACGTCGGAGAGCGTGGGTCATGCGCCGATTATCGGCGGCCAGGGGAGCGGTGCCAGTGGCCAACGGCCGCTGAACCGTCGCGCACGTCGCGCGGGCCGATGCGGGTGCCTTTGGTCCTGATCCCGGAAACCGGTCCGGCGGGAACGCGAATTTTCGGCACTGTAGGTCCCTGAGGAGGGGGCGGTGCCATGAAGCAGAAACGCTATACGGACGAGCAGATCGCCTTCGCCTTGAGGCAGGCGGAGAGTGGCACGGCGGTGGCCGAGATCTGCCGCAAGCTCGGCGTCTCGGAGCCAACCTTCTATCGGTGGAAGAGGCAGTTCGCCGGGATGGGGACGTTGGAGATCCGGCGGCTGAAGCAGCTTGAGGAGGAGAATGCCAAGCTCAAGCGGCTGGTCGCCGATCTCAGCCTGGACAAGACGATGCTGCAGGACGTGCTGCGAAAAAATGGTGAGGCCCGCGCTGCGCCGCGAGGTGGTGACTGTGCTGCGAGGCAGCTACCGGATCAGCGAGCGTCGGGCCTGCTCGGCAATGGGCTTCCATCGATCCGCTCAGCGCTACCGCTCCCGGCGTGACCCGCAAGGCGCTCTGCGCATGCGGCTGCGCGACTTGGCCGTGGAGTTGACCCGGTTTTGTGGACACCGACACGCTTTCGACGGAGGTGTTCCACATGGGCAAGACCAAGCCCCCGTACGCGCCGGAGTTCCGGCGGCAGATCATCGAGTTGGTCTGCGCCGGGCGTGACCCGGCGAGCCTGGCACGCGAGTTCGAGCCCTCGGCGCAGGCGATCCGGAACTGGGTGGCCCAAGCCGACCGGCAGGAGGGCCGCCGGGAGGCGAAGCCCGCCTCAGCGACGAACGGCGAGGCGCTGACCGCGGCCGAGCGCGATGAACTGGCTCGCCTGCGGCGCGAGGTGCGACAGCTGCGGGTGGAGCGCGACATCCTCTCTCGAGCAGCGGCCTGGTTCGCACGCGAGACCGGGGCGATTCCGTCCGGGTCTTCCGGTTCATGAGCGCGAACCAGGCCTCCTTCCGGGTCGCGACGACGGCACGCGTCCTCCGCGTCTCCCGTGCTGGCTACTACGCCTGGGCGAACCGCCCGCCCTCGGCCCATGCGGAGGGGGACGCGGCGCTGCTGGAGCGGATCCGGACCGCCCACGCCGCCTCGCGCGAGACGTACGGGGCACCCCGGATCCATGCCGAGCTGCGTGCCCGAGGCGAGCGCCACGGTCGCAAGCGCATCGCGCGCCTGATGCGCGAGGCCGGTCTCGTCGGCGTCAGCCGCAGGAGGGGTGGCCCCGTCACGACGCACCGCGACCGGGAGGCGCGACCAGCGCCCGATCTCGTCGATCGCGACTTCTCCGCCCCTGGCCCGAACCAGCTGTGGGTCACAGACATCACGTTCATTCCGACGGCAGCGGGCTTCCTCTACCTTGCCGTCGTGCTCGATGCCTGGAGCCGCAAGGTCGTCGGCTGGTCGATGACAAACCATCTCCGGACCGAGCTGGTGCTGGACGCCCTGGAGATGGCCTTGGGACAGCGGCGGCCCGGCGACGTCGTCCTACACTCGGACCAGGGCTCGCAGTTCACGTCGCTCGCCTTCGGCAACCGCTGCCGCGAGGCAGGGGTGCGGCCGTCCATGGGCTCCGTCGGCGACGCCTACGACAACGCCATGTGTGAAAGCTTCTTCGCCAGCCTCGAGTGCGAGCTCCTCGACCGCCGCCGGTTCGCCTCGCAGGCCGAAGCCCGCATGGCCGTGTTCTCGTTCATCGAGGGCTTCTACAACCCCGTCCGCCTCCACTCCGCCCTCGGTTACCGCTCACCCGCCACCTACGAAAAGGAGCACGCCATCACCGCCCCAGCCGTCCCCTGATCACCAAACCCCGCAACCGTCCACGAAAGCGGGTCAACTCCAGCCGCGACACGGGTACGGTACGGTTACAGACGGCTGCACGTGCTTCTGCGGCGTGAAGGTTGGCCCGTGAATCATGAGCGCGTCCACCGTCTCTACGCCGAGGAAGGGCTGTCGATCCGCACCAAGCTGCCGCGGCGCAAGCGGGCCTGGCGCTACCGGCAGGGACGGCCGGGCGCGACGGTGCCGAACGAGATCTGGGCCATGGACTTCATGTCGGACCAGCTATTCGACGGCCGCCCGATCCGGATCCTGACCGTGGTGGACATCCACACGCGAGAGGGGCTCTCGACGCATGCGAGAGCCAACTTCCGGGCCGCTCAGGTCGTCGAGATCCTGGACGGGCTCGTGCGGCTCCGGGGCAAGCCGAAGAGCCTAAGAGGCTGTCTCATAACGATATCGGAGCGTTCATGGCCGAGCGGCGACGGGGGCAGGCCGGAGGTCAGTGGCGGTCGGGACGCCGTACGATCCAGAAGGCTAACGCGCCGCCGAATCCTGCCACCGCACCCCCGATGGAGAGTAGCAGTCGGTCCGGCAGTGTCTTCATCATGTCTGTCGGAACATCAGTCAGTACGACTAGTAGTGCCCCTGCTACAGCGCCCGTCAGGCCGTAGGCAGGCAGTCGATCCTGCTTTGTTGCCCTTAGTAGGAAGTGCAGAGGCGCGCTCACCAAAGCCATTGGCACGGCCAAGAGCAATGCGGCCGGAAGTAACGCGAGCCACGCGACAAGAAGGCCGGTCAGACTTCGGGAGACATCAACCGAGCGTGTGAAAAATGCCGCTGCTCCTAACAGTGAAAGCAAGGCTCCGGCCGAAGCCCCAAGCGGCACACAGAAGAGGGCGGCTCCTACACGAAACCAACGTAGGGTTCGTGGCTCTCTCGTCGTCCTTGTCGACATCCCGCCAACTGTCGCCTTCATACCTTCGCCTTGTGGGCCATCTCGGAACAGCATTGTCACACCCTGACAGGCCGGTGGATGGCCGAGGCTGGGGCTGCTTCCATCGGGCTGCGACGCCAGACGATGGAGCCTGCCCATGTGGACCCCGGCCACCCGGCGGCAGCATAGCCGCGTGGGCTTGCGGTATGCGAGCGACCTGACGGACGCCGAGTGGCGGCTGCTGGAGCCGTTGCTGCCTCCGCCAAGGCGCTGCGGCAGGCGGCGCGCGTGGCCGATGCGGGAGGTGGTGAACGCAATCCTCTACGTCCTGCGGACCGGCTGCCCATGGCGGTCACTGCCGCGCGACCTGCCGCCATGGCGCGCAACGTATCGCTGGTTCGCGCGGTTGCGCGACGCCCACCTCTGGGAAGGGCTGAACCACACGCTCGTCATGGCGGACCGCGAGCGCGCCGGGCGCGAGGCCAGCCCGACAGCGGCGGTGATCGACAGTCAGAGCGTCAAGACGACGGAGAGCGGCGGGCCGCGCGGCTACGATGCGGGTAAGAAGGTGATGGGCAGAAAGCGCCACGCACTCGTAGACATGGACGGCCGCGCGCTGATGCTCCATGTCCACTCCGCCTCCGTGCAGGACCGCGACGGGGCGGGACCACTGCTGCGCGTCTCTCGCCGCCAGTGGCCTTTCATCTTGCTGGGCTATGCTGACGCGGGCTACGCGGGCGAGCACGTCGCGGCTGTCAGCCCCATCCGCATCGAGATCGTCAGGAAGCCCAAGGGACAGGGCGGCTTTGCCGTCCACGCCCGGCGCTGGGTCGTCGAGCGCTTCTTCGGCTGGATCAGTCGCAACCGCCGCCTCGCGAAGGACTTCGAGGCCACCATCGCTTCGGCACAGGCCTTCCTCTACGCCGCCGCCGTCATGCTTCTACTCCGCCGTCTCGGCCGTTCCACATGAGATTCGAGACAGCCTCTAAGGGTGGACAACGGGCCTGAATTCGCCGGTCGCCTGCTCGACCACTGGGCTTATCTCAACGGTGTGAAGATCGACTTCTCCCGCCCTGGCAAACCCACGGACAACGCGTTCATCGAGGCGTTCAACGCCAGGCTCCGGGCCGAGTGCCCCAACGCCTCGTGGTTCCTGTCCCCGGCCGATGCCAGGGCCCGCATCGAGGAATGGAGGTGCCACTACAACGAAGAGCGACCTCACTCGGCCCTGGGAAACTTGACCCCCAAAGCCTTTGCCAACCAAGCTCAACCAGCCCGAGAACTTGCGTAGACCCCGGACCAAAGACGGGGGCGGGACCAACCTCATGACCGGCCCTCATTAGACCCGGCCCACCTCGTGGGGGCTTGCCGCAGAACCGCCCGCACGGCCGATTGCCCCGGCGAGCGCCAAGCCTGTTCAGTGGTGAGATGGGGTGGTATGAACAAGCATGCCGACAGCAAGCTAGTGGACTGCTTTGGAAAGGCTTTCCGGCCAAAGCGCCGTGTTCCGTAAGGAATTCCGGGGTTTCAGGCCCTCCGGTGGTCCGGTCCCCCACCCTCTCCAACCTGCCCTTCGATGACGGCCCCGCGCCTTTCAGTGTCGTGTCGCTTCCCGGCGGGAGTCATGAGGCGTGCAGAGGCCGTCGGGGAGCGTGACCGCCTCGAATCGCCGCGTTCCTCCGCACGTAAAGCTGCGAAAAGACGAGAATTGAGATGCCGACGGGGTTTTCCCCCGCCCCACCGTCTCCCCATTTACTCTCCTGGCGGGGAGAGACCCTTCCCCTGACGGATTCCATGACCAGCCCGACCGACAAGCCGACCCCACGTGCCCACCCCCGCGTCGCGACCGGCCTGAAGGCGGAACCACCGCGGGCGAGCGACGCCATGATCGGTCCTGCGGAGCTCCGCGTGGAGCGCCAGGGCCTCACCGGCCGGCGCTGGGCCTGGCGGCTGGTGCGGGACGGCCGGACGCTTCTCGCCAGCGACCGTCAGTTCGACGGTGCCGAGGCTGCCCACGAGGACGGCATGCGCGTCTGGCGGTCCCGCGCCCCAGCCGCCTGACGCCGTCGCCTGCCCCCGTCACCTCGTCGGAGCGCTTCCCCGCCCCGCGGGATCGGCGGGGTCTCGCGGAGCACGTAACGTCGTGTCGGGCCCTCCCAGGCGCGACCGGGTCCGGAGACGCGCAACGCGGCCGGCAGCCGGTCACGCGTCCGCTCGCCCCGTCCTCGTCAGTAGAACGCGAAGTCGGCGGCCGAGAGGGCGGGCCGTCCGACGAGGGTGGCGAGGAGGGTGAGGCCGCCGTCCTCCGTCCCGTTCGCGTCGTGGAAGAGCCCCCCTGTCGCCCCGCTGTAGAGGAGCGTCGGCGCGGTGGTCGCGGCGAATGGCACGTCGGCGGACACGAAGGTGACCCCGGGCACGACGCCCGTCAGCCCGAAGGCCGCCGCGTTGAGCTGGATCCGGTCCTCGCCCGGCGTGAAGTCGAGGAGGGTGTCGCCCGTGTTCACCGCCCCCGCGAAGGCGTCGGCCAGCCCCTCGAAGCGGAACAGGTCGGCGCCCGCCCCGCCCGTCAGCGCGTCGGGCCCGTTGCCGCCGATGAGGATGTCCGCGCCCGCCCCGCCCTCGAGCACGTCGTAGCCCGCCCCGCCCGAGAGGATGTTGTCCGCCGCGTTGCCGAGCACGACGTTGTCGCCCGCGTTCCCCGTGCCGTAGACCGCGGCGCCGAGGAGGACGAGGACCTCGACGTTCTCGGGCAGCGTCAGGTCGGCGGTGGAATAGACCGCGTCGATCCCGCCGCCCGCCTCCTCCACGATCGTGTCGACGCTGCCGTTGACGGAGTAGTTGTCGTTCCCCGCCCCACCCGCGAGGACGTTCGCCGCCTCGTTCCCGACGAGGACGTCGTCGCCCGCGCCGCCCGTCAGGTTCACCGCGGCGGTTCCGATGACAACCAGCGCCTCGACGTTGTCGGGCAGGGTCGCGGTCACGCTCACGTAGAGGACGTCGAAGCCGCCGCCCGGCGCTTCCGTCACGACGTCGCCCGCGTCCTCCACGACGTAGGTGTCGTCGCCCGCCCCGCCCGCGAGGCTGTCCACCCCCGTGCCGCCGGACAGCACGTCCGCGCCGCCGCCGCCGTCGATACTGTCCGCCCCCGCCCCGCCCTCCAGCGTGTCGGCCCCTTCGCCGCCGAGCAGGGTGTCCGCTCCCGCACCGCCCAGCAGCAGGTCGTTCCCGCCCGCGCCCGAGAGGAGGTTGGCGTCCGGGTCGCCCGTCAGAACGTCGGCGAAGGCCGAACCCGCGAGGCTCCTGATGAGCTGCAGGACATCGCCTTCCGCATCGCCGCCGGTGCCCCGGCCCGTCGCCAGGCTCACGGTCACCCCCGCGCCCGAGGTGGAGTAGTCCGCGACGTCCACCTCCGCCCCGTCGGGCGTCGAGGAGCCCATGAGCGTGTCCGCTCCCGCGCCGCCGATCAGGGTGTCCGAGCCGCGGCTGCCGTCCAGCCGGTTGTCCCCGGCATCGCCCTCCAGCCGGTCGTCCGCGCCCGAGCCCCTGAGGTTCTCGATCCCGACGAGGACGTCGCCGTCGGCGAGGCCACCCGTGCCCGTGCCTGTCGCGAGGCTCACCGTGACCCCGATGCCCGACGGCTCGTAGAGCACCGTGTCCGTCCCGGCTCCCCCGACCAGCCGGTCCGCCCCGGTTGTGCCGTAGAGGAAATCGTCGCCCCCGCCACCGTCAAGCGTTTCGGCGCCCTCCGACCCGCCGAGGCTGTCGCCGAAGGCGCTGCCGATCAGCCCCTCGATGCCCGTGAACGTGTCGCCGAGCGCGTCGCCGAACGCCGTCGGGAAGGGGCTGCCGCCCAGGCTCGCCGCCACCCGACCGGCCGCGCCCGCGAAGGACGCCACGTCGCCCGCGCCTGCCGCGCCATCGAGGCTGTCCGCCCCGGCACCGCCCTCCAGCGTGTCGTTCCCCTCGCCGCTCAGCAGGGTGTTCGCCCCGTCGGTCCCGGTCAGGACGTCCGCGAAGGCCGAGCCGACGAGGTTCTCGACCACGATGAGGACGTCGCCCTCGGCATCACCTCCCGACCCGGTACCGGCCGCGAGGTTCACGGTCACCCCCGCGCCGGAGGAGGAGTAGTCCGCCCAGTCGCTGTCGCCGCCGAAGAGGGAGGTCGAGCCCTGCAGCGTGTCGGCCCCCGCGCCGCCGACGAGCGTGTCGGCGCCGCCCTCGCCGTTGAGGAAGTTGTCGGCCGCGTTTCCGGTCAGCCGATCGTCGCCGCCGCCGGTGATGACGTTCTCGATGCCGCTGAGCACGTCGCCCTCGGCAATGCCTCCGCGGCCCGTCCCCGCGGCCAGGTCCACGGTGATCGCGACGGCGCCGCCCTGGTTGTAGAAGGCGAGGTCGGTCCCGGCCCCGCCGATGAGGGTATCCGCACCGGCCGATCCGAACAGCACGTCGTCCCCGGCGCCGCCGTCGAGGGTCTCGGCCCCGCTCCCACCCTCCAGCCGGTCGCCGAAGGCGCTGCCGATCAGGCCCTCGACGCTGACGAGGACGTCGCCGTCGGCGTCGCCACTCGTGAAGCCGCCGCCCAGGCCCGCCTCGACCCGCGCCGTGGCGCCGGCGTAGGAGACGATGTCGTTCCCGTCACCGCCATCGAGGCTGTCCGCCCCAGCCCCGCCCTCCAGCGTGTCGTTCCCCCCGTCGCCGCGGAGGGTGTCTGCCCCGAGGCCGCCGGAGATCGAATCGTCGCCGTCCCGCCCGACGAGTTCGTTGTCCGCGTCCGTGCCGGTAAGGGTGTCGCCGAAGTCGCCCCCGAAGGCCGCCGACCGGAACCCGCCGGCGGTGCGCGAGACCGCCTCGGTCGGCTCGCCGTAGAGCACCGTGGTGCGGCCAGCGGCGGGCCGCTCGGCGGGACTGAATTCGGAGGCGCCGACGAGGAGGTCGGCGTAGCCGTCACCGTCCAGGTCACCCGCGGAGGCAACGGAGTAGCCGCTGATATCGAACGCGGCCGCGCCGTCGACGCGGAAGCCGTCCGCGGCCGAGAGGTTCGCGAGGTCGACGTCCGCGAAGCCACCGGCCTTGCCGAACAGGACATAGCTGCTGCCCGCGTTCGTGCGACCCGATGGGGCAGCATGGTAGGCCCCGATGACGAGGTCGTCGTACCCGTCGCCGCTCACGTCGCCTGCGGAGGCAACGGAGGTGCCGCTGAGATCGTCCGGCGCCGCCCCGTCCACGCGGAAGCCGTCCGCAGCCGAGAGGTTCGCGACGTCCACGTTCGCGAACCCGTCCGCCTTCCCGAACAGGACGATGGTGCTGCCCGCCTGCGTGCGCCCGTACGGATCGGTAGCAACTGCCCCGATGACGATGTCCGCGTAGCCGTCGCCGTTCAGGTCGCCGGCACCGGCGACGGAGACGCCGAGGGCGTCGCCTCTCGCCCCATTCACGCCCGCCTCTCCATCGACGCGGAAGCCGTCCGCGGCCGATAGGTTGGCGAGGTCGACGTCCGCGAAGCCGCCAGCCTTGCCGAACAGGACATAGGTGCTGCCCGCGCCCGCCCTGCCCGACGGGCTGGCGAGATAAGCCCCGATGACGATGTCAGCGTAGCCATCGCCGTTCACGTCGCCCGCGGAGGCAACGGAGTAGCCGCTGTAGTCACCCGCGGCCGCACCGGCCACGCGGAAGCCGTCCGCGGCCGAGAGGTTGGCGAGGTCGACATTCGCGAAGCCGCCGGCCTTGCCGAACAGGACATAGCTGCTGCCGGCGTTCGAGCGGCCCAGCGGGCTGGCATAGTAGGCCCCGATCACGAGGTCGTCGTAGCCGTCGCCGTTCACGTCGTCCGCCGAGGCGACGGACCGGCCGCTGAAGTCGAACGCGGCCGCGCCGTCCACGCGGAAGCCGTCTGCGGCCGAGAGGTTGGCGAGGTCGATGTCCGCGAAGCCGCCGGCCTTGCCGAACAGGACGGTGGTGCTGCCCGCGCCCGACCTGCCCAGCGGGTTGGCATTATCGGCCCCGATGACGAGATCGGCGTAGCCGTCGCCGTTGACGTCACCCGCGGAGGCGACGGAAGTGCCACTGAAGTCGAACGCGACCGCCCCGTCCACGCGGAAGCCATCCGCAGCCGACAAGTTGGCGAGGTCGACCTCCGCAAAGCCGTCCGCCCTCCCGAACAGGACGGTGGTGCTGCCCGCGGCCAAGCGGTCGGATGGACTGGCACGATTGGCCCCGATGAGGACGTCGGCGTAGCCGTCGCCGTTCACATCGCCCGCGGAGGCGACGGAGATGCCGCTGGTGTCGCCCCCGGCCGCCCCGTCCACTCGCGCTGCGCGCGTGTCGTCCGTGATGTTGGCAAGGTCGATGATGCTCGGGATACCGGCCATGGGTCGGGGGTGCTCAGCGCCCCGCGCCACGGCCGCCCCTCGCGGCCCGGATCGGGCGGTCAGACTTGAGCGAGCCCGCTGCGACGTGTCCAGCCCGAACCCCCGCCCGAGCAGGAACGATCCGTCAGGGCGAACGCCCCCTCGGGCAGGTACGTCACCCGCTCGCAACGGCATGACCCTGGCCGCCCTTCGCCGCCACGCCCGTCCCTCAGCCCACCCGCCCCGCGTGCCAGACGAGCCCGTCAGCTCGCCTGCGGCGTACCGCCCCCGCTCAGCCGTAGCCCGCGCGCGGCACGCCGCACGCGGCCCGGTAGGCGGTGGGGGTCATGCCGACCTCCCTTCGGAAGGCATGCGCCAGGCTCGTCGGGCCCGCGAAGCCCGCGCGCATCGCGACCTCGGCGACCGGGGCGCGCGGGTCCGCGAGCAGCGCCTTGGCGCGCGCGATCCGCAGCCCGATCAACGCCCGGTGCGGCGGCTGCCCCGTCGCCGAACGGAAGCCCCGCGCGAAGTGGAACGGGCTCAGCCCCGCCGCGGCCGCAAGGTCCGCCAGGGTCAGCGGTTCCTCCAGATGCGCCTGCATGTGATCCAGCGACCGGCGCAGGGCCGTGCGCGACAGGCCGGCCGGCGCGGCGGTGCCCGCCGCCCGCCCGGACGACAGCCGCGCCAGCAGCGCCACCGCCAGGGCCTCGCCATAGACCGGGTCAGGCTCCGGTGCCTGGATCAGGTCGAGGACGAGGAGCCCGAGGCGCTCCACATGCGGGTCGGCCCCCCCGAGCATCGGTCGCAACCGTTTTCCGTCCGGCCCGCCCTCCGACCGCAGACCCCGGGCCCAGGGACCTGGAAGGAACAGGTTCAGCACGGTCATCGGGCCGCCGATGCGCCAGTCCACCCGCCGCCCCGCCGGCACCACCGTGACGCCCCCGGGCCGCAGCACCGCGCTGCGCTCGCGCTCGCCCTCGATCCGGCAGGCCACATTGACCGGCGCCCCGAGCGTGACCGCGACGAAATGCGCGTCCATCGCGGCCACCGGGGTCTCGTGGGCGGCGGGATGCAGCCAGCGGCAGGCCTCCACCGGGCCGAGCGCGCCGTGCGACCGGCGCTCCGGCGCGGACCCGATGGCGTCCCCGACCGTCGTGACGAACTCCTCCGGGGTCCAGTCTCGCGCAACGCTCGGCACAGGCTCGACCCTCCGTCACGCCCAGGCTGCCAGCCCGAGCGGGCGCCGCAACCTGCCCGCGCGGGCAGGCGGGACGGGGCGGGGCGGGGCGGGGCGAGGGAGTCGTTACGGATGCGGACGGCCGCAAGGCCGGTGGGATCGCCGCAAGCACCGACACGCGGCACGCGCGGCCGCCCCCACGTCGCTGGAGCCACTGCTTCCCGGAGAGACCATGCCCCTCGACGCCATCCCCGCCCCCGTACGCAAGCCCATCCCGAGGGGACAGCTTCTCATCAACGGCCTTTGGCGGGACGCGCGCGACGGCGCCACCATGGTGACGACCGATCCGACCACGGAGGCGGAGATCACGACCGTCGCGCGCGCCTCCGCCGCCGACGCCGAAGCCGCCATCGCCGCCGCCTACGACGCCTTCGAGACCGGGCCCTGGTCCCGCATGCGCCATGAGGACCGTGCGAAGATCCTCTTCCGCATGGCCGACCTCCTCGACGACCGCGTCGACGACTTCGCGATCCGGGAGGCGATGGACATGGGCATGCCCTACCGCGACTTCTGCGACGTCATCATGCCCCACTGTTCCGGCCTGTTTCGCTTCTTCGCAGGCCAGGCAATGGCACACATGGACGGCGCCTACCGCACCTCCTACGAGAGCAACATCCGCATCCTGACACGGCGCGAACCGCTCGGCGTCGTCGGCGCGATCACGCCCTGGAACTTCCCGCTCGCGCTCACCTGCTCGAAGATCGCGCCCGCGCTCGCGGCCGGGAACGTCGTCATCCACAAGCCCGCATCCGACACGCCGCTGACCGCCCTCGCCCTCGCCCAGGTGGCGCTCGACGCGGGCGTGCCGGAGGGCGTGTACAACCTCATCACCGGCCCCGGCGGTGTCATCGGCGATGCGTTGGTGAAGTCGCCGCGCGTGGACAAGATCGCCTTCACCGGCTCAACCTCCGTCGGCATGAACCTCATCCGCAACGGTGCGGACACGGTGAAGCACCAGACGATGGAACTCGGCGGCAAGTCCCCGAACATCATCTTCGCCGACGCGAACATGGAGGCCGCGCTGCAGGCCGCCTTCTGGGGCATCTTCTGGAACAAGGGGGAGGTCTGCGTCGCCGGCTCCCGCATCCTCATCGAGCGGAGCATCTACGACGAGTTCGTCGAACGCTTCTCCGCCCTCGCCCGGGATGCCGTGCTCGGCGACCCGCTGGACCCGAAGACGCAGCTCGGCCCCATCGCCACGAAGTCCGAATACGAGAAGATCCTCGGCTACGTGGAGGAGGGGAAGCGCACCGCCCGGCTCACGGCCGGCGGCGGCGCGCCGAAGATCGGCGGGAAGGGCCTCTTCATCGAGGCGACCGTCTTCGCCGACGCCTCTAACGACCTAAGGATCAGCCAGGAGGAGATCTTCGGCCCCGTCGTGCCCCTCATCCCCTTCGAGGACGAGGAGGACGCCATCCGCCTCGCCAACGCGACGACCTACGGGCTGGCCTCCGGCATCCAGACCTCCGACCTCGGCCGCGCCCTGCGCCTCGCGGATCGCATCAAGGCGGGCACCGTCTGGCTCAACACCTGGCACAAGTACCACCCGAACGCGCCGTTCGGCGGCTACAAGATGAGCGGCTACGGTCGGGAGCAGGGCGCGGAGGCCCTGGAGAACTACACCCAGTACAAGACCGTCTGGGCGAACCTGGGCTGAGGGCAGACGACATGAGGATCCTCGTCATCGGCGGCGCCGGCAACATCGGCGCCCTCATCGCCCGCCGGCTGGCGGCCAGGGGTCACGCGGTCGCGGTCGGCTTCGGGCGCGACGCGGCGAAGCTCGAAGCCGTCGCGAAGGAGGCGAGGGGCACCGTCGCGTCCGACCTTCCAGCCGCCGCGCGCGATGCCGAAGTCGTCGTCCTCGCGGTTCCCTGGGGTGCGGCGAAGCCCGCCCTCGACGCCTGCGGCGACCTGTTGGGGAAGGTGATCTGGGACTGCACGAATCCGCTGCTGCCCGACCTGTCCGGCCTCTCGATCGGAACGACGGATTCAGGGGGCGAGCAGGTCGCGCGCTGGGTGCCCGGCGCCCGGGTCGTCAAGGCGGTGCCGCCCTTCGCCGACCTCATGGCGGCGGCCCCGCCGGACGCGCCGCTCACGCCGGCCGGCCTGCCGCCCCCCGCCGTGTTCGTCTGCGCCGACGACGCGGCGGCCCGCGGGACGGTGCTCGCACTCGCGGCCGATCTCGGCGCGGGCGCCGTGGACGCCGGCCCCCTCGCCGTCGCCCGGTGCACGGAGCCGGTCGGCCTGCTCCTCATCAAGCTCGGCTACGCGCAGGGCCTCGGCCCGATGATCGGCGCACCCCTCCTGCGCTATGCGGAGACGCCGTGAGGACGATGTCCCACCCGCGGCTGCAAGGGCCACGCCTGGTCCGGCTGTCGAGTGGTCCGGGACCTGCGGCCGTGGCCCTGCGGGCGTGCGTCCGGTAGAGGGCGCGCATGGACAACTCCACCGCGGCAAAGCCGCGCAGCAAGCTCCGGGGCGACCCGTACCAGGCCTACGAGGAACTGCCGCGCGAGGTCCGCCTGGCCCTGCAGGAGGCTCTCGTGGACTGGTGTCCGCTGCGCGCCCGCGAATGGCACCTCCACCTGCTGCGCCGGGAGCGGCTGCGCCCCGCCCAGGCCGCGTCCTTCCTCGTCAGGACCATCCGCGGCGAGGACAGGGCGGAGCTCGCCGCCTTCGCCGGGAGGTGGCCGAAGGGCGCGGCGGCCTACCCGCACGTCGCCGCCGGGGCGACGCTGCAGCGCTACGCCGGGCCTGACGGGATCCCCCCGCCGACCTGCCCCGCCCCGCCGGCGCGGCCGGGCGGTCCAAGGGGCCCCCGAACCGCAAGCACGGCCGCCGCTCGCGACGCTGACCGCGTGGCGGCGGTGAGGCGGCCACCGGGAGCCCCCGCGCCGCCCGGCCCGGCGTCAGCCCCCGAGCCGCCTTGCCGATGCACTGCCAGTAGCCCGGGCACGGCCAGTGCGGCGAAGAGCCGCCCCGTCGCGACGTCCGCCTCCGAATAGAATCCGGCCTCGTGCAGCAGATTCAGCGTGCCCAGGCTCCGCCCATCCCATCGCACCGGCACGTTCAGCACGCTTTCGCAGCCCAGGCTCCGGATGAGCTCGTGGTCGTAGAACACATCGCGGATGTCGTCGTAGGACCGCCCGACGTAGCAATCCCCCTCGCCGAGGACGCGCGCGAACCAGGGCGTGGGCGCGATCGGCTTGCGGCCTCCGACGGGATAGGCGTCGGGCATGTTGGAGTAGAACCGCTGGCTGTGCCCCGCCTCCGGATCGGCTACCAGGATGGTGAAGAGGCGGTGCCCGATCGCCCCGCGCATCCCCGCCTCCAGCGCGGCGAAAAGCGCGCCCGGCTGGCCCGGGGCGGCGACGGCGGCGGCGACGGCCGCGAAGTGCGGCGCGGGATCGGGACGGGTCATGGCGTTTCCTTGGCCTGGGCGAGCACCCGCGTGCGCTCGGGGATCACCCCGTTCGGCCGGAAGCGCAGCAGGAGGATGAGGGACAGCGCGATCACGCCTTCCCGCAGCGCGGCCTTCTGCACCGGCGTCACGCCGGGCATGGCGCCCGCGACGAAGCGCGTGCCCTCGATCAGCAGCAGCAGCAGGATCGCGCCCACGACCGCACCACGCATGGAGCCGACCCCGCCGGCCGTCAGCGCGAGCACGACGTAGATCGTCAGCAGCGGGGCGAAGGCCTCCGGCGCGATGAAGGCGTTGTAGTGGGCATAGAGCGCGCCGGAGAGGCCGATCACCGCCGCCCCGATCGCGAAGGCGCGCACCTTGAACCAGAGCACCGGCTTGCCCGCCACCGCCGCGACGTCCTCGTCCTCCCGCACGGCGCGGAGGACGCGCCCGAAAGGCGAATGCGACAGCCGCGCCGCGACGACGAAGGCCACCGCGACCACGCCCCAGACGAGGCCGAGGAAGACGAGGTTGAAGGTGCCGGGCGGAACGGTGCCGCGCAGCGGGCCCGGGATGCCGCTGATGCCGTCGGTGCCGTTCGTCAGCCAGATCTCGTTGCTCGCGACGAGGCGGATGACCTCCGCGAAGCCGAGCGTGACGATCGCGAGGTAATCGCCCCGCAGGCGCGCGACGACCACGGCCATCGCCGCGCCCGCGAGCGCCCCGAGCGCCGCGCCCGCCGCCCAGCCGAGCGGCATCGGCCAGGCCAGGCGCGTGGTCAGCAGCGCCGAGGTGTAGGCCCCGAGCCCGAAGAACCCGACGAGCCCGAGATTCACCATCCCCGCCAGGCCCCAGATCACGTTCAGGCCGATCGCCATCAGCGCGTAGAAGCCCGCGAAGACGAGGATCGCGACGAGATAGGCCTCCATCAACCGGCCTCCGCCGTCACGCCCGAGCCCCCAGCAGCCCCTGCGGCCGGAACAGCAGCACGAGGAGGATGGCGAGGAAGGCCGTCACCGTGCGGTAGGCCGGGTCGAGCACGACGGAGGCCAGCTCCTCCCCCACGCCGACGACCATCGCCCCGAGCGCCGCGCCGGGGATCGAGCCGAGCCCCCCACGACGGCCGCCGCGAAGACGGAGAGGATGACGCGGAACCCCGTCAGCGGGTCGATCGACGTATCGAGCCCGAGGAGCATCCCGCCGAACCCCGCGAGCCCGGCCCCGCCGAACACCGCGACCCGCGCGATGCGCCCGGGATCCACCCCCTTAATGTCGGCCAGCACGGGATTGTCGGCGACCGCCCGCATCGCGCGCCCCAGCCGTGTGAAGCCGAGCACCGCGAAGAGCAGCCCTGCCGCCGTCGCGGCATAGAGCGCATTGGACACGGCCTGCGGCCCGACCCGGATGCCGTCGAACCGCCAGTCCCGGAACACCGGGAGGTCGTAGCCGCGCAGGTCGTTGCCGAAGCTGAAGCGGACGAGGTTCTCGACGAGGATCGTCAAGGCCACCGACCCGATCGCGACGGTGAGCGCGCCGGACGACCGCAGCGGCTTCAGCGCGGATTCCTCGGCCAGCAGCCCCGCCAGGCCCGCGGCGAGGAAGGCCACCGGCAGCGCGGCCGCGGCCGGCCACCCCCAGGCGACGTTCGCGACCCACCCCGCGAAGGCCCCGATCGTCGCGTAGCCGGCCACCGCGAAGTTCGGGTAGCGGAGCACGGCGAAGATCAGGTTGAAGCCGATGGCCGGAAGCATCAGCACGCTCCCCGCCATCACCCCGTTCAGCAGGACCTGCGCGAGGTCCCGCCAGTCCTCCACCGGCCGGCCGCCGTCAGCGCACCTCCAGCACCCGGAAGCGCCCGGCCTCCGCGGCTTCGTAGCGGAACTTCGTGCCGCGGATGTCGCCGCGCTCGTCGAACTCCACGGGCCCGGAGGCCCCGTCGAAGTTCACCGCGCGCCCCGCCGCGATCGCGCGCAGCCCGTCCGTCACGTTGTCCACCCGCTCGCCCTCGCCGGAGGAGACGCGGCGGATGTTGTCGCGGATCGCGGTGCCGAGCATCTCCGGGGCGACGTCCCCGGCCTGCGCCGCAGCGAGGATCGCGAGCGTCGCGTGGTCATTGGTCTGCGCGGAATACGGGTCCACCTCGACGTTCCCGAAGCGCGTCTGCAGCCGCCGGAACACGGCGCTGTCCACCTCCGGCGAGGGCTGCCACGTGATCACGCCGTTCGTCACCTCGTTGGGCAGCGTCGCGAAGGTGTTCTGGTTGACCGCGTAGGCCGGCGTGAAGCGCCGCCCCTCGAAGCCCGCGCGGAACAGCTCGCGCAGCAGGATCGTGACGTCGGGCAGGTAGCCGTTGAGGAACACGGTGTCGGGGCGGCTCCGCAGCACCGCATCCACCTCCGTCCGGAACGCCGTCTTGTCCCGCTCGTACACGATGTAGCCCGCGACGTTGCCGCCGGCGGCGCGCATCCGCTCGACCATCGTGTCCTGGCTGGACTGCGCGAAGGGGCTCTGCGCCGCCAGATGGAAGATGCGTCGCGCGCCCTGGCGGGCGAGGAAGTCCGTCCCCGTCGCGATCTGCAGCCGCGAATTCGGCTGCGTGCGGAAGATGTAGCCCTGGTGAGGCAGCAGCGTGATCGAATCCGCGCCGGAGACGGTCAGCAGCGGCACCCGGTTCTCCCAGCAGAGCGGCGCCACCGCCGTCGTCACGGCGCTGGCCCAGGTCCCCATGACCGCGGCGACGCGGTCCACGTCGATGAGCTTGCGGGCGCTGCGCACGCCGGCATCCGGGTTCGTCTGGTCGTCCTCCGCCATGAGGCGAATCGGCCGGCCCCGCACGCCGCCCGCGGCATTGGCCTCGTCCACCACGCCCTGGATGGCACGGAGCATCGCGGGGCCGTAGGGACCGCCTGCGCCCGTCAGCGGCGGCAGTGCGCCGAGGACGAGCGGCGCGCCCTGCGCCCGCGCGCGCCCCATGAGGGCAGGGGCGGCGACCGCCCCCAGCAGCGCCGCGCGGCGTCCGATCCCGATCCCCGTCATGCCCCTGATCCCCCGCCTGTCCCGTCGTGACCCGACCCTAACACGACTTCACCCCGCGAGGTGGAGCCCGGGGCGGGGCACCGGCAGGCTGCCGGGCGGCGCCTGATGCGTCCGCTCCGGCCGCAGGCCGCACACCGCGCCGCCGGGGGTGCCCGGACCGTCCGAGGATCGCCTCGTCCGGGATCGGCCGGGGCATGGCATCTAGCGCCTCCAGCCCGGCGAGAAGCCGCACGCAAAGCAGGATGCGATCGGCGCCCGGTCTCCGGCGGGCGCGCGTCCGCGCGCGCCCGCCCGGTGGTCAGAGGATGAAGTCGGAGGCGGCGAGGACGGTGATCCCCTTCACGAGGAAGGCGAAGTCGGCCGTGCCGTTGCCATCCGCATCCGCCTCGACCCTCACGTCGGCGCCGTCCGCAACGTACCGCACCTGAGACGTGCCGTTCGCGAGGAAGGCGGCCGTGCCGACGAAGGCAAAGGCCTGGTCGCCCGCGACGAGCGGCTTCGGGTCGATCGGGGAGAGATCGAGCCGGTCCTCCCCGCGCACGAAGTCCGTCACGACGTCCATCGCCCCCGGCGCGCTCTCCGCCAGCGCGGTCCAGCGGAACGTGTCGCCGTGCATCCCGCCCGTGAGCACGTCGGCCCCGAGCCCGCCGAGGAGCGTGTCCTTGCCCGCCCCGCCGAGCAGCGTGTCGCCGCCCGCGCCGCCGTCAAGCAGGTCGTTGCCCGCCCCGCCGTCGATGAGGTTGGCGCCCGCATCGCCAGACATCGTGTCGGCATAGGCGCTGCCCGTCAGGTTCTCGACCCCGATGAGCACGTCGCCGCGCGCGTCGCCTGCCGTCCCGTTTATTGGGCTGGCCGCGAGCGAGACGGCGACCCCGGCCGTGGCGCCGGCATAGGTGACCGTGTCCGTCCCGTTGCCGCCGAGGAGCCAATCCGCCCCCGACCCGCCATCCAGCGTGTCGTTGCCGTCGCGGCCCATGAGCCAGTCATTGCCGGCATTGCCGCGCATCAGGTCGCCCGCCGCCGTGCCGTAGGCCGCGTCCTCGCCCTGCGCGCCGTAGAAGAACGGCACGCCGTCCTTGAGCAGGACGAGGGTGGAGGCTTGGTCGAAGGTCGTCGGCGCCGCGAGGTCCGGGGCGAAGGTGATCCCCGGGAAGGTCCCGCCCGGCCCCGTCTGGTAGTGCATCGGCAGCAGCACCGCCGCGTTCGGGCCGAAATAGACCGCCAGCTTGCCGTTTACGATCTCCGACGCCACGACGCCGGAGTAACCGTAGACGGTGAGCGTGTCGCCCTCGGCCGGGTTGAAGTCCTCCAGCAGGTCCACGCCGTCGCCGGGGCGGTAGACGAAGCGGTCTGCGCCGGCGTTGCCCTGGATCCAGTCGCCGTACTGCACCTGGATGTGCCCGTTGACGAGCGCAGCCGTCCCCCGGTCCGCGCCGCCGACGAGGATGTCGGCGCCGACATGGCCGATGATCAGGTCGTTGCCGACGCCGCCCGAGGCGAAGTCATCGCCCTCGTTGCTCTCGACGAAATCGTCGCCGGCATCGCCGAACAGGACGTCGTCGCCGCCCTCGCCCTGGAAGTGGTCATTGCCGTTGCCGCCGGAGATGACGTCGTCCCCGTCGCCGCCCTCGCCATTGTCGTTGCCGTCGCCCATGCAGATGACGTCGTGGCCGGCGAGGCCGTGGATCAGGTCGTCGCCCGCGCCGCCCGTCAGGCTGTCGTCGCCCTCATGCCCGATGAGCACGTCGTTGCCGTCGCCGCCGAAGAGCGTGTCGTTCCCAGCGCCGCCATGCAGGTTGTCGTCGCCGCCGGCGCCGGAGACCGCGTCGTTGCCCGGGGTCGGGTTGAAGGCGTCGTTCCCCGCCGTCAGCTTCGTCGCGGGCTCCGTCACGCAGGGGCCCTGGTCGCCCAGGTTCTGCAGGCCCGCGTCGTTGTTCCGGCTGACGTCACCGGAGACGAGGATGATGCCCGTCGTCCGTCCGTTGGCCGGGTTCGCGTCGCTATCCGTCGCGTCGGGACCGACGTCCTTGAGCGTGAAGGCCGTGCCGTCCGGCCGGATGAACTGCACCGTGTAGGTCGCGGGCACCAAGCCGGCGAACTTGTAGGTGCCGTCCGCCGCCGTGGTCCCCGTCTGCACGACGAGGCCCTTCGCGTCGAGCAGGCGCACCGCCACGCCCGCCACCGCCGCCTCGTCGGCGTCGCGCTGGCCGTCGCGGTCCCAGTCCAGCCAAACCCGGCCGCAAAGGATCGCGGGAACGTAGAGGCCCGCGTCGTTGTTCTCGCTCACCCCGCCGGACAGGAGCGTGACCGGCGGCGTTCGGCCGTTGCTCGGGTCGGCGTCGCTGTCCGTCGCGTCGTTGCCCTGGTTCGCGGGGGTGAAGACCGTCCCGTCCGGACGAAGGAACTCCACGGAATAGGCACCGGGCACCAGGCCGCTGAAGGTGTACGTCCCGTCGGCCGCGGTCGTCGTCGTGCGGCCGGTCGGGGCACCGTTGCCGTCGAGCAGGCGGACGGTGACGCCGTTAACCGGGCCGTCGCCGAGCTCGCGCTGGCCGTCCGCGTCCATGTCCGTGAAGACGCGGCCGGACAGCGTAGCGGGCACGTAGATCCCCGCGTCGTTGTTCGGGCTCGTCTGCCCGGAGGTCAGCGTGACCGGCGTCGTGCGCCCCGACACCTCGTTGGCGTCGCTGTCGGTCGTGTCCGCGCCGCGGTCGGCGAGCGTGAACCGCGTCCCGTCCGGCTTCACGAACTCGACCGCATAGGACCCGGGCACCAGCCCGTCGAACGTGTAGGTGCCATCGGCGAGCGTGGTGGTGGTCCGGCCGGCCGGGTTGCCCAGGCCATCGAGCAGGCGGACCGTGATGCCGGTCACCGGGCCGTCGCCGAGCTCGCGCTGGCCGTCCGCGTCCATATCGGTGAAGACGCGGCCCGTCAGGGACACCGGCAGGTAGATGCCGGCATCCACCGCCACCTTGTTCTCGCCGGGCGCGAGCGACAGCCCGTCGGTGCGGCCATCCGCGATGCCGGCGTCGCTGTCCGTCGCGGCAGCGCCCTGGCCCTTCGGCGTGAAGACCGTCCCGTCCGGCTTGACGAACTCCACCTTGTAGGTCCCGGGGATCAGCCCGTCGAACTTGTAGGTGCCGTCGGCCGCCGTGGTCGTGGTGCGACCCGCCGGGGTGCCGTCGCCGTTCAGCAGCCGGACGGTGACGCCCGTCACCGGGCCGTCCCCCGTCTCCCGCTGGCCGTCCGCGTCCTGGTCCGTGAAGACCCGGCCGGCGATGGAGCCGAGGCGCAGCATGCCCGCATCCACGGTCAGGTCGTTCTCACCGGGGTCGAGCATGACGTCGCCCGTGCGGCCGGTCATCGGGTCGGCGTCGCTGTCCCTCGCATCGTCCCCGCCACGATCGGCGGGGGAGAAGGTGTAGCCCGCCTGCGTGACGAACTCGACCTTGTAGGTCCCGGGCCGGAGGTTCGCGAAGCCGTACGTGCCGTTGCCGCTGGTCGTGGTGGTCTGGCCGGTCGGCGTGCCGTCGGCGTTCAGCAGCCGCACGAGGACGTCCGCGAGGCCGACCTCACCCCCGTCCTGGATGCCGTTGCCGTTCAGGTCGTCGAACACCCGGTCGCCGAGGCTCGCAAGCGGCAGCGCGACGGTCTTCACTACCTCGCTGTCGGTCAGCATCGGCATCGGCGTCCCGCCCGGCGTCGAGGCCTGGAGCCGCCCGGAGTTGGCGATGTTCAGCCCGATGCCCGCGGTCGTGACCTTCGCCACGACCTCCACGATCACCTGATCGTTCGCGTTCTGCACGTTGTCGCCGGTATTGGTCAGCGCGCCGAAATCGAAGCTGACCCTCTTCGCCGTAGCATCGTAAGCGCCCGCCGAATCAGCCGAGAGCAAGGAACCGCTGACGCCGCCCGTGCTGATCACCTTCGAGGAGACGTATTGCAGCCCATTCGGAAGCACGTCGCTCAACACGAGCTTCTGCGTGCCCTCGCCGAGCGTCGCCACAAGACGGTAAGTGATGGTCTCGCCGATCGCGACCTCGTTCCCGGTCGTGGCGGCGTAGGAGGTGGAGACGATCTGCTTGTCGAAGGCATCCACGATCTTGACCGGCACCGTGGCGTCGTCCGCCACCGTGATCGTCGCGCGCCCTGACGTGCCGGCGGGCGCGGTAGAATAGGTCAGGCTCGCCGTGTTGCTCACCGGCTGGCCGTTGAACACGGTGTCCGCAAGCTTCGCCTGGTAGGTAATGGTGATGGCCCCGCTGCCCGGCGCGTAGCCCTCCGGCAGCCACACCGTAAGCCCGTTGCCCGAGACGGCGACGGAGGTCCCGGCCGGCGCGGTGACGCTGCCCGGCAGCAGCACGGCCCCGGCCGGCAGCAGGTCCGTCACCTTCGCGTCATAGGCCGGCGCGCGGCTGCTCCCCGCATGGTTGATCGTCAGCGTGTAGGTGACGAGGTCGCCCGCGTCGCCGCCCGTAAAGGGCGTTGCCTTGTCGAGCGTGAGGACCGGCCGGACGATGTCGATCGGCGCGTTCGCAGTTCCCGAGGCCTTGCCCGTGGTCCCGTCCGGCGCGGAGGTTTCGACCTTGCCGGCATTGGTCAGCACCGCGCCGTTAGTCGTCGCGGCACCGTCCACGACCCGCGCCGTGACGAGGACCGACACCCGGTCGCCCGCATTCACGAGGTTGTCAGCTTCGTTCTTCACCGTGCCGAAGTCGAAGGACACGAGCTGGCCGACGATGGAGGTCGCGCCCGAGCCGACCGAGAGCAGCCCGCCCGAGATCTTCCCGCCGATACTCTCGACCTGCGCCGAGAGGACCTGCAGCCCCACCGGCATCGTGTCCGTTATCAGCAGCTTCTGCGTGCCTTCGCCGACCGTCGCGATCAGTCGGTAGGTCACGGTCTCGCCGATCGCCAGGTCCGGCCGCACGTCATTGCCGAAGGTCGTCCCGGTGCCCGCAAGGGAGGTGTTCGTGACCACCTTCGTTAGGGTCGGGTTCAGGGCAACCGTGACGGTCTCCGTGTCCGCCGCGGAACTGCCCCGGCCACCCTCGCCGGCGCGGTTGTCGTAGTCCACGCGCGCTGTGTTGATAAGCTGCTCGCCCGGCGTCACGCTGTCCTTCAGGACCGCCTTGTAGGTGATCTTGACCGTCTGCCCGAGGTCCAGCTGCGCGATGTTGAGCGACAGGTTCTGACCGTTGAAGCTCGCCGTGCCGGACGTGGATGTCAGGCTGTTCGGAATGATCGCGAGGTTCGCCGGCACCGCGTCGCGGATCGCGAGGTCGTAGGCGTTGAGGTTGCTGTTGTTGGCGTGTCTGATGACGAGGGTGTAGGTAACCTCGGCGCCCGCGTCGCGGACGGTCCCGTTCGCGAAGGACGCGGTCTTGTCCATCAGCAGGACGGGTTCGACCAGCTCCACGTTGACGGGCGCGGATTGCAACGCCGCCGAGCCCGCGGTGACCGTTGCCGTGTTGGTCAGCACGTCGCCGTTGACGTTCGTCAGGGCGTCCACGACCTGCGCCTGGAGGCGAACGACGATCTGGTCCTTCCCGTTCTCGGCGCCGTCCGGCGCGTTGGTGACGTTGCCGAAGGAGAAGGTGATCCGGTCCAGCGTCCCGTTCGTGCTCGAATCATCGACCGTGATCGTCGGCGTCGCGAGGGAGGCGCCGCTGAGATTCGCCCCGGTCGAGACGACCTGCGCGGAGTTCGCGACGTAGACCAGACGGCCGCCCGCAACCGCCGCCGAGAGCACGTCCGGCAGCAGGTCCACGACGTTGAGGTTGGGAGAGGACCCTTCGGGGATCGTCACCCGGATCTCGTAAGTGACGACCTCCCCGATCTTGAGGTCGGTGACGCCCTCGTCCAGCCGCGAGGAGCCGGTGTCGGCATCGGAGGTCCCGACGACGCTCTTTGCAATCTTCGGCGGCGCAATGTTCAGCGTAGTGCTGGCGGTGAGCGGGATGTCCCGGTCGATCCCGTTCTGGTCGGGCAGGGTATCGCCGCCACCCTGGGCCGTGTTCGTGACCTGCTTGCCCGTGACGACCGTGTCGGAAACCTTCGCCTTGAACGTGACGGTGAGCGTGCCGCCCGCGTCGATCCGCGCCGCCCCGACCTCGACGGCCGTGTCGCCGGTGTCATTCCCGTCGAGGATCGTGACGCCGGACGTGCCGGTGCCCGAGACCTGCACCGTCCCGGCTTGGAAGACGACATCCGGCGCGAGGTTCGACAGCAGGTCCTTGATCTTCAGGTCGAAGGCGGGTGCGACGTAGGTCCCGGCCTGGTTCGTCATGGTGATGGTGTAGGTCACCAGGTCCCCGGCATCGGCCGGGTTGGCGGTGACGGACTTCGTCATGACAAGCTTCGGCTCGACGACCTCCACGTCCACGGAGGACCCTGCGGTGCTCCGCCCCCCCGACGTGGCGGCCGAAACCTCTGCCGTGTTCCGCAGCACGTCACCGCCGTTGTTGCCACCCCGGTCCGCGACGCGGGCCACCACCTCGAACACGACCAGGTCGTCGTCCGTGCGTTGGTTGTCCGCCTGGTTCGTGACGTTGCCCAGGTTGAATCGGACGGTGTCGCCGACACTGTCCGCGTTGCTGTCGGTCACCGCGCCCGCGGCCCCGATGCCCAGTGCGACGCCGGACAGGTTGGAACCGACCGAGACCAGCTTGGACGAGACGTAGTCGAGCAGGCCGGAGGAGGCCTTCGGGAGGAAATCCTCGACTCGCAGATCGGTCACCTTGCCCTCCGGCACGCGAACCGCGATCCGGTAGGTCACGGTTTCGCCGATCGCGAGATCGGTCAGGCTTTTGTTGCCGAGATTCTCGCCAGTGAAGAGCTGGTCCGTCGCGAAGACGGTCTTGCTGATCTCGAGGGGCGCGGTGACGACGGCCGACGTCGCGTTCAACTCGGAGGCCGGTGCCGCATTGGTCCGGTCCACCCCGGCTTCCTGGGCCGCGTAGTCCACGATCGTCGCCGTGTTCGGGAGGCGGAAGTTCGGGACGTCCACGGCATTCGCGAGCTGCAGGTCGTAGGAGATGACGACGATGTTCTTGCCGTTCGTCGCGGAATAGGCGGCGATGGCGCCCTGGCCCGGGGCGTCGTCCAGGCGAATGCCGCCGTTCGGGTCGAAGAAGCCGCCACCCACATTCGTGTAGGACAGCGCATTGCCGTTGCCGTCGGTGACCCGCAGGTTCAAGCCCGCTCCGTCCGGCGCCTGGAAGCCCGCCGGGATCACGTCACGCAGCAGCACGTCGAAGGCACCGTGAAGGCCGCTGCCCTTGTTCTCGACGACGACGGCGAAGGTGACCTTGTCGCCGGCGTCCACCTTGCCGAGCTCGTTGTTCAGCCGGTCGGCCTGGATGCCCGCGCTCGTCACGTTGCCCGTGAAGCGCGCGCCGGTCGTGCCCGGTGCGTTGAAGGTCGCGGGACCATCCGTCCCGGTATAGACACCGCCGATCGCATCCGTCGCGACGACGGCCTTGTGGATCTGCAGCCGCGGCTCGCCCAACACGAACTGGACGATGGCGTTGCTCTCCGACACCGCGTTGAAGGAGTTGGTCTCGGTCGAGGTGACCTGGTTCGTCAGCAGCAGCCCATCGCCGAAGGGCGCGTCCAGGACCTTGACGGTGAACAGGATGTCGATCTTGCCAGCCGCGTAGTTCGGGTCCTGCACGTCGCCGAAGTTGAAGGTCAGGGCGTTCGAGGCCGCGTCGATCGTGACCTGCGGCGCCGCGGCGCCGGAGAGCAGGTGGTAGGTATCGGCCGGGCCGAAGGTGAACTGCCCGGCGCCCGGCGTGCCCACCGTGAAGGTCATGGACGCCGCGGTGACCGCGTTGGCATCGGCGTCCCCGGCCAGCAGCACGGGCAGGGGCAGGTAGTCCTTCAGCGCGACCTTGTGCGCGCCGGTCAGCGGCATGTCGAGCGTGAGACGGTAGGTGATCTCGTCGCCGGAGGAGACGTTGACCTTCCCGTTCGCCTGAGGCATCGGCGCCGCCCCGTTCACCAGGGCGATCGCCTTCGAAACCGTGCTGACCGGCAGCGTCACGCCCGCGCCCGACTCGTCCCGGATCGGCCTGTCCGTCTCCGCGACCTGGCCGGAGAACGCCACGCCGTTGCCAATTGGGTCGCCCTGGTCCACGCGGTCGTCGCCCGGGGTCGGCCCGACCCAGCTTTCCTCCAGCACGCTGCGGAACACGACCTTCGCCGTCGCCTTGTTCGGGTCCAGCGCGGTGCCGCCGTTCAGCGCTTCGTCCAGGCCCGCGTCGCGCAGCGCCTTGCTGACGTCGAAGGTGATGGTGGTCAGGCCGGTCGAGGGGTCGCGGGCGAAGTTGTACTGCCCGACGGAGAGGACCTTCGCCAGGATCGTCTCCCCGCCCTCCTCCACGACGATCGTCGGGGTAAAGCCCGTATCGAAGCGCTGGCCGTCACCGAGCGTGTCGGTCAGCACCAGCTGGTCCACGTCGAAGTAGTTGGAAACCTGGCCGTCGAGCGTCCATTGCAGGTGTCCGCCCGCCTTGAGCGAATCCACAACCGCGACGGACTTCTGCACCGCGATGGACTTCGCGGTGATCGTGTTTTCCGCGCCGGGCGGGTTGATGTCGAAGTGGACGGGCCCGTCGCGCGTATCCACCGGCTGCCAGTCCGCCGCGAGCGAGGCGTTCATCTCAAGCGGGCGAAAGGCGCCGGTCACCGGGTCCAGCACGTTGCCGCCGGCGGCGAACGCCTCGGTGACGTAGAAGTCCACGTTCAGCGTGGGCTTGGCGCCGCCGCCCGTGTAGTCGCCGGTGAAGGTCGCGGTCACCACGCCATTCACGATGGCGATGCTGCCCGTCCCGTTCGCGATGGACGTGCCGAGGATCACCACGCCGTCCGGGATCACCTGCTGCAGGACGAGGCCGGTGACCGTCTGCCCCACCGCGATGTCGGCCTGCGCCACCCAGGTCCGCGCATAGGACGGGCCCGTCGCCGTCTCCTGCTCCGGCCCGAGATACCGCGTCTCGAGCGTGATGACCTGCGGCGTGACGTCGAGCGACGCGGTCGCGCCGCGCACCGGCGCGTCGGCGAGCGGGTTGTTCAGCGCGTCGCGCCCGTAGGCGAAGCCGCCCGTCGCCTCCAGCCTCAGGGGCGTGTCGAGGTCGGCGAGGTCCGAGACCGCCACCTGCACGACGATGTCCGTCGGCGTCTGGTCCGGGGTGAAGGAGCCGAAGGGCAGGCGCAGCACGACGAGCTGCTCGCCCGCCGCGCCCGTCACGACGATCGCATTGCCCAGGGCGTCCTTCGCGAAGGGATGCGCCGCCTTCCCGTCCGAGTCGAAGGTCAGGATCGTCTGCTCGAGCGGAATGCCGAGATAGGTGGCGCCGATGTAGGTCAGCCCGTCATCCGTCGCCGTCCCGACGCCGTCGGCGCCCAGGGTCGGGATCCGCAGGTCCACGTAGGGGTAGTAGCCGACATCCCCGCCCGGCGCCGCGTCCGGCTGGTTGTCGAACCGGAGGGTGATGTTCCGGGTCCCGCCGATCGGCGTGGCGAGGGACGAGCCAGGGAGGAAGGAGACGATGGGACGAGCGGACATCGGGCGGCCTGTGAAACGATGTCAGGGTTTTGAGACGAACGTAAACCGACTGTCAATCAGGACATGCGCATCGGATCAAAAATGATACGTTCGCAACATCGTTCTACCGACCGCTCAGGACCTCTGTCGGGTCGCGGCCCAGTCTGTCCGCCCCTGATCCACTCGGTCGGCCCGGGACCCGCCTACCGGCCAGCGCCACGGCGCTGGGCTACGGGCCCAGGAGGAAGGGAAGGGCCGTCGCGACCGCGAGCGCCCCGTCCTGATCCTAGCCGCCGAGGAACAGCCGCCGCACCTCCGGATCCGCCGCAAGCCCCGCGGCCGGCCCGATGCGCGCCACCTGCCCGTCCACGAGCACGATCCCCTCCTCCGCGATGGCCAGCGCCTCCAGCGCGTTCTGCTCCACCATCAGGACCGCCGTGCCGCCCCGGTGGATCGAGGCGATCCCGTCGAATAGCGCCTCGGCCGCGACGGGCGACAGGCCCGCCGAGGGCTCGTCCAGCAGCAGCAGACGCGGCTCGACCATCAATGCCATCGCCATGGCAAGGATCTGGCGCTGCCCGCCCGACAGCGTCCGCGCCGCCCGCCGCCGCTTCTCGCCCAGCACCGGAAATCGCTGCATCAGCGCCTCGGCACGTCGCGTCACCGTCGCCCGCACCTCGAGGTAACCGCCCATCTCCAGGTTCTCGCGCACCGTCAGCGAGGGGAAGACGTTCCCCTCCTGCGGCACGAAGGCGACGCCGCGCCGGGCGACCGCCCGCGGCGGGAGCCCCGACAGCGGCCGCCCCTCCAGCGTCACCCGCCCCGACTTCGGAACAACGATCCCCGCGACGGCCTTCAGCAGCGTGGACTTGCCCGCCCCGTTCGGCCCGACCACCGCCGCCATGCGCCCCGCCGCGAGCGAAAGGCTGATCCCCTTCAGCACCTCGTCCGCCGCGCCGTAGCCGCCGACGACGCCTTCCACCTCGAGGAAGCCGCTCACGCGTGGGCCCGGCGACCCATATAGGCCTCCTGCACACGGGGATCGTCGGCGATCTCCCGGAACCGCGCCTCGGCCAGCCACCGTCCCTCCGCCATCACGATGACGGGGTCGCAGAGCGACGCGACGAAATCCATGTGGTGCTCGACGATCAGCACCGTCACGCCCTCGTCGCAGAGCCGCGCGACGTGGCCCGCGATCTCCGCCGCCAGCGTCGGGTTCACCCCGGCCACCGGCTCGTCGAGGATGAGCAGCTGCGGCTCCGCCATCAGCGCGCGCCCGATCTCCAGCAGCTTCTTCTGCCCGCCCGATAGCGCCGCCGCAGGGTTGTCCAGCACGCGGGTGAGGTTCAGCCGCGCCGCGACCTCCCGCGCCCTATGGCGCAGCACCGCTTCCCGCCCGCGAACGCCGGCGCCGAGCACGGCGCGCCAGGCCGCTTCCCCAGGCTGCGCCGGACCATAGAGAAGAAGGTTCTCCAGAACGGTCAGCCGGGGGATGCCGCGCGCGATCTGGAATGACCGGACGAGGCCCGCGCGCGTGATGCGGTCCGGCCGCTCCCCCGTGATGTCGCGCCCTGCGAAGAGCACCGATCCCGAATCCGGCCGGATCACGCCGGAGATGCAGCCGAAGGCCGTGGACTTCCCCGCCCCGTTCGGCCCGATGAGGGCGGTGACCGTGCCGCGCCGCACCGCCAGGTCCAGCCCATCGAGGGCGACGACGCCGCCGAAGCGGCGGACGAGTCCGCGCACCTCGAGAAGAGGCGGCTCACGCAGGGGGCTCACCGGCACGGAAGGAGCGTCGCACGGCGACCGGCCGCCGTCACGCGCGGGCCGCCGCACACCGCGGGCTGCGATCACCCTGGTACCCGCCACGGCCCGACCGCGGACCGTTCCACGACGCCTTGCAGCCCGTTCCGCGTGCCTGACCGATGAGGACGGGTTGAGAGACGCACAGGAGCAGCGGTGGAAACCCGGATCCGACCTTCGTCGGGTCCATCGCTCGGAAGGACCCGCGCATAGGACCCTTCCGAGACGCGGCGTCAGGCGATGATGGTGATGTCGGCGGCGGTGAATTGGGGCCTGGCGAAGAGGGTGGCGAGGAGGAGCGCATTTGCCCCGCCGGCGCCGTCGGCGTCCCACCAGAGGCGGCCGGCGTCGGTCTCGTAGACGAACTGGCCGGTGCCGGCGGCCGACGTCGCGAGGCCGGTGGTGTTGGAGGCGAAGCGGCCTGCCGCGAGGCTGCCCGCCGCCAGCCCGCCGCCGAAGCCCGCGGCCGAGACCTCGAGCCCGTCATCGGCGGCGGCGAAGGCGTAGATCACGTCGCCGCCCTCGGCGATGGAGGCGTAGCGGAAGGTGTCCGCGCCCGCGTCGCCGTAGAGGCGGTCGGCGCCCGTGCCGCCGAGGAGGGTGTCGTTCCCGGCCCCGCCGCGCAGTTCGTCCGCGCCGTCGAGCCCGGCGAGGAGGTTGGCGCCGGCGTTGCCGAGGATGCGGTTGGCCTCGCCGTTGCCCGTGCCGGTCGCATTGCCGGTCCCGGTCAGGGTGAGGCGCTCCACGCCCGACGAGAGGGTGAAGGAGAGGGCGGTGGAGACGATGTCGATGCCGTCGCCGCCCGCCTCGTCCACCACGTCGAGGGCGTTGTCGACGAAGTAGGTGTCGTTGCCCGCCCCGCCGCGGAGCACGTCGGCCCCGCTCATGCCGTTGAGCCTGTCGTTGCCGCCGCCGCCCTCCAGCGTGTCGTTGCCCGAGCCGCCGGCCAGCACGTTGCCCGCCGCGTTGCCGGTCAGGCGGTTGGCCAGGCCGTTGCCGGTGCCGTTGCCGGCGCCCGCCGCGAGGGTGAGGTTCTCGAAGGCGTTGCCGAGGGTCCATGTGAGGGAGGCGACCACCGTGTCGACCCCGCCGGCGTCAGTCAGGGCATCGAGGGCGGCGTTGACGAGGTAGGTGTCGTCGCCGAGGCCGCCGTCGAGGGCGTCGTCCCCGGCGCCGCCGTCGAGGGTGTCGTTCCCGTCTCCCCCGACCAGGCTGTCGACCCCGAAGGAGCCGGCGAGGCTGTCGGCCTCGGTGCCGCCGTCGAGCGTGTCGTTGCCGTTGCCGCCCTCCAGCGTATCGGCCCCGCCCAGGCCAGCGAGCGTGTTGGCGATGCCGTTGCCGACGATGCGGTTGGCCAGCGCGTTGCCGGTGCCGGCCGCGGCCGTGCTGAGGAGCGTGAGGTTCTCCAGCCCCGCCGCGAGGGTGAGGGAGAGGATGCTGGTGACGGTGTCCACGCCATCCCCCTCCGCCTCGTTCACGACGTCGCCGGCGTCGTCCACCACGTAGGTGTCGTCCCCCGCGCCCCCGGCCATCGAGTCCGCGCCGTTGCCGCCGTCGAGCGTGTCCTGGCCACCCCCGCCCAGCAGCGTGTCGTTGCCGCCCGAGCCCGAGAGGACGTTGGCACCGTCGCTGCCCGTGATGACGTTCCCAGCATTGTTCCCGGCGCCCGACAGCGCCAGACCATACAGCGTCAGGTTCTCCAGGTTCGCGCCGAGGGTGTACGACAGCCCGGCGTGCACCGTATCGATGCCGGCGTTTACCCCCTCCATCACCACGTCGGCCGCGCTGTCCACGACGTAGACATCGTCGCCGAGACCGCCGACGAGCGAGTCGGCCCCGGCCCCACCGTCGAGGAGGTTCGCCCCATTGGTGCCCGTGAGAGTGTCTGCATGGGCGCTGCCGACCGCGTTCTCGACCCCGGTGATCAGGTCGGTCCCCGCGCCGCCGGTGTTCTGCGCCGTCGAGGTGGTCAGGTTCACCGAGACGCCGGCGGACGCACCCCCGTAGCTCACGGTGTCCGTCCCGGTGCCGCCGGTGAGCGTATCGTCCCCGGCACCGCCGATCAGCGTGTCGTCTCCGGTGCTGCCGTTCAGCGAGTCGTTCCCGGACCCGCCTGCCAAAGAGTTGGCGGCGGACGAGCCGGTGAGGACGACACCGAGCGTCAGGGCGCTCGCGTCCACGGACTCGAAGTTCGTAGCCGAACCACCGCCCTGGACCTGATCGGCATTGCCGAGGTTGACGTTGACGCGGGTCAGCAGGACGAGCGTGTCGCCGTCCTCGCCGCCGTCGACCGTCGTATCGGCTGCATCGTAGATGACGCGGTCGTTCCCGGCGCCGGCCCGGAGCTGATCGACCGCGCTGCCCCCATCGAGCGTGTCGTTGCCCTCGCCGCCGTCGAGGACGTCCTGCCCGTCGCCGCCAAGCAGGCTGTCGGCCCCGCCGCCACCCTGTAGACCGTCGTCACCCCTGCCGCCGCCGAGCGTGTCGTTGCCGCCCCCGCCGTCGAGGAGGTTGTCCCCAGCGTCGCCCGCAAGAACGTCGGCTCCGTCGGAGCCAGTAAGGTTCTCGATGCTGTCCAGAACATCGCCCGTTGCGTCCCCGCCCGTGCCCACCGCGGCGCCACTTGCAAGAAGGATGGTGACTGCATTCACCGAGCCGGAATAGGACGCCGTATCGAACCCATCGCCACCGGATATGACGTCTGCGCCGGTCCCGCCCAGGAGCGTGTCGTCGTCGTCCTCGCCAAAGAGCTGGTCCTCCCCGGCCCCGCCCACCAGGCTATCATCGCCCGACCAGCCGAGCAGGACGTCGTCGTCGCTGCCACCATCCAGTGTATCGTCGCCGACCCAGCCATCCAGGGTGTCTGCAGCGCCAAGACCGCTGAACAGGTTGGCGGCGTCGTTGCCGGACATGACGTCGACCTGCGCGGTGCCGACGATGGCCTCGATGTCGCGAACGCTGTCGACCTTACCGAAGGTGTCGACCACCTGCGGGAACCCGCCCTGCAATGCTACGGTAATGCCGGCACCACCGCTCTCGAGGTCGTAGCGAATCGTATCGAGCCCGAGGCCACCGCTGATCGTGTCGGCTCCATCCCCGCCCGAGAAGGTGTCGGCACCGTCCAGTCCGCTGAAGACATTCGCCTCTGCGCCACCGTCGATACTGTCGCCAAAGGCGCTGCCGACGACATTCTCGATCGACTGCAAGGCGTCATGGTCGCCGTAGCTGTCGGTCGCGTTCGGCGCCGCGGCGGTGGCACCGAGGATGCGGAGGTCGACCACGATACCCTGGGCGCCTCTCTCGAAACTGTAATCGACCGTGTCGATACCGTTTCCTCCGAACAGCTGATCAACCTCCGACCCGGCGTTGCCGGTCAGCATGTCGTTGCCGTCGCCGCCGAACAGGTCGTCGTGGATGCCGTTCGTTCCAATGAAATGCTCGACCGAGGTCACGAAGTTAAGAGCTCCGAAAGAGTCCGTGACGACCGCCGAGATCGTACCGGACGTCGGGTCGAAGCTGATCTGAAACGTTGCGCCGAGGGCGCCGGTCTCCTGCGACAAGTCGAGCGTGTCGAACCCGCCGCCGCCGTCGACGACGTCCGATCCCGCACCGGTCGCGAAAGTCTGCGCCTTATCGTCACCCTTGAACGTGTCATCGAAGGCGGTGCCGAGGAAGCGCTCGAAGCCGGTCACGGTCTCACGGTTGCCGAAACCATCGGTCGCGTTGTTCGACGCGATGGTGAGATCAAGGGAAACGCCGCCGGTCCCCTGCGTGTAGTCCAGCGTATCGACGCCCGCCCCGCCGTCGAGCGAGTCCACACCGTCGCCGCCGGCGATCGTGTCGTCGCCAGATCCACCCTTGAGTCGGTTTGATCCAGAGTTACCCTCGATCGCGTCGGCGAAGGCCGACCCCGTGACCGCCGATACGGACGAGTGGCTGACGACGAGCCGCTGCGCGCCGGTCAGCGCGCTGGTCGTATCGGTCGTGAACATCTTCGTCGTCGTCAGGTCGGCGCGGACGGCTCCGGCGAGAAGCTCGAAGCTGACCTCATTGTCTCCGGCACCACCGTCGAAGAAGTCGCTGCCGCCGGTGGAGAGGTACGTGTCGTCGCCGCCGAAACCGTAGCTCTCATTCGAGCCCGAACCACCGAACAGGTAGTCCGCGCCCCCGGACCCGATCAGCGTGTCGTTGCCGTCACCACCGAAAAGACGGCTCCTGTCTGCCGCCCCTAGCGTGGACAGCATTTCGAGGTGGTCGTCGCCGTCACCGCCTACTGCTTCTCGCGTAAAGGTTGAATCCAGTCGCATGAAGTCAGCATGGTCCGTGCCGACGATCCGCTCGATCCCGATCAGCAGGTCGACGTCGCCGAACGTGTCGCGGTTGCTCAGAAGACTGCTGTCATCGACAATCACGCCGAGGCTGCCGATCTCCTGCCGATAATCTACCGTGTCGAATCCACCTGGTCCGCCATCCAACGTGTCGTTGCCGTCACCGCCGACGAACAGGTTGTCGGCCGCGCTGCCCTTGATGGCGTCGGCCCGGATCGAGCCGATGATGTTCTCGATGCTGACTAGCAGATCACCGTGGCCCGAGGTGTCTGTGGCGTTCGGATTAGAGAAGCTGCCCGTGACCGAGAGGTCGACGACGATACCAACTCCGATCGGACCGGGGGTCGTGCCGTCTGGCAGGTAATTCTGCGTGTCGGATTCAATGCTGTAGTCGACCGTGTCGACACCGCCGCGCCCATCCATCTGGTCGACGCCGGCGCCCTTGTTGCCGGTGAAGATATTGTCGCGATCATCTCCCAGAAGATCATCGAATGCGCTGGTGTTGGAGCCGATCAGCCACTCGACCTCGATCAGGGTATCGGTGTTCCCGTAGGTGTCGGTGACCAGACCGGTGGCGAGGTCCGCGAGTACCGCGCCGCTGCCTCCCTCCGCCGCGTAGCTGACTTGGTCGATGCCGGCGCCGCCGACCAACGTATCGTTGCCCTGGAAGCCAAGGAGAAGGTCATCGCCAGACGCGCCGGCCAGCTTGTTCGCACCCGAGTTGCCGAGGACGGTATCGCGGAAATTGGAGCCGACAGCGTTCTCGAACCCGGTCAGCGTCGCGACTGTGACAAAAGCGCCCTGCGAAGCGATGTCGGTGACCCCGTTGCTGGCGACGGTCTGTGGCACGTCGAAGCTGCCGCCCAGGTTGATCACGCCGCCTGTCATGAAGTCGGACAACTCGATCGTATCTTCGCCGGCGCCACCGTTCACCGTATCCAGTCCGGCGTCGGCAACGAGGCCGCTCACGGTCCGGGCGATGATGTAGGTGTCGTCGCCCGCGTCGAGATCGACGGAGTCCGAGCCTTCGCCGCCGACGGCGGTGTCGTTGCCGGTGCCACCAGCAAGTGTGTCCGCCTCGGCGCCGCCACCGAGGTAGTCGTTGCCCCCCTCGCCGAAAAGGCTGTCGCGTCCCGTTCCGCCCTTGATGACGTCGTCGCCGTCGCCCCCGCGGAGACTGTCGTTCCCACCGTCGCCGGAGAGGAAATCTTCCCCCTTGAGGCCCCTCAGCGTGTCGTCGCCTTCGCCGCCAGCCAGAGCGTTCCGGCCGTCCGATCCGATGAGCAGGTCGCGCGCGCCCGACCCCAGCGCGTCCTCGATCGAGATCAGGATGTCACCGTCGGCGTCTCCGCCGAGGCCGTAGCCGATGCCGAGGTCGACCGTCACACCGGCCTCTGCGCGCGAGCCGACAACCATCTTGGCGTAGATCACGGCATCGAGGCCGAGGCCGCCGGAGATGATGTCCGGACCCGGCGACCCTGTAATGAGGTCGTTGCCCTCGCGAGCGAAGTAAGAGTCGGCGTCATTCGTACCCTCGAGGAGCACGTCCCGCCCATCCGTGCCGAAGAAGACCGAGCCCACGGCCACCGGGCCGCTGCTCACCGCGCCGAGAGCGGTCAGGTTAAGACCGACCGCCGTCTGATCGTCGAAGGCGAAGGTGTAGCCCAGGCCGTTGGGACCGTTCCGGAAGTAGTCCATGAAGAGAACCGTGTCGCCGACGACGTTGCTCATCAGCAGATCATCGCTGCCCGGCGCTGCGAGGCTGAACGTGATCTGAGCGCGGCTCCAGCCGAAGAAATGGATCTCGCCCGCTCCGGCGTACTCACCGCCAATCACGTCGTGGCCCCAGGCACCGCCGAATGCATACCGGTCAAGGCCCTCGCCACCGACGAGAAGATCGTCCCCGCCGAGGCTGACCAGAACATCGGCGCCGCCGTCGCCAGAAAGGACACCCCCGCCCGTGCCCGACACTAGCATGTCGCGGCCTTCCTCGGCCGAAATGACGACGCGTTCGACATTGACGACGCGTAGCGAAACTCCGCTTCCGCCCACGAGGAAGCCGTTCGTGGTTCCGAGGTTCGCCATCAGCGACGCGAGCTCGGACCGCATGGTCGCCGCGCTGCTGATGTCGTCGACGTCGTTGAAGGAGGTGATTGTAAAACTGTCCGGATCGGCGGAATTGACGGTCAGGCCGTAGACCGAGCTAATCCCGGAGGGGATCGCATTGATCTCGATCGTGTCGAAGTCCGAACCGCCGTCGATCACCTCATTGAAACCGCCCGTGAAGAACAGGCGATCGTCTCCCGCGCCGCCGCTGACCGTGTCGCGGCCCTCGCCGCCGTCCAGCAGGTCGTCGCCGCCGTTACCTTGGAGGAAGTCGTCGAACTCGCCGCCGAACACCTCATCATTGCCCGAACCGAGGCGAACCATGATCTGCTCGAAGTTGCCGATCCGCGTGCCGTTGCCGATGTCGTAGAAGACCTGGTCGTCCGGCACCCGGTCGTCACCGCTGCGGGCGTTGATCGAGATGTCGGCGGTCTCGTCCAGCAAGACCGCGACGAAAACGTCCTTATCGCCGTCCCGGTCGCCGCCGTCGTAGAAGGTTCCGTTCTGGTACCAGACGAGGTCATCCCCCTCGTTTGATCCCTGGACCTCGGTCGCCTCGATGTTGCGCATCGCAACGTAGTTGTCCCCCGACCAGACGCGGACGGTGGCGACGTTCTCGACAAATAGGAGGCGGGGGATATCCACCGACACGGCGTCGGCCCCGATCGCGTCGAGAAACAGCGGGTCGAAGTCTTCGGCGCCGCCGCCGAGGTTGATGAAAAGCTGCACGGCCAGTCCGTCGCCGGGCCCGGCCAGCGAGAGACCGTTCTCGCCAACCGCTGAGATCAGCACCCGGTCGACGATCGGCGTTTCCGCGGTTTCGCCCGGATCGCTGCCGCCGTCGATGTTGGAGATCCCGTCCGACACCTGCCAGCCGAAGAGGTCGGCGCCGGCGCCGCCGAACAGGCTGTCCCCGGCGACGGCGCCGCCGCCGCGCAGGACATCGGAACCGTCGCCGCCGTAGATCACGTCGTCCAGCAACCCGCCGGCGACCAAGTCGCCGCCGCTCCCGAGCCGCAGGACCACGCGGTCCAGGCCGGAGATGAAGACGCCGTTCCCCAGGAGGACGCCGGCCGCATCCTGTTCCACGTTGAGGGTGATGCCGAAGGTCTGGGCCGAGAAGTCGGCGACGAATACGTCGGCATCGCCGGGCCGCTCGCCGCCGCGGTAGGTCGCGCCGCCGTCGTAGATGAAGAGGTCGTCAGTCTCGGCGAGGCCAGTCAGGTTCGTACGCAACGGCCCGTCGGTGAACGCGCCAAGCCCGGATCCCGTCGCGAAGAAAAAGTCGCGGCTGACGAGACCGGCCGAGAGCTGATCCATCGCGGCGAGGAGCGCCGCGCTGCTGCTGTTGGCTTGGTAGGTGATATCCGCTGGCCCGGGGGCGATGAAGTCGAAGGTTTGCCGGAGGCCAACCAGCGTGTTGCCCAGCGCCGCCGCCACACTGACGACGTTCCCAGGTGCGAAGATCAGGAGGTCGGGAATACCATCGGTCCCGGTGGCGATCTCCGTCCGCTCATCGCCGTTCGTGTAGTAGGTGTCCGCGCCGTCGCCGCCGGACAGTTGGTTGGTGCGAATGGTCGAGAAGGTCGTATCGTAGTTTCGCGAGCCGCCGCCGACGAGGATGTCGTCGCCACCGCCACCCGCGAGATAATCGTCGTAGATGCCGCCGACGAGAATGTCCTTGAAGGTGGTTCCGGTGACGATCAGGCGCTCGAAACCCTGGATCTCCGACGTGCGGACCAGTTCACCGTCGGCGAAGCGAAGGTCGTCGTCGTAGGTGAAGCGGGTGGGTGCGGTCGGGAAGGGCGAGGTGGTTGGCGCGCCGATGAGGGCGGAGGCTGCCGCATTGAACCCCGAGATGACGACGCCAGTGGTGGTGCCGGCCGGGCGGTCGAAGGTGCCGAAGTCCGCCGCGAAGGTGTCAGCCCGCGATATCCCGCCACGGTAGTAGGTCCCGCCGAAGTAGACGGCGAGGTCATTGGCCGTTTCCGATCCCTCGAAGCTCAGGGCCTCGAACTCGGTGAAAGTGACGGAGTTGGTGCGTCCGTCCTGCGTCACCTGCACCCGGATGAAGTCGCCGGTCAGCGTGGTTTGCGGCAACCCGGCGGCAGAATTCTCTCGGAACGGGGTATCCCAGAGCCGATCGACCTGGCCGAGCA
This sequence comes from Roseomonas sp. CCTCC AB2023176, assembly GCF_042259275.1. Lineage (NCBI taxonomy): Bacteria > Pseudomonadati > Pseudomonadota > Alphaproteobacteria > Acetobacterales > Roseomonadaceae > Roseomonas > Roseomonas sp. CCTCC AB2023176. Next base: position 305,564 of record NZ_CP170086.1, read on the forward strand.
TCGTGTTCAACTGCGCTGCCGAGGCGTTGAACGCCAATGGTCCGACGACGATCTGGTTTCCGGAGCCGACGGGCGGCGTCCGCGTAACCCACTGCGCGCCCACGTCCGACAGGTTTCGGACGATCGCCTCGTCCGCGCCGGTCTGCCCGTAGATGTCGTCGTTGACCGACGCTGTATTGCCGAGTTGCGCCGAAGATCTCAGCTCCGCGAGAACGACGTCGGCGCCGCTGCCCATGTCCATCGTCTCGGCGTGGGTATCGGCCGTGAGGAACAGCGTGTCCTCGCCGGCACCAAAGGAGATCCTGTCACGGCCCGTCGACGTGAAGAGAATGTCGTCGTAGGACGACAGGGTCAGCACGAACGACTCGATATTGCGGAACGTCACCTCGTGCTGTTCGTGTACGGCAATCCCGAAGATCCGCGCCGCCTCGGCGTCTGGGCCTTCGATCACGCCGCGATCGGCGACGATCTCGATCCGGTCGCCGGGCTTCAGCTCGACGTCCTTGAAGACCAGGTCCCGGAGAGAGGTCGTGCCGCCGACCTCGGGGTGGTTGGTGACCTGTGAACCGACTACCTGGACCAGGCTGCCGACCGCGTTGAGCACCCGCAGCTCGAATGTCGAGGCGCCGTTCTGCAGGTCCTCGACCCCAAGGCGGACGACGAAGGTGCCGTTGAGGTTCAAGTCGCCGGCCGGCGTCCGCAGGATCGCTCGACCGTCGGCATCATCGGCCGGGATCTCGACTCGGCCAACCTGGAGAGGATCATTGACGAAGCCGATCTTCTCCATCTGGCTGGCGTTGCGGCCGTAGAGCACCGGGCCGCGCGTCAGCGACAGGCCGACGCTCTGTCCGCTTTGTCCCACGGCCGAAGGCCGCAGGTCCCACTCGATCGCGTCGAGCGCGTGGCTCTTGCCGAAGTTCGCGATCAGCACGTCGCCGGTCGCCGACTCCGCGACCTGCCCGCCGCCATCGAGAAGCTGGGTTTCGTCACCCCAATAGACGAGCAAGTCGTCGCCTGTGTTGCCGAGGATATTGACCGAGTTGGGGGTGGTGACCTGCTGTCCGCCGTACCGGTAGACGAGGCGGGTGCCGCTGACGAGGCCGCCGCCGCCCGACTGGTTGATGAACGACGAAGACGGCAGACTGTTGACGAAGATGTAGCCGGCGTCACTGGTTGCCTGTGCTGCCGACAGGAATCCCGTTAGGGGAAACGGCGTATTGATCCCATTCACGAAATATCGCGCCTCAAGCTGAGACACGAACGGGACGTTGTTCTGATTCTGCACGTCGATCCGGACGATGTCGCGTGTCGTGCTGTTGCGGTCGCCCTCCATGTCGATGTGGGCGTTCGGGCGGTCCGCGAACCAGCTCGCCACCTGCGGCGTGTTCGCGACGTCAACCGCGTTGCCGTTCAGGAAGGCGGCCGCCGGCCTGCCGTTGATGATCGGCTCGAAGGTCACGTTTGACGCGGCGATATTGATCTGGCGTTGCTCGTTGTACGCGATGAGCTGCTGGACTGCGCCGGGCTTCTCCGTGTTGATGCCGACGGGCAGCGTTTGGGAATAGAAGACTTCGTACGTATCCTTGACCGTATTGAACGCGCCGCCTGCCACGTCGAAGGCGTTCGTGTAGAGATCCTGCAGGATGCCGACCCGGAACCCGTTTTCGGGGAAGGAGAAGGACAGCAGCGGGCCGAAGCTGATGCCGAGCTTCTCGCCAATGTATCCGGTGGTCTCCGCCTTCAGGATGTCGATCGTGAATCCGCCCACCAGGTCCAGCCCGACGGAGTGGGAGAACCTGGCGCGGTTGAGTTCGTAGGTCGCCTCGACCTTGACCGGCCCGAACCCCTCGAAGTTTGGCCCGGCCACGTTGACGTTGGTATCGCCCAGCTTGGCGAACGTGACAAAGTCGTCGGACAGATCACCCGGGGTCCCGTTGTCGGATCGGAGGGTGATGTTGACGTTGGGCGTCTTGCCGTCGCCGTTCGAGAAGTCCAGCGCCAGCTTCTCGGACACCGCCGCCCCGACGCTCGCGCCGATATCGAGCACCGTTGCGGAGACACCGAAGACGTCGGCGCCGATGCCCGGCACGTAGTCGTTGAGGTCAAACTCGAACTCGGCGAAGATCGTGTTCTCCAGCACGTTCGCCACGACGGCCAGTGGCGGGAACGGGATCTTCTTCAGAAGCTGGACCAGCATCTGATCGAGGTCGGCGGACAATTCGATGAACGGGGAGTCTGAAACCCCGTCCGACCGCACGACGACGGAGCCGAAGCTGGAGCCCTGCGTGTTCGCTCCGCTCGGCACCCGCAGGGTCAGCTCCAGCCCGAGTCCGAGGTCGAACGGCAATTCCGTCTGGAATGGCTCGGCTGTCAGCAGCGGGATATGGGTCTCCGCAAGGTCGATGATCTTGAAGTCGCTTGCCGTGTCCTGGAAACCGAAGATCGCGTAGGTGATGTCACGAATGCCGAGCTCGAATCCGACGACCAGGTCGAGGCCGGCCTTCGCGCCGACGCTGAACCCCTGCGATCCGATCTGGGCAGCGCCGACGCTGTAGTCGCTGAAGTCGAAGATGATGCCTTCGCCGTTGCCGCTTACGACGGCATTGTGGCTCGCATTGACGACGATATCGATCCCGCCACCGAAGCGTCCCGCCTCGCCGATCTCGGCGTATGCGAACAGGCCGAAGACGAAATTGGCGTAGAGTTCTCCCGAGAAGCCGAGGAACGACCCACCGATGTCGAGGTCGTATTTCAGCTCCTCGGGGCGAATGATGAGCGCCTCGCCCGTGTCGATCCCGAGTTCGATCGCCGCGCCCGGCGCCCAGAGGTTCTGATCGACTGCGCGGAACGAGAGGATAGATGTGCTGACCGTCATGATTGGTGTCTCCAAGACGGGCGAGCGCTAGTCTGAGGGAAGCCCGGTGCTTCGTTGCGCACAGCGGTCCGGGTCGGGATGCAGTCGCTGATGTCGTCGTCGCGGCGCGGCCCTCGGATGAGGTCGCCGTTGCTGGACGGAGGTCTGCACACGTCGGCGTCTGAAGGCGTGCTGCCGGGGCGGCTGGCCTCGCCGGAGGTCCTGCCGGCGATGAAGGCTCGGCTCAGACTGTCGGACCAGCCATCCTGTGCGTCCTCGGTTGCACGCGCGAGGGCACCGCGCCTGAGGAATGTCCCGACCGGCATGGCTGGCTCCGGGGTATCGCATCAGAGACGCCGGCCTGGACGGTCCTGCCGGCGCGCCCCCGCGGCGCGAGATGGATCGTTAACGTAACCTTATGAATTCGGCAACGAATTGTTACGCGCAAGGCACGTCCGTCGCTTTGCGTTGTCGGCAGCGGGTTGAGCGCGGGGACGGCGGCGCGGTCTCCGCATGGATGGCGGGGGCTTGATGAACGAGCCCGACGGTGTCGTCCTCGCCGTTCCGCCCAATGGAGCGCGGTCCAGCGCTAAAGGACCCGCGCCATCCCCAGCGGATGGTCAGTCTGCTGCCGGAGGTCTTGCTGCTGGTGGCCAGCGCCTCGAAGGGCGAGGGTGGCCGTGTCGACGTCGAGCCGTGCCGCAATCCCATCCCGGAGGGTGCGCTCGAGTTCCGGCAGAGAGACGAGGCTGACGGGGCCGGAACGCCGACGGAGGATCTCGACAAGGGCCGCAGGATCGGCCTCCGCCGGCAGGATCTCGGCGGCGAGCGTCGGCATCAGCGCGTCGTAGGCGTCCGACGTCAGAAGCCGGGAGGCCGGATCGAAGATGACGTCATTCTGCCCGGCGGCGTCTGCTACCCCCGCCAGATGCTCGAAGCAGGCGAACCACTCTCAACGAGGCACGGCTTGCCAGGGACGTGCCTTGCCGCGCGTCGGTACCGGTCCGGCTGCCGCCTGCGGCCACGAGCAGAGGCGCGATCCTCTTGCAGGTCGCGACGGTTGACGGGGCGCGAGTCGCGTACGAGACGAGCGGCGCGGCCTCTCAGCGATCGTCTTCGTCCATGGCTGCTTGGGCTCATCATCAGGCGTCTGACGCGGGACGATGACCGCGGTGCCCGCGCGCTGTAACCTCGACACCGCGGCCGTGCTCGCGGGGCGTCAAGCCCAGGGGTGGTGAAGCCGGATTCTCGGGCGTCCCTGGCGTCCCCTACGGGATTCGAACCCGTGTTGCCGCCGTGAGAGGGGGTAAGAGTAGCCCGCAGTGAAACAGGTTGGGACATCGTGGGACGAATAATTCCAACGGCTTAGGCTTTCCGGCGTCCCTATCTGTCCCGCCCCGTCCAGCCCCGTATATTGGAGAAGTATTGGAGAAGGGGCGCCCGTGCCGCGCAAGGTCAGTGAGCATCGGCTCGACACCCGCGCCGTCCGCCGCGCGCTGAAGCAGCGCCCGAAGCCCTACTTCCGGGTGGTGCGCCGCGGCGCGCTGCCGCTGCATCTGGGGTTCTACAAGCAGGCGGATGGCAGGCCCGGGACCTGGATCGGCCGGCGCTACCTCGGCGCCGAGAAGTACGAGACGCAGGCCCTCGGCATCGCCGACGATGACCCGCGGACTGAAGCTGATGGCGTCCGCGTCCTCACCTTCGATCAGGCCGTGGCGGCGTGCACGGCTTGGGCTGATGGCCGTCTGGCAGTGGAGCGGGCCGCCGCGGCCGTCGTCTCCAGCCCGACCGTGCGCGCCGCCGTGGAAGACTACATCGCCTTCCGGAAGGCGCGCAGCGCGACGTCGGGGCGGGACGCCGGCTTCAGCCTGACGCACCACGTCCTCTCCTCGCCGCTGGCCGACGTGCCGCTGGCCGCGCTGACCGAGGAGGCGCTGACGACGTGGCGGGAGGGGCTGAGGCGCGGTGGGAAGGGTGTGAGTTCGGATCACCCCCCTGCCCTCTCCCGCGCCACCTTGGCGCGCGTCCTGAACGACCTCCGCGCGGCACTCACTGCCACGGCCAGGCGCACGCGCCTGCCGGGCGACGTGCTGACCGCGATCCGGGAAGGACTGCGCGCGCCCTCCTCGCCTGACCGGGCCCGGGAGGCCCAAGTCCTGCCGGACGCGGACGTGCGGCGGCTGGTGGAGGCCTCCTACGCCCTGGATCCGGACTTCGGCGCGCTGGTGCTGGTCATGGCCGCCACGGGCTGCCGCTTCGATCAGGCGGCCCGCATGACGGTTGGGGACCTCCAGGCCGGTAATGGGCGCCTCATGGTCCCGATGGCCCGCAAGGGGCGCGGGACGAAGCCGCAGACCCACGCGGCGCGTCCCCTGCCGGACGACGTCGTGGCGCGGCTGCGGCCCCTGGTGGCCGGCCGGAAGGCCCGCGACCCGCTGCTGACCCGCTGGCACAACCGGAAGGTCACGGGCGCCGGCACAATCGGATGGGAGCGCGACGGCCGGCGGGCCTGGCGCGGCGCTGAAGAGATGCAGCGGCCGTGGCGCCTGGCGCTGGTGAGGGCGGAGCTGCCGGGCGACCTGGTGCCGTACTCCCTGCGGCACTCCTCGATCGTCCGCGGGCTGAAGGCCGGGCTACCGGTGCGGCTGGTCGCGGCGGCGCACGACACGTCGGTCGCGATGATCGAGAAGCACTACGGCGCCTTCATCGTGGACGCGGCGGAGGAGCTGCTGAGAAGAGCGGCGGTTCCGATGGTGGCGGGTTGACCGCCAGACACCGGACCTCCTGCTTCACGAAGCCACGCTAGTGCGCGCGATGAGCTGCAACCCCGAGATAAACAGGTAGACCACCGCACCCACACCGAAGCCCATCAAAATGAGGGCAACCTTGATCTTCCACGGGGGCGGCAGCGGAAATGGGGTGAGCTGTCGAACCTTCGCCACCCCTTGCTCACTTCGAACTTGGATGATGCCAGGTAGATCCGCGTTGACGCTGAGCAGCTCGAAACCGATCGCCTCTTTTGCCGTCAGATTTTCGAAGAGGAGGGAGAACCTGCCATCGGGACTCGTTCGCTCCTCATAGTGCCGAACAGGCCAGATGTTGAAGTGTTGCGGGCGCCAATTGAACACGACTTCCAGTTTAGTCGCGGTTGCCCTGCCATTGTTGAAGACGCTCGTAGACAACGTCTTGACCGTTGTAACAGGGCCAAGAACTCTCCCATCCGGCGCTCGCGTGGGCTCGTTGAGCAGGAACGTGAATTGGTGCCGGAAGTCGAGCAGCAAGGCCGCTTTCTGGCTGAAGTATCTCGTCAGCAGCCAAGTGACGACAGGTGCCAGCAGAGACGCAATCTCTTTCGAGTACAGCACAAGAGCGCTCACGGGCTGCCCTTCCTCAGCCCGACGCCGGGCGCGTTCCTGCTCATGAACTCGACCATGGTGCCGGCGTGGCGGTTCAATCCCATGCGTCTCAGAGGCCAGTAACCTGCACGTCCACCACCTCGCCGCGATTCAAGTCATACCGGCATGTGACGCGTGAATTGACCTTGGCGCCAAAGCCGTTCCCGAACTGAGCGCGAGGCTCGATGGCAACAACGATCCCGGTCTGGGGATAGTCGTCGCCGCGGAGGAAGGAGCCGAACGAGAACCACGGCCATACCGGGTCACCGTATCTGGCTAGGTCCGTAGCTTGGCGCTTGCACCGGGTCTGAACGAGGGCCCAATCGCGGAAGTTGTTCACCAGCTGCGCGTTGTCGGCGCACCGCCGCCAATCCGTTCGGCACGCTGTCTCGTCGGGCGGTAGACGCGGCGGTGCGACGGCTGCGGCCGGCGCGGCCGGCGCGGCCGGCGCGGTGGCCGACGGAGGTACGGGCGCGCGATTGTCGCTGGCCGTCGGCACGGTGATGGGCGCGTTCCAGCCGAGGCGGTATTGCGTCTCCGATCGCCTGAGCGCGTCCGGTAGGGCCAGCCGCACACGCGCGTCCGCACACCCCTCCGACCATTCCCGAAGCTGGCTGCCATCGAAGCAAGATCCGGGATTCTGTGTGCTGCGCCTGGCGGCCCAGTGTGCCGCACCGGCGGCCTTCTGTCCTGTAAGGCCGGCCAGCCATTGCTCCCATGCGGCGCGATCGGCCTGCCCCTGGCGGTATACCGGATCGGCCGTGTTGGCGCCCTGCGGAGGGGCAGCCTGCCCAGGTCGTTGAGGAGCAGGGCTGGACGGGTTCACTTGAGCAGTCGCGGTCAGCGGCGCGAGGAGCAGGGTGAGGACGGCGACGCGTCGGTGCATGCAGCAGCCTACCGCCAGCTGCTGGGGCCTGAGGAGTCCGTTTCGGTTAAGGATCTGCCTTCCGCAGCCGGACGCCCGGCCCCTCGCCGTTCTCTGCGACGAAGATCACGCCGGCCGCCTCCAGGGCGGCGCGGATGGCGGCGAGGTTGTTTGGGTAGGGTGTGCGGGCCCCTCGCTCGAAATCCACCACGGTCTGACGGGCGACCTTGGCTGCGTCGGCGAGAGTGGACTGACTCCACCCGATCATCGCTCGTGCCCCTCGACATTGGGCGGCACTGATGGCTGCGTCGGACAACCTCAATCTTTCTGATTGACGTTTCGGGAATGCCCAATCAATCTAATCGAGGTTGGGCAGAACGTCCAACCGAAAGCGGCCGAACGCGCGACTGGTCCTCGCACGCCCGGCCTCACCGCAACCCTGATGCTGGAGCATCTGGTCATGGCTGAACTCGCCCATAGCACGCCCGCGCCCCGGGCCAGAAGAAGAGGAGCGCTCGCCGCGCTAGCCGCCCTCGTCGCGGCACCGACCGCCGCGCCTGACCTTCAGCGTTTCGACGGGCCGGTGAGCGACGCGGATCTGCTGGCGATGTGCCAGCGGTGGCTGGTCCGAGACGCCGAGCATCGCCGCCTGATCGACCTCCAACTCGCCGCCAACGATCGCGGGGACCATGCGACGGAGAAGGCGATCGCTGATGCGCTCGTCGCCGACGTGCCCGGCTACCTCGACCTGGCGGACAGCATCTTCCAGATCCAGCCCCGGACGCGCGAAGGCCTGCGGGCGCAGGCGCGGGTCCTGACCGCATGGGTTGATGATCCCAGTTCCAATGAGGAAGTCGCGGCCTACAACTTCGCCGAGTACGTGCTGAACCTCCTCGACGGGCGGGTCGCATGATGCGCGGCCCCGTGACACGCCGGACCGTCGTCACCGGCGCCGCCGTCGTCGCCGCGCTTGGGTTCTCCCCAAAATTGGGGGAAACCCCCCCGTGCCCGTTCCCCCGCGGAAGCCGCGAGTACCACGACTGGTGGCGGGAGAGAGCGCTCCTCAGTTTCGGGAGCGACTACCTGCGCGCCGAGGCCACGAAGCTGCGACAGATGGCAGAGATGCGGACAGACGCGGCTTGCCGCGAAGGCTTCCTCTGGACCGCGGCGAATTACGACGAGCTAGCCGAACGCGCCCCTACCGCTGCGCCAGCCTGGAGGCTGTCGTGACGGCGAGAAGAGTGCCGGGGGTGGGCGCTGCGCCCACCCTGTTCACGGCGCGGCGGAAGCAGGCTTACGAGGCGTTGCACCCTGAGACGCGACAGGGTGGTGTGGGGCGCGGCGGCTATAAGGACGACAAGTTGGCGTCCTTTTCCGCCGACACCGCGACCCGCACCGGGCGTAGCGAGCGCGACGTGCAGCGCGACGCCGGACGCGCTATCCTCACCCTTGGCGGGGCGCGGGTTCGAAACCGTTGTGCCGGGATCTCCGCCCCGGCCGCCCCGCCGCTTTCTCGCGGAGTGCGCTGCGGAGGCGCCGTTGCCGTCACAGAAGACAGCTGTGCGCGCCCTTCGCGCCAGCCGGCGCGCGGATCAGGCCGCAGCGCAGTTCGGGATCACACGCAACCCGGTTTTCCTCTGGGCTGCAATCAAGGCGATAACAGAAGACAGCTTCGAGGAAGCGCATGTCCGTCTCCCAAATGCGGTACGGACATACCTGCACGAGGTCGCTTCTCAGATCACGGACGCTGCGATCGGTCCGTCTGGCGAATTCCTGGAGAGCGCGACGAAGGCACTCGGCTTCGGCGGAATATCGGGTCAGTCGAAAGCCGAGGCGTACGCGACAACTCACGATGCCAGCAACCTCCTCTCGATCTTCGAAGTGCTGAAGGAACGCTTCGGAAGCGCCGGACGGGCGCACATGGAGATGGCGCTCGTCCTCAACATCGGCGCGCCAGCCGTAGAGGACCGCCTGAGCGATGCGCGCCGACACTTGCGCGAGGTGCAGCGGCTACTGAGTTGGAGCGGGCCAATCAGGCTGAACAACGCCCCGTTCCGCGACCTTCCTACTCCGGCTTTGTTCACCCTTCTCCGCGGCCTCCCAAGCATCGCGTGGACGAAGGCCGGCATCGCCGGAGCGCGCGCGAGCAAGGCGAACGGCAAGACCCCCCCTCTAAAACAGTCGCTTTAGACCGGGGAGTCGAAAACACCCGTTTCAAGCTACCCAGCCTATATCGGCAGCTTTGGACGGAGATCGACACACCGATGCAGCAGGCATGTTCGCCTCATCCCAATCAGTCCCGGGGTGAACAGATGCTGAAGCTTGAACTAACCGACGCGCCACTGCCCATCCAGGCGCTTTCCGCACATGAGGTTGCGCAGGAGCCTGCAAACCCGCCCGCGGCGCGGCGAATGCGTGCGGCCACGTACGAGCAGGAGACGGGCCGGATCTCGGACTGGTGTCGGATCACCGGCATGAGCAGGAGCCGGACCTATCTGCTGATCGCCGCCGGTCACCTGCCGACGTACCGAGTGGGATCGGCGACCTTCGTGGACATCGCTGCCGGCCTGCGCTGGCTGCGGAGTCAGCCCCCTGCCCCGATCGGCCAGAAGCAGGCCGCCTGAAACAGAAGCACCCCGCACGGCTGTAAGGCCGGCGGGGCGCGGGAAAACTACTCGACTACGCTACGGGAACCACTCCACATCCCGGGATGTAGCGACCTCCCGCCGCTTCGCCAAGCCCTTTCCGCCGTGCGCCCAAGAGGACGCACGACACATGACGATCATCACGCCCCAACCCGGGGCCCGGCCACCGCTCCGGACCTTCACGGAACAGCCCGACTCGCACAATCTCGAGGCCATTCTCCGCGCCGCCAGCGACGCGGCCCGTCAGCAGGCCTGCGCCGTCCTGCAGCACGCCAGTTCGGCCGTCAATGAGGGCACCCGGCGGGCGGCCTACACCGCCGCCCGGGAACTGGCCCGAGGCGTCTTGCGTGACCTGATCAGTTCCGGCGGCCTGCGGACCCGCCTGGCGTCCGCCCTGGCGCGTGAGGCCGTGGCCAATGCGTGCCGCCTCGCCCTCGCCGAGAAGGGGCCAGCGCGATGAGCCATATCCCGGCCCGAATGGCGCGTCCCCGGCCGCGCCCGATCCACATCGGCGAAGTTTCCGCCCTGCCCACCGTTCGCGAGCACCTGGCTGATGCCGCCAGCGCACGGCGCGCGGGCGACCTCGCTGCGGCGAACGCAGCCGAGGAGGCCGCCCTGCTCGTCATGCGCGCAACCCTCATGCAGCCGGCCGCCGCCGTCCGAGAGCCCGCATGATGCCGCAGCAGCGCTACGGCCTGGTCCTGGATCACCCGCGCGTCCTCTCCGCCGTCATTGAGCGCGCCGGCACTTGCGGGGGCGACTACCACATCGGCCTGCTGATGCCGGCGCTCGCTGAGGGCTTCCGCGTCGTCATCTTACAGGCGGGGACGCGCATGCCGGTTCGCTTGCTCGACCACGCGGAGCGACCAACCGCCGTGATCCTGGCCGGCGACCCCGGGCACGACAATCCGCCCGGGCCGGTGGACTTCCCGCAGCTCGCACGGCTCCTCCGCTGGAGTGCTTCGGTTTTGATCCATGCAGCAGGTGGCCAGCGCGCGCACTACGACGCCGCCGCCTACGCGGTCCGTGAGCGGCGGCGCCTGCTTATCGTCGAGACGTGCAGCACCCGCGAGGACGAGTGGCTTCAGTTGGTGGAGGCTGAGGTTGACCGGCGCGGCGGCACCATGGCGGCGCTGCCATGCCTCATGATCTCGGCAAAGCGGTTCGGCGGCGTGCACCCCGTCCAGGAGGGGCGCCGCGCATGATCCAGCTCGCGCAGGCCCTCACCGCCGGGGCGACGTATCGGCAAGCCGGGGACGCGATCGGCGTCAGCTGCGACGCCGCCCGCATGCGTGCCGTCAGGGCGGGTCTCCGTTCGCGGCATCGGACACGGCCACCAAACCCCGAGACGGCACGGCGGGTCTCCGTCGCGCGTCGGATGCGGGCTGACGGCCACGACAACCACGCCATCGGGGAACGCCTCGGCATGTCGTCCGACGCGGTCAGGATGATGCTGCGTCGCGCAGCGGGGCGAGGTGCGCATGCCTGACGGTACCAGCGCGCTTCTGACCCTCGCCAGCCTCGCCGACGTGCCGCGGTGGGTCGCGTGGCAGAAGCAGGACCGGAACGGCAGCCCGACGAAGGTCCCGCACAACCCGGCTACCGGCAAAAAGGCCGCGATGGACGCGCCGACCACCTGGCGTACTCGCGCCGAGGCCGAAGCACGGGCCCCGCTTCTGCCGCGCCCCTACGGCATCGGCGGCATCGGGATCGCGCTTGGCGAGAGTGCCGGCCTCGCGATCGGCGGCATCGACCTGGACACCTGCCGAGACCCGCAGACCGGCGGCATCGCGCCATGGGCCGAGGAAGTCCTGAGGCTCTTCCGGTCCTACGCCGAGGTCAGCCCCTCCGGCACCGGCGCCAAGGTGTTCTTCACCTTTGATGCCACCGTCCTGCCCAAACTGCGCGGCGCCATGGGGACGGAACACGGCAAGCAGTGGAAGCGCCGCACCGGCACCGACCACCCGCCTGCCATCGAACTGTACCTGGGCAACCGCTACTTTGCCGTCACCGACGATCGCCTGCCGGACTCGCCATTGGAACTCCGGCGCGTCGAGATCGAGACCATCTTGGACCTGATCACCGCCATCGGGCCCGAGTTCGCGGCGACGCAGCCGGAGGGCGACGTGCCTCGCCAGCGCCAGCGCCGGGCCTCGCCCCCGGAAATGGGGAGCAGCTCAGGCGATGGCTCCCGTAGCGCCAAGGCCTTCAAGGTCGCCGCTCGCGTCCGTCGCGCCGGTGGCACGTACGACGACTTCGTTGCCGCCCTGGACAAAGATCCCGACACCGCAGCGTGGAAGAGTGAAAAGGGCCTTGCCGAGGGTGGGCGTGAACTGCGGCGCGCGTGGGAGGCCGCTGGGAAGGCCGTCGAGGAGGATGCGCCGCCCACCACCGACCGCGAGGGCCGCCCCGTCGTGCGGGTCGCCGCGGGCGAGCTGGACCGCATGACGACCGAGGCGGAAGCCGCGATGGTGGCCGCCGGCGTCCCGGTCTACCAGCGCGGCCACGAACTCGTCCGCCCTGTCACGCGCGAGGTCGCGGCGTCGCACGGTCGCACAACCATCGCGGCAGGCCTCGGCGTCCTGAACTTCGCCGCCGTCCGGGACGTGCTGTGCGGCGTCACGACGTTCCAGCGCTTTGACAAGCGGTCGAAGGATTGGGTCACGGTGGACCCGCCGGGCGACGTCGCCTCCATCCTCCTGTCCCGCGAGGGTCGTTGGCAGCTGCGCAGCATCGCGGGCGTCGTGACGACCCCGACCCTCCGGCCTGACGGATCTCTCATCCTCGAGCCAGGCTACGATCCTGCGACGCGCCTCTACCACGCTGCCGACCCGCATCTGCGCCTCACCCCGACCGCGACGAAGGCGACGCCGACGAAGGGCGATGCCGAGGCTGCGCTGGCGCTGCTGCGCGGGCTCCTCGCCGAGTTCCCCTTCGTGAAGGGCGGGGGCGAAGGCGAGCCGCCGGAAGGGACCGCGCTCAGCGTCGCGCTGTCGGCCTGCATCACCCCCGTCGTGCGCGGCGCCCTCAGCATCGCCCCGATGCACGCCTTTCGTGCCAGCACCGCCGGCACGGGCAAGTCGTACATGGTGGACGTGGCAAGCATGATCGCGACGGGCCGTCCCTGCCCCGTCACGTCCGTTGCCCCGGAGGAGGCCGAGACGGAGAAGCGCCTGACCGGGCTCCTCCTCCAGGGCTTCCCCGTCGTGTCCCTCGACAACGTCAACGGCGAGTTGGGCGGCGACCTTCTCGCCCAGGCGACGGAGCGCACGCTGATCCGGCTCCGCCCCCTCGGCACGTCGCGCATCACCGAAATCGAGAACCGGGCGTGCCTCTTCGCGACCGGCAACAACCTCCGCGTCCGCGGTGACATGGTCCGACGCGTGCTCGTCTCCGACCTCGACGCCGGCATGGAGCGGCCGGAACTGCGCACCTTCAAGGCAGACCCCGTCGCGACGGTCAGCCAACACCGCGGCGCCTACGTCTCGGCCGCCCTCACGATCGTCCGCGCCTATCTCGCCGCGGGCACGCCCGACCCCCGCCCGCCGGTTCAGAGCTACGGCGACTGGTCCCGCCTGGTCCGCTCCGCCCTGGTGTGGCTGGGCTGCGCCGATCCCGCGGCCAGCATGGACGTCGCCCGTGCTGACGATCCCGAACTCGGCGACCTGCGGGAGATGCTGACGGCTTGGCACGACGCCTTCGGGACGGAGGGCGTGACGCTGGCGGACGCTGCGGACGCCGCTTCACGACGAGAGCCGACGAAGATGGGCGAACCGACCGACCTCCTCTATCCCGACCTCAGCGCCACCCTCCTTCGCATTGCCGGAGACCGGGGTGCGGTGAGCACGCGCCGCCTCGCAATCTGGCTCCGCCAGCGTCGTGGGCGGATCGTGGACGGGCGGCGGTTCCTTCAGGCGAGCAAGGCGCACGGCAACGTGGACCGCTGGCAGGTCGTGCCGGCAAACCGGTAGCGGGGGCTTTGGGGGCTTTGGGGGTTGGGTTTCAGCCCTCCTCCCCAAAGTGGCAGCACACGCACGCCGGCACACACCAGCGGTTGAACGTCACTGCCACTTTCCGCACGTGCGTTGGCAGGACAACCCCCACAACCCCCACAACCCCCAGCCGAGGGGTTCGGAACCCGTGCCGACGTCCCGCCCTCGCCTGCCGCCCGATGCTTCCACTGCGGCAGCCTTGTCACATCGCCTCATCCGTCGTTGACGCATCGTGACACAAGGGCGCATCATGCTGCGCGTTCACCGGAGATCGCGCCGTGTCCCGTACCTTCGTCGGCTACGCCCGCGTCAGTACCGATCGCCAGGGCCGTAGCGGCCTCGGGCTAGAGGCGCAGGAAGCCGCGATCCGGGCGCACGTTCAGCCGGGCGATGCGCTCCTCGCGCCGCTGTACGTCGAGGTGGAGTCAGGCAAGCGTGCCGACCGCCCGAAGTTGGCCGAGGCCATCGCGCGATGCCGGACGACGGGCGCTACGCTGCTGATCGCGCGGCTGGACCGCCTCGCCCGCGACGCGCACTTCCTCCTCGGCCTCGCCAAGGCCGGCGTCGAGTTCGTCGCCTGCGACATGCCCCACGCGAACCGCCTGACGGTGGGCATCATGGCCCTGGTCGCCGAAGAGGAGGCCCGCGCCATCTCCGCCCGCACGAAGGCCGCCCTGGCCGCCGCGAAGGCCCGCGGAGCCGTCCTCGGCGGGCGCCGGCCCGGGCAGCGCGTTCCCAGCGCCGACGCCGGCCAGCGGGGCCGTGCGGCGGCCGTGGAGGCACGCCGACTTGCCTCCGACCACGCGGCCCACCGCGTCCTGCCCCGGGTCACGGCGCTGCGGGACGAAGGCCGGTCCCTTGCAAGCGTCGCGGCAACGCTGGAGGCCGAGGGCATCCCCACCCCGCGCGGCGGCGCATGGACCGCCACGGCCGTCCGACGGGTCCTCCTCCGGGCGGGGTAGTCGGGACGCCTCGGGACGTCCCGGGAAACTATCGCCCGCGGCGCCCCTGATCGTTGTTGCGGCGCCGGTTCCGGTGATGACTATGGGGGTCGCCGTGAGCGACATTGCCCCTGCATCAGCCCCGACAAAGCCCCCGCGCAAGCGCAGCGGACGCCGCCGCGTGTCCGCCATGGGCGCGTACGCCGGCCTCGCGCGCCTGTCCGACATGGATCTGCGGACACGCCACGGTCGCATCCTGCGGGGCGTGCGGGCGGAACTGGTCGCGCATGTAGGGGGCACCCCGTCCGCGACGCAGCGGCTCCTTGTGGAGCGGGCTGCGCAGCTGACGCTACGGGTCGCGATCTTCGATGACCGGCTGGCCGAAGGCGGCGCGCTCACCGATCACGACAGCCGCCAGTACCTCGCCTGGTCCAACTCCCTCACCCGGACGCTGAAGGCCCTCGGCCTGAAGGGGGAGACGCAGAAGCCCCGGACGCTGCGCGACCACTACGCCGACAAGGCTCCGACGACGCCGTGAGCGCCTCGTTCGGCACCTTCCGCGAAGCCCTGGATGATCCGGCGATCTTCGGCGGGCAGTTTGAGGGGGAGACTTGGCGCGCCTGGCGGGTCCTGGCCTCCGCCCTCTTCGGGGATGCGCTGACGGCGGATGAGCTGGCCACCTTCCGGCACCACACCGGACGGGGGCAGCCGCCCGCGGCGGCAGTGCGGGAGGCGGCGCTTATCGTAGGCCGGCGCGGGGGCAAGTCGCGTGTCCTCGGCACCCTGGCGGCCTACCTCGCGACGCACCGCGACTATGCGCCGCACTTGGCACCGGGCGAGGTGGCGACGATCGCGGTCATCGCGGCGGACCGCCGGCAGGCCCGACAGATCTTCCGGTACTGCCTCGGCGCACTCCAGGCTGTGCCTGAGCTGGCGGGCATGATCGAGGATACGGCCGCGGAGGCGATTACCCTCGACAACCGGGTGGTGATCGAGATCGCGACCGCGAGTTGGCGTGTGACGCGCGGGTACACCTTCGCGGCGGTGCTGGCCGACGAGATTGCCTTCTGGCGCGACGACGCCTCGGCCAATCCGGATGCCGAGATCATCGCGGCGATCCGGCCGGGCCTCGCCACCATCCCTGGCGCGATGCTCCTGCTGGCGTCCTCCCCGTACGCCAAGCGCGGGGTGCTCTACACGACGTTCCGGAAGCACTGGGCGCGCGACGATGCGCGGGTGCTGGTGTGGCGCGGCACGACGGCGGAGATGAACCCCGGGCTGGATCCGGGGTTCATCGCGGCGGCCTATGAGGACGACCCTGCCTCGGCGGCGGCCGAGTATGGGGCGGAGTTCCGGAACGACATCGCGGCGTTCGTCACGCGCGAGGCGGTGGAGGCGTGCATCGCGCCGGGCCGGTTTGAGCTGCCGCGAGTGCCAGGCGTTCGCTACGCCGCCTTCACGGATCCCTCGGGCGGGTCGCAGGACGCGATGACGCTGGCGGTGGCGCACCGGGAGGGGGACCGGGCCGTCCTCGACGCCGTGCGGGTGCAGACGCCGCCGTTCAGCCCCGAAGGCACGGTGGGCGAGTTCGCCACGCTACTGAAGTCCTACGGCATCACGGCGGTGACGGGGGACCGCTACGCCGGGGAATGGCCGCGGGAGCAGTTCCGCAAGCAGGGCATCGCCTACGACGTGTCGGAGAAGGCGAAGTCCGACCTGTACCGGGACTTGCTGCCGGTCCTGAACAGCGGGCGGTGCGAATTGCTCGACCTGCCGAAGCTGACCGCACAGCTCTGCGGGCTGGAGCGACGGACCGCGCGCGGCGGGCGCGACAGCATCGACCACGCGCCAGGCGCGCATGACGACGTCGCGAACGCTGTGGCGGGCGCGCTGCTGAAGGTCGGGGCAGCGAGGGGCCCGATGAAGATCAACCCGGCGGTCCTGGCGCGTGTCGGCGGGCCGCCTGCCCCGCACGGCGCGTTCCCCGGCCGCATCTACTGAGGAGACGACGATGGCGAACCCTGATCGCGTGCCGCGTCCCGCCCCGCCGAAGATGGCGTTCGACCACAACCCGGAATGCGGGCGTCACGGGGAAGCCCTGCCGCCCGGCAAGCGGCGCAAGAAGATCGCGCAGGACGAAGCCCCGAAAGCGCCGCTGCGGCTGGGCTACTCGCGCGACAGCTACCCCATCCCCGCCTGAAGGAGATCGTCATGAGTCACACGGAAGCGGCGATCGCCGAGGCGAAGATGAACCTGAAACTGATCGAGGCGCTGCGGGAGTTCCTTTCTGGGAAGCTCACGCCGGAGGACCTGGCGGAGTTCGACGCGATCTGGACGCCGTTCCTGAACAACGGGCTCGCGGACGGCGACCCCGCCGGGATGGGCATGGACGCGGTGGCGCCGCTGCGTGCGTCGCTGGAGCGGCTGGGCGTACCGGCGGCGGGCATTCCGCGCGCGTCGCTCGGGCCGACGCTGGAGGCGGTGCAGCGGGCCAAGCGCCGCGCTGGGCAGGGCGTGCCGGTGGTGGCGGATGGCCATCGGGACCGGTTCCCGGCCGCCGTGAAGCTGGGGCACCTGTGAGATGGTCGCGGTGATGGAGAGGCTCACGGGCCGGCGTGCCGGAGCGCCGGCTGTCTCGCCTGCCCGCTCGGTGCTGGCGGAAGCGGTGGAGCGGCTGAAGGTGGCGAAGGCCGAGATGGCGCGCCTCGACGCCACGATGCCCGACCGCTTCGGGCTGGAGGGAAACGCGGCCCGCGCCGTGGAAGAGGCCAAGGCGGCCGTCGAGACGGCGGCGCGCGAGCTGGCGGAGGCACGGGTGCGGGAGGCGCGGGGCGGGCCTCCGGCTGATCGCGCGGCGGTGCTGGCGGCGCGCGAGCGCGAGGTCGAGGCGAAGGATCGGCTCGTCGCGGCGCGGGCGGCGAAGGCACTGATGGAGCGGGACCACGCGGCGGGCGATGCGGAACTGCGGCAGCGGGAGGCGGCAGTCACCGCGGCGATCCTCGCTGTCGTGCAGGACGAGGCGGCAGACGCGGTGCGGGAGCTCGCGGTGCTGGAGGAACGGGTGGCGGCTGGGAAGGAGACCCTTCGGCAGATCCTCGGTCTCGCGCGTCCGGGGCTCGATCCCGTCCCGCTGTCGTGGAAGGAGGTCGCGCAAGGCGTGATTGGCGACGCGCGGACGCAGGAGCATCACGCCCGGGCGACCTTCGGCACCGGAGGCCTGCCGCCGACCTGGCGGCCGCGGTCCACGACGTCCCCCGATATCTCTGCCTGGACGGACGCACTCGCGCGGCTCCGCGAGGACGCGACGACGCCCCTGCCACGGTCGCTGGTGCCCCTGCCGTGACTGTGACGCTCACGCCGCTGCCGTATCGGAGGCCGTAGGACCATGGCGACCGTCATCGACGCCTTGATCGTCAGCCTGAACCTCGATCCTTCAGGCTTCACGAAGGGTCAGAAGGACACCGCGGCGAGCCTTCTCAAGCTCCGGAAGGATTCGGAGGACACGGCGAAGGAGTTGGAGCGACGCGGCAGGCAAGCTGCCGAGTTCTACAACCAGGTGCGCACGGCCGCGGCAGGGTTCTTCGCCTACGTGACCGGCGAGCGGGTGTTGTCGCACTTCTCCCGCGAGGCGGCGGCCGGCGACGCAGCGGTCGGGCGGCTTGCCCGGACCCTCGGCATCGCGACAGACCGGCTCAACGCCTACCAGCAGATGGCGGAGCGGGTCGGCGGGACGCGGGAGGGCGTGTCAGGGTCGCTCTCGGCGATCCAAAACCAGATCCAGGGCTTCGTCCTGCGCGGCGATCCCCTGCCAAACGCCTACCGCGCTCTTGGGATTCGGCTGGCGGACGACGAGGGCCGGCAGCGTTCGTCGGAGGACATCTACAAGGACGTCATTGAGGCGCTTCGTCGGCGCCCGGTGCGCGAGCACGCGACGATCCTGAACGACCTGGGTCTTGGGGCTGAGGTGTCGGGCTTCGCGCAGATGGCGCCGGCGGAGTTCCAGCGTCGGTTCGGCGAGCAGATGCGGCTCGGCACCGTTACGCAGCAGCAGGCCGAGGCGGGACAGCGCCTGCTCGAGGCGTGGCTGAACCTGAACCAGGCGATCGAGACGACATGGCGGGCTCTCCGGCTGGGGCTGGAGCCCGGGATCTCAGCCGTCTTGAAGGGCCTTACCGACCTGACGACATGGGTGAATGGCGAGACGGCCAGGCCTCTTCTGGACAAGGTCAACGACGCCCTGCGGGAGTTTGGGGCCTACCTCGGCGGGGATCGCTTCAAGCAGGACCTTGCGGCGTTCGGGCGACAGGTGGGTGAAGTGGTGCGTGCTCTCGGACGGTTGCTCGAATTCCTCGGCATCCTCCCCGGCCAAGCGAATGCCGCCTCGCTGAGTACGGCTGACGCACTTACCGGTGAAACTGCCATGGTCTCACCAACCGCCCCATCGCCGGGGGCGCGCGGGGTTGGCGACTTCATGCGTCGGACGTACGAGTGGAACGCTTTCGGTGGGACAGGCGCCGGGTCTGACCGCGTCGAAGACAATCACCGGACGGCGTACGATTTCTTTGTCGGGCGCGGCTACACCCCTGAGCAGGCGGCCGGGCTGGTCGCCAATCTTCACCATGAGAGCGGGGTAAATCCTCAGATCCGCGCGGGAGACGGCGGACGGTCGCATGGAATCGGGCAGTGGAACGGGGAGCGGCTTGAACGCTTCCGCCAGAGGTACGGCGGCCGGATGCCCCGTGAGACGACGCTTCAGGAGCAGCTCGAGTTCGCCGAGTGGGAGTTGTCCGAGAACGGTCCCGAGGCGGCTGCCGGGCGCGCTTTGCGCGCCGCGCGGGAAGCGCGGGAAGCGGGGGAGATCGCGTCGCGGCGGTGGCTTCGGCCCGGCCGCGACGAGGCGGCCCGCAACGCGGAAGCGCTGTCGCGCGGGCTGACCGCGTCCAACTTCCTGCCCGACCTCCGAATCCGACCTCGGGCCGCCCAGCCCGCTCGCCCTGCGCTGCCGGCCGGCCCCGAGGCCGCAGAGGAACCGGGCCGCAACCCGTCCTGGCCGCCCGGCTATGACCCACGGGTACGCCCGCCGGCCGTTGCCCCCGCGCCCCCTCGGCAATGGGACCTCTCCGGACTGGACCCAGCCCTTCGTGGCGGCGCTGGCCTGACCGCATCGGCGCGCAACGCGGCGACGATCAACAACTCGTCGCGCAGCACCAGCACAGAGCTCACCATCGGTAGCGTGACTGTTCAGACGGCAGCGACAGACGCGCGGGGGATCGCCGACGGCTTCGGCCGTGCGCTGATGGATCGGCTTCCTGTGCAACTCGCGGCGCAGGGGCTGGTATGATCATTCGTCCCCCGGCCGGGTGCACGGTCGCGCGCATTGAGGTCGAGGGCGGCTATGCGGTCTGCCTTACCCCTCTTCGCGCCGCCGACGCACCGCACGGCCAGTACGTCCTCGCGCCGGGCCGGTCCTGGCCGAACAACCGGCAGGCCCGTGCCATTGCCGAGGACCTGGCGTGGGGCCGGTGCGTCGCGCTCTTCGTCGCGGATGAGGCAACGGCCGAGGCGCTGATGGATCGGCTGGTAGCGGCCCGCGCCCCTGCCCCGCCAGGGACGTCCTACGTCCGCCACGACGGCACGCGGGCGGGCACCGTCGCTGCTGCCGCGGCAGCCCTGGAGACGGATCGCAGGCCGATGGTGACGGGCGTCATGGTCGCGGCCCCGGGCGGCGAGCTGCTGACGCTCACGCGGGAGGGAATGCGGGGCGGGAGGGCGTAGACTTGGCATCCATTGCGTCCTGCTGATGAACCTCGCCGATAGGAGCTACCAGAAGTTAAACTTGCCCATTACGCGACGCAGATTGTCGAGAGCGAGGGTCATGAAATTGCCTGAGGCGTGGAAGAAGCCAGCCTTCAGCAGGGCCGCACAAACTTCCGGCTCGTTCATATCCGCAAAGATGGCGTTTCGGACTTCGCTGTTCCAAGCGCTCCGTCCTACCGGCACCCATACCCACGCGTCCGATCCGCTACTCGCCATTGCATTTTGCAGTCTAACTTCATCGACGCCGAGGGTCAGATATGCCGACGAGCTCAGGACTTCGAAAGTCTCAAACGCGAAGGTTGTAGCATCCTCTCCCACCAGCTCACGCTCCAGCACAGGCTGGAAGACCTCGAGCAAATGATCGCTTATCGGGGTCTTGCGCCGATCGAATCCCGGAAGAGACTTCCAAGCATTCTGGTCCATGTCTGCCCACGAGCTGAGGAAGAGCCTTTGAACCAGTAGTTCTGGCTCAGTATGCGCAACCGGCCTAAAGGCTGTGGAGAGCCAGCGCAGCAGCGCCGAATAGCGACGCGCCTTCGCGAGTCCGATGCCATACGCATACATCAGAAGAACGGCGGGGTAGAGGCGTAATCCAACCCAAATCGTGGTGCCGCCGAGAGATGGAAGCGCGGTAAACGCGCGGATCGTGTCTTGCGTGAGGCTTTGTTCGCTATCGTCGCCCCATTGCCCCATAAGTAGGAACAGCCGAAGCAGGGGTGCCATCGCCGTTTCATATCGCTGCACACGGCGCTGAAACTCATCAGGGATCCAGGCTACATCTGCGCTGAAGCCAGCGCCCTTGATGGCTTCTCGTGCCCGACGCGCTTCATCTCGAACTAGATCCGCAAGCTCTATCCTGTGTTCAGGACGCGCGAGATAGCGTTTGGCTGCCGCAGCAAGCAGTTCGACACTCAGCGGGTTCGGGCGCTGAAGTGCCGTTTGCGCAGCTACCTTTCTTTCCAGGTCTTCGAAGAAGCTGTCGCTGTCAGCGATCCGGATTACCCGACCGGCTCGCGCGGCGATGACGTCGCTAGCGATGCGCGACGGCTCTCCCCTGCTAGCCCAGAAGAGCGGAAAGCGTCGGCTTGGTGCTCGCGTGATTGCTGCGCGCAACGCGGTATCCCAATCCGCCGACCAACCGCAGACGATTAGGCCGTGCTCATCGATGATGCGATCCAAGAGAGCGTCGAGCGCTGGAGAGTAGGTCTCGAGCTCTCCCTCCGTGTTCCGAAGGCGAGCGTCGAGATAGTCACCGTGCACTTTCAGGACAAAGCATCGGGCATGAATGAGCGGAATCGCGCCTTGTAGGTCATCGTCCGAGCGGATCACCGTAGGCTCCACGCCCTCGGCCTGCAGAGCGCTCTCCATCAGCCGATCAAAGTTGGTCGTGATGATTACGCGCACGAAGCCGTCGCGAACTAGTCGGGCAATCGCACGGTGCGCTTTCGTCGGAACCTTACGTCCTGCCTCGCGGTCCTCGGCCGATGGCTCAATCATTGTGTGGAGGATGGAGCGGCGCTCAGCCTTCGTAGGCGCTAGCGCGTCGATGAGGCGCGCGTAGCTAGGCTCTTCGTTGAAGCGCCCCCGGTACCAGGCTGCCCAGTCCGGTTGCTCTCCAACTCCCTCAAGGTGCCCCAGGCGGCGCGAGAGGTCCAAGATGACCTCCCACCCGGTGGGGATGCTTGCCGCTCGCGACACGCCGCTCCCCAGTACGAGCGCGAAAACGTTACGGTTCTCGAAGAGCGCGAAGGCGAGCGCCGTTCCAGGGTCGATCATGTTGCGCTCAGCGTAGCGAGCATAGCCGCGAGGGCCAGCCCGAAACCGATATCGGAGAAGATATCGGAGATCATCTGTGGAGAACCTGGCTAAACCACTGAAAAACTTGGCGTCCCCTACGGGATTCGAACCCGTGTTGCCGCCGTGAGAGGGCGGTGTCCTAGGCCTCTAGACGAAGGGGACATGGCCGGCAGGCAGCATCTAGCCGCCTCGGTCCCCACGATCAAGCACCCCCTTGCCGGCGGCCGGGTGCCGGCCGCTGCGGCACGCGTCGGAGCAGTAGCGCACGTTCTCCCATTCCCGCGCCCACTTCTTCCGCCACGCGAAGGGGCGGCCGCAGGCGACGCAGGTCTTGTTGGGGAGGTGCGGCTTGCGGTGCGCCATCATTCGCCGGCCCGGATCTCCCCGAGCATCCGGCCGCTGCGTGGGTCGAGGATCAAGAGGCGATCGCCATCGGGGCGCGATAGGGCGATGACGATCCTGCCCTCGGCCCCCGGCGCGACGCCAAGGATGCGGGTCCCTGGGGGCTGGCCGAGTCCGACGGAGACGGGAGCCGTCGTCGGGGCGGCCGCGCCCATGCGCTGGACGATCAGGACGCCGAGCGTCACGGTGCCCGCGACGATCAGCACCCCCATGACCACGACCAGCACCTTCAGCGCGCGCAACGGCACCCCTGACAGCCCCCGGACGGAGGGCGCTTCTCGTTCGTCGCGGGCCCGGATCAGGCCGGCGAGCGCCTGGACCGGGCGCTCGCGGCCCTAAGCGGCCTGTCGCGGTCCCGCGTCAAGGCGCTGATCGAGGCGGGGCACGCCCGACGTGACGGGGTGCCGGTGCGCGAGCCCGCGGAGGCTTTGCGGGCCGGCGCCGGCTACAGCCTCGACGTGCCGCCGCCGGAAGCCGCGGCGCCGCGGCCCCAGGCCATGGACCTGGCGATCCTGTTCGAAGACCGGCACCTCATTGTCCTGGACAAGCCCGCCGGGCTCGTCGTCCATCCCGCGCCAGGTCATGCGGAGGGCACGCTGGTCAACGCGATCCTGGCCCATGCCGGCGACGAGCTGTCGGGGATCGGCGGCGAGAAGCGGCCGGGGATCGTGCACCGGCTGGACAAGGACACGAGCGGGGTGATGGTCGTGGCGAAGTCGGACGTGGCGCATCAGGCACTGTCCACGGCCTTCGCCGAGCGCAACCTGGAGCGGGCCTACCTGGCCCTGGCCTGGGGCCTCCCTTCCCCCGCCGCCGGGGAAGTCGAGGCCCCGGTCGGCCGCCACCCGACCGACCGGAAGCGGATGGCGGTGGTCCAGCGCGGCGGGAAGCATGCCCTGACGCGCTACGTCACCGAGCGCGCCTGGGGCACCGCGTGTGCGCTGTTGCGCTGCCGGCTGGCGACGGGGCGGACGCACCAGATCCGCGTGCACCTGGCGCATCTCGGCCATCCCCTCGTCGGTGACCCCGTCTACCTGCGCCGCACACCGACGGCATCGCGCGGGCTGCCGGAGGCGACCCGTGACGTGCTCCTCTCCTTCCCGAGGCAGGCGCTGCATGCCGCGACGCTCGCATTCCGGCATCCCGTGACGGGGGAAGAGCTGTCCTTCTCCTCCCCCGTGCCACCCGACATGGCGGCGCTCATCGCCGCTCTGGACCAAGCGGTGTGACGCCCTTGTAACTGGGGTAACCGTACCGTGACGGTAGGGTTTTCCTTGCCTTCCGCGGCGCCTAAGATTACAACCACTCCAGTTTCCACGTCCGGGTGCCGCTTCCGCGGGTATCCGGAACGAGGCGTTCCGCACCGCAAACCTCGGCGCGGGACGGCGTTCTAGGCCCGACATCCCGGTTTCGACCCTGGGGGGCCCTGACGGCGGAGAGAGGCACGGATCCCCCGTGCCGAGACCGCCGCGCGGGTCCCCGCCGATTTCGGGGGCGACCCGGCCGGCACAGGAGGCAGATGCGTCCATGGCTTCCGCGTTGAGTATCCCGATTGCCCCCGAGGGCAACCTCTCCCGCTACCTGCAGGAGATCCGCAAGTTCCCGATGCTGACGGCCGAGCACGAGCTCGACCTCGCCAAGCGCTGGCGCGACAGCGGCGACGAGAAGGCGGCGCACGCGCTCGTCACGTCGCACCTGCGCCTCGTCGCCAAGATCGCCATGGGCTATCGCGGCTACGGCCTGCCCGTCGGCGAGCTGATCAGCGAAGGCAATGTCGGCATGATGCAGGCGGTGAAGCGGTTCGATCCGGACCGCGGCTTCCGCCTGGCGACCTACGCGATGTGGTGGATCCGCGCCGCGATCCAGGAGTACATCCTGCACTCCTGGTCGCTCGTGAAGATGGGCACCACGGCCGCGCAGAAGAAGCTGTTCTTCAACCTGCGGCGCCTGAAGGGCCAGATGGCCGCGCTGGAGGAAGGCGACCTGAAGCCGGAGCAGGTGGCGAAGATCGCGCACACCCTGCAGGTTCCGGAGCAGGACGTCGTCTCCATGAACCGTCGCCTCGCCTCGCCCGACAATTCGCTCAACGCGCCGATCCGCGCGGACAGCGAGGGCGAGTGGCAGGACTGGCTCGTGGACGATACCGAGAGCCAGGAGAGCGAGCTGGCGGAGCGGGAGGACATGTCCAACCGCCGCCATCTCCTCGACAACGCGCTGAAGTCGCTGAACGAGCGGGAGCGCCACATCCTGATCGAGCGGCGCCTGAAGGACGAGCCGACGACGCTCGAGGAGCTGTCGCAGCAGTACAACATCTCCCGTGAGCGCGTGCGCCAGATCGAGGTGCGCGCCTTCGAGAAGCTGCAGAAGAACATGAAGCAGCAGATCGTGGAGCGCAGGCTCGCCGTCGCCGACCACTGAGGCACGGCGGAGACCGGATCGGAAGGGCGGCGGGTCAACCCGCCGCCCTTCCTCGTTTCAGGCCGCGCCCGGCGTGGGGCCGCGGGTCGCCTGCTGCGGTCGGGGCGTCCGCACCGGCTGGTTCTCCTCGGCCGACCGATAGATGGCCTCCATCAGCCGCTGGTCCTGCACGCCCTCCTCGCCCGGCGTGTGCGGCTGCCGATTCTCCCGCACGCATTGCGAGAAATGGTCTACCTCCAGCGCGAACTGGTTCCTGTGGCGGATGTTGCGTTCCGTACGCGCGGCGACCTGACCCTCGCGCCGGCTTACCTGCATCCGCTGGCCTTCGTAGGAAAAGGCGTCGGGCATCTCAACGATGCCGCGCTCGAAGATCAGGCGCAGCGTCTTGTCGTTGAACGCATCGTAGGAAGTGACGCAGTTCGCGATGACGCCGGAGGGAAAGCGGACGCCGAAGGCCACGCCTTCCTCGACTTCCGCGAAGCGCGGGTCGCGCGTGTCGCCGCGGCGGAGGCTGGCGAAGATCCATTCCGGTTCCTCGCCCGTCAGGTAGCGCGCGGCGTTGAGGCAGTAGATCCCGACATCGGGCATCGCGCCGCCGCCGGCCAGCGCCTTGCTGTAGCGCCATTGCGGCGCGGGACCGTTGACCTGGACGTTCGTGGCTTCGATGAAGCGGAGACGGCCGAGTTCGCCGTTCCGGACCATCTCGATCGCCGCGCGGTTGTACGGCTCGTACTGGCATCGATAGGCGATCATCAGCCTGACATTGGCGCCGGCGCAGGCGGCGACCATGGCCTCGGCGTCCGCGACCCTCGTCGCCATCGGCTTCTCGCAGAGCACGTGCTTGCCGATGGCCGCGAGCCGTTCGGTGTACTCGCGGTGCATGGCGTTGGGCAGCGCGACGTAGGCGGCCTGGACGTCCGGCCGGTCGCGCAAGCGTTCCAACTGTTCGTAGGGCAGCACCGCGTCCTCCGGGATGCCGTGCTGGCGCGCGACCGCCTTGCCCTTCTCGGGGCTGCCGGTCACCAGCGCGACGGGCCGGCTTTCCCGGCACTCGCCAAACGCGGGCAGCATCTCCTCCAGGCTGATCCGGCCAAGGCCGATGATGGCGTAGCCCACGCGCTCGCCCGGCGGGCGGGGCTGCGGCGGCGGCTGGGAGGGCGGCTCGGCCTCGCCGCGCCATTCGGGGAAGGTGACGCGCCCGCCTTCCACACGGCCGACGTCGCGCTCGACGGGCGGCGGGTAGCCGGGCGCGCCCGCCGCGCCCAGCGCCACCCCGGCCGCCGTCCAGCCCGTCGCGCGCAGCAATCCGCGCCGCGAGGCGCCCCGATCCATCGCCATGTCGGCTCTCCCCGAGAATGCGGGAGAACGCCGGGGCGGAGTCGCTGTTGCGCTACACCGGTATGGGACGCGCCTCGGCCGCGGCCTGGTAGAGCGCGGCCATGATCCGCTGGTCGCGCAGCCCTTCCTCGCCCGGCGTCTTGGGCGGCGTACCGTCGCGGACGCAGACGGCGAAGTGGTCGAGTTCTTGCGCGAAATGATTCTTCGCGCCGATCTTACGCTCTGCCCGCATCGCGACGTCCCCGTCGCGGCGCGTCACCCAGAACCGCGCCCCGTGGTAGGAGAAGGCGTCTTCGACCTCCACCGTCCCCGCCTCGAAGTGCAGCGTGACCGACTTCTTGTTGAAGACGCCGTAGGAGGTCAGGCAGGACGCGATCACGCCGGAGGGGAAGCGCAAGGTGAAGGCCATGCTTTCCTCCACGCGTTCCCACCGCTTGTCGCCCGGCGGGGAATAGGCCATCGCGGTCACGCTCTCCGGCTCCTCGCCGACGAGGAATCGCGTGGAGTTGAGGCAGTAGAGGCCGATATCCGGCAGCGCTCCGCCGCCCGCCAGCGCGCCGGAATAGCGCCACTGGTCCGCGCCCCCGCCGGACTGGACATTCGTCGCCTCGACGAAACGCAGCCGTCCAAGTTCGCCGGATTCGACCATCTTCCGCGCGGCGAGGTGGAAGGGCTCGTACTGGCAGCGATAGGCGATCATCAGCGGTACGCCGTCCTTGGCGCAGGCCGCGACCATCGCCTCCGCCTCCTCGGGCGTATTGGCCATGGGCTTCTCGCAGAGGACGGGCAGGCCGATGGCGGCGAGGCGTTCCGTATACTCGCGGTGCATGCCGTTGGGCAGGCCGATATAGGCGGCGCGCACGTCGGAACGTTCACGCAGGCGTTCGGTATCGGCGTAGGCGAAGACGGCTTCGTCGGGGATTCCGTATTGCCGTGCGATGACGCGGCCCTTCTCAACGTCGCTCGTGACCAGTGCCGTCGCGCGGGCGTGCAAACATTCGCCGAAGGCGGGCAGGACCTGCTCCACGCTGATGCGACCGAGCGCCACGATGGCGAAGCCGATCCGCTCGCCCGGCGGTGTCGGCGTAGGGGGCGGGGCGGAGGGCGGCTCGACCGTTCCGCGCCATTCGGGGAAGCGGACCTGGCCGCCCTCCACCCGTCCCTTGTCTGCGTCGCTCGGCGCCTCGTAGCCCGGCGCGCCGGTGCGGGAGTCCTCGGTCATCGCATCGTCCCCGTCTGGTGGCGCAGGAACCTGCCACATGGGCTCGACCGATGCGCCCCATCACGAGGCGCGATTGGATCACGCCCGCGCGCGGCCCCATCTTCGTCGCGTCAGAGGAGACCACCGCCGTGCCTGAAGCCCCCTTCCCCACCCCTGCGTCCCGCTACGTCGCCCCTGCCGGCCTGACGATTGGCCATACGCATCTCAAGGTCGCTGACCTCGACCGCGCCCTGGTCTTCTGGCGGGACGTGATCGGGCTGGAGATCACCGCGAGCCGCCCCGGCGCTGTCTTCCTCTCGGCCGGCGGCTACCACCACCACATCGCGCTCAATACCTGGGAGAGCCTCGGCGGGTCCCCTCCCCCGCCCGGCACGACGGGGCTGTTCCACGTGGCGATGCTCTACCCGGACCGTGCCAGCCTGGCGCGGGCCCTGCGGCGCGTCATGGAGGCGGGCGTGCCTCTGGAAGGCGCATCCGACCACGGCGTGTCCGAGGCCATCTACCTCCGCGATCCCGACGGCAACGGCGTGGAACTCTACCGCGACCGCCCGCGCGAGGACTGGCCGCGTGACACGGCGGGGAACATCGAGATGTACACCCGCCGCCTCGACCTCCGCGCCCTGCTCGCCGAAGCGGGCTGAGGCGTCAGAGCATCCGGGCGTCGCGCGGCGGCAGGAACTCGTCCGTAAAGGCCGTCGCGACGCTCGGCTTCTGCGCCGTCAGGTTGAAGGCCGCGGCCATCGCGTCGATCTGCGCTTGCAGCCGCGGCGCGGTGACGTAGGACAGGCCGTGCTGCCGGACCTCGTCGCTCAGCATCATCTCGTTGAAGGCGACCTGCTGCCGCTCCGTCTCGATCGCGACGTCGGTGAGCGATTCGCGGGCCTTCAGCTGCTCGATGGCGGCGGCGGGGTTCTTGTAGGCCCAGATCATGCCTTCCGTCAGCGCGGCGATGGCGGCGCGCAGCGCCTCCGGCTTCTCCCGCATGAAGGCGCGCGTGGTGACGAGGCCCGAGCCGTAAAAGGGCAGGCCGAAGTCGCGGTAGCGGAAGATGCGCTGCGCCGGCCAGTCCATCCCCAGCGCCTTCAACGATAGGCCGGTCGAGGTAATGAAGCCCGTGATCCCGTCGGCGCGGCGCTGCACGAGCATGGGCTCACGCAGGTCGGGCGCGACGCTCATCCAGGTGATGGAGGAGAGATTGATCCCGACCGCCTGCGCGAAGACCGGGAAGATCTGCCGTCCGCCGTCGAATTCCGGCGCGGCGAGGGTCTTGCCCTCGAGCATCTTCGGCTCCCGGATCGGCCCGTCCGCGCGGACCGTGCAGCAGGACGGCGACTGGTCGTAGAGCACGCCGACGCAGACCAGCTCCCGCTGGGGGTTCTCCGCCATGAAGCGTAGCATGGGCGTCAGGTCGCCGAAGCCGAGGTCGTAGGTGCCCGCCGCGATGTCGATCGGCACGCGGCCCGAGCCGAAGCCGCGGTTGATCGGCATCTCCAGGTTGTGTTTGCGGAAGATGCCGTTGCGCTCGGCCGCGACGCCGAAGGCATAGGCGCCGTGCAGCGCCCAGTCGAAGGTGAAGCGGACGCGGTGCGGCGCCTGCGCGGTGGCGAGGCGCGGGGCAGCCAGCGCCCCGATCGTGGCGGCGAGGGCGGCGCGGCGCCCGATGGTGGCGGTCGTCATCCCGGTCATCCCTGCTTCGGCGGTGGTTCCGCCCTCGAAGCAAGGAGCGGGCCGGTTCAGGCCGGCAGGCGCCGCCCGATCCAGTCGGCGATCGCCCCGGCCGACGGGTCGCACCATTCGCCGAGCATGAGGCAGTGCGGCGCATCGGGCAGCAGCAGGTATTCGCCGCCGAGGAAGCGGGCGAGCGCGTCGTCCTGCCCGGGCGGGTGGCGCA
Source organism: Roseomonas sp. CCTCC AB2023176 (assembly GCF_042259275.1). Classification (NCBI taxonomy): domain Bacteria; kingdom Pseudomonadati; phylum Pseudomonadota; class Alphaproteobacteria; order Acetobacterales; family Roseomonadaceae; genus Roseomonas; species Roseomonas sp. CCTCC AB2023176. The sequence continues at coordinate 335,141 of NZ_CP170086.1, forward strand.
GCCGGTCGTCCCGGCCGGCCTCCATCACCAGCACGGGGGCGGTCACATGCGCGGGGTCTGCCGTGACGAGGAGGGTGTAGCGTTCGTTCATGGCACGCGGGCTTTCCGGGCAGAGGCCGGCGAGCCAGGGGCGCAACACCGCCTCCGGCGGCGTCAGGCCGCCCATCCAGCGGGCGACGGCGTCGGCCTCCCCGGAGGCGGCAAGGGGGCGCCCTCCGGCACGGCGGGCACCGCGCCGACGCCCGGCAGGTTGCCCGGCGGCGACGGCGCGACGAGGACGAGGCCCGCGACGCGCGCGCCGAGGGTCGCGACGGCGACGAGCACGACGAGGGCACCGAGCGAGTGCCCGACCAGCACCGGCTGCCTCGGTAGCGAGGCTACGGCCGCCGCGACGTCGGCTGCGTAGTCGAGGATCCCCGTCTGCGGGTCGAGACCGCTGGATGCGAGCGCACCGTGGCCGCGCAGGTCCAGGGCGGCCGCGGGCACGCCCCGCGCGGCGAGCGCGTCGCGCCAACCGTCCCAGCACCCCGCGCCGTGATAGGCCCCGTGGACCAGCAGCACGGGCGGCGCGCTGCCCCAGGATGCGGGCAGGTGCAGAAAGCCCCGCCCCGCCGCAGCGCTCACTCTGGCTCGATCCCGGCGATGCGGACCCATTCGCGCCAGCGGGCGGTGTCGGCGGTCAGGAAGGCGCGGGACTCCTCCAGGCCCAGCGAACCGGGCGTCAGGCCCTGGCCGGCGAGAAGGGTCCGGACCTCTGGCTCGGCCACGGTGTCCGCCACGGCCGCGTTGGCGCGGGCGAGCAGGGCGGGCGGGGTTCCGGCCGGCGCGGCGAGGCCCATCCAGCCTTCCATGGCGAAGCCCGGCACCGTCTCCGCGACAGCCGGCAGGTCAGGCAGCCGCGGTTCGCGGCGGGGCGCGCTGAGCGCGATCGGCCGCACGCGGCTGCCCGCCTGCAGGGCGGGGGCGGCAGAGAGCGCATCGAGGAAGGCGAAGGCGATCTGCCCCTGCGGCAGGTCCGTGAGGATCTGCGTGACGTTCCGGTAGGACACGCCCTGCATCGCCGTGCCCGTCGCCTGCCGCAGCAGTTCCGCCGGGACGCGGGAGGAAGACGAATAGTAGCCGAAGAAGATGCCATCCCGCGTCTCGCGTGCCTTCGCGATCAGGTCCGCGACGCTCCGCATGGGGGAGTCGGCCGGGACAACGAGGATCGCAGGATAGGTCCCGAAGATCCCGACCATGTCGAAGTCGCGGATGGGGTCGTAGGGAAGACGGCGGAACAGGAAGGGGTTGGCGGCATGGGTCGAATTGGTCGCCAGGACGAAGTTATGCCCGTCGGCCGGCAGCGACTTCGCGGCGTCCGTCCCGATCACCGCGCCGGCGCCCGGGCGGTTGTCCACGACGACGGGCTGGCCGCGGCGCTCGAGGAACCGTCCGAAGACGCGGGCCGTGAAGTCGGCGCCGCCCCCGGGCGCGGAGGGGACGATGATGCGGACGGGCTTTGACGGCCAGGGCGCATCCTGCGCGCGGGCGGTCGTCGTGAGAGCCAGCCCTGCCAGGGCCGTGCGGCGCCCGATGCGGATCATGGTCGTTCCTCCGGTTCTTGCGGCGGAGGCTAGCGCGGGCCCCGCCGTTGCGGGAACCGGGCGGTCAGGGGATGACCGGCACGTAGGACGCCATCTTCCCCGGGTTCAGCAGCCCGTGCGGGTCCACCGACGCCTTGAAGCCGAGCTGGTCGCCCGGGACGCGCTTGTGGCGGCTGCCATCTTCCAGCGTGTTCACGTGGGGGTTGGCGACGGGGATGCCGGCGGCCTCGTGCGCCGCGATGATCTCGGCGAGGCGCGCGCGGGCCGCCGCATCATCGGCAGGCAGGCGGAGCAGGTGCGCGCCGTTCGCGGCGACCTCGCCCTCGTAGCGGATGAAGCAGAGGTGGATCGGCATCTCCCGCCCGCCGAAGTGGCGCCAGGACCATTCGACGGCCTCCAGCACGCGGCCCGGCGGGTTGAGGGTCTGCAGGTAGGTCAGCGACCGGTCCACCTTCCGCGCGTGCAGCGTCGTGTGGCCCCAGGCGCATTCGTAGACTGGCGTGGCGTCGGGGTCGGACTCCCGCTCCCGGCTGTTAGCCCATAGGGTCACGCGACCGCCGCGATCCGCGACCAGCGTGGCGAAGGCGGCCTCCATCTCGGGCGGCAGCATCGCGAGCAGCAGGTGCGCGCCGGGCGGCGCTGCCTCCTCTCCCAGCACGGGGGGCAGGCCGATCGCCGCCGTATCCTCCAGCACGTCGCAGAATTTCGGGCCCAGGTCGGAACGGGCGAGCGCATCGCCAGCCCGCGCGGCCGCCATGAAATCGGGGAAGGCGGCCACGGCATCGCGCCAGTCCCGATGCGGCGCGAGCGGGACCTCGACCTCCGTCACGATCCCCGTGCTGCCATAGGTGCGGTTGACGAGGTTGCAGTCCTCTCCGCGCAGTTCGAGGACGCGCGGCGTCTCCTCCACCGTGACCACACGGGCACCCCGCATGTTCCCGGGCTCGCGCAGCCCGCCCCATGGAAGCGAGCCGATGCCGCCGGAGCCGCCGCAGAAATAGCCGCCGATCGTCGCCATGCGCTTCGTCGAGGGGTGCATGCGGAGTTCGCCGCTAGCGGCGATCGCCGCGTCCTCCACCGCCATCATGCGGGCACCGGCCCCGGCCCGGGCGCCCCGCGCCGGATCGGCCCAGTGGACGCGGTCAAGCGCCGTCAGGTCCAGCAGCACGCCGCCCCGCTCCGGCACGCCCTGGCCGTAGGTGCCTGTCCCCGCCCCGCGGACCGTGACGGGGATGCGCAGGCGCGCGCAGGCCGCGGCGATGGCGATGACTTCCGCCTCGTCCCGCGGGCGCGCGACGATGTCGGCGGCCTTGTTCCGCAGGATGCGGTTCAGGATCGGGGAGAACCAGAAGAAATCGCGGGACCTCTGGCGCACCAGCGCCGGATCGTCCTCGAACGGAAGGCCGGGCAGCGCGGCGCGCAGCCCGGCGATGTCGTGCCGGTGGGTCGTGTGGCCGTCATCCATGGATGACGGCCATCCAAGCGGCGTGCCGCGTCAGGGCACCGTCATCGCGGAGATCTCGCACAGGTTCACCCGGCGACGCTCCTCCGCGGTGTTGTCCGCATACTCGATGCGGACGTCGTAGACGCAATCGCCCTGAGGCAGGCGGATGGCGAAGGTGCCGCCCGGCGGGATCACGGCGGTGCCGAGACGGTCCTCGCCCCAGTTGTTCTCGGTCGCGAGGGAGGCACGGACGACCTGGATCGTCTTGTTCGTGCGGTTCACGAGGTTGAAGGACGGGTTGCCCTGCGCGGTCGCGGCGGGCTGGCCGCCGCTCTTGCCGCCCTGGCCGCCGGCCTGGGGCTGCTGGTTGCCGAAGACGACCTCGCTCAGCGGGCAGGTGTTGATGCGGCGCCGCTCCTCGTTGCGGCCGGAGGCGTAGACGACGCGGATGTCGTTCTCGCACTGGCCGTTCGGCAGGCGGACGGCGAAGGTCTGGCCGTTCGCCAGGACGTTCGCGCCCAGCAGGTCCTGGCCCCAGGAGTTCACCTGGACGGAGGACACATAGATCTCGTTGATCGTCTCGCCGCTGCGGTTGACGAGGTTAAAGGACGGGTCGGTCTGCGCGACGGCAGGAACCGCGGGCAGCAGCAGCGCGAGGGCGAAGAGGGCGCGACGAAGCATCCTGTGTCGTCTCCTTGGAGGGTATCCGCAACATGCCGCCGGAACGGGGGGGCGGAAACTCACCGGGCCGTGAAGATTGGTCGCGTCGGTCGCGGGCCGGAGCCCGCGACCCGCTGTCAGCCGGCGAAGGGGTCGCTGACGACGATCGTGTCGTCCCGCTCCGGCGAGGTGGAGAGGAGGGCGACGGGGGCCTCGACCAGTTCCTCGATCCGGCGAACGTACTTCACCGCCTCGGCCGGCAGGTCGGCCCAGGACCGGGCGCCGCGGGTGGAGCCGGACCAGCCCTGCATCGTCTCGTAGACCGGCTCCGCCGCGGCCTGGGCGGCGGCGCCAGCCGGCATGCGGCGCATGACCTCCCCCCCCTGGGCCGCCGATCCGGTAGCTCGTGCAGACCTTCAGTTCGGGCAGGCCGTCGAGCACGTCCAACTTCGTGAGCACCAAGCCCCCGACGCCCCCGACCTTCACGGCCTGCCGCACCAGCACCGCGTCGAACCAGCCGCAGCGGCGGGGGCGGCCGGTGACGGTGCCGAACTCGTGGCCACGGCTGCCCAGCAGCTTGCCGGTGTCGTCGTGCAACTCGGTCGGGAAGGGCCCGGCGCCGACGCGCGTCGTATAGGCCTTGGCGATCCCCAGCACGCGCCCGATCGCGTCCGGTCCGATCCCGGCGCCCGCCGCCGCGTTGCCGGCGACGGTATTCGACGACGTCACGAAGGGATAGGTGCCGTGGTCGACGTCGAGCATCACGGCCTGCGCGCCCTCGAACAGCACGCGCTTGCCGTCGCGGCGCGCCTCGTCCAGGCGTTCCCACGCCGCTTCGGCGAAGGGCAAGAGCTTCGGCGCCAGTGCCGTCAACTCGTCCAGCAGCGCCTGCTTCGTGAACTCCTCCGCACCCAAGCCGCGCAGCAGCGTGTTGTGGTGCAGCAGCAGCTCGTCGAGCTTGCGCGACAGCGTCTCGGGCTCCGCCAAGTCGCACAGGCGGATGGCGCGGCGCGCCACCTTGTCCTCGTAGGCCGGGCCGATGCCACGGCCCGTGGTGCCGATCGCGTTTGCGCCCCGCGCCACCTCTCGCGCGCGGTCCAGCGCCGGGTGCAGCGGCAGGATCAGGGGCACGTTCTCGGCGATACGCAGGTTGTGGGGGCCGACCTCCAGCCCCTGCGCGCCGACGCGCGCGATCTCGTCCAGCAACGCCTTGGGGTCGAGCACCACGCCGTTGCCGATCACGCCGAGCTTGCCGCGCACGACCCCGGACGGCAGCAGGCTCAGCTTATAGGTCTGGTTCCCGACGACGAGGGTATGGCCCGCATTGTGCCCGCCCTGGAAGCGCACGACGATGTCGGCGCGGCTGGCGAGCCAGTCCACGACCTTGCCCTTGCCCTCGTCGCCCCATTGGGCGCCGATGACCGCCACGTTCGCCATGAGCCTAACCTTCGATGGGCACGGCGACGCCGCCGCGCAGTTCGTGGGTGCAGAGGAGGCCGGCCGCCGTGTCGGCCGGGGAGAGCGCGGCAATCGTGACGTCGCCCGCGCCGCGCAGCGTCGCCGCCGTCGTCGCGTCCGCGCCGAACGGCAGGAAGACGCGGCGCGGCTCCGGCGCAGGCGGCGCCGCACGCATCGCGGCGTCAGGATAGAGCGTCATGCCCGTGGCCGGTTCCTCGCCGGACAGATACCGGCCGCCGCGCGCCAATTCGCCGGTGCGGCCGGGCCCGTAGAGCGTGAAGGCCACGCCGACATGATACTGCAGGCCCCGGAACTCGACCGGGTCCAGCGTGATCCGCAGGTCGGGCACGCGGCGGCGGATGGCGGCGACGACCTCCGCGGCGTTGTCGGCGATGGCACGCGCGGCTTCGGGCAGCGCGACGTTGCGCAGCGCGGCCAGGGCGCCGTCGGCGGGGCCGGCAGCGGCCAGCAGGCCGGGCAGGAAGACCGCGGGCGGCCCCGCCTGCTCCGCCAGGCGCGCGACGGAGCCCGCATCCTTGCGGTCGAGCGCGCGGGCCAGGCGGCCCCTCGCCTCCCCGGCCAGCCCAGCGGCGTCCAGCAGCGCCGGCGACATCTGCGGCAGGGTGATGTCCAGCGCGACGTCGGTGATGCCAAGCGCCGCCAGGGCCTCCACGGCGACCGAGGCGACCTCGGCATCGGCCTCCGCGCTGTCCACGCCGACGACCTCGATGCCGGCCTGCGGGATCTGGCGGGAGGGGGCCAACGGCGTTCCCCGAACGCGCAGCACCTGCCCGGCATAGGAGAGCCGCAGGGGCCGCGGCGCATTTCGCAGCCGCGTCGCTGCGATCCGCGCGACCTGGGGCGTGATATCGGCACGCAGGCCCATCATGCGCTGCGACACGGGGTCCATCAGGCGGAAGGTCTGGTCCGCGACCGCGGCGCCCGAGCCGGCGAGCAGCCCCTCCTCGAACTCCAGCAGGGGCGGCTTCACGCGCTCGTAGCCGTGACCGGCAAAGGTCGCCATCATCGCCTCGACCAGGGCCGCCTCCCGCGCCGCCGCGGGGGGCAGCAGGTCGGCCAGGCCTGCGGGCAGCAGGGCGGGATTGAGGTTCGGGTCGCTCACGGGGCGCGTGAGTGCCAGCCGCGGCCACCCCCGGCAAGGGCGGCGGGGTCAGAAGCCCGTCGGGAAGGTCTCCTCCGCCCCCGGCCGCTCGGGCCCGGGCACCGGCGTGACGGCCGACGTCTCATCCAGCCAGATCCAGCCGTCGAACTGCCGGGGCAGCGCGGCCTCCATGTAGTGGCTCCAACGCTCCGTCTCGGGCCGGTAGATCACGCCGATGAAGCGCTCGAGCCGCGGCGCGGAGAGCCCATCCGGAACGTCGTCCCGCAAATCCAGCAGGAAGCGCGGCAAGCCGGTGTCGTGCATCACCCGCTCCACGCTGCCGGGGCGCGAGGGGTTCACGCGCTTGACCTCCGTCGGCCCGTCCCAGTCCGTCGCGCAGGTCACGTGACCCGCATGGGTGCCGAAGCCGATCAGGGCGGCCGCGCTGCCGAAGCGTTCGCGGCAGAGCTGGCCGAGGTTCAGCTCCCCGCGGGACCAGCCCATCTCCGTCGCCGCGGCATCGCCGATATGGGAGTTGTGCGCCCAGACCACCGCCTTCGCGCCGGGACCGCGGGATTCGAGCAGGGTGCAGAGCGTCTCGAACATGTGGCGGTCGCGGAGGTTCCAGCTCTCCGCGCCGCCCGCATACATCGCGCGGTAGTAGCCCTCCGCGTCGCGCACGAGCCGCGCGTTGGCGGTCGCGTCGAGGAACTCGTCGCCCTCGCCACCGTAGCTTCCGCGATGCTCCAGCATGTCGCGCAGGGTGCGGGCGACCGCGTCCTCGCATTTCGCGAGGGCCGTCGCACGCTGCGACCGTCCGTAGAGCTCCGGCCTCTCCGCGAACGGCGCGATGCAGCCGTAGCGTTCCCGCGCCACCGCGGCGGCCTCCGGGTCCACGCGGTCGAGGTAGTCGAGCACAGCCCGGATCGAGGCAGAGAGGTTATAGAGGTCGAGCCCGAAGAAACCGGCGCGCTCGCCCGGCGGATCGCCCTCGTTCCAGTCGCGCATCCCGCGCAGGAAGGCCGCGACCTCCGTGTTCCGCCACATCCAGGTCGGGAATCGGGCGAAGGGCGGGTCGGCGCCGTCCAGCCGCGGCAAGCCGCGGGCATAGCGATCCAGCACGGCGGCGTCGGGCCAGTCGGCCTCGACGGCGACGATGCGGAACCCGTGCCGCTCGATCAGGCGCTGGGTGATGGCGGCGCGGGCGCGGTAGAACTCGGCGGTGCCGTGGCTGGCCTCGCCCAGCAGGACGACGCGGGCGTCGGCATAGCGGTCCACCGCAGCGGCGAAGGCCGGGTCGTCCAGTTCGGGCAGCGGCACCGCGGCGGCGGCCACGGCGCGCGAGAGGTCGGCGTCAGGTCCGCCGGTCATGGTCGCTGCCCGGGAACGCGACGGCGGCCACGCCGAGCCAGAGGTCCTGGACGGGCGCCGGCAGGGCATTCACGATCTTTCCGACCTGCCCCGGATCCATCCGGTGCGACAGGACGCGGAAGACGGCACGGGTGGCATCGACGGGCCGCACAGCCTCCACACCCGGCATCGCCTCCGCGACATTGGCGAGGAAGCCGTCCAGGTTGCGGTCCTTCCGCGGCATGTCCGTGGGGTCGAAGCCTTCGTAGTAGAGGCCGCGGACGATCAGCGGCAGCTGCGCGCCGGCATGGGCCGCGAGCTCGACCGGCAAACGGTCCCGGAGCGCGCGCAGCACGGCGCCGAGGGCGCGCCAGGCAACGGGCCGGCCGGGGCCGATCGCCGCCTCGATCTCATCGAGCCATTGATTCGTGACGTTGATCGTCTTGTCGAAGGTATCGAGGCCGGTGCTCACGCACGCCTCCCGCGCAGGGACCCTCGGGAACGCTGCCCCGGCTTCGGGGGTTGCCGCCCCTCAGATCAACAGCGGCTCTGCCGCCTGGGGCTTCGCTTCGGGTGGTGCTGCCGCGTCGCCGCGCCATTCGGCCAGCAGCGACGCCGCGCGCGTCCGGATCGCCGCGACGCGCTTCGGATCCATCCGCTCCAGCGTACGGACGATCGGCGTCATGCGGGGGTTGGCGGCGAAGCGGTCGCGATGGCGCGCGACGAAGTCCCAGTACAGCGCGTTGAAGGGGCAGCCGCGCTCGCCGGTGGCGTCCTTCACGTCGTAGCGGCAGCCACGGCAATAGTCGCTCATGCGGTTGATATAGGCGCCGGAGGCCGCGTAGGGCTTCGACGCCATCAGGCCGCCATCCGCGTGGATCGCCATGCCGTGCGTGTTCGGCAGCTCCACCCATTCGAAGGCGTCGGCATAGACGACCATGTACCAGTCGTTGACCTCCGCCGGCGCGAAGCCGGCGATCAGGGCAAGGTTGCCGGTGACCATCAGCCGCTGGATGTGGTGGGCGTAGGCGTGGTCCCGCGTCTGCGCGACGACCTGGGAGACGCAGTTCATCCGCGTCTCGCCGGACCAATAGAACCACGGGAGCGGTTCGGTCGCTTCCAGCGCGTTCAGGCGGGCATAGCCCGGCATCTTCAGCCAGTAGATGCCGCGGATGTATTCGCGCCAGCCCAGCACCTGGCGGATGAAGCCTTCCGCCGCCGAGAGCGGGACGCGCCCCGCGGCATAGGCGGCCTCGGCGGCGCGCACGACCTCCAGCGGCGTCAGCAGGCCGATGTTGAGGCTCGTCGAGACCATGGCGTGATAGAGGAAGGGCTCGCCCGTCACCATGACGTCCTGGTGCGCGCCGAAGCCGGGCAGGCGGGCGATGACGAAGTCGGTGAGGGCAAGCCGGGCTTCTTCGGCCGTCACGGGCCAGGCGAAGGCGTCGAGCGTGCCGAAATGCTCGGAAAAGCGCTCCGCGACGAGCGTCATCACCGTGCGCGTGGTCTCGTCCGGGGCGAAGATCGCGCGGGGTGGCGTCGTCGGGCGGCCGCGCAGCGGTTCCCGGTTCTCGCGGTCGTAGTTCCACTGCCCCCCGACGGGCGCGCCGTCCGGTTCCAGCAGGACGCCGTGCATGCGGCGCATCTCGCGGTAGAAGAATTCCATCCTCAGTTGCTTCCGCCCAGCCGCCCAGTCGCGGAACCAGCCGAGGGAGCAGAGGAAGCGGTCATCCTCCAGCAGGTCCACGGGCACGCCGCAGGCGTCGGCCCAGCCTTGCATGTCCTCCAGCAGCCGCCATTCGCCTGGCTTCGTGACGACGACGCGGTCCGGCGACAGGTCGCGGACGGCGCGCGCGACCTCGCCGCCGAGCGTGCCGGTGTTGTCGGGATCGTCCAGATGCACGTAGCGCACGCGAATGCCCTTCGCGCGCAACGCCTCGGCGAAGTGACGCATCGCCGAGAGGACGAGGACGATCTTCTGCTTGTGGTGGCGGACATAGGTGCATTCGGTCACAACCTCGGCCAGCAGCACCGTGTCACGCGCCGGGTCCAACCCGCGCAGCGCCGCAACCTCCGGCGTCAACTGGTCGCCGAGGACCAGCCGCAGCGCGCCCTTCTGCCTCCCCGCCATCAGCCCTTGCCCGGGATCGCGGCGCGTCCGCCATCGACGCCGAGGACTTGGCCGGTGATCCAACCCGCGGCGTCGGAGAGGAGGAAGTCGGCGGCCGCCGCGGCATCCTCTGCCTCGCCGAGGCGGGGGATCGGGTGGGTCTTCGCGATGGCCTCGGCCATGGCGGGCGACTTCGTCATGGGTTCTGCAATCCGCGTGCGGGTCAGGGAGGGAGCGACGGCGTTGACGCGCACTTTCGGGGCGAGTTCGGCGGCGAGCGAGACGACCAGGCCCTCGACCGCCGCCTTCGCACTGCCGATCGCCGCGTGGTTGCCGAAGCCGTGGCGCGCCGCGACCGAGGAGAAGAGCACGGCGGAACCGCGGCCGGAGGCCGCGAGGGCCGGCGCCGCGGCCCCGATCGCCAGCGCCGCGCCCACGACGTTCAGGCGGAAGGTCTCCACCATGTCGGCCTCGGTGATGCGCGCGATGGGCTTGAGGAGGATGGAGCCGACGGCGTAGGCGAGGCCATCCAGTTCGGGCCCGGCCTGCGCCACCGCCGCGCGCAGCGCCGCCCCGTCCAGCGCATCGGCCACGGCGAAGCCCGCGCCGAGCTCCCCGGCCAGCGCAGCCAGCCGTCCCTCATCCCGCGCGATCAGGAAGGGCGTGCCGCCCCGCGCCTTCACCCGCCGCGCCAGCGCGGCCCCGATGCCGCCCGTCGCGCCGATGACCACCGTCGCCGCCACCCGCTTCTCCTTTGCGTGATGATATCCAAGTGGTGGGGGTCGGCGAATGCGGAAGATGCGACGCTTGGCCCCGCACCGCGTTGGGAGACGATGATGACCCGCAAGGCCCCCTTCCCCCTCTCCCTCCTGTTGCCGGTGCTGCTCGCGGCCTGTGGCACGCAGGATCCGCTCTATCGGATCGGCGTAGCGGATTACGGCCGCGGCCTCGCGCTGGAGGCGCCCTTCGTCTACGGCCGGACGGACACGCTCGCCGGCGATCCGTTGCGCGCCGCCCGCGCCGCCCGGGACGTCGAGGGCTTTGCCTACCTGCTGGAGAGCGATCCGCTTTGGCAGACCACGCGGAACGGCACCCTTCAGCCGCAGATGCAGATCGCGCGGCGGGAACTGCGTGCGGCCCTCGGCATGCCCGATGCGGTACCGAGCGACGTCGCCGCCGCCCGCTTCGGCGCGGCCCTGGAAGCGCTTGCGGCGAACAACCTGCCCGCGGCGCGCGACGTGCTGACGCCGCTGGCCGGCCCCGGGACGCTGGACCGGCTTTCGGCCCTGCCCCGCCTCCGGCGGGTGGAGGAAGCGGCGGCGGCGATGGCGGCCGAGGCCTCCCAGTCGCGCAACCCGGGAAGCGGGCGGGGCTGAGGTCGGCCGCCGACCGAAGCTGGGCTTCAGGAGGCGTTAACCGCGGCCGGCGCAGGCTGCCGCGATGCGCCCCAGGAAGTGGAACGCTCGCCTCGACGCCGCCCGGGCGCTGCACCGGGCCGGCGATGCCGCCGGTGCCGAACCGGTCTACCGGGCGCTGCTCCGGCGCGACCCGCGCGACCCCGACGCGCTGCACCTCCTGGGGCTGGTCAGGGCCGTGGCGGGCGACCACGCCGAGGCCGCGGCGCTGTTCCGGCGCGCGGTCGGGGTGCGGCCGGACGACGGCTCGTCTTGGAACAACCTCGGCAACGCCCTGCTCTGCATCGGCGATCCGGCCGAAGCGCGGGGGCCTTCGAGCGCGCCTTATCTCTCCGCCCCGGACTGCTGGACGCGCGGATCGGCCGCGCCAACGCCCTGACCGCCGAGGGCTGGCCGGGGAAGCGCTCGCGGCGCTCGATGCGATCCTCGCGGACGGCGAAGACGCCGCGCCGATCCACCTCGCTCGGGGCTGTGCGCTGCGCGACCTCCGGCGCCATCCCGAGGCCGTGCTTGCCTTCGATGCGGCGATCGCCGCGGATCCGACGAGCGTCCCGGCACACCTCAACCGCGCCTCCGCGCTGTCGGACCTGGGGCGCGACGCCGAGGCCCTGACCGAGGCCCTGATCGCCGAGGCGATCCGACCGGATCATCCGCCGGCGCTCGTCGCGCAGGGCGTCTTCCTCCGCCTGCTCGGACAGCCGGGGGAGGCGCTCCGCCCACTGGAACGGGTGCTGGCGGCCGTCCCGGACCATGCCGTCGCGCGGCTCACCAAGGCGGCCTGCCTGTCGGATCTCGGGCGGCAGGCGGAGGCCATGGCGATCGCCGACGGGCTGCTCGGCGAGGACGCGGAGCGCCATCGGGCGATCATCCTCCACCGCATGGGGCGGCATGTGGAGGCCGCCGCCGCGATGCCGTGTCCCACGAAGGCGGAGGGCTGGAACGTCCGGGCGCGGGCGCTGACGGAGCTCGGCCGCTTGGAGGAAGCGCTGGAGTGCCTGGATCGGCTCGGCGCCGAGGCAGGCGGCAACCCCAACCTGCCCTACAACCGGGGCATCGCGCTGCGCGGCCTGAACCGGCACGGGGAGGCGATCGCGGCCTTCGCGGAGGCCCGGCGCCTCGACCCCGCCTTCGCCGAAGCCGAGTGGAACGAGTCGTTGTCCCGCCTGGCCCTCGGCGACTTCGCGGCAGGGCTGCCGGCCTACGAGGCGCGCTGGCGGCGGCGGAACCATCCGGGCCCGCGCCATGCCGCGGCCCCGGTGTGGCGCGGCGAGGACCTCGCGGGCCGTACGCTCCTCCTGCACGCGGAACAGGGGCTGGGGGACACGATCCAGATGGTCCGTTACGTGCCCTTGGCTGCGGCGCGGGGGGCGCGGGTGGTCGTCGAGGTGCAGCGGCCGCTGCTGCCGCTCCTGCGGGACCTGCCCGGCGCGGCGCAGGTCATCGCGACGGGCGATCCCGTGCCGCCCCACGACGTGCAGTGCCCGATCATGTCGCTTCCCCTGGCCTTCGGCACCCGGCGCGACACGATCCCGGCGGCTATCCCCTACGTCGCGGCGGATCCGGCCCGTGTGGCGGCCTGGGACCGTGAGCTTCCGCGCGGCCCGCTCCGCCTCGGCCTCGTCTGCTCGGGCAACCCGGACCACGCCGCGGATCGGGAGCGGTCGGTACCGCTCGCGGCCTTCGCGCCGCTGCTCGGCCCGGGCGTCGCGGCGTTCCTCGTCCAGACCGACCTGCGCGAGGCCGACGCGGACGTGCTGGCCGCGGAGGGGCGGATCACACCCCTGCGCGAGCGCCTGACGAGCTTCACGGAGACCGCGGCGGTGCTCTCGGCGCTCGACCTCGTCGTCGCGGTGGATACGTCGGTCGCGCATCTCGCCGGCGCGCTCGGGCGGCCCGTGCACCTGCTGCTGCCGCATCTGGCGGATTGGCGCTGGATGCTCGATCGGGCGGACAGCCCCTGGTACCCGACGATGCGGCTGCACCGCCGCGGGCGCGGGGAGGGCTGGGGCGACGTGATCGCCCGCGTCGCGGCGGAGGTCCTGCCCGCCCGTCTCGCGGCCTGACGCGTCAGGCGCCCACCCGCTCCTCCTTGTGGAGGGAGAGCGGGGAGGCAACGTCCTCGAGCGACTTGCCCTCGGCCGCGAAGCCCAGGCGCCACTCCGTGGCGGCGGCGGCGAGCATCAGCGCGGCGCCCAGCAGGTAGCCGTACATGATGTGGTACCGGTCCCCACCTTCGATCAGCCAGCCGAACAGGGCGGGGCCGATCACGCCGCCCACCCCCGTGCCGATCGCGTAGAACAGCGCGATCCCCATGGCCCGCATCTCCAGCGGGAAGGATTCGCCGACGGTCAGGTAGGCGGCGGAGGCCGCGGCGGAGGCGAAGAAGAAGATCACCGTCCAGGCCGCGGTCTGCTGCCAGGCAGAGAGCAGTCCCGCGGCGAAGGCCCAGCCGGTGAAGGCCATCAGGATGCCCGCCACCGCGTAGGTCAGCGTGATCATGGTCCGCCGCCCCACCGTGTCGAAGAGCCGCCCGAGCAGCAGCGGCCCCGCGAGGTTCCCCGCCGCGAAGGGCAGCATGAACCAGCCGATGTGCTGGTTCTCCACCCCGTAGAAGCGCGTCAGGATCAGGGCGTAGGTGAAGAAGACCGCGTTGTACGCGAACGCCTGCGTGGACATGAGCACCAGGCCGAGCCAGGCACGCTCCGGATAGGTGCGGAAGAGCGTCGTCGCGACCTCGCCGAGGGTCGTGTGGGTGCGGCCGACCAGGCGGATGGGCTTGCCCGTGACGGGCGGCAAAGGCCCGCGCTCCGCCGCGACGCGAGCCTCGATGTCCGACACGATCTGCTCCGCCTCCTCGGGCCGGCCATGCGTCATCAGCCAGCGCGGGCTCTCCGACAGGAACTGGCGCATGAGCAGGATGACGAGCGACAGCGCGCCGCCGACGCCGAAGGCCAGCCGCCAGCCCAGGTGCGGGTCGATGATGGCGGGGTCGAGCAGGACGATGGACGCGGCCGCCCCCATCGCCGCGCCGAACCAGAACGTCCCGTTGACGCAGAGGTCCACGGTCCCGCGCCAGCGCGCGGGGATCAACTCCTGGATCGTCGAGTTCACCGCGGCGTATTCACCGCCGATGCCCGCGCCGGTGAAGAAGCGGCAGAGCATGAAGATCCAGACGTTCGGGGCGAAAGCCGTCGCGATCGTCGCGATGAGGTAGACGAGGACGGTGATGGTGAAGAGCTTCTTCCGCCCCAGCCGGTCCGTCAGCCAGCCGAAGAACAGCGCGCCGCACACGGCGCCGAGGAGATAGGCCGAGGCGGTCAGCCCCACCTCCGTCTCGCTCAGCTTCAGCGTGTCGCGGATCGCGCCGGCGAGCGAGCCGACGATCGTCACCTCAAGCCCGTCGAGGACCCAGGTCACCCCCAGCGCGACCACGACGAGCCAGTGAAAGCGCGACCAGGGAAGGCGGTCCAGGCGATGAGGGATCTTGGTCTCGAAGGGCGTCGGCGAGGAAGGGGCCGGGGCCGCCATCGGGATCTCCGGGTCGTTGCGGATGGCAAAGTCCGCAACGGCCCGAAGGTTCCATCGGGCCGAGCCGAAGGCGCCGGGCCGGCGTCAGCGGGTCAGCATCGCCCCCATGACCGGACGCCGCGCGGCGTCAGGCCGCAGCCTTCCGATGCTGCGCGGCCACCTGCGCGAAGGCCCAGTCGAGCCAGGGCAGCAGGGCCCGGATGTCGGAGGTCTCGACCGTCGCGCCGCCCCAGATGCGGAGCCCCGGCGGGGCGTCGCGGTAGGCGCCGATATCGTAGGCGGCGCCCTCCTCCTCGAGCAGCGCGGCGAGCGACGCGGCCGCCGCGGTCTGCCCCGCGGCGTCCAGCGCCGTGAACCAGGGCGCGACGATCCGCAGGCAGATGGAGGTGCAGGATCGCGTGGCCGGCTCCTCCGCCAGGAATGCCGCCCAGCCGCTGCGCGACACCCATTCCGCGACGGCCGTGAGGTTCGCCTCGGACCGCGCGATCAGGCCCCGGAGCCCCCCCAACGATTCCGCCCAGCGCAGCCCGTCCAGCGCGTCCTCGACGCAAAGCATGGAAGGGGTATTGATCGTGTCGCCGGCGAAGAGGCCTTCGATCACCTTCCCGCCTTTCGTCAGCCGGAAGATCTTCGGCAGCGGGTGGGGCGGGGTGAAGCCTTCCAGCCGTGCCACCGCGCGCGGGGAGAGCGCGAGCATCCCGTGCGCCGCCTCCCCGCCGAGAACCTTCTGCCAGGACCAGGTCACGACATCCAACCGGTCCCAGGGCAGGTCCATCGCGAAGGCGGCGCTCGTTGCGTCGCAGATCGCCAGCCCCTCGCGGTCCGGCGCGAGGAAGGTCGCGTCGGGCAGCCGCACGCCGGCGGTCGTGCCGTTCCAGACGAAGACCTGGTCATGCGCCGGGCTCACGGCCGACAGGTCGGGCAACCGGCCATAGGGGGCGTCCAGCAGCCGGACGTCCTTCAGCCGCAACTGGGTCGCGATGTCCGTCGCCCATTCCTTGCTGAAGGACTCCCAGACCAGCACGTCCACCGGACGCGGGCCCAGGAGCGACCACAGCGCCATCTCCACGGCGCCGGTGTCGGAACCCGGGACGATGCCGAGGCGCCAGTCGGCGGGCATGCCAAGCACGGCCCTGGAGCGCGTGATCACCTCGGCCAGCGCGGCCTTGGGTGCCTTCGCGCGGTGGGACCGGCCGAGACGGGCGCCCTCCAGAGCGGCGAGCGACCAACCCGGCCGCTTGGCGCAGGGCCCCGAGGAGAAGTGCGGGTTCGCCGGGCGCAGCACCGGTTTCGCGGCTGCCGTCATGTCCTTCTCCGTCCGCACGCGGGGGCGCTCCTCGGGGAGCACGACCGGGGCGAAGGCTTGCGCCGTCGATTCCGTGTCGGCAACCCCTGGGACTGCAACCCGTGGCGCGGCAACCCTTGGCCGCGGCGATCCGTTGCGCTTCCGATGCAACGCTCCACCCTGACACTCCTGACCCTCCTCGGCGCCTTCGCGCTCCTGATCTGGCTGGCGCCGGTCGCCGTGCTGACCGGCTTCGGCGGCATCCTCACCGCCGTCGCCCTCCGGTCCCTGGCCCTGCCGATCGCCCGCCGGACGCCGCTAAACGAGGCGACCTCCGTCCTGGCCGTCAGCCTGCTGATCCTGCTGCTGGCAGCCGCCGGCGTCTGGCTCGCGGCGGAGGCGCTGATGGAGGAGGCCCGGCAATTCGCGCAGCGGCTGCCGGAAGCCTGGCAGGCGGCCTCGACCCGGCTGCGCGACCTGCCCGGCGGCGCGTGGATCATCGAACAAATCCCGAGCGCCGGGGAACTGGGGGACGCCGCCGGCGGGGCCGCCCGGACGGCCCTCGCGGGCCTGTCCGGCGCGCTTGGCGGGCTCGGGACCTTCGTACTGATCCTGCTTCTCGGCGTCTATCTCGCGGCCGACCCCGCGACCTACCGGCGCGGCCTCCTCAGGCTCCTGGCACCCTCCCTTCGGCTCCGCGCAGCGCGGACCCTCTACGCGACGGCGGACACGCTGCGGGGATGGCTGCTTGGCCAAGCCTTCGCGATGATGGTGACGGGGATGCTGACCTTCCTCGGCCTCTGGCTTCTCGGCGTGCCACTCGCGGGGCTGCTCGCCGTCCTCAGCGCCCTCTTCGGCTTCGTGCCTTATGTCGGGCCCATCGTCGGCGGCGTGCCGGCGGTCCTCATCGCGCTGGGGCAGGACCCGTCGCTCGTGCCCTGGGTAGTCGGGCTCGTGCTGCTGGTCCAGAACGTCGAGGGCAACATCCTGACGCCCCTCGTGCAGCAGCGCAGCGCGGACATCCCCCCTGCCCTCCTGCTCGGCGCGCAGCTCCTCTTCGGCGGGGGTCTGGGCATCCTCGGTGTCGTGCTCGCGGCACCGGTGGCGGCGGCCTTGGTGACCGCCGTTCGCGTCGGCTACGTGGAGGCCTGGGTGGAACCGCCGGACGAGGAACCCGCGCCGACCGGCTGAGGCGGCGCGGGATGGCCCACCTCTTGCTCACCTCGTTCTTACGTCGTCGCCGCACCGTCGCCGGAGGACATGCCCCATGCCGACCCGCCGCACCGCCCTGACCCTCGGGCTCGCCCCGCTCGCAGCGCCCGCGCTGGCCCAGGCGCCCTGGCCGAACAAGCCGGTCACGATGGTCGTGCCGTACGGTGCCGGCGGGAACGTGGACGGGGTGGCGCGGGTGGTCGCGGCCTCGCTTTCGACCCGCCTGGGTCAGCAGGTCGTCGTGGAGAACGTGACGGGCGCCGGCGGCGTGATCGGCACCGACCGGTTCCTACGCGCGGCGCCGGATGGCTACACCCTGATGCTCGGCGTCGAGAGCAACGTGATGGTCGCGCCGCTCGTCTCCCCGAATACGGCCCGCTACGCGCTGACCGACTTCGCCCCGATCGCGCTGCTCGCGACGCAGCCACTGACGATCGCGACGCGGCCCGACCTGCCGGCGAACGACCTGGACGGCTTCCTGGCCTGGGGGCGTCAGCAGCCGAACCCCATCACCTACGCGACCTCGGGGATTGGAACGTCGTTGCACGTTCTGGGGGAGATGATCCGCCAGGCGACGAACCTCCAGATGGAACACGTGCCCTACCGGGTCGGGGCGAACATCCTGGCGGACCTAGCGGCCTCGCGCATCGACCTCGCGATCCTGCCGACGCCCTCCGTCGCGCCGTTCTTCCGGGAGGGGCGGATCAAGATCATCGGCGTGTCGTCCCGCACGCCGGACCCGGCGATCCCGCAGGTGCCGCCCATGCCGCTGAACCCGGCCTTCGCGAGCGCGGAGATGATCGTCTGGCAGGGCCTGTTCGGGCATCCGCGAACGGACGCCGCGATCCTGTCGCGGCTCTCGCGGGAGTGCCAGGAACTCGGGAGGGAACCCGCCGTCCTCACACGTTACGAGGCGCTCGGCGTCACCCGTGCCGATCTGACGGACGGCGCGTTCGCGCGGTTCCTTCAGGGGGAGTCGGAACGCTTCGCGGCGGTCGTCAGGACTGGGAACATCCGGGCCGAATAGCCCGGACCTATAGCTCGGCCTCCCCGCGCAGCACCGCCACGCAGCCGCCGCCTACCGAGGCGCGGACTCCGTCCGGCATGCGTCGCGCGATGGTGCGCAGCAGACTGGGCCGGCCCATCTCGACACCCTGGATCACGTCCAGCGTCGCCTCGTCATCGCCGGAGAGAGACAGCAGCAGCGCGGCCAGTGGCGTCGCGGCGCTGCCCGTCGCCGGATCCTCGATGGTCCCGGAGAGCGGGAGAACATCCGCGCCCGCAGGCGCGCCCCGTCGCGTGCATAGAGGTAGATCGGAAGGCGCGCCGCGCCGAGAGCCGCCGCGACGTCCGGAGCGGCCTCCCGCGCCGCGCGGAAGCGCCCGAGATCGGGCAGCGCCCGCGACAGGGCGGAAGGAGCGACCTCGGCGAGGACGAACGAGTTCCCGACGCTGGCCATCACCGGCCGGTGCGCCGCGACCAGGACATCGGTCGCGGCAAGGCCGACGCAGCTGGCGAGGAGGTCGGGTTCCATCTCCGGCCCGAGGGACAGCGGTCGCGGTGCGGCAATGGTGCAGTCTCCGTCCTGCCCGACCGTCACCTCGACCAGACCCGCGATCTCCTCGAACCGCAGGACGCCGTTCATTGCGCGCCCCTCGCGGGCCAGCACCCAACCGGTGCCGACATTCGGATGGCCGGCGAAGGGCATCTCGGCGGTACGGTTGAAGATGCGGACCCGGGCCGTATTCGCCGGGTCCTCGGGCGGCAGGACGAAGGTCGTCTCGCTCAAGTTGAACTCCGCCGCGAGCGCTTGCATCTCGGCGTTCGACAGGCCGCGCGCGTCGGGGAAGACCGCGAGCGGATTACCGCCGAAGCGCGTGTCGGTGAAGACGTCCACAGTGACGAAGCGAAACGTCCGGCTCACCACCCCAACCTCCCGGTGTCCACCGTCACCGCGTGATCGAGCGGGCCGTGGCCGCGGCCGTAGCCCGGCGCGCTGCGGATGGCTGCGGCGACGTAGTCTCGTGCCCGGGCCACGGCGTCCCGCATCGCCATGCCCTGCGCGAGGCCCGCCGCGATGGCGGAGGCCAGGGTGCAGCCGGTGCCGTGGGTGTGCCGCGTCTCGATGCGCGACGAGGTGAAGACCTCCTCCCCCGCGTCGGAGAGGAGCACGTCGTGCAACGCGTCGCCCGCCATGTGGCCGCCCTTCACCAGCGCCGCGCCGGCCCCCATGCCGCGTAGAGCAGCAGCGGCCCGGCGCATGGCGTCGAGGTCGGGGATGGGGAAGCCGACGAGGACCTCCGCTTCCGGGATGTTCGGGGTCACGAGCGTTGCCAACGGCAGCAGGCGCTCGCGCATCGCTGCCACCGCGTCCTCCTCCAGCAGGCGCGAGCCGCCCTTCGCGACCATCACGGGATCGACGACGAGCGGGATGCCCCGCGCGTAGCCCGACACGACCTCCCATACCGCCTCGATGGTATCGCGTTCGCCGAGCATGCCCGTCTTGATCGCGTCGGCCCCGATATCGGCGAGCGACATGCGGATCTGGAGGCGCACGAAATCCAGCGGGACGGGGTGTACGGCGCGCACGGCTTCCGTGTCCTGCGCCGTCAGTGCGGTCACCGCGGTCGCGGCATAGCCACCCATCGCCGTCACGCTCTTGATGTCCGCCTGGATTCCCGCGCCGCCGCCGGAATCCGATCCGGCGACGATCAGGACGCGTCCCCTCATTCCGCCGCGACCTTCGGCGCCGCGGCGGCGCGATGACGTCGGCGAGGCGCCCCGTCATCGCCTCGACCGTCGCCTCCGCCTCCGCCTCGACCATGACGCGGATTACGGGTTCCGTGCCGCTGGCGCGGATCAGGACGCGGCCGCTCGTGCCGAGCTCGGCCTCGGCCGCCGCGATCGCGGCGCTGACGCGCGCGTCGCCCATCGGGTCGCCGCCGGCGTGGCGGACATTGACCAGTTTCTGTGGCAGCGGCTCGAAGCGGCGCAGGACCTGGCTGGCGGGCCGCTTCTCCTCGACCAGCACGGCGAGGACCTGGAGTGCGGCAACGAGACCGTCACCGGTCGTGCCGTAATCCGACAGGATGACGTGGCCCGATTGTTCACCGCCGAGGTTGCAGCCCGTCTCGCGCATCCGTTCGCCGACGTAGCGGTCGCCGACCTTCGTGCGCATGAGGGCGAGGTCGTGCTTCGCGAGGTGGCGCTCCAGCCCGAGGTTGGACATCACGGTCGCGACGACGGCGCCGCCGCGGAGGCGGCCGGAGGTCGCCCAGGATTCGCCGATGAGGGCCAGGATCTGGTCGCCGTCCACGACCTGCCCCGTCTCGTCCACGAGGACCAGGCGATCCGCGTCGCCGTCGAGGGCGATGCCGATGTCGGCACGCCGCTCCTCCACGATCGCAGCGAGGCTCGACGGCGAGGTGCTGCCGCAACCCTTGTTGATGTTGAAGCCGTCCGGCGTGACGCCGACGGGCACGACCTCGGCGCCGAGTTCCCAGAGCACGGTCGGCGCGACCTTGTAGGCCGCGCCGTTGGCGCAATCGATGACGATGCGCAGGCCCTCGAGCGAACGGCCGCGGGGGAAGGAAGACTTCACCGCCTCGATATAGCGGCCCGGCGCGTCTTCCAGCCGCGACGCGCGGCCGAGGCGGGAGGGGGCGGCGAGGCCGGTGGCGAGGTCGCCTCCCATCAGCCCTTCGATCTCCGCCTCCTGCGCGTCGGACAGCTTCAGCCCGTCCGGACCGAAGAGCTTGATGCCGTTGTCCTCGTAGGGATTGTGCGAGGCGGAGATCATCACGCCGAGGTCGGCGCGGAGGGACCGGGTGAGCAGGGCGATGGCCGGCGTCGGCAGCGGCCCGACGAGCACCGCATCCATGCCCGCGCCCACGAAGCCGGCCGTCAGCGCGGGTTCCAGCATGTAGCCGGAGAGGCGCGTATCCTTCCCGATGACGACGCGGTGCCGGTGGCCGCCACGGTTGAAGAAGCGCCCGGCCGCCTGGCCGAGTCGCAGCGCCGTCGCCGCGTCCATCGGCGCGCGGTTCGCCACGCCGCGGATGCCGTCCGTGCCGAAGAGGCGTCGTTCGTTCGAGGCCATGCCAGGGCTCCCGGAGATCAGGAGGCGCGGTCTAGCGAAGGCGACGCCCCTTGGCGAGACGGGCGCCTACCCGGCCATGGCCCCCGGCCCCGATACCGCCCCGGGCGGGCACTTGCCGAGGATGATCATGCCGAGGACCTCGTCCTTCGTCACGTCGCCCGTCCGGGCGGTGCCGACGAGGCGGCCGTTCTTCATCACGCTCACCCGGTCCGCGAGATCGAAGACGTCGTGGATGTCGTGGGAGATGAGGAAGATGCCGATTCCCTGCCGCTTCAGTTCCTTCACGAGTTCCCCAACCTGCGCCGTCTCGGCGGGGCCGAGGGCGGCGGTGGGTTCGTCCATGATGAGGATCCGGGCATTGAACTGGATGGCGCGCGCGATGGCGATGGACTGGCGCTGGCCGCCTGACAAGGCGCGAACCGGTTCCTTGAAGCGCTGGAAATGCGGGTTCAGCCGGGCCATGACCTCGCGGGTCGCGGCCTCCATCGCGGCGTCGTCGAGCGTCCCGAAGCGGGTCGTGATCTCGCGCCCCAGGAAGACGTTGGCGGCCGCATCCACGTTGTCCGCCAAGGCAAGCGTCTGGTAGATCGTCTCGATGCCGTAGCGCTTCGCGTCGCGGGGGGTGGCGATGTCCGCCGGCTCCCCGTTCACCCGGATCTCGCCGGCATCGGCGCGGTAGGCGCCCGACAGCACCTTGATGAGCGTGGACTTGCCCGCGCCGTTGTGGCCGAGCAACCCGACGACCTCCCCGGGCATGAGATCCACCGAGACCCCGTCCACCGCCTTGATGCCGCCAAAGGCAATGGAGATGTCGCGCATCTCGACGAGGGGGGTCACCGGATCCGCCTCCGCCAGGCGCCGTCCAGCCAGACGGCGGCGACCAGGACGAGGCCGACGACGATGTTCTGCAGCGGCGTATCCACGCCGAGCAGCACCATCCCCGATTGCAGCGACTGCATCACCAGCGCACCGAGCATGGCACCCGCCACTGACCCCAGGCCGCCAGCGAGCGACGTACCGCCGATGACCGCAGCCGCGATGACGTAGAGCTCGTCCAGCGTTCCCGCCGCGTTCGTCGCGGCGTTCAGGCGCGCCGTCGTGATGCAGGCGGCCAGCCCCGCCAGCGCGCCCATCAACCCGAAGACCATCGTCAGCGTGCGCCGCGTGTTGATGCCGGACAGTTCGGCCGCCTCCGGATTGCCGCCGATCGCGAAGACGTAGCGGCCGAAGCGCGTGCGCGTCGCGAAGATCGTGACGCCGAGCCCTACCAGCACCGCGAGGATCACCGGTACCGCGAGACCGTGCGCGATGAACATCCCCCCCGCCGGCCAGGTGCCCCCCTGCCCTTCCACCAGCCTCCGCGCGATGCCGGCCGGCAAGGGGTAGGCGTTGGCGACGGTCACCGTGCCCAAGACCGCGAGGCACGCCAGACCCGCGACCGCGCCCTCGGCCCAGGCCGGGCGGACAGGGAAGCCGTAGCGCCGCCGTCGCCGCCGCAGCGCGACCATCGCCGCGAGGATCGCGGCGCATGCGACGGCACCGACGACCCAGGACGCCATCGCGCCGAGCGCGCCCTCCGCCCCGCCGCCGAGCGCGCGGAAGCGGCCATCCATCGGCGCGACGGTCTGGCCCTGGGTCACCCACCACGCCGCGCCGCGCCAGATCAGCAGCCCGCCGAGCGTCACGATGAAGGAGGGGATGGCGAGGTAGGCGACGAGCGCCCCCTGCAACAGCCCGATGGCACCGCCCAGCAGCACGGCCGCGACGACCGCGATCGGCGCGGTCGCCGCGCTTTCCAGGCCCAGCAGGCCGGGCAGCCAGCGGGCCTGGAGCACGCCGATCGCCATGCCGACGAAGCCGAGAATGGCGCCGACCGAAAGGTCGATGTTGCGGGTGACGATGACCAGCACCATCCCGCAGGCCATGACGGCGATGGAGGCCGTCTGGACCGAGAGGTTCCAGAGGTTCCGGGGGGTAAGGAAGGCGCCCCCCGACAGCAGGTCGAAGCCGAGCCAGATCACCGCCAGCGCGGCGAGCATCCCCAACAGCCGGGGGTCAACCTCCAGGTGCCGCACGGCAGTCGCGCAGCGTCAGTTGCAGGCGGCCACGCGCCCTGCCGGCACGCCCTGGCACACCGCGGCCTTCGTGGCCCAGCCCGCCTCGATGATCGCGCCGAGGTTCTCGCGCGTGACCGGCACGGGGTCGAGGAAGCGGGCGGTCATCCGCGCCTTCGACGGCCCGTCGGCCCATTGCCGCGCGCCGTCGATCTCCGACAGGCGCGTGCCACCGGCAAGGCGAAGGGCGATTTCCGCCGCCACGCGCCCCAGCACGCGCGCGTCCTTCCAGATCGTCACGGCCTGCGTGCCCGCGGCGATGCGGTTCAGCGCCGCGCGGTCCGCGTCCTGGCCAGACACCGGCACGGAGCCCGCGAGGCCCTGCGCCGCCAGTGCCGCGATCGCGCCGCCCGCCGTGCCGTCATTGGCCGCGACCACCGCATCCACGCGATTGTTGTTGCGGGTCAGGATCTGCTCCATGTTCCGCTGCGCGTTGGACGGCAGCCAGCCGTCGGTGAAGGCCTCGCCGATGTTGCGGATGCGTCCCGCGTCGATCGCCGGCTTCAGCACCTCCATCGAACCCTGGTAAAGAAAGGCTGCGTTGGGATCAGCGCTGCTTCCCTTGATGAAGGCGTAGGCGCCCTCGGGCTTCTGCTGCTGGATGGCGCGGGCCATCATGCGCCCGACCTCGACGTTGTCGAAGGTGAGATAGAAGACCTCGGGCATCTCGATGAGGCGGTCGTAGCCGACGACGCCGACGCCGTTGTCCAGCGCGTTCTGTACGCCGGGGCGGATGGCCTGCGAATCCTGCGCCAGCACGATCAGCGCCTTCGCGCCGCGCGCGAGCAGGCTTTCGATGTCCGTCAGCTGCTTCGCCGGGGAGGACTGCGCGTCGGCCGAGACATAGGTGCCGCCGGCCGCGCGGATCGCGGCCTGGATTGCGGCCTCATCGGTCTTCCAGCGCTCCTCCTGGAAGTTGGACCAGGAGACGCCGATGACGGGCCCGCGGCCCTGCGCGCGGAGGATCGCCGGTGCGGAGAGGATCGGTAGCGCGAGACCCGCGGCGAGGAGGCTGCGGCGCTTCACGGAATGGCCTGCGCTGCTCATCGTTCGAACATCCTCCCCTGCACACGGACCGGATCGGCCTCGTGGCTCCCGAGGCGGAGGCTGGCGTGACGCCGCGAAGTGTCAAGCGAAAGCTGGGCGAGGGATGGCGCGTCGCTGTCCGTGGCAAATCCATGAAGGCGCAGCGTTCGGGACGGCGTCGCTGGAAAGGGTGCGGCACGTCCATTCGTGGACGCCGGAGGTCATCAGGCCGCTCTGCCGTGCTCAGGCTGTGAAGACCTGTCACGCCATGCCAGACCTGGGGGAACAGCCAACCGCACGGCCGAACGGATGCAGTGATCGACGGGCCGGACCTGGAGTGCCGGCGCGCGGACGGCGGACGGCGCGCGCCATGCAGATGTCCGCACGCTGCCGGGACCGCGCGCGGACGTGCCGGGCGCCGCGGCCCCCGCCAAGGGGGCCGCGGCGCATTGGGTGGCGTCAGCGCGTGGCCGGCGCGCCGCCCATCTCGCCACCCGGCTGCAGCGCGCCGCCCGGCAGGCGGGTGCCGCCGCGGCCCACGGGCGCGCCGCCGCGCGTGCTGGGCGCACCGCCCATCTCGCCGCCGGGCTGCAACGCGCCGCCGGCCGGACGCGTACCGGTCCGACCGAGCGCGGCGCCGCCGGTGGTGCCGGGCGCGCCGCCCATCTCGCCGCCGGGCTGGAGGCTGCCGCCGGCCGGAGGGGTCACAGCCGCCGGGGTCGCAACCGGGGCCGGGGTCTGATCGGCGCAGGCGGTCAGCAGGCCGAAGGAGCCCGCGAGCACCGCGGCGGCCAGGGTGGAACGGAACTGCAGCATGGGTGGCACCTCACCTTTTTCGTTCGGCCGACGCACCTTGCCCCGGCGATCGCGAGCAAGGGTTTCGCTGGATCGGCTGGTTTGGCAACGGTGTTCGCGCGAAGACTGCGCTATTTCCGCCACCGTGTTGCCGCCCTACACGCCCGCGCCGCCCCCGACGGCGCCCCAGAGGCGAAGGGCCGCCAGGGTTTCCCGCACGTCGTGGACGCGCAGCACCGCGGCGCCGCGGGCAGCCGCGGCCACCGCCACGCCGAGGCTGCCCGGCATGCGGTCCGCCGGCGAATCCGCGCCGGACAGCGTTCCGATGAAGCGCTTGCGCGACGCGCCGACGAGGACGGGGCAGCCCAGGCCGAGCAGCAGCGGCAGCCGGTCCAGCAGGTCCAGGTTGTGCTCCAGCGTCTTGCCGAAGCCGATCCCGGGGTCCACCGCGATCTTGCCCCGGGGGATGCCCGCGGCCTCGCAGACGGCGATCCGCTCGGCCAGGTGCGCGGCCACCTCGAGCGAGACATCGCCGTAATCGGCCAGCGCGCCCATGCGGCGGGGGTCGGTGCCGGGCATGTGCATCAGCACGACGGGGCAGCCGGCTTCCGCGACGACCGCGACCGAGTCGGGGTCGTGCCGCAGCCCCGTCACGTCGTTCACGATTTCCGCCCCGGCAGCCAGCGCCGCGCGCATCGTGGCGGCGTGGCGGGTGTCGACGCTGACCGGCGCGGCCTTTGCCAGTTCCCGGATCACGGGGAGGATCCGGGCCATTTCCTCCTCGGCGGGCACGGGCTCGGCGCCGGGGCGCGTGCTTTCCCCGCCGATATCGAGGAGGTCGGCCCCGGCCTCCAGCATCGCGTGGCCCGCGGCGACGGCCGCCAGCGGGTCGAGGTGACGCCCGCCATCGGAGAAGCTGTCCGGCGTGACGTTCAGGATTCCCATGACGAGGGGCCGCCCGGCCGCTTCCAGGCCGGCGAAGGGCGGCACGCGGCGCGTCAGGGCGAGGACCGCGTCCTGCCAATCCTCCGGCGTATCGATCGCGGGCAGGATGCCGAGGGTCCGGCCGTCATCGATCAGCCGGACGAGAGAGAAGGCTGCCGCCCCGCCGTTGAGGGGCAGTGCGGCATCGGCAGCGACGGCCGCGAAGGCCCCGCGGCCGTGCAGCAGGCCCATCGGCTCCACCCAACGCGCCATGACCCTCCCCCGCACGCCAACACCGAACGCGAAACGGGGGCCGCCTCCGGCCCCCGTCCCATCAAACCGTCATGTCCGGTTCCGTGCCAGTCGCGGCCCGGTCACAGGCCGGAGTGGCCTTGAGGAGTGGCCTGGCTCAGGCGCCGGACGGCGCGGGGCTCAGTCCACCCCCGGTATTCGGCCGCGGATTGGCGCGTCCGGAGGTGGGGACGGAACCCCGGCCGGCCGGCACCGGCTCGTCCGGCCGCTCGCGGATGATCGGGTCGCCGCGCAGCAGCGTCCGGATCTCGTCGCCCGACAGCGTCTCGTATTCCAGCAGGCCCTTGGCCAGGGCGTGCAGGTCCTCGATCCGGTCCGTCAGCGTCTTCGTAGCCCGCGCGTAGGCGCCGTCGATGATGGCGCGAATCTCGCCGTCGATCGCCCGCGCCGTCTCCTCGGAGATGTTCTTCGACTGCGTCACGGAATGGCCGAGGAAGACCTCCTGCTCATTCGCGCCGTAGGCGATCATGCCGAGTTTCTCCGACATGCCCCATTCCATCACCATCCGGCGCGCCATGTCGGTGGCCTGCTTGATGTCGCCCGATGCGCCGTTGGACACCTTCTCCGGGCCGAAGATCAGTTCCTCGGCGACGCGGCCACCCATGGCCATCGCCAGCTGCGCCTTCAGCTTGGACTTGTGCATGGAGTAGCGGTCACCCTCGGGCAGCGACATCACCAGGCCAAGCGCGCGGCCGCGGGGGATGATCGTCGCCTTGTGGACGGGGTCGCACTCCTCCTCGTTGATCGAGACGAGGGCATGGCCGGCCTCGTGATAGGCCGTCATCTTCTTCTCGGCGTCGGACATCACCAGCGACCGCCGCTCGGCGCCCATCAGCACCTTGTCCTTGGCCTGCTCGAACTCGAGCATGCCCACCGTGCGCCGCCCCGTGCGGGCCGCCTGCAGCGCCGCCTCGTTCACGAGGTTGGCGAGGTCGGCGCCCGAGAAGCCCGGCGTGCCGCGCGCGATAACCTTCGGATCGACGTCGGAGGCCAGCGGCACCTTCCGCATGTGGACGCGGAGGATCTTCTCCCGCCCGTTCACGTCGGGGTTCGGCACCACGACCTGCCGGTCGAAGCGGCCGGGACGCAGCAGTGCGGGGTCCAGCACGTCCGGACGGTTCGTCGCGGCGATGAGGATGACGCCCTCATTCGCCTCGAACCCGTCCATCTCCACGAGCATCTGGTTCAGCGTCTGCTCGCGCTCGTCATTGCCGCCGCCGAGGCCGGCACCGCGATGGCGCCCCACCGCATCGATCTCGTCGATGAAGATGATGCAAGGGGCGTTCTTCTTGCCCTGCTCGAACATGTCGCGCACGCGGCTGGCGCCGACGCCCACGAACATCTCGACGAAGTCGGAACCGGAGATGGTGAAGAAGGGCACGTTCGCCTCGCCGGCGATGGCGCGGGCGAGCAGCGTCTTGCCGGTGCCCGGCGGGCCGACGAGGAGACAGCCCTTCGGGATCTTGCCGCCAAGGCGCTGGAACTTCTGCGGGTCACGCAGGAACTCGACGATCTCCTCAAGCTCGCCCTTGGCCTCGTCGATCCCGGCCACGTCCTCGAAGGTCACGCGGCCCTGCTTCTCAGTCAGCAGCTTCGCCTTGGACTTGCCGAAGCCCATGGCCCGGCCACCGCCGCCCTGCATCTGGCGCATGAAGAAGACCCAGACGCCGATCAGCAGCAGCATCGGGAACCAGGAGATGAGGATCTGGAAGAGCGGGTTGACGTCGCTCTCCTCCGGCCGCGCCACAACGCGGACGCCCTTCTCGGTCAGGCGCTGCACCAGTTGCGGATCTTCCGGCGTGTAGGTCTGGAAGGTCCGGCCATCCGTGAGCTGTCCGGCGACGATGCGTCCCTGGATCGTCACGTCGCGCACGTGCCCGGCCCCGACCTCGTTCAGGAAGTCGGAATAGGCGACCTGGGTGCCGCGCGACGACGCGCTGCCCGAGGGTTGGAACAGGTTGAACAGGGCCACGAGCAGCAGGGCGACAATGACCCAGAGCGCGAGGTTGCGACCGAAATTGTTCACAGGAAGGTCCCGATCCACGGCCGGGTGGGTTCCGGCTCACAGCGCAATGTAGGGATGGACACGCGTTAACGGAACACCGGAAGCCTCCCCGGACGGTCAGGTTTCGCGGCGCCCACCCCCGGGCGGGTCAGGGGATGGGACCGCCGGCCGATTCCCAGGCGGTCCGGGCGGTGCCGGTGCCGAAGAGGGGAACCTCTATCAGGCCGCCCGGGCCGCGGATGGCGGGAAGTCCCGCGAGGGCGGCGGCCGGCCATCCCGCCCGCCCCGCCCCGGTCGGCGCGTCGGTGCCCAGCGCGCCGATGGTGCAGCCAGGCGGCGCCGAGATGACCCGCCACCGGCCGTCCCAAAGCGTGCCCGGGGCGGCAGGCGTGGCTGGGGCGCAGGCCGCGGGTTCCCGGCACAGCACGTTGCCGCGCCACAGGACACCGGCCAGCGTTCCCTCACCCCGGGCAAGGAGCGCCGTGACGCGCGCGCGGTGAGGGCGGGTGGACGGAACCCCCGACCACCCGGACCAACGCGGCGAGGGCGGCGACCGCCGCGGAATCCTGCCCCAGGGCCTGCCGGTCCAGCCGGAGCCATCCACCTGGGCGGACCTGCGCGGAGCGGGCGATCCGGGTGGCGAACGACTCGGCGCGGACCTCGCGCAGCCGGGCGAAGGCCCCCGCGGTCCGGGCGAGGGCCGCTGTGACGGCGCCCGTCCCGTCCGGGTCGGCCAGCTCCGCCCGCCAGCGCGCCCGGTCGAAGCGGGGGTCGCCGTTTGACGGATCGCGGATCGGAACGAGGCCCGCGGCCGCAACCGTGGCCTCCAGCCTTGCCTGCGGCAGGGGCAGCAGGGGCCGCAGCACCAGCGCGGCGGTCGCGGGCCGTGCGGCGGCCATCCCTGCCAGCCCATCCGGGCCCGAGTCGCGGGAGGCGCGGATCGCCACCGTCTCCGCCTGGTCCCCGCGGTGGTGGCCGAGGAGGAGCCAGGGCGCCCCTGCTTCCCCCGCGGCCCGGAGCAACGCGGCGTGGCGGGCCTGGCGTGCCCTCTCGTGCAGGCGCGGGCCGGGCGGGAGGCCGAGCGGCAGGAGGTAGGCATGCATCCCCGCGCCGCGGAGCAGCCCGACGACCGCCCGCGCCTCGGCGCCGCTCCCCGCCCGCAGGCCGTGATCGGCAACGAGGGCGAGGAAGGCTCCTCCCCTCGCCGCGACCCAGTCGCGTGCGAGCAGGGCGAGGGCAAGTGAGTGTGGCCCGCCCGAGACGCCCGCCGCGATGCGCGGTCGCGGGCCGAAGGGGCCGAGGGCGGCCATCAGCCCCTCGAACTCCGCCGCGGAGACGGGGACGGCGGGCACCGCTTCCGGCGCCCGACCGCTCAGCAGGCGCAGGACGCGCCGGATGTCCGGATCGTCGGGGTCGCCGCTCAGCGACAGCCGGCGCGCTGCCGCGCCGCGTTCGCGCGGTCCACCAGGGCGGCGGAGAGGCGGGGGTTGTTGCTGCGAAGTCCGTCGAGGGTCTCGCAGGCCTCGCGACGCG
The DNA here is from genome assembly GCF_042259275.1 of Roseomonas sp. CCTCC AB2023176. Taxonomy (NCBI): domain Bacteria; kingdom Pseudomonadati; phylum Pseudomonadota; class Alphaproteobacteria; order Acetobacterales; family Roseomonadaceae; genus Roseomonas; species Roseomonas sp. CCTCC AB2023176. The sequence continues at coordinate 365,096 of NZ_CP170086.1, forward strand.
CGCCGAATCCGGTGAAGGCGTTGGCGAGACCGATCAGCGCTTCCGGCGCGCGGCCGGAAGCGGGCGCGCGCCGGTAGGCCTCGTCATAGGCCAGGGCGGCCTGCTGGAAGTCGCGCTTCCCGGCCAGCGCGTCGCCGAGGAGGATTCCCGCATCCTGCGCGCGCGGCGAACCGCGGGCGGCGAGGACCTCGCGTGCCGCCGCCTCGGCCGTCGGGAAGTCGCGACGCCCGAGGGCCGCCTGCCCGTCCTGGATGGCCCGCTCCGGCGGGCGCGGGGTCGAGGCTGCGGCTGGGGTCGGGGCGGTGCCCGTAGCGGAGTTGCCGCCGGCGGGCGGGGGGGTCAGCGCGCCGGCCGCGGCGGGGGCGGCCGCACCGGATCGCCCCCGGGCGCGGGGGCGCCGCCGCGTCCTTCCAGCTGGTTGAAGCGGTATTCGATGTCGCCCTGGAGCTTCTCGATCTGCTCGCGCAGGCGCCGGTTCTCGAAATCCGCCTGCTCCGCGGCGCCGCGCTGGCGGCGCACTTCCTCCTCCAACTGCCCGACGCGGGCGAGGAGGGAGCCGACGACCTCACCCCCGCCGCGGGCCCGCGGGAGGGCGGCGCCACCTGCGGCTGTACCGGGACAGGACCACCCCGGCGCAGCAGTTCCAGTTCCTGCCGCAGCTGCAGCATCTGGTTGTTGAGGTAGATGCCCTCGCGCGTCTCGATCTGCGCGCGGGCCGCGGGCGACGCGGCCATCGCCGCGAGCATCACGGCCCCGGCCAGCGCCGCCCGGATCGCCATCAGCGGATGACCGTCACCGCGCGGCGGTTCTGCGCCCAGGCGCTCTCGTCCGAGCCAGGGGAGGCCGGGCGGTCCTTGCCGTAGGAGATGGTCTGGACGCGCTGGCCCGAGACGCCGCCGGCGACGAGCAGGTCGCGCGCGGCATTCGCCCGGCGCTGGCCGAGCGCGAGGTTGTATTCGCGCGTGCCGCGCTCGTCCGCATGCCCTTCCATCACCACGGTGACCTGCGGGTAGCGGCCGAGCCACTGCGCCTGGCGCTCGATGGTCGAACGGCCGTCGCCGCGGACGACGCTGCTGTCCGTGTCGAAGAAGACGCGGTCGCCGACATTGGCCACCAGATCCTCCTGGCTCCCCGGCCGGATGGCGCCGACGCCGGTGCCGGCTGCACCGCCGGTGCCGGTCGTGGCCGCGGCGTTCTGGTCGTCAGAGGAACAGGCCGCCAGCAGGGCGACGCCGGCGAGAGCGGACAGCAGTTTGACGTTCATGCGGGATTTCTCCTTCGTGGGTTCAGGCTTGGCTTGAGGAAAGGTCAGGCGAGGAGCGGCGACCAGGACGGGTCCGTCGCGTCGGTCGGGGTGCCCATCTGCCGTTCGTTGAAGCCGGCGATGTCGATCTGGGCCAGGCGCGCGGAATATCCGGCGCCACCCGCGCCCGCACGGCTCTCCCGGTAGAAGGCGAGGACCCGGCCGTTCGGCGCGAAGGTCGGGCCTTCCATCTGCCAGCCCTCGGACAGGATCCGCTCGCCCGTGCCGTCGGGCCGCATGACGCCGATCGCGAACTGCCCGCCCGCGATGCGCGTGAAGGCGATGAGGTCGCCGCGCGGCGACCAGACCGGCGTCGCGTAGCGCCCGCGGCCGAAGGAAATGCGCCGTGCCCCGCCGCCGCCCGCGCCCATGACGTAGAGCTGCTGGTCGCCGCCGCGGTCCGAGTTGAACACGATCTGCGACCCGTCCGGCGAGTAGCAGGGCGAGACGTCGAGGCCGCCGCCCGAGGTGAGTTGCCGCTGCGAGCGCGAGCCGATGTCCACCGCGTAGATGTTCGCGTCCGCCCCCTGCGCGAAGGACAGCACCACGGACCGCCCGTCCGGCGAGAAGCGGGGCGAGAGCGTCATGCCGGGGAAGTTGCCCAGCACCTCCTGCCGCCCCGGCGCGGTGATGTCCGTCAGGTACACGCGCGGCTGGTTCTGGAAGTAGGACATGAACACGATCTGCCGCCCGTTCGGGTGGAAGCGCGGCGAGAGCACCTGGAAGGAGCCGTCGGTGAGGATGCGGTTGTTCTCGCCGTCCTGGTCCATGACCGCGAGGCGCCGCACGCGCCGGTCGCGCGGGCCGCTTTCCGCGACGTAGGCGATGCGCGTGTCGAAATAGCCCTTTTCGCCCAGCAGGCGCTCGTAGATCGAATCGGAGATCTGGTGCGCGACCTGCCGCCAGTTCGCCGAGTTGGTCGTGAAGCGCGTGCCCTGGAGCTGCTGTTCCGGCAGCACGTCCCACAGGCGGAAGTCGACGCGGGTCTGCCCGCCACCTTCTTCCACGCGTCCGGTGACCAGGGCGTTGGCGCCGATCACGCGCCAGTCCTGGAAGCGCGGTGTCGCGGCCGCGGCCTCGGCGCTCTGGATGAAGGCAGCGTTGTTGACCGGGCGGAAGAGGCCGGAGTTACGCAGGTTGTTCTCGATCACCCGCGCGATGTCCGCCCCGCGCGGGCCACCGGCGAGCGCCGGGATCGCGATCGGGATCGGCTCGGTGCGGGCGCGGGTGATGTCGATGACGGCCCCGCCCTGACCTGCCCCGCCCTGGGCCGGCTGTGCACGCACGGTCGCCGGCACCGTCAGCAGCGCCGCGCCGCCGAGGATCAGGCCGCGTCGTCCGGTCGTCATGTCATGTTTCATCAGCCGGAAGCCTTGGTGCTGTTCTCGAAGATCCGCGTGATCCGTCGCGGGCGACTTAGGGCCGTCGCGTCGCAAGGTGAACCCCGCGTAAGCCGGAGCGGGGGCGAAAAGACGGCCGCGCCGTGGCGCGAAGTGATCATCGCGACAGTCCCCGCGGGTTGAAGCGGAAGACCGAAGCGTTGATGGCCGCCAGCTTGTCCCGCGGGAAGGGCAGCGGCGAGCAGCGCGGATCGAGCAGGGCGCGGCGTGCCGCCTCATAGACCATGCGCGCGCGCGGGTCGGCGGGCGGGCTGCCCCCGGCCGGGCGGACGACGCGGACATTGCCGCCCGCATCGGCCTCGACCCGCAGCTCGACGACGATGCTCTCCAGTCCCGGCGCGCCGGAATCGACGGACCAGCATTCGCTGATGCGGTCGGCGACGCCGCGGATCTCGCCCGCCGTCAACTGCGCCGTGCCGGTCGGTGCGCCACCGCCGGCGGACGGGGCGCCGGGCGATGGGTTCGGCCGCGCCCGCGGCGGCTCGTTCTGCGCCTGCTGCTGGCGCAGGCGGTCCAGCGTGTTCAGCACGGACTGGCTGCGGTCGGCCGGGCGTTGCACGGGCGGGGTCTGGGCAGTGCCGGGGTCGCGCGCCGGCTCACGCGCCGGCGGGACCGGCGCCTGGTTCGGCACGGGGTTGGGACGGGGCGGTGCCGGCGGCGCGGGCGGGGCGGCGGCGGCCTGCTGCTGCCGCGGCGTCTCCGGCCGGGGCGGCGCCGGCGGGGTCGGGCTAGCCTGCCGGATCGCGTCGGGCGCCGGCGGCGCGGGAGGCGGCGGCAGGGGGAGCGGCGGCTCCGGCGTCGGCGGCGCGCTGGCCTGTTCCTGCGGCGGCGCCGGGCGCGGCGGCGCGGGCGGGCTGGGGCGCGGGGTCGGCGTCGGTGGCGCAGGCATCGGCGCGGCTGCGGGGCTTGGCGGCGGGGGAGGCGGGGGCGGCGTCGGCGCCTCGGGACGCGGCGGCTCGGGGGGCGGCGGGGTCGGGCTCGGCGTGCGCGGCGCGTTCGGGGATGGCGGGGCCGGGCTCGGCAGCGGCGCGGGGGCCTGGGCCAGTTGCGGCGCCTCGGCCGAGACGATCTCGACGGGGACTGCGGTCTCGGCGGGCTCCGGCAGCGGCCGCGTGCTGAATTCCAGCAACAGCAACAGCCCCACCGCCGCGTGCGCGGCGGTGGAGGCGATCAGCCAGGTCCGGAGGCGGTCTCCCTCCGTGCCGCGGACCGCGGCCATGGATCAGCGCTGCGCGGTGCCCGCGGGCCGCCCCGGCTGGGTGTTGCCCCCGTTCTGGCCGCCATTCTGGCTGCCATTCTGGCCGCCGTTCTGACCACCATTCTGCGACGTCGGGCTCGGGCGCGCGGCCGGGCGGGCAGGCTGCTGCGCACCGCCCGACGCGGGGCGTCCCGCCGGCTGCTCCGCCAAGAGCGCCACGCGGGAGAAGCCGGCGGAGGATACCGTCCCCATGACCTCCATCACCCGGCCATAGGCGATGGTCCGGTCGCCGCGGACGAAGATGCGGCGCTCCGGCGCGCCCTGCGGCTGGTTCTCGAGGATGGCGCGGAGCTGCGTCACCAGCCCCTCGATCGGGACCTCCGTGTCCTGGAGGAAGATGCGGCCCTCCGGGTTCACCGTGATGGTCAGCGGCTCCTGGTCCTGGTTCAGCGCGGCGGCGTTGGTCCGCGGCAGGTCCACGGCGACGCCGGAAGTCATCAGCGGCGCCGCCACCATGAAGATGATGAGCAGCACGAGCATCACGTCCACCAGGGGCGTGACGTTGATCTCGGCCATCGGGCGGTAGCGCCCGCGGCGCGCGCCGCGGCCGGCGCCCTGCAGGGAGGCGGCCATGGCTCAGGCCGGCTCCGTCTCGCGCGGCGGCGCGGCCGTGGCGTCATCCGCCTGGCGCGACAGGATGGCGCCGAACTCGCCCGCAAAGCCCTCCAGCCGCCCCGCGAAGCGCGCGAGGTCCGTGCTGATCTTGTTGTAGGCGAGCACGGCGGGGATGGCGGCCACGAGGCCGATGGCCGTCGCGAAGAGCGCTTCCGCGATGCCGGGCGCGACGACCGCGAGGTTCGTGTTGTTCATCCCGGCGATCGCCGAGAAGGAGTTCATGATGCCCCAGACCGTGCCGAAGAGGCCGATGAAGGGCGCGACGGACCCGACGGAGGCGAGGAAGGTCATCCAGCGCTCCAGCCCGTCCATCTCCCGCTGCACGGCCAGGCCCATCGCCCGCTCGGCGCGTTCGCGCATGGAGGTCATGGCGCGCGCGCCGCGCGTGCCGCCCTGGGCCGAGATGTCGGCGCTGCGCTGCCATTCCCGCATCCCCGCGCCGAAGACGGCGGCCATGGGATGCGTGGGGCGCTCGCCCTCCGCGCGGTGCAGGTCCTCGAGGTTCCCGCCGGACCAGAACTTGTCCTCGAAGGCATCGGCCGCGCGGTTCACCCGGCGCACGGCGGCGACCTTCTGGAACACGATCGCCCAAACCCAGACCGAGGCCAGCAGCAGCCCGATCATCACGGCCTTCACGACCCAGTCGGCCTGCAGGAACAGGCCCCAGAGCGTCAGGTCGTGGGCCGCGCCCCCGAGATTCTGCGCCGTCACGTTGTTCACGGCCGGTCTCCTCGAAACACCGGGGGCCGGCAGCCCCCGCGGCCGCGCCCCCTACCCCCTACGTCCGGGGATGGGAACCCGCGACGGCCCCCTTCCCCGGCAACCCTGCTGCCCGGTCGTGGCGCGACCGTGACGTCATTCCAGCCCCGTGGCCGGCCGCATCGCGCTCCGCCACGGCTCCGGCAGCGGGACGGGCCGCAGCGTCGCGACGTCCACGCAGACTAGGCCGACCGTCAGCCGCGCGAGCAGGCCGCCATCTTCCCCCAGCACGTCCTGGCCCACCTCCAGAGACGCGGCGCCGGCCTTCAGCACCCGCGTCTCCAGGGTCAGCAGGTCGTCCAGGCGCGCCGGGCGCCGGTATGCCACGTCCAGGCGGCGGACGACGAGGGACGAATTGTGACGCGCCGTCATAAGGGAGAGCGGCAAGCCTATGTCGCGCAAGGATTCCGTCCGGGCCCGTTCCGCCCAGCGGAGGTAGTTGGCATGGTAGGCCACCCCTCCGGCATCGGTGTCCTCGAAGTAGACGCGAAGAGGGTAGCGGTGGACGGCCATGGCAGTGGGTTAACCGGGCGGCACCTTGTGGGCCATCCCGTCCTGCAGACCATCCGGAACGGTGAGTAGAACGGATCTGAAATTTTTCCGAAAGCGCTTGGTTTCGTTTGCCGCCCGCAACCCCGGATTGCGACGCTCCCCCGCCCACAACCGGGCAGGAGGGATCCCGTCATGGCCGAACGTCACGCCCGCCCCGTCTACTTCGTCGTGAACCGACATGAGGTTCGTGGCGACGTCACCCGCGAGATCACCCCGGCGGAGGAGGCCGGCGCCTTCCGTTTCTCGGAGATGGTCAAGCGCGGCGCCCCCGCACAGAGCGACGCGCTGCTCCGCATCCTCGGCCAGCGGATGGCCGCGCCCGCAGCGCAGGCCGACGCGCAGGGACTGCCGGCCGGCTTCACCTATCTCGGCCAGTTCATCGACCATGACCTGACGCGCGACCCGAGCAAGCTGAGCGGCGGGACGCCGACCGGACTGCCCACCGAGCAGGAGCGCAGCCCGGCCCTCGACCTTGACAGCCTCTACGGCAAGGGACCGGCCGACCCGAACAGCGCGCGCTTCTACGAGGCGGACGGGGTCAGCCTGAAACTGGGGGAGACGCAGGCCTCCGGCCCCGGGCCGGTCGCCGACAAGCCGCTTCCGGGCTTCGACCTGCCGCGCCTCGGCGCCCTCGCGCCGGAGGCGACGCAGACGCGCCTGGCGGACATCCCGGATCGGCGGAACGACGAGAACCTGGCCGTCGCCCAGATCCACCTGGCCTTCATGCGCTTCCACAACGCGGTGGCGCGGCGCATGCCCGGCCAGCCCTTTGCGGCGGTCCGGGCCGAAGTGGTGAAGCACTATCAGTGGATGATCGTGCACGACTTCCTGCCACGCATCGTCGAGCAATCCGTCCTGGACGACGTGTTCCAGAACGGCCGCAAGGTCTTCGAGGTCGGCGCGGTCGGGATCCCGACGATGCCCATCGAGTTCTCCGTCGCCGCCTATCGACTGGGCCATTCCATGATCCGGGAGGCTTATGACTGGAACCAGTTCTTCCATCCGCGCGGCGACGCGCTGGCACCGGGCTCGCTCGAGAACCTGTTCCGTTTCTCCGGCACGAGCGGCAACCTCTCGCCCTTCGCGAGCGGAACGGCGCCGCCGAACGCCGTCCCGAGCGACATCAACAAGCCGACCGACGGCACCTTCGACCACCTGCCGAGCAACTGGGTCGCGGACTTCACGCGGCTCTTCGACTTCAAGACGGATGCGGGCATGCCGGCCCTCGCGCCCGTCGCGCCGGCCGGGCTGAACGCGGCGCACCGGATCGACACGCGGCTGACGGATCCGCTCGCGCAGCTTCCGCTGGGGGCCTTCGGCGGGCGTGGCGGAGTTCCTGCCGACCCGCTGGAACTGAACCTCGCCTTCCGGAACCTGCTGCGCGGGCGGCAGGTGAAGCTGGCGACGGCGCAGGAGGTGGCCTTCGCCTTCAAGGCGCTGGGCGCCGCGACGCCGACCCTCACCTCGCCGCAAATCCTGGAGCCAGGGAACGGCGGCGTGGACCTGACGGACCTGACCGGCGACCTCCTGGGCGAGGTGACGACCGAGACGCCGCTCTGGTTCTACGTGCTGCGGGAGGCGGAGGTGCACCGCGGCAAGCTCGGCCCGATCGGTGGCCGCATCGTGGCCGAGACCTTCCACCGGGTCGTCGAGGGCAGCAGCGACTCGATCCTGCGCGACGTTGCGTGGCGGCCGAGTGGGGGCAAGCATCCGCGGGGCTTCGGGATGGTGGACATCCTGCTTGCCGGGTACGACGCCTCGCGCGGGGAATTGCGGCCGCTGACGCCGGCCGTGGCCCCCGCGCCGCAGCCCGTGCCGGTCTGATGGGCTGGGGCCCGGCGGCCGTGCCGGCCGGGCCCCACACGCCTACGAATTGACGGTGATGTTCGCCTCCCGCACCACGCGGGCCCATTGCTCGCGCTCGCGCCGGACGAAAGTGGCCAGTTCCTCGGGCGTCGAGGGCTCGCCTATTCCGGCCTGCTGGCGGAAGACGTCCATCGTCTGCGGGTGGCGCACGCCGTCGCGCACCGCCTGGTTCAGGCGCGCGATGGCGCCGGGTGGGGTGCGCGCGGGCGCGTAGAGGGCGAGCCAGAGGCCGGTCGCCAAGGGGACGCCGAGTTCGGTGAGCGTCGGCACGTTCGGCACCAGGTCGATCCGCTGCGAATGCGCCAGCGCCACGATCCGCGCCCGGTTGTCCACCGCGAGGGAGTTGGCACCGCCGACCGGCAGCATCATCGAATCCACCTGCCCCGCAGCGACCGCCTGCATTCCCGGCGCCTGCGCGGCGAAGGGGACATGCAGCTTCTGGAAGCCCTGGTTCCGCGCCACGAATTCGAAGGCGAGGTGGGAGGAGGATCCGACGCCCCAGGAGGCGTGGGTGAGCGCGCCGGCTTCCCTCTTCGCCTCGCGCACGAAGGAGGCGAAGTCCGTGATCTCCCGCCGGTGGGCGCCGACCATGAGGGCGAAGGGGACGCGCGTGACCATCGAGATCGGGGCGAAGTCCGCCTCGTCGTTGTAGGGCAGGCTGGGGAAGGTCGAGCGGTTGATCGCGAAGGTGTCGGTGATGCCCATCGTGATCGTGGTGCCGTCGGCCGGGGCGCGGGCCGCGGCCGTGGTGCCGACCGTGCCGTTGGCGCCGGGACGGTTCTCCACGATGACGTTCTGGCCGAGGACCGCCTGCATGCCGGCGGCCATGCCGCGGCTGATCACGTCGGTGATGCCGCCGGCGCTATAGGGGACGATGATCCGGATGGGCCGGTCGGGCAGTCCCCCGCTGGCCTGGGCGCGAAGGACCGCCGGGGCGGCGAGCGGGGCGACCGCCAGGGCAGTCAGGAGCCCACGGCGACGTAAACCAGACATGAACGCTTTCCTTCCTGTTTATGAACTTTCGGTAAGGAAGGGGACTCAGGGAGTCGTTTCAACGGGCGACGGACGATTCCGTTCTGTCCAGCGGTCCGGCGCTCAGTCCGGTTCGAGCAACCCGTCGAGGATGTCGCCCTGTGCCGCCAGCGCGTTCCGGGGCGGGGTGAGCCCCAGGTGTTTCCAGCCGGGCAGGCCGAGCACGCGGCCGCGCTGGGTCCGCAGGATCAGGCCTTCCTGGATCAGGAAGGGCTCGATCACCTCCTCCAGCGTGTCGCGGCTCTCGGCCAGGGCCGCGGCCAGGGTCTCCACCCCGACCGGGCCGCCGCCGTGGTGGTCGGCGAGGCGCCGGAGGTAGCGGCGGTCCATCGCGTCGAGGCCGAGGCTGTCCACCTCCAGCCGCTTCAGAGCGGAATCCACCAGCCTGCGGTCGGCGGTCTTCTCGGCGACGGCGGCGAAGTCGCGGATGCGGCGGAGGAGGCGGCCCCCGATGCGCGGCGTGCCGCGGGCGCGCGTCGCGATCTCCCGCGCGCCGTCCGCCGTCAGCTCGAACCCGAGTTTCTGGGCGCCGCGGGCGACGATCCTCTCCAGCTCCTCCGGCGAGTAGAATTGCAGGCGCAGCGGGATGCCGAAGCGGTCGCGCAGCGGCGTCGCGAGCAGGCCGGCCCGCGTCGTCGCGCCGACGAGGGTGAAGGGTGGCAGGTCGATCCGCACCGTCCGCGCCGCCGGCCCTTCCCCGATGATGAGGTCGAGCTGGAAGTCCTCCATCGCGGGGTAGAGGGTTTCCTCGATGGCTGGCTGGAGGCGGTGGATCTCGTCCACGAAGAGCACGTCGCGCGGCTGCAGGTTCGTCAGGATGGCCGCGAGGTCGCCAGCGCGCTGCAGTACAGGGCCGGAGGTCGCGCGGAAGCCCACCCCCAGTTCGCGCGCGACGATCTGCGCCAGCGTCGTCTTGCCCAGGCCCGGCGGGCCGAAGAGGAGCACGTGGTCCAGCGCGTCGCCGCGGCCCCGGGCCGCCTGGATGAAGACGGACAGGTTCTCCCGCAGCGCGGGCTGGCCGGTGAAGTCGGCGAGGGTCTGCGGGCGAAGCGTTGCCTCGGCCGCGTCCTCCTCCTGGCGCTGGCCGGCGGTGATGCGAGCCATGGTCTCGGTCGGGGGCATACCGGCAATATAGTGTTCGCGGGACGTTCCCGCGATGGCCGATCAGACCCCCGGTCCGGCTCCGGTGAGCCCCTGGGTCAGCCCGCGGTCAGCGCGGCGCCATCTCCTTCAGGGCTTCGCGGATGAGGGCGCCGAGTTCCGTCCCTTCCCCCAGCCGGTCCTTCACGCGGGCGACGACACCCGCCGCCTCCGGCCGCTTCCAGCCAAGGTTGACGAGGGCCGAAATGGCCTCGGCCTCCGTCCCGACGGTCGCGATGACCGCGGCGGGCATGACGAAGCCCGCATCGCCGGTCGGCATGCCCCCGACCTTCTCCCGCAGTTCCGACAACAGGCGGATGGCCAGTTTCGGGCCGACCCCCGGGGCGCGGGTCAGGCTGCCGCGGTCGCCGGCTAGGATCGCGCCGGCCAGGTCCTTCGGCGAAAGGGCGGAGAGGAGGTTCAACGCGACCTTCGGCCCGACGCCCTGGATGCCCGTCAGCAGCCGGAACCAGTCGCGCTCCGCAGCGTCTGCGAAGCCGTAGAGGGTGATCGCGTCCTCCCGCACCACCGTCTCGATCCAGAGGGTGCCGATGCCGCCTGCGGGCAGGGCTGAAACGGCGCGGGACGTCGCCGAGACGACGTAGCCCACGCCGTTCACGTCGAGGATGCAGCCGCCCTCATGCACCGAATCGAGGCGGCCGGTGAGCTTTCCGATCATTGCGGGCCTAGATGGCCTGCCGGCCGGGGGTGGGCAACGTCACCCCGGGACGTAGGCGCGGGCCAGCGCGATGCGGCTGGCGCGATGGTGCGCGTGGCAGATCGCGACGGCCAGCGCATCGGCCGCGTCGGCCCGCCGGATGACCGCGCCCGGCAGGAGGCGGCGCACCATGTCCTGGACCTGGATCTTGTCCGCGTGTCCCGTGCCGACGACGGCGCGCTTGACCTCCATCGCCTGGTATTCGGCGACGATCAGGCCGTGCAGGGCCGGCGCCAGGAGCACCACGCCGCGCGCCTGGCCCAGCTTGAGCGCCGCGCCCGGGTTCTTGTTGACGTAGGTGTGCTCCACCGCCGCCTCCGCAGGCCGGTGCGCGTCGAGCAGGGCGCAGAGTGCGCGGTGCAGCTGCGACAGCCGCTCGGCCAGGGGCAGGTCGGCCCCGGTGCTGACGACGCCGTCCCCAAGGTGCCGCAGCCGGGACCCGTCTACCTCGATCAGCCCCCAGCCCGTGTGCTGGAGGCCGGGATCGAGGCCGAGGATCCGGGTTGCGGGCATGGGGTGCAGCCTTAGCGCCGCAGGTGGCCGGACCGGAAGCCGGTCCCGCCTGTGCCGATCGCACCGGGCCTGCCATCCTGCCGTCGGATCGGGGGAGTGACCGGGATGACGCACACCGGACGGCTGGTCGGGGCGCTTGGCGCCCTGTTCCTCGCGGGGCAGGCGGCGTGTCCCGCGGCGGCGCAGCCGGCGCCGCGGGATACGCTGCGGATCGTGCTGGTCAACGACCTCGGCAGCATCGACCCCGTGGCATCCACGGCGGCCTTCGTCCGCAACCACGGCTTCATGGTCTACGACCAGATCATGGCGCTCGACTCGGCGGGCGTCGCGCGGCCGCAGATGGCGGAGCGGCATGAGGCCTCGGCGGACGGGATGACGCACCGCTTCACGTTGCGGGAGGGGCTGGCCTTCCATGACGGCACGCCGGTGCGGGCGGCGGACGCCGTGGCGTCCATCCGCCGCTGGGCGGCGCGGGACGTGGTGGGCCGGGCGCTGGCGGCTGCGACCGCCTCCATGGAAGTCGTGGACGACCGGACGTTCGAGATCCGCCTGTCCCGCCCCTTCGCGCTTGTGGCGGAGGCCCTGGCGCGGCCGACCGCCTCCGCACTGTTCGTGATGCCCGAGCGGATCGCGCAGACGCCGCCGACGACGCAGATCACGGACGCCACGGGCAGTGGGCCCTTCATCTTCGAACGGGCGGCCTGGCAGCCGGGGAACCGCGCGGTGTACCGCCGCAACCCGGCCTACCGCCCGCGGTCCGAGGCGCCGGACGGGCTTGCCGGCGGCAAGGTCGCGCGCGTCGAGCGGATCGAGTGGCTGAACCTGCCGGACCCCGCCACCGCCGCCGCAGCGCTGGCGCGGGGGGAGATCGACTTCTGGGAACAGCCCTCCGGTGACGTGCTGCCGCTGCTGGCGCGCGACCGGAACATCCGGCTGATGCCGATCAACGCGGCGGGGTCGGTGATCTGGCTACGGGTCAACCACCTGCACCCGCCCTTTAACGACCCACGGGCACGGCAGGCGGTGCTTCGTGCGATCAGCCAGCCGGACAACCTGGCCGCCGCCGGGGTGCGGGAGGAGGACCGCGTGGCCTTCTGCGCGGCCTACTTCCTGTGCGGCACGCCGCTGGAGAGCCGTGCGGGGTCGGAGGGGCTGGAACGCCCGGACCCCGAGCGCGCCCGCGCCCTGCTGCGGGAGAGCGGGTATGACGGGCGTCCCGTCGTCTTCCTCAACGCCTCGGACAGCCCCATCAACAACGCGGTCACGCTGGTGATGGCGGATGCGCTGCGCCGGGCCGGCTTCAACATGGACGTGCCGTCCATGGACTGGGCGACCGTCACGCAGCGCCGCGGCCGGCGGGAGGCGCCGAACGCCGGGGGATGGGACATGTTCGTCACTGTCGCCAACGTGCTGGACGCACGGGACCCGCTCACGAACCTCTACCTCGCCTCTCCGTGCGGGGAAGGCGGGCTGCCCGGATGGCCCTGCGACCAGCGGCTGGAAGACCTGCGCCGGTCCTGGTGGGAGGAGCCGGATGCGGATCGGCGCCGCGCCATCCTGGACCAGGTGCAGGCCCAGGCGCTTCGGAGCCTGCCCTACATCAATGCGGGACAGTTCCGCACGCCCGCCGCGATGCGGGCGAACCTGGACGGGGTGCGGGCGACGATCATCCCGGTCTTCTGGGGAGTGGAGAAGCGGTGACCGGATCCGATCGGCGGCTGCCGCCAGGCAGGTGCTGATCGGCAATGACCGTGGCCCAGGGCAAGCCGCTCCGCTCCCAGATCGACCGATTCGGTTCCGGGTGGGCAGGGTCGTTGAAGCAGCCCACTGCGATAGCGACGAGGCCAGGTGCCCGGTCGGCGCGCCAGTACACCGCTGAGCCGCAGGTCGGGCAGAAGGACGTCCGCACCTTGCCGCCAGCCGCACCGTCGCGGGCGAACTCCGTCGCCGCGCCGGTGATCTCCACGTCCCCCCACCGGTAGAATGCGCCGACACCGAAGGGCGAGCCGGTACGGCGCTGGCACTCCGTGCAGTGACAGGCTACCACCATGCTGGCACGGCCGGGTACCCGCACGGTCAAGGCGCCGCAGCCGCATCGCGCTTCCATGGTCGCTGCCTTCCCGGGCGCCACGCAGGGCGACGCTGGCCGTTACTCCGCCGCCATCCGAGTCGGCGTCCCGTGCGCCGCGTCCAGGGCCTGGCTGATGTCGGCCAGGATGTCGTCGGGATGTTCGATCCCGACGGAAAGCCGGACGTAGCCGGAGGAGACGCCGGTCTTCAGCTGATCCTCCGGCGTCAGTTGCGAATGCGTCGTGCTGGCCGGGTGGATCGCCAGCGTCCGCGCGTCGCCGATGTTCGCGACGTGGTAGACGAGCTGCAGCGCGTCGATGAAGCGGCGCCCGGCTTCCATCCCGTCGCGCAGCTCGAAGCCGAGCAGCCCGCCGCGGCCGCGCGTCAGGTACTTCGCCGCGCGCTCGCCGGCGAGGCCGGTCTGCTTGGACGGGTGGATCACCCGCGCGACCTCCGGCCGTCCCGCGAGGAAATCCGCCACGATCTCGGCGTTCCGGCAGTGGCGTTCCATCCGGAGCGCCAGCGTCTCGATCCCCTGGATCGTCATGAAGGCGTTGAAGGGCGCCATGGCGGAGCCGAGGTCGCGCAGCAGCGTCGTGCGCATCTTCAGGATGTAGGCGATGGGGCCGAGGGGCTTTGCCGCCTCCACCCAGACCGCCCCGTGGTAGGACGGGTCGGGCCGGTGCATCGCGGGCTGGCGTTGCGGATGCGCGGCCCAGTCGAAGTTGCCTCCATCCACGACGATGCCGCCGATGCTCGTCCCGTGGCCACCGAGGTACTTCGTAGTGGAGGCGACGACGACCGCCGCCCCGTGGTCGAAGGGCCGCACCAGCAAGGGCGCCGCAGTGTTGTCCATGATCAGCGGAATACCCAGCGGCCGGCCGAGCGCCGCGACCTCGGCGATCGGGAAGACCTCCAGCTTCGGGTTCGGCAGGGTTTCCGCGTACCACGCGCGCGTCCGGTCGTCGGAGGCGCGGACGAAGGCGTCGGGGTCGGCCGGGTCCACGAAGCGGACCTCGATGCCCATGTCCTTCATCGTGTTGGCAAAGAGGTTCCAGGTGCCGCCGTAGAGGTTTGTGCTGCTGACGATGTTGTCCCCGGCATGCGCCAGGTTCTGGATCGCGAAGGCCGAGGCCGCCTGCCCGGAGGAAACCGCCAGCGCGGCCACGCCGCCCTCCAGCGCCGCGACGCGCTGCTCCAGCACGTCGCAGGTCGGGTTCATGATCCGGGTGTAGATGTTCCCCAGTTCCTGCAGCCCGAAGAGGCGGGAAGCGTGGGCCGTGTCGTCGAACTGGTAGGACGTGGTCTGGTAGATCGGCACCGCGACGGCCTTCGTCGCGGAATCGCGTCGCCAGCCGGCGTGCAGGGCAAGGGTCTCGGGGTGCAATGGCATGGGGGTTCCTCCTCGGCCGGACCCTAGCGCATGCACCCCGCGCCTTGTCGTCTTAAAAGCTAGGCGGTCAGGCGCTCCATCACCGCCTCGTCCATGTCGTAGTTGGCATAGACGTTCTGCACGTCGTCATGATCGTCGAGGACGTCGAGGAGCTTCATCAGCCCCTTCCCGGCATCCTCATCCACGGGGACGGTGGCGCTGGGGCGCCATTCCAGCTTGGCGCTCTCGGCCTGTCCCAGGCTGGCTTCCAGCGCGTCGCGGACGGCGAAAAGGTCCTCGATCTCGGTCCGGATGGCGTGGCCGTCCTCGTCGGTCTCGACGTCCTGCGCGCCGGCCTCGATCGCGGCCTCCAGAACCTTGTCGGCGTCGCCGGCCGAGAGGGGGTAGCGGATCACGCCCTCCCGCGTGAACTGGAAGGAGACGGAGTTGGTCTCGCCCAGCGCCCCGCCGTGCTTGGAGAAGGCGGAGCGGAGGTCGGAGGCCGTGCGGTTCCGGTTGTCCGTCAGCGCTTCCACGATCACCGCAACGCCACCGGGGCCGTAGCCCTCGTAGCGGACCTCGTCGTAGTTCTCGTTGTCCGTGCCCGCGGCGACGCGCTTGATCGCACGCTCCACCGTGTCGCGCGGCATGTTGGCGGCCAGCGCGGCCTTCACCGCGGCGCGGAGGCGCGGGTTATGGGCGGGGTCCGGCAGGCCCTGCTTGGCCGAGACCGTGACCTCCCGGATGAGCTTTCCATAGGCCTGGGACCGCTTGGCCGACTGGACGGCCTTGCGGTGGGCGACGTTCTTGGCGTGCGAGTGGCCTGCCATGGGGCGGCGATGGTCCTGGGAAGGGTCGGGGAAGGCCGCCCGTATAAGGGGGAGCCGCCCGAACCGCCAAGCCGGACCTTCCGGACGGCCCGGGCCTTGCTAGGCTGCGAGGAACACGCCTTCCACGCCGGACAGCCCGCCGGCGCCGTAAATCGAGGTCCCGCACGATGGACGCCCTGACCCCCGCCGACCCCTTCGCGGTGACGACGCCCGAGGCGCTGGCCGCCCTCTACCCCGAGCCCTCCTACATCGTCCGCAACAAGACGACGGACCGTCTCGACGCGAAGACGACTTCCTTCATCACCGCCTCCCCCTTCTTCGTCCTGACGACGATCGGGGACCGCGGCCCGCACGGCTCCCCCCGCGGTGACGCGCCGGGCTTCGTCGCGGTTCTGGATGAGCGGACGATCGCCATCCCCGACCGCAAGGGGAACAACCGCCTCGACGCGCTGCGGGACATCCTGGACGACCCGCGCGTGGCGCTGCTGTTCTTCGTGCCGGGCATGGGCGAGACGGTACGTGTGCACGGCACGGCCCGGATCACGACGGACCCGAGCCTCCGCGAACGCTTCACCCATCAGGGCGTGGTGCCGCCGACGGTGATCCTCGTCTCGGTGGGGGAGGTGTTCCTGCAATGCGCCCGGGCCATCCTGCGGTCCAAGCTCTGGGGCGACCGGCGGAAGGGGGACGGCGTGCCGACAGCGGGCGAATTGCTGTCGGAACACATGAAGGGCGCCGTCGCGCCGTCGCACTACGACGACGATGTCGGGCCGCGCGTGGCGCGCACGCTCTACTGACCGAAGCCTCTACCGACCAAATCCTCCGGGGGGACGCCCGCCCCGGGAGTGGGCGGCCGCGTCCTACTCCAGCCGGATGTCGCCGACGCGCGCGACTTCCCGCCACTTCGCGAGTTCGCTTCGGATGAACGCAGCGAAGGGGTCTGGGCCCTCGGCGATCGGGGTCGCCGCGGCCTCCGTGATCCGGGCGCGGACGGTGGGATCGGCCAGGGCAGCGGCCAGCCCCTCGTACAGCCCGGCCAGCACGGCCTGCGGCGTGCGCGCGGGGGCGAGGATGCCGCCCGAGCCGAGCACCGCGTAGCCCGGCAGCCCCGCCGCCTCCGCGACTGTCGGCACCTCGGGCAGCGCGGGCTGCCGCGCGGCGGAGGAGACGGCGAGGGCGCGCAGCAGCCCCGCGCGGACCATCGGCATCGCCGAAGCCCCGCTCTCGAAGGCGAAGTCCACCGCGCCCGTGGCCACGTCCGCCAGCGCGGGTCCGGAGCCTCGGTAGGGGACGTGCGTCGCCCGGGCGCCGAGGCCCTGCAGGAACAGCTCGGCCCCCATGTGCTGGGTCGAGCCCGGGCCCGAACTCGCATAGTCCGTCCCGCCCGCCTTCACTTCCTTGATGAGGGAGGCGACATCCGCGTGCGGGCCCTGGGCCGGGACGACGAGGACGAGGTGCCCCTCGAAGACCCGCACGACCGGCGCGAAGTCACGCTCGGGGTCATAGGGCACGCCGCGCATGATCGCGGGGTTGATCGCGAGCGTCGCGAGCGAGCCGAACACGAGGGTATGCCCGTCGGGCGGCGCGACGACGACGGATTGCATGCCGATCGTGCCGCCGGCGCCGCCGCGGTTCTCCACGACGATGCGGCCGCCCGCGAAGGCGCCCTCGTTGGCCCTCTCGGCGATGATGCGGGCGAAGATGTCGTTCGCCTGGCCCGGCGGGAAGGGCACGATGAGGCGCACTGGGCGGGTCGGGTGCCACTGCGCGCGTGCCGGGCGGCCGGTGATCAGCGCGGGCAAGGCGAGCAGCGACGACGTCGCGCGGCGCGACAGGATGGGCTGCATTCTCCTCCTCCTCCCGGCCTGCCCCCGCCCGGCTGCCCTTGACCGCACCTCCCCCGGACGGGCGCGGCCGGCGCGGTTCTGGTCACCCGAGCGGGCCAGGCCGCGCCGGCGCGCATGATCCGTTGCGTCCCGTCGGCGGGAGCCGCCGGACCAGCCACGGGTGGCGCGGGTGGTGCGGAGAAGTCTAGCGGCAGGCTGCGACCGGACGCCAGGGCGCGCGGATCGTGGCACGCGTTGCGTCGCAGCCAGCGCGGCGTGGCGAGATCCGCGTGGTGTAGGCCATCCGTCGGGCGGCCTCATCCCCGGACGGCAGGGCGGGTGCTGCCTTGGGCGGCGCGGTGCCGCCCGTCGCCGGCGGGACCTCGCCCCGCGGGACGCCGAGGGCGCCGGAGGCGGACACCTCACCATCCGCGAGGCAGCGCGGCACAGGCCCGGCGTTCCGTTCGTCCCCCCGCAGTGCCCGCCGCGGACGGCGAGAATGGCCCGGCGGCGCTACCGCTCACCGGCCGTCCCGCCGCGGTGTACAAGCGCGGCATGGCCGAGCCGCTTCGCATCAACCACCGCCTGACGATCCCGGCCGAGGCGCTGGAGGAAGCCTTCGTCACGGCATCCGGCCCCGGCGGTCAGAACGTCAACAAGGTCGCGACGGCGGTCCAGCTGCGCTTCCGCCCGGCGCTCGCCCCGGACCTGCCTGACGCCGTGCTGGCGCGGCTGCGCGCGCAGGCCGGGCGGCGCTGGACGGCGGACGGCCTGCTGATCACCGCGCGGGAACACCGGACGCAAGAGCGGAACCGGGAGGCGGCCCGGGAACGCCTCGCCGACCTGATCCGCGCGGCCCTGATCGCACCGGTCGCCCGCCGCCCGACGCGGCCGACGAAGGCGAGCAAGGAGCGGCGCCTCGTGGCGAAGCAGGTGCGCAGCACGACGAAGGCCGCGCGCGGACGGGTCCGGGACGACTAGCCGCTATTCCGGCTGAACGCCCGCGCGCTGGAGGATGGAGAGGCCGCGCGCGGTCGTCTCGACGGCCAGCGCGCCGAAGGCGTCCGGCGTCTCGCCGATCACGGCCTCGCCGCCGAGCTCGCTCACCTTCCGGCGGATGTCCTCGGTGCGGGCGGCCGCCTGCACCGCGTCGTAGATGCGGGTGACGGACGCGGCGGGCAGGCCCTTCGGTCCCCATAGGGCGAACCATGGCGCGATCGGGGCGAGGGCGGGCATCCCGACCTCCTCGGCGCTCGGGATCTCCGGCGCCACCGCGGCGCGCTTGCCGCCCGTGACGCAATAGGCCCGCAGGCGTCCGCCCTGGATGAGCGACAGCGCGGAGACGAGGGGCGCCATCATCAGGCTGGTCTGCCCGCCCACCACGTCCTGCAGCGCGGGGCCGGTGCCGCGGTAGGTGACGATCAACAGCGGCACCCCGGCTTCCAGCCGGAAGACCTCCGTCGCCAGGTGGCCGGAGGTGCCAAGGGAGGTATTGGCGAAGGAATGCCGGTCCGGCCGCGCCCGGACCTCGGCCAGCAGCGCCGCCATGTCCCGCGCCGCGAGGTTCGGCGCGCCGACGAGCACGAGGGGCGAGACGATCAGCCGGGAGATCGGCGTGAAGTCGGCGATAGGGTCGAAGGGCACGGATTTCATCACGCCGCGCGTCAGCAGGTGGCTGTCGGAGTTGCACATCAGCGTCCGCCCATCCGGGTCGGAGCGCGCGACGAGGGCGCTGCCGATCGAGCCGTTGGCGCCGGTGCGCGTCTCGACGACCCAGGTCTCGCCGAGGGCGGGCCCGACGGCCTCCCCGAAGATGCGGGCCGAGGTGTCCACGCCGCCGCCGGGTGGGGAGCCGACGACCACCCGCACCACGGGACGGGCCTGCGCCGCAGCGCCGCGCGACAGGAAGGGCGCGGCCAGCGCCGGCATGACAAGCAGGTGGCGACGGTGCATGCAGCGGAACCTTCGAGGGAGCAGCGTGGATGAGCGACGTGACGGGCGGGACCGCGTCCGCGGCGGAGGACGGAACCGGCTTGCAGGCTTCCTTGCAAGATCTGGCCCTGGCCAACCGCATCCTGGCCAACGAAGGGATCGTGGACGATTTCG
This sequence comes from Roseomonas sp. CCTCC AB2023176, assembly GCF_042259275.1. Lineage (NCBI taxonomy): Bacteria > Pseudomonadati > Pseudomonadota > Alphaproteobacteria > Acetobacterales > Roseomonadaceae > Roseomonas > Roseomonas sp. CCTCC AB2023176. Next base: position 384,456 of record NZ_CP170086.1, read on the forward strand.
GCCACGTGGCGCTGCGCGATCCCGCGCGGCCCGATCACTTCTGGCTGTCGCGCGCCATCGCGCCGGCCGCCGTCACGGCGGCGGACATCCGCCTCCACGATTCGGTCGGACGGTGCCTCGATCCCTCCGTGCGGCAATACGCGGAGGCCGTGCTGCACGCCCGGATCTTCGCGGCACGGCCGGACGTGCGATGCTGCATCCATCACCACGCCCGGCCGCTGCTGCCCTTCACCATGCCGGGCGCCCCTCCCCTGCGCCCGGTCTTCCACACGGGGACGGTGGCGGGCTGGGACGTCCCGCTTTGGGACAGCGCGCCGTTCGGGCCGGGCGGGATGCTGATCGACACGGTCGCCAAGGCGGACAGCCTCGCCGCGGCGCTCGGGGCGAACCGGGCCGCCCTGCTCAGGGCCCACGGCGCCGTCGTGGTCGGGCCGACGATCCAGGAAGCCCTGATGATCGCGATCTACATGGCCGAGAACGCTGCCGTCGCCCTGTCCTGCGGCGCGCCGTACCGGGAGGTGCCGACCCTGTCGCGCGAGGAGACGGAGGAGACGGCGCGCCTCATGCTGAACGCCAGCGGCATCGGCCGGACCTGGCAGGGGCGGATGCTGAAGCTCAGGGACGCCCTTCCCCTCACGCCTACGTGATGGCACACGCCCGCCGTGGAACGGGGGAATTCATCGGATGGCTGGGCACGGGCACGGGGCGGACCACGCAGGCGACAACAAGCCCGTCGCGCTTCTGATCGCGGTCCTCGCGCTGTTCCTGGCGCTCGCAGAGACCGGGGCGAAGAGCGCGCAGACCGAGGCGCTGAACCGGAACGTGGAGGCCGCGAACCTCTGGGCCTTCTTCCAGGCCCGGACCATCCGCCAGACGACGGTGCGGACCGCGGCGGAACAGGAAGCCCTCGCCCTGCCCGGCGCCGACGAGGCGCGGCGCGCCGGCGTCGAGCGCCAGATCGCGGCCTGGCGCGCCAGCGCCGATCGTTGGGAAAGCGAGCCCTCGACCGGCGAGGGGCGGCGCGAACTCTCCGCCCGCGCGCGGGACGCCGAGCGCAAGCGCGACAAGTCCATGGCGGCCTACCACATGTTCGAATACGGCTCGGCGGCCTTCCAGGTCGCGATCGTCGTGGCGTCCGCCTCGATCGTCACGGGGGTGCCCTTGCTGGCCGTGGGCGGGATCGTGCTGGGGGTGATCGGGGTTGCGCTGTCCGGCCTCGGCCTCTTCGCTCCGGAATTCATCCACTTCTGACGTCCTCGCACGCGTGCGGCTTGCGGGCGCGCGGCGGCGCCCGTATCGCTTCGGGCAACGATAGCCTGGGGGAAACGCCATGAACCGCCGCGCCTTGCTCGCAGCCTCGCCCGCCGCCATCGCGGCGGCGACAACGGCCCGCCCCGCCTTCGCGCAGTCGGATTTCCCGACGGGACCGGTGCGGGGGATCGTGCCCTTCGCCGCGGGGTCGGCCACGGACAGCGTTGCGCGCCTTTTCGGTGAGCGGATGCGGGAAACGTTGGGTCAACCGGTGGTCGTCGAGAACCGGGCCGGCGCGAACGGCATGATCGGCGCCGAGGCCGTGGCCCGCGCCGCGCCGGACGGGCAGACCATCATGTTCGGCACCAACTCGACGAACGCCGCGGCGAACGCGCTGAACCGGCGCGTGCCGTTCAACATGGAACGCGACTTCGCGCCGGTCTCGCTGCTTTCCTCCGTCCCGCTGCTTGTCGCGGTGCCGGCCAATTCGCGGTTCCGGACGCTGGAGGACCTGCTGACGGCGGCGCGCGCGCGGCCGGAGGCCGTGTCCTTCGCGACCTCCTCGGCGTCCCAGCGCGTCTCGACGGAGATGCTGGCCTCCATGGCCGGGGTGAAGATGCTGCCGGTGCCCTATCGATCCTCGCCGAACGCGGTGCAGGACCTCATCGCGGGGCGGGTGGACCTCTTCGTCGCGGACATGGCGGTGATCCTGCCGGGGGTGCAGGGCGGGCAGTTGCGGGCGCTGGGCGTGACGACGAAGGCGCGCGCGCCGCAGTTGCCCGACATCCTGCCGATCGCGCAGCAGGGCCTGCCGGACTACGAGATCTTCGCCTGGTTCGTGCTCTGCGCCCCTGCCGCCACGCCGCCCCGCATCATCGCGCGGCTGAACGAGGCGGTGCGCCGCGCCGCCGCGGACCCGACGCTGAAGGACCGGATCGAGAACGGGCTGGGCATGTCGCTCACCGTCGGGTCGCCGGAGGAGGCTGCGGCCTTCATCCGCACCGAGACGGTGAAGTGGACGGACGCCATCCGCGCCGCGGGGATCGAGCCGGAATAGGCGGCGCTTCCGCCGGGGCACCGAATCGCCCCACCCTGCCGGCCCGGGCGCGCGTCCCGCCGCCCGCGGACCGGAGGGACCTCATGACCCGTGCCATCCTCGCGACCTGCCTCGCCGCCGTGCTGGCGGCCCTGCCCGCCGCGGCGCAGGACCGGGTCGTCGCCACCCGCAACGCGCCGGAGGCCATCGGGCCCTACAGCCAGGCCATCCGCGTCGGGAACACGCTCTACCTCGCCGGGCAGATCGCGCTGGACCCCGCGACGAACGGGATGATCGCCGACCGCTCGATCGAGGCGGAGACGCGGCAGGTGCTGGAGAACCTCAAGGCCGTGGTCGAGGCGGCCGGGTTCACCATGGCGGACATCGTCTCGACCACCGTCTTCATGGCCGACCTGAACGAGTTCGGCCGGATGAACGCGGTCTACGGCACCTACTTCCCGACGAACCCTCCGGCGCGCGCCACCGTGCAGGCCGCGCGCCTGCCGCGCGACGTGAAGGTCGAGATCGCCGCGATCGCAGCGCGCTGATCGGTCAGGCGGCCGGCAGGATCTGCGAGAGCCGGCCACCGACCCGCACGGGATCGCAGCGGGTCGCGAGGCCTGTCGCGTCGTCCGTCTCGACGAAGACGCCGCAGAGGGTCGCCTCACCCTCCGCCGGCGCGAGTTTCTCGGACGGCACCTTGCGCCAGAAGCGGAGCGATGCGCCGCCCTTCGACATGCCGATGACGCTGTCGTAGTCGCCGCACATCCCTGCATCCGTCACGAAGGCCGTGCCGTCCGCAAGCACCTGGTGGTCGGCCGTCGGGACGTGGGTGTGCGTGCCCGCGACGAGGCTGACCTTGCCGTCGAAGGAATGGGCGAAGGCCTGCTTCTCCGCGGTCGCTTCCCCGTGGATGTCCACGATGATGGCCTGGACGCTGCCCGCAGGGCCCATCGTGTGGCGGGCCAGTTCCGCCTGCGCGGCGCGGAAGGGATCGTCGAGCAGTTCCATGAACAGCCGCGTCATGACCTGGATGACAAGCGCACGGCGTCCGCCGGGTACTTCTACCACCGTCGCCCCCTGACCCGGCGTGCCGGGTGGGTAGTTCATCGGGCGGATCAGGCGGCGCTCCTCTGCGATATAGGGGATGATCTCCTTCCGGTCCCAGGCGTGGTTGCCGAGGGTCAGCACGTCGGCGCCGGCGGCGAGGAAGGCGCGGGCCATGTCGGGGGCCAGGCCGAAGCCGTGGCTGGCATTCTCGCCGTTCACGACGACGAGGTCGGCGCGGAGTAGGGCACGCAATCCGGGCAGGCGCGCGGTGAGGGCGTCGCGGCCGGCGCGGCCCACGACGTCGCCGAGGAAGAGGATTCTCAAACGGACGGGTCTCCGAAGCGGATCACGCCGCGCTCCGTCGCGACGGCGTGCAGCAGGGCGTCGAGCGGGCCGGCGGGGACCGCCTCCATTTCCTGAGCGGCATAAGCGACGCCGAGGCGGAAGGCGCGCGGCAGGCCGGCGAGCGTGCGGTCGTAGTAGCCACCGCCATAGCCGAGGCGCCGCCCGGCGCGGTCGAAGGCCAGCAGCGGGACGATGACGATCTCGGGCACCAGGACTGGCGACTCCGGGGGCGGCTGGGACGTGCCGAAGGGCCCGCGGGCCAACGGAGCGTCGAGGTCGTGGGCGTGGAAGGTCAGGGGCGAGCCGCGCTTGGGCGTGCGCGGCAGGGCGACGGGATGGCCGCGGGCAGCCAGGGCGCGCAGCAAGGGACGGACATCCACCTCCGGCCCCATGGGCCAGAATCCCGCGACGACGCCGCCGGGCCGCGGCGGCAGGTCGCGCAGGACGTGTCCGGAAATCGCTTCGCCGCAGGCCGCCGCGTCCTGCCCGTGCCGGGCGGCGAGCGCGCGGCCGCGGGCCGCGGCCTTCGCCTCGGCCAGCAGCACGTCGCAGAGCGGATCGTCGGGAAGGAGGTGCGGAGCCGCCATGGCCGCTGGCGTGAAATCCTCCAAGGCCTGCTGGTGCAGGTGGGCGCCAGTTAACCGGACCAGGGCCCGGTCAGAGCCAGCTCCCGGAGGATGCTCATTGGCCCCGGGGATATTCGTGCCTGGCGCGCGAAGCAGCCCCGCCCGACCGATGTAGGCGTTCTCCCCGCGCGATGCCAGGGCGGCGGTGCGGATTATCCGCCCTGTTCCAGCCCGGCCGCGATCCGCTCGATCCGCTCGGCGACTTGGGTCAGGCGATGGGCGAGTCGCGGGTCCGGCGCCGACTGGCCCGGCATGCCGGCCCGGGCCTGGGCGACTTCGATCTTCAGGTCGTGAACCTCGTCAGCCAGCAACAGCGCGGCGAGGAGGAGGAGCCGGCTCTCCCCGAACTGGCCGCCCATGGAGCGGACGGAATGAATGCGCCGATCCACCTCGGCCGCTAGGGAGACGAGGTGCGCTTCCTGCCCGTCCTCACATGAAACGGGGTGGCTGTAGCCGCCGACGCGGACCGTGACCTGTCCCAAACCCTCAGCCCTCCCGCTCGTCGTCCGGCAGGTCGCCGTCCTCGCGCAGCGCCGCCTTCAGGCGCACGAGGGTGGCGTCGAGGCGGCGGGAGAGTTCCGCCACCTCCTCCGGCGGCACGCCAGCGGAACGGGGACGCGCGGCGGCCGCGGCGAGCCGCTCAACCGCGGCTTCCAGTCGCGCCGTCGCCTCTGCCAGGCTATCCGCCATGTCGCCCCTTCGACCGCGCCCCACGTCGCCGTGATGGCTTTGCACGGGAATGAGGAGGCCCGCAACCGGGGCGCGGAGGGCGACGCGCCGGCCGTCGTCTTCGCCTCAGCCTACGAGGCCGTGGCGGCGCTGGATGCGGCGGGGCCGCGTGGGGTGGTGCTGGTCTCGCCGTCGGACGCCGCCGCCTTTCCGGGTGCACGCGTGATGGCGGCGATGGTCGCCGAGGCCCGGCAGGCACATCCCGGCGTACCGCACCTCGCCGTGCTGGATTGCGGCGTCGCGCCCGGCCTTGCCCTCGATGCGCTGCGACGCGGCTGGCGGTGCCTCGTGCTGGATCCGTCCTGCCCGGCCTATGCGACCGTGGAAGCCGCCGCTGCGGAGGTCGGGGCAGGGCTGCTGCCCGCGCGGCCGGAGGCGCTGGACCTCTCCGCCCTGGACCTGCGGAAGGAGGGTGGGCGCGCCATTCTCACGCGATGGTTGGCTGGCCTACCGTGACAGCCGCCCAGGCCCCGGCTAATCCGCGCCCGAACGCGACGGGTGCCGCCCGACGCCGCAGCCATTCATTACCGCCACCACCCCGGGGGAACCACCGATGCAACTGACGCCGAAGGTCAAGGAAATCCTCTCCTGGTACGAGAGTGACAACCCCGGGACGAAGGCGAACCTCGCCCGCATCCTGATGGAGGGGAGGCTCGGCGGCACCGGGCGCATGGTGATCCTGCCGGTGGACCAGGGCTTCGAGCATGGCCCCGCCCGTTCCTTCGCGCCGAACCCCGCGGGCTATGACCCCCGCTACATGTTCGAGCTCGCGCTGGAGGCGGGCTGCAACGCCTATGCCGCGCCGCTCGGCATGATCGAGGCGGGGGCTGCGACCTATGCTGGCGCCATCCCGACCATCCTGAAGATCAACTCCTCCAACAGCCTGTCCACAACGAAGGATCAAGCGGTGACGGCGGGCGTGCGCGATGCGCTGCGGCTCGGCTGCTCCGCCGTCGGGTTCACGATCTACCCGTCCTCCGAATACCAGTTCGAGATGATCGAGGAACTGACGGAGATCGCGAACGAGGCGAAGGAATGCGGCCTCGCGGTCGTCGTGTGGTCCTATCCGCGCGGCCCGATGCTGGACAAGACGGCGGAGACCGCGCTCGACATCTGCGCCTACGCCGCGCACATCGCGGCACTCATCGGCGCGCACATCATCAAGGTGAAGCCGCCGACCTCCGCCATCTCGCTCGATGCGGCGAAGAAGACCTACGAGAAGTACCCGGTGGACGTGAACGACCCGGTCGCGCGCTTCAAGCACGTGGTCCAGGCCTGCTTCGGCGGCCGCCGCCTCGTGGTCTTCTCCGGCGGCGAGGCGAAGGGGTCCGAGGACATCCTGAACGAGGTCCGCGCGATCCACGCCGCCGGCGGCAACGGCTCGATCATGGGCCGCAACGCCTTCCAGCGGCCGAAGGCGGACGCGGTGAAGCTGCTCACGGACATCATGGACGTGTACAAGGCCTGAGCATCCGGCGCCGCGCGGCCATCCTTGCCGCGCGGCACGGTCCTGGAGGTACGGCACCGTGAGTAGGCTCGCCCGGGCGATGTGGCGTCAGGAGGCTCCGGCCGACCTCATCGGCGGCGAGCAGGCGGCAGCGGCGCTGACGGCCGCCGAGGCCGCGATGGCGGCGGCCCGCGCCCTCGCACCGGAACTCGAATGAGCCCGGCGGCCCGGCACCGCGCGGCGCGGCGCGAGCGCATCATCGCCTCGCTCCGGCAGCACTTCGCGCGGAATCCACCGCGCGGTGCGTCGCGCGCCGTCCTGTTCGGTTCCCTCGCCCGGGGCGATTTAGACACTGCGCCCGATGCCGACCTGCTGGTAATCGGCGCCAGGAGGCTGGGTGACGGCATCCGCCGGTCCGCGGTTCGCGACGTGGACGTGGTCGCCTGGCCCCACGTTGCCGGGCGGGACGCGCCAGCGGCCAGACATCCCTCCGCGCTCGAGGTCGAGCGCGAGGGCGTCGAACTCTGGCACGCGACGGGCTGAACGGACGGGTCATGCAAGCGGGTTGCCGCCTCTACCTCATCACCCCCCGCGCCTGGACGCCGCTTCCTTCCGCGACGACCTCGCCCGCGCGCTCGATGCGGGCGATGTCGCGGCGCTTCAGATCCGGCTGAAGGACGCCGCGGACGACGACGTTCTGCGCGCGACCGAGGCCATCCTGCCCGTCGCGCAGGCCCATGACGTGGCCGTGCTGATGAACGACCGCGCCGACCTCGCGATCCGCAGCGGTTGCGACGGCGCCCATCTGGGTCAGGGCGACGGCGACCACGCGGCGGCGCGGGCCGCACTGGGCGAGAGGATGCTCGGCATCACCTGCCACGCCTCCCGCCACCTCGCGATGGAGGCGGGGGAGGTCGGCGCGGACTACGTCGCCTTCGGCGCCTTCTTCCCGACGGCGACGAAGGAGACGGTCCACGTCGCGACCGTCGACTTGCTGGAATGGTGGCACGAGATCGCCGAGGTCCCGTCCGTCGCGATCGGCGGCATCACCGCCGAGAACTGCGCGCCGCTCGTGAGGGCGGGGGCCGATTTCCTCGCGGTCGTCGGCTCGGTCTGGAACCACCCGGAAGGGCCCGCCGCCGGCGTGCGCGCCATGAACGCCGCCATCGCCGCGGCATGAGGCAACCCGCGATCGTACCGGAACTCTGCGTTACGGACTGCGCCGCGAGCTTGCGCTTCTGGTGCGGCCTCTGCGGCTTCCAGGTCGCCTATGACCGGCCCGAGGAGGGCTTCGCCTGCATCGAGCGCGATGGCTCACGGATCATGCTCGATCAGCTGCCCGGGGACCGTCCGCAGCGCTGGGAGGTCGCCCCGACCGAACGTCCCTTTGGGCGTCACGTCAACTTCGAGATCGCGGTCCTGTCCCTCGACCCGATCCTCGATGCCCTGGCCGAGGCGGGCTGGTCGCTGTTCATGCCGCCGGAGACGAAAACCTACCGCGTGGGCGACGTGGCCGTGAGCGTGCGGCAGTTCCTCGTCCAGGATCCGGACGGATACCTGCTCCGCTTCTCCGAGGCCTTGGCGGGCCCCTGAGGTGCACCCCACCTCCGCGGGAAGCCAGGAGTGACGCCGTGACCACCATCCGCATCCCCAACATGACCTGCGGCGGCTGCGCCAAGGGCGTGACCGCCACCATCCACGACGCGATGCCCGGTGCCGAGCCCCGGATCGACCTCGACCGCCGCGAGGTCACCGTGGCCGGCGACGCCGCAGTGCTCGTCGCGGCCCTGCGCGAGGATGGCTGGGAGGCCGAGGCCGTCGCGGCCTGAAACGCGAGACGCCGCGGATCTTCCGGCCCGCGGCGCTCGAACCTGCCGATCCTGCCCTGAGGATCAGCGCATCGTGCTGCCGTAGGACGAGCCCATGCCTGGGGCGCCCATGCCCGAGGACTCCATGCCGGCATTCGGCATCGCCTGTGGCATCGGGGCCGAGGCGCCCGGCGCGCCCTCCATCACCATGCCGCCGCCCATGTAGGCGCGGTTCGCGTCGGACGTGTAGGGCCCGCGGTCGAGCGGGGCGCCGGGCGAGCGGCCCGAGCCGATCTGGTAGCGCCCGTCCAGGTTGTTTCCCGCCGGGCGCGACCGGTCATAGGGCTGGGCGAGGGCGGCGGTGGCCGTGGCGACGATCACGGCGGTGGCGAGCAGGGCCTTCATGGTGAACTCCCGTTGTTTCAGATCCGGGAAGCCAACGCCCTGCGGTCGCCCCGGGTTGCCGCGGGATGGCCGCCCGAGCCCTGGCATCGCAGGATGGCGGGCATGGATGAGATCACCTTCCTGACCGCCCTCCACCGTCCCGGCACGGTGGTGGACGTGGGCGCACATGCCGGCCTGCTGACCCTGCCCCTGGCCGCGCTGCCCGGCGCGACGGTCCTGGCCTTCGAGCCGCTGCCACAGGTGCTGGCCATCCTGCGCGCGGCGACGGCGCATCGGCCCAACGTCGAGGTCCGGGCGCAAGCCCTCGGCGACGCGCCGGGGCGGCTGGCCCTCTCGATCCCCGTGGTGAACGGCGTGCCCGACCTGCAATGGGCCAGCACGGCGAAGGACTACGCCGCGCATCCGCACGTACAGGTCGAGCGCGTGGAGGTCGAGGTGATCCGCCTGGACGACTTGGCGCTGTCCGACGTGACGGCGATCAAGCTGGATGCGGAGGGCGCGGAATACGCGGTGCTGCGCGGCGCGCGGGAAACGCTGGCGCGCTGCCGCCCGATCCTCACGATGGAACTGGAGGAGCGGCACGCCGAGGGCTGCACCTGGTCCGTCCCCGCCTTCCTCGATGCGCTGGGCTTCGCCACGATGTTCGAGCATCGGGGGTGCTGGCATCCGATGTCCGCCCTGCACCGCCCGACGATGCAGCGCGCGAGCACGGATCCCACCGTCTTCGAGGCGTCGGATCCCTACATCTTCAACTTCTACGCCTGGCCGCCGGAGCGTGAGGCGGAGGCGATGCGGCTGCTTCAGGCATAGGGCCAGCCGCCAAGCCATCGCACGGCATCGAGGTCCGGCACCCCGGCCGCGAGCATCGCCAGCCGGTCGAAGCCGAGGGCGATTCCCGACGTCGCGGGCATTCCTCGCGCAAGGGCGGCGAGGAAGTCCTCGTCAACGTCCCAGGCCGATCCGGGGGCATTGCCGTAGAGGCGCTTGCGCTCCGCCACGTCGCGAAGGAAGCGCTCACGCTGCTCCACGGGGTCGGTCAGCTCGTCGAAGGCGTTGCCCAGTTCCAGGCCCGCCGCGAAGACCTCGAAGCGCAGCGCGGCGCGGGGATCGGCGGGATCGCGGCGGGCGAGCGCGGCTTGCGGCGCGGGCCAGTGCGTGAGGAAGGTCCCGCGCGCGCGGCCAAGATGCGGTTCGACATGCGTGAGCATGAGGTGGAAGAACAGGTCTTCCCAGGACAGGCCGTCCGGCGCGTCGAGCCCCGCATCGCGGGCGGCGCGGTGCAGCGCGACGCCGTCGCCCTCGGCGCTGCGGGGGTCCACGGTCGCCAGGATATCGAGGCCGTTCGCGTGCCGGCGGAACGCCTCGGCGACCGGCAGGCGTTCGAAGGGAAGCGACAGGTCGGTGGTCGCGCCGTCATGCGCCGCGCGGGCCGGCAGGACGGCGCGGAGATAGTCCTCCACCTCGTCCATCAGCCCGGCCATCGGCAGGCCGACGCGATAGACCTCGAGCATCGTGAATTCCGGCGCGTGGCGCGGGGAGACCTCACCGTTGCGCCAGACCCGCGCGACCTCGAAACAGGAACCGACGCCGCCCGCGAGCAGCCGCTTGATCGCGAGTTCCGGCGAGGTGCGGAGCCAGACGTCACGCCCCGCGCCGCGGCCCAGATGCGGCTCGAAGCGGCTTGCGAAGCCGCGGAGATGGACCTCCATGCCTGGGACGGGGACGAGCGCGGGGGTCTCCACCTCGATACAGGCGCGGGCTTCCCAGAAGGCGCGGGTGTCGCGCAGCAGAGCGGCGCGGCGGCGCAGGGCCGGCAGGCGCTCACCGAGCGAATCGGGGTGCCAGGAGGATCGTGACACGCCGCGGGTCAGGCCCGTCGCCGCGCGGGGGCGGTCGTCACGTCGTGCGGGGGCCGCTGTCGCATCCCGGCGGCCTTAGCGCACCGAACGCCCCACTGTCTGCGCCCGCCATGGACCGGGCGCGGGGCCGGCCATAGTGTCGCAGACGCATGTCCCTGCCCCGCGCCCTCGCCGCCGCACTCCTCCTCGCCAGCCTCGCGGCCTGTGCAACGGCTCCTGGCGGCCAGCCCACGCCGGCGCAGACCGTCACGGCGCTGCCGCGGCAGATCGTCGGTTTCCAGAGCACCGGCCGGATCATTGACCTCGAGGGCACGCCGGGCGGAGCCGGCCTCGGCGCGTCGCACAACTACGTCCCGGCGACGGGCGAGCGGATGCTGGCGACGGTCTACGTCTATGACCGGGGGCGCGCCGCGCGCCGGAGGGCGGCGCCAGCCCCGACGTGGCCGACGAGCTCCGGCGCACCTTCGCCGAGGTGCAATTGCTGACCCAGGCCGGCCGCTACCGCTCCGCGGTCATGCAGGCGGGCATGGATGTCGGCGCGCAGAACGCACCGCCGGGCGTGCGCTGCCTTAATTTCAACCTCGTCCAGGGTGACGGCACGCGCACCGGCGACAGTGTCTGCGTGACGATTCGGCAAGGCCGCTTCGTGAAGACGCGCGTGACCAGCTGGCAGCCGCCCGAGCCCGTGGTGGCGGGGCTCGCGGCCATGGCGTTCCTGGACGGCGTGCTGCGGACCGGCGTCGCGGGCCTGTAGGGCGGCGCCGGGGCGGCCGGCGGTTGCCCTGCGGGTCCCGGGTCGCTACCTCGCCCCCCAATGCCGGACGGCTCGCTCCTCCCCCGCACGTTGCGCTCGGCCGCGGACCTCGCCGCGGCCGGGCTGATCGCGCCCGGGGAACGTGACGTGCTCGACGCCGTCGCGGCCCGCTACGCCGTCTCGGTGACGCCCGCGGTGGCCGCGCTGGTGGATCCGGCCGATCCGGGGGATCCCATCGGCCTCCAGTACCTCCCGCATCCCGCGGAACTGCGGGTCACCGGGCAGGAGCGCCCCGATCCCATCGCCGACGGCGCCCATTCCCCCGTGAAGGGCGTCGTCCACCGCTATCCCGACCGCGCGCTGCTCAAGCCCCTGCTGGCCTGTCCCGTCTATTGCCGCTTCTGCTTCCGGCGGGAGCAGGTCGGGCCGGATGGCGGCGTGCTGACCGACGGGGAATTGGAAGCGGCGCTCGATTGGTTCGCCGGGATGCCCGCCGTCTCCGAGGCGATCCTGACGGGTGGCGATCCGCTCATGCTCTCCCCTCGGCGGCTCGCGCGGATCGTCGGGCGTCTCTCGGCCATGCCGCACATCCAGGTCATCCGGCTGCATTCCCGCGTGCCCGTCGCGGACCCCGCGCGCGTGACGCCGGCGCTGACTGAGGCGCTGGAGACGGAGAAGGCGCTGTTCCTCTGCGTGCATGCCAACCACGCGCGGGAGTTCTCGCAAGCGGCCCGGGACGCGTTGCGGCGGCTGAACCGCGCGGGTGTCGCTCTCCTCGGCCAATCCGTCCTGCTGCGCGGCGTGAACGACAGCGCCGCGGCGCTGGAGGACCTGTTCCGCGCCATGCTCGCGAACCGGGTGAAGCCCTACTACCTGCACCAGCTCGACCGCGCGCCGGGCACCGCGCGCTTCGAGGTCCCGATCGCCGAGGGCCGCGCGCTGCTGGAATCGCTCCGCGGCCGCGTCACCGGGCTGGCCTGGCCGACCTATGCCCTCGACCTGCCCGAGGGCCAGGGCAAGGCACCGATCGGACCGGACTTCGCGACGCGCGACGGCAAGGCCTGGACCGTCCGCGGCCCGTTGGGCGGCAGCCACCGCCACCCGGACTGACGGCCCTTCCCGTCCACCGCCCGGCGGGCTTTGCTGGCGCGAACAGCAACGGCGCCGATGCGCCGACGGGAGGATCCAGCGTGCCTCACCCCACCCGCCGCGGCTTGGCCGCCGCCGGCCTCGCCCTCCTCGCGGCGCCTGCCCTGGGGCAGCAGCCCTATCCCAGCCGGCCCGTGTCGCTGATCATCCCGTTCGCCGCTGGCGGCCCGACGGACATCGTGGGACGGCTGCTGGCTGAGACGATGTCGCGCGATCTCGGCCAGCCCGTGGTCGTCGAGAACGCGACCGGCGCCGGTGGTACGCTGGGGGCGCAGCGCGTCGCGACGGCGCGGCCGGACGGGCACACGATCCTGCTGCACCACATCGGGATGGGCGTGATCCCCACGATGTACCGGCGGCTCGCCTATGATCCGGTCAATGGCTTCGAGCCGATCGGGCTGGTGACGGAGGTGCAGATGACCCTCGTCGGCCGTCGCGACCTCGCGGCGAACAACCTGACGGAGCTCGTCGCGCTGATGCGGTCGCAGGGGGACCGGTTCAACCTCGCCGATGCGGGGATCGGGTCGTCCTCGGCGCTCTGCGGGGCGCTGCTGACGCACGCGATCGGCGCGCGGCCCACGAACATCCCCTTCCGCGGCACGGGTCCCGCGATGCAGGAGATCCTGGGTGGGCGCGTGGACCTGCTTTGCGACCAGACGACGCAGACCACGGAATACATCCGCGGCGGGCAGGTGAAGGTCTTCGCGACGCCGTCGCGGAACCGCATCGCGACGCTGCCGGATATCCCGACGACGGCTGAGGCGGGCCTGCCCGGCTTCGAGATCACGGTCTGGCACGGCCTCTACGCGCCGCGCGGGACGCCGGCGCCGGTCGTCGCGCGGCTGACCCAGTCGCTCCAGGCCGCGCTCCGCGATCCGAAGGTGATCGAGCGCTTCGCCGCGATCGGCACGGCGCCGGTCGAGCAGTCTGAGGCGACGCCCGAGGCACATCGCCGCTTCTGGACCGCCGACATCGCGAAGTGGCGGCCGGTCATCGAGGCGACAGGGCAGTACGCCGACTGACCCTGTAAAGCGGTGTTCTGGCGGACGGGGCCAGGTTAGGCCCCGTCGCGCCGGTTCAGCGACGCGCCTTGCGCAGGGCGTAGCGGCGGTCGCGCGCGGCCTTTTGCTCCTCGAGCAGCGCGGCCTTCGCGAGTTCGGCTTCGGCGGCAAGCCGTGCCTTCTCCGCTTCCTCGGCGGCGAGCCGGACCTCTTCCTCCTCGCGCTTGATGCGGAGGCGTTCGGCGACGCGCGAGTCGCGCGCCTCGATGACGCGGCCGCGCTCCGCGTCCCGCGCCATGCGGTCCGGGTCGTCGGCGGGCGGCCGTGCGCGGAAGCGGTCGAGCAGGGCCGCCTTCGCGTCGGCGGAGGTCTTCGCGCGATCGCCGAATTCGGCGCCCTTGAGGAGTGTCATCCGGTGTGGTCAGCCTCGGTCGTGGTGGGTCGTGCCGGCCCGGGGATGGTTCCCGGAGCGGTGGGTGGCGATGGCGTGCGCTGCCATGCGTTGCTTCCGCGATGACGCCGCGCGCCATTCAGACTTTGCGAGGTGAAGGTCGCGAGCCGAAGGTCGTCAGCCGAAGAGTGCGTCGGCGACGGGGGTCAGCTGCTTCTCGCGCAGCACGCGCTCCTGGCCGTCCTGGGCCCCGCGGGCGCGGTAGGTGCGGTCGCGGTCGTCGCCGGGAAGCACGCGGGTGATCGTGTAGGTGCCGCGAAGGCCCGGCATGTCGCCGGCGTCGGGGCGATATTCGACCTTCTGCCCGACGATGAACTTGGGCGTGGTCATCGGTGTCCCTCCGGGAAAGCGCCGAGACGGCGCAGGTCGGGGGGCGGGAGCCCCCCTCCCCGGCTCAGGCGCGCTGCAGGGCGCTCGCGGCGGCCTTGCCGTTCCGGCCGATCGCGATCTCGTAGCCGACCTTCTGGCCCTCGACGAGGTTACCGAGGCCGGAGCGCTCGACCTCGGAGATGTGCACGAACACGTCGGCGGAGCCGTCCTGCGGCTGGATGAAGCCGAAGCCCTTGGTGGCGTTGAACCACTTGACGGTGCCGACGGTGTGGGAATCAGTCATCATGTCTCGTGTTTGTCCTGCACGAGGGCCGCCACGCGGACATCGCGCTGCGGGTCAACACGGGATGCGAGGTGTTGGGAACGGGGCTCGGCACCCCCTGAGGGGATGGGAGATCGGGCCGAACCATCTGGCGTGACAAATACAGAAGCGCAGGTTCCGTCCGAAAGTGCAAATGATGATGCGTCACGCTTCCGTGGGGGCTGCGGCGAGCGCGGCGCATGGATGCCGGAAACGTGCGGCGGGGCACGCTTGCCGTCGTGGTACGGTTTGGCATGCTCAGATCCCTGGCGTTCCACCTTCCCGCCCTCGCGGCTCCCGGCCACGCGGGGTGGCGACGGATGGCGCGTGACGCTCCCGCGACCCTCGGCCTGCTCGGCGTGACCCTCTTTGCCCTCGTCCTCACCGGGTTCATCGCGCCGTGAGGGTCATCACCTCCGCCTCCGGCCCGGGCGCCCGGTTCCGGCACGACCGCGTCCTCTTCGAAGTGACGGAGGGTACCACGACCTTCGCCTGCTCCGTCTCCAAGGCCGCGATCCAGGACGCCAGCGATGGGCGCCCGAACCTGCCCGACGCCGTCCTCGCCGCCTTCGCCACCCTGCGCCGGCGGATCGAGGTCGTCGCCTGGGCGAAGATCCGCGCGCGGCCCGACGGTGCGGAGGGCGTCGTGCACGTCTGGTCCGGCGACCTGGACGATGACGACCCGGAACCGCAGCCCGAGCAGGCGCGCGGACGACGCACCGGCTGATGCGCGTCGTCCGCATGCGCGCCGACCGCAGCGTCGAGGTGCTCGGTGAATGCGAGGACTTCCATCCGCCGAAGCAGCCGGGCGATACGATCGTCGTCGTGCCCAGCCCGTCGCGCATCATGGACGGCACGGGCCGCCGGCTGCCCTATTCCATCGTCAACGCCGCGGCGCCGCGCATGCGCTTCACCGTCCGCAGCTTGGCGCTGGCCGGCATGGCCGAGGCGGTGGTGGAGATCTTCGACGACGGGCCGCATCCCAGCTTCCTGCCGGGCTGGCGGCCGACCCCGGCCTAGCGTGGATGCGCGTGCAGCGATGTGGGTTCGGGGCGGCTTCCTGAACGGCCATGCTACGCACTCATGCATTCGGGCGGGTTCAGGGGGACACTGCATCCAACATATGCCCCCGCCACTTCAGCAATGACGAGCGCGAGCCTGGGATCGCGTGTCCCGCAAGTCCCTCGGCGCGGGGGAGCCACGTCGGCGGAGAATGGTCCACCGAACGTGCTCTACGCCTCGATCGCTGAACGCCGGGCGGATGCCGCCGTCCACGCGCTGGGCGTCACCGGCGCCGTCCTGGGATGCCTCGCGCTGGCCGTCTTCGCGCGGGGCGAGCCGGCGGTGGTCGTCGTCACCGCGCTCTACCTGACCGGCCTCGTCGCCACCTTCGCCTGCTCCGCCGCCTTCAACCTCTCCCAGGAAGGGCCGCGGCGCGCGCGGCTGCGCCGGCTCGACCATGCCGCGATCTTTCTCATGATCGCCGGGACGTATTCACCCGTCGCGGTCCTCGCGATCGGCGGGACGGGCGGGGCGGTGCTCCTCGCGCTGGTCTGGGTCGGGGCGATGGCGGGTGCCGCCGTGAAAATCCTGGCCTTCGGCCGCTTTGTCCGGTGGTCCGTTGCCGCCTACCTCGTGCTCGGCTGGGCGGGCGTGGCCGTCTTTCCCGAACTGGCCCGGACCATGCCGTGGGAGACCTTGGCGCTGCTCGCGGCCGGCGGGTTCCTCTACAGCCTCGGCGTGCTCGCCTACCGGGCGACCTGGATGCGGTTCCACGATGCGGTCTGGCACGCCTTCGTCCTGGCCGCGGCGGCGTGCCACTACGCCATGGTCTTCCGCCTCGTCACGGCCTGACCGACCCGGGGCCATCAGGCGGCGCGGTGGCCGGGCCCGCGGTTGCCTTCCCGCCCCCTGCCGTGTAACCCCCCGGCCCTCATTCCCCGATCTTTCCAGCGACAGACCCGAGAGTATTCCCCATGGCGAAGATGCAGGCCAACCAGATGCGCGCCGGCATGGTCATCGAGTTCGAGGGCGCCCGCTACACGGTGCTCAAGCAGAACATCATGATCCCCGGCAAGGGCGCCGCCGTCATCCAGGTCGAGATGCGCAACATCAAGACCGGCGCGAAGAAGGACCAGCGCTGGCGCACCGCCGACACCGTCGAGCGCCTGCAGACCGAGGACAAGGAGTTCACCTACTCCTACGCCGACGGCGAAAACCTCGTGCTGATGGACCCCGAGACCTTCGACCAGACGCAGGTCCCGAAGGACATCCTCGGCGACCGCCTGCCCTTCCTGGCGGAGAACATGACCGTCAACGTCCGCCTTATCGAGGGCGAGCCCGTGGCGATGTCCCTGCCGGAGACGGTGGTGCTGGAGATCACGGAGGCCGACCCCGTCGTGAAGGGTCAGACCGCCTCCTCCTCCTACAAGCCGGCCGTCCTCTCCAACGGCGTGAAGACGATGGTGCCGCCCTTCATCACCGCGGGGGAGAAGATCGTCGTCCGCACCGAGGACGCCTCCTACCTGGAGCGGGCGAAGGGCTGAACCCGTGTCCGGCCGCATGGAATCCTCCGCGCGGCTGTCGCCGGCGCTGACGGTCGTCGTAAACGCCGCGCGCAAGGTCGGGCGCCGCCTGCTGCGCGACTTCGTCGAGGTCGAAAGCCTGCAGGTCACGCAGAAGGGTCCCGGCGACTTCGTCTCCCAGGCCGACCTGCGCGCCGAACAGGCGCTGCGCGAGGAACTGAAGCGTGCGCGGCCCGGCTTCGCCTTCCTGATGGAGGAAAGCGGCGCCTCCGGCGACGAGTCCTGGGAATGGCGCTGGGTCGTGGACCCGCTCGACGGCACCACGAACTTCCTCCACGGCATCCCCCATTGGTGCATCTCCGTCGGGATCGAGAAGCGGGTCTCGGACACGGCGTCGGAGATCGCGGCGGGCGTGATCTACAACCCCGCCTCCGACGAACTCTTCTGGGCCGAGAAGGGGCGCGGTGCCTTCCTCAACGACAAGCGCCTCCGCGTCTCCGCACGGCGGGAGATGGAGGAGGCGCTTTTCGCCACCGGCATCCCGTTCAAGAAGGTGACGCGGAAGGCGGAGTTCTCCGCGACGCTCGCACGGCTGATGCCGCAGGTCGCGGGCGTCCGGCGCTTCGGCTCGGCCGCGCTCGACCTCGCCTGGGTCGCGGCGGGACGCTACGAGGGCTACTGGGAACTCGGGCTGAACCGCTGGGACTGCGCGGCCGGGATCATCATGGTGCGGGAGGCCGGGGGCACCGTGACGGCACCGGGCGATGGCGACCCCTACCAGAGCGGCGACGTCGTCGCGGGCAACCCGAACCTGCACGGCAGGCTGCGGGAGGCCGTGAACGCCGGCATCGCCGCGGCGGCGGAATGGCGGGAAGCAGCCGCCGCAGGGCGCCCCACCCCCACCGGCACCGACGGTTAGGGCAGCCCGCCGGCCAGCCCTCGCGTTGGACGCCTCACCGCCCCGCCTGTAGGGTCCGCAGCCCATGCGCCCCTTCCAGCAGCATCGCCGCGAAGCACGCCGTGCGGTCCTCCGTGCGGTCGGGGCCTGCGCGCCGCTGACCCTGGTCTTCCCGGCCGGGGCGCAGATGCTCCGGCCCCTGCCCGCGCCGATGACACCGGCGGCGGAAGCGCCGGCCCCGCCCGATCTCGCGGCGGCGCCGCGCCCGGCCCGGCCGCCCGTGCTGCCGCGGCTGGACCTGCCGGCCTCCATCGCCGTCCTGCCGGACCTCGGTTGGCGCGTGTCGGGCCCCACGGCCCGCGGCCAGGCCGACCCGCCCGAGGCCGGGGGGATCGCGGCCATCGGCCGCCACCTCGCGACGACGACGGGGCGGGTGACGGTCCTTGCCCAGGCGGCGGGACCGGCGGACGACCCGTCGGTCGCGCGCCGCGCCAGCCTGGACCGGGCCGTCGCGCTGAAGGCCCTGCTGGTCGGCGCGGGCGTCGAGGCGACGCGGGTGGACATCCGCCCCCTCGGCCGCACGCCGGAGGGACGGGATGCGCTGGACATCCTGGCCCCGCCCTCCCCGCCCCCGCCGCGGCCGCCCTCCCCCGCCGAGAGCGTCATCCCCCGCCCCGCGCCGGAGCCGGAACCCGCCCCGGCCGTCGCGGCGACGCCCGCGCCGTCCCGCGGCAATGCGCCCCGCGGCGGCCCGGCGCGGGCGGGCGAGCCGCCGCGATCCAACGCCCAGCGCGCCCCGGCGGGCTCGCCCCCCGCCAGAACTGACCGGATGACCCAGCCCACCCGCTACCTCCTGCGCATGGCGGTCTTCCTCGCGGCCGTGGTCGCGATCACCGCGGCGCTGTCCGGCGAACTGACGACGGCCTTCGCGGCAAACCCGGTCCTCAACACCGTCATCCTCTGCGTCCTTCTGCTGGGCGTCGCCTGGACCGTGCGGATGGTCCTTTCCCTCAAGCGGGAGGTGGACTGGCTCGAGGCCTTCCGCGCCGGCAACGCCGCCGCCGATCCGCCCCGCCTCCTGGCCCCGATGGCCGCGATGATGACGGCCGCACGGCGGGGCGACCGGCTGTCGCTCTCGACAGGCGCGATGCGCAGCGTGCTGGACGGCATCGCCTCCCGCCTCGACGAGCAGCGCGAACTGTCCCGCTACATGGCGGGGCTGCTGATCTTCCTCGGCCTGCTCGGCACGTTCTGGGGGCTGATCGTCACGATCGCGGCGGTCGCCGAGGTCATCCAGGGCATGTCGGTCGGCTCCGGCGACGTGACCGTGCTGTTCAACCAACTCAAGGCCGGGCTGGCGCAGCCGCTGCGCGGGATGGGGGTCGCCTTCTCCGCCTCCATGCTCGGCCTCGCCGGGTCGCTGGTCGTCGGCTTCCTCGACCTCACGGCGGGGCAGGCGCAGAACCGGTTCTACAACGAGCTGGAGGAGTGGCTGGCGGGCGTGACGCGCCTCTCCTCCGGCGTGCTCGGGGAAGCAGGCGGTGAGGGCGGATCGGTCCCCGCCTACGTGCAGGCGCTGCTGGAGCAGACGGCGGAGAACCTTGAAGGGCTGCAGCGCATCCTCTCGCGGGGCGAGGAAGGCCGCGTCGCCGCGAACCGTGCTCTCGACACGCTGACGGAGCGCCTGTCGGTGCTCGCCGATCAGATGCGGGCGAATCAGGTGGTGATGACGCGGATCGCCGAGAGCCAGTCGAGCCTCGCGCCCACGCTGCAACGGCTCGTCGAATCCGGGGAGCACGAGGCGGCGTCGCGCGCGCACCTGCGGAACATCGAACTCTACCTCGCGCGTCTCGCGGAGGATTCGGTGCAGGGACGGGCGCAGGCGACGCAGGAGATCCGGACGGAGATCAAGATCCTCGCCCGCACCATCGCGGCCCTCGCAGAGGCGCCGCCGCAGGCATGAACGGGCTCCACGCCGCACCGCGCCGGCGTGACGACCGGCCCGCGGGGGCGCGGCGATGGCGCTAGGCGACTCCTCCCGCCGCGGCGGCCGCGGCGGCATCAATCCCTGGCCGGGCTACGTGGACGCGCTGTCCACGCTTCTGATCATCATCATCTTCGTCCTGCTGGTGTTCGTGCTGGCGCAGGGCTTCCTCTCCGTCACCCTCTCCTCCCGCGACCGGGCGCTGGACCGGCTGAACCGGCAGGTCGCCGAATTGTCGGAGATGCTGAACCTCGAGCGCACGGGCGCGCAGGAGGCGCGTGCCGCGCTGGGACGCGCGCAGGCCGAGGCGCGCGACGCGGCAACGGCACGGGAGGCGGCGCTCGCGGCGCTGTCCGCGCTTCGGGACGATGCGGCGCGGACCGGTACGGAACGGGACGCGCTGCGGGCGGAGCGGGACCGGCTGGCCGCCCGCCTCTCCGACGCCGACCTGACGGGTCGCGGCACGGCGGAACGGATCGCGAGTCTCGAGGCGCGGCTGGCCGAGGCCCTGTCCGGCGCCGAGGCAGCCGGCACCGACACCGCGCGCACGGTCCGCGGCCTGACCGACACGCGGCGCGCGCTGGCATCCGAGCAGGCGGCGCGCGCCGGTGCGGAGCGCACGCTGGCCGAGACGCGGACCGCGCTGGACGCCGCCCGGCGCGACCTCGCCGCGGTACGGGAGGAGGCGGCGCGCCTCGACCGACAGACCCAGGCGGACCGCGCCACGATCGAGGCCCGGCTGTCCGACATTGCGGGACTGACCCAGCAGGTTCGCGCCCTGACCGCGCTCCGCGACCAGTTGGAACGCCAGGCCGAGGCCGCGCTCACGCGCGCCGGGGAAGAGGAGACCCGCCGCCGCGCCGCCGAGACCGCGGCCGCGGCGACCGACCGCGCGCGCCTGGCGGCTGAGGCGCGCGCGACGGAAGCCGGTACGGCACGCCAAGCCGCGCAGGCGCAGGCTGCCGATGCCGCTCGCGCGCGGCAGGCGGCCGAGGCCGCCGCGGCGGAGGCCGAGCGGCGCCGCGCCGAGGCCGAGATGCGCTCCGCCGAGGCGGCGCGCACCGCGGCCGCCGCGGTGACCGCCGGCGCCGAGGCCGGCCGGGCGCAGCGCACCGCCGAGACGCGCGCGGAGGAAGCGGGCCGTGCGCGCACGGCGGCCGAGGCGATCGCGGCCGACGCCGCCCGGGCGCGCCAGGCCGCGGAGGCCGCCCTGGCGGAGGCTGCGCGGGGCCGCGGCGCGGCGGAAGCACTCGTCGCCGACGCCGCCCGCACGGCGCGGGAGCAGGAGACCGCGCGCCGCGCCGCCGAAGCGCAGGCCGGGGAATACGGGCGCCTCGCCGAATCGGCACGCGCCCAGGCCGCGCTGCTGAACGCGCAGCTCGATGCGCTACGGGCGGAGGTCCGGCGGCTGAACGGCGCGCTGGAGGCGCAGGAAACCCAGGACCGGGAAAAGGACACGCAGATCGCCAACCTCGGCCAGCGGCTAAACGCGGCGCTGGCCGCGCGCGTGGAGGAACTGCAGCGCTACCGTTCCGACTTCTTCGGCCGGCTGCGCGACGTGCTCGGTGACCGTCCGGACGTCCGTATCGTCGGCGACCGCTTCGTCTTCCAGTCGGAGGTCCTGTTCCCCGTCGGGGGCTCCGACCTGTCCGAGGCGGGGCAGCAACAGATCCGCGACGTCGCGACGACGCTGCGCGACATCTCCGCCCAGATCCCGCGGGAGGTGAACTGGGTGCTGCGAGTGGACGGGCACGCGGACAACTCGCCGATCCGCGGCGGGCGCTTCGCGAGCAACTGGGAACTCTCCTCGGCGCGCGCGATCGCGGTGGCGCGTTTGCTGATCGACAGTGGCCTGCCCGCGAACCGCATCGCCGCTGCGGCCTTCGGCGAGTTCCAGCCACTGGACGAGGCGGAGACCGCCGCGGCCCGGGCGCGCAACCGGCGGATCGAGCTGCGGCTCACCGACCGCTGACGACGCGGTCAGGCGGCGCTGGAGAGTCCGCCATCCGTCCGGCGGGTCACGGCGCCGGTGATGTCCGAGACGATGTCATCGAGCGCGATCGGCAGTTCTCCCTCCGGCAGCGCGCGGTCATAGGACTCGGCCCAGAGGAGCGCGCCGGACTGCCGCTCCACCAGCCGCGCGGTGACGCGGAGGACCCCCCGCACGGCGTACCGTGCCGGTCAGGATGCGGTCCGCGCTGCGGGCCACCGCGTCGCCACGCTCCGCGTCGGGCATGAGGACCCGGACGCCGTCGCGCTTCGCAAGCCCGATCGCCACGTCTTCCGCGACCGCGATCCCGAGGGAGCGCGGGGCGAGGTCGCCGAGTTCGACGAAGGACGTAACGGCAATGCTGAGCGCCGCGGGGGCGGCGGGCTGGCCGTTGGCCGCGTCGGTCTCCAGCATGTAGCCGTGGCGCGGCACCGTGCGGACCACGACGCCGGGCGCGGGGCCGAGGGCGCGGCGGATCTCGGCGATGCAATGCGTGATGCTGTCGTCGGTCACGTGCACGTTGCGCCAGACCGCGTCCAGCAGCTCCTCCCGGCTGACCACGCGATCGGCGCGGAGGAGGAGGGCATGCAGCACGTCGAAGGTTTTCGGGCGCAGGGCCACGGGCTTGCCCGCCGGGTCCGTCAGGCTCCGCCGGGACAGGTCCAGCCTGTACCGGCCGCAGGGAATGACGATGCTCCGAAAGCCGAATCCGTCTGGCATCGTGTGCCTCCTTTGCCGTCTCGTGCGCTTCCGCATGGTCTCGTCCGGGGCCTCACCTGACGCCCATCGACGAGACGGATCTTGAACCGCGCGAGTGACAGCCGGCTGTGCGCGCGCGCACACCATCCGATCGGATGAGGATGCGGGGCTGGTCACGCGTCTGTGCGCGGAGGCGAAGGCGCAGCCATCACCGCGACGGCGGGAAGAAGGCCGCTTCAGGCGCTCAGGAGCGGCGCCAGTTCCGCTTCGAGGACCGCGGGCCGCGTGATGACCAACCCGCCGCGCCGTCGTTCCAGCATGCCGTCGCGGATCAGGCGCGCGACCTCCCGCGACACGGCCTCGCGCCGCAGCCCGATGCGGCTGGCGATGACCTGCTGCGAGGGCGGGGGCGAGATGACGCGCTCGTCGCCCGTCGTGGAGGCGCGGGCGGAGCGGAGCAGCTCGGCATAGACCCGGT
This sequence comes from Roseomonas sp. CCTCC AB2023176, assembly GCF_042259275.1. NCBI lineage: Bacteria > Pseudomonadati > Pseudomonadota > Alphaproteobacteria > Acetobacterales > Roseomonadaceae > Roseomonas > Roseomonas sp. CCTCC AB2023176. The sequence goes on from NZ_CP170086.1 coordinate 407,572, forward strand.
GCCGCGCGCCGAGCGTCGTGAAGTCCAGCAGCCGGGCATTCGCGTCGCGCAGGCGCGCCGCGAGGACGCGCAGCAGGTCGCGCGCGAGGGCCGGTGCCTCCGTCACGAGTTCCATGAACTGCGCACCGGCCAGGCGGCAGACGAAGGACCGGTGCAGGGCGGTGACGCAGGCCGAGCGCGGCAGGCCGTCGATCGCCGCCATCTCCCCGAAGAAGCCGCCGGGGCCGATGTCGCCGAGGATGAGCTCTGCGCCGCCCGGCGATCGCACGGCGACGCGCACCCCGCCGGAAAGCACGAAGAAGACGGCGTCCGAGGCCTCGTCGAAGTCCAGGATCATCTGGCCGGCCTGCGCCACGGTCCAGGTCGCGCGTTCCCCGTACCCGCGCGCCAGGGCTTCGGGCAGATCGCGGAACAGCGGGACGGCGCGCAGGTCCGGCGCGCGCGGGGCCAGGCGGCGCTCGGCGGGCGGGTCAGACAAGCCGCGCCTCGAAGGGGGAGGCCGTCGGGCGCCTCGAACTCCACGACCCAGAGGTCGGGGTCGCGGCGGACCTGGCGCTCGACGTAGGCGTCGGCCACGTCATCGGTGACGGGCGTGGCGCCGGTGCCGCGGACCCAGGCTTCCCGGCCCGCCGCATCGCGCGCCTGGGCCAGCACCGTCAGCCCGCCGCGCCCCCGCAGGACGCAGAGGATGCCGCCGCTGTCCGGATCGCCGCGCCGCAGCACCGCCGCAGGCCGCCCCGCCCCGTCCGAGAGCCGGACGGCTGCCGAAACCCAGAGGGCCGATTTCACCCGCGCTTCCATACCGCCGGTTTGGACGGGGCGGGCCCTGCGCGGCAACCCCTTGTCGTCGCGCCCCGGGCACGGCATCCACTGTTGCACAGGGGGAATGCGTTCATGCCTCAGCCCGGCAAGGCCACCGAAAAGACGATGAACGACGCCCAGCGCGCCTATGAGGCTCGGCGGGCGGCGAAGGCCGGGATGAGCCTGGAGAAGTGGCTCGCCACGAAGGAGAAGGAGCGCCTGGCCGAAAAGCGGGAGGCCGAGCGCAGCGCCGCCGCCCGCGTCGAGGCCGTGACGCCACCGAAGAAGCCCGGCTTCCTCAAGCGCCTGCTGGAACGCGCCGAGCGGCCGCTGAAGTAGCGGCGCCCGCCGCGTTCAGAGCATCCGCCGCAGCGTGTCGTCGCGCCGGATCAGGTGGTGGTGCAGGGCCGCCGTGACGTGCACGGCGATGAACAGCACGATCAGCAGCGCGGACCAGTTGTGGATGGCCTGGAGCACCGGCGCCCAGGCCTCGCTGCGCCCGATCGGGGACGGGACTGGGATCAGCCCGTACCAGGTCAGCGGGAAGCCCCAGGCATTGGTCGCGAGGAAGCCGGATACGGGCATCGCAATCATCAGGACGTAGAGGCCGGCGTGATTGGCATGGGCGGCGAAGCGCTGGATCGCCGGCAGGCTGGGGTCCAGCGGCGGTGGCGGGTTCGCCTGCCGCCAGCCCAGCCGGATGATCGCCAGGATCAGCACGAGGAGGCCCGTGCTCTCGTGGATGTTGTAGACGAGCATCTTCGTGGCCTCCGGCAATTCCGGCCCCCAGCCGAGGGTCAGGCCGAGGATGATGATCACGGCCATCAGCGCGGCAGTGACCCAGTGCAGGAACCGGGCGACCGCGGTGTAGCGGTCCCGGGGCCCCACCCGCGCCGACAGGTCCCGCTGCGCGCTCGCGCTCATTCGTGCATCCTCCGGTCCGTGCACGCGCAGCCTACACCGGACCGGGTCCGTGGGTGCCAGCGTGAAACGATGGGGCGGGCCGCCGCGGGGACCGGAGGCTGGCACGATGCCCCGCTCGCGCAACGGACGGGCGCCCGGCGGGCGGGGGCGCGTGATCGCGGCCCATGCGGACTGGTCGGCGCATCCGGGCAAGCGCTGGTTCGCCCTGGCGCGCCGGCGGCGGCATGGATGGCTGGCCGAGGCGCCCCGGCCGGTCGGCGATCCTGCCGCACTCGTGGCAAGGCTGTTGGCGGAGGGCGCCCCGGTCGCGCTCGGCCTGGACCTGCCGCTCGGCGTGCCGCGGGAATGGGCCGCTCGGCGGCCGGAGGCGGATTTCCCGGCCTTCCTCCGCGCGCTGCGGGTGGACTCCCCCTTCTTCGTCGTGAACGAGGCGCTGGAGACCGTCTCGACGGGGCGGCCCTTCTACCCGGCGCGCGGCGTCAGGGGAATGACGCGCGCGGCCCACGCGGCGGCGCTGGGGTTGTCGGGGCCGTCCGGCCTTTCCCGCCTCTGCGACCGGGCGACGGCGGAACGGCCGGCGGGGGCCCCGCTGTTCTGGACGCTCGGCGCGAACCAGACGGGCAAGGCGGCGATCGCGGCCTGGCGCGACTGGCTGGGACCGGCCCTCGCCGCGGCCGCGCCGCTCGATCTCTGGCCCTTCGCGGGTGGGCTGCACGCGTTGCTGCGACCAGGGCGTGCCGTGTTGGCGGAGGTCTATCCGGCCGAAGCCATGCGGCACCTCGGCGTCAGGCTGGGCGGGAGCAAGAGGGACCGCGACGCGCGGCGCGGCGCCGGGCCGGCGATCCGGGAGGCGATGGCACGGCTGCGCGTCTCCGCCGATGCGGGCCTGGACGCCGCGCTGGCCGAGGGCTTCGGCGCGGACGCGGCGGGGGAGGACCGGATGGACTGCGTTCTCGGCCTGCTCGCCCTGATCGGCATGCTCGACGGCGCCCGCCCGGACTTCGTGCCGGACGATCCCTGGGTCCGGCGGTGGGAGGGCTGGGTCCTCGGCCAGACGGCGCTTCCCGAGGGCGCCGGTGCGCGCGCGGATCAGGACGGTTCGGCGTAGGCGCCGGCGTGCCGCGCGGCCATGCGGCCCATCGCGACCCAGAGGTCGAGGATCGGCGTCTCCACCCCGACGAGCCGGGCGAGTTGCAGCGGGGCGATCGCCATCGCCTCGAGTTCCACCTGCTTCCCGGCGTCCAGGTCCTGCAGGATGGAGGGGCGGTGGTGCAGGCCGTGCCCGACGCGGATGCGTTCCTCCACGTCGAGGCCGGTGTCCTGGCCCAGCGCGCGGGCGATGGCGGCCGCTTCCTCCAGCGCCGTCCGGTAGAAGGGGAGGAGTGCGGAGTCGGAGAGCGTCGTCGCCACGTCCTGGCGCGTGCAGAGGCTGAGCGGGCCGTTGGACAGGTTGGAGACGAGCTTCAGCCAGACCTCGCGCCGGATGTCCGGCACCACGGGCGCGCCGATGCCGCCGGCCTTCAGCGCCTCCGCGAGACGGGTGACGCGTTCGCCGACGGTCCCGTCTGGCTCGCCGAGGATCACGCGGTTGCGGGCGTGCTCCACGAAGACCACGCCGGGCTCGGTCACGGTGCAGGCGGAATAGACGACGCCGCCGATCGTGCGCCCGACGCCGACCGCACGGCGGATCGCGCCGCCGGGATCGAGGTTGGGGAGGGGATGGCCGTCCAGCTCACCGCCGTGGCGGTCGAAGTACCACCAGGGGATGCCGTTCATGACGAAGGCGACCGGCGTCTCCGGGCCGAGGAGCGGGCCGATTCCCGCCGCGACGCCCGGCAGGTGGTAGCCCTTGGCCGTGACGATCACCGCGTCCTGCGGGCCGAGCTCGCCCGGATCGGCGCTGGCCTTCGGGTGGATCGTCCAGGACCCGTCGGGCGCGTTGATCGTGAGCCCGCGCGAGCGGATGGCATCGAGATACGCGCCGCGCGCGACGACGCTGACCTCCGCCCCGCCATTGGCGAGGCGCACGGCCAGGTGGCCGCCGATGGCGCCGGCGCCGAAGACGCAGATCCGCACGGGCGCCGCTACGCCAGGATGTCCATCGCGGCGCGGGACAGGGCCTGGACGCCGATCGCGATGCAGCGCTCGTCCGGGGAATAGCGGGCGTTGTGCAGGCGGTCCTGCCGGCCCGGCGCGCCGGAGCCGATGAGAAGGTGGGCGGCGGGCATGCGCTCGGCGAATTCGGCGAAGTCCTCGGCACCCATGCTCGGCTCACCCTCGATCGGGTCGGCGCCGAGCTGGCGGGCCGTCGCGGCGACGACGCGGTCCAGCAGCGCGTCGTCGTTCTTCAGGGACGGCACGCCGCGGACGTAGTCCACCGTGCAGCGGACCCGCAGGGATTCGCCGATCCCCGCGGCAAGGCGGCGGATCGCCGCCTCCGCCACGTCCCGCGCCTCGGCGTGGAGGGTGCGGACGGTGCCCTTCAGGGTGACGCGTTCGGGGATGATGTTGGCGACGGTGCCGCCGTGGATGGCGCCGACCGTGACGACGGCCGGCTGGATCGGCTTAACCTCGCGGCTGACGACGGTCTGGACCTGGGTCACGAAGTGGCAGGCCGCGACGATCGGGTCCACGGCCGAATCCGGGTGGGCGGCGTGGCCGGACTTGCCCTGCACCGTGATCTCGAACCGGTCCGCGGCCGCGAGGGCGGCGCCGCGGACGAAGCCCGTGGTGCCCACGGAGCGGTCGGGGATGTTGTGGAAGCCGATGGCCATGTCCACGTCCTGTGCCGCCCCGTCCGCGATCATCGCGGCGGCGCCGCCGAGGATCTCCTCCGCCGGCTGGAAGATCAGCGCGACGCGGCCCGCGAGCATCGGCGCCATGCCCTGCAGGACCTCGGCGACGCCGAGGAGCGTGGCGGTGTGGATATCGTGCCCGCAGGCGTGCATCTTGCCGTCCACGGTGCTCGCGTAGGGCAGGCCGGATTCCTCGTGGATCGGCAGCGCGTCCATGTCGGCGCGGATGGCGAGCGTCGGACCGGGGCGCCCGCCCTCGATCACGCCGAAGACGCCGGTCCGGCCGACGCCGGTGCGGTGCGGGATGCCGATGCGGGCGAGTTCGGCCGCGACAATGCCCGCCGTCCGCGTCTCCTCGAAGCCGAGTTCGGGGTGCGCGTGCAGGTCGCGGCGGATGGCGATGAGCCGCTCCTCGATCGCCGCGGTGGCCTCGGCGATCAGGCGCGTGGGGTCGTTGGCCCGCGCCCCGGCTGCTGGGGTGATCCCGTCCACGCGCGGCTCTCCGATGCGGATGTTGCGCTGCATCGTAGGTGAAGGATTCTCCATGACAAGTCGGAGTGCTTGAGCCGGGAAAGAACGCTGCTAGGGTGCCCAAGGCCTCTCAAAAACGGGAGGCCGGACCGTGAGTCGCTCCGACCCAGGCGCCGCGCCCCTCCGTTGGGAGGCGCGGCGATTGTCGCAGGCGGCACCCCGGGCCGGCCAACCCGATCATGGCACCTGGGGGCGCGGAGCGTTCTGGAATGAAGATCAGTGCGAAGGACATGTGGGCGGCCGCCATCCTGATCGGCGTCGGCCTCTTCGGCCTCTACCTCAACGGCGGCCTCTTCGGCATCGGGCTGGAGCAGCACAACCTCGGCACGCCACGGCGCATGGGGCCGGGCTACATGCCCATGCTCGTGCTGTGGATGCAGGTCGGGCTCGGGGCGCTGGTCCTGCTGATCGCCCTGAACAGCGGCCCCGATCCGATGGAGGGCTGGACGCGGTCCAACTTCATCATCCTGATCGGCGCGTGCATCGCGGGGATCGTGACGTGGCGCGTCCTCGCCGCCGTGGGCATCACCGAGTCGTACCGGGAGGTCGGCTTTGCCTGCCTCGTGGGCCTGCTGACCCTGTCGATCTCGCCGGACTGGCGGCCGATGGGAACGCCGCTCGCCTCCTACGCCATCTTCGGGCTGATGCTCGAGCCGCTGGGCCTGATGGCCGCCATCGCCGGCCTCTGCGTCGTCTCGGCCTTCGCGGACCGCGAGCACACCGTGAAGAGCGTGATCGGCATGACGGTCGCCCTCTGCGTGCTCTGCTGGGTCGTCTTCATCTGGCAGCTCGATATCCGCGTGCCCCTGTGGCCGACCATCTTCTAAGCCGGCGCGCAGGCTAGGGAACGGAAACGATGGACCTCATCGCAAACCTCGGGCACGGCTTCGGCGTCGCGCTCTCGCTCAACAACCTGCTCTTCGCGCTGGTCGGCGCGATGATCGGCACGGCCATCGGCGTGCTGCCGGGCATCGGGCCGGTGGCCACGATCTCCCTGCTGCTGCCCATCACCTTCGGCCAGCCCGCGACGACGGCCATCATCATGCTCGCGGGCATCTACTACGGCGCGCAGTACGGCGGCTCGACGACCTCGATCCTGCTGAACCTGCCGGGCGAGGTGTCGTCGGTCGTGACAACGCTCGAAGGCTACAAGATGGCCCGGAAGGGCCGGGCGGGTGCGGCGCTGACCATCGCGGCGGTCGGCTCCTTCGTCGCGGGTACCTTCTCTACCCTGCTCGTCGCGGCGTCCGGACCCCTGCTGACGCAGGTCGCCCTGTCCTTCGGGCCGGCCGACTACTTCTCCCTCATGCTGCTCGGCCTGATCATCTCCGCGGTTCTCGCGCAGGGTTCGGTGCTGAAGGCCATCGCGATGGTCGTCCTCGGCGTGGCGCTCGGGCTGGTCGGCACGGACGTGCAGACGGGCCAGCAGCGCTTCACCTTCGGCGTGCCGGAACTGTCCGACGGCCTCGGCTTCGTTTCGATCGCCATGGGCATCTTCGGCATCGGTGAGATCATTCTCAACCTCGAGCGTCCGGAGGCGCGCTCCGTGCTTTCCGGCAAGGTCGGGTCGCTGTTCCTGACGCGGGAGGAAACGCGGCGTTCCATCGCGCCAGTCATCCGCGGCACGCTCCTCGGCTCCGTCCTCGGCATCCTGCCGGGCGGCGGCGCGGCGCTCGCGGCCTTCGGCTCCTACATGCTGGAATCCAAGGTCTCGAAGTACCGGCACGAATTCGGCACCGGCGCCATCGAGGGCGTGGCGGGTCCGGAATCGGCCAACAACGCGGCGGCCCAGACGTCATTCATCCCGTTGCTGACCCTCGGCATCCCGGCCAACGCTGTCATGGCGCTGATGGTCGGCGCCTTGATCATCCAGGGCATCCAGCCGGGTCCCCGCATGGTCGAAGCCCAGCCCGACCTGTTCTGGGGCCTCATCTGCTCCATGTGGGTCGGCAACGTCATGCTGCTGGTCATCAACCTGCCGCTCGTCGGCATGTGGGTGAAGCTGCTGCAGGTGCCCTACAAGTACCTCTACCCCTCGATCCTCGTGTTCTGCGCGATCGGCGTGTACTCGCTGAACAACTCGGTCTTCGACGTGTACCAGACGCTGTTCTTCGGCATCCTCGGCTACGTCTTCTCGAAGCTGCGGATGGAATCGGCGCCGCTCCTGATCGGCTTCGTGCTGGGACCGATGATGGAGGAACACCTGCGCCGCGCGATGCTGCTTTCCCGCGGCGATCCATCGGTCTTCATCGACCGGCCTATCTCCGCGACACTCCTCGGCATCGCGGCCGTCGCGCTCGGCGCGATGCTCCTGCCCAACATCCGGAAGGGCAAGGACAAGGCGCTGGCCGAGTAACCGCCACCATCCCGAACCTTTCGAGGGCCGTCCCGCGCGAGCGGGGCGGCCCTCGTCGTCTCGGGCGCCGGTCGGGCAGGTGACGAGGGGGCGGGGCGTCGCCAAACTGCCCGCGTGATTTTCCTCGAACTCACCCTCCTGCTCCTGGTGGCCTGCGTCGCCTTCGCGGTCCTCGCGCGGCGGACGAGGATCCCCTACGCGGCCATCCTCGTCCTCGGCGGCATGGCCATGGCCTTCGTCCCCGGCCTGCCGCGATTGGAGTTGGAGCCGGCCCTCGTCCTCGCGGTCTTCCTCCCTCCCCTCCTCCAGGCCAGCGCCTGGCGGACGGACTGGAAGGAGTTCCGGTTCAACCTCCGCCCCATCCTGCTACTCGCGGTGGGATGCGTCGTATTCACCGCGATCTGCGTCGCCGTCGTGATCAAGGCCATCCTGCCGGACTTGCCCTGGGCCGCGGCGCTCGCCCTCGGGGCCGTGGTCGCGCCGCCCGACGCGGTCGCCGCGGCCTCGGTCCTCGCGCGGCTGCCCATCCCGCACCGGATGGTGACGGTGCTGGAGGGCGAGAGCGAGAGCCTCGTGAACGATGCCTCGGCCATCGTCCTGTTCCGCCTCGCGGTCGGCGCGCTTGCGGTCGGATCCCTCTCCCCCGGCCTCGCCGCGTTGCAGTTCCTCGTCGTCGCCCTGGGCGGGCTGGCGGTCGGGTTCGCGGTCGCCCGGCTTTGCTTCCTGATCTTTCCGCGCCTGTCGGACACGGCGCTGGAGATCGCGGTGTCTTTCCTCTCGGCCTACGCCGCCTTCATTCTGGCGGAGGCGATCCACGTCTCCGGCGTCATCGCGGTCGTTGCCAACGGCATCCTCCTCGCGCGCCGGCAGCACGTGCTCATGCCGCCGCGCACCCGGCTCTCGGCGGTGGCCACCTGGCAGTTCGTGGAGTTCGTGCTGACGGGCCTCGTCTTCCTGCTCGTCGGGCTGCAACTGAACGCCATCCTGGAGCGGCTGACGCCCTACGGCTTCTGGTTCCTCCTCGGCACCGCCGCGGCGCTCGGCGCGACGCTCATCGTGTCGCGCTTCGTCTGGGTCTTCCCCGCGACCTACCTGCCGCGGCTGCTGCCCTCGGTCCGCAGGACGGACCCGCCCCCGTCGCCGCGGGAGGTCACGATCATCGCCTGGGCGGGGATGCGCGGCGTGGTCTCGCTTGCGGTGGCGCTGTCACTGCCGGTGACGGTGCCGTACCGGGACCTGCTGATCTTCCTCGCCTTCTCCGCCATCCTCGTCACGCTCGTCGTGCAGGGGACGACGCTGGAATGGATGATCCGGCGGCTCGGGGTCACCGTCCGGCACGCGCCGGGCATGTCGAAGCGGGAAGCCGCGGCTCGGCGGGCCATGTCGCACGCGGAAGTGGCGGAGCTGGAGTCACGGATGGAATCGCCCATCGACGGCGCGATCGCGCGGGACCTGATCGGCGAGTACCGCGAGAGGGCCCGGGTCTTCACCGGCGTCGCCGGCGGAGGCACCCAGGCGGAATTGCGGGCACGGCTGCAGATGCGCCTCGCCGTGCTGCGCGCTGCTCGGACCAGGCTGCTGGACCACCACGCCGAGGAAGTGCTGCCGGAGGAAATGCTGGCGCGCCTCGTGGAGGAGACGGACCACGAGGAACTTCGCCTCGTCCGTCAGTTGGAACAGACGGGTTGACGACCGTCCCCGTCCCGGACCGCCCCATGCTGGGAAGCGCCCGGTCGCCGGGCGCTTCCGGTGCCGTGACCGGGCGGAACTATCCGCGCGCGATCTGCAGCTGTTGCTTCGCCGCGGTCAGCATCAACCCGGAATCATTCCCGATCGTGCCGAAGGTGAAGCCCATCCCGTGGGCGCGCTTCACGTAGGCGCCGGTGAGGCAGTGGATTCCCGCGAAGAGCCCGCGCTTGTCGCATTCCTTGATGAGGCGCTCGTAGATCCGCAGGATCTCCGGCTCCTCCCGGTCCAGCACCGGCGGCAGGATGCCGAGCGAGATGCCGAGATCGGTCGGGCCGACATAGATCCCGTCCACGCCCTCGACGTCGAGGATGGCGTCCAGGTTGTCCAGCGCCTCCTTGGTCTCGATCATCGGCAGGCACAGCGTCTCGTCGTTCGCCGTGTTGAAGTAGCCGGTGGTCGCGCCGTAGATGCCTGCCCGGATCGGGCCGTTGGAGCGCGTGCCCTTCGGCGGATACTTGCAGGCCGAGACGAAGGCCTCGCATTGCGCGCGGGTGTTCACCATCGGGCAGATCAGGCCCTGCGCGCCGGCGTCGAGAAGCTTGCCGATGATCCCCGGCTCATTCCAGGGCGTGCGGGCCATGGGCGTCGGGCCGTGCGGCTGCATGCCCTGGAAGCAGGCGACGGCGGACTGGTAGTCCTGCACGCCGTGCTGCAGGTCCACGGTCAGGCTCTCGAAGCCTGCCTGCGCCATGACCTCGGCCGAGAAGGCGGCGGGGATGGCGAGCCACCCGTTGACCGTCTTCTTCCCGGATTTCCAGGCGTCCTTCAGCTTGTTGGCCACGCGCGGTTCCTTCCCTCAGGGTCGCGCCATCCTTCCGCATGGGACCGGGGCCGTCCACCCGGGGCCGGGCTGCGCGGCGCGGCGCGGCGGCCTATCCTGCCCACATGACGGAACTTCCACCCCGCTTCCGCGTGGCCTCCGAGACGGGGCGGCTGCGCGAGGTCCTGCTCTGCCCGCCCGACCATTACCGATGGATTCCAACCAACAGCATCGTGCGGCGCACGCTGGCGGAGGGGGCGCAAGCCCCAGCTCCGCATCACCTCGCGGCGCAGCACGGGGAACTGGTGGACGCACTGCGGCAGGCGGGCGTGACCGTCCACCTGATCCGGCCGGAGCCGCACCTGCCCTACATGGCCTACACCCGGGACAGCGTCGTCGTGACGCATCGCGGGCCCGTGCTGTGCCAGTTGGAACGGCCACAGCGGCGCGGCGAATACGCGCCGCTTCTGGACTGGCACGGCGAGCAGGGCAGCGCCTTCTGGCGCAAGTCGAGCGTCGGGACGCTGGAGGGGGGCGACATCCACATCATCCGGAACGGCCTCGCCGTGATCGGCGCAAGCGGCGGCCGGACGGACGAGGCGGGCGCCGCGCAGTTCGCCGACTGGCTGCGGGGAGAGGGCTGGGAGGTCCGGGTCGAACCGTTCGACGAGCACTTTCTGCACCTCGACGTCCTGTTCTGCATGGCCGCCCCCGGACTGGCCGTCGCCTGCGAGGACGTTCTGGACCCCGGCTTCCTCGCCTGGCTCCGCGTTCACGGCATCCGGACGATCCCCGTCCCCTACCGGGATGCGATGGCGCTGGGCTGCAACATCCTGGCGGTCGGCGGGGACCGCGTGATCTCGGCGCGCGGGAGTGCCGGCGTGAACGCCGCTCTGCGGGCCGAGGGGCTGGAGGTTCTGGACCCCGCCCTCTCCCTGTTCACGCAAGGTGGAGGCGGGCCGCATTGCTTGACGTGCCCGCTGCTTCGGGACGACTGATGCCGCTGAAGGCGCCACTCCGTGCGCCGCCCGGAACGAACCGATGAACGCCCCAGCCCTGCGCCCCGTGGACCACGTGATCGCCGCCGCCCGCGCCTTCCTCGGCGAGCGGATCACGACGAACAACGCGATCCGCGAGCAGCATTCGCACGGGGAGGACTCCTCCACTCCCGTCCAGCCCGACGCCGTCGCCTTCGTGCACACGACGGAGGAGGTCTCGAAGCTCCTCGCCCTCTGCCACCGCTACGAGGTGCCGGTGACGCCCTGGGGCGCGGGGACCTCGCTGGAGGGCCACGTCACGCCGGTGCGCGCGGGCATCACGCTCGACCTCTCGAAGATGGACCGCATCCTCGAGGTCCGGCCCGATGACATGGACTGCCTCATCGAGCCGGGCGTCGAGCGCCGCGCGCTGAACGACCACCTGCGCGACCAGGGCCTGTTCTTCCCCGTGGACCCCGGCAGCCACTGCACGATCGGCGGCATGTGCGCGACCCGTGCCTCCGGGACCAACGCTGTGCGCTACGGCACCATCCGCGAGAACGTGCTGGAACTGGAAGTCGTCCTCGCCGACGGCCGGGTGATCCGCACCGGCGGCCAGACCCGCAAGGCCGCGAACGGCTACGACCTCACCCGCCTCTTCATCGGCTCCGAGGGGACGCTCGGCGTCATGACGAAGATCCGCTTGCGGCTGCACGGAATTCCAGAGGCAACGTCGGCCGCCGTCTGCGCCTTCCCCGACCTGGCCTCGGCCGTCGAGACGGTGCGCACCGTCATCCAGTCCGGCATCCCCGTCGCGCGGATCGAGTTGCTGGACGCCGACCAGATGCGCGCCTCCATCCGCTACTCCAAGTTGACGGGCATGGCGGAGGCGCCGACTCTGTTCATCGAGTTCCACGGCAGCGCCGCCGCCGTGCAGGAACAGGCGGAGGCCGTGCAGGCCATCGCCGCCGACAATGGCGGCGCCGACTTCGCCTGGGCGACCGAGACCGAAGCCCGAAACAAGCTCTGGACCGCCCGTCACGACGCCTACTGGGCCGGCGTATCCCTCATCCCCGGCTACCGCGGGATCACGACCGACGTCTGCGTGCCCATCAGCAAACTCGTCGAAGCCATCGTCGGTGCCAAAGCGATCACCGAAGCGGCCGGCCAGACCACCTGCATCGTCGGCCATGCCGGCGACGGCAACTTCCACCAAGTCATACTCTACGACCCGAATGACCCGCATGGGCTGGAAAAGGCGTGGGAGCTGGACCGCAAGATCGTCGCCCTCGGTCTCTCCCTCGGCGGCACCTGCTCCGGCGAGCACGGCGTCGGCCTCGGCAAGCGCGAGTTCCTCGAACAGGAACACGGCGTCGAGGCGCTCGCCGTCATGCGCTCCATCAAGCAGACGCTCGACCCCAAGGGCATCATGAACCCCGGCAAGATGTTCCGGAACTGACGGCTTGAGCGCAGCCCAAGGCGATGCGCGCGAGGCGTCCTTCGCCTTCGTCGCTCCGCTCGTGGCCCTCGCGATGGGTCACATGCTGTCGAACGCGGTGCGCACCCTGCCGGCGATAGCGGCGGACCTCCTGGGACGCGACCTCGCCGTGACGGCGGAAGGGCTGGCGTCGCTGACCGGCACGTATCACTTCGCGTTCGCGGCGGCGCAGATCCCGATCGGGGTGGCGCTGGACCGCTTCGGCGTGCGCAAGGTCGCGCTGACGCTGCTGGCGATCATCGTCGGAGGATCGGTGCTCGCAGCCTTCGCGCAGGGGCCGCTGTCCTTCGTTCTGGGGCAGGTCGTGCTGGGGATCGGCTGCGGCGGGATGCTGATCTGCCCGATGACGCTCGCTGCCAAGCTGCTCTCCCCCGCACGCTTCGGCCTGTGGTCGGGCCTGATCCAGGCGCTCGGCAATGTCGGCATGCTCATGTCCGCCTCCCCGCTGGCCCTGCTGATCGAGGCGGATGGCTGGCGCGCCGGCTACTGGGCCTGCGCCGCCTTCGGTGGCCTCGTCATCGCACTCGTCGCGCTCATCGTGCACGACCGCCCGGTCGGCACGCCCGACCGCACCCTCGCCGGCGACGCGCGGGAGGTCGTGCGCCTGGTCTTCTCCCGCGCCCTCATCGGGCTCGTCGTGCTGGCCTTCGCCTCCTTCGCCGTCGTGATCGGGGTCCGCGGCCTCTGGGGAGGGCCCTGGCTGATGGAGGTGAAGGGCCTGCCCCGCGTCGCCGCCGGCAACGTGCTGCTGATCGCGACGCTCGCGCTCGCGATCGGCCCCGCTCTCTGGGGCGTGCTGGACCGGCGGATCGGGCGGCGGCGGGCGCTGCTGGCCTTCGGGCACCTGGCCGCCGCAGGGTGCCTGATGCTGACGGCGCTGGGTGGCGCGCTGCCGCCGGCTTGGGACGCCGTAACCCTTTTCGCTTTCGGCCTGTTGGTCTCCGTCCAGCCCCTGACCTTCGCCCTGACCCGCGCCGCCGTGCCGCCGGAGCAGACGGGAAAGGCCCTGGCCGCCGTGAACCTGTCTTTCTTCCTCGGTGCCGCCGTGCTGCAGGCGGCCTCCGGCGCGGTGGTCCACGCGACCTCCATCGCCGGCGGGCTGGTCTTCTTCGCCGTGGCGGTCGCCGTCTGCACCCTCGCCTTCCTCGCCCTGACCCGCCGCTGATCCGGCCGTCACGTTGGCTTCATCGGCCCGTCACGTGCCCGTCGCGCAATCCTGGCACTCGCCCGCCACCTCACGGGAGACCGGCCATGACCACGCGACGAGCGCTCCTCGCCCTGCCCCTCCTCGCGACGCCCACGATCCTCCGCGCCCAAGGGACGGACTGGCGCGGGTCCTTCCGCGAACTCCGCCTCGGCATCTCCTCCGCCGAGAACGAGCGCGACGCCATCGCCCGTCAGCAGCCCTTCGCCGAATACATGCGTCGCAAGCTCGGCGTGCCGCTGCGCGTCTTCCGCGCGACCGACTACGCCGGCGTGGTCGAGGCGCTGCGGAGCGACCAGATCGAGTTCGCGCGCATTGGCCCCGCGAACTACGCCCTCGCCCACCGCGTCATGGGCAACCGTGTCGCCCCATTCGCGAAGGACATCGGCGACGACGGCCGGACCGGCTACGACTCCGTCGTCTTCGTCAAGGCCGACACCCCCTACCGGAGCCTCCAGGACCTGCGCGGCAAGTCCTTCGCCTTCGCCGACCCGAACTCGACCTCCGGCTTCGCCTTCCCATCCTATTTCCTGCGCCGCGCGGGCTTCGACCCGGCGAGCCACTTCTCCCGCACCGGCTTTTCCGGCAGTCACGAGCAGTCGGTCATCGCCGTGCTGAACGGCACCTACGACGCCGGCGCGACCTTCTGGAACTCGCCGACGCGCGGGAACATCCAGCGGATGGAGGAGAAGGGGATGATCCCCTCCGGCTCCACCCGGATCATCTGGACTTCGCCCGAGATCCCGAACTCCCCCTGGGTGCTGCGCACGGCGCTGCCGGAATCGCTGCGCCGCGACTGGATCGCGGCCGTCATGGCGCTGCCGACCGAGGACCCGGATGCCTTCAAGGTCGCGGCCTCCGACGCGCGCGGCATCGCCCCCGCGCGGCACGAGGACTACCTCGATGTCATCGCGGTGGTCGAGGAGAACCAGGCCCGCCGCCGCCAGCGCTCTTGAGCGACATCGCCCTCCCCGCCGCGCGCCGCGCCGCCGCGATCCCGGACGGGGAGGCACGGTGGCGCGAGGCCGCGGCGCGCAAGCGGGGCCAGTGGCTGCTCGGCGCCGCGCTGTTCGTCGCGGCGGTCGCCGCCTCGTCCTGGATCGGGGAGGTGGACCTGGCGCGCCTCGCCGGCGGCCTGCCCCGCGCGGCGGACTATGTGGGACGCACGATCCCCGTGCTGCGGTGGGATTCGCTCGGCGCCGACCTCGCGGAATGGATGTGGGGCCTGTCGCACTGGCTCGTCCTGCTCGGCGACACGATCCTCATCGCCTGGACCGGCACCGCGATCGGGGCGACGGTCGGGCTGCTGCTGTCCTTCCCCGCGACCGCGACGCTTTCCCCGCCCTGGGCGGTCACGCTCAGCCGCCGCGCGCTGGAACTGGCCCGCACCGTCCCCGTCCTCGTCTTCGCGCTGATCTTCGTCTACGCCTTCGGCCTCGGCCCCTTCGCCGGCATGCTGGCGCTCGCCGTCCACACCGCCGGTGCCCTCGGCAAACTCTTCGCCGAGGTGCATGAGAACGCGAACCTCGCATCCGTGGATGCGGTGCGCGCCGCCGGCGGCACCTGGGCGCAGTCCTGCCGCGTCGCGGTCCTGCCGCAATCCTTGCCCGGCATGCTGTCCTTCGGCCTGCTGCGCTTCGAGATCAACGTGCGGGAGGCCAGCGTCCTGGGCATCGTCGGCGCCGGCGGGATCGGCGAGGAACTCTACCTCGCCGTGCGGCAGTTCGAGTACCCGGACATCTCCGCCATCGTCGTCCTGATCCTGGTCGTCGTGACCTGCTTCGACCTGGTCTGCGGCGCGCTGCGCCGGCGGATCCTCTCGGCGTGACCGCCCTTCGCCTCCCCTCCCGCGCGGCGCTGCTCTGGCTGGCCGGCCTCGCCCTCCTGTGCCTGGGCCTCTGGCGCGTGGACGCGTCGCCGGCCCGGGTCTGGGAGGGGCTGTCGCGCCTGGGATGGCTCCTCGTCCTCATGTGGCCGCCCTCCACCGGCGGTAACCTCACGGACCTGCTGAAGGCCCTGGCCGAGACCCTCGCCATGTCCTTCCTCGGCACGCTGCTCGGTGCCGTCATCGCGCTGCCGATCGCGCTCCTCGGCGCCGGCAACGTCGTGGGCAGCACGATCCTGCGCTTCACCGTCCGCCGCTCCTACGACGCGCTGCGGGGCGTGGACACGCTGATCTGGGCGCTGATCTTCGTCTCCGCCGTGGGCCTCGGCCCTTTCGCCGGCATCCTCGCCATCGCGCTGCCGGACATCGGCACCTTCGCCAAGACCTTTTCCGAAGCCCTCGAGGACGCGGACCCACGCCCGGCCGAGGCCGTGCGCGCCGCCGGCGGATCGCGCCTGCACGCGATTCGCTTCGGGCTGATGCCCCAGGCGCTGCCGGCCATCCTGTCGCACGTCCTCTACCTCTTCGAATCGAACACGCGATCCGCGACGATCCTCGGCGTCGTCGGCGCGGGCGGGATCGGGCTGGCGCTGGCCGATCGCATCCGCATCAACAACTGGGACGAGGTCGCCTTCATCGTCCTCCTCATCCTCGGGACCGTCGCCGTCATCGACGCGCTGTCCCGCCGCGCCCGGCTCTCGCTCATCCGCCCGTGACCCGGAAGCCGGCGTGACGGGCCGGTGGGCCGGGCCTAGGCTCGCGGCATGCTGAAGAGCCTTCTCGTCGCGCTGGACGACACGCCGGGGGCCCAGGCCGCGGCCGCCGTCGCCCTGACCCTCGCCCGCAGCACGGGCGCCCGCCTCACCGCCGCGACGATCCTCGACCTGCCGCACACGCGCGACGCCTCGGAACCCGTGCCGCCGGGCGGGGGCGCCTTCCTCGAACGGCGCAACGCCCGGCTGCAGGAACAGGCGGAGCAGGATGCCGCCGCAGCCTCCGCCGCCTTCGACGCCCTGTGCGGTGACACGCCGCACCAGATCGTCACCCTCGGCGACGCGCCGCAGGAGGCGCTGCTGCGCGCCGGTGCGGCGCATGACCTCATCGTGCTCGGCCGCGATTCCACCCTCGGGCGCGAAGAGACGGAGGACGGCCTCGCCCCGACGATTCCCGAGTTGCTGCGGGACGGCTCGCGACCGCTCCTGGTCGTCCCGCCCGGCGCGACGCTGACGGATGGTCCGGTCATCGCGGCCTATGACGGTTCGACCGGCGCCGCCGACGCACTTCAGGCCTTCGCGCTCCTCGGCCTGGCGGGCGACCGGCCGGTCAAGGCGGTATCGGTCAGCGACGACCGCGCCGTCGCGACGCAGCAGGCAGGCGAAGCGGCCGGCCTTCTGGCCCGCCATGGCGCGCGCGCCGAACCCGTGAGCATCCTCGGCGACCGTCCCGCCGATGCCATCCTCGCGATCCTCGCCGCGGACCAGGCTTCGATGCTCGTCATGGGCGCCTTCGAGAACTCGGCGCTCCGCACCTACTTCACGGGCTCGGCGACGATGACGTTGCTGCGCGAGGCTCCCTGCCCCGTCTTCGTGCATCGCTGATGGTCGACCTGCCCGCGCTCGAGGCCGCCGCACGCCTCGTCCACGCCGTTTTCCCGCCGACGCCGCAATTCGCCTGGCCGCTGCTCGCGGCCCGCACCGGCGCCGAGGTCTGGGTCAAGCACGAGAACCATACGCCGACCGGCGCCTTCAAGGTGCGCGGCGGGATCGTCTACATGGATCGCCTGCGCCGGGAGCGTCCGGGCATCGCCGGCGTCATCTCCGCGACCCGCGGCAACCACGGCCAGAGCCTCGCCTATGCCGGGGCGCGGGCCGGAGTGCCGGTGACCATTGTCGTCCCGCACGGCAACAGCACGGAGAAGAACGCGGCGATGCGCGCCCAGGGCGCGACGCTGATCGAGCACGGGGAGGATTTCGACGCCGCCCGCGCCGAAGCGGCGCGTCTCGCGACCGAACGAGGGCTGGAATTCGCGCCCTCCTTCGCGCCGGACCTGGTGATGGGCGTCGCGACCTACGCCCTGGAACTGTTCCGCGGCGCGCCGCCGCTGGACGCGCTCTACGTCCCGATCGGCCTGGGCAGCGGCATCTGCGGTTGCATCCTTGCGCGCGACCTGCTGGGCCTGCGGACGGAAATCATCGGCGTCCAGAGCGCCGGCGCCCCGTCCTACGCCCTGTCCTTCGAGCGTGGCGAGGTCGTGACGACCCCCGCCGCGACCACGCGCGCCGACGGGATGGCGACGCGCATCCCCGGCCCCGGCGCGCTCGAGATCATCCGCCGCGGCGTGGCGCGCATCGTGCTGGTGGACGACGACGCGGTCGCAAGTGCCATCCGCGCCTATTGGCAGGACACGCACAACCTCGCCGAGGGCGCCGGCGCCGCGCCGCTCGCCGCGCTGATGGCCGAGCGCGAGCGTATGGCCGACCGCCGCGTCGGCCTGATCCTCTGCGGCGGCAACATCGACCTCGACCTGTTCCGCCGCTGGGTGCTCGGCGTCTAGACGGGACGGCGAACCCGGAGCGTCGTGCCCTCCACGGCTTCCACGCGCACCGTCTCGCCGGGCGTGAGGGCGACCGCGCCGTCGTGCCGCGCGGCCCAGTCGCTGTCGCCGACCCGGACGCGAACCCCCGGGCCGTCCCAGGCCTGGACCACGCCGTCCCGCCCGACCAGCCCCGATTCCGGCGTGTTCAGTCCGTGCCGTCCGCGACCGCCGTGTTGCCGCAGGCGCAGCGCCACCGCGATCCCGCCCGCGAGCAGCAGGACGAAGGCCCCGACCGTCAGCGGGAAGCCCGGGTCCAAGCCCAGCACGACCAGCCCCGTCCCGAGAGCAGCGAAGCCCGCCCAAAGCAGGAACACCCCGGGCAGCAGCAGCTCCGCGCCGAGCAGGACCAGCCCGGCGAGGACCCAGATCAGCCAGCGGTCCAAGGATTCGGCCTCGTCACGGGCGGTGGGGGCGGGACGATGTCGGCGGTGGGGCGGAACCCCATGGGCGGCGCGGCACCCGGCGACATCGACGGCGGGCTCACCGCCGCGAAGTCCCCGGTGCGTGGCGCCTGGCGCAGCAGCTCCAGCGCGGCGGTCACGCCGCCCGCGAGGCCCGCGGCCTCCATCGGCACGATCACCAAGCGGGAACTCGGGCTCGCCGCGACGGCCTGGAACGCCGACACGTACTTCTCCGCCACGAAGTAGCGCAGCGCATCGGCGCCGGCGCCCGACGCGGCCGCGGCCACCATGCGCGTCGCCTCCGCCTCGGCTTGTGCGCTGCGCTCGCGCGCCTCGGCGTCACGGAAGGCCGCTTCCTTGCGACCCTCGGCCTCCAGGATCAGGGCGGCCTTCGCGCCCTCGGCCCGGGTCACGGAGGCGCGGCGCTCGCGCTCCGCGGTCATCTGCAGGTTCATCGCGCGGATCAGGTTCTCCGGCGGTTCGATCTTGCGGATCTCCACGCGCGCGATCTTCACTCCCCAGGGGTCCGTCGCCCCATCGAGGATGGAGAGCAGCTGCGAGTTGATCCGGTCGCGGGACGACAGCGTCTGGTCCAGGTCCATCTCGCCGATCACCGCGCGGATGTTGGTCATCGTTAGCGCCGTCAGCGCGGCCTGCAGGTTCTGCACCTGATAGGCCGCCTTCGCCGGGTCCATGATCCGGTAATAGACGATGCCGTCCACCGTTACCGACGCGTTGTCGCGCGTGATCACCGACTGCTCCGGGATGTCCAGCACCACCTCCTGGACATTCATCTTCTGCCCGATCGAATCGACGTAGGGGATGATGAAGTTCAGCCCGGGGTTCAGCAGGTGGGTAAAGCGCCCGAACCGCTCGACCGTCCAGACCTGCCCTTGCGGCACGGTGCGGATGCCCTTCGCCGCGGTCACCAAGGCCAGAAGCAGCACGACGACGAGGACGATCGTCCCGCCGGACACATAGGGCATGCGGAAGGCTCCTTCCCGAGGCGCGCGACCCTAGAGGGGATCGCCCGATGCCGGAATGCGGCCCCGTGTCGCACCTGTCCCGTGCGGCGGATCAGCCGCGCGGGGCCGCCCCGGCCGCGCGCGTCAGGCTGACCGCAGCGTCGGCCAGCAGCAGCCGCGCG
The DNA here is from genome assembly GCF_042259275.1 of Roseomonas sp. CCTCC AB2023176. Lineage (NCBI taxonomy): Bacteria > Pseudomonadati > Pseudomonadota > Alphaproteobacteria > Acetobacterales > Roseomonadaceae > Roseomonas > Roseomonas sp. CCTCC AB2023176. The sequence goes on from NZ_CP170086.1 coordinate 427,196, forward strand.
CGGTCGAGGTCGCCCAGCAGCCGGTCGCCGCTGCCCGACAGCGTCAGCGCCCCGATCATGCGCCCCGCCGCGCCGAAGACCGGCGCAGAGAGGGAGGTCGGGTCCCCGTCGCGCGAGCCGGGGAGACCACGACCTCGGGCCGGTCTTCGGCCGCCGCGGGGTCGGCGTGTCGGTCCCAGGCCGCGAAGACCTGCGCAGTCGCGTGCCCGCCCATCGGCATGACGTCGCCCGCCGTCAGCGCGTGCCGCGGGGAGCGGGGCGGCAGCGCGCGGTAGATGCAGATGCGCCGTTCCGGATCGAGGCGGGCCCAGAAGGCCGCGATGCCGCCGGTGTCCTCGGAAAGCCCGTCCACGACGGGTGCCGCCCTGGTGTCCAGGCCAAGGCTGCGAAGGTAGAAGGTTCCCCAGAGATAGAGGGTCGGGCCGGGGGACCAGCTTGCATCGGCCTCGCGGATGACTGCGCCGGCCTTCTCGAGGGACGCGAGGAGGCGGAGGATCGTGCTCTTGTAGAGCCCGGTCCGCGCGGCGAAGACCCGGAGGGGGAGGGCCGAATCGCCCGCCCTGAAGGCGCCGAGGACCTGGAGCGCGCGGCCGACGGCGGCCACCCCGCCGGCCGTCGAACGCAGCGGCTCCGCGCCGGGCCCGGAGGACCGGCCGTTACCCCGTGGCACGGGACCCTTCGGAGCTTCGATCGGCGGCAACGACATCGTGAGCGGCAGTTTGGCAGGCGCGGCCCCCGGTGGAAGCCACCCATGCCGCGGCATAGAACGGCATATGCAGTCCGTCCGTTACGTTATTGCAACCGACGAAGGCCGACGCAGGGCCTAAGCCGGGCCGACGCGGGGATTGATGCCCCCGAACCCCCGTCCCGCCCGGATTCCACCCGGGCGCCCTGGACTGACGGCCATGATGTCCCACTTCCTTGACGCGGTGCAGCGTAGGGTTGAACCGTATCGCCTGCCCTACCCCGGGCAGGCCTCCTTCCGGACCTTCGCATGCGCCCCCCCGCTCGCCTTGCTGCCGCCTCGCTCCTGATGGTGCTTACGGGGGCAGTTCCCGCGCTCGCCCAGTTCGGTCCGCAGGGCCCGCCGGCAGTCGGCGTCCAGCAGGCGGCCCGCCGCCCCGTGACGGAACAGTCGGAGTTCGTCGGGCGCGTCGAAGCGGTCGAGCGCGTGGACCTGCGAGCCCGCGTGACCGGCTTCCTGCAGGAAGTCGTCTTCCGGGAGGGGCAGGAGGTCCGCCGGGGCGAGGTCCTCTACCGGATCGAACGGCAGACCTTCGAGGCGGAGGTGGCCCGCCAGCAGGCCCAGATCGCCTCCGCCGAGGCCTCGCTCGCCAACGCCCGGGAAACCCTCGGCCGCGCCCAGGAGCTCGTGCGCAGCGGCGCGGGAACGCGTGCCACGCTCGACAACGCGGTCGCGCAGGAACGGACGGCCAATGCCAACCTCCTCGCCGCCCGCGCCGCCCTCCGCGGCTCCGACATCAACCTGGGCTACACTGACATCACCGCCCCGATCAGCGGCAAGATCGGCCGGACAAACCGGACCGTCGGCAACGTCGTCGGGCCGGACGCCGGCACGCTCGCGACGATCGTGTCGCAGGACCCGATGCGCGTGTCCTTCCCCGTTTCCCAGCGCCAGGCCCTGGAGCTGCGCGACCGCTACGCCGCCCGCGGCGGGGTGGAGGCGGTGCAGGTCCGCATCCGCCTCACGGATGGCCGAACCTATCCCCAGGCCGGGCGGATCGAGTTCGTGGACAACCAGATCGACCGGAGCACCGACACGATCCTCGTCCGCGCGCTGATGCCCAATCCGCCGCTGCCGACGACGACTTTCGGCGACGTGCCGGACCGGGCGCTGATCGACGGCCAGTTCGTGTCGGTCTTCGTGGAGGGGCTGGAACCCGTTCTCGCCATCGGCCTGCCGCGCTCCGCGGTGCTGCAGGACCAGCAGGGGTCCTACGTCTTCATCGTGGACAACGAGTCCAAGGCGCAACGCCGCAACGTCCGCCTCGGCCGCTCGACCGCGGAGACGGCCATCATCGAATCCGGCCTGGAGCAGGGCGAGAACGTCATCGTCGAGGGCATCCAGCGGGTCCGCCCAGGCCAGCAGGTCAACGCGGCGCCCGCCGGGGCACCGCCGGTGCGGCCGCCGGGTGCGCCGGGCGCAGCGCCCGCGGCGGGCGCCCCGAACGCCTCGGCCGCAGGCGGCGGGGCCGGGGGCCGCCCGGCGCGGCCCGCCAGGGGACGCCGTCGGGCGCGGGCGGATCGCCGCCGGGCGCGCCGGCCGCAACCAATGCCGGCGCGCCGGGGACGGCAGCGCCCGCCGCGGCGAACCCGCCGGCGAGCCAATCCACCGGTTCCGCATCCGGCTCGGCGCGCTAACCGCCCATGATCTCCGGAACCTTCGTCGATCGCCCCAGGCTGGCGATCGTCATCGCGATCCTCACGCTCATCGCGGGCGCGATCTCGATGATCAACATCCCCGTGTCGCAGTTCCCCGACATCGTGCCGCCGCAGGTGTCGGTCACCGCGCGCTACCCCGGCGCTTCGGCCCAGGTCGTCGAGACGACGATCGGCCAGGTGATCGAGGGCCAGGTCAACGGCGTGGACCGCATGATCTACATGCGGTCGAACTCGGCGAATGACGGGTCCTATACCCTCAACGTCTCCTTCCAGCTCGGCACCAACCCCGACATCGCGACGGTCAACGTCAACAACCGCGTCCAAGCGGCGTTGGCGCGGCTGCCGCAGGAGGTGCAGCGCAGCGGCGTGGTGGTGCGCAAGCAGTCCTCCGCCGTGCTCATGTTCGGGTTCCTCTATTCGCCCGGCGGGCAGCAGGACCCGCTGTTCCTGTCGAACTATTTCACCATCAACATGCTCGACAACCTGTCGCGCGTCGCGGGCGTCGGGCAGGTCAACGTCTTCGGCGCGCAGGACTATTCGATGCGCGTCTGGTTTGAGGTGGACCGGCTGATCTCCCTCAACCTCACGCCGCAGGACATCATCACCGCGATCCAGTCCCAGAACGTCCAGGCCGCGGTCGGCCGGATCGGCGGGCGCCCCATCTCCGACGACCAGTCCTTCCAGATCAACCTGGAGACCCGGGGCCGCCTGGCGACGCCGGAGGAGTTCGGGAACATCGTCGTCAGGGCCAGCGCGGACGGCTCCGTCCTGCGGGTCCGGGACGTCGCGCGCGTCGAGATCGGCGCGGCGAACATGGACACGGAGAACCGCTACAACGGCCAGCCCTCCATCGCGTTCGGCGTCTACCTCGCCCCCGGCGCGAACGCGGTGCAGGTCTCCAACGCCATGCGGGCGCGGCTGGACGAGCTGAAGACCCGCTTCCCGCCCGGCGTGGACTATACCGTCTTCTACGATTCCTCCGACTTCGTGTCCGACACGATCTACGAGGTGGTGAAGACCCTGCTCGAGGCCTTCGTCCTCGTCGTCATCGTCGTCTACCTCTTCCTCGGCTCCTTCCGGGCGACGCTGATCCCGACGGTCGCGGTGCCCGTCTCACTGCTCGGCGCCTTCGTCATCCTGCTGGGAATGGGGTATTCGGCCAACACCGTTTCGTTGCTCGCGATGGTCTTGGCCATCGGCATCGTGGTGGACGACGCCATCGTCGTCGTCGAGAACGTCGAACGGGTGATGTCGGAACACCCGGACTGGACCCCCGCCGAGGCCACGAAGGCCGCGATGCGGGAGATCACCGCGCCGATCATCGCGATCACGCTCGTCCTGCTGTCGGTCTTCGTGCCGATCGCCTTCATCCCCGGCCTGTCCGGCGTGCTGTTCCGGCAGTTCGCGGTGACGATCTCGGCGGCCATGGTGGTCTCGGCCATCAATGCCCTGACGCTGTCGCCGGCCCTCTGCGCCCTCATCCTGCGGCCGCATCACGGGCCGCGGCGCGGGCCGATCGGCTGGGTGCTGCGGAGCATCGACTGGACGCGGGACCGCTACGCAGGCGGGGTCGCGCGGCTGGTTCGCGTGTCCGTCCTGTCGCTCCTGCTCACGGCCGGCTTCGCCTTCGGCATCTGGTCCATCAGCAAGGTCACGCCGACCGGCTTCCTGCCGCAGGAGGACCAGGGCGCCTTCTTCATCCAGGCCCAGTTGCCACCCGGCGCTTCCGTCTCCCGCACGCGTGAGGTGGTGCGGCAGATCGAGGAGATCGCGCGCCGCAACCCCGCGGTGCAGGGCACCCTCGGAATCGTCGGCTTCTCCCTCATCGACGGCGGCGCGCAGTCGAACTCGGCCTTCATGGTCGTCCGCATGAAGCCCTTCGCCGACCGCAAGACGGTGCAGGACAGTGTGCAGGCCGCGATCGGCCAGGTCTTCGGCGCAGGGCAGGCCATCCGTACGGCGAACGTCTTCGCCTTCAACCTGCCGCCGATCATCGGCCTTGGTACCGGCGGCGGTTTCGAATACGTGCTGGAGGACTACGAGGGCCGCGACATGACGCAGCTCGGCGCCACGATGCTCGGGCTGATCGTGCCGGCAAACCAGGACCCGCGGCTGAGCGCCGTCTTCTCGACCTTCTCGGCAACCAATCCTTCGTTGTTCCTGGAGGTGGACCGGGACAAGGCGCAGGCGCTGGGCATCCCGATCTCCAACATCTTCTCGGCGCTGCAGGCGACGCTCGGCGGCTTCTACGTCAATGACTTCAACCTTTACGGCCGCGTCTGGCAGGTGAACATCCAGGCGGAAGCCAGGGACCGCGACGACATCGACGACATCTGGCGCATCCACGTCCGCAACTCGCGCGGGGACATGGTTCCCCTGCGCGCCTTCGCCGACGTCCGCGTCATTCTCGGGCCGCAGACCATCACGCGGTACAACAACCTCCGCGCCATCTCGATCAACGGGGCGCCGCGGCCCGGCGTATCCTCCGGGCAGGCGCTGCAGGCGATGGAGGAACTGTCGGCCCGCGTCCTGCCCTCGGGCTACGGCTTCGAATGGACCGGCACGGCCTACCAGGAGAAGCTGGCGACGGGGCAGACGGCCTACATCATCGCCCTGGCCGTCCTCTTCGCTTACCTCTTCCTCGTCGCGCTCTACGAATCCTGGACCATCCCGATCCCCGTGCTGCTGTCCGTGGTCGTGGGTGGGCTGGGATCCTTTGGCGCCATCATGCTGGCCGGGCTGTCGCTCGACATCTACGCGCAGATCGGGCTGGTGGTGCTCATCGCCCTCGCGGCGAAGAACGGCATCCTGATCATCGAGTTCGCGAAGGAAGCGCGGGAACGCGGGCTGTCCATCCGCGAAGCCGCGACCCAGGGCGCCCGTCTCCGGTTCCGCGCGGTCATGATGACCTCGATCGCCTTCGTCCTCGGCCTCGTGCCGCTGGTGACGGCGGCGGGCGCGGCGGCCGTGTCGCGGCGCGCAGTGGGCACGCCGGTCTTCGGCGGCATGCTCGCGGCCTCCCTCATCGGCATCTTCATGATCCCGATGCTCTACGTCGTGTTCCAGTTCGCCCGCGAATGGGTGAAGGGGAAGCTCGGCGTGCAGCAGAAGGCCGCCCCGCCGGCACCGGCGGCCTGACGCGGTTCAGGCGGCAGGCCGGTTCAGCAGAAGGATCGGCCCGCCGCCATACTCCGCGTCGGCGAAGCGTCGGAAGCCGAGCTTCGCCGCGACGTGCAGCGAGGCGGCATGCGCGGGCTTGATGATGCAGGTCATGCGTCGCCCGCGATGGGCGCCCTCGGCCCAGCCGATGGCAGCGCGCATTGCCTCCTCGGCGAGGCCGCGGCCCTGTCCGGCCGGGGCGAGGACCCAGCCCGCCTCCAGCGTCCCCTCGATCGAGGGCGAGAGGTCGCGCCGCGCCTCCTGGAACCCGGCCTCGCCGAGAAAGGCGCCGGTCTCGCGGTCCTCCAGGGCGAAGTACCCGAAGCCCAGGTGATGCCAGCACCCGGCCTGCCGGAGGAACCGCGCCCAGGCCGCCTCACGCGCGATCGGCACGCCGCCGATGAAGCGCACCACGCCGGGGTCGCCCCACATGGCCGCGAAGGCATCGAAGTCCGCGATCCCGTGCGGCCGGAGCAGCAGGCGGGGCGTTTTCAAGGTCGGGATCATCGGCCGCACCCGCTCTCGTGACCGAGAGAACGAAGACCCGGCCCGCATCGGACGTCCACCCCCTTCCCGCCCGCCCTGCCGATCGCACATGATCGTCTGAACACTCGAGGGAACAACGTGACCATGGCGAAGTTCGGCCTCAGCCAGCCCCTGCGACGCATCGAAGACCCCCGCCTGCTCGTCGGCGGCGGCCGCTACACGGACGACCTCGCGGCACAGGGCGCCGAGGCGGGGGCGGCGATCGGCTACGTCCTCCGCTCCCCCCATGCCCATGCCCGGATCACCGGGATCGACACGACCGATGCGAAGAGCATGCCCGGCGTGCTCGCCGTGATCACCGCCGCCGACTGGAAGGAGGAGGGTCTCGGCGAGATCCCCTGCATGGTTCCACTCAAGAACAAGGACGGCTCCGACCGCGGCCAGACCCCGCGCCTTGCGCTGGCCGACGGGGAGGTGCGCCACGTCGGCGACCCCGTCGCCTTCATCGTGGCCGAGACCCACGCCCAGGCCCGCGACGCGGCCGAGGCGGTCGTCGTGGATTACGACATGCTGCCCGCCGTGACCGACCTGGCTACTGCGACCGAGCCGGGCCAGCCGCAGGTTTGGCCGGGCATCAAGGACAACGTCGTCTTCGATTGGGAAACGGGCGACAAGGCCAAGACCGACGCCGCCTTCGCGAAGGCCGCCCACGTCACGAAGGTGCGGATCGTCAACAACCGCGTCGTCGTGGCGTCCATGGAAGGCCGGGCCTGCCTCGGCTCCTTCGACAAGGGCACCGGGCGCTTCACGCTGCACGCGGGCACCCAGGGCTCCTGGCCCCTCAAGAACCAGCTCGCTGACATCGTCTTCAAGCTCCCGAAGGAGAACTTCCGGGTCGTCACCCACGACGTCGGCGGCGGCTTCGGGATGAAGATCTTCATGTATCCGGAATACCCGCTCTGCCTCATGGCCTCCCGCCGAATCGGGCGACCCGTGCGCTGGGCGGCGGAGCGGACGGAGGCCTTCCTCTCCGACACGCAGGGCCGCGACAACATCTGGGACGCGGAACTCGCCATGGATGCGGAAGGCCGCTTCCTCGCGCTGCGGACGAAGAACATCGCGGGCATGGGCGCCTATCTCTCGACCTACGCGCCGTTCATCCCGACGGGCGCGGGCACCAAGGTCCTTGCCTCCGTCTACCGGTTCGAGGCGATCCACGCGCAGGTCGTCGGCGTCGTCACCAACACGACCCCCGTGGACGCCTACCGCGGCGCCGGCCGCCCGGAATCCAACTACGTCGTGGAGCGCCTGATCGACGCCGCCGCGCGGGAACTCGGCAAGGACCGCGTGGAATTGCGGCGACTGAACATGGTCCCCTCCTCGGCCATGCCCTACACGACCCCCGTCGGCCAGCGCTACGACAGCGGCGAATTCGCGCGCCTGCTGGACGAAGCGACCCGCCTGATGGACTACGACACGTTCAACGCGCGCAAGGAGGAAGCGCGACGCCGCGGCAAGCGCCGGGGCATCGGCATGGCCTACTACCTTGAAGCCACAGGCGGCGCGCCGAACGAGCGGGCAGAAGTCCGGTTCCGCGACGACGGGATGGTGGACGTCCTCGTCGGCACCCAGTCCACCGGCCAGGGCCACGAGACGGCCTATGCCATGATCACGGCGAACGAACTCGGCATCCCCATCGAGAAGATCCGGATCGTCCAGGGCGATTCCGACGAGATCCCGACCGGCGGCGGCACGGGCGGCGCGCGCTCGCTCTACTCGGAGGGCACCGCGCTCCTCGCCACCACCGCGACGGTGATCGAGAAGGGCAAGCAGGCCGCCGGCGAAATCCTCGAGGCCTCGGCCTCCGACATCGAGTTCGAGGCCGGCCGCTTCGCGATCGCCGGCACCGACCGCGGCATCGGCATCCTGGACCTCGCGAAGACCCAGGCCGAGCGCGCAGCACGCGGCGAATCCGCCATCCTGCTGAACACGGCGGAGGTGGCGGACATTCCCTTCCACACCTTCCCCAACGGCTGCCACTGCGCCGAGGTCGAAGTGGATCCGGAAACCGGCAACGTGCAAATCCTCCGCTACCTCGTCGTGGACGACGTGGGCCACGCGCTGAACCCGCTGATCGTGCGGGGTCAGGTGCATGGCGGCGTGGCGCAGGGCATGGGCCAAGCAATCCTGGAGCGCACGGCCTACGACCCTGAGAGTGGCCAGCTCCTCTCCGCGTCGTTCATGGACTATGCGCTCCCCCGCGCCTCCGACCTGCCGGAGATCGAGGTGGAGCTGGTCAACGTTCCCTGCGCGACCAACCCGCTGGGTGTGAAAGGCGCGGGGGAGGCCGGTGCCGTCGGCTCCCCGCCCGCGCTGATGAATGCGCTGCTCGACGCGCTGGCCGATGACGGCGTGACCCACCTCGACATGCCCGCCACGCCGGAGACGGTGTGGCAGGCCCTCGCCAAGGCGGCCTGACCGCCGCGCGCCGGAGGAGGCCGCGCCTCCTCCGGCGACCGGGTCATCCCAGCTTCGGCATCGTCTTCACGACGCTCGGCCGTTCCCCGATCCGCTTCCACCAGGCCGACAGAAGGGGCCGCTGCGCCAGCGCCTCCGCCCCCTGCGGCACCATCGTGAAATAGGTCAGCACCGGCGCGAGGTGGATATCCGCAAGGCTGATCCCCCCGCCGCCGCAGAGCCCTTCGCTCTCGACCACCAGCGACTCCAGCGCATCCAGCGCCTTGCCCGCCTGCTCCAGCCCGCCCGAGAACACGGCGGCATCCGTCGTCCCACCGCCCGCGGGCACGAACACCGCCTGGATGAAGACGTCGTGCACCATCGGCTTGTAGGCGTAGCTGTCCACCACGCCGCAGATCTGCGTCATCCGCGCCCGCGCCTTCGCGTCCGCCGGTTGCAGCGCAGGCCCCGGAAACGCCTCGTCCACGTAGCGGGCGATCGCGAAGGTTTCGAACAGGAGGAAGCCGTCATGCTCCAACGCCGGCACCTTCCCCCACGGATGACGCGCGAGGTGATCGGCCGACGCGCCGGCGCCCTTCATGATGTCCACCTCGTTCAACTCATAGGCGACGCCCTTCTCCTCCAGCGCGAGGCGGGCGGTGCGGGCATATGTGCTGTAGGCCGGGCCGTGGAGCACGACGGGCATCGGGCGATTCCTCCTCAAAGGGCGGCCCGAGCATGGCCCTCCGCGAACCGCGCCGGAAGGTCTACGCCGACGCTCGCCCTGCGACGTCACGTCACCCGGCTACGCCACCTCACATCCGCGATGCGCGTCGGAACTCGCTCGGGCTGATCCCGACGGCGCGGTGGAAGGTCGCGCTGAAATGGCTATGGCTGGAGAACCCGAGGTCCAGCGCGATCTCCGTGACAGGCCGGGCGCCCGTCGCCAGCATCGCCTTCGCCCGCTCGATCCGCCGCCGCGTCAGGTAGGCGTGCGGCGCCTCGCCGAAGGCCGTGCGGAAGCAGCGGGCGAAATGGAAGCGTGACAAGCCGGCCTCCCGCGCCAGCGCGTCCAGCGACAGGTCGTCACCCAGCCGTGCGTCGATCAACTCGGCAAGGCGCCGCGCCTGCGCCATCGTCAGCCCGCCGCGGGGCCGTGACCGCGGGCCGCGATCCGCCTCGATCGCCGCCGCGACGATCGCCTGCACCAGCGCCTCGCCGTAGAGGCGGTTGACGCCCTCACCGCGAAGGTCGGCGGCAAGAAGCCGCATCAACTGTTCCAGTCGGTCATCCCGCAACGCGTGCCCTTCCGCCAGGAAGGCGGGGCCGCAGGCCTCGGCGTAGTCCCGCAGGACCTCGTCCTCGACGCGCAGCGTCAGGCAGCGCGTCACCCCTTCCCACGCGTAGGCCGGCGCGGTGCCGACCGGCAGGATCATGTGGTCGCCGTGCCGATAGGTCCGCCGGTGCCGACGGTCCGTCCGCACCTCGAAGGGCGTGGGGCGGGACCCGACATTCATGCAGATGACGTGGAAGGGCAGCGCCGCGCGCTCGAAGCCGTCCGGATTGTCCTCAAGACGACAGAGCTCGGCGGAGGCGCGGTCCCAGACGCGGTAGCGCAGCGTCTCGGTCCGGAAGAACGGGAAATTCACCGGGTTCAGCCGCATGCCCCGGTGTGCGGGCGTCGCCGCCGAGCCCTTCGATCCTGTCAGGCCGCTCTCCGCCATGCCCCGACGCAGTCGATCCGAACCGCCCGGAGGTCAAGCGAAAGGATCAGCGGCAGCAAGATCCTGACAATCCGGCCCGCTTGCGACAGCGCGGCACCCCGCGCCGCGGCAGGATTGTCGGCCCCTTCCCCCGCACCACACCGAACCGATGCCCCCATCCTTCCGCCCGGCGATCCTGTCCCTTCCCGCCCTGGCCCTCCTGGCCGTGCCGCCGGCCTCGGCCGCCGAGCCCGGCTTCCTCCTCGCCGCCGGCACAGGCCGCACGGTCCCGGTCTTCCGCGACGCGAACGCCATGGAACAGGGCCTGCGCATGCTCGGCGACGGCGCGGCGCGGCAGGACCCCGCCGCGCTGCGTGCGCTCATCGCCTGCACGGTGGAAACCGGCACCGCCGCGCAGGGCCAAGCTGACATGCGCATCCGTCGCCGCCGGGCCGACACTGTCGAAGCCTGGGAGGTCGAGGTCACCGCCGGCGCCTCCGCCGGCTGCAAGGGCACGGTGGCGCCGGTGAATTTCGGCCGTACCCCCGCCGGCCCGACCGCCGCGGCCAAGGCGCGGGAGGGCGGGCGCGCGCCCCGCATCCGCGAGGTCGGCATCCTCATCCCCGTCGAAGGGCGCGCTGACATCACCCTCTGGGCCAGCCGCAACGCGCGTGAGATCGGCGCGCCCCTCGCCCGCCAGGGCGCCGCGATCACGAACCTCGCGCCCTACGTCGCCTGCACCGTCCCCGCCGGCACCCGGATCGGCACGGTGGAGGACGGCGCGGTCTTCCGCGACGTCGTCGTGGTGGACGGCCCGAACCGCGGCTGCATCGGCAACGTCGAGCGGGCGGGGTTCCGACGCAGCGAGGACCAGTCGGTGGACGGCCGCATCGCCGACACCGGCGCCGCACGGGAGGTCGCCGTCTGGCGCGACCCCGCGGCGCGGCTGGAAGGCCTGCGCCTGGTCCAGGCCGGCACGCACCGCACTGACCCCGGGCGCGTCGAGGCCCTGATGGCCTGCTGGGCCCCCACCGGCGCCACGGCCCGGGCGACCGCCTTCGACCCCGCCGCCGGCGGCACCCAGGTCGAGATCACGGAAGGCCCCCGCCGCGGCTGCCGGGGAACGGTGGCAGAAGGCGCCTTCCGCCCCGCCGGCCTGTAGCCAACGGCCCTACCGCATCGCCAGGACGGTGCGCGGCCGCTGTGGCGGCGGCAGTTCCCGCGGCGGGGTATCGAGCGACCGTACGCCGACGACCCGGAAGCCCGTTCCCTGCCAGGCCAAGTCGAAGCGCAGCCCGCCCGGCCCGTGCTCCGGCCCGTAGTCCAGGCGGAACTGCGCCGGGCCGATCGCGCGCAGGTCGCGCAGAACCTCCAGCCGCGGCAGGCCGTCGCGCTCCCGGGCGGCCGCGCGCAGGCGGACCCATTCGGTCGCGGCGCCCCGTGCCTCCGCGGCTGCCGCCATGCGGCCCGCTAGATCCGCAACCCAGCGGCCGGCGGCCCCCTCCAGCCCCGGCGGCACCTCCGCGAGCAAGGCCTGGCGCAAACCATCCATCGCCGCCGCCGGCTCGACCTGCCGGGCCAGCGCGCCCGGGTCCGGCGACCGGATGGCGGCGGTCACGCGCATCGCCAGCAACCACGGCAGCGCCGTCCAAAGGCCGAGGAGCAGCGCCGCCGAGAGCATGGCACCCAGGACGGCGCGCCCGACTACGCGCCGGGGGCGGACCGGGGCTGGCCCCGCCTGTGCCGTTGCGCGCCGGGCGATGCGCCGGCTCCGCCGAGGAAAGGGCCGACCGGCCGTGAAGGGCAGGCTGTCCGGCGCGGGCACGTCGCAGGGTGGCGTCGGCGCTTCGTTGCCCTGCCCCGCCACCACGCGCAGCGATCCCCTGCGTGCGTCGTAGTCATCCCAGACCGCGTTCCATTCCATATCGTCGCTGAAATGCGCGGCGCGCCGGGTATCGGCCATGATGTCTCATCCGTCTCGTGCGGACGACCGAACCTCCTGTCCCGTCCCGAAATTGAGATTGCCGCGACGCTCCTCACCCGTCGGTTAACGCTCGACGCGATGCCTCACGCGTTGCGCGCGAGGTCTGATTCGATCAGCGCCAGCACGGCCGCGAGGGCCTGCACCATGGCGGCCGCAGCGGCGTCCGGCGCTCGGCCTGCCGCCACGCCGCCCGGCACCGGCACGGTAGCGTCCCGCACGAACTGCCCCGCGACGCGCGTGCCGAACTGCGACGTCGTCGCCAGCAGCACGCCGCTCATCGCCGCGCGGGCGACGCCGCGGCCCTCGTCCACGTGCAGCGCCGTCAGCTCCGTCTCGAGCGTCAGGTCCGCATCGGCGCGGGTGCCCGGCGCCAGCACCCCCGCGAAGAGGCCGGACGCCATGAGCCACCGGCGCAGCGCGTCCTCCGCTGCCTCGGCCGGCGGTGCCGTCCACTCGGCGTAGGTCTCGACGCGGATCGTGCCATCGGCACGGAGGAAGCGGAGGTAACGCGTATCCAGCCCCGGCGCCGCGCGCGACAGGCGCAGCAACAGCGTCCTCCGCGGCCCGCGGCCCGGCCTCGCCGCAGCACCGGGCGGCCGATCCGGCGAGAGGGCGTAGCGCCGCGGCTCCACGTAGTCCTGGTTGATGACGCCGCAGCCAGCCAGCGCGAGCACGCCCGCCAGCACGCCCCGCCGCGCCGTCACCGCCGCGCCTCCCGCCCGTTGCCGCGCGCCCATTCCGGCGCGGGCGCCGAGGGCGCAAGGAGCGACGCGGCCGGCGCTCGCCGCAGCCCCTCCGTCGTGTCACGCAGGCTTCCCGCCGCACCCCGCAGGTCGCGCAGCGTCGGCGTCAGGTCACCGTTGATGTCGGCGACGGCCAGGTTCACGGCCCGCGCGGCCCGCTCGACCGCGGCGATCGCGGCCGGCAGGCGGTCCAACCCCACCCGCGCGCTGTCCAGCGCCGCGTTGGCGCTGCGCAGCGTCCCGCGGATCTCCGGCCCGCCGAGCACCGCGCGCAGATCGGTCACCGCACCCCGAAGTTCCGCACCGAGCGCGCCGAGCTGCGCATCCTGGATCGCGCCGCGAAGGGCCACGACCGTCTCGTTCACCTCGCGCAGCGTGCGGTTCAGCTCGCCGTCATTGACCTGCCCCCGGAGGTCGGAGAGGAGCCCGGCCGCGTCGCGCAGGATCGCCTCGATCGGCGCGTCCATGACACGCTGCACCAACTGCTCGGCCGCGGAGGTCACCTGCGAAACCGTGCTCGGCTGGGACGGCACGACGGCGTAGCGCGGCTCCCAGGGCGGTGGCTCGACCGGGTAGCGGGACGGCTCGACGAAGTCGAGTTCGAGATAGCTGACGCCGGTGATCCCGGTGCTCGAAAGCCGCACGCGCAACCCGTTCTCGACCGCCATCTCCGTCGACGGCAGTTCGCGGAAGCGCGAGAGGTCCACGGCAAAGCGGATGAGCACGCGGCGATAGGCCTGGTCCTGCAGCACGCCCGCGGCGCTCGGCGGCGGGTACTCGATGCTGACGAGCGAGATCTCCGTCACCTGTCCCAGCCGCACGCCACGGAAACGGACGGGTGCCCCGACCTCCAGCCCCTGCACGGATTCGCGCAGGTAGGTCTCGTAGATCGTGGCGTTCCGCGTCAGCCGGTTCGCCGTGAAGAACAGCACGAAGCCGACGCCGAGCGCGATGGCCGCAAGGATCAGCATCCCGACGCGGAGGTAGAGGGAGCGCGAGGTGGCCGCCACCTACTCGACCTCCCGCCGGAAGAAGCGCCGCACCGTGTCGTTCGGCGGGTCGTCGCGCAGGCGGCGCGGATCGCCCGTGGCGATGATTCCCTGCGCTTGCTTGTCCAACATGATGCAGCGGTCCCCGATCGCGAGGATGGATTGCAGTTCGTGCGTCACCACGACGAAGGTCGTGCCGAGGTCGCGCGCGAGGTCCTTGATCAGCGCGTCCAAGCCCGCCGAGGTGATGGGGTCAAGCCCCGCGCTCGGTTCGTCCAGGAACAGCACCGGCGGGTCCAGCGCCATCGCCCGGGCGATTCCCGCCCGCTTCGCCATGCCGCCCGAGATCTCCGACGGCAGCCGCGCCGCGGCGTCGGAGAGCCCGACGAGGCCCAGCTTGACGCGCGCCACCGCCTCCCGCGCCTCCCGCGGCAGGTCGGTATGCGCCTCCAGCGGCAGCATGACGTTCTCGAGCAGCGTCATGGAACCGAAGAGCGCCCCGGACTGCCACATGACGCCGAGGGATCGGAGCAGTCGCCGCCGCTCCTCCCCCTCCGCCTGGGCCAGGTCGCCGCCGAGGATCGTCACCGTCCCGGCCGTGGGCTGGTACAGGCCGATCATCAGCTTCAGCAGCGTGGACTTGCCGCAGCCGGACCCGCCGAGGATCACGAAGACCTCGCCGCCGTGCACGTCGAAGGAGACGTCCTTGAACAGCGTGCGCTCGCCGAAGCGCATGGCGACGCCGCGCGCCTCGATGACGTCCGGCGCGGTCGTCACCGGCGCCGGCGCTTCGAGGACGGGCACGTCCATCAAAGGCCAAGCCGGAAGAACAGCACGGCGAGGATGCCGTCCAGCACGACGATCGCGATGATGCCGCCGACGACGGCCGACGTCGCCGCATCGCCCACCGCGCGCGGCCCGCTGCCCGCCGACAGCCCGGCGCGACACCCGATCCCCGCGATCACCAGCCCGAAGAGCGCCGCCTTGAACAAGCCGCCGAAGAGGTCGCGCAGGGTCACGAAGCCCGAGACCTGGCTCGCCGTGATCTGCAGCGGGAAGCCCAGCGAGAGCATCACCCCTGCCGTCCCGATCAGTCCCGCGAGGTTCATCAGCATCGCCAGCACCGGCATGACGAGCGTCGCGGCGATGAGCCGCGGCAGGACCAGCAGCACCATCGGGTCCACGCCCATGATCCGCAGCGCCGACACTTCCTCGTTCACCGTCATGGTGCCGAGTTCGGCGGCGAAGGCCGAACCGGTGCGCCCCGCCAGGATCACCGCGGCCATCAGCGGCCCGAGCTCCCGCACGAGGGAGATGCCGACGAGGCGGGGGATGAAGACCTCCGCCCCGTATTGCCGCATCGGCACGGAGGACTGGAACGCCAGGATGATCCCGATCAGAACGCCGAGGAGGGCCACCAGGCCGAAGGCCCGCGTCCCCGCCTCGTCCAGGTGCCGCATCACGTCGGCCCAGCGGAGGTCCCGCGGGCGCCGGACGGCGTTGACGACCGTCGCCGCGCCCTCACCGAGGAAGGCCACCCGGTCCTGCGCGTTCCGCCCCGCGCCGACCGCCGCCGCCCCGAGTCCCCGGATCAGGCCGAGGGGGCGGGCCGGCGTCTCGGCCGGCGGGGCCCGGCTCGCCACGCGCGTCCGTTCCAAGACCGCGCCGACGGGACGCGACGCGCCCTGGACGCTCGCCCCCTCCCCCGCCGCCACCTCCGCGGCCAGGACGAGGGCCGCGCCCCCGGTATCGAGGGTCGTCAGGCCGGAGAGGTCGAGGACCCGCGCCCCCTCCGCCTCGCGTACGGCATCCCGCCAGACGGCACCGGCGTTCAGCCCGGTGAGTGCCCCTTCGAAGCGGAGGGTGTCGCCGTCGCGGCGGACCCGCGGTGGGGCGGGTGGGCCCGGATCGGGCAGGGGGGCCATCGCGGGCCCGGGCTCGGGCGCCCTGCCCGCGATCCGGCCGGGTCCGGCGTCCTCGGGGTGCGGCGCGGGCTGGGCGCCGGGCGAGGAGGCGCGCGCGGGCCCGGGGCCGCGGGTGCGCCCTTCCTCCTCCGCAGACTCGGCCGCGGCCCCGTCGGTCGGTCCTGCCGCGGTCATACCGGGGGAGGTAGCGACGCGCGCGCCCCGGTGAAAGCCCGATCCCCCCGACCGATACGTGCCGCAACGTCCCGGGCCGCCTGGACCCCCGTGAACCAAGCCCCGCCGAGGGTCCCGGCGAGGTGGGGATGGCAGGCCTCCCCCGCGAAGCGCAGGCGCCCGTCGCCCAGCGGTGCCCCCAGCGCGTCCCGCGCCCCGCCCCGTCCCGGGAGGAGGTAGGAATAGGCCCCGCGGCAGAAGGGGTCCTCCGCCCAGGTGGAGACCAGAGCGCCGTCGGCGCGGAGGGCCCGGTCGGCCCGGATCCCGTAGTACCGGCGCAGTTCCTCCCCCGCATAGGCGAGGGTCGCCTCCCTCCCCTCCCGCGCGAGGTCCCAGGCCAGGGGGCCGCCGGCGAAGCCCATCAGGTGGTCGCGGCCGAAGGGCCAGGCGACCCAGGTCATGGCCCGCTCGCCCTCCTCCATCCGGCGCTCCAGGCCGCCGAAGGCCGGGATGTCCAGCCGGTCCTCCCCCGCAGCGCGGAGGCCGATTTTCGTCAGCAGGCCCATCGGCAGGTCGTGCACCGCCTGCATCGTCGGGGACGGGAGCGGCGGGTCGAAGGCCATGGTCCCGGCCGCCAGGACCCCGGTCGGGACGGTGACGAGGCACGCCATTGCCTCGACCGCCCCGAAGGATCCTTCGGCCCGGACCCGCTGTCCGCCCCAGGCCACCCGATCCACCGCGGCGGAGAGCGTGACCGGCAGGCCTTCCGCCAGCACGCCCAGCAGGTGCCCCGCCCCGTCCCGTGGCAACAGGTTGGTCCCGTGCAGTTCCGTCGCGCGCCAGTCCTGCAGGTCCATGTCGCGCGGGTCGGCGCCGCAGATCACTGGCCCTTCCCAATAGGCGATCGTCGCGTCCCAGCGGCCGCCCGTCGGCGCCGCGTCGTGCAGGCTGAGCGACGGATCGTCGACCGCGAGGACCAGTGCCTGGTGCCAGGCCTTGGTCGCCGCGTCGTACTC
This sequence comes from Roseomonas sp. CCTCC AB2023176, assembly GCF_042259275.1. Classification (NCBI taxonomy): domain Bacteria; kingdom Pseudomonadati; phylum Pseudomonadota; class Alphaproteobacteria; order Acetobacterales; family Roseomonadaceae; genus Roseomonas; species Roseomonas sp. CCTCC AB2023176. The sequence continues at coordinate 444,214 of NZ_CP170086.1, forward strand.
CGCCTCGTCCTCCGGCGTCGCCCAGTGACCGTCCACCCAGCTCCGGTGCGCCCGCACCGCGTCGTGGTCGAAGAGTTCCAGGCCCCGCGCCTGCGCCAGCGGCACCAGCGGATTGCCCTCCGCCGCGTGCAACCAGGTCGCGCCGAGGTCGAAGGGGGCGCCGAGCGTCGCCGCATCCGTCTGCGCCCGACCGCCCACGCGGTCCCGCGCCTCCAGCACGCGGACGGTAAGGCCGAGCGAGACGGCCTCCCGCGCCGCGCCGATGCCCGCGGCGCCGGCGCCGATGATGAGCAGGTCAGGGTCAGCCATGCAGCGGGCTAGCGGGTGGGCACCGCCGGGGTTGCGGGCCTCAATCCAGCTTCACCCCCGCCCGCTCCACCATCGCGCGCCACATGGGCGTCTCCCGCTCGATCATCCTGCGCATCGCGGCAGGGCTCTCGCTCAGGACGGTGTCGTAGCCCAGGGGGCGGAGCCGCTCGACGTAGTCCGCCTGCCCCGCCACCTGCCGGACCGCGGCCATCAGCCGTTCCTGCACCGGCGCCGGCACGCCCGCCGGCATGCCCAGGGCGTTCCAGGAGACGAGGTCCACGTCGCCGAGGCCAAGGTCACGGAACTCCTCGAGACCCGGCACCTGCGGCAGGAAGGACATACGCTTCTGCGAGGAGAGCGCGAGCGCCTTGAACTTCCCGCTCTCGACATGCGGTACCAGCGCGGGCGTCACGTCGAACATCATGTCGATGTTGCCTGCCAGCAGGTCGTTGATGGCGGGCCCGCCGCCGCGATACGGCACATGCAGAATGCGCGCGCCGGTGGCGGCGTTCACCGCCTCGATCAGCAGGTGCGACGAAGTGCCGGTGCCGGAGGAGCCCATCTTGACCCCCTCCGGATTGGCCTTCGACCACGCGATGAGCGCACGGAAGTCGGTCCAGCCGCGCCGCTGCGCCGTGTCCGCGTTCACGACGCAGAGCAGCGCGCCGGAGGTCAGCTGCGTCAGCGGCACCAGGTCCTTCGCGGGATCGAAGGGCAGCCGCGCGTAGAGCGTCGGGAAGGCCGTGAAGGTCGTGACCCCGATGATGCCGAGCGTCGTACCGTCCGGCGCGGCCTTCGCCACCGCATCGGCCCCGATGATCCCGCCCGCGCCGCCCCGGTTGTCCACGACGACGTTCTGGGCCAAGGCCGGCCCCAGCCGTTCCGCCAGCAGCCGCCCCAGCAGGTCCACCGCGCCGCCCGGCGGGAAGGGCACGACGATCCGCACGGGCCGCCCGCCGGCGATGGGACCGCCCGCCTGGGTCTGGATCTGGGTCTGGGCCAGGCCCGGACCCGCGGCAAGAAGCGCAGGGGCGGCGAGGAGGGGGCGTCGCAGCATGATCGGTCCGTTCCCGTAAGGCCATCGTTGCGGAGGAGCATGGGGCGACGGCGCGGCCGGCGCCAATCCCGTTTCGCGCGCAGCTTGCCGCGGAAGGACCGGCGCGCTCCCATCCCCGGCGAATCCAGGAGCGACGAATGACCCTCTCGCGCCGAGCCGCCCTCGGCACCCTCGCCGCGGCCGCGCTCGCACGCCCCGCGCTGGCGCAGGGCGATGCGCGCGTCCTGCGCTACGTCCCCCCGGCCGACGTGACGATCCTCGACCCCCTCAACACCACGGCCTACCCGACGCGCACGCACGGCCACCTGTGCTGGGACACGCTCTACGGCCTGGACGAAGCCTTCCGCCCCCAGCCCCAACTGGCCGAGGGGCAGGTGGTCGAGGATGACGGCAGGCGCTGGACCTTCACCCTGCGCGAGGGCCCGACCTTCCACGACGGCGAACCGGTCCGCGCCCGCGACGCCGTCGCGTCCATCCGCCGATGGATGGCACGCGACACCCACGGCCAGACCCTCGCGCCGCGGGTGGAGGAGATGCGCGCGCTGGACGACCGCCGCTTCGAGATCCGGCTGAACCGCCCCTTCGGCCCGATGCTCGACGCGATGGCGAAGGCGTCATCCTATCCCTGCTTCGTCTACCCCGAGCGGTTCGCCGCGACCGACCCCAACCGCGCCTTCACCGAAGTCGTGGGCAGCGGCCCTTACCGCTTCGTCGCGGACGAACGGGTGTCCGGCGCCCGCCTCGTCTATCGGCGCTACGACGCCTATCGCCCCGCGCCGGGCACGCCGAGCATGACGGCCGGTCCCAAGATCGCGCATTTCGAACGGATGGAATGGCGCATCCTGCCGGATGCGGGAACCGTCGCCGCCGCGCTCCAGGCCGGCGAGGTGGATTGGTGGGAACAGATCTCCCCCGACCTGCGGCCGGTCCTCCAGCGCAACCGCAACGTGGTCGTGGAACGGATCGACAGCACGGGCCTGATGGCCTTCCTGCGCCCGAACCACCTGCATCCGCCCTTCGACGATCCGGCCGTGCGTCGCGCCCTCTGGCCCGCGCTGCCGCAGGCGGATGTCATGCAGTCCATGCTCGGCCCCGACCGGGACCGCTGGTCCGACGGCATCGGGCTGTTCCCGAAGGGCTCGCCGCTGGAGAACGACGAGGGCATCGCGGCCGTCGCCGCGCCCCGCGATATCGAGGCCGCACGGCGGGCGGTGGCGGCCACGGGCAAGGCCGGGGCGAAGGTCCTTGTCCTCCACCCCACGGACGTGAACAACAACAATGCCATGACCCTCGTCGTGACCGACTTCCTCAAGAAGGTCGGCTTCGATGCGGAGAGCGTGACGTCGGACTGGGGCACAGTCCTCGCGCGCCGCACGCGGCGGGAAGCCCCGGCGCAGGGCGGCTGGAACGCCGTCGTCGCGGTCTTCGCGGGGATGGAGATGGCCACGCCCGCCGGAAACCTGCTGCTGCGTGGCAACGGCGACGCGGCCTGGTTCGGCTGGCCCCGCGCCGCGGAGCTGGAACGGTTGCGCGACGAATGGTTCGACGCCCCGACGATGGACGCGCAACGCGGCGTCGCCCGCCGCCTGCAGGCGCAGTTCTTCCAGGACGTCCCCTACTGGCCGCTGGGCCAGTTCAACATCGACGGCGCCTATCGCCGCGGCCTCACCGGAATCCGCAAGGGAATGTCGCTGCCCCTGAACGTCCGTTGGGGCTGACGCGGCGGGACGCGGCGTCGTAGGTTCGGCCGGACACCGGAGACCCCGCGATGGATCGCCGCACCTTCCTCGGAACCACCCTGCTCCTGCCCGCCGCGGCATCGGCGCAGCAGGCCGCGCAGCCACACGCGCATCACGGCGGCCTGACGCCGGCCAACCCGTCGCCCGACCCGTTCCAGCGGCTGCAGGGCGGCGTGCCGCATCACCTGACGCCGGAGCAGATCGGCCAGCGCTCCACCGACAGCCCGGCGCCGCCCGGCCCGGCCGGCCGCTGGGTCACGCGCGCCGCCCTCCCGATCCCGCGCTCCGAGATGGCCTGGTCCGTCGAGAATGCGGGGCGCCTTCACGTCATCGGGGGCTACGGCGAGGGCCGCGTGGATCGTGGCTACCATCACGTCTACGTCCCCGCCGAGGACCGCTGGTACGACGCCGCGCAACTGCCGCGCGGTGCCAACCACGTCGCCGTCGAAGCCCTGAACGGAAAGGTCTACGCCTTCGGCGGCTTCTACGAACAGAACCGCAACGCCCACAACAACGCCTATGCCTACGACCCCGGCGCGAACGAATGGACGCCGATCGCCCCGATGCCGCGTCCGCGCGGCGCGGCGGCGGCCGTCGCCCTGAACGGCCGGATCCACCTGATCGGCGGCGCCTCCAACCCCACCGCCGAGCGCGCGAGCATCGGCTGGCATGAGGTCTACGACCCCCAGGCCAACACCTGGGAAGCAAGGAAAGCCCTGCCCGGCGCGCGCGACCACGTCGGCAGCACGGCGCATGAGGGCCGCATCCACATCGTCGGCGGCCGCTTCAACACCTTCGAGTACAACACCGGCCTGCACCACGTGTACCTGCCGGACCGCGACACCTGGGAGACACGCGCGCCGCTGCCGACGCCGCGCTCCGGCCACGGCCTGGCCAAGTACCGCGGCCGCTTCTTCGCGATGGGCGGGGAATACGGCCTGACCGGACCGCAGGGCATCACGAACGGCGTCGTCTTCGGCCAGATGGAATCCTACGACCCCGGCACGGACTCCTGGCAGAGCCACGCGGCCATGCCGACACCGCGCCACGCCGTCGCCGCGCAGACGATCGGCGACTGGATCTACGTCGCCGGCGGCGGCGCGGTCACGGGCGGCGGCGTCCAGTCCTCGGTGCACGAGGCCTTCACGCTGGGCTGAACCGCGGCCGTTCCACGGTTGCCGCACGTGGAAGGTCGCCAAGGCGTGAGTTGAACGGGGCACCGCACGCCGTCACGTCGCGACCGACGTAACGGGACGTATCCATGCGCCGCCTCATCCTTGCCCTGCTGCTTCTCGCCTCGCCCGCCGTCGCGCAGCCGCCGCCCGACACCCTATCCGCCGTGCGCTCCCGCGGCACCCTGGCCTGCGGCGTTTCCACCGGCGTCGCCGGGCTTTCGCAGGCGGATTCGCAGGGCAACTGGCGCGGGCTGGATGCCGATTTCTGCCGCGCGGTCGCCGCCGCCGTCCTCGGCGATCCCAACAAGGTCCGCTTCGTCCCGACCACGCCGCAGACCCGCTTCACCGCGCTGCAGAGCGGCGAGGTGGACGTCCTCTCCCGCAACACGACCTGGACCTTCGCGCGCGACGTCGGCATCGGCCTGACCTTCGCCGGCGTGCTGCTGCATGACGGCCAGGGCTTCATCGTCCGGCGCGACAGCGGCGTCGCGAATGCGCGCGGCCTGGACGGCGCGACCATCTGCCTCCAGCCCGGCAGCACGACGGAACTCAACCTCGCGGATTGGGGCCGCGCCAACAACATCCGCTTCACCCCGCTGCTGATCGAATCCTTCCAGGAGGTCCAGGCCGCCTATTTCTCCGGCCGCTGCGACACCTACACGACGGACCTCTCCGGCCTCACCTCCATCCGCGCCGGCCAGGGCGCCCGCTCGAACGAGCACGTGATCCTGCCCGACGTGATCTCCCGCGAACCACTCGGCCCGCTGGTGCGCAAGGGCGACCCGCGCTGGCTCGACATCATCCGCTGGACGCTGAACGCCCTGATCGCCGCCGAGGAGAACGGCGTGACCCAGGCCAATGCCGAAGCGCGGGCCCGCGACCCGAACCCGGAGGTCCAGCGCCTCCTCGGCACCGCCGGCGAATTCGGCCAGCAACTGGGCCTCGAACCCGCCTGGGCGCTCCGCGCCATCCGCGCCGTCGGCAACTACGGGGAGGTCTGGGAGCGCAACCAGGCTCCGCTCGGCGTCCAGCGCGGCCCGAACCGGTTGGCCGCCCAGGGCGGCCTGATGTGGAGCCCGCCCTTCCGCTGACCCGCGCGGGTCAGAGGCAGCTGACCGTCACGGCCCGTGCAAGCTGCTCGTTCCTGAGCGGCTGGCTCCCCGGCACGTTCGGGTTGGAGCCGACGAGCTGCGTGGTCCTCGCCCCGGAGGCGAGCGTGGCGAGGCTCGAGGGCCGCGGGATCATCCCGCCGCCGGCCTGGATCCGGTATTCGACCGGCCGCTGCCCGGGATTGAAGAACCGGACGTAGTAGCTTGCGCTGCCCTGCGCACCGGGCGTGACCTGGGTGATGAACTCCTCCGCGATCAACCGTCCACCGCAGAAGGAGGTCGCCACCGCGTAGGTCTGCGCTCCGGCAGAGCCCGCGGCGAGGCAGAGGGCGAGAGCGGGGATCGAGGCGATGCGCAGCACGGTCCGGTGGCCCAGTTCCAGAGAGCGACGCCGGGCTTCGGTTGCCTGAGGAAGGCTTCGTTCGGCCCGTCGCGGTCCGGAGTCGTGGCACATTCCCACGCCCCGCCCAAGCCCCGCTCAAACGCCGACCCGGCGTGGAGGCATGACCTACCGCCGGGCGCATTCCATCAGCGCCGTGGCCCAGGAGTTTCGTGCCCGCTCCAACAGGAGCGCGAGGCGAAGGGAGTCCTGCGTCCCCATGCCCCGCATCATGCAGCCGCCGAAAGCCATGGCGTTGCCGGTGATCGGGTCGCCATGTTCCGCCCGGCACGCCATCCCTTGCCGCGCGACCTTCAGGCAGAAGGCTGCGTCGGGCGGCGGCACCGCCGCCGGCGCGCCCGGCGCCTGCGCCGCCGCCGGCCCTGCCGCCAGCAGCAGCGCGGCGATCAGCCGGCGCATCAATCGAGCGTCGCGCCGGATTGCTCCACCAGCGTCCGCCACACCGCGTCCTGCTGGGCGAGGTAGGTGCCGAAGGCCGCCGGCGTCTCGTCCCAGACCGGCGTGAAGCCCAGCGGCTCCATCCGCGCCTTGAAGTCGTCGGACCGCACGACGCCCAGCAGCGCCTCGTGCAGCCGCGCGACCACCGGCGCCGGCGTCCCCGCCGGTGCGGAGACGGAATACCAGGACTGCATGTCGATGCCCTTGCCCGGCAGGACCTCGTTCATCCCGGGCACGTCGCGCAGTTCCGGCACGTAGCTCACGCGCTCCGCGCTGCCGACGGCCAGCGGCCGGAACCGCCCCTCCCGCACATGCGGCATCAGCGCGGGGATCACGTCGAACATCATGTCGATGTTGCCGGCGACGAGGTCCGTGATGGCCGGCCCGCCGCCGCGATAGGGCACGTGGGTGATGTCCATCCCCGCCGCGCGGTTGACGGAAGACAGCGTGAGGTGGCTGACCGTCCCCGTGCCGGACGACCCCATCGTGACCTTCCCCGGATCGCGCTTCGCCGCCGCGACGAGCTCGGCTAAGGTTCGCCACGGCCGCGCCGCGTTCACCACCAGCAGCACCGTCCCCGTGGACACCCGCGTCACCGGCGCCAGGTCGCGGATCGGGTCCAGCGGCATGGAGCGCCGGTAGAGGTACTTGTTCGCCGCGAGGATCGAGGCCGACCCCAACAGGATCGTGTACCCGTCCTTCTCCGCCTTCGCGACGGCGTCCGCGCCGATGTTGCCGCCCGCGCCGCCACGGTTATCCACCACGACCTGCTGCCCCAACACGGGCGACAGCCTCTCCGCGAGCAGCCGCCCGGTGATGTCCACGGCGCCCCCCGGCGCGAAGGGCACGATGATCCGCACGGGCCGCTGCGGCCAGTTGCCCTGTGCCCGCGCCGCGAGGGGCGCTGCCGCGAGCGAGGCCGCGCCGGCGGCGAGCAGGGTGCGTCGGTTGGTCATGCCTGTGACTCCTCTGTGCCAAGTTGGGGGCCAAGTGGTGCGCCAGGTGCGGCAGGCCGCCGATCCGCGGGATCGTGGCGGGATGCAAGGCTGCGACAGTCCGGCGGCGGCGGGCGCCACCGAAGCCACCGCGGAAAGGCGATGTCCAGCACGGCGGGCGCCAAGGCAAGCCCGTGGCCGGCACGACCCAGTCAGGCCGGCACGATTGACTCGCGGTGGAGGGCGCCGCGAGGCTGCCCCAACGAACCGGATACAACGACTTCGGAAGGACCGTCATGCGCCGACGCCCCATCCTGCTCGCCGGCCCCGCCCTGCTCGGGGCCGGGCGCGCCGCAGCGCAGGCGACCATCCCCTTCTACGCAGCCGGCCCCGGAAGCGCCTTCCTGCCCTATGCCGAGGCGGTCGCACGCTTCGCCGCGACCCGCGGCGTCCCGCTCGACGTCCGCCGCTCCGCCGGCAGCCTGGAGAACCTCCGGCGCGTGGAGGACGAGCCCGGCGCGATCGGCACCGCCTTCCTCGGCTCCGTCGTGGACGCGCTTGGCGGCACCCCGGCCGCGGGCGGGCGCCGCCACGTCGCGATCCGCGCCCTCTTCCCGATGTACGAGACGGGCTTCATGGCCGCGGCGCCCCGGGCGAAGGGCCTGACGCGCTTCGCGGACCTGGCGGGCAAGCGGGTCGGCTGCGGCCCGGCCCGCGGCCCCGCCGAGACCTTCTTCCGCGCCGCCGCCGAGGTCGCCGGCTTCTCGGCCGAAATTGCCTCGGGCGACAGCGCCCCGCTCGCGGAAGCCACGATCCGCGGCGAGATCGACGCGCTCTGGCAGGGCGCGATCATCCCCATCCCCGCGCTGGTCCAGGTCGCGGACGCGGTGGACACCGTCATCATCGGTCCCGGCGAGGACGTCGCGCGCGGCGTCGTCGCCCGCCTGCCCCACCTCGCCCCGCTCACCGTCCCGGCCGGCACCTATCGCGGGCAGGCCGAATCCGTGTCCTCCTTCGCCGCCTGGAACTTCGTCGTCGCCAACGCTGCGATGCCGGAGGAGCAGGCCTACGCGATCACGAAGGCCGTCCTCTCGGCCGGCGATCCCGCGCGGGACATCGCAGCGATGGCGGCGGGGACGCGGGCGGCGAATGCCGGAACGAACCGGGTTCTGGCCTTCCACCCCGGCGCCGTCCGGGCGCTGCGTGAGGCCGGCGCGACGGTGCCGGAGATCGCGGCCCCGCGCTGACGGTGCCGCTTCTGCCCGCCCGCCGCGGCGCCATCTTCCCGGGATGAATCACAACGACCGCCCCTGCATAGACGTATGCCGCTACGACGACGACACGGATTGGTGCTTCGGCTGCGGCATGACGAAGCGTGAGAAGAAGGCCTGGAAGCGCGTTCCGGCCTATCGCGAGGCGATCCGGGCCGCGCTTCCCCTCCGCCTGGAAGCGCTATCTGTGGAAGGGCACGTGACCGGGCCGGGCGCCGGGAAGAAGCACCGGGAATAGGCGCGCCGGACGCGTCCCCGCGCCGCACGGGCGGGGCAGGCGGTCCGGCTCAGCGGCGTGACAGCGCGTGGATCAGCACGGCCGCGGCGACGGAGACGTTCAGGCTCTCCACCCGCCCCGACCCCGGCAGCGTGACCCGGTGGTCGCAGGCGCGGATCACCGAATCCTCCAGCCCTTCCTCCTCGTTGCCGAGGACGAGGGCGACGCAGGGCGCCTTCGGTACGGCCTCCGGCGCCACCCCACCCCGCGCCACGGCGGCGACCGTCGGCACGCCCAGCCGCGGCAGGACCTCGGCGGGATGGTCCGAGGACCAGAGGCTCAGCACCTCCAGCCCGCCCTCGCTCGTCCGCCAGGCCGCGTCGCTCAACCCGGCGGAACGAGGGTCGCCCGAGACGACCATCCCGATGCAGCCGAAGAAGGCCGCGGACCGCGCGATGGCGCCGAGGTTGTGCGGGTTCGACACGCCGTGCAGCACCGGCAGGACGGGTGCCGTCCGCAGCGCCGCCGGCAGCGGTAGCACGACCGGCCCGACGCGCCGGCGCGCCGTGATCGCGACGATCCCGCCGTGATGGACCGTCCCGGCGATGCGGGCGATCTCCTCCTCAGGCACCTCGCGGTAGGGCCGCCGCATCTCGGCCAGCGCCGCGCAGACCGGCCCTGCCTCCCGCCGCCGGTCGGGGACGTAGAACAGCCGCAGGATGTCCCGCGGCCGCCGCGCGAAGACGGCCGCGACGGCGGCAGGACCGGCGATCCGGTCCGGCTCCGGCTCCCGCGGCGGCAGGGAGCCGCCCGGCGGGCGCCCGCGATGCGGCCGATCCGACATCCGTGCCCCTTCCGATCTGTGCGGCGTGCGGGTTACCTGGCCCTGGCCGCCGCGTCACGACGCCCGGGCAAGCCGGCGCCTCACGCCCTCCGCAGCGACGGACCCGTCTCATCCCTCCCGGGCGCGGCATCCCCCATGCGTGATAGCACGGCCTCTGCGGCGCGGCCCGTTAGGCGCGGCCCGTGCGGCCCCGAGAGTCGCGGCAGGATCATCGTCGCCAGCTCGAAGGAGACGATCGAGGCGGTCCCCTTCCGCCAGGCGCGGCACGTTCGACAGCGCTACCCCGGGGTGGTCCGGATGCGTCACCGCGTTCGGCACCGCCATGCCGGCGAGGTGAACGCGTTGGCCGGTGAGGAAGCCGTCCTGCACCTTCCCTGTCGCGAGGCACGGCGATGCCATCTCAGCGCCCGCGCAGCAGCCGCAGGGCGAGCGCCTCCGGCAACCCCGCCGCCCGGATCTTCTCGGCGGCCGCCGCTGCGTCGTAGGCCACGCGCACCCAGGTCAGCTCGCCCCGGACCGTGTCGAGCATCCCGTAGCAGGCCCGCGGGTCGCCATCCCTCGGCTGCCCCACCGCGCCGAGCACCGCGAGCCATTGCCGCGCCCGCATCAGGGGCACCGGCACGCCGGCGAGCGGTCGGAAGGCGGTGACCTTCGCCGCGGCCGTGATCCCGAACAGCCGGGGGACGTGGACGTGCCCGCAGAAGGTCGCCCAGGCCTTCGTCGCGTTCATCGATGCCAGCGCCTCGTCCGCCTCCTCGACGTAGTGCCAGGCCGCGGGCGCCGAGGCATCGGCGTGGACGTAGAGCCGCCCCTCCTCCTCGACCTTGAGCGGCAGCGCCGCGAGGAAGGCGGCGCTGCCACTCGACAGCCGGTCCCGCGTCCAGTCCAGCGCGGCCGCGGCCAGCCCGGTCATCCGGCCCGTTCCGCCGGCGATCGCCCAGTCGTGGTTGCCCTGGACCGCCAGCGCCCCCGGCCGACTTCCTCCATCGCCGCGCCCACGACCCATTCCGGATCCGCACCATACCCGACGAGGTCGCCGAGGAAGACGAGGCGGGCCGCACCCGTAGCCCGTGCGTGCAGCAAGCAGGCTTCCAGCGCCTCCCGGTTCGCGTGCACGTCCGCCAGCATTGCGATGAGCACCGGTGCTCCCCGACCCTTGGACCCAGAAGATACGCCCTTCGGCCGGGGGCGGAATGCGGGCGGCGCGGAGCAGATCCGCCGGGCCGCGCTTCACCCGGGGCGTCGCCCGTGCGACCTTCGGCGCCTCACCGCGGGGAGGGCGATCGGATGGCCGGCGTGTATTGGCATGACGGGAAATGGTCGCGCGAGGAGCCGAAGGTCCTCGGGCCCATGGACCACGCCTTCTGGCTGGGATCCGTCATCTTCGACGGCGCCCGCGCCATCCGCGGCACCGTTCCCGACCTCGACCGGCACTGCGCCCGATGCGTCCAGTCCGCCCGCAACATGCTGATGGAGCCGACCAAGACCGCGGAGGAGATCGAGGCCCTCTGCATCGAGGGCGTGCGCATGATGGGCCCCGATGCCGAGCTCTACATCCGTCCGCAGTTCTTCGTTCGCCGCGGCCTCGGCGCCGCGCAGCCCGACCCGACGAGCACCGAGTTCATCCTCGCGATCTACGACGCGCCGCTGCCGCCGGCGACGGGCTTCTCCGCGGTCATCGCGCCCTTCCGCCGCCCCGCCGCCGACATGGCGCCGACGGACAGCAAGGCGAGCGCCCTCTACCCCAACTCCGCCCGCGCGACGATGTGGGCGAAGAGCCAGGGCTACGAGATGGCCGTCGTCTGCGACCACGAGGGCAACGTCGCGGAATTCGCCGCCGCCAACATCATGCTCGTGAAGGACGGCGTGGTGGTGACGCCCGCGGCCAACGGCACCTTCCTCGCGGGCATCACGCGGTCCCGCATCATGGACCTGCTGCGCCGTAACGGGCGCGACGTCCGGGAATGCGTCGTCACGCCGGACATGCTGGCGGATGCCGACGAGATCTTCGCGACCGGCAATTTCGGCAAGGTGCAGCCCTGCACGAACTACGCGGGGCGCCACCTGCAGCCGGGACCCGTCGCGTCGGAGGCGCGCCGCCTCTACCTCGACTGGTGCGAGACGGCGCGGATCATCCCGAAGGCCGCCTGATCCGCTTGCAGCGCCTTGCCGCCGCCCCATCCCCGGCGGCGAGGACGCGATGGGCGCGATCAAGGCCATCCCCCAGCGGATGGCCGGGAAGTTGGCGCGCCTGCGCGCCGCCGTCGGGGAGCTGCGCCTGCTGCCCGCCGCGGAGGCCCCGCGCCTCGGCGGCCGCTACCTCCTGTTCGGCTCCGCCGCCCGCGGAGAGATGCGACACGACAGCGACGTGGACATCCTCCTGGACTTCCCGGACGGCGGCACGGACCAAGGGCCGGGACCTTCGCGGAAGAGGCCTGCCCGCAGCTGGGCCCGACGCCCTACATCCGGCCCTTCGCCTGGACCACCGAGCGCTTCCGTGCCCACGTCCTGCCGGAGGCAGCCCGCTGCCATGACGCCGAGCCTGGGACCGCCTGACCCGCCGAGGCAGGCCAGCACGCCAGCCTTCGCCGCTGTATGACGCCTCCTTCAGACGTGCGAGGTTCAGCAGGGCCCGCCGTGCAGGCTGCAACGGCCGGCCGAGCGCCGCCCCGCCCTCCTGGACCGCTGGAAGGCCGATTTCGACCCCTGGCGGCTACCTCTCCCGCCGCCACCGCTTCACCGGCACATCCGTCCCGCCCACCAGCATCGCCTCGACAGCGGCCCGATCCGGCGTCCGCCCGTCCCGTGCCCGCAAGCCGCCTGCCGCCGAAGCGAAGCGCAGCGCCTCCGCCATCCCCATCCGCTCCGCGACCGCCAGCGCGAAGGCGCCGTGGAAGACGTCGCCGGCCCCGGTCGTGTTCGTCGCCTCCACCGGGAAGACGGGCCTCTCGCCCACCGCCTCCATCCCCGGGGTCAGCCAGAGCGTCCCCCGCTCCCCCCGGGTGACCGCGACGAGCCACAGCGGCCCCAGCTCCAGCGCCCGCCGGAGCCCTTCTTCCGGCGGCATGTTCGGGAACATGACGGTCAGCCCGGTCTGGGCGAAGATCGCGTGGTCCGTCAGCGGCACGAGCAGGTTCAGCACCCGTGCCTCGCTCTTCTCCGCGTCGAGGACCGTCGGCACCCCCTCTCCCGCGCCGCGCGGAACGCCGCCTCCGCCCCCTCCGGCCAGCGCGGGTCGCAGAGCAGCGCCCCTGCGCCGTCCAGCACAGACAGGTCCAGTGCGGCGGGGTCGGAGGGCAGTCCCTCCCCGCGGTAGGTCACGATGCTCCGCTCCCCCCGCTTGTCCACGATGACGGCGGAGAGCGGGGTCTTTGCTCCCTCCGCGCGGAGCAGCCCCGAGGCGTCCACCCCCTCCGCCTCCAGTGCCCGACCCAGCTCCTCCCCCGCCTCGTCTCGCCCGACCCGCCCGATGAAGACGGCACGGCCGCCGAGGCGCGCGACCGCAATCGCGGCATGCGCGGCCATGCCGCCCACCGCCGCCTCGTAGCGCCGCGCCGTGACCTTCGAGGGGGCGGGTCGATCTCGTCCACCCGGAAGGTATGGTCCGTCACCACCTGGCCGAGGCACACCACCGTCGCCGTCATGAGATCTCCCCCAACCCGCCCCGCTCGCCGGCATGCCCGCCCGCCCGCCCGCCCGGGTGTCACGCGCCGCGCCGGGTCGGCAAGGCCGGGCGCGCCGGGCCGGCCAAGCCCAGCGGACCCGGACGGCCTGCCCGGGCTGCGCGAGCCCGATTCGCCGCCCTGGCTCGCCGCCCGGATCCTCCTCATCCGGCCCGACGCCATCGTCCTCGACAAGCCCGCCGGCCTGCCGGTCCACCGCGGCCCCCGCGCGACCGAGAGCCTGGAGGACTGGCTGCCCCTCCTCCGCTTCGGGAAGCGTCACCTGCCGCAGCCCGCGCACCGGCTGGATACGGATACGGCGGGCTGCCTTGTCCTCGGCCGTACGAAGCCGGCCCTCGCCGCGCTCGGCGCCCTCTTCGCCGCGGGCCGGGCGGAGAAGACCTATTGGGCGGTTGTCCGCGGCCGCCCTCCGGAACCGGACGGCACGCTCGACGCCCCCTTGCGGAAGGTCAGCACGGCCGCCGGCGGCTGGCGGATGGAGGTGGACCCGTCCGGCCAGCCCGCCCGGACCGCGTGGCGGACGCTCGGCGCCGGCGGCGGCGCGACCTTCCTGGAACTCCGTCCCCGGACAGGCCGGACGCATCAGCTGCGGGTGCACCTGGCGCATCTCGGCTGCCCGATCCTCGGGGACCCCGTCTATGGCGGTCCGGGCCCGGGCGGGCTCCACCTCCTCGCGCGGGCCCTCGTCCTTCCGCTCGACCCGCCGCTCACCGCGGTGGCCCCGGTGCCGGCACCGCTGCTTCCCCGCTTCCGTTCCGCTGGATGGGACGGAACCTGACAAGACGGAGATACGCTCACCACCTTTGACGCGGCCCCGGAAAGACCGTCATCCTGCACCGGCAGGCGTTGCGGCACGTGAATGCGCCTGGGCTTCGCCCTTCCGCATCCTGCCCCCCGCTGCTGCGACGGAATCCGTATGTTGGACGGCCTGACGGCGCCCAAATTCGAGGAAGTCCCGGACCGGCCCGCGGGTGCCGCGATCCCCGTTGCGGACCCGCGCCCACCGTTGGCGGCGGGGCGGCGGCGCTGGGCGCTCGGCACGCGCCTCGCCGCGGCCTACGGCGTCCTCGCGCTCCTCGCCGTCGGGGCGGTGGGGGCCACGGTCTGGTCCGGATCGCGGCTGCTGGCCGAACGGGAGGAGGCGCTCGCGGTCGGGGAGGTCGCGCGTCTCGCGGACCGCGTCGCCGCTGTCCTCGACCGGGCCGAGGAGACCGCCGCGGTCCTCGCCGCATCGCTCCCGACCGATCCCGCCGCCTGCACCGCGGCCCTGGAGGCCGCCTCCGCCGCCCGGCCGGCGCTGGCGGGCCGCACGACCCTCGTCGGCCCCGACCGGCACATCGCCTGCGCCGATTTCCGCGCCCCGCTCGGCGCCCCGCTCGGCGCGACGGTCGCGGCGACCGCCACGCTGGCGACGGCCGAGCGCACGGCCCGGCCGGCCGGCCCGAGCCTCCTCGTGGCGCCGGGCGGCGAGCCGGTGCTGCTCCTCGCCCATCCCGTGCGCCGGGGCAGCCGCTCCCTCGGCGTCCTCCTCACGGAACTGCCCGTCGCAGCGCTGCGCGAGGGGGTCGGCGGCTGGGACGCGGCCACCGCCCGCGGCCTGTGGCTGCTGGAGGCCGGCGGCACCTCGGCGGCCCTGCACGAGGCCGGCGCGCCGGTCCCTGCCTTCGACGCGGACCCGCTGTTCGGGCCGGAGCCGGCGCGGATGTCGCGGATGGTGGTCCGGGCCGCCGAGGGCCTGCTCGTCGGACAGCGGGTGGACGACGACCTCGTGCTCCTCGCGGCCATTCCCCCCGATGCCTTCCGGCCCCCGCTGCCGCCGGAGGTCCTCGCCCCGCCCCTCGCCCTCGCGGCCCTGCTGCTCGCCGGCCTGGCCGCGCTGTTCTGGGCCGTCGGGCGGTTCGTCCTCGGCCCGCTTGAGGCCGCGACGCGGCGGCTGGAGGCGCCGGGCGCGATCCTGCCCGACACGCGGGAGGCCCGCGCGCCGGCTGAGATCGCGCAGCTCATCGAGCGCCTCGGCGCGGCGCGCGCGACCCGGGAGGAGGCGGTACAGCTCCGCGACCTCCTGCTGCGGGAGGTGAACCACCGGATCAAGAACCACCTCGCCCTCGTCGCCTCCTTCCTGCGATTGCAGGAGCGCCGCCTGTCGGACCACGCGGCGCTCCAGGCGCTCCGCACCGCCGAGGGTCGCATGCGATCCATCGCGCTGACCTACGAGCTGCTGCACGAGGGCGCCGACGACCAGGTCGCGCTGGACCGCATGCTCGACCGCACGGCGAAGGCGCTCACCGCGCGCGACGCCGCTGGCGGCCCGGTGATCGAGACGGAGCTGGAGCCGGTCTCCGTCCCCGCCGACGTCGCGGTGAAGGTCGGCCTGGTGGTGAACGAGCTCGCGACCAACTCGCTGAAGCACGCCTTCGTCGGGCAGCCGCCGGGGACCGTCCGGATCACGCTCCGCCAACGCGGCGCCGGCTTCGTCCTGCGCATCTCCGACGACGGGGCGGGCATGCCGCCCGGGGCGCGGCGCAACCTCGGCATGACCGTCGTGGACAACCTGTCCCGGGCGATCGGGGCGGCGGTGGAACGCCTGCCCGGGCCCGGCACCGCGCATCAGCTGACATGGCAGCCCAACGGGGGGCGCCGTCCGCGTGACCCGCGTAAGCCCGCCCCGCGCCGGGTTCGCTTCGGCCCCGCTGATCCCTGGATGTGCGGGCCGGCCCGACAGCCCGCCTGACCAGGCGGCCTACTCGGACCCGCGCACGCGGACCGGCGCGGTGGCCGCGCGGCCTTCCGCGTCCAGGACAGTCACGCGGTAGAAGCCGGGGCCGGGCGGCAGCCAGGCCACGTCCCGGCGGGCCGGCTCGGCGGGCAGGGGCACGCCGTCCACGAGGAAGGTCAGGGGCCGCTGACCGCCGGCGGCACGGAGCGTCATCGCCCCCTCCTCGACCACCGCGTTCGGCGGCGGGAAGAGCAGGCGCAGCCCGTCCGCAGCCCGTTGCGCGCCACCCGCCTCGGCCCGGAACGCGTCGGGGCGCGGCCGCGGGTTCGCCGGCAGCAGCCCGAAGGCCCGGGACAGGACGGGGATGGCGTGGCTCCGCCCCGTCAGGCCGGGAATCGGCGTGCCGTCGGGCCGCCCAACCCAGACGCCCGCGACGTGGCGCGCATCGAAGCCCACCGCCCAGGCGTCGCGCCCGCCCCAGGAAGTGCCGGTCTTCCAGGCCACGCCTTCCGGCCCGCCGCCGGGGAAGGGCTGGGTCAGGATGGCGGCGACGGAGGCGGCCGCGGCCGCCGCGACGACCTGCTCCCCCGCCACGGTGCCCGGCATCGCGCGCACCGGCCCCGCGCGCCCGCCGTCGCCCAGGGCCGCGGTGACGCCCACGAGTTCCCGCAGCGTCACGCCGGCCCCGCCAAGCGCCAGCGGCAGCGCCGCGCCCGCGCCGGGCGGCAGCCGCGGCGTCGCGCCGAGCGCCTTCATGGCGGAGGAGAAGCGCAGCGGCCCCACCGCCTCCATCAACGCGACCGCCGGCAGGTTCAGCGATTGCCGCAGCGCCGAGGCCGCCGTCACACGCCCCGAGAAGCCGCGCGCGAAGTTCTCCGGCGCGTAGTCGCCGAAGCGGCGCGGCATGTCCTCCAGCACCGTGCCGGGCGTGACGAGCCCGCGCTCGAAGGCCATGGCGTAGAGCAGCGGCTTCAGCGCCGATCCCGGCGAGCGCACGGCGCGCGTCAGGTCCAGCGCGCCGGCCCGGCCCTCCGCCATCCATTCCCCTCCGACGAGGGCGCGGATTTCCCGCGTGCGGAGGTCGGCGATGACGATGGCGACCGACGCGCGGCCCGGCAGGCCCGCCAGGACCTCCCGCGCCAGCGCCTCGGTCCCGCGCTGGAGCGTGGCGTCGAGCGACGTCCGCACCACGCCCTCGCCCGCGGCCCGCGCGGCCTGTCGCGACAGGTGCGGCGAGAGGTTCGGCATGGGGTGGCGCGCGCTCGGCGCGCCTTCGGCCGTCGCGGCCTCCCGCTCGCTCGCGGGCAGGGCGGGCGCGCCGCGCACCCGCAGAAGCTTGTCGCGCGCCTCGATCGCCGCCACGGGGTGACGGTCCGGGCGCAGCGCCTCCGGACGGCGGGGGATGGCGACGAGCAGCGCGGCTTCGGCGACGCCCAGCCGCTCCACCGGACGCCCCAACCAGGCGAGCGAGCCGGCCCGCACGCCCTCCAGATTGCCGCCCTGGGGCGCGAGGGTGAGCCAGATCCGCAGCACCCCTTCCTTGCCGTAGCGCCATTCCAACTGCATCGCGCGGAAGGCCTCGATGGCCTTGCTGCGCAGCGTGCGGGGACGCGGTTCCAGCAGCCGTGCGGCCTGCATCGAAACCGTCGAGCCGCCGGAGACGACGCGGCCGGCGCGTACCCACTGTGCGGCGGCGCGGGCGAGCGCGACGGGGTCCACGCCGGGATGCCAGCGGAAGCGCCGGTCCTCCGCCGCGATCAGCAGGTCGAGCAGGTGCGGCGGGACGTCCGACGCGCGGACCGGCAGGCGCCAGATGCCGCCCGGCGCGGGCAGGGCGGCGAGCGTCCGCCCGTCCCGGTCCACGACGACCTGTCCCGTCGTCTCCAACCGGGACAGGTCGGGGGGCAGGAGCCGGTCGGCCACGAGGAACGCCGCGCCGACGGCGATGACGCCGGATGCGGCCACCAAGGCCACGCGCCGCGCGGTCCGGGGGAGTCGCGCCCGCCCCCGTTCCGCGCGACCCTTCGCGGCGGGCGTCACGCCGCGCCCCAACGAAGGAGGACCCGCCCATGCTGCACGACCCGCCGGCCCTGACGATCCACCGCGGCCACCGCCGCCCCGATCCCGCGCTGGTCGAACGCTTCCGGGGCGCGCAGACCTCGCACCTCGCCGATGCCATGGATGGCCGCGGCGCGATGGACTGGCAGATCAAGCCGATGGACCCCGCCATTGCCGCCTTCGTGGGACCCGCGCTGACCTGCTTCGCTTACCCGGCTGACAATGTCGGCGTGCTCGGCGCCATGGGCGAGGCACGCGCGGGCGACGTGATCGTCGCGGCCAACGACGCCTACCGCGGCACGGCGCTGGTCGGGGACATCGTGGCGGGGCTGATGCGCAACCGGGGTGTTGCCGCCTTCGTCACCGACGGCCTCGCGCGGGACCGAGCGGGCATCGTGAATCTTGCCTGCCGGTCTTCGCCGCGGGCATCAACCCGAACTCGCCCGCCGCGACCGGGCCGGGCACGGTCGGCGCGCCGGTCACCTGCGGCGGCGTGCCCGTGCGCAGCGGCGACATCGTGGTGGGCGACGCAGACGGCGTGGTCGTCATCCCGCTGGACCGGGCGGAGCACGTGCTCGCGCGTCTCGACGAGATCTCGCGCGGCCGAGGCGCGCGCCATCGCGAACGTCGCGGCCGGCGCGACGGAGAACGACAAGATCCGCCGCCTTATCGCTGGCGCGACGGTCGTCGCCGCGCCGGCCTGACCGCCGCGCCGCCATCGCGCGGCCTATTGCACCGGCGCGATGGTGATCCGCCCCGTGTTCTGCCGCGCGTAGATGTTCGGGCGGTACATGTCCCTGACCTCCGCGCCCGGCAGTTCGAACCGTCCCGCCGTCACCGCGCGCACCCGCACGGCGTAGCGCGCGACGGGGCTGCCCGGCGTCAGCGTCACCGCCGCCGCGAAGCGATCGTCGAGCGCGGGGAAGGATTCCGCCTCCGACAGCGTGCCGAGGAAAGGCGCGGCGGGCACGTCTCCCTCGCCGAAGCGGCCGACGATCTCCCAGCCCGCGGGCAGGCCCTGCTGGACCATCGCGCGGTGCGTCTCGTTCGTCTCCGCCCGAGCCTCGACCCAGAGGATAAAGACCTGGTTCTGCCGGAGCTGGTCGAGGTTCACCGCCTCACCCTGCATCGTCAGGAAGCGGCGGGAGATGCGCATCCCCTCGCGCCCGGCCGGCGGCGCCTGGACCGGCAGGCCGATGATGGAGACGGCCTGGGGCAGCGCGCCCTCGCCGTTGTTCCGTACGTCCACCGGCGGGCTGATCCGCTGCGACACGACCGGCGCCGGGGCCGCGGCCGAGCCGCCGACGGAGACCCGCACCGGCCGCCCGTCCCGCCCCAGCGCCGCCGCCGTGGCGACGGCCCAGGCCGCTTCCTGGGTGGAGGCGGTGTTCGGGTTGAACTCCGGCCCCGGCAGGCGTCCGACCACCTCGTTCAGGCGGTTCGGCAGCACGCCGCTTTCCTTCAGCAGCAGGGCGATCGCCAGGTTGTCCCGGATGGGGGAGCCGTAGTCCTGGTACCAGAAGCGCCGCGGCGGCATGGACAGCGCCGCGTTGAACGATGCCTCCGCCCGTTCCCGGTCGCCCATGCGCGCGAAGGCCGCGCCGAGTTGCGCGCGCGACAGCGGCGTCGGCAGGTCGTTCAGCACCTCGTAGAGCCGCCGCGCCGCGCCGGGGTTCGGACGGCCCGCCATGGCCAGCACGTGGAGGCGATAGGCCTGGACGGCGCGGTCATAGGGCTCGTCGATCCCGCTCTCCTCCACCCCGTCGCGGATGCTCTGGAGCAGCGCGTTCATCGGGCCTTCGGGCACCGTCGCCCCGGCCGTGCGGGCGCGCAGCAGCGCCTCCGCGCCGTAGGAGGTGACGAAGCGATCGGCATCTCCCTGAGACGACCACAGGCCGAGCGATCCGTCGTAGCGCTGCTTGTCCAGCAATTGCCGGATGTAGCTGTCGAGCCGCGCGTCCCGTTCCTCCTCGTACGGGAAGGCCGAGAGCGCCATGATCCGCGACGACGCCTGTTCGGAGCACGCGAAGGCGAAGTCCACGGCCGCACGCATCAGCGCCGCGGGGTCGTAGCGCACCGGCTGTCCCCACGTCGCGCGCACCGTCACCGTGCCGGCGTAGTAGGCCTGCAGGTTCGGTGCGATCCGCGCGGTCTGCCCGGCCGGGATGGAGGACAGAACGACCTCCCGCCCCGCAGGCCGCGGCGATCGGATGGTGATCCGGCTCTCCTGCGTCGCGGAGTAGCCGCCGGGGCCGGTGATCGCGAGGCGCACCACGCCCTCCCCCGCACCGGTCGCGCGCAGCCCCGAGGCGCCGAGCGTGCGCTGGCCCTGGTTCAGGTCCACGACGACGTTGGGGTCGGTGACCGCCAGCGGACCCTCGACCGTGACGGTGGCGGGACCTTGCCCGAGGGCTGGTCGAGGTTGTGCAGCAGCACCGGCAGCCGCGCCTCGTCGCCGGGTGAGAGGAAACGCGGCAGCAGCGCCTCGGCCACGATGGGGTCGCGCACCGTCATGGCGCGGGCCGCCGAGCCGACGCGTTCGCCGGACCAGGCGACGGCCATCAGCCGCACCTCGCCGTTGAACTCGGGGAAGTCGAGCGGGATGCTCGCCCGCCCATCCGGGCCCACCGCGACCACGCCGGAAAACAGCGCCACGATCCGCTGCGGCGGCTGCACGCCGGAGGTGTCGAGGTCGTCGTCGCCACCCTGGCGCAGCGTCGCCGCCTCGCCCTCCGGCGGCACGATCAGGCGGCCGTAATCGTCGCGGATGTCGGTGCCGAGCGCCCGCCGTCCGGTGAAATGGGCCAGCGGGTCGGGGTTCTGGAATCGCGTGATCCGCAGGATGCCCTCATCCACTGCCGCAAGGGTCAGGTAGGCCGCGCCGTTCGTATTGGCGACGCGCACCGGCACGGTCACCCGGCCGCGCGGGCGGACCAGCGTATCGCCCTCGATCGCGACGTCGAGCGTCCGCGCCGCGGGGTCCAGCGACACCCAGGCCAGGCCGAGCGCGCGGCGCGGGCCCGTGTTGGCGGCGTCAGGTGCCTCGCCCGGCTTGAAGACGGTGACGGCGATCCAGGCGCCGGGGCCCCAGGCCGGGTCAGCGGGAACGTCCACCGTCGTGCCGCCCGCCGGCACCTCCACGTCCCGCGTGGCGATGAGGCGGTCGGTCAGGATCGCGACGCTCGCCCGCCCGGCGAAGGGCGGGGCAATGCGGATGCGCGCCGTCTCGCCGGCCGCGTAGGCGCGGCGGTCGGCGGAAACGTCCACCTTGTCCGGCACCTCCGCCGACTCCGACCCGACCCAGCCCGCGCGCACGCGGATCGAGGCGGTGCCAAGCCCGCCGGCCTGCGTCGCGACGATGCGGTAGCGGCCGAAGCCCAGGTTGCGCGCGAAGCGGGCCGGGCGGCCCGGCGCGACCTGGACGTCCTGCGTCTCCACGACCTCGTCGCGCCAGACCGTCTCGTAGCGGACGGCGCCGTACTGCGTCGTCATGCGCCAGGTCGGGCGTTCCCGCACCAGCCGCACCTGCACGCGGCCCGCGCGCGCCTCGCCGTTCGGGGAGACGATGGCGATGTCCACCGCCGCCTCGCCGTTCTCGTTCACCGAGCCGTCGCCGAAGCCGGGCCGGATGGCGACGTAGTCGGACGTCCCGCGAACCGGCAGGGTCGTGTTGGCCTTCGTCGCCCGCCCGCCCGGCTCCGCCATGGACAGGTCCACGCGCGCGCGCAGCGGCCGCGTGGCATCCGGCACGCGGGGCAGGTTCAGCGTCAGCGTCCCGCGGCCCTGCGCGTCGGTCTCGCCGACCTGGAAGGTCTCCAGGCCGCCGTCGAAGGCGTCCTCCGCATTGCCGAAGCGCCAGCCGCGCCACTGCTCGAAGGGCTCGGGATCGACCGACACCGGAGTTCCGCCTCACCCGTCAGCCCGGCGCCGGGCGCGCCGTAGAGGAAGCGCGCCTCCACCGGGAGAGTCAGCGGCGTGCCGGCGACCAGCGGCCCCGGCGCGTCGCCGATCTTCACCTCCAGCCGTTCCGGCACGAAGGCATCGACCTGGAAGGCCTGGGTCGCGATCGGCGGACGGTTGGGGTCGGTATAGGTCTCGATGGACCAGCCGCCGACCGGCGCGCCGGCGCTGAGCCGCGGTGCCCAGAGCACGGCGCCGTCCGGCCCCCGTTCCGGCACCGCTTCCTCCGCCACCTGGCCATTGGGGCGCTTGAGGCGCAGGCGGATGGGAATGTCGCGTTCCAGCGGCCGCCCCGTCGCGTCGCGCAGCAGGGCGGAGAAGCGGACCTGCTCGCCGGGGCGGTAGATGCCGCGGTCGAGCCAGGTGAAGGCGTCCACCGGCCCCGGATAGGCCCGGCCCGTGACGCCGCGATCGGACAGGTCGAACGCCGCCGATTCCAGGTTCAACGCGACAAGGTCTTCGCCGAGCTGCGCGTGGACCGCGACCGGCGCGACGGCGCCCTCCCCGCGCAGCAGCGCGCCGGGGAAGCGGACGAGTCCGTCGGCGCCGGTTTCGCCCTCCCCAAGGATCTCATTGCTGCGCGCCATCAGCGCGACCCGCACGCCCGCACGCGCCTGCGCGGCGCCAAGGGAGCGGGCCTGCACCGCCAGCCCGTCCCCGCTGCGCCAAGCCGTAAGGCCGATATCCGTGACGATCAGAGGCAGGCCGGAGGATTCGCCGGATCCGCGGCGGCGCTCCCCGCCCTCGGGCGCGCGCACGACGAGGACATAAGCCCCGGGTGGGCCGTTCACCACGACCTCGGGCAGGGTGATGACGCTGCGCTGCATCCGGTTGCGCTGGAAGGCCGGGACGGTCATCCGCCCTTCCCAGACGAGCCGCCCGCGCGTTTCCGTCAGGTCATCCGTCTCGTAGGAGGACACCGGTTCCCCGAAACGGAAGGCATCGCCATAGCGCTGCGACGAAATCAGGCTGCGCTCGGCGATGCGGATGATCCGCACCTCCAGCTCCTGTAGGTTGATCGTGCCGACGCCGACGCGGCGCGGCCCGCCGCGCGGCAGGATGAAGGACCGCGCGTCGAAGGCGATGCGCGCCTGCCGGTCCGGCATGTTTACGGTGACCGGGATGTCGGCACGGACGTTGATCCCGTCTTCTCCCGGCAGGCCCGCGCGGATGGTCAGCCGTGTCGTGCGGCCCCAGGGCAGGCCGAGGACGCAGAGTTCGTCCTCTTCGCGCGTCACTGCCAAGTCGGGGATGGGCGGGTCGGCACGGACCCAGTCCTCCGGCTGCCAGTCGCGCCGGCGCGCGGGCGCCGAGGTGAAGGACAGGCAGGCGCGCGCCGGGTCCGTCTCGGCCTCCGTCCGCACGCGACGGAGCAGCATCCCGCCCTGGCGCCGGGCATCGGCCAGTTGCGCCCGCACCGCCGCATCGTCGGGCGCGCGCTCGGCGACGGCTTCCAGCACCGTCACGACCTGCGGCCAGCGCTCGAGACGCCGCAGCGCATCGGCCATGATCTGGAGGAGGGGATCTCCGGCGGGCCGGAGGGCACCATGTTGAAGGCCTGCTGCGCCGCATTCAGCGCCCTCGTCGGATCGGCGGGGATGCGGGCCATGGCGGCGCGGGCAAGCGCCATCCACTGCTCCGCCTTGGCGTCGGGCATGCCGAGACGCCGTTCCCAGGCCTCGATCGCCGCGTTCCAGTCCCGCCGCTGTTCGGCCTGGGCCGCCTGCTGTTCCGCCGCCTGGCGCTGCTGCGGCGTAGCGCCGCCGGGAAAGCGCCGTACCAGTCCATCGGCGTAACGCTGCGACTGCGTCGACAGACCCGGCAATTCGAAGGCCGACTGGGCCTGGACGGGGGGTGCGAGGAACGGCGGGGTCGCCGCGGCGATTGAGAGTGCGAGCACGCGCGCGAGCAGGCCGAGGCGCATGGCAGTTCTTCCCCACATATTCGGGAAGGATGCCATGGCCTCGCGCGGGACGCATGCCCCCGGATTGTCGCGTCCGCCGCGTCGCGACGATCACGCGCGCGTCAGCGCCCGCACCCCTCGCCGCGTCAGTAGTATTGCAGCGCCCGAGCCTTGCCGCGGAACACCCGCCAGACGAAGGCCGTGTAGAGCAGGATCATCGGCAGCACCCCGACCGCCCCGAACAGGATGATCCGCAGGGACTCCGGGGCGCTCGCCGCCTCGAAGATCGTCAGCCGGTCCGGCACGACATAGGGCCAGAAGGAATAGGCGAGGCCCTGGAAGCACAGGACGAAGATGCCGACAGTCGCCGCGAAGGGCACCCAGTCCAGCCGGTGGTCGGCCCGCGGCAGGTGCCGAAGTGACAGGTAGAGGACAACGAACAGCGTCGCCGTCGCGACGGGAATGGGTGCGAGGCCGAGGAGCTGCGGCAGGGCAAACCACTTCTCGAAGATGCGCGGCGAGACGAAGGGCGTCGCGACCGAAACGACGGCCACCCCCGCGGCCGTGGCCAAGAGCGCGCCACGCGCCCAGCCGACGGCGCGGCGGTGCAGGTCCTCCTCCCCCGCCAGACGAGCCAGGTCGCGCCGAGCAGCGTGTAGCCCGCGGCGACGAAGAACCCGCAGGCGAAGGCGAAGGCCAGCGCCGCCCAGCCCTGCTCGAAGCCGAGGATGTAGGCGCCGAGCATCCAGCCCTGCGCGAAGGCGGCAGCGAGGGACCCGACCTGGAAGGCGACGTCCCACGCCGGCTTTTGCTGCTCCGGCGCCTTCGCGCGGAACTCGAACGCCACGCCCCGCAGGATCAGGCCCGCCAGCATCACCAGCACGGGGATGTAGAGGGCCGTCAGGATCAGCCCATGCGCCTTCGGGAAGGCGACGAGCAGCAGCCCGACCCCTAGCACCAGCCAGGTCTCGTTCGCGTCCCAGAACGGGCCGATGGACGCGACCATGCGGTCGCGCATCGCCTCCTCGCCGGTCCGGCGCAGCAGGATGCCGACGCCGAGGTCGAAGCCGTCGAGGATGGCATAGGCCAGCATGGCGAAGGCCATGAGGCCCGCGAAGGTGATCGGCAGCCAGGCGCCGGGGGGGAGCATGTCCATGTCGGTCACTCCGCTGCGGTCATGGCAGCGGCCGGCAGCGGCCGCAGCGGATCGTTCTGGCCCAGCTCCTCCGGCTCCGGCGACCGGGGGCGGCGGGCCAGGTGGAACAGCGTGTAGACGTAGGCCGCCAGCAGCAGGGAGTAGAGGACGAGGTAGGTCGCGAGCGATGCGCCGATGGTCGTCGCCGCGACCGGCCCCGCGGCCTCCCCGGTGCGGAGGATCCCCGTGACCAGCCAGGGCTGCCGCCCGATCTCCGTCACGTACCAGCCCGCGAGCGTCGCGATCCACCCGGAGAAGGTCATGCCGACGAGTGCCCAGCCCAGCGGCCGGTTGATCCCGCCCCGCCGCCAGATCCGCCAAGCCGCGACCCAGGACACCAGCAGCATCAGCATGCCCATCCCCACCATGACGCGGAAGGCGAAGAACACCGGCGCCACCGGCGGGTGCTGGCCGGCGAACTCGTTGAGCCCGCGCACCTCGCCATCCCAATCATGCGTCAGGATGAGGCTGGCGAGGTTCGGGATCTCGATGGAATAGCGGTTTTCCCGTGCCGCCTCGTCGGGGATGGCGAAGAGGCGCAGGCCCGCGCCACGCTCCGTCTCCCAGATGCCCTCCATTGCCGCGACCTTCGCGGGCTGGTGCTCCTTCGTGTTGAGGCCGTGCAGGTCGCCGACGAGGATCTGCACGGGGATGAGCACGGCCCCGAGCACGACACCCGTGCGCAGTGCCCGCATCACCCCGCCCGACGTATCGCCCCGCATCCAGCGCCAGGCCGACATCCCCGCCAGCAGGAAAGCGACCGTCAGCCCCGAGGCGATGAGCATGTGCGTGAGCCGATAGGGCATGGACGGGTTGAAGATGATCGCCAGCCAGTCCGTCGCATGCGCCACGCCGTCCCGCATCTCGTAGCCCGCCGGCGTGTGCATCCAGGAATTGAGGACGAGGATCCAGAAGGCCGACATCGTCGTCCCGAAGGCGACGAGGAACGTCGCGAGCGTATGCGCCCAGTTCGGCACGCGCCGGAACCCGAAGAGCATGACCGCAAGGAAGGTCGCCTCCAGGAAGAACGCGGTCAGCACCTCATAGGCAAGCAACGGGCCCGCGATGTTGCCCACGCGCTCCATGAAGCCCGGCCAGTTCGTGCCGAACTGGAAGGACATCGTCACGCCGGAGACGACGCCGAGCGCGAAGGACAGCGCGAAGACCTTCACCCAGAAACGGTAGGCGTCCATCCACGCCTCGTCGCGCGTGGCATTGAACCGAACCTTGAAGAACAGCAGCGCCCAGCCCAGCGCGATGGTGATGGTCGGAAAGAGGATGTGGAAGGAGATGTTCGCGGCGAACTGGATCCGCGCGAGGACGACGGGGTCCATCAATCCTGGTCCTTGCCCTTGCGGCGGCCCTTGCCGCCGACGATGACGGAGAGGCGGTCTTTCGCCTCCAGCAGCTTCACGACGCCGGCGCCGAGGCGCAGCAGCGCGACGACCCGTTCATCCGGCAGGCGCTGGACCTCGTCCGCCCACCCGGTCAGCAATTCGATGACCTCGGTCAGCGCGCGCAGGCGCTCCTGCGCATGGCGCTCGGCCTCGTCGCCCGGCTTCTGCATCAGCAGGTCGCGGAGGACGGAAAGGGTCGGGTCCACCTCCCGTTTCCGCCGCTCCTCCGCCAGCGTGCGGACGATGGCCCAGGGGTCCTCCAGCGCCGCGAAGTGCTCGCGCCGGTCGTCCGGCAGGTGCATGCGACGGATCAGCCGCCAGTTGTCCAGTTCCCGCAGCCCGATCGAGACGTTGGACCGGGCGACGCCGAGCGCCTCCACGATCTCCTCCGCGTTCATCGGCTTCTCCGCCACGAAGAGCAGGGCATAGATCTGGCCGACGGTGCGGTTGATACCCCAGCGGCTGCCCATCTCGCCGAAGTGCAGGACGAAGGCCTGGGTGAGGGGCGGGAGGTTCATGCACCCCAGATATTTCTGAAATTACTGAAATGCAAGATGCCCCGGAAGGCCGCCCGTCAGGTCCCGGTCAGCCTCCCCTTGCCCGGTGTCCCGAAGCGCGGGCCCCCGCATCCAACGGCAGCCGCCGCGCCATCGGCGCCGCAATCAGCGGCGGGATCGCCGCGCCCAGGAAGGCGATGGAGAAGTCCAGCGGCGTCGGCGCCCCGTGCCCCAGCAGCGCCGTGGACACCGAGAGCCAGGCCGCCCCCCAGGTCACGCCGAGCGCCATGGAGAGTTGCTGCCCCGTTGCGATGATCGACGTCGCGGCCGAGAGCTTCGTCGTGGGCACGTCCGTGTAGGACAGGGCGTTGAGCGAGGTGAACTGCAGGCTCCGCGCCAGGCCGCCCGTGGCGAGCACGAGGAACACGGCCCAGAGCGGCCAGTCCGGCGTGAACAGGGCGCAGGCCCCGAGCGTCAGGGCGACGACGACGGAGTTCCAGGTCAGCACGTCGCGGAACCCGAAGGTCCGCAGCGCGACGGAGGTCATCGGCTTCATCGCGAAGGCGCCGAGGGCCGTCGCAAGCGTCACCATCCCCGCGGTCGTCGCCGAGGCGCCGAAGCCCAGCTGCAACGAGAGCGGGATGAGGAAGGGTGCGGCGCCCGCCCCCATGCGGAACAGCGTCCCGGCATAGAGCGGGATGGAGAAGGCCGGCATGGCGAGCAGCGACAGGTCGAGCACCGGGTTCGTCGCGCGCCGCGCGTGCCGCAGCGCCAGCCAGCCCAGGACCAGCCCGAGCGCGAAGCCGAAAATGGTGAGGAACTGCGGCACGAGGTGCCGCCCCACCGTCTCGATCCCGAACATCAGGGATGCCAGCGAAGTGCCGATCAGGGTGATCCCGATCAGGTCGAGGCGCGGCGGCCGCCGTTCCTCATCGCGGGGGATGAACGCCGCGACGAGCGCGATGCCGATCGCCGCCACCGGCAGGTTGATCCAGAACACCGCCCGCCAGGACAGGGTGTCCGTCAGAACGCCGCCGAGCGGCGGCCCGAGGATCGGTCCCAGCAGCCCGGGCATGGTGAGCCAGGTCGTCGCGCCGACGATCTCCTCCGGCTTCACGCGCCGCAGCAGCAGGATGCGCGCGACCGGCACCATCATCGCGCCACCGACGCCCTGAAGGACGCGCGCCGCGATCAGTTCGCCCAGTCCGCCTGCCAGCCCGCACAGCGCCGAGGCCGCGGCGAAGACCGCGATGGCCGCCATGAAGACGCGCTTCGCCCCGAACCGGTCCGCGACCCAGCCGGAGACCGGGATGAAGACGGTGAGGGCCACGAGGTAGGAGGTGATGGCCGCCGAGAGATGAACCGGATCCGACCCGAGGTCCCGCGCCATCGCCGGCAGCGCCGTCGCGATCACGCTGGAATCCAGGTTCGACATGATGAGGGCGGAAGCGACGATCATCGCCGTCACGCGCGGGTCGTCGCGCCGCCACCCGCGGGACGGCGGCGGCACCACCGCCTCGGAGATCGAGGGCAGCTCGGCGTCGCCGGTCACGCGCGGCAGGTCGGGGACGGGCGGCTCGTCGCGCGTGCCCCGGCGCGGGCCCTGGCGCGGGGCATCGTCGGGCGTCATGCCGGCACCGCCGCTTCGGCGAGGAGCCGGTCGGCCACATCCCTCAGGTCCCGGCGCCGCAGCTTCGCGCCGTTCGGCCCTTCCGCAACCGGCAGGGCGTCCATCGGGGCGATGAGGGCGGGGCGCTTGTGACGGGGCAGGCTGGCCTCGGCCGCCGCGCGCAGGGCCGCCGCATCGCCGCCCCGAACGAAGGCCACGGCCCGGGTCCCGCCGGCCGCGCCGATCACGACCGCGGCCTCGACGCCGTCCACGGCCTCCAGCACCGCCTCGATCTCCGCGGGCTGGACGAGGAAGCCGGACAGCCGCAGCGCGTCGTCGCGACGCCCGAGGAAGGCGAAGCCTGCCTCCCCCACCATACCGAGGTCGGACGACCGGAACACGGCGTCCCGCCTCGCCCCCTCCGTCGCTGCGGGGTCACCGAGATACCCGGTGAACAGCGACGGGCCCGCGAAGCACAGCCTCCCGTCCGCATCCGCCGTGACGGAGGCTGCGGGGGACACGGGCATCCCGCCCGGCGTGAACCGTTGCGCTTCCCCGGCCACTGCGTAGATCGCCTGGACCTCCGACGACCCGTAGAGCGCCCGGGGCCGGAGTCCCGCCGCCTCCGCCCGCCGCGCGACCGGCTCGGCCCCGGGATGGAAGGACGCGAAGCCGGTAAAGCGCACGTCGCCGAACGGCGCCGGCCCCGCCGCGTCCAGCACCCGCGCCAGCAGGTCGTCGCCCGTCACCCAATGCGTCACGCCGCGCTCCCGGAGCGTCGCGGCCAAGGCAGCGGGATCCGGCCGCGCCGGCGCCAGCACCGCAGCACCCCCGGCCAGCGCCGCCGCCATCGCCAGCGTCATCCCGAACGTCCCGCAGAGCGGCACCGGCACCATCGCGACGCCCCCTCGGCCAACCCCAACGCCGCCGCGACGTCGCGGGCATGCGCCGCGACCGAACGCTGGCGGTGGAGGACGAGCTTCGGCAGCCCGGTCGTGCCGCTCGTGGTGAAGGTCAGGCAGGCCGCGTCGGGATCGGCGTCGTCCGCCACCCGCTCGGGCGTGGCGTCCAGGTCGGACCAGCGGATGATCGGCACGCCCACGACCTGGTCAGGCGCTCCCTCCCCCGCCCCGATCACGGCCCCGACCGGCGCGCGCAGGTCGGCCAGCGCTGCCGCCAGGGTCTCAGCGAAATCCACCCCGAAGCCCCAGGCCGCCGCCACGGCGACCGGCCGCGCCCGCCCCAGCAGGGCCGCCAGCTCCGCCGCCGACGCCCGCGTCGAGAGGTGCACCGCGCAGGCCCCGAGCCGCGCCAGGGCGAAGGCCAGGACCGGATAGGCGGCCGTTCGGCAGCCAGACCGCGACCCGGTCCCCCGGCCCGACCCCGAGCGCCGCCAGCCCGCCCGCGACCCGGCGAGACGCGGCAGCCAGGCCGGCATACGACAAGGCCGTCCCGTCCTCCCCCAGCAAGGCCGGTGCCTCGGGGCGGCGTGCGGCCGATCCCTCCAGCAGTGCGGTCAAGGTCAAGGCATCGCCGGTCACCAAGGCCCTCCTCCAGCCACCATGGACGAGCCCCCGCCCCCCGACCACCCCGCGGCATGCGGCCGTCGCACCCGTCCCCCGCATGACGGAAGCCTTGCGAAGGGCCACCCCCTTCAGCATGTTCCCGCGATGGACCAGGCTGCCGGAGAGTCCCGGAAGATTCCCCTCCACGCGCCGGAGGACTACGAGGGCATGCGTCGCGCCGGCCGCCTGGCGGCCGAGTGCCTCGACATGATCACGCCCTTCGTGCGCCCCGGCGTGACCACGGGCGAACTGGACCAGCGTTGCCACGACTTCATGCTGGCGCACGGCGCGGTGCCCGCGACGCTCGGCTACCGCGGCTACACCAAGTCGTCCTGCATCTCGATCAACCACGTCGTCTGCCACGGCATCCCGGGCGACCGGACGCTGGCGGAGGGGGACATCCTCAACATCGACGTCACGCCGCTTCTGGACGGCTGGCACGGCGACACGTCCCGCATGTACGTCGCCGGCACGCCCTCCACGAAGGCACGGGTCCTCATGGACGTGACCTACGAGGCGCTGATGCGCGGCATAGCCGCCGTGCGCCCCGGCGCGACCCTTGGCGACGTGGGTTTCGCGATCCAGTCCTACGTCGAGAAGAACCGTTTCTCCGTCGTGCGCGACTTCTGCGGCCACGGCATCGGGCGCAAGTTCCATGCCGCGCCGAACGTCCTGCATTTCGGCCGCCCCGGCGAGGGCCCCGTGCTGCGCCCCGGCATGTTCTTCACGATCGAGCCGATGGTGAACGCCGGCCGCCCCGAGGTGAAGGTCCTCGACGACGGCTGGACCGCCGTCACGCGCGACCGCTCCCTCTCCGCGCAGTTCGAGCACATGGTCGGCGTGACGGAGACGGGCTGCGAGGTCTTCACCTTCTCCCCCGCCGGCCTGCACAAGCCGCCCTACGCAGCGTGAGGCGCGCGCGGTGAGCGCCGCCCTCGACATGACCCCGCCCTCCACGCTGGAGGCGTTCCCGGACTGGTTCCCCTATCAGGAGCTGACCTACGAATGGGACGGGACGCAGGTCATCGCGCTGGTCGGCGGCACGCTGCGGCACAACACCATCGCCAACCGGCTTGCCAATGCCCTGGACGCCAGGCTCCAGGGCGGCCCCTGCACGGTCTTCCGCGCCGACGTCCAGGTCCGCACCGCCGCGGCTTCCCGCATTCGCTATCCCGACCTCGTCGTCACCTGTTCCCCCCCTTCGACGGCGGGAACCACGCGGTGCCCGATCCCGTCCTCATCGTCGAAGTCCTGTCGGACAGCACCACCGCCCAGGACCGCAGCATCAAGCGCGTGGAGTATGCGGGCCTGCCAAGCCTTCGCCGCTACGTGATGCTCGCCTCGGACGACCGCCTCGCCCCGGTCTGCGCCCGCGACGACGGCTTCATCGAACGGCGGGTGCGTGACGCGCTCGACCTTCCGGAGTTCGGGCTGACCATCCCTCTCGCCACGCTCTACGACGGTCTCCTTCCCTGAACGACCTCTCGCCCCCAGCCCTCCCCGACCGTCTGGTCGAGGGCTACGAAGGCTTCCGGCGCACCCGCTTCCGGCGCGAGCGCGACCACTACGCGCGCCTCGCCGAGTCCGGGCAGAACCCGGGCACGCTGATGATCGCCTGCGTGGACAGCCGCGTCGCGCCGGAGGTCATCTTCGACGCCGACCCCGGCGAGATGGTCGTCGTCCGCAACGTCGCGAACCTCGTCCCGCCTTACCAGCCCGACATGAACCACCACGGAACCTCCGCCGCGATCGAGTTCGCGGTCCGCACGCTGGAAGTCCGTGACGTCGTCGTGATGGGCCATGCAGGCTGCTCAGGCGTCGCCGCCTTCCGCCGCAACGCGCGCGCGGGGGCAGCGGCCGTGCCGGGCGATTTCGTCTCACGCTGGATGGAGATGCTGGCTCCGGCAATGACCCTGGCCTGCGAGGCCGTCCCGCCCGGCACGGACCCGCTGGCCGAGGCGCAGCCGATGGAACTCGCCGCCATCCGCCAGTCCCTCCGCAACCTCCGCACCTTCCCCTGGGTCGCGGCTCGGGAGCGCGACGGACGCCTGCGGCTCCATGGCCTCTGGTTCGACGTGCATGAGGGCGAGATCCGCATCCTCGACGAGGCCGCCGGCACTTTCCGCGTCCTCGGCTGACCTCCCGCCGATGTGCGCCTCGGGGGCTGAAAGCGGCGCCGCGACGGTGCAAACGGGTTCCGCCATGCACCCGACGACCCGACGCCGCACGCTCCTCGCCGCCCTGCCCCTGCTCGCCGCCCCACCCCTCCTCACTGCCTGCGAGAACGCGGAGGCGCCGCAGCGCCGCGCCCTCATCGCCTTTCTCACCACCCGGGCGGCTGCGGGCGGCGGCCTGCGCCTGCCCGTGCCGACCGCGGAGGAACGGACCGCCTTCGGCCCCTACGCCGCCCACTGGGACGTCATCCGCGACTTCCACGCCGCGATGGACGCCCGCGTCGCCGGCCCCTACCGCACCGTCGCCGGCGCCACGGCGCCCACGACGCTGCAGGACATCGTCCCCGTCGCCAAGCGCGACGAGCTGGCCCGCGCGCGCGAGGCGATCGGCCGCATCCGCACCGCCCTTGCCGAGGAATTCGCGAAGACCGAGGCTGCGCGCAACGCCCTCCGCCAGCCCGACGACCTCCGCGCGGCCTACGACCCCGTGTTCGACCGTCTAGTCCGCACCCCCGCCCGCATCTTCGGGACGGCCTTCCCACTGATGGAAGAAGCCCTCGCCGCGACCGAGCGCCTGGGTGAACTGATCGCCGCGAACCTCGTCCGGCTGCGGGTCAGCGGCAACAACCTCGAGGTCCGCGACGCCTCCCTCCGCGCCCGTCTCGATGCGCAGATGAACGAGGTCCGGACGAGCGGCGCCGCCCTTCAGGACGCGCAGCGCCGCTTGTTGGACCTCATGAACGGGCGTTGATCCACCGCGGGCCCCATCGCACCCCTGGCGCCGTACCGGCCCGGATGATCAACTGCCCCCGCAACGGTGCGGGGTGGTCGTGGCGAAGCGGAGCGGCCTGTCGGAGGCGAGCGCGGGGTTCGGCCTCCTCGCCGACCTGGCGCCGGCACCATGCGCCGAAGCACCTCCGCCCGGCCCCGACGGCCACCGCAAGCGCCTGCGCGAAAAACTGCTCCGCGCCGGGCCGGACGCGCTGGCCGACTACGAGCTGCTGGAGATGGTGCTCTTCCTCGCCCTGCCCCGCGTGGACACGAAGCCGCTCGCCAAGACCCTCATGGCCCGCTTCGGCTCCTTCGGCCGCGCCGCCGCAGCGCCGGAGCCGGAGCTCCGCGCCATCCCCGGCGTCGGCGACTCCGTCGTGGCGGCGCTGCGCCTCGTCCGCGCCGCCGCGATCAAGCTGGCGGGGGAGGAGGCGCGGGAGCAGCCCGTCCTCAACAACTGGGACCGCCTCATCACCTATCTCTCCGCCGCCCTTGCGCACGAACGCGTCGAGCAGTTCCGCGTCCTGTTCCTCGACAGCCGCAACCGCCTCATCGCGGACGAAGCCCAGGCCCGCGGCACCGTGAACCACACGCCGGTCTATCCGCGCGAGGTCGTGAAGCGCGCGCTGGAAGTCGGGGCAACGGCCCTCATCCTCGTCCACAACCACCCCTCGGGCGACCCGAGCCCGTCCCGCGCCGACGTCGAGATGACGTCGGAGGTGAAGGCCGCGGCCAGCGCGCTGGGGATCGCGCTGCACGACCACCTCATCATCGGGAACGGCCGGCACCTGTCCTTCCGGCGGGAAGGGCTCCTGTAGCCCTGTCGGCGGGACCGTCACGACGCGCGCCGCCCACCGCCTGTCACGTCCGTCGCAGGCCGCGACCGCCGCGATTGACCGACCCCGCCGGCGTGACCACCCTTGGCCCATGCAACGCGCTCCCCTGACCGCCGCGTTCCTTCTCCTCGCCTCCGCAGCGACCGCGCAGGTCGTGCTGGATCCGCGCAAGCCCGGAGCGGGCGGCGTCGCCGTTCCGGTTCCGCCGCCCCAGGTCGTGCAGGGGGATGCGGGCAAGCCAGCCCCCCTGCCGCCGACCGCCGGGCCGGGACGGGTCGCGCCGCCACCGGTCGCGCCGCCACCCGTCGCGACGCCCGTGCTGCCGCGGCCGATCATCCCGGGCCGCCCGCAGCAGGCCGCGGATGGAAAGCCCGCCCCCTCGCCCCCGGCGACGGCCCGGCCCCGGGCGGCACCGGCCGCATGATCTCCTCCGGCACGGGCTTCATCATCGGCGACCGCCAAGCCATGACGAACGAGCACGTCATCCGCGGCTGCACCGCCATCCGCGCCCGCAACGCCGAGGGGCGGGAGGTCACGGCGACCGTCCGCGCCCGCGACAACGACCGTGACCTCGCCCTGCTTGACCTGCGGGAGAATGCGGGGCCGCCCCTCACCTTCCGCTCCGATCCGGTCGTCCGGCGCGGCGAATCCGTCGTGACCTACGGCTTCCCCCTGTCGGGGCTCCTGTCCTCCGGCCCGACCCTCACGACCGGCGATGTCTCGGCCCTTGCGGGGCTGCAGGACAACCAGCAGCAGTTCCAGATCTCCGCGCCCGTGCAGCCCGGCAATTCCGGCGGGCCGCTGCTGGATCTCGCGGGCCACGTCGTCGGCGTCATCACCTCCAAGCTGAACGCGCAGCGCGTGGCGCAGCGCACCGGCGACATCCCGCAGAACGTGAACTTCGCGGTGAAGGGATCGGAGGCGCTGACCTTCCTTCGCGCCAACGGCGTGACCCCGCGCACCGCCGCCAGCACGGCCAACCGTAACGCCGCGGAGGTCGGCGACGCCGTCCACCCCTCCGTGCTGTTCCTGCGCTGCCTCGGCTGAAGCGGCAGCCCTGCCGGCGGGTGCAAGGACGGGGGCCTGATCGCATCGGCGACAGCCACGGTGGTGACCCGGCCTTGCAAACCGGGCCGGCGCTTCAGCCCCGGGCGGCGTCCGCGATGGCCCGCGCGAAGCCGCGCGCGTCCGCCGCCGGCGGGCTCCGGCCGGGCATCGTCACCTCGGTCCGGATGAAGCGGCCGCCGACCGCACCGACGCAGACCTGCCATTCCACCGGGTTGCGCCCGAAGGCGCCGGCGAGGGTGGCGCAGGAAAGGGACCCGCCGCGGGCCAGCGGCACCGCCTCGCGCGAGCGTTCCACCAGCCGGCGCCCCGACCGCTCCGACATCCGTCCGCCCTCGGCGACCCGGCGCTCGAACTCCGGCGCCACGTCGGACGGCGCCACCTCCGGCTTGCCCGCGTCGTAGAGGAAGACGAGGCCGACGGCGATGCGGCGGGGCGTCGCGTATTCGACGATGCGCTCCTGCGCGCGTTCCGGCGTAGCGCCGGCCGGAAGGGCGGCCGCGCGCTCGAAGCCCGCGGCCTGGGCCGGTAGGCGGGCCGTGGCGGCCTCGAGCGGGACCCGGTCGTCCTGGTTTCCGCCATCGGTGGCGCACGCCGCCAACGACAGGGCGAGGGCGAGGGCGCCCCCGACGTTCCGCACCAACGCCATGCCGCCTCCTCCTGCTCGGTCGATCCGGATCACCCGCACGACCGGATCACCGACACGGCGCGTGCGTCGGCCGAGGCCTCGCCTCCGGCCGTCCGCCGTCGGGATCGGCCAGCCCAGGCCATTGTTCGCAGGGCAAATGGCTCGCTCCCCGCGGCCCGCTCTACGGCCGGACCGGCGGGCGGTCCAGCGGGAGCGCGGGCGGCCGCCCCTCCGGTGCAGCCGGCCGTGCGGTGGGTCGTCGGGCGCGCGTCGCGATGGTGTCAGTGCCCCGCCGGATGCGGTGCCGGCAGCGGCAGGCCGAGGCTCAACGCCGCGTTCGCCGTCAGCGACCCTTCCCACAGCAGCTGAAGGGCGATGTAGACGATGAGCAGCAGGCCGAGCCACGCGATCCACTTGTAGCGGTCGAGCAGCTTCGCGAGGAACCCGCCGAGCAGGCCCATCATCACGATGGAGACGAGCAGCCCGATGATCAGCAGCGTGAAGTTGTTCCGTGCGATCGCCGCGATCGCCAGCACGTTGTCGAGGCTCATGGACACGTCGGCGACGATGATCTGCCAGAGGGCCTGCATCAGCGACTTCTCTTGCGCCGGCTCGCCGCCCTCCGCCTCGTCCTGTTCCTTGTGGCGCAGCTCCCGGAAGAAGCCATAGGCAATGTAGAGCAGCGCGAGACCGCCCACGAGCTCGATCCACCAGAGGGTCAGGAGGAAGGTCGCGAAGATCGAGAAGACGATGCGCAGCACCGCCGCCGCGATCACGCCGAAGAGGACGGCCTTGCCGCGCTGGTGCGCCGGCAGGCCGGCCGCCGCTAGGCCGATCACCACGGCGTTGTCGCCTGACAGGATCGCGTTGGCAAAGATGATCTGCATCAGGCCGGCGAACGACCCGGTCAGCGACTCCATTGGGTAGCTCCCCCGTCCTCAGGCCGCGGCGCCATGCTGCGCGGCGGCCCCGATCACCTCACGAATCGCGCGGCGGCACCACTGGCACCGCCGCGCGCCGCGGGCCTTAGATCATCCGCGCGCCGCGTGGGAAGCGATGCGGCCCGCTGCGGGGCCGGCCGGACAGTCGGATGACACGACCGTCATGAATCCGACAGGTGCCGCGGCGCCGGGCGCCGCATGGCGCCCCGCACCACCTCCGTCACCACCGCGACGAGGGCGGAGAGGATGACGACCTGGAACGCGGTCGCCCCAACCCAGAGCCAGGCCGGGAAGGCGTCGCGCACCGCGAGGTACCCGAGCGGCAGCAGCAGGTAGGCATAGGCGCCGGGTACGCGCTCCGCGACCTCGTGCGTGCCGTCGTAGATCATGTCCGCCGCGACGTAGAGGATGACCGCGAGGCCGATCCACGCGATCCAGCGGTACCGGTCCAGCAGCCCCGCGATGAAGGTCGCGGCGACGCCCATCAGCACGACGGAGATCGCGAGGCCGATGATCAGGACCTCCAGGTGGTCCTTCGCCGCGCCGGCGACCGCGAGCACGTTGTCGAGGGACATGGAGATGTCGGCGACGAGGATCTGCGTGATCGCCTGACGCAAGGTCTTCTTCGGCTGCCCGTCCGGCCCGAGGCCGGTGTCCTCGCCCGCGGCCGCCTCCGCCCCGTGGTGCTCGGCGTGGGGGTTCCGCAACTCCCGGAACATCTTCCAGCAGACCCAGAGCAGCAGCACGCCGCCCGCCAGCGTGATGCCGACGATCGCGAGAAGCTGCGTCGTGATCGCCGCGAAGCCGATCCGCATGATCGTCGCGGCACCGATGCCCCAAAGGATGGCCTTGCGCCGCTGCTCCGTCGGCAGCCCGGCCGCGGCCATGCCGACGACGATCGCATTGTCCCCGGCGAGCACGATGTCGATCAGGAGCACCTGCCCGAGGGCGATCAGCCAATCCATCCGCGTCCAGTCCCATCCCGCGCCCGACGGGGCGCCCGCCGAGGAGGACCGCGCATAAACAATCGTCCATTCCCCCGCAACACGGGGGCTCCATAACGGCCGGGGCCCCGGGACATCGCGGCGTCGCATCGGGCCGTTGACGCGCCGCGGAGGCACCGGGATACCCCGGGCGCACTCCGGAAGCACGACGATGGTCCCCCGCTATACCCGCCCCGAGATGGCCGCGATCTGGTCGCCCGAGGCCCGGTTTCGCATCTGGTTCGAAGCCGAGGCCCTGGCCGCCGAGGCAATGGCCCGGCTCGGCACCATTCCAGCCGAGTCCGCCCGCGTGATCCGGGAGGCCGGCGCCCGGAAGGTCGCAGCCATCTCCCAGGCCGACCTCGACCGGATCGATGCGATCGAGCGGGAGACGCGTCACGACGTCATCGCCTTTCTCACCTGGCTCGGTGAGCCTGGACCGGACGGGACGGGCATGGGGGAGCACGCCCGGTTCATGCACCAGGGACTCACGTCGTCGGACGTGCTGGACACGACGCTCAACCTCCAGCTCGTCCGCGCCGCGGACCTGCTGATCGCCGACCTCGACGCGCTGCTGGCCGCCCTTCGGCGGCGCGCGGAGGAGCACGCGATGACCCCGACCATCGGCCGCTCCCACGGCATCCATGCGGAGCCGACGACCTTCGGGATCAAGCTTGCGGGCCACTGGGCCGAGTTCGCACGGGGCCGCCAGCGCCTCGTCGCGGCGCGGGACGAGGTGGCGACGGGCGCCATTTCCGGCGCCGTCGGCACCTTCGCGGCGGTGGACCCGCGGGTGGAGGCGCATGTCTGCGCCGAACTTGGACTGAGGCCGGAACCCGTCTCGACGCAGGTCATCCCGCGCGACCGCCACGCCGCCTATTTCTGCGCCCTCGCCGTCGTCGCCTCCGGGGTGGAGCGGCTGGCCGTGGAGGTCCGCCACCTGCAGCGGAGCGAGGTCCGGGAAGCCGAGGAATATTTCCATCCGGGCCAGAAGGGCTCCTCCGCGATGCCCCACAAGCGGAACCCGGTGCTCTCCGAAAACCTGACCGGCCTGGCACGCCTCGTCCGCGGCTACGCCACCCCGGCGCTGGAGAACGTCGCGCTCTGGCACGAGCGGGATATCAGCCATTCCAGCGTCGAGCGGGTGATCGGTCCCGACGCCACCATCGCCCTCGACTTCGCCCTGGCCCGCGCCGCGGGGATGATGGAACGGCTGACGATCTATCCGGACCGCATGCGCGCCAACCTCGAATCGCTCGGCGGCGTCGTGCACTCCCAGAAGGTGTTGCTCGCCCTGACCCAGGCCGGGATGAGCCGGGAGGACGCCTACCGCACGGTCCAGCGCGGGGCGATGGCGACCTGGGAAGCCCTCGGCTCTTCCGGCGCGCGCTCCTTCCGCGACAACCTCCTGGCCGACCCGGGCGTTACCTCGTTCCTCAATGCTGCGTCCCTCGACGCAGCGATGGATCCGGCCCGGGACTTCGTCCACGTCCGCGCCACGCTCGACCGGGTCTTCAGCGGCGCGTGATATGTGCCGGGTGACAGACCCGGCTGCGAAACGCCACGATCCCGCCCCGGTTCTGCCGTGATGACGGACCGGGACCGGCGTTAAGGCACCGGCGTGACGGCACTGGCGTTACGGCACTCGCGTTACGGCAGGGAAGGAGGCCACGACATGATCACCAGCACCCTACGCGGCGGCCTCGCGGCCCTCGCGCTCTCGGCGGCCCCGGCCTTCGCGGCGCCCGGCCTGCCCGAGCCTTCCCTGCCCCCGATGGCGGAGCCGGTGCAGTACTACTGCCCGCCGGGCTACCGCTTCTCCTACCGTCTCAACGCCTGCCGCCCGATCGGGCCGCCGCCGCCGGCCTACTACGCCCCGCCGCCGCGCTACTACGCGCCGCCCCCGCCGCCCGTGTACTACGCGCCGCCTCCCCCGCCGCCGCGCTATTACGCGCCGCCGCCACCCCCGGGCGTGGGCCTCTTCTTCCGGTTCTGACCGGCAGGCGACGGCCCGGCTCGCGCCGGGTCCGCCCGACCGGGACCGCCCGACCGGGACCGCCGGCCCGTCCTGGCCATGGCGCACAGGCCTTCACGACCGCGTGCCGGCCACCTGGTCCGCGGCGGCGCCACAACGACGGCCCGTCCGCGCCGTTGTCGCGGGGATGCCGGGACCGCTTCGCCCCGCGCCCGACCGGAGCCCGGATGCCGCGCGACCCCGACCCGCCCAACGCCGCGCAGATGGCTTCGCCGTCCTACCGGCTACCGATGCTGGACCAGGACTTCCTCCTCGGCCCATCGATGCGCGGGGTCCGCTTCCTCGTCGAGTTCGCCAAGGCCGACGAGATCCTGCGCCAATGGCGCATCCGCTCCACGATCGTCGTCTTCGGCAGCGCCCGCGTGCGCGAGGACGGCCCGGGCCGCCAGCCCTCCTGGTACGCCGAGGCCCGGCGCTTCGGCCGAATCGCCTCCGAACGCGGCGGCGCCTTCCTCGACGGCGAGGGCCTCCGTGACAACGTGATCGCCACCGGCGGCGGCCCGGGGATCATGGAGGCCGCCAACCGCGGCGCCGCCGATGCGGGCGCCGCCTCCATCGGCTTCAACATCCTCCTCCCCTTCGAGCAGGAGCCGAACGCGTATTCCACCCCGGAACTGACCTTCCGGTTCCACTACTTCGCGATGCGCAAGATGCACCTGGCCATGCGCGCGAACGCCCTCGTCGTGTTCCCCGGTGGCCTCGGCACCTTCGACGAATTGTTCGAGGTCCTCACCCTCCGCCAGACCGGCAAGGCGCCGGCGGTGCCCGTCGTCCTCGTGGACGAGGCCTTCTGGCGTTCGGTCTTCAACGTGGATGCGCTGCTGGAGGCCGGGATGATCGCGCCGCTCGACCGCGAACTGCTCCGCTTCGCGGAGGACGCGGAATCAGCCTGGCGCAGCCTCGTCGCGCAGGGGCTCGCTGAGGTCACGGTGCCCGCAACCGACCCGCCGAAGGACATCTGACCCCGGCAGGCCGCCGCCTACACGCCGAGAGCCCGTTCCGCCAGCGACCGATCCCCCGCCAGTTCCGCAGAGGTCCCGGTCCAGACGACGCGCCCCTTCTCCAGCACATGATGCCGGTCCACGAGGTGCGCCATCTCCCGCAGGTTCTTGTCGATCACGACGACGCCCAGGCCTTCGGTCTTCAGCACCTGCAGCGCGCCCCAGATCTCCGCCCGGATCAGCGGTGCCAGACCCTCCGTCGCTTCGTCGAGGATCAGCAGCCGCGGGTTCGTCAGCACGGCGCGCCCGACGGCGAGCATCTGCTGCTCCCCGCCGGACAGCGTCCGCGCGTAGGAATTGCGCCGCGCTTCCAACTGCGGAAACAGGCGCAGCACCCGCGCCATCGTCCAGGGCCCGGGACGCGCCGTCGCCGCCAGGTTCTCCTCGACGCTGAGGGACGGAAACACGCGCCGACCTTCCGGCACCAGCCCCAGTCCCGCGCGTGCGATCCGGAAGGACCGCTCCCCCCCGATCTCTCGCCCCGCGAAGCGGATTGTCCCGCCCAGCGGCCGCAGCATCCCCATGACCGTCCGGACGGTCGTCGTCTTCCCCATCCCGTTCCGCCCGATGAGCGACACCGCGGCCCCGAGCGGCGCGACGAGGTCCACGCCGAACAGCACCCGCCCGCCGCCGGGATAGCCCGCTTCGACGCCGGACAGGACCAACCCTTCCGCGCTCACGCCGGGACCTCCGCCGCCGGCGCATCCTCCAGGCTGTCGCCGAGATAGGCGGCCCGCACCTCCGGATCGCGCCGGATCTCGTCCGGCGTGCCCGTCGCGATGACCCGCCCGCGGACCAGCACGGTGATCCGGTCGGCCAGCGCGAAGACCGCGTCCATGTCATGCTCCACGAGCAGCACGGCGTGGCGCCCCTTCAGCGCGCGGAGCTGTTCCGTCATCCGCAGCCCCTCCTCGTGCCCCAGCCCCGCCATCGGCTCGTCCAGCAGCAGCACCTCCGCCCCGCGCGCCAGCACGATCGCGAGTTCCAGCTGCCGCCGTTCCCCATGCGACAGGTCCGCGACGCGCGTCCCGGCCCGCGCACCCAATCCCACCCGATCCAGCGCCGCCCGGGCCGGCCCGAGCAGCGACGGGTCCCGCGCCGCCTCCCGCCAGAAGCGGAAGGCATGCCCCTGCACCGCCTGCACCGCCATGGCCGCATTGGCTTCCGCCGTCTCCTCCGGCAGCAACTGCGTGATCTGGAAAGACCGTCCCAACCCCAGCCGCGCCCGGCGATGCACCGGCAGCCGCGTGACGTCGTGGCCGAGCAACAGGATGCGCCCCGCATCGGCCCCGTGCTCCCCCGCGATGAGGGAAACGAGCGTCGTCTTCCCCGCCCCGTTCGGCCCGATCAGCGCGTGCATCTCCCCCGGCGCGATCGTCAGCGACACGTCGTCCGTTGCGCGCAGCGCGCCGAAGGACTTGCGCAGGCCCTCGATCCGAAGCGCGGTCATCCGCGGCCGCCCCCGAACCGCTGCCACACATCCTCGAACATCCCGACGATCCCGCGGCGCCCGAGCAGGACGACGAGCACGAGGGCCGGCCCGAAGATCAGCATCCAGCGCTCGGTGAGTGAGGTGAAGACCTGCTCCAGTGCGAGATAGACCGACGCCCCGATCACTGGCCCCGCCATGGTCCCCACGCCACCGAGGATGACCATGGCCATGAACTCCCCGGACTTCGTCCAGGCCGCCATGTCCGGCGAGACGAAGCGTGCGTATTCCGCCCAGAGCGCGCCCGAAAGCCCCATCCCCGCCGCCGAGATCGCGAACGCCACCAGCCGATACGGCCGCGCGGCATAGCCGAGGCTCT
This sequence comes from Roseomonas sp. CCTCC AB2023176, assembly GCF_042259275.1. NCBI lineage: Bacteria > Pseudomonadati > Pseudomonadota > Alphaproteobacteria > Acetobacterales > Roseomonadaceae > Roseomonas > Roseomonas sp. CCTCC AB2023176. The sequence goes on from NZ_CP170086.1 coordinate 486,533, forward strand.
GGATCCGCCGCTCGCTCTGCCGCAGGCCGCGCAGCACCGCGCCGAAGCGCGAATGCACGATCCGCCAGGTCAGCAGCAGCCAGAGCCCGAGCGCGACGAGGGTCGCGTAGTAGATCTCCGTCGGCCCGGTGCGCACCACGCCGGGAATCGTGCTCCGCGCCGGCACCAGCAGCCCGTCATCGCCGCCGTAGTATTTCAGCGACACCAGCAGGACGTAGACCAATTGCCCGAAGGCCAGCGTGATCATGATGAACTGCACGCCGCTCGTCCGCAGCGACAACCATCCGATCGCGACCCCCACCAGCCCCGCGACGAGCATCGCCAGCGGCCAGACGACGAGCGCCATGTTCGATGCCGCGCCGAGCAGCGCATCCCCCTCCGACAGGTGGTGCGCCATGATCCCCACGACGTAGCCGCCGATCCCGAAGAAGGCGCCGTGCCCGAAGGACACCAGCCCGCCATATCCCATGACGAGGTTCAGCGCCGCCGCCGCCAACGCGTAGATCGCGAAGCGCGTGAAGGCCGAGACGAGCCAGGTCACCCCCAGCGCCTGCCCGATCTGCGGCAGCATCACCAGCGCGACGATCAGCGGCACCGCCCAGAGCGCGTGCAGCAGCCGGCGCGACGGCGCGGCGGACACCACCGGCGTGGCCGCGAGGTCGCTCATCCCAGCAACCCCTTCGGCCGGACGATCAGCACGATCGCCATCACGGCGAAGGCGATGGCGGTGACCAGCCCCGCCGCGAGGTCCGCCGCGATCCAGCCCGGCAGCACGGCGCCAAGCGCCGGCGGCACGAAGGTCCGCCCGAAGGAATCCGCCATCCCGAGCAGGAAGGCCCCCAGCGCCGCCCCGCGGATGGACCCGACGCCGCCTACCACGATGACGACGAAGGTCGTGATGAGGATGCGTTCGCCCATCCCGACCTCCACGGCCAGCAGCGGCGCCGCCATCGCCCCCGCGAAGCCGCAGAGCAGCGCCCCGATCGCGAAGACGCCTGCGAACAGCAAACGCGTATCCACCCCCAGCGCGTCCACCATTTCCTGGTCGTCCGCGCCCGCACGAACCAGCATGCCCAGCCGCGTGCGGGAAATCAGTAGCCAAAGCAGCAGCCCCACCAGTAGCCCGGCACCGATCAGCGCCAGCCGCATCAGCGGATAGGGCAGCCCCGGCAGCACCTCCACCGTCCCGCGCAGGAAGCCCGGCACGTCCACCCGCGGCGGCGTCCGCCCGAAGACGAGCGAGACCAGCTCGTTCGTGAACAGCGTCAGCCCGAAGGTCGCGAGCACCTGGTCCAGGTGATCCCGCCGGTAGAGGTGCCGCATCACCAGCCGTTCGATGACGATCCCGTAGACCGCCGCACCCGCGAGCGCCGCGACCAGCGCCGCCCCGAAGGACCCGGTGCGCACATAGGCCCAGGCGCCCGTGAAGGCGCCGACCATGTAGAAGGAGCCGTGGGTCAGGTTGATCACGTTCATCACCCCGAAGATCAGGGTGAGGCCCGAGGCCAGCAGGAAAAGCAGCGCCGCGTATTGCAGCCCGTTCAGCACCTGCTCCGCGAGGAGGAGACCCACGGCTTACCCGGTCAGGCGGAGGGCATGCGGCATTCCGCCGCGAAGACGTCGCCGCGCGCCTCGGCGATGCGGTTCTGCGGCTTGTGCAGCAGCTCGTTGTTCGCCCCGCGCTCGACCCTGAAGAGGTAATAGTCCTGGATCGGGTGCTGGTTCGGCCCCATCCGGAAGCCGGTGCGGATGCTCTCGAACTGCGCCGCACGCATCGCCGCCCGGAACTCGGCGGCCTTGCGCAGGTCGCCGCCCACCGCGCGCAGGGCCGAGCCGATCAACTTCGCCGTGTCGTAGGCCTGCCCCGCATAGATCGTCGGCGTGCGGTTGTAGGCACGCCGGAAGGCCTCGACGAAGCGCCGCGACGGCGCGTGATCCAGTTCCGAGGACCAGGACCCGCCGGTGTAGAGCCCCTCCGCCGCGTCGCCGGTCGCCGCGATCATCCGCTCATCCATCGCGAAGACCGCCTGGATCATCGGCACGTCGCGCGTCAGCCCGGCATTCGCGTACTGCTTCGTCAGATTGATGCCGAGGCCACCCGGGTGGAACTGGTACAGCGCGTCGGGGCGTGCAGCGCGGATGCGCGACAGCTCCGCCGAGAAGTCGGTCTGCTCGAGCCGCGTGAAGATCTCCCCCACCACCTCGCCGGAGAAGGTACGCCGGAACCCGGCGATGGCGTCGCGCCCCGCCTGGTAGTTCGGCGCCATGACCAGCATGCGCTTGTAGCCCACCTGGTTCGCGCCGAGCCCGCAGGCCTCGTGGAACGCGTCGTTCTGGAACGACACGACGAAGTAGTTCGGATGGCAGTTCCGCCCCGCATAGTTCGACGGCCCCGCATTCAGCGAGACGTAGAAGGCATTGCCCTCCAGCACCCCCGGCACGACGGCGGCGAGCACGTTCGACCAGTTGATGCCCGTGAAGAGCCGCACGCCGTCCGCGAGCATCCGGTCGGAGATGGACTTGGCGGTCGCGGGCCGGAAGGCGTCGTCCTCCAGCAGCGTCTGCACGGCGACGCCGCCGAGGCGGTTCCCGCCCTCCTCCTGCATCGCGAGGTTCCAGGCATCCCGCTGGTCCTCGCCGATGTAGCCGGACGGCCCCGACAGCGTGGCGATGAAGCCCACCCGGACCGGCGCGCCCTGTGCGTTGGCGCCGCGCGCCACGAGCGGCGCCGCAAGCGCCGCGCCCATTCCGGCCAGAAGCGGCCGGCGTCCCACCGTCATGGTCATTCTCCCTGCCTCCCGCCCCGCTCCGCCGCGGGCCGTCCCGGAGTTGTCATGGTCGAACCGCGTCCGCAAGAAAAGGGCCAGCCTGTTGACGTGCCCGTCAGCCCGCAATCTCCCCCCGCGCTGCCAGCCAGGCCGCGTAGGTCGGCCGGTCCAACTGGAACCGGTCGGTCGAGCGAGCGTACCACCCGCTGCCATGCATCCGCGCGATCAGGTTCAGCGCCGGCGTGTCGATGTAGGCCCGCGCCGCATCCAGCACGACTTCGTCGGCGACATGTGCCGCAAGGACCCGACCGACGACGATCGCCTGCTTCGGCCCGGTCACCAGCACGGTCAGGCTGCGGCACTCGAACGCGACCGGCGAGGCCGCGATCCGCGGCGCCGACACGTGGACGGAAGCCGCCGCTTCCAGCCCCGCCACGTCCAGTTCGCTGACGTCCGGCGGCGCATCCATGCAGGTCAGGTTCATCGCCTCCGCCAGCCGCTCCGGCACGAGGTTCACCACGAACTCCCCGCTGTCCAGGATGTTCGCCGCCGTGTCCTTGAACCCGCGCTTCGGGTCGCGCAGCAGCCCGAGCACGAGTGTCGGCGGGTCCTGCCCCATGACGTTGAAGAACGAATAGGGCGCCGCGTTCACCACCCCGTCCTCGCGCCGCGTCGTCACCCAGGCAATGGGACGCGGCGTGACGGTAGAGGTCAGGACCTTGTACCGGATATCCGCAGGCAACGCCCCGAAGTCGAAGAACACGGCCGCCTCAGACCGCCACGACGGGGTTGCGCAGCGTGCCGATCCCCTCGACCCCGCACTCCACAACGTCGCCGGGATGCAGCCATTCCTGAGGGTTCCGCCCGGCGCCCACGCCTTCCGGCGTCCCCGTCGCGATGATGTCCCCCGGCTCCAATGTCATCCCGCGCGAAATGTCCGCGATGAGCGTCGGGATCTTGAACAGCATGTGCCGCGTGTTCGACAGCTGCTTCTCCACCCCGTTCACCGTCAGCCAGAGGTCCAGTGCCTGCGGGTCCTCGACCTCGTCCGGCGTGACGATGCAGGGCCCGAAGGGCGCGTAGGTGTCCATGCCCTTCGAATAGATCCACTGCCCCGCGCGCCGGTTGTCCCGCGCCGAGACGTCCACCATCACCGAGTATCCGAAGACGTGCCGCAGCGCATCCGCCTCCGTCACCTTCTTCGCCCGCCGCCCGATGATGACCGCGAGCTCCACTTCCCAATCCAGCTGCTGCGTGACCGCGCCGTCATGCTCGATCGCGTCGCCCGGCCCGATTACGCAGGTCGGCGGCTTGGAGAAGATGATCGGCTGCTTCGGCAAGTCCTTCGAGGTGTCGAGCGTCCGCGCCGATTCCTCGACATGCTCCACGTAGTTCAGCCCGATCCCGAAGATGTTCTTCCTCGGGCGGGGGATCGGCGCGAGCAGCCGCACCTCCTCCACCGGGATCGCGCTCGCGACGGGCCAGGCCCCCGCCCCCGCGAGCGACCGCAGCGCTTCCAGCGCCACCGGCCCCAGGTCGATCAGCCCCAGCATCGTCGAGGGCAGCGGCAGGCCGCGCGCGGCGCCCAGCGCCTCGACGTCCACGACAAGCTCGTCCTCGACGAAGCCCAGCCGCGCCGCAGCCTCGACGTGACGACGATAGGTGACGAGACGCATGGGCTCAGGTTCCTTCGATCCGCTGGTGCCCGTCGTTGTCGCGGTACCCCTCCTCCCGGTAAAGTCCCAGCGCCTGCATCACCGGCAGGTCGTTGAAGGTGAAGAGGCAGGCGTCGTTGGACGCCGACGCGTTGGCATGCTCGTGCCAGGCCCAGGACGGCACGCAGAAGATGTCGCGTTCCTGCCAGTCGAACCGCCGCCCCGCGATGACGGAATGTCCCCGCCCCTTCGCGACCTGATAGACGAAGGATCCGGTGTGACGATGCGCCTTCGTCCGCTCCCCCGGCCGGAGCATCTGCATGGACGCCCCGATCGTCTGCATCACCGGCCCGCCCGTCGCCGGGTTCACGTAGGTCATCAGCACGCCGTCGAAGGGCGACCCCTCCGTCGCCCGCGCATACCGTCCCAACGCCTCGTAGGTCGGCCCCCACTCGTACTTGAACAGCGGCGAGTACCCCTTGCTCCAGGGCCCGTTCGACGGATGCAGGCCCGGATTGCCCCAGGCCTCCCGCATGTCGTCCACGGGGTACCCGACCTCCTGCTGCAACTTCGGATGCACGGCGTAGAAGTTCGCCTCCAGCGCGTTCACCAGCGGGATATCCAGCCCGTCCTGCCAGATGCAGGGTGTCCCGCTCGCCTCCACGCCGTGCTCGTGCCAGGTGCCGTTCGGCGTCAGCACGAAGTCGTTCGCGCCGAGCGTCATCTTGTGCCCGTCCACGATCGTGTAGGCGCCGGCGCCTTCCATGATGAAGCGCAGCGCGGACGCCGAATGCCGGTGCGCCGAGGCGACCTCCCCGGGATGCATCACCTGCAGCCCTGAATACAGCCAACCCACCGCCGCCGAGACGTCCCGCCGCCCCGGGTTGTTCAGGTAGATGACCCGGCGGCCCGCCTTCTCCGGCGTCACCAGTTCCACGGACCGAAGCACGTGAGGCCGCAGCACCTCGTAGCGCCACAGCACGGGCACCGAGGACGACACCGGCTCCCACGGCTCGATCTTGTTCGCGACGGTCCAGAGCGCCCCGGTCTCGTGCCGCTCCAGCTCCGCATAATAGGCGAGCAGCTCCGGCGTATCCTCGACATTGGCGCGTCCCGCCACGTCCTCTCGGTGGTTCTCGCGGACCGTCGTGTTCATGCCGTGGTCTCCCTCGCTTCAGGCCGGCTTGCCGAGCGCGAGGCGGATCGCCGCCCCACCCAGGGCGGTCGCCGGATCGGCCAGCCGTTCCCAGATCTCGAAGTGATCGCAGTCGCGTTCCTCGATCCAGTTCCCGAGCCGGCCGAGCGCGTCAAGGCCGTCCCGCAGGGCCCGCGCGTGCCGCTGGAACTCCGGACTCTCGCGGTCCCCGACCGCGACCGTGACGGGATAGTCCAGTGCCGAGACGTGACGCGCAGGGCTGAGTTGGTGCGCCTCGTTCGCCTCCAGTTGGATGTAGCTCCGCCGCGCGCTCAGCAGCACCGGCTCGAGGTCATAGGTGCCGCTGACCAGCAGCAGCGCCCGGATCGTGCCTGCCGGAAGCGCCCAGGCCCCCCGGCCCCCGTCGCGACCACGGCCGCCAGGTGCGCCCCCGAGGAGTGCCCGGACAGCGTGAGCCGATCCGGGTCGCCGCCGAATTCCGCCGCATGCTGCGCCGTCCACGCCACGGCCGCCGCGACCTGCGCCGCCATCCCGGGCATGCGGCCAAGGGGAAGGTTGGTGAAGTCCGGCACGACGAGCGTGACCCCGGCCTTCACGAAGGCCGGCGCGAGGAAGGACGCATCGCCCCGCCCGAGGGCGCGCCAGGCACCGCCGTGGACGTGCACGTGGACCGGCGCGCCCGGCCCTGCCGCGAAGACGTCCAGCACCTCGTCCGCACCCGGGCCGTAGCGCCGGGTCTGCGGACCGAGCCGCGCCCGTGCCTCCTCGCCGCGGGCCGCGAGCCGCGCCATCACCGCGTCCATGTCGCGCGCCCAGACCCGCTGGTCGTAGGCGCGGTCGAGCGAATCCTGATCGTGGTGGAGGAACACAGCGCCGCTCAACGGTGCGCCCCCGCGCGCGAACGCTGGCCCGGACCTGCGGCCGCCAGACCACGTGCCGGACGCCCCGGCCCCGCCCCTGTCGCAATACCACCCATGGCCGGATCTCCCCCGCCCCCACCTGAACGCGTGCCTGCGCCTGGGATCGGCGCTCGTGATGCCGCGCGTCGGGACCGCCGGGCCGCAGCCGCCTCGACTACGGCCCCGGGGCTGGGCGATCTCCGTTCCACTGGATTTCCTGCCAACGGGCCGGAGACCACGCGGGCGGCCATGCGCGCATCAGTGGGCGCCCAGGACTACGGCCGGTCAACCCGTTCGGGATCGGTCAGGCCCGGCGGCGTCGCGGGCGTGCCGTTCACCCGCTTGCAGCATCCCGGGCGCGGCACGACGCGAGGCAGCGGCGGTCAGGCGGTGCCACTCCCCGTTCGGACCTCGCGCGTCCCCCGCAACGGCCGGGCTTCGCCGCCCGTTACCGGGCCGTCGAGGCCGGAGGCAGCCATGCAGGACGAGACGGCGGAACAGGCCCCCGGCGACGAGGCGCCACCCGGTTCGCGGCAGGCGGGTGAAGTCACCTGCCCCGTCTGCGGCGGCAGCGGCAGGTCGGGCGACGGGGAATGCCAGGACTGCGGCGGGACGGGCACGGTCGTACGGATCGTCGGCGACGCCTGAGACGGTGCGGGGCGATGGCCCCGAACGGTGCGACGAACCATCCCGTCACGCCCGCGCAACGGGCCCGGCGAAGGTCGGGCGAGTAGGCGATCGCGCCCCGGGCCACGTCACGCGGTTCGGACCGGCGCGGCCCGAGCCGTCGCGCGCCACTTCCCGCACGGGCCGGAACCACCCATTTCCTTGACCCGGCGCGGGACGACGATCATGTTCCGGCCGCGTTCACTCCCCATCGGCGCGAACCCGGCCCCGGTCGGCGCGCCACCCATCCGGACCGGCCGCCGCCCCCCCGTCGTGGGCGGGCGGCCTTCCGTCGCAGAATGAGGCCTGATGTCCAAGGAAGACATGATCGAGTTCAGTGGCCAGGTCACTGAACTGCTCCCCAACGCAATGTTCCGCGTGAAGCTGGACAACGACCACATGGTCCTCGCCCACACCAGCGGGAAGATGCGCAAGAACCGCATCCGCGTGCTGGCGGGCGACCGCGTGAACGTCGAGATGACGCCCTATGACCTGACCAAGGGCCGGATCACGTTCCGCTTCAAGTGAGCGCCGCGGGGCTGCGTGCCTCGTCCGCGCTCCGCGTCCCGGCCTGCCGCGCAGCCCGCGAGTGAACGCCGTCTTCCGCCCGCCCGATCGCGGACATCACTGGAACCGTAGGCAGGGCGCCGTCGCGTGCGGCCATCACCCCCATGCCGGCTGACGTCATTCCCACCGGCCCGACCGGACGGGTCCAGCTCGTGCTGGCGAGCGCCTCGCCGCGCCGCCTCGACCTGCTCGCGCGCATCGGCGTGGTGCCGGACCACGTCGCGCCCGCCGACCTGGACGAGACGCCCCGGAAGGCGGAACTGCCACGGCACCTCGCCACCCGCCTGGCCGCTGCCAAGGCGCAGGCCATCGCCGCCGCGACGCCCGGCTGCCTCGTGCTGGCGGCCGATACGGTCGTGGGCCTCGGGCGGCGCGTCCTCGGCAAGCCTTCGGATGCGGCGGAAGCCGCGCGGTTCCTCGACATGCTGTCCGGGCGGCGCCACCGCGTGACGACCGGCGTCGCGCTCGTCACGCCCGACGGCAGGCTCCGGCAGCGGCAGGTGACGACGATCGTGGCATTCCAGCGCCTGACGGGGGCGCAGGTCGCCGACTACGTCGCGGGCGGGGAATGGGAGGGAAAGGCCGGCGGCTACTCCATCCAAGGACGCGCCGAGGTCTTCGTGCGGTTCCTCTCCGGCAGCCATTCCAACGTCGTCGGGCTGCCGCTCTTCGAGACGGCCCAGCTCCTGCGCGGCGTCGGATGGCTCCGCCCCTGAAGGACGGGCACGGGGTGGCGGGCGGGGCGGTCCGGATCCTCGTCTCCGCTTCCCCGGGGGAGCGGCGCGTGGCGCTGCTGCGCGACGGCGCACTCGACGAAGCCTACGTCGAACGGGCGCCCCGGGCCGGCGAGGTCGGCGACCTGCACATCGGCCGCATCGCGGCGCGGGCGCCCGCGATCTCCGGCGCCTTCGTGCTGCTGGAAGGCGGGGCCAGCGGTTTCCTTCCCGACGCGGCCGGCGGCGCCGGCGTGCCGGAGGGGACCTACCTGCCGGTCCGCGTCACGCGCCCGGCGCAGGGCGGCAAGGGGCCGCGGCTCTCGGCGAAGGACGTCCCGGCGGGCCTTCCCCGGGCCGGACCGCCGCGGCTGGTCGAGCGAGGCCCCGACGCGGCGCTTCGGCTTGCGGCGGAGCATCCGGATGCCGCGATCGAGGCCTCGGGCGCCCCGGAGGTCGCGCGGCTTCGGGGCGCGCTCGGCGCGGCCCGGGTCCGGGCCGTGGCGGAGGCCTTCGACGGGGAGGTGGATGCCGCTTTCGAGTCGCTTTCGGACCCGGTGGTGGCCCTCGGCGGCGGGGCGCGGCTGATCATCCAGCCGACGGCCGCGCTCGTCGCGATGGACGTGGATTCCGGGCCGGCGGAGCCGGCGGCGGCGAACGCCGCGGCGATCGTGCAGGGCGTGCGGCAGGCAGGGCTGCGGCACCTGGCGGGGGTGATCCTGCTGGACGCGGCGGGGGGCAGCGCGGCGTCGCGCGCGGCGCTCCTTCCCGCGCTGCGCCGGGCGGCGTCGGGCGACACGCGGCTGCGGGTCCTCGGCGTGACGGGGTCCGGGCTGCTGGAAATGGTGCGGACCCGGGTGCACCCGCCGCTGCACGAGATCCTGGGGCAGCCGCCCTCGGCCCTGACCCTCGGGCTGCGCGCACTGCGTCAGGCGCTGCGGGAAGCGGCCGCTGCGCCCGGGGCAAGGCCCGTCCTGCGGGCCCATCCGGTGGTTGCCGCGGCCCTCCGGAACCATCCGGAGGCGCTGCGGGACTACGCCGCCGGCGCAACGCACCCCATCTCCCTCCTCGAGGACCCGGGCGTCGTGCCCGGCGAGGAACGGATCGAGGGACTGGCGTGACGAAGGCGAAAGCGTGCCCGGTTTGCGGGAAGCCGGCGCGGGAGGAGGCGCGGCCCTTCTGCTCCGCGCGGTGCCGGGCGGTGGACCTGGGCCGGTGGCTCGGCGAGGGCTACGCGATCCCCGGTGACCCCGTCGCGGAAGAGGAACCCGGACGGCCCTGACCCCGGAATGGGCGGGGCCGCCGACGCGAGCCGCTGCGCCCGGCGCGCACGCATCCGTGCATGGGGGCGCCCCTGCCCGCCCGGCGGCCTCGCCCGGGTTAGCCTCGGTTGCCCAGCCATCGAGTGGCCACGGGCGCCGGTCCGCTTGACCCGAGGCGCCGCGCCGCGGCACGGAGGCCCGGCGCCCATCTGATCCGCGGGGAGCGCGCGCATGCCGTCCGAAACCACCTCATCCGGGCTGGCGGTCGTCCCGGCCTGGGACCGGCCCGGTCGGGAGGAGCCGCTCTCCGGACTTCCACGCCCGCGGCCGCTGGCGGCGGTGCTGCGCCGCTTCGTGCCGAGCGGCCTGCTCGGCCGGTCGCTCCTGATCATCCTCATCCCGCTGCTGGTCACGCAGGGGATCGCGCTCCAGATCTTCTATGGTACCCATCTCGACGTCATCTCGCGCCGGCTCACCGCCGGCCTCGCGGGCGATGTCGGGATCGTCGCGGAGCTGTTGTCGCGCTACCCCGCGCCCGGCGAGGGTGGGGAGGGCGAGCGCGGCTGGATCTTCCGCGAGGCCTCCTGGCGCATGGAGCTGTCGCTCGCCTTCGAGCGGGGAGCGGAGCTCGGGCCGCCGGTGGCGCGACCCGCATCGCTGCCCTTGCTCCCCCTGGAATCGGACCTGGACGACGCGCTGCGGCAGCGCCTGCGCATGCCGTTCGACACGGACTGGCAGACGGATACGCGCAGCGTGATCATCCGCGTCGGCCTTCCCGACGGCGTGCTGCATGTGGAGGCGCCGCGCAAGCGCCTGTTCTCCGGCACGCTGTACCTCTTCGTCATCTGGCTCGCGGGATCGTCGGCGCTGCTCTTCGTCGTGGCGGCGCTGTTCATGAAGAACCAGGTGAAGGCGATCCGGCGCCTCGCGGTCGCGGCGGAGGCCTTCGGCAAGGGGCGGGAGGGCGTCGAGGGGGCCGGCGGGATCAAGCCGGAGGGTGCGGCCGAGGTGCGGCAGGCGGCGGCCGCCTTCAACGGCATGCAGGCCCGCATCCGGCGCTTCGTGCAGCAGCGGACGGAATTGCTGGCGGGCATCTCCCACGACCTTCGGACGCCGCTGACGCGTCTCCGGCTGGGGCTGGCCATGCTGCCGTCCGACGCGCGGGAGGACGCGGAGGCGCTGACCGCCGACGTCGAGGAAATGGAGCGGATGGTCGCGGGCTACCTCGCCTTCGCGCGGGGGAGGTGACGGAGGTGCCGCGGCCCGCCGACCTCGCGGCGCTGGTGCGGGAGAGCGTGGCCCGCGCCGCGGGCGATCCGGCGCGGGTCGAGGGACCGGTGCACCTGATGGTGCCGCTGCGGGCCGACGCGATGCGGCGCTGCCTCGGCAACCTCCTGGACAACGCGCGCAAGCATGCGGGGCGGGTGGAGGTGCGGATCGAGGCGCCGGGCGGCGCGAACTGGAACCGCGCGCACGTGCTCGTGGACGATGACGGCCCCGGCATCCCCGAGAGCCAGCGCGAGGAAGCGTTCCGGCCCTTTACCTCCTTCTCCTCCGGGGGGACGGGGCTGGGGCTGGCGATCGCGCGGGACATCGCGCGGGCGCACGGGGGGGACCTGACGCTGGAGGGATCGCCGCTGGGGGGGCTGCGGGCGCGGGTCAGCCTGCCGGCGTGAGGGCCGCGGCCGACTTGTGCCGCCGGCAGGGACCGACGATCTAGCCGGCGTGGCCGCGGCGACGTGCCGGCGGGGTCAGGGGGTCCGGATGGACGGGTCGGTCATCGCCGGGAACGGCGCGCTTGCCGCGGGGATGGAAGAGGACGTCTGGGTCGGCATCCGGGCGGATGCGACGGCGGCCGCGGCGGCCGAGCCGGCCCTGCGCGGGCTGCTGGAACTAGCGGTGCTGCGGCACGCGACCTTCGGGGGGCGCTGACGGCGCTGCTGGCACGGAAACTGGCGGAATCGCTGATGCCTGCGGAAGCGCTGGAGGACATGGCGCTGCACGCGGGCACCGCGCTGACCGAGCCCGCGGTAAATGACCTCGTCGCCATCCGGCGGCGGGATCCGGCGGCGGCGTCCTGGCTGACGCCCTTCCTGCACTACAAGGGCTACCACGCGCTGTGCTGGCACCGCGTGACGCATTCGCTGTGGCTCGCGGGGAGGCGGGACCTGGCCTTCTACCTGCAGGCGCGGTGCTCGCTGGTCTTCGGGGTGGACATCCATCCCGCGGTGCCGGTGGGGCGCGGGGTGTTCATGGACCACGCGACGGGGATCGTGGTGGGCGAGACAGCGGTGATCGGCAACGACGTCTCGATCCTGCAGGGCGTGACGCTGGGCGGCACGGGGAAGGAGCGCGGGGACCGGCACCCGAAGGTCCGGGACGGGGTGCTGCTGGCAGCCGGCGCGAAGGTGCTGGGCAACATCGAGATCGGGCGCGGGGCGAAGGTCGGCGCGGGGTCGGTGGTGCTGCACGACGTACCGGCCTGCGCGACGGTCGCGGGCGTGCCGGCGAAGATCGTGGGGTGGTGCAGCGACAGCGTGCCGGGCCTGGCGATGGACCAGTCGCTGCCGGAGACGGCGGAGCCGCGGGAGATGACGGGGAGTTAGGGGCGGCCCAGACGATCCGCTCCTCCCCCCAGCGCGCTGGCAGTGCCTTCTGGGCACCGCGCTTCCGACCGGGATCGGATGGCCAAGGGCTGGCCGGCGCGACGGACGTGACGGGAGGCGGCTTGGTTCGCCCCGGGGCCGCTGCCTAGGCTGGTTCGGCCCGCCTTACGGGCGGGGCGGAGCGGGGGTTGGCAATGTCCGGGACCACGATGCCGCCCGCACGGCGGGCCGATATCGAGATGGCAATGGCGGTGATGCGCGAGGACTTGAACCGCGCACTGCAATACCGGACGCGCTACGACACTGAGAAGCACAACATCTGCCTCGGCGTCGTGAACTTCCGTAACGGGCCGGGCGTGGTGCTGGCCGCGTATTCGCACGACTCCGCCATCCCGGAATCGATCCGCCTGGGGCTGGGCCTGGTGCCCGACACCTACGCGGCGGTGCCGGCCGAAACCCGCTTCGGCTGCGACGGGATGCCGCAGTACCATACGGAGCCGAAGCTGCTGAACTTCCTCGCCGCGACGCCGGAGGTGCGGCGCCGCGCGGTGCAGCCGAGCGGGGCGATCACCGCGCCGCCGGGGACGCAGCGGGCGTTCGTCCAGGGCTTCGTCGCGAACCAGCGCGCGCAGGCCGCGGCCGCAGCGTCGCGTCTGGACCGGCTGGAAGACATCTCCTCCCTCGTGATCGCGTCGGAGATCGACTGCTGCGTAACCTGCACGCGGCACTCGATCCACCGGTTCCGGGCGCGGTTCCCGTCCGTTCCGCTGCGGACGGTCGAGTTGGGCAAGGCGGCGGGGCAGGCCACGACCTACACGGCGGTGACGCCGACCGTGATCGCCCCGGGAACCGGACCCGGGTCGTCCGCGCCCTCCGAGAACTTCTGAGGTTGCGAAACGGGCAGTCGTCGTGTCCGCTCACGGTTCCGTGAGCGGAGGATCGGATGCGCTGGGCCTTGCTCGTGCTGGTGGGGTCCTGTGCCGTGAAGGCACGGGACGTGCGCGCCCTGCCGCTGGGCACGCTGGCCGGATTGGTCGAGGCAGGGCGGGATGCCGCGCTGCGGGCGGAGGCGGTGGCGCGACGGCATTCCGATCGGTCGCATACCCGATCCCCCATGCGCGTGCGGTCGCGGCCGCACTTCACGCGGGACTACCGGCCGCGCTACGCGCCGCCCGCCGCGCGGTGGTGAGGGTCGCGCGGCGCGTCAGACGTTGAAGCGGAAGAGCAGCACGTCACCGTCCTTCACGACGTACTCCTTGCCTTCGACGCGCATCTTCCCCGCTTCCTTCGCGCCGGCTTCGCCGTTCAGCGCCACGAAGTCGTCGTAGGTGATCGTCTCGCAGGCGATGAAGCCGCGTTCGAAGTCATTGTGAATGACCGCCGCCGCCTGGGGGGCCTTGGTGCCCTTGGTGATGGTCCAGGCGCGGGCTTCCTTCGGGCCGACGGTGAAGTAGGTCAGCAGGCCCAGCAGGTCGTAGCCGGCGCGGATCACCCGATCCAGGCCGCTGTCGGCCAAGCCGAGGGATTCGAGGAAGTCGGGGCGGTCGCCCTCGGCCATGGAGGCGATCTCTGCCTCGATGGCGGCGGAGACGACGACGCTGCGAGCGCCCTCGGCGGCGGCGCGTTCGGCGACGCGGGCGGATTGCGCGTTGCCAGTGGCGGCCGAGGATTCCTCGACGTTGCAGACATAGAGGATGGGCTTCGTCGTCATCAGCTGCAGGCGGGCAGCGGCGGCTTCCTCGCCGCGCGCGGACGGCGGTGCGGGCGGGCTTGCCGGCCGCGAGGGCGGCGACGATCGGCTCGGCCAGCGCGACGAAGGCGGCGCTTTCCTTGTCGCCGTTCTTCGCCTTCTTCTGCGCGGGCAGCAGGCGCTTCTCCAGGCTGTCGAGGTCGGCGAGCATCAGCTCGGTCTCCACCGTTTCGGCATCGCGGAGGGGGTCCACGGAGCCTTCGACGTGGGTGACGTCCGGGTCCTCGAAGCAGCGGAGGACGTGAACGATGGCGTCCACCTCCCGGATATTCGCCAGGAACTGGTTGCCGAGGCCCTCGCCCTTCGAGGCGCCGCGGACGAGGCCAGCGATGTCCACGAATTCGAGCGACGTGGGGACGATCTTGGCCGACTTGCCGATGCGCGCGAGCGCGTCGAGGCGCGGGTCGGGAACGGCGACGCGGCCGACGTTGGGCTCGATGGTGCAGAAGGGGTAGTTCGCGGCCTGGGCGGCGGCGGTGCGTGTCAGCGCGTTGAACAGGGTGGACTTGCCGACGTTCGGCAGGCCGACGATGCCGCAGTTGAAGCCCATGGGGGTGGGGTGGTCCGGTCAGGTTCGGGGAGTGCGGGCGGGAGTTACGACGGGGGGTGCGGCGGGGGAAGGGTCCGGAGTAGGGCAAGCGGGATGACGGAGGGGAATGGGGGTACCGTACGGCGGCCCGGCGCAATGCGCGGGCGGATCTGGATGGCCGAAGACGCCGGCGAGACCCCGGAGGAGAACATCGCGGCCATGAAGGGCCGGGACGATCCTTCGGACCGCCCGAGCGTTGGATCAGCGCGGAACGGAGAGGGTGCCATGAGCAACGAGCCGACGAAGGAACCGCGCATCCCCCGCCCCCCGACGAAGGAGGAGCTGGACCGGATCAGCGAGCAGCAGGGGATGATCACGGACGAATGGGCGCCGGCGCCGCGGGACGCGGAGCGGCCGTCTGGGGTGCGTGCGCCGGACGGAGCGCAGCCCGAGCACGGCGTGGATGGCGAGGGGATCTAACCCAGGCTCACGCCGGGAAGAGCTCGGGGCGGTACTCGAAGTGCATCGTGTCGTAGTGGTACCACTTGCCACCCCAGGCGAAACGCTCGGCCTCGAAGCATTCCGCGATCTCCCAGGGGATGCGGTTGCGGTAGGGGACGTCGCTTGAGCGCGTGCGGGCCCAGGCCCAGTAGTCGGCGTTGCGGGCGTTGAGGTCGATCGCGGCGCCCGTGCCGTGCATCGACGGCAGGCCGGTATCGGCGACGGCGCGGCAGCTCAGGGTGCCGGAGGACGGGACCAGGAAGGCCTTCATCCGGGCGGGGAGGCCTTCGAGGGCTTCGATCACGCGCTCCAGCCGCCCCGCCACATCGTTGACGGTGGTGACGGACAGGCGCTGCGGGCGCCCTCGGCCTGACCCCGTGCGGGGCATCCAGGTGACGGGGCGCGTGGGCGGGGGTGCTGCGCGGCAGTCGCCGTAGAGGCGGTTGAAGAACTCCCCGTTGCGGAGGCGGCCGGGGGAGTGGTCGCGCGGGGGCATGACGGTGAGGGGTCCCAGCCAGTAGGACTGGCGCAGCATATCAGCGACGGTGGCGTCGCGGAGCATGACGTCGAAGGGGCGCTCGGGAAGGCGGAGGCCGGTCGGGGTCCGCGTGCCGTCGCGCCAGGTCAGTGTCTCGCCGTCCGTCGCGGTGAGGTGGTCGGGGTAGGCGGCGACGAGGCGGTGCAGGCGGGCGCGGAGGTCATCGCGGGGGCCGCGCCGGCCAGTGGCGCGGATGCCGCGCGCGGAACCTCGGCGCAGCCGGTCAGGATCGTCGCGGCAAGGAGGGTGCGCCGCGGAAGGCCCTTCATCGGCGGCCGGCTTAGCACGGGATGAGGCGGCGCGGGCGGCTTCCCAATCGGGGCGGATGAGGGACATGACGAGTTCGTCCCGGTGAAGGCCGCCGAAGAAGGCGCTGCCGCGGGCGATACCCTCCGGCACGAAGCCGACCGCGGCATAGGCGCGCTGGGCCCGGAGGTTGTCGGGGAAGACGCCGAGCCAGAGGCGGTGGACCAGAGTTTCGGTGAAGGCAGCGTCGGCGACGGCGCGCAGCAGGGCACGGCCGGTGCCGGCCCCGGGGTCGGACACGGCGATGCGCTGGACCTTCGTGACGCGCTCCGGCGCGTTCCAGTCGCGGAGGATGGCGAAGCCGACGGGGGCGCCGTCACGGCGGGCGATGAAGTAGGCGAAGTGCGGGGCGGCGAGAGCCTCGCGGTGGCGGGCCTCGTCCCAGCGGCCGACGAGGGCGTCGTAGCCGGGCAGGCGCTCGGTCGCGAGAATGAAGGGCAGGTTCTCGGGGGTGGCGCGGGCGATAGCGATCATGCGGGTCCGGTGAGCAACGCGACCTTTGTCATGAAATCCTCCGGCTTCCGTTCGGCCAGCAGCGGCGCGGCGTCGGCGACCGCGTCGAGCAGGCGGTCCAGCCATTCCGCTTCGCCCTTGGCGAAGTTGCCGAGGACGTGGCGGTGGACGAGGTCCTTGTGCCCGGGATGGCCGATGCCGAGCCGGATTCGGTGGAAGTCGGGCGCGCCGAAGGCGCGCGTCATGTCGCGCAGGCCGTTATGGCCGGCATTCCCGCCGCCCTTCTTCGCCCGGACCTTCCCCGGCGCGAGGTCGAGTTCGTCGTGGAAGGCGGTGATGTCGTCGAGCGTGGTCTTCAGGAATGCCGCGGCGGGCTGCACGGAATTGCCGCTGTCGTTCATGTAGGTCTGGGGCTTGAGGAGGACGATCCGGTCGCCGGCGATCGTGCCCTCGCAGGTCTCGCCCTTGAAGCGGCTGCGCCAGGGACCGAAGCGGTGCCGCTGCGCGATGCGCTCCACGGCCATGAAGCCGATGTTGTGGCGCTGGCGCGCATGCTCCGCGCCGGGATTGCCGAGGCCGACCCAGAGAAGCATCGCGCCACCCCCTCCGGTGCGGGCGCCCGCCATGCGTCTCCGCATGACGGGCGCCCAAGTCAGTGACGGGGCGTCACTTCTTCTTCGCAGGAGCCTTCGCGGGCGCCTTCGCGGCGGCCGGCGCGGGGGCCGCAGCCTTGCCGCCCTTGCCACCCTTGGCGGGCGCCGGGGCCGGCGCGGCGGCGGCCGGGGCCGGCGCGGCCTCGGCTTCCGTCGTGGGTGCCGCGATCGTCAGCACGACGAAGTCGCGGCCGAGCGTCGGCTTCGTGCCGAAGTTGTCGCGCAGGTTGGACCAGCGGAGCGTGTCACCGATGTTCGCGCCGGAGACGTCGAGCTCGAAGCGCTCCGGCACGTTGTCGGGATCGGCCAGCACCTCGAGGTCGCGGCGGACGAGGTTGGCGACGCCGCCGACCTTCAGGCCGGGGGAGGTCGCTTCGCCAACGAGCGCGACGGGGACCCGGACGCGGATCTGCTGTCCCGCGGCGAGCCGCTGGAAGTCCACGTGCTGCGGCTGGTCGGTGACGGGGTGGAACTGAACCTCGCGCATGAGGCAGCGCTCGGTCGGGCCGTTGGCGACGGCGACCTCATAGAGGTGCGACTGCCAGCCGCCCTTGTGCATTTCCTTCATGACGTCGCGCGGGTCGAGGGCGAGGAGCGTCGCCTCCTGCTTGCCGCCGTAGATGACCGCGGGGACCATGCCCCCTCGCCGGGTCGCGCGCGCCGCCCCCTTACCGGCCCGCTCGCGCGACGCGGCCTCGATCCGGATGGTCTGGACCATTGCCGTGTTTCCTTCGCACGTGTGTGGGTGTGTGCCCGTCTGGGCGTCCCTCCGGCAGCCGTGCGGGCGCGCGAAGGGGACCGGGGCCTCCAGGGGTGCCCGCGGGAGGCGGGCGTGTAGCGCGGGGGTGGGGGTGGGGGCAAGCGGGTGGTACCGGCCGGCCCCGGCGACGCTGCCGGCCGCGGCAAGCCGGATTCACGTCGCGGACCTCGGGACGCACGGCTGCCCCGACCGTTGCCTCCTCCGTCAGGGCTCGCGCGGCCCCTCGCCTCCCGCCATCGCCGCGAGCTTCGCGACCGTGTTGATGTTCCGGGCCGTGCCGCGGGCCGCGAGGGGGATGACCAGTTTCGAGGTACCCATCGAACCATCGGACACTGTTGGCGAAGTCGGCAGCCCTGGACGGGAGCGGGGATCACGCCGAATTCTCCTCAGCAGGCTGGCGAGATCGCGCCGGCTGCAGAAGTTCGTTCCGCCCTTCCCCGACGACACGGCCCGGTTCTGCCGCAGGCCCTTCGGAACCGCAGCGGCGGAGCGCCTCCTTACCGGCGATCATTCAGGATCTCCGTCATCACATTGCGGGCTGCCGGGATTTGCCGGTGGTCCGTGCCTGGCAGTTCGGCGAGAACGATGACGGCCTTCCAGAGCGCCCACCCGCGCCCCCGCGCCCAGGCTGCGTCGGCCAGGCCGAGGCCCGCGCGGAACACAGCGCGGCTCCTCTTCCTGAACAGTGTCCACGCGATCGCGAGATCGCAGGCCGGGTCTCCGACCGCGAGCCCGCCGAAGTCGATCACGCCGGCGAGGCGACCGCCCGCGAGGAGCAGGTTGCCGGCGCTGACGTCGCCATGCACCCAGACAGGCGGGCCGGCTGCAGCCGCCCCGAGTGCGGCATCCCACATCGCCCGGATCGGGGCGGTGTCGACGGAGCGGCGCAGTCGTGCCAACGCCTCGCCCACCTCGTCGTCGTAGACCGCGAGGGAGCCGCCACGATGGAAGTTGTCGGACCCGGGAGGCGGTCCTCCCGTCGGATCGGCCGACTGGAGCCTGACGAGGAAGCCCGCGAGGTCCTCGGCCAGCACCGCCAGGTCCACGGCATCGACCGACGATGCGGCCTGCCCGGGGAGCCAGCGGTAGACCGACCAGGGCCATGGGTAACCCTCGCCGGGCTGCCCCTTCGCGAGCGGCAGGGGAACCGGCTGCGGCAGGAGGGGAGCGAGCACCGGGAGCCACCGATGCTCCTTCTCGACCTGGGGCGCGTAGGACGCCGCGCTCGGCATCCGCACGCTCATCCCTTCGCCCAACCGGAAGGTCCGGTTGTCCCAGCCCCCCGGTTCAACCGGCGTGACGGCGAGATGGCTCCATCGCGGAAACTGTGCCGCGATGAGGCGGCGCACGAGGGTTGCGTCAATCACCATGTCCTGCCCGGCTCCGCCCATTCCGCGAGGTGGAGGACCAGTGAACCTGCTCCTGCCGAGCCCGGAGGCCTCGAACTGGCATCTGTAGGCCCAGTGGAGGAGGAGTCGGTGGCTTCGCCAACAGTGTCCCATCGTACGCGACGTAAATCTCGCGGGTGCCGAGGGCCAGCCGCTCCCCGGCCCGGCCGCGGACGTCATCGAGGGCTGCCGCGGTCGGCGGCTGGTCGAGAAAGAGGGCGACGGTCCGGTTCGGCGGGTTGTCCGGGAAGGGGTTGGCGGCAAGGACGGCCGACATCTCGTGCGCCGTCCGCACGAGGACGCCGACCGGCTGGCCCGTGAGCGGCGCGAGGCGTCCCTCCAGCGCCGCCTTCACGCCGGCCTCGTCCAGGTCACTCCGGAAGACGACGTTGCCCGACGCGATGTGGGTGCGCGCGTCGACG
Organism: Roseomonas sp. CCTCC AB2023176; assembly: GCF_042259275.1. Classification (NCBI taxonomy): domain Bacteria; kingdom Pseudomonadati; phylum Pseudomonadota; class Alphaproteobacteria; order Acetobacterales; family Roseomonadaceae; genus Roseomonas; species Roseomonas sp. CCTCC AB2023176. The sequence goes on from NZ_CP170086.1 coordinate 506,125, forward strand.
AAGCCGGCCTGCCCGCACGCCGCGCGCAGATCGGCCATCGCAAGCCTGCCGGTCCCGCCGACATTCACCGCGCGAAGGAGGGCGACGAAGGAGGTCACCCGGCCGAGCCTAGGTCATGGCAGTCCTGCGGCACAGCGCGGCCGCGGCTCGCAGGGCGTCCGGTCCCGCTGGCCCTGGGCTGGTGCTTCCACGCGCCCAGCCGGGCCGCCGGTATGGGCGGGATCGGGCGTCGTGGCCCGCTACTCCGCCAGCACCCCTGCCGCGAGCAGCCGCTGGACCTCGAGGATCGCGCCGCCGCGGGGGACGGTGAATCGCATCGGCTCGGCGTGGCCGCGGAGCCAGATCTTGATGTCGGATTCCAGGTCGAAATGGCCGGCCGTCTCGACGGAGAAGCGGGACACGTCGGCGTAGGGAATGGACAGGTATTCCGTCTTGCGCCCCGTCACGCCCTGCCTGTCCACGACCATCAGGCGCTTCGTCGTGAAGACGAACATGTCGCGGACAAGGCGGTAGGCGCCGGTGACCACCTCGCCGGGAATGAGCAGCGGGGCGAATTCCTCCGAGACCTTCTCGGCCTCGACGGTCGAGGCGTTGCCGAGGATGGCGTTGAAGAGGCCCACCGCTTGCGCTTCCTGGAGAGAGGCCCGCAGAAGGCCGCGGGTGCGGGCGCGGCGTCAAGCGCGGCGCGACCGGGGGGAGATCGGCGTGGCGGATGACGTGGTCGTAGGGCGGGTCGCGCGGCTCGCGCGGTATCCCGTGAAATCCATGGCGGGGGAGGAGGTCGAGGCGCTCGACCTCGGGTGGGTGGGGGCGCTGGGCGACCGGCGCCATGCCTTCCTCCGGGTAGGGAACCGCTCGAACTTTCCCTGGCTGACGGCGCGGGATGTACCGGACCTGGTGCTGCACGGCGCGCGCTTCGCCGACCCGTCGGACCCCTACCGCTCCGCCGTGGTGGGTGACGCTGCCCGGGGGCGGGGCGATGGCGCTCGACGACCCCGACCTCGCGTCGCGGCTGGGGCGTGCTGCGGGGGTAGAGGTCGCGCCGATCCATCTGGGGCGCGGCACCTTCGACGCGATGCCCGTCTCCCTCGCCTCGACGGCGGGGCTGGCGGCGGTGGGGGCGGCGCACGGCACACCGCTGGACCGGCGGCGCTTCCGGCTGAACGTGCTGATCGAGAGCGACGAGCCGGATTCCGCGTGGTGGGGCGGCATCCTGGCCTTCGGGACGGGCGCGGACGGGGCGCGCGTGGCGCTGGGCGAGGGCATCCCGCGCTGCGCGATGATCACGCTGGATCCGGACTCCGCGGCGCGGGACGCGTCGGTGCTGCGCACCGTGGCGCAGCGCTTCGGCGACCTCGTGGGGACCTACGGAGCGACGGGACGGCCAGGGCTGATCCGGATGGGCGACGAGGTCCGCCTTCACCGCGCGGCAGCGTGAGACGGGCCTGCGTCGGATCAGAACACCGATGTGGCCCCGGCCGGCGTGGCTCGGGTCGCGCCGGCATGGTCGCCCTGCTCCGGTGCCGCCGCCTCGTCCCGGCCTTCGCCCGTCCAGCGCGGTCGGCCGAGGACGGCCGGCGGCGCGATGGCCACGGCCGTGATGGACATCTCGATCGGCTCGCCGGTTCGCGCGTCGCCGCGGGGCGCCGCGGCCTGGACCCGCGCGGCCCGGGCTTGGCGGGTCTCGGCGGGGTCCACGCGCCGGGTCCCGGCCGACGTGGCGTGGGCGCGACGTGCCTCCGCCAGGGCGGCGAGTTGTTCCTGCTGGAGCCGGAACTCAGCGGCGTAGCGATGCCCGCCGGGCGGGAAGGGCGCACAGGCGGCAGTCCCGATCGCGAGCGCCAGGGGGAGCACGAGGCGAACCATGACGAAGAGGTAACCGCTTTCGCGCGACGGAGTTGTGCAAAAGCGTGTGCGTCGGCGGGAGCCGGGGACAGCGCCGCTGGGTGGCCCGATGGGGAACCCGGTGGCAAGGTCGCGGCCCATGGACGCGACCCCGACGGACGACCTGCACGCGCGACTCGCGCGGCGTTTCGGGGAGGCGCCGCGGCCGCCCCCTGACCTGCCCGGACGCGGCGTGCTGGAAGGCATGGCGGATCACCGCTCTTGCCGGGCCTTCCGCCCCGACCCGGTCGCGGCGGCGCTGGTCGAGACCGTCGTCGCGGCGGCCTTCTGCGCGCCGAGCAAGAGCGACCTGCAGCAGCGCGACCTGGTGTGGGTGGAGGACGTGGCGCAGCGGCGACGGCTGGAGGCGCTGGTGCCTTCGGTGGACTGGCTGCCGCGGGCGCCGGTGCTGCTGATGGTCCTCGGCAACAACCGGCGGCAGCGGCGGCTGCACGAGATGCGCGGGCATCCCTTCGCGAACGACCAGCTCGACGCCTTCTTCAACGCGGCGACGGATGCGGCGGTGCTGCTGGGTTGGCTCGTCGTGGCGGCGGAGGCTTCGGGGCTGGGGACCTGCCCCATCAGCCAGTTCCGCAACGACGCGGAGGCCGTGTCGGAGGCGTTGGGGCTGCCGGCGCACGTCTTCCCCTATGCGGGGCTGGCGATGGGCTGGCCGGAGCGCGTGGCGCCGATCAACCCGCGGCTGCCCCTGGCCGCGACGCTGCACCGCGACCGTTTCGATGACTCCGCCCTGCCGGAACACGTCGCGGACGCCGACGCGCGCAGGATCGCGGGCAAGCCCTTCCCTTCGCAGCGGAACGTCGCGGCCTTCGGCACCGCCGAGCCCTATGGCTGGTCGGAGGACGTGACGCGGCAATACGCGCGGCCCGAGCGTGCGGGGTTCGGGGCCTACGTCCGGCGGCGCGGCTTCTGCCTGGACTGATCGGACGGGGCGCGGCGATGAGACGGACGTGACCGTCGCCGCGTTGACGGTCCGGGGCGGCCCGGGCGAACGGTGCCCCTGATGGATGATCTTCTCGGCCTCGGCGTGCTGCTGCTCTTCGGCCTCGGCGTGGGCTGGTGGATGGGGGTGCTCGGCTGGCTGAATGCGCGGCGGGCGCGGCGCGAGATCGCGGCGCTGCGGGCCGAACTGGCTGCGGCGGGGGTGCGGGTGGCGGTGCCCGTCTCGCCCTTCGCGCCGCCGGCGTCCACGACGGCCGCGCCGCTGGGCGAGGCAGCCTTGCCGGGGCAGCCGGCCGACCCGGCGGCGGTGCCCTCGACGTCCGGGCAGCCGATCGGCACGGCCGCGCGGCCGTGGGACCGCCCGGCGGACGCACCGGCCGTCGCGCCGATGCCCGAGCCGGAACTGCTCGGCGCGGAACGGCCGGCGCGCGAGCCGGCCCCCCCCCACCCCGGCGCGGCCGGGGTTCGAGGAGTTGCTGACGCAGCGCTGGGGCGTCTGGCTCGGCGCGGTCGCGATCCTGCTGGCCGGCGTCTTCCTCGTCCGGACGGCGCTGGAGCAGGGGTGGATCGGGCCCGTGGAGCGCTGCGTGGCGGCGGCGGTGCTCGGCTTCGCCCTCGTCGCGGCGGCGGAGTGGATGCGGCGACGTCCGGTAACGCCCGCGGGCGAGGCCGCGCCGGAAGCCGGCGATGCGGCGCCGATGCCCGGTGCCGCGGGCGAGGCGGACGTCACCGCGTCCGCGGCGCCGCGCTCCTGGCCCGACCAGACCCCGGCGGCGCTGGCGGCGGGCGGCGTCGCCGTGCTGTTCGGGGCGGCCTACGGGGCGGCGGTGCTCTACGGGCTGGTGCCGCCGATCATCGGCTTCGTGATGCTGGCCGCCGCGGCGGTCGCGGGACTGGCGCTGGCGCTCGTCTTCGGGCCGCTGGTCGCGGCCGTGGGCCTCGTCGGGGCCTATGCGACGCCGGCACTGGTCGAGACGGCCGATCCGTCCCTGCCCGGCCTCTTCGCCTACCTCCTTGCGGCGACGGTGGCCGCGCTGTTCGTCGTGCGGCAGGTCGGGGCGGTCTGGCTGGGATGGTGCGCGACGGTCGCGGCGGCGGGCTGGGTCGTCGCGGGCGGGGTGCTCGCGGGCGGTACGGCGGATCTCTGGGCACCCGCGCTCTTCGTGCCGGCGGTGGTGCTGGTGCACCTCGCGCTGCTGCCGGGGGCGGCGCTGGACGGGCCGATCGGGCGGCGGCTGGCCTGGGTGCCGGTGGCCGCCATGGCCGCGGCCGGGCTGGCGCTGGTGCCCTGGACGAGCGGGCTGGCGCCCGTCGCGGGGCTGCTGCTGCTGACGCCGGTCACGGGGTGGAAGGGGCTGCGCGAGCCACGGCTGGACCACCTGCCCTGGGTCGCGGCCGCGGCGGGGCTGGTCGCGCTGCTGATCTGGTTCGTGCCGGACTGGACGCCCGGCGGCGAGGCGGTGACGGCGGAAGGCGCGGTGATCGCAGTGTTGCCGACCGGGCCCCATCTTCTCGGGATCGAGGCGGCGGAGGCGCTGCGGCCCTTCCTCGGGGCGGCGCTGGCGCTTGCCTTGCTGCACGCGGCGCTCGGGCTTTGGGGCGAGCGGCGGGGCGCGCATCCCGTCCGCTGGGCCGGGCTGGTCGCCGCCGTGCCGGTCCTGACGCTCCTCATTGCCTATGCCCGGGTTCGGGGCTTCGCGCAGGACATCGGCTGGGCCTTCACGGCGCTGGCGCTTGCAGCGGGCCTTGTCGGGGCGGCGACGCTGGCGGCACGGGCCCGCGGTGCGGCGGTGCCGGGCGGCGACGCCGCACGCGTGCCGGTCGACGCCGACGACGACGCCGTGGCTCCCGCGGGGCAAGCCGCGGACACTCCGGCATCCCCGGTCGACGTCGCCTTGCGGCGCGCGGGCGCGCATGCGGCCGGGGCGGTCGCGGCGCTGTCGCTCGGCGCCGCCATGGTGCTGTCGGACCAGTGGCTGACGCTGGCCGTCGCCCTGCTGCTGCCGCCGCTCGCCTGGATCGAGGCGCGGGCGGACCTGTCGGCCCTGCGGCGCGTGGCGCTGGCGGTCGCCGGGGTGGTGATCGTGCGCCTGCTGCTGAACCCGTTCGTGCTGGACTACGCGCTCGGCGATACTCCGGTGCTGAACGGGATCCTCGCGGCCTACGGGGTGCCGGCGATCGGCTTCGCGGTCGCGGCGGTGCTGTTCCGCCGGCGGCGGGACGATGCGACGGTCGCGGTGCTGGAAGCCGGGGCCTGTGCCTTCCTCGGCGCGCTGGCGCTGCTGCTGATCCGGCACGCGCTGACGGGCGGAGACCTGAAGGACGCGGCCTTCACCTTCCGGGAAGTGGCGCTGGACGTTCTTGCCCTGTGGCTGCTGGCAACCGGGCTGCGGTGGCTCGACGCGCGGGCCGGCGGGCGGCCGGTGATCGGGCTGGCCTGGCGCGGCTACGCGGTCGCGGGCGTGCTGTCCGGCACCGGCGCGATCCTGGACAACCCGGCCTTCGCGACGGACGAGGTGCTGTTCGGCGCGCCGGTCTTCAACGAGATGGCGCTGGCCTACGCGCTGCCGGCGGTGCTGGCGTTGTTCGCGGCACGGTCGGCATCGCTGTCCGCCAAGTCCCCCTTGCGGCCGGTGCTCGGGCTTTACGGGCTCGTCGCGCTCTTCGCCTGGGTGACGCTGACGGTGCGCCACCGTTTCCACCCCGTGGAGATGTCGCTGGCCCTGGAGCCGGTCGGGAACGCGGAGCTCTGGGCCTATTCCGGGGCCTGGCTGGCCTTCGGGGCGGCGCTGCTGGCGGTGGGCATCAAGGAACGGGCGAAGGCGCCGCGCCTCGCGGCCCTCGCGGTGCTGGGGCTGACGGTCGGCAAGGTCTTCCTGGTGGACATGTCCGAGCTGACTGGGCTGTGGCGCGTGGTCAGCTTCCTCGGCCTGGGGCTCGCCCTCATCGCGCTGGGGCGGGTGTACCGGCGCTTCGTCGTCGTACCGCCTGCCCCGGCCACCGCGGCGGGGCCCGCTGCATGAGCGCACCTATCGAGGAGCGCGGCGCGGACACGGCGCCGGCCGGAGTGGCAAACGACGAAGAGCGCCGCACGGCTCGTGCGGCGCTTTACGGCTGTTCCTCGCCGCCGGGCTGGCGGCGGAAACGCCGGGCGTGTCGCCCGGCGCCGAGGATCAGACGGTGCGGCGGCCCGCGACCATCCGGTAGACGAACAGCACGATCACAGCGCCGACGACGGCGCCGATGAATCCCGCTCCCTCACCCGCGCGGTACCATCCGACCGCTTGGCCAAGATAGGTCGCGACGACCGCGCCGATGATGCCGAGCAGCGTCGTGATGATGAAGCCGCCGGGATCACGCCCCGGCATGAGGAACTTCGCGACGATTCCCGCGAGGAAGCCGATGATGATCGTCCAGATGATGCCCATGATCCCGCACTCCGCTAGGGTTTCTCCGCAAGCGCGGACGGGGGCGGTCGGGTTGCAGGCACTTTCGCGCGTGCGGCGTGACGGCCGGGCGCGTCCCTCGGGTGGTGGCGCCGAGTGGCCCCGAAGGAAGGCACTGCCTTCCTCCGAAGCACATACGCCCGAGCGTCACGCCGCCCAGCGCGGCGGGCGCTTCGCCTTGAAGGCGGCGATGCCTTCGTCGGCCTCGCCGGAGGCGGCGCAGCGCGCGAAGGCCTGGGCGCCCGCCTCGGCGTAGCCCTCCGGCACCGCCGCGCCGAGGGCGGCGAGCATGGCCTTCGTCTCGGCGAGCGCGCCGGGGGCGCCCTGCAGGACGTCGGCGACGGTCTGCGCGACGCGGGCGTCGAGGGCGGCGGCGTCGGCAAGGGTTTCGTGGACGAGGCCGATGCGGGCGGCCTCGGCGGCGTCCATCACGTTGCCTTGCAGCACCATGCGCGCCGCGTGGGAGCGGCCGGTCCTGCGCAGGATCCACGGCAGGATCTGTGCGGCGACGAGGCCGCGGCGGGCCTCAGGGGCGGCGAAGCGGGCGTCGGCAGAGGCGAGGGCGATGTCGGCGGCGCAGACGAAGCCCAGGCCGCCCGCGAAGGCGCTGCCCTCGATCCGCGCGATGACGACCTGCGGGAGGGCGGCGACCGCGGCGAAGCGGGCGCCGGTGCGGCGGTTGCGTTCGAGTTGGGCGGCGAGGCGTTGCTCCGGCGTGCCGGGGGCGCCGACTTCGGTCAGGTCGAGGCCGGCGCAGAAATGGCCGCCGGCACCGGCGAGGATCAGGATGCGCGCGCTGCGGTCGTCGCGGAGCCCGGCCAGCAGGGTGTCCAGGGCGGCGACGAGGCCCTCGCTCATCGCGTTGCGGCGGTGCGGGCGGTTCAGGGTGGCGGTGACGACGCCACCTTCGCGCGTGACCAGCAGAGGGTTTTCGTCGTTCATGCTTCGACCATCGGGGCGTATCCCTTCATGCGCAGCGCGCGAGAGTGGAGCGGGCGGCCGAGCAGCGCTTCCGCCGCGCGGCCGGCTTCCAAGACGCGGGCGAGGTCGAGACCGGTGTCCCGGCCCATGGCGAGCAGGAGGGTCGCGAAGTCCTCCGTGCAGACATTGCCCGTGAAGCCCTCGCCATAGGCGATGCCGGCAGGATGGCCGCCGGTGCCGCCGAGCGACGTATCGAAATGGGTGATGCCGGCGTCGAGCGCCGCGACGGCGTTCGCGAGGCCCGTGCCGCGGCTGTCGTGGAAATGCGCGATGAAGGTGGCCTGTGGCAGCGCGTCGCGCAGGCGGGACGTGAGGGAGCGCACGCGCGGCGGCGTCGCGCTGCCGATGGTGTCTCCGATCGCGATGCGCGTGACGCCGAGGGATGCGAAGCGGCGCGCATCGGAAAGTACCGTCTCCTCCGGCGTCGGACCATCGAAGGGGCAGTCGAAGGCGACGGAGATGGTGCCGACGGTGACGAAGGCGTGGGACGCGAGGGCGGCCATCTCCTCGACGTTTGCCCATTGCTCCGCGCGCGTGCGACGGAGGTTCTTGGCGGTGTGGCCTTCGCTGGCGGAGACGAGGAAGGAGATTTCCTCCGGGCCGCGACCCGAGTCGCGGGCGGCCAGCGCCCGGCGCACGGCGGCGGGGTTGGGGCAGGTCGCCTTGAACAGCACGCCGGGGCGCGGCGGAACGGCGGCGAGCACCGCATCGGCATCGGCGAATTGCGGGACGTGCTTCGGGTGGGAGAAGGAAGTGATTTCGATGCGCCGGAAGCCGGCATCGGCGATGCGTACGAGCATCGCGGCCTTGTCGGCGGCCGGGATGAGGGCTGGCTCATGCTGCAACCCGTCGCGGGCGAAGCATTCGCAGAGGATGACGTCGGGCAAGCGGTCCGGCCCCTTGGCGGTCACGCCGCGCTGCGGGAATGGTTGACCCGGTTAACCATCGGGCGCCCCGCGGTCAACGAAACGGCCGGCGCGGCGGGACGCGGAGGCGATCATCACGGGGAAGAGGTCACGCGATGCCCCGGCGTCCTCCGAGGGGCAGGGCGAGGGTGGTGGTGATCCGCGCACGATCCGCGACCTGCTGTCCTACCGCGTGCATCGCCTGGCGAATGCGCTCTCGCGCAGTGCGGCGCGGCGCTACGCGGCGGAGTTCGGGGTGACGCTGGCGGAGTGGCGCACCCTCGCGCTGCTGCGGGACTTCGCCCCGATGGCGCTCCGGGACCTGTCGGCGCAGGCGGGGCTGGACAAGGGGCAGGTCAGCCGGACCGTCTCGGCCCTGGTCGCGCGGGGGCTGGTGCTGCGCTCCGCGGGGGAGCGGGACGGGCGGGAGGTAAGGCTGCGGCCGTCGGCCGCGGGGCGGCGGCTGACGGAGAGGCTGATGGCGGCGGCGCGGGCGCGGGACGATGCGTTCCGGGCCGTGCTGACCGAGGAGGAACGCGCCGTGCTGGACGGGGCGCTGCGGCGCCTGCTGGCCGAGGCTCGGCGGCGGGGGAGCCGGGATCCTGGGGGTGAGCGGGCTTGGCTGAGCCGTCGCATGCCCCATATCTTGACCCGGAACGGGGCATCTGGTGAGGCAAGGCATGTCCGACGTCGCGGCGCTCCAGGAACTGGCGGGACCGAATGGCGGGATTTCCGTGGACCGGCTCAGCGCGGTGCTGCGGACGACGCGGGCCGACATCGCGGGCACGCTCGGCCTGCCCCGCGACGCGGTCAGCAAATCGGCCCGTGCCCAGGCCCCACGGACGCAGCAGCGGCTGCGGGAGATGGTGGAGATCCTGAACCGGGTGCGGCCCTGGTTCGGCGGGTCCATGCTGATGGCCTATGCCTGGTACCGGTCGCAGGGCCTGCCGGGCTTCGGGGACCGGACGGCCGAGGCGCTGGTGCGGGAGGGCAAGGCCGGAGCCGTGAGGGACTACCTCGAGGCCGTCGCCGACGGCGGGTACGCGTGATCCCGCGCCGGTGAGGCTTCGTAGCCGGGTTTTCCGCGCACACGACCCTCGCTGGTCCTTCGCACCCATCTCGGGCGAGGGTGCGGCCCTGCACGGCGGCCGGTTCAACCCGCGCGGCGTGCCGGCGCTCTACGCGTCGTTTCTGCTGGAGACGGCGTGGCGCGAGGCGCAGCAGGGTTTCACGGTCAAGGTCCAGCCGGCGCTTGTCTGCGCCTACGACGTGGACTGCGCGGACGTCCTCGACCTGACGACGGCGGCTGGACTGGCGGAAGCGGACATGGACGCGGCCGACCTCGCGGCGCCGTGGCGCGACCTCGTCGCCGATGGAATGGACCCGCCGACCTGGGCGGTGGCGCGCCGGCTGATCGGGCGCGGCGTCGCCGGCGTTGTCGTGCCGAGTTTCGCGCCGGGGGCGGGCCCTGCCGACCGCAACGCCGTGTTCTGGCGCTGGGGCGATGCCCCGCCGCATCGGGTCATCGTCGTGGACGATCTCGGGCGGCTGCCGCGGGACGGGCGGTCCTGGTCCTGACGCCCCGTCATCGGCCGCGCGCCGCCCGCGGCGCGACGCCGGCGTGGCGGCGGTAGAAGCGGGAGAAGTAGGCGGCGTCCCGGAAGCCCAGCGCGTAGGCGACCTGCGACACGGGGCGGGCGGTGTACGCCAGGCTGCGCTCGGCCTCCGCTATCAGGCGGGCGTGGATGAGGGACTTGGGCGACCGACCCGTCGCGGCGCGGCAGGCCGTGGCGAGGCGCTTCTCCGTCGTGCCGAGGGCGCGGAGGTAGTCGGGCAGCGGACGGTGCTCGCGGTACCAGCGCTCGACCAGCGTGCGGAAGCGGGCGAGGAGGGCGGCGTCGCCCGAGGGTGCGGCGGCGGGCGGCGTGCCCTGGCGCGAGACGAGGATGAGGAGGAGGCGAAGGAGCGCCAGGAGGGCGGCGTCGCGGCCCGGGGCATCGCCCGCGTATTCCGCCGCCAGCGCCCGGAACAGGCGGGCGGCGTCGCGCGCGGCGGGGCGGGCGAGCGGGAGCAGTCGCGGGGCATCCGCCAGCGGCAGGGGTTCGGCGGCCTCGGCCAGCAGGCGTTCGCCCGCAGTCAGCACCCAACCGTCGGTCGCGGGGGCGAAGTCGAAGCCGTGGACCACCGCGGGCGGGATGAGGAGGAGGACGGGGGCGGCCATCGCCTGCATCGCGCCGTCCGCGGTGAGGCGGCCGCCGCCGCGGGTCAGCAGCAGGACCTGCCCGCCGGCAGGGTGGCGGTGCGGGGCGATGCGCCAGGCGTTCGGGGCGCTGCGGGCGGGGATGGTCTCGAGATGGAGGAAGCGGGCCTCGGGGGCCGCGCCGTCCTCGCCGTAGAGGCGGAAGCGGGGGACGGGGTCCATCGGCGGAAAAGTGCCGGAAGCCGGCGGGTTCGTCCATTCGCGGTTCCGGCCAGGACCGCATATGCGGCGATCGGGGCCGGAGGAAAAGTGCCATGCGGACGCAGGTCGGGATCGTCGGCGCGGGGCCCGCGGGGCTGTTCCTCGCCCACCTGCTGCACCGGGAGGGGGTGGAGAGCGTCATCCTGGAGAGCCGCTCGCGCGAGGAGGTGGAGGGCACCATCCGCGCCGGCGTGCTGGAGCAATGGGTCGCGGACCTGCTGGTGGAACTCGGCTGCGGCGGGCGGATGCAGGCGGAGGCCCACGTCCACACCGGGATCACGCTGCAATACGAACGGCAGCGCTTCCACCTGGACATCGAGGGGCTGACGGAGGGCAAGCGCGTCACCGTCTGGCCGCAGCACGAGGTGCTGCGCGACCTCATCGCGGCCTGGCTGGCGCAGCGGCCCGAGGGGATCGTCTTCGGCGTACGCGACACCGCGATCCACGGCGCCGACGGCGACGCGCCGTACGTCACTTGGCGTCAGAACGGGGAGACGGAGGACCGGCTGGACTGCGACTGGGTCATCGGCTCCGATGGGTTCCACGGTCCGGGCCGGCGCTCGATCCCGGAATCAGTCCGGCGGGAATTCCAGAAGGTCTATCCCTTCGGCTGGCTCGGCATTCTCGCCCATGCACCCGTGGCCTGGCACGAACTGATCTACGCGCGGCACGAGGACGGCTTCGCGCTGGCCTCCACCCGGACCGAAACGATCCAGCGGATGTACGTGCAGTGCGACCCGCGCGACGACCTCGCGAACTGGCCGGACCGGCGCATCTGGGACACGCTGCACGAGCGCCTCGCGACCGACGGCTGGTCGCTGACGGAAGGCGAGATCTTCCAGCGCGGGATCATCCCGCTGCGCTCCTTCGTCTGCGAGACGATGCGGCACGGCCGGCTGTTCCTCGCAGGCGACGCGGCCCACATCGTGCCGCCAACGGGCGCGAAGGGGCTGAACCTGGCCGTCGCGGACGTACTCGTGCTGTCGCGCGCGCTCGTCGCGGCGTATCGGGGCAATTCGACGGAACTCCTGGACGCCTATCCCACGACGGCCCTGCGCCGCATCTGGAAAGCCGAACGGTTCTCCTGGTACATGACGACGATGCTGCACCGTGACGACGGCGAGACGCCGTTCGAGCAGCGGATCCACATGGCTGACCTGGACTACGTCGCGTCGTCGCGCGTCGCGCAGACCGCGATCGCGGAGAACTACGTGGGGCTGCCTTTCGACGCGGCGACCTGACCGGTTCGCCGTCCGGCCCGGAGGACAAGGCTCCCCCGGGTGGCGCCCAGGCTCGGTCCGCACGGACGCGACGAAGCAAGGCATCCTGACTGCATTGGCGGATCGGTCCCGGGCGCCGGACGGAACCGTCGTTGCCCGATCGGGGCGAGATGGTGGACGGGTCGAGCGCACGTGCGGACGAGCCGAGCCTGCAACCGCAGTGAAGCGCCCGCAGGGGGCGGCTCCTGACTGGCCTGCCCGGCTTGGGCCCGGCGATCGTTCTGCTCTCGTCCGGACCGTCCAGCATGGCAGGATGGGGCCGCCGCCACGGGCTGGACAGCGCGGCATCGAGCGCATCCTCGGCTCGGCGCTGGGCGACATCTTCTTCGCAGGCGGCACGGGGATGCGGCTCGACGGCGGCGGCTGGGCGGACACGGCGACCGGTGGCGCCGGGCGGAACCGGCTCGCCGGGGACGATGGCGACGACGTCCTGCTGGGCGGTGCCGAGCGCGACGACCTGTTCGGCGGGGCGGCCGACGACGTCCTGACGGGCGGCGCGGGGCGGGATTTTCTGACGGGCGGCGACGGCGCGGACCACTTCGTATTCACGGCGGAGGACGGCCCCTCCGCCGACCGCGACACCGTGCTGGATTTCGACGGCGCGGAGGGCGACCGGATCGATCTCACCGCTTTCGGGGTGGCCTGGGTCGGTGACGGACCCTTCGCGGGGAACGGGGCTTCTCCGCCCGTTTCCGCACGGTCGGGCCGGACTCGCTCCTGCTCGTGGACGGCGATGCGGACCAGGCGGCCGATGTCGCCATCCTGCTGCGGGGCGTGTCGGCCGTGAGCGCGGCCGGCCTGCTGCTCTGACGAAGGTGCGGCCAGCCGAGGTCTGGAAGATTATTCAGCGACCTGCGTTCGTTGCGTGACCGACGCGACTGTTCCGCGGGTTGCCCGGGTCCTTCCTGGCCCACAGGATGGCCCGCGTGGGGAACGGGGGATCGCGCATGCCAAAGGCTAACCGGCTCACCGTGCTGGAGCCGGAGGGCATGTATCCCGATGCGGCGCTGGAGGAGCGGGTCCTCGGCCCGACCGTCCGGGTCCTGCAAGGCAGCGCCAAGGGCGGCATCCACGAGGTGCCTGACGAGGTCTGCGCCGAAACGGACGGGCTCTTCGTCTTTCGGCACTGGCTTCCCGCCGATCAGGTCGCCCGCTTCCCGCGGCTGAAGGTCGTCGTGCGGATGGGCGTGGGCTATGACAGGCTGGACCGGCCCGCCCTCGACGCCCGCGGGATCAAGGTCTGCAACGTCCCGGATTACGGGACGATGGAGGTGGCGGACCACGCGATCGCCCTCGCCCTGTCGCTTCGCCGCGGGATCATCCTGCACCACGACCTCCAGCGCGGGGATGCGTCGCGGGGCGAAGCGCCGGCCCCCTGGGCCTACCTCGACCACCCGCTGATCCAGCGCCCCCAGACCCGGGTGTTCGGGGTTCTCGGCCTCGGGCGGATCGGCACGGCAGTGGCGCTCAGGGCCAAGGCCTTCGGCTGGCGCGTCGTCTTCCACGACCCCTTCCTGCCGAACGGGGTGGACCGGGCACTCGGGATCGAGCGGGCGCGGCAGATAGAGGACCTCTTCTCCGTCGCGGATACCCTGTCCATCCACGTGCCGCTGACGCGCGGGACGCGGGGGCTGGTGGACGACCGGTTGCTCCGGTCGATGCCGGCGGGGTCGGTCGTTGTGAACACCGCCCGCGGCCCGGTGCTGGATCTCGATGCGCTGCACGCTTGCCTGCGGGACGGGGCAGTGGCGGGGGCAGGCCTGGACGTGCTGCCGGAGGAACCGCCGCCGGAACCGGCACACCCGTTGCTCGCGGCGTATCGGGCACGGGAGCCGTGGCTGCGCGGGCGGCTGGCGATCACCCCGCATTCCGCCTTCCACACGCCCGAAGCGTGGTCCGACATTCGGCTGAAAAGCGCGGAGACGATGCGGGACGTGCTGGTGGCGGGTCTGGCGACGAACGTCATTCCGCCCGGGGCGGAATGACGGATCCCATGCCGGCACCCCGCCCGGAGCGCCCTTCCTCACGCAGCCGTGACCGCCAGGACGTCGTTGCCGAAGCGGAAACTTGCCTTCCGTCCTCGCGGCCAAGGACGGTTATCGGTAAACAGATCGTGAGCGGTGGGGGATCAGGCAGGTGGCGAGCGCGTTCGACATGCTGCTGGGCGACGTGATCGCGCCGTCGGTCCCGACCGCGGCGGGGCCGCGCCCGCACGTGCTGCTCGACGTGTCGCGCCTGATCAGCGCCGCGAACCACGGCGCTCCCTCGGGCATCGACCGCGTCGAGATGGCCTATGCCCGCCGCTGGCTCTCGCTGCCCGAGGAGGAGTGCACCTTCGCCGGACAGGTGCTTGGCGGCCCCTTCGCGGCCCTGCCGCGGGTCGGCGTGCAGCGCTTCGTCGAAGCGCTGACGGAAGCCTGGGACAAGGGTCGCGACGGTCCGGCCCTGCAGCGCGCCCGGCGCCTGGCGCGCGGGCTGATGCTCCGCAGCGCCTCGGGCTTCGGGCAGCTCGTGCTCGGCCGGCGTCGCGGAACGCGACGGGCCCGAAGGTTTTCCTCCTCGTCTCGCACCGCGCCCTCGACCGCGCCGGTCCGATCTACGGCCTGCGGAAGGCCGGCTGCGCCTTCGTGCCCCTGATCCACGACCTGATCCCGGTGGAGCACCCGGAATTCGCGCGGCCCGGCCACGCCGACCGGCACCTGAAGCGGATCGCGAACACGGCAGCCCTCGCGGACGCGATCATCGTCAACTCCCGCCACACGGCGCGGGCGCTGGCGCCGCACGTGGCGGCGCGGGCCGTGCCGCCGCGGGTGGTCGTGGCGCCGCTCGGCATCGACGCGCCGAAGGCGCCGGCGCCGGCGCTGCCGCTCGATCCCTACTTCGTCGTCCTCGGCACCATCGAGCCGCGGAAGAACCACCTGCTGCTCCTCCACCTCTGGCGCGACCTGACGGCGCGGATGGGCAGCCGCGCGCCACGGCTCGTCGTCATCGGCAAGCGGGGGTGGGAGAACGAGAACGTCCTCGACCTGCTCGAACGCTGCGGGACGACGCAGGGTACGGTGACGGAGCTCGGCCAGGTACCGGATCGGGAGGCGTGGTCGGTGCTGCGCGGGGCGCGGGCGCTGCTCTTCCCTTCCTTCGCCGAAGGCTACGGGCTGCCGCTCGGGGAGGCGCTGAAGCTCGGCGTCCCCGCGATCTGCTCCGACCTGCCGGCGCTGCGGGAGGTGGGGGGCGACGCCCCCGACTACCTCGATCCACTCGACGGGGCGGCGTGGCGGCGGGCGATCCTCGACTACGCGGGACCGGAGAGTCCCGGCCGCGCGGCGCAGCTCGCCCGGATGACGCGCTGGACCTCGCCGGACTGGGGGGATCACTTCGCGACGGTGGACCGCCTGCTCGGCAGCCTCGCCCCGGGCGAGGCGGCGCTCTCCGCGAGCGGCGGCTGGGACATGCCGCGCCTGGCCGGCGCCGGCGGCATCGTGGGCGGCCCGCCCTCCCCGCGCGGCTGACCGCGTTGGACGGGGCCGTTCGTCCATCGGCTGCCGACGGGCGGCCGCGCGGCCGGCGCGCCGCCGGCGGATCCCGCGCGGGCCGCCCCGCCGCAGCGCCGGTCGCGGTGGTCGGCGCGGCCTGCCGGCTTCCCGGCGCGCCGGACCTCGACGCCTACTGGGACCTGCTGCGGGATGGGCGGGACGCGGTCTCCGTCCTCCCGGCCGAACGCTTCTCCCAGGCCTGGTTCCAGCATCCCCGCAAGGGGGAGCCGGGGCGCTCCTATACCTTCGCGGCCGGGCACCTCGGCGACGTGTCGCTGTTCGACGCCAGGCATTTCGGGATGTCCCCCCGGGAGGCGGCTGAGGCCGACCCGCAGCAGCGCATCCTGCTCGAGGTGGTCGCCGGCGCCTTCGACGATTCGGGCTGGCCGCACGCGTCGCTCGCGGGGCGGGAGGTCGCGGTCTTCGTCGGCGGCTCCTCGACGGATTACGGGGAGCTCCGCCTCTCCGACCCATCGGGCGCGGACCGCTACTTCATGACGGGGAACACGCTCTCGATCCTCGCCAACCGTATCACGAACGCCTTCGACCTCCGGGGCATGGCGCAGACGGTGGACACGGCCTGCTCCTCCGCGCTCGTCGCGCTGTCCCTCGCGGTGGATGCGCTGCGGGCCGGCCGGGCGGAGGCGGCGGTGGTCGCGGGCGTGCAGCTGCTGCTCTCGCCCTATGCCTTCGCCGGCTTCTCCAAGGCCTCGATGCTGTCGCCGACGGGGCGCTGCCGACCCTTCTCGGCCGAGGCGGACGGCTACGTGCGGGCGGAGGGTGCGGGGGCGGTGATCCTCAAGCCGCTCGACGCCGCGCTGCGCGACGGGGATGCGGTGCGCGGGGTGATCCTCGCGGCCGGGGTGAACGCGGTCGGGCGTTCGATCGGGCTGTCGCTGCCCAATCCCCGGGCGCAGGCCGCGCTGATGCGCCGCGTCGCCTCTGAGGCAGGGGTCACGCCCGAGCGGCTCGGCTACTTCGAGGCGCATGGCACGGGAACGGCGGTCGGCGACCCCGTGGAGGCGACCGCGATCGGCGCCGTCTTCGGTGCGGGACGCGAGGCGCCGCTGCCGATCGGTTCGGCCAAGTCCAATGTCGGGCACCTCGAGCCGGCCTCGGGCATGGCGGGGCTGATCAAGGCGCTGCTGGTGCTGGAGAACGGGGTCGTGCCCCCCTCTATCCATTGCGAGCGGCCGAACCCGCGGATCGACTTCGCCGCGCTGAACCTGCGGGTGGCGACGGAGTCGGAGCCCCTGGCCAAGGGCGCCTCGGTCGTCGGGGTCAATTCCTTCGGCTTCGGCGGGACGAATGCCTCGGTGCTGCTCGGGCGCGCGCCACGGGCGCCGCGGCGGCGGCTGCCGGCGGGGCCTGGGATGCCACCGCTGGTGATCTCGGCGTCGTCGGCGGAGGCGCTCGCCTCCCTCGCCGGGGACTGGGCGGGGCGGCTGCGGGCGATGCCGGCGCGGGCCGTGCCGGTGCTGCTGCGGGGCAATGCCCGGCACCGCGACCTGCTGCCGCACCGGATCGTCGCGCGCGGGGCGGATGGCGCGTCGCTCGCCGCGGCGGTGGAGGCGGCGGCGACAGGGCATGCGGGCGCGCGGGGTGGCGTCGCCTTCGCCTTCTCCGGCAATGGGTCGCAATACCCGGGCATGGCGCGGGAGGCGCTGCGGAACCCGGCCTTCCGGGCGGGGGTGGAGGCGGTGGACGCCCACCTCGCGCCCCGTCTCGGCTGGTCCGTCCTGCGGGCGCTGGAGGAGGGGCTGACGGCCGAGGCGCTGGTGGCGACGGAGGTCGCGCAGCCCGCGCTCTTCGCCGTACAGGCGGGGATCGTCGCAGCGCTCGAGGCGGAGGGGCTCCGTCCCGACATCGTCTACGGCCATTCGGTCGGGGAGGCGGCGACGGCGCTGGCCGCGGGCATCCTGGACGCGGAGGCCGCTTCGCGCCTCGTCGTCGCACGCTCCGCCGTGCAGGCGCGGACGCGGGGGCGCGGGCGCATGGCCGCGCTGAACCTGCCGGCGGAGGAAGCGCTGCCGCTGCTCGCCGAATGCGGGCCGGGGCTGGAGGTCGCGGCCCACAACGCGCCGCGCGCCGTCACGATCGCGGGGCCGGCGGCGGCGATCCGTCGCCTGGTCGCGGCGGCGGAGGGGCGGCGCCTCGTCTGCATCGAACTCGACCTGGATTACGCCTTCCACTCCGCGGCGATGGAGGCGGTGCGGGAAGACCTCCTGGCCGCGCTCGACGGGCTGCCGCATGCGGCGGCGCGGGTGCCCATCGTATCCTCCGTCACCGGGGAGCTACTGCCTTCGGCCGACGCGTCGTATTGGTGGCGGAACCTGCGGGAACCCGTGCGCTTCGCCGAGGCCGCCCTCGCCGCCGCGCCGCAGGCCGGGATCGTCGTGGAGATCGGGCCGAGCGCGATCCTGCAATCCTACCTGCGGGAGACGCTGCGCGGGGGCGAGGCCGCCTCGGTCATCCTGCCCTCACTGTCGAAGCGGGACCCGGCGGGCGACCCGATCCCAGCGGTCGCGGACCGGCTGATCCTGGCCGGCGCCGATCCGCGGTCCGGCGCGGCCTTCGCGGGGCCGGCGCTGCCGCGCGGCCTGCCGCCGACGGCCTTCCATCGCGTGCGGCACTGGCTCCCCGTCACGCCGGAGGCGGCGCGGCTGCACGACCCGGTCCTCGACCACCCGCTGCTCGGCTTCCGGCGCGATGCGGAGGGGGATCTGCGCCACGCTCCGACCTGGCGGCGGATGGTCGACACGGCGCTGCTGCCCTGGCTCGCGGACCATCGGCTCGGCGGCGAGGCCGTGATGCCGGCGGCCGGCATGGTCGAGATGGCGCTGGCCGCGGCGGCGCACCGTTTCCCGGATGCGCCGGCGCTGGAGGTCTCGGCCTTCCAGATCCTGCGCCCCCTCCCCGTCCCGGCCGAGGCGCCGGCGACGGAGACGCGCTGCCGGCTGGCGGATGACGGGACCTTCCGGATCGAGGCGCGGCGCCGCCTCTCCGGCGAAGGCTGGACGCTCCACGCCCGCGGCCTGGTCCGGTCGGCGACGCCGGCCGCCCTCGGCGCGGTGCCGACCGGCGTCGCCGGGAAAGGCTTCATTGGGGAAGGCTTCGTCGAGGACGGCATCGTGCCGGCGGCGGAGGTGCTGGCCATCGCGGCACGGGCGGGCCTGGACTACGGGCCAGCCTTCCGCGGGCTGGGGGAGGTCTCGGTCGGGCGCGGGGGCGAGGCCGTGGCGACCCTCCTGCTGCCAGAGGCCGCGCCGCCCGATGCCGGGTTCCACATCCACCCCGTGCGGCTCGACGCGGCGCTCCAGGCGCTGCTCGCCCTGGTCGTCGGCGGCATCGGGCGCGGCGAGGCCTGGCCGCCCGGCGAGGCGCCGGTTCCTACGCGCTTCGAGCGCCTCGTGCTGCGCCGCGGCGCGGGACCGGCGGTCTCGGCACGGCTGCGCGTGACGCACGGGATGGGCACCGCGGGGGGCGAGGCCCCGCGCGGGGCGGAGGCGACGATCACGCTCCTGGACGCCGGCGGACGCGTCGCCGCCACGGTCGAAGGGGCCTGGTTCACCCGGGCGCGCGTCGCGCGGCGGGAGGAGGAGCGGCCCGCGGTCTTCCGGCTGGAAGACGTGCCGGCGGTGGACCCTTCCCTCCCCCGCCCGAGGCGGCGCTGGCGCCGGCGATCGCGGCGGCCGAGGCGCGCGATGACGCGCTCGACATCTCCGAGGCCGCGCTGCTCCTGGAAGGTTTCGCGACGGCGGTGGCCGCGGGCGCCTTCGCCGGCGCGCCGGGCGGGCGCGTGGTACCCTCGACCACCCATGCCGCCGGCCTCCTGCGTGGGCTGGAGGAGGACGGGCTGGCCGAGGCGGAGGGCGCGGCCTACCGGCTGCGTCCGGCGGGCGACCTGCCGCCGCCCGATGCCATCTGGCAATCCGTGCTCGAGGAACAGCCGGGCCTGGCGCGCGACCTCGCCTGGCTGGCGCTCGCGGCGGAGCGGCTGCCGGCGGTCCTGACCGGCGCGGCGGAGCCGCCGCCGCTGCCGGAGGAGACGGGTGGGCTGGAGCGCCTCGCCCAGGTCCTGGCCGATGCCGCCGGGACGGTTGCGGCGGGCTGGCCGGCCGAGCGGCCCCTGCGCGTGCTGGATTTCGGCGGGCCGGCGCTCGCCCGGCATCTGGCGGTCGCGCTGGCGCGGTCCGGGCGCCGCGTGCTGCACGCGCGGCCCGGCGGGGGGCACGGCGCGGCCCTCGGTGGATCGGTCGAGCCGGTCCCGCTGGACTGGAATCCGGCCGGAGCCGGGGCGCCGCCCTTCGTCGCGGACCTCGTGGTCGGACTGCTTCCCGCGACGCGGGCCGGGTTGGGGACCGCGATCCTGCCGGGGCTGCTACCCGCGCTGGCCGAGGGCGGGACGCTGCTGCTGGTCGAGGCGCTGCCGGGGCGGGTGATGGAATTCGCCGCGGGTGGCGAGGCGCCGCCGGGCGCCGGCGCCTGGCGCGAGGCGCTGGCGGCGGATGGCTGGACCGCGATTCAGGCCCTGGCGCTGGATTCGGGCCCCTGGCCCGCGTTGATGCTGGCGGCGCGCCATGCGGGGACGCCGGGGACGGCGGAGCCCGTTCCGCCGCGCGCGGTGCTGGTCGCCGATGCCGGCGCGGCGCCGCTCGCGGCAGCCCTGTCGGACCTGCTTCGCGGGCGCGGGACCGCCACGGACGTCGCGCGGCTGGAGGATGCGGCGGGGATCGCGCCGAAGACGCTGCGTGGGGTGCCGGTGCTGGCCCTGGCCGCCCCCTCCCCCGCCGCGCTGCCGACGACGCTCGCCGGGATCGCACGGCTCGCCGAGGCGGCGCGCGGCGTGGCGGAACGGCTGGTGATCGTCGCGCAGGGCGACGCGGCCGCGGCGGCCGCGGAGGCGGTGCGTGGCCTCGGGCGGGTGCTCGCCAACGAGATGCCGGACCTGCCGACGCGGCGCGTGCTCGTCGATGCGGCGCTGACGCCGCGGCGGGCCGCGGCCCGGCTGCTGCCCTCGCTCTTTACGCCGAAGGGCGACGAGGCGGAGCGCGTGCTTGGCCTGGGCGCCTGCCGCGTGCCGCGCCTCGTCGCGGGCCTGGCGCCGCCCGTGCCCGGGGCATCGCGGCTGTCGCTGCACGGGTCCATCGGGATCGGCCATCTCGGCTGGGAGCCGCTGCCGGACCTGCCCCCGCCCGGGCCGGGCGAGGTGCGGGTGCGGGTGGAGGCAGCGGGCCTGAACTTCCGCGACCTGATGTGGGCGCAGGGCCTCCTGCCAGAGGAGACGCTGCGCGACGGTTTCGCGGGTCCTGGCCTCGGCATGGAGTTCGCCGGCGTGGTGGAGGAAGCCGCAGCCGGTACGCCCTTCCGCCCCGGCGCGCGGGTCTTCGGCTTCGCGCCGCGGGCGCTGGCGACGCGGACGGTCACGCGCGCCGAGGCGATCTCGCCCATCCCGGAAGGCCTGTCCTTCGCCGCCGCCGCCACGATCCCCGTGGCCTTCCTCACCGCGGTCTATTCGCTGGAGACCCTGGCGCGGCTCGGGCCGGGGAGCGCGTGCTGATCCATGGCGGCGCGGGCGGCGTCGGGCTGGCGGCCCTGCAGGTCGCGAAGGCCGCCGGCGCGATCGTCGCGGCGACGGCGGGGACGGAGGCCAAGCGCGCCTTCCTGCGCATGGCCGGCGCCGACCTCGTCCTCGACAGCCGCGACCCCGGCTTCGACGACGCGCTGCGGGCGCATTGGCCGGACGGGGTGGACGTCGCGCTGAATTCCCTCGCGGGTGAAGCGATGGAGCGGACGCTCGCGTTGGTGCGGCCCTTCGGGCGCTTCGTGGAGCTCGGCAAGCGCGACTACGCGGAGGACCGGCGGATCGCCGTGCGGCCGTTCCGGCGCAACGTCACCTACTTCGGCGTGGACGTGGACGGGCTGCCGCGCGCCCGCCCCGCCGAGGCGGCGCGGCTGCTGGACTCGATCCGGGGCCGCCTGGCGACGGGCGACCGCTGCCCCTGCCCCACGCGCGGCGCGGGGCGGAGGAGGTGGAAGGCGCCTTCCGGCTGCTCCAGGCCAGCGGGCATATCGGCAAGATCGTCATCATCCCGCCGCGGGATGAACCCACCGCCGCGGGCGGCGCGGCCGCCAGGGAGCGGCCCGCGAAGGAATGGGCGCCGCCGAGGGGAACGGTCCTCGTCACCGGCGGAACCTCGGGCTTCGGGCTGGAGGCCGCGAAGTGGCTCGCCGCACGGGGGTGCCGCGGATCGCGCTGCTGTCGCGGCGCGGCGCGGCGACGCCAGGGATCGAGGCGGCCCTGACCGCGCTCGGCGCGCTCGGCGCGCGGACTTCCGTGCACGCGGTGGATGCCGCCGACGCCGACTCGCTCGCGACCGTGCTCGCGGCCCTGCGGCGGGAAGGACCGATCGCCGGCATCGTGCACGCCGCGACGATCTACGACGACGGCGCGGCGACCGCGATGGATGCGGGGCGCTTCGCGCGCGTGCTCGCGCCGAAGCTGACGGCGGCGGAAAACCTCGATCGGCTGACGGCGGGCGATCCGGTCTCGCTGTTTCTCCTCTTCTCCTCGGCGACGACCGCCTTCGGGAATCCGGGGCAGGCCAACTACGTCGCGGCGAACGCGGCGCTCGAGGCGATCGCGCGGCGGCGCCAGGCGGCGGGCCGTCCGGCGCTCGCGGTGGGCTGGGGGCCGATCGCGGATGCGGGCATCCTGGCGCGGGAGTCCGAGGTCGCGGCGGCGCTCGCGCGGCGCCTGGGCGTAGAGCCGATGCCGGCGGCGGAGGCGCTCGACGCCCTGCCCGCGCTGCTGCGGTCCGGGCTGCCGGTGGCCTCCGTCGCGCGCGTGTCGTGGCGGCGCGCGGGCTCGGCCCTGCCGGTGCTGCGCGAGCCCGCCTTCGCGGCCGTCCTGGCCGATGGCCGCGTCGAGGAGACGGCGACGGACGCGGCGGAACTGCGCGCCATGATCGCCACGCTGCCCGAGGCGGAGGCACACGCCCTGCTCGTGCGGATCGGGGCGGAGGAGCTGGGACGCATCCTGCGGCTGGCGCCGGAGGCGATCGCAGCCGACGCGTCCCTTGCGCGCATCGGGCTCGACAGCCTCGGCGCGCTGGAGCTGCGCGGGGCGCTGGAGGCGCGGCTCGGCGCGACCGTCCCGCTGACCGCGGTGACGGACGACCTCACGGTGGGCGCGCTCGCGACGCGGATGCTGGATGGGCTGCGCGGCGGCACCGGCGAGGCGGCGCTCGGCACGCTCATCGAGCACTTCGAACCCGCCGCCCCGGCCGGTTCCGGGGGTGCGCCGCCGGATGCTTCGGCGGAAGCCGGAGAGCCTGACATGGAGCCGCCCGCGTCCCTCGCGGAGGCGGAGGATCTCGCCTCGGCCGCGCCCCCGGCGCGCCAACGGAGGCGGCGGAGTGACGGGCTCCGGATTGTCCGCCATCGCGCGCCAGGCCCTGCTGCAGCGCCTGGCCAAGCGCCGCGCGCGGCAGGAGGAGGAGGGGGCGGATGCACGCTCCTTCTCGACCCTGCCGGCGGTGCGCGACTACGCACTGGTGCGGGACGCGATGGGCGCGCTGGACCTGCCCAACCCCTTCTTCCGCCCGCACGAGGGCGCGGCGGCCGGCACCACGCGGATCGGCAACGCGGAATACGTGAACTTCGCATCGTACAACTACCTCGGTCTCAACGCCGACCCGCGCGTGCTGGCGGCCGCACAGGCCGCGATCGAGCGGTATGGCGTCTCGGCCTCCGCGTCGCGGATCGTGTCGGGCGAGCGGCCGGTCCACGGCGAACTGGAACGCGCCATCGCCGACCACTACGGCACGGAGGAGGCGCTGGCCTTCGTCTCGGGCCACGCGACGAACGTCACGGTCATCGGGCACCTGATGGGACCGCGCGACGTGATCCTGCATGACGCCGCGATCCACAATTCCTGCGTGGAAGGCGCGCGGCTGTCCGGCGCGCGGCGCATCCCCTTTCCGCACAACGATGCCGAAGCCGCCGAGCGCGAGCTGGCCGCGGCGCGGCGATCCGCGGGACGGGCGCTGATCCTCATCGAGGGTCACTATTCCATGGACGGGGACGTGCCGGACCTCGCCCGCTTCGTCGCGATGGCGCGGCGGCACGATGCCTGGCTCATGGTCGACGAGGCGCATTCCATCGGCGTGCTCGGCCGGACGGGGCGCGGCATCTCGGAGGAACAGGGCGTGCCGCCGGATGCCGTGGACATCTGGATGGGTACGCTGTCCAAGACCCTCGCGGCCTGCGGCGGCTACGTCGCGGGGCGGCGCGTCCTGATCGACTGGCTGCGGCATACGGCGCCGGGCTTCGTCTATTCCGTCGGACTGCCGCCCGTGCTCGCGGCCTCGGCCCTCGAAGCCCTTCACATCCTGCACGCGGAGCCCTGGCGCGTGGCGCGGCTGCGGTCGAACACGCGCCGCTTCCTCGACGCGCTGCGGGCACGCGGGCTGGACACGGGGCATTCCGCCGGCCACGCGATCGTGCCGGTCATGACGGGATCCTCCGTGCGCGCGGGCCGGCTCTCGGCCGCGCTGTTCGAGCGCGGCATCAACGTCCAGCCGATCACCTTCCCCGCGGTGCCGGAACGCGCGGCGCGGCTTCGGTTCTTCCTCTCCTCCACCCACGAGCCAGCGGCGCTGGACGAGGCCGCGGCGACGGTCGCATCGATCGCCGAGGGCGTCACGCCGGCCGAAGCGCTGGGGTGACGAGGGTTCGGCCGGGGTCTGCCGGTGTCGGGCAGGTGGTCTTCGGAAGGGCTTTGCCTTCGCGGACCCACCCACCGGGGACGAAACCGCCCCGGGACCGCGATCTGTTCTCGACGTCCCCAGCATGACGGCGGCCTCCGTCCGGGCCGTGGCGACCTCGGCCGACGCGGCTGCCTTCGGTGGGCTGCCCGCGGCGCTCGGCGGGGAGGCGGCAGGCTGGGCGGTGGCGCTGCCGGGGGAGGCGCGCCTCGTCTTCGACCCGCGCTGGAACCCCGCGCTGGCGGAATGGCACCTCGCGCGCTTCGTGGCGGAACGCGGCGGGCGCGTCGTCGGCCGGATCGCAGCCGCGATGCCGCGCGACGCGGCTATCGCGCGGGGCGTGGGGCATTTCGGATTCCTGGCGCTGGAGGAGGATCCCGGCGTGCTCCATGCTCTGCTGGACGCGGCGGCGGCCTGGCTGCGGGCGCGCGGCGCGGCGCGGCTGCGCGGTCCCCTGTCCTTCTCGATCAACCATGAGGTCGGGGCGCGGGTGGAGTGCTCGGCGGAGGGCGTTCCCGCCATGCTGCGCATGCCGCGGAACCCGGGCTGGCTCCCGGGTATGCTCGACGCGGCGGGTCTCGCGCGGGAAAGGGACGTGCTGGCCTGCACGCTGACGGTCGCGGAGCAGCGGCACCGCGCCCGCTTCGCGGCGGTGCTGGCCCGGTGGGACGGCGCGCGGGACCTGTCGGTGCGGGCGATGCGCGTGTTCCGGATGGGCGAGGAGGTCGCGCTGCTGCGCGACCTCTACAACGACGCCTGGGGCGCCAACTGGGGCGCGATGCCCGTCACCGAGGCGGAGGCGGCGGTCATGCGGCGGCTGCTGACCCCGCTGCTCCTGTCCGGGCGCGTGTTCCTGGCCGAATGGCGGGGCGAGGCGGTCGGCGTGCTCTCCCTCGTCCCGAACCTCGACGAGGGGGCGGAGGCGGGCGCGGGCCCCTGGCGCGTCCCGCGGCTGCTGCTGGGCGGCGGGCGCACGGCGCGCGTGCCGATGCTCGGCGTCCGACGGGCCTGGCGGGGCACGCCGGTCTCGGCCATGGCCACGGCGGCGCTGCTGTCGGCAGGCATCGGCCACGCGGAACGGCGGGGCTGGGACCGGGTCGAGGTGTCGTGGATCCTCGAGGACAACGGGCCGATGCTGCAGACCATGGCGCGGCTGCCGGCGCCGGTGACGGGTCGGTGGCGGCTGTGGGGCATGCCGCTGCGGCCGTAGCGGCCCCTGCCTCCCGGCCGCGCGCAGGCCTGCACGGCGCCGCCGGTATCTCTTGGACCCGCGGCGCGAGGCCGGGCGACGTTCCCCGCCGGCCGGGCAGCCGGTGCCCGGGAAACGGTGCAAGGAAGCCGCCATGCCGGACGTCATCCTGACCGACACCGCCACCTACGTCAGCCTTGCGACGGACGGGAACAGCGCCTTCATCGGCGACGACGCGACACTCTACTACGGCTTCCTCGTGCCGACGGTGTATGGCCAGTCGTCCCGCTCCCTCACGGTGCAGGTCGAGGGCACCGTGCTCTCGCAGGAGGTCAACGCCATCGTCCTCGAGGCGGATGATGTCGGCAGCGTCGGCGACCATAACGTGACGATCGGGGCGGAAGGCGCGACCTTCGCGAACCGCGACTACGTGTCCGTCGTCGTGGGCGGGACCGGGAACGTCGTCCAGAACCTCGGGACCGTCAGCGGCGGGGGCGGCATCTGGGGTACGGACTGCGGTGGCGGCCGGATCGAGAATGACGGCCTGGTCGTGGCCAGCCGCTTTGCCGCGGTGAAGTTGCTCGACGGGACCGGCCCGAACGTCATCCTGAACCACGGCACGATCACGGGCACGGGCACGGGCACGGACGGGTTGGTGCTGGAGAACGCGACGGCGACCGTGATCAACCTGGACGGCGGGGAGATCCGCTCGAACAGCGCGGCCGCGGCGGCGGTGGACGCCAGCGCGGCGGGGACGGCCGGCATGACCCTGCGCAACGCCGGGGAGATCGCCGGCGTCGGCACGGCGGTCGCAGGGTCCGCCGGCGTCGACCGGGTGCTCAACTCCGGCAGCATCTGGGGCGACGTGCTCCTGGGTGGGGGCAACGACGTGTTCAGCGGCCGACGCGGCTCGCTGGACGGGATCCTGCGCGGCGGGGACGGCAACGACACGCTGTTCGCGGGGATCGGCGACGACACGCTTGACGGCGATGCGGGCGCGGACCGGCTGGACGGTGGCGTGGGCGGTCGCGCCCAATGCGTCGGCGCGGGACGGGGCGTCGGCGCGGGACGGGGCGTCGGCGCGGGACGGGGCGTCGGCGCGGGACGGGGCGTCGGCGCGGGACGGGGCGTCGCTGGGACGCGGACGGCGGCATGCCCGCGTGCAAGTCTGCGGCCCAGTCGCGACCCGGGCGCGGCCCGGGCGCGGGTTGACCGGGGCCGACCTTCGAGCCATGCCGGTCCGGCCAGGCGCCTCGCGTGAGCGCAGGCCGAACGGATCCCGGTGACGACGCGCCGCTTCCTTTTCCTTCAGGGACCGATCTCTCCCTTCCTCCGCGAGGTCGCGGCGGGACTCGCCGCGCGTGGGCATGCGGTGCATCGGATCAACCTGAACCTGGGGGACTGGTTCCTCTGGCGCGGCGGGCCGGGGCGCGTGACGAATTTCCGCGAAGCGGCGGACGAGTGGCCGCGCTTCGTGTCGCGCGTGCTCGACGAGCACGGGGTCACCGACCTCGTGCTGCTCGGGGAGCAGCGGCCGCTGCACAAGGCGGCGATCGCGGCGGCGAAGGCGCGGGGCATCGCGGTGACCGTGACCGACTTCGGCTACCTGCGCCCGGACTGGATCACGCTCGAGCGGGACGGCATGAACCGCGACAGCGTCTTCCCGCGCGATCCCGCAGCGATCATGGCGCTTGCCGAGGGTCTGCCGGCGTTGGACCTCTCGCCGCGCTTCACGGATTCCTTCCGCAACATGGCGGCCTGGGACGTCGCCTATCACGTGGCGGGCCTCGTGCCCTTCGCTTGGCCGAACCGGCGGCACAACGTGCATCACCCGCTGCTCTACTACGCCGGCATCGGGTCCAGGCTGCTGCTGCGGGGGCGCGAGAACCGGCGCGGGGAGGCGGAGGTCGCGCGCGCGGTCGGCGCGGGCGGGCGGCTTTTCCTCTTCGCGATGCAGATGGAGACGGATTATTCCATCCGCGCCTATTCGCCCTACCGCGACATGGACACGCCGATCCGCGAAACGGTGGAGAGCTTCGCCGCGCACGCGCCGCCGGATCGCGGCTGCTGGTGAAGGCGCATCCGCTCGACCCCGGCCTGAAGCGCTGGGGTGCGCGCGTGCGGGCCATCGCGCAGCGCGCGGGGGTGCCGGACCGGGTGCACTACCTCGGCGGTGGAGCGCTGCGCGACCTGACGGAGCGGGTGGTCGGCGTCGTCACGGTGAACAGCACGGTCGGGCTGCGGGCAATCGCGGACGGGGTGCCGGCCCTGGCGCTCGGCGACGCGATCTACCGGGTTCCCGGGCTGACGCATGAGGACGGTCTCGACCGGTTCTGGACCGAGCCGCGGGCGGCCGATCCGGCGCTGCGGGACGCCTTCCTCCGCGCGCTGGCAGGCTGCGTGCTGATCCGCGGGGTCTACTATGCGCGGCCCGGGCTGGACGTGGCGGTGGCCGCGGCGGTGGAGCGGCTGGACCAGGGAATGGTGAACCGGCCGATGGTCGCCCCGGGCGCCTGACGCGGCACCGGGTCAGGCGCGGTAGTAATCCCGGTACCACGCGACGAAGCGCGCGACGCCCTCGGCCACCGGCGTGGCGGGGCGGTAGCCCGTGAGCGCTTCCAGCAGCGTCGCGTCGGCCCAGGTCGCGGGGACGTCGCCCGGCTGCATGTCGAGCATCCGCTTCTCGATCGGGCGGCCGACGGCGCGTTCCACGGCGTCCACGAAATCCATCAGGCCGATCGGGGTGCCGGCGCCGATGTTGACGAGGCGGTAGGGCGCGACAGGAGAGAGGGAATCGCCCTCGCAGGACGGTTGCCCGACTTCCGGCACGGCAGGGATCAGGCGGATGATCGCTTCGACCAGGTCGTCCACGTAGGTGAAGTCGCGGGTTTGCTTGCCGTGACCGTAGACCTCGATCGGCTGGCCTTCGAGCGCGGCCTTGACGAAGCGGAACAGCGCCATGTCCGGGCGGCCCCAGGGGCCGTAGACCGTGAAGAAGCGGAAGGCGGTGATGGGCTGTTTCCACAGATGCGCGGTGGAATGCGCCATGAGCTCCGTCGCGCGCTTCGTCGCGGCGTAGATCGTCAGCGGCGCGTCGGCCCGCTGCGTCTCGACGAAGGGCATCTCCGTGCTGGCCCCGTAGGCCGAGGAGGTTGACGCCATCAGCAGGTGGCGCACCGGGTGCTTCCGGCAGAGTTCGAGCAGGTTGAAGGTGCCGACGACGTTGGACCGCAGGTAGCTCTCCGGGTGTTCCAGCGAGTAGCGGACGCCGGCCTGGGCGGCGAGGTGGATGACGACCTCCGGCCGCGCATCCTCGATCACGCGGGTCAGGGCGTCGTTGTCGGCGATGTCGAGGACGTGGGCCCGGAAGGAGGCGCTGGCGGAGAGTACGGCGTGCCGCCCCTGCTTCAGCGCGACGTCGTAGTAGGGAACCATCGAGTCCACGCCGGCGACGGTGTGTCCTTCGGCGAGCAGGCGGCGCGCGACGTGGAAGCCGACGAAGCCGGCCGAGCCGGTGACGAGGACGCGCATCGGGTCAGGCTTGAGGGTGCGGGGTGGCGCGGCGGCCCGGTCGTGTCGTCATGTCGGGCACTCCGGCGGTCGGCCGGGGTTTAGGGCAGTTTGCCGGGGGCGGAACGGGGCCGCCGGACGCCGACGCCCCCGCCCCCGTCCCCGCCCCCGCCCCCGCCACGGCGACGATCAGGCCTCCCCGGCGCAGTCCAGCATGGCCGCGGCGATCGCGTCCGCCGGCGCCTTGCCGCCCCAGAGGACGAATTGGAAGGCGGGGAAGAAGCGCTCGCATTCCGTGATCGCGATGTCCACGAGGTCTTCCAGGCTCTCGACCGAGGCGCCGCGGGCGCCACGGAGGAGGACGGCGTGGCGGAAGACGGGGGTGCCGTCCTCCTCGTCGAGGCCGAAATGACCGATCCAGAGGCGCTCATTCGCGATGGTGAGGAGTTCGTGCAGCTTGGAGCGGGCGTCGGGCGGGACCTTCATGTCGAAGGCGCAGGTGAAGTGCAGGGCGCTGATCTCGTGCGACCAGGCGAAGTGCAGGCCGTAGTCGCACCACTTGCCCGGAGCCTCCGCCGCCATCTCGGAGGATGAGCGCCGGTCAAAGATCCAGTCGTTCGAGGCGACGATCTGCTCGACGATGTCGAGCGGGTTCGGGGAGCGGTCCCGGCTGACGGTGAGAGTGGCGGACATCGCGACACCTCCTGTTCCGGGCAGGGGCGGGCCGCCGAGATGTGGGGCGAATCGGCGGCCGCGACCCCAAGGGATTGATACTGCGTTGCGGAACGCGCCGACAAGGGCGGGGGATGCCAGGCGGCGCCGTCCGGAGCGCAGAATGCCGTGGACGAGTTGGGGCGGAGGCGGGCCGCATGCCCGGCCGGCCACCCGACATCCGGCTACGGCCCGGCGCGACAGGCGCAGCGGGCCGGGCGCTGCCTGATGATCAGGCCGAGCTGCCCTCGGCGCCGCCGGAGCCGCTGTCCGCGGTGTTCCCGCCGGACCCGCCGCTCGTGTCGTCGCGCCGGTATGCGGTGGCATCCATCGGGGCCGTGCGCGCCGCCTCTAGGGCGGCAACGCGGGCGGCGAGGGTCTCGACCTCCTCCCGCGCCCGACGGGCGACCTCGAGGGCGGCGTCCAGCTCCTCGCGCCGGACGAGTTCGAGGCGGGAGATCATCGCCTCGGTCTGGGCGCGGACCATGGCCTCCATCTCGGCGCGAAGGCCGGCGACGACCGAGAAGGCCCCGCTGGCGACACCGGCCAGGTCGTCGAAGAACTTGCCGCGCGCCCCGAAGCCGCTCCCGAAGCCGCCCCCGAAGCCACCGGGGCCGCCGCTGCCGCCCGTACCGCCGCCCGGGTTGCCGGGCCCGCTCGTGCCGTCCTCGCGCATGGGATTCCTCCGTGTCCGGGAGGGGATATGGCGACGCGGTGGGGCGAAGGGAACGGGGGCGCGGTTTCCCCCGGCGGCCCTTCGGGTAAGGCGCCCCGCCATGTTCCTCGTCACCGGCGGCGCCGGCTTCATCGGGTCGAACCTCGTCCACGCGCTCACCGACCGGGGGGCGGAGGTGACGGTCTGCGACCGGCTGCGCGACGGGCCGAAGTGGCGGAACCTGCAGGGGGCGGTGGTCGCGGGAATCGTCCCGCCGGACGACCTGCCGCGCTGGCTCGACGGCGCGCGGGGGTGGAGGCGGTGTTCCACCTCGGTGCCGTGTCGGCGACGACGGTGACGGATGGCGACCTCGTCGCGGGAAGCAACCTGAACCTGACGCTGCGGCTTTGGGACTGGTGCGCGGCGCGACGGGTGCCGTTCGTCTATGCTTCGTCCGCGGCGACCTACGGCGACGGGGCGCTGGGCTTCGAGGATGCCGACGATCCGCGCGCGCTGGCACGGCTGCGGCCGCTGAACCTCTACGGCTGGTCGAAGCACGCGACGGACCGGCGGATCGTGCAGATGCTCGGCCTGGGACAGGCGGCGCCGCCGCGCTGGGCGGGGCTGAAGTTCTTCAACGTCTACGGCCCGCGGGAGGCACACAAGGGGCGCATGGCGAGCGTCGTGCTGCACAAGTGGCGGCAGGTCGCGCGGGGAGAGGCGGCGACGCTCTTCGCGTCCGACCATCCGGATTATCCGGATGGCGGGCAGCGGCGGGACTTCGTGCACGTGGACGACTGCGTCGCCGCGATGCTCTGGCTGGCGGAGGAAGGGCGGCCCTCCGGGATCTACAACCTCGGCACGGGCACGGCGCGGTCCTTCGCGGACCTGACGCGCGCGATCTACGCGGCCATCCAGCAGCCGCCGGCCATCGAGTTCGTGCCGATGCCCACCGACCTCCGCGGCAAGTACCAGTACTTCACGGAGGCGCGGATGGAACGGCTGCGGGCGCTGGGCTTCGACCGACCGCCGACGGGGCTGGAGGACGGCGTGGCGTCCTACGTCCGCTGGCTGCGCGAGGAAGGAACCGACGCATGATCCCTGCCATCGCCTTCCCCGCCATCGACCCCGTCGCCGTGGCGATCGGGCCCTTCCAGGTCCGCTGGTACGCGCTGGCCTACATCGTCGGTATCGTCCTGGCGTGGCAGGTCGCGCGGCGGCTCGCGCCGCGGCCGCCGGTGGCCGCCACGCCCGTGCAGGTGGACGACTTCGTCACCTGGGCGACCCTCGGCGTCGTGCTGGGCGGGCGGCTTGGCTACATCCTGTTCTACCGGCCCGACATCCTGTGGACCGCGCCGTGGGAGGCGCTCTATCTCTGGCAGGGAGGGATGTCGTTCCACGGCGGCGCGCTCGGCGTGATCGTCGCGATCTTCTGGTTCGCGTGGCGCAACCGCATCCCGCCCCTTCCCTTCGCGGACCGGATCACGAGCGTGGTGCCGATCGGGCTCGGCCTCGGTCGCCTCGCGAACTTCGTGAACGGGGAATTGTGGGGGCGGCCGAGCGACGTGCCCTGGGCGATGGTCTTCCCGCATGCGGGGCCTGAGCCGCGGCATCCGTCGCAATTGTACCAGTTCATGCTCGAAGGCGTCGTGCTGTTCGTCATCCTCCAGGTGCTGATCCGCAATGACGCGATCCGCGCGCGGCCCGGGTTCGTGTCCGGCGCCTTCCTCGCGGGCTACGGCGTCGCGCGGATCGTCGGGGAGTTCTTCCGGCAGCCCGACGCGCATCTCGGCTTCCTCTTCGCCGGGGCGACGATGGGGCAGTTGCTGTCGGTGCCGATGGTCATCGTCGGGGCATGGCTGATGGCGCGGGCGCGTCGCGTGCCGGCCGTGGCCTGACGGCTGCGCTCCGTGGGCGGGGCGGAACGGCTCGACCGCTTCATGGCGCGGGCCAATGCCGCCTACTACGCGGCGCGGGATCCGCTGGGTCGGGACTTCACGACTTCGCCGGAGATCAGTCAGGTCTTCGGGGAATGCCTCGGCCTCTGGGCGGCGGTGACCTGGACGCTGATGGGGTCGCCCGATCCCGTGGTGCTGGCGGAGCTGGGGCCGGGGCGAGGGACACTCATGGCCGACGCGCGGCGGGCGGTCGCGGGGGTGATCCCGGCCTTCGCGGAGGCGGCCCGGGTGCACCTCGTCGAGACCTCGCCGGTGCTGCGCGCGCGGCAGGCGGAGGCGGTGCCCGACGCGACCTGGCAGGACGAATTGGAAGGGTTGCCGGGCGGGCCGCTGATCCTGCTGGCGAACGAGTTCCTGGATGCCTTGCCGATCCGGCAGTTCGTCCGGCGTGGTGCCGACTGGGCGGAGCGTTGGGTCGAGGGCGGCGCCTTCGTCGAGCGGCCGGTTGAGGCCCCCCTGCCCTGCCGGACGCGTCGGAAGGCGCGGTGGTCGAGGTCAACGAAGCCGCGCGGGCGATCGCGACGTCGTTCGCGGCCCGCGTGGCGCGGAGCGGCGGTGCCGCGCTGTTCCTGGATTACGGTCCCGCGCGGTCGGGGCCGGGCGAGAGCCTCCAGGCCATCCGGGGCGGCGCACCGGCCGACCCACTGTCGGAACCGGGCACGGCGGACCTGACGGCGCATGTTGATTTCGGCGCGCTGGCCGAGGCGGCGCGCGGGGCAGGCGCCGCGGTGCACGGGCCGCTCCCGCAGGGGATGTTCCTCGCGCGGCTGGGGATCCATGCGCGCGCCGCGGCGCTGGCGGCGGCCGATGCGGGACGGGGGCGTCGGCACCTGGCCGCGGCGATGCGGCTGACGGCGCCGGAGGCGATGGGGACGCTGTTCAAGGCGCTCCTCCTGTGCGACCCGCGGCTGCCCACCCCGCCGGGCTTCGAGGCCGCATGACCGCCGACTTCCTGACGCACGACGCCCTCCGCGGGCTGCCGCACGGATTCTTCACCCGCAACGGCGGCGTGTCCTCCGGCGGCTTCGCGACGCTGAATTGTTCCCTGTCCGGCAAGGATGACCGGGGGCGGTGCTGGAGAACCGGGCGCGGGCCGCGCGGGCGCTGGGGCTGGATCCTGCCTCGCTGTCGGGTCTGCATCAGGTGCACGGCGTGGCGGTCGCGGTCGCGACGGCGCCGATCCCGCCGGGACAGGGGCGCGTCCGACGATCGTGACGGACCGGCCGGGGATCGCGCTGGGCATCATCACCGCGGATTGCGGTCCCGTGCTCTTCGCGGATGCGGAGGCCGGCGTCGTCGGGGCCTGCCACGCGGGGTGGCGGGGGCGATCGCGGGAGTGGTCGAGGCGACGGTCGACGCGATGGAAGGGCTGGGCGCGCGGCGGGATCGGATCGCGGCGGTGCTGGGGCCCTGCATCCGGCAGCCCTCCTACGAAGTCGGGCCGGACCTGCGGGCGGAATTGCTGGCGGTGGAGCCGGAGGGCGGGCGGTGGCTCGCGCCGGGGGCGCGGGAGGATCGCTGGCAGTTCGACATGGCCGGGCTGATCGTGGAGCGCCTGCGCCGGTTGGGGCTTGCGTGCGCCGGGGCGCTGCCGAACGACACGCTGGTCGAGGAGACGCGGTTCTTTTCGCACCGGCGGCGGACGACCCGCGGAGCGGGGCCGATCGGGCACCAGATTTCGGTCATCGCACTGCCGGGCTGACCGGCGGGCCGGGTTTGCAAGCAGGCAAGGGACAGCGGCGCGCGGCTGTATCGGGCGTGGCGCGGGATGGGGCTCCGCTCGCGGACCGGCGTGCTTCACTGAGCGCCGGACCGGGTCCCGGAGGTCACTCCGGCGGTTCGTGCCGCTACATCGGTTCCAGGCCGAGAGCGCGGCGGAAGCGGATCTTCGCCGCCACGCCGTCCCGCCCCGGCAGCACGCGCGGGAGTTCGCCGGCGGCCACGCGGATCGCGGCGAGGCCCGGGCCGTCTCCGCAGCGCAGGAGGGGGATGGCCTCCTCCAGCGCGGCCTCGTCGCGAACCTCACGGGCCCAGGCGAAGCCGCAGGCGCGGGCGACGGCGGCGAGGTCGGTGCCGAGGGCGGTATGGCTCGCCTGCCCGCCCGTCTCGCCGAACAGGCCGTTGTCGAGCACGGCGATCGAGAGATTGGCCGGCCGCTGCGCCCCGATCGTCGCGAGGGCGCCGAGGCCCATCAGCTGTTCCCCGTCACCTGTCAGCACGAGGACGCGGAGGTCGGGCCGCGCGAGGGCCAAGCCCAGCCCCATCATCGCCGCGCCGCCCATCGCGCCCCAGAGCGGGAAGTCCAGCGGGTGGTCGCCCGCCGCGGCAAGGTCGTAGGCCGGCGAGCCGAGGCCGGTGATGACGGCAAGGTCGTCGCCGCGGTCCGCGACGATGCGGCGCACGACCTCGCGCCGGTCGAGGCTCGTTTCGGTGCCGCTCATTTCACCCACCGCTTCCGGCCGATCAGGCGCTGGCCCAGCAGCACCGCGACGGCCTGTTCCGAGGTGAAGGCGTCGTCCAGCGCCGCTTCGACTTCCGTCACGACCCCGGCGGCGGTGTCGGCCCGGCGGGTGCTGACGCCCATCAGTTCGAGCGTGGCGGGCGTGGCGCGGCCCATGGGGACCTGCCACGGGTTGAACTCGGCCCATTCGCCCCGCATCGTCACCAGCGCCAGCAGCGGGAAGCGGCAGGACGCGACGAGGCTGAGCATGTTGACGCAGTTGCCGACGCCACTGGACTGCAGCAGCAGCACCGCACGCTGCCCGCCGAGCCAGGCGCCGCAGCAGGCGGCGATGCCCTCCTCCTCCGTCGTCAGGGGGTAGGCCGACATCTCCGGCGCGGCGTGGGCGCGGCGGATCAGGTGGGCGTGGCCGGCATCGGGGACGTAGGCGACCTGGCGGATGCCCGCCTCCAGCAGGCGCAGGAACAGGGCCTCCTGCCACTCGGGCTGCGCCGTCACGAATCCTCCCCCGGCCGTACCGGTTGATCATGTCGGCTGCGGGACGGGGGCGCCAGCCGGGGTCCGCCAACCGTGGACCGAGGGAGCGCGCCCCGGCGAGCCCCGCCTCGCTTCCCCTGGCGCCAGGGCGCTCCGGTCGCGATAAGGCGGGGCGATGCCCTACCTCTTCATCTTCGTCCTGCTGGCCCTCATCACGCTCCTCGTCTCCTGCGTGATCGGCTGATGCGCGCACTCCTTCTCGTCGCGCTCGCGCTGCTCGCGGGCTGCGGGGACCTGCCGCAGCCCTTCCGGGGCAATCCAGGGCTCCAGGCGCGACGGCTGGCGGCGCCGCCGGCCTACCGGATCGCGGTGCCCGCGCCGGACGCGGCGCTGCTGCCCGACGCGGCCTCCACGGACTTCGCGGTGGCGCTGGCGGAGGCGCTGGACGCGTCCGACGTTCCGGCGGTGGCGGGCCCGCCGGCGCCACTGGACTGGCGCCTGACCGTGACGGCGGACCGGGAGGGGGCGAGCGTCGTCCCCTCCTACGTCATCCGCGACGCGGAGGACCGGCCGATGGGCCAGGCGCGCGGACGGCCGGTGCCGCTGCCGGCCTGGGCGGCCTCGGCCCCCGCGACCCTGCGGGAGGTCGCGGCGCGCGACGCGCCGGCGGTGGTGGCGCTGCTGGGGCGCGGGGAAGCGGCGCGGGCGGCCTCTGTGACCGTGCCCTTCAACGGGTCCGGCGGGCCGCCGCGGGTTCGGTTCGCGGGCGTTCGCGGGGCGCCCGGGGACGGGAACACGTCGCTCGCCGCGCGCATGCGGGAAATGCTGCCGGGGCGCGGCCTCGTCGTGCAGGACGGCGCGGAGGGCGCCGCCTTCGGACTCTCCGGCGAGGTCACGATGGCGCCCGCGCCGAACGGCCAGCAGCGGGTGGAGATCGTCTGGACCGTCACGCGGCGGGACGGGGCCGACCTGGGGCGTGCCGTGCAGCTGAACGAGGTGCCGCCGGGTACGCTGCGCGGCCTCTGGGGCGACGTCGCCTATGTCGTCGCGCAGGAAGCCAGCGCGGCCGTGCGCGACATCATCGCGAATGCCGGCGGTCTGGGCGAGGAGGCGGCGCGGCGGCGGGAGTCGCGCCCGCGGGAGCCGGCGGCCGCCGCAGCACCGCCGCGGAACTGATCGGGTGGCCGAGGGCTCCCTCCGGGACCGGCTTCGGAAGATCGAGGCCCTGATCGCCGGCGCGGCCACGCCCGGAGAGCGCGACGCCGCCGAAGCCGCGCTGGAGAGGGTTCGCGCCCGGCTGGCCGAGGCCGCGCGGCGCGATCCGCCGGTGGAGATGGCCTTCTCCCTCCCCGACCCCTGGGCTGCGCGCCTCTTCGTCGCGCTGTGCCGGCGCTACGGGCTGCGCCCCTACCGCTATCCCCGGCAGAAGCGCGCGACCGTGATGCTGCGCGTGCCGAAGGGCTTCGCGGAGACGGTGCTGTGGCCGGAGTTCACCGAACTGGAGGGCGTGCTGCGCGCGCACCTTGCCGAGGTGACGGAGCGGATCATCCGGGAGGCCGTCCACGCTGATACCGCGGAGGCGGAGGAAGTGCCGGCAGCCCTGCCGGGGCGTTGACGTTGGGCTTCCGGCGCGCGGGGATGCTATGCTCCCTACGGCGGAAGGAGGCGGCGATGGGCGGTGACCGGCCCGGACTGCTGGAGCGCGAGACGGGGCTGCGGCGGCACAAGCTGGACGTGGCCGCATATTACCGCATGGCGGAGGTGGGGATCCTCGGCCCCGACGATCGCGTCGAGCTGATCGAAGGGGAGATCCTGGACATGGCGCCGATCGGGAGCGCGCACGGGGCGACGGTGGACAGCCTGGCCGAGGCCGTGCGGGCCGGGCTGGCGCGCCGGGCAATCGTGCGGGTGCAGGGCCCGCTCCGCCTGTCGGGAGAGAGTGAGTTGCAACCGGACCTGATGCTGCTCAGGCCGCGCGAGGACCGCTACCGCGGCTCGCATCCCGGGCCGGGGGATGTGCTGCTGCTCGTCGAGGTCGCGGACAGCACCTTGCGCACCGACCGGACCGTGGAACTCCCCCTCTTCGCGAGCCAAGGCATCGCGGAGGTCTGGATCGTCAGCCTTCCCGAGGGAATCGTGGAGGTTCATCGCGGACCGCAGGGCGAGGCGTGGCGCTCCACCCTGCGCATGGGCCGGGGCGAGGTGCTGGAGCCCGAGGCCTTGCCGGGCCTGCGCATCGCGGTGGACGACGTCCTGGGCTGACACCCGGGCCGGGGGTGCGATGGACAGCGCGGGGGGTGGTTGCTATCCCCCCGCCGCCCCCGGGACGCCGCCCAGACTTCCATGAAGATCATCGCCTGCAACTCCAACCGCCCCCTCGCCGAGGCGGTGGCCGCGGTCCTGAACCTGCCGTTGACCCAGGCCTCCGTCCGCCGCTTCGCGGACATGGAGATCTTCGTCGAGATCCATGAGAACGTGCGCGGCGAGGACGTCTTCGTCGTGCAGTCCACGTCCTACCCCGCGAACGACAACCTGATGGAGCTGCTGATTATGCTGGACGCGCTGCGGCGCGCCAGCGCGCGGCGCATCACGGCGGTCATCCCCTATTTCGGCTACGCGCGGCAGGACCGGAAGTCGGGGTCGCGGACGCCGATCTCCGCGAAGCTCGTCGCCAACCTCATTACCGAAGCCGGCGCCAACCGCGTGCTGACGATGGACCTGCATGCCGGGCAGATCCAGGGCTTC
Source organism: Roseomonas sp. CCTCC AB2023176 (assembly GCF_042259275.1). NCBI lineage: Bacteria > Pseudomonadati > Pseudomonadota > Alphaproteobacteria > Acetobacterales > Roseomonadaceae > Roseomonas > Roseomonas sp. CCTCC AB2023176. The sequence goes on from NZ_CP170086.1 coordinate 544,052, forward strand.
TTCGACATTCCCGTGGACAACCTCTTCGCCGCGCCGCTCTTCGCGCGCGACATCGGGGAACGGTTCAAGGGGCGTGACCTGATGGTCGTCTCCCCCGACGTCGGCGGCGTGGTCCGCGCGCGGGCGATCGCGACGCGGCTGCACACGGACCTCGCGATCATCGACAAGCGCCGTCCGCGTGCCGGCGTGTCGGAGGTGATGAACGTCATCGGCGACGTGGAGGGACGCGACTGCATCCTCGTCGACGACATCGTGGATTCGGGCGGCACGCTCTGCAACGCGGCGGACGCGCTGCTGAAGAACGGCGCGCATTCCGCCAGCGTCTACGTCACGCACGGCGTGCTCTCGGGCGGCGCCGTCGCGCGCATCGGCGCGGCGAAGATCGAGACGATGGTCACGACCGACTCCATCCAGGCGACGGAGGCGGTGCGCGTGTCCTCCAATATCCGCCAGTTGACGATCGCGCCGCTGCTGGCCGAGGCGATGCGGCGGATCAGCGAGGAATCCTCCGTCTCCACGCTCTTCGACTGAGGACGCCGCCGTGCCCGAGAACCCGCCGCTGAACTTCGCCATGTCCCCGGACCGGACGCGCGTGACCGTGACCCCGACCGTCCCCGGGTCCTTCGAGCTGACGGCGGATCAGGTGGACATGCTGATCCGCGCGCTGATCGCCGGTCGCACGGGGATGCAACCTGCGCGGGACGCCTATGCGCCGCAGGAACTGTCCCGCGTCCTCACCGCGGACGGCATGCAGACGCGGCTGCAGGAGGAAGGGGACGGTTCGGGCGACGTGTTGCTCGGGCTGTTCCACCCCGGCCTGGGGTGGCTCGGCAGCCATTGCAGGAAGGACGCTGTCGCGCAGCTCGCGGATGCGCTGAACGAAGCGCGGGGGAAGGCCGCGAAGGGCTGAGGCCTCGCCGGGTCGGATGCGGCGGCCGGGACGTCAGCGCCCGGCGCCGCGGAGTGCCGCGGCGGTGGCCTCGTCCATCGGGAAGAAGGTCTCGACCGTCAGCTCGGAGAGCGTGACCTCGGCCGCCGTGCCGAAGATCATCGTTGTCGTCAGGAAGGACAGCTCGGCTCCGCCGACGCGCAGGCGAAAGGGGATCGCCAGCGGGTCCGTGCCGTCATGCGAGGAGGGTGGTGCGGGATAGCCGCGCAGCTCGCGAAGCAGCTCCGCGAGCACGGCGTCCCCCGACATCGTCGCCTGCCGCGCAAGGCGCGCCAGCAGGTGCCCGCGCAGCTGTCCGAGGTTCACGATGCGCGGCGCGAGGCCGCGCGGGTGGAGCGCCAGCCGCATGACGTTGACCGGTGGGGCGAGCAGCGCGGGATCCGCGCCCTCCATCAGCGGCGCGACCGCGGCGTTGGCGGCGACGAGGTTCCAATGCCGGTCCACCGCCAGCGCGGGGTAGGGCGCGTGGGCGTTCAGCACGGCTTCCACCGCCTCCCGCGCCGGGCGCATCGCCGGGTCGTCGAGCGGGCGTTCCGCGAAGACCGGCGCGAAGCCCGCGGCCTGGAGCCAGAGGTTCCGCTCGCGCAGCGGCACTTCGAGGTATTCGGCCAGCCGCAGCACCATCTCCCGCGAAGGCGCCGCGCGTCCCGTCTCGATGCAGGAGAGGTGGCGGGTGGAGATTTCCGCCTCCAGCGCGAGGTCCATCTGGGACAGGCGCCGCTTCGTCCGCCAGTCGCGGAGGTGGTCGCCGATGCTGGGGGTGCGCGTCGCCATGCGGTGGAGGATGCGGGGAAGCCGCCCGCGCTTCCATGACCCCGGAGGTCATGGATTCGCGGCGGCGGGCCGGGCCAGGGTTCGCCCCGCCGGCCATCCCGCCGGTCCCCAACGGATGGAACGACACGTGATGAACCTTCCCCTCCTGCGCCGCGTGCTGCTGCTGGACGCTGCGGCCTGCACGGGCTTCGGCGTGCTGCTGCTGGCCGCGGCCGGGCCGCTCGGTGACCTGATGGCGCTGCCCGTCGGCCTGCTGCGCGGCGTCGGTGCCGTGCTGCTGCCCTTCGCGGCCTTCGTGGCCTGGCTTGGGACCCAGGCCGAGCCTTCGCGCCGCGTGGTGCTCGGCGTCATCGCCTTCGGGGCGCTCTGGGTCATCGAGAGCATCGCCCTCTTCGCGCTGGGCTGGATCGCGCCGAACGCGCTCGGCACGGCCTTCGTGCTGGGCCAGGCCGCGCTGGTGGCGGGCTTCGCCGCGACGGAATGGGCTGCCCTGCGCGCGCCGGCGGCGCTGCGGGCGGCGTGACCCTTCCGCCGGGCGGGCCGGTACCGCGCGCCGGCCCGCCCGGACGCCCCCGGGCTTCACCGCGGGGCCGTTTCCGGCCACCTTCCGCCGCCCTTCGGCGGCGAGAGGATACCCGATGAAGCTCTACTACTCCCCCGGCGCGTGTTCGCTCGGAATCCACGTGATCCTGGAGGAGATCGGGAAGCCCTACGAGCTCTCCCCCGTAGCGCTGAAGGACGGGGCGCAGCACAAGCCGGCGTTCCAGGGGGTGAACCCGAAGGCGAAGGTGCCGACCTTCGACCCGGAGGATGGCGGCGCGGTGCTGACGGAGTTCACGGCGATCGCGCTCTACCTCGGCCTGTCGAATCCCGAAGCGGGGCTGATCCACGAGGGCGCCTGGGGCGTCGCGCGCGCGGCGGAGGCGGTGGACTACATCACCGGCACCGTCCACCCGCACGCCTTCACCCGCCAGTTCCGCCCCGGGAACTTCGTCGCGCGGGAGGAGGACCACCCGCACGCCGTGAAGGTCGCGCGGGAGAACGCGCAGAAGTATTTCGGCGTGGTGGACCGGCTCTGGGCCGGCGGGGACTGGTGGCTGAAGTCCGGCTACTCCATCGCCGACGCCGCGCTGTTCTTCGTGGAGTACTGGCAGATCAGGCGCGTGGGTGAGCCTGTGCCGCCGCGCATCCAGGCGCATTTCGAGCGTATGCTGGCGCGCCCGGCCGTGCAGCGCGCGTTGCAGCAGGAAGGTCTGCCGGCGTGAGCAGCGCATCCTCTCCGCGCGCCACGGGCGCGACCCTCTGGACCTCGACGGGAACGAGCGGGTCCATCCCGTTCGTGATGTCCCGCATCATCGGTGCGCCGGTCGAGCCGCACTGGGTCTCGCTGCGGGCCGGTGACACGAAGACGCCGGAATACCGGGCGATGAACCCGAAGGGCCAGGTGCCCGTCCTGCAGTTCGCGGACGGCGCGGCGCTGACGGAAATCCCGGCGATCGCGCTGGCGCTGCACGAGATGACGCCGGGTTCCACGCTGTTCCCCGCCGGCGGGATCGAGCGCCTGCGGGCCTTCGAGCAACTGGCGTGGTGCCACTTCACCATGCCCGCGATCTTCTTCCCCGCCTTCGCCGGCGCGCGCATGGCGGGCGGGGACGAGGCGGCGGGGGCGGCGCTGCGAGCCGCCGCGCCGAAGCGGATCCTGGCTGCGATGCGGATCGCGGAGGGCCTGATCGGCGACGGCACCTCTCTCGTGCAGGGAACGCCAGGGGATGCGGTCCGGGCCGCCGACGTGTTCCTCTGGACGCTCGTGCGGTTCTGCGGATTCCTGAAGGTGGACGTGTCGGAATATGCGGGGGTGGTGCGCGTGTCCGACAAGGTCGCGCGGCATCCCGGCACGGTCCGCGCGCTCGACGAGGAGAAGGCCGAGGACGCCCGCCGCGCCGCCTTGCAAGCACCCTCCGCGTGACGGCGGATTTCCTCACCCGGCCGCTGCACGAGCCGGCGATCAACCCCGTGCCCTTTTGGTTCCTGCGGCACGGGGAGACGGACTGGAACGCGCGGATGCTGTCCCAGGGGCAGGTGGATATCCCGCTGAACGCGGTGGGGCTGATGCAGGCGGAGCGCGCGGCGGGCGCGCTGGAGGGGCGCGGGATCGCGCGCATCCATTCCAGCACCCTGACCCGCGCGCGGGTGACGGCGGAGACCGTCGCGGCGCGGCTCGGCCTGCCCGTGACGCTCGACCCCGAACTCCAGGAATGCGCTTTCGGCGTGCAGGAGGGCCAGCCGATGTCCGGATGGTTCGACGACTGGATCGCCGGGGTGTCCACGCCGGAGGGTGCGGAGCCCTTCGCGCATCTCCGCGCCCGCGCCGTCACCGCCATCAACCGTGCGACGGCGGGGGAGGGCACGGTGCTCGTCGTCGCACACGGCGCGCTCTGGCGCGGGTTCCGCGCCGCGGCGGGCATGGAGGCGAATGTGCGCACGCCCAACGCCCTGCCGCTCTGGGTGGAGCCGGTCGGGGGTGGTTGGCGCTTCACGGCGGCGGAGCTGCCGCCGGAATAGCGCGGATCGGCGGGGCCGGTGCCCGACGGCACGTGGCCCCTCAGCGTGCGACCCGCCGGAACGCCCAGCAGGACGGAAGCGCCGCGCCTCACGGGACCGTGCGCAGGACGGGCCGGCGTGGTTCCGCGCCGGGGTGGCCGGGGACGCTTCGGGGGCTTAGGGTCCGCGCTTCCCATGGCACCGCGCGACGACACGTATCAGCCCCCGGGGGCGCCCCCGCGGCGCGGCGCGACATGCGGGGCACGCCGCCGGCCCTCTGGCTCCTCGTCGTCATGACCGGGCTCGGGCCCTTCACGATGCAGATTGTCGTGCCCGTGCTGCCGCAGATGGCGCGGGACCTCGGCGTTTCCTACGGCGTCGCGCAGTTGACGCTGACGCTCTACCTCGTCGGCGTCGCGCTGGGGCAGTTGCTCTATGGGCCGCTCTCCGACCGGTTCGGGCGAAGGCCCGTGCTGCTCTGGGCGCTCGCGCTGTTCATCCTGTCCTCCGTCCTCGCGGCGCTGGCCCCGTCGGCGGGCTGGCTCGTCGCGGCGCGCGTGGCGCAGGCGGCGGGGGCGTGCTCCGGGATGGTGCTGGGACGCGCGATCATCCGCGACGTCTGGCCGCGCGAGGAGGCCGCGTCGCGCCTCGGCTACGTCATCCTCGGCATGACCGTCGCTCCGATGCTGTCCCCGTCCATGGGCGCCTTCCTGGAAGCGTGGCTGGGGTGGCGCGTGCTGATGCTGGCCTGCGCGCTCGCTGGGATCCCGGTGCTGTTCGCGGCCTGGCGGTCGCTGCGGGAGACGCTGGCCGTGCCGCAGCCGCTGCCCGGGATCGTCGGGATGGCAGAGGCCTACGGGTCGCTGCTGCGCCTCGAATCCTTCCGCTGGATCGCCTTCGTCGGCTGCGTGGCGAATGCGGTGTTCTTCTGCTTCCTCGCCGGCGCGCCCCTGGTGTCGGACCGGATGGGAAACGCGCCGGCTGATTATGCGGTCGGCTTCCTCGCGATCTCCGCGACCTTCGCCCTGGGGTCCTGGATCGCCGGGCGGTTCTCCACGCGCCTCGGCGTCGCGCGGATGCTCTCGCTCGGCCTGATCGTAATCTCGGTCGGCGCCGCGGTCATGGCGTTGGTGAAGGGCTTCGTGCCCGCGCCGCGGGAATGGGGACTCACCATGCTCTTCGGCCCGATGATGATCGTCGCGGTCGGCAACGGGATGAGCCTGCCGAACTCCGTCGCGGCCGCGGTCTCCGTCCGGCCGGAACGGGCGGGGACGGCCTCCGGCCTGCTCGGCGCCTTGCAGATGGGGACGGGGGCCGCGCTGACCGTCGTCACCGGTGCGCTGGAGGAAGGCACGGGCGTGCCGACCGCCATCACGATGTTCGCCTGCGGCGTCATCGGCCTGCTCGCGTTGGCGCGGGCGCGGCGCTACCTGTAGCGGCATGGAAGAGATCGAGGCCAACCGCCGCGCCTGGGACGAGCGCGCCGTGATCCACCGGCGCGACGCCACGGGCTTCTACCGCCTGGATGCGTTGCGTGCCGGGCGCGACCCGCTGACGATGATCGAGGCGGAGGGTCTCGGCGACGTCGCCGGGCTCCGCGTCGTGCACCTGCAATGCCACATCGGCACGGACACGATCGGCCTGGCCCGGCGCGGCGCCCGCGCGGTCGGCCTCGATTTTTCCGGCGAGGCAATCGCCGCGGCGCGCGTGCTGGCCGCGGAATGCGGCGTGGACGCGGAATTCGTGCAGGCCGACGTGCATGACGCCCGCGCGGCGCTGGACGGCGCCTTCGACCTGGTCTTCGTCACCTGGGGTGCGTTGCCCTGGCTGCCCGACATGGCCCGCTGGGCGGCGGTCGTCGCCTCCCTCCTCGCGCCGGGCGGGGCGCTGTTCCTGGCGGAGCAGCACCCGTCCTTCGTCACCCTCGCCGAGGAGGACGGGCGCCTGACGCCGCACTACGACTGGCGCACCGCGCCCGACCGGCCGGTCGTCACGCAGGAGACGCGGACCTACACGGGCGACCCCACGCCGCTGCGCAACACCGAACATCATTCCTGGGACCACCCGTTGTCCGAGGTCATCGGGGGCCTGCTCGGTGCCGGGCTGCGCCTGACGTCGTTCCGGGAGCACGAGGCGCTGCCCTGGTCGCACGTCCCGATGATGCGGGATGGCGGGGACGGGCTGTACCGGCTGCCCGAGGGCATGCCGCGCATGCCGCTGTCCTACTCGCTCCGCGCCGAGAAGCCGCGGGGCTGACGGGGGTCACGGACGGCGGTCAGCGGCGATCCGGGTCCACGCGGTCGCCGACCCAGTTCCCCGCCCGTCCCAGCGCCGACCCCGTGTTGCGGGCGGCGCCCCCCACGGCCTCCCCCGTCCGAGTCGCGGCGCGGTCCACGGCGCGGCCCGCCCTCTCGCCGGGCCCGGGGTCGCGGCACGCCAGCAGCGTGACGGGAAGCAGGACGACGAAAGCCCATCGCATGGTCCGATCTCTCCACCGCGGGGCGGTCCGGTGGCGCGGAACCTACACCGGGGCGGGAAGTCACGTCACGCGCCCGCCCGTCCGTTGACCCGCCGTTGCGCCTCTGTCACTCCAGATCCGCCGTGAGCGCCCTCGACCCCGAGGTGGCCCGATCCCTGGCCGCCGACCTCCCCCACGACGTCTTCGTCTCGATCGTCAGGACTTTCGAGCAGGACCTGGCCCGGCTCGTGCGGGAGATGGTGGAAGCGGCGAAGGTCTCGAATGAGGACGGCTACCGTCGCGCGGCGCATGGCCTGGCCGGCGCGGCCGGGTCCATCGGGGCCAAGCGGCTGGAGGCCCTGGCGCGCGAGGCGATGCGCTACGACGACGTCATGCCACCGGCCCAGCGGCTCCGCGACATCGGGGCGGAAGCGCGGGCGGCGCTGACGGAGCTGGCGGCGCTCAGCGCCTGATCGCCCGAACCGAGGGCGGATCCGCGCGGCGCGGACTTGCTGCCATCTGCGAAACCGGCCGCCAAGCAACGACCTCACCCCGTCCATGCGGACGACGGTCGGCCTGAATCCCGGCTCAGGCTCCGCCGGCTGCCGCCACGGCCAGGGGCGTCACCTCCAACGCCCGCGCCAACTGCTCCCGCTGGACCGGTTTCGGCAGGTAGTCGTTCATCCCGGCCTCGCGGCACTGCCGCTCGAACTGCGGCCCCACGGCGGCGGTCAGGCCGACGATCCGGGTGCGGCGATTCAGGCCGGCGCGGCGGATCTCGCGGGTGGCTTCCAGCCCGTCCATGACGGGCATCTGCAGGTCCATCAGGATCGCGTCGAAGACCATCGCCTTCGCCGCGGCGACGGCCTCGGCGCCGTTGCCGGCGACCGTCACCTCCAGCTCCATCCGGCCGAGCAGGGCGCGCATGAGCACCTGGTTCGTCGCGTTGTCCTCCACCAGCAGCACGTTTCGCCGCGCGACGGAGGACGCCGCCCGGACCGGGACCGGCGGCGGCGCGGAAGGCTGGACCGGCGCGGGCGGCGCGAGGGCGAGCTGTACTGCCTCGACGAGCCGTCTCGGCAGCACGGGCTTGAGGAGGATCGCGTCCACGAGGCCGGGCGGCACCGGCTGTTGCGCGCCGGCGCTGCCGACGCAGAGCACGATCGCCGGCTGCCCCGCCGACGGCTCCCGCCGGATCGCCGCCGCGAGGTCCGTGCCCGCCATGTCCGGAAGCGTGGAATCGAGGAGTACGGTACCGAAGGTGACGCCCCGCCGCGCCGCGAGGCGAAGCGCCGTGAGCGCCGCCGCCCCGTTTTCCGCGGCCACCGCGGTGGCCCCGGCGGCGCCGAGCCGGCGGACGAGGTTCTCCCGCGCGATCGCCAGGCCATCGACGACCAGGACCCGTTGGCCGGTGAGGGGGGCAACCTCCGGCAGCGGCTCCCCGTCCTCGCCGACGACGATCCAGAAGCGGAAGACGGAGCCGCCGCCCCGGCGCGGCGTCGCCTCGATCCCGCCCCCCATCTGCTCCGCGAGCTTGCGACAGATGGCGAGGCCGAGGCCCGTGCCGCCATACTTGCGGGAGATCGAGGCATCGGCTTGGGTGAAGCGCTCGAACAGGATCGGGATCTTCGTGGGATCGAGGCCAATCCCCGTATCCGCGACGGAGCAGGTCAGGCGGACGGCCCCCGGCTCCTCCTCCATCGGCTGCGTCTGGATGGAGACATCGATCCAGCCGCTCTCAGTAAACTTGATTGCGTTGCCGACGAGGTTGAACAGGATCTGCCGGAAGCGCCCGGGATCGCCGACGACGCGGCGCGGCAGCTCGGGCGGCAGCGACACCACGAGTTCCACGTCTTTCTGCATGGCGCGCGAGGCGAAGAGCTCGACGATCGTCGCGATCTCCTCCTCCATCTCGAAGGCGATGTGCTCGTGCTCGATCATCCCCGCCTCGAGCTTGCTGAAGTCCAGGATGTCGTTCAGCACCATCAGCAGGTGCTCGGCGGAGCCCTGGATCGTCTCTGCGTAGCGCTTCTGGATCGGGTCCATCTGCGTATCGAGCAGCAACCCGGTCATGCCGATGACACCGTTCAGCGGCGTGCGGATCTCGTGGCTCATCGCCGCCAGGAATTCCTCCTTCGCCCGCGTCGCGGCGCGGGCCTCGCGCTCCCGCGCCGCCAGCGCGTCGCCCTGGTCCTTCAGCGCCGCGGCCTGGCGGGACATCAGCCACATGGCCGTGAAGATCAGCCCGCCGATCGCGACGCCGCCGGCGATGAGGAGGGTGCCCAGGCGCTCCACGCCCTCGAAGGCCGCGGCGCGGCGGCGCACCGCCTCGATCACCAACGGGCCCTGGCGGATGGTGATGAAGGCCGCGAAGACGTCCTGCCCGTCCTGGTCGCGGCCGGCATAGGTCCCGCTTTCGCGCCGCGGCAGGAAGTCGCGGAACAGCCAGGCCGTCGGGTTGGCCTCCGCGATGCCGGCCGTGCTGCCGTCGGATCGCGCGAGGAGGAGGCCTGAGGCGGAGTGGATCCGCACGCTGACGCCGAAGGCCTCGGCATGGCGCCGGCCGATGGAGACGAGGTAGTCCGGGTTCAGCAGCGCGACCGCCGCGCCCGAGAAATCCCCGCGCGGGGTGCGGAGCCCGCGCGCGAGCGGGATGGACCAGATCCCCGCCGCCTGGATGGCCCGGGCCTGCAGCGAGGCGGAGCCGCCGAGGAAACGCCCGGCCTCCGGCGAGCCCAGCCGCAGCGACGGGCCGCCGAGGCGCAGCACCCGGAACCAGTCGCGGTCGGCGACGGACAGGCCGCGTAGCGTGTCCACCGTCGCCTGGGTCACCGTGCCGTTGCCATCCACGAGCAGCACAGCCCGCAATTGCGGAACGTCCCGGATTCGCCCGGCCAGCGCCCGGATGGCCGCGGCCTGGTCCTGCTCGTTCGCGCGGTCGCCCATGTCCTGCAGGACGAAGTCCACGGTCTGCAGGGCACGGGCCAGCTGGTCCGCGATGGCCGCGGTCACGCCGACGGTCAGCCGTTCCGCCTCGTTCGCCGCTTCCCGCTGACCGCGGTCGAAGAGGATGGCATAGACGCCCGCGAGACACAGGCCGACGATCACCGTCATGGCGGCGAAGAGCCGCCAGGGGCGCGGGGTCGCCGGCTGGGCCGTCGGGAGGCCGAGTATCCGGCGGAGTCGTGAGGGGTCCTGTTCCATGTCCAGGTCGTTGACGGCGGCCATCTTCGCGTTCCTGGCCCTGCTTGGCGAGGGTGCATCGCCGGCCGCGGCCCAGGGCGGGCCGGGGCAGGCACGGCCGCCGCGGCCGAGCGCGGCCGTGCCCCAGCCGGCGCCCGCCCCGCCGCGGTCCGACCGGGTCTCCGTCGTGCGCGCGCGCGGCGAGCTGCTCGTCTGCACCTCCCGGGACCTGCTCGGCCTGGGCTGGCGCAACCCGCGGAATGGGGAGCTGGAAGGGCTGGACACCGATCTGGGCCGCGCCTTGGCCGCCCGGCTCGAGGTCCGGGCACGGTTCGTCGAGGCGCCGTCCGACCTCGTCCTCGTCGGGCTGGAGGAGGGGCGCTGCGACATCGCGATCGGCGGCGTCGCCGTCACGCCGGCGCGGGCCGAACGGGTGGCCTTCGCCAAGCCCTATCTCACCGGCCCGCTGACCGTGGTGACGGCCGGCGGCACGGCGCGCGTGCGGTCCTGGAACGAACTCGACCGGGGCGGGATCGTCATCGCGGTCCAGCCGGGCTCGGTCGCCGAGGAAATGCTGCGCGACAACCTTCGGGCGGCGGAACTCCTCGTCACCCGCCCGCCCCTGGCGCCGGAGCAGGAAGTAGCCTCGGGCCGCGCCGACGCGCTCGTCACGGACTTCGCCGGCAGCCGGCACATGCGGGACGACAATGCCTGGCGCGTGATCGACGCCCCGCGCGGGGCGCGGGAGGTGCTCTACGCGATGGCCGTGCCCCGAGGGGAGGGCGGCTGGCTGGCCGAGGTCAATGCCTTCCTCGGCACCGTCCGCTCCGACGGGACCATGGCGCGGTCGGCGCAGCGATGGGGCCTGACCGGGAACCTCATGCCATGACGCCGGCTGTCTCCCCACACCCGTAGAGCCGGGCGGGATCCACGGTGAGGATCAGGCGGGGCAGTGCCCGGTCGGGCGCTCCGCGACGTCCGAAGCCTCGATAGCGTCGTTGAAGGCGGCGTTGAGGCGGGCGACGACGCCGTGCGGACCGGGCGGTTGGGCCAGTCGGACTGTGCCCGCACCGCGGGCGCGGCGAGGGCCGGCGGCATCGCCAGGGCGGCCCGGCGCGTGATCGCCGTCAGTCCCGTTCCTCCCCCGTTGTCCCGCGACGCTACGTCCCGCGACGCTACGTCCCGCGCGACAACGCATCCAGCCAGCGGCGGCGCCCGCCGGCGACATGGGCTTCCCCCATCGCCCGCGCCCGCACCACATAGCCCGCCGCGATCGCGTCGAGCATCGCCGCATGTTCCGCGTTGCTCTCCCTCATGTTCGCCGCGTTGCGCAGCACGCGCATCCGGGTGAGGTGCGTCTCCTTCAGCAGGCCGCGGTAGATCGCGGCGGACCGCCGGTGCCGCGCCGCGACGAGCATCGCGTCGTGGAAGGCGATGTTGGCGGCGTAGTAGGCGTCGGCATCACCCGCCCCGATCGCCTGCTCCATCACCGCGACGCGCACGCGCAGGTCGGAGAGGTCGCGCGGCGTGACCGCCCCGGCCAGCCGCGCGCAGGTGAAGCCCTGGAGGAGGGCGCGCATGTCGTAGTTCTCGGCGAGGTCCTCCGCCTCCATCCGGCGCACCGTCGTGCCCTGGCCGGCCGGGCCCGGCGCGACGAGCCCATCCCGCTCCAGCGCGCGAAGAGCCTCCCGCAGCGGGCCGCGGGACAGGCCGAGGCGGGCCGCCAGCGCCACCTCGTTCAGGCGCTCTCCCGGGCTCAGGGCGCCATCGAGGATCAGGCGCTCCACCTCCGCGCGGGCGCGTTCGGTCAACGACACGGGCGGGGGACCGTCCATCCGGGCAGGCGATCACGCCGGCGCCCCGGGTGTCAACAGCCTGTTGACAGGTTGCTGGCCCCGCGGCCACGCTGCGCCGCATGGACCAGATCGCTCCGTCCCCACGCGTGGCCGCCGTGTCGTCCACGGCGCTGTCGCGCTTCAAGGTTCTCGACCTGACGCGGGTCCGCTCGGGACCGACCTGCGTGCGGCAACTGGCCGACTGGGGCGCGCAGGTCATCAAGATCGAGATGCCCGCGGGCCTGGACGAGGGCGACCCAATGGGCGGCCCGCGCCTCGGTCCCGACTTCCAGAACCTGCACCGCAACAAGCGCGGCCTGACGCTGAACCTGAAGTCGCCGGAAGGCGTCGCGATCCTCAAGCGCCTCGCTCAGGACACCGACGTCGTCGTCGAGAACTTCCGCCCCGACGTGAAGCACCGCCTGGGCATTGACTACGAGGCGCTGAGCGCGGTGAACCCGCGCATCGTCTATGCCTCGATCTCCGGCTTCGGGCAGGACGGGCCCTATGCGGGGCGGCCGGGCTTCGACCAGATCGCGCAGGGCATGGGCGGGCTCATGTCCATCACCGGCCTGCCGGGCCAGGGTCCCGTACGCGTCGGCATCCCCGTCGCGGACCTTTGCGCCGGCATCTTCGCGGCGCAGGGCATCATGGTCGCGCTGCTGGAGCGGGAGGTCTCGGGCAGGGGCCAGTGGGTGCAGACCTCGCTCATCCAGGCGCAGGTCTTCATGCTGGACTTCCAGGCCAGCCGCTGGCTCCAGGCCGGCGAGGTCGCGAAGCAGGCCGGCAACAACCACCCGACCTCGATCCCCACCGGGGTCTTCAAGACGCGCGACGGGCACATCAACATCGCGGCGTCCGGCAACGCCATCTGGGCCCGTTTCGCGAAGGCCGTCGGGCGCCCCGAATGGGTCGAGGACCCGCGCTTCAAGGGCACCGAGGACCGGTCGCAGAACCGCGACGCGCTCAATGCCCTCATCGAGGAGCGGATCGCAACGGACACCAGCGCGAATTGGGTCGAGCGCCTGAACGCCGCCGGCGTCCCCTGCGGCCCGATCAACAATATCCGCGAGGTCTTCGAGGACCTGCAGGTGCAACACCTCGGCATCGCCGCGACGCTGGACGACGGGGATCGCGCCCAGGCCTACGTCGCGCAACCCATGACCTTGTCGCGCACCCCCAGCGCCATCGCGACCCACCCGCCCGACATCGGCGAGCACACCGACGCGATCCTGCGCGAGGCCGGGTACCCCGACGACGAGATCGCGCACCTCCGCGCCGCCAAGGTGATCTGATGACCGACGCCCTGCCCGCCGCGCCGTACGGCACGGACAAGATGCTCGCCCGCATCGAGGACGGCGTGGCCTGGATGACCTTCAACAACCCGGAACGGCACAACGCCGTCTCGATGGAGATGTGGGTCGCGGCGGAGAAGATCCTGGCCGAGTTCGCCGCCGACCCGGCCGTGCGCGTGCTGATGGTGACCGGCGCGGGCGGCAAGGCCTTCGTCTCCGGCGCCGACATCTCGAAGTTCGAGAGCGAGCGCGGCAGCAAGGAGGCCGTGGACGCCTACCAGGCGCAGACGAAGCGCGTGTACGACGCCCTTGCCGCCTTCCCGAAGCCAGTGATCGCGGTCATCCGCGGCCACTGCATCGGCGGTGGCGCGGGCCTTGCCGCTTGCTGCGACATCCGCCTGTGCAACGAGGGCGCGTCCTTCGGCATCCCCGCGGCAAAGCTCGGACTGGGCTACCCGCTGGAGGGCATCCGGCGGCTCGTGCAACTCGTCGGCCCGTCCTTCGCGAAGGAGATGTTCTTCACGGCCCGACGCTTCACCGCGACCGAGGCGCGCGAGATGGGCTTCGTCAACCGCGTCCTGCCCGATGACGGGCTGGAGGACGCCGCGCTGGAGATGGCGCAAACCATCGCCGGCAACGCGCCGCTGACCGTCGCGAGCGTCAAGTTCATCGTCGGTGAGTCGCTGAGGCCCGACCCGGATGAAGCGGCCTGCGACGCGTCCGTGCGCGGCTGCTTCGCAAGCGAAGACTACGTCGAGGGCCGCCGCGCCTTCATGGAAAAGCGCAAGCCGGCCTTCCAGGGCCGCTGAACCCGGACCTCCCCCGCCAGAGGGGTGGCCGACCGAACGGGAGCGAACGATGATCCGACGCCGAACCCTTGCCGGCGCCACCCTGGCCCTGCCCGCGCTGCGCGCCGCCACAGCGCAGGAAGCCTGGCCCAGCCGCCCGATCCGCGTCGTCGTCGGCTTCGCCGCGGGCGGGTCCACCGACATCTTCACGCGCGTGCTGCAGCCCAAGCTGTCGGCGTCGCTCGGCCAGCCCATCATCATCGATAACCGGCCCGGCGCCGGCGGGAACCTCGCGACGGAAACGGTGGTGCGCGCGCCGGCTGACGGGACAACCTTCCTCATGGGCACGATCGGCGCGCTGGCGATCAACCCGACCCTCTACCCCTCCCTGCCCTTCGACCCGCAGGCTGACCTGACGCCCGTGGGCATGGCGGGCAATGTGCTGAACGTGCTCGTCGTTCCCTCCGCACGGCCCTGGCGCAGCACGGCCGACCTGATCGCGGCCGCGCGCGCGGCGCCGGAGACGATCACCTACGGCTCCTCGGGCATTGGCGGCGCGGGGCACCTGGCGGGGGCGCTGCTGGACCAGCTGGCCGGCGTGAGGACGGTGCACGTGCCCTATCGCGGCGGCGGGCCGCTGATGACCGACCTGATCGGCGCGAAGGTGGACTACGCCTTCTCCACCGCGCCGACCGCATTGCCGCAGGTGGAATCCGGGCGGCTGCGGCTGCTGGCGGTGCCGACCGCGCGCCGCCTGCCTTTCCTGCGCGACACGCCGACAGTTGCCGAAACCCTGCCGGGCTACGAGGTCGCGAACTGGTACGCCATGCTCGGTCCGAAGGGCCTGGCGCAACCCATCGTGGAGCGCATGAACGCCGCGTTGCGCGAGACGCTGAATGATCCGGGGATCAGCCGGAACCTGGAGTCCCAGGGTGTCGAGGTCACGCCTTCCACCCCCGACGACCTCGCCCGCTTCATTCGGGAGGAGACGGTGAAGTGGGCGCCGATCGTGCGCGCGACGGGGGCGAGGCCGGATTGACGGTCCTCGCGGAGTGGAGGGACGTCAGATCAGCGGATTGAAGGCGCAGGTGACCTGCCGCAGGTTCTGGCACAGGCGCGGCTGCTCGGTCGCCATGTAGGAGAGGTAGGCGGAGTAGGTCGCCTTGAACGTGGCGGGGTTCGCCGCCGCACCGGACAGCGCGACGAAGCCGTGGTGGTCCTGCCGCATCTGGGTTTGTCCGCTTTCCGAGCGGAAGATGTTCGTGACGAGGATCGCGACGAACTCCTCGTAGTTGTCCATGCCCGGGTTCCCCGCCACGGCCTCGCGCACGGAGCGCCCCATCATCTGGCGGATGCCGTGCACCATCTCGTGCAGCAGGATCTCATCGCCGGACGTGCCCGGCCCCGTTGGATTGCCGGGCTTCGCCGTGAAGACGCCCGGGGTGAAGCTGATGATCGTGTCGCTTCCCGCGCCCGTTCCGATCGTACGCGCCTGCCCGGCCTTCGGCAGGGCGCCCTTTCCGTCCAGGGCCGTGGTGTCCTTCATCGTCGCCGCGGCCAGGTCCGTCGCACCCGCCGTGGCATTGAACGGGCCCGTCGCCGGCGTGGGATGATAGGGCATGATCCACATCACGCGTGGCCGGTTCCAGAAGACTTCGTTGATGACGGCCCATCCCGTGAAGGTCTTCATCAGCCGGTTCAGGCCGGCGATCACGTCGGCCTCGTACCGACTCTGGTTCGCGGCCGCGCCGGCGGAGGGCAGCCAATGCAGCCCGAGGAAGCCCGACGTATACTCGTCACCCGCGATCCGGATGTTGGTACAGTCCTTGAAGCTCAGCATGACCGCCTGCCCCCACGCGAAGCGGCACGGTCGCGCCGGCGCAGGCGTGGCGTCAAACCATTTCGGTAGGGCCTGCATCGCGCACTTCGCGCTCGATGGTGACGCGGCCCGCTAACCCCCGCAGACCCGATCCGGATCGGAGCCGGGCAGGGGCACGCCGGAGCGAACCGGCTGGGCTACTGGTCGCAACGGGCCGCCCGCCCCATCTGGACCCGCGACAGCGCGGGCCGACAATGCCGCGTCTCTCGCGAGGTGACACCATGCCGCATGACGGGCACGACAAGCACGAACTGCACGCCCCGGACGACGGCTGGAAGAATACGGGCGTGCGGGTGATCCTGGCGGGCAGCCTCGACACCAACACGGCCCAGACGCCGGGGATGAACCGGGCCGCCGCGATCAACCTCGCCCGCGTCGGTGCGCAGAAGATCTGGGCGGGCACCGTCAGCATCCACCCCAATGCCAAGACCGGCGCACACCACCACGGCGCGCTGGAGAGCGTGATCTACGTCGTCCGCGGACGAGCGCGGATGCGCTGGGGCGAGAAACTGGAATTCGTCGCGGAGGCAGGGCCCGGCGACTTCATCTACGTGCCGCCCTACGTCCCGCACCAGGAGATCAACGCCTCCACCGACGAGACGCTGGAGTGCGTGCTGGTGCGGTCGGACAACGAGGCGGTGGTGGTCAACCTCGACATCGAGCCGGTGGAGAAGCCGGAGGAGGTCCCCTGGGTGGACCCCATCCACAAGGCGCCCTGACCTACCCGACGCGCAGCAACGCCGGCCCGTTCTTCCGCAGCCATTCCTGCGCGGCGTCGCGATCCGGCGTCAGCGCGGTGACAAGGGTCCAGAACCGCGCGGAGTGATTCAGCTCGCGCAGGTGCGCGACCTCATGCGCCACGACGTAGTCCAGCACCCAGTCCGGCGCCATCACCAGCCGCCAGGAGAAGGCGAGCGACCCGTCGGGCGCGCAGGAGCCCCAGCGGGACCGCGTGTCCTTCAACGTGATGCGCTTGGCTTTCACGCCGAGCCGGGCCGCGTGCACCGCGACACGCTCGCAGATCCGCCGGCGCCCTTCGGCACGCAGGAAGTCGGCCACGCGGCGCGCGACGAACTCCCCATCACCGCCCACGAGGATGGCGCCGGGCGCCAGCGTCGCGGGCCCGCGCAGCGCGGGGTCGTGACGGATGACGTGCGGCAGGCCGCCGAGATTTACCTCCTGCCCCGGCGAGAGCGGCACGGCCGGTGCAAGCGACGCCAGGCGTTCCTTCACCCAGGCCGCATGGGTGGTCAGCAGCTGCAGTCCCGCGCGGCGGCCGGACCGCATGGGCAGCGTCACCACGACCTCCCCCGCGCGCGGGTCGATGCGCAGCGACACGCGGCGCGCGCGTGCCGAGCGGTTCCATCGCACCGGCGTAGGCGTCGGCAGGGCCAGGGGATGGGCCCGCAGCGGGACGCTTTCGGTCACGTTCTGTTCCATGTCGCCAAGATGCCCCGGACGGGCACCGCGCTTCAACGGCTTGATCTTTTCGGGGGTTCCTGGGGTGGTCGCGGATGGCGGAAACAGGTTCAGGATCAACTGCTTGAAGACGTTGCGCACGCGCATTCCGACGCTGCGCGCGCGCAACGGATGACGCGCGCGTTCGGCTTTCGTGACGCGCGCGGAAGGCTTCATCCGGGATGCGCCTTGAACTCGATCTCGACGAAGGAAAACGCTGCCTCGCCCGTGTTGACCACGTTGTGCTCGACGCCCGGCGCACGGGTGTAGGACACGCCTGCGGCGATGGACGCCTTGCGCGTCGCGCCGCCCGGTTCCTCCAGCGTCATTGTGCCGTCGGTCACCGGCACGACGAGGTAGGCCCAGCCGTGGCGGTGCCAGCCCGTCTCCGCGCCGGGCGGGAAGTCCCAGCGCGTCACGCGCATCGTGGCGTCGTCCGCCTGCACCGTCGCGGTCGCGGGGATGCGGCAGCGCAGGGGTTCCGACATGCTTTGGCCGCCCTTATTCGGCGGCCCGGGCGAGACCCAGGCCCGGCAGCGGCAGCGCGCCGGCGGCATCCCAGGCGGCCCAGACGCTGTCGGCCTGCGCCGCGCTCAGCGGCATGTTGGGCGGGCGGATATGCCGCCACGCATCGTCGCCCGACGCGCGCGCCAGCACTTCGCGGAGGCCGGGGATCAGCGGGACCGACGATGCGGCCGCGCGGCACTTGTCCACGATGGCCTGCGCCGCGTCGGCCTCCGGCCCCGTGCGCTTGTCGTACACGATGCGGGAGAACCGGGCGCAGAGGTTGGACGCCGCGGTGATGCAGCCCGCGCCGCCCATGGCCAACGTCTTCTGGAGCAGGTTGTCGCCGCCCGGATAGACCTCGAAGCCCCGCCGCGCGAGCGCTTCGATGAAGGCCTGCGCGCTGGCGAGGTCGCCCGTGCTGTCCTTCACGCCCTTCACCACGTCGGGGAAGGCGTCGAGCAGCCGCGACAGCAGCGACACCGACAGCGGCACCGCGGACTGCGCGGGGAAGTGGTACAGATACACCTTCACCCCGCCGCCGACGCGGTGAATGACCTCGGAGAAGTAGGCGAAGAGGCCGTCATCGCTCGGGTTCTTGTAGTAGAAGGGCGGCAGCATCAGCACGCCGGGGCAGCCCAGGTCGCGCGCGTGCTTCGTCAGCTCCACGCTGTCGGCCAGGTTCGTCGCCCCCGTGCCCGGCATCATCTTCCGCGCGGGGATGCCGTTGCGGACGAGGTTCTCCAGGATCTCGCGCCGCTCGGTCATGCCGAAGGAATTGGCCTCGCCCGTCGTGCCGAGAACGCCGAGGCCGTTGCAGCCATTGTCCAGCAGCCAGCGCGCATGCGCCGCCGTGCGCCCGTGGTCGGGGGAGAGATCCGCGTGCATGGCGGTGAGGAGGGCGGCGTTGACGCCGCCGTAGAGCGCTTCCATCAGGTCCACCCGTCTCCGGTTCTTGGCGCGGCAGGGTAGGCCGGATCGGGGCCCGGGTCAGCCCCGGGCTACCGGGAGACCGTCAGTCGGACGAGGAAGACCCGCCGTCCGACCCGCCTCCGCCCGCGTCGGAGGAGCAAGAAGCGGAGTCCGAGGCCGTTTGCGATCCGCTCTCCGCACAAGCGCCGACGGCGGCCCCCGTTGCGGCGCCCGCGGTGGACCCGCCATCGTTCCAGCCGCTGCCGGCCGTTGCCGAATCCCCACCGTCGGCCCGATCCGTCCCCGCGCGGCGGATGCCGCGGTGGCCGCGCCGCTTCGCCTCGCGCCACTGCTCCCGGCGGGCGGGACCCCAGTACCAGCGGGGCTTGTCACGGCGCATATCGTCCTCGGTGAACTCGCCCATGGCTGCGGTGTCCGTCTGCGGACCGGGACCCTATGGTCGGAACGCCGTACCCGCCACCGGCGACGCGTCGTGTGCGTCGCGGATGGGCCGCCTTACCCTCCCGCAGCGCTCTTCCGTGCCCGCGGGAAGCGGCCGGGCCAGGCGACGACATGGTCTTCCAGGTCGTCCGCCTCCCGCTCCGGGACGGCACGCCCGGCCACGCTGGCGCCGGCGCGGTGCACGCTGTCCGGATCGCCGCTGACCAGCGGGTGCCAGTCCGGCAGATCCCGCCCCTGCGCCACCAGCACGTAGCCGCAGGAGGGCGGCAGCCAGTCCAGCCCCGCGACGAGCTTCGGCGTCAGCCGCACGCAGTCCGGCACGATCCGCTTGCGGCTCGCGTAGTCCCGGCAGCGGCAGGTCGCCGTGTCCAGCAGCCGGCAGGCAACGTTCGTGAAGTGCAGCTCCTCCGTGTCCTCGTCGCGGATCTTGTGCAGGCAGCAGCGGCCGCAGCCGTCGCAGAGCGATTCCCACTCCGCGCGCGACATCGCGTCGAGCGGCTTCGTCTTCCAGAACGGTTGGTCGGGCACGGGGCGAAGATGGCCCTTCCGGCACGCCGCGTCACCCACCGTGCCGCCATCGCCCGCGCTTGACCTGCTTTTCGCGACGGCGGACGAATCACGGCGATGCCGCTGGACCTTCCCACCCTGAACCTCACCGTGCCCGAACGCACGGCCGGGCTTCACCGCGCCGTCGCGCGCGCCTGCTTCACGCGCCGCTGGGCGCCGCTGCACGAGATGCCCATCCCCTGCGGGCGGCGTCTCGACGTGATGGCCCTGACGCCCGAAGGCTGCCTCTTCGCGGTCGAGATCAAGTCCTGCGCCCGCGACTATCTCTCCGACGCGAAGTGGGAGGACTACCTGCCCTGGTGCGACCGCCTCTACTTCGCCGTGGACTGCGACTTCCCGCAGGACCTGATCCCCGACGAGGTCGGCCTCTTCGTCTCCGACGGGTACGAGGCGGTGATGGTCCGCGACGCGCCGCACCGCCCGCTGGCTGCGGCCCGGCGCAAGTCGTTGCTCCACCGCTACGCCGTGCTGGCGGCGGAACGTCTGGCGTGGATGTCGGACCCGGAAGGATTGCGGGAGATGCGGGCCGCCTCGCTCGTAGAATGACCGGCGCCCCCTGATCCGGCCGCTCCCGCCCAGGCCAAACCGGGCGGAATCCCGACCGTTCTTCTCGGCCACTGCCGCATGGCCATCCCGTGCGGCCGTTTGCCCGGAGAGAAAACGCCATGATCATCCACCGCCGCCTCGCCTTCGGCCTCGTCGCCGCGGCCGCCGTCCCCGTCGCGCTCCGCGCCCAACCTCAGCCTTCCGGGGCCTCGACCTCCGCCACGCCCAACGCGGCGACCCCGCCGGCCAACTTGCAGGGGATGGATGCCGATCGCCTGCGCACCCTCACGCATGAGGCCGGCACCTTCTCCCTCATGACCGCGCGGATCGGCGCGGAGAAGGCGCGTCACCCCGACGCCAAGCGCTTCGCCCAGTTCGAGGTGATCGAGCAGGAGGGCATCGCGGAATCCATGCGCCTGGCCGGCCACCAGATGCAGCAGCCCAACTTCTCGGGCGAGAAGCGGGAGATGATGAACCGCCTGCAGCAGGCCCAGGCCGGCGACGAGTTCGATCGCATGTTCCTGCAGGGACAGCATGACGGCCACCAGGAACTGCTGAACCTGACGAGCGCGATGATGGCCGCGCAGAACGCGCCGGCGCCGGACAAGATCATCGCGACGCTCGCCAACGGCCAGATCCGCGAGCACCTGATCCTGATCAGCACGATGCTCGGCATGGCGCAGTCGCCGACGGCGCAGCAGATGCCGCGCGGCAACGCGATGGGGTCCTCGACCGCAGAGCAGAACCGGCGCTGACCAGACGGCCCGCGGCGGCGACCAGCCGCCGCGGGCCCATGCCTTGAAGTCACGGTCGGTCCCGCGCCAAACAGGCGGCGATGCCCGTCCTGATCGTCATCCCGCGCGCGCTGGGGTTCCACGCGCTTTCCCGGCAAGCCGCTCGCGCCCGTGCACGGCGTCCCGATGCTGCAACGCGTCTGGGCTCTGGCGCGGGCGGGGGCCGGTGCCGGCGCGCAGGTCGTGGTCGCGACGGATGACGAGCGGATCGCCGCCTTCGCGCGGGACATCGGCGCCGAATCCGTCCTGACCGACCCCGCGATCCGCAACGGCACGGAACGCGCCGCGGCCGTGCTTGCGAATCGTCCCGACGCGCCGGACTTCGTCCTGAACCTGCAAGGCGACGCCGTCCTCACCCCACCCTGGGTCATCGCCGCCATGCTGGACGCCGCGCGCGACCCCACGGTGCGCATGGTCACGCCGGCCGTCCGGATGTCCCCCGAGGCCCTGGCACGCCTGGCCGCCGCCAAGGCCGCCGGCGAGGTCGGGGGCACCACCGTCGTCACGGCGCGCAACGGCGACGCGCTCTACTTCTCGAAGTCGCTCATCCCCTTCCGCCGTGCAGGCGCAGAGGACGTGCCGGTCCTGCGCCACATCGGCCTCTACGGCTACCGCCCCGAGGTGCTGCGGCAGTTGGTGGACCTTCCCATCGGCCTGCTGGAACGGGCCGAAAGCCTCGAACAGCTCCGCGCCTTGGAACACGGCATTCCGGTCCGCGTGGTCGAGGTGGACTATCGGGGACGCACGCATTGGGGCGTGGATACGGAGGGCGACCTGCGCCGCTGCGAGGCGCTGATCGAGGCGGAGGGCGAGTTGCTCGACCGCTGGGACGGCACGGGGCGCGTCGCGGCGTGACCGATCTCCTCCTCGCCCGCCACGGCAACACCTTCGACCCCGGCCAGCCCGCGCTGCGGGTCGGCGCGCGGACCGACCTTCCGCTCGTCGCGGAAGGCCGCGCCCAGGCCGCGCGCCTGGCCGAGGCCCTGGCGGCCGAGGGCCTCCGCCCCGCCCGGATCGTCGCCGGACCGCTGGCGCGGACGCGGCAGTTCGCCGCGATCCTCGCGGACCGGCTGGGCGGGACCATCATCCTCGACGACCGCCTGCGGGAACTGGACTACGGGACGTGGGAGGGCCTGACCGACGCCGAGATCACCGCCCGCCACGGCCGCGATGCGCTGGGAGCCTGGGAACGCCGCCTGGAATGGCCCGCCGCCGCCGGCTGGGGAGAGGGCGAGGCCGCCGTCCTGTCCCGCATCGGCGCCTTCCTGGATGAGGCGGCCGACGCCCCCTCCCCCACCCTCGCCGTGACGAGCAACGGCATCCTCCGCCTGGTACGCCGCCTGATCGAGGGCTCGCCGACGGCGGGGGAGGGGAAGGTCCGGACCGGCGCCCTCTGCCGCTTGCGCCGGACGGGAGGGGGCTGGCACATCGCCGCCTGGGATGAGCGGCTGCCCGCCACCGGCAGCGCCCCCACCGGAGTTCCTTCGACGTGAACGCCCTCACGAACACCCGCCCCGCCGGCGCCCAGGCCACGGCGGAGGACCACCGCACCGAAGCCCTCCGCACCCTCGCCGTGGAGGCTGCCGGCCTCCGCGCGCTGGAGGCTGCGCTGCGGAACGGCCTCGGCGAGCCCTTCGCCCGCGCCGTGGACGCGCTGCTGGCCGTCTCCGGCCGCATCATCCTGACGGGCATGGGCAAGTCGGGACATATCGCGCGGAAGATCGCGGCGACCCTCGCCTCGACCGGCGCCCCCGCCCACTACGTCCACCCGGCCGAGGCAAGCCACGGCGACCTCGGGATGATCGCGCCCGGTGACGCGGTGCTCGCCCTCTCCTGGTCCGGCGAGACGCGGGAACTGTCCGACCTCGTCGCCTACGCCAAGCGCTTCCGCATTCCCCTGCTCGGCATCACCTCGCGCGCCGACAGCACCCTCGCCCGCACCGCCGACGTCGCGCTGGTGCTGCCGGTCGCGGAAGAGGCCTGCCCCAACGGCCTGGCGCCGACGACCTCCACGACGATGCAGTTGGTGCTCGGCGATGCATTGGCGATGGCGCTGCTGCGCGCCCGCGGCTTCTCCACCGCCGATTTCCGCGCCGTGCACCCGGGCGGCAAGCTGGGGTCGCAGCTGCGCACCGTCGCCGACCTGATGCACCCGGCGGCCGAGGTGCCGCGCGTCGCCCCGGATGCCGCGCTGCGCGAGGCGGTGATCGAGATGACCTCCCGCCGCTTCGGCACGACGGGCGTCGTGGAGGGGGATGGCCGCCTCGTCGGCATCGTCACCGACGGCGACCTCCGCCGCGCCCTCGGCCGCGACCTCGCAGCCACGCGCGTCGTCGAGGTGATGACGCGCAATCCCCTGACCGTCCCGCCGGGCATGACGGCGGCCGAGGCGCTGGCGATCATGAACGAATCGAAGGTCACCGTGCTGTTCGTGACGGAGGAGGGGCGCGCCGTCGGCATCCTCCACATCCACGACCTGCTGCGCGCGGGGGTCGCGTGATGGACGCGCCGACTTCGCTGCGCCCTGATCCCGTCGTCGAGGTCGGCGGCGTGCGCATCGGCAACGCCCTCCCCGTCGCCCTCATCGCCGGCCCCTGCCAGATGGAGAGCCGCGCCCACGCGCTGGAAACGGCGGGGGCACTGAAGGAGATCGCCACCCGCCTCGGCGTCGGGCTGATCTACAAGACCTCCTTCGACAAGGCGAACCGCACGAGCGCCCGCGCCGCCCGCGGCATGGGCCTCTCCGCCGCCCTCCCCGTCTTTGCCGAGATCCGCGAGACACTCGGCCTGCCGACGCTGACCGACGTGCACGACGCCGGGCAGTGCGCGCCCGTCGCGGAGGCCGTGGACGTGCTGCAGATCCCCGCCTTCCTCTGCCGCCAGACCGACCTTCTGATCGCGGCCGCCGTCACGGGGCGCGTCGTCAACGTCAAGAAGGGCCAGTTCCTCGCACCCTGGGACATGGCCAACGTCGCGGAGAAGATCACCGCCGCCGGCAACCCGCGCGTGCTGCTGACCGAGCGCGGGACCTCCTTCGGCTACAACACCCTCGTCTCCGACTTCCGCGGCCTGCCGATCATGGCGCGGATGGGTGCGCCGGTCGTGTTCGACGCCACGCATTCGGTGCAGCAGCCCGGCGGCCTCGGCGGCGCCTCCGGCGGGCAGCGGGAATTCGTCCCGACCCTGGCACGTGCGGCCGTCGCCGTCGGCGTCGCCGCGCTGTTCATCGAGACACATCCGGACCCCGACCGCGCGCCGTCGGACGGCCCCAACATGGTCCCGCTGCGCGACTTTGAACGCCTGGCCGCCGACCTCATCGCGCTCGACGCGTTGAGCAAGCGGCAACTGGCGGGCGACCCCTCGTGAGCGATCCCCTTCCCCCGTCCTTCTCGTCGGCTGCGGCAAGATGGGCGGCGCGCTGCTTTCCGGCTGGCTGGCGCGCGGCATCCTGCGGGCCGTGGTCGTCGAGCCAGCGAAGGCCGCGGCTGAGGCTTTCGCGAACCGCGTGGAGGTCATCTCCGACGCCCGGGCACTGCCGGATGGCTTCGTGCCGGCGGCCGTTGTCCTCGCGATCAAGCCGCAGGAGGCCGCGACCACCATCCCCGCCTATGCCCGCTTCGCGAGCGGGCCGCAGGGTGGCGCCGTCTTTGTCTCGATCATGGCCGGCAAGACGGCCTCGGGCATCGCCGCGCTGCTCGGCGGCTCCGCGGCCGTCGTGCGCGCCATGCCGAACACGCCGGCCGCCATCCGCCAGGGCTTCACCGTCGCGACCGCCGGCCGCGGCGTGTCCTCGGATCAGAGGGCGTTGGCGGATTCGCTCCTCGCCGCCACCGGCGAGGTCGCCTGGACCGACGCGGAAAGCCACTTGGACGCCGTCACCGCGGTCTCCGGCGGCGGCCCGGCCTATGTCTTCCTGCTCGCCGAATTGCTGGAGAAGGCGGCGGTCGAGCAGGGCATCCCCGCCGACCTCGCCCGCCGCATGGCCCGCGCGACCGTCGCCGGCTCCGGCGCGCTGATCGGTTCGTCGGCGGAAGACGCGGCGGTGCTGCGGAGGAACGTCACCTCCCCCAAGGGCACGACGGAGCAGGCGCTGAACGTGCTGATGGCCGATGCAGCCTGGCCCGCGCTCGTCTCGCACGCGATCGCGGCGGCGACGGCGCGTTCGCGCGAACTCGCGGGGTAGGCTGAGTCCGCGAAGGGTTGGAACGCAAGAAGCGCCGGGGACGGTTCTCGAGCGACGACCGGCAAACGCGGATGACAACGGCGGCCGGCCCGGGACAGGTTCCGGCCGCGCCGCTCAGCCACCCTCGACCCAGACTGACGCGCCGCGGTCGGCGCCCTGCTGCAGCACGCGACGCGCCATCACGGCACGGCGGTAACTGCCGATCAGCTCGGCGTATTCGGGCACCTTCATCCCCTTCGGCAGGCCGGCGGAAAGGATTACCGTCCGCCGCTTCCGGTCCACCTTCGCCCGGCGCGGCCCGCCGGTGCGCTCCGGCAGCGTCGCGCCGGGAAGCAGGTGCAGCGTCGTCGTCACCCGCTGCCCCATTGCCGCCAGCTCCACGTCCATCACGGAATCCCAGGTGATCGGCGCGGAAAGCCCGGCGATGGCGATCGAATCCGCCCGCAGCACCGCGTAGGGGGCATCCCCCCGCTGCCAGACCACGAACGCCAGCCAAAGAAGCAGCAGCCCGCCGACGATCCCGAAGGCGGCCAGCCCCCAGGCGACCTCCGGCTCGGCGTCGACGCCCGCGACGAAGCCCAGGCCAACTCCCATCGCGCCGAAGAAGACCCCCATCACGCCGAGGAGGATCGCGCCGGGTCGGGTGTGTTCCTGGAGGGACCGCTCCCCACCCTCGACCGCTGCGACGGCCGCCTCCAGCTCCCCGCGCATCTCCGCTTCGTGGCGGCGGACGAGGGTGAGGAAGTCCTCCGTCGCCGCGCGGCCGGCCGCGTCGGGGTCGGCGAGGAAGGCGCGGAGGCCAGGCTCCGCCGGCGCGGATGCCGCCGCGAGTAGCGCGGCGTCTGCATCCCGCCCCAGGGCCGCCAGCCGCGTCCGCGTCGGCGGGTGCGTGTCGGTCGGGTGCGGCTGCGTCTCCTCCAGGTGGCGGGACGGGTCGTCAAGGCCGGCACGAGCGGCTTCCAGCGTCGCGGCGACGAGATTGGCCGGAGCGGCGTCCGGCGCCTCCGCCGCCCGCCGCAGCGTCGCCCCCACGACCGGCGCGGCCGCGGGCGTGCGCAGCAGCGCGCGCGCCGCCGCGTCGGGGGAGGCGACCTCCGCCCCCGCGCGATCCGCCGCGAACTCCCGCTCCCGGCTCCAGTGCCGGACCGCGCGGTGGAAGCCGTCGAGCACGTAGGTCCCGAGCTGCAGGGCAGGACGCAGGAGGATCGAGCCCGACCCGTCCCCCCCGCCCGCCTCCGCCAGCGCATCGAGCGACCGCCCGACGCCCGCATAGATCGGCAGGAAGCGGAGCGAGTATTCCGTGTCCTCCCCGGAGAAGTGCGCGAGTTCGTGCGCGAGCACCGCCTCCGCCTCGTCCTCCCGCAGGAGCGCGAGCATCGGCAGCGGGACGTAGAGGGTGCGTCCCGCGATCGCGCCCCCGCCGGGTTCCAGCACCTTCGGGCCGGAGGCGACGAAGAAGCCGCCCGTCAGCCCCGCCACGACGTTGTCCGGGCGCAGCGCGCCGAGGCGTTCGGCGATCCGGTCCAGCCGCGCCCAGAGGCCCGGCGCGTCCTCCCGCGACAGGACCCGGCCCTCGATCGGCAGCGGGTCTGGCTCGAAGGCAGCGAGGGCCCGGCGCAAGCCGAGGACGGCGCTGCCCGCGACGAAGACGCTGACGCCCATGATGACCAGCGCGAGGAACAGGAGCTTGATCTCCCCGCCGGATTGCAGCTGCCCGAAGAGGATGGCGGAGGCCTCGAACCCCGTCGCCGCCACGGCCGCGGTCGCCGCCAGCACGACCTGCGCGCCGAGCACCGGCGGCAGCGCGCGGCGGACGAGGGAGAAGCCGCGCACCAGCGCATCGCGCGACCGCCGCCCGCGCCGGGCCAGCACCGCGCCTGTCACCAGCACGAGGAGGGACAGCACCGCGACCGCCGCGGCTGGGAACACGACGAAAGGCGGGACGGTGCGCCGCACCCGTGCGAGCGTGACGTTGTTCGCCGCGTCGTCGAGTTCCTTGCGCGCCTCCGTCAGGGCCAGCGGGCCGGCGTAGTTCTGCCCGTTCCGGGTGAAGGACGTGCCCGGGTCAGATCCCGGCCGGGTGCCCGCGCGTGCCTCGAGCGCCGCGACGGCCTTCGCCGTGCGGGCGTGGTGGATCTCCGCGGTCGCCAGATCCGACGCCCCGCGCCGGACCTCCCAGAGGCCCAGGGCGACGAGGACGAGCGGCAGGAGAATGGTGGCGGCGAGGAGCCGCAGGACCTCTCGCCCGCGGCGTAACGGGGTGTCGGAAATGGGGGTCCTCCGTCGCTCGGTCCGGGCGTGCGGGAGAACGCGGGGCTGGGCCGCGCGTTGACGCCCTGGCTCACGCTTTTCGGCATGCCGACGTGCCACCTGGCGGGCCCGCCGCGCCGCAACCGGCCCCGTCGGAAGACCCGGTCATCGGCCCGAAATGGGCGCCCGCGACGGGTGAAACGCAACATGGCCCCCCGGCGCGCCCACGGGCCCGGCCCGGGAACTTCGCCCGGGGGAGATGAGTCCGCTGCGTTGGCCCGCTGGACGGGCCCGCGGGACCAGACGGTCACGGAGGAGGCGGGCCGGGCACGAGAGGCTTGCGCGACCGGCACCGCGGCTACCCCGTCCCGCGCGACGCCGTGCGTGAGGCCGGCCCCCGGCCGGCTATTCCGGCCGCGCGCCGGACTGCGCGACCACCGGCGCCCAGGCCGCGACCTCCGCCCGGACGTAAGCCTGCATGTCGTCGAGGAACCTGTCGCCGGGGCCCGTCGCCGTCTCCGCGAGGCGCCGCTGGATCGCGGGGGTCTGGAGGGCACCGCGCACCGCCTCGGCCAGGCGTTCCAGCACGGGACGCGGCGTGCCGGCGGGGGCCGCGATGCCCGCCCAGCCATCGGCCGTCGCGCCGGGGACGCCGGATTCGGCGAAGGTCGGGACCTCCGGGAACTCCGGCACCCGCTCGGCGGAGGACATGGCGAGCGGCCGGACGGACGCCGCCTTCATCAGCGGCGCCGTCGCCGCCAGCCCGTCCAGCAGGGCGGGCACGACGCCCGCGACCACGTCCGTCGCGGCCTGCGACCCGCCGCGATAAGGCACGTGGGTCAGGTTCGCCCCCGTCGCCTGGGCGAGGCGCAGCCCCAGCAGGTGCGGCACGGACCCGATGCCGGAGGTCGCGTAGTCCAGCCCGCCCGGCCGCCGCCGCGACTCGGCAACGAGTTCCTCGAGCGTCCGCGCCGGGAAGGCCGGGTTCACCGCGAGCACGTAGGGCGTGCCGAAGAGCATCGCGACATGGGCGAAATCCCGGTCCGCGTCCCACTGGATGCGGTCGCGGTAGAGCGTGTGCCCGATCGCCAGTCCCGAGATGGTGGAGAGCAGCAGCGTCGTCCCATCCGGCGCGGCGCGCGCGACCAGCCCCGTGCCGAGCGTCGCGCCGGCCCCCGGCCGGTTTTCCGGCACCACGGGCTGCCCGAGGCGGCGCGACATCTCGTCCGCGACCATCCGCCCGATGACGTCGGTGGAGCCGCCCGTCGCGAAGGGGATGACGAGGCGGATCGGCCCGCCGGTCCCTTGCGCGCGGGCAGCCCCGACGACCGATGGCGCGGCGAGCGTGGCGGTGAGGACGTGGCGACGCGTGGGCAAGGCGGGACCTCCGAAAGCGGCGGCAGGGTATGCCAGGTGTGGACGGGGATGAACCGGGGCGCCTGCGGGAGTGTCTCCCCCCGGCCGGCATGCGGCGCCGCAACCGGTTCGGCGGGGACCCGCCCCATCCCCCCACCCTGCCGACGCCCTGAGGCCCGGTCGGGCTTCGCCGTCACCGGCACCCGCGCAGCCGGCGGCACTCCCCCTGCCCCACGGGCGGCGCCCTCCCGCACGCGGCGGCCCCGCCGGCCGCGAGTTGATCGCGCCGCGCCCCGTGCCATGTGTCGGCCATGCAAGATCCGACCGCCGCGGCCGATCCCTCCCCCACGCTCCTCGATGCGCTCTGGGCCGTGGTGGCCCGCCACGGCTGGCACGGGACGACCTTCGCGCGGGTCGCCGCGGAGTCCGGCGAATCCCTCTCCGAGCTCCGCGCCCGCTACGCGACTCCGGTGGACCTTCTGCGCGCCCATGCCCGCGCCGTGGACCGCTTCGTGCTGGACGGCACGGTGCCCGACCCGGACGGCACGACGCCCGTCCGCGACCGCCTCTTCGACCTGCTCATGCGGCGCTTCGACGCCCTGGCGCCGCACCGGGAGGGCATCCTGCGCCTGCAGCGCGATCTGATGCGCGACCCGATCTCGGCCCTCGCGCTCTCCCCCATCCTCCTCGCCTCCATGGCCTGGACGCTGGAGGGGGCGGGCGTGCCGACCGGCGGACCCGCGGGCGTGCTGCGGGTGCACGGGCTGGCCGGCG
This sequence comes from Roseomonas sp. CCTCC AB2023176, assembly GCF_042259275.1. Taxonomy (NCBI): domain Bacteria; kingdom Pseudomonadati; phylum Pseudomonadota; class Alphaproteobacteria; order Acetobacterales; family Roseomonadaceae; genus Roseomonas; species Roseomonas sp. CCTCC AB2023176. Next base: position 573,560 of record NZ_CP170086.1, read on the forward strand.
TGTGGCTCGACGTGTCGCGGACCTGGGCGGGGGACGATTCGGTAGACCTCGGCTCCACCATGGCCGCGCTGGACCGGGCGCTGGACCGGGCGGACAAGGTGGCGCGGACGCTGCGGCTGGATGCGGGGGAGGTTCCGGCGGTGCCATCCGGTGCAACCAGCGTGGCTGATGCGCCTCTCATGGACGACGCGAGCCCAGTGCCTGACAATCCGCCTGACGCGCTCGGCCCGGAAAGCCCGGGAGAGGGACCGGAGACGGCAATTCGTCCCCCAGCCTGACAGCCCGGCGCGCTGGAGAGGCGTGAGTGGAACAAGGGCGCATCGAGGATGCCTTTCAGCCTTCGCCGGCCGGGCAAGGACGGTGGCTCGTGCGCCCCTACGGTCCCCTGCCGCTCGTTTGGGAATTGCCCGACGACGCTTCGCGCGCCCGATACCTCCGCTGGAATGCGTACGCACCACTGGTCGTACTTCCTGGCACGCTCGTGGGTTTCGCATTAGGCGCGCTGGCACTCCGCGGCAGTTCCGCTTGGCTCATCGGCGGCGTCCTGGTCCTGGTCGGGTCCTTCTGGTGGGCGAACCGTTTGCAGATGGGTCGAGGACGGCGTGTTTCCGCCTCGCTCTGGCGTGGCCCCACGCCGATGGAGCGGAGGGTTGCGGCCGATCCGCGGGGCGCGGCGCGGGGCGCCTTCGTCATCCTGATTGCGGCACTTCTTCTCCTGGGGATGGGCTGCCTGGGGCTTGCGCGCTTCGGCTTCCGGGACGGCAGGGTGCCCGTCCTGCTCGTCGCCGGCGCGCTCCTCACCCTCGCAGCAACGTTCGTCTATTCGACGGTCCGACGCGTGCGGAAGCAGATGCCAGGGGTGTCCTCCGGTACTTGAACCCATCTTCGGCGCCGACGAGGGCGGGGGCGCCGTTGACCGCTTGCCGCGACCCCGCCCGGCCCGTCATATCCCCCGCGCGTCCCCCAGCCCCCGCGGAGACCTTCCCCCATGTCCGACCGCAACAGCTTCCCCGATCCGTTCCGCATGTTTGCGGAGATGCGGGTCCCCGGCCTCGACCTCGACGCCCTCGCCGCGGCGCAGCGCCGGAACCTCGAGGCCCTGTCGGCCGCCAACCGCGTCGCGCTGGAAGGCGCACAGGCCATCGCGCGCCGGCATATGGAAATCCTGCAGCAGTCCATGACGGAGATGACGGACGCCGTCCGCATCGCCGGCACTGCGACCGACCCGAAGGATTCCGCCGCGCGCCAGGCCGAGATGATGAAGACCGCCTACGAGCGTGCGGTGGCCAACATGCGCGAACTGGCCGACCTCATCCAGAAGTCGAACTCCGAGGCGCTGTCCCTCCTGAACCAGCGCTTCAAGGAGGCGATGGACGAGGTCGGGACGATGATGGTGAAGAAGGGCTGACGCCCGGCGCGTCATCCTCCAGCCGCGCCCCGTCGAGCAAGGCGCGGCGCCTTGCCTCCTCCGCCGCGTCGCGCGCCCGCTGGTCCTTCGTCCGGCCATGGGCCGCGCGGTTCGCCGCGGCCTGCGCTTCCTTCTCCGCGCGGGCGCGGGCCTTCCGGGCGCGCCCCAGGCTCACGATGTTCGGGTTGACGATCTCGGCCATCCCCGCAGCATAGGCCGGTGACCGCCTGGCGTCTCCGCCCGGCGGCCGGGAAGCGCCCCCGCGTCGCGGCGGTCCGTGGGCCGGCACATCGATCGAGGAATCCCATGCAGGTCGAACTCACCGCCGCCGACGGCCACCGCCTTTCCGCCTGGTGCGCGGGGCCGGACGACGCGCCACGCTCCCTCGTCATGATCCAGGAGATCTTCGGGGTGAACCGCCACATGCGGCGCCTGGCCGACCACGTGGCGGCGCAGGGCTACGCGGTGATCGTCCCCGCCCTCTTCGACCGCGTCGAGCGCGGGGTGGAACTGAATTACGCCGCGGAGGACGTGGCGCGCGGGCGGGAACTGCGGGGCAAGGTCCCCGATGCCGGCGTCATGGCGGACGTGGAGGCCGCGGCCGCCGCCCTTCCCGCCTCCGCCGCGCGGGGGATCATCGGCTATTGTTGGGGCGGGACCGTGGCGTGGTGGGGGGCGACCCGGTCGGGGTCGTTCCGCGCGGCCGTCGGGTACTACGGCGGGGGCGTGGCGGGGACCCGGCACGAAGCCCCGCGCTGCCCCGTCCAGATGCATTTCGGGGAGACCGACGCGTCCATCCCCTTGTCAGACGTGGACGCCTTCCGCGCGGCGCAGCCCGGGGTCGAGGTCTTCGTCTATCCCGGCGCCGGCCACGGCTTCGCCTGCGAGGACCGGGGCAGCTACGACCCAGACGCCACGGCGCTGGCGGAGGGTCGTGCGCTCGCCTTCCTCGCCCGTCACCTGGGATGAGGACGCGAGTCGCCGCGAGGCCGGAAACCCTGTAATACGCTTGGCGAAGGAGGCCCCGACATGCCCGTCGTGCTCATCGCGAACCTCGCCGTCATGCTCGCGCTGATGGCGCTCCTGCCCTACTCCTTCCCGGACTCCTATCCGGTCCGCCCGATCGTCGCGATCCTGCTTCTGGTGGTCGTCGCGGCGGTCGCCGTCGTCGTGGGCGTGAAGCGGCGTCAGCGCGGCTGGAACACGGACTCGGCGCGCAAGTACACCTGAGCCCGCGGCGGCCGGCTCAGGCGCCGCCGAGCACCCGCCCCGCCACCGCGTCGAGCTTCGCCACCAGAGCCGGGTCCCGATAGGGCGGCTGCGTTACGATCGCCGCGTCCAGCGCGCGGTCACAGCCCGCGGGGCAGGGGCCGCGCGGCGCGCCGACCGCGGGCACCACGGCCCGCACCAGGTTCTTCGCATTCTCCGCATTCGCCAGCAGCACCCGCACGACGGCCTCGACCGTCACGTGGTCGTGGTCGGGGTGCCAGCAGTCGAAATCCGTGACCATGGCGACGGTCGCGTAGCAGAGCTCGGCTTCGCGGGCCAACTTGGCCTCCGGCATGTTCGTCATGCCGATCACGTCGCAGCCCCAGGCGCGGTACAGCTCGCTCTCGGCCTTCGTCGAGAATTGCGGCCCCTCCATCACGAGGTAGGTGCCGCCGCGGTGGTGCTTCAGGCCGAGGTCGCGGCACCCCGCCTCCAGCGCGTCGCCGAGGCGCGGGCAGAGCGGGTGGGCCATGGACACGTGGGCGACGCAGCCGCTCTCGAAGAAGGACTTCTTGCGCGCGAAGGTGCGGTCGATGAACTGGTCGGGGATGACGAAGGTTCCCGGCGGCAGGTCACCGTTGAGCGACCCCACGGCCGAGAGCGACAGCACGTCGGTGCAGCCCGCGCGCTTCAGCACGTCGATGTTGGCGCGGTAGTTCAGTTCGGAGGGCGGGATCCGGTGCCCCCGCCCGTGCCGGGGCAGGAAGACGCAGCGCACGCCGGCAAGCGTGCCGAAGAGCAGCTCGTCGGACGGCTCGCCCCAGGGGCTCGCGACGCGGCGCCACTCCCGGCCCTCCAGCCCCTCGATGTCGTAGAGGCCGGACCCGCCGATGAGGCCGATGACCGGGGTGACCATTTCCGACGGGCTGGGTTGGGACACGGGACCTCCGCGGCGGTTGCGGCGGGACCCTCGGCGGATCCCGCGTCTCGGATGGCGCACAGGGCCACCCGGGGGTGGCCGGGACGCCGCGCGCCGTCGAGGTAGCCGCGAAGCGCCCCCGGCGCCAGCCGCCTCCCCTACGGTTCCTGACGATCCGTGACCCTTCCTTCATGGATCGTTGGTGGGGATGCGCCCAGAGTGCCGCGGCCCAAGGAAGACTCATGCCCGCCGCACCCCTCCCGGTCGACGAAGCCGCCCGCCTCGCCGACCTGCACGAACTCGGCCTCCTCGACACGGCGGAGGAAGACCTCTTCGACAGCTTCACCCGCGTCGCGGCCGAGCTGTTCGACGCACCCATCGCCGCCGTCTCGCTCGTGGATGCCGACAGGCAGTACTTCAAGTCGATCCAGGGACTCGCGGTGCGCGGCACGTCGCGCGACCTGTCCTTCTGCGCTCACGCGATCCTGCGCCCGGACGAGGTGATGGTCGTCGCGGACGCGGCGGACGACCCGCGCTTCGCCGACAACGCGCTGGTAACGGGGGATCCGGGGATCCGGTTCTACGCCGGCGCGCCGGTGATGACGGAGAAGGGCCACGCCATCGGCGCGCTCTGCGTGATCGATCGCCAGCCCCGGCAGGTGCTGCCCCGCGCGCAGGAAAGGCTGCGCGACCTGGCGCGAGGCGTTTCGGCCGCGGTCGCCCTGCGGCGCGCCCTGCGACAGGTGTCCATGGCCGCCCTGACGGACCCGCTCACGGGCCTCAGCAACCGCAAGGCGCTGGCCCATGCCCTGGAGACGGCGGGCCCGGACTACGCGATGCTGATGTTCGACCTCGACCGCTTCAAGTCGATCAACGACACCTTCGGCCATGGCGGCGGCGACGGGGCGCTGGTCGAGGTCGCGGCCCGCCTGCGTGCCGCGACGCGGCCGGAGGACCTGCTGTTCCGCCTCGGCGGCGACGAGTTCTGCGCGATGGTGCGCGGCGTCCGGGACCCGGCGGTCGCGGACCGCGTCGCGGGCGGAATCCACGCGGCGCTCGCGCGGCCCTTCTCGCTCGGCGGGACGCCGGTGCCGCTCCGCACCTCGATCGGCCACGCGGTCCGCGTGGCGGGCGCGCCGGACGGCGCCGTCCTCCTGGAACGGGCGGATGCCGCGCTCTACGCCGCCAAGCGCGCGGGGCGCGGCGTGACCCGCTCCGCCGAGGCGCTCTCAGCCGGGCCGGGCATCGGGCGGCAAGCGCTGGAGGCAGCCCTGCACGCCGCCTTCGCGCCCGGCGCGGAGGTCCCCTTCCAGCTCTGGTTCCAGCCCATCGCCGCACTCGGCGACGCGCGCGTCACCTCGGTGGAGGCGCTGCTGCGCTGGACCTGCGACGGGCAGGCCGTCGCACCCGCCGACGTGCTGCCCCTGATCGAGAGCCTCGGATATTCCGGCGCGCTGGATCGCTGGGCGGTCGGGGAGGCCTGCCGCGCCGCGGCGGTGCTGCCGGGGATCGCCGTGGCGGTGAACGTCTCCGCGGCGAGCTTCGGCGTCCCGGGCTTCGCTGCGTCGGTGCTGTCCCGGCTCGCCATGCACCAGTTGCCCGGCGACCGGCTGATGATCGAGATGACCGAATCGGCGCTCGCCGGCGACGCGGTGGAGGCGTTGGCGCAGGTCGCGGAACTGGCGGCGGCGGGGGTCCGCGTCTGTCTCGACGACTTCGGCGGCGGCCACGGCACCCTTGCGCGCATGCGGCGCTTCCCCTTCGCCCGCGTGAAGCTCGACCGGTCGCTCGTGGACGGCTGCGAGGTCGACTCGCGCTCGGCGACGCTGGTCGAGGCGGTCGGGAGCGTCGCCGAGGCGCTCGACATCGAGGCCGTCGCGGAGGGGGTCGAGAACGAGGCGCAGCTGCGGCTGCTGGCGGAGCGGCGCGTGATGCTCGCGCAGGGTCACCTGCTATCCCCGGCGGTGCCACTGGCGGACCTGCCCGCCGCGATGGCCGGGGCGTCGGCGATCGCGCGCCGCGTGCTGGGCATGCCCGCTCTCGCCCTGGCGGCGTGAGGATCGCGGCCGGGGGATTCAAGAATCCTTAGCATCGGGAGGGGATAAGGGGCGGTCAGCCGGAACCGCCCATGCCCCCTGCGCCGCTGCCGAAGGACGAGTCCCGCCGCCTAGCGGAACTCGACGAACTCGACCTGCTCGACGGCCCGGCGGAGGAAGTCTTCGCTGGCCATGCGCGGGCAGCCGCGGCGTTGCTCGGCACGCCGGCCGCCGCGGTGTCCTTCGTGGATCGCACACGCATCGTCCTCCGCGGCGCCGTCGGGACGCCCTGGACGGAACTGCCGCGCGCGGCCGCCTTCTGCGCCCACGCGATCCTCCGGCCGTCGGAGGCGCTGGTCGTCCCCGACGCGACGGCCGATCCGCGCTTCGCCGACAACCCGCTCGTCACGGGCCCGCAGGGCATCCGCTTCTTCGCCGGCATTCCCCTGGTGACGGAAGGGGGCAACGCTCTCGGCACGCTCCACGTCGTGGACCGCCACCCGCGCGAGCCCTCGCCGGCGCATGTCGAGCGCCTGCGCGACCTCGCGCGCGGGGTGGTCGCCGCCCTGACCCTGCGCCGGGCCCGCCGCACGCTCGCGACGGCGGCGATGACCGACCCGCTGACCGGCATCGGCAACCGCGCGGCGCTCGATGCCGCCCTGGCGCAGGCCGTCCCGCGACGGTCCATGCTCCTCCTTGACCTCGACCGGTTCGGGGCGATCAACGACGCCTTCGGCCATGCCGGCGGCGACCGCGCGCTCGCGGAGGTCGCGCAGCGTCTGCGCATGGCGACGCGGCCGACGGACCGCGTGTTCCGACTCTCGGGCGACGAATTCGCGGTGCTGGCGTCGGGGATCGGCGACCTCGACACGGCGGACCGCCTGGCCGCGCGGATCCACGAGGTCCTGGCGCGGCCCTTCGCCATCAACGGCTCGACGGTCACGCTGCGGACGTCCATCGGCTACGCCGCGACCCCTTGGCACGGGCCGGATGCCGCGGCGCTGCTTCATAGGGCGGATGCCGCCCTGGCGGCCGCCAAGCGCGCGGGACGCGGACTCACCCGGGCGGCGGAGCGCGCGCAGGCCGCGGGCAGCATCGGGCGGGCGGGGATCGAAGCGCGGGTCCACGCGGCCTTCGCGCCCGGCGGGGTCGTGCCGTTCCATCTGGTTTTCCAGCCGATCCTCGACCTCCGGGGCGGACGCGTCTGCTCCGTCGAGGCGCTGGTCCGATGGCGGCTGGAGGACGGGGAGGTGCTGACCCCCGGCGAGTTCCTCCCGGTGATCGAACGGCTGGGCTACGCCGGCGCCCTGGACCGCTGGGTGACCGGCGAAGCCTGCCGCCTGATGGCGGAGCCCGGTCAGCGGGTCTCAGTCGCCGTGAACGCAGGCGCCAGCACCTTCTGCGATCCGGGCTTCGCCCCGCACGTCGCCGCTTGCCTGGAGACGCATGCCCTACCGGGGGAGCGGCTGATCGTCGAGATGACGGAGTCCTCCCTCGCCGGCGACGACGACGCGGCTCTCGGCACCGTGCTGGCCCTGGGGCGGCTTGGCGTCGGGGTCGCCCTGGATGATTTCGGCGGGGGGCACGGCACGCTGGCCCGTGCCCGCCTCTACCCCTTCGCGAAGGTCAAGCTGGACCGGGTACTGGTGGAGGGCTGCGGCACGGACCCGCGCGCCGACGCCCTGGTCCAGGCGGTAACAGGCATGGCCGGCGCCCTATCCATGGAGTCGGTTGCGGAGGGTGTCGAGACTCCGGAGCAGTTGCGACACGTCGCCCGCGCCGGCGTCACGCGGGTGCAGGGCTATTTCCTGTCGCGGCCCGTAACCTGGGAGACGCTGCCCGCAGCCTGCTCGGCCGCGGAAGGGGTGCTGCGGAACACGCTACGCCCGCCGACGCTGGCCGCCGCCCGAAACGCGGCCTGAAACGCGAACGCCCGGCCCCGATCTTCCATCGGGACCGGGCGCCGGTCGCAAGCCGCCGGGTGGGAGGCGTCAGCCCCCGTCGCCGAGGCCCTGGTGCTGCCCGATATTGGCCCAGACCTTCTTCTTCACCGCATAGACCAGGCCGCCGAGGATGGTCAGGAAGATGATCATCCGGACGCCCATGGCACGCCGCGCCTCGAGCTCCGGCTCCGCGGCCCAGGAAAGGAAGGTGGTGATGTCCGTCGCCATCTGGGCGACGGTCGCGGGCGTCCCGTCGGTGTACTCGACCTGGTCATCGGCCGCGATCGGGGCGGCCATCGCGATCTGATGGCCGGGGAAGTACTTGTTGTAGTTCATGCCGGGCTGGACGGTAACGCCCTCCGGCGGGTCCTCGTAGCCGAGGAGCAGGGCGCGGACGTAGTCGGCCCCGCCCTCACGCGCCTTGACGATGACGGAGAGGTCGGGCGGCAGCGCACCGTTGTTCGCCGCGCGCGCCGCCGCGTCGTTCGCGAAGGGCCGACGGAAGTGGTCGGACGCACGGGCCGGGCGGGTGAACATCTCGCCGTTGTCGTTGGGACCGTCCTGCACCTCGAACTGCGAGGCGAGGGCGTTCACCTGCGCCTCCGTCAGGCCGAGGCTGCGCAGATGCCGGTAGGACAACTGCCGCATGGAATGGCAGTTCGAGCAAATGGCCTTGTAGACGGCGAACCCGCGCTGGGCGCTGGCCCGGTCGAAGGTCCCGAAGATCCCGTCGAAGGAGAAGTCGTGGTTCGGGATGTTCACGGCCTCGCCGGCCGCGCGGGCGGCCGCCGGGGTAAGGGCCAGCACGGCGGCGAGTGCCGCGCCCATCAGGAAGCGGGGCATGATCGTCACGGGGCTCATGCCTTATCCATGGGCTTGGCGGCGGCGGGCGCCGGCAGCGGACCACCGCCCCGGACCCGCTTGAGGACGGACTGGGCGATGGAGGTCGGCAGCGGCAACGGCCGCTCCAGCTTCGCCAGCGCCGGCAGGATCACCAGGAAGTAGGCGAAGTAGTAGGCGGTCGCGACGCGCGCGATCAGGACGTAGTGCGCCTCCGCCGGCTTCCCGCCGACCCACATCAGGACAAAGAAGTTCACCGTCCAGAGATAGAAGAACCACTTGGCGATCGGCCGGAACCGCATGGAGCGCACCGGCGACTGGTCCAGCCAGGGCAGCACGAAGAGGATGAGGATGGCCCCGCCCATCATCGCCACGCCGCCGAGCTTGTCCGGCACCGCACGGAGGACCGCGTAGAACGGCAGGAAGTACCATTCCGGAACGATGTGCGCGGGCGTCACCAACGGGTTGGCCGGGATGTAGTTGTCCGGATGGCCGAGGTAGTTCGGCATGAAGAACACGAGGATCGCGAAGACGATGAAGTACACCACGATCCCGACCGAATCCTTGATCGTGTAGTAGGGGTGGAAGGGGATCGTGTCCTGCGGTCCCTTCGGCTCGATGCCCAGCGGGTTGTTGGACCCGGTGATATGCAGCGCGGCGATGTGCAGGAACACGACGCCGGTGATCACGAAGGGCAGGAGGTAGTGCAGCGAGAAGAAGCGGTTCAGCGTGGGGTTATCCACGGAGAAGCCGCCCCAGAGCCAAGTCACGATGTGGTCGCCCACGATCGGCACGGCCGAGAACAGATTGGTGATGACGGTGGCGCCCCAGAAGGACATCTGGCCCCAGGGCAGGGTGTAGCCCAGGAACGCGGTTGCCATCATCAGCAGGAAGATGAGGACGCCGAACATCCAAAGCAGCTCGCGCGGAGTCTTGTAGGACCCGTAATGAAGCCCGCGCCAGATGTGGATGTAGATGACGATGAAGAACATGCTGGCGCCGTTCATGTGAACGTAGCGCAGCAGCCAGCCGTAATTCACGTCGCGCATGATGCGCTCGACGGAATCGAAGGCGAGGCTCGTGTTCGCGACATACTGCATCGAAAGGAAGATGCCGGTCGCGATCATGATCGCTAGCGTGATCATCGCCAGCGCGCCGAAGTTCCAGAAGTAGTTGAAGTTCCGCGGGGTCGGGAACGTCCCATACTCCCGCTGGATCATGGAAATGACGGGCAGGCGCTGGTCCACCCAGCGGAGCACCGGGTTCTTGACGTCCGAGTCGTGCAGCCCTTCGGGCATGGTCCTCTCCTCAGCCGACGCGAATCTTGGTGTCGGAGGTGAAGGTGTAATCGGGAATCGCAAGGTTCAGCGGCGCGGGACCCTTCCGGATCCGCGCCGCCGTGTCGTAGTGGCTGCCGTGGCAGGGGCAGAAATAGCCGCCGTAGTCGCCGCGCGAATCCGTCGGCTTCTGGCCCAGCGGCACGCAGCCCAGGTGGGTGCAGACGCCGAGCACGATCAGCCATTCGTCCTTGCCCGGTTTATGGCGGGCATCGTCCGGGGCGGGATCGCGCAGCTCGGCCAGGTTCACGGCCTTGGCCTGCTGGATCTCCTCGGGCGTGCGGCGGCGGACGAAGACGGGCTTGCCGCGCCACATGATGGTGATGGCCTGCCCGACCTCGATCGGCGCCAGGTCCACGTCGGCGGTGGACAGGGCGAGCACGTCGGCGCTCGGGTTCATCGAGCTGATGAAGGGCCATGCGACGACGGCGACGCCCACGGCCGCGAAGGACCCGGTCGCCAGCTTCAGGAAGTCGCGGCGCGGCGGTCCGTCATGCACCTGCGTCCCCACGGGGTCCGCCGTGCGGGGACCGGGTTCGGAGGGGCTCGTCTTCGGCGCGTTCGCCAGCACGTCGGCCATGCGGTTCGTCGTCCCATTTCGGCGGCCGCCCGGAGGTCGTCGGGGGCAAGCCACATGCGCGTCCGGATGCCCCGTCTGCGTCGCAGCCGCGCGAAACCTTGCGCGGGGCGCTGCCGGGAGCGGTGCGCGCGGCTTATAAGGGGCTGAAACGAAGGGTGGCAACGGCCCGCGCCCCCGTTTTGTTGCGGCGCGGCGACCGAAAGGAATACGGCGAAATGAACGATCTGTCAGAAGCGGCTGCGACCTTCGCCTCCGCCGCGAAGGACCCGGCGTCTCACCCGCTCGCCACCCCGGCCCGCGCCTGGTTCGAGGGGCTTCGCGACCGCCTCTGCGCCGCCTTCGAGGCGATCGAGGACCTGCCGCCCACCGGCCCGCACGCCGACCTCCCCCGGGCCGCTTCATCCGCACCCCCTGGGACCGGCCGGAGGGCGGCGGCGGCGTCATGTCCGTCATGAAGGGCCGCGTCTTCGAGAAGGTCGGCGTGAACGTCTCGACCGTCCATGGCGAGTTCTCGCCGGAGTTCCGGCGCCAGATCCCCGGGGCCGACGCGGACCCGCGCTTCATCGCGACGGGCGTCTCCCTCGTCGCCCACATGCGCTCCCCCCGGGTGCCGGCGGCGCACATGAACACCCGCTTCATCGTGACGTCCCGCGCCTGGTTCGGCGGCGGCGGCGACCTGACGCCCATGTTCCCGGACAGCGCGGAAGCCCTGGAGGACGCCGCCTCCTTCCACGCTGCCTTCCGCGCGGCCTGCGACCGGCACGACGCCGCCTACTACCCCCGCTTCAAGCAGTGGTGCGACGAGTACTTCTTCCTGCCGCACCGGGGGGAGCCCCGCGGCCTCGGCGGCATCTTCTACGACTGGCTGGGGCGCGAGGACGCGGACGAATCCCGCCTTCCCGACCACTTCGCCCTCACCCGCGACGTCGGCGAGGCCTTCCTCTCCTCCTACCCCGCCATCATCCGCCGCCGCATGGCCGAGCCCTGGACGGCCGAGGAGCGGGAGGCCCAGCTCATCCGCCGCGGCCGCTACGTGGAGTTCAACCTCCTCCACGACCGCGGGACCCTGTTCGGGCTGCGGACCGGCGGGAACGTGGAGGCCATCCTCATGTCCATGCCGCCTGAGGTGCGTTGGCCCTGAGCCCCGCGCGGAAACGGCTTGCCCCGGGGGTGCGGAATCCCCTCTCCTCCCGGCATCCCCGGCCGGAGCGTGCCGCATGGCTTCCCTCGTCAAGCTCTACGGCCGGCAGTTCCGGCAGCACCTGAGCTACCATCCGGTCTGGCAGCCCGGTACCGCCGTAGTGCCGGGCGATTGGGGCGTGCTGCACGATGGGGTCTTCACCCGCCAGGGCCACGTGACCGACCTGCCCCGGGTGCCGCGCCCCGCCCTCCGCCACAACCGGATCGAGGCTCCCCAACGCTTCTCGGTCGGCGTCTCCTTCCGCGCGAGCGCCGGCGTCGCGGCGAAACCGGACCCGTCCCTCGCGGTCGAGGGCTCGCTCCGGTTCGAGCGCAGCGGCGCCGTCGTCTACAGCGCCCGCGACCTCACGGCGACGCGGATGGACAATCTGGCGACCGTGCTCTCCGCCCTGCCCTGGCTGTCGAAGCCCTGGACGGAGGACACGGTTCTCGTCACCGAGGTCATCGCGGCGGAGCGGGCCGGCTTTGCCCTGGCAGAGAGCGACGGCGGGGAGGTGAAGGTCTCGGGCAAGGCGAGCGCCCTCAGCGCGCTCGACGTGGCCGATGCCTCCGTCGCCTTCGGCGCCTCATCCGCCGCGACCTTCGCTATGCGGCTGCAACACGGGAAGAAGCCGCACCCCGTCGCCCTCGTGCTCTACAAGGCGGAGACCGGGATCTTCGGCCGCCCGAAGCCGCCCGCACCGGTCGGCGGTCCCGGGATGTTCGGGGCCGACGCGGGTGACGAACCGGCGGAGCCGGAACTTCCCTACCGGGAGCTCTCGCCCTTTGAGGTCGAGGACTGACGGTGCCCCGCGCCGCCCGGCTCCGGCTAGAGGGCGCGACGGCCGCGGACGCCCTGATGGCCGGCTACGACGCCGACCGCCACGACTGGCGGTTTCCCCGGAGCGGCGAATTCTGGGAGACGGTGGCCGAGGCGCATCGCCGGGGCCTGACCGGCCGGGGCCGGCGCGCAGCGGTGATCGACACCGCCTTCGACCTGGACGTGCCCCGCCTCGCGGCGGCGGCGGGCGGCGCGGTCCGGCAGGCCGCGCGCGCGGGCGAGCCGACGGCGCACGGCACCGCGGTCGCCCTCCTCATCCTCACCGCCGCGCCTGACGCGGAACTCGACCTCTACGAGGTGACGGTGCGCGGGCGCCCCGACCCCCGTGCGGTCCGCGCGGCCCTCGATCGCGTCTCGGCCTCCGATGCCGCGGTGGCGTGCCTCAGCCTCGGCATGCCCGTCCCGTTCGAGGAGGTGCTGACCGAAACCCCCATCCCGCTCAGCCCCGCGGCGGAGGACCCGCTCGGCTTTCTCCAGGACCTCCGGGCCAATGCGGGGGCGCAGACGCTGCGTCCCAAGGCCTGCCCGCTGCCCGCCGCCTGCCTGTGTCGGCCGGCCGAGCGGGCGGCCGGCGGCGGCCGGATCGTCGTCGCCGCGGCCGGCAACGACGCGGCCTGCACCGCCTGCCCCGCGATCGCCGAAGGCGTCGTCGCCGTCGGCTTCAAGCGCGTGCGCCGCGCGCCGGGATCGGAGGGCGGGGAAACGGCGGAACTGACCGAGCCGTCCTACTCGCAGACGCCGCACATGGACCTGTCGCTGATGCAGCCGGAGGACGTGCTGGGCAGCAGCTTCGCCGCCCCGCTCGCCGCCGGCGCCGCCCTCCTCGGGCTAGATGCCGAGGCCCTGCCGGGCATGGTGCGCGCGGCACGGCTCGGCGGTACCGCCACGTCGCTGCTGCAGGTCGACCACGGGGAGCCGGGGCTTCACCGGGTCGCGGCGCAGGAAATGCTCGCGTTGTTCGCCACGGCGGTGAACGCCTTCCCCCACCTTGCCGCGCTGGAGGGGTCCGACCATTGGTGCGTCGGTTGCTCCCTCTTCGGGCGCAGCCTGTTCATCAATGCAGGGCTGGCCTTCCACCTCCGCGGCAGCGCCGACGTGGCGGAACGGCTGCTGCGCATCGGGCGGCGAATCGCGCCGGAGGACCCGCACGCCGCCGCGAACCTCGCGACCACCCTGCTCCGCAAGGCGAAGGCCCTGGGTGAGGAGGCGCTGACCCTCTACGACGAGGCGATCGCCCGGCGGCCGGGCGAGCGGCTCTACGACGAGGCGCGCGCCTGGGCCGCCGCGACGGTCGCTCGCCCGAAGCTCGGGCGCTGACGCGGCGACGCGGCCCTCAGTTCAACACCATCCCCTGCAGCAGCCGCGCCTTCACCGCGATGTCCTCCTGCAGCCGACGCTCGAAGGCCGGCCGGTCGAGGAAGAAGTTGGCGGGCTGCGATCCCCGCCGCGCGGCCTCGCGGTAGGACTCGCCCGCCGCGGCCGCGGTACAGGCCGCCTCGATCCGGGCGATCCGGTCGGGCGGGGTATTGGCCGGGGCCATCAGCCCGCCGAAGGAGGCCGGCGCGACCTCGAAGCCCTGCTCGATCGCCGTCGGCGCGTCGGGGAAGTCGGGGTGCCGCTGCGCGTCGAAGTTCGTCAGGATCCGCATGTCGTTCCGCCCGGCCGCCGAGCCCAGCACGATCGAGCCGACGTCGATCCGCCCGGTCTGCACCTCCGTCATCACCTGCGCGTCGGCGCGGTAGGGCACGTGCTCCATCTCGACGCCCGCAGCCTGGAGCCATTGCACCATCGCGAGGTGCGGGATCGAGGTGACGCCGAGCGTGCCGTAGGTCAGGCGCCCCGGCCGCTCCTTCGCCATCGCCTGCAGGGTCCGAAGGTCCCGGATCGGGCTGTCCGGCTTCACGACGAGCGCCATGGAGTTGTTGAACACCTGGCAGATCGGCCGGAAGGAGTCGGTTCGCAGCCCGGACGTGGACTGCGCCACGGGGAGCACCGAGGCAACGAGCGCCGGCGCGAAAAGCAGGGTGTAGCCATCCGGCGTCGCCCGCGCGGCGGCCGAGGACCCGACAGCGGCCGCCGCCCCTTCCCGGTTCAGCACGACGACGGTCTGGCCTAGATGCGGCTGCATCGCCGCCGCGAGCACGCGCACCAGCAGGTCGATCGCGTTCCCCGGCGGATAGGGGATGATCACCTGCACCGGCCGGCTCGGGAAGTTCTCCTGCGCGATCGCGGGTGCGGCGAGCGGAAGGGTCGCGGCGACCAGGATCGGCTGAGCCGCGACGGCGGCCAGGACCGGCTGAGCCGCGGCGGCGGCCGCGAGGCGACGACGGGTGATCATTTAAACGCTTCTCCCCTCGCGGACGGCACCCGCCCGCCATTTCCCCTACGATACGGAGACGAAGGTCACGGCGGAAGACCGCCCGCGAGGGTCGGCCCGAGGATGCGCCGCCCCCGCGCGACCGGCGGCCCGTGCCGCGTCACCCGTAGGCGATAGCCAGCGTTGCCAGCTACCGCCCAGGCCACGCGCCTCGCGATCACGGCGACGCAGGTCCCGATGGTCAGGAGAACGACGATTCCCCAGGCCCCGTCCAGGCGCCCGACGGTGTCGCGCGCCTGCAACCCGATCAGCAGGCAGCCCGATCAGCAGGAAGGCCAGCGCGTCGAGCACGAAGACTGCGACCTCCCACACCGCGGAGGAGGCGATGCGGCGCCGCGCGCCGGTCAGGCCGGGGGCGCGCCGTCCCGTGCCGCGACCGTCATCCCGACGGCGACGAGGGCGTGCGTCGCCACGCGCGCGCTGTTGTCCCGCTGGTCGCGCGGGGAGGCGTCGCAGGCCGCGTCAGCAGCACCCGCGCGACGAACAGCGCAGGACCCGGCGTAACGGCCGGCACGCCGGGGATCAAGGCGATGGCGGTCCCGGCCAGCGCCAGCAGCGCGGGGCATGGCACGCGGATCCGCGCGGCGAGCAAGGAGAACAGCGCCGCGGCGAGCAGCAGGCCGATCATGTCTCGAAGAGGTTCATAGGGTCGCTCCGCCTGGGAGGCGAGCCTGTTGGGGGGACGGGGGCGACCTCAAGGAACGGCCACACCACGGTTTCGGAATAATTTCGGGACGAAGCACCGCGGGGCCGTGCCTACGATTGCCTGCGTGATGGCCCGTCGGCCATTCGGGAGAGGCCCCATGCATCCGCTCGTCCTCCTCGCGGCATCGCTGATCCCGGACATCATCCGGGCCGTCGCGGGCGATCGCGCGGGCACTGTCGCCACGTCCGTCACCAACGCGGTCCGGGAGGTCACCGGCACGGATGACGAGGCTGCGGCACGCCGCAAGCTGGAGGCCGATCCGAACCTCGCCGCGACGCTGCGTGCCCGCCTGACGGAGATCGGCTTGGAAGGGGAACGCGCGCGCCTGGACGCGGAGGAGAAGCGCCGCCAAGTCGAGCTCGCGACGCTCAACGCGCGCTTCGACGAGGGGGAGAGGCGGCGGCAGGCGGAACTCGCCGAGCTCGGCAGGCGGCTGAACGACCTGCGGGACGCGCGCGGGACGATGCGCGACCTCGCCTCCTCCGGCAGCGCGCTTGCCTGGGGCGCGCCGGTCGTCTCGGTCATCGTGACCGTCGGCTTCTTCGTCACCCTGATCGTGCTGGCCACCGGGACCCTCGCCGTGGGCAGCCCGGCTCGAGAGCTCCTCAACATCGTCGTCGGCTCGCTCGTCGCAGCCTTCACGGCCGTCGTGAACTTCTGGATCGGCTCCTCGCAGGGTTCGCGCAACAAGGACGCGGTCGTCCTGCGGGCGCAGGAGGCGCAGGCACAGCAGGCCCAGGCCGCGATCGAGGGCCAGTCGCGGCAGACCGAGGCCGCCATCGCGGGAATGAAGCAGGTGGCGAACACGGCTGCGGGTACGGCCGCGAATACGGCCGCGAACGCGCCCGCCGCCGTGGCGCCCGCGCCGGTCCCAGCCGCCGTCCGGCCAGCAGGCGGCGACTTCGACCGCTGCGTCGCCACGATCCTCGAAAAGGAGGGCGGCTTCGCGAACCATCCCCGCGACCGGGGCGGTCCGACCAACTTCGGCATCACGCTGCGCACCTACGCCGACTTCCACGAGGTCCCGCCGGAGCAGGTGACCGAGGCCCAGATCCGCGCGCTGACCCAGGCCGACGCGAAGGAGATTTACCGGGCGAAGTACTGGAAGGCCGCGGATTGCGACAACCTGCCCGCGGGCGTGAACCTCATGACCTTCGACTTCGCGGTGAACGCGGGCGTGCGGACGGCCATCCGGATGCTGCAGGAGCTCGTGCACGTGGACCAGGACGGGTCCGTGGGGCCCATCACGCTGGCCGCGGTCCGCACCTGCGACGCGAAGGACCTGATCGGCCGCTTCGCGGACCGGCGCCTCGCCTACTACCGCAGCCTCGACAACTTCGACGTCTTCGGCAACGGCTGGACGGCGCGCACCCTCGCCGTCCGCGACCTGGCCACGCGGATGTTGGCCGGCGACTGAGGCCGGGCCGTCACGCCGGCCGGGTCCGGCGCAGGGCGAGGGCCAGGCTCGTCCCGATCGGCAGGAGGAGTTCGGCCCGGCCATCGGCGCCCACGCGAACGTCCCTGCATCCGGCCTCGCGCCCCTCAGCGGCGTCCCACAGGGTCACGCGGTAGGACCCCGGCGCGAGGCCCGGGATGCCCAACGCCACCTCCGACCGGCGTGAGGAATCCACCCGCCCGTCCGGCCGCAGGTCCCGCCGCAGGAGGAAGGCGACGGCCTGCGACGCATCGCCGGAAGCGAAGGGCGCGACGGAGCGATCGTCCACCCGCACCTCCTCGTTCAGGTTCACGCGCCGGAATGACGGCCAGTCAATCAGGGGCAGGAAGTCCGCCATCGCCTTCTGCGCCCGCCGCATCCCCGCGGTCAGCACGTGCGGCGTGCGGTTCGGCCAGCGCATCCCGCCGCCCGCGCCGCCGGAGGCCAGGTGCGCCCAGGCGATGTGGCGGAAGTATTCGTCGTCGAAGGCCTCGGGCAGCGGGCGTCGCTTGTCCTTGAAGCGGTGGATCGGCCCGTGCTCGCTGTCGAAGAAGGGCCGCCCATCCGTGATATGCGCCAGCGCCTCCCGGGTCAGCCGCCCGACGGAGACCGCTGCGGCGACGGTGTCGCGCGGGTCGTCGATCGTCCCGTGCTCGTAGAAATGGCTCGAC
Source organism: Roseomonas sp. CCTCC AB2023176 (assembly GCF_042259275.1). NCBI lineage: Bacteria > Pseudomonadati > Pseudomonadota > Alphaproteobacteria > Acetobacterales > Roseomonadaceae > Roseomonas > Roseomonas sp. CCTCC AB2023176. The sequence continues at coordinate 591,041 of NZ_CP170086.1, forward strand.
GCGAAGTCGAGCGCGGGGTGGCGGAAGATCGGGTCAACGGTCGCGGGCTGCCATTCCAGTTGCGGCCCGAAGATCGAGACGCATTGCGGATGCGCACGCCCGTGCAGCCGCATCTCCGTCTCACGCAGGAAGCCGCCGACGTCGTCGATGAACGGCTCGAACTCCGACGGGTCGTCGCCCGCATGGGCCGGGTGCATCTCGTTCCAGATGTCCCAGGCGAAGAGTGCGCCCGAACCGCCCCAGCGCTCCGTCGCGAAGGCCAGGCGCGCCTTCACCCTCTCCCGCGTCTCGGGACAGGTCAGCAGGGTGCGAGGGGATTCGCAGGGGCCGCCATTCTCCCGCGCGTAGGGGTGGTGGCGGAAATGCGTCCAGGTGAAGAAGGTGTCGAAGGGCGTCAGCAGCATGCGCATCCCCACGCGCTCGCAGAGCGCGAAGAGATCGTCCCACATCGCCACCACGTTCGGCACGAAGCGGCCGACCGGCTTCTCGATGTAGCGGTGCCGGACCTGCGCGTATTCCAGCATGAGGCGCAGCACCGTCACGCCGTGGTCCACCAGCCAGCGCAGGTGCCGCTCCACCGCCGGCACGTCGCGGCGGCGGAAAAGCGGCGTCAGTTCCACCCAGGAGATCGAATCGTTCTGGCCGATGGGGGTCCAGGGCTCGCCGGTTTCGGTGACGAAGTAGGGCGCGCCGGGCGCGCGCTGGATCCAGGGCAGGGACAAGGGCAGGCGATCCGCGTGGTCAGAGTTCCCGGAAACGTGCGCAGGCAGCCCGGGTCAACGCCGGCTCCGGTCACGTCCCGCGGCGCACGCCCCTGGCCCGGCGCGCCGCCCGCCCCTACCCTGCCCGCAACGAAACGGGAGGACACCGGATGATCGCACGACGTCACCTGGCCGCGCTGGGGACCGCCGCAGCCCTGGCCCGCCCGGGCCTGTCGCTGGCCCAAGGCGCATGGCCCGACCGTCCGGTGCGGATGATCATCCCCTACCCGCCGGCGGGCTCCACCGACGTGCTCTCCCGCATCCTGTGCGAGCAACTGGGGCAGCGCCTGGGCCAGACCTTCGTCGTGGAGAACCGCCCGGGCGCCGGCGGCAACATCGGGATGGACGCCGTCGCGAAGGCCGCGCCCGACGGCTACACCTGGGCCGCCGCGACGATCGGGCACTTCTCGATCAACCAGTACCTCTATTCCCGCATGCCCTGGGACATCGACCGCGACTTCGTGCCCGCGGCGCTGACCTGGGAACTGCCGAACGTCGCCGTCGTCTCCTCCCAGCACGTGCCGGCGCGCACGCTGGCGGAGTTCACGGCCTGGGCGAAGGCGCGGCCGAACGGGATCTCCTACGGCTCCCCGGGCGTCGGCACCACGCCGCACCTGTCCGGCGCGCTGTTCTGCTCCCGCCTGGGCATCGACGGCACGCACGTCCCCTTCCGCGGTGCGGCGCAGACCATCCCCGCGATGCTCTCGGGCGACGTGACCTTCGCGATCGACAACCTGGCGTCCTACGTGCCTGTGGTGCAGGAGGGACGGATGCGCGCCTTGGCCGTGACCGGCGCCGAGCGCTGGCCGACCCTGCCGGACATCCCGACCATGGCCGAGGCAGGCGTGCCCGACTTCGTCGTGACCTCCTGGGCCGCCTTCGTCGCCCCTGCCGCGACGCCACGCCCGATCGTGGACCGGATGAGCGGCGCGCTGCGCGAGATCGCGGCGGATGCCCGCACGCAGCAGCGCTTCCTGCAGGCCGGCGCGAAGGTCCTGTGGTCCACGCCGGAGGACGCCGTCACGCGGGGACGGGGCGAACGGCAGATGTGGCAGGACGCCGTGCGGATCAGCGGCGCACGGGCGGACTGAGGTCATGGAGCTCGGCCTGCGCGGCGCCCGCGCCCTCGTCACCGGCGGCTCCAGGGGCATCGGCCTCGCCGCCGCCCGCACATTGGCGGAGGAGGGCTGCGACCTCCTCCTCGCCGCGCGCGACCCCGCGGCGCTGGACGCGGCGGCTGCCTCCATCCGGTCGCGCTGGAACGTCGCGGTCGCGACCCACGCCGCCGACCTGTCCACGAACGACGCGGTCCGCGGCCTTGCGGGGGCCGCGGGCGCGCCGGACATCCTCGTCAACAACGCCGGCGCCATCCCGCCGGGCAACCTGCTGGCCGTGGACGACGAGACCTGGCGGCGCGCCTGGGACCTGAAAGTCCACGGCTTCATCCGCCTGACGCGCGCCCTCTACCCCGGCATGGCGCTGCGCCGCTCGGGCGTCGTGGTGAACGTCATCGGCGCGGCCGGCGAGCGCTTCCCGCCGGACTATGTCACCGGCGCCACCGGCAATGCCGCGCTGATGGCCTTCACGCGCGCGCTCGGACGCGCGGCGCCGAAGGATGGCCTGCGCGTCGTCGGGATCAACCCGGGACCCGTCGCGACGGAGCGGCACGAAATGCTGTCCCGCGCCCGCGCCGCCGAGACGCTCGGCGACGCGGAGCGCTGGCGGGAACTCTCGGCCTCCATGCCCTTCGGCCGCCCCGCGACGCCGGAGGAGATCGGTGCCGCCGTCGCCTTCCTCGCCTCGCCGCGCTCCGGCTACACCTCCGGCACGATCCTTACGATCGACGGCGGAGCGGGCTGAGAAGCGGCCGCGGGGCCGCGCCCAGCCCGCATCGGTTCGGACGGCGACCAGGCCAGGTCGAGGCAGCGCCCGCCCTGTCGGCGGCCGCGCCTCGCCCCGCTCCCCCGTCACGCGATGACGGCGAGGTCGGAGGCGGTCAGTCCTGGGTTGCCCTGGAAGGTGGCGATGAGGACGCGCGCCCCGGCGCCGGTGCCGTCCGCGTCCCACCAGAGCTTGAGCGCATCGGTCTCGTAGACGAACTGCCCCGTGCCGGCCGCGGCGAGGCCCGTGGCGTTCGCGACGAACTGGCCCGCCGTGAGCGCGCCCACGGCCAGTCCGCCCCCGAAGCCCGAGGCCGAGACCTCGATGCGGTCGCTGCCGTGGATGAAGCCAGAGATGGCGTCGCCCCCTCCGCCACAGATCCGTAGCGGAAGGCGTCCGCCCCGAGCCCGCCGTTGAGCCGGTCCACCCCGAGGCCGCCGACGAGGGTGTCGTCCCCGCCGCCCCCCGTCAGCTGGTCGCCGCCGGACAGGCCCTCCAGCAGGTTGTCCCCGTCATTCCCGGTGATACGGTTGTTGCCGCCGTTGCCGGTACCGATCAGGTCCAGGGTGCCGGTGAGCGTCATGATCTCGACGCCGTCGGCCATGGCGTAGGACACGGAGGCGACGATCGTGTCCGTCGCGCCGTTGCCGCCGGCCTCGCTCACTACGTCGCCCGCGTCGTCCACGATGTAGAGGTCGTTGCCCGTGCCGCCCTCCATCGTGTCGGCGCCGAGCCCTCCGTCGAGCGTGTCGTTGCCCCCCAGCCCCGTCAGGCGGTTGCCCAGGCCGTTGCCGGTCAGGCGGTTGTCGCCGTTGCTGCCCGTGCCGTCGAGCGCCGCCCCCGTGAGGATCAGCCGCTCCACCGCCGTGTTGCCGAGCGCGTAGGAGACCGACGCATAGACGAGGTCGATGTCGAGGTCAGTCGCGAGCTCGACCACCTGGTCCGCGGCATTGTCCACGAAGTAGGTGTCCGTGCCCGTGCCGCCGGTGAGGCGATCGGCCCCGGCCCCGCCGTCCAGCACGTCGGCCCCCGCGCCGCCGTCGAGGATGTTGACGTTCGCGTTGCCGGTGATCGCGTTGGCCAGCCCGTTGCCCGTGCCGTTGACCCGCGCGGTGCCGATCAGCGCCAGGTTCTCGACCTCCGCCAGCGCCGCGAGGGAGGTGGTCAGCCCCGTCTCGATGGTGTCCACCCCGCCGCCCGCGGCCTCCACGACCACGTCGCCCGCGACGTCCACCCGGTAGAGGTCGTTCCCGGCGCCGCCGACGAGGCTGTCCACCCCCGTCCCGCCGTCGAGCGTGTCGTTGCCCGCGCCCCCGAGGAGGGTGTCGTTCCCCACCAGGCCCGAGAGCAGCTTGCCGCCCGTCGCCGCCGTGGCGCTGATGCGGTTCGCCGCCGCGTTGCCCGTCCCGCCCGTGCCGGCATTGCCGAGGAAGGTGAGGTTCTCGAAGCCCGCGCCGAGGGTGAACGTGATCGCCGAGACGACGGTATCGCTGCCGTCGCCCCCCTCCTCCGACACGACGTCGCCGACGGCGTTGACGAGGTAGGTATCATCCCCTGTGCCGCCGGCCATCGTGTCGTCGCCGATCCCGCCGTCGAGGCTGTCGTTCCCCGCCCCGCCCTCCAGCCGGTCGTTGCCGAAGCTGCCGAGGAGCGTGTCGGCCCCCTCCCCGCCGACGACGCTGTCGTCGCCGTTGCCGCCGGACAGGCTGTCCGCGCCGCCCAGGCCGAGCACCGTGTCGTTGCCGGCCAGGGCGTCGATCGTGTCCGGCCCCTCCGTCCCGGTCAGGCTGTCCGCGCCGCCGGTCGGCACGGTGGAGACGAGCGCGTCGTCGTTGCGGATGACGCCGGAAGCCGTGGCGGTGCCAATCGTCATGCCGGCCGAGGGCGCGGACAGTGTGACGGTGAAGCCCTCATTCGCCTCGCCCGTCGTGTCGCCGGCGACGTTGACCGTCACCGTCGCCGTCGTCTCGCCCGCCGCGAAACTCACCGTGCCCGTGGGCAGTGCGCCGCCCGCGAAGTCGCTGCCGGAAGCGGCGGTCGCCCCCGATCCCGTCACCGCCCAGCCGACGGTGGCCGCGCCGAGCGTATCGCCGGCGCGCGTGACGGTGAAGGTGAAGGGCGTGGTTCCCGCATTGCCCTCGTTCTTGTCCGCCGAGAGCGCGGCGATGGAGACCGTCGCATCATCGTTCCGGATGGTGCCGGTCGCGGCCGCCGTGCCGAGCGTCGCGCCGCCGGTCGGGGCGGAGAGCGTGACGGTGAAGCCCTCGTTCGCCTCCACTGCCGCATCGCCTGCCACGTTGACCGTGATGACCTTGCTCGTCTCGCCCGCCGCGAAGGACACCGTGCCGGAGGGCAGCGCCCCGCCCGTGAAGTCCGCTGCCGCCGCGGGATTCGCGCCGCCCCCCGTCACCGCCCAGCCGGCGCTCGCGGCGCCGGAAGCGTCGCCCGTGCGCGTGACCGTGAAGGTGAAGGCGGCGCTGCCGGACTGGCCCTCGGCCTTGTCGGCGGAGGTCGCCGCGATCGAGAGGACGGCCGACGCCGCCTGGGCCTGCAGGATCTTCGAGCCCGGCGCCGTCTCGGCGAGCAAGAGCGTCCCGGCGAGCGTGAACAGCGCGTCCGGACTGCCATTGCCGTCCGTGTCGAACTGCACCTGCGTCACGGCGGCGTCGCCCACGGTCACGTTGCGGAACGCGATCTGCGCCCCGTTGCCCGCGGTGAAGGGCGCGCTCCCGACGAAACTGCCGGCCAGCGCCGAAAGGTCGAGCCGGTCGCCGGCGCCGAAATCGGTGATGACGTCGGCCGGCCCGATGTCGGACATCGCGTCGATGACGAAGGTGTCGGCCCCCGCGCCGCCCGTCAGGCTGTCGGACCCGGCGCCGCCGGCCAGGGTATCGTCCCCGCCGCCGCCGGAGAGCGTGTCGTCGCCGAGCAGGCCCGTGAACCGCTCGCCCTCCGCCCCGCCGCGCATCGAGTCGCCGAAGTCCGAGCCGGAGATGCTGCGGATGTTGAAGAGCCGGTCGGTGTCGCCGTAGGTGTCCACGACCGTCAGGTTCGCGGCATCGGACAGGTCCGCGACGATCCCCTGCGTGCCCGGCTCGGATCCGTTGCGGTAGTCGGCGGTGATCGTGGCATCGCCCGCCACGCCGCGAATGGTGTCCGCCCCCTCATTGCCGCGAAGGCGCACGCCGACGCCGCCGAGCACCGCGCCGGTCAGGTCGTCGTTGAGGCGGGTGCCTGACACGGCCTCGAAGTTCATGAAGGTATCGCTGCCGCCGAGGCCGTCGCTCGTCGTGCCCGTGGCGAAGTTCACGACGACGCCCGCGATGGGCACGGGGGTTTCGTAGCGGTAGGTGAGCCAGTCGAACCCGGCGCCGCCATCCAGCCCCACATCGTTGCCGCCGAGGGGGGCGAAGTAGTCGTCGCCGGATCCGCCGACATAGGTGTCGGCGCCGTTGCTGCCGACGATATACTCGATGTTCGAGAAGGTCGTGACGGCCGTGCCGCCGGCCGTCAGGTTCACCGTCATGGTGCCGGCGCCGGGGCCGGAGAAGGCGACGTTCACGGTCCCGATATCGCCCGAGACCATCGTGTCGAAGCCGGTCCCGCCATCCACCAGATTGGTGCCGGCGCCCGGTTCCAGCGTGTCGTTGCCAGAACCGCCCAGGAGAGTGTCGTTCCCCGCCTGGCCCTGGAGCCGGTCGGCGCCGCCGCCGCCGGAAAGGCTGTCGTTGCCGTCGTCGCCGTCGAAGCGCTCCCCGACATCGCCGCCGAGCATCGTGTCGTTGCCATCGGAGCCGCGGACGGAGGTGACGTTGACGAGGATGTCCTTCGAACCGAACCCGTCCATCACGAAGCGGTCGGCGGCGTTGGTCAGGTTCGCGGTGATGCCGCCGGTCGAGCCGTCCTGGTAGTCGGCCGTGATGAGCGTTCCGGTCGTCGCGGCCCGTATCGTGTCCGCGCCCTCATAGCCGCGGAGCAGGGAGCGGCTCGTGCCGCTGTTGGTCGTGCCGGTGAGGTCGTCGCTGAGGTTGGTGCCGAGGGCGCCCTCGATCGAGATCAGCGTATCCGTGCCGCCGTAGTTGTCCGTGGCGAAGCCGGTCTGGAGGTTCACCACCACGCCGCCGACGATCGGCTGCGAGCCCGTCGTGTAGCGGTAGCTGACGTAGTCGAAGCCCAGGCCGCCATCCACGCGGTCGTTACCGCCCGCCGGGCCGAGCCGGTCGTCGCCGTCCGAACCCGTGAGGCTGTCCACGCCGTTGCCCGTGTAGATTCCCTCGATGCCGGAGAAGCTGATCGTGCCAGTCGTCCCGTCGTAGTAGGAGACCGACATCGTGCCCGTGCCGACGGCAGTGTGGGTGACGACGGCGGTGCCCCGGTCGAGCAGGTAGATCTGGTCGAAGCCGGCGAGGCCGGAGATGGTATCGCTGCCACCGAAGGGCATGAAGTAGTTGTCGGCCGCGTTGCCCGAGAGGGTGTCGTTCCCGAGGGACCCGCGGATCGAACGGACGTTCTGCAGGACGTCCGTCGAGCCGTTCCACGTCGCGGTATTCGCGGAAAGGTCGGCGTTGACCGTGAGAGCGGCGTTGCTGGACGCGTAGTCGGCAAAAACGTTCGTGATGTTGTTGCCGTTGATGGTGTCGGCGCCACCGCCGCCGTACAGAAAGAGGAACGGGAAGACCTGCTGCGAGAAGGCGACCGTTAGCGTGTCGGCGAGCGACGAGCCAGAGATGCCACGGACATCCTGGAAGATGTCCGTCCCGAGTCCGCCGCCCTTCACGACGGTGTTGCCCGTCGTTCCGTTCTGCGCCGTCGTCCAGGTGACGCTCAGCGCCTGACCGAGGTTCGTGTAGTCGAGGACGTTTCCGTTCAGGTCGCCGCCGACAATCGTGTCGAAGCCGGCCGAACCGCTGAACCGGTCCTCTCCGAGACCGCCGTTCAGGCTGTCGTTGCCCAGGCCGCCGTCCAGCGTGTCGTTCCCGTCGCCACCCAGGAGGGTGTCGTTCCCGTCCCCGCCGGCAAGACTGTCTTGGCCGCCGAAGCCGGAGATGCTGTCAGCCCCGGTGCCAGGCGGTCCGCCCGTCACGCCGGAGGAGACGAGGGACGGGGTGATCGTGTCGTTGCCCGAGGTACCGGTGATCGCTCCGCTGCCCCCGCCCCCGAGGGCGATGATCGGCGCGAAGCCGAGGTTCTCGCTCGTGAGGGAGGCGGCGGCGGCGGCGCTGAGGCGGAAGAGCGGGATGAAGCCCGGGCTGCTGGAGTTGGCGTTGTTGGCACCGGCCGCGCCGTTGTTGTCCCACTCGATGAGGGCGTCCGCCCCGTCCTGGCGCAGGCGCAGGAAGCCGACCGCGCCGAACGGGTTCGTGCCGTCGTAGCCCGAGCTGATCGCGTTCGTCAGCAGCTGCGTGAAGTCCAGCCGGTCCCCGCCCGCCCCGGGGGTGAAGTCCGTCACCACGATCGCGCCGGGGTTGGTGTAGCTGCCCCCGAACGGGCCGGAGATGAAGGTCGGGCTGAAGGAGCCCGGCGCCCGCACTGTGTCCGCCCCCGCCCCCGTCGTCACGACGAAGCCGCCCGTCGTCGCCCCGGGCACGAGCGTGTCCGCCCCCTCGCCCCCGTCCATCGTCGCCGTCGCGGCGGTGGTGGTGACGAAGCTGCTGTAGGTGATGACGTCGTTGCCCACGCCGCCCGAGGCCGTCGAGAAGACGCCGGAGAGCGTGTCCGCCCCCTCGCCCCCCTCCATCACGTTCAGGCCCTGGCTGTCCGAGATCTGGTCCGCCCCGTCCCCGCCCCGCAGCGTGTCGTCGCCCACCCCGCCGTCGAGGAAGTCGGAGCCGAACCCGTTCGCGCCCCCCTCCAGCACGTCGTTCCCCGCCTCGCCGGAGAGGTAGTCCGCGTCGTCGCCCCCGAGCAGCGTGTCGTTGCCCAGGCCCCCGTACAGCGTGTCGAACCCGGCGCCCCCCTCCAGGCTGTCCGACCCGAACCCGCCCACCAGGCTGTCACCCCCACCCAGCCCCTGGATCGTGTCGTCGTCCGACCCGCCCGTAAGGGTGTCGTTGTTGGAGCTGCCAGTCAGGAGGGGCATGGGTCGTTCCGGAATCGAAAATGCGCGCCACCTCACAGCACGGTGAGCAGCCCGTCCATCAACTCCCGGTTGAAGCCAACCGATGTCGTTCCGCAGGCGAAAATGTCATCAACGCTTCACCATACCAGGCCCCGCAGCGCCGCCACCGGCCTGACCCCCTCCACCTCCGCCCGCGCCGCCAGCGCCTCGGGCGACGCCCGGTCCAGCCCCTCCTCCGCCGACAATCCGCCCAGCGCCCAGACCGCGTCGAGCCCCGCGGCCTGCGCGCCCGCCAGATCCGTGTGGGGCGAGTCCCCGATCGCGACGACGTCCCGCAACGGCAGGCCCAACGCCTCCAGGACCGGCGCGTAGGCCAGCGGTAGCGGCTTGCCGACGTCCAGCACCCGCCCGCCCCGGGCCGCGTACCATTCTGACAGGGCGCCGGCGCAGATCAGCCGCCGCCCGCCCGCGACCACCGCGCGGTCGGGGTTCACGCAGACCATGGGCAGGTCGCGCGCCAGAAGGCGCTCCAGCAAGGGCTCGTAGGGTGCGACCGCCTCCCCGCCCAGCGCGGGGTCGGGGCCGATGTTCAGGACCCAGTCCGCCTTCTCCGGCGTCGCATCGGCGGTGAAGCCCAGCTCCTCCAGCCCCAGCAGGTCCCGCGCCGGCCCGATCCGCGCCGCGCGCGGACCGAGGTCGCGGACGAAGGGGTGGGTGCGGTCGCGCAACAGCGTCCAGGTCGTCTCGCCGCTCGACACCACCGCGTCGTAGAGGTCGCGCCCGATCCCGAAGCCCGCGAGCTGCCCCTCGATCACCGCCGCGCGCGGCGCGGCGCGTTCGTCAGGAAGACGATCCGTGCGCCGCGGGTGCGGAGTTCGGTCAGGGCCTCGATCACGCCGGGGAAGGCGGCGCGGCCGTCATGCACCACGCCCCAGATGTCCAGCACGAAGCCGCGGTAGCGCGCCGCGAGTTCCCGCACGTCGTCGAGGATGCGCATCAGGCGGGGAGCGCTTCGCGCGCCATCACGCTTCGACGCCCACGGCGTCCGACAGGCGCGCGACCCCGTCCCGCCGCAGCAGCGCCGCCAGCCCGTCGCGGATCCGGGGGATCAGGGCGGGCCCGCCATAGGCGAAGGCCGCGTACAACTGCACGAGCGAGGCGCCGGCCTTGATCTTGGCATAGGCCGTCTCCGCCGAGTCCACCCCGCCGCAGCCGACCAGGACGAGCCGGCCGCGCGTCATCCGGTACGTCCGCCGCAGCATCTCCGTGGATGCTGCGAAGAGCGGCGGCCCGGACAGCCCGCCCGTCTCGGCACGGTGCGCGAGCGCAGCGTCCCGGGGCGCGCGACCGTGGTGTTGGACACGATGAGACCGGCGACGCCGCGCGCGGCGCAGGTCTCGACGAGCATCTCCACCGCGTCCTCCGCCAGGTCGGGCGCGACCTTCACGAGGACGGGCGGCTGCCGCGTCAGGGCCGCGCGCGCCGCCATGACCGCGTCGAGGATCGCGGCCAGCCGCGTCTCCCCCTGCAGGTCGCGCAGGCCCGGCGTGTTCGGGGACGACACGTTCACCGCGACGTAATCGGCATGGTCGGCGACGCCGGCATACAGCGCGGGGTAGTCGCGCTCGGGGTCCGCGCCGTCCTTGTTGATGCCGACATTCGCGCCGAGCACGGCCGGCAGCGGCCGCGACAGCGCCGCCAGCCGCGCCGCGAAGGCATCCAGGCCGCCGTTGTTCATGCCCATGCGGTTGATCACCGCGCGATCCTCGGAGAGCCGGAACAGGCGGGGACGGGGGTTGCCCTCCTGCGGGCGGGGCGTCGCGGTGCCCGCCTCCACGAAGCCGAAGCCCAGCCGCATGAGGGGCAGGACGGCGACCGCGCTCTTGTCGAAGCCGGCCGCGAGGCCGACCGGGTTGCGGAAGCGCAGCCCCAGCACCTCCGTCGCGAGGACCGGGTCGTCGACGCCGGCGTCCCGCCCGGCCAGCCCCCAGCCAAGGGCGCGCAGCGACAGGTCGTGCGCCCGTTCCGGGTCCAGCCCGCGCATAAGCGGCATGAGGGCGGAGGAGATGGCGGGGTGCGGCACGGCCGGCCTTCTGCCTCAGGCCGGGGCGAACCGCTACTGCTACGGCCCCTACTCCTCAGGTTCGGTCGTGAACATGAGGGGATAGCCCTCGGCGCGGGCCATGTCGGTCGCGCGGGTCGCCTTCTCCTCCGCGATCTCCTTCGTGAAGACCGCGACGACGCAGGCGCCGCGCTGGTGCGCCGTCAGCATCACCCGGTCCGCCACCGATTCCGGCATCCGGAACTCCGCCTTCAGGACGCGCACGACGAAGCGACGCGGCGTGTAGTCGTCGTTCAGCAGGATCACCTTGTGCATCTTCGGACGGGCGGTCTTGACCGCCTCCTCGGTGCGCTGAACCGTCTTGATGTCCGTCATGGGCCCACCCCCGCCGCCGGCATATGGGCGGGACGGCCGGACCTTGCAGCCACCCTCGCCCCGCGTTGACGCGAACCGCCCGCCGGGCCATCCCCGCCGCGGGGATCCTTGGGGGAAGTCCGGTTGCGCGGCCCGCTGCTGCTGATCGCCGCGCTCGGCCTCTTCGCCGTGCTCGACGCCAATTCCAAGCTTCTCGCCGGGCAGTACCACGTGTCGCAGGTGCTCGCGCTGCGCTACGCCGTGCTGCTCGGGCTGCTGCTGGGCGTCAGCGCGGCGCGGCAGGGCCTCGGCGCCGGGATGCGCACGCGCCACCCCTGGCTGCAACTGGCCCGCGCGACCTGCATGGTGGGGTCGGGGACCGGTTTCTTCCTCGCGCTCCGAACCCTGCCACTGGCCGAGGGTTATCTCGTCTACTTCACCGCGCCCTTCCTGCTGCTGGCGCTGTTCCGCGTGCTGCTGCACGAACCGGTGCCGCGCTCCGCCTGGCTCTGGTGCACGGTGGGGTTCGGGGGCGTCCTTCTCGCCCTCTGGCCCGGCCTGTCGGGCGGAGGCTCCTGGGGTGCCTATGCCTGGGCGCTGATGGGCACCCTGGCCCACGCCCTCGTCCTCGTCCTCAACCGCGCCCTGCGCGACGAGCCGGGAATGGGGCGCCTCATCCTCTGGTCCTCCGCGCCGGCGCTGGCCGTGCTCGCGCCCTGGGCGGCGGTGGAATGGGTGCATCCGGCGGGGTGGGACTGGCTCGCACTCGCGGCCAACGGCCTGTTCGCGGGGGCCGCGACGATCGCGCTCGCCAGCGCCTTCCGCCACGCCTCGGCGGGGCAACTGGCGCCGCTGGAGTTCTCCGCCCTCGTCTGGGCGGTGCTGGCGGACGTCGCGGTCTGGGGCCCTGGCCCTCCGCCTGGACCTGGGCGGGAGCGGTCGTGGTGGTCTTCGCCGGGGTGATGGCGCAGCGCCGGGCGTGACGGCACGGGTCACCGGCGCGTGGCGGACCGCCCAGGGTCCTGACCGCCGGTCATCGGACCCGGTCGGCCACCCTCACGGCACCCACCCCGGGAAACGATGCCGCCCTTCCCCGTCCAGCGGCAGCGGGAACGCCCCCGCACCGCCGCCAGCGGCATGTCGCCGTAGAGGTGGGGGAACAGCCCCGGCCGTTTCCCACCCGAGGCCGCCTCCCACCGAAGCGCGGCGCCCAGCGCGGCCGCGTCCAGGCAGACCAGCCACAGGTCGCTCTCCCCGGTACGGTGCTTCGCCGCGCTCTCCCGCACCTGCGCGGTCGTCGAGAGGTGGATGTAGCCGTCGCGCCGGTCGTGCTCGCCGCCGCGGTGCAGGCCGTCGTCGCGCATCGCGCGCCACTCCGCGCCGGTCATCAGCTTGTGGACGATCGGGTCAGCCATCGCGCCCCGCATCCAGCACGGCGCGCAGGCGGGCCGCCAGGACGTCCAGCGTGAAGGGCTTCACCAGCACCGGGGCGCCCGCGGGCACGCCGCCCTCCGCGAAGCCCGTCGCGAACAGGACCCTCAGGCCCGGACGCCGCGCCGCCGCGATCTCGGCCAGGCGCGGCCCGCCCATGCCGGGCATGATGACGTCGGTGAAGAGCAGCGCGATGGGCTCCGGCCCCTCGATGATCGGCAGCGCCTCCTCCGCGCTCGCCGCCTCCAGCACGCGGTAGCCGAGGTCGCGGAGCGATTCGACGGCCAGCGCCCGCACCCGCTCCTCATCCTCGACCACCAGGACGGTTTCGCCGCGCGCGCCATCCGCCGCGGCCTGCGCCGATTGCGCCGCAACGGGGGCCGCGCCCGCGTGGCGCGGCAGGACGATCGTGATCGTCGTCCCCTTCCCCGGCGCCGAGCCGATCGCGACGTGCCCGCCGGATTGCCGCACGAAGCCGAAGACCTGGCTCAGCCCGAGCCCCGTCCCTTTCCCCACGCCCTTCGTCGTGAAGAACGGGTCGAAGGCGCGCGCCGCGACCTCCGGCGCCATGCCCGTGCCCGTGTCGCCCACGGTGATCCGGACGTAGTCGCCCGGCGAGACCTCGATCCGCCGCGCCTGGGCCGGGGTGATCCGCACGTTCGCCGTGCCGATCGTCAGCGTCCCGCCGTCCGGCATCGCGTCGCGCGCATTGACCGAGAGGTTCAGCAGCGTGCTCTCCAGCTGCACCCGGTCCGCGTGCACGGGCGCGAGGTCTGGCGCGAGGTTCGTCTCGACCCGGATGCGCTCGCCCAGCGTGCGCCCCAGCAGTTCCGACATCCCGGCCACCAGTGCGTTGACCTCCAGCGGCGACGGCGAGAGTGACTGCTGACGGGAGAAGGCGAGCAGCCGCTGCGTCAGCGCCGCCGCGCGACCCGCCCCCTCCATCGCCGCATCGACGTAGCGCATCACGTCGGTCTCGCCGCGCTCCAGCCGGCGCCGCATCAGCGCCAGCCCGCCCATGACGACCGCCAGCATGTTGTTGAAGTCGTGCGCGATGCCGCCCGTCAACTGGCCCACCGCCTCCATCTTCTGCGCCTGCCGCAACTGTTCCTGCGCGTCCAGCAAGGCGGCATCCACGGCGCGCTCCGCCGTCACGTCGCGGCCCGTCGCGACGATCAGGTCGCCCTCCGGCGCGGCCACCCAGGAGATCCGGCGCACCGATCCGTCGCGGTGCCGGTAGCGGTTCTCGAAGGGGTCGAGCGGGCCGCGCAGGGCCGCCTCGCGCGCCGCCTCGCTCGCGGCGTGGTCGTCCTGGACGACGAGCGTGGAGTAGTGCTTCCCGATCCACTCCTCCGGCTCGTAGCCGAGGATCGCGCGCACCGCCGGGTTCACCGCCCGCACGACCCCGTCCGCGCCGAGCACGACGAACAGGTCGCGCGAGATCCGCCAGAGCCGGTCGCGCTCCGCCGTCCGCTCGGCCACGCGTGCCTCGAGCGTCGCGTTCAGGTCCCGCAGCCGCGCCTCGCTGGCCGCCCGCTCCTCCTCGGCGGTCCGGCGGTCCTGCACGTCCGTCACGGTGCCGACCCATTCGATGACGCGACCCGCATCGTCCCGCACCGTGACGCCGTAGGCGTGCATCCAGCGCCAGCCGCCGCCGCGGGTCCGGACGCGGTAGTCCACGTTCACCGGATCGCCCGTCCCGAGCGCCCCGGCCCAGACGGCGATCGTGGGCGGCACGTCGTCCGGGTGGACCGCGTCGAGCCAGCCCGCGCCGCGGTATCGCTCGGGCGTCTGCCCGGTCAGCACCTCCCAGCCCGGCGCCTCGGCGATCGCGCCGTCCGGCTCGGCCCGCCAGACGATCGCCTCGGGACCCGTCACGATCGCGCGGAACCGCGCCTCGCTCGTCCGCAGCGCCTCCTGCGCCAGGAAGCGGTCGTGCACGTCCTCCGTCACGCCGTACCACCTCACGATGGCGCCGGCCGCGTCCCGCCGCGGATAGGCGCGGGAATGCGCCCAGCGGAAACTGCCGTCGCGCATCTTCATGCGGTGGTGGATGTCGTAGGTCTCGCCGGTCCCGACCGACCGCGACCACACCTCGAAGGTGCGCGCGGCGTCGTCAGGGTGCAGCCCTTCGGCCCATGTGCTGCCAAGACCGGTCGTGCCGGTCCATTCCATCCAGCGGTGGCTGACGCGGTCGAGCTGCCCGTCCGGCCGTGCCGTCCAGCTCGTCTGCGGCTGGAGCTCCACGGCGTGGCGGTGATGGTCCTCGCTCTCGCGCAACGCCGCAAGCGCCTCGGCGCGCTCGGTCGCCGCGGCCAGGCGGCCCGCCACGTCGCGCGCGAAGACGATCTCCGAGTCCGTCCAGGCGCGCGGGCCCGTATCGTGCAGGAAGACGAGCGCGGCGAGCCGCCCGTCCCGCAGCACCGGCGCGTGGAAGCAGGCAGCGATCTGCACGGCCGCGAAGGCCCCGTGCTGCGCCGCCGTGCGCGGGTCCGTCGCGACGTCGGCGACGGCCGAGGGCTCTCCCCGCCGCAACTCCGCCGCGAAGCCGGGCCAGAACGCGGAAGCGTCCCAGACGCCGGCCGCCGAGGGGATTTCCGCTGCGTGCCAGTCGCGCGCGACCGTCAGGCGGTCCCCTGTCTCGTCCAGCGTGCCGTATCCCGCGCGCGGGACGCGCAGCGTCTCGCCCAGCACCTTCGCGCCGCGGGCGGCGATCTCCGCCGGGTCCTCCAGCCCGCGCAACGCGTCGCCGAGCGCGATCAGCGCGTCGCGGCGCCGCACCGCGAGGACGGCGTTGGTGGACTCGACGATCAGCAGCAGGACGCCGCCGGCCTGGCCACCCGTCCGGCGGACCGGGGAAAAGGTGTAGTTGAACCAGCGCTCTTCCGTCGCCGCGCCGCGCCGCAGGATGAAGGGCGCCTCCACGAAGCGCACCGCGTGTCCCTCCCGCGCGCGGCGGAGGACCGGTTCGACCTCCTCCCGCACCTCGGACCAGACGTCCAGGAACGGTCGCCCCAGCGCCTCCCGCTCCGTCCCGAGGATCGGCAGGTAATGGTCGTTGTGGAGGACGATGAACTCCTCCCCCCAGGCGAGCAACGCCGGGGAGGCGGCAGAGAGCACCAGGTCCGCCGCGATGCGGAGCGAGGCCGGCCATTCCGCCATCGGCCCGAGCGGC
Organism: Roseomonas sp. CCTCC AB2023176; assembly: GCF_042259275.1. Classification (NCBI taxonomy): domain Bacteria; kingdom Pseudomonadati; phylum Pseudomonadota; class Alphaproteobacteria; order Acetobacterales; family Roseomonadaceae; genus Roseomonas; species Roseomonas sp. CCTCC AB2023176. The sequence goes on from NZ_CP170086.1 coordinate 606,763, forward strand.
GTCGCGGCCCAGTCGAAGGCGGCGACGCGCGCGGCCATGCCGTGCGGCTCGGTCGGGATCGTCGCGTCGTCGCGCGGCAAGGTCGGGCTCCGGTGCTGCTTCAGGTTACGATGACAACGCCCGCCGCCCAACGCAGCGTGCGCTCACGCGACCGCGACCAGCGCGGGACGGGCGGCGGGGAGGGGCGGGGCGGCGGCGTCCGGCCGGTAGAAGACCAGGCCGCCGATCTCCGCCGTCGCGGCCTGGCCGACCGCCCAGGCCGGCAGCGTCGCGATGTCATGCCAATGGGTCGCGCCGCCCGTCAGGTCGGGGAGCGCGCTGGAGGCCGCACGCGCCGCGACCCGCCGGCAGATCGCCATCCCCGGATCGGCGCCCGGCCCCTCCAGACGCGCATGGGCGGGGTGGCGCGGGTTGCGGCAGGGAAAGGCGAAGGGATCGCGCGCGGCCGCCGCGACCTCCCGCGCGCCGGGCTCAGGCAGCCGCGCGTGGCCGCCCGGCGCGAAGGGCGCGGCACCGGCGATCCGCACGGGACGGGGCAGCGCCGCCCGGGCGCGGTTGACGGCCAGCGCCGCCAGCGCCTCGATCGCCCGCACCGGCCGGTGCGCGGCCTCCGCATAGAGGGTGCGCGCGATCGTTTCGACATCGGTCATGGGTCAGCGGTCCTCGGTCAGCACGCGCACCTGCGCGGCGGTGGAGTGGGCGGCGCGGGTGGCCTCGTCCAGCTTCTGCTCGATGCGCAGCAGCTGCGCCGTCAGGCGGCTGTCCACGTCGCGGATGAGGGAGAGCGGGACGTAGGTCCGCGCCACCTCCAGCTTGAACTCCGCCAGGTCCTCGCGCGTGCGCTCCAGCGCGGCGCGGTCGGCGCCGCTGCGCGCGGCCTCCCCCGGTCGCCGGGCGCGAAGGTATCGGCGTGGGAGATGATCAGGCCGCGCTTCAGGTTGTGGAGCATCCAGGCCAGGAACGCGAGGATCGGGGCCTGCACGAGGCCCGCGATCACCTGGGGGTCGAGGGGGATGGACTGCATGGGGTCCTCCGGGTTGATCGGTGGTGGCCGCGCCCCCACCCTGGGGGAGCGATGTGGAACGAGCCCTACCTCGAGACCTGCTGCCGTGCGGCGCTGCACCGCCTGTTCCTGACGGCCGGCGGCACGCGTCCCGCCGGCCTGCCGGACGAGGCCTGTCTGCGGCGCATGGCCGGGATGGGCTGGGTCTGCGAGAGCGCGCCGGACCGCTTCTCCCTCACGTCCGAGGGTGCGGCCCGCCATGCGGCGGAGGTCCTGAGGCGGGCGGCCTGAGCCCTCATCCCCGCCAGCCCGCTGTCCGCGGGGCGGGCGGGGCGCCGGGCAGGCGCACGGGTTCGGCGTTGATGCAGCCGGCGACGGCGTCCAGCGCGTCGTCGCGCGCGCCGGCCTTGCCCGGCACCCATTCCGCCATCTCCCGCGCGAAGGGCGTGCGGAAGACGTCGTCCCGCGCGTGAAGGCGCCGGGCGTTCAGCACGGGGTCCAGCGCGCGGAGGATGCGGTCGGCCTTCGCGCGGTGGCTGTTCACCTCGACGACCGAACAGGGCACCCCGGCCCTGGCCAGTTCCTGCCGCAGCAGCGCCGGCAGGAACCGCCCGATCCCGTTCGTCTCGACGCGCACCACCGGCAGCAGAAGGTCGCGGGCGATGCGCGCGACCTCCCGGCACTGCTGCGTCGCGGGGTCCGGCGTGCCGCCCGGCTCGTGCGTCAGGTACGCGAGACGGTGGAGGAAGTGGTTCCCCTCCGCGTCCGTGTAGGTACAGGCGAGGACGGAGGAATCGCCGGCCCCCGGCCGTCCGTAGGCCGGGTCCCAGAAGCCGCCGCCCGAGACCAGGCGCCGGCCGAGGAGCGACAGGACGGGACGCCCGCCGCTCTCGGCGTACTCCGTGTCCTCCGCGTAGCGGATGAGCAGCGACGGATCGAGCCGCGCGGCGCTCTCCTCCGCCAGTTCCAGCATCATCTGCCGGGCAAAGCGCAGCGGGCCCACGGAATCCCGGACCTCCGCGATCCGCGCGGCATCGAAGCGGTCCGGCCAGGCCGAGTTGCCCTCCGCGTCCAGCAGCGGCAACCGGAAGCGCCGGTAGCCGTGCAGGAAGGCGCCCGGGGTGTCGGCCGGGGCATAGAGGCTTTCAGCGCAATGCGGCGTGCCGACGTAGAGCGTGGTGCCGCCGGGGACGAGGATGAACTCGCATTCCGACAGCGCCTCGCGCAACGCTTCCCGCTTCGCCGGCGTGTCGCAATTGCCCGCGACCTCGACGTCGTCGCAGACGATCATCTCGGCGCGCGACCCCGTGACGTTGCCGCCGATGCCCTGGCCCAGCACCGACGGCTCCCGGATCGCGCCCTCGCGCATGACGGTGAAGCGGTCTGCCGCCCAGGTCTCGTCACCGCCGAGGAGGTGGCGGCAGAACGGGTGCCGGGCGACGATCCGCCGCACCTGCGCCACCATGCGCGACGCCAGCGTGTGGTCGGCCGCGAGCACGAGGATCCGCGTCTCCGGCACCCGCGCCAGTCGCCAGGCGCACCAGAGGCCGACGAGCGTGGACTTGCCGCAGCCGCGGAAGGCCATCAGCAGCAGGCGCCGGTCCCCCGCCGCGTCCCGCTGCATCAGCCAGCGCGCGATGCGGCGGTGCGGCGCGGGCGTCGGCAGGTTCGCGCGGATGTTCCAGGCATAGACGAACTGCAGGAAGTCAGGTGTCGTCGCCGCCATCGTCGGAATCCTCCCGAATGTCGGCGTTCATGGCGTCCTGCGCGCGCCGCAGCGTCTCGTCGAACTCGGCCTGCGACGCGTCGCCGCCCGCCATCATGTCCCGCAACTGCTGCACGTGGTTGAGGCAGGCGCGGCCTGCCGCGTGGTGCGCGGCGAAGGCCTTCGGGTCCTCGGTCTGTACGGGCGCGCCCGCGAGGAAGTCGACGTAGCCCTTCATGATCTGTCGCATGGCCGCGTCCGCCGCCTCCCTCGACAGAGGTGCGCCGCCGACCTGCTTCGGGCGCCTCACGTCTTGAGCGCCCGCACGCGGACCGTGCCGGGGCCAAGGTCGACCGCCCCGCCGCTGCGGTTCCAGCAGGTGACCGTCACCACGTCCTGCGCCCCGACCTGCGCCAGAAAGGCGCAGCCCGACGTGGACAGGGAGAACGCCGCCTGCACGAAGTCGCCCGGGCGCACGCCGGGGCAGGCGACGTTCACCTGCGCCGAGCCGCCTGCCGCGATCGAGGGCGGGTCCCAGGCCACCTCCGCCTTCAGTTCGCGCATGCCGACCGGCACTTCCGGCGTGCCGTAGAGCACCGCCGGCGCCTGCGACGGGTCGCAGGCCAGGCGCATGGCCCGGACCTCGTAGTCCTCGCTCAGGCGTGCGACGCCGATGATCGCGGTCTGCACTTCCGGCGCCACCCGCACGACCTGCAAGCGCGTCAGGTTCGTATCGTCGCTGTCCGCATTGCCCTGCCACCAGCGCGGCCCCGCCGCGTAGGACAGCGACATGCCGGAGGCCTGCACCATGGTGCCGGCGGCGTCCGTCAGCAGCGCGCCGCCCGTGCCGAAGCACTGAACGACGAGGCGCGGGGAATCCGCGTCCACCGCAAGCGCGAACTCCTTGCATCTGCGGGTATCCACGACGAAGCCGAGGCCCCGCCCGCCGGTCAGCACCACGCCGCGATCCGTCAGGACGAAGGAGTCGAGCGCGGCGAAGGTGAAGTGCTGCAGGACCGTCGGCGTCCCCGACACGTTGGTCGAAAGGCAGGCGAGCTTCTCGAAGCCCGTCTCCGTCCCGTTCCAGCGGATCGCCGCGGCTCGGAGGTTCGGGATCTCCACGAGCGTCCGCGTGGCCTCCCGGTGCGCCGCGGCCTGGTGCAGCGCCCGGACGACGCCGCCCACCCGCGTCGCGGTCGCCGCGTAGGAGATCGAGACGCCGTAGCCCTGGCTCGCCCAGGCAACCTCGTAGACGTGGTCCTGCGCACCAGCGGTGTGGTGCGCGACGAAGGGGTCGCAGCCTTCCATCCGCAGGTTGCGCGCGATGACCGAGCGGGAATTGACCTCGATGAGGAAGGGAATGCCGAGGATCGGGCGGTCGCGGGACTGCAGCTCGAAGGCCGGGCCGTCGAAGACGTGGCGGTTATGCGCGACGTAGGCACCCGGTTCGGCCGAGAAGCGGATGCCGTAGCGGTCGAGCGTCGGGTGGAGCGAGGAGGCGTTCGCGAAATGCCCGCCGTAGTAGCGGACGGAGGTGTTCCAGGCCGCTGCGGTCTGCGTCCGCACGTCCAGCCCGATCCGGTTGTTCACGATGCGGCCGAGATGCAGCACGCTGTCCTCGAAGCCCCGCTCCACGCCGAGGGTGCGGATGCCGATCGTGAAGCCCTCGACCTGACGGATCTCGGCGATCGAAGAGTCGAGGTTTCGCAGAACGAGGCCGATATCCGCCTCATTGCTCCAGTCGGAGATCGTGGCGCGAAGGATGCGGAGACCCTGGTATAGCTTCGCGGCATTCCGGGTGGCGCCACCGTCGCCGATCGTCAGTGCCGCCTGACCCGCCGGTCCGGCGTAGAGGATCGCGCCGCGCATCGTCAGCCCCGCCGCGCCGCCCGGCAGCGTGAGCGCGACCGTCGTCCGGAAGCTGCCCTCCCCGATCTCAAGGTGCTTGCCGGCGGAGGCCGCCGCGTTCATCGCGGCCTGCAGCGCCGGGCCGTCATCCGCCACGCCGTTGCCCGTCGCGCCGAAGTCGCGCGCCGACAGCCGTTCGGACAGCTTGTCCTCCACCGTGCGCGGCACGCCGCCGGGGAACGGCGCGGACAGCGTCGCCTCCCCGCGCCCGAAGGTCGTGACGTCGCCGTTCGAGTCGAAGCCGAGCAGGCGGTTGGCGCGCGCGGGACGCAGCGGGATCGTCAGGCTGCCGCCGGTCTCGCCGGGGTCCTGCCGCAGCGCGGCGGCGCCCTCCTCCCGCAGTTCCTGCAAGGCGGCGACGTGGCGGTCCAGTTCATCGTTCAGGGTGTTCGCGCGCAGGACGCCGTTGGGCTGGTAGTCCGTCGTCCGCTCGATCCTCAGGCGACGACGGATGACCACTTTCGCGCCGCTGGCCGGCGGCGCGGCGAAGGTGACCAAGCCACCATCCGAGGAACCGGCGCCCGAGACGGCGTAGCCGGAGGCCTGGAACAGGCCATCCACCCGGACTTCGATGTCCGCGGGCGTGAAGACGGGGAACGGGTAGGTGAAGGCGGCCTGCGCGCCATTCGCGACGTAGTGCACGCGCGGCGCGACGTCGCCGATGCGGATGTGCTCGGCCATCGGGTTCTCCTGTGATGGGGTCGCGCGAGGGCGCGTAGGGAGAGCTGCGCGAAGGCGCGCAGGGGGATGTCAGTCGAGGAGCGATCGAAGCCCGGAAGCGACGCTGCGTCCCGCATCCGCGTAGGCGCGGATCATCGAGGGCTGTAGCGACAGGTCGGGCGAGAGCAGCGACTGCCGCCCGCGCGAGACCCGCGCGGCGTAGGTCGTGTCGTCCAGCGACTGCGCCTCGGCCGTAGCGGCCCGGAGGCCCTTCGCGACGGCGGCCGCCGATCCCTCGTCCGGGTCGATTCCCGAGGCGCCGAGCCGCGCCCGGGCGGCGGCGATGGTGCGGGCCAGGTTGCGCTGGCGCCCCGCGTTCTCGGCGTTCTGCTGCGCCGCGAGCACCGCGTTCTGCTGCGCTACCTGCGCCGCCTGGTTGTCCGCCTGGATGACGGCGTTCGCGTCCTGTACGCGGGCGCGTTCGGCCGCGACCTTCTTCTGCTTTGAGGCCTGCTGGTTCGCGGCGTAGAGCGAGGCGCCCGTCGCCGCGAGGGTCACGATGGGTGCGAGCTGCGCCATCAGTCGGTCGTCCTCGTCTCGGTGGTCACGGAAAGCAGGGTGAAGGGCAGCGGCGCGTCGCCCTCGACTCGCCAGAGCGGATCGAGGCTGTCGCGCCGCCATCCCAGGCCGCGGAGCGTCACGTCGCCGGTGAAGGACGGCGGCGGCGCATCCAGCATCGGCGCGTCGAGGCGCCGCAGCGGCACGGGACGCCCGCCGCGGCCAAGGTCCACCGAGAGGGACGACGTCGCTAGCAAGCGGAAGGTCGCGGCGACCAGCCGGATCGGCCCCGTCCGCGCCGTACCGCCGGGCAGCAGCGTGTCGGGCGGCAGCGGTTCGACCAGGTGTGCGAAAGGCAGGCCGGCCTGGACCACCGTCGCCGGCTCGTCCAGCAACACCGCCCCGCCCGTGACCGCCGCCAGCCCGCGTGGCGCGCCGTCGGCCAGTACCGCGACGTCCCGGCTTTCCAGGTGCAGCAGGCCGCCGAAGACGACCGACGGGGCCGTGGCGACCGATGACATTCCCGCATCCAGCGCCAGCGTTTCGTCGAAGCGCTCGAGCCAGAAGGCGCCGTTGCGCTCGACCAGCGCGTAGATCGCGCCGCCGCATTCCACGACGTCCCGGAAGGCGCCATCCGTCTCCTGCCGCGTCCAGCCCGTCACGTTCTCCGCGCGATAGAGCGTGAGCGTCGCGAGCGCGCCGTCGCCGGTGACGACGTGCAGCAGCCGGCCCGCCGCGTCGTAGGCCATGGCCGCGGGCGCGTTGATGAGGTGCCGCGCGACGAGGCCGAGATCCTCCGCCTGGTAGGCGCCGGAGACGTCGGTATAGGAGAATTCGTGCACCGCGCGTCCCGATCGCGCGGCGAAGATCGTCGCTCCGTCCACGTCGAGCGGCGGCACCATCCGGTCCGCGATGGACCCGACGCGCGTCTGGCGCGCGACCTGGATGGAGGACGGCGTCAGCGGATCGCCCGTGACCATCCATTCCCCGGTCGAGGTGAAGACCTGGAGGTGCCTACCCGCGAAGACCGCTCGCACTGCGTCCAGGCGGTCGCCGGCCACGGGAAAGCTGATCCCCTGGTCGTCCAGGCCCTCCCCGAAGTCGAAGTCATGCGGGTCCCCGCTGCGCGACAGCCAGATGAATTGCGGGCAGTCCCGCACGCCGCCCAGCACGAGGCGGTTCTGGTGGTGGCAGGCGCAGCCCGGCCAACCCCGGGCGTCGCCGAAGGCCCATTCGTCCCAGTCGGTCGTGAGATCGGTCGGCACGGGTCCGTCCTCGACCTCCGCCGTCGCGGTCGCCGGGCCGTTGACGTTGACGATCCGCAGGCGCTTGCCGCGGATGCGGATGCGACCGTTCTCGTGCGCCATGGTGAAGAAGGGCGCGGTCGTGTTGAGGACGACGAGGCCGGTCGCCGCGCTCGCCTGCATCGCGATGTTGCCGTCGCCGAAGTTGCGGTAGGGACGGCGGGTGAAGACGTAGGGCGTGATGGTGAAGGAATCGCCGCCGCTCCAGACCAGTCGTTGCGGCGGCATCGCGGGGTGCAGCAGCAGGATGGACCAGGCGGTCTGCGTGTACGCGACCTGCGGCAGCATCGCCGCGGTCCAGGGCGCGGGAAGCGTCGCGATCGGGACGTCGCCGCGGAAGATGCGCACCGCGCCGGGCAGCAGTACCAGCAGGATGTCCTGGCCGACGGCCGGCTCGAAGGGAACCAGCCGGGCCGGTGCCTCCACGGGCGCGACGTGGCGCAGGCCGGGCCGCCGCCGCACGCCGCCCGTCGGCAGGATGAAGACGTTGCGCAGGCGCCGCGCGCCCGCCGCCCAGGCCGCCACGTCGCCGCGGCCCAGCAGTTCCGGCGCCAGTTCGCCCGCCGTGAAGACGGTCTTCGCGCGCTTGATCGTTGCCATGCGTCAGCCCCGCACGTCGAGGAGCGGGAAATGCGTGATCGCGCGCGGCGTCTGGCCCTGTCCGTCCGCCAGCTTGGCGCCGCGCAGCTCCGCCTCCGCAAGCTGGTACAGCGCCTCCGCGCGCGACGCACTCTCCGTCAGCGGCATGCAGAACTCCGCCGACAGCCGCGCGACGAGGGCGGTGGCGAAGGAGGGCGGCCATTCCGCCTCCGCCGGGCGGAACACGTAGGTCAGCGTCGCCTCGGACGCGTCGGTCAGCAGCCGGCCTTCCTGGATCCGGAAGGCCGCGCGCGGAGCCACCGACACCGCGCGAAGCAGGTCCGCCGGCAGTTGGAAGGCGTTCGCGAAGCCAGACAGCGGTACGGCTTCCAGCCGCCCCAGCGCCATCTGCCCCGTCGCGAAGGACCAGGGATGGCAGGACAGCAGCGCGTCGCGCGCGCCCGCATACAGGCTGGCGGCGACCTCGGCCTCGGCCGTGCCGTCCTCCAGCGAGGTGATGGGCGCGGCGCCGATCTTCAGCAGCGCGCGCGTGCACAGGGCGAGGGCGGTCAGCGCCATCGGCGGTGTCTCCAGGAAGGGATGGTGGCGCGGGGACCGGCGCGGCCGACACGCGCGAACGTCGGGCTTCGTCCGGACAGGCGCGGCGACGCAGTCGCCAGCCCCCGCGCGGGATAGCGGGGGTTGTCCCGGAGGAAGGCTCTGCCTTCCTCCGGACCTCCATCCGCCAGGGGACTTGTCCCCTAGCGGGTAGGGGGTCCGGGAGGAGGGCAGAGCCCTCCTCCCGGGTCAGCGCGCCGCTACTCCGCCGCGCGCATGCGCACGACGCCGCCATCGTCGATCAGCGACGCGCCCTGGCTCATCATGTTCGAGACGAAGTGGGCCGCCCGGTCGCCGTGCCAGGTCACGTCGGTCGTGACCTCCTGCGCCACGGCGTGGCCGACGGCGGTCTTGTGGTAGAAGTAGCAGAAGCGCAGCGCGCCCGACTTCGTCAGGCCGGAATGCGGCATCCACGTCGCGCCGAGCCAGCGCTTGGCCTGCGTGCCCTTCCAGGGCAATTCGTCCGTGCCGACGTAGTCGGAGGACGCGAATTCCGGGATGGCCATCAGCTGCGACCACTGCTTCCAGCCGACGACGGCGAAGCGTCCGTTGTCGTCCGGGACGTCGGCGGCGCCGAGCATCTCGAAGGCCAGCAGGACCTTCCCCTTCGTCAGCCCGTCCGTGTCGGTCGTGCCGGCGGCCGTACCGATCGCCTCCTTCGTGCCGGTGTCGAGGGCGGCGATGATCAGCTCGTCCGTCTTGCGGCCCAGCGCGTAGGCGCCGGCATTGGCGACGACGTTGCGCTCGTCCACGTTCGTCTTCACCTCGTCGAGGCGGTCCACCCATTCGCCGGCGTAGTAGTCCTGCAGGAAGCATTCGACGTTTGAGTAGTCGAGATTCATGACGGGCACGGCGCCGTTGCGCGCCTTCGCAGCCGCGGTGCCCTTCCCGACGCGGGGGAAGACGGTGGAGGCGCCGCGCACGCCGGTCTTCGTCCGCACGGTGGCACGCAGCTTGGAGCCCTGGCGCTGGTAGGCGGCGTGCACCTCCTCCTGGAACTGCTTGATGAAGGCGTCGTCGATGTTGCTGGACATGCGGGGTCCTCGGCCTGCCCTGGGGGCGGCCTCGCTCGGGGGTCGGGGGGCGCCGCGCACGGTTCGCCTGCGCCCGTCGCGGGGACGGGGCAGGGCCGGGGGCGGCGCGGGGGAACGCCGTGCGCCCGCCGCGGCCCCCTCTCGACGAGGTGGCACGGGCGGGTTGGTCGCGGCGGAACTCTGGGCTGGGCGCGCGCCGTGGCGCCGGACACGAAAACGCCCCGCTCGCGGGGGCGAGCGGGGCTGAAAAAGTGACGGGGGCGGGCGACGGCAGGGGGAAGTAGAGCCGTCACCCGCCCCCGTGGCCGGCCGCATGAGGGGGGATGCGGTCCGGCTACGACGGGGAGACCTAGGGGGGATGCAGTGCGGTCGCCCCGTCGCATAGGAGGTCGTGCGAAGAACGCGTCTTCGCGAGTCAGGTTTCAGTGAGTTAGCGTCGAATTCTTAAGGACCGGTTCAGGCGGTCCCCGTGAGGCGGCGGAACCCCTCCGTCACCCTGCGGATGAATTCGGGCTCGCGGGTCCGCCAGTAACGGGGGTCGCGGACCATCTTTCTCAGGGCGGCCTCGTCCAGCGCCTCGGGCGGGGCCGCGTCGCGGGCCAGGCCGGGTTCGGACTTCTCCATCATGCGGTACAGCGCCAGGACGCCGTCCGGGGTGGAGGCAAGCGCCTCGAAGACTTCCTCGGCCAGGTTGGCGCGTCCCCAGGCCGCGATCTGCCGCGCGATGCGGGCGAAGCGCTCTTCGCCCCCGAACTGGGACCGGAGCCGGTCACGGCCACGCTCCGTCTCGAGATGCGCGGCGGTTTCGGCGATGAGCGGGACGAGGCGTTCGGCCGCGAGGTCGTAGACCAACTGCGCCTGCGACGGCGTGAATCCCGCCGCATGCAGGCGCGCGTTCACCTCACCGTCCGCGTCGCAGAGGGGATGGCGGCATGTGATGGCGTAGCCCTCCGGCGCCTCGGGTACGCCGAGGGCGCGGCGGAAGCGGAGGCGGTCCTCTTCCGGCGCATCGTTGCCGGGCGGCGCGAAGCGGGCGGAAAGCCGGCGCTCCAGTTCGCGGTAGGACTTCAGCAACGCGTCCAACCGGACCTCGCCGCGCTCGGCGTCCCAGAACTTCTCGGGGACGCTGTCCGGGCGTGCGACTGGGCCGGTCGGCGTGGCCTCGGGCCGTGCGTTCGCGCCGGCGTCGCCCGATACGGGTTCCAGAAGGTTCTCGGTCATGCGGTCTCCCTTGGGGCTTCCGAGGTCAGGATCGCGGCAGGCGCGGCGAGGGTGCGGGCGAGATGTCGCGCCGCCGCAGGCAGGTCCACGACCCCTGCGGCCTGCGGGCCGAGCGCGGCGATGGCCTGGAGGAACAGCAGCGTGTTCGCGGCATCCGCGCGGCCCTGCACGCGGGCGAGCGGCGATTGGTAGGCGATTCGCGCGGCGTGCGCGTCCGTCTCGATCGCCGGCACCTCCCCGCGGCGCCGCAGGATGGAGAGGGACCGCGCGATCAGCGGCGTCAGCAGCTCCGTCTGCAAGCGTCCGTATGTGGCACCGAGCAGGCGCGCCGTCTCGGCGCTGCGTTCCAGCACTTCCGTTGCGGTCATCCGCGGGTCGCGCGGCAGCGACAGCCGGTCGGCCAGCAGCGCGGACCGGATGCGCGCACGCATGTCGGAGAGCACGAGCTGCGACACGTCGAAGGACCCCGGCGCCTTCAGCGGCACGAGGCCGGAGGAGCCGACGGCCTTCGGGATGATGGCACCTGGTTCCAGCCGGACCGTCGCGGGGTTCAGCACGCCGTCGTCGTCGGCCTGCCAGATGCCCGTCGCCGCGATGGACGCGTTCTTCAGGACGAGTTCCACGACCTTGTTGGCCGTCTTGATGTCCGGCAGCGCCTTCATGACGGGGCTGCGGCCATAGGTCTCGCCCGGTGCCTTCATCCAGCGGAAGGCGACGAAGGGCGATTCGTGGAAGCGTCCCTCGGCCAGCATCGTCATCCGCCCGTCATGGTCCAGCACGGCGAGGAAGCGCGTGCCCGTACGGTCGGGCCAGGTTGCCTCCACGACGCGGAACGTCGCGTCGGGGTTCTCAAGTGGGGAAGGCAGGTCCGCGCGGGGGTATCGCGCGGCGAGCGTGGCGTGCGTCAGCCGCGCCAGGCGGAACACGGTATCAAGCCGGCCGGACGGCCCTTCCTCCAGCACGGCGTCGCGCAGCGGGACCGCGGTGAAGCGCAGCGCCGAGGTCTCGCCGGGCGGCGCCTCCTCGACCAGCAGGATGCCCGTGCCGGCGATGACGAGGTCGAGGAAGGCCTGATGCAGTTCCAGCGACAGGTTGGACCGGTCGAAATGCCCCTGCAGCGTGTCCGCCGCGCGATCGAGCGAGGCGGCGAGGTCCGGATCGGCGTCCGCCTCGACCGGCGCAAGGCCGAACCAGCGGGACCAGGGCGGCGTGAGTTCCGCGAGGAGCGAGGCCGCCAGACCCTCGGCGGCATCGGCCGCGGTGGAGTCGTGCAGCGTGGCGCCGCCGGGCGTGGCGGCGAGGGCGTGGTCGTAGCAGTCGCGCCAGACGGATTCCCAGGGGCGGCGCCGGTCGAGGGCGCGCTCGACGCGGGCGAGGAGGTCTTCGGGCGTCATGCGCGGCGTTCCCCTGCGTTCCGCGGGATGGGGGCGTGACCCATGCGGTGACGGCCTCCTCTTGGATGAAGCGGTGCGTGGTCCCCCGCGGCCCGTACGGGCGCCCCAAAAGGAACGGGCCCGGCGTGGTGCGCCGGGCCCGTGAGTTGGGGGAGCGAAGGGAGATGCCTCCGGGCGCAATTCGCCCGTTGGCGAGGAAAGCCTTACGATGAATATTTACCGCTTGTCAAGAACTTTGTCTTATCAAGAATGAGATGGCGGTACAGGCCGAAGGGGGTCACTGCGAAGGGCGCGTCGGGCCCCAACAGGGCCCGGCACAGCGCGACGCAGGAGAAGGGCGTGATCCAGGGAAGGGAAGGACGCGGCGCCCCCGGCGCGAAGGGGCCGAGGACGCGGCATCCCGCCCGCCGCCACGCGCCGGGCAGGTCGCGCTTCGCGTCATCGAGACGCGCGACCATCAGCCGGCCGGAGAGCGGTTCCAGCACCGTCCAGCCGCCGGGGTCGCGCAGCGCGGCGAAGCAGTGGCGAAAGCCCGGGCGCAGGGCGCGCAGCCAAACCTGGTCCGCCCGCCCCCGAAGGCCAGCCAGAGCTCCTGCGCGTCGGGCTTCATGGCGCGGCCACGATGCCCTTGACGCGGAGCGGCCATTCCAGCCGGTCCAGCGCTTCCGTCCACAGGCGGTGATCCGTCGCCTCGCGCGGGGAACGCGGGTCGGGCGGCGTGCCGCGTTCCCCCCAGATCCGCAGCACCCGGGCATGCGCCACGTCCACCCGCCGCTGGCGATAGAGGCGATCGAGGCACCGGACCACGTCGTCCGGCTCGCAAGGGCGGGTGACGAGGCCGCGGCCCGCGACGATCCGCGCCCCGTCCCAACGGGCGATCAGTGCGGACATCGTCCAGAACCAGGCCTCCTCAGCGTTGGCGAAGGGCACGGGAGCAAGAGGGGTAGCGCACCGCGGGATGGTGGTCGGCTTGGGGGCGGCGCGCGTGGCACGGGTCATCGGGGGCTGAACCTCGCCTTAGGGTTGAACGAAACATGAACATGGGTTCTCACAGCCTCGTGAGTCAAGCATTCCTAGGAAATTCGGTCTTGTCTGGGGAACGTGAACCTAGGTATGGAGGTTCCATGCAACACGGTGACGTCTGGCGGGCCCTCGATGCCCTGGCCGCCGAGAACGGGCTCTCGGCGTCCGGTCTCGCCAAGCGCGCGGGGCTGGACCCCACGTCGTTCAACCCGTCCAAGCGCATCGGCCCGGGCGGCCGCGCGCGCTGGCCCTCCACGGAGAGCGTCGCAAAGGTGCTGGAAGCGACCGACTCCACCTTCGACGCCTTCGCCGAACTCGTGACGGGACAGAAGCGCGCGACGAGCCGGCCGCAGCGGCGCGTCCCGCTGATCGGCATGGCCCAGGCCGGGGGCCAGGGCTACTTCACCGATGGCGGCTATCCCGCCGGCGCTGGCTGGGACGAGATCGCGCTGCCCGAGGTCGGCGACCCCCACGCCTACGCGCTGGAGATCTCCGGCGAATCCATGGAACCGGTCTTCCGGGACGGCGACGTCATCATCGTCTCGCCCGGCGCGCCAGTGCGGCGCGGCGACCGCGTGGTGGTCCGCACGCGGGGCGGCGAGGTGATGGCGAAGGAACTCCTGCGCCAATCAGCGAAGCGGATCGAACTGCAAAGCCTCAACCCCGCCCACCCGAACTACACCTTCGGGCTTGAGGAGCTGCACTGGCTGCACCGTATCGTCTGGGCGAGCCAGTGACCTGACCCGCCCGGACGAAGCGCGTCACCAGTAAGGGCGCCAGTAGGGACGCGGCGCGTAATAGACGGGCGGCGGAGCGTAGTAGACCGGCGGCGGCGCATAGACCGGGGCCGGAGCGTAGTACACCGGCGGGGGCGGCGGCGCGTAATACACGGGCGGCGGCGCGGCGACGGCCGCACCGGCGATGGCGCCGAGCGCCAGGCCACCCACGATGCCCGCGGCGACGGCGCCAGGCGCCGGCCCACGACGGTGCCACCCCTGCGCCTCGGCGTTCGGGGACGCCGCCATCAGGGCCAGGCCGGTCACGCCGGCGAGGGCCAGGGTTCGAATGGTCGTTCGAACGGTTTTCGTCATCTCAACCTCCTGGGCTGCGTCCCGTAGTTAGGCGCTGACCCTAGCAGCTTCACGGCGGCTCCGTGGCGGAAAGGTGTCACGCGTGTCGCGAAGCGTTACCGCCTCAGGCCGCCTGCCCCGACAGCAGCCGCAGCACCCGCTGCGGATCGCGCTCGGCGGACAGGGCGAGCAGCCGCCCGTCCTCCATCCGCACCGCCGCCATCCCCGCATCCTCGTAGGCGCGGAGCATCGTCGGCGCGATGCCGGCGAAGGCCGGCGCGACGCCGGCCGCATCGCAGAGGTCGCGGAAGCGCCAGATCGCGTTGACCCGCGCGTCGGGCGGCCCAGCGGGATCGCCGTCCGCGACCCAGACCTCTTCCAATTTGCGGAAGGCGAACCCGGCGCGGCCGCCATCGGCGAACAGCACGCCATCCGCGAGGTGCGGTGTCCGCGCGCCGAGGGCCGCAAGCCGCGACCGCGCCTCCGCATCGTACGGATCCGGCTTGAACCGCGCGGGGCGCAGCAGCCGCACCAGCGCGATCAGCAGCAGCACGGTGGCGACGCCCACCGCGAAGCGCAGCGGCGCCGGCGCGCCGGCCTTGACCACCACCTCCCACCACGCCGCGTCGGATGCACGGCGGTTGTAGGCGACGGTGGCGAGCGTCAGGCCGCAGATCACGCCGGCCGTCAGCGTCAGCACGCGGGACCCCGTCAACGGCTCCGCCGTCAACCGCGCGTCGCGGTAGAAGGCACGCCCCATGACCGCAAGGAAGATGAAGACCGCGGCGTAGGCGAGCACGACCCAGATCGTGTCGCCGCGCACGGCCAGGATGATGATGGCGTTCGCCAGCAGGAACAGCCCGAACCACCAGGCCAGCCGCAGCCGCCGCACCAGCCCGTAGGACGTCACCAGCAGCAGCGACCCGATGACCGAGGCCGCGAATGCGCTGGCCAGCGCCACGTATTCCCCCGCCCATTCCGACAGGCCCGTCCCGCGCGCCGGCAGCGCACCCACGAAGAGGAGAACGACCCCGCCCAGGCCCGTCAGGCCGGCAAGAAGCGGCACCTCCAGCGCGCCGGTCACCCGCGCCTCGGTCTGCACCCGCTCGGACCCGCGGACGCCGCGGCGCTGCCCGATCTCGAAGGCGGCGAAGAGGCCGCCGGCCAGGAACAGCGGCACGATGTAGTAGTAGAGGCGGAACAGCAGCAGCGCGCCGACGACCTCCGCCCCTTCCATGTAGGGCTGCAGCGCGAGCAGCACGAACCCGTCGAAGACGCCGAGCCCGCCGGGGACGGAGGCCGCGATCCCCGCGGTGTAGGCCGCGATGTAGATGCCGAGGAACTTCCAGTAGGTCAGCCCCGGCGCCTCGGGCAGCAGGGCGTAGAAGATCATCGTCGTCACCGCGACGTCCACGGAGGCCAGCGCGACCTGGGCGAAGGCCATGCGGAAGCCCGGCAGGTCGATCCGGTGCCCGAAGGCCGTGAAGGACGGCAGCAGCCGCGACGCCACGATGTAAGCGATGACGATGGCCCAGAGGGCGAGCCCGACGATCCAGGCCGCCCAGTTCGGGATCATCTCGCCCTCGCCCACGAAGGGCAGGACCGCGGGCTCCAGGATCAGCACGAGGCCACCGAGCGCGAAGCCGCCGAGCCCGAAGGTGAGCGAGGTGAAGGCGATGACCTTCG
This sequence comes from Roseomonas sp. CCTCC AB2023176, assembly GCF_042259275.1. Taxonomy (NCBI): domain Bacteria; kingdom Pseudomonadati; phylum Pseudomonadota; class Alphaproteobacteria; order Acetobacterales; family Roseomonadaceae; genus Roseomonas; species Roseomonas sp. CCTCC AB2023176. The sequence goes on from NZ_CP170086.1 coordinate 622,526, forward strand.
CGATCTCGGCGGGCGTCAGCCCCCAGGCCGCGTAGAAGCGGTAGCGCACTGCCGCCCCCGACACCGCAGCGAAGCCCAGGTTATGCGCCAGCGTGTAGGCGCAGAAGGAGGCGAGCGACGTCCTGACATAGGAGATCGGCTTGCCCGCATAGACCGATCCGAGACGGTCGTAGATCGTCAGCACGGCGTAGGCGAGCAGCGTCCATCCCGCGGCGATCCAGAGCTTGTGGGCCGGCGTCTCGCGCAGCGCCTTCCCGATGTCCGCGACCGAGAGGTTCCGGAACTCCTTCTGCACGACGTAGAGCGCGCCGATGAGGAGCAGCAGCCCGAAGACGGTCGGGCCGTGCTTCTTGATCGTCGCCCAGGTCACGCGATCCGCCTCACGCCGTCTCCGGCGTTTTCGCGAGCGTGGTTTCGATCAGGGCGATCGTCTCCGGCACGCCGTAGAGCGCGACGAAGCCGCCGAAGCGCGGGCCTTCCTCCTGCCCCAGCAGCACCTGGTAGATCGCGGCGAACCAGGCGCGGGACACGCCGGGGCGACCTTCCGGTCCCTTGCCGGGCTGCAGGAAGGGTTCGCGGCGGCCGGCGTCGTAGACGAGGTTCTGGATGAAGCCGGGACGTTCCGCCGCCGGCAGCGCCGCGATCTCCGCCTCGTGCTCGCGCAGCCGATGGGCAAGGTCCAGCAGCGCTTCCTGCTCCGCCTCCGTCGCGGGCCGGTACTGCTTGGTCGGCTTCACGCGATCCACGTAGTAGGCGACGGCGCGGTCGACGAGCGTCGCCAGCATCGGCCACGCCTCCGCCGTCGCATCCGGCGCGTGGCGGCGCAGGTAGCCCCAGAGCATGTCCGGCGTATCCGCATTCGCCGCGACGGCCAGGTTCAGCAGCATCGAATAGGGGATCGGCGACCCCGCCCCGTTCGGCAACCGCCCGTCATGCAGATGCCACGTGGCGTTCGCCGGGTCGTCCGCCGTCCGCAGCCGCTCCGCCAGTCCCAGGTATTCGTCCGTCGCGCGGGGGATGACGTCGAAGTGCAGCCGCTTCGCGCGCCCGGGCTGCTGGTACATGAACAGCGACAGCGATTCCGGCGGACCGTAGCGCAGCCACTCCTCGATCGTCATGCCGTTGCCCTTGGACTTGCTGATCTTCCCGCCCTCGGCGTCCAGGAACAACTCGTAGGTGAAGCCGACCGGCGGCTCCGCGCCGAGGATGCGGCAGATCTGCGAGGACAGGCGGACGGAATCGATCAGGTCCTTCCCCGACATTTCGTAGTCCACGCCGAGCGCGAACCAGCGCAGCGCCCAGTCCGCCTTCCACTGCGCCTTCACGTGGCCGCCCGTGACCGGCGTCTCGAAGCGCTCCCCCGTCTCCGGGTCGCGCCAGACGACGGTGCCGTCGGCCGGCCGCGTCTCCTCCATCGGCACCTGCATCACCACGCCGGTCTTCGGGTGGATCGGCAGGAAGGGCGAATAGGTCGCGCGCCGGTCGGGACCGAGGGTCGGCAGGATCACGCCCCGCACCTCCTCATGCGCCTGCAGCATCCGCAGCAGCGCCGTGTCGAACCGGCCCGAACGGTAGTAGTCGGAGGACGACGCGAACTCGTAGTCGAAGCCGAAGGCGTCGAGGAAGGCCCGCAGCCGCGCATTGTTCGCGCCCCCGAACGTCTTCTCGGCGGGCGCCGTCGCCGGGTCGAAGGCCGCCAGCTCCTCCGCCGGAAGGAAGGGATCGGGGATGCGCGTCAGCGGCCGGCCGAGGAAGCGTCGCAGCACGTCCGGATTCGGCACGTTGTCCGGCACCTTCCGCAGCCCGTCCATGTCGTCGGAGAACGCGATGAGGCGGGAGGGCATCCCCGTCAGGCGCTCGAAGGCCCGGCGGACCCAGGTCGTCCGGGCGACCTCGCCAAAGGTTCCGATATGCGGCAGGCCGGAGGGGCCGTAGCCCGTCTCGAACAGCGCGGACGCCTTCGCCCTCACCGCAGGGCGCGCGGCGACTTTCGCGGCCTCCTCGAAGGGCCAGGCGCGGACGTTCGACAGGTCGGGCGTGGTCGTTCCCATGGCCGGGTCACTTGGCAGGGGGGGGGCCGGGGGTCAACGCGGCCATCCCCGACCCGTGACCCCTTACGCAGAGGGGCCATGCGGGAACGGGGTTCGCGTTTCGGCATCGCAGCATGTAGAAGCCCTGTCCCGGCCGAAGCGCCGGCGGGAGGGGTGTGCCCATCGGCCGCCTGCCCCGGAACGGGAAGGACCGAACCATGCGCGTGGGCGTGTTCGGCGCGACGGGCGCCGTCGGTGTGGAACTGGTGCGGGTGCTGGCGGACCGCCGCTTCCCCGTGACCGAGCTGCGGCTCTTCGCCTCCACCCGGTCCGCCGGCAAGCGCATGACCACCCCCTTCGGCGAGAAGACGCTGGAGGTCCTGGACCCCGCGGGCCCGCCCAAGCTCGACCTCGCCCTGCTCGCCGTCTCCGGCGACTGGTCGAAGCAGCACGCCAAGGCCCTGGCCGCGACCGGCGCGCTGGTCGTGGACAACTCCTCCGCCTTTCGGCTGGAAGCCGACGTCCCCCTGATCGTGCCCGAGGTGAACGCGGCCGCGGCCGGCGGCGCACGCCTCATCGCCAACCCCAACTGCACCACCGCGATCCTCGTCGTCGCCCTGCAGCCGCTGCACGAGGCCTTCGGCCTGAAGCGCGTGATCGTCTCGACCTACCAGGCCGCGAGCGGCGCCGGCGCCGAGGGGATGGAGGAGCTGGAAACCGGCCTGCGCGAACTCGCCGCCGCCGGCAGGCCGATGAGCGAGCTGCGGGCGAAGAACGAGGTCTTCGTCCACCCCCTGCCCCTCAACCTCATCCCGCAGATCGATAGCTTCCAGCCCAACGGCTACACGCGGGAGGAGATGAAGGTGACCTGGGAGACCCGGAAGATCATGGGCCTCCCCGACCTCCCGATCTCGTGCACCGCCGTCCGCGTCCCGACGCTCCGCGCCCATGCCGAGGCCGTGACGATCGAGACCGAGCGCCCCGTCACGCCAGAGGCTGCGCGCGAGGTCCTGTCCCGCGCCCCGGGCGTCGTCGTTCGCGACGATCCGTCCCGGTCCATCTACCCGATGCCCCTGACCGCCTCCGGCGGCTACGACGTGGAGGTCGGCCGCATCCGGCAGAACCTCGTCTTCGGCGCGAACGGGCTCGACCTGTTCGTCTGCGGCGACCAGCTGCTGAAGGGCGCAGCGCTCAATGCGGTGCAGATCGCGGAGGCGGCGCAGGTCCGCCTCGCGGCCTGACGGAGGTCGCCCGCGCCTGCCCGGCGGGGCGACGCCCTTCCACCACTGATCCAGCGGGGCCCAACGGCCGGACCGCCGCGCCGCCGGCCCGCGTCGCGGCGGACGGTTCGCCGCGTTCCCGCCGCGCCAACCCCGCCCGTCTCAGGGCGCGCGGACGAAGCCCTGGCGGGCGTAGTTCTCCACGCAGCGGTCGTCGGCGTTGCGCTGGATCGAATAGCCGATCGCGCCGCCGGCGATCGAGCTCGCCGTATTGCCCCCGCAGGTGACGACCTGCCCCGTCGCGGCATTGCGGAGCGTCGTCGTCGGCGTCGTGCAGGCCGCGCCGAGGGCGGCGAAACCCGACAGGATTGTCAGGCGTACGGCACGGACGGGTATCATCGGGCATCCTCCCAGCAGACGGCGCGGAGGTAGCGGGGCCTACGAAGCGGTCAAGGTTCCTACCCGTCTCGCGAGTATAGATTGCTCGTGATGCACGCCGGGGTAGCAAGCCGCGCGCTTGCCATGCCACGGTCTCGCCCGGCCGCGACGCCCCGGCACGGGAGGAACAAAATGACCCTTCGGAACACCGACGCGGCACCGCCTGCGTCGCCGGAACGGAGGATGCGCCGCCGCGCGCTCCTCGGCGGCACGGCCGCCCTGCTTGCGGCGCCGGCCGTCGCCCAGCGCGCCTTCGGGCCGGATGCCGGGCCGCAACGCTACCCCGACCCGGACATCGTCACCATCGACAAGCGGCGGTTCACCGCCCCGCTCGGCAACTCCGCGATCCGCCGCGTCCACACGGGCATGGGCTGGGCGGAAGGGCCGGCCTGGCACGCCACGGGCCGTTTCCTCATCTGGTCGGACATCCCAAACGACGAGGCGCTGCGCCTGACGGAGGAGGACCTGCACGTGTCCCGCCGGTTCCGCAGCCCCTCCGGCTACTCCAACGGCAACACCTTCGACCGGGAAGGCCGGCAGATCGCCTTCCGCCACTTTCATCGCGACGTCGCGCGCTACGAACGGGACGGCCGCGTGACCGTCCTTGCCGACCGCGGACCGGACGGGCCGTTCAATGCCCCGAACGACGGCGTGGTGCATCCGGAGGACGGGGCCCTGTGGTTCACCGATCCCGGCTACGGCGCCCTGATGGACTATGAGGGGAACCGCGTGCCCGAAGCCGCTCGCTCCCCCCGCCCCTTCATCAAGGAAGCGATCTACCGCCTCGACACGTCGGGACGGGTGGAGAAGGTGGCGGACGAGCCGTTCAAGCCGAACGGCCTGTGCTTCTCCCCGGACTACCGCACCCTCTACGTCGCGGACACCGGGACGAGCCACTACGAGGCAGCCCGCGCCATCATCTGGGCCTTCGACGTGGACGGCACGCGGCTGCGGAACCCACGGACCTTCGCGTCCATGACAATGGACGGCCGCACGGGCAACGCGGACGGCCTGCGTTGCGACGAGGCCGGCAACGTCTGGGCCGCGATGGGCTGGGTCGGCGAGGGCTACGACGGCGTGCACGTCTTCGCGCCGGACGGCGCGCGGATCGGGCGCATCGGCCTGCCGGAAATCGCCGCGAACCTCTGCTTCGGGGGGACGCGTCGGAACCGGCTCTTTATCACCGCGAGCCAGTCGCTCTACGTCGTGCCGGTCGAGACCCGCGGCGCGCATTTCTGCTGAGGCCGCTCCGCTTAGGCCGGTCTGCTGAGGCCGGGCGCCGGGCCGGGGCAGCGCCTCGGCCCGCGGGTCGCTCAGGCGGGCGGAGGCGGTTCCGGCTCGATCTCGCCCCGCCGCTGCAGCGCCGTCATGACCAGCCAGCACAGCAGCGCCCATCCCGCCCCCGCGCACCATCCCGCCAGTACGTCCGTCGGCCAATGGACGCCGAGATAGACGCGGCTTGCCCCCACCATGGCCGTGACCACCGCGGCGTAGCCCAACAGCCAGGCCTTCGTCCGCCGGCGCGGCTCCACCCGCATCATCAGCGCGCCGAGCGTCAGGTACACCAGGGCCGACAGCATCGCGTGCCCGCTCGGGAAGCTCGCGGTGTAGACCTCGACGGCGTGGGGCACGAGGTCCGGCCGCGGCCGTGCGAAGCCGATCTTCAGGACGCTGCTCAGCAGCGCGCCAGACCCGATGGCGAGCGCGATGAAGACCCCGGTGCGCCGCCGCCCCGACAGCAGCAGATACCCGACGACCCCCGCTACCAGTCCGATCAGCACGACGTGGCTGCCAAGCGCCGTTACGTCCCGTGCCATTTCCTCCAGCCAAGGCGGGCCGATGGGGTCGCTCAGGTCCGCCGGGTTGCGAAGGCCGAGCAGGATGGCGCGGTCGAAGGCACGGGTGTCACCCTCTGCCACCTCCTCCGCGATCCAGGCGAAGCCGAAGCCGCCCGCCGCGACGGCCAGAACCCCAAGCGACCGCGCCCGGTGCCGGACGAACCAGCCCCAGACGCGTCGCGCGTGGTCACCGAATGTCGGCCGGGGCGCCGGGACGGCCAGCGCCCCCTGCCCCGGACGGGCGTCCAGCGGCATGAGGCCCCCTAGTAGCCGGACCGATCGCCCTTCCGTTCGGGGTCGTGGGTGTGGTGGCTGTCGCGCTCCCCCCGCCGCCCGACGTGTCGCTCTTCGCATCGTTCGTCGCTTGGACCCCACCCTCGACGCCGCCCCGCTTCTCGCGATGCGCGTGCCCGTGGGCGCCGCCCTGGTGGCTGCTGCCGGGGCCGCCGCCGGAGCGGTCGGTCCCCTCTTCGTTCTTGTTGTGCTTGTCACCCATGATTCAGCGGTCCTGCTGGTAGCCCTGGTGGTGCGTGTTCTGGCTGACGCCGCCGGACTGGCCCTGCTTCGTGGGGTCCACGGTCCGGTTCTCGACGTTGCCCTTGGCCTGCTTCGGATCGAGCTGGCCTTCGCCCTTGGTGCTGCCGCCGTGGGGAGACTGGTTCTCCTTCGGGACGGGCGGCATGTGCGCCTTCGATGACATCGCGGCTTCCTCCTGTCGTGCTGGGGGTAACGCCCCGCGGAGCGCCGACGTTGCCCCGGCAGGGCAGCGCCCGATGCCAGCAGGCCCGTTGCGCCGCGCGATCAACCCCGGGCGGCCGGCAGCCCCGCAACGTTGCCCCGAACCGTCCCGCCCCCTATCTCGCGCAGCGATGCCGCTGGACCTCACCAGCCCCGCGGGGCGCCGCGCGGCCACCCTGAACTCGCTTTTCGTGGACCATGCGATCCTGCGGACGGGCTGGCGCAACTGGGGCGCCATCGTGCCGGGGCGGCTGTACCGCTCCAACCACCCGCAGCCCTGGCAACTGGCGCAGGTCGCGCGCCGGCACGGCCTGCGCACTGTCATCAACCTGCGCGGCCACCGCGCGGAATGCGGGTCCGACGCCCTGTCGCGCGAGGAAGCCGGGCGTCTCGGCCTGACCCACATCGACGCCCCCTTGGAGAGCCGCGGCGCCCCCCACCGTGACCGCCTGCTTCGCCTTGCGGACCTCTATGCCGGGATGGCGGAACCCGCCCTGATCCACTGCAAGTCCGGCGCTGACCGCACGGGCCTCGCCGCCGGCGTCTTCCTGCTGCTGAACGGTGGAACGTCGCAGCAGGCCCTGGACCAGCTGCACTGGCGCTTCGGCCATGTCAGCGCGTCCCGCACCGGCATCCTCGACGCCTTCTTCCGCCTCTACGCGCGGGAGGCCGAGGGGCGCACACCCTTCCTGGACTGGGTGCGCGACGCCTACGACGAAGCTGCCCTCCGTGCCTCGTTCAAGAGCCGCGGCTGGGCCGACCGCCTCGTGGACGGCGTCCTGCGCCGGGAATGATGCGAACCGCCCGCCCCGCGTTGTAGGCTCGGACGGAGGAGGGAGCGATGCCCGACGGCCTCGACGACACCGACATCCTCGCGTGGAGCCGCGAGTAGGCGGACCGCCTGCGCCGCGTCGCCGCGGGGGAGCGCGTGAACGACCTGGACCGGGAGAACGTGATCGAGGAGATCGAAGGCTCGGGGAGGGGTGAGGTCCGGGCAGTGCAATCCCTGTTCGAGAAGGGGATCACTCACGCGCTGACGGTCGTCGCCTGGCCTGGCTCGCTCGCCGTGTCGCATTGGACGGACGAGGCCTGGAACTTCCTCGGCGATGCGCGACGGAGGCTGGAGCCCTCAACGATCCGGCGCCTGTCAGCCGAGGAGATGTATGCGCCGGCCCTGCGCGACGTTCACCGGCTCCGCCGGACTCATTCGGAACTTCCGCGCCCCCTGCCGGCGCTGGCGCCCTTCACGCTCGACGAACTCCGCGACGAGGATTTCATCGCGCAGGACATGATCGCCCGCATCCGGGACGCGGCGCCCGCCGTTTAACTAACCCCCGAACACCTGCGCCCGCACGAGCGAGGCGTAGAGCCCGCCCTGCGCCACCAGCGCGTCATGCGTGCCGGTCTCTGCCACGCGCCCGCCTTCCATCACCACGATCAGGTCTGCATCCCGCACGGTGGAAAGCCGGTGCGCCACCACCAGCGTCGTCCGCCCCGCGCGGAGCCGCGCCAGCGCCTCCCCGATCAGCCGCTCGTTCTCGGAATCCAGCGCGCTCGTCGCCTCATCCAGTAGCAGCACGCGGGGGTTGCGCAGCAGGGCGCGGGCCAGGGCGATCCGCTGCCGCTGCCCGCCGGACAGCCGCGACCCGCCCGTCCCCAGCACGGTCCCGTAACCCTCCGGCAGCGCCGCGATGAAGTCGTGCGCGGCCGCGGCGCGCGCCGCCTCCTCGACCTGCTCGTGCGTCGCACCGGGCCGCCCGCAGGCGATATTGGCAAAGGCCGTGTCGTCGAAGACCGTCGCGTCCTGCCCGACATAGGCGATGGCGTCACGCAGCGATTCCAGGGACACCCCTCGCAGGTCCGCCCCGTCCAGAGTCACCCGCCCCGCCACCGGGTCGTAGAGACGCGGCACCAGCGCAAGCGCCGTGGACTTGCCCGCGCCCGATGGTCCGACGAGCGCAAGCGTCCGCCCAGGCTCCGCCACGAAGGACACGCCCTGCAGCGCCGCGGCCTCCGCCCCCCGTAGGCGAAGTGCACCTGCTCGAAGGCCACGCGCCCCGGCCCTTCCGGCAGCGCCGGCGCGCCGGCGGGCGACACGATCGCGGGCTCCGCATCCGTCACGGCGTAGACGCGCGACAGCCCCGCCAGCCCCTCCTGCAACGCACTGTTCAGGCTGCCGAGCGCCCGCACCGGCCGTGCGGCGATCAGCAGGGCCGCGACGAAGCCGGTGAACTCGCCGACCGTCCCTTCCCCCGACGCCACGCGCCAGCCGACGATCGCGAGCACGCCCGCCACCGCCACCCCGCCCAGCGCTTCGAGCATCGGGTCGAGTGACGCGCGCGTCCGCCCGATCGCCATCAGGGAGGACCGCAGGCTGGCGAAGGTCCGCCCCGCCCGTGCCTCTTCCGCCGCCTCCAGCCGGTAGGTGCGCACCACCCGCGCCGCACCGAAGGATTCCGTCAGAGACGCGGCGGCTTCCCCCACCCTCTCCTGCATCCCGCCCGAGGCGCGCCGGATGCGTTTGCCGAGCCGCAGCACCGGCACGATCGCGAAGGGGTAGAGCAGCGCCGCGACGAGCGACATCTTCCAGTCCAGCCAAACCATGGACCCGACGAGACCGACCACCGTCAGCACGTCGGCGATGGCGTTGATGGCCTTGCCCAGCGCCTCCCGGATCGCGGCGGCGTCGGCGGTGAAGCGCGCGGCGTGGCGCGCCGGCGCCTCCCGCGCCACGAAGGCGAAGTCGGCGCGGGTGAGCGCGCGGAACAACTGGTTCTGCAGTCCCTCGATCACCCGGAACACGACGGACTGGATCGAGACGGCCTGCCCGTACTGGGCCAGCGCCTTCGCCAGCGTCACCGCGACGATGACGAAGGGCACCGCCGTGATCACCCGCACGTCGCCCCGCGTGAACAGGTCGAAGGCCTGCTGGATCACGACAGGATAGAGCGCCGTCAGGCCCGCGACGAGCGCGGTGCAGGCCAGCGCCGTCGCGATCAGGCGGGGGTGATGGCGCACCTGTTCGCGCCAGAGACGCGCGACGAGGGCGCGCGTCGTCTCGGTGTCGATGCGGGACCGGGCCATGGCGGGGCGGTTAGACCGGATCGCCACCGCACGCCACGCCCCTCGGGCCGGAGCCTACCGCCCCGGCCCGCCCGTCGGAGCCGTCGGATCAGGCCGTCGCCGGGACGCCGCGGCGGTCGCGCAGCATCGCATCCACGCTCCACGGCCCCGCACCGGCTACGGCGAGGTAGAGGAAGACGAAGGCATAGAGGGCCGCGAGCTCGCCCCGGTTGAGGATCGGGAAGAAATTCGACGTCCCGTGCGCCATCCAATACGCGACCGCGCACATTCCCGAGGCGAGGAAGGCCGCCGGACGGGTCAGGGCCCCGACGGCGATGAGCGCACCGCAGACCAGTTCGATCCAGCCTGCCAGCGTCAGCAGTCCCTCGATCCGCATCGGCGCAGCCGCGGGGAAGGCGAGGATCTTCTGCGTGCCGTGCTGCAGGAACAGCAGCCCGGCCATGATCCGCAGGACCGCATGGGCCCGCGGGGCCCAGAGCGTGGAGAGCGCGTCGTTCATCAGGTGAACCCCTCGGTGTGGTGGAGGCTACCTACGGGGTAGGTTCCGCGCCGTGAACCGCGCTCGCGGGAATGTCGGCGATCAGGTCGCCCAATCGGGTGCGGCAAGCCTCGGCGTCGGCCATGCAGCCGCCCTCGAGCCACCAGGCCCGGACCGCCGTGAGGAGGCGCCCCATCTCCGGCCCCGGAACGACGCCCAGTGCCAGGGCATCGCGCCCCCGCAGCGGGAAGACCGGCACCGGCATCGCCGCGACCCGGGTGCGGAAGGCGTCCCAGGCCGCGTCGCCAGGTCCCGACCACCCCCAGGCCCGGTTGACGGCCTGCCGCAGCCAGGTCGCGGCGGCCAGGGCGTCCGGGCTCTCCGCGGCGAGGAGCCGGCGCAGGTCGTCATCCCCGAAGGCCCCCGACGCGATGGCGGGCTGCGCAGGGTAGAGGGCATGCCCCGCCCGGTACCGCGCACGCAGCAGGTCCGCTTCATCGTTCGACGCACGAAGGCGGACCGAGGTCCCGACCGCGCGCGACCCGAGCATCGCCTCGAAGCGCAGCAGCGGGTCGGGGGCGCCCCGACCGCCGTCAGCGCCGCGACGTGGCGCGGGGAAAAGCGCGCGTCCTTGCCGAAGAGGGCGTCGAGCATCCCCGCCCCCTCCATCCGCGCCACCGCATCCGACGGGTCGGGGGCGGCGAGGATCCGCTTCATCTCGCCCCAGATCCGCTCGGCCGAAAGCCGCGGCAGATGCGGCGCGGCGTCGCGGATCGCGGCCAGCGCCGCGGGATCCGGCTCGCCCCGCCCGTAGCGCGCGTGGAATCGGAACCAGCGCAGCGCGCGCAGGTAGTCCTCCGCCAGACGCGTCGCAGGGTCCCCGACGAAGCGCACGCGCCCTGCCGCCAAGTCCGCTCGACCACCGAAGTAATCCCAGAGATCCCCCTCGGCGGACAACGACATGGCGTTGATCGTGAAGTCGCGTCGCGACGCATCCTCCCGCCAATCCGTCGTCCACTCCACCACGGCGTGGCGGCCGTCGGTCGCGATGTCGCGGCGGAGGCTCGTCACCTCCACCGGCACGCCGTCCCGAACGGCGGTGACGGTGCCGTGCGACAGCCCGGTCTCGTGCACGCGCAGGCCGGCGTCGCGCAGGCGGGGGATGACGTGCTCCGGCGGCAGCGGCGCGGCGACGTCCACGTCCGCCACCTCCCGCCCCGCCAGCGCGTCGCGGACCGCGCCTCCGACGGCGCGCGACCCCGGCAGCGCGTCGAGCGCCGCCGCGACGGTAGGCAGTTCCAGGAAGGCGGGCCGGGCAATGCGCGCGACCGGCGTGTCGCTCACGGGTGCGTCGCTCAGGGGTTGTCGCTCAGGGGCGCGTCGCTCACCGGGGCGGCCCCTGATAGGGCGGCGGGACCGGCGCCGATGGCCCGACCGGCGGCCAGGCCGTGTCACCGCGGGAGGTGGCGGAATGCCCTGGCTCCACCCGGTTTCCCTCCAGCCTCGGCGGCACGTAGGCGGTTCCGCGGTCCATCCCGCGCGACAACCCGTACCAGGCCGCCGCCCCGATCGAGAGGAAAACGCCGATCAGCGCGAGGATGAGGACGTGGGACGCGACCGCCCGCCCCGGGTTGAAGCGGACCCACAGGGCGTAGAGAGCGAAGGGGGAGGCGAAGAGCAGCGCCTCGATGAGGTAGGGCATATCGGGCCGTATATGGCGCGCCCGGCCGGAAGGCGGATAGGCCCGGCGCCGGAACCGGCGTCGCCGCGGGCTCCGCCGGGCAGCGAAGGCAGGCGATGGTCGCGGCGGTGGAGGCAGCTACCCCGGTGGCCCCGTGCTGTTCAGCCGACGCCGGCCAGGGCGATGCAGGAGAAGGCGACCCGCGCCTCGGTCGGCACCCCGAAGCGCGCGGTGTGGCGGGCCGGGAGCCCGCCGGGGAAGTGCGTCACGTATTCCGCATTGCATTCGGCGTAGTCCGCCGGGTCCGTGATGAGCATCGTGACCTGCACCACCCGGCCCAGCCCGCTCCCCGCCTCCGCGAGGATGCCGGCCAGCGTCGCGAGCGCGTTCCGCACCTCCTCCCCGGCGGTCGCGCCGCGGTGGACCCCACGCGCCGGATCGTGCGGCGCGGAATGGCCGGACACGAAGACGAGCCCGCCCGCGACCGTCGCGCGGGAGAACGGGCGTGCCTCGCCCGTCCCGGGCTGGCCGATGAAGGCGATCACGGCGTCTTCCCCGCGACCGCGTCCCCGCCGGGATAGGTGCGGACCACCGTGCTGTCATCCGCGCCCGCCAGCCCTGCCTCGGCTGCCGCGTGGAAGCGCGCCAGCGCGGCCTCGGCGACCGGCGTCTCCGCCCCCAGCGCCGCCGCGGAATCGCGCACGATCCCCAGGTCCTTCACGAAGATCGCGACGGCCGAGCGCGTCGGCGGGTCGGCCTGCATCATCCGCGGCACGCGGTCGCCGAACATCCAGGAGTTACCGGCGGAGCTCGTGATGACCTCGTGCACCACAGCCGAGTCGAGGCCTGACCGCGCCGCGAGCGCCATGGCTTCGGCCGCCGCCGCGATGTGCACGCCCGCGAGCAACTGGTTGATCATCTTCACGCGGGACCCCGCGCCGGGCGTCTCGCCCAGCCGATAGACCTTGCCCGCGACCGCGCCGAGGAAGGGCCCGGCCGCCGCGAAGGCCTCCGGCGCGCCCGATGCCATGAGGGTCGTCTGCCCCGCCTCCGCCCGCGCGGCTCCGCCGGAGGTCGGGGCGTCCAGCACCAGCAGCCCCAGCGCGGCCAGGCGTTCGGCGATCGCCTCCGTACGCGCGGGCGGCATCGTCGCGTTCAGCAGGACGACCGCGCCGGGCGCCAACGCCGCCGCAGCGCCGTCCGGCCCGAACAGCACCTGCTCCGTCTGGTCCGCGTTCACGACGACGACGAAGAGTGCGTCGGCACCGCGCGCGGCCTCAGCGGGCGTCGCCGCCGGTGTGCCGCCGGCATCCCGAAGGCGATCCAGCGCCTCGGGCCGCAGGTCCAGGCCGCGGGTCCCGATCCCCGCGCGGAGCAGCGAGGCCGCGATGCCCCATCCCACGGCGCCGAGGCCGATGACACCCGCGATCCGCGCCATGCTGTCCCCCTTGGGCAGGACCGATGCTGCACCGCCCGCGGCGCGGCGGCCAGCCTCAGCGCAGCGCCAGGGCCAGGCTCCGCAGCATCGTCGCCGTCGCGCCCCAGATGCGGTGGCGGTCGTGGGGCCAGATCCAGTATTCGCGGGTGCGGCCGCCGAACACGCCGCTCTCCCGCCGCGGCGCCGCGGGGTCCAGCAGGCGGGCGAGCGGGTACTCGAAGACCTCCGCCACCTCCTCCGGCGCCGGCGTCAGGGCCAGCGGCGGGTCGAGCAGCGCGATGACCGGGACCACGTGGAACCCCGTACCCGTGTAGATCTCGGGCAGGCGCCCGGCGATCCGCGGCAGGCGCGGGTCCAGGCCGACCTCTTCCGCCGCCTCGCGGATCGCGGCGGCCTCGGGCGTCTCGCCCTCCTCGATCCGGCCGCCGGGGAAGGCGACCTGCCCCGCATGGGCCGACAGCGTCGCGGTTCGCAGCGTCAGCAGCACCGTCGGTTCGTCATGCAGGACGACAGGCACAAGCACCGCCGAACGCCGCGCGCCCGGCGCGATGGCCGCCGCATCCTGCCGCACCACCGGCGGCAGGGCGGCAGGCCGTTCGCGATCCGTCAGCCGATGCTCGACCTCCGCCGCCGACAGCGCCGGCGGGACGACGACCGGCAGCGGATCAGTCACGCCGCCGCGTCGTCGAGGTCGGCGTAGATGTCCTCGGATCCCTCCGGCGCCTCGTCGATGACGAAGAACACGCCCTCGCTCCACACGCCCAGCACCTCGCGCCCATCCACCGTCTCGGGCTGGGCGAGGGCGACCAGCTCGTAGAAGACGGAGCGGGAAATACGGGCTTCCAGCGCCATCCCGCCCGGCGTCGTACGCACGGTGACGTAGGGTCGCGGCTCCCGCGTGACCGGGTCCACCTCGACGCGGATCGGATGCTCGATGTCAGCGGTGACCATCTGGTCAAGGTTGGTCCGGAAGGTCAGCACCTGCCGGGTGCGGGAGGAGGACGCGCCGTGCTGCTCGCACAAGTCCGCGCCGCAACAATGGCCCCACATGAGTTCCACGGCGACGAAAGGCGCATCCTCCACCTCGATCCGCCCGCGCTCGACGGGCGTCTCCAGCCAGTAGGACCCGTCGGCCTCCCGCTTCAGCACCGTGGCGAAGAGGCAGACCAGTTCCCGCCGGTTGATCGGGCTGCCCTGGTAGTGCCAGGTCCCGTCACGCGCGATGCGCATGCCGAACTCGCCGCAATCCACCTTCGGTCGTGATGGCCTGGCCAGGATCGGCGCGTGCGCCATCGTGGCTCCCTCCGCCCGTCCATGTACGCCCAATGCCATCCCTGCCTGCTCCAGGTCCGCCGCCCCGAAGCGGCCCGCCCGGACGACCGACGAGGTCGTGACGGGCGCGCTCTGCCGCTTCCGGCCGGTCTTCCCTTCCCGATCCCCGATCGCGGCCCCACTCTTGCTCAAGCGGCTCTAGGTTGAGCCGGCTCTAGGTCGAGCCGGCTCTAAGCTGAGCCGACCCCGCCGGCTTCCTGATGCCGGCGGGGCCGAGAGGGACGAACGGGCTACCCGGATGGGCGTTACCGGATGGCAATATGGAAAGGGCCACGCGATGGTTGAAGGGGCAGGCATCGAGGATGCCACCCGGATCGCCGGGGAGGCCGAGGCCCTGGCCTCACGCCTCGTCCGCGTCCGTGCCGCGGTCGGCCGCGTGATCCTGGGACAGGAGGAGGTGGTGGAGCAGGCGCTCATCACCCTGCTGTCCGGCGGCCACATGCTGCTCGTCGGCGTGCCCGGCCTCGGCAAGACCAAACTCGTGGAGACGCTCGGTACCGTGCTCGGCCTGGACGAGCGGCGCGTGCAGTTCACCCCGGACCTCATGCCCTCCGACATCCTGGGCTCCGAAATTCTCGATGAGGGGCAGGACGGACGCCGCTCCTTCCGCTTCCTCAAGGGCCCGGTCTTCTGCCAGTTGCTGATGGCCGACGAGATCAACCGCGCCTCCCCCCGCACGCAATCCGCGCTGCTGCAGGCGATGCAGGAGCACAAGGTCGCGATCGCCGGCGAGGTGCATCCCCTCCCCTCCCCCTTCCACGTGCTCGCGACGCAGAACCCGATCGAGCAGGAGGGCACCTATCCCCTGCCCGAGGCGCAGCTCGACCGCTTCCTGCTAGAGATCGAAGTCGGCTATCCCGACGAGAACGCGGAGCGCGCGATGCTCCTCGCGACGACCGGCGCCGAGCAGGCGCGGCCGTCGCAGGCGATGAGCGCGGAGGAGTTGATCGCCGCGCAGGCCCTCGTCCGCCGCCTGCCGGTCGGGGAATCCGTCCTGAACGCCATCCTGCGCCTGGTCCGCGGCGCGCGCCCCGACACGGCGACGCTGCCCGCGGTGAAGCAGCACCTGGCCTGGGGCCCGGGCCCCCGCGCGGCGCAAGCGCTGATGCTGGCCACGCGGGCGCGGGCACTGCTCGACGGTCGCCTCTCGCCCTCCGTCGAGGACGTCATCGCCCTCGCTGAGCCAGTGCTGCGGCACCGCATGGCGCTTGGCTTCGCGGCGCGCGCCGATGGGGTGCGGGTCGCCGAGGTGATCGCGGCCCTGAAGGCCGATCTTGGCTAGCGCCGCGACGGGGCCCGTCAGCGGACGCTTCGCGACACGGGATTCCGCGCCCTCCCTCGGGGCCACCGCGCCGGGACGCGCCGGTGCGATCGACGCAGCCGGCGTGCTTCGCGCCGAGGCCGCGGCGGCGCGCCTCCCCGCCCTGATCGTGGCGGCGGAGCGCGTCGCCGCGACGATCATGGGCGGCGTCCACGGCCGCCGCCGCGCCGGATCGGGCGACGCCTTCTGGCAGTTCCGCCCCTACGTCCCCGGCGACGATGCCACGCGCGTGGACTGGCGCCAGAGCGGGAAATCCGACCGCGTCTTCGTACGCGAGACGGAGTGGGAGGCGGCGCAGACGGTCGCCCTGTGGCGCGACCCGTCGGAGGGGATGATCTGGACCGGCGACCCGTCGCGCCCGACGAAGCGCGACCGCGCCGACCTGCTGCTTCTCGCCCTATCGTCGCTGCTGCTGCGCGGCGGAGAGCGGGTGCGGCTGATCGGCGGCGGGCGCGGGGTCTCCGGGCGCTCTTCCCTCGCCACCCTCGCCGCCCGCCTCGGGCGGCTGGACGGCCCGCCGGTGGACCAGACCCTGCCGCGCCACGCGCGCGCCGTGCTGTTCGGCGACTTCCTCGGCCCCCTGCCGGACATGCGGGACCAGTTGTCGGGCCTGGCCTCCTCCGGCCTCGCGACGACGCTCGTCGTGATCGCCGACCCCGCGGAGGAATCGCTGCCCTATGCGGGGCGCGTGCGGTTCGAGCCGCTTGGCGGCGGCTTGGACGACATCGCCCTCGTGCCGCGGGTCGAAGGTATCCGCGAGCTCTACCAGGAACGCCTCGCGGCGCATCGCGCAGGGCTCGCGGCGCTCGCGGCTTCGCTCGGCATGCGGCTGCTGACGCACCGGACCGACGCGCCGGCCGGGGCGGCCCTGCTGGCGTTGTGGCAGGCGCTGGCACCGGCGGGGGCACGCTGATGCGCGGTGGACGGAGGCACGCGACGCTTCCGCCGCCGCGGCATGCGCCGACACGCCTTCGAAGTCACGCCCGATGAACGCGATCACCTTCGCTGCCCCCTGGCTCCTCGCCGCGCTCGTCGCGCTGCCCGCGCTGTGGTGGCTGCTGCGCGTCACGCCGCCCGCGCCGCGCCGCCAGGCCTTCCCGCCCGCGCGCTTCCTGCGCGACCTCCCGCTCGTCGAGGAAACCCCGTCGCGCACGCCCTGGTGGCTGCTGCTGCTGCGGATGGTCGCGGCGGCGCTCATCATCCTCGGCCTCGCGCGGCCCGTCTGGAACGCTGTGTCCGGCGACGGCGGGGATCGCCCGCTGCTGATCGTGATGGATGACGGCTGGGCCGCGGCGACGGACTGGCCGGACCGGATGGCGGTCGCCTCCGCCGCGCTGGACCGCGCGGCGCGATCCGGGCGGCGCGTCGCGATACTCTCCACTGCTGCACCCGACAACGGCGACGCGATCCGCCCGACCGGCTGGATGCCGGCGGAGGAAGCGCGTTCCCGCCTCGCCGCGATGCACCCACGGCCCTGGTCGCCCGACCGTACGACGGCGCTGACCGCCTTCCAGGCCTGGCGCGGGGGCGCCGGCAGCTTCGCGTCGCTTTACCTTTCGGACGGCATCGGGCACGGCGACGACGACGCGCCACTGATGCAGGCCCTGGCCGATGCGGGGCCGCTGGAGGTCGCGCGCGGCGCCGCGGGCGGCGCGATGGTCCTGCCGCCGCCGCGCGCGGAGGCCGACCGCCTCGTCCTCTCGGTGCAGCGCGCGCCGGGCGGGCCCGCGACCACGGCGGGCGTGCTGGCCCTGACCGCCGATGGCCGCGCCCTCGGCCGCGCCGCGCTGGACCTGCCAGCCGGCGCGACGAGCGCGGAGGGCACGCTGGAACTGCCTGTCGAGATCCGCAACGCCGTGACCCGCCTGGAACTCGAAGGTCCCGCCGCCCCGGGCGCCGCGGGCGTCGCTCTGCTGGATGAGCGCTTCCGCCGCCGCCCCGTCGGTCTCCTGGCCGCAGCCGACGAGGCGGCGGACGCCCCGCTGACCGGCGCCCTCTACTACCTCGACCGCGCGCTGAACCCGACCGCGGAGGTGCGGCGCGGCACGCTGGACACGTTGCTGTCGCGGCGCCTCGCCGTCCTGGTCCTGGCCGACCGTCCGCTTACGGAGGGCGCGGAAACCGAGGCCGTGTCGCGCTTCGTGCAGGGGGGCGGCTTGGTTCTGCGCTTCGCCGGTCCGCGCACGGCGGAACGCGGCGACCCGCTGCTGCCCGTGCCGCTGCGCGCCGGCGAGCGGCAGTTGGGTTCAGCCCTGTCCTGGGACCGCCCCCAGACCCTGGCGCCCTTCGCCGAGGGCAGTCCCTTCGCCGGCCTGACCCCGCCCGCCGAGGTCACCGTCACGACCCAGGTCCTCGCCGAACCGGTCCCCCGCCTCGCCGAACGCTCCTGGGCCCGGCTGACGGACGGAACCCCCCTCGTGACCTTCGAGAACCGGGGGCAGGGGCGGATCGTCCTGTTCCACGTGACGGCCAATGCCGATTGGTCGGACCTGCCGCTCTCCGGCCTGTTCGTGGACATGCTGCGGCGGCTGGTCGCCCTCTCGGCGGGCGTGGTCGGGGCGGAAGGAGAGGCTCCCTTGGCACCCCTGGAGACCCTGGACGGCTTCGGGCGCCTCGGCACGCCGCCGCCCGCCGCGGGCCCGATCCCGGCCTCCGCGCTGGCAGCGACCGCGCCAGGGCCGCGCTACCCGCCGGGCTGGTACGGCACCCCCGCCGAGGGCGGGGAACGGCGGGCGCTGAACCTCTCCGCGTCGCTCCCTCCGCCGCGCGCCGCCGCGAACCCGCCTTCCGGCGCGCAGGTCTCCGCGATCGGCGGTGTGCCGGCGGAGCGCGACCTCGGTCCCTGGCTGCTCGCTATGGCGCTCGTGCTCCTGGCGGCGGACCTGCTGCTGTCCTTGCAGACGCGCGGCCTCGGAGTCCGGGTGCGGGCGGCGGCCGTGGCTCTCGTACTGCTCCTGCCGGGCGTCGCGTGGGCGCAGGAAGGCGCGCCGGCGCTGACCACGCGCTTGGCATATGTCGTGACCGGCGATGCCTCGACCGACGAGGTGTCGCGCCAGGGCCTGCTCGGCCTTTCCGACTACGTGAACCGCCGCACCGCGACGGCGCTGGCCGAACCCGTCGCGGTCCGGCCGGGGCAGGACGACCTGTCCTTCTACCCGCTGCTGTACTGGCCCGTGCTGCCCAACGCGGCGGCACCGGACAACGCCGCGGTCACCGCGCTCAACACCTTCATGCGCAACGGCGGCATCATCCTGCTCGACACGAAGAACGACGGCTCGGGCGCCGGCGTGTCCCTCGGCGCAGATGCGGCACTGCGGCGCGTGACGCGCGGGCTGGAGGTGCCGCCGCTCGCCGCCGTGCCGGACGACCACGTGCTGAAGCGCGCCTTCTACCTGCTGCCCGACCTGCCCGGGCGCTACACCGGCGGCACGGTCTGGGTGGCGCGCGACACGGACCGGGCGAATGACAGCGTCTCCCCCGTCATCGTCGGCGGCCACGACTGGGCCGCGGCCTGGGCGGTGGATGGGCGGGGGCAGAACCCCTATGCCGTCCTGCCCGGCGGGGCACGGCAGAGGACGCTCGCCTACCGCTTCGGCGTCAACCTGGTGATCTACGCGCTGACGGGGAACTACAAGGGCGACCAGGTCCACGTGCCGGCCATCCTCGAGCGGCTGGGCAATTGATGACCCGCACCCTCGCCTCCCTCGACCTCGCGCCGGTGCTGCCGCTGTGGCTGCTGCTGGTGCTGGCCGCCGTCGCGCTGGCCGCGCTGATCCCGGCCCTCGTCCGGCGCGCGCGCGGGGCGTGGTGGCGGGCCCTGGCCTTCCTCCTCGTCCTCGGCGCGCTCGCCAACCCGCGGCTCGTGCAGCAGACGCGGGAGACGCGGCCGGACATCGCCCTCCTTGTCACCGACCGCAGCGCCTCCACGGAGGTCGGCGACCGCGCCGCGGCGATCGAGGCCGCGCGCGCTGCCATTGAGGCGCGCGCGGGACGGCTGCCCGACCTCGAACTCCGCACCGTCGTCGCGGAGGAAGGCGGCAACCAGGGCACGCGCCTCTTCGCCGCAGCCGAACGCGCGCTGGCCGACATTCCCCGCGCGCGGCTCGCGGGCGTCATCGCCATAACCGACGGGCAGGTGCACGACGTCCCGCGCTCCTGGCCCGGCGACGCGCCCTTCCACGTGCTGCTCCCCGGGCGCCAGGGCGAGACCGACCGGCGCCTGCGCGTCATTGAGGCGCCGGGCTTCGGCATCGTCGGCCGCTCCGTGGACATCCGGCTTATGGTGGAGGACCTCGGCGTCGCCGCCGCGCAGCCGGGCGGCCCCGTGCGCCTGACGCTGCGCCGCGACGGCGCCGCGCCACGGACCGAGACGGTGCCGGCAGGCCGCGAACATCGCATCGCCATCCCCATCGAGCGCGGCGGTCCCTCCGTGGTCGAGATCACCGCGGAGGAACGGCCCGGCGAAGTCTCCACCCTCAACAACACCGCGGTCGTCGCGATCAACGGCGTGCGCGACCGCCTGCGCGTGCTGCTGGTGTCCGGCGAGCCGCATGCCGGCGAACGGACCTGGCGGCGCCTGCTGAAGGCCGACCCCAACGTGGACCTCGTCCACTTCACCATCCTGCGGCCGCCGGAGAAGGACGACCTGACGCCGCTGAACGAACTGGCGCTGATCGCCTTCCCCGTGCGGGAACTGTTCCAGCAGAAGCTCCGCGACTTCGACCTGATCGTCTTCGACCGCTTCTCCAACCGCGGCATCCTGCCGCCGCAATACCTCCGCAACATCGCGGACTACGTGCGGCAGGGCGGCGCGTTGCTGATGTCGGTGGGACCGGAGTTCACGGGCCCGTCCTCCCTCGCCGCGACGCCGCTCGGCACCGTCCTGCCCGCGCGCCCCGTGCCGGGATCCGGCGCCGTCGCCGAAACCGCCTTCCGCGCGCAGGTCACGGAAGCCGGCCTTCGCCACCCCGTCACCGAGGGCCTGGCCGGCGCCAACCCCGCCGCCGACGCCGCGGCCACCTGGGGCCGCTGGTACCGCTATCTCCGCGCCGATGCGCGCGGCGGCAACGTCATCCTCGGCGCGCCCGGCGGATCGCCGTTGCTCATCACCGACCGCGTCCAGGAAGGCCGCGTGGCGCTGCTCCTTTCCGACCAGATCTGGCTCTGGTCCCGGGGACATGACGGCGGCGGGCCGCAGGCCGAACTGCTGCGCCGGATCGCGCACTGGCTGATGCGGGAACCCGAACTGGAGGAGGAGGACCTGACGGCCGCGATCGCCAACGGCCGCCTGACCGTCACGCGCCGCAGCCTCGCCGATGCCGCACCGCCAGAGGTCACGGTGACCGCGCCTGACGGAACCGTGACCCGCCGCACGCCCGAGCGCACGGGGGTGGCCGCGCGGTCGCGGACCTGCCCGTGACCCGCGCCGGCGTCTGGAGCGCGACCGACGGCACCCGCACCGCCTTCGCCGCCGCCGAGGCGCCGAACGCGCCGGAGATCGCCGACCTCCGCGCCGACCCATCCCGGCTGATGCCCGTCGTCAACGCCGGCGGTGGCGCCGTGCGCTGGCTGGGCGAGGGCACGACGGTGCCCGAACTGCGGCGCGTCTCCGCGGGACGCGACGCCTCCGGCCCCGGCTGGATCGGCCTGGTGCGGCGGGAGGACGGGACAGTGACCGGCATCTCCGCCCTGCCGCTGCTGCCGCCGTGGCTTGCGCTGGTGCTCGTCCTTGGCGTCGCGATCGTCGCGTGGCGGCAGGAGGGTCGCTGAACCGGGTTCGCAAAGCCTGGCGGCGGGTGCATCGCTGGCTCGGGCTGCTGGCCTGCGCGGTGCTGTTCCTCGTCGCCCTCTCCGGCAGCGCGCAGGTCTATTGGCGGGAGATCGACGCCTGGCTGAACCCGGCCCTCTACCGCGCCTCGCCCGGCCCGGACCTAGGCGCAGCTGCGGCGATCCGGGCCGCGGAGGCGGTGTCGGACGACCCGATCTTCCTCGTCCGCGCGCCCGACGCGACCTGGCCCGTCTGGGTCGTGTCCCACGCCGTCGAGACGCCGTACGGGCTGGACACCTGGACGACGCACGTGGATCCCGCGACAGGGGCGGTGCTGGGACGGCGCGACTACGGCCGCAGCCTCATGCACACGATCCTGGAACTCCATTACACGCTGTTGCTGCGCGACTGGTGGGGGATGGAGCTCGTCGGCATCGTCGGGCTGTCGATGCTGGCCTCGGTCGGCTCGGGCCTCTGGCTGTGGTGGCCGCGGGAGGGCTGGCGCCACGCCTTCCGGTTCGCGTTGCGCCCGCGCGGGCGGATGTGGTGGGACCTGCACCGCGTCACGGGCGCCGTCGCCGCGCTCGTGCTGGCGATGGTGGCCTATTCCGGCGTGGCGCTGATCTTCCCGAAGGTCGCGGCACTGCCGCTAGCCCCGGTCTCCGAAACGACGCCGCTCCGCCCGCCGAAGGTGCCGGATCGCGACGAGCCCTACGCCGTGGACGCCGACACCGCGATGCGCGCGGCGGAGGCGGCATTGCCCGGGTACCGAACCTGGTTCCTGCTGCCGCCCGAACCGCCGGTCCATTCCTGGCGCATCAGCCTGAAGGCGCTCGACGCCGACACGGCCTCGGGCGCGCGGAACATCCTGTGGGTGGATGCCTGGGACGGCCGTGTCGTCGGCGCGCGGACGCATGCGACGATGGGCACGGCGGACCGTTGGATTACGGCGCAGATCTCGCTGCATGGCGGCGGCTACTTCGGACCGGTGGGGCGCGCGGTGGTGTGCCTCTCGGGCCTGACATTGGCGCTGCTCTGCGTCAGCGGTCCGGTGCTCTACGCGAGGCGGCTCAGGGCGCGCCGCGCAGCGGCGCGACGCGTCGGTTCCTTCGCCCAGGCCAGCAGCTGACGCGGCTTCACCCGACGCGCAGCCCCGCCGCGTCGATTACGCGAGACCACTTCGCGTTCTCCTCCCGCACGTAGGCCTCGAACGGCCCCGGCGCCATCGACACCGCGCGGCAGCCCTGCTGACCCAGGGCGGAGACAACCTGCGGCACCTCCAGCGCCAGTCGCAGCGCCTCCGACAACCGCGCGATCGCGGGCGTGGGCACGCCGGCCGGGCAGACGAGGCCCCACCAGGGCGCCGCGACGAAGCCCGGAAGCCCGGCCTCGGAGAGCGTCGGGATGTCCGGCGCTTCGGCCACGCGTCCCGCGGTCGTCACGCCCACCGCGCGGATGCGCGCCGCCCGCACGTTCTCCAGCACCGTGGAGAGCGCGTCGAAGAAATAGTCCACCCGCCCCGCGACGAGGTCCGTCATCGCCGGCGCCGCGCCGCGATAGGGCACGTGTACGCCCTGGATGCCCGCCGTCGTGTTGAACATCTCGCCCGCGAGGTGCGACGTGGAGCCCTGGCCGGAGGACGCGAAGTTCAGCTTCCCCGGATTGGCCTTCGCGTGCGCGATGAAGGACGGCAAGTCGGTCGAGGGCAGCGCCGCGCTCGTCACCAGCACGAAGGGCCCGTCGCCGACCAGCCCCACGAAGCCGAAGTCGCGGTCCGGATTGAACGGCGTGTCCCGCTCGACGAGGGGACGGTAGAAGGTGCCGGCCCCGGCGATGAGGATGGAGTAGCCGTCCGGCGGCGACTTCGCGACATTGTCCGAGCCCAGCGCTCCGCCGGCGCCGGGACGGTGGTCGTAGGCGAGCGGCTGGCCCAGGTGCTTCGCCATCTCGTCGCCGATGATCCGCGCGATGTTCGCGGTGGCTCCGCCCGGGGCCCAGGGAATGACGAAGCGGATGGGCCGGTTCGGGTAAGGCGATTGCGCCAGCGCAGGCATCGCGAGCGTCGCGCCGGCGGCGGCGATCAGGGGGCGGCGTTGCATCGCAGGGATCCTCATCGCGGCAAAAGGTCGGCGTTGACGCAGTTCCGCAGCTGCCCCTGGCGCAGGAACATCAGAGCCGTTTCCATTCCCAGCCGGCGAGTGTCGCGGAGGGAATGCGGGGAGTAGTAGGCCATGTGCGGCGTCAGCACGAAGCGCCCACGCAGCCAGTCCTCATCGCGCGTCCAGGCCCGCATCAGGGGATGCGTGGGGTCGGGCGGCTCGCTCGGCAGCACGTCCAGCGCGGCGCCCGCGAGGTGCCCGGACCGCAGGGCGTCATGCAGCGCGTCCAGGTCGACGACCCCGCCGCGCGACGTGTTCACCAGGATGGCGCCCGGCCGCATCGCGGCGAAGGCCGCGGCATCCATCATCCCGCGCGTCCCCTCGTTCAGCGGCGTGTGCAGCGTGACCACGTCGCTCGCGGCCAGCAGGTCGTGCAGGGTGCCGTACCGCGTCAGTCCGGCGGGCGCTCCCACTGCCGGATCGACGTAGCCGGTGCGCATCCCCAGTCCAGCCACCCGCCGCGACACCATCCCGCCGATCCGCCCCAGCCCCACGACGCCGAGCGTCAGCGTGGACAGCCGCCGCGCCGGAACCGGCTGCGCCGGCCCCCAATCCATGAGGTCGGACCGCGTCCGGTCGGCCTGCAGCACGACGCCCCGCACAAGCGCCAGCAGCAGGGCGATGGCATGGTCCGCGACCTCCTCCGTCCCGTAATCCGGCACGTTGCAGACGGGCACGCCACGCACAGCGGCCGCGGCGAGGTCGATCCGTTCGAACCCCACCCCGCCCCGGACGATGACCGTCAGCCGCGGCATCATCGCGATGATCTCGGCGGGAACGATCGCCTGGTGCTGCGGGATCAAGGCGTCCGCGAGGGCGTAGCGCTCCGGCGTGACGTCGGGATCACCGAGCCGGTGCAGGTCCACCTCGGCGTCCTCCCCGGCGAGGGCCTGCTCGATGTCCGGCGGGCCGTCGAACTTGGCGTCGCGGATCAGGATGCGGAATCGGGGCATGGCCGGAGCGTCGCGGTCACGGCGGCGCCGCGCAAGACATCACGGGGGCGGCACCCTGTCCGGCCGGACCTCTTCTGCCCCCAAGCCATGGCCGGCCGCCGGCGATGGTCAGGACGGAAACGGTCTTCAGCGGAATGCGCTGCCCCGGTGGGCAGGCGTTGCGGCCTGTCACGTCCTGGAACCCGTCGGTGCCCGCCGCCGACTGTACGTTGTCCCCGAAGCAGGCCAGGAACATCACGGGCCCCACCTGCGCGGGCAGCCACGGCGAGGACGCGCGGGGCGTCAGGAAGGGCACGCCCGCCGCGACCGTGGCGGGCCCGAAGGCCAGCACGGGACCGCAGTCCCCGCACCCCATCAGCGCAGCAAGGCGGTCGGCTTCGATCAGCGCGCGCCCGATCCCCCGCACCGCACCCATGTCGCTCCGCGTGTCGCAGACGACGAGTTCCAAGGGCCGCGCGATCACCCCGCCCGCGGCATTGACCTCCCGCGCCGACCTCCCGCGCCCGGAGCAGCGCGCCGTCGCGGATTGCCGGGTTCAGCGGCGCCAGCGACCCCGTCGGGTTCCCCGGCAGCCCGATCCGGATCGGCGCCGCCGATGCGGCGTCGCGCACGCGCGAGCGTCGCGGTTCTGCCCAGCACCACGCCGCGCCTGCGGATCGTCATGGACGTTCCCTCTTCAGAACGACGACCCGGTGAGCACGGCCTCCGCGCGGCGTCAGGTCGCCTCCTCCACCCCGCACCAGTCCGCGACGAAGGCCGCGATGGAGAGCGTCGTGCGCTTCAGGAAATCCAGTTCCGTCCGCTCGTCGAAGCCATGCGCCCCCTCGCCGCGCGGGCCGTAGCAGAGGCCGGGCATGCCGAAGTACCGGCCGTAGTAGCGGGTGTCGTTGACGGCCGTGGACAGCCGCTCGCCCATCGCTTCCCCGAAGACCTGCTGGTGCGCGGCGGCCAGCACGCGCTCCGCCTCGCTCCCCGGCTCCAGCACGTAGCCATCGGCCTGGAAACCATGCCACGTGACCTGCGGCGGGTTGTTGGCCAGGAAGTCGTCGCCCGCCCGCGCCTCGGCGATGCAGCGCTCAACGGCGGCCATCGCATCCGCCACCTCCGTCCCCGGCAGCAGCCCGATCCGGCAATCCACCTCGCACCAGGCCGGCGTGGACGACGCCCAGTCGCCGCCGCGGATGATCCCCGGCGAGAACTTGATGGGGTTCGCGACGGCCCGGTAGATCGGGTCGTGATGCGCCGCCTCGTTCAGGCGCACCGTATGCTCCTGCAGGGCGCGGATCAGGTGCATGGCGGACAGGATCGCGTTGGTCCCGCGATCCGCCATCATCACGTGCACCGGCACGCCTGTGACGCGCAGGCGGAACCACAATGTCCCGGTGTGCGCGCGCGTGATCGTGCCGCCCGTCGGCTCCGGGATCAGGCACGCATCCGCGCGGTACCCGCGCAGCAGGGTGGAGAGCGCGCCGTTCCCCGTGCTCTCCTCCTCCGTCACGGTCTGGAGGTGCACGTCGCCGCGCGGCACCAGCCCCGCCCCGCGGATCGCGTCCATCGCGAAGACCATCGCCGCGACCCCCGCCTTCATGTCGTGCGCGCCGCGGCCGTAGAGCCACCCGTCCCGCACCCGGCCGGAAAAGGGCGGGTCCGTCCACATCTCCGCCGGCCCCTCCGGCACGACATCGACATGCCCTTGCAGGATCACGCTTCGCGCGGCCGGATCGGAACCGCGCCGCGTCGCGACGACCTGCACGCTGCCCGCCGGGTCCACCCCGACCATCGGCGCTGCCTTCGGATGCGCTTCCAGCGGGACGTCCGCCAGCGTGTAGCGGTCCACGACGTAGCCCCGCGCCGCGAAGGACCGCGCCAGGTGGTCCTGCAACGGTCCCTCCGCCCCGCGGCGGCTGGGGAAGCGCACGATCTCCGAAAGGAAGGCGACCTCCGCGTCGAAACCCGCCTCCACGGCGGCGCGGAGGCGGTCGAGAATCGCGGCATCGGGCATGCGCGGATGGTGACGCGCCGGCCGGCGACGCGCCAGCCACCCTGCGACAACCACTTCCCAGGGGCACCGCCCCGGCCCATCCTGCACGGATGCGACACGTGCTGCCCGCCTTGCTGCTCCTCGCCGGCTGCGCCCAGCCGGGGGCCCACATGCCCCCCTTCGTCCAGGCCTTTGTCGGGGCCCGCGAGGATCAGGTCATCGGCACGCTCGGCGTCCCCAACCGCGCCTACGAGGTCGGGACGACCTCGGTGCTGGGCTTCGACATCGATCGCATCGCCGGCGACCCCGACGCCGCGCCGCGCCGCGCCGTGCCCGCCGACGCCGTCCTGGTGCCGCCCTGCGAACTGACCTTCACCCTTCGCGAGTATGAGTTCCGCACACGCCGCGTGGAGAGTTACTCCTACGTGGGCCCGGGCTGCCGCTAGGCGGAGGAGCTCCGTCGCGCAGGGTCCGTCGCCCCGGTGAATGGCTCGGGGCCGACTGTTCAGGGCCCGCAGGTCTACGCCTACCACCGTGGGTCCGCTGCTCCGGGTCCGCTGCTCCGGGTCCACTGCTTTTAGGAACGCCGCTCTGGGCTCGCCGCTCTTGGCAGGTCGCTCCGGGCTGCCGCATCGGGCCGCCGCATGGGCCCCGTGGCCGTGGCCCGGTCGCGCTTGGCCCGCCGGGCCGCGCGGGAGTATAGGCGGTCGATGCGCCGCCTGATCCCCATCGCCGTCCTCGTCCTCGCCGCGGGCCCGGCCCTCGCGCAGGGCTCGAACACAGTCGGCGGGCTCGGCGGAACGCGCCCGACCGGCCCCCTCCGGCCGCAGGAGGATCCCGCGGCTGCGCCACGGCGGCCGCCGCCGGGCCTCCCCGGCCTCGCTGCCAACCGGGCGCCCGAACCGATCCCGGCCGAGGGCAACCCCGCATCCATGGCGCCGAACGCCGCGCTCTTCGACGCGATCAACCGCGGCGACATCGCCGCCGCGCGGGACGCCGTCGCCCGCGGGGCCGACCTGAACGCCCGCAACCGCCTGGGCCTCACGGCGGTGGACGCCGCGGTGGACCAGGGCCGGAACGACATCGCCTTCTACCTCCTCTCCGCCCGGGGCAGCGCCGGCGGCGGCCCGACGACCGCGCCGATCGATCCGGCGCCGACGCGGGGCGCCCGCAACGCCCGCGACCGCAACGCGCCGGAAGCCGCCAGCGCCCGCCCGCCCGCCCAGCCCCGCACCGCCGCCGAGGAACCCCGTCGCGCCCTGCCCCGGACGCTCAGCGACCCGCCGGTCGGGCTCGAGCGGCCCGTCGCGGCCGCCGGCGGCACCGAGCGCCCGCGGCTCTTCACGAATGACGGGGCGCGGCGCGGCCGGATGTCGGGTTCCTCGGCTTCGATGCCGGGCGGCCCGCCGGGGCCGAGCCCGCCCCCGAACCGCGTGCGCGCCGCGGGCGCGGCTGACGCCGTTCGGGCGGGGCTGGCCGGCACCCCCGTCCGGTCGTCCGCCGCCGTCCCGCTCGGCCCGACGCGGGTCCTGACGCTCTCCGCCGCGCTCCACCTCGCCCTGCTGGCCTGGCTTCTCCCCTTGGGCCCGGTGCCCCTGGCCGAGGTCGCCCTCCCCGAGACCCCGGTCGAAATGGTCGCCGACGAACCGCCCGCGTCCGAGATCGCGGAGGCGGCGGACGCCCCCACCGGCTCGGCCGCCCCAGTGCCCGGGACCGTCCAGGCCCCGACGGAACCCGCCCGGGCCCTGGCGGAAGTGGCCCCTGCCGGTGCCGCCCCGCCGGAGCCGCACGCCGACGTCGCCCCGGCCAGCCCGTCCGCTTCCGACCCAGCCCCCGTCAGCCCGCCGGCCGCCGCAGCGACGGCCGCCGCGTCCCCTGACCCGTCCCCTGGCACATCCCCTGGCACATCCCCTGGCACATCCCCTGGCACATCCCCTGGCCCGACGCGGCGACCCGCAGGGATCCGTCCCGTCGTCGCCGCGTCGCCACGTCCGGCGCGACCGGCCCCGGGCAGCGGCGGCACGGAACCCGGCGCGGGCAGCGCCGTCCTGGCCATCCCGCCGGACTACGCCGCCGCGGTCCAGTCCGTGCTGGCCCGCCAGCGCCGCTACCCGCCCGAAGCCCGGGCGCGCGGCGCGGAGGGCACGGCCTGGCTGCGGATCACGATCCGCCGCGACGGCGGAATCGCCGCGGCGAACCTCGCACGGTCCTCCGGCGACCTCGCGCTCGACGCCGCGACGGAGGAGATGGCCGGGCGCGCCGTCATGCCGCCACTGCCGGATGCCTGGGTACCGCCGACCATGACGCTGATCGTCCCGATCGCCTACGCGCTGCGCTGAGGCGCGGTTGTGACGCCCCGTACCGCCGCGCATGATGCGGCGGCACGGGGGGAGCGGCGCCGCATGGGCGTGAGGGGCATGGCCTGCATCGCCGGGGCCTATGAACACCCGACGCGCAAGGCGCCGGACAAGGGCGTCGCCCAGTTGCATGCGGAATGCGCGATCGGCGCGCTGGCGGATGCGGGCCTGTCCCCACGCGACGTGGACGGATACTTCTGCGCCGGCGACGCGCCGGGGCTCGGGCCGCTCTCCGTCCTCGACTACATGGGGCTGCGTCCGCGGCATATGGACAGCACGGAGATCGGCGGCGCCTCCTACCTCGCGCACGTCTCGCACGCCGCGCAGGCCATCGCGGCAGGGAAGTGCGACGTCGCGCTGATCACCCTCGCCGGACGCCCGCGGTCGGAGGGCAGCAGCGGGACCGTCGCGCGGTCCTGGGGCGCGAACGTGCCGGACGATCCGTTCGAGCTACCCTACGGCCGCACGACCGTCGGGTCCTACGCCCTCGTCGCCGCGCGCCACATGCACGAATTCGGGACGACGAGCGAGCAACTGGCCTGGGTGAAGGTCGCAGCCTCCCACCACGCGCAGCACAACCCGCAGGCGATGCTGCGCAAGGTCGTGACGGTGGAGGACGTGGTCGGGTCGCCCATGGTCGCGGACCCGCTGCACCGCCTGGACTGCTGCGTCGTGTCCGACGGCGGCGGCGCGCTGGTGGTGACGCGGCCGGAGATCGCGCGGTCCCTGTCCCGGCCCGTCGTGACCCTGCGGGGCGCGGGGGAGTCGGTGAAGGGCCGGGAGGGCGGCTACGCCGACCTCACAGCCTCCGCGACGCGCGAGGCCGGCGCTGCCGCCTTCGCCGAGGCCGGCGTGACGCCCGCCGACATCCGCTACGCCAGCATCTACGACAGCTTCACGATCACCGTCGTCGTGCAGGTCGAGGATCTCGGCTTCTGCGAAAAAGGTGCGGGCGGCCGGTTCGTGGCGGACGGCAACCTGATCTCCGGCGTCGGGCGGCTTGCCTGGAACACCGATGGTGGCGGCCTCTGCAACAACCACCCGGCGAACCGGGGCGGCATGACGAAGGTGATCGAGGCCGTACGCCAACTGCGCGGGGAAGCGCATCCTGCGGTGCAGGTGCCCGGCCTGTCGCTCGCGCTGGTCAATGGCACGGGCGGTCTGCTCGGCCACCGCCACGGCGCCGCGACGCTGATCCTGGAGAGGGAGTGACCGCGATGCTCGCCCCGACACCCGACCCGGACAACCGCGCCTTCTTCGAGGCGGCGAATGCCCGCGTCCTTCTGCTCGGCCTTTGCCAGGACACGGGCCGTCCCTTCTTCTACCCGCGCGGCGTCTCGCCCTTCACGCTGACGACGAACGTGACGACCGTGCCTGCGAGCGGCCGGGGGACGATCCACTCCGTGACGGTGATGCGCGGCCCCAGCCCGACCGCGGTCGCCTACGTCGAACTGGCGGAAGGACCCCGCGTCTTCACGAACATCGTGGACTGCGACCCGAACGCGCTTCGCATCGGCGACGCCGTGCGGCTGGTCTTCGCGGAGGCGGAGGGCGGCCAGAAGATGCCCTGCTTCACCCCGGCTTGAGGTCCGGTGGACGCAACTTGAAGTCCACCCGCACCACGTCGCCGCGGTAGATTCCCTCGGCGACGAGGACGAGCGTGCCGTGCGAGTCCACCGCCGCGCGATGCACGTAAGCGACCGGCGCGTTCAGCGGGACGCCCAGCGCGGCCGCCGTCTCCAGGTCCGCCGCGCCGATCGTGAGCGTCTGCCGCGCATCCGCGATCCGCACGCCGGGCAGGCCGGCGACGAGGCGGAGCGCGGTCCGGCTGCGCAGGTCCTCGGCGGAGACGTGCGCCGCCAGCCGCTCATCCAGGTAGACGTCGGCCAGCAGGAAGGGCCGCCCGTCCCGGTGGTGGCGCCGGCGCCAGTGGCGGTAGGCCGGGGCGCGGAGGCCCGTGGCGTCCCGGATCCGGTCGCCGGGTACCCCTGGCTCCTCCGCCAGCACTTCGATCTCCGCGCCGTCGCGGGAGCGGAGCAGGCCGTTCCAGTCCGTCTCCACCTCGCACCACAGCCCGTCGCTCGGCGTGGCGCGGACGAAGGTGCCCTTGGCGCGGAAGCGCTCGATCAGTCCTTCCGCTTCCAGCCCGTCCAGCGCCTGGCGGATCGTCGCACGGGCGACGCCGCATTCCTCCGCCAGCTCGTCCACGGTCGGGATGCGCGCGCCGACGGCCCAGGCACCGGACGCGATCCGGCCCCGGAACAGCGTTCCCAGCTGGATGTAGCGTGAGACCGCGGAGCGCGAGAGATCCGGCGCCGCCGTCGGTGGACGGGTCGTCACGCCGCGACGTTGAGGAAGGGACGCCCCTTCGCGAAGGCGTCGAGGTCGTCGAGCATGCGCGCAATCATCGCCTGCCGCGTCTCGTGCGTGACGGAGGCGTAGTGAGGGGCGAGGGCGACATTCTCCAGCGCAACGAAGCGCGGATCGAGGCCAGGCTCCGTCGCGAAGACGTCGAGGCCCGCACCGGCGATCCCGCCCGTCTCGAGCGCCTGCAGCAGCGCCGCCTCGTCCACCACGGACCCCCGCGCGATGTTGACGAGAAACCCGCGGGAGCCGAGAGCCGATAGGACGGCGCCGTCCACCATCCCCGTCGTTTCAGGCCCGCCGGGCATCGCGAGGATCAGCACGTCCGAGACCTCGGCCAGCCGCCGCAGGTCGGGTTCGTAGGCATAGGGCAGCGCGGGCTTCGGATTCGGCCCGTTCCAGGCAACGACCATCCCGATCCCCGCGGCGCGGCGCGCGATGGCCTGTCCGATCCGCCCCATGCCCACGATGCCGCAGGTTTTCCCGTGCAGGCGAGTGCCCGGCGTCATCCGCTCTCGCGACCACCGGCCGGCACGGACGAAGCGATCGGCTTCCCCGGTGCGACGGACCACCGCGTACATCAGCGCGATCGCGAAATCCGCCACGTCCTCCGTCAGCACATCCGGCGTGTGGGACACCGCGACGCCGCGCGCCCGGGCGGCGGGCAGGTCGATCCGGTCCAGCCCCACGCCCTGGCACGCCACCATTCGCAGCGCGGGCAGGGCATCCAGCGTTGCCGCATCCAGCCCCTTCATGCTCGTGGTCACGGCGAGGCGCGGCGGGTCTGCGCGATCCTCCGTCACGTCATAGCGCCCGGACAGGGCCGCGCGGAGGTCGGCGGGAACGGGGCAGAGGAGGAGCAGCCGCTCCCGCGTCGCATCGGGCATCGCCCGGGGTATAGCCGCGGCGCCACCGAAAGGCCATAAGCCTGACCTTTGTGCCTCTGACCCTTGGGGGATGGTGGCCTTGGCCCTCACCTACGACCTGATGAAGCGTGTCACCGCCGACCTCTACGAGTGGTCGCTGAAGAAGGTGCCGGACGATACCAAGGCGGCGCTGGCGCGCGCCGTCGAGAGCGAAACGAACGAACTGGCCCGCCGCACCCTCGGGATCATGCTGAAGAGCGCGATCGCCGCCGAGACGCGCGGCACCCTCGTCTGTTCGGACTCCGGCGTGCCCGTCTACTTCGTGAAACTCGGCACCGGCGTCCCGATCCAGGGCGACATCAAGCGCGGCATCGTGGACGGCTTCGCGGAACTGGTGGAGCGCATCAAGCCGCCGATCCTGAAGCATGTCACGAACCCGCTGACGAACGAACGGGGATACGCGGGACGCGACATGCCCATCGTCACCTGGGACGTGACGGGCGAGGACTTCACCGACATCACCTGCTCTCCCAAGGCGCTGGGCTCCGGCCGCTGGGCGGCGCTGGAGATCTTCTCCTTCCCCACACTGGAGAGGATCGAGGAATACGTGATGGAATGCGTCCTGAAGGCCGGATCCCAGCACTGCCCGCCCGTCGTCATCGGCGTCGGCATCGGCGGCACCTTCGACCACTGCGCGAAGATTGCGAAGCTCGCGACGCTCCGGCCCATGGGCAGCCGCAACCCAGACCCGACCGTCGGGGCGATGGAGGAACGGCTGACCGCGGCCGTCAACAAGACGGGCTTCGGACCGATGGGCACGGGCGGCGACACGACGACGCTCGGCGTGCACGTCGAATGGGCCTCGGGCCACGGCTTCACGCCGGTCGCGGTGTGCTTCAACTGCTGGATCAACCGACGAACCCGCGCGCGCATCCACGCGGACGGCACGGTGGAGCGGCTGGAATGACCGCGCTGCGCGAACACCGCCTGACGACGCCGCTGTCGGAGCACGCGGTGCGCGACCTCCGCGCCGGCGACCTCGTCACGCTGGATGGGGAGATCACGATCACCGCGGGCCTGCCGACGCATCAGCGGATCGCACAACACCTGGACGAGGGCCGCCCGCTGCCCGTGGACTTCCGGGGCGGGACGCTGTTCCACCTCGGCTCCTACTCCCGCGACACCCCAGCGGGGTTCGAGGTCCTCTACATGAACCCGACGACCTCGACCCGCTTCAATCCGCTGATGCCTCGCTTCATCCGCGACCTCGGTCTTCGTGCCGTCGGCGGCAAGGGCGGGCTGGATGCGGCGAGCGCGGCGGCAATGAAGGACACGGGCTGCGTGTACCTCTCCTTCCTCGGCGGCGGTGCGACGCTGCTGACGGAGGCGATCGAGGCCGTCGTCGCCGTGCACTGGGACGATTTCATCAGCCACTACCGCCTGGTCACGCTGCGCGTGCGCGGGCTGGGGCCCCTGACGGTCGGGATCGATGCGCGGGGGAACAGCCTCTACGACGGGCTGCAGGACCAGGCCCGGGCGCGCATGCCGGAGATCATGGAGGGGCTGCGGGCGGCGCGGGCCGGGACCCCGACATGATCCTTCCACGCTGACCGACCGGTCGGTACGCCGTGCCCATGCTCAGGACCTCCCTCGCCCGGCTCCGTGCCGCCGGCCTGCTGGACGGTACGACCCTCCTGCTGCTGCTCGCCGCGGTGCCCCTGAAGCACGTCGCCGGCCTGCTGGAGGCCGTGCGCCTGATGGGTTCGGTCCACGGTCAGGCCTTCATGCGCTACCTCGCCGCGCTGATCGGCGCGGTTTCGGACGGCACCCGGGCCCGGCGCGACGCGGCCCGGGCGGCGCAAGCCTGCCTGATCCCCGTCGGCACCTTCCTGAACGACCGGCGGCTGCGCCGGATGGCGGAGGCCTGATGTATCTCACCCTCAAGGCGCTGCACGTCGCGGCGATGGTCGCCTGGATGGCGGGCATGATCGCGGCGGCGGTCGTGCTGGCCGCGCGGCCGGCGTCCGAGACCGTCGCCGCCGTCCGGCGCTTCGGAACCCGCGTCACGACGCCCGCGATGATCCTGACCCTGGCGCTTGGGCTCTACCTCGCAGTGGATGGCGGCTGGTTCCGCTCGCCCTGGCTGCACGGGAAGCTGCTGCTCGTCGTCGGGCTGACGGCTGTGCATGGCATCCTCTCCGGCCGGCTGCGCCGGCTGGCCGAGGGCAGCACCAAGCCGCCGGCCTGGATCGGCCGCACGCCCGCGCTGATCCTGCTCGTGACGACGATCATCGCGCTGCTGGTGGTCCTGAAGCCGGGGTCGTGATCCGGCGTGACGCACGCGCCGCGATCCTCGACGCCGCATCCGTCCTGGCGCGGGAAGGCGGCGCCGCGGCGCTCGGCGTGGATCGCATCGTGACCCGCGCCGGCGTCAGCAAGGGCGCCTCCTTCCACTACTTCGCGGGCAAGGAGACGATGCTCGCCGCACTGCTGGAGGACGTGGCCGCCGCCTTCGATCAAGCGCTGCAGGCACGCCTCGCCGCGGGCCACCGCTTCGGGCCCGCGCTGGTCGAGACGACCTCCGCCGAGGTCGAGCGGAACGGGACGCTCATCCCCACCCTGGTCGCAGCGATCGTGTCGGACCCGCGTCTCGCCGCGATGGTCGCGGCGTCTACCGGGGAGTGGCAGCGCCCGATGATCGGGGACGGCGTGCCGCCGGGGAGGGCGGAACTCGTGCGTCTCGCGATCGACGGGTTGATGATGGCGTCGGCCCTCGACACGGCCCCCGCGGGTGCCCGCCTCGCGGCCGTGCGGATCGCGCTGCCCGGTCTCGTCCGGAACGGGTAATGTTGCGCCGGTCGCGTGCTGGCCTCAGGCGAGTGACGCGACCATCGCACCGAGGACGAGCACGGACGGGAGGACCAGACTCGCCGCGCATTCCTCCGCCGGCTCCGGCCGCGTCCGGCGCAGCATCAGTGACGCCGCGAACACCCCGCCGATCAGCAACAGCGGCAAGGCGACGAGGAAAAGTACCTCCTCCTGCGCCCAGGCGCCGCTTCCTGCGGACCAGGCGAACAGCACGGCGAGGCTCGTCAGAGCGAGGCCGTTCAAGGCGTCGTAGATCGTCAGGCGGCTCATCCCGGTTCCTCCCACCCGACCGCTTGGCGGGGAAGCAGCCGGGGGGATGATGCGGGCTGGTCGTCGCGGACGCGTCCCGCGCGGACGGCGGAACGGTCGCGTGCGTCGCGTGTCAGGGATACCGGACAGGCGGTGGCGTCGGCTCGGGCAGCGGGATGAACTCGTCGTCGCCCGGCACCTGGCCGAAACGCCCGGACGTCCAGTCAGCTTTCGCGGCCTCGATCCGGTCGCGGGAGGAATGGACGAAGTTCCACCAGATGTGCCGCGGCCCGTCCATCGGCGCGCCACCGAGCGCCATGAAACGCGCGGGGCCGTCCGCCGCGCGGATCGTGATGCGGTCGCCCGGCTTGAAGACGAGCAACTGACCCGGCTCGAACCGGTCGCCGGCGATGTCCACGATCCCGTCCACCGTGTAGATCGCGCGCTCCTCGTGCTCCGCATCCAGCGGCAGGGCGGCGGCCGCGTCCAGCATCACGTCGGCGTAGAGCGTGGGATGCAGCACCGCGGCGGGGGACCTTGCACCCATGAAGTCGCCCGCGATGACGCGCACGCGCTTCCCCTCCCCGTCCAGCATCGGCAAGTCCTCCGCCGCGTGGTGAACGAAGGACGGATCCCGTTCCTCCTGCGCGCGCGGCAGGGCGACCCAGGACTGGATGCCGGAGACGCGGCCGCCGGTCGCCCGGAACTCGGGACCCGAGCGTTCGGAATGCGCGATGCCGCGCCCCGCTGTCATCCAGTTCAGCGCACCGGGCCGGATCGGCAGGTCGGTGCCGAGGCTGTCCTTGTGGTGGATCTCGCCCTCGAAGAGGTAGGTCACCGTCGAAAGGCCGATATGCGGGTGCGGGCGAACGTCCATGCCCTTGCCCGGCAGGATCTCGGCCGGCCCCATCTGGTCGAAGAAGATGAAGGGCCCGACCATCTGGCGCTTCGCCGAGGGCAGTGCGCGGCGGACCTCGAAGTCGCCGATGTCCCGCGCGCGCGGGATGATGACGAGGTCGATGGCCTCGCAGGACCGCGCGTCGCCGGGGATGGGGTCTTCGCCACGCCACGTCATGGTCGTCTCCGTGCTGATACGGGGCAGGTGGGAACGTGGCCGGGGCACGCCAATGCGCCGCGCGAATGACGGCAATCAGGGACCGGCGAGCGCCGCCGAGATGGCATCCGCCGCCTCCAGCAAGGCTCGCGTCGCGGTGGCACGGGCCACCTCCCGTGCCTCAGCCAGCGGAACTGTGACGTTGATCGCCGCGACGACGGCGCCGCCCTCCCGGATCGGGGCGGCGATGCTGGCGATCCCCGCCTCGAAGTCGCCGAGATGGCCGACCTGTCGCGCCCCGCGGTCCCGCCGCGCCTGTGCGAGCAGCATCGCCAGCGTCGTCGGCGTGCGCGGGCCGATCCGAGGGAGCGTGGCGTCCCGGTAGCGCTTCGCCAGTTCCTGATCCGGTAGTCCCGCGAGGAGGACCCGGCCCATGGCCGTGGCATGGGCGGGAAGGCGGCTGCCGACATGGACGATGCCCTCTCGCGGCGCGGCCGGGGCGCGAAGGAGGTAGACGACCTCCCGCCCGTCCAGCACGCCGAGATGCGCGGACCACCCGGTCTCGTCACGCAGCCGATCGAGGACGGGGAGCGCCGCCTGCAGCACCTCCCGCGCCGCAAGCGCCCCCGTTGCCAATCGCAGCACCGCAGGTCCGAGTGCGTAGGTCCGCGATCGGGGGTCATGCAGCAGGAAACCCAACTGCGTCAGGGTATGCGCCGTGCGGAACACGGCGGACTTGGTGACGCCCGTCGCCGCAGCGAGTTCGCCGAGGGTCATCCGGTCGCGCCCAGGGCCGAACGCCTGCAAGGCGGCAAGGCCGCGGGCCAGTGCGGAGACGACGTAGCGGTCGGGCGTTTCACCCATCAAACGCAGCCTGCCACGCCTCCCCGCCCGGCGCTATCACCCGCCGCACCAGGAAGACCCGGACCATGAACGTCATCGCCCCGATCTCCACTCTCCAGACCGAGTTCCGTCGCCACGTCGTGCGACACGTGGACAAGACCTTCGACTGGGACGCCTTCCCGTCCAATCGCGGCTATCCCGAACTGGAGCGGGCGCAGATGCGCTACGTCGGTGCCGGCGGCTCGCCGAAGGTCGGCGAGGCCGGGACGCTGGCGCCCGAGCACTTCACGCTATCCCTCATCTACAAGCACGTCGGCAAATACGCGGCGTGCCATGCGCACGAGATCGAGGAATCGTTCCTGATCATCCAAGGCGTGCTGACGGTGGGCTGGGAACGGGACGGCGAGGTCGTGGAAGTCCGCCTCGGCCCCGGCGACATGATCCTCAACGCCCGCGACGTCGGCCACGGCTTCCGCAACGACGGCGTGGAGCCTGTGCTGATGTCGATCTCCGTGGATGTCGGGAAGCCGCTGCCGCCGCGATACCTCTACCACCCGAAGATGGGCATCGACCCCGCCCTGGCGCGGTCCTTCGGCGCGGCGCCGGGCAAGACCCTGCCCTTCGACCCGGACGGAAGCCACCCGCTGCAGCAGCAGATGGCGCGTTACGTCATCCGCCGATCCGAGCAGCCGGCGATCCGCGAGGCCTCAGGCGTCCAGCGCCGCGTGTATGTTGGCCCCGGCGGGATCGAGAGCGACACCTGCCGCAAGGACATGCTCGGCGTGCCGGCCGGCGTCGGCGTGAAGCCTTACGCCCGCGACGTGGAAGACGCGTTCATGGTGCTGGAAGGCTCCCTCACCGTGGGGTGGGAGGAGGACGGCCGCAGCGTCCAGACGGAACTCGGCCCGCGCGACCTGCTGCTGACGCCCGCCGGTCGCCGCCACTGGTTCCGCAACGACGGCATTGGTCCCGCCACCGTCTGGAACGTCGTCGGCACCAGCGCGCCGGAGACAGTGCGGTTCGAGGCGGCCTGACCGCTCGCCCCGGGTCCGTCAGGTCGCCCGGCGGGTCCGCGGTGCCAGGAAGCGTTCGAAGCGGGCGACTTCCGCATCGAGCGCGCGGCGGAAGCGTGCCCCACGCGGCACCGTCCCCGCGTAGCCCAGCGCCACATCCAGCCTGCTGCCCACCACCCCGACATTCGCCCAGCCGATGACCGCATCGCCCCAGAGCAACGGCAGCGCGTAGTAGCCGAACTGCCGCTTCTGCGGCGGCGTATAGGCCTCGAACCGATACGCCCAGCCCCAAAGGTGCTCGAACCGCCGCCGGTCCCAGACGATTGGGTCGAAGGGTGCGAGGAACCGCACGTCCTGCGGCGCTTCCGGTTGCCGCGCGTCAGAGTCCGCGGCCGGGCTGACATAGATCTCGCCCTGGACCTCCTCCTGAGCCAGCGCGCCGCTCCGCAGCGCGTCAGCCACCACGGGCGCCAACGAACCCAGTCCCGGATTGTGCCGCGCCATGAGCGACAGGGCCCCGCGCAGGCTGACGATCGGGACAGGCGCCAGGATACGCGCGACCAGCAGAACGGCTTCCCGCGCCCGCCCTTCCGGCACCGCACCGATCACCGGCGCGCAGGCCTCGTAGAGCCGGATCCCGTCGCGGCGGCCCGCGACACGGACCCAGCCGTGGTGATGCAATTCCTCCAGCGCCCGCGTCGTCGCCTTGGAGAAGCCGCCCCACCCGTTGACCGCGCGCTCCCGCCCGAAGCGGGCCTCGAGGTCACGGGGGTGCGTCGGGCCGCGCGCGCGAACGAAGTCCAGCACCTCCGCCGGCAGGCCGGCCGGCGGAAGGGCTCCGCCCCCGTGTCGCGGATGCAGCAGCGCGCGCGTCCCCGCCGGCATGAAGCCGTGGGCGAAAAGGAAATCCTCCTCCAGCCCGGACGTGGCGAAGCGTCGTTCCAGGTCGCCGGCCCGATAGCCCGTCACGCGGTGGCGCAGGATCAGGTCCTGCGCCCGCGCCGGCGCGCGGATCGGGTCGGCCTGCACGAAGCCGAGCCGCTGGATGGCGGCCGTCAGCGTGGTCGGCTGAAACAGCGTGGCCGCGCGGGCCAGCGCGCGAAGGCGGCGGAGCGCCGGACTTACCGCCATGGCATTACAGGAGGAAGGACAGCGACTCGGCGCAGTCCGCCACGACCTTCAGGGTCAGCAGGTCGTCCGCCCGCGTGCGGCCGCGGTTCACCGCCGCGATCGGCTTGCCCGCGGCCACCGCGGCCTGGACGAAGCGAAAGCCGGACCAGACCATCAGCGAAGATCCGACGACCAGCACGGCATCGGCTCGTCCCAGCGCGTCGTACGCCGCCGTGACGCGGTCCTTCGGCACGTTCTCCCCGAAGAAGACGACGTCAGGCTTCAGTACGGCGCCGCAGGCCGGGCAGGGTGGGACGGAAAAGCGAGCGAAGTCGGCGGTCTCGAGTTCGGCATCGCCGTCCGGCGCCTCCGCCGCCTGCAGGTCGCCCCAGCCGGGGTTGAGGACGATCATGGCTTCCTGCATCGCCTCGCGCGGCAGGGTCCGGCCGCATCCGAGGCACCGCACCAGGTCCAGCCGCCCATGCAGGTCCACGACGCGCCGACTGCCCGCGCGCTGGTGCAGGCCGTCCACGTTCTGGGTCAGCAGCACCGCGCAGCGCCCCGCGCTTTCCAGCCGGGCGAGCGCGGCATGGGCGCCATTCGGGCGCGTGGCGGCCATACGCGGCCAGCCGATCATGCTGCGGGCCCAGTAACGTTGCCGCGCCGCCTCGCTTCCCGTGAAGGCTTGGAATGTCATGGGCTGCGAGCGTTTCCAGGCGCCGGCCTCGTCGCGGTAATCGGGGATGCCGGAACCCGTGCTGCACCCCGCACCCGTCAGGACGAAGATCGCCCGGTGGCGCCCGATGAACTCTTCCAGCGCGGTCGTGGTGATCACGTGCCGTCCGTGACGAGGTGGTACTGGAACCAGCCGTCCCCGTCATAGAGCGTGACGATCGCGCCCCCGCCGGCGCGACCCGTGAGCCGCTCGCCGGTCGTCAGGTCCTGCCCGCGGAACAGCACGTCGCCGTCCGCGGTCAGCCGGATACGGGACGCGCCGGCTTCCAACGCACCGTCCGGCAACAGGCGGGCGGATAGCCCGCTCTCCTCATCCGTGAACCCGTCCGCACCGGCGCGCACGGCAAAGCTTTCGCCCGTGCCCAAGGAATGGACCAATGTCGCGATCCGGCCCGCCGCGCGCCGATGCGCCTCGACCGCGATCAGGCGGCGCAGCGCGGGCGTCACGCGCGGCCGCGCCCGCTGTCGTCCTGCGCCACGACCTGGCGACGCGTGGTGCCGTCGATGCCGCCGGCGATCGCCCATTCGGCGAAGAGCTCGGGCTTGCGGACGAACTGTCCAGGCGTCCAGTTCTCGGTGCAGAAATCATCGTCGGCGTAGTACTCCACCGGCGCGCCGAGCGGGTTGTGGAAGTACCAGAAATAAGCGGAAGAAATGGGGTGCCGCCCCGGCCCGATCTCCGTCTTCCAGCCCTTCTTCGCCATCGCGATGCCGCCGCCGATCACCTCGTGGATGTCGGTGACGGTGAATGCCACGTGGTTCACGCCGGGTTTTCCGGGGCGGTTCAGGACGAAGAGGTTGTGGTGCTCCCCCCGCGTCTGGCAGCGCATGAAGACGCCGTGGCCCGGGTATTCGTCCGACAGGATCAGGCCCATCGCGTCGAGGTAGAAGTCCCGCATCGCCGCGAAGTCGGCCGCGAAGAGGACGACATGCCCGATCTGGATCGGCTCGGCCCGCTCATGGATCGGCGACCTGCGGTCCA
Organism: Roseomonas sp. CCTCC AB2023176; assembly: GCF_042259275.1. Classification (NCBI taxonomy): domain Bacteria; kingdom Pseudomonadati; phylum Pseudomonadota; class Alphaproteobacteria; order Acetobacterales; family Roseomonadaceae; genus Roseomonas; species Roseomonas sp. CCTCC AB2023176. The sequence goes on from NZ_CP170086.1 coordinate 663,425, forward strand.
CGCGGTTATGAGCGCCCGGTGCGTTCACCGGTGTCGGCGTCACGGACACGGGCTGGCGCCGCGACACGCGGAAGGACAGGTGCAGCCCGTTCGGGTCTCGCGCATAGACCTCGTTGTCCTCGACCAGCATGCCGCGGGCGCGAAGGCGGTCCAGCGTGGCCTTCAGTTCGGCGTCGTTCGCGGCGCCCCAGGTGATCTCGCGGACCGTGTTGCCCGGCTCGACCGCCGTCGGCAGGTCCGGCGCATCCTGCGGCCGGACGATGACATCCCCGCCGTCCCGCGTGCGGAACAGCAGCCGGTCGCGCCCTGCCTCGACCTGCGCGAGCCCCCAATCCAGGCAGAAGCGGCGCGCGGCGTCCATGTCCGCGACGCCGAAGGTGACGGCGTCGATCCCGTTGAGCGCCATGCGCCTACTCCACGCGGATGTTGCGTTCGCGGATAACCTCGGCCCAGAGCGCGGTCTCGCGACGGAGCCGGGCCGCGAACGGCTCGGGCGGCTCGCAGACCACGTCCATGCCCTGCGCCGCCAGGCTGGCCCCGGCTTCCGGGGCGCGGAGCACGGCTTCCGTGACCTGGGAGATTGCCGCGACCACGGCCGCCGGCGTCGCCCTGGGGACGAGGAGCCCGTACCAGGACGTGACGTCGATCCCGGGAAAACCGCTCTCGGCCAGCGTCGGCACGTCGGGCAGGGCGGCGCTTCGTTCGGCCGTCGTCATCGCCAGCGCCTTCGCGCGGCCGTCGCGAACAAGCGGCAGGGCGACGGGCAGGTTGCTCGCCAGCAGCGGCAGTGTGCCGCCGAGCAAGTCATTCACCGCCTGCGTCGTGCCGCGATACGGCACATGCGCCATCTGGATCCCGGCCTTCGACCTCAGCAGTTCCATGGCGAGGTGCAGCCCGCTGCCGACGCCCGGGGACCCGTAGGACAGCTCGTCCGGCCTCGCCTTCGCCAGCGCGATCAGTTCCCCGATCGTGCGCGCCGGCAGGTTCGGCGCGCCGAGGATCAGGTTCGGCGTCGTCGCCATCATCGACACCGGTGCGAAGTCACGCTCCACGTCGTAGGGCAGGTTACGCAGCAGCGTCGGGTTGATCGTCAGGTTCCCGGCGGGAATGACGAGCATCGTCGTCCCGTCCGGCGCCGCGCGCCGCACGGCATCGATCCCCGGAATCCCCGCCCCGCCCGCGCGGTTGTCCACCGCCGCGGGCTGGCCGGTGCGCGCCTGGAACCCCGCCGCAAGCACGCGCGCGAGGATGTCGATCGGCCCGCCCGGCGTGAAGGGTGCGATCAGCGTCAGGGGGCGACGCGGAAAGGCCTCTGGCGCGCCCTGCGCGAGGGCGCCGCGTGTCGTCACCAGCGTCGCGGCCGACCCCAGGGCGGTGCGACGGTGGATCATCCGACCCCCGCCTCATGCAGCGCGACCATCTGTAGCCGCGCCTGCCGCGCGAGGTAGCGCCGCAACCGCATCAGCCCGGCATCGTGCTGGTACAGCATCTCCCCGCGCTCCAGGCCCAGGCCGACGCCGTCCAGCATCTCGCGATCCTGCTCCAGCACGTGCCAGTGCCGCGGCTCCAGCTTCGTCCGGTATAGGAACCGCCAGGTGTCGCGCACCCAGCCCTGCACCTTGCGGAACCGCCAGAAGAAGCAGGCCGAGTTCGTCTCGTCGATCGGCGTGATGACGGAGACGATGCCGAAATTGCCGCCGGGACCCCCGGTGCGGGGATAGGGAATTTCCAGCCGCACCATCAGCGCGCCGTCGTCCAGGAACTCGGACCAGTCGAAGTTCACGTTGCGCTGCCCATCCTTCTCGAAGAAGAAGCCCTTCTCCGTGTCGCGCGTGACGAAGCGGGCGGAGGTCTCGCCCTGCGACATGGAATGCGAATTGGCGTGCAGGAAGGCCCCGTGCATCGGGTCCATGAGGTTGTCGTAGATATAGCGCCAGGAGGCCCGCCAGTCCGCGTAGCAGCAGAAGGTGCTGAACTCCCCGCCCGCCAGTTGCTCCGGCGGGTTGAACGGTGGGGCCTCTGCATGCAGCGCATCGCCGAACCAGACCCAGATCGCCTCGGCCAGTTCGAAGGACGGGTAGGTCTTGACGGCCTTCTTGCCCTCCAGCGCGCAGCCCGGCTGTCCCGGCACAGCGAGGACGGTGCCGTCCGCCCCGATCTCCACGCCGTGATAGGCGCAGCGAATGCGGTCTCCCTCGTTCATGCCCTTCGATAGCGGTACCGCGCGGTGCGGGCAGCGGTCCGACTGCACGCGCACCACCCCCGTCGCGTCGCGCCACAGCACGATGCGCTCGCCGAGGCGCGTGATGCCGAGCGGCTTGCCGCTGATCTCGACAAAGCGCGACGGCAGCACGGGATACCAGCGGTTGCGCAGGCCGGTCTTGAGATGGGCCTGCACCTCGGGGTCGCTCGGCCCCTCGCCGCGGGCACGGGGCCGGTCCAGCGTGGTCGCGCTCATCGGGTCACGCTCCCAGTTCGCGCATCAGCGCGGTGAAACTGTTTTCCGTCCAAGTCCCGCCCTCGCGCGGGCGGATGCGGGATGCGTTGAGGGCCGCCACCAGTCCGGGCAGGTCGTGATGTCCCCTGCCGAAGGCGTCCTCGATGGCGCCCGCAAGCGACATCTCCCATTCCGTCGGCTCACGTGTCCGGCTCTGGTGAGGGGAGAGGGCGGGGAAGGCGTAGGTCGGCACGGCATCCTCCTCTAGCGCACGGAACCGGCGGCGCCGGCAGGCGGGCCGGCGAAGGATTCGGCGAAGGGTCCGATGGCCGTCATGTCCACCTCGACCACCCGCGGCCCCGGCGCGTCGAGCGCCGCATCGAGGGCCGCCGCGAAGCGTTCGGCGAAGGTCACCTTCACATGTGGCAGCCCCATGGAGGTGCAGAGCAGCGAGAAGTCGGGCGTCAGGATGTTCGAATAGGCATGACGGCCTTCATACTGCGCGTCCTGGATGTTGCGGATCACGCCGTAGCCCCGGTCGTTCATCAGCACGAAGACGACCTCCGCCCCCGTCTCCGCGGCCGTCGCGAGTTCCCCGATCATCAACTGCGCGCCACCGTCGCCCACTAGCGTGACGGCCTTGCCCTGGCCTGCGAGCGCCGCGCCGATCCCCATGGCGATGCCCTGCCCGATGCCGCCGCCCAGCGCGTGCACGCCGAGGTTCGGCGCGGCGAGGCGGACGTAGCGATTGCCGAAGGTGGAGTTGGAGATCGTGACGTCCCGGACCCAGGGCAGCCGGCGCGCATGGACCCGCTCGGACAGCGCATCTGCGATCTCGGCGTAGGGGCCGAGCGTACAACGCAACGCGGCTTCCGATGCAGCTCGCGCCTCCGACACCGCCGCATGGAAAGACGCATCTACCTGCAGGGTCGGCGGCAGCCGTTCCAGCAACCCTTCCAGCACCGCGCGCGCGTCGCCGGGGATGAACATTTCCACCGCATAGTTGCGCCCGGCCTGCCTCGGGTCCGCGTCCACCTGGACGAGGGGTGGCAGGCGCATGGCATTGTTGCGCGTCTCGTTTCCACGAAGCCGCGACCCGACGACGACCATCAGGTCGGCGCGGTCGTACACGCCCTGCGCCCCCGGTGTCATGTTGAAGGCGCCGAGGCTGCGCGGGTGGCCCTCCGGCACCGTCGCGCGGCCCTGCGTGCTGGTGACCGCCGCAAAGCCGCGCTCGACCAGCGCCGTTGCGGCCTCCGACGCGCCTCGCGCGCCGCCGCCGAGCCACAGCATCGGCCGCTCCGCGCGAAGCACCCGATGCGCCAGCTCGTCCAGCAGCCGCGGATCGGGCGACGGCGGCGCGACATGGGTCACGCCGACCACCCTGCGCGGACGGGCCTTCGCGCGCTGCACGTCGATCGGGATTTCCAGGGACACGGGTCCGGCCGGCGCCGTGAGCGCGATGCGCGCGGCGGCCACCAGCGCGTCTACCGCCGCATGCGGCTCCCACGCCCTGACGAAGGCCTTGGACACGGCGCGCAGCATGTCGGGCTGCCGCGGCACGTCGTGGATCGCGGCGCGGTCGCGGTCCATCAGGCTGCGGTCCACCGTCGTCGTGACGTGCAGCACGGGCGACCCGGCCGTCAGCGCCTCCACCTGTGACCCCGCCGCATTGCCGGCCGCCGTGCCCGTCGAGGTGATGCAGACGCCGAGCGACCGCGACACCCGCGCATAGGCGTCGGCCATGTTCATCGCTCCGGCCTCGCCCCGCGCCGGGACGAAGCGGATGCGCCCCTGCCGTGCGATGGCGTCGAGGATCGGCATGTTGTGGATGGAGATGACGCCGAAGGCCGTCGTCACGCCCATGTCCGCCAGCGCCGCAGCGATCAGGTCGCCGACGGGCTTCTCGGCGGTGGTCAGGTAAACCGGGGCGGTGTCCATGGTCCGCGTCCTCAGATGAAGCGGGACACGCCGCCGGAGACCTCCAGCGACGCCCCGGTGATGTAGGACGCGGCGGGCGAGCCCAGGAACACGACCGCGCGCGCGGGTTCCTCCGGCCGGCCGAGGCGGACCAGCGGGATGCCCTTGCTCCGCGCCAGGTCGCCGTACCAAGTCTCCCGGTCCACCGCCCTGTCCGCCCGCGCTTCGAACCGTCTCTGCCACTGGCCGGAGTCGACGAGCCCCAGCACGATCGAGTTCACCCGGATACGCGGCGCGAGTTCCGCGGCGAGCGACTTCAGCAAGGACTGCACGCCCGCGCGGGCGGCGGAGGTGCAGACCATATGCGGCTCCGGCTGGTACGCGAGCAGCGAGTTCACGCCCACGATCGCGGGCGCCTCGGCGCGATCCAGCAAGGGCCGGAGGGCCCGGATCGGCAGGATCTGCGAGAAGAATTTCAGGTCGAGTTCCGCCCGCCAGTCATCGTCCGACGTGCTGGCGAAGGTGGAAACGCGCCCCTGTCCGGCATTGTTCACCAGCAGGTCCAGCACGCCCCCGCCCCAGACCGCGACGGCCTCCGCGAAGGCGGCGACGGCGGCCTTGTCCAGCACATCGCAGCGCGCGGCGAGAAGCGCGTCCTCGCCCCGAACCTCGGCCAGTCGCGCTCTCGCCGCCTCCAGCCGCGCCTCGTCCCGCCCGCAGACCGCGACCCGTGCGCCCTCCTCGATCAGGATGCGGGCCGTCTCGAGCCCGATGCCGGAGGTCCCGCCGGTGACGACCGCGACGCGGCCCGCATAGCCCAGATCCATCAGGCCACCACCCGCAGATGCGCGCCGGATGCGGAATGGCCCGCGCCGGTCCAGCCCAGGCGTGCCGAAATCTCGCGCGCGGCGGCCAGCACCGCACGGCCGATCTCCGCCCGGCGTGCCTCCCCCACGAAGCTGTCGCGGGCGCCGGAGACGTTCAGCGCGGCCACTGGCGCCCCCGTCGCGTCCAGCACAGCGGCCGCGACGGAGCCGATGCCCGCCTCGTAATGCCCGTCGCTCCAGGCGAGGCCCGCGGCGCGGTCCGTGGCGAGACGTTCGAGTAGCGCGTCCAGGTTCGTCGGCGTGTGCGGCGTAGCGGCGGCGAGCGCGTCCTTTCCGAACAGGTGCCGTACCGCCTCCTCGCCCAGATGCGCCAGGATGATCCGGCCCATGTTCGCCGCATGCGCCGGCAGACGCGACCCGACGCGGATGTTGCTCGCGAAGGCCAGGTTCGGCACGCGCCGGACGACGTAGACGACCTCCCGCCCATCCAGCACGCCAAGATGCGCGGAGAGGCCGAGAGTATCCGCGAGCCGCGTCAGGACGGGCACGGCGACCTGCACGAGGTCATCGGAGTAGAAGGCCTGGGCGGCGAGGCCGATCAGCCCCGTACCGATCCGCCAGCCCAGCTCGCCGCCGCCACGACGCTCGATGAAGCGCTCGGCTTCCAGCGTGCGCAGCAGGCGAAGCAGCGTCGTGCGGTTAATGCCGATGCGGCGCGCCGTGTCCGCCATGTTCGTCACCGCGTCGCCCTCCCCGATGTGGCGCAGCAGCCGCGCGGCGCGCTGCACGGGCGCAGAGATGTAGGCGTCCTCGGTCTCGGTCATTCGAGGGCTCGCGTCGCGAGGCCGCGCAGAACCTTGGCGACGGTGGCCGGCTCCTCCTGTGGCACTGCGTGGCCGACGCCGATGAGGTCGCGCGCCTTCAGAGGGTGGCGCAGGACGGCACGCACCGCCTGCGCGTTGCTCGGCGGCGTGACCACGTCCTCCAGGCCGATCGTGACGGACACGGGGATCTCGAGCGCCCGCGCATCCGCGAGCAGATCGCCCGCTGCGAGGGCCCGCACGGCCTGGGCGTAGCCCTCCGGCCGGATCGCGGCCATTGCGCGTCGCACGGCGGCCAGGGCCTCCGGCTTCCGCTCGGCGTCATGGACGAGCCGCGCCGCACGCTTCTCCGCCATGCCCGCCGGGCCGAGCGCGGCGAGGTCGTCCAGGCGCAACTGGACGCCCTTCGGCAAGGGTTCGCCCGGGCCGATCCCGTAGCCCAGGGCCGGCGAGAGGAGCGCGAGGACCCGGACGCGGTCCGGATACCGTGCGGCGAAGGCGCCCGCGAAGAGGCAGCCGAGGGAATGGCCGGCCAGGACGACCTGCCCCAGCCCGAGCTCGTCCAGGATGAACCGCAGGCGGTCGGCGTAATCGGCCGGCCGGGGCGACGGATCCGCGAGAGGTTCGGAATCGCCGTAGCCCGGCGCGTCCCAGGCGAAGGCGGAGACCCGGTGAGACAGGGCGGAGAGGACGGCGCTCCACGATTCGGCATTGCTTCCAATGCCGTGCAGCAGGACAACCGGCAGCTCCGGTCCATCACCGGCTCGGTGGATCAGGGCGGTCCCCGCCGCGCGCAGGCGTTCGGGCGCGCTCACGTGAACACGAACCCCGCATTCACCGGCAGGACCTGCCCCGTCAGCGCCAGCGCACCGGGCGTGAGGAGGAAGGTAATGGCCGCCGTGATGTCCCCCGGCACCTGCGCACCGGGAACGGCACGCCCGTCCTCGTACAACCGATGCCGGGCCTCCGGCACGTATTCCGTCGCCTCGCAGCGCATGATGCCCGGCGCGACGCAGGTCACGCCTACGCCGCGCGGCCCCAACTCCCGCGCCAGCGACCGCGTCATCGAGATCACCGCGCCCTTGGACGCCGTATAGGCCAGCAGTCGCGGCGCGCCCCAGAGCGCGGTATCCGACGCCAGGTTGACGATCCGCCCAGACCCCGACGCCACCAGCAGCGGCGCCAGCGCCCGCGTGACGAGCCAGGTACCCCGGACGTTCACCGTCATCACGCGGTCCCAGGTCCCGATCTCGATCGCGTCGAACTCCGGCCCGCCGATCCCCGTGGCGATCGCCGCGTTGTTCACCAGGCCGTGCACCGCGCCCTCATGCGCCGCGACGTCTGCCCCGAAGCGCGAGACGGAGTCCGGATCGGCGAGGTCGAGCGGCAGGAATCGCGCACCGGGAAGGGTGGCCGCCGTCTCCCGCCCCAGGTCCTCCAGGATATCGGCCAGCACCAACCGCGCCCCGGCGGCGGCGCAGGCCTCGGCGATCGCACGCCCCACCCCGCGCGCCGCACCCGTCACGACGATCGTGCGCCCTGTCAGCATCTACTGCACCGCGCGGGGGATGTAGTGCAGCACCCGCGTCTCCACCGCCGCGACGGCCCAGTACATGACGATGCCGATGACCGTCAGCAGCACGATCGCGTCGAACACCATCGCCGTGTTCGCCGCCCCCTGCCCGTAGGTGATGAGGTAGCCGAGCCCGACCTGCGACCCCACCACCTCCCCCACCGTGATCCCGATGACCGCGAGCGTCGCCCCGATCCGCAGCCCCGCCATGAGGTTCGGCATGGACGCCGGGAACAGCACCTTCCAGAAGATCTGCCCCCGCGACATCGAATAGGCGCGCGCCAGGTTCACCAGGTCCCGGTCCGCCACGCGCATGGACTGCAGCACGTTCACGAGGATCGGGAAGAACACGACAAGCACCGTGACGACCAGCTTCGGCCAGGCATTGTACCCGAACCACAGGATGAACAGCGGCGCGAAGGCCACCTTCGGCGCGATCTGCAACGCCAGCAGGTAGGGCGACAGCACGCGCTCCGCCGTCGGCGACAGCCCGAGGAGGTAGCCGAACGCCGCCCCGAAGACCCCGCCCAGGACGAAGCCGACCACCGCCCAAGTCGCCGTGGACGTCAGGTGCGTCGCCAGATCCTCCTGCCGCCACATCCGCCCCATCTCCGCGAGGAGGTCGGACACCGGCGGGATGATGTATTTCGGCACGCCCATCGCCGGCGGCAGAAACTCCCAGGCCAGCAAAACCGCCGCCAGCAGCGCCAGCGACGCGCCGGGCAGCGCCGCACCGTGCCACACCGCCCTGCGCGGCGCCGTCTCCGCAGTCCCTTCCGCCCCTTGGGCGCCGGCGCGGCCGGCAAGGCGCGCGTTCCGTCAGGCATCCACGCGGTCATCCAGGTGCAGGGAATGGAACAGGTGCGCCATCAACTCCCGCGCGCGCGGTAGCGACGCGCGGGCGATCGGGTCGTCGCGATGCGGCAGCCCGACCTCGATCTCCTCGACGATCCGCCCGGGCCGCTCGCTCATCACCAGGATGCGATCCGCCATCGTCACGGCCTCCGACAGGTCGTGCGTGATCAGCAGCGTCGTCACGCCGGAAGCCACGATGGTTCGCGCGAAGGACCGGTGCAGCAGCAGCTTCGTCTGCGCATCCAGCGCCGAGAACGGCTCGTCCAGCAGCACCAGGTCCGGCTCGATCGCGAGCGTCCGCGCCAGCGCCGCACGCTGCCGCTGCCCGCCCGACAACTGGTGCGGATACCGGTCTGCCAGCTCCGTCAGCCGGCAGCGCCGCAACTCCCGCTCCACCCGCGCGGTTCGCTCCCCGCGCCCGATCGGCCGCGCCTCCAGCCCGAATTCCACGTTGCGCCGGATGGAACGCCAGGGCAGCAGAAGATCCTTCTGCAGCATGAAGCCGACATGCGTGTTCGGCCCTCGCACCGGCTCCCCCGACACGTGGACGACACCCTCGCTCGGCCGGTCCAGCCCGGCGACGAGGTTCAGGATCGTGCTCTTGCCGCAGCCCGAAGGCCCGACGAGCGCCACGAACTCCCCACTTCGTACCTCGAAGGACAGCGCCTCGACCGCCGTGAACAGCGCGGAGCCCCGCGCCTTCGAAGGAAAGCGCCGGGCGACGTTCTCGAGGCTCAGGGCCGCTGCGCTCGATCCTGCCATCGCGGGCGGTTCGCCGCTCCTCTCCAACCGTTCAATTATGAACGCATCGTTCGGATATGAGCAAACGGTGCACCCCACCCCTGCCCCGTGTCAAACCTCCTGCGCCGTCAACAGGCCCCGGCGCTCAGTTTGCCCGCCCGAGCAGCCCGCGCGCGATGACATGCGCCTGCACCTCCGCCGCTCCCTCGAAGATCGAGAGGATCCGCGCGTCGCAGAGCACGCGGCTGATCGGGTATTCCAGTGCGTACCCGTTCCCGCCATGGATCTGCAGCGCCGAATCCGCGTTCGCCCAGGCAACGCGTGCCGCCAGCAGCTTCGCCATCCCGGCTTCCACGTCGCAGCGCCGCCCCGAATCCTTTTCCCGCGCAGCGAACAGCGTGAGCTGCCGCGCCATCATCGTCTCCGCCGCCATCATCGCGAGCTTCGCGTGCACGCGTGGGAATGCCGTCAGCGCCCGGCCGAAGGCCTCCCGCTCCCGCCCGTAGGCCAGCGCGAGCTCCATCGCGTTCCGCGCCACGCCCAGCGCACGTGCCGCGGTCTGGATGCGCGCGCTCTCGAAGGTCTCCATCAACTGCTTGAAGCCCTGGCCTTCAACCCCGCCCAGCAAGCCGTCGACAGGCACCTCGAACCCGTCGAACCCGATCTCGTATTCCTTCATCCCGCGGTAGCCGAGGACCCGGATCTCCGCCCCCTTCATCCCCGCTGCCGGGAACGGCTCGGCCTCCGTCCCCCGCGGCTTCGGCGCCAGCAGCATGGACAGCCCGCGATACCCCGGCGCGTCGGAGGTCCGCACCAGCAACGTCATCAGGTCGGATCGCGCCCCATGCGTGATCCAGGTCTTCGCCCCGGTCACGCGGTACACATCCCCATCCCGCACCGCCCGCGTCCGCACCGCGCCGAGGTCGGACCCCGTGTTCGGCTCCGTGAACACCGCCGTCGGCAGCACCGCGCCCGAGGCGAGCAGCGGCAACCAGCGCTCCTTCTGGGCCGCCGTCCCGCCGCCGCGGATCAGCTCCGCCGCGATCTCGCTCCGAGTCCCGAGCGACCCGACGCCGAGATAGCCCGCGGACAGCGCCTCGGAGACGAGGCACATCGCGACCTTCCCCAATCCCAGCCCGCCGAATTCCTCCGGCACCGTCAGCCCGAAGACGCCCATCGCCGACATGCTGTCCACAAGCCCCATCGGGATCAGTTCATCCCGATCGTGGATGCCCTGGGCGATCGGCGCGACTTCCGCCGCCACGAAGCGGTCGAAGGTCTCGCGCACCGCCTCCATCGCCTCGTCGCCCAGCGCGTCCGCACCGAAGCGCCCTTCCCCCATCTCCTCGGCCAGCACGACCCGTGCCGCCGCCAGCGCCGCGGGATCGGCCAGGGCGGCCACCGCCGGCACCGCGCGGAACGCCGCGACCGACTCCTCCGCCACGCACATGTCGGCGGGCCGCGCGATCTCCGACCCGCTCATCGGGATGCCGCCGCCGATCTGTGCCAGGTACTCCGCGAAGCCCAACCGCAGGATCGCGGCCTCCGCGACCCCGAACCCGCCCTCCGCTCGCAGGGTCCGGGCCCAGCGCAGCGTCTGCCGCAGCGCCTCGACCGTCGTCGCCGTCCAGGCCAGCGCGTGCGCCGCGAACTGATGGGCATCAAGCCTCGCCGGGTCCACCCGCCCGTCGGGCGCCACCAACCCAGCCACCCCGCGGCGCCCTGCCTCCAGCAGCCGCTCGGCCGCCGACAGGCCGGCCTCACAGGCTGTCAGCAGGTCGTCCCGGACTTCGGAGCGAACATCAGCGTCCAACGGCATCGGCAGCGACTCCCGTATCGTGCAGCCGGCCAATCGCGGCCGCGGACAGCCCGAGCACTTCTGCCAGCACCTCGTCCGTGTGCTGCCCGAGGCGCGGCGCCGGCATCGGCGCCGGCCGATCCTGCATATGGAGCGGCAGCCCCGGCGTCAGCACCCGCCCCACCCCGGGCTGCTCGACCTCCGCGAAGAGCGGGTTGGCAGCGGAGACCCGCGGGTCCTCCCGCACCATCTGCCCGAAATCCTGGTAAGGCCCCCAGAGCACCCCCGCGCCCTCGAAGGCCGTCCGCACCTCCGCCAAGGTCCGCGCCGCGAACCAGGGCTCCAGCACCGCGCAGATCGCCCCCCGCGCCGCGAAGCGCCCCCTTCGTCGGCCATGTCCACGCCCATCACCGGCCCCAGCATCGCCAATCGGTCGGCCAGCCCGGTCGCCTTGCCGATGGCATGCCACTGCCGGTCCGAGATCGCCACGAGCATGACCCGTCGCCGGTCCGCGCACGCAAAATCCCGCCCGACGGCTCCGTACAGGTCGTTCCCCATCGCCGGCCGCACGGCCCGTTGACCTGCACGTCCGCGACGTAGCCAAGGTTCGCCGCGGTCGCGAAGGCAACGTCCGACAGCGCCAGCGCGACCTCCTGCCCCTGCCCCGTCCGCGCCCGAACCCGCTCCGCCGCCAGCAGCCCCGTCGAGAGGTAAAGTCCCGCCGCCACGTCCCAGGCTGGCAGGACGTGGTTGACCGGCGCCCCACCTGGGCCGGTCGCCATCGGGAACCCCGCCGCGCAGTTTACCGTGTAATCGACGGCCCCCGCACCGTCCGAGCTCCCCGTCAGCCGCAGTGAGATCAGGTCGGCCCGCCGCGCCGCCAGCGCCGCATGCTCCATCCAGCCGGAAGCCGGCAGATTGGTCAGCAGGATCCCCGCCCCATCCCCCGGCCCGCCCGCGGTGATCAGCGCCGCCGCGATCTCCTGCCCCTCGGCCCGCCGCAGGTTCAAGGCGACCGAACGCTTCCCCTTGTTCAGCCCGGCCCAGTAGAGGCTGTCTCCCGACGGCGCGAGCGGCCAGCGCCGGTAGTCGATGTTCCCCCCGATCGGATCCACCCGGATCACGTCGGCCCCCATCTGCGCCAGCGTCATCCCGCCCAAGGGTGCCGCGATAAACGCCGTGACCTCCACGATCCGAAGGTCGGACAGGGGTGCGCTCATCTGCGTCGGCCGCGGTGCTGGGACATGCGCCCAGCGGGTTACCGCCCGCCCTGCCCGGCGTCCACCGCCCCTCCAAGCGGCCCCGACGGGCGCACCGTCACGTCAGCTTGCCCAGCACCTTCTCCATCTTCTCCCGCAGCACCTCCGGCGTGACGGGCTTCAGTATGTAGTTGTTCACCCCATACTGGATGCACTTCTCGACGAAGGACTTCTCCGCCCGCCCCGTCAGCATGATGAAGCCTGTCTGCGCCGTTGGCGGATGCGCCCGCACCGCGCGCAGGAAGGTCACGCCGTCCATGCCCGGCATCTCCGCGTCGGACAGGATTAGGTGCGCAGGCGCCAGCAACATAGCCCGCAGCCCCGCCTCCCCGTCCGCCGCCTCCGCAATCTGCGTGATGCCGAGCGTCTTCAGGCCGTTCACGATCATGGCGCGCATGCTCGCCTGGTCCTCGACAACAAGGACGCGGAGCGCGCTGGCGAGTGGCATCTCGGGGGCCTCCCCTGGATCGGTGTCGCTCGCAACCTAGCCCGCCAAGTGCAAACGAATCGTGGACGTCGCGGGACCCGTCTGCGTAACCGTCGCTTCACCACCGGCTCCTAGGCTGCACGCAACAGCCTTTGGAACCACCGATGCGCCTGACCAACATCCGGACCGCCCGCAAACTCGCGCTTTGCTTTGCCGCGATCTTCCTCACCGTCGCCGGCGTCGGCGCCTACGGGGCCGCGCAGCTCCGCACCCTCGAAGTGCTGAACCGCGACGCACAGGTTGCCGTCGAGGCGAAGGAGATCCTGGCCGAGATTCTGCTCTCCGTCATGACGCAGCAGAACGCCGTTCGCGGCTACCTCCTCACCGGAACGCCCTCCTTCGTCGCGACCTATCGGGAGGATGAGGCCGCGCGCGCCGCGCGGGAAGCACGCCACCTCTCGCTGACCGTCGATCCCGGCCAGCGTGACAGGATGGGGCAGGTTTCGGCCCTGATCGCCGAATGGCGGCGCGAATCGCTTGACCGTCAGGTGGCCCTCGGCGCCGATCAGGCGAACCGGCAAGCGGTTCTCGGCCTCGTCACCGGACGCTACGTCGGACGCATCCGGGCAATCCTGACGGAGATGGGCGCCCAGGCGGACCGGGAGGCGGACGCGCGCGACGCAGCCCACCAGCAGGCCACGCTGCGTGCGGCGGCCGTCCTGGGTGCCGGCGCCGCGATGGTCGCCCTGCTCTCGGGCCTCGCGGCCTGGTGGCTCCGGCGCAGCATCGCCCGGCCGTTGCAGGATATCTCCGGTGCCATGGTCGCCATCGCGGGTGGCGCACTGGACACCCCAGTGCCGCACGCCGACCGTCGCGACGAGGTCGGGACCATCAGCGGCGCCCTCCTCGCCTTCCGCGACGCCGCGCGCGACGCGGCCAACCTCCGCGCCGAGGCCGCAACGGCCTCCGCGCGTGAGGAGGACGCGCGCCGTTCCGCCGAGTCGCGTCGCACCGAGGCCGCTGCCGCACAGGCCGAGGTGGTGCGGGTCCTTGCCGACGGCCTGCGCAGCGTGGCCGAGGGCGACCTGGCCTGCCGCCTGCAGGAGCCGCTGGCGCCCGAGTACGAGTCACTTCGCCTGGACTTCAACCGCGCAATCGACCAACTGGGAGACGCGCTCCGCGCCATCAGCGACGGCGCATCCGCGCTGCGTACCGGCGTCGCCGAGATCACGCGGGCGACGGAGGAACTGTCCCACCGCACCGAGACCGGCGCCGCCAGCCTCCAGGAAACAGCCGCCGCCCTCGAGGAGATCACCGCGACCGTCCAGGCCACCGCGCAGGGCGCGAGCAAGGCGCGCGACGCCGCACGCCTCGCGCAGGAAAGCGCGACAGGCTCGAAGGAAGTCGTCGGCCGCGCCGTCCAGGCGATGCAGGACATCGAGCGGAGCTCCCTCCAGATCGGTCAGATCATCGGCGTCATCGACGAGATCGCCTTCCAGACGAATCTCCTCGCCCTCAACGCCGGGGTGGAGGCGGCGCGGGCGGGCGACGCGGGGCGCGGCTTCGCCGTCGTCGCGACGGAGGTGCGCGCGCTGGCCCAACGCTCGGCGGAGGCCGCGCGCGAGATCAAGGCGCTCGTCGCCGCCGCTCGGGACAGCGTTACCACGGGCGTCGTCCTCGTCGGCGAGACGGGGGAGGCGCTTGGACGTATCGTCCACGAGATCGCCGAGGTCAGCCAAGGCGTCGTCGGGATCTCCACCGCGACGGCCGAGCAGGCCCGCGGGATGGCCGAGATCAATGCGGCGATCGGCCAGATGGACGGCGTGACGCAGCAGAACGCCGCGATGGTGGGTGAATCGAGTGCGGCGGCGCAGGCGCTGGCCGCCCAGGCCGCGGCCCTGACGGAACTGACGGCGCGCTTCCGCCTGTCGCATCACCCGGAACCGCGTCGCACCGTGCCGCACGCCCCGCGCACGACGGGTACCGATCGGGGCACGCGGCTTCCGACGCCTGCCCCGGCCGCAACGCGCCAGCGCGCCTGAACGGCCGCGCCTCTTCGCGCATCGGGCGTGCCCGTCAGGCCCAATGCGCAGCGCGGCAACAATCCCTTCACGCAGTTCGGCCAGACTGCGCGGACCCCATCGGAGACCCGCTCGCATGCGAAGCGACGCGACGCCACCGCCCTTCTCCCTTCCCGCGGTGCTCGATACCCGGACGGCGGTGCCGCTACGGGATGCCCTCCTGGCGCGTCGTGGGGAGGTCCTGACCCTCGATGGAAGCGAGGTGACGCGCCTCGGCGGCCTCTGCCTCGAAGTCCTGCTCTCCGCCCGCCGCACATGGGCCGACGACGCGATGCCGTTCCGCCTCGCGAACCCGTCCGATGCCCTGGCCGAAGGCCTGGCAATCTTCGGCGCCACTAACCTGCTCGGAGGTGAGGCATGAGCCTGCGCGTCCTCACCGTGGATGACAGCCGCACGATGCGGGACATGCTGCGCATCGCCCTCTCGGGACACGGCTTCACGGTGACGCAGGCCGTGGACGGCCTCGACGGGCTGGATGTCCTCCGCGGCGAATGCGGCCGCGGCGAGGGCCCCGACGTCATCGTCACGGACATCAACATGCCTCGCCTCGATGGCTTCGGCTTCATCGAAGCTGTCCGCGCCGACGCGGCGCATCAGGGCCGCCCGATCCTCGTCCTGACGACGGAGGCCGACGCTGCGAAGAAGGCGCGCGCCCGCGCCGCAGGCGCCACCGGCTGGATCGTGAAGCCCTTCGAGCCAGCTACCCTCGCCGCCGCCATCCGGCGCGTCGCGGCCTGAGGCGCCGATGGAAGACGTCACCGACATCCGCGCCACCTTCTTCGGCGAATGCGAGGAAGGCTTGCTGGCCCTGGAACAGGGCCTCGGCGCGCTCGGCGTGGGCGAGGCGGACGGCGATACCGTCCACGCCGTGTTCCGCGCCGTCCATTCGATCAAGGGCGGCGCCGGCGCCTTCGGCCTGACCGATCTCGTCACCTTCGCCCATGGCTTCGAGACGCTGCTGGACGAACTCCGCAGCGGCCGGCTGCCGGCGGACGATGGCCTGATCCGCGTGCTGCTCTCCGCCGCCGACGTGCTCTCCGACCTCGTCGCCGCTGCACGGGACGGCGGCGTGGCCGACGCGGCACGGGTCGAGGCGGCGTCGGCGGCGCTGCGGGCGAAGCTGCCCGGAACCATCGCTGATCCTGCCCCGGTCCCCGATGCCGCCGACGATCTCGGCTTCCAACCCGTGCCACTGATGCTGGGTGCCCTGCCGACGCCGGCGCTCACCGTCCACTTCCGCCCCCACGCCGCTCTCTACGCCCGCGGCAACGAGGCCGGCCTGATCCTTCGCGAGCTTGCGCGCCTCGGCACGCTCGACGTGACCCTGGACGCCGCTGGCGTCCGGCCGCTCGATACCCTCGACCTGGAGGAGCCGCGCCTGCGCTGGACGCTCCGCCTGCGCGGCGCCGAGGAGGACCAAGTCCGCGCCGCCTTCGAATGGGTCGAGGGCGATTGCGACCTGGCCATTGCGCCAGAGGTGCCCGCCGAGGAACCGGCCGCAGACAGGGCTGCGGGACCGGGAGGCGACGCCGACATCTCCGGCCTGCTGGCCCGCCTGCTCGGACAAGTCGCACCGGCCGATGCTCCACCACCAGCGTCGCGCGCCCCGTCGCGGCCCGCCATCGAGGTCGCGGCCACCGGTGACAGCGCGTCCAAGGCCGCGGACGCGTCCTCCGCGACGATCCGGGTGGACCTGGACCGCGTCGATCGCCTCGTGGATCTCGTCGGGGAACTCGTGATCCACGGTGCCACCCTGTCCCAGCGCGCGTCCGAGGCCGGCGCCACCCGCGGTGGCCTGGACGACCTGGAGCGGCTGACGCGCGACCTCCAGGACAGCGTCATGGCCATTCGCGCCCAGCCGGTCCGCGCCGTCTTCCAGCGCATGCCGCGCCTCGTGCGGGAAGTCGCCTCGCGCACCGGCAAGCGTGTCCGCCTGGTCACCGAGGGCGAGGGGACGGAGGTGGACCGCACGGTCATCGAGCGCCTCGGCGAGCCGCTCACCCACATGATCCGTAACGCCGTGGACCACGGCCTCGAAGCGCCGGAGGAACGCCTCCGCGCGGGCAAGCCGGCCGAGGGCACGCTGCGCCTCGCCGCGAGCCATCGTTCCGGGCGGATCATCATCGAGGTTGCCGACGACGGCGCGGGGATCCACCGGGCTCGCGTGCGGCAGCGGGCCGTCGAACGTGGCCTCATCCCCCCCGATGCGGCCCTGACGGACGAGGAGGTGGACAACCTCATCTTCCTCCCCGGCTTCTCGACCGCGGAAACGGTGTCGGACATCTCCGGTCGCGGCGTCGGGATGGACGTGGTGAAGCGCGGCGTCCAGGCGCTCGGCGGCCGCATCGCGATCGCGTCCCGGCCTGGGGCGGGCTCCACCTTCACGCTCTCCCTGCCGCTGACGCTGGCCGTGCTCGACGGCATGGTCATCGAGGCAGCGGGCCAGACCCTCGTCCTGCCGATCTCCGCAATCCTCGAGACGCTGCAGCCCAAGCCGGCGGACCTGCGCGTCCTCGGCAAGGGAACCCCGCTGCTCGTCAACCGCGGCGCCTTCGTGCCGATCGTGGACGTCGGCCGCGCCCTCGGGTTCCGGGACGCGCCGCTGGACCCCACCCAGGGCATCGTCCTGCTGGTCGAGGCGGAGGGCGGCCGGCGTGCCGCGCTGCTCGCCGACCGGATCCAGGGCGGCCGCCAGGTCGTCATCAAGAGCCTGGAGGCGAACTACCGCGCAGTCCCGGGGATCTCCGCCGCGACGATCCTCGGCGACGGCCGCGTCGCGCTGATCCTCGATGCCGACGCGCTCGCCACCAGCGCCCCCGCGGGGGGCCTCACACCCGTCTTGGGGGAGGAGCCGCGGCAACTCGTCCCGATGGAGGCATGACGATGACCGAGAACCAGAAGGCGGACCATCCAGGCCGCGAGCTCATCACTTTTCGGGTCGGCGAGGGCGAGTTCGGTCTCGACGTCATGTCGGTGCGCGAGATCCGGGGCTGGACGCCCGCGACCCCCGTCCCCGGCTCCCCACCCTTCGTGCGCGGGGTCATCAACCTGCGGGGCCAGGTGCTTCCGATCCTCGACCTCGCCGCCCGCCTCGGCCTCCCGCCCGCCGATCCCGGCGCGCGCCATGTCACGATCGTCACGCGGATCGGTGGGCAGACGATCGGCTTGCTCGTGGACGCCGTCAGCGACATCCTTTCCGTGGCGGAGGAAGCGGTCCAGCCGACGCCGGAGGCCGCGAGCGAGGGGGTGCGCGCGCTCGTCCGCGGGCTGCTCGCGCTGGAAGGCAGGATGGTCGGCATCGTAGCGCTCGACCGCCTGCTGCCCAAGGTTGCAGAGGCCGCGTGATGACCGCCGCGCCGGCCCTCGTCGCCGGGGAATACGCCTTCACGCCGCGCGACTTCGACCGCATCGCGGCGATGCTGCGCGCCGATGCGGGGATCGCATTGACCGAAGGGAAGGCCGCGCTGGTCTATTCGCGGCTTGCGAAGCGCCTGCGCAGCCTCGGCCTACCCGATTTCTCCTCCTACTGCACGCTTCTGGAGCGCGATCCCGGCGGCGCCGAGCGGCGAGAGATGCTCGCGTCCCTCACGACGAACGTCACGCGCTTCCTCCGCGAACCGCACCATTTCGAGCAGATCGTGCGGGACGTCCTCCCCCCGCTCGCCGAGGCGGCGCGGCGCGGCCAGCGGGTGCGCCTCTGGTCGGCCGGCTGCTCGACAGGGGAGGAACCCTATACCCTCGCCCTCTCGGTCCTCGAGGCCATGCCCGACGCGGCCAACCACGACCTCCGCATCCTCGCCACCGACATTGACCCGGTGGTGCTGGAGACGGCGCGGAAGGCGACCTATTCCGAGGACGCGCTCGCCCCCGTCGCCCCCCACCTCCGCACCCGTTTCTTCGAGCCGGCGGGCCCGGGCCAGCTCCGCGCCCGCCCAGCGCTGCGCGACCTCGTCGCCTTCCGCGAACTCAACCTGAACGCGTCGAGCTGGCCGCTGCGCCAGCGCTACGCCGCGATCCTCTGCCGCAACGTCGCGATCTACTTCGATGAACCGACGCAGGCACGGCTCTGGTCGCGCTTCGCCGAGGTCGCAACGCCCGGCGCCTGGCTCTTCATCGGCCATTCGGAACGCGTCGTCGGCCCCGCCGCCGCGCGCTGGCGCAGCTCCGGCCTGACGAGCTACCGACTGGCCGGGGGGACTCCATGACCGCCATCCGCGTCGTCGTCGTGGACGATAGTGCGACGATGCGTGCTCTCATCGCCGCGACGCTGCGCCGCGATCCGGACCTTCAGGTCGTCGCCGAGGCCGCCGATCCCTTCGAGGCACGCGCCGCGATCAAGGCGCACGATCCCCACGTCGTGACGCTCGATGTCGAGATGCCCGGGATGAACGGCCTCGATTTCCTGGAGCGCATCATGCGCCTGCGACCGATGCCCGTGGTGATGGTGTCATCCCTCACCCAGGCCGGGGCGGAGGCGACGGTGCAGGCCCTGGCCATCGGTGCGGTGGACTGCGTTGCCAAACCCGATTCCAGCGGCCGCGGCTTCGCGGATCTTCCGGCGCGGGTCCGCGCCGCCGCCGGCGCCCGCGTCGGACAGCGCTGGGCGCCGCCGGCACCCGTGCCCGGTCCCTTCGGCAGCGAACGCCGTCTCATCGCGATCGGCGCTTCCACGGGCGGAGTGGAAGCGTTGCACGTCGTGCTCGGCGCTCTCCCGGCCGACGCGCCGCCCGTCATCGTCACGCAGCACATGCCCGCGAACTTCCTCTCCGCCTTCGCAGCGCGGCTGAACCGCCACTGCGCCATGACCGTCCTGTCGGCGGAAGACGGGCTGCCGATCCGCCCAGGCCAGGTCTACGTCGCCGGCGGCGGGTATCACCTGGAGGTCACGGGCAGCCGCGACTGGCGCTGCCGCACCGTCGAGGGCCCGCCCGTGAACGGCCACCGCCCCAGCGTGGACGTCATGCTCCAATCCGCCGCACGGGCCGCCGGGGCGCGCGGCATCGGCGTCATCCTCACCGGCATGGGCAAGGACGGGGCGGCGGGGCTGCTCGCGATGCGTCGCGCCGGCGCGCGCACCCTCGCGCAGGACGAGGCGACGAGCGTCGTCCACGGCATGCCGCGCGTCGCCTGGGAAATCGGCGCGGCGGAACGCCTGCGCCCGCTCAACGCCATCGCCCGAGACATCCTCGACCTCTGCCGCGCCCGCCTGCCGGAGACCGCGTGATGGCGACCCTGCCCCTCACGCAGGTCCTCGGCGCCCTCGCGGCCGAAGCAGGCCTTCTCTCCGACTTCGCAGCCCGCGCGGCTGCGGCCCTGTCGCGGTCGCTCGACGGGCCCGCCGGCCTCGAGATGCCCGACCTGCTCCGCGATGCCCAGGCGCTCGACGCGCTGGAGCAGCACGTGGCTGGGCTCCGCGTCTGCCTTGAATCGCTCGCCCGATCCGCACCAGCGGATGTCACGCTCGACGTGTCGTGCGCGATCAGTGCCTTGCCGCTGGCAGCACAGGCCGCGCGGCTATCGGGGCGCGGCGGCACGGCGGCATCCGATCCTGGCCTGGAACTCTTCTGACCCCCGGACCACCCTGCACGATACGAAAGCGAGTCGTGCCGGTCATGAAACCCAGTCGCCCGCGCCGACCAGGCGGCAGGCGGATGTCAGCCCGGTTCCCCGCACCGGAGGTCCGACAACCCGATCCCGCGGAGCAGAAGGACGCGCGCCCGCATGGGTCGCACTGGCTGACGGCGCGCCGCGCGGATCGGACCCGGCGCAGGCCGCTGCCGCGGGGCGTGCAGACCGACGCCGGCCACCGCCAGGGCGCGACCGCCGGACACATCCGACATCGCGGCGCCGACGGCGCCGCGCGTCAGGATGCCGAACGGGCCAGTTCCTCCAGGATGGGACAATCCGGCCGCGCATCACCCTGGCAATGCGCGGCAAGGTGCCGCAGCGAATTCGCCATCGCCCGCAGCGCGTCGGCCTGCGCATCCAACTCCTCGACCTGCGCCGCCGCCAGACTTTTCACCTCCGCGCTCGGCCGGCCCCGGTCCTGCCAAAGCGCGAGCAGCCCGCGGATCCGCTCCACCCCGAAGCCGAGCGACCGCGCCCGCGCGATGAAGCGGATCGTCGCGAGGTCAGACCCGTCGTAGCGCCGGTACCCGTTCCCCGCGCGCGCTGCCCCGGGCAGCAGCCCGGACCGTTCCCAGGTCCGGATCGCCTTGGCCGAGACGCCGGCGACCCGCGCGGCTTCCCCGATCGTCACGCCACCGCCCCCGCCCGCCGAAGACGCAGCGCGTTCCCGACGACACACACGGAGGAGAGCCCCATCGCCGCGGCCGCCAGCATCGGCGACAGCAGCCCGAACGCCGCGACGGGGATGAGCAGCGCGTTGTATCCGAAGGCCCAGCCGAGATTCTGCCGGATGTTCCGCAGCGTCGCGCGCGACAGCGCCACCGCCGTCGCGACGCCCGTCAGGTCTCCGCGCATCAGCACAACCTCCGCGCTCTCGATCGCGATGTCCGTGCCCGAACCCAGTGCGACGCCGACATCCGCAGCCGCCAGCGCCGGCGCGTCGTTGATCCCGTCGCCGACGAAGGCGACGGCACGGCCACCTTCCTTCAGCCGCCGCACCGCCTCCACCTTTCCCTCGGGCCGAACCTCCGCGACGACCTCCTCGATCCCGAGCGGCCGCGCGATCGCCTCCGCCGTCCGGCGGTGGTCTCCGGTCACCATCGCGACCGTCAGCCCCATCCCGCGCAGCGCCTTCACGGCCCGCGGCGTGGTCGCCCGCACCGGGTCGGAGACGGCCAGCAGCGCCGCAAGCCGCCCATCCAGCGCGGCGTAGAGCGGCGTCCGTCCCTCCTCCGCCAGCCGCGACGCCTCCGCCGCGAAGGGTGCGACATCCAGTCCGAGCGAGCCCATGAACCGGTCCGCCCCGACCTCCACGCGCCGCCCCGCGCCCCCGCGTCCCGCACGGTCGCGCGGACACCGCCTCCCACGACCGCCTCGAAGGTTTCCGCGGCCGGCACGGCCAGACCCCGAGCCGCCGCGCCGTCCCGGATCGCGCGGGCGATCGGATGCTCCGACAGCGCCTCCGCCGCCGCGACGAGCGGAAGGATCTCGGCCTCGGTCATCCCCGCCGCGGGAACCACCGCGGTGAGTGCCGGGTGGCCCTCCGTCAGCGTCCCCGTCTTGTCCACCGCGATCACCGCCGCGCCGCCCATCTTCTGCAGAGCCGCGCCGCGCCGGAATAGCACGCCGAGCTCCGCCGCCCGCCCCGTGCCGACCATGATGGACACCGGCGTCGCAAGCCCCATGGCGCAGGGGCAGGCGATGATCAGCACCGCGACGGAGGCCGTCAGCGCCGTCGCCACGCCCCCGCCCGCGACGATCCAGCCGACGAAGGTCGACGCGGCCAGCCCCATCACCACCGGCACGAACCACATCGTCACCCGGTCCACCAACGCCTGGATCGGCAACTTGGACGCCTGCGCGTCCTCCACCATCCGCGCGATCCGCGCGAGCGTGGTATCCGCCCCGACCGCCGTCGCGCGCACCCGCAGCGCCCCCGTCCCGTTCACCGTGCCGCCCGTGACTGGCGCGCCCGCCGCCTTTTCCACCGGCATCGGCTCGCCCGTCACCATGCTCTCGTTCACGGCCGAGGAACCGTCCAGCACCGCCCCATCCGTCGGAATCCGCTCCCCCGGCCGGATCACCAGAACGTCGCCGATACGGAGTTCCGCCGCCGGCACCTCCACCTCCGCGCCATCCCGCTCCACCCGCGCCACCGGCGGCGCGAGTTCCATCAGGCGCCGGATCGCGGCGGAGGCCTGCCCGCGCGCCCGCGCCTCCAGCCAACGGCCGACCAGCACGAGCGCCATGATGACGCCGCCGCCGCCTCGAAATAGACGTACCGGCCCCCTCCGGCACGAGCGACGGCGCCAGCAACACCACGACCGACCAGCCCCAGCCCGCCGCCGTCCCGATCGCGACGAGCGAGTTCATCTCCGGCGCCGCCCGCAACAGGGCGGGCCAGCCGATCCGGTGGAAGCGCCAGCCCGGCCCGAACAGCGCCGCCGTCGCCAGCACGGCCTGCACCCAGCGCCAGGCCGCGTCGCCGATCGTGGCGCCCACCGCGTGGTGGACCGCGGGAAACAGGTGCCCGCCCATCTCGATCAGCAGAAGCGGCGCGGCCAGCACAAGGGCGATGCCGGCGTCACGCTTGAGCCCGGCCTCTTCCGCGGGGGCGGCGGGCCGGGCGTGGGGATCCGCCGCGGCGGCGTCGGCCCCGTGATGGTGGGGCGGCGGACCGGGCGGCTCCGGCACCGTGTACCCAGCGCGCTCCACCGCCGCCCGCAGCGCGGCGAGACCGGCGCTACCCGTGACCGTCGCGCGGTTCGTCGCGAGGTTCACCGACGCTTCCGCCACCCCCGGCACCTTGGCCAGTGCCCGCTCCACGCGCCCGACGCAGGAAGCGCACGTCATCCCCTCCACGGGGAAGCTCAGGGGGGCGGTGCGGGACGGGATCGTGTCCATGCGGGGGGATATGGGTGCTTGCCCCGGGGAAAGGTCAAAGCCCCCCGGCTTCCGCTGCCGCCGGCCCCGGCGCATCGTGCCGCGGGGGGGGAGCGAGGGGAACGATGCCGGTCATCACGCGACGCATGGCAGGAATGCTGGCCCTGACGGCCCTGCCGCTCCCCGCGCCGGCGCAGGACGCCCGCGGCCCACTGCGCCTCATCGTCCCGCAACCCCCGGGCGGCGCCGCTGATTTCATCGCCCGCATCCTGGCCGACGGCATGGGCCGCGAACTCGGCCAGGCGGTCGTTGTGGAGAACAGGGGCGGCGCCAACGGCACCATCGCGGTCAACGCCCTGAAGGCCTCCCGCAACGACGGCACGGCCGTGCTGCTTGGCGGCGTCTCCCTCTTCGCCTTCAACCCGAGCCTCTACTCCAACCTGCCCTACGACCCGTTCCGCGACTTCACCTACGTCGCGCCGGTCGTCGACACGGTCCTCGTCCTCGTCGCGAACCCGCGCCTCGGCGTCGGCACCCTCGCCGACCTCATGGACCGCGCCCGTGCCCAGCCCGAGCGCCTGACCTACGCCAGCGTCGGCATCGGCAACTCCACGCACTTGGCAATGGAGATGATCACGGGCACGGCGGGCGTGCGGATGACGCACGTCCCGTTCACCGGCTCCACCCCCGCCGTGACGAGCGTCCTGACGGCCCAAACCGACTGCATGGTGATCCCCTTGCAGACCGTCATCCCACATATCGGCACAGGCGCCCTGGTCCCGCTCGCCGTGATGAACAGCGGCCGCGTCGCGACGATGCCCGACGTCCCGGCGCTGCGCGAAACCGGCTTTGAGAGTCTCGCCATGCCCGGCTGGTACGCCCTCGTCGGCCCCGCCGGGATGCCGGACGCCGTGACGGAGCGCCTGAACGCCGCGGTGCGCGCCACCGTCATGAACCCCGACGCCGCGCGCCGCCTGCGCGAACAGGCGCTGGAACCCATGACCGCCACCGCCGCGGAAGTCCGCCGCGCCGTCGAGACGGACAGCGCGAACTGGGGCGCCTTCATCCGCCGCACGAACCTGAAGGTCGAGTAGCCCGATGCCCCGCCCGCCCCGCCGCCTCCCCGCCCCCGCCGCCATGATCACCGCCCCGCAGCCCGAGGCGGTGGAGGCCGGCACGGACGTCCTCCGCGCCGGGGGCAACGCGCTGGACGCGGTCATCGCCTGCGCGCTGACCCAGGGCGTCGTGGATCCCATGATGTGCGGCCTCGGCGGCCTCGGCGTGCTGCACGTGCACGACCCGCGCACCGGCAAGCAGACCGTCCTCGACGGCCTCTCCGTCTCCCCCGCCGCGGCGCGGGAGGACATGTGGGCCGCCGACTTCCTCCGCGAATGCCCCGATGGCTTCGGCCACGTCATCCGCGGCCACGCCAACGAACTGGGCCACGAGGCGGTCACCGCGCCGGGCGTCCTCCGCATCCTCGGCGACGCCCACGCCCGCTGGGGCCGCCGCCCCTGGGCCTCGCTCCTCGACCCCGCGATCGGCCACGCCGATGGCGGCTGGACCGTCCGCCCCCACGTCGCGGCGATGTTCGCGCTGGACGAGGCCGCCTATGGCCGCCTGCCCTACCTCGCGAAACTCTCCTTCACCGAGGACGGCAAGCGCCTCTACGTCCGCCCCGATGGCGCCCCGAAGCGCCTGGGCGAGCGCGTCCATAACCCCGACCTCGCCGCGACCCTCCGCCTCGTCGCCACGGAGGGCGCGGACACCCTCTACACCGGCGAACTGGCCCGCCGCATCGTCGCG
The DNA here is from genome assembly GCF_042259275.1 of Roseomonas sp. CCTCC AB2023176. NCBI lineage: Bacteria > Pseudomonadati > Pseudomonadota > Alphaproteobacteria > Acetobacterales > Roseomonadaceae > Roseomonas > Roseomonas sp. CCTCC AB2023176. The sequence goes on from NZ_CP170086.1 coordinate 688,481, forward strand.
GAGATCGAGCGCGGTGGCGGCCTCCTCACCGCCGCCGACCTCGCGGGATACCGCGCCGAGGAACGCACCCCGATCCGCCTGGACTACCGCGGCTTCACCATCGCTACGCCCCCGCCGCCCGCCGGCGGGATCATGATCGCGCAGATCCTCCGCATCCTCTCGCGCTTCGACCTCACCGCGCTCGGCCACAACACCGCGGCCTACGTCGCGACGGTCGCCGAGGCGATGAAGGTCGCGGGCCGCGACAAGGATCGCCACGTCGGCGACCCGCGCTTCGTGACGACGCCGCTCGACCACCTCCTCTCCGACGCCTATGCGGACGAACGCGCCGCCGCCATCCGTGCCGGCGAGCGCATCCCCCTCCCTCGCGTCGGCCCTCATGCGAACGCCGAAGCGAAGGAAACGACGACCGTCTCCTGCGTCGATGCGGACGGGATGGTCGTCTCCCTCACCCACACGCTCGGCCTGCCCTCCGGCGTCATCCCGCCCGGCACGGGCACGATGCTGAATGGCGGGATGAACTCCTACGACCCGCGACCCGGCCGCGCCGCCTCCATCGGCCCGGGCAAGCGCCGCTTCTCCACCATGTCCCCGACCATCGTGCTGGACGGCGCGCAGCCCGTCGCGACCCTCGGCGCGCCGGGCGGCGCCTGGATCACCGTCGCGATCGCGCAGGTGCTGCTGAACATGCTGGACTGGGGCATGGGCGTGCAGGAAGCGATCTCCGCCCCCCGCTTCTCCGCGACCTCCGACGCGATCGACATCTCCAATCGTGTCCCGCGTGCCGTCGAGCGCGAACTGGCCGGGATGGGCTACGAGGTTCGACGCTCCCCCGTGCCCTATGCCTTCGCTGGCGTGCACGGCATCACGATGTGGGACGGCGTCCTCGAAGGCGGCGCCGACCCGCAGCGCGACGGGCTGGCCGCGGGAACCTGACTAGCGGCGTCAGGCCTCCAGCGCGAGCACCGCGAAGGTCGCGAGCCAATGCTCGCCCATGTATTCCCCCGCGACATGGGACAGCGACGCGGCGAGATGCGCCTCCGCCGCCGACAACATCGCCGCGCGCCGCGGATCCGTCTCCGGCAACGCCGCCGCGAGCGCCCGCCAGCACCACGCGCGCGACAGGTTCAGCCCATCGAGGTGCGCGATCTTCCCATCGCTCCGATCCGACACGCGCACGGGCCGGAACAGCACCTCCGGCCGCCCCGACCCGACCTCTGGCAGGAAGCGGTCGAACCACGGCAGGAAGGCATCGGCCGGCAGCAGCCGCCGCATGCACTCCGCCTCGATCAGCGCCGGCGAGAGGAAAGCGTCGCCATCGGGCTCGCCCCAGGCCGGGCAGGCCTCGTCGCCCGCATAGAGCCGGCGCGCTGCCGCCACGAAGGCATCGAATTGTCCGGCATCACCCACCGCCTCGGCGTAATCCGCCGCGAGACGCAGCACGAAGGCGGTATTCCCATGCGTGCCCGCCCGCACCGGATAGGTCGCGAGCGGCAGGAAGTCCCGGAAGCGCCCCGCGATCAGGTCGGCCAGCGGCCGCAACGCGGCCGCGGCATCGTCATCCACCCCGCGCAGTTCCGCCGCCAGCGCCAGCAGCCAGGCCCAGCCATAGGGCCGCTCGAACCCTCGCGCGCCGGGACGGGAGAAGGTGTGGACCTCGCCGCCGATACGGTCGGGCGTCAGCGTCTCCGCGAACAGCGCCCGGACCGCCACCGCGCAAGGCATGGCCGGCGCCCGCCGCAGCAGCCGCGCCAGCATCCAGTAGCCGTGAACGCAGGAATGCCAGTCGAAGGAGCCGTGGAAGGCCGGATGCGCCTCCCGCGGCGTCCGCACGTCCTCCGGCCCGGAGAACACCCAGCCCGGCTTGTGCGGATACTCCCGCCGGACGTGCCCGAGGGCGATGCCCGCGAGCCGCTCGGCGAGGTCAGGGGCGAGGCGCGCGCCGGAACCCGGTGTCACGCGCCCCGCAACCCGTTCAGCCCTTGGCCTTCGCCCGGGCCGCCTTCTTCACGCCCTTGAAGGCCGCTTCCTTCAGGGACGGGCTGGCCTTGAACTTCACCGTGGCGCCGGCCTTGACCTGCACCTTCTCACCCGTCTTCGGGTTCATCGCGGTGCGCTTCGGCGTCTCGCGGACGGCGAAGGACCCGAACTCCGGCAGGGAGAAGCGGCCGGTCGAGATGATCTCCTTCTTGATGGCCTCGACGATGCCGGAGGCGAGGCGGCCAGCGGCCACGCCCTTCAGCTCGGAGTTCTCCTGGATGACCTGCGTCAGAAAGCGCTTCGACATGGGACTGCGTGACCTCCTCGATGGGCCGCTCGGAACATCCCCCGTTCCGGACCCGTGATTCGCCTCCCCTAGATCGCGTTCGTCGCGCTGCCAAGACGGGCTTTCGCGGAAAGCCGACCGGGACTGGAAAGATGCCGGGGGACGGTGAGCCGATGCAACAGCCCGCAGCGACGTTCCGGACGGCTTCGGCCGTCGGCGGTCAGGCCGTCTCCGCCAGCGCCCGTCGGATGACCTCCGCCGTCTGCGCGACCTGCGAGTCCGTCACGATCAGCGGCGGCGACAGCACGAGCATGTCCCCCGCCGCGCGCACCAGCACGCTGTCCGCCAGGCACCGATCCGCCGCCTCCGCCCCGCGCGCGCCCGCCGCCCCGTCCCGCGGCACCAGGTCCACCGCCGCCAGCAGCCCGATCACCCGGACATCCGTCACGTGCGGCGCACCTTGCAGGGACAGCATCGCCTCCGCGAAGGCCGGCGCCACGCGCGCGCCCGCCGCGAACAGCCCATCCCCCTCGTAGGCGTCGAGTGCCGCCATCCCCGCCGCGCAGGCCAGCGGATGCGCGGAATAGGTGTAGCCGTGCATCAGTTCCGGCGCCCCGCGCGGCCCCGTCATGAAGGCGTCCCAGACGCGCTCCGTCACGAGCGTGGCCCCCATCGGCACCGCCCCGTTCGTCAGCCCCTTGGCCATCGTCATGACGTCCGGCGTCACGCCCAGCGCCTGCGCCGCCGTGCAGGCACCGAGCCGCCCGAAGCCTGTGATGACCTCGTCGAAGATCAGCAGGATGCCGTGCCGGTCGCAGGTCGCGCGCAGCGCTTCCAGGTAGCCGACAGGCGGCGGATAGACGCCGCCCGACCCCGTCACCGGCTCCACGATCACCGCCGCGACCGTCGCGGGATCCTGCACCGCCAGCAGGTCCTCCAGCGCCGCCGAGAAGCGCCCGCCCTCCACCGGCAGCCCGCGCAGGAAGCGCTGAGCCGGATCATAGGGCAGCGGCAGGTGGTACACGTCGGGCAGCAGCGGCCCGAAATCCCGCTTGTGCCGCCCGATCCCCCCCACCGAGAGCCCGCCGAAGGCCACCCCGTGATAGGCCTTGGCCCGCCCGATGAACTTGACCCGCCCCGCATCGCCCCGCGCCCGGTGGTAGGCGCGCGCTATCTTCAGCGCCGTATCCACCGCCTCCGACCCCGAATTGCTGAAAAAGGCCCGGTGCATCACCGGCACCGCTTCCAGCAGCCGCCGCGCGAAGGCAAAGGCCAGGGGATGCGACATCCGGAACGACGAGACGAAGTCCAGCTTCCCCGCTGCCTCCCGGATCGCCGCAGTGACGCGCGGGTTCCCGTGGCCTGCATTCACGCACCACAGCCCCGCCATCATGTCGAGCACGCGCCGCCCGTCCGGCGTGACGTAGTGCATGCCCTCCGCGCCCTCGAACAGCACGGGCGCATCGTGGAAGGCGCGGTTCGCGGTGAACGGCAGCCAGAAGCCCTCTTCCGGCTGCGGCGCGTTGGGGATGTGGTTCATGCGGCTCGTTCCAGGGCGTCGCGCGCCCGAAGGTAAAGGCTTCCCACCGCGGCATAGACGGTGCGGAAGGGATGCAGCGGGATGGGACGCAGCGGCGTCGGCGGCACCACGGCGAGGTCGCGCGGATCGGCCCCCGTCAGCATCTCCGCCAGGATGGGCCCGGAGGCCGTGCACCAGGCCACGCCCTTGCCGTTGCACTGGATGATCGCGTGCACGCCCTCGGCCAGTTCGAACAGCCGCGGCAGCCGATCCATCGTCACCGACACGCGCCCGCCCCACCAATAGGCCGGCGCCGCATGGGCAAGCGGCGGATAGAGCCGCCCCTTCATCCGCTCCACCGTCCCGAAGGACCGCGGCCCGCGCGGCGCCCGGATCGTCCCCTTGCCGCCCACCACCAGCCGCCCGTCACGGTCGCGCCGCCAGTACCGCAGCACGCGCCGTGTGTCGGACACGGCCTGCAACCCCGGCAGCACGTCCGTCGCCGGCGACAGCGGGTCCGTCGCCGTCTGGAAGGACCAGACAGGCATGACGGTCGTCGGAAGCCCTGGCCACCCGCCCTGCCCGTTCGTCGCGATCAGCACGCGTCGCGCGCGGACCGACCCCGTCGCCGTCTCCAGCCGCCAATCCCGCCCATCCGGCCGGATCGCCGTGACGCGCGCCGGCGCCTGCACCCGTGCCCCTGCCGCCATCGCAGCCCGCGCCAGCCCGCGCGCGAGCGACAGGGGCTGCACCGTCCCCCCGCGTTCATCGAGCCAGCCGCCGAGATACCCTTCGGCGCCCGTCATCGCGCGGACCTCCTCGGCGGATAGCCACCGCACCGGCGCCCCGCGCTCCGCCCAGGCCCGGTGCCGCTGCCGCCCTTCCTCCAGCGCCGAGGGATTGTCCGCGACCTGGATCCACCCCGTCCGCTCCGCATCGCAGCGGATGCCGTGGCGCTGGATCAGCGCGAAGGTCACGTCGGCATCCGACGACCCTTGCGCGTGGAGACGCCGCCCCGTCGCCTCCCCGTACTCGCGCACGAGGTCCGAAACGTAGTGACGCAGCCCCGGGATGACCTGCCCGCCATTCGCCCCCGAAGCCCCGGCCCCCGGCGCCTCGGCCTCCAGCACCGTCACCGCGACGCCGCGCTCCGCGAGCGCCAGCGCAGTGGACAGCCCCGTGTAGCCCCCGCCGACGATCGCGACCTCCGCTTCCGACGCGCCCTCCGGCGGCGTCAGCGCCGGCGCCGGTTCCGCCGTCTCCGCCCAGAGGCTCCGCTGCGCCGGCACCGTCACGGCCCTGCCCTCTCGATATGTGCCGCCAGCAACTCCGCCGCGCGCGACGCCTTCCCGTCCTCGACCGCATCCAGCACGGCGAGGTGTTCCCGGCAGGTCAGGTGCGCCTCCCCCACGTCGAAGCGCCAGCCGTAGTTCCGCAGCCGCCGGAGCCCGTTCTGGTGTTCCACCGCCGCGACGAAGAACCGGTTCCCCGCCCCGCGCGCGAGGCCGAGGTGGAAGGCTGCGTTCATTTCGAAGAACGGCACGGCATCGGTGCGCCGGAAGGGCCGCGCCAGCACGGCGGCATGCGCCGCCCGCATTTCGCGCACGAAGCCCGGGTCGAGCCGATAACGGGGCTCCAGCAACGCCGCGGGCTCGAGCACGAGCCGAAAGCGGTGCGCGGCCGCGCGGTCGGACTCCGAGGCCAGCGGTTCCGCGAAGCGCCATCCCTGCGCCCGTTCCCGCTCGACGACGCCCATCGCGTGCAGCCGCGACAACGCGCGCGAGACCGTCCCGCGCGCCGCGCCGTAGCGCCGGATCACGTCGGCCTCCGTCACGTGGTCCGGCAGCCTGCCCTCGGCATGGTCGCGTGCGATCGTCGCGATCAGCGCCTCCTCCGGCACGGGGTCCGGTTCCGGCAGGGGCCGCGCGGGGTCGCGCAGGACCGTCGCGCGCCCGCGCCGCTCCGTGATCCCCGCCTCCGCCAGCAACCGAAGCGCCGCCCGCAGCGGGGTCCGGGACACCGCGAGACGCGCCGCCAGCGGCGCCTCCGCCACCGGAGTCCCGGCCGAGGCCCCCTCCGCCAGCCACAGCGCGCGGGCGGCGCGGGCCAGATCGTGATGCAGGTTCGTCGCGGAAGCAGGCATGATGCCCCTTGCCCTTACCGCCATTCCGGTATTCCGTGCAAACGGAGAACCGAACGTGGTTCCCGCCCCGGAGGAGACCGACGATGCTCGCCCGCCTTGCCCTCACCGCTGCAACGCTGGGCGCCTTGGCCCTCGCCGCGATCCCCGCCACGGCCCAGGACCTCCTCCGCGTCCGCCTCAACGCCGACATCCGGGGCACCGAGCCCGGCACCAACCGCGACGCCAACACCGACGGCCTGCACTGGCACGTCGTCGAGGGCCTCGTCGCGCTGCGCGCCGACTCCACGGTCGGCCCCATGCTGGCCGAGCGCATCGACGTGTCGGAGGATGGCCGCACCTACACCTTCCCGCTGCGGCAGGGCGTCCGCTTCCACAACGGCCAGCCCCTCACCGCCGCCGACGTCGTCGCCTCGATCGAGCGCTACCGCCGCCGCGACGTGAACTGGCGCTGCCGCGCCGACCTCGATTCCGACGTGACCCGCGTCACCGCCGTCGAGGCGCCGGATGACCGCACCGTCGTCATCCGCCTCGAAAAGCCCTCCGCGCTGTTCCTCACGACGCTCGCGCGGACGGATTGCGGCCAGACCGGCATCTATCACCGCGACAGCCTCAACCCCGACGGCACCTGGCGCACCCCGATCGGCACCGGCCCCTTCCGCATGGGCGAATGGCGCCGCGGCCAGTTCGTGGAGCTCACCCGCAACCCCGACTACGCTGCTCTGCCCGGTGATCCCGACGGCATGGCCGGCAACAAGACCGCGTCCGTCGAACGGATCCGCTTCGTCCTGATCCCCGACGAGGCCGCCGCCCGCGCCGCGCTGCTCGCCGGCAACGTGGACCTGCTGCCCGACGCGCGCACGCGCGACCTGCAGGACCTCCGCGCGCGGGGGATGACGATCTCCTCCCACCCCTCGATGGACCTACAGGCCATTCTGTTCCAGACGCGCGACCCGCTGCTGCAGGACGTGCGGATCCGCCGCGCCATCGCAATGGCACTCGACGTTCCGGAGATCGTCCGCGCCGTCACGGAGGGCCAGTCCCGCGCCTCCCGCTCCCCCATCCCGCCCGCCTCCGGCTTCAACACCCCGGCGATGCTGGAGGTCCCCGCCCGCGACCTGGACGGCGCGCGCCGCCTGCTGCGCGAGGCCGGCTACAACGGCCAGCCCCTGAAGATCATCACGACACGCCGCTACGAGGCCTTCTACGAGATCGCCGTCGTCGCCCAGGACATGCTGAAGGAAGCCGGCATCAACGCGGAGATCGAGGTCCTGGAATGGGCCACGCAGCTCGACCGCTACAACGCCGGCACCTACCAGATGATGTCCTTCGGCTATTCCGCTCGCCTCGACCCCTCCCTTTCCTACGAGATGTTCACGGGTCCCAAGGCGACGCAGACCCGCAAGCTCTGGGACAGCCCGGAGGTCCAGGCGATCCTCGAAGCCACGATGAGCGAGCCGAACCCGGACCGCCGCCGCGCCGCCTTCGTCGACCTGCACCGCCGCCTCATGGAGGACGTGCCGATGATCGCCCTCTACTCCTCCGTCACCCACGGCGCGTCGCGGCCGAACGTGCAGGGCTACCGCTCCTGGTCCGTGGACGCGCCGCGTCTCTGGGGCGTGCGGCTGGCCCGCTAATGGCGGGCTACGTCCTCCGCCGCGTCCTCGTCGCGCTGCCGACGCTCTTCCTGGTAGCCGCAGCGGTCTTCTTCCTGATCCGGATGATCCCGGGCGACCCGGCGCAACTGCTGCTGGGCGATGCCGGGACGCCGGAGGCCGTCGCCGACCTCCGCGCCTCCCTTGGCCTCGACCGCCCGCTGCCCGTGCAGTTCCTGATCTGGCTCGAACGCGTCGCCTCCGGCGACCTCGGCCGCTCCATCGGCAACGGCGAGGAAGTCGGCCCCCTCATCCTCGATCGTTTCGGCGTCACCGCCGCGATCGTCATCGTGGCCGTGACGCTCGCCGCCCTCATCGCCGTCCCGCTCGGCATGTTCGCCGCCTGGCGCCAGAACTCCGCCGGCGACGTGGCCGCGGTCGCCTTCGCGACCTTCATGCTCTCCATCCCCTCATTCTGGCTCGGCCTCATCCTCCTGCTGGTCTTCGGCCTGCGCCTGGGATGGGTACCCGTCGTCGGCTACGTCCCGTTCAGCGAGGACTTCGGCGCCGCGCTGCGTTACGTCATCCTCCCCATCGCCACCCTCGCCCTCATCGAGACCGGCGTCCTCATCCGCATGGCCCGCGCCTCCGCCGTCGAGGTCCTGCGCCTCGACTACGTCGCGCATGCCCGCGCCAAGGGCGTGCCGGAAGGCAGCGTCCTCGCCCGCCACGTCTTTCCCAACGCCTTCGCACCCACGCTCACGCTCATCGGCCTCGTCCTCGGCAACCTGCTCGGCGGCATCGCCGTCATCGAGACCGTCTTCACCCTCCCCGGCCTCGGCCGCCTCCTCGTGGACGCCATCTTCGCCCGTGACTACCCCGTCGTGCAGGGCGTCATGCTCTTCGTCGCCGTTCTCTACGTTCTGGTGAACCTCGCCGTGGACCTGCTCTACCCCGTCTTCGACCCCCGGGTTACGGCCGGGTGAGGCGCCTCCTCCGCCCCAACCTGCTGATCGGCGGCACGCTCCTCTCCTTGGTGATCGGCGTCGCGATCACCGCGCTGGCCTGGACACCCTACGACCCCACGCGCAACAACCTGCGCCGCCGCCTGCGTCCGCCCGGGGAGGAGTTCCTCCTCGGCACCGACGAGTTTGGCCGCGACATCGCCTCCCGCCTCATGGCCGGCGCCGTCACGTCGCTCACCGTCGCCGCCACGACCGTCCTCGTCGCCCTCACCCTCGGCATCGCGATCGGCCTCGCCGGCGGCTTCCTCCGCGGCTGGACGGACCGCATCCTCGGCGCGCTGAACGACACGCTGCTGGCCTTCCCCGGCATCCTCCTCGCCCTCGGTCTGCTGTCCGTTCTCGGCCCCTCCCGCTGGGGCATCGTCCTCGCCCTCGGCCTGGCCTATGCGCCGACCGTCGCCCGCGTCGTCCGCGGCTCCGTCCTCTCGATCCGCGAGCGCGAATTCGTCGAGGCCTCGCGCGCCCTCGGCAATTCCGAAACCTACACGCTCCTCCGCCACGTCCTTCCGCACACCGCGGCGCCCGTGACGGTGCTCGCGACCTCCCTCTTCGGCTGGATCATCCTGTCGGAAAGCGCGCTCTCCTTCCTTGGCCTCGGCGTCCCCCCGCCCGCCGCGACCTGGGGTAACATGCTCGCGGCCGGCCGCCCCTTCATGGAACAGGCACCGGTCCTGTCCATTGCGCCGGGCGCCATGATCGCCGCCTGCCTCCTCGGCACGAACCTCCTGGGCGACGCGCTGCGCGACCTGCTCGACCCTCGCGACGGATCGGGGGACGGCACGTGACACCCGTGCTGCAGGTGGACCGCCTCTCCATCCGCGCCGGCACGCGCCGCGTGGTCGAGGACGTCTCCTTCACCGTCGCCCCCGGCGAGGCCCTCGCCCTCGTCGGCGAGAGCGGATCCGGCAAGAGCGCGACGGCCCGCGCCGTCATCGGCCTGCTCCCCCCGGGCCTCCGCCGCGACGGCGGGCGTGTCGAGCTGCTGGGCGAGGACCTGACCGCCGCTCCCGCCTCCCGCCTAATGGCCCTCCGCGGCCCCGGGATCGGCATGGTGTTCCAGGAACCCATGACCTCGCTCAACCCGGCCCTCACCGTCGGCGCGCAGATGGAGGAAGGCCTCGCCCTCCACACCCGTATGTCCCGCGCCGAGCGCCGCGACGCGATGGTCGCGATGCTCGAACGCGTGGGCATCGCCGACCCCGCCCACCGCCTCTCCGCCTACCCCCACGAGTTCTCCGGCGGCATGCGCCAGCGGATCATGCTGGCCTCCGTCATGCTGCTGCGCCCGCGCCTGCTGATCGCCGACGAACCCACGACCGCCCTCGACACGCTGACGCAGCGGGAAGTCCTGGACCTCATGCTCTCCCTCGCCCGCGAACGCGGCAGCTCCGTCCTCCTCATCACCCACGACCTCGGCCTCGTCGCCCGCTACGCCGGCCGCGCCGTCGTCATGCAATCGGGGCGCGTCGTCGAGGAAGGCGAGGCCGTCCCGCTCCTCCGCGCCCCGCGCCAGGCCTATACCCGCGCCCTCGTGGACGCCCTCCCCCGCCGCGGCCCGCCCCGCCCGCCGCGCCTGTCCGACGCCCCGCTGATCGAGGCGCGCGACCTCTCCGTCACCTATCCCGGGCGCGGGACCCTCTTCCGCCGCGCCGCCCCGAACCACGCCGTGGACCGCGTCTCCCTCGCCGTCCACCCAGGCGAGGTCGTCGCCCTCGTCGGCGGCTCCGGCTCCGGCAAGACGACCCTCGGCCGCGCGATGCTGCGCCTGACGCCCACCGCCGGCGGAACGCTCCACTTCCGCGGGCAGGACGTGACCCACCGCACCGGCCCCGCCCTCCTCCCTTTCCGCCTGGCCTGCGGCATCGTCTTCCAGGACCCCTATTCCTCCCTCGACCCGCGCATGCGCGTCCGCGACATCGTCGCCGAGGCCCTGCGCCTCCCCGGCGACCTGCCGCCCCGCGACCGCCTCCGCCGCGCCGACACGATGCTCGACGAAGTCGGCCTCTCCGGCCTCGGCGGCCGCTTCCCGCACGCCCTCTCCGGCGGCCAGCGCCAGCGCGTCGCCATCGCCCGCGCCTTGGTTCGCGACCCCGCCTTCGTCGTGGCGGACGAGGCCGTCAGCGCCCTCGACGCCACCGTCCGCAAGCAGGTCCTGACCCTGCTGCGGGAAGAACAGCGCCGCCGCGGCTTCGCCTGCCTCTTCGTCACCCACGACCTCGCGGTGGTCGAGGAGATCGCCGATCGCATCGTCGTCATGCAGCACGGCCGTATCGTCGAGGAGGGCCCGCGCGACACCGTCCTCGACGCGCCGTCGCACGACTACACCCGTGCACTGCTGGACGCCGCGCCACGCCTGCCCGACCGCCTCGAACCCGTCGCGTGACCGCGCACGCCCTCTTCGACCTCACGGGACACCGCGCCCTCGTCGTCGGCGCCTCCGGCGCGCTCGGCGCCCACTTCGCGCACGTGCTGCACGCGGCCGGCGCGCGCGTGGCCCTCGCCGCGCGTCGCCTCGACCGCATGGCGGAACTCGCGGGGCACTGGGCGACGGTGCCACCGCCGTCGCGATGGACCTGACCGACCCGGATTCCATCCACGCCGGCTACGACGCGGCCGAGACCGGCCTGGGCGGTCCCGCCGATATCCTCGTCAATGGCGCCGGCATCGCCGTCACGAAGCCGTTGCTGAACCAATCGCCCGAGGACTGGGACGCCGTCCTCTCCGCCAACCTCCGCGGCCCGTTCCTCGTCGCGACGGAAGGCGCGCGCCGCCTCGTCGCCGCGGGCCTTCCCGGCGCCATCGTCAACGTCGCCTCGATCCTCGGCGAGCGGATCATCCCCGGCGTCGCCGGCTACACGGCGTCGAAGGCCGGGCTGATCCACCTCACGCGCCAGATGGCCGTGGAACTCGCGCGCCACCGCATCCGCGTGAATGCCCTCGCGCCGGGCTACGTCGCGACCGACATCAACGCGGACTACTTCGCCTCCGACGCGGGACAGGGGATGATCCGCCGCATCCCCCAGCGCCGCCTTGGCCAGCCCGGGGACCTCACCGGCCCTCTCCTGCTTCTCGTCTCCGAAGCCGGCGCGCACATGACCGGCACGACCCTCGTCGTGGACGGCGGCCACTCCATCGGCCCTCTGTGACGCGGGACGGCATGGGTCTCGCAGGGCGCGAGCCCAGCCTCGCGCTACGCCCCGGCCCGCCGCGCCTGCTCCCACCCCAGCCGCGCGACCTCCTCGACATGCGCGGCCAGCGTCATCGCGTCCGGATTGGCGGCCGTCCCCCGCACCGCGCGCCCCCGGATGCCATGCAGGATCGCGGCGAAGCGGAACATGTTGAACGCCACGTAGAAGTCGAGGTCCGGGATCCCGGCCCGCCCCGTCCGCCGGCAATAGGCCGCGACATAGGCGTCCTCATCCGGCAGCCCCCGCGCCGCCAGGTCCACGCCCTTGATCCCGCCAAGGATATGTCGCGGCATCCGGAACATCATCGCGTGATAGGCGAAGTCCGCGAGCGGATGCCCCAGCGTGGACAACTCCCAGTCGAGCACCGCGACGACACGCGGCTCCGTCGGATGGAAGATCACGTTGTCCAGCCGGTAGTCGCCATGGACCACCGACACCTCATCCCCCACCGGAACCCGCCCGGGCAGCCATTCCGCCAGCCGGTCCATGTCGTCGTTCCGCCCGGCTGCCTCATCCTCCCGGTACTGCTTCGACCACCGCGCGACCTGCCGCGCGACGTAGCCTTCCGCGCGCCCGTAATCCGACAGCCCGACCGCCGCGACATCCACCCCGTGCAGCGCCGCGAGCGTCGCATTGACCGCGTCGAGCATCGGCCCGCGCTCCTCCCGCCCGACCTCCGGCAGACTCGCATCCCAGAAGATCCGCCCCTCCACCATGTCCATCACGAAGAAGGCGCTGCCGGTGACCGTCTCGTCCTCGCACAGCGCGTGGACATGCGGCACCGGGAAGCCCGCGCTTCCCAGCGCCGCCATGACGCGCGCCTCCCGCTCCACCGCATGCGCACCCTTCAGCAGCGGCCCCGGCGGCTTGCGGCGCAGCACGTAGGACCGCGCCGGCGTGAGGAGACGATAGGTCGGGTTGGACTGCCCGCTGCCGAACCGCTCCATCCGCACCGGTCCCGAGAAACCCGGCACATGCTGCTCGAGCCACGCGGCGAGCCGCGCGTCGTCCACCCCGCTCACGCCGCGCCACGTCCCAGCGCCGCGCGCTTGATGCCTTTCGCGAGCGACCATTTGTGCACTTCCGTCGGCCCGTCATAGATCCGGAACGCCCGAACCTCCCGGAACACCTGCTCGACGATCGTGTCGCCCGTCACGCCGGTCCCGCCCATCACCTGCACGCACCGGTCGGCGACGCGGTACAGCGCCTCGGACACCGCGACCTTCGCCATCGAACTCTCGCGCGTCCCGATGGATCCGGTATCGAGGACGGAAGCGCACCAGTCGATCATCAGCGACGCCTGCTGCAGCTCGATCTCGTTCTCCGCGAGCATGAAGCCGACTCCCTCGTGGTCGATCAGCAACTTCCCGAACGCCTCCCGCCGCACGGCATATTCCGTCGCGACCTCCTGCGCCCGCGTCGCTGCGCCGTGCCAGCGCATGCAATGCGTCAGCCGCGCCGGCGCCAGCCGGATCTGCGCGTAGCGGAACCCCTCATCCACCGCGCCGAGCACCTGGTCGTCCGTCACCCGCAGGTCCTCGATCGTGACGACCGCGTGCCCGCCGGGCATGGAACTGTCGATCGTATCCAGCACCCGCTCGATCCGGATCGCCGGGTTCGGTAGGTCCACGAGGAACATCGTCGCGGCCACCTTCGCGTCCATCGGCGACGACCGCGCCATCACGATCCCCACCGACGCGCCCTGCGCCCCGGTGATGAACGCCTTGCGCCCGTTGATCGCCCAGCCCGCATTCGTCCGCACCGCCATCGTCCGCAGCATGGACGGATCGGACCCCGCGCCCCCATCAGCCGCCGGCTCCGTCATGAAGAACGCGGACCGCCCCCCCGCGACGAGCGGCGCGAGGAACCGCGCCTTCTGCACCGAGGTCCCGATCCGGCCAAGCAGGAACATGTTTCCCTCGTCCGGTGCCATAGTGTTCACCGCGACGGGACCGAGCGGCGACAGCCCCGACTTCTTCAACACGGCTGCCGTTTCCAGATGCGTCAGGTGCGTCCTGTCCGGCAGGATATGCGGCGTCAGTACGCCCGCGTCACGCGCCTTCCGGCGCAGCTCATGCACCAACTCGTCCGACGGCCCGTGCGCACCGCGGCGCGGGTCGCCCTCGTAGGGAATAACGACCTCCCGCACGAAGGCCTCGACGCGCGCCGCGATCTCCCCGCCGCGCGACCCCGGCGCCATGCCGTCCATGCGCTGCTCTCCCTCGGTGTCCTGCCGCGGGGAGTGCCACGCGGCGCGTCCCGTGTGCTAGCCCCGGCTGCCCCGGACCGGGCGATCACACCCGGTCGAGATTCGCCCGGGCGCGCGTTAGCAGCGAGAGAAGGGTCTCCCGATCCTCGTCCGAAAACCCCGCGGTGGCCCGGTCATTCACCGCATGCGCATGTACCAGCAGCTCCCGCCGCAGCGCCCGCCCCGCGTCCGTCAGCACGACGATCTGCTTCCGCCGGTCCCCGGAATCGCGCGTCCGCGTAATCCACCCCGCCTGCTCCATGTCGCGCAGCGCGGCGGCCGCCGTCGGCTCCATCATCCCGACCGCATCCGCCAGTTCTCGTTGCGTCAACCCGTCGCGTTCCCATAGGACGCGAAGGAAGTACCAAGTCCCCACCGCCGCCCCGTGGGGCGCGATGGCCGCCCCCAAGGCGCGCTGCACCGCCCGGTTCAGTGCCCGGACCTGGAACCCGACCGACCGGTCGAAGGGTAGGTCAGGCGTCTCGGGCATGTGTCGTCACGGGCGGGGCCGGTTCGCGAAGGCCGCGATCGCCGCGGCCACGTCGTTCGCCCCAGCCTCCGCCGTCGCGTAGCGGGGCGCCGTCGTCACGAAGGGCTCCGTCCTCGGCGGGAAGGTGGATCGCGAGCGAGAACAGCCCCGTCGCCACGTCCCGCACGCTCTCGACACGAATGGTCGTCATGCGTCCCTCCTATCGTTGCAGGCGCGGCCTGTCACGCGATGCGGGCCGGCCGCCCACGCGGATGTCAGGCGCGCCGCTGTGGCAGGGCGCCGCGGGCATCCTCCAGCATCGCGAGGCACACCCGCATCGTTTCCATCCCCCAGGCCGCGTCATGCCATGGCGGAACGCCGTCCAGGATCGCCGCCGCCAAGTCGTCCACGACGGCGGCGCGCGGGAGGATCGGCCGCGGCGTCGGCAGGAACCGCGCCCCGTCGGCATCATGGACCCAGACCCCGCTCGCATCGGGACGCAGGTCCGCCCGCTCGCAGGACAGCACCACCGGTCCGAAATGCTCGTGATGCGCCGGGGGCGCGTCCGGCGGCGCCCCGCCAGGCCCGCTGCCATAGGCCCGCGCCGCCTTCGCCGCGGCTTCGTCGGCCGGCACACGCCGCGGCACCCGCGCTTCCGGCGGCCGGTCGCCGCCCGTCTCCCCCACCCAGCTCATCCAGGCATCCGTGTCGAAGCGCCCGTGCCCGTTATAGGTCAGGCTCGCCGCGCCACCCCCGCGAAGCGCAGATGCGCCGTGTAGGCCCCTTCCGTCGGCCGCGCCGGGTCCAGCCCGAAGGCCGCGCAGCGCAGATCGGCGACCTCAGCCCGCATCAGCAGCCGCGCCACGTCCACCTGATGCGCTGCCTGGCTGAACAGCACGCCCCCGCCCCGCGACGTGTCCAGCTCCGCCGGGGTCCGCGGCCGGTTCAGGAAGTCCGTGCCGTTCAGCATCCACAGCATCCGCGGCGCGCCGACCTCGCCCGCCTCGATCAGCGCGCGCATGTGCCGGTACGGCCCGTCATACGCATGGGACGGCCCAACCATCATCACCACGCCGGCCCGCGCCGCCGCGTCGCGCATGGCCGCGCACTCATCCAGTGTGACCGCCATCGGCTTCTCGACCAGCACGTGCCGCCCCGCCGCGCAGGCCGCGACCGCGTTCGCCGCATGCAGCCCGTGCGGCGTCGCGACATAGACGACCTCCACCGCCGGATCGCCCAGCATCCCGTCCAGCGTGGCGTAGGCGCGGCCGCCGAAATCCGCCTCGAAGCGCGCCCTGGCCTCCGCCCGCGGGTCGCAGGCTGCCAGCAGCCGCGACCGCGGATGATGCGCCAGCGCCGCCGCCGTCAGCACGAAGCCGCGCGACAGCCCGCAGACGCCGATGCCGAGGCGGCGCGTCACGGCGCCCCTTCCGACGCCCGGCGCGGGAACGCGGCGCCGCGCCGCGCGGGATCGGCGGTCACAGTTCGATCGTCACGTCGCCGCCCGCGGTCGCGGCTCTCGACACGCAGGGCATCCAGTACCGCGACCGCTCCTTCTCCGTCAGCACGAAGTCCCGGTGGTCCACCTCGCCGCCCAGAAGCCCGGTCCGGCACGACCCGCAGGTCCCGCCCTCGCAGGAGAACGGCACGGCCACCCCCGCCTCCCGCAGCGCCGCCAGCGCGGACCGGTCGCGCGGGACGTCCACCACCCGCCCGCTCCGTGCCAGGCGCAGCGTGAACGGCGCGTCATCCGCCCGCCGTGCCGCCGCCGCACCCCCGAAATCCTCGAAATGCACGGCGCTGGTCGGCCAGTGCCCCGTCATGTCGCGCACCGATTCCATCAGCCCCCGCGGCCCGCAGCAATACAGTTGCCGCCCCTTTGGCTGCTCCAGCAGCGGCCACAGGTCGAAGGCCCGCTCCGGATCGCCCTCGTCGTGGTGGATCGTGACCTTCCCGCGGAACGCTGGCGCCCGCAGCTCTGCCCGATACGCCGTCATCGCCGGTGTACGCGTCAGGTACACCATCTGGAACGCCGGCCCGCCGCTGCTCATCAGGTGCCGCGCCATGGACAGCAGCGGCGTCACCCCGATCCCCCCTGCGACGAACAGGTGCGGCACCGTCTTTCCCGTCAGCGCGAAGTCGTTCTGTGGATCGCCGGCCTCCAGCACATCCCCGTCCCGCGCCTCGTCCACGAGCGAGCGCGACCCGCCCGCGCCCCCTTCCTCCCGCTTCGCCGCGATGACGTAGCGGTCCGCCTCCGCCGGATCGTTCGACAGCGAATACCGGCGCAGCATCCCGTTCGGTACCTTCAACGGCAGGTGCGCCCCCGCCTTGAACGCCGGCAGCGCCGCCCCGTCCGGGTTCACCAGCGTGAACTCGCGGATGCCTTCGGCCACCATGCGGCTTTCCGCGATCCGCAGGCGGCGCGTCAGGGTCAGGTCGTCGGCCACGGCGGTCTCCCTTGCGCTCCGGACTTGATGGAGACGGGCCGGGCATATACTTAGGCACCTAAGTATCGTCCAGCCTTTGCCGCGGGGCCCGCCATGCTGATCCACGACCAGAACACGCGCCTCTGCCGCGTCGAGGGCGACGCGCCCATGGGCCGCTACATGCGCCGCTCCTGGCTCCCCGTCGCGATGAGCGAGGAGGTCGCCGAACCCGACGGCGCCCCCCTCCCCGTCCGCATCCTCGGCGAGAACCTGGTCCTCTTCCGGGATTCCGAAGGTCGCCTCGGCCTCCTCGATGACCGGTGCGCCCACCGCAAGGCCTCGCTCTCCTACGGCCGCAACGAGGAAGGCGGCCTCCGCTGCCTCTATCACGGCTGGAAGTTCGCCCATGACGGCGAAGTCCTGGAAATGCCGACCGAACCCCCCGCCGCCTGCGCCGCCCTCAAGTTCCGCCAGAAGTCCTACCCGGTCGAGGAAGCCGGTGGCTTCGTCTGGGCCTGGCTCGGCGACCGCGAGACGATGCCCGCCTTCGAGCCCCCGCCCTTCGCCCCCACGCCCGGCCACAAGGTCGCGATCGGCAAGTGCATGGTCCCCTGCAACTGGGCGCAGATCCTGGAAGGGCAGATCGACTCCGCCCATTCCTCGCACCTGCATTCCTCCGACATGGTCCCCGCCCGCGTCGGCCGCGCGGGCGGCGGCGCGCAGACCTGGACGCGCCCTTCCACCGACAAGGCGCCGCGCCTGCAGGTGCAGCTCACCAACTACGGCTTCCGCTACGCCGCGATCCGGCGCCCCATCGCGAACGCGAACACGCACGACTACATCCGCGTGACGACCTTCGTCTCGCCGCTCCTCTGCCTCATCCCGCCCAACGCCTCCCACGGCGTCGCGCAGATCACGGTGCCGATCGACGACACCCATTCCTGGTTCTACTTCATGGCCTTCGGCGATGGCCCCGACGTGCCCTCCACCGAAGCCTGGCGCCGGTTCCTCGCACTGACCCCCGGCGTGGACGTGGACGAGCGCTGGCACAAGCGCCGCACGCAGGACAACCGGTTCGAGCAGGACCGGAACCTCATGCGCCTCGGCAACTTCACGGGCATCAAGGGCATCCCCGCGCAGGACATGGCGATGTGGGAAACCATGGGCCCCATCGCCGACCGCACGACCGAACGCCTCGGCGCCTCCGACATCGCCATCGTCCAGTGGCGCCGCCTGATGCTCGATGCGTTGGACGCCTTCGAGAACGGCGCCCCGCCGCTGGGGCAGGTCGAACCACGCGTCCCCCTCGCGGAAATCGCCTCCTTCGAAGGTGTCGTCCCCAAGACCACGGACTGGCGTACCCTTGGCGTGAAGCCACGCGAGGCGGAGGTCCTCGGCCTAGCGACCGCCGCCGAATGAAGCGCCTGCAACTCTCGGTCGCGGTCGGCGACTACGATCGCACGCGCCCCATCGCGACCGGCGAGGTCCGCATCGACGCCGTCGACGCACACGTCTCGCTGCTCGTGCCGGAGGAAATCTTCTTCCGTGCCACCCGCCACGCGGAGTTCGACATCTGCGAACTCTCGCTCTCCTCCTATGCCGTGAAGCTCGCAGCGGGGAACCCGGACTACATCGCCGTTCCCGTCTTTCCCTCCCGCGCCTTCCGCCACACCTGCATCGTCATCCGCGACGACCGCGGCATCCGCACGCCCGCCGACCTGAAGGGCAAGCGGATCGGCATTCCCGAATACCAGTTGACCGCGAACGTCTATGCGCGCGCCATCCTCGCCGAGGATCACGGCGTGCTGCCGGAGGACGTGACCTGGGTCCGCGGTGGCTACGAGAGCCCGGGCCGCGTCGAGAAGATCGCCCTCGACTTGCCGGACGTCCAGATCGAGAACGCGCCGGAAGGTGCAACCATCTCGCAGATGATCGCCGACGGCGACCTGGATGCCGTCATGGGCCCCCGCGCCCCGTCACCCTTCGACCAAGGTCATCCCCGCCTGCGCTGGCTCTTCGAGGACCCCACGGCTGCCGCGACGGAATGGTTCGGCCGCACCCGTATCTTCCCGATCATGCACGTCCTGGCTATCCGCCGCACTCTGGCCGAAGCACATCCCTGGCTCCCCGCCGCCGTCATGAAGGCCTTCAACGGGTCGAAGGCTATCGCCCTCTCGCGCCTCGCCGACACCTCCGCCACGAAGGTCACGCTGCCCTTCGTCGAGGAACGCCTGCGCGCCGCGAAAGCCCTGATGGGCGAAGACTTCTGGTCCTACGGCTTCGCCCCGAACCGCCACGTCTTCGACTGGTTCCTGCGCCACCACCACGCGCAGGGCCTGTCGAAACGCCTCCTGACGCCCGAGGAACTGTTCCATCCCGCGACGCTGGAGGCGCACAAGATCTGACGCGCTGCCGGCGTCAGTCGTGGGTGAGGATGTTGACAAGGCGTCCGAAGGGATCGCGCAGGTAGAAGCGGCGGACGCCCCAGGGTTCGCGGACCGGCCCGTATTCGGGCAGGAAACCCGCCTCCTCCGCGCGCCGCAACACGTCATCGAAGTCGTCCACCTCGACCGACAGGTCGGGGACGGCGGTGCCGGACCCACCCTCCGCTGCGATGCTGACCTGCGGCACCGCACTCTCCGACGCCGCCGCGAAGGTGACGATCCAGCCAAGATCCATAACGAGATCGAGGCCGAGGACGTCGCCGTAGAAGGCGCGGGCGGCGCCCGTCTCCGCCGCGGCGATGTTCGCCACGATCCGCTTCACGGCCATGCTTCGCTCCCCCGGCCGGTGCTAGCCGGCGTCCTGCTCCGATACCTCCGCCTCCGTCCGCTCCCACAGCGTCCGCGCGATGGGGTCGCGCAACTCCTCCGCGATGTGCCCTACCAGCCCCACGGCGCGCCCGATCACCGCGATCCCACGGCACAGCCGCCAGTCAAGGCCGAGATCACTGAGGACGGCGCCCAACGCGCCGGTCGCGTTCAGCGGCAGCGGTCGCTCCTTCGCGGCCTCCGCCGCAACCTCCCGCATCAGCCCCGCATGCGTCCCGTCCAGTCCGTGTTCCCGCGCGATGGCGAAGAGGCGCGGCGTGCGCGGGTCTTCCGGCTTGTGGATCGGGTGCCCCAGCCCGGGGATCGGCTGCCGGGCCGCGCGGAACCGGCCGACGATCCCGGCCGCATCGGCCCCCTCCCGCACCGCATCCTGCAGCATGCGCGCCGCGGCCTCGGCCCCGCCGCCGAAGCGGCTTCCCAGGCCGAGCAGCCCCGCCGCGACCGCGCCCTGGATGCTTTCCGGCGCCCCCAGGTAGGTCAGCCGCGCCGCCATCGCCTGCGGCGTCATCCCGTGCTCGACGAGCGTCGCGAGGCAGGCGTTGAACACCACCGCCTCGCCCGGGGTCGGCTCCCGCCCCCAGATTTCCAGGAATGCGAAGGCGCCGAGGTCCAGCCGCCCCATCACGTCCCGCACCAGGTCCTGCCCGCGCACGACGACGCGGTCCGGCGTGGAAAGCCCCATGGCCGATCGCAGCCGCGTCATGCCCGCATCCCGATCCCGGCCAGCACCTCGGCCGTGTGCTCGCCCAGCACGGGCGCCGGCGCTCCGGGATCGGGCCGCGACCCGTCCAGGCGCCAGGGCGCCGACATCCCGGTGACCGCTCCCTTCTCCGGATGAGTCCGCGTCGCCAGCAGCCCCAGATGCAGCATCTGCAGGCTCTCCATCGCCGCGCGAAGGTCCAGCACCGGGGCGTGCGGCACATCGGCTTCGCGCAGCGCCTCCATCCAGTCCTCGCGCAGCCGCGTCGCGAAGCGTCCCGCCAAGGCCTCGCCCAGGGCCACGTAGTTCCGCGTGCGGGAGGGCCGGTCCGCGAAGCGCGCATCGGCCGAAAGATCCGGCTCCCCCACCACGCGGCACAGCGCCCGCCAGAACTTCTCCGGCGCCGAGAGATGGATGGTGAGCAGCGCCCCATCCGCGCAGCGCAGCGTATGCGTCTGCGACGATGCCACGCGTGACAGCGGCCCCGGCGACCGCCCGGTCATCGCCGCCGTCGCGAAGGCATCCGGCGCGAAGGCTGCCGTCGCCTCGAGCATGTTGACCTCGACCAGCCGCCCGCGCCCGGTTCGCCCGCGCTCCACCAGCGCGCCGAGCACGGCCAGCGCCCCGGTGTACCCCGTGACGTTGTCCGCGACCGTCGGCCCCGAGGCCCGTGGCTGCCCGGGGTCCAGGAACAGCGACGCGACGCCCGACCAGGCCATCGCCACCCCGTCATAGGCCGGCCGGTCCGCCAGCGGCCCGTCGCTGCCGAAGCCCGTGATCCGCAGGCGGACCAGGCGGGGAACTCCCGCGATAGCCGGTCGTCCGGAAATCCCAGCCGCGCCAGGGTCCCGGGCCGGTAGTTCTCCACGAGCACGTCGGCCGTCCGCAGCAGCGCCGCCAGCGCGGCCTGCCCTTCCGCCGCGCGCAGGTCCAGCGCCACGCTTCGCTTGCCCCGGTTGTAGGCCACGAAATGCGGCCCGTAGCCATCCGGCGCGAAGGACCGGAAGGGATCGCCCTCCGGCGGCTCGACCTTGATGACCTCCGCGCCGAGATCCGCCAGCAGCAGCGCCGCCAACGGCCCCGTGATCATGGTGCCGAGGTCGAGGACACGCACGCCGGCAAGCACGGCGCTACTCGATCCGCACGTTCGCCGCGCGGATCACGTCGCCCCATCGCGCGGCCTCCGCACGGATCGTCACCGCGAACTCCTCGGGCCGGTTCCCCACGGGCTCGAAGCCCAGTGCCGCGAGCCGCTGCGCGACCTCCGGCCGCTTGATCGCCGTCGCGAACGCGTCATGCAGCCGCGCGACGCGATCGGCGGGCGTCCCCGCCGGCGCCAGCAGCCCGTACCAGGCCTCCACCGCGATCTCGGGGCCGCCGGATTCCTTCACCGTCGGAACCTCCGGAAAGGGCGCGAAGCGCCGCGGCGTCGTCACTGCCAGCGCCTTCACCGCGCCGGACCGGACATGGGTGATGGAAGCCGGGCTGTCGAAGAACAAGGCGGTCTCCCCGCTCAGCACGGACTGCGTCGCCTGTGGCGTTGCTCGGTAGGTCACGTTGGTCAGTTCGATCCCCGCCGCGCGCAGGAACATCTCCGTCGCGAGGTGCGGCACCGTCCCGTTCCCCGCCGTCGCGTAGTTCACCACGCCGGGGTTGCGCTTGGCGTACTCGACCAGCTCCCCCATCGTCGAGAACGGCGCTCGCGGGTTCGCGATGACCAGCAGCGGTCCCGTCGTGAGCATGGACACCGGCGCGAAAGCCGTCAGCGGGTCGTAGCCCATGTCGCGGTAGAGCCACTGGTTGATCACCAGCGGCGACGCCGCGTTCAGCACCAGCGTGTGCCCGTCCGGCGCCGCGCGCGCGACCTCCCGCGTGCCGATGTTCCCGCCGGCACCCGCACGGTTCTCGATCACCATAGGCTGCCCGATGGCCGCCTGGACGGGGTCGGTCAGCAGGCGCCCCACCACATCCGTCGGCCCGCCCGCGCCGAAGGGGACGATCACGCGCAGCGGCCGGTCCGGAAAATTCCCCTGCGCCCGCGTCACCGCGGGACACGCCAGCGCAGGAAGCGCCAGCGCGGCGCCGAGGACGGTGCGACGTTGCATGCTCATTCCGGCCTGATCCCCGCCGCGGCGACGAGGGCCGCGTTCCGCGCCGCCTCCGCCTCGATGATGCGGACGAAGTCCGCGGTGCCCTCGTTCAGCGCGATCAGCCCGAGGTCGCGCATCCGCGCCAGCGCCTCGGGGTCGTTGATGCCCGTGATGATCGCCTCCCGCAGCCGCGCCACGACGTCGCCCGGCAGGCCCTTCGGCCCCCAGGCTCCGCACCAGCCCTCGAAGACGATGTCGGGGAAGCCCGCCTCCACCAGGGTCGGTACCTCCGGCAACTGAGACACCCGCGCCGCGGCGGTCGTCGCGTAGCAGCGCACCCGCCCCTCGCGGATCAGTGGCAGCGCCGGCCCGAGCGGCGCGATGAACAGCGGCACGTTGCCCGCGACCACGTCGTTCAGCGCGGGCCCCGTGCCCCGATACGCGATCACCTGCGCCTCGATCCCCAGCTTCAGCCCCAGCGCCGCCGCGCCCAACTGCCCGATGGAACCCAGCGTGGAGCCGGCGAAGGAATAGGCGGATGCGTTCCGCCGCATCGCGTCCAGCAGCGCCGCAAGATCCCGTGTCGGCGCCGAGGCCGGCCCGATCATGACGTAGGGGATCGCGACGGTGCGCACGATCGGCGTGAAATCCGTCCGCGCGTCCCACGGCACGCTGCGCTGCACGTACGACAGCATCAGGTGCACCTCGTTCGAATAGAGCACCGTCAGCCCGTCCGGCGCCGACCGCGCCACGAACTCCGCCCCGATCGCGCCGGAGGCGCCGGAGCGGTTCTCCACCACCCAGTTCTGTCCAAGCCGTTCGCCTGCCCTGGGGGCGATCAGCCGCGCGGTCAGGTCGTTCGTCCCGCCCGGCGCATAGGGGACGATCAGTCGCGCCGTGGCCCGGGCCCCGGTCTGCGCAACGGCCGCCCGCACGGTGGACCCCGCCAGCAAGGCGCCAAGCGCCGCCCGGCGCCGGATCGCAGACTTCATCCGCTTCCTGTCCCCTGGGTCCGGTTGGCCCGGCCCCGATGCTTAGGTGCCACAGTATCCTGGCAGGGCTGCCCGCGGCCGGGAAGCCCGTCCGCGACGCCACCCCACCGTCACCGTCACGCTGGCCGGATGCCGGTCAACGTCCCGTGGCCCGGCGCCGGACGTCATTGCGGCGGGGCGGATGCCGCCGGATGCTGCGCCCATGCCCACCCGCCGCCTCGCCCTCAGCCTCGCCCTGTCTGCCGCAGCCGCGGGCCGATCCCAGGCCGCGGAGGCGAGTTGGACGATCGCGACGGAATACCCGGCCACCGCCATGCCCGGCGAAGGCATTACGCATTTCGCCGAAGCCGCCACCCGCCTCGCGTCCGGCGCCCTCACGGTCCGCCCCGCCTACGACGCGCCGGGTGGCCTGCGCTCCGCCGGGATGCTCCGTGCGGTCGCCGAAGGCAGCCCCGAGGCCGCCGACGCCTTCACCGGCGCCCTCGGCGGAGAGGCGCCGATCTTCCAGCTCTCCGCGCTCCCCTTCCTTACGGCCTCCACCGAGGACACGACGCGCCTGCTCGCGGTCGCGCGCGACGCCTATGCCGCGACCCTCGGTGCCCGCGGCCTGGCGCTGCTCTACGCCACGCCCTGGCCGGCCTCCGGCATCTGGTCGCGCAACGCCCTTGCCGACGCCGCCGCGCTGGGTGGCCTGCGCATCCGCACCTACGACGCCGCGAGCACGGCCGTGATGCGCGCGGCGGGTGCCGCGCCGAGCCAGATCTCCTTCGCCGACGCCATGCCGCGCCTCCGCGCCGGCGAGCTTGACGCGGTCCTTTCCTCCGGGGACGGCGGCGCCGGCGCGCGGCTCTGGGAGGTGCTGCCGCACTTCACGGCGATCGACTACGCCTCGCCCCTGAGCCTCGCCTTCTGCCGAACGGCGTCGCTGGACGCCCTGCCCGCCAGCACCCGCGAGGCCGTGTTGCAGGCCGGGCGCGAGACGGAAGCACGGCAGTTCCGCGCCATCGAGAGCCGCGGCACGGAGAACGAGACGCGGATGCGCGCCAACGGCGTGACGATTGCGGGCACGCCGGCCATCCGCAACGCGCTGGCCCGCGCCGCCGCCCCGGTCATCGCCGAATGGGAAACCCGCGCCGGCGAGGATGGCCGCCGTGTCCTCGCCCGCTACCGGGGCTGACGCCGCGTCAGACCGGATAGCCTTCCAGCAGCTCCACCGGGTCGCCGTAGCGTTCGGCCATCGCCCGCACCGCCGGGTCGCGCAGCGCGACGAGGAACCCGTCCTCCACCATCGTCCGGTTCCCCGCCATCACCGTGGAGTCGTAGCTGACGAGGTCCATGTGGATATGCGGTTCCTCCCAGTTCGGCATGACGCGCCGGAGGTATTCTGAGGGCTTCAGCGCGTTGATCCCGAAATGCAGCGCACCCGGGGAGTTCGGCCCGGCCGGGTAGATGTCGAAGCGCGGCGCCTTCGGGTTGTGCCCGCAGCCCACCTCCTCCAGCGTCCCGCCGATGAGGTAGTCGCGCATCACGTCGGCTTCCCAGGAATCGCCATGCACCGCGACGACCACGTCGTCCCGGAACTCGACGCCGAGCGGCCGGTCGAAGGGCTTGTCGAACCCCACCGCCCATTGCGGCCAGATCGTGCCGTGGATTCCGATCTTCTCGTCGGGGCGCAGCCCGACCATGTTCGGCTCGAACAGGTTGGGCCCGTGCGTGGGGAGGTAGTGGACGTAGCACCCGTCCTCGTCCGCCACGTTGTGGCCGCGCCAGCGGTTGTGTCCCCGCATCTTCTTCAGCATCGACTCGCTGAAGGGCACGCGGAAATCGGTGCCCCGCGGGTCGGTCACGCGCAGCGTGAAATCGCCGCCTTCCGGGAAGAGCCGCCCCGTCGCGCGGATGATCTCGCCCAGCAGATCCACCGGGAACCCGGCCTGCGGCGTGTGCAGCAGGTCGAGGTCGCGGAAGAACGTGATCTTCACCCAGCGCTGCCCCTGCTTGCGCCGCAGCCCGATGCAATACGGGTCGAGCACCGAGGCGAACCAGGTGGAGACGACGAAGGTCGCGCGTTCCAGGATCGGCTTCGCTTCGTCCGGCACCGTCACGTAGCGCGTCGATTCGCCCATGAAGGACGCGAAGGTCGCCCCGCGCCCGCGCGCCAGGCCCTGAACCGCCTGAACCACCCGGGGATCCAGCAGCGGATCCGTCAGCATCACCACGTGGTCGCCGGGCCGGATCGCCATGACGCGGCAGAAATTGTCCATGCCGCGAACGAAGGCGCCCGGGTCGCTCGACCGATCGGCCGGCGCGATCTCGACCTTGCGCGGGAGCCCGCGCCGCGTGGGGGCCGCGAGGATGTCCTCGACCCGGTTCTGGAATGCGACCATGGCGCCCTCCCCTTGCCGTCCGGGGCAGGGTGTTAGCAGCCTCAGGCCGCCATGTCCTTAGGTTCCGAAGGACTTTCCGCCGGCGGCCGGTCAGGCCGCCTCCCGCTCGAAATCCCCGAGCTGCGCAGCGAGGGCGCGGGCGAAGGCCGGCCGTGCTTCCCCGCGCCGCCGGTAGGCGTCCAGCGCCGGGTGCACCGCGAGCAACCCCGGCCGCTCGAGTTGCCGCAGGAGAGTCACCATGACGATGTCGGCGCCGGTGAAACGTCCTTCGAGGTAGTCGCGGTCCCCGAGAGCCTGCTCGACCTGCGCGAGCCGCCGGTGCAGCGCCGCCTCGACCTGCGGCCGCCGCTCCACCGTCCAGGCCTCCCCGGCGTGAAAGACGTTGATCGCGGCGAACTCGAGCACGATGGGCTCCAGCGTGTTCAGCGCCGCGATCGTCCAGGACGCGACGCGGCTGAGGCCGGCGCGCCCGGGCGGCGCAAGCGCTTCCGACTCCGCCGCGAGGTGCAGGATGATCGCGCCGGACTCAAAGAGCTCAACCTCCCCGTCCCGATAGGCCGGCACCTGACCGAATGGCTGCCAGCGGCGGTATTCCTCGCTGGCGGGCTGCCGGGGGTCGCGGAGGACGGTCCGGTAGGACAGGCCTGCCTCCTCCAGCGCCCAGCGGACGCGAAGGTCCCGCACATGGCCTCTGGCGAAGGGCGGGACCCAACTCAGCGCGGCGATCTCGATAGTCATGCGACGTCCTCCGGTGTGAGGCATCGTGTTGATATCAACTTACCGCGCCAAGGCCGGCATCGCCGGCCCCGTCGCGCGGCCCCGTCACGCGGCCCCGTATCCGCCCCCCGTCGGCGTGACGATCGTCACCGCCTCCCCCGCGGCCAGCGAGGTCCGCGCGCAGCCCGGCAGCCGCTCCTCCTTCCCGTCCAGGCGGCGGATCAGGTTCTGCCCCAACTCCCCCGGCTCCCCGCCGAGGATGCCGGGCGGCGGCACCTCCCGGTGGCCCGCGAGGATCGCGACGTCCATCGCCTCCCGGAACCGAATCGTCCGTCGTGTCCCATCGCCGGCCCGCCACCGCCCGCGTCCGCCCGAACCCGGCCGGATCGAGAACTCCTCCAGCACCACGGGAAAGCGCGTCTCGAGGATCTCCGGGTCGGTCAGGCGCGAATTGGTCATGTGCGTCTGCACGCCCGGCGCCCCGTCGAAGCCGTCGCCGGCGGACGCACCGGAACAGATCGTCTCGTAGTACTGATAGGTCGCGTTGCCGAAGGTCAGGTTGTTCATCGTGGACTGCGCGGGCGCCAGCGAGCCCATCGCGGCCAGCAGCGCGGACGTCACGGCCTGCGACACCTCGACGTTCCCCGCCACCACCGCCGCCGGCCGCTCGGGCGAGAGCATGGACCGATCCGGCACCACGATCCGGATGGGCCGCAGGCAACCGGCATTCATCGGGATGTCCGAATCCACCAGTACGCGGAACGCATAGAGCACCGCAGCGCGCGTCACGGGCTTCGGCGCGTTGAAGTTGTCGGGCTGCTGCGGGGAGGTGCCGGTGAAGTCCACCACCGCCTCCCGCGACGCGTGGTCCACCGTGACGCGCACCCGTACCACGCGCCCGCTATCCATGCGGTACTCGAAGGATGCTTCCGGCGGCAGGCGGTCCAGCACGCGCCGCACGCTCTCCGCGGCGTTGTCCTGAACGTGGCGCATGTAGGCGGCGACGACCTCCGGCCCGAAGGACTCGACGGCCCGCAGCAGCTCCGCGGCACCCCGCGCATTCGCCGCCACCTGCGCCTTCAGGTCCGCGATGTTCTGCGCCGGGTTCCGCGCGGGGTAGGCCGCGCCTGTCAGCAGCGCCATCGCCCGGTCCTCGCGGAAACGCCCTTCCTCCACGAGGTGGAGGTTGTCGATGTAGACCCCCTCCTGCTCGATGGTGGTGGCATCTGGCGACATGGAGCCCGGCGCCGTCCCGCCGACGTCGGCATGATGCCCGCGCGACGCCACCCAGAACGCGACGCGCCCGCCGAGGAACACCGGCGTGCAGACCGTGATGTCCGGGAGGTGCGTCCCTCCATTGTACGGCGCGTTCAGCGCCCAGACGTCGCCGGGGCGGGGATTCGGGTTGGCGCGGATGACGCTCTCCACGCTGCCGTCCATGGATCCCAGGTGCACCGGGATATGCGGCGCGTTGGAGACCAGCCCCCCGTCCGCGTCGAAGACGGCGCACGAGAAGTCCAGCCGTTCCTTGATGTTCACCGACGACGCCGTGTTCTGCAGCGCCACCCCCATCTGCTCCGCGATGGAGCGGAAGAGGTTGTTGAAGATCTCCAGCATCACCGGATCGGCCTGCGTCCCCAGAGCGACACCGCGCGGCAGGGCCTCGACCCGCTCCATCACCAGATGGTCGCGCCCGGTCAGCGTCGCCGCCCATCCCCGTTCCAGCACCACCGTCTGGTTCGCCTCGATCAGCAGCGCCGGGCCACGGATCGTCGCGCCAGGATGCAAGGCCTCCCGCCGGTAAACGCCCGCGTCGTGCCAGGCGCCCCCGGAGAAGAAGCGCGTTCGTGCGGACGCCACCGGCTCCGCCGCGTCGGTCGCGGCCGCCGCGCCCGCCCCCGCTTCGACCCCGCCACCTGCGACCTCCGCCAGCGCCGCCTCGATCACCACCTCCCGCGCCGGATCGGTGAAGCCGAACCGCGAGAGGTGCACCTCCTCGAACACAGCCCGCAGCCCCGCCGCGTCCAGGCCCCGCGCCGCCGCGGCCACGTCCACCGGCCCGCGCAGGTCGAGAGCCGGCACGTCCAGCGGCACGTCGGTCCCGGCGTAGCGCAGTTGCAGCACCACCCGCGTCACCAGCCCCGCGGCTGGTACGCCCTGCGCCAGCACCTCCTGCCGCGCCTCCTCCGCCAGCGACGCCAGCGTTTCCGCCGCTCCTCCAAGTGCCTCGTCCGACAGCGCCCGGTCCAGCGTCCGTTGCCGCACCGCCCGTATATCGGCCAGCCCCATCCCATAGGCCGACAGCAGCCCCGAGAACGGATGGATAAGCACCCGCGTCATCGCCAGCGCATCTGCGACGAGGCAGGCGTGCTGCCCCGAGGCCCCCCCGAACGCGTTGAGCACGTAGCGCGTCACGTCGTAGCCGCGCTGCACGGAGATCGTCTTGATCGCCTCCGCCATGCTCGCGACGGCGATGCGCAGCGCACCATCCGCGACCGCTTCCGGCGCACGGCCGTCGCCGATCTCCGCCGCGAGGCGCTCGAAGCCCTCGCGCACGGCCGCGGCGTCCAGCGGCCGGTCCTGGCCCGGCCCGAAGATGGCCGGGAACAACTCGGGCACCAGCTTCCCGACCATGACGTTGCAGTCCGTGACCGTCAGCGGCCCGCCGCGCCAGTAGGCCGCCGGCCCCGGATTGGCGCCCGCGCTCTCCGGCCCCACGCGCAGCCGCCCGTCGCGGAACGACACGATGGAACCGCCCCCGCCGCCACCGTGTGCACCAGCATCATCGGCGCGCGCATCCGCACGCCCGCCACTTCCGTCTCCAGCGCCCGCTCGAAGGCACCGGCGTAATGCGCGACGTCCGTCGAGGTCCCGCCCATGTCGAAGCCGATGACGCGATCGAATCCGGCCTCGGCCCCCGTCCGCGCGAGCGCCACGACGCCGCCCGCCGGCCCCGAAAGGATCGCATCCCGCCCCTGGAACAGCGACGCCGCCGTCAACCCGCCGGCAGATGTCATGAACATCACCCGCGCCCCGGTCCGCGCGACGTCCAGCTCCTCCTCGACCTGCGCCACGTAGCGCCGCAGCACCGGCGAGAGGTAGGCGTCCACGACCGTCGTGTCCCCGCGCCCCACCAGCTTGATCAGCGGCCCGACCTCGTGGGACGCGCTGACCTGCGGGAATCCCGTGTCGCGCGCCATCGCCGCGACACGCGCCTCATGCGCCGGGAACTTCCAGGCATGCATGAAGACGATGGCCAGCGAGCGAAACCCGTCCTCCCGCAAGGCCTCCAGCACGGCCCGCACCTCGCCCTCGTCCAGCGCGGCTTCCACCGTGCCGTCCGCCAGCACGCGCTCGTTCAACTCCTCCACGCGCGCATACAGCAATTCCGGCTTCACAACGCGGCGCGCGAAGATGTCGCGCCGGGCCTGATACCCGATCGCCAGCGCGTCGCGGAACCCGCGCGTCGCCAGCAGCGCGGTGCGTTCGCCTTGCGCTCCAGAAGCGCGTTCGTCGCGACGGTGGTGCCCATCCGCACCTCCCGAACCGCACCCGCGGGGACCGGCGTACCGGCCGCCAGGCCCAGGTGCAGCCGGATCCCGTGCACCGCCGCGTCACGATAGGCGCCCGGGTTCTCCGACAGCACCTTCCGCGCATGCAGCGTCCCGTCCGGCGCCCGCCCGATCACGTCGGTGAAGGTGCCGCCCCGGTCCACCCAGAAGTCCCAGGCGCCGTCCATGGCATCGGCAGGTGTCATGGCCGCAGACAGCCGCGGCCGGGCCCCATCGTCAACCGCACCAGTCCCGGATCAGCCGCGCCACCACCTCGACGGACCGGACGTAGTCCGCCGCGTCCACCCACTCGTCGCGCCCCGCGTTCTGCGTCAGGTCGCCGCAGAGCGGTCCCAGCCCGACGCAGGGGATCCCGTGCTGTACCATTGGGTTGCGGATATCCGACGACGTGTGCAGCGGGTTGACGTGCGGCGGCTCCCCCGTCACGGCGCGAACCGCCGCTGCCGTCACCTGCCACAAGGGTTGGTCCTCCCGCACTTCCGCGCCCGTCACGCCGGACAGGAACTCGATAGCCGGCGGATCCTCCCGCAGCCACGGATGGTCGGCCGCACGAACTGCTCCTTCCACCTCCGCCCGCACCTCTTTCAGCCGTTCCCCCGGCGGGAAGGACAGCGCGCAGACGATGCTGCACGCCGCCGGTACCCGCCCCGCCCGCTCCAGTGCCTCGATTCGGGAGACCAGCAGGTTCGTGGACCGCCCGATCGCCGCGTCCAGCGCGGGGTGGTGCACCCGCTCCCCGCGCGCGGCGTCGAGCGCCCGTAGCGCAGCGAGCACCGCCGTCATCGGCTCGATCGGGTTGACCGCCCTATGCGCGAAGGCCGCGTGCCCCGGCTCCTGCGTGTCCGGCAATCGCCCGCGCACGGTCACGCGGAAGATCAACTGCCCGGAGGCCAGCGCCTTCACCTCGCGCATGCCCACGCCCGACTCGGCGGGATGCAGGTACACTGCCGCATCGGCCCGGAAGCCGTGGTGCATCGCTGCATGCACGCCGCGGGCGTGGCGCTTGCTCGGCGTGCTCGCCAGGATCACGTCGCCCCGCATCGGGCCGGCCGCGGCCGCTCGCCGAATGCCCTCGACCATCGCCGCGACGCCGGCCAGGTCGTCCGCGACGCCCCAGCCGTGCAGCCGGCCGCCCTCGATCTCCCCCGCGAAGGGGTCGTGCCGCCAGCCGTGTTCACGCCGGAAGGGCTCCCCGTCAGGATGCGCGAAGAGGATGACCGACCGACCGCCGCCCGTGCCCTTCAGCGTCGCGATCACCGCGACCCGCTCCTCCCCATCCATCGCGGCCTCGCTCGCGAACTCGTCGCGCAGCGGCACCTCCGCGGGCCGGTACTGCAGCCGCTCCACCGCGCATCCCGCCGCCTCGAACCCCGCGGCGACGCGGGCCTGGATCGCGTCCTCGCCCTCACGCTGCGCGGCGATCAGGCCGCGCAGGAAGGCCACCGCCGGCTCCGTCGCGACACCCGCGTCACCATCCGCCATGACCGCACCCCGCGCCGTTCGCGCGTGAGGCTGCGGTGGCCGGCCGCGCCCGGCAAGCCCTGGACGCGCCGCCCCGCGCGGCGCCACCATCGCCCGCCGCAGCCGGAGTCGTGCGTGGAACATCAGCCCGGCGTCGGCAGCCCATGACCATGCGCCTGATCATCGGCGCCAAGTGGTCCTCCACCTGGACCATGCGCGGCTGGCTCATCGCCCGCCTCTCCGGCCTGGCCTTCGAGTGCGATACCCTTTGGCTCTCCCGCCCCGACAGCAAGGCGCGCTTGGCTCAAGTCTCCCCCACCGGCCTCATCCCCGTCCTCGACCATGACGGCTTCCTCGTCACCGACACGCTGGCGATCGCCGAATACCTCTGGGAACTCGCGCCGGGTTCCGACATCTGGCCGGCCGACCGCCAGGCCCGCGCCGCCGCGCGCATGGCGGCCGCCGAAATGCATTCCTCCTTCGCCGCCCTCCGGGCCGCGCTACCCATGAACCTCGTCAAGCGCTGGCCCGTCGCGAACGGCCTTCCCTCCAACGTCAAACTGGTGAACCGGCCTGGCGTCCCTGCCGAGATCGCCCGTGTCCAGGACGCCTGGCGCCACACCCGCGCGCGCTGGGGCGCCGGCGGCCCCTTCCTGTTTGGTGCCGCCTTCAACGCCGCCGACGCGATGTACGCCCCGATGGCCAGCCGGTTCCGCACCTATGCGGTCGAACTCGCGCCCGACGCGCAGGCCTATGCCGACGCCGTCCTCTCCCACCCCCTCGTCACCGAATGGATCGAGGGCGCCCACGCCCAGGCGCGCGAGGTCGGCTGGGACGCCGCCGTCGCCTTTCCGTGAAGGGCCCGTGACCCCCGTCCTCATCCACGGCGCCGGCGGCCTGGGGCGGGAGGTCGCGGCGCTGCTGCGGGACCTCGCCGTGTCCGGCGCCCCGTACCGACCCCTCGCCTTCACGGATGATGCGCCCGACGTGCCGGCCACCGTCGCGGGCCTGCCGGTCCACCGCGACCCCGCCGTGCTACTCCGCGCCGATCCCGGGCTGCGGATCGTCGTCGCCATCGGCGACCCCCGTGCCCGCGCCGCTGCCGCCGCCCGCATCGAAGCGGCCGCCGGTCCCCGCTTCGCGACCCTGGTGCACCCCCGCGCCTGGACCGGCGACAGCGTCACGATCGCTGAGGGCACGATCATCCTCCCCCTGGCCACGGCTACGGCCGATATCCGCCTGGGTCGCCACGTCCTGCTGAACCCCGGCGTGACCCTCGCCCACGACACGGATCTCGCCGACTTCGCCACGCTCGCCCCCTCGGCCGCGCTCGGCGGCGACGTGCGGGTGGAGGATGGTGCCGACATCGGCCTCGGCGCGCGGATCCTCCCCCGGTTGACCCTCGGCGCCTGGTGCCGCGTAGCCGCCGGCGCCGTCGTCACGCGGGACGTCGCCCCCGGCACGACCGTCCTGGGCATCCCCGCACGGCCGCGGTCCTGACGCCCGGCACCGGCGCGGATCGCCGGCACACGAGGGGCGCGCGGCGCCGCCCCTACCGCCGTTTCCGCCCGCCTCCAGCGCGTCGGACGCCCCCGAACCATCAAGGCGGAGCCCCTCGATCGCCGGCGCCGCTGCCGCTCACCCCCATGCCAGCCGCCCCATCCTGCCGCGCTCTCGGGTCTGGCGGGGCGACCGCGCCCGCACAGCCCGCCCTTGCGCACGCCCCCGACGCGTCACATACCGCCCCTGGACACCGAGGGGAGCCCATCCCGGGCTGAGAGGCGGCGCAGGCCGCGACCCTTGGAACCTGACCCGGTTCGGACCGGCGTAGGGATCGGTGCCTCTCGGCCTCCAGCCGCATGGAATCCGTGCGCGGGGCCGTCGCCCTCCCGTCGTCGTCTCGGATCGGGCGGAGGACCCGAAGATGCGCCGCCGTTCCCTGATCACTGCCGCCGCGGCCCTGCCGCTGGCGCGCCCCGCCCTCGCCCAGGACACGCGCGCGCGGACATTGCGCTTCGTGCCGCAGGCCTCGCTTGCAGCGCTCGACCCCATCGCGGTGATCGCCACGATCACGACGACGCACGGCTTCTGTGTCTTCGACACGCTCTACGCCACGGACCGCGCGCTGAATCCGCACCCTCAGATGGCCGCGGGGCATGAGGTCTCGGCCGACGGCCTCCTCTGGACCATCCGCCTCCGCGACGGCCTGCGTTTCCACGACGGCTCGCCCGTCACGTCCCGCGATTGCGTCGCCTCCCTCCGCCGCTGGGCCGCGCGGGACACCTTCGGCGCGATCCTCGCCCGCGCCGTCGCGGAATGGGGCACGCCGGACGACCGCACGCTCGCGATCCGCCTCACCCGCCCCTTCCCGGCGATGCTGACGGCGCTGTCCAAGCCCGCCGGCGTCCCGCCCTTCGTCATGCCCGCGCGCATCGCGACGGCGACGCCGCCCGACCGCCCGATCACCGAAGTGGTGGGCAGCGGTCCCTGGCGCTTCGTGCCCGCCGAGTACGTCTCCGGTTCCCGCGTCGTCTACGCGCGCAACGAGGCCTACGTGCCGCGGGATGAGCCGGCCGACGGCGCCTCCGGCGGCAAGCGCGTGCACTTCGACCGGATGGAGTGGCACATCCTCCCGGATGGCGCGACCGCCGCGGCCGCCCTGCAGCGCGGGGAGGTGGACTGGGTCGAATATCCCCTTCCCGACCTCGTTCCGCTGCTCGGCCGCGACCGCAACCTCCGCACCCAGGTATACGACCCGCTCGGCTTCCTTGGCGCCATGCGCTTCAACCACCTGCACGCGCCGTTCAACAATATCGAGGCGCGGCGGGCCGTTCGCGACCTCATCTCCCAATCCGACCACATGGCCTCCGTCTCGATGGAAGGCGACTGGCGCGAATGCCGCGCGATGTTCCCCTGCACCATCCCCGGCGTGACGGACTTCCCCCGCGCCGCCCGGAGCGAGGCCGAGTGCCGCGAGGCAGTCCGCGCCGCGGGCCTGGCCGGCGCGAAGGTCGTCATCATCAACCCCACGGACTTCGCCGCCATCGCGCCGCAGGGGCGGCTGGTCGCCGACGTCTGCAAGCGCCTCGGCTTCGACGTGGACCTGGTCGAGACCGACTGGACCGCGGTGCTCGCCCGCCGCAACAGCAAGGCCGCGCCTGCGCAGGGCGGGTGGAGCATCCACCCCACGAATTTCCCCGCCGCCTCCATCGCCAACCCCGCCCTGAACTTCGCGACGCGGGGCAACGGGGAAGGCGCCTGGTTCGGCTGGCCCACCGATGCGGCGGCCGAGGCCGCGGTCGCGCGCTGGCTCGACGCGCCCGACGCCACGGCCCAGTCCGCGGCCTTCGCCGACCTCCAGCGCGCGGCCTGGGACAGCGTGCCCTTCGCCCCCACCGGCCTCTTCGTCCTGCGCACCGCCTTCCGCGCCGACCTTCGCGACGTGCTGCAGGGGCCGAACCCCTACCTCTGGAACCTGCGCCGGGCCTGACGGCCCCCGAATTGCCAGCCAACCCGGTTCCGCGCCCTACTCCGCCGCGGACCGGGGGACACCTTGCGAATCCTGCTGATCGAGGACGACCGCACCACCGCCGACTACCTCGCCAAGGGCCTGCGCGAGGACGGCTGGGTGGTGGATCTGGCGCGGGACGGGAAGGAAGGCCTCTTCCTCGCGCTCAACGAATCCTTCGACGTCATCGTGACGGACCGGATGCTCCCCGGCCCCGACGGCATCACCATCCTCCGCGCCCTCCGCGCCCTCCGCGCGGCGAAGGTCGCGACCCCCGTCCTGATGCTCACCGCCCTCTCCGACGTGGACCGGCGCGTGGAGGGGCTGGAGGCCGGCGCCG
Organism: Roseomonas sp. CCTCC AB2023176; assembly: GCF_042259275.1. Taxonomy (NCBI): domain Bacteria; kingdom Pseudomonadati; phylum Pseudomonadota; class Alphaproteobacteria; order Acetobacterales; family Roseomonadaceae; genus Roseomonas; species Roseomonas sp. CCTCC AB2023176. The sequence continues at coordinate 723,955 of NZ_CP170086.1, forward strand.
ACGACTACCTCGGAAAGCCCTTCGCCTTCGCCGAGTTCCGCGCCCGCGTGCGCGCCCTGGCCCGCCGCCCCGCCGCGCCGGCGGCGGAGGACACGGCGCTCGTGCTCGACGACATCCGCATGGACCTGCTGCGCCGCACCGCCTCGCGGGCCGGGCGGACCCTCGACCTGCATCCGACGGAATGGCGGCTCCTTGAATACATGCTCCGCCACCCGCGCGAGGTTCTGACGCGGACGATGCTGCTGGAGAAGGTCTGGGACTTCTCCTTCGACCCCACGACGAACGTCGTGGACGTCCACGTCTCCCGTCTCCGCCGCAAGCTGGAGGCGGGTGGCGAGCCTCCGGCGATCCGCACCGTCCGCGGTGCCGGCTACGCGCTGGACCCGCCGGGCTGATCGCAGCGTGCGCCGCTCCTTCGCCCTCCGCGCCGCGCTCGCCGCGGGGCTCGTCGTCCTCCTCGGCTCGCTCTTCGGCTCGCTCTGGGTCTGGGACCGGGCGGGGCAGGCGCTGCGCGACCAGCTGGACCGGGCGCTCGCGACCGAGGCGGAGGCGCTGCTGCGGGAATACGAGACCTTCGGCGCGCAGGGCCTGGCCGAACAGGCCGTCGCCTTCGCCCGGCGGCGCAGCCCGGTCCTCGTCCTCGTCCAGGGGCCGGATGGCGGCGCCATCGCCGGAACGCTGCGCGGCGGCGCGCCGCCGCGGCTGCGGGGCTACGCGACGCTGCCCGCCGCGGGCAACCGGCCGGCGCTCCGCGCCCTTGGCGGGACGCTGCCGGGCGGGCTGAACCTCATCGTCGCGTCCGATCTCGGGCCGGTCGAGGCGGCGGCGGGAGGCCTCGCCTGGATCCCGCCCGCAGCGGCGCTGCTGGCCGCCGCCGCCGCGCTGCTGATCGGCTTCGCCGCGGCCGGGCGGCTGGAACGCCGCCTGGCCCGGGCCGGCGAGGCGGCGCGGGCGATCATGGACGGCGACCTCTCGCGCCGCCTCCCCGGCGGGCGGGAGGGCGACGAGTTCGACCGCCTCTCCGACACCATCAACCTCCTCCTCGCGCGCCTCGAGGCCATGGTCGCGGCGCAGCGCCGCGTCACGGACGACATCGCGCACGACCTCCGCACCCCGCTCTCCCGCCTGCGGACCAGGCTCGAAGACGCCCTCACTGCCCGGCGCGACCCGCGGGCCGACGAGGCGGCGATCGCCGCCGCCATCGAGGAACTGGACGCCGTCCTCGCCACCTTCGCCGCGCTGCTCCGGATCGCGCGGGCCGAAAGCGGCGCGGGCCGGGCCGGCTTCGCCCCGGTGGACTTCTCCGCCCTCGTCGCGGCGATGACCGAGACCTACGGCGCGGTCTTCGAGGAAGCGGGGCGGCGCCTGGACGCGGCAGTCACCCCTGGGATCGAAGCCCCGGGCGACGCGGCCCTGTTGCGCCAGGCCCTCGCCAACCTCCTCGACAACGCGCTGCTGCACGGCGCGGGGAACGTCCGCCTCGCCCTCGACCCCGGCCCGGTGGTCACGGTGGGGGATGAGGGCCCGGGCATCCCGCCGGAGGAGCGGCAGGCCGTGACGCGGCGCTTCCACCGGCTCGACCGCAGCCGCGCGACGCCCGGCACGGGCCTGGGGCCTCGCCCTCGTCGCCGCGACGGCCGCGCTCCACGGCGGCGCCCTCCGGCTCGGGGAAGGGTCCGGCAGGCGCGGGGTACTGGCCGTCCTGGACCTCCGCCACGCTGGCTCCGCACCGGAATCCTGACACGCGTTTCATGATCGGCCGCGGCGATCCTCCATGCCGCGCGGACCAATCTCCTCACCGAGACGGCGCCACTCCGCGCCGCCCCAGAGGAAAGGATCCTCCCATGGATCTCATCACCGGCCTGCGTGCCCTCGCCCTCGGCTCCACGCTGGCTCTGTTGCCAGCCCTGGCCTTCGCCCAGGCGCCCGCCCAGCCCGGGCCGCAGCCCGCCGCGCCCCATTCGGCCCCTGGCGCCCGGCACGCGGCGCCGCATCACGCGACCGCCCGACACGCCGCCATCCACCCCGTCGGCGCGCACCACGCTTCCGCCCCGCATGCCGTCCTTCACCGGGTCAGCGCCCGGCACGCCGCGGCGCAGAGCGGGATGACCCGCCACGCCGTCGCGCACCCCGTCTCCTACCGCGGCGACGCGGACCAGACGTTCGGCACCACCGGCCGCCTGCACCTCGCGATGAACGACCTGCGCGCGAACCGCCTCGGCGCCGCCCAGGTCGCTCTGGACGACGCGGAGACGCCGCTGCTGAACGCCCACCAGCTCGCAATGCTCAACGGCAAGGCCGATGCAAGCGGCATGGCGCTCTCGGCCGTCGAGGGCGCGCGCGTCGATCTCGGCCCCGACCGGGCCGGCGCAGCGCGGATGACGCACGCCGCCCTCCGCGACATGCGCGCCCTATCCAACACGTGACGACTCTCCCCGGCGGCGCCCTCCCCGGCGCCGTCCCCTCCCCCGGCCCGACGACGTGAGAAACGACGACATGACCCAGACCACCCCCGGCGCCGCGCCGCCTTCGCCGCGATCCTCCTGGGCGGCAGCGCCCTCGGCGGCTTCGCCTTCTGGCAGAACCCCGCCGACGCGCAGGTGCCCGCCCCCGCGGCGCCGGCGATCCAGGCCGCCGCCAACCCAGCCCCCGTCGCCCTTCCGTCCTTCGCCGACCTCGTCGCGCGGGTGCGCCCGGCGGTCGTGACGATCACGACGACGGCGCGCCAGGCGGGCGATGAAGGACGCAACTCGCCCTTCCCGAGCGGCAGCGAGGGGGACCGTTCCTTCGGCCGCTTCTTCGGCGAGCGCGGGGGCGGCGGTGGGTCGCGCACCGTCCACGCCCTCGGCTCGGGCTTCCTCATCGACGGGGAAGGCCACATCGTGACGAACAACCACGTCGTGCAGAACGCGACGCAGGTGCGCGTCAGCCTCTCGGACGGGCGGGAGATGCCGGCTCAGGTCGTCGGGCGCGACCCGCGCACCGACCTCGCGCTACTGAAGGTCAGCGCCGACGGGCCGCTGCCGCATCTCGATCTCGGCGATAGCGACCGGGAACGGCCGGGCGACTGGGTCGTGGCCGTCGGCAACCCCTTCGGCCTCGGCGGCACGGTGACCGCGGGCGTCGTCTCCGCGCGCGGCCGCGACATCGGCTCTGGCCCCTACGACGACTACCTGCAGATCGACGCCCCGATCAATTCCGGGAATTCCGGCGGGCCGCTCTTCGCGACCGACGGCAGCGTCGTCGGCGTGAACACGGCGATCTATTCGCCCTCCGGCGGCTCCGTCGGCATCGGCTTCGCGATCCCGTCCAACATCGTCAAGCAGGTCGTCGCGCAGTTGCAGGCGAACGGGCGCGTGGATCGCGGCTACCTCGGCGCGACGACGCAGGCCGTGACGCCCACCCTTGCCCAGGCGCTGCGCCTGGCCGAGCAGCGCGGCGCCCTCGTGGACGACGTGGACCCGAACGGCCCGGCGGCCCGCGCCGGCCTGCGTCCGGGCGACGTCATCACCGCGCTGAACGGGGCGGACGTGGCCAGTTCGCGCGACCTGGCCCGCGCCGTCGGCGACGCGCGCCCGGGCAGCGAGGCGACCCTCGCCGTCCTGCGCGACGGCACCCGGCGGGACCTGCGCGTGACGCTCTCCCAACTCGTCGACAAGGGCGCGACCGAGACCGCGTCGCAGGCCGCCGAGCAGCCCCGCGGCGCCATCGGCATCGCCGTCACCTCGCTGGACGACTCGGTGCGGCAGGAACTCAACCTGCCGCGGGGCCTGCGTGGCGCGGTGGTCGCCGGCGTGCGGCCCGAAAGCCCGGCCGCCGAAGCGGGCCTCCGCCCCGGCGACGTCATCACCGACGTGGGCGGCCGCGACGTGGCGGACGCACAGGGCGTGGTCCGCGCCATCTCCGACGGCGCCAGGACGGGCGCGGTGGCGCTGCGCATCGTGCGGGACGGCCAGGGCCTCTTCGTCGCAGTCCCGACGGCGACGGGCTGAGGAACGGGCGGCAGGGGTAGCGTCGGTTGGCCCTGGAGGAAGGCTCTGCCTTCCTCCAGACCTCCATCCGCAAGGGGACTCGTCCCCTGGACCCCCTTCTATGGAGCGCCCCCTATCGGCGGGGTCTCGCACGCGCGCTTGCGCCGCGTGCGAGACCCCGCCGAACCGTCACCCCCGCACCGCCGCGTAGTTCGCCGCGATCCGCTGCTGCAGGAACGCGGCCGCCGTGATCGGCGCGTACTTCCCGGATGGCGAGCGGATCACCGCATCCCGGTTCGCCTGCACGAAGAAGGGCAGCGAGTAGCGCGGGCCGAGGTATTCGTCCGCCCGCGGCATGCGCACGCGATGCAGGGTGGAGGGCAGCGCATCGTCGCTCCAGCGCTGCAGCATGTCGCCGATGTTGCAGGTGATGATTCCGGTCTTCGCCGGCACGTCGGTCCACGCGAGCTCGTCCGACGTCGCTTCCTTTCCGGGGCAGAGCTGCAAGCCACCCTGCCCGCTGCGCTGATGCAGCAGCGTCAGGCAGTCGAAGTCGGTATGCGCGCCGCCGCGGACGCCGCGGAAATCCTCCTCCGTCGCGCCCTCCATGCTCATGTAGTGGATCATCCGCTGCGTGCACTGATATTCGGGCGAGGCCGGGTCATGCGCCTCGGTGAAGAAGTCCTCGGGGAAGCCAAGCTTCAGCGCGAAACAGGACAGCACCTTCATCCCGAGCGCCCAGTTCGCGCGCTCGAAGGCGAGCATCGTCGCCTTGAAGCCCGGCAGTTCCTCACCCGTCGGCCACATCCCGGCCATGCGGGGGATGGTGATCTGGTAGGATTCCTTGTTGTCCGGCGTGCCGGTCGAGGGGCGGACCTGCGCCTTGTACTCCCAGCCCCAGTTCGTGCCCTTGGCCATGGGGTAGCGGCCCTTCGTCTCCATCGGCAGCGCGAAGAAGCGCGCGGCGGCGTCGAAGGCCTCGTCCACCTGTGCCTCGGTGATGCCGTGGTTCACCAGTTGGAAGAAGCCGGTATCGGTCGCGGCGGCCCAGAGCGCGTCGGCGATCTCCGCCTTGCGGCGCCGGAAGTCGGACAGGTCGATTTGCGGGACCTCGCGGTCCCGCGTGGTGCCGGCGCCGCCGTAGCGGGTCTCCCGCTTCAGTTCTTCCAGCGCGTAGTTCGTGTCTGCGGACATCGTCGTCTCCTCAGGCGGCGGGACGGCGGCGCCGTCCCGGATGGGGGAGCAATGTCGGGGCGCGGCGACCGCGCCCCACCGCTTCTACTCCGGGTTTCCCCGCCGGGCGGTCATCCGCCGGCAGGAACGGAAGGAGGTGATGCCGCACGGCCGGACCATGCGAGGTCGCGCCGTCGCACGCGGCGTGCCAGGCCCGCCGATCGGGTGGCCGATCGGGTGGCCGATCGGGTCGCCAATGGGGTCATTGAGCGCAGCACGCGAAGCTTCACCACCGGTTCGTGGGAGCAATGCCCCGGGCGCCTCGCCCTGGCCGCTTCTACTCGCGGCGCGGGCGTAATCCGGACGGCTGCCGGGACGCAAGGAAAACCGGCCGGGATCCCCGCGCGACGCACGCCGCACCGGCAATCAGCGCGCCGCTACCGCCCGCCCCCCTGCCGCGCCCGCGCCACCATCCTCGCGAGTTCCTCCACCCCCACCAGCCGCGGCGACCCGCCAGCCGCCAGCGTATCCAGCGCCGGCGCGGGCAGCCCGAGCCGGCTGGCATAGATGAAGGAGTAACCGAGCACCCGCTGCACGAAGGCCCGCGTCTCCGCGTAGGGGATGCTCTCGATGAACAGGAAGGGGTCGTCGCGATGCTGCCGCGCCGGCAGCCAGCGCTGGAGGTTTCCCGGCCCGGCATTGTAGGCGACGAGCATCCGGATCAGGTCGCCCGAGATCCCGTCCTGCCCCGACAGGTGCACCAGGTAGCGCTGCGCGAGGTCGAGCGAGAAGGCGGGATCGTGCAGCCGCTCCCGCGCCTCGTCGCGCAGGGCCGCGTTGCCCGTAATGTAGGCGGCCGTCGCCGGCATCACCTGCATCAGCCCCCGCGCCCCCGCGGGAGAGACGGCGGACGGATCGAAGTTCGATTCCTGCCGTGCCAGCCCGTAGATCAGCGCGGGGTCCACGCGCCAGCCACCCTGCGGCGCGAGCGCCGGCACCGGATAGCGGGCGAAATCGCGCGGGCGCCCATCCGCCCGCTGCGCCGCCGCCGCAAGATCTGTCGCGAGGTCCGCCATCCCCGCCGAGGTCGCGACCGCCAGCATCGCCCGGTTCAGCGACGCATTCCCCCGCGCTGCGCCGAGCAGCAGCCGAAGTTCCGCCTCGGCGCGCGTCCTCTGCCCGACCTGGAGCAGCGCCAGCGCCCGCCAGCCCCCGGCCGTCTCGGTAAGAGCGCGCGTCTCGGCCTCCCCGGCCACGTCGCCTTCCCAGGCGAAGCCGAAGGGTAGGCCGAGCGACCGGCGGGCGAGCAGACCGTAGAAAGTCCGCGGCTCCTGCGCGGCTTGCAGCATCCAGGGCACGTAGGCCTGCGGCCGCCGCGCCCGCACCGCCGCCCGCGCAGTCCAGAAGGCCGCGGCGGACCGCAGCACGGCCGGCGCCGCGTCGCTCCGCGCCGCCGCCTCGAACTGCGGCAGCGCCGTCTCGTACTGCCCCAGCCCCCAGGCCGAGAGCCCCGCGACGAAAGCCGCCTGCGCCGGGGCGCCGGGCTGCCGCGCCGCGGCGGACGCGACCCGCAGTGCCTCTGCATCCTGCCCCGCGGCAAACAGCGACTGCGCAACCTCCGTCTGCAGGGCCGCGGCATAGGCAGGGGTCATGCCGCGGGTCCGGGCGATGTGGGCCAGCGCCGCGGCGTGTTCCCCGCGTCCGATCATGTCCCGCACCGTGCGGTCGAGCGCGGGGTTGCGGGTCACGTTGCGCGTCGCGGCGGCGGGCTCCCGCTCCTCCGGCGGCAGTTCGGGGCCGGCCGCCGCCTCGGCCTCCGGTGCCGCCGGAAGGGCCGGCGCCGTCCCTCCGGCGGGCAGGCGCGCCACCAGCATGGCGTGCAGCCGCGGCGCGTCCGGGTGGTCCGCATGATCGGACAGCCAGGCCCGCAGGTCCGCGCCCCCGGCTGCGGCCCGTTCGGCCGGGACCAGCGGTCGGCCAGGACGTGGCCGATCAGGCGGCGGTCGTCGAGCCGCTCGGATTCCCGCGCCGCCTCCGCATATTCGCCGCGGGCATGTGCGGCGAATATGCGGCGCAGGCGCGCGGCGTCGGACGGGGCGAGGGGCTGCGGGATGGGCGCGCCGGAGCCGGCCAGGGGCGTTCGGGGGCGAGCGCGAGCTCCTGGAAGGTGACGGCCTCCGGCATCTCGATGACCGGCGGGCGAGCGGCCGCGAGGATGGCGGGCGGGGCCGATGCGGCGGCCGCCCGCTGCGGCGCGATGCGGAAGGGCGCGAGGTCGCCGGCGGTCAGGACCCGCGGCCCCCGAAGTTCCGGCCGGAGCGGCCGCCAGCCCGGAATGACCGGCGGCACGCGCCGGGACGGGACGGGCTGGCGCCAGGCGAGGTCGAGGCGGGACGCGCGCGGGCCATCGGTACGCGAAGCGGTGACGCGGCGCGGAGCCACGGACGGGGGCCGGTGCGCAGGGCCGCCGCGCTCGGCCATCCGCGCCCTGGGCGCCGGCGCCGCGGGCGACTTGCGCACGGACTCCCGCACGACGGCATCGCGGCGGGGCGGGGCGGAATCCCGGGCCTTCGCCGCGAGGGCAGAACCGGCGGCGGTGAGGGCGGCGAGGAGGACCGCGCCATGCCCGAGGGCACGGAGGCGGCCCCGGGGGGGCCGGGCGCTCATCTCGGGAGGCAATATGCCGGCGCGGGGGAGCGGCGCAACCAACCGGGTGCCAGCCCCCCGACACGATTTGGGCAGGCGGGGGCGCGGCGGCTTCAAGATGGCGTCAGTTCGATGACAGAGGCCTATCGCTGACAGCGGCTTTGGCCAGTGGGTCCACCAACCCGTCCAACGTCCGCCGGAGCAACCGAAGGTCCGCCCAGGCCTCCCGCTTCTGCGCCGGGCTGCGGAGGAGGTAGGCCGGGTGGAGCGTCGGCAGGGCAGGAACGGTGCCAAGGCCCGGCACCTCCAGCCGGTGCCAGCGGCCGCGGATCCGGGTGATCCCGTCGCGGGTCCGCAGCATCGCCTTCGCCGCCGTGCCACCGAGGAAGACGACGAGGCGGGGGCGGACCAGCGCGACGTGTCGGACGGCGAAGGGGGTGAAGAGATTGATCTCGGCGTCCGTCGGCGTCCTGTTCCCGGGCGGGCGCCAGGGGAGGATGTTCGTGAGGTAGGCGTTCTCCTCCCGCCGGACGCCGATGCTGGCGAGCATGCGGTCCAGCAGCTGGCCGGAGACACCGACGAAGGGGCGGCCGAGGCGGTCTTCATCGGCCCCGGGCGCCTCCCCGATCAGCATCAGGCCGGATCCCGCGACACCGTCGGAGAAGACGAGCTTCCCCGCCGTGTCGCGCAGCGGCGTGTCGAGGGCCGCCATGGCCGCGCGGAGGGCATCGAGGCTGTCCGCCCCCTCCGCCAGGCCCTGCGCCGCAGCCTGGGCGGGGGTGAAGGCGCCCAGGCCTGTCAGGGCCGGGGTGGCGATGGGCCGGGGCGGCGCCGCCGGCGCGCGGGCCGCGGGCTGGGCGGGCGGTGGGACGGCGACGATGGGCGCCGCCTCGCGGGGGCGCGTTCGGTCCTGCGGATCCTCCTCCAGCGCGTCCTCGGCCCCCCAGGCGATCTGGAGTTCGAGGGCAGCGAGCAGGGCTTCGGTGTCGGACAGGGCGTCCATCTTCCCCGGGTATCGCCCGCCAGCCGACGCGGACGCAACGGCCGGGCGCCAGGGTTCCGCCCCCGGCACCCCGGGACTACATGGCGAACAGAACGTGACAGGGGAGATGCGCGTGGCCGAGGAAGGCATCGAGCGCGAGAGCATGGAGTTCGACGTGCTGATCGTCGGCGGGGGTCCCGCCGGCCTGGCCGCGGCCATCCGCCTGAAGCAGCTGAACCCCGAAACCAATGTCTGCCTCATCGAGAAGGGCGGCGAGATCGGCGCGCACATCCTCTCCGGCGCCGTGCTGGAACCTCGCGCGCTGGATGAATTGATCCCCGACTGGCGCGACGATCCGCCGGCGCTGGCGACCGCCGCGACGGAAGACAAGTTCATGCTGCTGACGGAGACGCGGGCGATCCGCCTGCCGAACCCGCCGCAGATGCACAACATCGGCAACTACGTCGTCTCGCTCGGCAACGTATGCCGGTGGCTCGGCGTCAAAGCCGAGGCGCTGGGCGTCGAGATGTATCCGGGCTTCGCGGCGTCCGACCTCGTCGTCGAGGACAACGTCGTGAAGGGCGTCGTCGCCGGCGTCATGGGGATCGGCAAGGACAGCGAGCCCGGGCCGGACTACCAGCCGGGGATGGAGCTCCGCGCGACCTACACGCTGTTCGCGGAGGGCTGCCGCGGGTCGCTGTCGCAGCGGCTGATGAAGCTCTACGGGCTGCGGGAAGGCGCGCTGCCGCAGACCTACGCCCTCGGCGTGAAGGAGTTGTGGGAAATCCCCAGGGAGCGCCACAAGCCGGGCTTCGTGTGGCACTCCGTGGGCTGGCCGCTGCCGGCATCCGTGTACGGCGGCTCCTGGCTCTACATGCTTGGCGAGAACCTCGTCTCCATCGGCTTCGTCGTGGGGCTGGACTACCCCAACCCCTGGATGTCGCCCTTCGACGAGTTCCAGCGCTTCAAGACGCACCCCGCCGTGCGCGGCTTCCTGGAAGGCGGCAAGCGCATCGGCTACGGCGCCCGCGCGCTGAACGAGGGCGGCATCCAGGCCGTGCCGAAACTGGTCTTCCCGGGCGGCATGCTGATCGGCGACGGCGCGGGCTTCCTCAACGTGCCGAAGATCAAGGGCACGCATACCGCGATGAAGAGCGGGATGGTCGCGGCGGAAGCCGTCAGCGCGGCCCTGGCCGGCGAGGCGCCACCGCCGGTGCTCGACGCATATCCGGAGGCGCTGAAGCAGTCCTGGGTGTGGAGCGAATTGCAGTCGGTGCGCAACATCCGCCCGGGCTTCGCGAAGTACGGCTTCGTCGGCGGCATGGTTTCCGCGGCGCTGGAGACCTACGTCTTTCGCGGCAAGGCGCCCTGGACCTACAAGCACCACGAGGACCACGAGACGCTGCGGCCCGCGTCCGGGATGCCAAAGATTGCCTACCCCAAGCCCGACGGCGTGCTGACCTTCGACCGCCTGTCCTCCGTGTTCCTGTCGAACACGAACCACGAGGAGAACCAGCCCGCGCACCTGGTGCTTCGCGATCCCGGGCGCTGGCGGGCCATCAACTTCGACCGCTTCGCCTCGCCCGAGAGCCGCTACTGCCCTGCCGCGGTCTATGAGGCCGTCGGCCCCGACGCGGAGCGCGAGCTGCGCGGCACGCCGGACCCGGAGGCGGCGACGGACGGCGAAGGATCGGTGGAGGCTGGCAACGCAGGCGCGAAGCTCGTCATCAACGCGCAGAACTGCGTCCACTGCAAAACCTGCGACATCAAGGACCCGACGCAGAACATCGACTGGCGCACGCCAGAAGGCGGCGGCGGCCCGAACTACATCGGCGGCATGTAGCGCCGCGTCACGCTTCGGCACCCGCCGCCACGCGCTCGGCGGGTGCCTCGTCGCGCGTGAGCCGACCGTCCTCCAGCGTCACGATCCGGTCCGCGAGCTCCAGGATGCGGTTGTCGTGCGTCACCATCAGCGTGGTGGTGCCGCGTTCGCGGCCCAGGGCGCGCAGCATCTCCACGACCTGCCGGCCGGACTCCTGTCCAGCGCCGCCGTGGGCTCGTCGGCGAAGACGATGTCGGGGTTGCCGACCAGGGCGCGCGCAACGGCGACGCGCTGCTTCTGCCCGCCGGAGAGATTGGCCGGCAGGTAGTTCAGCCGGTCGCCGAGGCCGACGAGGCGGAGCAGGTGCGCTGCCGCCTCGTCCGCGCCGGCGAGATGGCCGTGCACGTCGGCGCCCATGCGGACGTTCTGCGACGCTGTCAGGCTTTCGTGCAGGTTGTGCGCCTGGAAGATGAAGCCGAGGCGGCGCCGTGCCTCGACCCTCTCCTCCTCGCCCGCGCCGGACAATTCGTGGCCGAGCACGCGGACGCTGCCCTCCTGCACCTCCCGCAGGCATCCGAGCAGCGTCAGCAGCGTCGTCTTCCCGGATCCGGACGCGCCCATCAGGATCACCAACTGGCCGCGCGGGATGGTCAGTTCGACGTCGAAGAGAACCTGACGCCGAGCCTCTCCCTCGCCGAAGGCATGGGACAGGCCGCGGACCTGGATCGCGGGTTCCATCAGAACAGGTCCGCTGGCTGCGCGCGGGCGAGCCGCCGCGTCGCGATGGCGCCGGAGACCGTGCACATCGCCACCGTCCCCACGAAGACCGCGACAAGCCGGAACGCATCCATTGCGACGGGCAGGCCGGTGGCAGCCTGGACCAGCAGGTAGAAGCCGGCCGCGATCGTGCTGCCGGGGATGAAGCCCAGCAGGGCCAGGATCACCGCCTCCTCGAACACGATGGAGAGGAAGAAGCGCTGCCGGTAGCCGATCGCCTTGAAGGTCGCATACTCCTTGAGGTGGTCGGCGACGTCGGTGGACAGCACCTGGTAGACGATGACGACCCCGACCAGCGCGCCCATGACGATCCCGAAGCCGAAGACGATGCCGACGGGCTTCTGGGTGGTCTGGAAGGCCTGGTCCTTCGCCACGGCCTGCGACACGGTGCGCATGACGACGTCGTCCTCCGTGATCGCCGCGCGCAGCCGCCCGGCGAGCATGGGCGGGTCCAGCCCCGGCTCGCCGCGCACGAGGATGAGGTTCGGCGCGCCGGACTGCCGGTTCGGGAACAGGCGGAGGAAGGTCTGGTCGGAGACGACGAGGTACCCGTCCGCCCCGAAGCCGCCGCCAACCGAGAAGGTGCCGACGATGTCCATCGCCCGCGACACTGCCTCGATCCGGTAGGGACGGCCGGCCGCGATGTCCCGGAACAGCGCCGCGGGGACGTTGCGCGTGCCGCTGTCGATCAGCGCCGTGTCGCCCATCGTCAGCGCCATGCGCCCGGCCTCTACGCCCGGCAGCCGGAAGGCACGGTCGCGCGGGTCGGTGCCGAACACGTCGAGGGTGCGGACCGTCCCGTCCGGCTGCTTCCAGTCCAGGCGGCCGTAATGCAGCGCCGTCGCACCGGCGACGCCGGGAACGGCCAGCGCCGCCCACATGCGCTGCCGCGGCAGGGGGCTGCCGTCCTGCAACGTGTTGGCGTCGGAGGCGAGGATCAGCACGTCCGCGTCCAGCGCGTCGTAGGGCAGCCGGATCGTCGAGATCAGCGCGCCGAGGAAGCCGAGTTGCATGAAGACGAGCACGTTCGCGAAGGCGACGCCCGCCAGCGCCGCCGCGAGACGCCCGCGGTTGTGCACCAGTTGAAGCCACCCGATCGGCAGCCGGCCGAGCAGGCGCGAGAGCAGCGCGGTCACGGTGCGCCGCCCGTGGCGAAGCGCGCGGTGACCTGCAGGTTCGGCAGGCGGGCCGCGAGGGCCTTCGACCGGTCGTCCAGTTCCACCGTGACCCGGGCCACGCGGGAATCGGTGTTCGCCGCGGGGCTGGCATCCACGATGGACTGCCGAAGGATCTCCATGCCGATGCGGGACACCGTGCCGTGCAGATGTTCGCCCAGGGCGGCTGCCGTCAGCGTCACCGGCAGGCCCGGGCGCAGGTCCCGCAGGAAGTTCTCGTAGACCTCGACTTCCGCGATCATGTCGTCGAGGGTCGCGAAGCTCATCAGGCCCGTCGTCTGACCCGGGCGTTCCCCGACGCGCGCCTGGATGGTCAGCACCGTTCCGGCAAAGGGGGCGAGGATGCGCGCCTTGGCAAGGTCGGCCCGGGTGCTCTCCACCTGGGCGCGGAGGGCCTCGGCTTCCCGTCGCGCCACGACCACGTCGGCCTGCTGGTCGAGGTCCGGCACGTCGGTGCGGATCAGCGCCGCACGCGCACGGGCCACGTCCTGCACGGACTGGTCGTAGGCGACGCGGCGCTGGTCCACGACCTGCTGCGTGGAGGCGCCGCGGTCGAGCAGCGAGAGCGCGCGGTCCAGGTCCCGGCGGTTCGCTGCGATGGCGGCCTCGGCTCGGGCCAGGTTGGCCCGCGCTTCCTCGCGCGTGGCCTCCACGTTGATCCTGGTCTGGCGAAGCGCGGCCTCGCGGGACGCCAAGTTGGCCCCGGCCACGGCGAGGGCCGCGCGCAGGCTCGGCTCGCTGTCCAGCACGGCGAGGGTCGCGCCGGCCTCCACGCGGTCCCCCTCGGCGACCGGCAGGGCGGCGATCCGCGCGTCGCCGGCGCCGAAGGGTGGGGCGATGGTCACGATCCGGCTGCGCGGCAGGACTCGGCCGAGGCCAACGATCGTGCCGGGCATCGGGCGCGCGGCGACCGGGCCTTCCGGCATACGCAGCGGCACGGGGTCGCGCGGCGCACGGTTCAGCAGGAACCACGCCACGCACCCCGCCACGGCCAGGACGGCCAGTGCGGGGACGGTCCAGCGCCGGCGCGACCGGCGAAGACCCCGCGGCCGGGCCGGGCCGCCCTCTCGCCGCACCAGGGGCAGCGGCAGGGCCGGGGCTTGTTCCAGGGTCGTCGTCGCGGGCATGACCGACCTCCAATCCGACGCGAAAGGCAGCCGGCAATTGTTGACCGCCAGGTCATTATCAGGTCAACGCGCGGGATGGTCAAGATAATGACCGAAGGGTCATCAGTCTCGCGTGACGCGCCTGCCCGCGTTCGCCGCAAGGACGACCGCCCCGGCGAGATCATCGCCGCCGGCCTCGCCGTCTTCGGCGAACACGGCTTCGAGCGCGCGCGTATGGAGGACGTGGCCCGCCGCGCCGGCGTCGCGAAGGGGACGGTCTTCCGCTACTTCCCGACGAAGGAAGCGCTGTTCGAGGCCGCGCTGATCTCCCGCATCTCCCCGGTCTTCGACGGTCTCGCCGCCATGGTGGAACGGCCCGACGCGTCGGCCCGCGAACTCCTCGGGAACGCGCTGGATGCGATCTATGCGCAGATCGCACGGCCCGAACTCTCGGCGCTGATGCGCGCGATCATCGCGGAGGGACCGCGCTTCCCCGCCATCCTTGAGAGCTACCACCGCCTCTCCATCTCCCGCGGCCAGGCCGTGCTGGCGCGGATCGTGGAGCGGGGGATCGAGTCCGGGGAGATGCGGCGGGGCGCGGTGGCCGATCTGCCGATGATCATCATGGCGCCGGCCATCATGACGCTGATCTGGCAGGCGACCTTCGGCCTCGTGCAGCCGGTGCCGCCCGAGCGCTTCAAGGCGGCGCACTTGGAGCTGCTCGACGGGCTCCTGGCTCGGCCGGCCGGCCCTTAAGCGCCGCCCCAGTTCATCGTCAGCCCGCCATCCATCGTCCATGTCTGCCCCGTCGCGTAATCCGCATCGGGCGAGGCGAGGAAGACGGCGAGCGCCGCGATCTCCTCCGGCTTCCCGGCGCGGTGCAGCGGGATCTCCTGGAAGGACGCCTCCCGCTTCACCGGGTCGTTGATGCGGTCCGCGGTCATCGGCGTGTCGATCATGCCCGGCGCGATGCCCATGACGTTGATCCGGTCCGGCGCCAGCTCGACGGACAGCGACCGTGTCAGCGATCCGAGCCCCGCCTTCGACATGCCGTAGGGCGCGCTCTCCGCCGTCGGCAGGTACTGCGCGACGGAGGAGATGTTGATGATCTTCCCCTCCCCGCCCGCCAGTTGCCGCTGGCGCACGAAGGCCCGGCAGCACCAGAGCGGCCCGAAGAGGTTCGTGCGGATCACCAGTTCCGCGACCGCCGTGTCCATCGCGGCGACCGGCATCTTCCCGTCCATGCCCTTGCCCGCGTTGTTCACGAGGATGTCCGGGCGGCCGAAGGCTTCGGCGATTCGGCCGAAGGCCGCGTCCACCGCGTCCGGATCGGTCACGTCGAGTTGCAGCGGGATGGCGCGGCGCCCGGCCCCTTCCACCATCGCCCGGGTCTCGCCCGCGCCGGCCTCGTCGGAATGGTATGTGACCGCGACGTCCGCGCCGTCCCGCGCGAAGGCCACCGCGATCGCCCGGCCGATGCCGGAATCGGCCCCGGTCACGATTGCCACCTTGTCCTTGAGCCGCATGGTCCCGTCCCCGCCGGTCATCCGGCGGCGTAGCGCGCCCCGGCGGGAACGGTTGCCGTCAGCGGCGGCCGAGGCCGCGCAGGTTCGCCCGGACACAGTCGCGGGCCGGGGCAGCGGCCGCCGCGAGGACCGCCATCGCGTCGGCCCCGTGCATGGCCGCGAGCCCGGCATCGAACCAGCCCTCGGCGAAGGCGCGGCCCTTCTCCAGGGCCATGTCGCCGAGCGTTTCCGCTGCATCGGCCGGCGCCTGGAACATCAGTTCCATGCTGCGCACGGAGAAGACCCAACCCGCTTCCCAGGCGAAGAGTCCCCAGGTGACGGGGTCCATCGGATCAGAGCTTCGCGAGGATCGCGTCGGCCGACGAGACCTCGAAGGCACCCGGCTCCTCGATGGCCAGGTGCGTGACCTTCCCGTCCTTCGCGATAAGGGCGAAGCGCTTGGTGCGGACGCCCAGCCCCCGCGCCGTCAGGTCCATGTCGAGGCCCAGCGCCTTCGTGAAGGCCGCGGCGCCGTCCGCCAGCATGACGACCGTGTCCTCCACGTGTTGGTCGCGTGCCCAGGCCTGCATCACGAAGGCGTCGTTCACCGCCATGCAGGCGACCGTCGTCACGCCCTTGGCCTTCAGCGCCTCGGCCTGCTGCACGAAGCCCGGCAGGTGCTTCGCCGAACAGGTCGGGGTGAAGGCGCCGGGAACGCCGAAGAGGACCGCGGTGCCGGACCGGAACAGTTCGCCGGTGTCCACTTCCTTCGGTCCCTCGGCCGAGGCCTGCATGATCTTCATGGAGGGGATGGAATCGCCGGTCTGGATGGTCATCGGGGCCTCGGGTCTGGGGTTCGTTCACGCATCGTCCCGGTGCGCGCGGCTGTCAATGCGGGTTGCGGCAACGGGTTCACGCGGCCATCTTCGCGGGATGGCCCGTCGCGTGAAGGACAAGGTACCGCCGCCCCCGCCGCCCCTCGACGACGAGGCGGAGGAGGGCGAGTCGAACCCGATGACCTTCGCCGCGGCCCGCGCGCCGATGCAGGTCACGGTGGGCGAAGGCTGGCTGGCCGGCCAAGTCCTCATCGCCACCCCGTCCATGGGCGACCCGCGCTTCGCGCGCTCCGTCATCTGCATCTGTGCCCATTCGTCGGAAGGCGCGATGGGCATCGTGCTGAACCGCGCGATCGAGAACCTGACCTTCGACGACCTGCTGAAGCAGCTGGACGTGGAGCCGCACCCGCCGCAGCGCCGCATCCCGCTCCATGCCGGCGGCCCGGTCGAAGGCGGCCGCGGCTTCGTGCTGCACACGGGCGACTGGTCCAGCGAAGGCTCCCTGCCCGTCGAGGGCGGCTACGCCCTGACGGCCAGCGTGGACATCCTCAAGGCCATCGCCGGCGGCGGCGGCCCGCGCCACGGCCTCCTCGCCCTGGGCTATGCCGGCTGGGGCCCGGGGCAGCTCGAGGGCGAGTTCAACGCCAATGCGTGGCTGACCGTGCCGGCCGACGAGGCCATCCTCTTTGAGGAGGAAGCGCAGGACGCGAAGTGGCGCCGGGCGCTCGCCAAGCTGAGGGTAGACCCGCTCCTGCTCGTGGACGCCGCCGGGCGCGCCTGATCGCAACCCGGCGCTGCGGCGGCTTGCCAGGCCCCGTCGCCCTGCGCTCATGATGCGCCGGGCGAACGCACCGCCCCCCTTCGCCTCCCATCCCAGGAACGCCCCGGCATGTCAGAGCTGGACGCCGGCCCCGACGCCGCGACGACCAAGCGGCAGCGCTGCGCCATCACCGGCGAGGAGCGGTCCCGCAGGGACCTGCTCCCCCTTGACAGCCTCCGCCCCGGGCTCATCGAGCTGATCCGACACGACCACCCCGACCTGGCGGACGACGCGCAGATCGGCCGGAGCACCGTCAACGAATACCGCAGCCGTTACGTCGAGGACCTGCTGCGCGCCGAGCACGGCGAATTCACCGAGCTCGACCGTCAGGTGACGGAAAGCATCGCCCGCCAGGACACCATCGCCGCGAATACCGAGGACGAGTTCGAGGAGAAGCGCAGCTTCGGGCAGCGCGTCTCGGACGGCCTCGCCTCCTTCGGCGGCTCCTGGGCCTTCCTCATCTCCTTCGCGGCGTTCCTAGGCGGCTGGATCGGCATCGCGCTGCTGGGCGGGCAGCAGGGCTTCGACCCCTATCCCTTCATCCTGCTGAACCTCGTCCTCTCGACCATCGCGGCGATCCAGGCGCCGATCATCATGATGAGCCAGAACCGGCAGGAGGCGAAGGACAGGCTGCGCTCGTTCAACGACTACCGCGTGAACCTGAAGGCCGAGCTGGAGGTTCGGCACCTGCACGAGAAGCTGGACTACCTCGCGACGAAGCAGTGGCAGCGCATGATGGATATCCAGCGCCTGCAGATCGAACTCCTGCAGGAAGCGCGGCGGCGGTAGGGCCGGCGTCAGCGCTTCCGGAACAGGACGGTCGCCTCCATCAGGAGGTCCGTCCGGAAATCCTCCGAGAAGTAGTCCTGGTCGTAGCGCCGGACGATGTCCCAGGCCCAAGCCGGCATCATCGCCGCGTCGTCCGGGTCCAGCCCCCGCCAGCCCTTCAGGATATAGCGCAGCATCGAGCGGAACGGCTCCGGGCTGCCGCGCCCGCCCATCGGCATGACGACCAGTTCCGCCCCCGCCTCGTCCGCGAATCGCTCGAGGGTAGAGCGCGGGAAGAGCCACTTGTCGTCCAGGTCGCGCCAGCCCGGCAGCCCGTCGCGCTTGATCTGGAGCGTCCACTCCACCGAGATCTCGGCGAGCCAGGTGAGCGCAGGCGACTGGAACTCCCGCACCGCCGCGTCCTGGCAGAGGTCGCGGATCACCAGGCGGAGCATGGCGTAGCCCGCCTCCATCGGCTCGAAGAAAACGGCCCAGCCGCCGGGCTTCAGCACGCGCATCGCCGCCTGCACGAGCAGGCCCGGCTCAGCGAGGTGGTGCAGGATCGCAGACCCCATGACGAGGTCGGCGACGCCATCGAGGAGATAGGGCTTGTGCGCGTCCAGCGCGACGGGAACGCAGCGCTCCCGTTCCCCGCGCGCCACCAGCAGGCGGTGCAGGATCGCCAGCAGGTTCGGGCTGATGTCCGACGCCACGACCTTCGCCTGCGGGAACAGCTGGAGCAGGGGCAGCGTCGCGTTCCCGAAGCCGCAGCCGTATTCCACGATCGTCCCGGCGTCCCGCACCCCCGCGCGGTCCAGCGCGGCGCGGAGCGGGTGCATCCAGTCGTCGAAGTCCTGGTGCCGCTCGTAATAGGCCTCGGCGTTGTCGAGGAAGGTCGCGGTCGCGCCGGGGCGCGCGGCACCGATCTCCGGCCGGGGTGTGAGCACGCCGGCGAAGCGCGGGTCCTCCTGCGCGCCGAGGTCCACGAGCTCGGCCGTGAAGAGGTCTCCGGGGAAGGCCCCCGGACCATCTGGAAGTGTCGGGGCCGCGGTCGGGATCACGTCGGACATGGCGCGATCGTCTGCCCCGGGCAAGCGGCCCAAGGCAAGCGCCCCGGCCGGGTCAGCAGCCGCCCGGCACGGCCTCCAGAGTCTCCAGCCGCCCGTTCACGGAGAACTCGCCGAAGTCCATGTTCATCTCGTCCGCCACACCGTTCGCGTAGTAGCGCAGCCCGACCTCGTATTCCGGCGATGACGCGCCGCCGCCGTTGTTCTGGTCGCGGCCGAAAAAGGCGATCCGCATCCGCCCGCTCTCCTGGTTCGCGAGCAGAGGGAAGCGCGGGGTCGGCATGGCCTCGCGCTGCCAGCCCAGCAGGGTTGTCGTGCTGTCCTGCGCTCCGTCCTCCGACGTTCCGTCCATCAGGGGGGCCTGCAGGATCCGGCGGCCGGCGCGGGCGGCCTCGATCGCGCGGATCGTGTGGACCATCGGCAGGAGCGTCCCGGCGGGAAGCTGCTCCGTCCGCGCGGCCGGGCTGTCGTAGCGGGCGGTGCCGCTGCCGTCCGGGTTCAGCTCGGCCTCGCCGACGATGCGATTGGTGACCGCGCCGTTGCTCGCCTGGGTCATGGAGTAGCGCAGGCGCCGGCCGTCCTTCGACTCCCAGGTCGCGTAGTCCGACGCGGTCTCCAGCACCTGGCCGTCCCGGTCCTGCATCCGCAGGGTCAGGCGCTGGCGGCTGGCCCAGCCGTCGCAGGCGTCCAGCACCTCGAAGAGCATCACGCCCTCGGCCCGCGCCACGTCGGAGTTGTCCCGCGCCCGGTCGAACGTCAGGGCATAGGCCGCGCGGTGGGCCGCCATGGCCTCGGTGCCCGGGATCGCGTTGACGTGCGGGGCCGCCGACGGGGCCGGGCTTCCGGCTGGGGCCCCGGCCGGGGCCGGCTTGTCCTGGGCCAGGACGGTGCCCGCGAGGGCCGAGAGCGCGACGGTGGCAGCGAGGAGGTGACGCATCGAAGGACCTTCCGGGATTGCCCGAAGACTTAGGGCGTCCCGACCGGGCTTGCACCCTTCGTCGCGCTTCCGGCCGTCACGGCCCCTTGGGCGGGCGCTGCGGCCGGCTTGGCCGGGGGCAGGTCGGGCTTGATGTGCAGTTCCTTCCACCGGCCCGGCTCGACCGTGGAGGGGGCGCCCATCATCAGGTCCTCCCCCTGCTGGTTCATCGGGTACATGTTCACTTCGCGGAGGTTCTTCTCCTCGGCCAGCAGCATCACGATCCGGTCAATGCCCGCGGCCATGCCGCCGTGCGGCGGGGCGCCGTAGCGGAAGGCGTTGAGCATGCCGCCGAACCGCTCCTCCACGGCTTCCGGCGGGTAGCCCGCGATGCCGAAGGCGCGGACCATGATCTCCGCCTTGTGGTTCCGGATCGCGCCGGAGGCCATCTCGTAGCCGTTGCAGACGATGTCGTACTGGAAGGCGGGGATCGTCAGCGGGTCTTTCGTATTCAGGGCTTCGAGTTCGCCCTGCGGCATGGAGAAGGGGTTGTGGGAGAAGTCCACGCGCCCCGTCTCCTCGTTCAGCTCGTACATCGGGAAGTCCACGATCCAGCAGAAGCGGAAGGCGTCCTTCTCGATCAGGTCGAGCTCCGAGCCGAGGCGGGTGCGGACGGTGCCGGCGAACTTCGCCGCGTCCTCCTCCTTCCCCGCCGCGAAGAAGACCGCGTCGCCGGGCTTCAAGCCGCAGGCCTCACGGATGGCTTCGACGCGGTCGGCCTGGAGGTTCTTCGCGATCGGGCCCTTCGCGCCCTCGGCGTCGAAGGCGATGTAGCCGAGGCCACCGGCGCCCTGGGCGCGGGCCCATTCGTTCAGCTTGTCGAAGAAGGACCGCGGCTGGCCCGCCGAGCCCGGTGCCGGGATGGCCCGCACCACGCCGCCGCCCGCGACGATCTTGGCGAAGAGGCCGAAGCCGGACTCCGCGAACTGCGCGGTCACGTCGCGGATCACCAGCGGGTTCCGCAAATCCGGCTTGTCCGATCCGTAGTCCAGCATCGCCTGGGCGTAGGGGATGCGGCGCCAGGGGCTGACATCCACCGCGCGGCCGTCGGCGAACTGCTCGAAGGTCCCGCGGACGACCGGCTCCATCGTCGCGAAGACGTCGTCCTGCGTGACGAAGGACATCTCCACGTCCAACTGGTAGAACATCAGCGTGCGGTCCGCCCGCCCTGCCTCGTCGCGGAAGCACGGCGCGATCTGGAAATAGCGGTCGAAGCCCGCGACCATCGTCAGCTGCTTGAACTGCTGCGGCGCCTGCGGCAGCGCGTAGAACTTGCCGGGATGCAGACGCGCGGGGACGAGGAAGTCGCGCGCACCCTCCGGCGAGGAACTCGTCAGGATCGGCGTCTGGAACTCGTTGAAGCCGGCGGCGATCATCCGTTCCCGGATGTCGTGGATGACCTTCGCGCGGAGGATCATGTTCCGCTGCAGCCGTTCGCGGCGCAGGTCCAGGAACCGGTAGCGCAGCCGCATTTCTTCAGGTGCATCGTCGTCCACGGCCACCTGGAAAGGCAGCAAGTCGGCAACGGACTGCACGACGAGGTGATTCACCCGCAGCTCCACCTCGCCCGTCGGCAGGCGCGGGTTCACGGTGGATGGCTCGCGCCGCACGACCTCGCCGGTCACGGTGATGACGCTCTCCGGCCGCAGCCCCTCCGCCGTGTCGAAGACCGCGGAGCCGGTGGGGATGACGCACTGGGTCAGCCCGTAATGGTCCCGCAGGTCCACGAAGAGCAGCCCGCCATGGTCCCGCTTGCGGTGGACCCAGCCGGAAAGGCGGACGGTCTGGCCGGCATCGGCGGCGCGGAGGGCACCGCAGGTGTGGGTGCGGTAGGCGTGCATGGGGGTTCTCGGAACCGATCGGTCGGGGGCGGGAGCGGCAGAGGGGGCCGGGGGGGCGCCCCTGTCAACCCTGTGGACAAGCGGCGGACCGTCCCGCACATGGCGCCGGATCGTTCCCGGGGGACCCCACGATGTCCGGCTTTGCCAGCACCAAGGACCTGTCCGACAAGACCATTTCCTTCGAGGAACTGGCCCCCGGCCTCTACGGCTACACGGCGGAGGGCGACCCCAACTCCGGCGTCGTCATCGGCGACGACAGCGTGCTGGTGGTGGACGCCCAGGCCACCCCGATCATGGCGCGCGACGTCATCGCCCGGATCCGGGCGGTGACGGACAAGCCCATCCGTCACGTCGTCCTGACCCACTACCACGCGGTACGCGTCCTCGGCGCCAGCGGCTACGAGGGGGCAGAGGTCATCGCCTCCGATGCCACGCGCGACCTGATCGTGGAGCGCGGGCAGCAGGACATGGACAGCGAGATCGGCCGCTTCCCCCGCCTGTTCCGGGGCCGGGAGAGCGTGCCCGGCCTGACCTGGCCCAACGTCACCTTCCACGCGCGGATGACCCTCTGGCTCGGGAAGCGAGAGGTCCAGATCATCCACATCGGCCGGTCTCACACCGCCGGCGACACCGTGGTCTGGCTGCCGAAGGAACGCGTCCTCTTCGCCGGAGACACGGTGGAGTATGGTGCGACGCCCTATTGCGGCGACGCCCACTTCACCGACTGGCCCGCGACGCTGGAGGCCGTCCGCGCCCTCGGCGCCGAGGCTCTGGTCCCCGGCCGCGGCAAATCCCTGACGTCCCGCGCCGAGGTCGAGGACGGCATCGCCGGCACCGCCTCCTTCACCGCCGACCTCTTCGCCATCGCGAAGCGCTGCGCCGCCGAGGGCCGCGACCTCCACGCCACTTACGCCGAGGCGATGGCCGCGATGCGCCCGAAATACGGACACTGGGTCATCTTCGAGCACTGCATGCCCTTCAACGTTTCCCGCGCTTTCGACGAGGCGAAGGGCCTCGACCACCCGCGCATCTGGACCGCCGAGCGGGACCTGGAGATGTGGCGGGCGCTGGAGGGCAACGCGCCCGTGAAGTCGGCGGAGGTCCATTCCTGACATGCCCGATGCCCTGATCGTCGGCGCCGGGCAGGGCCTCTCCGCCTCTCTCGCGCGCACCCTGGCCGCCGCCGGGCATCGCGTCGCGCTCGCGGCGCGGAACATCGAAAAGCTCGGCGCGATCGCGGCGGAAACCGGCGCCACCCTGCACGCTTGCGACGCCGCGGACCCCGCCGCCGTCGCCGCGCTCTTCGCGGCCCTGGACGCCGAGGGTCGCTCCCCGGAGGTCGTAACCTACAACGCCTCGTACCGCGTCCGCGGCCCCGTGGCGGAACTGGAGCCGGAGGCCGTACGGCGTACGCTGGAGGTCTCGGCCTTCGGCGCCTTCCTCGTCGCGCAGCAGGCCGCGCGGCGGATGCTCCCCCGCGGCACCGGCGCTATCCTGCTGACCGGCGCCTCCGCCGGCGTGAAGGGCTATCCGAACTCCGCCCCCTTCGCGATGGGCAAGTTCGCGCTGCGCGGCCTGGCCGAGAGCCTCGCGCGCGAACTGCACCCCAAGGGCATCCATGTCTGCCACTTCGTGATCGACGGCGGCATCGCCTCGGCATCGCGGCCGGATCCGGGGAACGATTCACTCCTGCACCCCGGCGCGATCGCCGAGACCTACATGGCCGTCCTGCGCCAGCCCCGCTCGGTCTGGTCGCATGAGGTTGCGGTGCGGCCCTGAACGGAGACGTTCTGAGGGCACCGCGACCTCCCGGCGCCGGCGGCCGCCGACGGAAACGCATCCGGCGCTTGGCCGCGCGTCGCGGCAGGCCCTAGCCTTTCCCGCGGCGCCGCCCCGAGACGCGGCACGCGGAGGAACCCCATGCCCGACCCGACCCGCCGCGTCCTCCTCGCTGGCCTCAGCGCGTCCCTCGCCGTGTCCGCCTTGGCCCAAGGCACGACGACGGGCGACCTCCGCCCCGTCGAGGTCATCGTCTTCCCCGGCGGCTTCAACTGGCCGATCTGGGTCGCGCAGGAGAAGGGCTTCTTCGCCCGCC
The DNA here is from genome assembly GCF_042259275.1 of Roseomonas sp. CCTCC AB2023176. NCBI lineage: Bacteria > Pseudomonadati > Pseudomonadota > Alphaproteobacteria > Acetobacterales > Roseomonadaceae > Roseomonas > Roseomonas sp. CCTCC AB2023176. The sequence continues at coordinate 747,515 of NZ_CP170086.1, forward strand.
ACGGCATTCGCGTGAACGTCACGCCCACGCCGAACTCCGTCTTCCAGCTGACGCACCTCATCGACGGCCGCTTCGACGTGGCGATGACCGCCGTGGACAACGTCATCGCCTACATGGAGGGCCAGGGCGAGGGCCCGACGCAGCGCCCGTCCGACCTCGCCGTCTTCGTCGGCGGCGACAACGGCTTCCTGAAACTCGTCACCGTGCCGGAGGTCGCCCGCTTCGAGGACCTGCGTGGCAAGGACCTCTCGGTGGACGCGCTGACCACCGGCTACGCCTTCGTCCTGCGCAAGCTCCTCCAGCAGAACGGCCTGCGGGACGAGGACGTGCGCTACGTCCGCGCCGGCGGCGTGCTCCAGCGGTTCGAGGCTCTGCTGGCGAAGCAGCACGCGGGCACCATGCTCATCTCCCCCTTCGAGGCGCTGGCGGAGGCGCGCGGCTTCCGCGTCCTCGCCGATGCGGCAGGCGCCTTCGGCCACTACCAGGGCCTGGTCGGCGCGGCGCGGCGGGAATGGCTGGCGTCCCACAAGGCCGAGGCGGTCGGCTACATCCGCGGCACGATCGACGCCCTGGCCTGGCTCTACGACCCGTCCAACCGCGCCGAGGCGCAGGAGATCCTGCGCAAGAACGTCCCGACCATGTCGCCCCAGGTCGCCGAGGCCTCCGCCCGTATCCTCCTTCACCCCACGGGTGGCTTCGAGCGCCGCGCGGCTGTGGACGTGGAGGGCATCCGCACCGTCCTCGCCCTGCGGTCGGAGTTCGGACCGCCCGGGACGCGCCTGACCGATCCGATGAAGTACCTCGACCTGTCCCACTACCGCGAAGCCGCTCCGGGCTGACCCGGTAGCCCCGCGCCGGCAGGGGTCACCAGGTTTCGGCCGACCGGCCGGCAACCGTTCGGGCCCGCGGCGCTTCTTGGGCGCGACGCCCGGATTCCCATGACCCAACGCACCACCGCCCTCGTCCTCTCGGGCGGCCTCTCGCTCGGCGCCTATCATGCAGGGGCCTATGCCGCCCTGGCCGAAGCGGGCGGCCCCCTGCCCGACCACGTCGCGGGCTGCTCGATCGGCGCCGTGACGGCCGCGGTGCTGGCCGGCAGCGCGCCCGAGGACCGCGTCGCGGCGCTGCGGCGCCTCTGGGACGCCCTGACCGATGCGCTGCCCGACCTCCCCGGCGCGCCCATCCCGCTCGCCCGCGCCCTCACCTGGTCGGCGGCCGCGCGCACCGGACTGTTCGGCCGGCCCGGCCTGTTCCGGCCGCGGCTCAACCTGCCCTCCGACCCCTTCCCCGGCCTCTACGACCTGTCGCCGCTCCATCGCTTCCTGGCGGAGACCGTGGACTTCGGCCGGCTGAACGGCGGCGACATCCGCGTCAGCCTCGCCGCCACCGACCTCGTATCAGGTGAGCGCGTGACCTGGGACACGGCGCGTGGCGACCGGATCGGGCCGGACCACGTCGTGGCCTCCTGCGCTCTCCTGCCCCTCTTCGCGCCCCTGGCGGTGGAGGGCCGGCTGCTCGGTGACGGCGGGCTGTCCTGCAATCTCCCGCTCGACCTCGTCCTCGGGGCCCCGCCGCCGGGCGACCTGCTCGTCATCGCGAGCGACCTCTTCCCCGCGCCGGGGCGCGGCCCTCGGGCCTGCTCGGCGCCGTGGCGCGGGCAGGCGACTTGATCTTCGGCAACCAGAGCATGCTGCTGCTCGACCACGCGCGGCGCGAACACGCCCTCCGCGCCCGCATCGCCGAACTGGGCGGGGAGCGGGCGGGGGACGTGACGATCCTCCTCCTCGGCTACCATCCCGGACCGGGAGAGGAGGGGCCGCAGAAGGGGTTCGATTATGCCGCGCGCGCCCTCTCCGCCCACTGGGCGGCGGGCGAGCGGGACCTCGGCGCGACCCTCCCGGCGCTGGCCATCCCGTCGGGTGGCTTCGCCGTGCACGCGACCCCCGGCTGATGCGCGGGGATCACGCCGCCTGCCAGGCAGCGCGCGGCAGGAGGACCGCGGCATGACCTTCACCACGGGCCCGACCCACGATCCGGAGGAGGCACTGGACGCGCTGGTCATCGGCGGCGGTCCCGCGGGGCTGACGGCCGCGCTCTACCTCGCCCGCTTCGGCCGCCGCTTCGCCCTGGTGGACGAAGGCGACCCGCGCGCCGCCTGGATCCCGACGAGCCACAACATCCCCTTCTTCGCCGAGGGCATCGGCGGCGCCGAGATCCTGGGCCGCGCGCGCGACCATGCCGGGCGCTACGGGGCGGTGCCGCTCCGTGGTTCCGTCACCGCGCTGACGAAGGAGGCAGGCGGTTTCACCGCGCACGTCGAGGCGGAGGGCGCGCCGAGCCACCTCCGCGCCCGCCGCGTGCTGCTGGCGACCGGCGCGCAGGACGTGGAACCCGACCTCCCCGACCTGCAAGGCGCGATCCGCCGCGGCCTGATCCGCTACTGCCCGATCTGCGACGGCTACGAGGCGCGGGGCCGCCGGATCGGCGTCGTCGGCCACGGTACGCGCGGCCTCGGCGAGGCCGTCTTCATCGCCCGAACCTATTCCGGCGATGTCACGCTGATGACGCTCGGCAAGTCCCTGGACCTGACGGAGGAGGATCGGCGCCGGATCGCGGAGCACCGCATCCGCGTGGTGGAGGAACCCGTCGCCGCGCTGGAGATTGAAGGCGACCGCATCGCCGCGGTGCAGGCCGGCGGCGCGCGGCACGGCTTCGACGTCCTCTATTCCGCTCTCGGCCTGACGCTGCGCTCCGGCCTCGCGACCGCGCTCGGCGCCGAGCACGACGACGCCGGCGCCCTGATCGTGGACGACCACAACCAGACCACCGTCCCCGGCCTCTACGCCGCCGGCGCCATCGTGCGCGGCCTGGACCAGGTGGTCGTCGCGATGGGCCACGCCGCCGTCGCCGCCACCGCCATCCACAACCGCTGCGAGATCCCGACCGAGGACGAGCCGGAGAACCGCACGTGACTCGGCCTTTCCGATTCCTCGTCGCCGAGAGCGAGATGCCGGCGGCGCGCGAGGCCCGGCGGGCGAGCGTCGGGCGCAGCAGCGGCGAGACCTACCTCGACACCCTCCGCACGCTCGTTCCCGGCGCCACGCTCGACCTGATCCGGCCCGCGGAGGACGGGACGGAGGCGCCAGACCGCGCGGGGCTGGAAGGCTACGACGCCGTCTTCCTCACGGGTTCCCCGCTGCATGTGTACGAGGATCGCCGGAGGTCCGGCGGCAGGTCGCCTTCATGCGCGCCGTCTTCGCCTCGGGCACCCCTGCCTTCGGTTCCTGCGCCGGCCTGCAGGTCGCGACGGCCGCCGCCGGCGGAACGGTCCGGTCCAACCGGCGAGGCTATGAGGCAGGCTTCGCACGGCGGATCACGCGGACGGAGGCGGGGACCGCCCACCCGCTGCTGGACGGGCGCCCGCGCGCCTGGGACGCCCCCGCCATCCATTCCGACGAGGTGGACCGCCTTCCCGACGGCGCGACCGCCCTCGCCGGCAACCGCGTCACCTCCGTGCAGGCCGCAGAGATCCGGCACGGAGGCGGCGTCTTCTGGGGCGTGCAGTACCATCCGGAACTGCCGCTCTCCGACATCGCGGCCGCGCTGCGGCGCCAGGTGGACGACCTGAGGGAGTCAGGGCTCGCACTCGACGAACGGGCGGTGGAGACCTACGCCGCGCGGGTCGCGGCCCTGCACCACGACCCCGCGCGGCGCGACGTGGCGTGGCAACTCGGCCTGGACGAACAGGTGGCCGATCCCGCTCGGCGCAGCATCGAACTGCGCAACTTCGTCGAGCATCTGGTCAAGCCGACCCGCAGCGCACGGGGACGCGCCTAGCCCCGCCGCACGTTCCAGAAGGCTGACATGCCGACAGGGAAGCCGCCCAGGCTCCGGTGGTGCGCCATCACCCGGAAGTACTGCCCGATCGGCGCGTATGGCACGTCCTGCCAGAACTGCACCTGGATCGCCTCGGCGATCTGCCGCTGCGACGCCTCGTCCGGCGCGACCATCCAGTCCTGCCGAAGCGCCTCCAGCCGGGGGCTGTCCGGCCAGCCGAACCAGGCGCCCGCCCCGTTCGCGCGAAGGCCCAGATGCGCCACCGGGTCCAGCACGCCGCCGGAGGAGAAGCCGGAGACGAAGGCCGACCAGCCCCCGCGCTCCACCGGTTCCCGTGACGCGCGGCGGGTCGTCACGCTGCCCCAATCCGCGCCATAGACGTCCACCGTCATCCCGGCGCGGCGGAACAGGTCGGCCGCGACCTCGCACTGGGCCTTGATCAGCGGGAAGTCGTTGGGCTGCAGGAGAAGCACCTTCTCCCCGCGGTATCCCGCCGCGGCGAGCTCGCGTCGCACCTTCGCCATGTCGCGTGGCCCCGTCAGAACCTCCATCCCCGCTTCGCTCGCCATCGGCGTGCCTGGCAGGAAGACGCCGGCGCGGTCGCTCCAGGTGGATCGGTCCTCACCGAAGGCGGCGGTCATGAAGGCTGCCTGGTCCACGCCGCCGAGGATCGCGCGGCGCACGCCCGGGTTGTCGAAGGGCGGATGCAGGTGGTTGAGGCGCAGCGTCGAGAGCGAGGACTCCTCCGTCACCGCCACCGTCACGTCCCGCCGTCGGCGCAGGAGGGGGAGGAGATCGGGGGGTGCATATTCCAGCCAGTCCACCTCGCCCTGCTGCAAGGCGGCCGCGGCCGTCGCGGGATCCGGCAGGATGTGCCACTCCACGCGCTCGATGTTCGCGACCTTCGGCCCGGCCGTCCGGCTGGCCGCGCCGTCCGGCCGGGGCACGTAGCCCGCGAAGCGTTCGTAGGCGAGGCGAGCGCCGGAGACCCGCTCGGCCGAGAGGAAGCGAAAGGGACCGCTGCCCACCACCTCCGGCACCGGGCGCGCGGGATCGAGGCTCGCCAGCCGCTCCGGCATCATCGCGGGCATCGGCGAAGTCACCTTGCCCAGCGCGCGCGGCAGCAGGGGGAAGGGACGCCTCAGGCGGAAGCGAATGGTGCGGTCGTCCGGCGCCGACAGCTCGTCCGTCGCAGCCATCAACTCGCCGCCGAAATTGTCGCGTGCCCACCATCGGCGGATGGACGCGACGCAGTCGCGCGCCCGCACCGGCTCCCCGTCGTGGAAGCGCAGGCCTTCCCGCAGGGTCAGGTTCCACTCGCGCCCATCGGCCGAGATCACGTGCCCCGCCACCATCTGCGGCTGCACGCGGTACTCCGCGTCCGTGGCGTAGAGCGTGTCGAAGACCGCCATGCCGTGCACCAGCGTGACCGTCGCCGTCGTCACCACGGGGTCGAGCACCGCGACATCCGCCTGTGGCACGAAGCGCACGGTCCGGGACGCCGCGCTCTGCGCACCGACAATCCGCGGCGCGGCCAGGGCGCCGGCCGTGCCGAGGAAGAGGTGGCGGCGGCGCATCGTGCAGCATCTCCGGACGGGTTGGGCGCAGCGTTCCGCAGCGGAACCGGTAGAGTCAAACCTCGCGTGCATGGCGTCGCGTGCGTGGCATCGCGTGCGTGGCCCGCTTGGCGGACCCGGCGTCCCGCCGCATCCTCATCCCATCGGGCTCATCCCATCGGGCTCATCCCATCGGGCTCATCCCATCGGGCTCATCTCATCGGGCTCATCTCATCGGGAAGGACGGCACCATGGCCCTCCGCTGTGACCTCATCATCCGGGACGCCACGCTGATCGACGGCACGGGCGGGCCGAGGCGGCGGGCCGATGTCGGCGTGAAAGGGGACCGGATCACCGCCATCGGTGATCTCGGCGGCCTGTCCGCGGACCGGGAGGTCATGGCGGAAGGCCGTGTCGTCTCGCCCGGCTTCATCGACGCCCATACGCATGACGACCAGGCCGTGCTCTGTGGCCCGGCCTGCATGCTCTGCAAGACGTCGCAGGGGGTCACGACAGTGGTCGTGGGGAATTGCGGGATCTCCCTCGCGCCCGTGCCGATGGCCGAGCGACCGCCGCCGCCGCTCGACGGCGTCTGCGCGCCGGACTGGTGGATCTTCGACTCCTTCGCCGCCTATGCGGACCGGCTGCGGACCAACCCGTCCTCCGTCAACACCCTCGCCCTCATCGGCCACATGTCGCTCCGCGTCGGCGCCATGGGCCGCGACCTCGACCGCCCCGCGACGGACGGGGAGGCGGAGCGGATGCGCGCGATGCTGGCGCAGGCGCTCGCGGAGGGCGCCGCGGGCTTCTCCACCGGCCTCTTCTACCCGCCGAGCAAGCACGCGCCGACCGACGAGGTCATCGCGGTCTCCGAAGCCCTGCGCGGGACCGGCGGCCTCTACGTGACGCACATGCGGGACGAGGCGGACCATGTGCTGGACAGCATCGAGGAGACGGTGAGGATCGGGCGCGCCGTGGGTGTGCCCGTCGTCATCTCCCACCACAAATGCGCGCAGCCCGAGAACCATGGCCGGTCCCGCGAGACGCTGCCGCTGATCGAGCGGCACGCGGCGGACTGGCCCGTCGCCTTCGACATGTATCCCTACACCGCCTCCTCCACCTCGCTCGGCGCACGCAAGCCGCGCCCGGACGTGAAGGTGACGGTGACGACCTCCGTCCCGCACCCGGAAGCCGCGGGGCGCGACCTGTTCGAACTCGCGGCCGAATGGGGCGTGACGGCGGAGGAGGCGGCGGCGCGGCTGATGCCCGGCGGCGGCGTCTTCCACAACATGGCGGAGGAGGACATCCGCCGCATCATGGCCCACCCGCTTTCCATGATCGGCAGCGATGGCGGGCCGTTGGCGAAGCACCCGCATCCCCGGCTCTGGGGCACCTTCCCACGGGTGCTGGGGACCTACAGCCGCGACCTCGGCCTGCTCGACCTGGAGACGGCGGTGCACAAGATGACGTGCCGCACCGCCGTGGTCTTCGGCATCCCCGACCGGGGCGTGCTGCGGGAGGGCGCCTTCGCCGACCTCGTCCTCTTCGACGCCGCGACCGTGCGCGACCGCGCGACCTTCACCGAGCCGAAGCAGGTCGCCGACGGCATCGTCGAGACCTGGGTGAACGGGCAGTCCGTCTACACCCACGCTGCTGGCGCGAGCGACACGCCGGCCGGGCGGCTTCTGCGGCGGGAGGCGGCCCGGCGCGCCGCCTGACGGCCCGCGGCGCGGATCAGGCCGCGCCGCTCAGCGCCCGCGCCCGCTCGCCGATCTTGCCGAGGATTCGGTCCAGCGCGGCCTGCTCCTCCTCCGTCAGCCCGGCCGCGAGGGCCGCGTGCAGGTCGCGCGCGAGCGGCACGATGGCCCGGTAGGTCGCCTCACCCTGTTCCGTCAGCGACAGCAGATGCGCCCGCGCATCGGCCGGGTCCGCCTGCCGCGCCAGCAGGCCCTTGTCCGCAAGCCGGATGGCGGCGCGCGACACCTTCACCCGGTCCATTCCCGTCCGCTCGATGACCTCCTGCGTCGCGCGCGGCGGCGCCTCGCCGACCACGGCCATCACCCGCCATTCGGGGATGGAAAGGCCGAACCGCTCCTCGTAGCGCTGCGCAAAGAGGCGTGAGACCGCCTCCGTCACGACGGAAAGCCGGTAGGGGAGGAAGTCACCGAGGATGAGGGGTTGGCGGGCCGTGCTTTTCATCTCATATGAGATGATATAATCGTTCCCGCCCGGCCGCCAGCCCGAGCCAGGAGGTTCCGCCCTTGAACGTCTCCCTTTGCCCCGAAAGCACACGAAACGCCCGGGCCGCGACGCAGCTCCACCCCGGCTACCTGTCCGGCTTCGGCAACGGCTTCGAGACGGAGGCCCTGCCCGGCGCCCTCCCGGTCGGCCGCAACTCCCCGCAGAGGCCGGCCTACGGGCTGTATGCGGAGCAGTTGAGCGGTTCCCCCTTCACCGCCCCGCGCACGACGAACGAGCGGTCCTGGCTGTACCGCATCCGCCCGACCGTCGCGCATTGGGGCGCCTTCCAGCCGGCGGAAATCGGCCTGTGGCGCACCGCCCCCGTGGCGGAAGTCGACCTGCCGCTCGCCCCCATGCGCTGGGACCCGATCCCCTTGCCGGAGCAGCCGGTGTCCTTCCTGGAGGGCATCCGCACCATCACCACCGCGGGCGATGCCTGCGCCATGGCCGGGATGGGGTCGCACGTCTACCTCATCACCCGCTCGATGGAGGACGAGGTCTTCTACAACGCCGACGGCGAGCTCCTCTTCGTCCCCCAGCAGGGCGACCTGCGCCTCCACACCGAATTCGGCATCATCGGGATCGAGCCGGGCGAGATCGCGGTCATCCCCCGCGGCGTGAAGTTCCGCGTCGAGCTCACCGGCGGCCCCGCCCGCGGCTACCTGTGCGAGAACTACGGCGGCGCCTTCACCCTGCCGGAGCGCGGCCCGATCGGCGCCAATTGCCTGGCCAACCAGCGCGACTTCCTGACGCCCGAGGCGACCTACGAGGACCGGGAGGTCCCGACCGCGCTTTACGTCAAGTGGGGCGGCAAGCTGTGGCGCACGGAGATCGGCGCCTCGCCGCTCGACGTCGTGGCGTGGCACGGCAACTACGCACCCTACAAGTACGACCTGCGGAAGTATTCACCCGTCGGCCCGATCCTGTTCGACCACGCCGACCCGTCCATCTTCACGGTGCTGACCTCGCCTTCCGAGACACCGGGCACGGCGAACATCGACTTCGTCATCTTCCCCGAGCGGTGGCTCGTGGCCGAGAACACCTTCCGCCCGCCCTGGTACCACATGAACGTCATGAGCGAGTTCATGGGCCTGGTCCACGGCGTCTACGACGCCAAGACCGGCGGCGGCTTCGTCCCCGGCGGCTTCTCGCTGCACAACAGCATGCTGCCGCACGGCCCGGACATGGACGCGTTCGAGAAGGCGTTGAACGCAGACCTGAAGCCGCACAAGCTGGAAGGCACGCTGGCCTTCATGTTCGAGACGCGGTTTCCGCAGAAGGTGACGCGGTTCGCCGCGGAGTGCCCGCAGTTCCAGCGGGACTACACGAACTACGGTGCCCCGATCCGCCGGCACTTCGACCCGACGAAGCCCTGAACGACGCGCCGAACCATGCCAGGGGCCGGGGTCCGCACGATCCCGGCCCTTTTCGCGCCAGAGGACACGCATGACGACGACCGATGCCACGCATGACCCCGGCCTCACCTCCTGGGTCGCCTCCGCCAACGGCCACGCCGAGTTCCCGATCCAGAACCTGCCGCTCGGCGTCTTCTCGGTCAGCGGCGGGTCGCCACGCGCCGGCGTCGCCATAGGCGATGACATCCTGGACCTGACGGAAGCGCTGCGCCTCGGCCTCCTCGCCGGAGAGGCCGCGCGCGCCGTGGAAGCGACGGCCGACGGCACGCTGAACGGCCTCATGGGTCTCGGCGCGGGTCCACGGCGTGCGCTGCGCGCGCAACTGTCGCACCTCCTGGCCGAGGGCACGCAGCCCCGCCCGCACCTGCTGCACCGCTCGTCGGATGTCACGCTGCACCTGCCCGCACGGATCGGCGACTACACCGACTTCTACGTCGGCATCCACCACGCGACGAATGTCGGGAAGATCTTCCGCCCCGACAATCCGCTGCTGCCGAACTACAAGTACGTCCCGATCGGCTATCACGGCCGCGCGTCGTCCGTCCGCCTGTCCGGCACGCCGGTCACGCGCCCGAACGGCCAGCGCAAGCGCGCGGAGGATCCCACGCCGTCCTACGGCCCCTGCCGCAACCTCGACTATGAATTGGAGATGGGCATCTGGATCGGCCCGGGAAACGATCTCGGCACGCCCATCCGTATCGGCGACGCGCCGAACCACGTCGCGGGCTACTGCCTTCTCAACGACTGGTCCGCGCGCGACGTCCAGGGTTGGGAGTATCAGCCCCTTGGTCCCTTCCTGGCGAAGAACTTCCTCACGACGGTCTCGCCCTGGGTCGTCACGCCTGAGGCCCTCGCGCCCTTCCGGATCGCGCAGGCGCCGCGGGCCGAAGGCGATCCGGCGCCGCTCCCCTACCTGTCGGACGGCGCGGACCAGGCCACCGGCGCCTTCGACCTGGAACTGGAGATCACCATCCTCACGCCGAAGATGCGCGAGGCCGGCCTGCCCCCGCACCGCCTGTCGCTGTCCAACATGCGCCACATGTACTGGACGGCGGCGCAGATCGTGACGCACCACGCCTGCAACGGATGCGACCTGCACCCGGGCGACCTGCTGGGCACCGGCACCCTCTCTGCGCCGGATCCGACCGGCCTTGGCTCGCTCCTCGAGACCTCCCGCGGTGGCAAGGAACCGGTGCGCCTTCCCTCCGGCGAGGAACGCCGCTTCCTGGAGGATGGGGACGAGGTCGCGCTGCACGCCCGGGGCCGGCGCGAGGGCTTCGCGACGATTGGCTTCGGCCCCTGCCTGGGCACGGTCCGCCCCGCCCCGGGCATCTGATGCTGGACGCGCGGCGGGCCGCCGGATAACGCCGGGCCCATGGACGGCCCCGCCCCGCCCGCGCATGGCGCGATCCTCGATGCGCTTCGCGCGCACCTCGGCACCGGCGCGCTGCGCCCCGAGGCCGCGCGCCGGGCCGCGCTGATCCGCCTGCGCGACGCGCTCGAAGCATCGGAACCCGACCTCCTTGCGGCGCTGCACGCCGACCTCGGCAAGCCAGCGGTCGAGGCCTGGGCGTCCGAGATCATGCTGGTCCGCCAGGAACTGGCCGTGGCGCTCCGGAAGCTCCGCGGCTGGATGGCGCCGCGGCGTGTGGGGGTGCGCTGGTTCCAACTGCCCGGCCGCGCCTCCGTCGTGGCCGAGCCGCGCGGCGTCGCGCTGATCCTCGGCCCATGGAACTACCCGGCGCAACTCTGCCTCATGCCCCTCGTCAGCGCGGTCGCGGCGGGCTGCGCGGTCGTCCTGAAGCCCTCCGAACTCGCGCCCGCCACCGCCGACGCCATCGCCCGCCTGATCGAGCGCGCCTTCGATCCGGACCATGTCCGCTGCGTCACCGGCGGGCCGGAGGTCGCGCGCGCGCTGACCGTCCTGCCCTTCGACCACGTCTTCTTCACCGGCTCCACCGGCATCGGCCGGCAGGTCGCGGAGGCCGCGGCGAAGAACCTGGCGACGGTCACGCTGGAACTCGGCGGCGTGAACCCCTGCATCGTGGATGCCAGCGCCGACCCGGCCGTGACCGCGCGCCGGATCGCCTGGGGCAAGTTCCTCAACGCCGGCCAGACCTGCCTCGCCCCGAACCATGTCTGGGTGGAGGAGAGCAGCTTCGACGCCCTCACCGCCGCGCTGCGCGACACGCTGACCCGCTTCTACGGCCCCGACGGGCGGGGGATGCAGCGGATCGTCAACGCCCGCCAGTTCACGCGTCTGCGGGACATGCTGGACGCGGGCCGCGTCCTACACGGCGGCATGGCGGACGAGGCCGCGCTGCACATCCCGCCAACGATCCTGGCCGACGCCGACCCCGCCCTGCGCCGGGAGGAAATCTTCGGCCCGATCCTGCCGGTCATCCCCTACCGCGAACTCGACGCCGTCCTGGCCGAGATCGCCGCGGCCCCGCCCCCGCTCGCCGTCTACGTCCACACCCGCGACCGCGCCCTGGCCGACCGCGTCACCGCCGCCACCCGATCCGGCGGCGTCTGCGTCAACGACACGCTGGTGCAGGCGACAGTGCCGGAACTCCCCTTCGGCGGCGTCGGCGCCTCCGGCCAGGGCCGCTACCACGGCCGCGCGGGGTTCGACGCCTTCTCCGACCAGCGCGCGATCTTCCGGCAGCCCGCGGGCGTGGACCCGCCGATGCGCTACCCGCCGATCAAGGCGCCGCTGTCGCTGCTGAAGCGCCTGATGGGATGACGGGATACGACGCGATCGTCCTCGGCGCCGGCGCGGCGGGGATGATGTGCGCGGCTTCCGCGGGGCAACGCGGCCGCCGCGTGCTGCTGCTGGACCATGCGGAGGAGCCCGGGAAGAAGATCCTCATCTCCGGCGGCGGGCGCTGCAACTTCACCAACCGCGACACGGCCCCGGACCGCTTCCTCTCGGCCAACCCGCATTTCGCCCGGTCCGCCCTGTCCCGCTACACCGCCCAGGACTTCATCGCGCTGGTGGACCGCCACCGCATCGCCCACCACGAGAAGACGCTGGGCCAGTTGTTCTGCGACGGCTCCTCCCGCCAGATCGTCGCGCTGCTGCGCGCCGAATGCGACGCCGGCGGCGTGGACCTGCGCGCCGGGCACCGGATCACGAACGTCTCCCGCGCCGATGCCTTCACCGTGCAGACGGACCACGGAGCCTTCACCGCCCCGGCGCTCGTGCTCGCGACCGGCGGCCTGTCCATCCCGAAGATGGGCGCGACGGGCCTGTCCCTCGACCTCGCCCGCCGCTTCGGCCTGGCCGTGGTGGAGCCGCGCCCCGCCCTCGTTCCCCTGACGTTCGGGGAGGACTGGCTGGCGCTGATGCGCCCCCTTGCGGGCGTCTCCCTGCCCGTCGAGGCGCGCACGGGGCGCGCGGCTTTCCGGGAGGCGATGCTCTTCACCCATCGCGGCCTCTCCGGCCCCGCGATCCTGCAGGTTTCGTCCTACCTCGCGACCGGAGCGCCGATCACGCTCGACCTCCTCCCCGGCACCGACGCCGCGTCCTGGCTGCTGTCCCGCAAGCGCGACCGGCCGCGCGCGGAGGCCCGCACGGTGCTGGCCGAACACCTCCCCGCCCGCCTCGCGAACGGCCTGGCGGAAACCCGCCTCGCCCACCTCGCCCGTCCCGTCGGGGAGCTGCCGGATCGCGCACTGCGCGACGTCGCCGCTTTCCTCAACGCGCTGACGCTCAAGCCCGCGGGCACGGAAGGCTACGCGAAGGCCGAGGTCATGGCGGGCGGCGTGGATACGCGCGCGCTGGACCCGCGGACCCTGGCCGCACGGGATGTGCCCGGCCTGCACGTGATCGGGGAAGCCGTGGACGTCACGGGCTGGCTCGGCGGCTACAACTTCCAGTGGGCCTGGTCGTCGGGCTGGTGTGCCGCGCAAAGCGTTTGAGTCCGCGAACGCCGCGCCCCATATACCCGCAGACGATGTTGCGACTTCACGAGATCAAGCTCCCGCTGGACCATGCACCCGAGGCGATCCGGGACGCGGCGCGCACGCGCCTCGGCGTGCCGGATGCCGCGCTACGCGACGTCACGGTCTTCCGCCGCGGCCACGACGCCCGCAAGCGCGGCGCGATCATGCTGGTCTACACGCTGGACGCGGAGGTCGAGGACGAGGACGCCGTGCTCCGCCGCCTCGGCCCCAACGCGAAGGTCGGAATGGCGAAGGACACCTCCTACCGCCTGCCCGCGCCGCCCCCGTCCCTGCGCCACCGCCCCGTCGTCATCGGCGCGGGTCCCTGCGGCCTCTTCTCGACGCTCATCCTCGCCGAGATCGGCCTGCGCCCCATCCTGATCGAGCGCGGTCCGATCGTCCGGCAACGCACGAAGGACACCTGGGGCCTCTGGCGCCGGAACATCCTGAATCCCGAGGCCAACGTGCAGTTCGGCGAAGGCGGCGCCGGCACCTTCTCGGATGGAAAACTCTGGTCCGGCATCGGCGATAGCGAAAACCGCATCCGCAAGGTGCTGGAGGAACTCGTCGCAGCCGGCGCGCCCGATGAAATCCTCTACGTCTCCAAGCCGCATATCGGCACCTTCCGCCTCGTCACCGTCGTTGAGACCATGCGGGAGAAGATCGAGGCGCTCGGCGGCACCTACCGCTTCGACACGCGCGTTGATGGCATGGAGCTGGACGCCGACCGCCGCATCCGTGCCCTGCGACTGTCGGACGGCACGGTGCTGGAAGCCGACCACGTCGTGCTGGCCGTCGGCCACTCGGCCCGTGACACCTTTACGATGCTCCACGAGGCCGGCGTGGACATGGTGGCAAAGCCCTTCTCGATCGGCGTCCGCATCGAGCACCCGCAGGGCCTGATCAACACCTGCCGCTTCGGCCCGCAGGCCGGCCACCCGCTGCTCGGCTCCGCGGACTACAAGATCGTCCACCACTGCCGCGACCCCCATGCTGGTAAACGGGGCCTCGACGGCCGTTCGGTCTATTCCTTCTGCATGTGCCCCGGCGGCCGCGTCGTCGCCGCGGCCTCCGAGCCCGGCCGCCTCGTCACGAACGGCATGAGCCAGTACCGGCGCGACGAGCGCAACGCGAATGCCGGCATCGTCGTCTCCGTCACGCCCGAACGCGACTACCCCGGCAGCCCGCTCGCCGGCATCGCGTTCCAGCGTCGCTGGGAGGAAGCGGCCTTCCACGCCGGCGGCGGTGACTACCGCGCCCCCGCTCAGCGCGTGGGCGACTTCCTGGCGGGCCGGCCATCCACGGAGTTGGGGGAGGTCGTGCCCTCCTACCTCCCCGGCGTGACGCCGACGGACCTGTCGCTCTGCCTCCCCGACTTCGCGGTCGCCGCGATCCGCGAGGCCCTGCCGGCCTTCGAACGCCAGATCCCCGGCTTCGCCATGGCCGACGCCGTGATGACGGCGGTCGAAACCCGCACCTCCTCCCCCCTCCGCCTCCGCCGGGGCGATGACGGGCAGAGCCTGAACACGCCAGGCCTCTTCCCCTCCGGCGAGGGCGCGGGCTTCGCGGGGGGCATCCTCTCGGCCGCGGTGGACGGCATCAAGCAGGCCGAAGCCGTCATCCGCTCCCTGCACGGGGCCTTGGTCACGGCGTAGCACCCCGGGGATGCGGGCCGCCCCAAGCCACCCACACCTGGCCGTTCACACCCGAACGATGCTGGCCTCGACCTGCGCACCGGCGCCCGTGATGTCATGGAGCCGCTCGCCGGCGCGAAGCCGGGCGAGCAGGGCAGGCTCGCGCTCCTGCCGGCGCAGTGCCTCGTCGGTGACCCAGTCCAGCTGATCAGGCCGCAACACAACGATCCCGCTCTCATCGGCAAGGATCGCGTCGCCGGGGTTCACCGCGACCCCGCCGCAGGACACGGGTACGCAGAAAGAACCGGAGAGGCCGAGCCGCTTCAGCGTGATCGGGGAGGGACCGCGGCACCAGACGGGCAGCCCGATATGCCGGATCTCCTCGAAGTCCGTCGCCGTCCCGTCCACCACCACGCCGACCACGCCGGCGACATGCGCCGCCACTTCGACGACCCCGCCCCAGCCGGCGTGCCGGTGGTCCCCGGCCCGGTCGAGAACGAGGAAATCGCCGGGCCGCGCATGCCCGACCGCGTAGTGGTTGATCGTCCCGTCCACCGGCGGGACGAGGACCGTCACGGCCGTGCCGGCGACCCGCCGGCCGGGGATCACGGCGGTGATCGCCGGGTCCATGAACCCGGAATGCAGGAAGTGCCCGATCGTCGCGGTCTCGCATTGTGCCAGCCGCGCCAGCCGCTCCGGCGCGATCGGCTCCGGCAGGGTTCCGACGCGGAACATCAGCCCGCGCGCCCCAGGCCCGAGGCCCGCAGCAGGGTCGCGTAGATCGGCGCTTCCTGACGGAGCGTCGCGTCGACCTGTTCCGGCGTCCTCTCGTCCGGATCGATCCCGAGGTCGGCGAGGCGCCGCCGCATCTCCGGCTCGCGCCCGATCTCCGTCATGTGCCGCGCGAGCGTCTCGATCACGGGCCGCGGCGTGCCGGCGGGGGCGAAGAGCCCGTTCCAGGTCGTGAAGACCGCGTCGGGATAGCGCTCCGCCAGTGCGGGTACGTCGGGAAGCTGCGGCATTCGCCGCTCCGACGTCACGGCCAGAGCCCGCAGGGAACCGGACTGCACGTGTGGCAGCATGTCGGCGGGGTTTCCGAACAGCGCCTGCACCCGCCCACCGACGAGGTCGCCGAGCATCTGCGGGAAGCCGGGATAGGGCACGACGGTGATGTCGATCCCCGCCCGCTGGGCCAGGAGCACGGGTGCGAGATGGCTTGATGTGCCGAGCGACGAGGAGGCGGCGTTGACCGTACCGGGGTTAGCCCGCGCCCAGGCGATGAAACCGTCGAGGTCGCGGGGCGGGATGTCCCGGTTCACCGTCATCAGCATGCCGTTGCTGCCGACGATCGAAACGCCCTGGAACTCGCGCAACGGGTCGTAGGACAGGGCCTGGAGCAGCGGCGCCGAGAGGAACGCGCCTCCCCCCGCGAAGAACAGGGTGTGCCCGTCGCGCGGAGCCCTCAGCACGACTTCAGCCCCGATCGCCGTGTTGCCGCCGGGACGGTTCTCGATGAGAACGGATTGGCCGAGGATCGTGGAGAGACGGGCGCCCCACAGCCGGATCAACGTATCCGTCGCGCCGCCGGGGCCGTAGGGCACGATCATGCGGATCGGGCGCGTCGGCCAATCCCGCGGCTGGGACACGGCGTCGCCGGAAGCAAGCACTGTCCCGAGAACGAGCGAGCCGAGGTTTCGCCTTGTCATGCGAGACATTGTTTTTACTCCCGCGTCTGATCGAGCCTAGCCCTCACCCGGACCCGTAACAATGCTGCCTCCGACGCTGCGAGGGCATGCGGCGGAACCCGAGGCAGGAGCAAACGTTCCCGCCACGTCATGGCCGGCGCCCTTTCCGACTACCACGCCAAGCGCGACTTCGCCCGCACCGCCGAACCGCGCGGCACGGTCGCGCGTCGCCGCGGCAAGGCGCTCCGCTTCGTCGTCCAGAAGCACGACGCGACCCGCCTGCACTACGACTTCCGCCTGGAACTCGATGGCGTCCTCAAATCCTGGGCCGTCACCCGCGGCCCCTCCCCCGATCCCGCAGACAAGCGTCTGGCCGTGCAGGTCGAGGACCACCCGCTCGACTACGCCGACTTCGAGGGCAGGATCGCCGAGGGTTACGGGGCCGGTACCGTCCTGCTCTGGGACAGCGGCACCTGGGAACCGGGCGGCACCGATCCCGCGAAGGACCTGGAAGCCGGCCGCCTGTCCTTCACCCTGCACGGCGACCGCATGACGGGCGGCTGGCACCTCATCCGCATGCGCCCGCGCGGGAGGAACCCGAAGCAGCAATGGCTGCTTGTGAAGGATGACGACGAGGCCGCGCGGCCCGGCGAGGCCGAGGCCTTCCTCGCCGCCGACACCTCGGTGAAGTCTGGCAAGACCCTCGAGGACCTCGGCGGCAAGCCCGCGAAACCGGCGCCCGCGAAGCCCAGGGCCACAGCCAGGCCGAAGCGACCGCCTGCCCCGAAGGACCACAGCCCGCCCGCCACGATCGAGGGCGTGCGCCTCACCCACCCCGAAAAGCGCCTTTGGCCCGAGGACGGCATCACCAAGCGCGCCCTCGCCGACTACCTCGTCGCCGTCGCCCCGCGCCTGCTCGCCTGGATCGCAGGCCGCCCGCTCTCCCTCCTCTCCGCGCCCGATGGCATCGGCGCGGCCACCTTCTTCCTCCGCCACGCCTCCCGCGGCACGCCACGGGACCTCAGGCCGATCCGCACGCGCGACGAGGAAAAACCCTGGCTCGCAGCGAACGACGTCGCCGCGCTCCTCTCCCTTGCCCAGTACAACATCCTGGAAATCCACCCCTGGCCCGCGCGCGGCGACCGCATCGCGCAACCCGACCGCCTCGTGCTCGACCTCGACCCCGGAGACGACGTCCCCTTCGCCGAGGTCGTCCGCGCCGCCCATCTCTGCCGCGAACGCCTGGCCGCCGCCGGCCTGACCCCGTTCTGCAAGACCACCGGCGGCAAGGGCCTGCACGTCGTGGCGCCCGTCGCAGGCGCGACCTGGCCGCGGCTGCTCGCCTTCGCCAAGGCCACCTGCACGGCGCTGGCGGGGGAGATGCCGGACCGCTTCACGGTCAGCGTTGCCAAGGCCGCCCGCCCCGGCCGCATCTATCTGGATTACGGCCGCAACGCGCGCGAGGCCTCCGCCGTCGCCGCCTATTCCCCGCGCGCGCGCGCCGGCGCCACCGTCTCGACGCCCCTCGCCTGGGAGGAGGTGACGGAGGCCCTGGACCCCCACGCCTTCACCATCCGCACCCTGCCCGACCGCCTGTTGCGCCCCGATCCCTGGGCCGCCTTCGACGACGCCGCGCGCCCCTGCCCCCGACCAGCCGCCGCTGATACTGCCCTACCGGTTGGCCTCGAGCGTCGGCCACGCCGCCGGGCGCGACACGCCATCCGCCGGCACGAAGTTCGTCCAGCTCCGGCAATCCACCAGCACCCAGCCCGGGGCGGGCGGTCCGCCGCCCTCCACCTCCGGGCAGCGTCCCGTGCCGGCGAGCCAGCGGCCCTGCGCCTCCCAGCGCTCCCGCTCCGCGCCGGCTTGCGCGGGGTTCTGCCAGCGCTCCCACCGCACCCGCCCCAGGCCGCGCGCGAACCAGAAGCGCTCGAGGTGATGGCTGGCCGCCGGGTCGGGATGGCTGAAATGGTCGCTGACGATCATCTCCGCGCGGAACCGCCCGGCGGGGCGGCCCGAGGCGAGCGCGGGCATGTCGATGGTCTGGCGGGTCCAACGGGTCAGCGCGCGCGAAAACCCCGCCGGGCAGGCGCGGGGCGAACGAGCGATACCCAACTCCGCGATCGCCTGCCCGTCGCCCGGCCCGAAGAACAGCCACCCCGGCGCCAGCGCCCCCGTGCGGCAGGCCGGCCCGATGAACCACTGCACCCCGCCGCCACCATCCTCGGTCAGGAGCGCGACTGCGGTGTCGCCCTGCACCACCGCCGCGTCGCCACCATCCGCGCCCGGATCGAAGCGGCCGAAGGCGCGCCGGGCATCGGCGCCGAAATCGAAGGTCATCACCGCGACCTGCCGGCCGAGCAGCGTCGCGAGATAGGCATCGGAGGCCTGATAGCCCTGCGGCAGCGCGCCCGCCTGCGCCGTCGCGGGCCAGTCATGCTTGCGGTAGCCGAGAGGGTCGCCCTCCCGCACCGGCCGGCGATGCGTGCAGCGCGGCTCCGTCGGCAGGAGGCCCGGCACGACCCGCCCCGACGGGTCGATGCAGTTCGACTGCACCAGGAAGTCCAGGGCCGGCGCCATCCGCCCGTCCTGCGCCGGCGCTGCCCCCGGCCCGGCCGCCAGCGCGATCGCCAGCAGCGAGGCAGCGAGGTGGCGAAGCCGCACGGCCCGCGCCCTCAGTCCCGCGGCAGGTCGAAGGCGTCGGGATAGCCGAACAGCCCGACCTGCCCGCCGGTGTGGAGGAACACGATGTTCTCGCCCGTTTTGAACTGCCCCTTGCGGAGCAGGTCCAGCAGCCCCGCCATGCCCTTCCCGGAATAGACGGGATCCAGCAGGATGCCCTCCATCCGCGCCAGCAGCTTGATCGCCTCGACCATTCCCTCGGTCGGGATGCCGTAGCCCTGGCCCACGTAGTCGCAGTTGGCGCGCACGTGCTCCGCCCGGATCGTGCCGGCCGGCAGCCCGATGTGGTCCGCGGTGCGTTGCGCCAGCGCCAGCACGTTCGCCTCCTGCTTCTCCCGCGGCGCGCGCACGCCAATGCCCAGCAGGTTGATGCCGGAGTTCAGCCCGACGAGCCCCGCGACCAGCCCGGCCTGCGTGCCCGCGCTCCCCGTCGCGTGCACGAGGTGATCGATGCGCAGCCCGATCTCGTTCGCCTGGTTGACCAGCTCAAGCGCGCAAGTCACGTAGCCCAGCGTGCCCACGGGGTTCGAGCCGCCGCCCGGGATGACGTAGGGCTTGCGCCCCGCCTTCCGCAGGTCCTCGGCGACGACCTCCATCTCCGCCTGCATGTCCGCGCCGCCGGGACGGCGGGAAATGGAGGCGCCGTGCAGCCGGTCCATCATCACGTTCGCCGACTGCGTGTAGGCCGGGTCGGTGTAGCCCGTCCGGTCCTCCAGCAGGATCTGGCACTCGATCCCGAGCTTGGCACAGGCCGCCGCCGTCTGCCGCGCATGGTTGGACTGCGTGGCGCCCTGCGTGATGACGACGTCCGCGCCCTGCGCCACCGCATCGGCCATGAGGTATTCCAGTTTCCGCGTCTTGTTCCCGCCCGTGGACAGCCCCGTCGCGTCGTCCCGCTTGATCCAGAGCGTCGGCCCGTCACCGTTCGGGAACAGGTGCTTCGTCAGCCGCTCCATCGGCTCCAGCGGCGTCGGCATGTGGCCGAGGCGGATGCGGGGGAAGCGGGCGAGGTTCATGCGGATTTTTCCGTGGTCTGGACGTCCGCCTTCCTTACCCCGCCGCCCCGCGGCGGGGGAGGGCCCAGGCGGCGCCGGCGCCGCGGCGTCCTACAGCCACCCCTTCCGCTTGAAGAAGAGGATCGGCAGCACCGCGCTGGCCACCATCAGCAGCAGCGCCCAAGGGTAGCCCGCCACCCAGTCCAGCTCCGGCATGTGCTTGAAGTTCATCCCGTAGATCGAGGCGACGAGCGTCGGCGGCATCAGCGCCACCGACGCCACGGTGAAGGTCTTGATGATCCCGTTCTGGTCCATGCCGATGATGCCGAGCACGGCATCCAGCAGGAACTGCGCCTTGGCGTTCATCGTATTCGCGTGCTCGCCGAGGGAGCGGATGTCGCGGACCAGCGTCTTGATCATCGCCTGGTTCTCCTTCCGCACGGCGTTCGCCTTCTCCGCGCCGACGAAGGTCATGATCCGCGTCAGGCCGAGCAGCGTATCCCCCGCGCGGCTCGTCACCTCGCCGACCTGGCCCAGCGTGATCAGCGCGTTGCGCAGGTCCACGTCGCGGCGGTTCGCCTTGATGCCCGTGTGCCGGGCGTTGCGGAACGTCGTCTGGCTCGCGCGGTCCATGTCCGCGCTGGTGCGTTCCAGGATGTCGGCCAGTCGGTCCACGATCTGCTCGAACAGGTGCAGGATCACGCCGTCCGGCGTGCGCAGCAGCGGCCCCGCCTGCTTCTTCACCCGCAACGCGAAGGTGGAGAACGCCTTGGGCGTCGCGTAGCGCACCGTCACCAGCACCGTCGGCGCCAGCACGAAGGTGATGTTCGTCGAATCATACTCCCCTTCGTCCGCGCCGTAGAGGAAGGGCGCGGTGAGGAAGAGCGCGTCGCCTTCCTTGTAGAGGCGAGAGGAGGATTCGATCTCCTGCATCTCCTCGCGCGTCGGGATCTCCAGGCGAAGCGCCTCCTGCACCGCCCGTTCCTCCTCGGGAGTCGGATTCAGCAGGTCGATCCAGACGGCATGCGTCAGGTCGTCGGCCGCGTCCAGCAGGCCGCCCCGCACGTCGCAGGTGTTCTCGCGCAGGGTGTAGGTCGTCAGCATGGGTGCAGGTCCGCTCGCGGGCGGTGGAAGAGGGCCGCTGGCGGGCAGGGCGCCCGGAAGCGTCGCGACGGGAAATCCCGGCCCAAGGGGGTCGGGAGAAGTTCAGGCGGCGTCGCGTGCCGGCTCGTCCGGCATCGGCAGGCCGAAGCGCGTGGCCACGTCGGGGAAGATCGAGCAGGCCGGATGCCGCCCGCTCTCCGCCGTACCGTCGGCCGCACGGACCAGTTGGCAGGTCGCCATGCCTGCGGCCCGCGCCGCGTCCAGTTCCTCCGCCACGTCCGACAGGAACAGCACGTCGCCGGGCCGTTCGCCCAGCGCCGCGGCGATCGCGGCGTAGGACGCCGCCTCCCGCTTCGCGCCGGTGCGCGTGTCGAAGAACCCGTCGAACAGCGGCGTCAGGTCGCCCGCGACCGAATGCCCGAACAGAAGCCGCTGCGCCGCGACCGAGCCGGAGGAGAAGACGGCCAGCCGCACCCCCGCCGCGCGCCAAGCCCGCAGGCAAGGCGTCACGTCGGGCCAGAGGTGCCCGACGACCTCCCCGCCCGCGAACCCCTGCCGCCAGATCAGGCCCTGGAGCGTCTTCAGCGGCGTGACCTTCTCGTCCCGCTCCATCCAGCCGCGCAGCGTCACCGCGGGGTCCTGCCCCGGCGCCAGCGCCCGCACGTCGTCCAGGATGGCAGCGACCTCCGGCTCGCCGGCACGTTCGGCCAGGAACCCGTCGAGCGCCCGCTCCGCGTAGGGAAACAGCGTCTCCTTGACGAAGGCGATGGCGCTCGTCGTGCCCTCGATGTCGGTCAGGACCAGGCGGACCGACATCAGGCGGGTCAGGCCGCCGTGGCGGCGGGGAAGCGCTCCGCCATGTCGGTGCCCGTGTAGTGCGGCGTCCAGCCCGTGGTGTCCGTGAAGACCCGCAGCACGGTGAAGTTCGGTGCCGTCCCCGCGTCGAACCAGTGGGTCACGTTCGCCGGCACCGAGATCAGGTCGCCCGCCGTGCAATGCGCGTCGTAGACGCGCCCGTTCACGTGTAGCACGAAGTTGCCGCTGCCCTCGTGGAAGAAGCGGACCTCATCCTCCGTATGCGTGTGCTCCGACAGGAACTTCGCCCGCATCGCGTCCTTCATCGGGTGCGAGGGGTCAAGCTTGATGACGTCCGCCGTCCCAGCCCCCGTCTCGCCCATGAAGGCGTCCAGGCGTGGCCTGTAGGCCGCCAGCACGGAATCAGCGTCGGCCCCCTGCGGCAGCGCGGCCACGGGCCACTGCTCGAACCGCACGCCGATCGCGCCGAGCTCCCGCGCGATCTCCGCCTTGTCCGTCGTGTCGAGCGCCACGGCATTCGTGTCCGCGGCGTGGATGATCAGCCGGCTCATCGCCCCAACCCTCCTCGGCTGGCCAGTTCACAGGCCAGCATGAATTCCAGACCCTCCAGGCGGGCCAGCGCGGCCTCCATGTCGGGCGCCCATACATAGGCCCCGTGGCCGCGGATCACATAGCCCGGAGGGATGTCCCCCCCGCGTGCCGCCATGCCGTCCCATCGGGCCTCGACCGCACGCTGCAGGCGGGCGATGTCCTGGTCGTTGTCCAGCACCGGCACGTCCACCGCCGCTTCGTGCGTCGGCAGGCCTGGAAAGGCCTTCAGCAGCTCGTACCCCTCCAGCCCGATCGCATCCCCCGCCGCCCGGGACAGCACCGTGTTCGCGACGGAATGGCCATGGACCACGGCCCCGACATTCGGGAAGCGGCGATAGGCCCCGCAATGCAGCCCCGTCTCCGCCGAGGGCCGGAGCGTCGGGTCCTCCGGCTGCCCCTCCAGGTCCACCGCCATCACGGCCTCGGCGGTCAGATAGGCCTTGTGGAAGCCTGACCGGGTGATCGCGACGCGCCCACCCGCCAGCCGTACCGAGATGTTGCCCGCCGTCGCCGGCACCCATCCCTGCTCGGCCAGCCGCCGCCCCGCGCCGACGATCGCGCGGACCGCATCCTCCGGGATCGGGCGCATCTCGGACCCCCTCACGCACGACGCCGGCGCCCGCCTTTCGGCGAGCACCGGCGCGTTGGTTCAAACGAGGCCCTAGACGGGCTGGGAGGGCTGGCGGACGACCGTCTGGGTCGCGCCGGGCTGTGCCGCCTGGCCCGTGGTTCCGGGCGCCGGCAGGTTGCCCGTCGTCGTGGTCGGCGTCGTGGTCGCCGCCATCGAGGCATCGTCCTCCTCCCGCATGTTCTTGCGGAAGGACTTGATGCCGGTGGCCAGGTCACCCATCAGCCCGCTGATCTTGCCGCTGCCAAACAGGAGCAGCACGACGAGCAGGACGACGAGCCAGTGCCAGATGCTGAACGAACCCATGGTGAAGCCCCGAAAATCCGTGTGCGGCCGGCGGATGCCCGGCACCGTGTTCCGGCGCGGACACTAGGCCCGCGGGCCCCCTGCCGCCTAGGGGCACATGGCGCGTCGCGCGGCCCCGGGCAATGGGGGAGGGCGGGAAACATGGACGTTCGTTCATTTCCGCTTGCAACCCAGGCGGCGCTGCTGCACTAAGGCCTAGAGATCCGGGCCCCTCTGGCGCCTGCCGTCTGCCATTGACCCCGGGCCGGAACGGTCCAGCATGGGAATGGCGAGGCGGCACGGCGCGATGTCGGATCGCGTGCAACGCGCGCGGTCAGGCCCGATATCCCCCGAAGGCCCGACTGCGCCAGACACAGGGACCCACCGCGCATGGGCGCGTCACCCACCTTCTGGCTGGTCTTCAACGCCGGCGTACTCCTGATCCTGCTCTTCGACCTCGGCGTCTTCTCGAAGAAGCGTGCCGACGGCCAGGCCGAGGAGGTGCCCGTCCGCACCGCCCTCATCAAGTCCGGCATCTACGTCCTGCTGGCCCTCGCCTTCTTCGTCTACCTCCGCATGACCTACGGCGCGACGCCGGAGGAACGCACGACGAAGTCTCTCGAGTTCCTCACCGGCTACATCATCGAATGGTCGCTGAGCGTGGACAACATCTTCGTCTTCGTCCTGCTCTTCGCGAAGTTCGGCGTGCCCGCCGCCTACCAGCACCGCGTGCTGTTCTGGGGCATCCTCGGCGCGCTGGCCATGCGCGCGGTGATGATCCTCGTCGGCACCTCGCTGCTGCGCGAATTCGACTGGATCATGATCATCTTCGGCCTGTTCCTCATCTACTCCGGCTGGAAGATGCTGAAGTCCGTCTCCGCGGAAGGCGAGGAGGAGGTCGGCGGCCAGAAGATCCTGGCCTGGATGCGCGCCCGCCTTCCCGTCACCGACGAGTACAAGGGCAACCGCTTCACCTGGCGCGAGGGCGGCAAGTTCTTCCTCACCCCGCTCGCCCTCGTCCTGATCATGGTGGAGCTGACCGACCTCGTCTTCGCGCTGGACAGCATCCCCGCGATCTTCGCCGTCACGACGGATCCGTTCATCGTCTACACCGCGAACGTCTTCGCGATCCTCGGCCTGCGCGCGATGTACTTCGCCCTCTCCGGTGTCATCCACCGCTTCAAGTACCTCAAGCACGGCCTCTCGATCGTGCTGATGTTCGTGGGCGCCAAGATGCTCGCGAACTACTTCGCGGGCGGGAAGGCGGTGCCGGTGGAATACGCGCTGATGCTGACGGGCTCGATCATCGTCGGCTCGATCGCGCTGTCGCTGTGGAAGACCCGCAACGAGCCGCCGCACGGGCCGGAAGTCGGCCCCGTGACCCCGGCCGCGAAGGGCTGAACGGGATGGGGGCCGGAGCGATCCGGCCCCCCCCACAGGCGAACCGCGCCCGCGACCGCTCTACGGCGCCCCGTCCGCAGACGCCCACCGCCTGCCCGCATGGATGAACCCATAGGCCGGGTAGGCCGTGTTCCCCACCGCGCCGATCGGCGGATACCAGACCCGCACCCGCGACCAGTCGCCGCGTTCCGACACGTCCACCACCGCCTGGTCCCGCGCGACGCGCCCGCGGTCGCTCCCCGTTGCCCAGTTCGCGTGGTCCACCCGGATTTCCCGCGCGCTCACGACGCGCGACACGACGGAGACGTGCCCGTCCGGCAGCCGCGACGTCCGCTGGAACACGAGCACGGACCCGACACGCGGCCGCGCCCCGCGGTCATAGCGACCCGCCGCGGCCTCCCACCACTCCCAGGCATTGCCGCGCAAGTCCAAGCCCGTCCGCGCGCGGGCGTAAGGCACGCAGTAAAGGAACCCGCTGCCGGACTCGTATCCGCTGCTCAGCCCCGACCCGCCGCGCGTGCCCCCGCACCCCGACAGCAATACGGCCAGGGACGCGAGCAGCGCCCCCTCCGAAGCCACATCGCCCAAAAATCCCCCTGGACCTCCCCCGAGGTCCAGGTCGCACGCTACCGCAACGTCCCCGCGCGAGTCAGCAGCGGATCACCGCCCGCGCAACGCCGCGTCCAGCGCGTCCCGCGTCGCCTCGAAGGCTGCGAGGCTCTGGCGCGCCCGCTTCGCGCCGGCCGCGTCGCTCGTGTCCACGTCGCTGACGGCCTCCGCCGCGGCCTCCGCGCCCTCGGCGAAGGTCTCACGCATGGCCTCCAGCCACTCCTTCACCGTCTCCTCGTCCCCGGCCTCGCGCAGGCCGTCCACCACGCCCTGAACCTCCCGGGTCATCCGGTCCGCGGTCGCGCCACGCTGGAGGGTCTCGCCCAACCGCTTGATCGCGGCCTTCTCTGGCGAAGGGGGGCGGGGGGCTCGGGCCATCGGGGTCTCCCGGCCGATGGACGGCCTGGTTCGGGTGGGGGCCGGTCGCCCGGTCGCGGCCGGCGAGGCAGGAACCCCGGCCGCGACGACGATCGCCGGGTCCGGCGCGAGGTGCACGGACGAGGCCCCCGCGGTCAACGCCTCCCCGGGAACCTCAGCGCCCGGCACACCATCAGCACCGGCCGTCTCCTCGCCCACCCGCAGGGTAGCGGCCGGCACGGGCAACGCGAGGTGCACGCCCGCATTGCCGCCGCCCGCAGACCCTGCGTTCGACCCATCATCCAAAGGTTGAGGCTCCGGGGCCTGCCCGCGCTCCGGCGCGCTCAGGCCCCCAGGCGAAAAGGGTCGGGGACCGCCGCGACCGGGATCGCCGGCTCCAGCGCCGCCTCCCGCGGCGGCACCTCCGCGAGCGGCGCGCCGATACCCTTGGTCCAGGTCGCCTCCGCCTCCCGCGGGCGCGGCGCGAAGGTCGCGCGCAGGACCTGCGCGTCCTCGATCCGCGCGATGTCGAACAGGCGCCACCCCTCGCCAGGGTTGCCCGGGCCGCGCGCCAGCCCCGCCGTCTGCCAGGTCAGCAGCCCCAACTTGCCCGTCCCGGTCTCGCCGAGGGCATGCGGGTGCACGACGCGCCAGGCGCCGCCATACAGCACCTCGAGTGCCCGGCGCTCGTGCACGGCATGGGACAGCCGCTCGACGCGGCGGGCCATCACCTCGGGCGGCAGTTGGGGGGCGGGGAGCCGGGTCACGGCGCGACGCCCAGCAGGGGTCTTGCGCATGCACGGGATATGGTGATCGGCACCCCTGTTTTCCAGCCTGATCAATCGTTTAGGTCCCGTCCGGACCCGCGCCGAGCGCCTCGAACCAAGCCGCATAGGGCGTGTTGCGGACCAGCTTCCGGTTGAGGTCCGGCGCCCCATCATCCCACCAGACCGGCCCCCGCTCGCCGAGCGCCACCTTCGCCCGGTCCACCGCCGCCCGCGCGTCCCGCAGCGCCGCTGTACCGCCTGACCGCAACGCCACCCCGACCGCGCGCCGCGCCGCCATCAACTCCCGCGTCAGCGAAGCGCGCCGCTCCTCGGGCAGCGACGGATCGGCCATGCGCCACAACCGACCGCGGACGACGAAGTACCGCCCGTCCCGCGTGACGGGATGCCGCATCAGCAGATCGCTTGCGGCACCAGGACCCGTCGGGCAGGCTCCCGGCAACCAAAACGATATTCTACCGGGAGAACACGACCATGAATCGCCGCCAACTGCTCGGTGCCGCGCTCGCGACGCCGCTCGCCGCGCCCTTCGTCTCCAACCCCGCCGTCGCGCAGGGCACGCGCCTGCGGTGGGGCCACGTGTACGAGACGAACGAAGCCTATCACACCCAGGCCCTCTGGGCCGCGGAGCGGATCAAGGAACGGACAGCCGGCCGCTGGAACATCGAGATCTTCCCCTCCTCCTCCCTCGGCAACGAGCCGACGATCAACCAGGGCCTCGCGCTCGGCACGGTGGACATGATCTACACCGGCGTCGCCTTCGCCGGCGCCACCTACCGGCCGCTTTCGATCTCCAACGCGCCCTACGTGCTGCGGGATTTCGACCACTTCCAGGCCTACCGGACGTCCGACCTGCTGCGTGACCTGATCGGCGGGTACAACCGGCAGACCAACCACCAGGCGCTTGCGCTGAACTACTACGGCGAACGGCACCTCACCGCGAACAAGGCGATCAACCGGCCCGAGGACATGCGGGGCATGAAGCTCCGCGTGCCGCAGGCACCGCTGTTCCTGATGTTCACGCGCAGTGTCGGCGCCAACGCGACGCCGATCGCCTTCGCGGAAGTCTACCTCGCGCTGCAGCAGGGCACCGTGGACGGGCAGGAGAATCCGCTGCCCACCATCCAGGCCAAGAAATTCTACGAGGTGCAGAGCCACATCATGCTCTCCGCCCACATCACGGAAAGCCTGCTGACGATCGTCGGCGGCGCGACCTGGCGCCGCCTCTCCGACGCGGACAAGGGCGTCTTCGCGGAAGTCCTGCGCGAGGCGTCGGACAAGGTCACGAACGAGATCCGGCAGCAGGAACTCGTCCTGCCCGACTGGTTCCGGCAGCAGGGCAAGACCGTCCTCACGCCGGATCGCGCGGCGTTCCGGGCGGCTGCCGTGCCGCTGCACAACGACACCGCCGCAGGCGCAGGCTGGACCCGGGAACAGTACGACCGCCTCCAGGCCATCGGCCCCCGTACCTGATGCCTGACGTGCACGAGACGAGGGCCGCGCCGTCGCGCGAGGACGCCGAACAGACCTTCGCCCATCTTGCGGCCGAGGAAGGCAACCAGCCGGAGCCGCCGATCGAGGCGGCGCCGGAAGACTGGCTCGCCTTCGGCCTGTTCTGGATCCTGTCCGTCACCGTCTTCGTGCAGTTCTTCACGCGCTACGTGCTGAACAGCAGCCTCTCCTGGACCGAGGAGATCGCGCAGTACATGCTGATGGTGCTCGCCTTCCTCGGCAGCGCCATCGCCGCGCGGCGCGGCACCCATATCGCGGTCGAGTTCCTTTTCGCCGCCCTCCCCGTCCGCGCCCGCCGCTACGCGCGCCTCGCCGCCGCGGGCGTCGCGATGGCGTTCTACGGCATCCTGTCCTTCCTCGCCTGGCAGGTGTCGGAGGCCATGGCCTTCCAACCGATGGTCGTCTTCCCCGACATTCCGCTATCCTACGTATACTGGGGCATCCTGTTCGGCCTGGTCCTCACGACCCTCCGCTCCGCCCAGGCGGCGGCCCAACGCTTCGCCGCCGGCGAGCCCGAGACCCCCGCCGACCCCTCCCTGGAAGCGCGCGTGTGACCGCACTCCTCTTCTTCGCCTTCATCGGGCTGCTGCTCGTCGGCGTGCCCGTAGCGGTCGCGCTCGGGGGCGCGTCCCTCATCTACGTCTGGGCGGATGGCGCCCTGCCGCCGCTCGTCGTCCTGCACCGGATGGCGGCGGGCGTGGATTCCTTCCCGCTGCTCGCCATTCCCTTCTTCATCATGGCGGGTTCGCTCATGAACTCCGCCGGCATCACGGAACGCATCTACTCCTTCGCCGTCGCCCTCGTCGGCTGGCTTCGCGGGGGCCTGGGCCACGTCAACGTCGTGGGCTCCGTCATCTTCGCGGGAATGTCAGGCACGGCCGTCGCCGACGCTGGCGGCCTCGGCAACATCGAGATCAAGGCGATGAGGGAGCATGGCTACCCCCTGCCCTTCGCCGTCGGCCTCACCGGCGCATCGGCCACCATCGGCCCGATCATCCCGCCCTCCCTCCCGATGGTGATCTTCGGCGTCGTCGCCAACGCCTCCATCGGCCAGCTCTTCGCAGCGGGGCTGATCCCCGGCTTGCTGATGGCAGCGACGCTGATGGCCTGGGTCGCCATCGTCGCGCGCCGCCAGGGCTTCCAGCGCGACGCCACCTTCTCGATCCCCAAGCTCGGCCATGCCTTCAAGCGCGCCTTCCTGCCGCTGATGACGCCCGTCCTGCTGGTCGGGGGCATGACCACCGGCGCCTTCACGCCCACGGAGGCCGCCGTCGCCGCGACCTTCTACGCCCTCTTCCTCGGCGTCGTGGTGTACCGTTCCCTCACATGGCGCGGTTTCGTCCGCGTCTCGATGGAAACCATCGAGACGACGGCCATCGTCCTCCTCATCGTCGCGGCATCCTCGATCTTCGGTTGGCTCGTCACGACGACGCGCATCACCGACGGCGTGGCGTCCTTCGTTCTCTCGATCACGGAGAACAAGTGGATGGTGCTGCTGCTGGTGAACATCCTGCTGCTGATCGTCGGCTGCTTCCTGGAGACCATCGCTGCCATCACCATCCTCACGCCCGTCCTGATGCCGCTGATGATCCAGATCGGCGTGGACCCCGTGCATTTCGGGCTGATCATGGTGCTGAACCTGATGATCGGCCTGCTCACGCCGCCGGTCGGGATGGTCCTCTACATCCTGGCACGTGTCTCCGGCCTGACCTTCGAGGAGACGACGAAGGCCTGCAGCCCCTTCCTCATTCCGCTCTTCGTCTGCCTGGCGCTGGTGACCTTCTGGCCGCAGATGGTGCTGTGGTTGCCGACGCTGATGTACCGATGAAGCACCGCCCGGCGCGGTAGCGTCCCCGGCCGGTTCCTGCCACGCTGCAGCCATCGCCGCGATGGAAGGAATCCGCGATGCGCGCCCTGCGCCACCTCGCCCTCGCCCTGATGCTCGCCGCCACGCCGGCGCTGGCGCAGAACCTCCGCATCGGCATCCAGTCCCCGCCGAGCACGCTCGACCCGCACTGGCTGCTGAACCTTTCCAACACCGGCGCCCTGCGGAACATCTACGACACCCTCGTCGCCCGCGACGCCGGGATGCAACTGCGCCCCGGCCTCGCCGAATCCTGGCGCGTGGTGGACGACACGACCTGGGAGTTCCGTCTCCGCCCCGGCGTGCGCTTCCACGACGGCGCGCCGCTGACTTCCGCCGACGTCGCGGCCTCCTTCCAGCGCGTGCCGAACGTGCCGGGCAATCCGAATCCCTATACGATCTACCTCGCCGGTGTGACGGGCGTGGAGGTCGTGGACGACCTGACCTTCCGCATCCGCACCACCGGCCCGTCCCCGATCCTGCTGACGAACTTGACGCAGATCTTCATCATCCCCCGCTCCGTCGCCGCGAAGGGCAACGCCGAATTCAACTCCGGCGAGGCCGCCATCGGCACCGGCCCCTTCCGCGTCGCGTCCTGGTCCACCAACGCCCCGCTCGCCATGCGCCGCAACGACGCCTGGTGGGGCGGCCGCGTGCCCTGGGAGACCGCAAGCCTCGTCCCCATCCCGAATGACTCCGCCCGCATCGCTGCCCTCCTCGCAGGCGACGTGGAGTTCATCAACAACGTGCCGCTGCAGGACGCCCCGCGGATCCAGGCCGACCGCCGCTTCTCGCTGTTCGCCGGCCCCTCGATCTACGCCGTGAACATCTACCCCGACGTCGAACGCCCGAACCCGCCCGGCGTGGATGCCGGCGGCGCCAACCCCTTCGCCGATACCCGCATCCGCCGCGCCCTCTCCCTCGCCCTGAACCGCGACGGCATCGCGCGCCAGATCATGGAAGGCTTCGCCGACCCAACCGACCTCGCCGCCCCGCCCTTCATCTTCGGCTCCATCCCCGACCGCCCGGTCCCCGCGCAGGATCTCAACGCCGCCCGCGCCCTGCTGGCCGAAGCCGGCTTCCCGCAGGGCTTCGGGGTCAACCTGTTCTGCTCCCCCAACCGCACGCCCCGCATCTGCCAGGCGGTCGCCGCGGCGTGGACCCGCGTCGGCGTGCGCACCACGGTCGAGGTCGTGCCCCAGGCCACCTTCCTCACCCGCCGCAACCGCCGGGAATACGGCGTCTTCCTCTCCGTCTTCGGCTCTCTGACCGGCGAGACCTCCTACCTCCTCGGCTCCCAACTCCACTCCGTCGGCACCGTCCCCGGCCTCGGCACGCTGAACTTCACCGGCCTGGGCACCCAGGCGACCGACGCCCTCATCCAGCGGGCCCGCGCCACGCTCGACGACACGGAACGCGCACGCCAGCTCCGCGCCCTGATGCAGCAAGTCGCGGACGAGAACCTGATCATCGGCGTCGGGCTGCTCCGTTCCGTCAACGCCGGCACGGCCAACCTCGCCACGCGCGCCCGCGCCGACGAAGAGGTCCTGGCCGTCGAGATCGCGCCGCGATGAGGATGCGCTGGGTGGCCCCGGAGGAAGGCGCTGCCTTCCTCCGGGCCTCCATCCGCCAGGGGACGCGTCCCCCGGACCCCACTCTGTGAACCCCCTCGTGTGAAGGTTGGCTCGCAGGCGGCGCAAGCGCGCCTGCGAGCCAACCTTCACACGAGAGCATATTTCTACGGAACGCGGTCCAGGCGGCCGTCGCCCCTTGGTGGGTGGAGGGTCCGGGAGGAGGGCAACGCCCTCCCCCCGGGACAACCAGCCCCATCCCCGCCGAAGCGCGCCCGGTACGCCGACGGTGGAATCCCCAACATCCCCCGAAAATGCAGCCGCAGTGTCGCCGCGCTCGCGAAGCCACTGGCCGCCGCCACTTCCTCCACCGGCGCCCGCGTCGTCTCCAGCAACTCCCGCGCGCGCCGGACCCTTTCGTCCAGCAGCCAGGCCGCGGGCGTCGCCCCCGTCGTCTCCCGGAAGCGGCGGATGAAGGTTCGCCGGCTCATTCCCGCGGCCCCGGCCATCCGCTCCACCGTCCAGTCCTCCGCCGGCGCCGCCCGCATCCGGTCGAGCAGAGGAGACAGGCGCGAGCCCTCGTGATCCCGCGGCACCGGGCGCTCCACGAACTGCGCCTGCCCGCCATCCCGGTGCGGCGGCACGACGAGCCGTCGCGCCACGCTGTTCGCCGCCGCCGCGCCGTGGTCGCGCCGGATCAAGTGCAGGCACAGGTCGATCCCCGCCGCGCTGCCCGCGGCCGTCATCACCTGACCCTCATCCACGTAGAGCACGTCGGGAACGACGGTGATCCGCGGGTGCCGCGCCCGCAGCGCCTCCGCGTAACGCCAATGCGTCGCGGCGCGCCCGCCATCCAGCAGCCCCGTCGCCGCCAGCACGAAGGCGCCGGAACAGAGCGACAGCAGCCGTGCCCCGCGCCCATGCGCGGCCCGCAACGCCGCCAGCAGGGGCTCGGGCACCGGCGCGTCCACGCCGCGCCACCCCGGCACGACGATCGTCCCGGCCCGCGCGATCAGGTCCAGCCCACCATCGGCCAGCACGCGCACGCCGCCCGTGGCGCGCAGCGGCCCATCCTCCACCGCCGCGACGGCGAAGCGGTACCATCCCGGCCCCATCTCCGGCCGCGGCAGGCCGAAGACCTCCACCGCCACCCCGAACTCGAAGGTGCAGAGCTCGTCATAGGCCAGCGCGACGACGAGCGGATCGGGAGGCGGGGCCGGGTTTGGCACGAACCTGACGATAGCCGTCACTCGTGCCACTCACCAGCCGCCCGCGCCCCGTCGCACCATCTTTCCCGCCCCAGAGAGGAGGGAACAGAAAATGCCGAACCCCGTCACGGAGATCGCGCCCGCGCCGGCCGAGGCCGCCATGCTCCACTTCCGCCGCATGCTCGCCCTGGAGACGGATTGCAACGACGTCCACACCGCGTTGCGCGGCGACGATCCGGGCTTCGTCCTGCTCGACGTGCGCGGCCCCAAGGCCCACGCGCGCGGCCACGTCCCCGGCGCGATCAACCTGCCGCGCCGCGAGATCGGCGTGGAACGGATGGCGGCCTGGCCGCCCGGCACGCTCTTCGTCGTCTACTGCGCCGGCCCGCACTGCAACGGCGCCGACAAGGCCGCGGTGCGCATCGCCGAGCTCGGCCGAAGCGTGAAGGTCATGCGCGGGGGGATGACGGGCTGGCGGGACGAGGACTTCCCCGTCCGCTCGGACGAGGCGGCGCCCGCCTGAGCGTCACGCCGGCACGTCCTCGGCCGCCACGACGCGGTTCCGCCCGCCCGTCTTCGCCCGGTAGAGCGCCGCGTCGGCCGCGGCGACCAGCCCCTCGGGGCCCGCCATGCCGCGCCCCGGCATGGCCGAAGCGACGCCGAGGGAGAGGGTCACGACTCCGCCGGGGCTGTCCGCACGGGGAATACCCGCTTCCTCGACCAGCCGGCGCAGGCGCTCCGCAACGTGCCGGGCCCCTTCGGCGCCCGTGTTCGGCAGGATGATGGCGAATTCCTCCCCCCGTAGCGGGCGGGCTGGTCGTGCGGCCGGCGCGCGACCGCCTGGATGGACGTCGCGATCGCCCGCAGGCAGGCGTCACCCGCCGGATGCCCGTAGCGGTCGTTGAACGCCTTGAACCGATCGGCGTCGATCAGGACGAGCGACAGCAGGGTTCCCGCCCGGGACGCGCCACGCCATTCGCGCGCCAGCGACGCGTCGAAGTGCCGCCGGTTGAACAGCCCGGTCAGCCCGTCGGTCGCCGCGATGGTCTCGAGATGCGACAGGGCCTCCAGCAGCCGCGCCTCCGTCCTCTCCCGCGCCGCCTCGGCGGTGGACAGCGCGCGGTGAAGCGCCAGCACCTCCGGCGCGGCACCGGGGTCGGGGGCCGCGTCCGTCAGCCGCCGGCCATCGCGCAGCGCCACGGCCATGGCGCCGATTCCCCGCAGCAGCACCGAATGCCCGAACCAGAACGCCAGGGCCGTCGCCAGCACGACGGCCAGCAGCACCGCGCCGTAGGCGATCGCCGCATCCTGACGCATCGGCGCGAGCACCGCTTCCTCGTCGCGGGCCACCGCCACGACGGCGTCGCTGTCCGGCAGGCGCGCGAAGGCGACGAAGCGGCGCCCGCCATCGAGCATCTCCGCCCGCAGGGTGCCCTCGCCCCGCGCCAGCATTGCCACCACCATCGGATGGTCCGCGTAGGACGCGCCGATCATGTCCGGCCGCGGCGGGTTGCGTCCGATGACGCGGCCCGCCCCGTCCACCAGCATCGCGACGTCGAGGTCGGCGTCCGGCCCCGCGCCGGCCGCCAGCCGGCCGACCCAGTCGAGGTTGAGCGCCGCGACGAGCACGGCCGTCACCGTCCCGTCCGCCGCCAGCACCGGCAGCGCCGCGACGACCGCGAGCGAGCCTTGCCCGTTGCGCGCGACCACCAGGTCCGAGACGACGAAGCGGCGCGTCTCCAGCGCCCGCCGGAAATAGGCGCGGTCCGCGATGTTCTGCCGGCGTATCCCGGACGCCGAGGCGCAGACGAAGCTCCCGTCCGGCCGCACGATCCCCATCCCCCGGGACCGGCGGGAAGCGGAATCGATGGACTCGAGCGCCGCGTAGCAGGCCGGCCCGCCTTCCGCGACGCCGGGCATGCCCGACAGGGCCTCCAGCACGGCGCGCGCCTGGCCGATCCGCGTCCCCTCCTCCCGCGCGAAGGCGCGGGCGGCGGCGAGCAGGCCCGCCTCCTCGGCCGCCACGCGCGTGGCGATCCCGCGATCGATGAGCACGGAGATCACCGCCGCCGGCAGGGCGAGCGCCAGGAACACGAGAGCGAGGAGGCGCCCCCGCAACCCGCCGAAGGCCTCCCGCAGCGGCGGCGCGGAGCGCCTCCCCTCCCCCGGCATGTTCCCCCTCCCGCCTCGGCGTCGCGCGGGGGCACCATCGGCCGGGAGGGGTTAACCCCGCGTTTCGCGCCTCACCCCCGCCGAAGGGCGCGGAGCGTCGCGAAGGCCAGCGCCGTCTTCACCGCCGTCCCCGGCACGAAAACGAGGAAGCCGGCCTGCCAGGCCCGCTCCCACCCCACGACGGTCGCGAGCCAGGCGACGCCCGGCACGAAGATCACGAGGTGCGCCGCCGCCAGCACCACCGCCTGCCGCACCGCGCCCCGCCCTGCCTGCCCCGCGATCCAGGCCGCGGCGAGGAAGCCGAGGAGGTAGCCCGCCGTCGGCCCCGCGAGCGCCGCGGGCCCCCCGCGCCGTTCGCGAGCACCGGCAGCCCCAGCGCCGCCTCCCCGAGGTAGAGCGCGACCGAGGCCACCCCCATCCGCGACCCGCCGAGCGCCCCGAGCAGCAGCACCGCGAGCGTCTGGAGCGTCGCCGGCACCGGCCACATCGGCAGCGCGACCTGCGCCGAGGCCGCGAGGACGGCCGAGCCAAGCAGCGCGAGCGACCAGAAGCGCAGGGCCGGCTGGGCGGCGAGGCGGGCGATAGGGGTCATGACGGTCTCCGGATCCGGGCGCCCGCTTGCCACCCGCCCCACCTGCGATCAAGCCGCCCGCGATCAACCCGCCCGCGGCCGGCGGCGGCCCGGGGCCGACCCGCCGCCGGCCGCCGCGGGCGCCGCCGCATCCGCCAGGGCCAGGAGCCGCCTCATGAGCGTCGGCAGGGCGACCCGCGCCGCTGCGGCCTCCATCCACAGGAACCCCTCGGGCGCCGGGCCGGCCGGGACCTCGGCGGCCATCAGCCGCATGTCCACGTCCATGTGCGTGAACCCGTGCCGCGCCGTGCCGGGCAGCGCCCGCCAGGCCAGGCCGGGAAGCGGCGCGTGCTCCATCGCCGCATCATCGTCCGGCGGCGCCCCGGTCCAGGGCGTGCCGGGGATCTCCAGCATGCCGCCGAGCAGGCCCGTGGGCGGCCGATGCCGCAGCAGCATCCGCCCCGCCGGATCGCGCGCGAGGAAATGCGTGCCGTAGCGTTGCCCGCGTGCCGTCTTCGGCGCCTTCACGGGCAGGCCGTCCTGGATGCCCGACCGCTGCGCCTCGCAGTCACCGCGCCAGGGGCAGAGGGCGCAGGCCGGGCGACGCGGCGTGCAGATCGTGGCGCCGAGGTCGAACAGCGCCTGCGCGAAATCGCCGGGGCGGCCGCGCGCCGCCCCCTGCTCCATGAAGCGCGCCGCGGCGGGCGCGATGATCCGCCGCGCCCCGGGCAGCGCTTCGCGGATCGCGAGAACCCTGGACACCACCCGCTCCACGTTCCCGTCCACCGGCACCGTCGGCACCCCGAAGGCGATCGCCGCCACGGCGGCCGCCGTGTAGGCCCCGATTCCCGGAAGGTCGCGCAGGCCGGCCTCCGTCTCCGGGAACCCGCCGCGCCCCAGCACGGCCTTCGCCGCCGCGTGCAGGTTGCGCGCCCGGGCGTAGTAGCCGAGCCCCGCCCACTCCGCCGCGACCTCCTCCCACGGCGCCTCGGCCAGCGCCCGAACGGTCGGGAAGCGGGCGAGGAACCGCTCGTAGCGCGGCCCGACCGCGGCGACCGTCGTCTGCTGGAGCATCACCTCCGACACCCAGATGCGATAAGGGTCGCTCGCGCCCCGCCAGCCCATGCTGCGCCGGTGGCGGTCGTACCAGTCGAGCAGGGCGCCAGAGGGTGGCAGCGTGGAAGGCAGGTCGGGCATGGGTGAGGCGGAGAAGGAGGGTCCAGGCGGCACCCCGGCAAGCCCCCGGCCGAAGCCGGCCCGGCGCGTGGTCGTCTCCGCGCCGGCCGAGGACGTCCGGCGGCCCGAGCTCGGCCCCCGCCCCATCGGCAGCCTCGTCCCTCGCCTGACCCGTCCGGCCTTCAAGCGCCGGTCACCGGCCGGGGCCCTGCTGCTCTCGGACTGGGCGGAACTGGTCGGGCCGGCTATCGCCGCGGTCACCATGCCGAAGCGCCTGTCGGCCGGGACGCTCACCATCGCCTGCGCGGGGCCGGTCGCGATGGAGCTCCAGCACCTCGCCCCGCAGCTCATCCACCGGATCAACGCCGCCCTCGGCAGCGTAACGGTGGCGTCCCTGCGCTTCGTCCAGGCCCCCGCCGCCGCCCCGGCGCCCCGGCGCCCCGTGCGCCAGCCATCATCCCCGAACCCGTCCGGCAACGGATCGAGACGGTCGGTGACACAGGCTTGCGGGATGCCCTGGCAAGATTGGCCCGCG
The DNA here is from genome assembly GCF_042259275.1 of Roseomonas sp. CCTCC AB2023176. Classification (NCBI taxonomy): domain Bacteria; kingdom Pseudomonadati; phylum Pseudomonadota; class Alphaproteobacteria; order Acetobacterales; family Roseomonadaceae; genus Roseomonas; species Roseomonas sp. CCTCC AB2023176. Next base: position 784,693 of record NZ_CP170086.1, read on the forward strand.
GCGTCTATCGCTCGCGCTGATCGTCCCCAGGCGGACCGGAGTTTCGCATGACCCTGCCCCGACGCACCCTCCTGCTGGCCAGCGGCGCGCTGGCCCTTCCCCTGGCCCTGCCCATGGGCATCCGGCCGGCCGCCGCGCAGGCGCCGGCCCCCGCGACGATCGACCCGAACGACCCGCGCCGCGCCGAACGGTCGGCCGGCAAGGCCGACGCGCCGGCCACCGTGATCGAATACTTCTCGATGACCTGCGGCCACTGCGCCCAGTTCCACCGGGAAGTCTGGCCCCGCGTGAAGTCGGAACTGGTCGAGACCGGGAAGGTCCGGATGGTCTGGCGCGACTTCCCGCTGGACCAGCTGGCGGTTGCCGCCCACGCCATCGCCCGCGCCCTGCCGCCGGAGCGCTACGAGGCCTTCGTGGGCGCCCTGCTCGCCTCTCAGGACCGCTGGGCCTTCGCCCAGGGCGCGGACCGGCTCGGCGAGATCGCGAAGGTCGCGGCCGTCGCCGGCATGTCGCGCCAGCAGGTCGAGGCCGCTGCGACCGACCGGGGCCTGCAGCAGATCGTGCTTGAGAACCGCCTCCAGGCCGAGCGCGAGCACCGCGTGAACTCGACGCCCACCTTCGTCTTCGGCAGCCGCACCCAGCCGGGCAGCGTGTCCTTCGAGCGCTTCAAGGAACTGGCGGGCGTCTGATGGACCGGCCCGCGGCCGACCTGCTGCCCCCGGCGGCGCTGCCGGGGAGGATGCCCGGGCCGAGCTCGCGACGACGGCCGAAACCGCCGGACCTCGATCCGAGGCCGGCGTCGAGGATGGTCCCGCCCAAGCCGGCGAGGCCGCGCCGGAGGCCCTCGCCGGCGACGAGGCTGCGAACGAGCCGGCCACAACGGTCCGGGCCCCCCGCACGGCCACGCTGTCGCGGCTCCGTCTCGCCGGCTTCAAGTCCTTCGCCGAACCCACGACGGTCGAGGTCCTGCCGGGCCTGACCGGCATCGTCGGCCCCAACGGATGCGGAAAGTCGAACGTCGTGGAGGCCCTGCGCTGGGCCATGGGCGAGAGCAACGCCCGGACCATGCGCGGCGGCGAGATGGACGACGTCATCTTCGCCGGCACCTCCACCCGCCCGGGCCGCAACCACGCGGAGGTCACGCTGTGGCTGGAGGACGCGCTGGGCCTGGCCCCGCCGCCCCATGCCGAGGCCGGCGAACTCGAGATCAGCCGCAAGATCGCGCGCGGCGAGGGCACGGGCTACCGCATCAACGGGCGCGAGGTCCGCGGGCGCGACGTGGCCACGATGTTCGCCGACATCGGCTCCGGCGCGCGGGCGTCGGGCATGGTCAGCCAGGGCAAGGTCGCCGCACTCATCGGCGCGAAGCCGGAGGGCGGCGCGCGGTGCTGGAGGAAGCCGCGGGCACCGCCGGCCTCCGCGCCCGGCGGCACGAGGCCGAGCTGAAGCTGCGCCAGGCCGAGACGAACCTCACCCGCGCCGACGACCTGCGGACCCAGTTGGAGGCGCAGCGGGAATCACTGCGGAAGCAGGCCCGCCAGGCCGCGCGGTACCGCAACCTGTCCGGCCTGATCCGCAGCGCGGAAGCCGAATGGATGGCGATCCTCGCCGCCCGGGCCGAGGCGTCGCTCATGTCGTCCCGCGCGGCGCTGGACGCCGCGCGGAAGGCGACGGGCGAGGCGGAATGGGAGGCGGAGGGCGCGACCCGCGCCGCCTTCGAGGCGGACCGCGTCCTGAACGCCGATCCGGGTGTCAGGCGGGCGGAGGCGGAAGCGCGCACCGCGTTGGAACGACGCCGCGTGGAAGGCGAGGGCCTGGCGGCCGCGGAGTCCCGCGCCCGCGCCGCCCTGACCGCGGCCGAGGTCCGGCTGAACCAGATCGTCGCCGACCTGGACGGCGCCGACCGCACGCTGCGGGACGCGGCCGAGGCCGAAGCACGCCTCGCCGGGGAAGCGACGACCCTCGCCGCCGCCCTCGCCGAGCTGCCGCGCCGGCAGGCCGAGGCCCGCGACCGCGCGGTCGAGGCGACGGAGACGGCGCGGGAGCGTGAACTTGCGGCGGAACGCGCGGCGGAAGCGGCCTCCGAGGCCGCGATCCGCGCGGGCCGCGTCGCCTCGGCCCGCGCCGCGGCCGAGACCGGTTTGCGGAGGGTCATGGGCGAGATCGCCCGCCTTGCCGCGGAGCGGGAAGAAATCGAAGGCGCCGTCCCTCCGGCCGAAGCCCGCCCCGCGGCGGAAGCCCGCCTGGCCGAGGCCGAGGCCGCCGTCGCCGGTGCCCGCTCCGCGCTGGAGGCGGCCGAGGCTGCGCGCATGGCCGCCGCCGAGGCGGAGGCCAATGCCCGCCGCGAGGCCACGGGCGCCGCAGCCGCGGAGGCCGAGGCGCGGGAGAAGGCGCGCTCGGCGGAGGTCCGGCTGAACCGGGCGACCGCCGCCCACGCGACGCTGACCCGCGACCACGACGCCGCGCTGGCCGCCTGCGTCCCCGCCGAACGGCAGGACGCGGCCCGCGCCGCCGAGACCGCCGCCGGCACCCGCCTGCGCGAGGCGACCGAAGCCCTGGCCGCCGCCGAGGCCGAGCGCGCGGAGGCCGCCGCCGCCCTGACCTCCGCCCGCGCCGCCGAGGCCGAGGCCGGCGCCACCCGCGCCCGCGCGGCCGCGGAAGCGCAAGGCCTGGCCGCACTGCTGCGCGCGGGCGAAGGCGACGGCGCGGCCTCCCCATCCTCGACGACGTGACGGTGCCGCCGGGCCTGGAAGCCGCGCTCGGCGCGGCGCTGGGCGAGGCGCTGAATGCGCCCGCCGACCCGGACCGGCATCCCGACGCCCCCTGGTACTGGCGCGCGCTGCCCGTGCTGGACCCGGCGCCGCGGTTGCCGGAGGGCGCGACGCCCTTGTCAGACCTCGTTGCCGCGCCGCCTGAACTGGCGCGCGCCCTGTCGCAGGTCGGGCTGGTCGAGGATGACGCCGCGGGGCCGGCGATGCAGGCCGCGCTGCGGCCGGGGCAGGCGCTGGTCGGGCGGACCGGCGGGCTCTGGCGCTGGGACGGGCACGGCGGGAAGCCCGGCGCCCCGAGCGCCGGGGCCGAGCGGCTGCGGCAGCGCAACCGCCTGCGGGCGCGGGAGGCCGCGCGGTCGGCGGCCGATGCACGACTCGCCACCGCGGCCGACGCGACGCGCGTGGCCGGCGCGCGGGACGCCGCCGCCACCCAGGCCGAGGCGGCCGCCCGGGCGGCGCGGCGTGAGGCCGAGGCAAGGCTTGCCGCCGCCCGGTCCGAGGCGGCGCGCCTCGCGGCGCAGGCCGCCGCGGCGGATAGCCGCCTGACCGCCCTGGCCCCCGGCCTGGAACGTGCCGCGACGGAGTTGCGGGACGCGAAGGCCGCGCTGGAAGGGGCCCGCGTGGGCCTCGCCGCGCTGCCCTCCGCCGATGCGGCGCGGGAGGCACTGCACCGCGCGACGCTGGCCCTGCGGGAATCGAACACCGCCGCCGAGGCAGCGCGCACCGCGCGGCGGGAGGCGGAGGCACGCCTGGACGCGGCGCGCGCTGCCCTGTCCTCCCTCCAGGCGCGGGGCGCGGCGGCGGAAGCACGGCTGGCGTCGCTGATCCCGCGCGAGGCCCGCCTGACGGAGGAGCGCGCGGACGCCGAGGCCCTCCGCGACGCCGCGCTCGCGGAAGACATGCCGGACGCGGACGCTGCGCGCGCCGAAGCCCAGGCCGCACGGGGCGCGCTGGCCGAGGCGCGCCAGGCCGAAGCCGATGCGCGGGCGGCCGAGGGCGTCCTCGCGGCCGAGCGCGACCGGCTGCTGGCGCGCGCCCAGGCCGTCGCGACCGAACGCGCCGATTGGGGCGAGCGCCGTGCCGCCGCCGGGGCACGCCGGGCCGAGATGGCCGCCCGCCACGACGCCGCGCGGGCCGAGGTGGACGGGGCGAGGGAGGCCCCGGACGAAGCGGCCGCGCAACTGACCGGCGCCGCGCGCGCGCTGGGCGAGGCCGAGGCCGCCCACGCCGCCGCCGCCGCGGCCCTGGCGCAAGCCGAACGCACGGCGCGCGACACCGCCGAGGCACGCCGCCTCGCCGACGCCCGCTTCGCCGCGGCCCGCGAGGCGCAGGTGCGCGCGGAGGGCGAGGCGCGCCACGCCGAGGACGAGGCCCGCGCCGTCGCGACGCGGATCATGGAGCGCCTCGGCGAGGCCGCCGAACTCCCCGCCGCGCCGGAGGACCTGTCCGACGCCGCCGAGGAGAAGGCGCGCCGCAAGGCGGAGCGCTTGGCGCGCGAGCGCGAGGAGATGGGCGCCGTCAACCTCCGGGCAGAGATCGAGATGGAGGAGGTGGAGACCCGCCTCGCCAACCTCGACCGCGAGCGCGACGAACTGGCGCAGGCCATCGCGAAGCTGCGCGGCTCCATCGGCCATCTGAACCGCGAGGGGCGGGAGCGGCTGCGCGCCGTGTTCGACCGGGTGGATTCCGGCTTCCGCGCGCTGTTCACGCGGCTCTTCGGCGGGGGGCGGGCGCATCTCGCGCTGGTCGGGTCGGACGATCCGCTGGAGGCGGGGCTGGAAATCTACGCGGAGCCGCCGGGGAAGAAGCTGTCGTCGCTGTCGTTGCTCAGCGGCGGGGAGCAGGCGCTCACGGCGCTGTCGCTCATCTTCGCCGTCTTCCGCTGCCAGCCCGCGCCGGTCTGCGTGCTGGACGAGGTCGATGCGCCGCTGGACGACGCCAACGTCGAACGCCTCTGCGACCTCCTCCAGATCATGGCGACGGAGAGCGGGACGCGCTTCCTCGTCGTCACGCACCACCCGCTGACGATGGGGCGGATGGACCGGCTCTACGGCGTGACGATGCAGGAACGCGGGGTGTCGCGGCTGCTGTCGGTGGACCTCGGCCGCGCCGTGGAGATGGTCGAGGCGGCGTAGCGCCGCCCCGGTCGGCGATGGCGGCGCGGGTTACGGCGAGCCTCCTGTTCCTGGCACTGGTCGCCGCGGCCGCCTGGCTCGGCGCAGACCAGGGCTGGCGCCACGGCGCGCTCGCCCTCGTCGGCGCGGGTCTCGGCGTCGTGCTGTTCCACGCGTCCTTCGGCTTCGCCGGGGCCTTCCGCCGGCTGCTCGGCGACGGGCGGGGCGCGGGCTTCCGCGCGCAACTCCTCATGCTCGGACTCGCGGCGGCGCTGTTCCTGCCGGTGCTGGCGGCGGGCACGGCCCTCGGCCAGCCGGTCCGGGGCTTCGTCTTCCCCGTGGGCTGGGCGCTGCTGCTCGGGGCCTTCCTCTTCGGCATCGGCATGCAGGTCGGCGGCGGCTGCGCCTCCGGCACGCTCTACACGGCGGGCGGCGGCGCCGCGCGGATGTGGATCACGCTCGCGGCCTTCGTCGCCGGCGCCACCCTCGCCGCCTGGGACGCGGAGCGGTGGTCGTCCTGGCCCGCCCTGCCCGCGCTCTCCCTCCCCGCGCAGCTCGGAACGGCGGGGGCGCTGGCCGCGACGCTCGCCCTCCTCGCCCTGGCCTGGGTGGCGTCGGCCGCGCTGGAACGGCGCCGGCACGGCGCTGCGGAACGGCTGGCCTGGCGCGGCGCGGGCTGGCGTGTGCTCCTCACCGGCCCCTGGCCCTTCGTCTGGGGCGGAGTGGCGCTCGCCCTCCTCAACGTCGCCACCCTCCTCCTCGCCGGTCGTCCCTGGGCCATCACCGCGGCCTTCCCGCTCTGGGGGTCGCTGGCCGTGGAGGCGGCAGGATGGGACGACCCTGCCTTCTGGTCCTATTGGGAGGACCCGACGAGGACGGAAGCGCTGCTGCGTCCGCTCCTCTCTGATCGCACCACCATCATGAACCTCGCCCTCATGCTCGGCGCTGCTCTGGCCGCCTTCGCCGCGGGGCGCAGCGCGGGCTGGCGCGTGCCGCGGATTGGCGAGGCGGTCGCCTCCGTCCTCGGCGGCCTGCTGCTCGGCATCGGGGCGGTGCTTGCCACGGGCTGCAACGTCTCCGCCTTCTTCGGCGGCATCGCTTCCGGCAGCCTGCACGGCTGGATCTGGATCGTGCCGGCCCTGATCGGGAACTGGGTCGGCCTGCGGCTCCGGCCCGCCTTCGGCCTGAGCCTTCATCCCCGATGAACCGGCGTGGATCGCGTAATCTTGGCGCCGCCGCGTGGTCGCGGTAGCATCGGCCGCGAAAGGAAACCCCCGATGCTCCGCGCCACGCTCCTGCTCGCCGCCCTGGCCGCGCCACCCGCGCTCGCCCAGGGCGCACCGCTCGTCGCGGAAGGCTGTCTCGGCTGCCACGGGCCGCGCGGGGCGGGCGCCACGGGCGTGCCGACGCTCGCAGGGCGCGACAAGGCCGAACTCGTCGCCCTCATGGCCGCCTTCCGCGCGAACGAGCGCCCCGCCACGATCATGAACCGGATCGTCCGCGGCTACTCCGACGCGGAACTCGCGGCGGCGGCCGAGCACTTCGCGGCGCAGCGCTGAAGGGGACGACGATGACGCAGACCACCCGCCGCGGCCTCCTCTCCGCGGGCGTCGCCGCCACCGCCTTCCTTTCGGCGCCCGCGACCGTCCGCGCGCAGACCGCGGCGCGGCTGCTGATCGTCGGCGGCGGCTTCGGCGGCGCATCCGCCGCGAACTTCGCGCGCCGTGCCCATCCGTGGCTCGACGTCACCCTCGTCGAGCCGCGCACGCGCTTCATCACCTGCCCCTACGGCAACCTCGTCCTGGCCGGCGCGAAGCAGGTCGAGGACATCACCCATTCCTACGACGGCCTGCGCGCCCGCGGCGTGCGCGTGGTCCACGACTGGGCCGAGGGCGTGGACGCCGCCGCGCGCCGCGTGCGGCTGCGCGGGGGCGAGACGCTGACCTACGACCGCCTCATCCTCTCCCCGGGCATCGCGATCCGCTACGGCGCGCTCGAGGGCTACGACGAGGCCGCCGCCGAGGTCATGCCGCATGCCTGGATCGCCGGCGACGGGGCGCAGCTCCGGCTGTTGCGCCGGCAGCTGGAAGCCATGCCGGATGGCGGCGTTGTCGGCCTGTCCATCCCGCCCAACCCGTTCCGCTGCCCGCCCGGGCCCTACGAACGGATCAGCATGATCGCGTCCTACCTCAAGCAGCATAAGCCGCGGTCGAAGATCCTGGCGCTGGACGCGAAGGAGGCGTTCAGCAAGCAAGGCCTGTTCCAGGACGCCTGGGCCGCCCTCTATCCCGGCATGGTCGAGTGGGTGCCGGGCAACCGGGACGGCAAGGTCGTCCGCGTGGACCCGCGGGAGCGCGTGCTTGAGACCGAGTTCGGCACGCGCCACAAGGTGGACGTCGCCAACGTCATCCCGCCCCAGTCCGCCGCGGGCATCGCTGTGCAGGCGGGGCTGGCGGACAGCACGGGCTGGGTCCCCGTGAACCCGCGCACCCTCGAGGCGCGGGCGGCCCAGGGCATCCACGTCATCGGCGACGCGAACATCCCCGGGCCGATGCCGAAATCGGGCTACGTCGCGAACTCCACGGCGAAGCAGGCCGTGGCCAGCGCCGCCGCCCTGCTGCGCGGCGAGGCGCCGCCCGAGCCGGTGTACTACAACACCTGCTACTCCCATGTCGGGCCGGACTACGGCATCTCCGTCGTCGGCATCTTCCGCCCGAACGCGGAGGGCACGGCGATCATCGAGGTGCCGAACTCCGGCGGCGTTTCCCCCCGCGGCAACCTGCCGGAGCAGCGGCGCCTGGAGGCGATCTACGCCGACGCCTGGTACGAGAGCATCACGAAGGACATGTTCGGCTGATGCAGCGCCGCGCCCTCCTCGCCGCCCTCTCCCTCGCCGCCCTCCCCGCCGCCGCCCTGGCGCGGGAGGAGGCGGTCGCCGCCGCGATCCGTGAAGCGGTGGGCGACGTGCCGGTCGAGGATTCGGGCATGACGCTCCGCGTGCCGGCGGTCGCGGAGAATGGCGGGCAGGTCCCGCTGACCGTGCTGGTGGACGGTCCCCAGACGGCGGCCGACCACGTCACCGCGATCCACGTCTTCGCGACGCGCAACCCGACGCCAGGCGTCGCCTCCTTCCGCCTCACGCCGCACCTCGCGCGTGCGGAGGTGCAGACGCGCATCCGGCTGGCGGAGGACCAGCGGATCGTCGTCCTCGCCGTCACGAATGATGGGCGGGTCCGCCGCGCGACCGCGGAACTGAAGGTACAGACCGGGGGCTGCGTGTCGTGAGCGGGCCCCTGTCCCTTCCCCGCATCCGCGCCCCACGCACCGCCCGGGCCGGGGAGCCGGTCGAGATCCGCACCCTCGTCGAGCACCCGATGGAGACGGGGCTGCGGGCCGACGGAACGCCCACGGGAGGCCGCAGCATGCTGACCCGCATGGCCGTCCGCGTGAACGGAGAACTCGCCCTGCAGGCCGAGCTCCGGAACGGCACCTCCGCCAACCCCTACCACGTGTTCTTTCTCCGCCTGGAACGCACGAGCGACCTGGACTTCACCTGGACCGACGAGGCCGGCCGCACCGCCCGCGCCACGACCCGCATCGCCGTGACCTGACCGCAGGGCGGGAACCCTCCGCCCCCTCCGCCGTTCCCGTTCGCGGTTCACCCGGACAGGTCCATGCACGTCATCGCGCTCGCCACCGACTATGACGGGACCGTCGCGCGGGACGGGGTGATCGGCGACGACACCGTCACGGCGCTGGAACGGCTCCGCGCCGGGGCACGAAAGGTCATCCTCGTCACGGGCCGGGAACTGCCGGACCTGCAACGGGTCTGCGACCGGCTGGACCTCTTCGACCTCGTCGTGGCGGAGAACGGGGCGCTTCTCTACGACCCGGCGACGCAGGAAGAGACGCCCCTCTCCCCGCCGCCGGACGAGCGCTTCGTCGCGCGCCTGCGGGCGGAGGGCGTGACGCCGCTTTCCGTCGGCCGGACGATCGTCGCGACCTGGCAGCCGAACGAGACAGCCGTGCTCGCCGCCATCCGCGACCTCGGGCTGGAATACCGGATCGCCTTCAACAAGGGCGCGGTCATGGTTCTGCCGGCCGAGGTCACGAAGGCCTCCGGCCTGCGCGCGGCGCTGGGGCGGCTGTGCCTCTCGCCCCTGAACGTCGCGGGCGTCGGGGATGCCGAGAACGACATCGCGCTGCTCGAGTCCTGCGGCTTCGCTGTCGCCGTTGCCAACGCGCTGGACACGGTGAAGGAACGCGCGGCCTGGGTGACGCCGGGCGAGCGGGGCGAGGGCGTCGCGCAATTGGTCGACCGCATCCTCTCCGACGATCTTCGGGGCATGGACGCGACCGCGCCGAAGCAGCGCATCGCCCTGGCACGGGAGGAGGACGGGCGGGAGATCACGGTCTTCCCGCGCCGCCAGTCGCTGCTGCTGACCGGCCATTCCGGCGGCGGCAAGTCCACCTTCACCCTTGGCGTCCTCGAACGCCTGCGGGATGCGGGCTTCCAGGCCTGCATCCTCGACCCGGAGGGCGACTACGAGGGCACGTCCCATACCGTGCAGGAAGGCGGGCCCGACGCCGCGCCCGACCCCGCGCGGATCATCGAGCTGCTGCACCGGACCGCCAACGGCGTCGTCGTGAACCTGCTCGGCGTGAAACTGGCGGACCGCCCCGCCTTCCTCGCGGCGCTGGTGCCGCAACTCATGTCGCTGCGGGCCAAGGTCGGGCGCCCGCACGTCGTCGTGGTGGACGAGGCGCATCACATGCTGCCGGCGGACTGGGACCCCGGCGCCGCGAACATGCCGCCGGAGTTGCACGGGTTCCTCTTCATCACGATGCGGCCGGAACTGCTGCCGCGCCGGCTGCTGGACACGGTGGACACCTTCCTCATCGTGGGCGCGGAGCCGCTGGAATCCGCACGCTCCTTCTGCGCCGCGCGCGGCCTGGAACCGCCGGCCGAGGCCCCGCCGATCGCGACGGGCCAGGCCCTGATGTTCCGCACGGACCAGCCGGGGACGATCCGCCGCGTCGGGGTCATCCCTGGCATCGGCTCCCGCCGCCGCCACATCCGCAAATACGCCGAAGGCAAGCTCGGCGAGGAGAGCGTGTTCTACTACCGAGGACCGGATGACAGGCTGCGCCTGCGCGTCCACAACCTCGTCCTCTTCATCCAGATGGGCGACGGCGTGGACGAGGCGACCTGGGAACACCACCGCCGCCGCGGCGACTATTCGGACTGGATGCGGCGCTGCGTGAAGGATTCCGACCTGGCCGAGGAGGTCGCGTCCATCGAGGCGTCCGACCTGCCCTTCTCGACGGCGCGGGAGCGGGTGCACGCGGCGGTCGAGCGGCGATACACCGCGCCGGGATGAGGCCCGTTCCGCCTTCACGCATGGCTGATCCGGCCGGGCGCGGGGCCCGTTCCGCCTTGGTGGCTCCGTCGGACAGGCCTACCTAGTCCCCATGCCCTTCCGTTTCTTCGAGCGCATGGTGGACCCTGTCGCGCCGCCGGGAACCGCCGCCACCGGCGTGCTCGGCGTGCCCGTGCCGGAGCAGGAGCCGCCGAAATCGCTCCTGCCCTTCTACTGGCATTTCGTGCGGCAGGCCCGCGCGCCCTTCGCCGCGCTCTTCGCCGCGGGCATGGTCGTCGCGTTCCTCGACAGCCTCATTCCTGTCTTCATCGGCCGGGTGATCGCGTTGCTGGAGAGGCACGCGCCGGGCACGCTTCTGTCAGAAGCCTGGCCGGCGATGCTGGGGATGGCGGCCGTCATCCTCATCGGCCGGCCGATGGCGATCCTGGCGCAGAACCTCGTGACCCAGCAGGTGATCAACCCGTCCGTGACCAGCCTGATCCGCTGGCAATCGCACCGGGGCGTCGTGCGACAGGGCTGGGCCTTCTTCCAGGAAGACTTCGCGGGTCGCATCGCCAACCGCGTCATGCAAACCGGCCCCGCGCTGCGGGAAAGCGTGGTCCAGTCGGTCAACGCGGTCTGGTACATCCTGGTCTACGGCAGTTCCGCCGCCTTCTGGCTCGGCTCCGCGGACGTAAGGCTGGTCCTGCCGATCCTCGTCTGGTTCGCCCTCTACGCCGTATTGCTGCGCTACATCGTGCCCCGCCTGCGCGACCGGTCCCGCGCTGCATCGGAACAGCGCTCCCTTCTGACCGGGCGGATCGTCGACGCCTACACGAACATCGTGACGCTGAAACTCTTCGCGCGGGCGGAGCGGGAGGACGCCTTCATCGCGGACGGCGTGATGAATCTCACCCGCGCCTTCCAGGACCAGATGCGGCTGATCACGCTGAACGGCCTGCTGCTCTCCACGCTGAACGCCCTGTTGCTGGTCTCGATGGCCGCCGTCTCCGTCTGGCTCTGGTCGCGGGGGGAGATTGGGACGGCCCTCGTCGCGACGGCGCTTCCGATGGCCTGGCAGATCGCGAACATCTCGGGCTGGGTCGCCTTCAACGTCGCGGGCATCTTCGAGAATATCGGCGTGGTGCAGGAGGGGATGGGCAGCATCGCCGTCCCGCCCACCGCCCCCGATGCGCCCGCCGCCGTGCCGCTGCGCGTGACCCGCGGCGAGATCCGGTTCGAGGGCGTGCGCTTCGGCTACGGCAGCAAGGGCGCGCCGGTGCTGGACGCCTTCGACCTGCACATCCGGCCGGGGGAGCGCGTCGGCCTCGTCGGCGCCTCCGGTGCAGGCAAGACGACGGCGGTGAACCTGCTGCTGCGGTTCTTCACGCCGGAGGGCGGGCGGATCACCGTGGACGGGCAGGACATCGCGGGCGTGACGCAGGAATCGCTGCGCGGCGCGATCGGGATGGTCACACAGGACACGGCGCTTCTGCACCGCTCCATCCGCGACAACATCCGCTTCGGCCGCCCCGACGCGGCGCAGGAGGAGATCGAGGCCGCCGCCCGGCGCGCGGAGGCGCACGACTTCATCCTCCGCCTGCGCGACTGGCGCGACCGCCGCGGCTACGACGCCCATGTCGGCGAGCGCGGCGTGAAGCTCTCGGGCGGGCAGCGGCAGCGCGTGGCCATCGCACGCGTCCTGCTGAAGGACGCGCCGATCCTCATCCTCGATGAGGCGACGAGCGCGCTGGACTCGGAGGTCGAGGCAGCGATCCAGGACCAGTTGGACACGCTTATGACGGGCAAGACGGTCATCGCCATCGCCCACCGCCTCTCCACCATCGCGCGCCTCGACCGCCTCGTGGTGCTGGAGCAAGGCCGGATCGCGGAGGACGGGACCCATGAGGCGCTGCTGGCGCGGGACGGGGTCTATGCGCGGCTCTGGGCGCGGCAGTCCGGGGGTTTCGTGGGGGTGGAGTGAGCGCCTGCCGCAGCCGGAGCGGCTCGTGGCCGCGTCCTGCTCCGGCGCGGCGGCGGGTCAGGCCGTTGCCCACTCCGCCGGGGCCGTGCCGGCATCCCCACCGGGCCGGCGCGCCGGCCGACCCGCGAGCCAGGCGCGGTACACGCGGGCGACCTCCTCGAAGAGCCGAAAATAGACCGCTCGGCTGAAATGCAGGTAGTGGCGGTCGATCTCGTCCGCAGCCCGGATCATCGCAGTCATCTCGATGAACCGCAGATTCGGATGGCGGGCGCCGACGGAGCGGAAGACGTCGTTGAGCTGGCGCTGGAAGGTGATCTCGACGGCAGTGCCGTTCTGGTTCCCGAGTTCGTTCGGCAGCACCACGATCAGCAGGGCGTTTCCGGGAACCCGGCGCAGGATGGCTTCGCAGCTGGCGGCGTAGCGTGCCATGTCGTCCGGCAGGAGCGTGTCGAACTCCTCCCGCAGCACCGCGCCGATGCGGTCGTATTCCGCGGCATCCGCCTCGGAACGGTGGGGATGCTCCGGCCGCAGGATCTCGCGGATCCAGAGAGGCACCTCGAGGCCGGTCTCCCGGTGCCGGTGAATCGCGAGGCCGCTGTCGCCGGTGGGGCTGTAGAGGAGGAGCGTGCCGTCGCCGCAGGGCCCGAACATCGCGGCGTCGAAGAAGCGGGCGTCCATGCCCAGCTTCGCGGCCGCGGCCTGCTGCGCCGGCGTGATCCCCGAGGCGGCCTGGGCGAGGAGCAGGCTGTTCTGCCGGGGCACGTAGAGGGCGCCCCGCGCCTCCAGGACCTCGAGGTCGACGCTCTCGGCATGGGCACGGAAGAAGTGCCCGATCACCTCGAGCTCGCAACCGCCGCGGATCCGCACGTCCCGGAAGAGCCGCGCGCCGTCTGCGCCGTCCGCGTCCCCGCCCTGCGGGAGGTTGATCCAGTCCACAGGCTCGGCGAGGTCGGACAGCACCTCCCCCACCACCTGGACCTGCGGCCGTCCGAGGATGTCGTAGACGTATTGCTCGACGCCCATGCCGAGCGTCCGGCAGGAGAAGGCGAAGTGCTGCAGATGCGGCCGGCCCCAGGCGGCCAGGCCGCGGACGAGGAAGAAGCCGCAGAGCCCGTAGTCGCCGTAGCGGTCCCGCACCCGGACAAGGCCGGCCCGCACGTGGAAGGGCGCGATCTGTTCCAGGAGTTCCCCGCGCGCCGCCTCCTTGTCCTCGGGGAGGCGCAGCTTCGTGAAGTTGAGCTGGTTCGTGCGGTTCACCAGCTCGACGGCACGGTCGATGTGCGTCTCGACGTCGTAGACGATCTCGACGGTGATGTTGCTTCCGCGCAGGAACGCGCGGGGATCGCCCCCTGCGCGGATCTTCTCCGCGTGCCGCGCCTCGAGCAGCTTGTACTGCTTCAGGCGGCTCATTCCGGCGTCGGACTTGCCCCGGAAGCCAGGGTCCGAGAGGAAGGAGGCGATCGCCGTTTCGTCCGCCACCTGGATTCCCGGCACGGCCGCCGCGACCTGCGCCCGGTTGCCAGGGTTGTCGTCCACGAAGAGGACGGTCTCCGGGCGGAGCTGGACGGCCTCGATGATGCGGGCGACGCGTTCGGCCTTCGGCGACCAGTCGATGCTCGGGAAGATGAAGTGGTCCCAGAGACCCGTCTCGGTCAGGACCGTCTCGACCGCCGCATGGTCGTTCTTGGAACAGATGGAACTCATGATGCCGCGCCGGCAGAGCTCCACGACGATGTCGTGGTGTGCGCGGTTGTAGGTCAGTCCGCCCTCGGTGAGGGTTCCGGCCCAGAAGGTCTCGTCGAGGTCCCAGATGACGAGGCGGACGTCGCTGAACAGGCCGTCGCCGCACTTCGTCGTGGCCCCGCCGGTCTGCGCGGGTATGGCGGGATCCGGCCCGGGCCGCGCGACGGCAGAGGAGGCTTGGCCGGCCGGCCCGCTGGGGCGGCCGTCGTCGGGCTGCGCCGGTCGGGCCCCGGCGTCATCTCCGCCATGCCGGAAGGCCGCATGGAGGAGGTTCGTGAAGGGCGGCACCGGCCTCGCGACCTCCTGCGCTTCGCGATGGGACGACCGCGGGCGGCCCGGCGGTCGGCCTCCGGCGATGACCCCGCCGCTGGCCGCGTCGGGATAGCAGGGCCCGGATCGTTCTGAAAGCGTAAACGTGGTGTTTTCGCCTGGTCCTGCCGGGCCCGATCCGTGGCGGCAGCCGGCAGGTCACCGTCGCGGCGACCCCGTGGTCGCGGCACCGGACCCGCGCTCGAGAGGTCGGGGCGACACGGTACGAGACACAGCGCCGTGTCCCCCTGCGACAAGGCGGCGCTCCATCCGGCGGCGCCCTGGACTGCGGGAGCACGTCCCTCAGTTCAGCTGCACGTTCCCCTCGCGCACGATCCGCTCGATCACCGCGCGGCTACCCTCCACGGTCGCGGCGTAGTCCTCCGGCCTGCTGCCGACGGGCTCGGCGCCCAGCTGCGCGTATCGGCCCCGGACCACGGGGTCCTGCAGCGCCGTCGCGACGGCCTCCGCCATCCGGGCCACGATCGGCGCGGGCGTGCCGCGCGGGGCGGAGAGGCCGAACCACTCCTCCAGCACCGCGTCGGGCACCCCGGCCTCTGTCAACGTCGGCACCTCGGGCATGAGGGGCGAGCGCTCCCGGCTCGTCACCGCGAGCACCCGGACGCGGTTCGATTGCATCAGCGGCAGCGCCGCCGCGGTCGAGATCGCCGCGCTGTCGAGCGTGCCGCCTGCGAGGTCGCGCGAGACCTCGCCGCCGCCGCGGTACGGTACCTCGTTGAAGGTCACGCCGGTGCGGAGCTGCAGCAGCACCAACGTCAGGTGCGCCGCGGTGCCGTTGCCCGACTGGCCCATGGACACCGCCCCCGGCCTTTGCCGCGCCAGCGCCAGGAGCCCCGGCAGGTCCCGCACCGGCAGGTCGGGCTTCGCGACCACGGCCATGGGCATGCGCATGACCTGCGTCACCGGCACGAAGGCGCGGTAGTCGAAGCCGAGGTTCCGGTGGACCAGCGGGTTCACGACGTTGGCGAAGTTGTCCACAAGGAAGGTGGTGCCGTCGGGAGGCGCGCCCGCGACCGCGGCGCCGGCGATGGTGCCGCCGCCGCCGCCGCGGTTGTCCACGATGACGGATTGCCCGAGCACGGCGGAGAGCCTCTCGGAGACGATGCGGATCGAGGCATCGGCCGCACCGCCCGCCGCGTTGGGCACGACCACCCGGACGGGGCGGCGGGGCCAGTCCGCTTCCTGGGCACGGGCAGCGCCGGCGAACAGCGCGGCGGCCAGGGCGGCGCGGCGCGGGATGGCTGGGGTCACGGCGATTCCTCCGCCCCGCAATCTCGGCCGCGGGGTCGCGCGGAGGATAGCGCCCCCTCGTCCGGCGTCAGCCCCGGCGGCGCAACCAGTCCGCGAGGATGCGGCGCTCCTCCGGCTCCATCCCCGTCAGGTTGTTCGGGGGCATGGCGTGGGTCATCACGGCCTGGATCAGGATGCCCTCGGCCTGGCGCGCGATGTGCTCCGGCGTGTCGAGCAGCACGCCCTTCGGTGCGATGTGGATCCCCGTCCAGACGGGCTGCGCGGCGTGGCACATCGAACACCGGCCGGTGACGACCTCCACGACTTGCTGCGGCGGCGCGGCCTGGCCGGGCGGCAGCGGCATGGCGGCGGGCATGACGGCCGCCAGCCCCAGCCGCTCCCGCCCGATGGGCGAGGAGGAGATGCCGATGAAGGCCGCGATCAGCAGGCAGGCCGCGGCGACGCCCCAGGACCACCAGGGGGAGCCGCGGCCGGCGTTCCGTTCGTTGTAGAAGTAGCGGATCACCGCGCCCGCGATCAGCACCAGCGCGACGACGACGGGCAGCAGCGGCGTGGACCAGGCGGTGGGGTAGTGGTTCGCGAGCATGAAGAACACGACGGGCAGCGTCAGGTAGTTGTTGTGCATCGAACGGATCTTCGCCGTCTTCCCGTATTTCGGGTCCGGCGTTCGCCCCGCGATGAGGTCGCGCACGACGACCCGCTGGTTCGGGATGATGACGAGGAGGACGTTGCCCGCCATCCAGGTCGCCATGACCGCACCGGTGTGCAGCATCGCGGCGCGGCCGGAGAAGACCTGCTGGAATCCCCAGGCCAGGGCCACGACGAAGGCGAAGCCGACGCCGGCGAGCAGCATTTCGCTCTCCGCCAGCCGCGACTGCACCAGAAGGTTGTAGGCGAACCACCCCAGGACGAGCGCGCCGATCCCGATGGCCGCCCCCGTCAGGGCGGAAATGTCCCGCACGGTCGGATCGATCAGGTAGAGATCGGCCGAGCCGTAATACACCCAGCACAGCAGCGCGAAGCCCGAGAACCAGGTCATGTAGGCCTGCCATTTGTGCCAGATCAGGTGCTCCGGCATCCGCTCGGGCGCCACGACGTATTTGCGGACGTGGTAGAAGCCGCCGCCATGGACCTCCCAGGCGTCGCCCGTCGTGCCGGCGGGCTGGTCGGACTCCCGCCGCAGGCTGGCGTCGAGGTGCATGAAGTAGAAGGACGCGCCGATCCAGGCCATCGCGGCGATGACGTGGGTCCAGCGGATCAGCAGGCCGCCCCATTCGTGCAGGATCGGGTCCATCGGGTCTCCAGGCGGCGCCGGCCGTGTCGTCCTGGTCGGCGCGCCCCGGGCTTAGCAGGAACGGTGCCGCCGGCGCAGCAGGTCCGGGTTTCAGCTCCCCCGGTACGTCGTGTAGCCGAAGGGGGAGACGAGGAGCGGCACGTGGTAGTGCCGGCCGTCCTCCGCGACGCCGAAGCGCAGCGTGACGCGGTCGAGGAAGGGCGGGTCCGGCAGGTCCACGCCCTGGCCGCGGAAATAGGCCGCGACATCGTAGGTCAGTTCATAGGTCCCGGCCCGCGTCGCGCCCTCCGGCAGCAGCGGCGTGTCCGCGCGGCCGTCGGCGTTCGTCACGAAGGTCGCCACGACCTCCCGCCCCCCTCCGGCAGCAGGCGGCAGAGTTCCCCGCGCATCCCCGCGGCGGGGCGGCCATGGGCGGTGTCGAGGACGTGCGTGGACAGGCCCGCCATGGCGGCGATTCTCCGGCTGGTGCGTCGCGGCGCATCAGGACGGCGCCTCCGCCGGCGTGTCGAGTCCGCGGCGTGGATGATGCCTGGGCCCGCGTTGCTGCGGTGCACGCGCTTGACACCACATGGACGCCTGTTTAGGGACCGCCCGCGCCGCGCGGGGCGACAGCACCGCGAGGAAACGATGGCGGAGAACCGGGACGGCTTCGACGACCGCCTGCGGCAGGCCAGGGCCCGGCAGGGCCTGGACCCGAAACCCGGTGGGGGTGAATCGGGATTGCCCACGGGATCGTGGGGAATTGGCTTCCGTGCGGGTGTCGAAGTGGTGGCGGCGCTGGTCGTCGGGGCGGGCATCGGCTTTGTCCTCGACCGCTGGCTCGGCACCTGGCCGTGGCTCTTCCTCGTCTTCTTCCTGGTCGGTGGCGCGGCGGGGATCGTGAACGTCTACCGGCTGTTCAGTCCGCGTCCGGGCGAAGGCAAGAAGTAAGGGACCGACAGTGGCCGCCGAGGGGAAGACGATTGACGCGCTGAGCCAGTTCGAGCTCGCGCCCGTGCTCGGCCCGATCGGCCGTGCCGTCGGCTTCTCCCAGTCCAACGCGCACATGCTGCTGGCCGTCGGCCTCATCACCGCCCTCATGCTGTACGGGATGCGGCACCGCGCCGTGGTACCCGGCCGGCTCCAGGCGGCCGCCGAGATGCTGTACGAATTCGTCGAGGGGCTCGTCGTGGGACAGGTCGGCCACGAAGGCCGCCGCTACTTCCCCTTCGTCTTCTCGCTCTTCATGTTCGTGCTCTTCGGGAACATGCTGGGCCTGCTGCCCTACGCCTTCACCTACACCTCCCACATTGCCGTCACCCTCGGCCTCGCCGTGCTGGTGTTCCTCGTGACGACGGTCGTGGCGCTGGCGATCCACGGGCGGAAGTTCTTCGGCTACTTCTTCCCCGAAGGCGCGCCGATCTGGCTCGCGCCGATCATCATCCCGGTCGAGATCGTGTCTTACCTCTCGCGGCCGGTCAGCCTCTCCATCCGTCTCTTCGCGAACATGGTCGCGGGGCACGTGATGCTGAAGGTCTTCGCGACCTTCGTGGTGCTGATCGGCGGCTTCGGCGCGGTCGGCATCTTCGGCGCGGCCCTCCCGCTCGCCGTCAACGTCGCGCTCGTCGGCTTCGAGATCCTCGTGGCCTTCCTGCAGGCCTACGTCTTCGCGATCCTGACGAGCATCTACCTGCACGACGCCGTCCACCTGCACTGATCCCAGAGCACCTGGCACCAGTCGCGTCGGACGTCGCCGCAGACCCCTCCATCGGACAACCAAGGAAGCATCCCGATGAACGATCCCGCCGCCTACCTCGGCGCCTACAAGGCCCTCGGCGCCGGCCTCGCCGTCATCGCCCTCTTCGGCGTCGGCCTCGGCATCGGCAACATCTTCTCGTCGCTCATCACCTCGGTCGCCCGGAACCCCGGCGCGCGCGACGCGGTCTTCCCGATCGGCATCCTGGGCTTCGCCCTGACGGAAGCGGTCGCGCTCTTCGCGCTGCTCATCGCCTTCCTCATCCTCTTCGCCTGATCCTTTCTCGCTGTCTTGGGCGGGGGCCTCGCCCCCGTCTCGCGGAGCACGACGTGGCCCGACGCCTCCTCCTCGCCGCCGCCCTGGCCGTCTTGGCCGGGACCGCGACCGCCCAGGTTCCGCAGGCGGTCCCTCAATCCGGGGGACACGGGGCGGTCGTGACCTCGCCCTCCGTGACCAACGGGCGCGCCACGGGCACGGCCGCGCAGGGCACCGTCACGCCGGGCGGCGTCTCCGTCCCCGTCGCCTCCGACAGCGACCGCCAGCGCGCGGCCGCCCAGGCGCCGGCGACGGGCAGCCACACGGCGACGGATGCCGGCGGCATGCCGCAGTTGGATTTCGCCAATCCCCTGACAATCGCCCAGGTGATCTGGCTTTTCATCATCTTCGGCCTGCTGGTCTACCTGGCGTCCCGCTACCTGCTCCCACCGGTGGCCGAGGTGATCGAGAACCGCCGCGCGCGCATCGCGGGCGACCTCGACGTCGCCCGCGATGCGCGCGCGGCGGCCGAGGCCGCCGAGGCGGCCCACCGCGACGCGACGGCACGCGCGCGGGCCGAAGCCCAAGCCGCCATCGCCGACGCGTCAAAGGCCGCCCAGGCCCAGGCCGCAACGCAGGCGGAGGAGCTGAACGCCCGCCTGAGCGCCCGCATCGCCGAATCCGAGGCGCGGATCGCCGCATCCCGCGATACGGCCATGCGAAGCCTCCGCGAGGCCTCGACCGACGCGGGGGACGCCATCGTCCATCGTCTCGCCGGCTTCTCGGACCGCGAGGCGGTTGCCGCGGCAGTCGGCGGGGAGCTCGCGGCCCGCAAGCTCGAAAACGCCGCTTGAAGGGGGCGACCTGACGATGCACCACTACGAGCACTTTTGGCTCGACCCGAAGTTCTGGGTCGCCGTCTCCTTCGTCCTCTTCTTCGTCCTCGCGGGCCGGAAGATGTGGTCGGCGCTGACGGGCATGCTTGACGCCCGCGCCGCCGCCGTCCGCACCGAACTGGCCGAGGCGTCGCGCCTGCGCGAGGAGGCCGAGGCGATGCGCAAGCGTGCCGAGGCCGACCGCGCCGCCGCCGCCCGTGAGGCGGCGGAGATGATCGCCCGCGCGCGCGCCGAGGCCGAGCGTGTCGCCGCCGCGACCGCCGCCGAGGCCGAGGCCGCCGCGGCCCGGCGCGAGCGCATGGCGATGGACCGGATCGCCGCCGCCGAGGCCTCCGCCCTGGCAGAGGTCCGCGCCGTGGCCGCCGAGGTCGCGACCGCCGCCGCCCGGACCGTCATTGCCGAGCGCCTGACGCCCGAAGCCGACGCCGCCATGGTTGACCGCGCCGTCGCCGACCTACCGCGGGTGCTGCGCGCGGCCTGAAGAGCGCCCCTCCGGGGCCGGTGACGGGCGCCTCCGGGCGCCCGTTTTCGTTTGGAGGGTCTGTCCGCGCCACCGCGCCCCTGCCCCCGGACGCCCGACGCCCGACGCCGGACGCATGACGAGCGGCCCGAAGGGCATCGGGCATCCGAAGATTCCTTCGGCCCCGTAGTTCCCGGCCCCCGCCGTTCCGGTCTAGCCTGTCGCGAAACTAGGCATCCGGAGACGCGAATGCGACGGCTTCTTCTGGCAGGCGCCGCGGCGCTGGCCCTCTGCGGGACCGCCGGCATGGCCTCGGCGCAGACCTTCCGTTGGGCCAATGACGGCGACGTCAATTCGATGGACCCCTACGCGCGGAACGAGACCTTCCTCCTCACCTTCACCGCGAACATCTACGAGCCGCTCGTCCGCCGGAACCGGGAACTGAAGGTGGAACCCGCGCTGGCCGAGTCCTGGCAGCAGACCTCCCCCACCGTCTGGCGCTTCAACCTGCGCCGCAACGTCCGCTTCTCCGACGGCACGCCCTTCACGGCGGACGACGTTGTCTTCTCGGCCGAGCGCGTCCGGGCGCAGGGGTCGAACCTCACCGCCGTCCTCGCCTCGGTGAAGGAGATCCGCAAGATCGACGACTTCACCGTCGAGTTCGAGACCAGCCAGCCCAATCCGATCTTCCTCGAGGAGATCACGACCTGGACGATGATGTCCCGCCGCTGGGCCGAGGCGAACAACGCCACGCGCAGCATGGACCTGACCTCCGGCCAGGAAAACTTCGCGACCCGCAACGCGATGGGCACCGGGCCCTTCGTCCTGGTGTCGCGGGAGCCCGACCGCCGCACCGTGCTGCGCCCGAACCCCAACTGGTGGGACCGTGCCGAGCACAACCTGCAGGAAGTCCAGTTCAACGTAATCGCCAACGACGGCACGCGGGTCGCCGCGCTGCTCTCCGGCGAGATCGACATGATCTACACCGTGCCGCCGCAGGACACGGACCGTCTCTCCCGCGCGCCGAACATCCGCATCCACCAGCAGGCGGAACTGCGCACGATCTTCCTCGGCATGGACCAGGCGCGGGACGAGCTGCTGAAGTCCGACGTCCGGGGCCGTAACCCCTTCCGCGACGTCCGCGTGCGCCGCGCGATGAACATGGTGATCGACCGCGAGGCGATCCGCACGCGCATCATGCGGAACCAGTCGCGCTCCACCAACCTGATGATCGGCCCCGGCGTGAACGGCTTCGTGGAGGCGGAGGACCGGATCCCGCGCCCGGACATCGAGGCGGCGCGGCGCCTGCTGGCAGAGGCCGGCTATCCGAACGGCTTCGGCGTCACGATGGACTGCCCGAACGACCGCTACGTGAACGACGAGGCGATCTGCACCGCGATCGTCCCGATGCTGGCACGAATCGGCATCCGCGTGCAGCTCAACGCCCAGACCCGCGCCCGCTACTTCGCCGAGATCCTGGCGCCCCGCTACAACACCAGCTTCTACCTGCTGGGCTGGACGCCCGCGACCTATGATGCGCACAACACGCTGTACAACATCATGGCCTCCCGCGACCCGTCGCGGCAGCGCGGCGTGTTCAACTCCGGCGGGTGGAGCAACGCGGAGTTCGATCGCCTCACCGACGCGATCGCGGTCGAGACGACCCCCGCGCGCCGCCAGGAGATGATCAACCAGGCGATGCGCATCCACGCCGACGAGGTCGGCCACATCCCGCTGCACCAGCAGACCGTCGTCTGGGCGGCGCGCAACACCATCACGCTGCAGCAGATGGCCGACAACTACTTCCCGCTGCGCTTCGTGCGGGTGGGGCAGTAGGCGGCACCTCCGGGCGGCCTTGGAGGGAGGAAGCGCCTTCCTCCGGGGCCACCTAGAGCAACGCCAACTGCCGCTCCTCCCCCGCCGACGGCGCACGGAACCGGGAGCAGTCAAGTTTCCCGCGTTCGCTCACCTCCGCGTCGTCCAGGCCCAGGCGGCGCATGGCCGCGCCGAAGCGCTTGGACAGCATGTCGGCGTAAGGGCCCGTGCCGGTAAAACGCGTGCCGAACTGCATGTCGTTCAGCTTGCCCCCCCGCGTCTCCCGCACCAGCGCCAGCACGCGCGCCGCGCGGTCCGGCATGTGGGTGGCCAGCCATTCCTCGAACATCCGCCGAATCTCCAGCGGCAGGCGCAGCAGCACGTAGCCGGCGGCACGGGCGCCGTGCGCGTGCCCGGCTTCCAGGATGCGCTCCATCTCCGCGTCGTTGATGCCGGGAATCATCGGCGCAGCCATGACGCCCGTCGGAATGCCGGCACGCGACAGTTCCTGGATGGCCGCTAGGCGCCGCAACGGCGCGGCCGCGCGCGGCTCCATCATCCGGGCAAGCCGCGGGTCCAACGTCGTCACGGACAGGCAGACCTGGACGAGGTTCCGCTCCGCCATGCGCGAGAGGATGTCGAGGTCCCGCGTCACGCCCGCCGATTTCGTGACGATGGTCACGGGGTGGTCGTGGCGGTCCAGCACCTCCAGCACCGCCCGCGTCAGGCTCAGCGTGCGCTCGACCGGCTGGTAGGGATCGGTATTCGATCCCAGCGCGATGGGCCGCGCGACGTAGCCCTTTTTCGAAAGGTCCTTCTCGAGCAGCGCGGCGACGTCCGGCTTGAACTGAAGGCGCGTCTCGAAGTCGAGGCCGGGCGAGAGCCCGATATAGGCGTGGCTCGGCCGCGCGTAGCAGTAGATGCAGCCGTGCTCGCAGCCGCGATACGGGTTGACCGAGCGGTCGAAGCCGACGTCCGGGCTGTCATTCCAGGTCAGCGCCGTCTTCGCCTTGTCTGGCGTCAGTTCGGTGGCCAGCGGCGGGAGTTCGGCGAAGGCCTGCTCCAGCGTGCCCCAGCCGTCGTCGAACGGGTTGCGCGCGCTTCGGACAAAACGGTTCGGCGGGTTGGACACCGCACCCCGGCCGCGGCGCAGGCCGGGGACGGCGTCGCCGGTCTCCGCGTGGCGGAAGCCATTGCGGTATCCGGGATTGCCAAGGCTGCCGTCGGGCATCGGCCCTCCTGACCTGTTCGCGTTCCGTTCACGCTTATCTGGGCAGCCACTCCGGGTGAAGTCAAGAACATTAACGGAACAACGATCGCGAGCAGACTCGTCCTCGGCACCCGTCTTCCGGAATGATCACGATTTCGTTATCATTGCCGCAGCGTAGACCAGGGCCCCCGAATGCTTGCCAATGCCGAGGCGGACGGGGCCGACGGCACCCCGGCCCGCATCATGGTCGTGTTCGGGACCCGCCCGGAAGCGATCAAGATGATGCCTGTCCTGCGCGAGCTCCGCGCGAGGCCCGGCCTGCATCCCGTCGCGGTGGCGACGGGCCAGCACCGCAGCATGCTCGACGGCGTTCTCGCCACCTTCGGGATGGGCGCGCCGGACCACGACCTCGACGTGATGCAGTCCGCGCAGACGCTCGCCTCGCTGACGGGCCGCGTGCTGGCCGGCATGACCGACCTGCTGCTTCGGGAACGCCCCGACCTCGTCCTCGTGCACGGAGACACGACGACGGCGCTCGCGGCCGGCCTCGCCGCCTTCTACGCCCGCATCCCCGTCGGCCACGTCGAGGCCGGCCTGCGCTCCTCCGACCTCGACCGCCCCTGGCCGGAGGAACTCAACCGCGTGGCCGTGGACGCCTTCGCGGCGCTGCGCTTCGCGCCGACCAAGGCTGCGGCCGCCAACCTCGCAGGCGAATACGGCAGCGGGCGGGTGCTCGTCACCGGCAACACCGGCATCGACGCGCTGCTGCACACGGCCGCGCGCCTCGACGCCGATGCGGCGCTCGAAGCCGGCCTGGCCGCGCGCTACGCCTTCCTCCACCCCGGCCGCCGCCTTGTCCTCGTCACCGGCCACCGCCGGGAAAGCTTCGGCGAGGGCTTCGCACGCATCTGCACAGGCCTCGCCCGGATCGCGGCGCGCGGCGACGTGGACGTGCTCTATCCCGTGCACCTCAACCCGCAGGTCCAGGGCATCGTTCGGGAACGCCTCTCCGGTCAGCCGAACGTCCACCTGATCGACCCCGTCGAATACCTCGACATGGTCTGGCTCCTGCGCCGGGCCGCGGTGATCGTGACGGATTCCGGCGGCATCCAGGAGGAAGCCCCGGCCCTCGGCAAGCCCGTCCTCGTCCTGCGCGAGGTGACGGAGAGGCCGGAGGCGCTGGAGACCGGCGTCGTGCGGCTCGTCGGCACCGACCCCGATGTCCTCGCCCGCGCCGCCGACGCGCTCCTCGACGACCCCGCCTTCTACGCCCGCGTCGCGCGCCCGGTCTTCCCCTACGGCGACGGCACCGCCGCGCGCCGGATCGCAGACTGCCTCGAGGAGAGGTTCGCGATGGCCGGAGCACGGGCATGAAGGTCTGCGTCGTCGGTCTCGGCTATATCGGCCTCCCCACCGCCGCGATGCTCGCGAGCCGCGGGCACGAGGTGGTGGGCTGCGACACAAACCCTCGCGTCGTCGAGAGCCTGAACGCCGGCCAGTCCCATTTCCGGGAGCCGGACCTGGACATGCTGCTCTCGGCGGCCGTCAGCACGGGCCGCCTGACCGCCGGCACCGCCCCCGTCGAGGCCGATGCCTTCGTCCTTGCCGTGCCAACGCCCTTCCGCGACGGCCGGAAGCCCGACCTGACCTACGTCGAGGCCGCGACCGACAGCATCGCGCCGCACCTGCGCCCCGGCTGCACCGTCATCCTCGAATCCACCTCGCCGGTCGGCACGACCGAAGCGCTCGCCCGCCGCCTCGCCGCAACCCGCCCCGACCTGCGCCTGCCGACCTACAAGTCCGAGGGCACCGAGGCCGACGTCGCCGTCGCCCACTGCCCCGAACGCATCCTGCCGGGCCAGATGATGCGCGAGCTCGTCTCGAACGACCGCATCATCGGCGGCGTGACGGAGGCCTGCGCGCGGCGGGCGCTGACCGTCTACGAATCCTTCGTCGCCGGCGAGACCTTCCTCACGGACTGCCGCACCGCCGAGTTCGTGAAGCTCGCCGAGAACGCCTTCCGCGACGTCAACATCGCCTTCGCGAACGAACTCTCGGTCATCTGCGCTGCCCTCGACATCGACGTCTGGGGTGCCATCGCGCTCGCCAACAAGCACCCGCGCGTGAACATCCTCCGCCCGGGCGCCGGCGTCGGCGGCCACTGCATCGCGGTGGACCCCTGGTTCATCGTGGACGGCGCGCCCGAAGCCGCGCGCCTCATCCGTACCGCGCGGGAGGTGAACGACGGCAAGCCGCACTGGGTCACGGCGCGCATCGCCGATCTCGCGCGCCGCTTCCGCGCCCCGGTGATCGCCTGCTACGGCCTGACCTACAAGCCCGACGTGGACGACCTGCGGGAGAGCCCGTCCCTCGACATCGTCGCCTCCCTCGCCCGGGAGGACGGCGCGACGATCCTCGCCTGCGATCCCTGGGTCACCGCCCTGCCGCCACCGCTCGCCGGCCTGCCGAACCTCCGCCTCGTGGACGCCGATACCGCCCTGCGCGAGGCCGACATCGTCGCCTTCCTCGTCGCCCACCGCGCCTTCTCGCGCCTCGACCGCACCCGTCTCCTCAACAAGATGGTCGTGGACGCCGTCGGCCTGACCGAGACCCGCCCCGCCTGATCCCGACCGCAGGGCGGTCCCGGCCTACCCCCGCACGGCCGCGGGCCGGGATGATCCGGGCCGCCGCCTACCGCGCCGCCTTCGCCGGCATCCCGCCGAGCCACCCGACCGGCACCAGCCCCGCCGCCCGCGCCGCCGCGTAGGTCGCCCGCGGGAACACGATGCGCACCCGCCCCGCCGCGATCCCCGCGAGCGTCCGCCGCGCAGCCTCCTCCGCCTCCATCAGGAAGGGCATCGGGAAGCGGTTCCGCGCTGTCATCGGCGTCCGCACGAAGCCCGGGCAGACCGCGTGCAGGCGCACGCCCTCCCGCCGCAGCACCGGCTCGCTCGCCTCGATCCAGCGCTGCAGCGCCGCCTTCGACGCGCAATAGGCCGGCGCCCCGGGGGAGGCGAGGAAGGCCGCGATCGAGGCGATCCCCGCCACCCGCCCCCGCACCCCGTCCGTCCCCGGCCCCTGCGCCCGCATCGCCTCGATCGCCGGCAGCATCACGTTCAGCGCGCCGTCGAGGTTGACCGCGAAGACCTCCCGCACTTGCGCCGGCGATTCCCGCCCATCCCCCGTCCCCGCCGAGGTCCCGGCATTCGCCACCACCAGGTCCAGCCGCCCCGCCCCATCGATCCATGCCTCACACGCCGCGGCGTCGCGCACGTCGAAGGTCGCCTCGCGCACCTCTGCCCCGGCCGCCCGGCACGCCGTCGCGACGGCCGCCAGCCGCCCCGGATCCCGTCCGGCGAGGTGCAGCACCCGCCCCGGCACGGCCAGCGCCCGCGCCAGCGCCGCCCCGATCCCGGACGACGCCCCGGTGACCGCGGCCGAACGCCAGGGAAGGGTGGCGGCGGGCGCCGCGTGGCTTTCACTCATGCCGCCTTGGACCATCCGGGACGGGAGCCCCGCAACCCGCCGGGCCATCCGGACGCTGGACCGACCCGGACGTCGGCTGTCCGACCCTTCCCACCCCCTGCGTGCTCCTCCCCCCGCGTGAAGGTTCGCCCGATCGTGACCGCCGATGCGGCGCCCCACCCCGTTACGCGGAACCCGTTCTGGTCTTTTTTCGCCCGACCGATGAACAGGATATGAGACGAGGTGGCAACGAACGGTCCCGATGCGGCAGCCCAGCCGGCGGGCACACGCCCCGCCGCCCTCATCGCCGACGACGAGGAGGCCATCGCCCTCCTCGTCGCCGACGCGCTGGAGGAGGAGGGCTTCGAGACCACCGTCGTCCCCGACGGCGCCGCCGCCCTGAAACGCCTCGAGGAGAGGTCCTACGACCTGCTCGTCACCGATGTCCGCATGCCCCGCCTCGACGGCGCCGACCTGGTCCGCGCCCTTCGCGCCCTGGGCAACCCCATCCCCGTCATCGTGCTCAGCGGCTACATGAACCCGGACCAGGACCGGGCCCTGCAGCACCTCGGCATCTCCGCCGACGCCATCTTCGAGAAGCCGACGAGCCTGCTGGACGTGAGCCGCGCCGCCCGCCTGGCCTTCGAACGCGCCCGCCGGCCGGCCGGCGGCGCCGGCGGATAACTGGGGGTCCTGGGGGGTCATCCCCCTGCTACCGGCCCGCTGACGGCCATCCCGCGGCCGCCTGGGATCGAGAGCGAGTTCGGCGGCGGCAGCACCGGCCACGTCATCCTCCCCGCCGCCACCCGCGCGGCGGCCGTCCCCAACCACCCGCCCGCCCGCCCAGAGGACCGCCCGGACCCCGGGGGGCTTCCGCAGGCATCCTCGTCGTCGAGGATGGCGACGGCGTCCTTACCCTCGGCGAGGACCGCCTGGGACGCCGTGGCTAACGCGTCCTCTCCGCCCGCGACGCCGACGAGGCGAGGCGCGCCTTCCAGGGAGTCGGGACGACATGGACCTGCTCGTCACCGACCTCGTCATGCCCGGCGGCGTGAACGGCCTGGTGCTGGCTGGCGAACTTCGCTGCCGCCGCCCCGGCCTCGCCGTGATGCCGACCACCGGCTACGGCGAGGCCCCGGTGACGGACGGTCCGACGGCCGCCGACATGGATGCCCTCGGCATGCCGTACCGCTGCCCCGGACTCGCCGGCCGCCTCCGCTCCGCCTCGCGCGGGAGTGGCACCGTGGCCAGCCAGCGCTGCGTCCCGCGCGAGGTCAACCCGGCCGCGAGGGCTGAGCCGCCACCTTGCCACCCGGGGCACCCCGCCACACAACCGCCCCATGCCCCTCCGCTCCATGACCGGCTTCTCCCGCGTGGCCGGCACCCTCCCGGACGGCGCCGCCTTCACCTGGGAACTCCGCTCGGTGAACGGCCGCGGCCTCGACGTGCGCCTGCGCCTTCCCCCGGCCTCGACGTCCTCGAAACCCCGCTGAAGGAAGCGGCGGCCGCCCGCCTCGCCCGCGGCAACGTCTCCGCCACCCTCTCCGTGAAGCGGGAGGACCGCACGGCGTCCCTCGTCCTCGATCCCGTCGCGCTGGACCGCGCCATCGCCCTCGTTGCCGAGATCGCCGAACGCCTCAAGGACTCCCCCTGGGTGCCGCCCCCGCGCGCGCGGAGGCCGTCCTCGCCCTCCCCGGAATCCTCCGCACCGAGGTCGCCGTCCCCGACGAGGCCGCCGAGAAGGCCCGCCGCGACGCCGTCACGTCAGGCTTCCTGGAAGCGCTCGACGCCCTGATCCGCGCCCGCGCCGAGGAAGGCGCCCGCCTTCAGGCCGTCCTCTCCACCCTCCTCGATGAGATCGCCACCCTCCGCGACGCTGCCGCCGGAGAGGCGGCCCGCCAGCCCGAGGCCCACCGCGCCCGCCTGACCGCCACCCTCGCGACCCTGCTGGAGGGCGCCTCCGACGGCGCGAGGGCGCGCGTCCCCGAAGACCGCCTCGCCGCCGAGGTCGCCCTCCTCGCCGCCAAGTCCGACGTGCGCGAGGAACTGGACCGCCTCGCCGCCCACCTCGACGCCGCGCGCACGATGCTGACGGACGACGCCCCGATCGGCCGGCGCCTGGAATTCCTGACGCAGGAGTTCGGCCGCGAATCCAACACCCTCGGCGCCAAGGCCGGCACGCTGGGCCTGACCCGCCTGTCGCTCGACCTGAAGGCCGCGGTGGAGCGCCTGCGCGAGCAGGCGGCGAACGTCGAATGACGGAGGGGCGCGCAGGTGGCCATGGGGAGGCGCTGCCTCCCGAGGCCCCGCCAGTCGCGGACATGAGAAATGGATCGCGGTCCAGGGGCGCGTTCGCCCCTGGTGGGAGGGTCCCGGAGGGCAAAGCCCTCCCGGGGCAACCCGCATGACCGTCGCCGCCGGCCGCCGCCGCGGCCTCTGCCTCGTCCTCGTTGCCCCCTCCGGTGCCGGCAAGACAAGCGTCTCCCGCGCCCTCCTGCGGCAGGAGGCCGAGCTCTCCCTTTCCATCTCCGCCACCACCCGCGCCGCCCGCCCCGGCGAGACCCACGGCGTCCATTACTTCTTCCACTCGGCCGACGAGTTCGAGGCGATGGCGACCGCCGGCCACTTCCTCGAACACGCCAACGTCTACGGCCGGCGCTACGGCACCCCCGCGCGCCGGTGCTGGAGGCCCTGGAAGCCGGCCGCGACGTCCTCTTCGACGTGGACTGGCAGGGCCACCAACTGCTGAAGGCCGCGCTCCCCGGCGACGTCGTCGGCGTCTTCCTGCTGCCGCCCTCGCTCGCCGAACTCGAACGCCGCCTCCGCGCCCGCGGCCAGGACTCCGAGGACGAGATCCTCCGCCGCCTCGGCAAGGCCCGCGACGACGCCTCGCACTGGCAGGATGCCGACCACATCCTCATCAACCGCGACTTCGACGCGACCGTCGCCGCCGTCTCCGCCATCCTCCACGCCGCCCGCACCGCGCGCTCCCGCAATCCGTGGCTCGCCGACTTCGTCGCGGGGATGTCGGCGTAGCGCCGTGCCACGCCAGGCCCTGGCCGCGCGCGGCGCACCCCGGCAAGCATGCGCGCCCCGTCGCCGCGCCCGCAGCGCCAACCCGCAGCCGCCTCGAGCCACCCACTTCGCCACGCCAGCGCCCCGCCGCACCCGGTTTTCGTGCGACCGCGCAGCCGCAGGCGCCGCGACGCCACGCTACAGCGCCCGGCGATGCTGCCCCGCCCGATGCTGCCCGCGCCCATGGTGAACGTCCTCGGCCTCGTCGCCCCGGTCTTCGCTCTCATCCTCCTCGGCTACGGCGCGGCGGTCCGCCGCCTGATCTCGCCGGAGGGCCTGCGCGGCCTGAACGACTTTGCCTTCTACCTCGCCGCCCCCGCGCTCCTCTTCGCCGGCGCCAGCCAGGTTACGCTCGCCGGCGGCCGCGTGGGGATCGTCTTCTTCGCAGGCGTCCTGCTGATCTACGCCGCCGCCCTGCTCGTCGCACGGATGATGGCCAGGCCCCTCGCCGAGTCCGCGGTGCTCGCCCTCAACGCCTCCTTCGGCAACACCTTCATGCTCGGCCTGCCTGTCGTCGTCGCGGCCTACGGCAACGCGGGCCTCTCCGTCGCCATCGCCATCGTCGGCCTGAACTCGCTCCTGCTCCTCCCGCTGACCACCGTCATCGCCGAGATCGGCCTGGGCCGCGGCGGCTCCCCCACGGCCGCGGCGATCGGCGCGGTCAAGGCCGTCCTCCGAAACCCCATCATCCTCGCCGTCGCCGCCGGCCTGGCCTGGGCCGCGCTCATGCCGCCCGTCCCAGGCGCCATCCGCCGCTTCCTCGAACTGCTCGGCAACGCAATGCCGCCCGTGGCCCTCTTCTGCCTCGGTGCCTCGCTGAAGGACCTCTCCGCGCGGCGAGAGGCGCTGGACGCCCTCGTCATCGCCGCCCTGAAGCTCCTCGCGCTGCCCCTGACCGTCTGGCTCCTCTGCCGCGCCGCCGGCCTCGCGCCGCTCGAAACCGCGGTCGCCATCGCGATGGCCGCGACGCCGACCGGCGCCAACGCCTTCCTCCTCGCGCGGCGTTACGCGGTGGGCCTGTCCGGCTCCGGCGCCGCCGTCGTCCTGACGACCGCGCTCTCGGTGCTGACCCTCTCCGCCGTCCTCATCGCCTTTCCCGGCCGCTGAAACCCGCACACCTCGGCGTGCCGGACGTCCATCCGCCCCGCCGCCTCAGCCGGCAGCCCGGCGCAGCCTCACGCCGCCGCGCGTCCCCGCAGCGCCCGCAACCCGCCGCCCCGCAGCATCGCGCTCGGCAGCCGCCGCCCGACGATCCGCTCCGCCAGCCGCCCCGCCTCCAGCAGCGCGTCGAGGTCCACCCCCGTCTCGATCCCCATCTCCTCGCAGAGGAAGACCAGCTCCTCCGTCGCCACGTTCCCCGGCGCCCCCGGCTGTGCCGCGAAGGGACACCCCCCAGGCCCCCGACCGCGGCATCGTAGGTCGTGACGCCGAGCCGCAGCCCCGCCATCGCATTCGCGATTCCCAATCCCCGCGTATCGTGCAGGTGCAGCACCAGCCGCATCTCCGGCCAGCGCGACCGCACCACCCCTACCACCGCCTCGACCCGTGCCGGCGTCGCCCAGCCCATCGTATCCGCGAGCGACACGCGCTCGATCGCCGCCCCCGCCTCCTCCGCGATCGCCAGCGCATCCGCGACCGCACCGACGACCTTCGCCACGGGAACGTCGCCCGAGAAGTTGCACCCGAAGGCCGCCTGCACGCCGACCCGCGTCACCGCGACCCCCGCCGCCAAGTGCGCCGCCACGTTCTCCCGCTGCGCCGCCAACTGCCCCACATGGTCGCGATTGAGGTTCCGCCGGGAAAACGCCTCCGACGCCGACACCGTGACGGATCCGAACACCGTCAGCCGGTCCCGGGACGCCAGCGCCCGTTCCAGCCCGCGCGCGTTGAACCACAGCGCGTGGTACTCGACGCCCGGATGCGGCGCGAACCCGCGCACGACATCCTCCGCATCCGCCCATCCCGGCACGAGCTTCGGACTGACGAAGGATGCCACCTGGATCCGCCGCAGCCCCGTCGCCGAGAGCGCATCCACCAGCGCCACCTTGTCCGCGGTCGGGATCTCCGCGGACTCGATCTGGAACCCCTCGCGCGGCCCCTCCTCCTGGATCTCTACGCGGGCGGGCAGGTCGGTCATGGGCAACTCTCCTCGACGGGCCCGACATCCTACGGCCGGGCCAGCGCGCCAAGGCGGCCAGCGCGTCGCCACCTCGATGACGGCACGACGTCGGCGGAACACGTCCCGGGCTGACGATCCTCGATGCACGCGTCCGCGTCATCCTCCGCTGGACGGTCCGTCCACGGCGGGCAACCCCATCCTGCGCGGGCCTGCGCCACGCAGCGCGTGACCGTCCTCGGGTCAGGGCGCGGCGACCTGACTCCCGCCACCTCGCCGGCCACCGCCGGCGTCTCCTCACCCGTCCTGCCAGGAGGACCGCGAGAGGGGATGCGAAACGACCGGCATGCAGTTCAGCGGCGCCGCTCGGCCCCCGGCCGCGCCGGCGCCCGCGCGGGCGGTTCCGGCGGAACCACGCCGAACAGCTCGAAGACCTCGGCCTCTACCTGCGGGCGGGCACGTGCCCCCGCAACGTCGCGGGCGGCCCCGGCGACGTCGCCCTTCACGGTCCTCAGCCAGCCGCGCACACGCATCGTCAGCGGCCAGCCGAGCGCGCCGTCGTCCCGGCGGCCCAGCGCCTCGAACTCGCGCTCGGCCCGGGCCCGATCTCCGATCGCGAGCCCCAGTCCGGCATTCACGATCCTGACGTAGGCCAGCGGATCCACCGTGAACTCGGCGTGGGCGAGGGCGCGGTCACAGGCCGCGATCGCGCCCTCGCGGTCGCCGAGGCGCAGGCGCACCGCGCAGAGATCCGCCAGCGCGTCGCGCGACGGTCCGGCCGGGCCCGCCCGCCCGACGAGGTCCTCGAGTTCCGCGAGCGCCCCGGCGAGGTCGCCCGCCGCGCGGCGGAGGTGCGCGCGGAGGAGCCCATCCCTCGGAATCAACTCGAGCGCCCCGGCGAGGTCGCCGCGCTCCGCCCGCGCGACCGCCTGCGCCGGCGCCGCGGACGCAACCCGCAGTGCTGCGTCGAGTTCTGACATGCCCGTCGCGGGATAGGCGAGGCGCATGGTGCAGTTCCGGGGCACCACCTCCGCGTAGCCGCGGCACGGAACCAAGCCATGGACGTAGTCGGACAGGCGGGTCGGCGGCAGCGCGGGGGCAGCCGGGGCGGGTCCCGACGCGGCCGCCGCCTCCGCGAGACAGAACAGCAGCGCCAGCCCGACGCCGCGCATCAGGGCACCGGGCCGCGGCCCTCCCGACCCCGGGAACCTCGTCGCAGGCCTAAACCTCGCACGCGGCCATGGCATGACGGCAACCTCCCACTGCAGCGGACCGCGACCGATCCCGGCCATCAGCCGCCGCGCGGCGGCTGTCGCTGGCGCGTCAGAAGGCTAGGTCGCGCTGGCACGGCGGCGGCAGGGTGCGGCGTGTCGCGTCGGTGTCGCGCGGCTCCACGCACCGCCGGTGAAGGCTTTGCCGCCGTTGCATGCCGGGCCGTCCGTCAGCGCTCCATCGCCAGGAACTCCCGCAGCGCCTCCGCGTAGAGCGCCGCATTCCCCGTCGTCCCATGCCCCCGCGTCTCCGGCCCCGCCGGGATCAGCAGCATCTGCGCATCGGGGATGCGCGCCATCGCCGCCGCCATCACGCCCGTCTCCGGCGGGTTCCGCTCGTCATCCGCCGCGTTGATCGCCAGCACCCGCGCCCGGATCCGCCCCAACCCCGGCGAGGGGTCGTAGTCCCGCGACGCGTCCCACTGGTACACGAAGTCGTTCGCATCGGCCGACAGCGGCGCGTCGATCCGCTCCTCTACCAGCTTGTCCGCCAGCACCGTCGTCGGCGCCGCCGCCTGCCAGGCCAGCGTCCCGCCATTCGTGGCCACTGCGTAGAACGCATTGGCCAGCGTCAGCGACGGAGGCTGCGCCATGTAGTTCCCGCCCGCATAGGCCGGGTCGCGCCGGATCGCCTCCACCATCATCCGCCGCAGCATCCAGTTCCGCGCTGCCATCGGCGTGGGCTGCGACGCCATCGGCACCACCGCGTCCACCATGTCGGAATGCGCCACCGCCCACATCCAGGCATGCATCCCGCCCATGGAGTTGCCGAGGACGAGCCGCAGCCGCCGCACCCCCAGCCCCTCCGTCACCAAACGGTGCTGCGCCGCGACCATGTCGTCGTAGTTGTAGCGCGGGAAAGCCGCCCGCATCCCGTCGGACGGCTTCGACGAACCGCCCGCCCCCAGCGCATCGGGGATGATGACGAAGTACCGCGACGCATCCAGCGGCTGCCCCGGCCCGAAGAGCCGCCCCGCGAAGGCCGGCGTCAGAAGGCTCGCCGCGCTCCCCGCCGTCCCGTGCAGCACCAGCACCGCCGGCGATGTCGGATCACCGAGCGTGACGTAGGCCAGCCGCACCTCCGGCATCACCTCGCCGGTGTGGAACCGGAAATCGCGCGCCACCCAGGCCCCGCGCCGCGGCGCCGGCTGCGCGGAGGCCTGCGGCGCCCCGACTGGTGCCCCAACCGGCGGCGGCCCATCCGCCTGCCGCGCCGCCGGCTGGTCCCCCGGCCGTGGCGGCGCCTGCGCCCCCGCCGGCACGACGAGTATCGAGGCGAGGGCGGCGATCAGCGCGACCCGCATGGCGTTCTTACTCCCGTCGGGTTGACCCCTTCAGGGAACGGTAGGCCCGGCGCCGCCGTACCGGCAACGACCGCCTTCAGTCGCCGAACCCCTCCAGCACGATCTTGCCCCGCGACCGCCCGCTCTCCAGCAGCGCATGCGCCCGCCGCAGGTTCGCCGCGTTGATCGCCCCGAACCGCTCGGCCACCGTCGTCCGGATCGTCCCCTCATCCACCAGCCGCGATACCTCGGACAGGATGCGATGCTGCGCGTCCAGGTCCGGCGTCGCGAAGGAGGATCGCGTGAACATCAGCTCCCAGTGGAGCGACGCCGACTTCCGCTTCAGCAGCCGCACGTCCACCGGCTCCGGGTCGTCGATCAGCCCGACGCGCCCCTGCGGCGCCACCACCTCCGCGATCGCGGCCCAGTGCCGGTCCGAATGCGTCGTCGAGAACACGAAGGACACCTCCGGCAGCCCGATCCCCCGCAGCGCCGCCGGCAGGTCCCCCGCATGGTCCACCACGTCGTGCGCCCCGAGCGACAGCGCCCAGTCCCGCGTCTCCACCCGGGACGCCGTCGCGATCACGCGCAGCCCCGTCAGCCGCCGCGCCAGCTGGATCGCGACCGATCCCACGCCCCCCGCCCCGCCGATGATCAGCAGCGCGTTGCTCCCATCCGGCCGCGCGGTCCGAACCTCCAGCCGGTCGAACAGCATCTCCCACGCCGTGAGGGAGGTCAGCGGCAGCGCCGCCGCCTCGGCGAATCCCAGGCTCCGCGGCTTCGCACCGACGATCCGCTCATCCACCAGGTGCAGCTCGGCATTCGTGCCGGCGCGGGTGATGTCGCCGGCGTAGAAGACCTCGTCGCCCGGCCGGAACAGCGTGGCGCCGGGCCCCACCGCCTCGACCACGCCCGCCGCGTCCCAGCCCAGCACCTTGGGCTCGCCGCCCGGATCGGCGCGCAGCCGCACCTTGTAGTCCACCGGATTCACGCTGACCGCGCGCACCCGCACCAGCAGGTCGCGCCCCTGCGGCACGGGCGCGGGTAGGTCCAGGTCCTGCAGCGACTCCGGATTCTCGATCGGCAGGGATCGGCGGTAGCCCACGGCCCTCATGGCGGCATTCCTTGTGTCGGGTGGTCTGCCGCGCCAGATCGCCCACTGCCCCGGCCGCGCCAAGCCGACAAGTTTGTCGCGGGGTGACAGGAAGGATACCGGCATGGCGCACCGCCACCCCCGCTACGATTGCGGCCCCGGCTGCCCCGTGGAGGCCGCGCTCGCGCTCATCGGCGGCAAGTGGAAGGGCGTCGTCCTGCACCACCTGCTGGAGGAAGGGACCCTCCGCTTCACCGAACTCCGCCGGCGCATGCCCGGCGCCACGCCGCGCGTCCTCGTGCGCCAGCTGCGCGAACTGGAGCAGCACGG
Source organism: Roseomonas sp. CCTCC AB2023176 (assembly GCF_042259275.1). Lineage (NCBI taxonomy): Bacteria > Pseudomonadati > Pseudomonadota > Alphaproteobacteria > Acetobacterales > Roseomonadaceae > Roseomonas > Roseomonas sp. CCTCC AB2023176. Next base: position 820,544 of record NZ_CP170086.1, read on the forward strand.
CCTGATCGCCCGCACCATCTTCGCCGCGGTTCCCGCCCGCGTCGAATACGCGCCGACGCCGCTGGGCCGGAGCCTGCGCCCCGTCATCGCGTCGCTCCGCGACTGGGGCAATGGCTGGCTCGCCAGCCAGGCCGCCGGCCCGGACGTCCCCGCCATCAGGCGCGCGGGCTGACGCCCCGCCGCGCCGCGACACGCCGGCGCACCAGTCCGGCGTACCAGTCCGGCGCGTTAGTGCAGCCGCAACTCTCCGTCCGCATAGGTGAACTCCGCCGGCCGCCAGAGCGCCGCCGAGGCCACGCGCACGGAATGCAGCGGCCCCTCGATCTCCCGCCGCCAGAACTCCAGGAACCCATGCAGCTCCGGGAAGCCCGGCGCCTGGTCCACCTTCTGCCAGACGAAGGTCTGCAGCACCGTCGGATGATCGGGCATCCGGTAGAGGATTTCGGCGGTCGTCAGCCGCCAGTCGGGGATACGGACCACGCGCTCGATGTCCCGCAGGAGCATTCCCGTTTGACCTCCGTCGCAACCGGCGCAGACCGCGCCGGGACAGCCATGCTGCCACGAAGATGCAACGCGAGGACAAGAGAAATGTTGCGAAACAAGGACTTAGCACTCGCACACGCAGAGTGCTGCCGGACTTGACGCGGTAGAGTCCGATCGACTACACCCCTGGCACTCACCGGGGCGGACTGCTAACGCCAATCGGCGAAGGCGGTTTCTCCTGGTCGGGTTTCAACCCAACCCCATAAGGCACAGGAGAGGACCGCATGAGCTTCCGTCCCCTGCACGACCGCGTCCTGGTTCGCCGCGTCACCGCGGAAGAGAAGAGCGCCGGCGGCATCATCATCCCCGACACCGCGAAGGAAAAGCCGCAGGAAGGCGAAGTCGTCGCCGCGGGTTCCGGCACGATCAACGACAAGGGCGACCTTCGCCCTCTCGACGTCAAGGCCGGCGACCGCATCCTGTTCGGCAAGTGGTCGGGCACCGAGGTCAAGCTGAACGGCGAGGAGCTCCTCATCATGAAGGAGTCCGACATCCTCGGCATCGTGGAAAAGACCACGATGGCCAAGGCCGCCTGATCACTCCGACCTTTCAAACGCAACAGATTTAGGAGACGCTTATGGCTGCGAAGGACGTCAAGTTCGGCGCCAATGCCCGCGACCGCATGCTGCGCGGCGTGGACATCCTGGCCGACGCCGTGAAGGTGACGCTCGGCCCGAAGGGCCGCAACGTCGTGCTCGACAAGAGCTTCGGCGCGCCGCGGATCACCAAGGACGGCGTGACCGTCGCCAAGGAGATCGAGCTGGCCGACAAGTTCGAGAACATGGGCGCCCAGATGGTGCGCGAAGTGGCCTCGAAGACCAACGACATCGCGGGTGACGGCACGACCACCGCGACCGTGCTCGCCCAGGCCATCGTCCGTGAGGGCGCGAAGTCCGTCGCCGCCGGCATGAACCCGATGGATCTCAAGCGCGGCATCGACAAGGCCGTCGCCTCCGTCGTCGCCGAGCTCGAGGCGAAGACCAAGAAGATCACGACCTCCGCCGAGGTCGCCCAGGTCGGCACGCTGTCGGCCAATGGCGAAGTCGAGATCGGCGAGATGATCGCCAAGGCGATGGAGAAGGTCGGCAACGAGGGCGTCATCACGGTCGAGGAAGCCAAGAGCATCCAGACCGAGCTCGACGTCGTCGAGGGCATGCAGTTCGACCGCGGCTACGTCTCCCCGTACTTCATCACGAACGCGGAGAAGATGACGGCCGAGCTCGAGAACCCGTACATCCTCATCCACGAGAAGAAGCTGTCGCAGCTCCAGCCGCTGCTGCCGCTGCTCGAGTCCGTCGTGCAGTCCGGCCGCCCGCTGATCATCGTGGCCGAGGACGTCGAGGGCGAGGCCCTGGCCACGCTCGTCGTCAACAAGCTCCGCGGCGGCCTGAAGGTCGCGGCGGTGAAGGCCCCGGGCTTCGGCGACCGCCGCAAGGCGATGCTGGAAGACATCGCCATCCTGACCGGCGGTGAGGTTATCTCCGAGGATCTCGGCATCAAGCTCGAGAACGTCACCCTCGCCCAGCTCGGCCGCGCCAAGAACGTGCGGATCGAGAAGGAGAACACCACGATCGTGGACGGCGCCGGCGAGAAGTCGGCGATCCAGGGCCGCGTGGAGCAGATCAAGGCGCAGATCGAGGAGACCACCTCGGACTACGACCGCGAGAAGCTGCAGGAGCGCCTGGCCAAGCTCGCGGGCGGCGTCGCCGTCATCCGCGTGGGCGGCTCGACCGAGGTCGAGGTGAAGGAGCGCAAGGACCGCGTGGACGACGCGCTGCACGCGACCCGCGCCGCGGTCGAGGAAGGCATCGTGCCGGGCGGCGGCATCGCCCTCCTGCGCGCCTCGCAGAACCTCGGCCAGCTCAAGGGCATGAACCGCGACGAGGAGGTCGGCATCGAGATCGTGCGCCGCGCGATCCAGGTGCCCGCCAAGCAGATCGCGGAGAACGCCGGCAAGGACGGTGCCGTCGTGGCCGGTGAGGTGCTCCGCACCGACACCTACGCCTGGGGCTACGACGCCCAGAAGGACGAGTACAAGGACCTCGTCGCGGCCGGCATCATCGACCCGACGAAGGTCGTGCGCACGGCCCTGCAGGATGCGGCTTCCGTCGCCTCCCTGCTGATCACGACCGAGGCGATGGTCGCCGAGCGGCCGGCCAAGGCGTCCGCTGGCGGCCAGGGCGGCCCCGGCGGCGGCATGGGCGGCGGCATGGGCGACATGGACTTCTGATCCGGCAGGATCAGGTCTACCTGAGGGGGGCGGCCCGGCAGCGGGCCGCCCTTCTTCGTTGCAGGAGGCCACGATGCCCCGCGGCACCGTCGTCTGGTACCAGCCCCACAAGGGCTACGGCTTCATCCGCCCCGAGGATGGCGGCCCCGACGTGATGGTCCACGCCTCCGTCGTCGAGGACGCCGGCCGGCGCGAGCTCCGCAAGGGCGAGGAAGTCGTCTACGAGGCGGAGCAGCGCCCGAAGAAGCCCGCCCCCTCCGTCACCCGCCTCCTGCCCGGCTGACGCGACACCGCGGTCGTCGGGAACGCCCGGCGCCGCCCCGCGTTGTGGCGCCATGTCCAGCCCGACCCTCTCCGCCACCGGCTATGTCGTGGGCGGCGGCGCCCTCTCCGCCGTCGAAGCCCTCCTCGCACCGCCCCGGGAACCGGACTCCCCCTTGCCCCGCCCAGGGTCGGCTTCGGCATCGCCTGGTCCATCCTCTTCGCGATGATGGGCGTTGCCCGCGGGCGCCTGGACAAGCCGCGGCAGCACCGCGTGGACCGCCTCTGGCTGCTCTGCGCGACCTACCCGCTCTACACGCTGGGCATGCGCTCCCGCACCTTGAGCTACATCGGCAACGCCGTCGTCGGCTTCGAAGCCGCCCGTACCGCCGCCGAAGCCCACAAGCGCGACGCCACCGCCGGCCTCCTCATCGGCGCCGTCGTCCCCTGGGTCGCCTACGCCACCCTCATCCTGCTGACCGACCGCGACGACTGATTCGGTGACTGGGGGTTGGCGCTCGTGGCCCCGGAGGAAGGCGCAGCCTTCCGCCCGGAACAACGGGCGCAACAACCCAGCCGGCGGATCCGCCCGGCCGCCGCGCATCATCGGGCCGGCCCGGCGGCCCGCAGCAGCCGGTCCATCCCCTCCGCCACCGCCGCCCAGGTGCAGTGCGCCTCCACGTGCCGCCGCGCCGCGATCCCAAGCCCACGACGCCGCGCGCCGTCGCGGAGCAGACCGACCACCGCTTCCGCCAGCCCCTCCGCCCGCGCCGCGACCAACCCCTCATGTCCCGCGGGCAGCACCAGCCCGTTCGTCGCCATCGGCGTCATCACCACGGGCCGCCCGCAGGCCCAGGCCTCGAGCACCTTGTTCTTGATCCCCACGCCCGTCCGCATCGGCGCCACCGCGACCCAGGCCCGCCCGAGCAGCGGCACCATGTCCGGCACGTCCGGCACCACCTCGATCCCGTCCCGCCCGTGCAGCGCCGCGATCTCCGGCACCGGCCGCCGCCCGCCGACGACGAACCGTGCCCCCGGCACCGCCGCCCGCACCGCCGGCCAGATCGCGTCCACCGCGAACCGCACCGCATCCACGTTCGGCCCGTAGTCCAGCGTCCCCGTGAAGGCGAGCGTCGGCACCTCCGCCTCCCCCGCCAACGCACCCTGATCCGGTACCGCGACCCCGTTCGGCGACACGTGCACGGCCCCGCGCCCGCCGATCCGCGCCATCCACCCGGCGTCCGCATCACCCACGCAGGTCACCGCCGCGAAGCCCCGCACCACCTGCCGCGCGGACCATGCCGCGACCGGCAACTGGCTCAGGTGCCGCCACCGCTCCCGCACCCCGCCGGATGCGAGGGCGCCGCGCCAGAACTCCAGCGGGTTGCAATCCACCATGTCCATGACCGCCGGCGGCCGCCCGCCCCCGGACAGCCAGGCCACTTCGGCCCCAGGCCAGACTAACCCCCGGTCCGGCCGCACGTCCCGCACCGCTGCCCCGATCGCCGCCGCCAGCCCGCCCCCGTCGAACCGCCACGGATAGGTCAGCCCCGGCCCCCGCAAATCCACCGGCCGATGCTCCACCCCCTCGAGCCCCAGCCCCTCCGCCCCCGCGGGCGAAACCAGCGTGACCCGCCACCGCCCCGCCAACGCCTGCAACAGGTTGTGGACGCGCAGCGCATACCCGTTCCGCACGGGCCAAGGCGCCAGCGTGCAAACCGCGAGCAACCGCCCGCTCAACGGCGCGTCCAGACGATGCGATCGGAACGGTGGATGGTGGAGCTGAGGGGAATCGAACCCCTGGCCTCGTCATTGCGAACGACGCGCTCTCCCAACTGAGCTACAGCCCCGTAACCACCAGCACGACGGCTTGGGCCCCGTCGCGAGAGGCGGCGGTATCCTCCGCCCCGCGCCCCGCGTCAAGCGGCCGAAACCCAGGCCCCGCCACGCCGCCACACCCGCCCCGAACCGCCCGCCCCGCGCCTTGTCGCGGCCCCCCGGCCTCGCCATACACGCCCGCAATCTCCCGTCCACGGCCCTGCCTCATCCAAGGCCCCGCAAGGAACAGCACCGCCGATGACCGCCCTCTTCTGGCTCGTGGACCAGGTCATCGCCGTCTACATCTGGCTCCTCATCGCCGCCGCGATCTACTCGCTGCTCACGGCCTTCAACGTCCTCGACACCCGCAACCGCTTCGTCTGGTCCATCGGCGACTTCCTCTGGCGCGTCACCGAACCGGCGCTGCGCCCCATCCGCCGCATCCTGCCGAACCTCGGCAACGTGGACCTCTCCCCCCTCGTCCTGATCCTCCTCCTCCAGGCCCTGCGCATCTTCCTCAACGTCACCGTCTTCCCCGCCCTCTGGCGCCTCACGGCCTGAGCCCCGTGCCCGACGGAACCCGCGGCCGCATCCTGGACGGCAAGGCCGCGGCCGCCCGACTCCGCGCCACCCTCGCCGACCGCATCGCGCAACTCCCCTTCCGCCCCGGCCTCCGCGTCGTCCGCGTCGGCGAGGACCCGGCCTCCGGCGTCTACGTCCGCAACAAGGACAAGGCCGCAAAGGACGCCGGCTTCGACAGCGCCACCCTCCACCTCCCCGAATCCACCTCGGAAGCCGAACTCCTCGCGGCCGTCGGCCGCCTCAACGCCGACCCCGCCGTGGACGGCATCCTCGTCCAGCTCCCCCTCCCCGCCCACATCCGCGCCCAGACGATCATCGAGGCCGTGGACCCCGCGAAGGACGTGGACGGCTTCCACCCCGTCAACGCGGGACGCCTCGCCGCCGGCCTCCCCGGCCTGGTCCCCTGCACGCCCAAGGGCGTCATGCACCTCCTCCGCGACGCCGGCATCCCGCTGGCCGGGGCGCGCGCCGCCGTCCTCGGCCGCTCCGCCATCGTCGGCCGCCCCATGGCCGCCCTGCTGCTGGCCGCCGACGCCACGGTGACGATGCTCCATTCCCGCTCCCGCGACCTCGCCCACGAATGCCGCCGCGCCGAAATCCTCATCGCCGCCGTCGGCCGCCCCAACCTCGTCCGCGGCGACTGGATCGCCGAGGGCGCCACCGTCATCGACGTCGGCATCAACCGCCTCCCCGAGAACACCCTCACCGGCGACGTCGCCTTCGACGAGGCCCGCCCCCGCGCCGCCTGGATCACCCCCGTCCCCGGCGGCGTCGGCCCCATGACCATCGCCTGCCTGCTGGAAAACACCCTCGACGCCGCCCTCGCCCGCCGCGGCGTATTGACCCTCGCCCCCAACGGCGGCGCCGCCCCGCCCGAGCCCCGCCCCGACGTCTCCTACGGCCACGCCCCCAACGTCGCCTGACCCGCGCCGATGCTCTTCCGCGCCCTCCAGGCCATCGGCGCCCTCGCCCTCCTCGGCTGCGCCGCCCTCGCCCTCCAGGGCACCCCGCTCCTCGGCCCCGAATGGTCCCGCGCCCGCATCCTCTACGCCGGCGCCGGAGCGGTCTCCGCCCTCACCCTCCTCGCCATGGGCACGCTCGGCCGCATGGCCCGCCGTGCCGAAACGGAGCGGGCGGAGATCCTCGAACGCCTCCGGCGGCTGGAAGCGTCGCGCTGATCGGCCCCGGGAAGAGGCCCTGCCTCTCCCCGGACCCCTCTCCGCCAGGGGCGAACGCGCCCCTGGACCCGCGGACTATGGGAATGTCCCCTTGGTGAGGCTCCCGAAGTGGGGGGCCTCACCAAGGGGACGCTCAAAACAGATCGCGGGATCCGGGGGGTGCGTTCACCCCCCGTCGCTGCGCGAACGCTCGCGTTCGCGCATCGGTCTGGGGAGGCAGCGCCTCCCCGGGGCCACCCACACGACCCCCTCCCATGCAGCCCCGGCATTGGCCCGGAACGCCCACCCCCGCCATCATCCCCCGCGTGACCACCCACCCCACGCGCGGATGAAGCCCGCCGACCTCGCCCTCGCCGCCGCCTTCGTCCTGGTCTGGGGCTCCGCCTTCAACTCGGCACGCGTCGTCGTGCTGGAATGGCCGCCCTTCTGGGCGCTCGCCATCCGCTTCGCGATCACCGCCCCCCTCCTCGGCGCCATCGCCTGGACCACCGGCGCCCGCAGGCCCGCCCGCGCCGACCTGCCGCGCATCGCGGCGATGGGCCTCTTCGGCACCGGCGCCTACCTCGCCCTCTCCTGGTGGGCGACGGCCCTCATCCCCTCCGGCCTCGTCGCCCTCATCTGCGCCTCCACCCCCTCATGGTCGCCCTCGGCGAGGTCGTGGCCGGCCGCCGCCCGCCCCCATGGCCTGGCTCGGCCTCGCCCTCGGCTGGGCCGGCGTCGCCGTCCTCGGCGGCGCCCGCATCGCCGCCCCCCACGCCGACACCTCCGCGGCCGACGAGGCCCTGGGTGTCGCCCTCGCCCTCCTCGCCTCCGCCGCCCAGGCGGCGGGCCTGCTCGCCTTCGCCCCGGCCCGCGGCCGCGTGGACCTCTGGTCCGCCACCTTCGGCCAGAGCCTCGTCAGCGCCCTGCTCCTCCTCCCCCTCGCGCTGCTGAAGGAGGGCGCGCCGCCCACCGCAGCCTCCCCCGCCGTGCTGGCCGGGATGCTCTACTCCATCACGGTGGTCGGCATCGGCGGCTACGCCATGCTCTTCCTCATGCTCCGCCGCTTCCCCGCGAGCACCGCCTCCGCCCTCCAACTCCTCGCCCCACCCGTCGCCGCCGTCCTAGGGTGGGCCTTCCTAGGCGAAGTCCTGGGCTGGGCCGACGTCGTCGGGGGAGCGCTGACGCTGTCGGGGTTGTTGTTGGTGTTCCGGGCGGGAAGCAGAGGCTAGCCAAACTAGTTCTGGGAGATGGTCAGGTCACCCCGCATCTCAGCGCACGACTGACGATCTGACCGGATATCTTGACCTGATCTCGTGGAGTCAAGTTCGTAGGTTTGGGACGAGTCTTACTGACTGCCCAAGAGAGATCCATCGCCTTCCACCAAGTTACGCAGAATGACCTGTTCCTTTTCAGTCAGTTTGGTCATAACTTGGGGCGGATGGAAGCGGGTGCGAATCGAGGACAATGTCTCACGTGCTACAGGCGCAATGCGTCTTGCATCTGAAAGGGCTATAGCAACCGCTGTCGTCGTCCCTTGTAGGTACGCTAAAAAGTCGGTCAGCGCCAGTCCAGTATCCGAGCCATAACGATTCCAAAGAGTATCAGGATTTGCACGGTCTAAGAAGCTTACCGTAACAAAGCCGACGAGTGCGCCAGTGGGTCGCGTCTCGTAAATCCATAGTCGCGTACCTGGAGATATGCCGGGGAAACGCCGCCTAACCTCGATTGTCTTTCTGCCAGCCAGAATACGATCGACATGGATGCGGTGTATAGATATGAGTGCGTCCTGGAAGTTAGACATTGTTCCAGCCAAACTCGAGAATAGCAACAAGCGTCTCGGATGAGATAGGGGTAGTAGTGACTAGATTATTTGGGCCAACCGCCCCAATTAGGCGAAGCTTCGGAAGATTAACTGGCCTCGGAAAACGAAGGACGTTATTGAATGTCACAACCAAGACCTCTTCGGAAGAGGAGAAAGAATCGACGTCCTCTATCACCGAGCGTCGCATTTGCTGAGCAGGCAGACGTGTCTTGTTCACGATGATACCATCAACGATCCTTGCCGATGCAATCACAGCGCCACGGCCGCCCGACCGCACAGACTCATAGAATAGAATAGGCATTTCGGGATTAAGCATCGGCGCAACGCGCGGCGTACAGACATAAGTCTTGATGCTAGATATCCCCGCCTCTTTAGGGCTGAACATACTCGCCTGCCGCGCAGTTCCGAGTAGTTCGTCAGCGAAGTGCTGCGCAATCGGTACGATAGCCCCAAGACGACCAGGCCAAGCAAAAAGAGTTGGTCCGAGGGCTTTTTCCAGCCCGGCAAGCGTTACCTTTACAGATTGGCCAGCAGAATTGTTGAAAGCGATCTCGTATCCAGGATCGTGGCCAAAGATGCTGTCGGGCAGACGTAGATTTGCCCGCCGTTGGATAACTCGGGAAATTCTGGGCCAGTTCCTTTCCGTGATGGGCCTTCCAACTGCTACCTTGGCCATGATGCCACGTTCGGGGGACATGAAGCCATGCATCAGAGCGGTACGGCGCAGCACGGTTTGTCCAGGCAGATCCTGAAGTTCGATCATTACCGGGCCATTTATGCACGCTTGCTCGCACTGGCTATTCAGGAGAGCATCCGCCAGGAGATCGCTCCGAACATGGTCCGGTCGCACGTGGATCAGAACCTGAGCCGCCGAGTCAAGTGCAGGGTGGCGTAAACGAGCAGCCAGCCCAACGAGCTCATTTCCTTCCTTGAGGCCCTCAACGACTAAGTTCGCTGACTGGGCCTCTTGAAACTGCATAAATATCCGAGCAGCTTCAACACTTTGCTCAAAATAAGCTCTACCAAGTGCGGGCGTGACCTGCTCCCATGTCATGTCCGATTGGGGTATGAGCGAACCAAGCCCCTGAGACGCTGAGAGGTCGTCAATCATTAGCGCGAAATCATCGAGCGAGAGCACGTCAATTCCAACCTCCTCAAACAAACGCCGCCTTGCACTAAGTACTTGGCCGTCGCTTGTCAGAAAACCGGACGCTCTTGCCAAAGCAGCTTCGGCCAGATGACGCGCATCGCTCTTGGCCTGAACGGTGTAACCTCCGGTAGATGGTTCCGAACCAAAGACAATTCTCAGAATCCTGCTTGCGAGCGCAACGACCTCCTCCCCGTTCGTGGCCGTCAAGCGCGGAAGGTGACGCGCCAGAGCAAGGATCGGATCCTCTTTTCCAGGAGTGGCATTTCGGTTCAACTCTACCAAGAATTCATGCGCTACAGCCAGACGAACCTTATGCTTGAGTGCCGCACCAATCACCCGCTGAGCAACCTCCGCTCTCGCCCTCCCATCCCGAATAGCGTCGAAAAGGACATTCAGATCCATCGAATAGAGTGGCGCCAAGCCAGCCCCCCTGATGCGCAAACCTAGATCGACTGCCGGAGTACGGATGTTCGATGAGGGGTCAGTCGCAACTAAAAGATGATCGTTGTCCAGGTCTCTGGCGCGCACGATTATGGTGCGGTCACGCGCGCTACCGCCCTTACGGGTTATTGTCGCGACGAAGCCATTTTTTTCATAAAACGCCTGTGACGACAACAGATCATCTGCAACCGCAGCAGTTATGCGTAGGTATCCCTGCGCCTCATGTCTTGCAACTACCTCAGTAAGTAGCGCCGTGGCTACGCCCCTTTGCCTGTGCTCGCTCGCCACAGCGATCTGTTGAATGCGTGCATTTGGAAAAACGCCACTAAAAAGAACGAATCCAGCCAGTTGGTGCGGCGACTTAGATAAGTCAAGCATTGCGATAACGCGATTCCGACTTATTGCTTCATCGTAGGCCGCGGCTGGCAGGAAACCGAGGGCTTCCTTCTCGGCGTCCGCCAAATCGCGGATCGCGTTAGCATGTTTTTTGATGGCGCCAGGGTCGGAGATCGATCTGTAACTCAGGACCTTTCACCTCCTTCGAACGATAACTTCGACCAAACAAGTCTTCGGTAGTTAGCTCTTTTCGAGAACAGCACAGAGCCCGGCTACCGACCCGATCAAGCAAGGATACTAGGTCAGCCGGTTCTTGACAATAGTCCTAGAGCGTCATAGGATCATCTTCCGATACAGGGATCGCCCATGTTCCACCCGACCCACCCCCACCGCCTCACCCCACCCCGCCCCTGGATGCCCCTGACCGAGGACGAGTGGCTCGCCCTCCACCCCTTCCTCTGGAACCGCGCCCCCCAGGGCCGCACCGTCGCCGACCTCCGCGCCCGCATGGACGCCATCTTCGAACTCGTCGTCCGCGGCCCCACCATCCCCTGGCGCGACGTCTCCTGCTTCTCCGGCAAGCCCGACACCATCGCCCGCTTCTTCCGCCGCGCCACGCATAACGGCCTCTGGCATCGCCTGCTGGAGGAACTGGCCGACCTCGGCGACTACCCCAACCACCCCCTCCGCCGGATCGAGCATTTCATCGTCCGCGCCGCCCGTCGCGCCGCCCGCCTCGGCGGCCTGCGGCTTCTTTTCCTCATCCGCCGCCTCGGCCTCGAATCCGCGCTGGATGGCCCGCCCTGGCTCCTCCCCGACCCCTGGCTCGCCGACATCCTCCGCCACCGCGTCGCCCCAACCCTCGCCCAGGGCCCGTCCGAGCCCTGGCCCGCCTGGCGCCGGCGCGCCCGCCCCCTCATCGCCACGCTCAAGCGCCTCCACCGCATGGCCGGTGGCCGCCCCTACATCCGCCGCTCCGTCCGCCTCGCCTGGCCATGACCCCACCGCGCGCCGGCCCGCGCTCCCCGCCAGCCCTCCCGCGCCCTGCGCGAGCCTGCGCGCACTCGGCGCGACCCTGTCCCCGCTCCGCGCGGTCCCGCCCGCAACCGGCGCAAGCCCGTCCGCACCCAGCGCGGGTCCAGCGCGGGCCCGGTGCGGCCCTGGCACCGACCCACCCCGGCACCCCGCCGCCGCCCCGCACGGAATCTTTTGTCCGAAACCCTCCCCAACGGCCCGAACCCACCCCATCCGCCGCTTGCGCCGCGCCCGATTCAGGTGCGTTCCTCCCCGCGATGGATCTGGTCGCGCCGCCCCCGGCCGCCGAGGCCCCGGACCGCGGCCCACCGGCCCCGCCCTGGGACGAATCCGCACGCCTCCGCGCCCTCCTCCGCTACGGGATCCTGGACACCCCGCGCGAAGCGGATTTCGACGACATCGCCGCCATGGCCGCCGAGATCTGCGGCACCCCCATCGCCGTCGTGAACCTCGTCGCGACCGACCGCCAATGGTTCAAGGCGGAAGTCGGCATCGGCGTGGACTCCACCCCCCTCGACTCCTCCTTCTGCGCCAAGGCCATCCTCACCCCCGGCATCACGGAGGTCCCGGACGCCCGCGAAGACCCCCGCTTCGCCCGCAACCCCCTCGTCACGCCGGCCAACGGCATCCGCTTCTACGCCGGCGCCCTGCTCGAAACGCCGGAAGGCCTGCCGATCGGCACCGTCTGCGTCCTCGACACCCGCACTCGCAGGCTCACGGACTTCCAGCGCCGCACCCTCTCCCGCCTGGCCCGCCAGGTGATGATCCAGCTCGAACTCCGCCGCACCCTCCGCGACCGCGCCGCGGAAGCCCAGGCCCTGCGCGACGCCGAAGAACGCCTCCGCCTCGCCCAGGAAGCCGGCGGCATCGGCGCCTTCGAGATCGAGGTGGCCACCAACATCCTCCTCGCCTCCCCCGCTTCCGCGCGATCTACGGCGTCGCCCCGGACGCGCCGATGACCCCCGCCTCCATCCGCGCCCAGGTCTTCGCGGAAGACTGGTCCGCCGTCACCAGCCCCGCCGACCGCGCCGCCGGCCGCATCCAGCCAAGCGTCGAGTTCCGCATCCACCGCGCCGACACCGGGGAAGAACGCTGGCTCTCCCGCAGCGGGGAGATCGTGCGCGACGCTTCCGGCCAGCCCCTCCGCCTCCGCGGCGTCGTCCAGGACATCACGGACCGCAAGCGCGCGGAGGAAAAGCAGCGCCTCCTGATGGCCGAGCTCCTCCACCGCGTGAAGAACAATCTCGCCCTCGTCCAGGCCCTCGCCGCCCAGACCTTCCGCAGCGCCCCGACGCTGGACGCCGCGCGCGACGCCTTCGGCGCCCGCCTCCGCGCCCTCGCCCGTGCCCACGACCTGCTGGCCGAAGGCCGCGCCGACACCACCCTCCGCGACCTCCTCCGCGGCATCATCGCCCTCCACGGCGCCGGCGGCGACCACCTGGTGGCCGAAGGCCCGCCCGTCCGCCTCGGCTCCAACGCCGCCCTCGCCCTGGCCCTCGCCCTGCACGAACTCGCCACGAACGCCGCGAAATACGGCGCCCTCTCCGTCCCCGGCGGCCGCGTCGCCGTCACCTGGACGCTCGAGGGCGCGGGCCCCGACCGCATCCTCCGCTTCCGCTGGGTCGAAGCCGGCGGCCCCCCGGTGACGCCCCCAACCCGCCGCGGCTTCGGTACGCGCCTGATCGAGGACAACCTCCGCCGTGCCTGGCACGGCACCACTGCCCTCCGCTTCGCGCCCGAAGGCCTCACCCTCGAAGCCGCCGCCCCCGTGGCCCGGCTCGGCACCTGACGCCCCGCCCGAACGCCCGCAACACCCCCGCCGGAACCGCCCCGGCCGCCTTCGGTCCGAACCACCTCCCGACCGACCCGGCACGCCCGCTCACGAACCCATCTCCGGAAGCGCTGACCTCCCGCCCGGCACCACGCTCCGTCGCTGCGGACCGGGCGCGGCCGATGCTCCACGCCCGCAACCACCAAGCCAACCCCTCGTCCGCCCAGGGCCGACGCGCCCCGTCACCGCGCGCGGGTCACCCGCGGGTATCACCCCCGCCCGCCCGCCTCCGGCTCCGCCACCTCCGCCGCCCGGGCCCGCAGCGCCGCCGCCGTCTCCCCGGCATGCATCGCGGCGTCGCCGATCCGGTCCTCGTCCCGCAGCGCCCGCAGCCGCCGGCGCGCCGCCTCCGGGTCGTCAGCATCGGCGGCAGAGGCCGCATGCCGCGCCTCCGCGGTCTCCTCCTCCGCCTCCTGCTCCCCCGCCGGCCGCGCCCAGCGCAGCATCCCCGGCAGGACAGCCCATTGCAGCAGGTGCGAGGCGATGACCGCGATCGCCACCAGCGCCACCACCGCGTCCCGCGCCGGGTACGGCGTCCCGTCCGGGGCCTGCGCCGGCAGCGCCAGCGCGATCGCCAGCGCCACCACGCTCCGCCCCGCCGTCAGGGACAGCACGGCGGCCGCCTGCCAGGACGGCACGCGCCCCCCGCCCTCACGCGGCACGCCCGGCGCCGCCGGTGCCGCGAGCGTCGCCCAGGACACCGCGAACTGCACCACGGCACACAGCAGCAGCAGCGCCGCCGCCGTGGCCGCGAGGGTCGTCCAGGGCAGCGCCGCGGCACCCCCAGCGCCTCCGGCAGCGCCCGCCCCATCAGGAAGAACAGCGCCCCGTTCAGTACCGCCGCCAGCGCCGCCCAAAGGTCGCGCACCAGCAGCCGCGCCTCCGGCGAGGCGATCGACTCCCGGTTTCCCGGTCCACCGACCGCCAGGCCAGCACCAGCCCCGCCGCGATCAGCACCGCGATGGGATTGAGCCCGAGCACGTCCCCCACCGCCGCCGCCGCGAAGGGCGTCGCGAAGGACAGCGCCGCCTCGGCCGGTGCATCCGTCAGCCGCCGCCGCAGCGCCGCGATCGCGAAGCCGAGCGCTGCCCCGAGCGTCCCGCCGATCGCCAGATCCTTCAGGAAGGTCAGCGCGATCCCGCCCGCCGTCGGCAGCGGCCCACCCACTGCCTTCGCCGCGATGAGCGAGAGCGACACGCCGACCAGCGGCGCCGAGGCGAGTTGCGCGCTGAGCGCGTCCGCCATCGCCCGCGGCAGGGCGCGGATCGCGCCGGTGTCCACGGCGATCCGTGGCTCCGCCACCGCGACCGCGACGCCGACCGCGAGGCAGGCCACAGGATCCAGCCCCGGCAACAGCAGATGCGTCGCGTACCCGGCCGCCGCGACGAGGGAGATCGTCAGAACGGCCCCCGTCGCGACCCCCGCCAGGCCGCGTGCCGCAGCGTCGCCGGCGACAGGTCCGTCACCCCCGCATACAGCACCGGCGGCAGAAGCAGCCCCAGCACGATCAGCGGGTCCACGCGCACCGGCGGCAGCGGCCCCGGCAGCAGGATCGAGGCAAGCCCGCCCGAGAACACGACGATCGAAGGCGGCAGGCGCAGCAGCCGCGCGATCGCCAGCAGGACGCCGACGCAGACGATCGTCATCGCGACGAAGCGGACTTCGGGCAAGCGGGGCTCCGTTCGGTCCCCCGTGGGGGCGGGGGCGGAACGGGGCGGGTCGGGCGGGGTTGCGGCCCCGCGTCAGGCTGGGGCGAGGTCCCGCGCCGGCTCCGTCGCGGTCGCCCCGGCCGCCGGCAAGCGCCGACCCGTCCCCGCCTCGAAGAGATGCACCAGACCGGGATCGAGGTGCAGCGACAGGCTCGTCCCGGCCCGCACCTCGTTCTCCTCCGGCAGCGCCGCCACGAACTCGCGCCCGGCGAAGACCCCGTGCGCCAGCCGGCCCGCGCCGAGTTCCTCGACCACGTCCACCGCCATCGGGATCCCCGCCTCGGCGGGCCGCAGGTTCTCCGGGCGGATGCCGAAGGTCACGGCCTGCCCGGGGCGCCCCGAGAAGCGTGCGGGATCGAAGGGCAGCACCGTCCCGTCGGCGAGGCGCACCTGCCCGGGTCCCGCGATCTCTCCCTCCAGCAGGTTCATCGGCGGCGTGCCGATGAAGCCCGCGACGAAGCGGCTTTCCGGCCGGCGGTACACCTCGGCGGGCGTGCCGACCTGCTCGATGCGACCGGCATTCATCACGACGATCCGGTCGGCGAGCGTCATCGCCTCGGTCTGGTCATGCGTGACGAAGACCGACGTCCCCCCGATCCGCGCATGCAGCCGCCTGATCTCCACCCGCATCTGGACACGGAGCTTCGCGTCGAGGTTCGACAGCGGCTCGTCGAACAGGAACACCTTCGGTTCCCGGATCATCGCGCGGGCGATGGCGACGCGCTGCCGCTGGCCGCCGGAGAGCTGCATCGGCTTGCGGTCCAGGAAGTCGCCGAGGCCGACGACGGCAGCCACGGACTCTACCCGCTTCCGGCGCTCGGCCCGCGGAACGCCCGCCACCTTCAGCGCGTAGCCGATGTTCTGCTCCACGCTCATGTGGGGGTAGAGGGCGTAGTTCTGGAAGACCATGGCGCAGCCGCGCTCCCGCGGCTCCAGGTCGTTCACGACGCGGCCCGCGATCTCAACCGTGCCGGCGGAGATGGATTCCAGCCCCGCGATCATCCGCAGCAGCGTGGACTTGCCGCAGCCGGAGGGGCCGAGGATGACGACGAACTCGCCATGCGCGATGGCAAGGTCCACGCCGTGCACGACCTCGATCTTGCCGTAGGACTTGCGGGCGCCGCGGAGGGTGATGTCGGCCATGGGCTGAACCTACCGGTCGGTGTTGACGAGGCCGCGCACGAACCAGCGCTGCATGAAGATCACGACGAGAAGTGGCGGCAGCATCACCATCAGTGTGCCGGCCATCGCGGTGTGCCAGCGCGGCGGCTCCCCGAAGTTCGGCCCGGGCACCAGGCGCTGCAACTGCATCGTCGCGGTGCCGTAGTTCGCAACGTCGGTGATGATGAGAAGCGGCCAGAGGTACTGGTTCCAGGCATAGACGAACATGATCGTCGCGAGCGCCGCCATGTTCGTGCGGGACAGAGGGATCAGCACGTCGCGGAAGAAGCGGAAGGCGCCGGCCCCGTCCATCTTCGCGGCCTCGGCCAGCTCGTCGGGGACGGTGAGGAAGAACTGGCGGTAGAGGAAGGTTCCGGTGGCCGTCGCCACGAGCGGCAGGATCAGGCCGGCATGGGAGTTGAGGAGGCTCCATTCCGGGAAGGCCACGCGGATTCCGGCGATGGTGTCGAGCACCGTGTTCACCGTGGCGCCGAGCGGGCGGAAGACGTCGGCCGCCACGGCGTAGGTCGGGACGATCCGCACCTCCAGCGGAAGCATGAGCGTGATGAAGATCAGCCAGAAGAAGACCATCCGCAGCCGGTAGCGGAAATACACGATGGAGAACGCAGACAGTGCGGCAAGCACGATTTTCCCGACCGTGACGCCGGTGGCCATGATCAGGGAGTTCAGCATCTTCGGGCCGAAGCCCGCGCTGTTCCAGACCGCCGTCCAGTTCTCGATCATGCGGTCGCCGGGGAAGAGCGGCAGGGGAACGGTATTGACGGTGCGGAAGTCATGCGTCGAGGCGACGAAGACGACGTACAGCGGCAAGAGCAGCAGGATCAGCCCGGACAGCATGACCAGATGCGTCAGGGCGTTGAGGATCGGCGTACGTTCGACCATGGCGGCTTCCCCTCAGACGTAGTGCACGCGCCGCTCGACGTAGCGGAACTGGACGAAGGTCAGGACGACGATAAGGAGCATCAGGACGATGCTCTGCGCGGCGGCGAGGGAGTAGTCCTTCCCGCGGAAGCCGTCGGAATAGATGCGGTACACCATCAGGTCCGTCGCGCGCGCGGGACCGCCGCCCGTCATAATGTCCACGATGCCGAAGGAGTTCACGAAGCTGTCGGTGACGTTGATGACAATGAGGAAGAACACCGTTGGCGCGAGGAGCGGCAACTGGATGTCCCGCATGCGCCGCACCGCGCCGGACCCGTCCATCGCCGCGGCCTCGGTCAACGAGCGCGGGATGGACTGGAGCCCCGCGAGGAAGAAGACAAAGTTGTAGGCCACCATGCTCCAGGCATTGGCCACCGTGACGAGGATCAGCGCGTCGTTGCCATCCAGCGCGGGGTTCCAGATCCCGGGGAAGAAGGCGTTGACCGCGGAGATCAGCCCGGCGTCGGGGGCGAAGATGAAGCGGAAGGCGAGGCCCACGGCCGGTGCTGCCACCGCGTAGGGCAGGAAGTAGAGGAACCGATACGCCTTGTAGCCCGGCAACTGGCGATCCACGAACAGCGCGAGCAGCAGCGCGATCCCCATCGCCATCGCCGTGGAGGCGAGTGCGAAGATCACGGAGGTCCGCACGGAGTTCCAGTAGAGCGCGTCGCCGAAGACCGTCGTGAAGTTCTGCCACCCCACCCACTGGTTGTCGCCGCCGAAGGGCGGTTCCAGCGTGAAGGCCCAGTAGAGCGCCTCGCCCGTCGGCCAGTAGAAGAAGGTGAAGACGAGGAGGAGCTGCGGCGCGATGAGCGCGACCGCGAGCGGGATGTTGTCGAAGGTGACGCGCTTGCCGGTCATGGACACCCGAGGGGAAGGGGAATGTCCGGCCCGCGGCGGCACCCGCCGCGGGCCGTGGCACGGATCAGGGGAGCTGGCGGCCGCGCATCGTCTGCTCGAACCGGCGGAGGACTTGGTTGCTGCGGATCGTCGCGTCGTCGAGCGCCTGTTGGATCGTCTTGCGGCCGGACGCGGCGGCTTCCCATTCCGACCGGATCTCGGCACGGATCGAGGTGAAGTTGCCAAGGCGGATGCCGCGGGTCACCGGCGTCGGCTCGGTGGCTGTGAGGGACTGCATCGCGATCTCTCGGCCCGCATAGGGCGGGGCCGCGTAGAAGCCTTCCTGCTGCATCTCGCGGAAGGCGGGCCGGGTGATCGGGATGTATCCGGTCACGCGTGGCATCCACTTCACCTCGGCCGGGGTCAGCACGAAGTCGAGGAAGGCGGCGGCGGCCTGGTATTCCTCACGCGACTTGCCCTGGAGCACCCAGAGAGAGGCGCCGCCGACGAGGGAGTTCCGGCGCTGGTAGCCCTCGTAGAGCGGGATCATCGCGACGCCCCAGTCCAGGCCTTCCCGCGCCGTCTGGCCGACCACGCCGTGATTTGCGATGGAGGAAAGCATGGACGCGCAGGTGCCGTCGGCGAAGGCCTGGATGATCGTACGGCCGGTCTGCGCGGTGTTGACGCGCGCCAGGCCTTCGCCCGTCCAGCGTTGGAGGTTGCCGAGGTGGCGCGGGATCAGGCCGCGGTTGACGAGGAGTTCCGCGTCCAGGCCGTCATAGCCGTTGTTGCGCGTCGCGATCGGCTCGCCGTGGATGGCCGACATCTGCTCGACGGACTGCCAGGTATCGAAGTCGTAGGTGTGCGGGCAGGCATGGCCGGCGGCGCGGAGGGCGCGCATGTCGCGCTCCATCTGCTCCCAGGTCGCGGGTGGCTCGTTGCGGCCGATGCTGCGCCAGGCCTCGCGGTTCCAGTACATCACGGCGGTCGAGGAGTTGTAGGGGAAGGACCACATGTCCCCGCGTGAGGTCGCGTAGTAGGCGGAGATACCCGGGAAGTAGTCGGCCCAGTTCAGGCGCATGTCGAAATCGCGGGCGAACTGGACGGCGTTGTAGGTCACGCCGGAGAGCATGAAGTTGACCGTGCCCGCGTCGTAGATCTGCACCAGCGTCGGGTGCTGGCGGGCGCGGAAGGCGGCGATGGTGTTCTGCTCCGCGCGGTCGTAGCCGCCCTGGCCGACGCAGACCGCCTCGTAGCGGGTCTGCGATTCGTTGAAGCGGCGGCAGTGCTGCTCCATCACCTCGCCGAGCTGGCCGGTGAGGCCGTACCAGTATTCGAAGCGCTGGCGCTGCTGCGCCTCGGCGGTGGTGGCGCTGACGGTCAGGCCGAGCGCGAAGGCGCCGGCGAGCACGGTCCGGATCATCGGTGCTTCATTCCCCCCTTCGCCGCCGTGCGGCGATCACGCGGCGGGTAGCACCGGGGCGTGACGCGCCGACGTAAGCCGCGGGTCAGGTGCAAGACCGTTTCGTCTCGACCGCGTGACGGCGCCTGGCCGGCGATCCGGGCCGGGCAACCCGCGCGGCGGGCGCGTCGTTCGGCCGGGGTTCATCGGAGACCTGCCATGGCCCCGCCCCCTGCCCGACTGTCGCGCGAGATGCGGCTGGAGACCGACCCCGACCTGCGTCGGAGGCGCTGGATGGTGGGCCTGTCGCTCATCGGCACGGCGATCGGGCAGGTCGTCTCGCTGTACCAGTTCGGGATGCTGCGGCGGCTGCCGGATCCGCCGGTGGATGTCTTCGACAGCGAACGGGTGAACGCCTCGGATTACGCCTATGCGCGGCTGCAGACGCCCGACGCCTTCCTCATGACGATCACCTACGGGCTGACGGCGGCGCTGGCCGCGGCGGGCGGGCGGACCCGGGCGGAGCGGAATCCCGCCATCCCCGTCGCGCTGACACTGAAGGCGGCATTCGACGTCGCGACGAATCTGCGCCTCGCACGGGAGGAATGGCGGGACAACCAGGCGCTCTGCGCCTACTGCCAGACCGCGTCGCTGATCTCGATGGCGACGCTGGCGCTGAGCCTGCCGGAGACGCTGCGGGCGGTACGCGGGGCGACCTGACCTTACGGGCTACCGCGGCACGTAGCGCCAGACGCTCGCGGGAGGGAGGTTGAGCGGCGTCCAGGCCTCCCGCTTCGCCGACAGGTCGAGCGCGCGGTAGGGAAGCGGCGAGGTGATGCAGTAGGTGTAGAGGAGGAAGCCGCGCCCCGGCGACACCGCCTCAACCGCCTGCACGAAGCGGCGCTGCTGGTCGAGCGGCAGCAGCACCAGCGGAATGCCGCAGATCGCCGTGCCGACGCGGCCGTGCAGGTGGCGCGGAATCAGGTCGGGCAACGTGAAAGCGTCGCCGGTCACGACTCGCACGCCCGGGAGCGTTTCGCGGAGGTGTTCGGCCATCTCCGGCACGATTTCCACGACGTGCAGGCGCTCCGGCGGCAGGCCTGCGGCAAGCAGCGCGCGGGAAACGACGCCGGTGCCGGCGCCGAGCTCGACGACGATCTCGTCCTCGCCCCAGGTGGTCAGGCGCGCGATGCGGCGGGTGAGCGAGGAAGAGGAGGGGACGACGCTTCCCATCTGCAGCGGGTTCGCCGCCCAGCGCTTCAGGAACAAGGCGAAGCCGCCGGCGGGCCGGCCCCGATCGGGGGCAGCGTCCCGCTTCGTCGAGCGGGCCGTGCCCAGGCTGCCGTCCATCAGGCCATTTCCTCCATCCGTACGGGGGCGAGGGCTGCGCGGAACTGCGCGGCGCAGGTCGCCCAGGAGAAGCGTTCGGCATGCGCGCGGCACGCCGCCCGGTCCGCGCCCAGCGCCTTCAGGCACGCGTCCCGCAGGTCCTCGGAGAGAGCACCGACCGGGGCGTCGCCGATCACGTCGAGCGGCCCGGTGACAGGGAAGGCCGCGACGGGCGTGCCGCTGGCGAGCGATTCCAGCAGCACCAGGCCGAAGGTATCGGTGCGCGAGGGGAAGACGAAGACGTCGGCCCCGGCATAGGACGCGGCGAGCACGCCGTTGTCGCGGTAGCCGGTGAAGTGCGCGTCGGGGAAGCGGGCCATCAGCCCGGCGCGGGCCGGGCCTTCGCCGACGACGACCTTGGATCCCGGCAGGTCGAGGGAGAGGAAGGCCTCGATGTTCTTCTCGACGGCGACGCGGCCGGCATAAAGGAAGACGGGGCGCGGCAGGCCCTCGAAGAGCTCGCGCGGTTCGAGGCGGAAACGCTCGAGGTCCACGCCGCGCGTCCAGGGCAGGGTATGGTGGATGCCCCGCGCGTGCAGTTCGCGCGCGAGGGACGGCGTCGCGACGAGGACGGCGCGGGACGCGCCGTGGAAGCGCCGCAGCACGGACCAGGACCAGGACACCGGCGCGCGGATGCGAGCGTGGACGTATTCCGGGAACTTCGTGTGGTAGGAGGTCGTGAAGCGCCACCCGCGACGCCGGCAGAGGCCGCGCGCGGCCCAGCCGAGCGGGCCTTCGGTCGCGATGTGCACGGCATCCGGCTTGAATGCGTCCGCGATCGCGGTCAGTCGCCGCCGCGGCAGGACGGCGAGGCGGATTTCCGGGTAGGACGGGGCGGGGATGTTGAGGAAGCGGTCGGGCCCGATCACCTCGACCGTGTCGCCCCCGGCGCGGAGTTCCGTGACGACGCGGTCCATCGTGCGCACCACGCCGTTGACCTGCGGGTGCCACGCATCCGACACGATGAGGATCCTGGCGGGTGGCGGCGGCAGCCCCTCGGCGGCCGGTGCGGAGTCGGGCAGTGCGCGGACCCCTTATGCCGGGACGGGCACGCGGCCCTGGCCGCCGCGCGTCGCGGGCCAGAGCGACATGCGGCGCTCCGCCGCCCAGTCCACGAGTTCAAGGCGGCCGTCGGCATGCTCGACGAGGGCGGTGCAGGATTCGACCCAATCGCCGTCGTTCATGTAGGCGATGCCGCCGATGTCGCGCATCTCGGCGTGGTGGATGTGGCCGCAGACGACGCCCTGCAGGCCGCGGGTCCGCGCCTCGTTCGCGAGGGCGACCTCGAAGCGGTCGATGGCCTTCACGGCTTCCTTCACGCCGCGCTTCAGCCAGCCGGAGAGCGACCAGTAGGGATAGCCCAGGCGGCGGCGCGCGGCGTTGAAGACGCGGTTGATCGTCAGGGCCCAGTCATAGGCCCAGTCGCCGAGATGGGCGAGGAACTTGGCGTAGCGGATGACGCCGTCGAACTCGTCGCCATGGATCACCAGCAGGCGGCGACCGTCGGCGGTAACGTGCACCGCGTCGCGCGCCAGCTTTACGCCGGCGATCTCCAGGCCCAGCCAGTCTCGGAACATCTCATCGTGATTGCCGGGGATGTAGGTGACCTCGGTGCCGTGGCGGGCCATACGAAGGATCAGCCGGATGACCTCGTCATGCGTGGGGTCCCAGTACCAGGACTTCTTCAGGCGCCAGCCATCCACGATGTCGCCAACGAGGAAGAGGCGCTCACACTCCACGGACTTCAGGAAGTCCGCGAGGAAGTCGGCGCGGCAGCCACGGGTGCCCAGGTGAACGTCGGAGAGGAAGACGGTGCGGTAGCGTCGCTGGGTCTGCGCGTCGTGCATCCGACTCCATCCGGAGTTGTGTTGCTGCGCCTGTAACGCTGCGATTCCCTCATGGCTTGTGAAGGTTCCTTGAATCCCGCATCGGTTCCCGCGTTATGTGACGCTTCGTTGAATCCTGATGCCGGCAGGTTTCGTCGCGGGTTTCCCCTGCGTTAGGGGGCGCGGATTCGGGCTGCTCCGGGGATGCCTTGCTCATCGTGTTCAACCCCGCGGCGGGCGCGCGCCGCCGCCGCAGGCTGGAACGTGCGCTCGCGCTGCTGCCCGGCGCGACCGTCATGGAAACGACGCATCCCGGCCATGCCGAGCACATCGCGCGCGACGCGGCGCGGGACGGCGCGACGCTCGTCGTCGCGGCGGGCGGGGACGGGACGATCAGCGAGGTGGCGTCGGGGCTGATGGGCGGCGAGGCCGCGCTGGGCATCCTGCCGCTCGGGACGGCGAACGTGCTGGCGCTGGAGCTGGGCGTGCCGCTGCGGCCGGAATACGCGGCGATGGTGCTGCGGCATGGACGCGCGCTGTCGCTGTGGCCGGGGCTCGGGCGGTTCCCGGACGGGCGGGTGCGGATCTTCGTGCAGATGATGGGGGTGGGCTTCGATGCCTCGGTCGTGCACGGGCTGGACCTCGGGCTGAAGCGTGCGATCGGGCGCGGGGCCTATGTGTGGCAGGCGATGGTGGGGCTGCCGCGCTACCGCTTCCCGACGCTGTCGGTGGCGATGGATGGCGCGCCGGCGCGGCTGGCGTCCTCGGTCGTCGTAACGAAGGGGCGGCTCTACGCCGGGCGGCACCTGCTGGCGCCAGGCGCGACGCCGCTGGCGCCGGGCTTCCACGTCGCGCTGATGCCCGGTGCCTGGGGGCGGGCAGCGCTGGCGGGGGCGCTGCTGCCGCTGGACCTGCTGCCGCGGCTGCCGGGAATCGCGATCCATCGCGCCAGCCGCGTGACGCTGGACGGTGCGGGGGCGCCGGCCCAGGCGGATGGCGACCCGGCGGGAACGGCACCGCTGGTGGTAGAGGACGCGCCGGCGCCGATCCGGGTGATGGTGCCCTAACGGCCGTCGGCCGCGCGGGCCGCCCGGCCAAGACTGTCCTGGCCAGGCGGTCGCGGCCTCGCGGGCAAACCCCGCGCGGCACGTGGCGCCCTGGCCGCGGGTCTCACTGCGGGCGGAAGATGTCGGCCGCGATGAACACCACGGGCACGGAGCCGTCGTTCCGCCACCAATGCGTCGTGTTCCGGTCCGACAGGATCGACTCGCCCTCCCGGACCGTCTGCTGCGCACTGCCACGGAACTCGACGGCACCGCCGCTCAGGACGAACTCCACCGTCGGGCGGTCGCGATGGCTGTGCTCGGCGAAGAGCCCGCCCGGTGCCATGGTGATGACGCGCAGCCGCAGCTGCCGCCCCGCCATGCCTTCGATCTCCGGGCCGAGGTCCATCGTGGCGGTCCGGTTCACCACGACACCGACGTTCTGGGTCGGCACTGCAGGCTGCGCCAAGCCGGCTTGCCCGAAGGCGAGCCCGACCAGGAAGGCCAGGGAGAGCGCGGCGCCGCCGCCTGCCAGGAATTTCATGCGCATCGTCGGGCATTCCCTCTGATCGATGGAAAAGCCGGCAACCCGGACGGGGCCGCCCGGTCGCCCATCGTCCGGACGTTACGGGGGACGTCGGCGCGCCCGCCAGCAAAATGGATCGGGGGTGTAACCGAGGCGTGCCGCACCGCGGTCCGGCCGGACCGCCCTTGTCACGAACACGCCTCTGGCCCATCCCCGCAGGGTAGCAAGGATGACGGAGCGATGACGGATACGGTGGCGCGCATCATGGCGAGCCCGGCCTGGAAGGCCGCGCTGGCACACCTGGCCGCGCACCACGACCGCTTCGTCGAGGAAACGCTGGAACTCGTCCAGATCCCCGCGCCCTTCTTCGGGGAGGAGGTGCGGGGGCGCCACTACCTCGACATGCTGCGGGCCGAGGCGCTGGAGGACTGCGCCATGGATGCGGAGGGCAATGCCTTCGGCCTGCGGCGCGGCACCGGGAACGGATCGCTCGTCTGCGTCGCGGCCCATCTGGACACGGTCTTCCCGGCCGGCACGGACCTGACGCCGCGGCGGGAGGGGACGCGGATCTATGCGCCGGGAATCGGGGACGACACGCGGTCGCTCGCCATGAACCTGGCCTTCCTGCGCGCGATGAACGCGGCGGGGATCCGGACGCGGCACGACATCCTCTTCGTCGGCAATGTGGGCGAGGAAGGGCTGGGCGACCTGCGGGGCGTGCGGTTCCTGTTCACGAAGGGCGACCACGCAGGGCGCATCCAGGGGTTCGTGTCGGTCGAGGGGCCGATGGGGATGGGAACCATCGTCTCCGGTGCCACGGGCTCGCGGCGCTACCGCGTGAGCTTCCGGGGGCCGGGCGGGCATTCCTTCATGGATTTCGGGATCGTCTCACCGTCCTTTGCGATGGCCGGAGCAATGTCCGCGTTGTCGCGGATGCGCGTACCGGAGACGCCGCGCACGACCTTCTCCGCTAGCGTGGTGGGCGGCGGGACGTCGGTGAACTCCATTCCCAACGAGATGTGGCTGGAGGTGGACCTGCGATCCGACGACGCTGCGGAATTGCGCCGGATCGACGAGGACTTCAACGCGATCGTGCAGCGCGCGGTAGCCGAGGAGAACGCGGCGCGCGACACGTCCAAGGGCCCCGTGACCGCCGAGGTAAAGGTCATCGGCGACCGCCCCGCCGGGGCGATCGACACGTCCAGCGAATTGGTCGCGCACGCTCGAGCGGCCGCGGACGCGCTGGGCTTCGCGCCGAAGACGGTCGCGTCCTCGACCGACGCGTCCATCCCGATCTCGCTCGGCATCCCGGGCATCGCGGTGTCGGCCGGCGCGGGCGCGGGCGCGCACACGTTGGACGAGTACATCGACGTCGAGCCCACGCGGTCCCTCCATGACATGCAACTGGCCTTCGCCACCATCCTCGCCATGGCCGGCGCCGAGGTGGACTGACGCCGGGTTTCCCCGGGGGTCCGCTTCTTCGGGCTGTTGCGCCTGTTGCTCCGGGAGAAGCGCTTTGCCTCCTCCCGGACCCTCCACTCACCAGGGGGCAGCGGCCCCCTGGGCCGCGTTCCTCAAAGAGATGCCCGTGGCTGAGGGTTGGTCTCCGCGCGGCGGAAGCTCGCGCGGAGACCAACCCTCAGCCGGGGGCGTTCAACAAGATGGGGTCCAGGGGACGCGTCCCCTGGCGGATGGAGGCCCGGAGGAAGGCAGCGCCTTCCTCCGGGGCCACGAAGAGCAACACCCCGAAGAAGAAAACCCCGGGAGACCCTACGTCAGACGTGCTGGCCGCCGTTGATGTGGACTTCGGTGCCGTTGATGTAGGAGGCGGCGGGCGAGCAGAGGAAGTGGATGGTTTCCGCGACCTCCCGCGGCTCGCCGAGGCGGCCCATCGGGACGTCGCGGGCGACGAGTTCGTCCGTGCCGGGCGATAGGATGGATGTCCGGATCTCCCCCGGCGCGATGGCGTTGGCGCGGATGCCCCGCGGGCCGAGTTCGCCGGCGAGTTCACGGGTCAGCGTCGCGAGCGCGGCCTTCGAGGCGGCGTAGGCGACGCCGGCGAAAGGATGGACGCGGGAGCCGACGATGGACGTGACGTTCACGATGGAACCGCGCGCCGCCTCGAGTTCCGGCAGCAGGGCGCGGACGAGGAGCGCGGTGGAGATCAGGTTAACGTTGAGGACGCGGGTCCAGGCATCCGCGTCGCTCAGCAGCACGCCGAGGCGCGCGCCGTCCGGTCCCTTCGGCGAGATGCCTGCGTTGTTGACGAGGGCGTGGAGGCGTCCGGCTGGCAGGCGCGACCGCACGGTGGCGGCTAGGGTTTCCACCTGCGCGAGCTCGGCAAGGTCCGCCTGGATGTGGCTCCAGCGCGCGGCGGGCCAGGCGCAGGCCTCGTCGAAGGGCTGGCGGGAAACGGTGAGGATGCGCCAACCCTTCTCCTGGAACAGCTTGACGGTGGCGTGCCCGATGCCTCGGCTGGCGCCGGTGAGGAGCATGATGGGTCGGTCGTCGGGACCGTCGCGGGACGTGCTGGACATGGCGGCATGAGACGCCCGGGCGGCGTCTGCCGCAAGCGATGCCCGGGCGCCAGACCAGGGGCTGCGCTACCCCCAAGGACCGCGGCGCGGAGCCGCCGCCCGGTTGGTGAAGCGGTCCCAGGGCCGGGGCGCGCGTGGGGCAGCTGAACCGCCGAAGGGGGCGCCGCCGTCCCCGCCCCCGAGCTGCGCGAGGGCGGCGAGGCGGTGTTCCGTGCTCGGGTGCGTCGAGAACAGGTTGTCGAAGCGGGCGCCGGAGAGCGGGTTGATGATGAAGAGGTGCGCGGTCGCGGGGTTTGCCTCGGCAGCGCCGTTGACGAGCTGGTGGCGGTAGGATTCCAGCCGCCGCAACGCGTTCGCCAGGCCGGCAGGCGAGCCGGCGATGGCCGAGCCCACCCGATCCGCCTCGTATTCCCGGGAACGGCTGATCGCCATCTGGACGAGCATCGCGGCGAGCGGGGCGAGGATGATCAGCAGGATCAGTCCGATCGCGCCGAAGGGGGAGTTCCGGTCGCGCCCGCCGAACAGCCCGCCGAACTGCGCGATCATCCCGATCGCGCCGGCGAGGCAGGCGGTGACCGTCATCACCAGCGTGTCCCGGTTGCGGATATGCGCCAGTTCGTGCGCGATGACGCCGGCCAGTTCCTCCTCCGGCATCGTGTTCAGCAGGCCGGCCGTGACCGCCACGGCGGCGCGTTCGGGGGAGCGGCCCGTGGCGAAAGCGTTGGGCTGGTCCTCCTCGATCACGTAGAGGGCGGGCATGGGCAGGGCGGCGCGTTGGGCCAGGGCGGCGGTCAATCGGTACAGGCGGGGGTGGACCTCCGGCCCGATCGGGACCGCGTTGTGCATCCGCAGCACCACCGCGTCCGAGTTCCACCAGGCGAACAGGTTCGTCGCCGCGGCGATGAGGAAGGCGACGAGCATCCCGCCGGCGCCGCCGAGGGCATAGCCGAGGGCCACGAAAAGCGCCGTGAGCGCCGCCATGAGCAGCGCGGTGCGGGCATAGCCGCCCATCGAAGCATCCCCCATGACAGGCCCGTCCCGACCCCCAAGATGGGACGGCATGACCACGCACGAAGACACGAAGACGCCGCCTGCGCCAGCGGTCAACGAGGCCCCGAAGCCTGTCCCCACGCCCCTGCCGAAGGAAATCGGCGGGCCGGCCGGGCCGGAGCCCACCCGCTTCGGCGATTGGGAGCGGAAGGGCCGCGTCAGCGACTTCTGACGCGGCGGCTCCGTCGCCGTCCATGAGGAACGGGGCTGGGGGCAGGGAGGCCCGACGGCCGGCCTATTCCGGCTCGATCCCCGCGGCGCGGGCGATGGCGCCGTTGCGCTCGGCCTCCGCGGCGACGAAGCGGGTGAAGGCGGCGCGGTCTTCGGTGACGGGTTCGGCGCCCTGCTCGGCGACGCGGGCCGCGATGGCGGGGTCGCGGGACGCCGCCTGTACGGCGGCGTTCAGGCGGTCCGCGTCGGCGTCCGGGAAGCCCTTGGGGGCCCAGATCGCGTACCACAGGGTGAAGTTCAGGTCGGGGAAGCCGCCCTCGGCGGCTGTCGGGATGGTCGGCGCACGGGAGGAGCGGTTCGGGCCCATGATGGCGTAGGCGCGGAGGCGCCCGTCCTGGATCTGCGGCAGGGCGGAGCCGAGCGGGGCGACCATGAGCTGCGCGTTGCCCGCGACGACGTCGGTCAGGGCGGGCGCGGTGCCGCGATAGGCGACGATGATCGCCTCGGTTCCGGCGCGCGACTGGAAGGACGCGGTGGCCAGGTGGCCCATGGCGCCGGTGCCGGAGTTGGCGAATGAGAAGCGGTTGGGGTTCGCCTTCATGGCGGCGACGAGGGCGGGGACGCCGCCCTCCGGCGTGCTTCGCGGGTGGCCGACGAGGACCATCGGTGCGTTGGCGAGGCGGGCGATCGGGGTGAAGTCGGTCACCGGGTCGTAGGGCGCGTTCCGCATCACGGCTTTCGCCATGACGTGGATGTCGGCATTGACGAGGAAGGTCTGGCCGTCCGGCGCGGAGCGCGCGACCTCGGCCGCGCCGAGGGTGTTGTTGGCGCCGGAGCGGTTCTCGACGACCCAAGTCTGGTCGAGGGCTTCCGCAAGTTTCGGCGCGTAGAGGCGGCCGAGGACGTCGATGGCGCCGCCGGGCGCGGCGGGGACGATGAGACGGACGGCGCGGCGCTGTGCCCGGGCCGTCCGTGGGGCCGCGGTGGGCAGGGCGGCGGCGAGGGCAAGGAGCGCGCGGCGTTCCATGACGTCAGATCCCCCCGTAGCCCGCGCGTGCCCGGTAATAGGCCCAGGCGCGGTCGAGCGGCCGCTCGCTCATCTGCATGTCGGCGGTCAACCGGATCTCGCCCTCCGTCAGGAAGCGTGGCGTGCCGAGGGACATGGATCGGTACTGCAATTCCGCGTTCTGCATCATGCGCACGGCGATGAAGACGAGCGCGGGAAGGGAATGCGCCGCGTTGGATGCGCCGTGGTTGCGCAGCAGGACGGAGGTGCCGCCGCCCAGGGCGCGCGCGTGGCTGTCGGCCTTGGCCATGGTGTCCACGAGCATGTTGGTGTCGCCGAACTCGTCGCGGCTGTCCCAGACCGGCACGGGGCCGCCGAGGCTGGCCGCCATGTGGAAGACGGGGCGCAGGGGCACGTCGGTGACGGTGAAGGGCAGGACGGCCGGGGCGTGGTGGTGCACCGTCGCCTTCACGTCGGGGCGCGCGGCGAAGAGGCGGGCGTGCAGGACCGTCTCGAGGTAGGGCTTCAGGCCCTTCGGGTCGGTCGGCGTGCCGTCCAGGTCGAATTCCAGGAGGTCGTCGCGCGTGACGAGTTCGGGCGAGCGGGAACGGGAGCAGAAGAACCGATCAGGACGTTCCGGGTGCCGCACGGCGACGTGGCCGAAATCGTCCAGCACGCCCTCATGCGCCAGGATGCGGTTGGCGATGACGAGGTCGCCGAGAAGGGCGTGCAGGTCCTGTGGCATCCGGCGCTTCCGTGTTTCCTCATTTGACAGCATACGTTCAATCCGTATGCTGTCAATCGTGCTGGATATCCACGCCATGCCCGGGCACCTGATCCGGCGCATCCACCAGGCCCACGGCGCCATCTTCGCCGAGGAATGCGGGGCGCTTGACCTGACCTCGTTGCAGTTCGCGGCGCTGTCGGCGATCGCGGCCCATCCGGGGGTGGATGCGACGCGGCTGTCCTCCCTCATCGCCTTCGACCGCTCGACGCTCGGCGGGGTGCTGGAGCGGCTGGAGGCGAAGGGTTGGATCGTCCGTGACGCTGCTGAGGGGGATCGGCGGGTGAAGTTGCTGCGCGCCACGCCGGCCGGGCACGCGCTGCTGCGGCGCGCGGCGCCGGCGGTGCGGCGCGTGCAGGATCGGCTGCTGGAACCGCTCTCCGCCGCGGACCGGCGGACGGCGCTGCGGCTGCTGGCGGAACTCGCGGCCCTGCACAACGACGTCACTTCGGCACCCCTGCGCGCGGTGGGATGAACATGGACGAACGGATCATCGTCGCCGGCGGCGGCATCGGCGGGCTGGCGGCGGCGCTGGCCATCTCCCGCGCGGGGTTCCCCGTTCTGGTGCTGGAGAAGGCGGCGGAGCTGGGAGAGATCGGGGCGGGCATCCAGCTCGGCCCCAACGCCTTCCGAGCCTTCGAGGCGCTGGGCGTCTCGGCGGGTGCGCGAAAGACCGCCGTGTACGTGGACCGCCTGGTGATGATGGACGCGGCGACGGCCGAGGAAGTCTGCCACGTCGACGTGGGCGAGGCCTTCCGCGCCCGCTTCGGCAACCCCTACGCCGTCGTGCACCGCGGGGAACTGCACCGCGTGCTGCTGCGTGCCTGCGAGGCCGACCCGCGGATCACGCTCCGGACCAACGCGGCAATCGCTGGCTACGAGACGGCGGGCGGTGGGGCCACGGCCGTGCTGGCCTCCGGCGAGCGGCTCGAGGCCGCCGCGCTGATCGGCGCGGACGGATTGTGGAGCATGGTGCGCGCGCAACTCGTGGGCGACGGCAAGCCCCGCGTGTCCGGCCACACCACCTACCGCTCCGTCATCCCGACGGAGCAGATGCCGGCGGACATCCGCTGGAACGCCGCGGCGCTTTGGTGCGGGCCGAAGGTGCACCTGGTGCATTACCCGCTGTCGGACGGGAAGACCTTCAACCTCGTCGTCACCGCGCACAACGACGCGACGCAACCCGCCGCAGGCGTCCCCGTGCCGCACGGGGAGGTGCTGCGCCTTTTCGCGCACGTGCATCCCCGCGCGCAGCAACTGATCCATGCGGGCCGCGACTGGAAGTACTGGGTCCTCTGCGACCGGGAGCCGGTGACGCGCTGGACCGATGGCCCCGTCGCGCTGCTGGGCGACGCCGCGCACCCCACGCTGCAATACCTGGCGCAGGGGGCCTGCATGGCGATGGAGGACGCGGTGACGCTCGGCGAGTGCCTGTCCGACCATCCCCGCGACATCCCCGCAGCGCTAGTCGCCTACCAGGACGCGCGGGTGCTGCGGACCGCGCGCGTCGTGCTGCAGTCCCGCGCGATCGGGGAGCACGTGTACCACCCCGTCGGCGCCCATGCCGCGTTGCGCAACCAGATCATGGGGGCGAAGTCGCAGGCGGAATGGCTGGACGTCTTCGACTGGCTCTACGGCAGCGGGTGGCAGCCGCGCGCGCAGGAGCGTCGCGCGGCCTGACCGCCGATCACCAGCCGCGATAGTAGCCGTATCGGTGGGGGTAGTAGTACCGGCCGCCATAGAAGCCGAAGCCCAGCCCGACGCTCGGGCCGACGTAGCCGTAGTACGGGGCGCCCGGCACCACCGCGACGGTCGGCGCGGGCGGCGGCGTGTTTCCGGCCGCGGTCATGCATTGCAGGTACACGACGTCGTACTGCCGCTGCAGCCCGCCGGAGGTCGCTGCCGCCGCGTTCGCACCGGTGGCGGAACCGGCGACCAGGCCCGTCCCCGCGCCGATCGCGGCGCCCGCGCCGGCATTGCCGGTGAGCGAGCCGATGGCGAGGCCCGCCACCGCCCCGAGCGCCGTGCCGACGGCGGCATTGCCCACGGCCGTGTTGTTGGACGCGAGCTGCGCGCCGGTGACGTCGCCGACCTGCGCCTGGGCCTGGGCGCGGCAGCCCAGGTCCTCCCGCTGGAACTGGGCGTAGTCCTTCCCGGCGGGGGGAAGGACGTAGACGCTCGGTGCGCTGGGCGGGACGACGGCGCAGGCCGAGAGGCCAAGGAGGGCCGCGAGCGGAACGATCTTCTTGCCGGACATCGGTGCGTTCCTGGCGTTCGGGTGGAGACGCCCGGATGTAGGATGCGCCGGGGTAGCGGTGAACATCCGGAGAACCGGAGAAACGCGTCGTTACGTGCGCCCTGAGGGGAGGGCGACCGGGGCGTGGTGCCCCGGTCCGGCCGGGGCGTCAGGTCTTCCGCACGCCCCAGAAGATAGGGAAGGACGCGGGCACGATGTCCACGAGGTTCGTGCGGTAGGCCGTCGGGTTGAAGTGCTGGCCCGTCGGCAGGTAGGGCACTTCCTCGAAAGCGATGCGCTGCATCTGCCGGGCGATGGAGAGTTGCGCATCGCGGTCCGGCGCGTCCAGCCATTGCTCCCGCAGCGCCTCCAGCCGCGGCGACACCGGCCAGCCGAACCAGGCCTGCGGGCCGTTGCCGCGCAGCGGAATGTGCGTCGCGGGGTTGGCAACGGTCAGGCCTTCATAGGTCGTGCAGAAGGCACTCCAGCCCCCGCGGTCGATCGGCTCCTTGCTCGCGCGGCGCTGGACGAGGGTGCCCCAATCCATCACGGCGAAGTCCACGTTCAGGCCGATGCGCTTGAACAGGTCGTTCGCGACCTGCGCGATCGCCATCGTCGCGGGGTAGTCCGTCGGCGACATCAGGACGACGCGTTCGCCGTTGTAGCCGCTCTCCCGCACCATCTGGCGGGCGCGTTCGAGGTTGCGCGGGCCGGTCAGGACGTCCAGCGCCTCGTCATTCGCCATGGGCATGCCGGGGGTGAAGATGCCCGCCGGGACCTTGAACAGCTCAGGCTCCGTGCCGAGCGCGGCGGTGACGAAGTCCTGCTGGTTCAGCGCGGGCAGCAGGGCCTGGCGCAGCTTCTGGTTGTTGAAGGGCGGCTGCGTCTGGTTCAACGCAACCATGCCGATGACACCGATCCTGTCGTTCACCGCGACGCGGATCTGACGGTTGCGGCGCATCAGCGGCAGCAGGTCCACCTGGGGCTGCTGCACCCAGTCAACCTCCCCGTTGCCGAGGGCGGAGACGGCCGTCGCGTAGTCCGGCATGACGCGCCATTCCACGCGGTCGAAGTGCACGACCTTGCCGCCGGACACGAAGTTCGGCGCACCGGAGCGGGGGCGGTAGTTCTCGTTCCGCAGGTAGATGGCCTGGGAGCCGGAGATCCATTGATCCCGCGGGAAGGAGAAGGGACCGGACCCCACGAATTCGGTGATCTGCGTGAAGGGATCGGTCTTCGCGATGCGCTCCGGCATGATGAAGCAGTAGTCGGCGAGCGTCTCGAGCATGAGCGAATAAGGGCGCTTCAGGCGGATGACGATCGTCCGGTCATCCGGCCACGTCATCTCCTCCGTCCGCTCCAGCAGCGTCTGGCCGAGCGGGCGGCGGCGGGCCCAGCGCTGGATGCTCGTGATGCAGTCCACGGGGCGGACGGGTTCGTTGTCGTGGAAGCGCAGGCCCTCGCGCAGGCGGAAGCGCCAGGTCAGGCGGTCCTCGGAGACCTCGTGCGCCTCGACCATCTGCGGCTGGGGGGCGTAGGTGTCGTCGAGGGCGAAGAGCATGTCCCAGATCATCAGCCCGTGGTTCCGGGCGACGGTCGTGGTGGTCCAGACGGGATCGGGGTTGTTGAGGTTGCCCTCCGGCACGAAGCGCAGGACGCGATTCGCGTTCTGCGCCAGCGCCGGGGCGGAAAGGGTCGGCAGCGCCGCCGTGGCGGCCAGCAAGGTCCTGCGTCGCATCGTCGTCTCCCCTTCGGTTATTCAGTTCGGAGCAAATGCCGCGCCAGGAAGGCCAGGACGCCACGGTAGGCGGTCCGGCGATTGTCGCGCTTCAGGAAGCCGTGACCCTCGTCGGGGAAGGTCAGGTAATCCACCGGGACATCTCGGGCCCGCAGGGCGGCGACGATCTGCTCGCTCTCATGCGGGGGGACGCGCGGGTCTGTCAGGCCCTGGGCCACGAACATCGGGCAGCGGATCGCATCGACCTTGTGCAGCGGGGACAGGGTTTCGAGCAGGTCGGCATCCCGCACGGGGTCGCCGTATTCCGCGGCGCGGTGACCGACGCGCCAGGGCCCCGTTCGCTCGAAGAAGGTCTTCCACCGCGCGATGCCGTAGTACTCGACGCCCGCGGCCCAGAGGCCGGGATGGTGAGTCACGGCCATGAGTGTCATCCACCCCCCATAGGACTGGCCCATGACGGCGATGCGGCCCGAATCCACGTCGGGGCGGCCGGACAGCCAGGCATGCGCGGAGGCCACGTCGCGCACCGCGTCCATGCGCAGTTCCCGGTCGTCCAGCGCCGCGTAGCCGCGGCCATAGCCGGTGGATCCGCGGACGTTCGGCACCATCACCGCGATGCCGAGGGCCACGATGGATTGCAGGTCGGGGCGCCAGTTCGGCAGGGCCTGCATCTCGGGCCCGCCATGGACCCAGATCAGGACGGGCCAGCCGCCTTCCGGTGCGTCGCCTTCGGGGCGCATCAGGAAAGTCGGGATCTCCGTGCCGTCATGGGCCTCGAACGAGTCCTCCTCCCATGGGCGGGCGCCGGCCGGCGCTCCGCTCGCCGCGAAGAGCAGGCGCGCGGTACCGTCGGTCGCAGCCTCCCAGATCGTGCCGGGACGCGTGGGCTGGAGAAGGTCGAAGGCGACCCCTGTGCCATCCGGGTGCCAGGTGATCCTCTGGATGACGCCCGGCGGGTGCGCCGCCGTCGCGACCATTCCTCCCGTCGCGGCGTCCAGGAAGCGCAGCTGCGACCAACCGCCGAGGTTGACGACGACCGCGAGCGTGCGGCCGTCCGGCGAGACCTCCAGCTTCTCCACGTCCGCGTCGGGCGTGTGCAGGAAGCGCGGGGTGCCGCCGGGTTCCATCCAGGCGACGCCGAGATATTCGCGGCCGCGGTCGGTCAGGAGCCAGAAGCCCGCGCCGTCCTTCCGCCAACGCGGGTTGTTGTGGCGCCGGTCCTCGCCGCCCGGCGTCGCGGGCGCCGCGTCGCCGGTCACGGCATCCACGCGGTGCAGCACGCTCTCGAAGGCCCGCGGCGCGGAGGCGAGGAGGATGGAACCGCCATCCGGGTGCCAGGCGGCGAGTTCGTGCGGGCCCTGCACGTCGCGCAGGCGCCGCATCGGGCCACCATCCAGCGGGACGATGCAGGGATCGGCGTGGGCGGGGTCGCGCGCGTTCGCCGTGACGGCGACGGCCATGCCGTTCGGCGACCAGGCGCCCCAGCCGTGCATGACCGTCGGGGCGGCCGTCAGGGCCCGCAGGTCGCCGTCCGGCGGCAGATGGTAGAGCTGGATGCGCTCGTCGCCCGCCGCGTCGCGGCCGAAGACGGCGCCGCCATCCACGGGGCTGCCGGATACCCAGGAGACCGCGTCCCGGTGGGCGGTGCGTGGACGGGCGGTGGCGTCGGGCATCATCTCCCAGACCTGGGCCGATCCTGCGGCGTCGTTCAGGAAGTACAGGCGGCCGTCCGCGGCGTAGGAGGGCAGCGTCGCCGCCGGCGCGCTCAGGAAGTGGTCGAGGATCGCGTCGGGGTCCGGCATGGAGGCTCCTCGGGGTTGGCCGAAGGCTCCACCTTTCCGCGGGGGCGCGCCAGGGGCGGTCAGGCGCGCGGGCGCAGCGCGGCGTAGAGCGCGTCCACCCCCGCCATGAGGTCCGGAATCTCCATCGCCTCCTGCGGGTTGTGCGATCCGTTGCGGTTGCGGACGAAGACCATGGAGGCCGGCATGCCGCGCCGCGCGAACTCCGCCGCGTCGTGGCCGGCGCCGGAGACAAGGGTGATCGGTTCGGGCAGCGCGGCTTCGACGGCGCCGGAATCCAGCCGGATCGGCGCGGCCTGCACCAGCGGGCCCATGTCGAAGCGCACGCGCCGCACCGCCGCGATGTCGGCGCAGCGCCGCGCGACGAAGCGCTGCGCCGCGTCCAGCGTCGCCCGGTCGCCGCTGCGGATATCGAGGGAGAAGGCAACGCGTCCCGGGATACGCGTCACGGCGGCGAGGTCGGGCTCGGTGCTCACCATGCCCGCGGTGATGACCATGTCCGCCCCGTCCTCGATGGACTTCGCCCAGAGCGTGTCGAGGTCGTAGAGGAGTTCGGCGACCGCCATCATCGGGTCCGCGCGCAGGTGGCGGGGGACGACGCCGGAATGCCCGGCCTCCCCGGTGCAGGAGGCCTCGGACCATCGCCGGTGGCCGCGCACGGCGGAGACGGCGGCGGCGGGAAGGCTCTTATCCACCAGGACCGGGCCTTGCTCGATGTGCAGCTCGTGGAAGGCGGTGGTGCGGAGGAGTTCGGGGACGGGCTTGCCGCCGCCCGCGACGGCCGGGTCGCCGCCGATCTCCCGCAGATGGGTCGAGAGCGACTTGCCCGTGTCCCGGCGCGGGCGTGCCAGTTCCGTCGCGTCGAGCGCGCCGAAGGCCGCGCGCGTGCCGACATAGGGCGCGCCGAACCAGGGCGATTCCTCGCCGCGCAGCGCCAGCGCGCGCATCGGGAGCGCATCCCGCGCCGCGCGCAGCGCGATCAGCAGCCCCGCGACGACGCCCGCCCCGCCGTCGAAGTTCCCGCCCTGCGGCACGGAATCCATGTGCGACCCGCAGGCCGGAGCCGGCGCGTCGCCCAGGCCCGGCGGGGCGAGCCAGAGGTTGCCGACGGCGTCGCGGTGCGCCTCCAGCCCGAGCGGCGCCGCAACCTCTGCGACGAAGTTCAGGCAGTCGGATTCGATCGCGCTGTAGGCCGGGCGCGTGATGCCGTGGCCGTCTGCGGACAGCGCGGCGAAGCCCTCCAGCAGCGTCGCGGCGAGCGACGCCTCGTCCGGGTCGTTCCTCATTCCGCGGCGATGCCTTCGGCATCGGGGGCCGCGGCGATGCCTTCGGCATCGGGGGCCGCGGCGATGCCTTCGGCATCGGGGGCCGCGGCGATGCCTTCGGTATCGGGGGCCGCAGCGATGCCTTCGGCATCGGGGGCCGCGGCGTTCGGGACGGGGCGGGCGGGAAGTGCGGCACCGATCAGGTCGGAGGCGCAGGCGACGCCACGGCGCGCGCACCACTCCGACAGCCCCTCGATCACCCGCGGCATCGCGTTCGGCGAGACGAAGGTGGCGGTGCCGACCTGTACCGCGGCGGCGCCGGCCATCAGGAACTCGATCGCGTCCTCCGCCGTCGCGATGCCGCCGCAGCCGATGACGGGCAGGCGGACGGCGTGGGCGCATTGCCAGACCATGCGCAGCGCGATGGGCTTGAAGCCCGGGCCGGAAAAGCCGCCCATGACGTTGCCGAGGCGGGGACGCCGCGCCTCGATGTCGATGGCGAGGCCGAGGATGGTGTTGACGGCGACAACCGCGTCGGCGCCGGCATCTTCAACCGCCCGCGCGACGGCGGCGATGTCGCCGGTATTGGGGGACAACTTGATCCACAGCGGCAGCCGCGTCGCGCGGCGCATCGCGGCCGTCGCGGCGGCGGCGGGCTCGGGCGCCACGGCGAAGGCGCGGCCGTCTTCCTCGAGGTTGGGGCAGGAGATGTTGCCCTCGATCGCCGTGATGCCGGGAACGTCGTCCAGCCGCGCACATGCCTCGGCGAAAGCGGCGACGCTGGGCGCGGAGAGCGAGACGACGACCGGCGCGCCGAAGGACCTCCACTCCGGCATGGCCTTCGCGATGAAGGCGTCCAGGCCTTTGCCAGGGATGCCGATGGAATTCAGGATCCCGCCTTCCGTTTCCGCGATGCGGGGCAGCGGGTTGCCGATGCGCGGTTCCGGCGTGACGGATTTCGTGACGAGCGCGCCGAGGCGGTCCAAGGCGAATGCCTTCGCCATCTCCGGCCCGAAGGTGCCGGAGGCGGGCATGACCGGGTTCTTCAGCACGACGTTGCCGATACGGACGGACAGGTCCGGGGTCACCACGACACCGCCTTTGCCAGGTCGAAGACCGGCCCTTCGGTGCACACGCGCAGGTTCTCCAGCGTGCCGTCCTCGCCGCGGATCGGGCGTACGCAGCAGAAGCACATGCCGAGGCCGCAGGCCATCTGCTGTTCCAGCGCGACCTGGCCGGGGATGCCGTGTTCCGCCGAGAGGCGCTGCAGCAACAGCAGCAGCCGGTTGGACCCGCAGGTGAAGACGGCGTCCGGCCGCGCCTCCGCGAAGCGTTGCCGCAGCAGGGCCTCGACCGTCGGCAGGTCCGAGGTGCCGTCCTCGTCCAGGACGGGGAAGACCTCCGTGCGGGAGGTGCCGACGAACTCCTCGGCCATCAGGTCCGCCGCGGCCTTGGCCGACAGCACGGCATCCACCGCGCAGCCCCCGGCCGCCGCGGCCTCGGCCAGCGGGGCGAGGGTCGCGAGGCCGACTCCGCGGGCGAGGATGAGGATACGACGCCAGGCCGGGTCCAGGCGGAAGCCCTCGCCGAGCGGCCCGACGATCGGCAGCACGTCGCCGGGCCGCAAGGTCGCCAGCGCTGCCGTGCCGCGGCCCGTGACGTGCAGCAGGAAGCCGAGTTCGCCGTCGCCGCGCGCACGCCAAACGCTCATCGGGCGGCGCAGGTAGGGGCCGCCGGTCGCGTCCCGGCACAGCAGATGGAAGAACTGGCCCGGCCGCACGGCGGGAAGCGGATGCTCCGGCGCGACGACCAGGCGGTGGTAGCGCCGGCCGACCGGCGCGCTGTCCAGCACCCGCGCGTCGCATTCGACGACGGATGTGGGACGGGTGGGGAGGTCCATCCCGGCAGGGTCCCGCTAAAGCGGCACCATGATTCGCAGGCCCGTCCCCGTCAACGCACGGAGGCCGCAGCGGCCTTCGCCAGGATCATCAGGGCT
Organism: Roseomonas sp. CCTCC AB2023176; assembly: GCF_042259275.1. Lineage (NCBI taxonomy): Bacteria > Pseudomonadati > Pseudomonadota > Alphaproteobacteria > Acetobacterales > Roseomonadaceae > Roseomonas > Roseomonas sp. CCTCC AB2023176. The sequence goes on from NZ_CP170086.1 coordinate 859,173, forward strand.
TCCCGCGCCGGCATGCCCTCCCGCAGCCCCAGCCGGGCGGCGGTGGCGTTGACGCGGGACAGCACGCCATCGGCTGCCGTGGACCGCCCCTCCCCGATCCGGGCCGACATCGCGGAGACCGTCGCCCCCGCGATCCCCCGCGCGTCCAGGGCGGGCAGGCGGGACACCCCGGCCTCGTCCACCCCGATCCCCGCATCGTTGTAGAGGGCGCCGAAGACCGGCTGCTTCACTGCCGTCTCCGGCCGTCCGCCGAGCAGGCCGCCATGGCTGCCCGTCGCGATCACCGCGCCGATGTCGCCCGCGTTCACCAGCCCGTTGGAATCCAGCGCCCAGACCGGACGGGGGTAGCCGGGCAGCAACTCCCGCGCCTCCGTTGGCGGCGCCGGGCGGGAGGGGGCTGCGGCGCCGCGGCATCAAGCCGCCGGAGCGCCTCGGCCGCCGCCATCCCGGGCAGGACCCCCGTCGCCCGCGCCACCCGGTTGGCGTGGGAGACGACGCCGCGCGCCAGCCCGTCGGCCCCGTCCCCGATCCGGCAGGACCGGTAGTCCAGCGCCGCGCAGGCCATCCCGAACCCGTCCGCGAGGTCCAGCCCCCGATCCCCGCCCCGTCCCGCCCCACCCCCGCATCGTGCAGAATCGCCGCCCGCAGCCCGGCGGAGGCGCAGAGATGCGCCGCGTAACGCCCGGCATGGGAGGCGGCGAGCCGGACCCCGCCCGCATCCTCCGGCCGGAAGACCGTCGCGCTGTCGCGCACCATCCGGACCAGCGCGTGCTGCAAGCCTGCCTCCCCCACTTGCCCCGGCGGCCGAACCGCGCTGCCATCCTGCCCAGGGATCGAGGGAAGCGCCGGATGGATCAGCGTGTCGCGGACCCGCGCGAGGCCGGGCGCCCGCCGTCCACGGACGTCCGCCTGGCCCGCCTGCGTACGATGCACCTCATCCGTGCCTTCGAGGAAGCGGCCGCCGAGGGCTTCTTCGCCGGCGCGATCCGCGGCTCCGTCCACCAGTCCATCGGGCAGGAAGCCGTCGCCGTCGGCGTCTGCGCGGCGCTGCGGCGCGACGACTGGCTCGCCTCGACCCATCGCGGCCACGGCCACGCCATCGCGAAGGGCGCCGATCCCCGGGCGATGATGCTGGAACTCTTTGGGCGCGCCGGCGGCACCTGCGGCGGCAAGGGCGGGTCCATGCACATCGCCGATTTCGGCGTGGGCATGCTCGGCGCGAACGGGGTCGTGGCAGATGGCGTGACGCTGGCGGTCGGCGCCGCCCATGCCGCGATCATCAAGGGTGAGGACCGGATCGCCGCGGCGATGTTCGGCGACGGCGCGATGAACCGCGGCCCGCTGCTGGAAGCGCTGAACTGGACCGCCGCGATCGGCCTGCCGATGCTTTTCGTCTGCGAGGACAATGGCTACGCCGCGACCACCCGGACCGCCGACGTGACCGCAGGACCCGGCCCCATGGCCCGCGCCGAGGCGCTGGGCGTGCGGGCGGAAGGCGCCGACGGCAACGACCTGGACGCGGTGGTCACCATCGCGACGCGCATGGTGAATGAAGTGCGGGCCGAACGCCGCCCGGCCTTCCTGCACCTCCGCACCTACCGCCGGCGCGGCCACTTCGCGCCGGACAAGGCGGGCTATCGCGACGCCGCCGAACACGCGGAACGGATGAAGGACGATCCCATCGAGCGTTATGAAGTTGCCCTGCGCGCCGCCGGCGTGCCCGACGCCGCGATCGACGCCGCGGCGGCGGACGCGCGCGCCGCGGTCGCGGGCTACGTCGCGGACGCCGAGGTAGCGCCCTTCCCACCGCTCCGCGAGGCCTTCACGGACGTGCAGGACCTCGGCGCCCCCGAAGAACTGGCGCGCTTCGCATGACCGAGATGACCTATGTCGAGGCCGCCTGCCTCGCCCTGCGGCAGGAGATGCAGCGGGACCCGCTGGTCTGGGCGCTGGGCGAGGACCTGGGCCCGGAGGGCGGGCTCGTCGGCCAGTACCGCGGCCTGCAGCAGATGTTCGGATCGCAGCGCGTCGTGGACACGCCGATCAGCGAAAACACGATCATGGGCGCGGCCGTCGGCGCCGCGGTCTGCGGCACGCGCCCCGTCGCGGAACTACGCTTCGCCGACTTCGCCCTTTGCGCCACCGACGAACTCGTGAACCAGGCCGCGAAGATCCGCTACATGTTCGACGGGCAGGTCCGCGTGCCGCTGGTCGTGCGTCAGCCCATCGGCCTGCGCACCGGCATCGCCGCGCAGCATTCGCAATCCACCGAGGCCTTCTGGGTGCACGTGCCCGGGCTGGTCGTGGTGACGCCCTCGACGCCCGCGGACAACCACGCGCTGCTGAAGGCCGCGATCCGCTGCGATGATCCCGTCGTGTACATGGAGAGCAAGGAACTCTGGCAGGTCCGCGGCGACGTGGACCCGGATGCCGGGCCGGCGGAACTCGGCCGCGCCGAACGTGTCGCGGCAGGGCCGGACGTGACGATCGTCACCTGGTCCCGCATGCGCCACATCTGCGAGGCGGCGGTTCCGATGCTGGTGGCCGATGGTGTCCGCGTCGACCTGTTCGACCTGCGGACGCTCTGGCCCTGGGACCGCGACGCGGTCCTCTCCTCCGTCCGGAAGACCGGGCGGCTGCTGGTCGTGCAGGAAGCCGTGAAGACCGGCGGGTTCGGCGCGGAGATCGTAGCCGACATTGTGGAGCACGCCCATGCAGACCTGAAGGCGGCCCCCGTGCGCCTCGGCGGTCCCCGCGCGCCCGTACCCTTCGCGAAGCCCCTGGAAGACCTGCATCGCCTGACCGAAGCGCAGGTCGCCGGCGCCGCCCATGCGCTGGTCCGGATCTGAAGGACCATGCAGGCGACGAAGAACGGCGCCGGGCCGGGACTGCCGCTGCAATCGCCCTCGCGCCTGATCGACATGAGGATAGAGGAGCTGAAGGACTGGCGCGGCACGCTGCTCGCCCGGATCCGCGCCCTCATCCGCAAGGCCGACCCGGAGGTGGTCGAGGAGTGGAAGTGGCGAGGCGTGCCGGTGTGGTCACATGCCCGGATCATCTGCACCGGCGAAACCTACAAGAGCGTCGTGAAGATGACCTTCGCCAAGGGCGCCTCGCTGAACGATCCGTCAGGTCTGTTCGACGCCAGCCTCGATGGCAACACCCGCCGCGCCATCGACCTGCGCGACGGCCATCGGATCGACGAGGAAGCGCTCAAGGCGCTCGTCCGCGCCGCGGTGGCGCTCAATACCGCTTCGAGGAAGAAACCTTCCACAAAGGGCGGTCGAGGCGGAGTGGAATGATGTCGGAAGCCATACGCACCCCCGTTCGACCGTATCGGCCAATCGTGGTCAGACATCCGCGCTCCAGGCGAGCCGACATCTAGGAGCTTCGACATGGACGCCCTCCCCAACGCGACCGCCGTGCGGATGACAGGCGGGGAGGCGCTGGCCCGCTCCCTCCAGGCCGCCGGCGCCGGCCCGATCTTCGGGATGGGCGGCTTCCAGCTGCTGCCCTTCTACGAGGCCTGCCGGGCGCTCGGCCTGCGCCACTTCCTCATCAACGACGAACGCACGGGCTGCTTCGCCGCCGACGCCTATGCCCGCGTCACGGGCCGGGTCGGCTTCGCGGACGCGACGCTCGGCCCGGGTGCGACCAACCTCGTCACCGCGCTCGTTGAGGCGCTGAACGCCGGCACGCCCCTCGTCGCGATCACGGGCGACGCCAACCGCGACCACGCCTGGAAGAACATGACGCAGGAGGCGCGGCAGGTGGAGATTCTCCGTCCCGCCGCGAAGGAACTGATCCGAGTCGAGAGCACGAAGCGCATCCCCGAACTGCTGCGCCGCGCGCTGTCCGTCGCGACCTCCGGCCGACCGGGACCGGTGGTGCTCGACGTGCCGGAGGACGTGGCGCACGGGGAACACGAGTTCTCGCCCACGGATTTCGAGGTCCCCGAGCGGATCACCCGCATCCCCGCCGTGCGGTCCCGCCCGGCGCGGGAGGACGTGGAGCGTGCGGCGGCGATGATCGCCCGCGCCCGCCGCCCGATGCTGCTGGTGGGCGGCGGCGCGCATCTCTCCGTCGCCTACGATCCCTGCCTGCGGCTGGTGGAGGAGGGATCCATCCCGCTCGCCCACACCATCTCGGGCAAGGGCGCGATCGCCTGTTCCCATCCCTTCAACGCCGGCCTCTTCGGCCGCTACTCGCGCATCGCCAACGACTTGATCGCGGAATCCGACCTGCTGATTGTTGCGGGCTGCAAGCTCGGGGAGATCGCGACGAAGCGCTTCCAGTTGCTGCCCGAGGGCGTGCCCGTCATCCACCTCGATATCCTCGCGGAGGAGTTCGGGCGGACGTCCCGCTGCGACGTCGCGCTCTGGGGCGACATGGGGGCGGGCCTGACCGATCTGGCGGATGCCCTGCAAGGCCGGAAGCACGACCGTGCGGGCCCTGAACGGTCGGAATGGGCCGCCACCGTCGCGCCGCGCATGGCGAAGTGGAAGCACGACGCCCGCGACCGGCTGGAGAGCACGGAGCGCCCCATCAACCTTGCGCGCCTCATCGGCGAACTGAACCGGCTCATGCCGGAGGACGGCGTGCTCGTGGCCGATGGCGGCTTCGCCGGACACTGGACCGGGCTGCTGTTCGAGACGAAGAAGGCGGGACGTCACTACGTCCCCGACCGCGGCTTCGCCTCCATCGGCTACGGCCTGCCCGGTGCCATCGGCGCGCAGCTGGGCGTCGGGCCGAACCGGCGCGTGGCCGCGCTGACCGGCGATGGCGGCTTCAACATGACGCTCGGGGATCTCGAGACGGCGCGGCGCACCGGCGTCGCCCCGATCCTCTTCGTCGTGAACAACGCGGCCTCCGGCTACGTGAAGGCGCTGCAGCACGCGGTGTATGGCCACGGCAACTACCAGTCCTCCGACCTCGTCGAGATGGACTACGCGGCCATCGCGAACACCATGGGCTGCCGCGGCATCCGCGTGGAGGATCCCGACCGCATCCCCGACGCGATTCGGGAAGGCCTGGCGAACACGTCCACCCCGACCGTCGTGGACGTGATCGTCACGCGCGACCCGGCCAAGATGCTCCCGGGCGTCGATAACCGCACCCTCAAGGTCGAGAAGGGCGACCGTCCCGTCTAGCCGGCCGGCAGCGGGCTTCACCCGACCGGGCCCGCGGCTCGGCCCGTGGCGTGGGGGCTCTGGCCATCGAAGCGTCCTCCGCCGTGCCAGCCCGCCTCAGGCCGGGATGGCCCGCAGCCGGCGCAGGTCGGACACCACGGCCACCAGCAGCGACAATCCGAAGGCCAGCGCCGCCAGGACCAGGCCGGCGGCGGGCCCCTGCGTCGCGGCAACCGCGCCGCCGGCCAGCGCCCCGATCGGCCGCACGCCGTAGATCGCAACCTGGATCGTTGCCCCCACCCGCCCCAGCAGCGCCGGCGGCGTCACGGCCTGCCGGATGCTGACCTGGCACACCAGCCACATCATCGGCCCAAAGCCCAGCAGGAACTGCCCCGCGAAGACCAGTAGCGCCCCCGGCGCCCCCGGCAGTGCGGCTGCCAGGATGAGCAACGGCGCTGCCACCGAGGCCGCCGGCCCGAAGACCAGCACCGCATTCGCCCCGAGCCGCCGCATCGCGGCCGGCACCGCCGCCGCCCCCAGCAGCAGCCCCGCGCCGTAGCCCATCCCCGCCGTCCCGAGCGTCGCGGGATCCAGCCCTGCCGCACCCAGCCCGAACGGCACGTACGCGGCGAGGAGCGCGAAGAACCCGAAGTTCCAGCACACGGCGCACAGCGCGATACCCCGCAGGATCGGCTGGCCGGTCACGAAGGCCGCGCCCTCGCGCAACTGGGTCCCCAGGGGCGGGCGGTCCACGGCCGGGACCGGCGCCGCCGGCAATCCACTCGCCGCCACCCAGCAGATGAAGGCCCCGACAGCGGCCAGCGGATAGGCCCAGGCGATCGCCCCGTGTTCCGCCAGCCATCCGGCCAGCGCCGGCGCCGCGAGGGTCACGACGGCCCGCGCCAACTCCAGCCGCGCGTTCACGGCCGGCAGGTCGGCGCGCCCCGCCAGGGCCGGCACCGCCGACCCCGCCGCCAGGACGAAGGTCACCGTCCCCGCGGAGGCCAGGAAGGACCCGATCCCCAGCACCACCGCCGACCCTGTCCCGAGCGCCGCCACGGCCAACCCCGCCGCCCCCGCCAGCCCCGATGCCGCCAGCAGCCGCACCGGCCCCACCCGGTCCACCAGCACCCCCGCGGGCAGCGACAGCAGCAGCCAGGCCAGGGTCTGCGCCGTCAGCAGCGCCCCCACCGTCCCCGGCCCGGCGCCCAGGACCAGCACCGCCGTCAGCGGCAGCGCGGCGACCGTAACCTGGTCCGCGAGGTGAATGCCGCCCGCGGCGGCGAGGAGACGGGGCAAGGGGTTCACGGCAGGGTCCTCCAGGGATGTCCCGACATGCCCCGCCCCGCCCAACCCCGCGCTCCGCCGCTTGCGGTCCAATCCGGCGCGCCCGATCTGCGATTGCGCCGCAAGGGGCGGGGGCTTCCGGAAAGCCCCCGCCGCATCTTCGGACCATCCGAAACGGACGACCCGAAGGAGTTCTGCCATGCTGGCCGAGATGACCCGGGAGACCACCCTCCCCTACCCCGACGACGACGCGCGCCTCCGCGCCGTGCGGGCGCGCGATCGCGCGGCCGACGGGCACTTCGTCTATTCCGTGCTGACGACGGGCGTGTACTGCCGCCCCTCCTGCGCCGCCCGCCCCGCGCGGACGGAGAACATCGGCTTCCACGCGACTCCCGCCGCGGCCGAGCGCGCGGGCTATCGCGCCTGCAAGCGCTGCCACCCCGCCGGCGAAAGCCCCGCGGAGCGCCACGCCGCCGCCGTCGCGAAGGCCTGCCGCACCATCGAGGAGGCGGAGGAGACCCCGCCCCTAGCCGCGCTGGCCGAAGCCGCGGGCCTGTCCCCCTTCCACTTCCACCGTGTCTTCAAGGAGGTGACCGGCGTCACCCCCGCGCCTACGGCGCCGCGCACCGCGCCGTACGCGTCCGGGCCGAACTGGCCGAGGCCGGGTCGGTGACGGAAGCCCTGTACGGCGCGGGCTACGGCTCCTCCTCCCGCTTCTACGAGAAGGCGGACGCCATCCTCGGCATGCGGCCGGGCGAATGGCGCGACGGCGGGCGCGGGGCGGAGATCCGCTTCGCGATCGGCGAATGCTCGCTCGGTGCCGTCCTCGTCGCCGCGACGGCACGGGGCATCTGCGCCATCGCCCTCGGCGACGATCCGACGGCCCTGCTGGACGACCTGCAGGGCCGCTTCCCCAAGGCCCGCCTGATCGGCGGCGATGCGGAGTTCGAGGCGCTGGTCGCGCGCGTCGTCGCGCTGGTGGAGCGGCCGACCACCGGCACCGACCTGCCGCTCGACGTGCAGGGCACCGCCTTCCAGCAGCGCGTCTGGGCGGCCCTGCGCGACATCCCCGCCGGCACGACCGCGACCTATACGGAAATCGCGGAGCGCATCGGGCAGCCGCGCGCCGTCCGCGCCGTCGCCGCGGCCTGCGCGAACAACGCGATCGCGATCGCCATCCCCTGCCACCGCGTGGTGCGGATCGGCGGCGACCTCGCGGGCTACCGCTGGGGGATCGAGCGGAAGCGCGCCCTCCTCGACCGCGAGGCCCGGGGCGAGGCGGGGCGGGGAGCCGCGGCATGAACGCCGTCGCCGACACGGTCGCGCCGCGCGTCGCGGCCCTGGACTACGACGCGATCGCAGCGTCGTTGGATGGGGCGGGCTGCGCGACGACGGGCCCGCTCCTCACGCCCTCCGAATGCGCCGCGCTGGCCGCGGGCTACGACAATGCGTCGCTGTTCCGCAGCCGGATCGTGATGGCGCGGCACGGCTTCGGGCGCGGCGAGTACGGGTACTATGCCGCGCCCCTACCGGCGCTCGTCGCCGGCCTGCGCCGGGCCTTCTACGCGCGGCTCGCGCCCCTCGCCGCCCGCTGGACGGGTAGGGACTTCCCGGCGGAGCACGACGACTACCTCGCCACCTGCCACGCGGCGGGGCAGCGCCGGCCGACGCCGCTGCTGCTGCGCTACGTCGCCGACGACTACAACTGCCTGCACCAGGACCTGTACGGGGAACACGTCTTCCCGCTGCAGGTCGCCTTCCTCCTCTCCGATCCCGGGCGCGACTTCACCGGCGGCGAGTTCGTGCTGACGGAACAGCGCCCGCGCATGCAGTCGCGCGTGGAGGTCGTGCCGCTCCGGCAGGGGGAGGGCGTGGTCTTCGCCACCCATCACCGCCCGGTCCGCGGCTCGCGCGGGACCTACCGGGTCACGATGCGGCACGGCGTCAGCCGCGTGCGATCCGGCCTGCGCCACACTCTGGGCATCCCGTTCCACGACGCGGCGTAGGGGAACCGGGACTGGCCGCGGCCGGTCCCGGGTCCGCGCCCCAGGCGATTCTTCCGGCCCCTCTCTTCACCCCGGCCCGCTTCGCGGCCAAGGTCGGCCCATGAGCGAGGTGATCCCCCGTCCCGCGCTGAAGGTTCCCGCGCTTGACGTCGAGGACCTGCGTACGGAGTTCCGTATCAACGGCCGCTGGTATCCAGCAGTGGACGGCGTCTCCCTCCGCGTCGCGCGGGACGAAACCCTGGCCGTGGTGGGCGAGAGCGGCTGCGGCAAGTCGGTGACCGCGCTGTCCATCATGGGCCTGGTGCAGCCCCCGGCGGCCGCGTCGCCGGCGGCTCCATCCGCCTGGACGGCGCGGAGATCGCGCACCTGCCGGAGCGCGAGAAGGAACGCCTCCGCGGCGACCGCATCGGCATGGTCTTCCAGGAACCGATGACGTCGCTGAACCCCGTGATGACGGTCGGCGACCAGGTCGCGGAGGTGCTGCGCATCCACCGGGGCATTTCCCGCAAGGCCGCGCTGGAGCGCGCGCGCGAGTTGTTCGAGGAGGTCAAGATCCCCTCCGCCGCGACGCGCCTGCGCGAATATCCGCACCAGTTCTCCGGCGGAATGCGCCAGCGCGTGATGATCGCGGTGGCGCTGGCCTGCGACCCCGCCGTGCTGCTGGCCGACGAACCGACGACGGCGCTGGACGTCACCATCCAGGCCCAGGTCCTCGGTCTGTTGGATGACCTGAAGCACCGCCACGGCATGGCCGTGGTCTTCATCACCCACAACATGGGCGTCGTCGCCCAGATCGCCGACCGCGTCGCCGTGATGTATGCGGGCCAGGTGGTCGAGGAAGCGCCGGTCCGTGCCGTCTTCGCAGCGCCGGCGCACCCCTACACGCGCGCCCTCTTCGCCGCGATCCCGCGCCTGGACCTGGACCACCAGCAACTCGCTGCCATCCCTGGCCGCGTGCCGCCGCTTGACGCCATGCCGCGGGGATGCCGCTTCGCCGCCCGCTGCCCGCTGCGCCAGGACGGCTGCGACGACCCGCAGCGCCTCGCCCCCATTGCGGCCGGCCATTCCGTCCGCTGCCACGTCGCGGAGAAGACCCGTGCTTGACCCCTTCGGTCGCGTCGCCCTCGTCACCGGCGCCAATCGCGGCATCGGCGCCGCCGTCGTCGACCGCCTTCTGCACATCGGCTACGCCGTCGCAGCGGGGGTGCGCGATCCGTCGTCGCTCCAGCCCCGCGGCAACCTGACGGTGCATCGCTACGAGGCGGAGGACGAGGCCCTCGCCGCCTCCTTCGTCACGGAGGCCGTTGCGGCGCATGGCCGCGTGGACGCGCTGGTCAACGCCGCGGGGATCAACCCCATGGCCAATTTCCTCGACGAGGACGAAGGCGCCCACGACCTGATGTGGCGCGTCAACGTGAAGGGCCCGATGCGCCTGACACGCCACGCCTGGCCGCACCTCGCGGCCTGTGGGGAGGGTCGGGTCGTCAACATCGCATCCCTCTCCGGCAAGCGCGTCGCCAACGAGAACACGGGCTACTCCCTGTCCAAATTCGCGGTGGTCGCGCTGACACAGGCCATCCGGAAACAGGGCTGGGATGCCGGCATCCGCGCCACCGCGGTCTGCCCCGGCTTCGTGGACACCGACATGACCGCGCACGTGACGGCCGTCGCACGCGACGCCATGACGCGGCCGGAGGACGTCGCCGCCCTCGTCGAGACCGCGCTGCGCCTGCCCAACACCGCCACCGTCGGGGAGATGCTCGTGAACTGGCGCCTGGAACCGTTCTTGTGAGGAGGGGCCTGTGACCCTCATCCGCCTGCTAGACCAGGACCGCCCCGCGCTGACCTTCACCGTGGACGGCGCGCCCGTCGCGGCGAAGCGCGGTGACACGCTGCTGACCGCCATCCTCGCCGGCGGCCTCGGCCATCTCCGCACCTCCGAATTCGGCGATGGCCCGCGCGCCGGCTTCTGCCTCATGGGCGCCTGCCAGGATTGCTGGATGCGCGTGGACGGGCTCGGCACCCGCCGCGCCTGCACCACCCTCGCGGAGGACGGCATGGCCGTGACGCGCCGATGAAGGTCGTGGTGGTCGGCGCCGGCCCGGCCGGTACGCGCGCGGTCGAGGCGCTGGTCGAACACGGGCTCTCCCCCGTCTGGATCGAGGAAGGCCCCACCAGCGGCGGCCGCATCTACCAGCGCCCGCCCGCCGGCTTCACCCGCTCCCACCGCGACCTCTACGGCTTCGAGGCCCGCCGGGCACAGTCGCTGCACGCCGCCGCCGACGCGGCCCGCATGAAGGCGGATTGGCGCCCCGACACGCTGGTCTGGAACATCCGCCGCACCGCCAACCTGATCGACACGCTGGCCGCCGGCACCGACCGCGCGGAGGTCCCGTTCGATGCCGCGATCCTCTGCACCGGCGCGATGGACCGGGTCATCCCAATCCCCGGCTGGACCCTGCCGGGCGTGACGACGGTCGGCGGCGCGCAGGTCGCGCTGAAGACGCAGGGGGCAGCCATCGGCCGCCGCGTCGCCTTCGTCGGCACGGGCCCGCTGCTCTGGTACTGCGCCCACCAGTACCGCAAGGCCGGCGCCGAGGTCGCGGCCGTCGTGGACACCACGCCCTTCGCCACGAAAGCCGCCGCCGCGCCGCGGATGCTGCTGGGGCCCGCGACCTTCGCCAAGGGCCTGTACTACGTCGCCGCCCTCCGCGCCGCCCGCGTGCCGGTCTTCGAAGGGGCGACGCCCCGCGCGATCACGGGCGATACGGCGGTCGGTGCCGTTCACTTCACCGATGCCGGCGGGAAGGACCACGCCATCGCCTGCGACGCCGTGGCCATGGGCTGGCACCTGAAGCCCGAGGCGCAGCTCGCCGACCTCGCCGGCATCCCCTTCCGCTTCGACCATTCGGGCCATGCCTGGGTGCCCGAGCGCGACGCCGTCGGCCGCACCGCACGCGCCGGCATTTACCTGGCCGGTGACGGCGCGGGCATCGCCGGCGCGGACGCCGCCGAACTCGCGGGCCGCCGCGCCGCCTTCGCCCTGATGGCGGACCACGGCATGACCGTGGATGGGGGCGAGGCCGCGCGCCTTGACCGCGTCCTCGCCTGGCAGTCCCGCTTCCGTGCGGCCCTCGACGCCGCCTTCCCCTTCCCCGCTCACCTCGCGGCTGCGATGCCGGACGACACGATTCTCTGCCGCTGCGAATCCGTCACCGCCGGCGACCTCCGCGCCGCGGCATCCGAATCCGCCGCGACCGGCGCGGCACCCGAGGTCAACCGCGCCAAGGCCTTTTCGAGGGTCGGCATGGGCCGCTGCCAGGGGCGCGTCTGTGGCCCGCCCGCGGCGGAAGTGCTGGCCGCCGCGCTGGGCTGCACGGTCGAGGAGGTCGGGCGCCTCCGCGGCCAGCCGCCGGTGAAGCCCGTTCCCGTGGCAGTACCGGCATGAAGGCCTCCGTGAAGGCCGATGTCCTCATCCTCGGCGGCGGCGGCGCGGGCTGTTCCGCCGCCCTGCACCTGGCACAACGGGGCGCCCGCGTGATCCTGCTCGAACGCGGGCTCGTCGGTTCCCAGGCGAGCGGCGTGAACCATGGCGGCGTGCGTCAGCAGGGCCGCCACCCCGCCGAGATCCCGCTGGCGCTGCGGTCGCGCCAGATGTGGTCGCGGATGCGGGACATCTGCGGCACGGACTCCGAGTTCGAAGCCTGCGGCCACCTGAAGCTCGCGCGCAACGAGGCGGAGGAGGCCGAACTCCTCCGCTGGAACGCGAAGGCCGCCGAATACGGCCTGCGGCCCCGCATGATCGGCGGCAACGCCATCCGCACGGAGGTCCCCGCCTTCTCGGACCGCGTCGTCGCCGGTTCGCTGCTGGAGGAAGACGGCGCCGCCAACCCCCGCCTCCTCGCCCCCGCCCTGGCCCGCGTCGCGCGGGAGGCCGGGGCGACGATCCTGGAACGCCACGCCGTCACCGGGATGGCAAGGCAAGGCGACGATTTCGCGCTGGAAGCCAACGGCGAAACCTTCATCGCCCCCATCCTGCTGAACACCGCGGGCTACTGGGGCGGCCGCGTCGCCGCGACCTTCGGCGAGCCCGTGCCGATCGAATCCCTGAATCCCAACATGCTCGTCACGGAACCGCTGCCCGCGATCTGCCCTCACAACCTCGGCGTCGTCGGCGGCGACGTGTACCTGCGGCAGATCAGCCGGGGGAACGTCATCTTCGGCGGCGGCCGCGGCGAATCCGACGCCTCCATCCCCGTCTCCCGTCCGCTCCCCGCCCCGGCCTTCAACGCGATGGCCCGCGCGATCGAGATCCTGCCCGTCCTGCGCGACGCGATGGTCATCCGCTCCTGGACCGGTATCGACGGCGGCATGCCCGACGCGCTGCCCGTCATGGGCCCGTCCCGCACGACGCCCGGGCTGATCCATGCCTTCGGGTTCTCCGGCCAGGGCTTCATGCTCGGCCCCGCCGTCGGCGCGGTGCTGGCCGAACTCGTCCTCGACGGCCGCAGCGACACGTCGCTCGACGGCCTGGGCATCGAGCGCTTCGCCGGCCACGCGGCGCCTGCCGAGGACCCCTGGAAGACCCGGCTGGAATAGGGTCTGATCGCGTCACGAAAACGGGGAGAATGGGGATGCGGTTCGGGACGGCACTTCTCGCAGGGGCTTTCGCGCTGGCATCCGGCGCGGCGGTCGCGCAGGGCCAGGGCGGGACGCTCCGCGTCGGCATGGCCGCGCAGGACATCGGCCGGCTCGACCCGCACTTCGCGGTCTCCACGCCCGACCGCGTCGTCGTCGCCTGGATGTTCAACGGCCTCGTCCGCTTCAAGCCCGGATCCATCAACCCGGCGGAGGTCGAGCCCGACCTGGCCGAGCGCTGGGAAAGCAGCGAGGACGGGAAGACCTGGACCTTCCACCTTCGCCGCGGCGTGCGCTTCCACGGCAACTACGGCGAACTCACCGCCGACGACGTGGTCTTCTCCCTCCGCAAGGCCGCGAACGCGCAGTCCTCCGCCTTCTCCGCCGACTTCCGCGCCTTCGAGGCGATCGAGGCCGTGGACCCCCACACCGTCCGAATCACGCTGCGGGAAAACGTGCCCTCCCTCCTCGGCATCCTCACGGCCTATTCCGGCGGCTACATCGTGTCCCGCCGAGCGGTCGAGGAACGCGGCGCCGACTTCGCCCGCAACCCCGTGGGCACCGGCCCCTTCGCGATGGACCGCGTCACGCCGAACCAGTCGGCGGAACTCACGGCGCATGCCGGCTACTTCCGTGGTACGCCGCAGATCCCCCGGATCTCCTACCGTTTCATTCCGTCGGACGCCTCGCGCGACCTCGCCTTCCAGGCCCGGGAACTCGACCTGAACTACGGCCGTTCCGACCAGGCTTGGCAGAACCGCACGCGGCAGATCCCCAACACGATCGTGGACGTGTTCGAGCCGGGCGAGCTCGCGATCCTCAACCTCAACACCTCCATGCCGCCCTTCAACGACATCCGCGTGCGGCAGGCCGTCGCGCATGCGGTGAACCGCGCGGAACTCGTGCGCTGGCGCGGTGAGAGCGTATCGCGGGAAGGCCAATCGCTCGTCCCCCGCGGCTACCTCGGCTTCACGAACGACGTCGGCCTGCTGCCGCACGACCCGGCCCGCGCGCGGGCTTTGCTGGCCGAGGCCGGCCATCCCAACGGCATCACCATCCGCGCCATCCATACCCAGCTGCCGGAAATGCTCAGCGCGATGCAGGTCGTGCAGCAGCAGCTCCGCCGCGCCGGGATCACGCTGGACCTGCAGGTCGTGGAGCACGCGACCTTCCACCAGCAGATCCGCCAGAACCTTTCCCCGATGGTCTACTACGCCGCCGCGCGCTTCCCGGTGGCGGACATCTACCTCACCCAGTTCTTCCATGGCCGCAGCATCGTCCAGACACCCACGGCCGTGACGAACTTTTCCCATTGCAACCAGGCCGACAGCCAGATCGACGCGGCGCGGGTGTCCACGAACCCGCAGGAGCAGATGCGCCTTTGGGCCGAGGCGCAGCGCATCCTCGTCCAGAATGTCTGCGGCGTGCCGCTCTTCGAAACGCTGCTGGTCTTCGCCCGCCGCGACAACCTGGACTACGGCTACGATCTCCGCGGCTCCATGTCGCTCGGGCCGCTGATCACGGAAGGGACGCGGTTCCGGTAATGCTCGGCTTCGTCGCGCGCCGTCTCCTCGCGGCGGCGCCGACGCTGCTGGCCGTGCTGACGCTGGTGTTCCTGATCGTCCGCGTCATCCCCGGCGATCCGGCCCTCGTCATCCTCGGCGACCAGGCGACGCCGGAGGCCGCGGCCGCCGTGCGCGCCCGCCTCGGCCTCGACCAGCCGATCGGGGCGCAATACCTGTCCTTCGTGACCTCCGCGCTCACCGGCGATTTCGGCCGCTCCATGGTCACGGGACGCCCGATCCTGGAGGAGGTGACCGCCGTCCTCCCCCATACCCTCGACCTGACCCTCGCCTCCCTGGTGATCGGCGTGGTCGTCGGCATCCCCGCGGGCATTGCCGCCGCGCTCCATCGAAACCGCGTCATCGACGTCGCGGCGCGGCTGCTCTCCCTCCTCGGCCTCTCCTTCCCCGTCTTCGTCTCCGGCATCTTCCTGCTTCTGGCTTTCGCGCTGCACTGGCGCATCTTCCCGGTGATCGGCAACGCCGACCTGTCGGACCCGATGGACCGCCTGCACAAGCTGATCCTGCCCGCGATCACCCTCGGCCTCGTCATGGCCGCGTACGTCACCCGCGTGACGCGCAGCGCCATGTTGCAAAGCCTGTCGGAGGACTACATCCGCACCGCGCGCGCGAAGGGCGTCCCCTGGCGACGCGTGGTCTGGGTCCACGGCCTGCGCAACGCGTCGATCCCCGTCGTCACGGTGGTCGGCCTCTACGTCGGTATCCTCATCGGCAATTCCGTACTCACGGAGATCGTCTTCAACCGCCCTGGGCTGGGCAAGATCATCGTCGGCGCGCTGAACCAGCGGGACTACACGATGTTGCAGGGGCTGATGGTGATCTACTGCTTCCTCATCGTCGTCGTGAACCTCGTCACGGACCTGCTCTATGGCGTGCTCGATCCCAGGGTGAAGGCGTGAGCGTCACGACGGCCGGCGCCCCCGCGCGCCCGAACGCGCTTTCGCGCGCCCTTCGCAAGGCCCTCGCCAACCCCACGACGGCGATCGGCGCCGTCATCTGCATCCTCATCGCGCTGGCCGCGATCCTCGCCCCCTGGATCGCACCGACCGACCCGGCGGAGCAGGACGTCATCAACCGCCTCGTCGCCCCGAACGCCGAATTCCTCCTCGGCACCGACCAGTTCGGCCGCGACGTGCTGTCACGCCTCCTCTGGGGCGCGCGCATTTCGCTCATCGTCTCGCTCGGTGCCATCGCCGTGGCGGCGGTGATCGGCGGGGTCATCGGTATGGTCTCCGGCTACATCGGCGGCCGCACCGATCTCATCACCATGCAGGTGATGGACGTCCTGCTCTCCTTCCCCTCGCTCATCCTCGGCCTCATCGTCGTCGCGCTGCTCGGGCCGGACCTCCAGAACCTCGTCTTCGCCATCGCCCTCACCGCGATCGCGCCCTTCGCCCGCATCGCGCGCGCGCCGACGCTCGCCCTGAAGGAACGCGCCTTCGTCGAGGGCGGCCGTGCCCTCGGCTTCTCCCATGCGCGCATCCTCTTCCGGCACATCCTCCCCAACATCCTGCCGGAGGTGCTGGTGATGACCTCCCTCTGGCTCGCGACGGCGGTGCGGGTGGAGGCATCGCTCTCCTTCATCGGCCTCGGCGTGAAGCCCCCCACCCCGACCTGGGGGGGCATGACCCGCGACGGGTTCGAGAACATCCTCGACGCCCCCTGGCTCGCGGTGGCGCCTGGCGTCGCGATCCTCTTCCTCGTCCTCGGCCTCAACATGGTCGGCGACGGCCTGCGCGACGCAACCGACCCGAAGCTCCGCGCGGAATGATGGCGACCGATCGTGAAGCGGCGCAGCCGCGCAACGTGAACCGGTCGCCCGAATACGCCCCGCTGCTGCAGGTGGAAGGGCTACGGAAGCATTTCACCGTCACGCGCGGCTTCCCGAAGCGGGAGACGGTGACGGTCCGCGCCGTGGACGGCG
Source organism: Roseomonas sp. CCTCC AB2023176 (assembly GCF_042259275.1). NCBI lineage: Bacteria > Pseudomonadati > Pseudomonadota > Alphaproteobacteria > Acetobacterales > Roseomonadaceae > Roseomonas > Roseomonas sp. CCTCC AB2023176. The sequence continues at coordinate 875,740 of NZ_CP170086.1, forward strand.
TCTCCTTCTCCATCGCCCCCGGCGAGGCTCTCGGCCTCGTCGGCGAATCCGGCTGCGGCAAGTCCACCGCGGCCCGCGCCCTTCTGCGACTGATCGAACCCGATGCGGGCCGCGTCCTCTACCGCGGGCAGGACGTGACCGCCGCGCGCGGCGGCGACCTGCGCGCACTGCGGCAGCGCATGCAGATCGTCTTCCAGGATCCGTATTCCTCGCTCGACCCGCGGCAGACCATCGGCTCCGCCCTGATCGAACCGCTTCGCCTGCACGGCATCGCGCGCGGACCCGCAGCCCGCGACCGCGCCGCGGCGTTGCTCGAGGAAGTCGGCCTCCCGCCCTCGGCCCTCGACCGCTTCCCGCACGAATTCTCCGGCGGCCAGCGCCAGCGCATCGGCATCGCCCGTGCCTTGACGGTCGAGCCCGAACTCATCGTCGCCGACGAACCGGTTTCCGCCCTCGACGTCTCGGTGCAGGCACAGGTGCTGCTGCTTCTGCGCGACCTGCAGCGGCGGCGCGGGCTCTCCTTCCTTTTCGTCAGCCACGACCTGTCGGTGGTCCGCTGGTTCTGCGACCGTGTCGCGGTGATGTATCTGGGTCGCATCATCGAGGAAGGGCCGGTGGACCGCGTCCTGCGGGATCCGTTGCACCCCTACGCGCGCGTGCTGCGCGACGCCTCGCCCGTTCCCGATCCAGCCCTGCGCGGCGCGCTACCCCGCCTCACCGGCGAGCTCCCCTCCGCCGCCAGTCCCCCGCGGGGCTGCCACTTCCACCCGCGCTGCCCCCGCGCCTTGCCGGTCTGCGCCACGGCCTACCCCGGTTGGACCGCGACCGGGCAGGGTGGCGTCGCGTGCCACCTCCACGGTCCCGGCACGCCCGCCGCGTAGATCCATCGGCCCGCGAGCCCGCCGGGTTCGGGGACGGGCCGAAAGGCTGGGCCCCGACCGTTGGGCCCCGACAGCAGTGCCAGGAGGGCTGACCACGCCCGTGACGGCCCCGGCGCCCCGGACCACCGCGCCCCCCAGGCCCCGCCCGGGCGACGCCTCCTCCGGCGGCACTCGTCCCGTGATCGCATCGTCGTGTTTGCAACGCGGATTGGTTTCTGATGGTATGCGGCGTCGCGGCGCGGCCCTTCCCGGAACGCGTGCGCGTAGGACAAGAGGCCATGGCGCGCGAAGCGTCCGCGAACAGCCCGGACCCCGCTCTGCTCCGCAGCATCGAGCGGCTGGCCGAGTTCGCGCGCACCGAGGGGCTTGAGGGCGTGGACGAGCTCCTTGCCGACGTCCTCGCCTTGCTTCACGGCTGGCCCGCCCTGCGCCCCGTGACGCGCGCCCGTCCCCGCGCGCCCGAACTGCGGGTGATCCCCGGCGGCCGCGCCTGACGGGCAGGCCGGGCACCGCCCGGCCTCCCGACCTACTCCCAGACGGCGCTCTTCCCGTTCCGGCGTCAAACGCCCGCCGGCCGGAACGCGCACGGCTTTCTGATCCGCGTCGCCGATTTCACGCAGCGCTCACGATACCCTGACGCAGCGATGACGCGTGCCGTGCTGTCTTTCGTCCACCGAACACGGACCCGCGAGGTCCGCCGCGGTCGAACGATCCACCGAGCGAAGGAACGACAGCATGAGCGATCTCCGGACCCCCGTCCTCCTGACCGCCCCCAAGGCGGTGTCCGATGCCGGCCGCGTGTCCACCGGCGGCCTCCAGAAGACCATCGCGGTCGCCCCGAAGGCGGTGGCGGATGCGGGCCGCGTGTCGCTCGGCGGTCTCCAGAAGGTCCTCCTCATCACCGCCCCGAAGGCGGTGGCCGATGCCGGCCGCGTCTCCGCCGGCGGCCTCCAGAAGACCATCGTGGCGCCGAAGGCGGTGTCCGACGCCGGCCGCGTCTCCACGGGCGGCCTCCAGAAGGCGATCGTCGCCGCCCCGAAGGCGGTGTCCGATGCCGGCCGCGTGTCCACCGGCGGCCTCCAGAAGACCATCGCGGTCGCCCCGAAGGCGGTGGCGGATGCGGGCCGCATCTCCCTCGGCGGTCTCCAGAAGTCCCTTGTCATCACCGCCCCGAAGACCGTGACCGATGCCGGCCGCGTCTCCGCCGGCGGCCTCCAGAAGACCATCGTGGCGCCGAAGGCGGTGTCCGACGCCGGCCGCGTCTCCACGGGCGGCCTCCAGAAGGCAGTCCTGGTCACCGCTTCGAAGACCGTCTCCGACGCCGGCCGCGTCTCGCTCGGCGGTCTCCAGCGCGCGATCTGACGCGTCCCTGAATGCCGGCCCGGGGCCACGCGCCCCGGGCCGCAAGGTTCCGTACGGCGCGCACAGGGGCGTCCTCCTCTACCCCGTGGGATGTGGTCGCGATGGGCTATGAAGCACCGATGACGGCGGCGAGCGGGACGGCGGCGGCGCCCGTCGCGGGCCCCATCGCGCGATTCTTCTCCGTCATTCCCGGCGCCCGCGCACCGCAGCGCGCGGGACGCGACGCTTACGGCACGCTCCCCATCCGCGCCTACCGTCACTGCGAGGCCGTGACCTCCGCCGCCGCCTTCGGCTGGCACCTCTTCCCACCGATGGACATGGAATTCGTCTGGGATGGCGGCACCACCGTCAACTGGACCTATGACGGGGCCGAAGGTTGGTATCCCCTTCGCGTCGCGCAGTTCCCGGACTTCGCCGCGCATTTCGACGCGCACGCGCCGGCGGACGTGCAGGGCTTCTCACCCACCTTCCTGGCCGCGCTCACCGAACCGGGCGTCGTGCAGATCTGGACCGGCCTCGTCGCGCGCACCGCGCCGGGCTGGAACCTCCTTCTCCGTCCGCCGGCCAACGCCCCGCGCGACCTCGGCTACGAACAGTATGAAGGCGTCGTCGAGACCGATCGCTGGTTCGGCCCCATCTTCACGAACATCCGCCTCTGCCGCACCGGCCAGCCCGTGCGCCTCCAGGCCGGCTTCCCGCTGATCCAGGCGCAGCCCGTGCAGCGCGCGACCCTGACCGACGCCGTGCTCGAGAGCATGGAGGTCGTCGAAGGGCTCGACGCCTGGGGCGGCGCGGAATGGGACGCCTTCCGGCACACCCTCGTCCGTCCCAACACGGACCCGAACCGCCGTCCCGGCGCCTACGCCGCGGAGTCGCGCCGCGACCGGAAGCGGCTCGACTCCCCGCACGGGGGCGACTGATGGCCGGGCCGGCCCCGACCCGCGCCTGGTGGGTGAAGGCGGCCTGGATCGGGGCCGCTTTGCTCACCTCGGCGGCCTTCCCGGTCATCACCCGCCTCGGCGTCACCGCGCAGGGCCTGTCGCCGCTCCAGATCACGACGCTGCGCTACGCCGTCGCGGCGCTCGTGCTCGGCCCCCTGCTCCTCCGCGGCCGCCGTCTCGGCGCAGCGGAATGGCGGGAAGGTGCTATCCTCGCCGTGCTCCAGGGCACGCCGCTCGCGCTCCTCGTCGCCGGCGCCCTCGTCCACGTCCACGCGGCCCACGGCGCCGCGCTCGGCCTCGGCCTCATGCCCGTGATGAGCGTCATCCTCGGCCTCTTCCTCGGCACCGTCCCCTCCCGCCGTGCCGTCGCGGGCGTCCTCCTCATCGCCGGCGGCGCGACCGCCCTCGCCGGCCTCGAAGCCGCCGATGGCGGCGAAGCCCTCATCGGCTACGCGATGTTCTGCGGCTCCGCCTTCCTCGGCGCGAGCTACTTCGCCCGCCTCAAGAACTCGGGCTTCAGCGCGATCGAGGGCGCTGCGTTCGTCGCGGTCTTCTCCGGCGCCGGCGGCGTCCTCGCGCTCGCCGCGACGGGTGGCTTCGAAGACATCGCCGCCCTCCCGTCCAGCGCCCTCGCCCTCCAGGTTGGCTTCCAGGGTTTCGTCGTCGGCGTGGGCTGGCTCGTGGCGGTGAACCGCACGATCTGCCTCCTGGGCGCGGCCCCCGCGACGGTCTGCCTTTCCCTCACCCCCGCCATCACCGCGGCGCTCGCCTTCCCGGTCCTCGGCGAGGTGCCGCCCCTCGCCGATGCGCTCGCCATGGCCGTCATGGTCGCGGGCGCCGTCATCTACGCCCTCCGCCCGGAGGCGGAGAACCGGAACGGCGCCGCCGGCGCCGCGCCGCCTACCCCCCACCGGCCCGTGGTGGCCTGACATGCAGGAGGTCCCATGACCCAGGACGAACTCACCACCGACATCGCTGCACGCGACGGGCGTGCGCGCCTGGAGCACGTGGTCCAGAACCTCGCCTGCTACGCGCAGGCGACCGGGCGCGATGCCGCGGCGAACCTCCTCGGCGCGGTCGAGCGCGCGCTCGTCGCGCAGCGGCTGATCGGCGCCCAGGGCTGATCCCGCGCGGGGGCCGTGTCCGGCCGGATCATCCGGCGCGCCGTTCCCTCCCGTTCCCGTCCGGACCTGGGCGGACCTCGACCTGTCCCGCCCTGCGGCCGCAGGTCCGGATCACGGAGCGGGCGACCCCGCTCCCCGGGCCGATCGGGCCCAGACGGAGATGCCCATGCGCGACCTGGCCTTCCCGCGATACGCCGCCCTCCCGCGGCAGCACCTCGCCGCCGCGACCCTCGGCCTCGGCCTGCTGCATGAGCGGCGTGGCGATACCCTCATCCGGGTGCCGGTCCACCGTCGCCAGCAGTCGCCGGACCTCGAATGGCACGCGCGGCAGGAGGGTGGGCGACTCGTCCACCTGACCTTCACCGCCGAGACCCTGGAGGAATGGTCGGCCCTCGCCGCTGCCTCGCCCGCCGAGACGCTCGGGCTCTACCGCGATCTCCTCGCCCGCCCGGAGGTGCGCGCCGACGACCTCCTCTGGCGCCACGACGTCTTCGCCCGGGGGGAGACCGGACCGGTCCTCGCCTTCGCGGCCGGCACCTACAATCCCTTCAACCCCTGGAATACGGTTCGGGGCGCGGTCCACCTCACCCGCCCCGCCCCCGGCCCGCGCGGCGTCATCGCCCTGCGGACGGAGGGCATCCTCTTCCTCGGGAACCACGACGTGACGTCGGAGGTCCTGCGTCCCCGGCGGCGCGACGACCGAACCGGCCGCGTCACCCGGCTGGAGGTGGAGGCCCCGGCCGGCGCCCTGTACGACCTGGACGACCTCAGCCTGCCCGGCGGCGATCCGCTGACGCCGCTCGGCCTCGCCCACCACCTGCTCCGGTCCGGCGAGCCCGCCCGCGGCGACGGGGTGGCGGACCGACTCCCCCGATCCTCCCCGGGGGTCTGGTGGCGGACGCGATGCTTCGCCGCATGCGGGCCAGCCACGTCGGCAGCACGTGACGCCACGGCCCGCCACCCCGGCCACGGCCGGCATCGCGCCGTGCGCCCGGTCAGTTCAACAGGCGCGTCATCATGTCGCGGATCGCCTGCTCGACCTCCTGCGCGACGGCGAGGTTGACCTCGCCGTCCGGGGCGCCGTCCGCCCGGATCGTCATCTCCCGGACGAGGGCACCGAGCTGCTCCCGCGACGCGCCGAGGAACGCCATGGGGTCGTCGGCCCCCCGCATGCCCTCCGTCAGCGCCGAACGGACCGCGGCGGCCAGCGCGGCGCGCCAAGCCTCGTCATGCATCGTGGCGCCCCCGGCCGGCGGCAACGCGGGCAAGCCTGCCCGCGCCCGTCAGCCCGTCCTCGCCCCAACGACCGTCTTCCAACGTCACCTGCCCCAAACCATCCGGCCGCCGTGCCACGAATGGGACGCTGCCCCACCTGCCGGGACGCTTTTACCGGACGCCCCTTTCGATCACCATACGGCTGACGTGCGAAGCCATCGCGCCCTGCTGGAAGACGCTTCGCCAGGCAGAACGCCTGGCAGCCCCTCCCCGTGCGCAGTGCGGCCCGTCGGCGTCACCCTGCTCGGCCCGGTCCGCCTTTCCGGTCCGGACGGCGCGGAGCGGCCCCTCCCCACCCGCAAGAGCCGCGCGCTCCTCGCCTTCCTCGTCCTGGCCCGCGGCCGGCCTGTCAGCCGCGGTCGCCTCGCGAGCCTCCTCTGGGAACGTTCTGGGGAGGTGGAGGCCCGGGGAAGCCTGCGCGGCGCGGTCGCCGAACTCTCCCGCGCGATCGGCGACACCGGGATCCTCCGCGCCGACCGGGACAGCCTTCGGATAGAACCGGCCTCGCTGGCCGTGGACCTCTTCGCCCTCGACCAAGAGGACGTGATCCCGGACGTCGGGACCGCCCCCCTCCTCGACGGCCTCGAGAACATCGGCGAGGCCTTCTCCGAATGGCTCATCGGCGAGCGCGAGGCCTGGGCCGCGCGCTTCCGGGCCCGTTGCGAGGCGGCCCTCGAACGCGCCCGCGGCGAACCGGAGGTCGCGATCGCGCTCGCCGAGCGCCTCGTCGCCTTCGACCCCACGCAGGAGGGGGCCTGGCGGACCCTCATGCGCCTCCACGCCGAGGCCGGCGACCGCGCCCGCGCGCTGGCCGAGTACGAGCGCTGCCGCGCCGCCCTCCGCCGCGCGCTGGAGGTCGATCCCTCGCCCGAGACCCGCGACCTCGCGGCGCAGATCCGGGGCGGCAGCGCGCTCGTCGCCCGCGGGGTTCCGGCCTTGCTTGCGGCGCCGGCGCGGGCGGATCCCGCGGCGCCCCGCCGCCCGCGGGTCGGCGTCCTGCCCTTCGCCGCAACCGGGCCCGCCGAGACCGAGGCACTGGGCTTGGCCTATGCCGAGGAGACCGCACTCGAGCTCGCCCGGTCTCGCGACTTCGACGTCATCGCCCCGATCGCCCTCATGCACCTGCGCGGCGGCGGGGCCGAGGCGGCCTTCAGGGCGCATGGCCTGGACTACGTCGTGGATGGCGCCGTGCGAGGCCGGTCGGGGGAACGGGCGGTCGTCCTCTCCCTCCTCGACGTCTCGGGCCTCGCCCGACCGCTCTGGAGCGCGCGCCTTGCGCTCGACCTCGGCTCGGTCGGGGAGGTGGAGCGGGAGCCGCTGCTCGCGCTCGTCGCCCGGCTCGCCCCGGCGATCGCGCATATCGAGGGTACCCGTCCCCACGCGACCTCCGTCGGGGACCTCGTGCTGCGCGCCATCCCGCTCCTCAACACGCTCCGCTCCGACTCCTTCGCCCATGCCGGGGAAATGCTGGCCGAGGCCGTGGTGCGGGAACCGGACAACGCGACCGCCGCCGCCTGGGCCGCGCGCTGGCACGTCTTCCAGGTCGGCCAGGGCTGGGCCCGCGACCCGGTCGCCGCGATGGACGAGGCCGAGCGCCTGGCGGCCCTGGCCATCAGCCTCGACCCGGAGAGCTCGGAAGCCCTCGCGGTCTACGGCCACGTGTCGTCCTTCCTCCACCGCGACCTCGACAGCGGCAACTACTACCTCGAGCGCTCGCTCGAGCTGAACCCGAACCAGGCCTCCGTCCTCGCGCTCTCCGCGGCGACCCAGACCTATCTCGGCCGGCCCGCGGAGGCGTTGAACCGGCTCGAACGCTACCGCCGCCTCACGCCGAACCACCCGCACGACCGCGTCCTCGGCACCGTTTTCACGATCGCCCACTTCTTCGCCGGCGACTTCCAGGAAGCGGTGCTGGCGGGGCGCCGCGCGGTCCGCGCCACGCCGGACTTCACCAATGCCTACAAGCCGCTCCTCGCGGCGATGGGCCACCTGCGGCAGGGGCGGGAAGCCAAGACCTTCCTCGAGGCCCTGCTGAAGCGGGAGCCCGGCTTCAACGTCCACGACTTCATCCGGACCTACCCCTTCCGCCGGCGGGAGGACCGGGAGGCCTACGCCGAGGGCCTGCTCCTCGCCGGCGCGCCGAAGACCTGAACGACGCGGTCCCGGGCCGACGTTCGGCCTCGACGGGTCCAGGCCGCCACCCGAGAGCCGGCTCCACCCCGTCGGGCAATTCCGTCCTGTGTGGACCTGCTTCATGGCGGGGATGCCCTCCGCGCGAGGGCTTGACCGGGGGCCCCGCGCCGGCGCTGCCTGCCGCGATGCGCGTGCACATCCAGAACCTGCCCGGCGAGGCTCTCTTCGCCGTCACCCCGGTCCAGTGGCGCGCCGCGCTCGACCGACACGGCGGCGACCACGACGTGTCGCTCGCCGAGGACGACGCCGGCTTCTCCGCCGCGATCCGGGAGGCGCAGGTGCTGGTCACCTGGACGAAGCAGGTCCGCGCCCGGCTCGTGGGCGCCGATCTCCGCGCGATGGCGCCGCGTCTCCGCGTGATCTCCTGCACCTCGGCGGGCCTCGACCGCCTCGCGCCCTTCGACTGGCTGCCGCCCCACGTGCTGCTGCTGAACAACCGCGGCGCGCATGCCGACAAGGCCGGCGAGTTCGCGCTGATGGGCCTGCTGATGCTCGCGGCGGGCATGCCGCGCATCGCCGCGGCGCAGCGCGCGAAACGCTGGGAGCCGCGCTTCGGCTCCGTCCTCGCCGGACGTCGCCTCGCCGTCGTCGGCCTTGGCACGATCGGCGGCGCCGCGGCCCGGCACGCACGCGCCCACGGCATGCGCGTCACGGGCATCCGCACCCGCGCAGAGCCGCACCCCGATTGCGACGAGGTCCGTGCGACGGAGGACCTGGACGCGGTGCTGCCGGAGGCAGAGTTCCTCGCCCTCTGCTGCCCCCTGACGGAAGCGACGCGCGGCCTGATCGACCGCCGCCGCCTGTCGCTGCTGGCCCGCGGCGCGAAGGTGCTGAACATGTCGCGCGGCGCGGTCTGGGACCAGGACGCGGCCTGCGACCTGCTGGACGCGGGACACCTCGATGGCTGCGTCACCGATGTCGCGGTGCCCGAGCCCCTGCCGCCCGGTCACCGGCTGTGGCGCACGCCGGGCATGACGGTCGTGCCGCACGTGTCCTCCGACGACCCAGCGACGTACAACGACCGCACGCTCGACATCCTGCTCGCCAACCTCGACGCCATCGCCGCTGGCCGCCCAGCCCCGAACCGCGTGGACCCGGCGCGCGGGTACTGATGCCGGGAGCGATCGTCCTGGTCGCGTTCGGGTGTTGCGCCAACTGCTCCGGGAGAAGGGCTTTGCCCTCCACCCGGACCCTCCACCCACCAGGGGGCAACGGCCCCCTGGACCGCGTTCCGTAAAGGATGCGCCGGCTTGGAAGGTGGTCCCCACGCACGCTTGCGCCGCGTGGGGACCACCTTCCGAACCGGGGCGTTTACAGAGTGGGGTCCAGGGGACGCGTCCCCTGGCGGATGGAGGTCCGGAGGAAGGCAGCGCCTTCCTCCGGGGCTACCAGGCGCAACACTCGAACGAAGGCAGGACGATTACGGCCCGGCATCGGCCGTCACTGCGGCAGCAGTTCCGGCACGTAGTCGAGGAGGGAGATGTCGAGCCAGCCTTGCACGTAGCGGTCCGGGATCCCGTCCGCGGCCAGGGCGATGATCTTCGCGTCGCCCGCCTTCACCTTGCGCTGCTTGCGCAGGGCCTCGAAGGCGCCGTTGTCCGCGTTGGAGCGCGCCTGCCCGCTCTCGCCCGTGTCCCAGGTCCCGTCGTCGATGGTGCCGAGGAAGACGAAGACGTGCTCGTAGGATTGCTTGTACGGATCGGCCTGGATGATGACGATGTCGCCGCGTTGCGGCATTGCGCCCTTGTTCGCCGCGGTGCGCCGGACGAAGGCCTTGCTGTTCGCGATGACCGAGACCCCGTCGCCCGGGACGATCTTCGTCCCGCGCGACGCGTCCTCGCGGTTGATGAGGCCACGATGCGTGCCCTTCACCCCGCGCGTGTCGTTGTCCTTCGACACGCCGAGTTGGAGCAGCATCCAGTGCGGCAGGAAGGTGCAGGACGTGCCGTAGCCCGGCGAGTATCCGGCGCAAACCTTCTGATAAGTCGGGTCGCCGCGCGTGAAGGGCAGGACACCCGTGACGAGTTCATGGGCACGCCGGCGGACGACATCCGCCTGCTCTCCGTTGATGTGCATGGTGGGACCTCTTGGCGCGCGGAACCTCGCGCAGCCGTGGGGTGCGGATCAACCGCGTCCCGGTCTCATCTGTCGCGCCGTCCCGTCGCGAGCCAGACGCCAAGCAGCACGACGGCGCCGCCGGCGAAGACGCGTGCTTCCGGCACCTCTCCCAGCAGGATCGCCGAGACGATGGCGGCGAAGACCGGCTGCAGGTAGCCCGTCATGGAAGCGTCCGTGGCCCGCGCACGCTGCACGAGCGAGAGGAACATCGTAAGCGGCACGGCGGAGGACAGGATGCCGATCCACACGACGGCGCCCCAGACGAGCCACCGCTGGTCGTAGGCGGCGGGGGCATCGAAGGAGAGGCTCAGCAGCCCCGCCCCGATCGCCCCAAAGACCTGCTGCCCCGCGGACAGCGCGACGGGCGAACCCGGCCGGTACCAGCGGACATAGACCGTGCCCGTGGCATAGGAGAGCGCCGTCGCGACCATCAGCAATCCGGCGAGCAGCCCCGCGCCGCCCGCCAGCGCGCCGGGACCGAGGATGACGGCGATGCCCACCAGTCCGACAGCCAGCCCGACGAAGGTGCGCGGCGTCGGCCGTTCCTGCGGCAGGAAGAGGAAGGACAGCACGGCGACGAAGAGGGGCGCCGTGGACTGGATGAGCGAAGCTGAGGCGGCGGCGAGCGTGATGACAGCCGTTGCGGTCATCACGTTCGGCAGCCAGCCATTGGTGGTGCCGAGGATGAGGCCGTTCCGCACGAAGCCGCCGCGCAGCCCGCGCAGGGCGCCTGTAGCGTAGGCGAAGGCCAGCAGCGCGACGGCAGAGACGACGCCACGCGCGAAGGAGAGCGCGAAGGGCGGCATGTGCGCGGCGGCGTAGCGGAGCATCGGGAAGGCCGTGCCCCACATCGCGGAGATGACGAGCAGCCGCCACCAGAGCGGCCAGCCGGTCAGGGGCATCGGTGTGGTGCGGCGGAAGGGGCCCGCATCAGCGGGCGGGCGCCGGCGTGGCGGGTGTGGAGGCGGCTGCGGGCGTCGCGGCGCGGGCGGCCTCGCGGCCCTCGCGCCAACGCGCGACATTGCGGTTGTGTTCCTCCAGCGTGCGGGCGAAGGCGTGGCCGCCCGTGCCGTCGGCGACGAAAAAGAGGAAGTCCGTGTTCTCCGGCCGCGTGACCGCGCGGATGGCGTCCTTGCCGGGGGAGGCGATGGGGCCTGGAGGCAGGCCGCGCACGCGGTAGGTGTTGAAGGGGTGGTCGCGGTCGAGTTCCGCGCGCGTCGGCGGGCGGTCGAGCGTCGCGCCGTCGGTCGCGGCGTAGGTGACGGTCGGGTCGGACTGCAGCGGCATGCCGCGGCGCAGGCGGTTAATGAACACGCTCGCGACCTTCGCGCGTTCGCTGGCTTGCCCCGTCTCGCGCTCGACGATGCTGGCGAGCACCAGGGCTTCCCGGGCGGATTGCAGCGGAAGTCCTTGGGCGCGGGCGGCCCAGGCCTCGCGCAGGGTTTCCCCCATGTCGGCGGTGGCCTTGCGCACGACGGCGGCGCGGGTGTCGCCCCATTGATAGGCGTAGGTCTCGGGGAGGACGGCGCCCTCCTCGATGGCGGGGGTCTCTCCGGTCAGGCCTTCCGTGCGGTCGAGGAGCGTGACGATCTGGCGGGCGAGCAGGCCCTCGGGGATCGTCAGGCGGCGCTGCACGGGGCGCGCGGTGCGCAGGATTTCGAGGATATCGCGCAGGGAGCCGCGGGCGGGAAACACGTACTCCCCGGCGCGGAGCGGGCCCTCGGGGCGGGTCGCCCACGCGGCAATGGTGAAGGAGGGGCCGCTGTCTATGACGCCCGCGCGGAGGAGGGCTTCCGAGATGCCCTCCGTATTCGCGCCGCGGGGGACGACGACGGTCTTCTGCTCCGTCAACGGGCCCGCGGCGGTGAGGCGGGACCAGGCGAAGGCGCCGGCCGCCGCCACGGCCCCGCCAAGCAGGAGGACGAGGACCAGCAGGAACCGGAGGAAGCGGAACATCCGCTTGAGTTGGCCGTCAGGCCGCCTCGCGGAAGATGATCGAGGCGTTGGTGCCGCCGAAGCCGAAGGAGTTCGACAGGGTGGTGTCGATCTTCCGCGGCTGCGCGTGGTTGGCCACGCGGTCGATCGGCGATTCCTTCGACGGCTCGTCCAGGTTCAGGGTCGGCGGCGCCACGTCGTCGCGCATCGCGAGGAGGCAGAAGATGGCCTCCACGGCGCCGGCGGCGCCGAGGAGGTGGCCGATGGCGGACTTGGTGGAGGACATGGCGACGCCCTTGGCGTCCTCCCCGAAGAGGCGCTCGACCGCCTCGAGTTCCAGGTCGTCGCCGAGCGGCGTCGAGGTGCCGTGGGCGTTGATGTACTGCACGTCGGCGGGGGTGATGCCGGCCGACTTGAAGGCGGCGCGCATGGCGCGGAAGGCGCCCTCATGGCCCTCGGCGGGGGCGGTGATGTGGTAGGCGTCGCCGGACATGCCGTAGCCGATGACCTCCCCGTATATCTTCGCGCCACGGGCCTTCGCGTGTTCGTATTCCTCGAGGACGACGATGCCGGCGCCTTCGCCCATGACGAAGCCGTCGCGGTCCTTGTCCCAGGGGCGGGACGCCTTGGGCGGGGTGTCGTTGAAGGCGGTGGAGAGCGCGCGGGAGGCAGCGAAGCCGGCCATGCCGATATCGCTCACCGCGGCCTCCGTCCCGCCCGCGACCATCACGTCGGCATCGCCGAGGGCGATGAGGCGCGCGGCGTCGCCGATCGCGTGCACGCCCGTGGCGCAGGCCGTGACGACGGCGTGGTTCGGGCCCTTGAAGCCGTACTTGATGGAGACGTGGCCGGAGGCGAGGTTGATCAGCGCGGAGGGGATGAAGAAGGGCGAGACGCGGCGGTGCTTGCCCTGCAGGACGAGTTGCGCGCCCTCATAGATCGCGGGCAGGCCGCCGATGCCGGAGCCGATCATCACGCCGGTGGCGCAGCGATCTTCCTCCGTCTCCGGCGTCCAGCCGGAATCCTCGACCGCTTCGGAGGCCGCCACCAGCGCGAGCTGGATGAAGCGGTCCATCTTCTTCTGGTCCTTGACCGGGATCCATTCGTTGAGGTCGAGACCGCCCTCGGCGCGCGTACCGACCGGAACCTGGCCGGCGATCTTGGCGGGCAGGTTGGAGACATCGAAGGACTGGATGGCGCCGATGCCGGACTCGCCGGCGAGCATGCGCTTCCAGACGTGTTCCACGCCGACGCCGAGGGGGCAGGCGATGCCCATGCCGGTGACGACGACGCGCCGCGGGGTGGTCAAGTGGCCGAACAAGGGTGCTCTCCCGCGTCCTGAAACGGGCTCCCGATGCGGAAAAGGGGAATCATGCCGCGTCCCGGCAGGATTCCCCCCTCAACGCACCAGGGGCGGCTCAGGCCGCCTTGTGCTCGTCGATGTACTTGATGGCGTCGCCGACGGTCGTGATCTTCTCGGCGGCGTCGTCCGGGATTTCCACCCCGAAGGCTTCCTCGAAGGCCATGACCAGCTCGACCGTGTCGAGCGAGTCCGCGCCGAGGTCGTCGATGAAGGAGGCCTCCGGGACCACCTTGCCCTCTTCGACGCCGAGGTGTTCGACGACGATCTTCTTCACCTTCTCGGCGGTCTCGCTCATCGCGCTCGTCTCTCCTGTGGGCGAACCGCCCCGATGGGGTGCCGGGCCCATGATCCGTCGCAGCGGAGGGGACCCCCCGGCCGCTGGTGGGGCGGGCGTCTAACACGGAAGTTTCACGGGTCCAAGGCGGCGGGGGCGCCCCCGTTTCCGGGGCGCGGGCGCCTTTCGGACCAAAGGGGCGCGGGTCAGCCACGGCCGGCGACGAGGATGAGGTTGCCGTCGGGGTCGGCCAGGATGAAGGTCTGGGCGCCCCAGGGCTCGTCGCGGAGGGTGACGGGGAAGCCGGCGGCCGTGAACTCACGGGCCAGGGCTTCGGCGTCGTCCAGGGTGATGACCGCGGACAGGGCTTGAGGGGTTTCGGCCCGGAAGGCTGCCGTGAAGGGGTGGCGGTCCACGTGGCGGAGGGCAAGGTGGGCGCCGCCGCGGGCGATGCCGGCGTAGGTGGGCGGGTCGCCCCAGCGGAAGCGTTCGGCGAAGCCGAGGCGGGACCAGAAGGTGAGGGCCGCCGGGAGGTCCGTGACGAAGAGCATGGGCTCGGCGCGGAGCGGGTGTGGAGTCACCGGTGCGGTGCCCCGGCTTCGGGGTTCGCGGGCCGTCGGCGGGCTTCGGACAAAAGGCAGGGGCGGGCCGCGGCGCGCCGGCGAGCAGCGCGTTCTGGTGGCAGGGAAGAGCGCCTGGGGGCTGATATCGGTGCGGCGCGCTGGTGATCCGGCGCCCGGGCCCGCTGCCGTCGGACAGGAGACAGGCTCGCGGCTCGGCCGGCGGCAGGACGGTGAACGGCGCGTTGCTGAGAGAGGGGCGGTGCCCAGCGGGATGAGCGGACGGGTCCACGTCGTGCCTCCCTGAACGCGAGCAGCGGAACCTAGGCCACCTGTCTCCTTCTGTCAATAATTTCCTTGATCCGTAGGTGCCTCCCGGAGAGGGTTGCATCGTTCGGCGACCGAGCATCCCGAGGCCTTCCTCGCCAAGCACGGTCACCGGCCTGCGACGCCCTTCCACCCGGCACCGGGTCGCCGCATCGTCCGCCGTAACGGAACGGGGAATGGGCGGAATGGACGACGTGCTGCTGGTGCGGGGCGTGCGGCCCTGGGGCGGGGCGGAGGCGGACATCCGCGTCGAGGGCGGGCGGATCACGGCGGTCGGGGCGGGGCTGGCGGCGCCGGAGGGCGCGCGGGTGATCGAGGGCGCGGGGCGCATCGCGATCCCCGGGCTGGTCGAGGCACACACGCACCTCGACAAGAACATGCTGGGCCTGCCGTGGTACCGGAACGAGGTCGGGCCGCGGCTGATCGACAAGATCGACAACGAGCGGCTGAACAAGCGGCGCCTGGGGATCGAGCCGGGGACGCAGTCCATGCGCCAGGCCGTGCGGTCGCTGGCCTACGGCTCCACGCATATCCGCAGCCACGTGGACGTGGATACCGAACACGGGATGTGGGGCATCGAGGGCGTGATGGCGACGCGCGACGCGCTGCGCGACGTGCAGTTCATCGAACTGGTGGCGTTCCCGCAGTCGGGGCTGCTCGTGCGGCCGGGGACGCTGGAGCTGCTGGACCAGGCGCTGGCGATGGGGGCGGAGGTCGTGGGCGGGCTCGATCCCTGTTCGATGGACCGCGATCCGAAGGGGCACCTGGATGCGGTGTTCGGGCTCTCGCAGAAGCACGGGCGGCCGGTGGACATCCACCTGCACGAGCCCGGCGAGATGGGTGGGTTCTCGATGGAGTTGATCGTCGAGCGCACGCGGGCGCTGGGGATGGCCGGGCGGGTGGTGGTGAGCCACGCCTTCTGCCTCGGCGCGCCGGAGATGGATGGGTTGATCGAGGCGGTCGCGGCGGCGGGGATCGCGATCATGACGACGGGGGCGCCATCGCGTCCCGTGCCGCCGGTCGCGAAGCTGCGGCGCGCGGGGGTGGTGGTCTGCGCAGGGAATGACGGGATCCGCGACACGTGGAGCCCCTACGGCAACGGGGACATGCTGGAGCGGGCGATGATCCTGGGCCTGCGCAACAACCTGCGGCGCGACGACGAGGTGGAGATGGCGCTGCGCGTCTGCACGGAGGGCGGGGCGGCGGCGATGGGGGTCGAGGGTTACGGCCTCGACGTCGGGTGCTGGGCCGACCTCGTGCTGCTTCCCGCGGAGAGCGTTGCGTCGCTGGTCGTGGACCGGTCAGCGGATCGGATGGTGATCCGGCGGGGGCGGATCGTGGCGGAGAACGGGGTCGCGGTGGTGGGGGCGGCGTGAGCGGCGTGGCGTCGCCAATGCTGCCGTGGGGACGGCTCGACGGGAGGACGCTGCTGACGGCGCGGTGGGTCGTCGGGCATGTGGGCGGGCGGCACCGGCTGTTCGAGCAGGGAGAACTGGTGTTCGAGGGGGAGCGCGTCGTCTTCGTCGGGCACGGGTTTCCGGGGGAGGTTGCGCGGCGCGTGGATTACGGCGCGGCGCTGATCGGGCCGGGCTTCGTGGACCTGGATGCGCTGTCGGACCTCGATACGACGATCCTCGGCTACGACAACGGGCCGGCCTGGAAGAAGGGGCGGGTCTGGCCGCGGGACTACGTCGAGGGCGGGCCGGTGGAGATGGTTTCGACCGACGAGCTGGTCTTCCAGAAGCGCTACGCCTTCGCGCACCTGCTGCGGAACGGGATCACGACGGCGTTGCCGATCGCATCGCTGTTCTACCGGGAATGGGGAGAGACCTGGGACGAGTTCGCGTCTGCCGGGGAGATCGCGGAGGGGCTGGGGCTGCGGGTGTATCTCGGGCCGGCGTATCGGACAGGGAATCAGGTCGTCGAGGCGGACGGGACGATCGGGACCGTCTTCGACGAGGAGCGGGGGCTGGCGGGGTTGGCCGAGGCCGTGCGGTTCTGCGAGGCCTTCGAGGGGCGCGCGGGCGGGTTGGTGCGGACGATGCTGGCGCCGGATCGCGTGGAGACGTGTACGCCAGAGCTTGTGCGGCGCGGTGCCGCGGCGGCGCGGGAGATGGGCGTACCGCTCCGGCAGCACTGCTGCCAGTCGCGGATCGAGTACGAGCTGGTGCTGCGGCTGCGCGGGATGAGTCCGCCGGAGTGGTTGGAGAGTCTTGGGGCGCTCGGGCCATGGGCCTTGCTGCCGCACGGGACCTTCGTGTCGGGGTCGTCGCGCGTGTCGCGGCCGGGGCGGGACCTGGAGATCATCCGGGATAGCGGCGCGGCGATCGTTCATTGCCCGCTGGTCTCGGCGCGGGGCGGGAACGTGATCGAGAGTTTCGCGCGGTACCGGCGCACGGGCATCCGGATGGGGATGGGGACGGATACCTGGCCGGCGGACATGGTCGCGAACATGCAGGCGGGGATGATGCTGTGCCGCGTCGTGGAGAGCGACGCGATGGCGTGCCGGTCGGAGGATTACTACGACGCGGCGACGGTGGGCGGTGCCGATGCGTTGGGGCGTCCGGACCTCGGGCGGCTGGCGGTCGGGGCGATGGCGGACATCACGGTGTTTGACCTGTCGGCACCGCATCTGGGGCAGGTGATCGATCCGATCCAGACGATGATGATCGCGGGGCGGGGGACAGACTGCTCGACCGTGATCGTGGGGGGGCGGGCGTCGGTGCAGGGCGGGGCGATCCCCGGCGTGGACTGGAAGGATTTCACGGCGCGGGCGCAGGCGCAGTTCGGGCGGGTGATGGCGGGGTATCCGCGGCGGACGCTCGGGCATCCGCCGGTGGAGGAGATCTTTTCGAGCGCCTATCCGGTGGAGCGGCGTCCCGGGGCGTAGAGCGCGCGGCGCGTATCGCCGGCGAGCCAGGCATCCAGCGCCGTCGCGGCCGCGGCGCCGAGGAGTTGGGCTGCGATGAAGGCGGGTGCGTCGACGGGACGGATGCCGGCGAAGGTGTCGGAGAGGGCGCGCGCGATCGTCACGGCCGGGTTCGCGAAGGACGTCGAGGAGGTGAACCAATACGCCGCGGTGATGACCGCCGCGACGGCGGCGGGCGCGGCGGCCGGGTTGCGGCGCGCGCAGCCCCAGACGACGGAGAGCAGGGCGAAGGTCGCGACGAATTCGCCGGTCCATTGCCCCGCGCCGGTGCGGGCGGTGGTGGACGCTTGCAGGATCGGCAGGTCGAACATGGCGTGGGCGAGCCAGACGCCGAGGATGGCACCGAGGGTCTGCGCGGCGAGGTAGGGCGGGACATCGGCCCAGGGCAACGCGCGCCTTGCGGCCAGGGCGAGGGTGACGGCGGGGTTCATCTGCGCGCCGGAGACGGGGCCGAAGGTGAGGATCAGCGCGACGAGGGCGCCGGCGGTGGCGATGGTGTTGGCGAGGAGCGCGACCGCGACGTTCCCGCCGGACAGGCGCTCGGCCATGATTCCGGAGCCGACGACGGCGGAGAGGAGGAGGGCGGTCGCGACGACCTCGGCGACGGCACGCTGCGGGAGCGGAGTGGTCACGTCGCGCGCGCCAGGCGCTGGCCGGAGGAGTCCACCACGGCTTCGCCGTCCTCCTTCGCGAAGGCGGCGCGCTGCGGATCGGGGAGGATGTCGAGAACCGTCTCCGACGGGCGGCAGAGGCGGACGCCGAGCGGGGTGAAGACGACGGGGCGATTGATAAGGATAGGGTGCGCGAGCATCGCGTCGAGCAGCGCGTCGTCAGGCAGCGAGGGGTCGTCGAGGCCGAGTTCGGCGTAGGGCGTGCCCTTCTCGCGCAGCAGGGCGCGGACGGGGATGGCCATGCGGGCGATCGCGTCGGCCAGCGTCGCGCGGTCGGGCGGTGTCTTGAGATACTCGACGATCCTCGGCTCTGCGCCGCTGTTGCGGATGAGGGCGAGGACGTTGCGGGAGGTTCCGCAGGCCGGGTTATGCCAGATGGTCACCGTCATGCGGGCTGCCCGGCGTGCGGGACGCAGCAGGGGGCGGCGGCACGCGGCGCGACGGGTGCGGCGCAGCAGGCCGCGTCCTGCAGGGCGGGAGGCGGGGCGGGAGGCGGGGTCGCGGCGGCGCGAGGCGGCGCGAGGGCGCTCGGGGTGCAGCAGGCCGTCGCTTCGGCTTCGGCGAGGCGTTCGATGGCGCCGCCCTGGCCGTAGGTCGTGCTCTCGCCGTGGGTCCAGAAGGTCTCCCAGGCCACGCCGGACGGGTCGGCGATCCACTGCTTCTCGGAGCGGGCGTAGCAGCAGGTGGCGTCCGGTTCGGCCAGGACGGGGCCCTCGGCGGCGGAGAGGCGGGTGAAGACTTCGGCCAGTTCGGACTCGTCCTCGGCCTGGATGCCCAGGTGCTCCACACCCGGCGCGGCGCCGCGGGCGGAGATGGCGAAGTTCACGCGGGGGTCGTCGAGCATCCACTTCGCGTAGTCGTCCTTCACGACCGTCGGCGGGGTCGCGAAGAGGGCGCTGTAGAAGCGAAGGGAATGGTCCAGGTCGGTGACGGAGACGTGGACGTGGATGCGCTTCATGCGATCCTCCTCTCGGGGGTGGCCGGCGCGCAGGCCGGGGGGCAGAGAGCGGGCTGGGCGGTGCCGCAGCAGTTCTCGGTGAGGAAGCCGACGAGGTCGCGCATGGCGCCGAAATCGGCGGCGTAGATGAGGTGGCGACCCAGGCGGCGCTGCGTGGCGAGGCCGGCGCGGAGCAGGTGCTGCAGGTGGAAGGTGAGCGAGGACGCCGGGATGCCGAGGCGCTCGGCGATGAGGCCGGCGGCGAGGCCGTCGGGGCCGCGTTCGACGAGGAGGCGGAAGACGGCGAGGCGGTGTTCGTGCGCGAGGGCGCCGAGGGCGGTGACGGCTTGAGGAGAGTCCAAGGCGGGCCTCCGATATTTCGAGGATTGTCGAATAGCGTGGGTCATCTCGTGACGCAACGAGTTTCGTCGAAGGGTGATGTGCGACGCCGGCTCCGTCGCGCGGGGGGCGGGCGGTAACCGGACGCGTGGCGGCGGGGGGCACACGACGCACGCGACCATTCGTCCGATGAAACGGCCATGGCGGGGCCTTACGGTCCGCCGGAACCGTGCCCCGGGCTCGGGCGGGGTCTTTGGCCGCGCGGCGGGCCGGCGGCGACAGGATGCGCTGCGGCCGGCCGGCGCGAGCCAGGAGTCTTGCCATGTCAGTGCCGCCGGTTCGCGCGAAGGAGTCGGGCTATCGCTGGTTCGTCGTCGCGGGCGCGGCGACGATGCTCGCGATCGCGATGGGGCAGCTGGTGAACGGGCTGTCGGTGTTCTTCGTGCCGCTGGAGCGGGAGTTCGGCTGGGCGCGGGGCTCCGTCGCGCTGATCAACACGGCGGGGCTGGTGGGGCTGGCGCTGGGTGGGATCGTGATGGGCGCGGTCGCGGACCGGGCACGGATCCGGGACGTCTGCCTTACCGGCGTGGTGGCCGTGGGCGTCTGCGTGGCGCTGGCGTCGCGTGCGGAGGCGCTGTGGCAGTTCTACGTGCTGTTCTTCGTGGCCGGGCTGCTCGGGGCGGGTCTGTTCGCGCCGTTGATCGCGCTGGCGGGGAACTGGTTTCCGGCAGGGGCGGGGCTGGCGATCGGGATTGCCTCGGCCGGGCAGGCGGTCGGGCAGGGTGGGGTGCCGTTCGGGGCGGCCTTCCTGATCGAGGCGCTGGGGTGGCGCGGGGCCTTCCTGGCGGAAGGGATGATCTCGCTCCTCGTCACGGTGCCGCTGGCGTTGCTGATGCGGGAGGCGCCGCGGCCCGGCGTGTCCGTGGCGGCGGCGGGTGGGCCATCGGCGCCGCTGGCGCCGGCGACGGTCGTCGTGTGCCTCAGCGCAGCGGTGCTGTTCTGCTGCACCTGCATGTCGGTGCCGCTGATGCACCTGGTGCCGCTGATCCAGGGGCTCTGCATCTCCGGGTCGGATGCGGGGGGCGTGCTGTTCGCGATGCTGATCGCGGCGGTGGCGGGGCGGGTGGCCTTCGGGAAACTGGCGGACGTGATCGGGCCGATGCCGGCCTACCTGACGGCATCGCTGTGGCAGACGATGGCGGTCTTTGCCTTCACGCGGATCGAGGGACTGTCGGGCTTCTACGTCTTCGCGCCGATCTACGGCTTCGGCTATGCCGGCGTGATGACGGGGCTGCTGGTGACGGCGCGGGCGCTGACACCGCCGGCGCGGCGGGCCTCCATGATGGGTGTCATCCTTTCCTTCGCCTGGCTCGGGCACGGGCTCGGCGGGTTCCAGGCGGGGTATTTCTTCGACGTGGCCGGGAGCTACGTGCCTGGCTTTGCCAATGCGGCCTTTGCAGGGATCGCGAACCTGCTGATCGTCGGCGGGCTGATGGTCGCGGTACGGCGGGGAAGGTTCGACCCAGCCGGCGCGAGGATACGGACAAGGCTACGCAGCCCGCTAACGCCTGACGATCCGCCGACCTCAGGTGCCGAGGGAGGTGTCGTCGTGCCGGCTCGTAGCATCAGGTCTTGAAACGCATTGAAGCCGTCATCGGCGGGCAACAGGCGTGCTGTTCTGACTGCTGATGCGGCAAGGCGGATCGCACGCTGAAGCTATCATCCGGCCGAACTGCTTGTCCTAAACGGGCGCCACTATCGGGTAAGGTGCTAGAATGAAGGGCTTCCTCCTCTCCGCCGCTCTTGGCGTCGTGCTACTGGCCGCTGCCGCATCGCTTCCCTCAGGGCGGGCCGAGGCGTGTTCGCGCGGGTTCAGGGTGTTCTTCGGCGAGCGCTCCGACGAGATCACGGAACGCGGCAGCCAGATGCTGGACGAATTCGTACGTTATTTCAGGTATCAGAGAACACCGACCGAGAACGAAGCGCGGGTGGGTTGTGGTCCGCTTCCGCCGGGGGACTACAGGGTTCTCATCCGTGCGAACGCAGACGATCCCGGGACCCGCGATCAATGTGCCCTGAGCCTCGCGCGCGGGCATGCCGTGCGGGCGCGCCTCGCCCTTCTCGGCATTCCGGAAGCCTTCATCGCCGTGGAGTCGTTCGGGGATCGCCGACGACTCGTGTCCTGGCGCGACGGGACACGGGACGCGCAAAACCGGAGCGTCGAGATCGAGGTCGTGGCGACCCGAGTCGTCGAGGAACGGAGTCCCTATCCTCGATTGCGTGACCGCCCGGACCGCGCCTGCCCCGAGGAATCACCGGGCAAGTAAACTGGCACCGTGCTCGTCGGCAGTGGCCGCCGTGCTGCCGAACAAGGTCCAGGAATTCCCTCAGATCATCGCCATGCCGCCGTTCACGTGCAGCGTGACGCCGGTCGTCCAGGCCGCCTCGTCGGAGGCGAGGTAGACGACGGCGGCGGCGATGTCGTCCGTCCCGCCCATCTTGCCCATGGGGATGCGGGAGAGGAGCGTCGTCTTCTGCTGCTCGTTCAGGGCGTCGGTCATCGCGGTCTTGATGAAGCCGGGGGCGACGACGTTCACGGTGACGCCGCGGGGGGCGACTTCCTGGGCGAGGGCCTTGCTCATGCCGATGAGGCCGGCCTTGGCGGCGGCGTAGTTCGCCTGGCCCGGGTTGCCGGTGACGCCGACGATGGAGGCGATGGAGACGATGCGGCCGGTACGGCGGCGCATCATGCCGCGCAGCGCCGCGCGGGCGAGGCGGAAGGGAGCGGTCAGGTCCACCTCGATCACGTCGGACCAGTCCTTGTCGCCCATGCGCAGCGCGAGGCCGTCGCGGGTGAGGCCGGCGTTGTTGACGAGGATGTCGAGGGAGCCGAAGGCGGCCTCGACCTGTTCGACGAGCCTCGCGGGGGCCTCGGGGTCGGAGAGGTCGGCGGGGGCGACGAGTGTGCGGTCGCCGAGGTCGGCGGCGAGCGACTGCAGTTCGGACTCGCGGCGGCCGGTGAGGGCGACCTTCGCGCCCTGCTTGTGCAGCGCACTGGCGATGGCGGCGCCGATGCCGCCCGTGGCGCCGGTGACGAGGGCGGCCTTGCCATCAAGCCGGAACATGGGCGTCTCCGTCGAAGCGCTTCAGCATGAAGAAACGAGAGTGGCCGGGCGGGCTGTCCGGCAGTTCCGCGAAGAGGCGGTAGCCTTGCTTCTCGTAGAAGGGGCGGCCCTGCCAGCTCAGCGTGTCGAGGTAGCAGCCGATGCAGCCCTCGGCGCGCGCCCATTCCTCGGCGCGGCGCAGGAGGTCGCGACCGACGCCGCCGCGGCGGAGGTCCTCCGGGAGCCAAAACAAGAGGACGTGGAGCCAAGCGGCGTAGCGCTGGGCGAGCAGCCCGCCCGCGGGCGCCTCCTCGCCGTCCCGGAAGACCATGAGACGGAGCGGCTTCCAGCCGTGAGGGCCGACGAAGGGGGCGTTGAAGGCCTCCAAGCCCGCGTGGAGGACGGGCCCGAGAGGGGTCTCATCGTCCTCGGAGAGGATGATCCGCATCAGAGCGCCTTCAGCACCGCCTCGATCTCCTGCGGGGTCGCGCAGGAAAGGGCGCGGGCGTCGGGGGCGTTGCGCTTCATCAGGCCGGTCAGGACCTTGCCGGCGCCGACCTCGACGAAGGTGTCGCAGCCCAGCGCGGCCATGGTGGCGACGCATTCGCGCCAGCGGACGGTGCCGGTGACCTGCTTGACGAGGAGATCGCGGATCTCAGTGGGGTCGGTCGCCTTCGCGGCGGTGACGTTGGCGACGACGGGGACGAAGGGGGCGCGGGGCGGGTCGCTCTCCAGGGCCTCGGCCATCGCGTCGGCGGCGGGGGCCATGAGGGAGCAGTGGAAGGGGGCGGATACGGGGAGGAGGACGGCGCGGCGCACGCCCTCGGCCTTCGCCACCTCGACGGCGCGCTCGACGGCCGCCTTGTGGCCGGAGAGGACGATCTGCCCGCCGCCATTGTCGTTCGCGACTTCCACGACGGCGCGCTCGCCGGTCGCGGGGTCCTCGGCCGATTTCGTAGCGATGGCGATGGCCTGGTCCATCTCGGCGCCGAGGAGGGCGGCCATGGCGCCGGTGCCGGCGGGGGTCGCCTTTTGCATGGCGTCCCCGCGCAGGCGCAGCAGGCGGGCGGCCTGGGCCACGTCGAAGGCGCCAGCAGCGGCGAGGGCGGAGTATTCACCGAGGGAATGGCCGGCGACGAGGGCGACGCGGTCCTTCAGCGCGAAGCCGCCTTCCTTCTCCAGCACCCGCAGGACGGCCAGCGACATGGCCATGAGGGCGGGCTGGGCGTTGGCCGTCAGGGTCAGTTCCTCGCCCGGGCCTTCGAACATCAGGCGGGAGAGGTTCTGGTGGAGGGTCTCGTCCACCGCCTGGAACACCTCCCGGGCCGCGGTGAAGGCGGCGGCGAGGTCGCGGCCCATGCCGACGGCCTGGCTGCCCTGGCCGGGGAAGACGAAGGCGATGGCCATGATGCGGTGGGTGTCCCCCTGGTGACGGGCCCGCGAGGGGCGGGGCGGGGTAGCGGCGGGGGGATGGGGTGTCAACGGCGGTGGGTGGGCCATGGCGCGGCGAAACGCGCGTGCCGCCTTCCCGACAAAGGACTTCCACGCCTCGGCAGGCATGCCGGCCGTTCGCGAAACGGACGACCTTCGCGAGGGTGCACCGCGGGGGCGGCGCGCGGGAGGTGCCGGCGGCGGAGGTGGACGACGTGGTCGAGCGTATGCAGGACCTCCGGCCAGGGATGGCCCTTCTCCGGGAAGGCGTCGCCGAATTCGTCGAGGGTGGCGCTGCCGCCGCTGCGGGGGTGGGCAACCTCATCGGCGTAGCAGTCATGCCAGCGGAAGCCGTCGGACCAGTTGCGGAAGCCGGCTTGTTGCGGAGTGGGGCGACGGCCTCGCCCACTCTCTCCTCGGGTGAAAAGAAGCCGATGATGCGATGATCCCCGCCGTCATGGAGATCGTCGGTTGCGGCGATCTCGACCTGCGCGAGCTCGTGGACGCGGGGCGCCTCCCCGGCGTCGGCCGGGGCTTTCTGGTTCATGCCCTCCCTCCTCGACGCTCCCCCCGCGGCCGATACCCCCGGACGGCCTCCATGATCTGGCCGGACTCGCTGCGCTGGCCGGTGTTCCCGCGGCGGCGCTCCCGTCCGACCGGATACCGTTCGTCCATGAGGCGTCTCGCATCATCCTGGTGGGTTTCGCCCTCGAACGGTGGGCGGCTGCGCCCCCGGGTCGGTACGTCCGTCGCCGCTCCCCTTCCCGACTGACCTTCGCGGCGGACCATGGGCGGGCGGAGCGGGCGCGGTCCGCCCCGGCCTCCTCCCTGGCCGGGCGGCAGGACCGGGCGGGGCTGGACCGTGTTCGGGCGGCTCCGGCGCAGCGAGGCGATCGGGCGGGGTGGTAGGTCGCCCGACATGCTGCCGTAGCGGTTGCGGGACCGGCGCCCGACGGGGATGAGCAGGCCGTCGCCGGAGGCGCCGCGCGGGTGGGGGCGGCGACCTGTTGGACGACGCCCTTCCGGGTGCGCGCGTAGGCGCGGACGTGGACGCCCGCGCAGCCGCCGCCGGTCCGCCGGCGGGACCTGCCGAAGGCGCGATAGCGGTCGGTGAGCCAGGCGGCGAAGGCCGCGCGACCAGGGCTCGCGGGGGAACGGTCGCGCGGGTCGCGGATAGCGGCGCGGGGGTCGGCTTCAGTCAGCGCGACGGTGTCGGACATCGGCGGGCCTCCGCCGATGTTCCCAGACAACCATCCTGCGAAAGCTAATGTCTTCCTGTTTGCCGGATGGTTGTCCGGCGCGGCTTCAGCGCCGGGAGGGGGCTGTCGCCGGGGACTGCGGCGCCGGCGAAGGCGTTGCTGGCGCCCCCGGGGGCGGCGACGCGTTGTCCAGCAGCGACGGCGCGCGGAGGGGCGAGCCGTCGAGGTTGAAGCGCTCGACGCGCGCGGCGTCGCGGATGCGCTGGACCGCGGCGTTCACCGTCTCCTCGAAGGCCTGCTGGCGCAGGGTGTCGCGGGTTTCCTCGAAGGTCGGGGCGGGGGCGGCGCGGCGGGCCTCGACCTTGATCACGTGCCAGCCGAAGGGGGTGCGCACCGGGGACGGGGAGATCTGGCCGGGCTGGAGCGCGAAGGCGGCCTCCGCGAATTCCGGGATCATGTCGCCCCGCTTGAAGAAGCCGAGGTCGCCGCCCTGCTGCGAACCGGGGCCGGAGGAGCGGCGGCGCGCCACCTCGGCGAAGTCGGCGCCGGGGCGGCGCACTTCCTCGAGGGCGGCGCGGGCATCGGCCTCGGACTGGACGAGGATGTGGCGGGCCTGGACCTCCTCCTCCGGCTGCCGGCCGGCGTTCGCGGCGTCGTAGCGGCGGCGCAGGGCCTCGTCGGTCAGCGCGGGCTCGACCTCGCGGCGGAGAAGGGCTTGCTGGAGGGTCTCGTCCTCGGCGCGGCGGATCCGGCGCTGGACGTCGGGGTCGCGCTCCAGGCCCTCGGCGCGGGCGCGGATGACGATGGCCTTCTGGGCGACCAACTGGTCCACGATGAGGGGGTAGAGCATCGCGGGCGGGGCGGAGCGGAGCTCGTCCGGCAGGGCCTCCGCGGCGTCACGGACGTCGGAGAGGCGGATCTCCTGGCCCTCGACCCGGGCGACGACGGGGTTCTGGTCGGGGCCGGGGGTGGCGGGCGCGACCTGGGGGGTGGGCTGCTCGGTCCGGGGGCCGGCGGCGGCGGCCGGGGGCGTGGCCGGCGTCGTAGCCGGCGTCGTGGTAGGCGACGTGGTAGGCGCCTGGGCGTAGGCCGGCAGGGCGAGGAGGAGCGCGGCGCTGGCGAGGAGGAGACGACGCATCGGGGGAGTCCGGGAAGGAAGGGGCGTTCCCCATGGCAGAGCGTCCACCGCGCCACAAGCGCGGCCGGCGCGGACCGGGCCGTTCGCCGGGGTCGTTGATCGGGGTCGTTGATCGGGTCGTTCCAAGCGGACCGCTCCATGCGGGCCGTTCCCGGGTCGTCACGAGCGCGCGCGCGGATGGGGGCGGCGGGGTGGTTTCGTTGACCGGCCCCCTGCCCTTCCCTATCTCTGCGACCTTGCTCGCCGGGCCCGTCGCCTCCCGCCGCGCCGGCCCTTCGGTGGCCCGCGGAAGACCTCCCGCCCGGCCCCGGAGAAGCCTTACCCGATGTTCGCCCGTCTCGCCCGCATGGTCTTCGGTTCCTCGAACGACCGTGCCCTCAAGCGCTACCAGGCCCGCGTGCCCGCCATCAACGCGATGGAGCCGGGGA
Source organism: Roseomonas sp. CCTCC AB2023176 (assembly GCF_042259275.1). Classification (NCBI taxonomy): domain Bacteria; kingdom Pseudomonadati; phylum Pseudomonadota; class Alphaproteobacteria; order Acetobacterales; family Roseomonadaceae; genus Roseomonas; species Roseomonas sp. CCTCC AB2023176. Next base: position 902,269 of record NZ_CP170086.1, read on the forward strand.
TGGCCGCGCTGTCCGATGATGCGCTGCGCGGCAAGACCGACGAGTTCAAGGAGCGTCTGGCGAAGGGCGAGACGCTCGACGACATCCTGAACGAGGCGTTCGCGGTCTGCCGCGAGGCGGCGAAACGGTCGCTCGGCATGCGGCACTTCGACGTGCAGATGATCGGCGGCATGGTGCTGCATGACGGCAAGATCGCGGAGATGAAGACAGGCGAGGGCAAGACCCTCGTCGCGACGCTGCCGGTCTACCTGAACGCGTTGAGCGGCAAGGGTGTGCACGTCGTCACGGTGAACGACTACCTGGCCTCCCGCGACGCGGACTGGATGGGGAAGCTGTACAACTTCCTCGGGCTGTCCGTCGGCAAGATCGTGTACGGGCTGTCGGACCCGGAGCGGCGCCAGTCCTATCACGCCGACATCACCTACGGCACGAACAACGAGTTCGGCTTCGACTACCTGCGCGACAACATGAAGTACCGGCTGGAGGACATGGTCCAGCGCGACTTCGCCTACGCCATCGTGGACGAGGTGGACAGCATCCTGATCGACGAGGCGCGGACGCCGCTGATCATCTCCGGGCCGACCGACGACCTGTCCGACCTCTACAACCGCGTGGACATCGTGGTGAAGGAGGTCGTGAAGGATCCGTCCAACTTCGAGAAGGACGAGAAGATGAAGACCGTCTCCCTCACGGAGGCGGGCACGCAGGTCGTGGCGGATGCTATGACGGCGGCGGGGATGCTGGAGGAAGGCGACCTCTACGACTTCCAGAACGTGACGCTGGTGCACCACGTGAACCAGTCGCTTCGGGCGCATACGCTCTTCGCGCGGGACGTGGACTACATGGTGCGGGGCGGAAAGATCGTCATCATCGACGAGTTCACCGGGCGCGCGATGGAGGGGCGGCGGTATTCGGAAGGGCTGCACCAGGCGCTCGAGGCGAAGGAGCACGTGGAGGTGCAGCCGGAGAACCAGACGCTGGCCTCCATCACCTTCCAGAACTACTTCCGGCTGTTCCCGAAGCTGGCGGGGATGACGGGCACGGCCTCGACCGAGGCGGACGAGTTCGCGGAAATCTACAAGCTCGAGGTCATGGAGATCCCGACCAACGTGGCGGTGGCGCGGGCGGATGCGGACGACGAGGTGTATCGGTCCGCGGCGGAGAAGTACGAGGCTGTTGCCAACCTGATCATCGAGGCGCGGGACCGGGGGCAGCCCTGCCTCGTCGGCACGACGTCTATCGAGAAGTCGGAGCACCTGTCGGCGGCGCTGAAGGCCAAGGGCATCCCGCACCAGGTGCTGAACGCACGCTACCACGAGCAGGAGGCGGCGATCGTGGCGCAGGCCGGGCGCCCCGGCGCGATCACCATCGCGACGAACATGGCGGGGCGCGGCACCGACATCAAACTCGGCGGCAATGCGGAGATGCTGGCGCGGGCGTCCTTCGCCGGCGAGCCGGACGGGCCGGAGTTCGAGGCGCGGCTGGCCGAAATCCGCCGCGAGGTCGAGAGCAACGCGGAGAAGGTGAAGCAGGCCGGCGGCCTCTTCGTCATCGGGACGGAGCGGCACGAGAGCCGGCGCATCGACAACCAGCTGCGCGGCCGGTCGGGGCGCCAGGGCGACCCGGGCGCGTCGCGGTTCTTCCTGTCGCTGGAAGACGACCTAATGCGGATCTTCGGGTCCGACCGGATGGGCGGGCTGCTGGAGAAGCTGGGGTTGAAGGAGGGGGAGGCGATCATCCACCCCTGGATCAACCGGGCCCTGGAGCGCGCGCAGAAGAAGGTCGAGGCGCGGAACTTCGACACGCGCAAGAACCTGCTGAAGTACGACGACGTGATGAACGACCAGCGGAAGGAGGTGTACGCCCAGCGGCGTCAGCTCATGGCCGCGGCGGACGTCGCGGAGACCGTGGCGGAGATGCGGCGCGAGGTGATCGCGGACGCGGTGGCGCGCGGTATCCCGGAGAATGCCTACCCTGAGCAGTGGGACCTGGAGGGGCTGACCAACCGGGTGCGGGAGACACTCGGGCTCGACCTGCCGATCGCGGAATGGGGCCGCGAGGAGGGGATCGACGAGGAGGCGGTGCGCGAGCGCATCCAGGCCGCGGCCGACCAGTCCTATGCCGCGCGCAGCGCCAATATCGGCTTGGAGCGGATGCGGGAGGTGGAGAAGTCCATCGTGCTGATGGTCTTCGACAAGGTCTGGAAGGACCACCTGCTGTCGCTGGATCACCTGCGGCAGGGGATCGGCCTGCGCGCCTACGGCCAGCGCGACCCGCTGAACGAGTACAAGTCCGAGGCCTTCAACCTGTTCAACAACATGCTCGCGGAGATGCGGGAGGAGACGACGCGCTGGCTGATGCAGGTGGAGCTGGCGCCGGAAGCGCCGCTGCCCTCGCCGGAGCCGGTGTCCTTCACGGACATGCGGCATCCCGCGCCGGACGGGTTGGACCCGGGCTACGACGCGGCGCCGTCCTACGGCATGGCGGCGACGCAGGAGCTGACCACGCGCGGCGTGGACGGGGTGGACCCGAACGACCCGACGACCTGGCACCGGACCGCACGGAATGCGCCCTGCCCCTGCGGGTCGGGGAAGAAGTACAAGCACTGTCACGGGCGGGGGTGATCCCCGCGCGACCGACGCGACAGGCGCGCTGACGCTCGCGACCATGTTTCTCGTGCGCAACGCCCGGGGGCCGCTATGTTGGTGGCTACGGGCGGTACAGCAGGGAGAGACCCCGACGATGATCAAGACGCGCATGGGCCTGGTGGCGATGGCGGGGCTGGCGGTGGCGGCGTGCACGCCGCAGGTCGGCCCGACGCAGGCGCAGCACAGTGCGGCGGTGCAGGCCTGCACCTACGGCGACCGGAACGCCTGCTACAACGCCCAGGCCCTTGCGCCGGCCGCGCAGGTCGAGGCGCAGCAGAACGCGCAGAACGCGGCGGTCGGGACGGCGGTGGCGGCGGGCCTGGCCGGCGCGGTCGCGGGTGCCGCGATCACCAGCGCGGCGACGCCGCGGTACTACTACGGCCCGCGCCACTACTACGGGCGGCCCTACTACCGGGGCTGGTGACTTGGGGGCCGGCGTCAGACGACCCCGGCGCGGCCCATCTCCAGGAACTTCTCGCGCCGGCGCGCGCGCAGCGTGCCGGGGTCGAGTTCCATCAGGGGCGCGAGCGAGGCCTCGATGCGGTCGCCGACGGCGGCAATCGTGACCTCCGGCTCCCGGTGCGCGCCGCCGAGCGGTTCGGCGACGACATTGTCCACGAGGTTGAGGCGGCGCAGGTCCTCGGCGGTCAGCCGCAGGGCCTCGGCGGCCTCCGGCGCCTTGGCGGCGTCGCGCCAGAGGATGCTGGCGCAGCCTTCCGGCGAGATCACGCTGTAGACCGAGTGCTCGAGCATCAGGACGCGGTCGGCGGAGGCCAGCGCGATGGCGCCGCCGGAGCCGCCTTCGCCGATGATGGTGGCGACGAAGGGCACGGGGGCGTCCAGGCCTGCCTCGATCGCGCGGGCGATGGCCTCGGCCTGGCCGCGCGCTTCCGCTTCGATTCCGGGGAAGGCGCCGGCGGTGTCCACGAAGGACAGGATCGGCAGGCCGAAGCGTCCGGCGAGTTCCATCAGGCGGCGGGCCTTCCGGTACCCCTCAGGTCGCGCCATGCCGAAGTTGCGGGCGACGCGGGAATCGGTGTCGGTTCCCTTCTCCGTGCCGAGCACGACCACGGGCGTCCCGCGGAAGCGGCCGAGGCCGCCGACCACCGCCGCGTCATCGGCGTAGGCGCGGTCGCCGGCGAGCGGGGTGAAGTCCTCGATGAGGTGGTTCACGTAGGCGAGGCATTTCGGTCGGTCGGGATGCCGGGCGACGAGCGTCTTCTGCCAGGGGGAGAGCTTGGCGTAGGTCGCGGCGAGGAGTTTCTCCGCCTTGTCGCGCAGGCGGCCGACCTCGTCGGCGACATCGATGCCGCCGGCGTCCGTCGTGCGGCGCAGTTCCTCGATCTGGCCTTCGAGTTCGGCAATGGGTTTTTCGAAGTCGAGGAAGTGGCGCATCTCGGTCCGCTGGGGCGTGCCGGGTCGCGGCCCCGGGTGGGGCCACGCGCGGGGCAGGCGGGTGGAAGTGGCGGGGCGGGATAGCCGAAGGGGGGCCGGGCGCCAGACCGGCGGGCGGCCCGGCGGATGCCGCCCCGGCGCGTGGGGGAGCGGGACCGGGGCACGCGCCCCCGCCCGGCCCCAAAGCCCCTTGCCGGCCCTCCGCGGGCGTAGTCTCAAACGGTGCCTGAGCGCGAGGCGGCTAGGCGAAGACCGAGATGTCGGCGGCCGTGAGTGCCGGGGCGCCCGTCAGGGTGGCGATCAGGAGGCGTGCGCCGCTGCCCGTCCCGTCCGCGTCCCACCAGAGGCTGGCGACGTCGGTCTCGTAGATGAACTGGCCGAAGCCGGCCGTCGCCAGGCCGGTCTCGTTCGAGACGAAGCGGTTGGCGGCAAGGGCACCCTGGGCCAGGCCGCCGCCGAAGCCCGCCGCCGAGACCTCGATCCCGTCGTCCACGGCGGCGAAACCGGTGATGACGTCGCGGCCTTCCGCGGCGGAGGCGTAGCGGAAGGTGTCGAGCCCCGCGTCGCCGTAGAGGCGGTCGGCGCCGGCGCCGCCGACGATCGTGTCGTCCCCGGCGCCGCCCTGGATCATGTCGTTGCCGCCCGCGCCGGAGAGGAGGTTGGCGCCGGCATTGCCCGTGATGCGGTTCGCGTCGGCGCCGCCCGTGCCGGACAGGCCGGCGGTACCGGTCTGGGTCAGGCGCTCCACGCCGTCGGCGAGGGTGAAGGAGACGGAGGCCGTGACGCTGTCGTACCCGTCGCCCCCCGTCTCGTCCACGATGCAGCCGGCTTCCGTGACGATGTAGGCGTCGTCGCCGGTGCCGCCGCGGAGCGTGTCTCCGGCGCCGCCATAGAGCTTGTCGGTCCCCTCCCCGCCGAGGAGGAGGTCGCTGCCGGTGCCACCGACGAGGATGTCGTTCCCGCCGGCGCCGTCGAGGGTATCGTCGCGGCCGCCGCCGTTGAGGAGGTTGTTGCCGGTGTTGCCGGTGATCTGGTTCGCGAACCCGTTGCCGATACCGTTGATGTTCCCCTCGAAGAGAAGGGTGAGGTTCTCGAGGTTCGCACCGAGGGTGTAGGTGAAGCCGGCCTCGACGGTGTCGGTTCCCTCGCGCGCGGCTTCGACCACCACGTCGATGTTGGCGTCCGATTCCAGGCGGTAGGTGTCGTTCCCCGCCCCGCCGACGAGGCTGTCGGTGCCGGAGCTGCCGTCGAGCCGGTCGTCGCCGGCGCCGCCGATCAGCGTGTCGTTGCCGGTGCCGCCGTCGATCGTGTCGCCGAGGGCGGTGCCGCTCACCGTGTCGTTGCCGGCGTTGCCGGAAAGGTTGAGGCCGGCGGCCAGGCCGCCGTTGGACCCGGCATAGGTCGAGAAGTCGAGGACGTTGTTCGCGGAGTTGCCCTGGATCAGGTGGTTGCCGTTGGTCTCCACGCGCTCGATCGAGACGAGGCGGGCGGAGGAGTCGAGCGTGATGTCGAAGCCGAGGAAGAGGGTGTCGGTGCCGGTGCCGCCGTTGAAGCTGCCGATGCTGCCGACGTTGTCGCCGACGAGGGTGTCGTTGCCATCGCCGCCCGAGAGCGTGTTGGTGCCGGTGCCGCCGGAGAGGCTGTCGTCGCCGGCCCCGCCGTTCAGGACGTCGTCGCCGGCCGCGCCTTCCAGCGTGTCGCCGAGCGCGGCGCCGGTGATCGTGTCGTTGCCGCCGGCGCCGAAGACGCGGAGGCCGGCCGCGCTGCCGTCCTGGAAGGTCGCATAGCCCGTGAAGTCCAGGGTGTTGCCGTTGTTGTCGCCCTTGATGACGGCGTTCCCGACCCGGTCGATGCGTTCGACCGAGGTGAAGATGGCGGTGCTGGGGATCTCGGTGTCGAAGAGGAGCAGGAGCGTGTCGGCGCCCGTGCCGCCGTTGAAGGACGCGATGGTGCCAATGTTGTCGGCCTGCACCGTGTCGTCTCCGGCGCCGCCGAGGAAGGTGTTGCTCCCGCTGTCGCCGTAGAGGGTGTCGTTGCCGTCGCCGCCGTCCTGGGTGTCGTTGTCGTTGCCGCCATCGAGGCTGTCATCGCCGCCGAAGCCGAGCAGGAGGTCGTTGCCCAGCCCGCCGTAGAGGGTGTCGTTCGCCGCGTCGGATGCCGGGCTGGAGGTCGCGCCGCCGTAGATCGTGTCGGCGGTGTCGGTGCCGTTGCGCTGGTCGGCGCCCGGGGTTCCGTAGATCGTCGCCATGGGTCGCTCCGGGGCAGGTCGGCGCGTGTCGCGCGCGGCGTGGGGGCCGGTGCGCCGGGCGACGCGCCGCGGCGCGTGGCGGCGCGGCTGCGGCCAGGACGGGCGGAAGGTGCGGGAGGGGAACGGTTCGCGCCAGCAACCATCGGTTGCGGGCGGCGGTCGGGCGGCCGCGGTCCCCGCCGGCCGGGATGCCCGTCAGCCCGGGTGGCCGAAGGGGGTGGCGGGGCTGGCGGCGGTCTCCACCCAGACGGATTTCGCGGCGGTGTAGGCCAGCAGCGCTTCCCGCCCGGAGGACCGGCCGAAGCCGGAGCGACCGAAGCCGCCGAAGGGGGCGGAGACGTGGATGGTCTTCGTGCCGTTGATCCAGACCGTGCCGGCGCGGATCGCGGCGGCCATCCGGTGGGCGCGGGCGGGGTCGGCGGTCCAGATGGAACCCGCGAGGCCGTAGGGCGTGGCGTTTGCGAGGGCGACCGCCTCCTCCTCCGACGCGAAGGGGAGGACGGCGAGGACGGGGCCGAAGACCTCTTCCCGCGCGATCTCGGCATCGGGGGCGACGCCGTCCAGGATCGTCGGGGCGTACCAGTACCCGGGGGAGTCGCGCAGGGCATCGGGGGCGGCGCCGCCGGTGGCGATCTGGGTGCCACCACCGGCCGTGGCGTCGCCGACCATGCGGGTGATGCGGTCGAGCTGGCGGCGGTTGTTGACGGGGCCGATCTGGGTCGCGGGGTCGGTCGGGGCGCCCACGGGGATTCGTGCCGCGGCGCGGGAGAGGCGTTCCACGAGGGCGTCGCGGATGCTCTCGTGCACCAGCAGGCGGGACCCGGCGACGCAGGACTGGCCGGCGGCGGCGAAGATGGCGGCCTGGGCGCCGAGGATGGCGCGGTCCAGGTCGGCGTCGGGGAGGACGATGTTCGCGGACTTTCCGCCGAGTTCGAGGATGCTCGGGACGATGTTGCGTGCGGCTTCGGACGCGATGCGGGCGCCGGCCTCCGCGCTGCCGACGAAGACGACGAGGCGGGTGTCGCGATGGGCGACGGCCGCGGCGCCGGTGGTGGGGCCCGCACCGGCGAGAACGGAGACGAGGCCGCGCGGGATGCCCTCCGCGCGGTCGCAGAGGGCGCCGAGGACGAGGGAGGTGAGCGGGGTGAGTTCCGAGGGCTTCAGCACCGTCGCGTTGCCGGCGCATATGGCGGGGGCCACCTGCCAGCCCGCGGTGAAGACCGGCGCGTTCCAGGGCGTGATCTGCACGACGGTGCCGAGCGGTTCGTGGCGCGTATAGGCGAGGTGGCCGGAGGGGACGGGGATGACCTCGCCGTGCAGCTTGTCGCACCAGCCCGCGTAGTATTCGAACATCTCGGCGACGCGGGCGACCTCCGCGGTCGTGTCGCGGATGGGTTTTCCGGCCGACAGCGTCTCCAGTTCCGCGATGTCAGCGGCGTGGGCCCGGATGAACGCGGCGACGTTCCACATCGCGCGTCCGCGTGCCGCGGCGGGGAGTGCGGTCCAGGCGCGCTGGGCCTTGGCTGCGGCCCCGAAGGCGGCGTCAACGACGGGGGCGCCGGCATCGGCGTAGGTGAGGATGGTGCGGCCGTCGGCGGGGTTGGTGAGGGTGAGGGATTCGCCGGTGCCGGGGAGGATCTCGCCGGCGACGAGGCTGCCGACGACGTCGGTGCCGAGGAGGGTGCGCAGGAGGGTGCGGACGCGGGGAGATGCGTCGGGGAACAGGCCGTCAGGCATCGGGGGTGCTCCGGTAGTCGGCCATGCGGGTGAAGTCGTCCGTATCGGGCATCGCGTCGCGGGATCCGTGCCAGAGGGCGTGGACGAGGGCGGAGAGCGGGGCGTCGAGGCCGGTCTCCGCCGCCAGCGCAGTGGCGAGGGCGACGTCCTTGCGCATCAGGCCGGCGGTGAAGCCGCTGTCGTAGGTGGCGGGGAGGATCCAGCGCGGGATCATCGCCTCGGTGACGGCGGAGCGACCGGTGGCGGCGTTGACGACCCGCAGTGCGTCGGCGGCGGGCAGGCCGGCGGCTTCGGAGAGGCGCAGCGCCTCGCGCGCCGTGATCAGGTGCGCGGCGACGAGGAGGTTGTTGACGAGCTTCGCGACGTTGCCAGCCCCCGATGCGCCGACATGGAGGACGGTGCCGGCGATGGCGTCGAGGACGGGCTTCGCGGCCTCGAGGTCCGCGGCGTCGCCGCCGGCCATGACGGTGAGCGTGCCCGCGCGGGCACCGGCGGGGCCGCCGGAGACGGGCGCGTCCACGAAGCCGTGGCCGGCTTCGGCGAGGCGGGCGTGAAGGCGTCGGGAAGTGCCGGGGTCCGAGGTCGTGGTGTCCAGGACGACGACGCGGCGGTCGCGGCGGGACAGCAGGGCGTCGCGTTGCGTCAGGACCGCCTCGACGTCGCGGGCGAAGGGGAGCGACAGGACGAGGATGTCGGCGGCGCGCAGCGCGTCGCGCGCCTCCGACGTGAAGCGGATGCCGGCCTCCACGGCGGCGTCGCGACGCGATTCCGACAGGTCCTGGCCCAGCACGTCGAAGCCCGCGCGGGCCAGGGTGCCGGCCATGCCGAGGCCCATGTTGCCGAGGCCGATCACCCCGACGGTTCCGATCGCCATCCGCTGTCTCCCGATGGGCGGCAGGATCGACGGGCGGGCAGGGCGCGGCAAGCGGGGCGCGGCAAGCGGGACGGGCGCGGTTGACAGGGTCGGCAGCGCGCCCGACCAATCCGGCTCTCCCGCGACATGAGGAACGACGCGCCGGTGCCACGGATTTCGACGGTGCCCGCGCTGTTCCTCGGGATCCTTCTCATGCTCGGCGCGGCGGCGCTGGCCTATGGCGTGCGGCTGGCGGGGCTGGAGCAGGTCGTGCGCTGGCTGGCCTACGCCCTGATCGCGGTACCCGTGCTGTGGGTCGCGGCGATGTCGGCGCGCGGGGTCCTGGCGATGGTGCTGGGCGGGGTCGGGCTGCTGGCGCCGGCGGTGTTCGTGGCCTTCCTGCTCGACGTCGCGGTGGCGGGGGCGGAGCAGGAGGGGCCGGTCGCATCGGCGACGGGGGTTTCGTGTCGGCGTGGCGGTTCGGCGATGCCTGGCCCATCCCCTCACGCGGGCGGGCCGTGGGCGTGACGCGGCGGGGGCGGGCGGGGCGGGACGTGACGGCGGAGTACGCGGTGGCGCCGGTCGTGCCGTTCTCCTGGACGCCGGACCGGCCGGTGACGGCCTGGGCGGTGGCACCGGGGCGGGAGGCGCCGCCGGGCTGGGCGGAACGCCGCGGTCGCCTGGTGGCGTTGCTGCCGGACGAGCGGGTGGAGGAGGCGGTGGCCGCCGCGGCGCGGGAGGCTCGGCTGGTGAACCGGCCCGGCGTGCCGGTGGGTGTGTGGGTGACGGGCGAGGACGATCCGGTCCGCGACGCGGCGACGGCGCTGGCCGTGACGGGGCTCGGCGGCCTGGCGGGATGGGTGGCGGCGCTGATGCTCTCGGCGCGGCGTCAGGAGGCCGGGGGCGTCCGGCCTGAGCATCGCCGTTCGGGCGTGGGCCGGCCAGTTCGACCACGCCGCCCCGTGCGGCGATGGCGGCGAGGTCGCTGGCGTGGCGGCGGGCCAGGGCGGCGCGGGCCTCATCGCCGAGGAAGCGTGCGCGGGGGCCTAGGCGGGCGCGTTCGGCCACCGCGAGGACCGCGGCGCGGAGGAGGCGGACGCGGTCGCGCGGCCAGGCGTCATTGAGGGCGGCGACGGCGCGATACTGGGCCGCGGTGTAGGACGGGTTCACGGGCGCGGCCGGTATCCGCGAGGGGGGCGGGGCGCCCAGGCGCGCGAAGAGGTCGGCGAGGACGGCGTCGGGGTCCGCCCGCAGCCAGGCGTGGTCGTAGATGACGAGACGGTCGTCGGGACCGGTGAGGGCGGAGGCGATCTCCTCGATCGTCGGGAGCCAGGAGAGGCGGGGGAGGTCGAGGCCGGCGGCGTAGGCGGGGAAGCCCGCCGTGTCGCCGAGGCGGACGCGCTGGAGGAAGGCGGATTCCACGAACTCGTCGAGGCGGCGGATGACGAGGAGGATCGTTGTGCCGCGGGGGCCCAGGGCGGCGCGGAGGAGGGCCACCGTCTCGTGGCAGTGCTGGTAGAGGCGGTCGGGGGCGTTGCCGAGGTCGGTGCGGAGGTGGCCGAGGGCGGTTTCGTCGGAGAGGAGGACGGCGCGGGGCGCGGCGGGGGCGATCAGGGCGGCGGCGGCGGTGCGGACCGCATCGGGGCCGGCCGGGTCGCGGCGCCAGGAATCCAGGTTGCGGGAGATGCCGCGGCGGAAGGCGGCGTGCGGGACGTAGGCGATGCCGGCGTTGGCGAGGCGCGCGGCTTCCGCGGCGAAGACGTGCTGGAGGAAGGTGGAACCCGTCTTGTGGGCGCCGAGATGGGCGAAGAGGAGCCCCGGCGCGCTCACGCGGGCTCGGCGAGGGGGTGGTGCGTTTCGACGAGAGTGCGGAGGCGTTCCTCGAGCACTTGCGTGTAGATCTGCGTAGTCGCGACGTCGGCGTGACCGAGGAGGAGTTGCAGCGAGCGCAGGTCGGCGCCGCGCGCGAGCAGGTGCGAGGCAAAGGAGTGGCGGAGGACGTGCGGCGTGACGCGCGAGGGGTCCAGGTTCGCGGCGAGGGCGGCTTCGCGCATCAGGTTGTTCAGGCTCTGGCGCGTGAGGTGGCCGGAGGCGCCGTGGGACGGAAAGAGCCAGCGGGAGCCCGGTTTTCCGCGCAGGGCGTCGCGGGCGGCCAGGCCGGCGACGCGGGCGCGCCCGGAGATGGGGACCAGGCGTTCCTTGCCGCCCTTGCCGCGGACGACGACGAGGGGCGCGTCCTCCCGCATCGCGCTGGCGGGCAGGGCGACGAGTTCGGAGGCGCGGAGGCCGGAGCAGTAGAGGAGTTCGCAGGCCGCGCCGGCCACCGCGCCCTTGCGGCCGGGGAGGGCGAAGGCGGCGTCGATCAGGGCCTCGACCTCTGCCTCGCGCAGCGGCTTGGGGAGGAGGCGGTCGCGGCGGGGGCCGTCCAGGGCTTCGGTGGGGTCGTCGGTGCGGATGCCCTCGCGCGCGAGGAAGCGGTGGAAGCCGCGCAGCGAGGACAGTCTGCGGGCGGCGGTGCGGGGGGAGAGGCCGAGGGCGGCGAGGTGGCCGAGATAGCGGCGGAGGGTTTCGGCCGACATGGCCGAGGGCCCCTCCCCGCCTGGCGCTGCGCGAAATGGGCGGCGTCCTCGAGGTCGGAGCGGTAGGCCAGGAGGGTGTTGCGGGCCGCGCCCTTCTCCGCCGCGAGCGATTCGAAGAAGGCTTCCACGTGCCGGTCCGCCGCGATGCGGGCGCGGTCCTCCGGGGGGATCTCGGGCGGGGCGGGTGGCCGTGGCACCGGGTGATGCACGGGGCTCAGCGCGGGGTGAAGCGCTCGTTCGGCAGGACCCGCTCGACAGGCTGCGGGGTGACGGAGGGCGGGAAGGCGCCGATCGCCAGCAGACCGACCAGGACCAGCCCGAGCAGCACCAGCACGATCAGCAGGAGCGGGCGACGGAACATGGGGGTCCTTCGGGCGGGCGCTCCGGGGGCGGCGCCGGGATCGGGCGGTCGAGGGGTGGTGGGACGCGGGGTGGTGGGACGCGGGGGGTGGGATGCGGGGTGGTTGGTCGGGGGCCGGAGGGGCGTGCTACCGTCCGGCGCCGTGTCACGCAACCTCGCCGAACCCCTTGCCCCGCCGGGGGCCGAACCGGCTCACGCCGCCCTGCCCGATGCGGCGGCGGCGTGGCGCGGGGACGCCGTGGTTGCCCCCTTCGGCCGGCTGGCGGGGCGAGCATCGTCCTTGTCGGCATGCCCGGGGCAGGGAAGTCGGCGATCGGGCGGCGTCTCGCGGCGCGGCTGGGGCTGCCCTTCCAGGATGCGGATACGGAGATCGAGAACGCGGCGGGGCTGACGGTCGCGGAGATTTTTGCGCGCTACGGGGAGGCGCATTTCCGCGACGGGGAACGGCGGGTCATCGGGCGGATCGTCGCGGGGCCGCCCGTGGTGCTGGCGACGGGCGGCGGGGCCTTCGTGGACCCACGGACGCGTGCGGCGTTGCGGGAGGCCGGGGCGCTGACGGTGTGGCTGCGGGCCTCCATCCCCGTGCTGAAGCGGCGGATCGTGGGGCGGAGCAACCGGCCGCTCTTCATCGGGCGCGATCCGGAGGAGGTGCTGCAGAGTCTGATGGCCGCGCGGACCCATTGCTACGCGGAGGCCGACATCGCCCTGGAATGCGGCGACGACCCGCCGGAGGTGACGACGGCGCGGCTGGAACGGGCGATCGCCGGCTGGGCGCGGCCGTCGCGGCTGACGGTGGCGCTGTCGGAGCGGTCCTACGAGGTGGTGGTGGGGACCGGGTTGCTGCCGCGGGCCGGGGGCTGGTGACGCCGCACCTTCCGGCACGGCGGGCGGTGGTGGTGTCCGACGCGTCCGTTGCACCGCTGCACGGGGCCGCGCTTCGGGAGGGGTTGCTGGAGTCAGGGTTCGACCTGCGGGGCGAGATCCGGGTTCCGCCGGGCGAGGGGTCGAAGTCCATGGCCCGCCTGGAGGCGGTGCTGGAGGAGATGCTCGCCCGCGGGGCGGACCGACGGACCACCGTGATCGCGCTGGGCGGCGGAGTCGTGGGGGATCTGGCGGGCTTCGCAGCGGCGGTGGCACTGCGCGGGCTGCCCTTCGTGCAGGTGCCGACGACGCTGCTGGCGCAGGTCGATTCCTCGGTCGGCGGGAAGACGGGGGTGAACCTGTCGGCGGGCAAGAACCTGGCCGGGGCCTTCCACCAGCCGCGGATCGTGCTGGCGGACACGGACACCCTGCTGACGCTGCCGCCGCGCGAGCTGCGCGCCGGGTGGGCGGAGGTCGCGAAGCACGGGCTGTTGCAGGGACCGATGTGGGAGTGGTGCGAGGCGAACGGGCGCGCCGCGATGGCGGGGGATGCGGAGGCGCTGCGGCATGCGGTGCTGGAATCCTGCCGCCTGAAGGCCGGCGTCGTCGCGGCGGATGAGCGGGAGGAAGCGCCGGAGGGCGGGCGTGCCTGCTGAACCTGGGGCACACCTTCGCCCACGCCCTCGAAGCCGAATGCGGCTACGACGGGACGCTGCTGCATGGGGAGGCGGTGGCGGTCGGGCTGGGCCTCGCGGCATCGCTGTCCGCGCGGCTTGGGCATTGTTCGCAGGAATGGCCGGGGCGGGTGATGGAGCATCTGACGACCGTCGGGCTGCCGGCGCGGCTGCGGGACCTGCCGCGGGGGTTCTCGGCGGGGGCGCTAATCGGGCGGATGCGGAAGGACAAGAAGGTGCGCGACGGAATGCTGCGCTTCGTCCTGCTGCGCGACGCCGGAGGGGCCTTCACGGCCGACGGTGTGGAGGCCGGGGTGGTCGAGGCGCTGCTGCGGGACGAGGGCGCGGCGGGCTGACGCGGGCGCGGCCAGACCGGCCGCCCCTCTCGGCGCCGATCGGCGACACGGTTCCCTGCCTGACGGCGCCGCGCCCCCGGCGGTTCCCTGCCCGGCGGTGCCATGGCGGCCGACGCGGTTGTCGGAGGTGTGCTTCGCGACCGTGCGTGTGCTTCCGGACGATATGCTCCTCGGCGCTGCGCCGTTCGGCGGCGCGCGTCTCGATGCTGCGCTTCTCGACGAGATGTGACGCTGGGTTCGGGAACCGTGATCACGACGGCCACCCGCGCGCCCTAAACCGCAACCCGGGCGAGTGGAGGGCCGACTCGGGACACGCGATGCGAATCCTTTTCGTGAACGATTTTCACTTGCCGCAGAAGCGCCGGGGGACGGAGGCCAGCACGCATGCCTTCTGCCTCGCGCTCGCGGAGCGGGGGCACAAGGTCGCGGTGGCCTGCCGGCTGCTGCCGGACGGCTTCGTCGGGCTGCGGCACCGCGTCGCGCTGCGGCTGTGCGGGCGGGGCTGGGCGACGGACCGGGCGGCGGGCTACCCGACGCACCGCGCCTGGTACCTGCCCGGAGCACTTCCGGAGATCGTCGCGGCAGTGCGGCCCGATGCGCTGGTCATGCAGTGCGGGGACTACGGCGTGGTCCGGGCGGCGGCGGCGCTGGACGTGCCGGTCCTCTACCTCTTCCGCTTCATCCCCGGATGGCCGGAGGTGCCGCGCCCCCGGCGTGTGGGCTACGCGGCCAATTCCCTGTTCTGCCGGCGGCGCATCGCGGAGGCCTATGGCGTGGAGGCCACCGCCGTCGTGCGGCCGCTGGTCTTCGGGCACCACTACCGGACGCAGGTGCGGCGGGAGGAGGTGACGAGTTTCGGCCTGACGGAGGACAAGGGCGCGGACGTCGTCCTCGGGCTGGCGGAGGCGCTGCCGGGGATGCGCTTCCAGGTCTATGCGAACGAGGCGGCGCGGTCGCCGTCGGACCGGGCGCTCGCGGCCCGCGCGGCGCGGCTGCCGAACCTGCGGGTGACGCGCGCCAAGCGGACCGGCGGGCGGCTCTATGCCCGGACCCGGCTGGTGCTGGCGCCGAGCCGCTGGGAAGAGACCTGGGGCCGGATGGCGACGGAGGCGCATGTCAACGCCATCCCCGTCCTCGCGAGCGATCGCGGCGGACTGCCGGAGGCCGTGGGGGGCGGCGGGATCTGCCTGCCGGCGGATTCGCCGGTTCCGGTGTGGCGGGATGCGCTGCGGGAGATGTGGGAGGGCGCGGCCTACGACCGCCATGTCGAGGCGGCGCGCCGGCAGGCCGGGGCGCCGCATATCGAGCCCGACGCGATCTGCCGTGAGTTCCTGCGGGCGGTGGAGGGCGTGGCGGGGGCGGCGTGAGCGGGTCGCCCGGGGAGGCGGCGCCTCCCGGGGCAACCCGCGCGGCACCAGCCCGACGGCAGTTCCGGCGGGGGCAGCGCCTGCCTATCTTCCGCGCCGCAACACGGACTGTCCCATGCCGCTCCCCCCGCCCACGCCGCGCGAGAGACTGCACACCCGGACCATCGTGATGGACGGCTACCGGCGGGAGGACGGGCTCTTCGACATCGAGGGGCACATCACCGACGTGAAGGCCTATGCCTTCGACAACCACGACCGCGGGCGGATCGAGCCGGGGACGCCGCTGCACGGGATGCGGGTGCGGCTGACGGTGGACGAGGACCTGCTGGTCCATGCGGCGGAGGCGGTGACGGAGTTCGCGCCCTACGACGTATGCCCCGCGGCGGCGCCGAACTTCGCCGCGCTGGCGGGCACGCGGATCGGGCCGGGATGGAACCGGACGATCAAGGAGCGGGTCGGCGGTTCGCTGGGCTGCACCCACATCCGGGAGATGCTGGCGCAGATGGCCACCGTGGCGTACCAGACGATCTACCCGGTGCGGCGCAAGAAGGAGCTGCAGGATCCCGAGGCGGCGCGGCGGTCGCGGGAGCGAATGATCGGGACCTGCCTGGCCTACGCGCCGGACAGCCCGGTGGTGACGGAGCGCTGGGCGCGGGAGCCGATCTCGTGAGTGTTACGGAAACGTCTCGGTCCAGCCGCGGAATCCAGTTTTTGAGATAGCCGGTGCCCTTCACTCGCGTGTAAGGTGTTACTGACGAGATAGTGAGGTGGCGGGGCCATGCGTCCCGCCGCCCGGGAGAGCCCATCGCGTGTTCATGCCGCGTCTTCGCCCCCGCGGGCCCGACCCGCTCGCCAAGGCCCTTTCGGTAGCGCGGGGCGCGTTCGTCGTCGCGGTCGTGTTCTCGGCGGTGGTGAACCTGCTTCAGCTGACGGTGTCGCTGTACATGATGCAGGTGTTCGACCGGGTGCTCGGAGCACGGAGCCTCGACACGCTGCTGTGGCTGACGGTGATCGCGGTGGGCGCGGTCGGGCTGCTGGCACTGCTGGATGCCTGCCGGTCCCAGGTGATGGGGCGGATCGGCACCTGGCTCGAGGCGCGGATGGTGCCCGAGGCCTTCCACCGGGCGCTGGACGCGACCCTCGTCGGGCGGCCCTACCGGATGGAGGCGTTGCGGGACCTCCAGATCTGCCGCGGCTGGCTCGGCGGGCCCGGGGCTCTCGCGATGTTCGACGTGCCGTGGGTGCCGATCTACCTCGGCGTCATTTTCCTGCTGCACCCGATCATGGGCTGGATCGCGCTTTGCGGGGCGCTGGCGCTCTTTGGGCTGACGCTGCTGGGCGAGGTGCTGACGGCCAAGCCGCTGAAGGAGGCGGCGACGGCCTCGATCGCGGCCCAGCGCAAGGCCGACGCGATCGCGCGCAACGCGGAAGTGGCGGACACGATGGGCATGTCGCCCGACCTGCTGCGCCGCTGGCGCGAGGACGTCGCGGAGAGCGCGCCGCTGCAGGAGCGGGCGGCGAATACGGCGTCCGTCCTGGCGGGCATCACGAAGTTCGTGCGCCTTGCCCTGCAGCTCGCGGTGCTCGGCGTCGGCGCCTGGCTCGTGCTGCGGAACGAACTGACGAGCGGCGCGTCGATCGCGGGGTCCATCATCATGGGCCGGGCGCTCGCGCCGGTGGAGATGCTCATCGGGTCCTGGAAGGGGCTGGTGCAGGCGCGCCAGGCGCGCTCGCGGCTGCGGGAGATGATGTCCCTCCCCCGCCTGCGTCCCGACGCGCTGCCGATGGCCGAGCCGACGGGGCGGTTTTCCGCGGAACGGCTGGTCTGGGGGCTCCCGGGCGAGCCGCCGATCGTCAAGGGCGTGTCCTTCGCTCTGGAGCCGGGGGAGGTGCTGTCCATCATCGGGCCCTCGGCGGCGGGGAAGTCCACGCTGCTGCGGCTCCTGGTGGGCGCGCTGCCGCCGGCGAACGGGGCCTCGCGGCTGGATGGTGCCGACCTGTTCCGCTCGGACCGGGCGACGCTCGGGCCGCATATCGGCTACTTGCCGCAGGACGTCGAACTGTTCGACGGCAGCGTGTTCCAGAACATCTCGCGCCTGCGCCCCGACGCCACGGTCGAGGAGGCGCACCAGGCCGCGAAGCTCGCGGGCTGCCACGAGGCGATCCTGCGGCTGCGGGACGGGTATGCCACGGTGATCGGCGAGGGCGGCGTGCGGCTCTCGGGCGGGCAGAAGCAGATGGTGGGGCTGGCCCGCGCCCTCTACGGCAAGCCCAAGCTCGTCGTGCTCGACGAGCCCGACGCGTCGCTCGACGGCGATGCGGAGGCGCGGCTCATTCAGGGCATCGGGCGGCTGAAGGCGCTCGGCACGACCGTCATCCTCGTCTCGCACCGGCCCGCGCTCGTCGCGGCCTCAGACAAGGTGCTGCTGATGCGCGACGGTGCGGCGGAGGCCTTCGGGCCGCGCGCCGAGGTTCTTGCCAAGCTCGGGCCGCGGCCGGTGCCGCGCCCCGCCGCCCCGGCTGCCGCGCCGGGCGTTTCCCCTGCCACGCCGGGCGTCCTCGCGGTCGCCGGCCCGAAGTCGGTAGCCGCTGAATGAGCATCACGCTTCCCGCGAGCGCGGTGCCCGCGCCGAAAGAGCCGGCGCGGAGCACCGCGATCCTCGACCTGCCGCGGCCCGCGACCCGCACGCCGGCGGTGCTCGGCATGCTCGCCCTGATCGCCTTCGCGGCGGGCTTCGCCGGATGGTCCACGATGGCACCGCTGTCCGAGGCGGCGATCGCGCCGGGCGTGCTGCGGAACGAGAACAACCGGCGGATCATCGCCCACCTCGAAGGCGGGATCATCCGCGAGATCCTCGTGCGCGACGGGGACCAGGTGCGGGCGGGGCAGCCGCTCGTGCGGCTGGACGACGTGGCCTCCGCGGCGAACCGCGACGCGCTGCGGTCCCAGCGCTGGTCGCTGATGACGCAGGACGCGCGGGCGCAGGCGGAGATCGCCGGCGCCTCCTCCGTCGCCTTCGCGCCGGAGCTGCTTTCGCTGACCGATCTGCGGGCGCGGGAGGCGCTGGAGGGCCAGCGGCTGCTCTTCGCCGCGCGCGACGCGAGCCTGCGCAGCGGGATGCAGGTGCAGGAGGCGCGGATGGTGCAGTTCAACGCCTCCATCACAGCGACCGATGCGCAGGTGGCGAGCCAGCGCCGGCAGCTTGACCTGCTGCGGCAGGAGGAGCGGGACGTGCGCAACCTGGTGGCCCAGGGGCTCGAGCGGATGCCGCGGCTGTTGGCGCTGCAGCGCCAGGTCGCGTCCGCCGAGGGCAACATCGCCGACCTGACGGCGCAGGCCGAGCGGGCGCGGGCGCAGATCGCCGAGGCGCAGTCGGCGCTGAAGGGGCTGCGGGACCAGCGGCTGCAGGAGGTGACCGCCGAGGCGCGGGAGGTGCGGACGAAACTGGCGGAGACGGAGGAGCGGCTGCGCGCGGCCGACGACGTCTCGGCGCGGCGCGAGATCACGGCCCCCGAGGACGGGACGGTGCTGAACTCCCGCTTCTTCAACCCGGGAGCTGTGGTGCGGCCGGGCGAGCCGGTGATCGACCTCATCCCCGCGCGGGAGCGGCTGGTCGCCGAAGTCCGCGTGATGCCGACCGACATCGACACGGTGATGATCGGCCAGCACGCGGAGATGCGGCTGCCGTCCTTCAAGGCGCGCGTGATCCCCTACATCCACGGCGAGGTCGCCGTCGTCGCATCCGACGTCACGACGGAGGAGCGGACGGGGCAGCAATACTACCGGGTGCAGATCCGGGTGGACGAGAGCCAGATCGCGCATCTGCCGGAGGTGCAACTGCGCGTCGGCATGCCCGTCGAGGCGCAGATCAAGACGGGCGAGCGGTCCTTCCTGCGCTACATGATCCAGCCGCTGCTGGATTCGTTCCACCGGGCGTTCAAGGAACAGTAGCGGGGCGGGCGGGCCCCTACCCTTCCCCGGGGGCGCGCAGTTCCAGTTGCAGGGCGTGCATGCCCGCGTCGAATTCGGCGGCCAGCGCGGCGTGTACGGCGCGGGACCGCGCGACGCGGTTCATGCCGCCGAAGGCCGGGGTGACGACGCGGACGGCGTAGTGCGTCTCGCCTTCGGGGCGGGCGCCGGCATGGCCGGCGTGGCGGTGGCTGTCGTCGCGGATCGCGACCTCGGCGCCCGGGAAGGCGGCGAGGAGGGCGGTGCGGACGCGGTCTGCTCGATTCTCCATGTAGTCAAGGTTTTATCGCTTTCCGTGCAGGGGTGAAGTGCGGAAAACCTGCCTTGCCCCGAGGGGAAAGCGCGCCCATAACCGGGCTGTCATGGCCCGCCGAGGCAGTTCGCTGCACCGCCCTACCGTCACCGCCGGCTCCGCCCCGCGCCTCTGCGACGCGCCGGGCTGCGAGGCGGTGGGTGAGTTCCGCGCCCCGCGCGACCGGTCTCGCATTCGCGACTACTATCATTTCTGTCTCGAGCACGTCCGCGCCTACAACGAAGCCTGGGACTTCTACCGGGGCATGTCTCCGGAAGAGATCGAGAAGAACCTGAAGGAAGACACGGGCTGGCAGCGGCCGACCTGGCCGCTCGGGCGCCTGGGCCAGAAGGCGCGGGTCGGGCCGGAGGTGCTGCGCGATCCGCTCGGCCTGTTCTCGGACGTGAAGCCGACGCCGAAGAAGACGGCGCGCGATGCGCCGCCGGAACTGCGCGCCGCGCTCGACGTGATGGGGCTCGGCTGGCCGATCGACGAGGACGGGCTGCGTGCGCGGTACAAGGAACTCGCGAAGCGCTATCACCCCGACGTGACCGGTGGCGACAAATCCGCCGAGGATCGTCTGAAGGACATTAACCGGGCGTACAGCCTCATCCGGAAGCGGCTTGCTACGTTGCCGCAGCCGCAACCGAGCCAGGCCGCCTGACGCACGCCGCCGCGGCGAACATTCCGCAAGCGGCGCACGAGACGAACGGAACCGCCGCATGAACGACGTCGCCACCCTCGCCCGCCCCGTCACGCCGGAGGCGCTGCCGCAGACGCCCGATACGTCGGTGAAGGTGCGCGAGGTCTTCGGGATCGACACCGACATGGTCGTCCCTGCCTTCTCCCAGCGTGCGGACCACGTGCCGGAGGTCGACCAGGCCTATCGGTTCGACAAGGACACGACGCTCGCAATCCTCGCGGGCTTCGCGTTCAATCGGCGCGTTATGGTCCAGGGCTACCACGGCACCGGCAAGTCCACGCATATCGAGCAGGTGGCGGCACGGCTGAACTGGCCGTGCATCCGCATCAACCTCGACAGCCACATCTCCCGCATTGACCTCGTCGGCAAGGACGCGATCGTGCTGAAGGAGGGCAAGCAGGTCACCGAGTTCCGCGAGGGGATCCTGCCCTGGGCGCTGCAGCACCCCTGCGCGCTCGTCTTCGACGAGTACGACGCGGGCCGCCCGGACGTGATGTTCGTCATCCAGCGCGTGCTGGAGGTCGAGGGCAAGCTGACCCTGCTGGACCAGAACCGGGTGATCCGGCCCAACCCGTCCTTCCGGTTGTTCGCGACGGCGAACACGGTGGGCCTCGGCGACACCACCGGCCTGTATCACGGCACCCAGCAGATCAATCAGGGCCAGATGGACCGCTGGAACATCGTGGCGACCCTGAACTACCTGCCGCACGCGCAGGAGACGGCGATCGTGATGGCGAAGCTCGGCATCGCCGAGGGCGACAAGGCCATGCGCAAGCAGGTCGAGGCGATGGTGGCGCTGGCGGACCTGACGCGCGCGGGCTTCATCGCGGGCGACATCTCGACGGTCATGTCGCCGCGCACGGTCATCACCTGGGCGGAGAACGCGAAGATCTTCGGCGACGTGGGCTTTTCCTTCCGCCTGACCTTCCTGAACAAGTGCGACGAGGCCGAGCGTTCGACCGTCGCCGAATACTACCAGCGCTGCTTCAACGAGGAGATCCCGACGGGGCTCTACGTGAAGAAGTAGTGGTGCGATGACGGAGCCGCGCTTCCTCCTGCATCACGCGCCCCGGTCCCGGTCCGGGCGCATCCTTTGGCTGCTCGAGGAAGCGTCGGCGCCCTACGATCTT
This sequence comes from Roseomonas sp. CCTCC AB2023176, assembly GCF_042259275.1. NCBI lineage: Bacteria > Pseudomonadati > Pseudomonadota > Alphaproteobacteria > Acetobacterales > Roseomonadaceae > Roseomonas > Roseomonas sp. CCTCC AB2023176. The sequence continues at coordinate 923,443 of NZ_CP170086.1, forward strand.
GTATGGCACTCGCTGGCGCAGGGCACGCACAAGCGGGACGACTACCTGCTGAAGAACCCGCACGGGAAGGTCCCGACGCTGGAGGACCGGGGGCCGGAGGGCGCCTGGGGCGACGTGATCATCACGGAGAGCGCGGCGATCTGCGCCTACCTGGCCGACCTGCTGCCCGAGGCGAGGCTGGCGCCGGCCGTCGGGACCCGCGCGCGGGCGTCCTACGCAACCTGGATGGCCTACGCCAACGGAGTGCTGGAACCGGCAATGGCCGACCAGGCCTTCCCCCGGGCGAAGACGGCCCCGGCCTCGGCATTGGGGTGGCCAGCCTTCTCCGAAGCGGTGGCACGCGTCGAGGGAGCACTGGCGCGTGGGCCGTGGCTCCTGGGCAGCCATTTCTCGGCCGCGGATGTGATGGTCGGCGCCCTGCTGGCATGGGTCGTGGGCTGGGGAATGCTTCAGCCCGGCCCGAATGTCTCGCGCTACCTCGCGGAGATGGAGGCGCGGCCGGCGCGCCAACGGGCGCTCGCCCGCGAGGACGTACCGGCCTAGTCCGGATCCGCGCCGGGCGGACTCGCCCGGCATGTTGAATATGCCCTCCGATGATGGGCCGGACCCGTCGATAAGTGGGTCTGGCCCGCGCCTCCGCGACCCGGCGCGACGGCGGCCCCAAGTCTGGATTCACGCGTTCGGGCGTTCCGCAGTCCCGCGATCTGCCCTAGGGATATCGGCATGAGCGGTTCCAAGGACACGACGCGGCAGGAAGACTTCAAGCGCGCCACCGCCGGCGCGCTTCGGGCCATCGCGCGATCCACCGACGTGCAGGTGGCCTATCAGCCGGGGCCGTCGGGCCTGTCCGGCAAGCGCGCGCGGCTGCCGCTGCCGACGCGGGCCCTGCCGCCGGCCGAGATGGCGCGGCTGCGCGGTGCTGCCGATTCCGTGGCGCTCCGCCTGCGGCACCACGACGAGAGGACGCACGAGGCCCGCATCCCCACCCGGCGTGAGGCGCGGGAGGTCTTCGACGCGCTGGAACAGGCGCGGGTCGAGGCGGTCGGCGGCAAGGTCATGTCGGGAGTCGCGGCCAACCTGCGGGCGCGGCTGTCCGAGCAGGCGGAGGCCGAGGGCTACGACCGCATGACGCGGAAGGACCAGTTGCCGCTGCCGGCGGCGCTGTCCCTCCTCGCGCGCGAGCGGCTGACCGGGGATCCGGCGCCGGCGGCAGCGAAGCGCGTGCTGGACCTGTGGCGGGACACGCTCGGCGAGAAGGCTGATACGGCGCTCGACGAGATGGCCTCGGCGGCGGACGACCAGGACGCCTATGCGCGGGCCGCGCGGAAGCTGCTGACGGCGCTCGACCTGGCGGAGGCCGAGGTCGAGGCGCAGAGCGAGGAGTCGCAGGACCAGGAGGACGAGGGCACCGAGACCTCCGGCGCGCAGGACCAGTCCGGCGAGGGCGAGAGCCGCCCGCAGGACCAGGAGTCACTCATGGGCGCGCAGCCCGAGCAGACCCAGGGCGACGCCGGCGAGGAGGATTCCGAGGGCGAGGAGGAGGACGGCGCCGCGGCCGAGGGCGAGGACCGTCCGGGCGGCCCGCAGCAGCGCAAGGAGGTGCCGCAGACCGACGATGCCTCGCTGTACCGGGCCTACATCCGGCAGTTCGATGAGGAGACGGACGCGGCGGACCTCTGCGACGCCGACGAGCTGTCGCGGCTGCGGCAGCAGCTGGACCAGCAGCTGTCGCATCTGCAGGGCGTCGTCTCGAAGCTCGCGAACCGCCTGCAGCGGCGGCTCATGGCGCAGCAGCAGCGGGCCTGGGAGTTCGACCTGGAGGAGGGGATGCTCGATGCGTCACGGCTCGCGCGCATCGTCGTCAACCCGATGCTCGCGCTTTCCTACAAGCGGGAACGCGAGGCGGATTTCCGCGACACCGTCGTCACGCTGCTGATCGACAATTCCGGTTCCATGCGCGGGCGGCCCATCACGGTGGCCGCGATGTGCTGCGACATCCTCGCGCGCACGCTGGAACGCTGCGGCGTGAAGGTGGAAATCCTCGGGTTCACCACGCGCGCCTGGAAGGGCGGACAGTCGCGGGAACGCTGGGTGCAGGACGGCAAGCCGCGCAACCCCGGGCGCCTGAACGACCTCCGGCACGTCATCTACAAGTCGGCCGACGCGCCGTGGCGGCGGGCGCGGAAGAACCTCGGGCTGATGCTGCGCGAGGGGCTGCTGAAGGAGAACATCGACGGGGAGGCCCTGGACTGGGCCTACCGCCGGCTCCTCGCGCGCGCGGAGCACCGGCGCATCCTGATGGTCATCTCCGACGGCGCGCCGGTGGACGATTCCACGCTGTCCGTGAACCCCGGCAACTACCTCGAACGGCACCTGCGCAAGGTGATCCACGACATCGAGGGGCGAGAACTCGTCGAACTCATCGCCATCGGCATCGGGCACGACGTCACGCGATACTACCGCCGCGCCGTGACGATCGTGGATGCCGAGGAACTCGGCGGCACGATGATGAAGAAGCTCGCCGAACTCTTCGACGAGGACGCGGCCCTGGCGTGGCAGCGCGCGGCCGCGGAGCGGGCGCCGGTGCTGGTGTGAGCATACGGGTGGTGGCCCCAGGAGAGGGCTTGGCCCTCCCCTGGACCCCTCCCACCAGGGGACTTGTCCCCTGGACCCACTTCTATTGAACGCCCTCGATCGGAGGGGGGGTCGCACGCGCGCTTGCGCGGTATGCGACCCACCCTCCGATCGAGGGCATCCCCTCAATAAATCGAGGTCCAGGAGGATAGGCTCCTGGCGGATGGGGGTCCGGGGGAAGGCGGAGCCTTTCCCCGGAGTCGCCGCCCGTACACCCTCCCCGCACTGACGTGCCGCGTCGCGTCGGGCGTCGGGCCGCGATAGCGGCGCTGGTCGGGGCCTGTGCGGACACGCGGGGCGTGCGTCCCGCGGCACGCGTGTTGCGGGAAGGAGAGGACGGGTCGGGGAACCTCCTTCGCTGGCTCGGGACGATCGTGATGGAGGCGGAGGGGACCGCGGGACTCTCCGGGCTTCATGTGGCGGAGGACCTGACGCTGCATGCGGTGACGGATATCGGACGGTGGTTCCGGGCGCGGCTGGTGCTCGGGGCGGACGGGGCGCCCTTGGGGCTGGAGGACGTGGCGGGCGGGGCGCTGCGGGATCCGCTGGGGCGGCGCCTTGGGCGCGGGGTAGAGGGGGATGCGGAGTGCCTGGCAGCGCTGCCGGACGGCGGATGGCTCGTCGGGTTCGAGCGGGCGCACCGCATCTGGCGTTACCCGCGGCTGGACGGACCGGCAGAGGTGGTGGAGTCGCCGCCCGGGCTGGACGACGCGCCGTACAATGGGGGCCTCGAAGCGCTGGCGGTGCTGTCGGACGGGCGCTGGCTGGCGGTGGCCGAGCGGTTGGTGCCGCAGCGCGGGGTCCGGGCCACCGCGCGGCCTGGATCGGCGGGCCGGGCCGATGGCGCCCGCTGACCTATCGCGCGGCGCCGGGCTTCGACCCGAGCGACGCCTGCCCGCTGCCCGGGGGCGGGGCGCTGGTGCTGGAACGACGCTTCACCTGGGTCGAGGGCTTCTCCGCGCGCGTCGCGCACCTGCCCGGCCCGATCGGGGACGGGGTGATCGAAGGCGCGACGGTCGCCTTGCTGGGCCCGCCGCTGCCGACGGACAACTGGGAGGGCATCAGCGCCTTCCGCCACCGCGGGCGGCTGCTGGTCGCGGTGCTGTCCGACGACAACGAGATCCCGTTGCAGCGGAGCCTGCTGTCCGTCTTCGTCTGGCCGGGCGCGTAGATCGCAAGGTGCCGGCCGGAGCGCCGGGCCGGAGCACTATGCGGGGACGGGATCGGCCTCCAGCACGCGCCAGGCGGGGAAGGTCAGCCAGGTGCGGGCGCCGATGCCCGGGGCGGCTTCCGTGACCAGGTCGCCGCCATGGGCGCGCATGAGGTCCCGCGCCGTGGCGAGGCCGAGGCCGACCCCGCGCGTGCCGCCCGGTGCGGTGAGGTCGCCGGGGGACAGGCCTGCCCCCTCGTCCTCGACGACGAGGGCAACCGTGTCCTCGGTGCGGTCGAGGCGAAGGGCGATCCAGTCGGAGGGACGGGTTTCCCGGACCGCACGCGCCAGGGCCTGGAACAGGATGCGCTTGAGGGCGCGGCGGTCGGCATGAAGAATGGCGGCTTCGGCTTCGGGCGCGATGCGCCAGTGGCGGCCGGTGCCGATCAGGCCGACCTCCTCCAGCGTTTCCCGGAGCAGGGGCCCGAGGGCGATCCGCACGGGGTCCAGGCGGCGTGGCCCGGTGGAGAGGGAGAGGACGTCGCTGACCTCATCGGCCAGGGCGAGGAAGCGCCGGGCGGCCGCGTCCACCGCGGCAGCGTGGGGTGGCGCGAGTTCGGGTGCCTGGCTCAGGAGTGTGAGGGCCGGCGCTTCCAGTTCCCGCGCGAGCAGGCCGAGGCAGCGGCCGCGAGTGGCGGCGAGGGCTTCGCAGTGGTCGAGCGCCGTTTCGGTCCGGCGAAGGCGACGCAGAAGGTTTGCGCCGGCGAGAACCGCCGCGACGAGGGCGAGCGCGCAGGCGGCGAGGAGGGCGTCGTCCAGGGCCATCGGCGCAGCATGCCGGGCAGGGCTTACCGAAAGCTGAACGGGCCGGCCTGAAACGCCCACGGCGCGGGGGATGCCCGCGCCGTCGGTCGGCCCGTCAGGGATGGGCGGTTCAGGCCGCCGCGGAGGCCGTCTTCTTGGCCTGGGCGCGCAGGATGCGGCGCTTCAGGACCTTCGCCTCGTCCGGCAGGCTGCGGTCGGGCGTGCCGAGCAGGAAGGCGTCGAGGCCACCATTGTGCTCCACCGTGCGGATGCCACGGGTGGAGAGGCGCATCTGCACCGGCGTGCCCAGCACGTCCGAGAAGAACGAGGCCTGCTGCAGGTTCGGGAGAAAGCGGCGGCGGGTCTTGTTGTTGGCGTGGCTGACGTTGTTGCCGGTCAGGACGGCCTTGCCGGTGATGGCGCAGCGGCGGGACATGATGGATGACCTTGGGCAGTGGCCGCGCGGAGACGCGGCGGGCGGCGCGGGATGAGGCGGGGCGTATGGCCGGGCGGGGTCGGCGAGTCAAGGCGAGGCGAAAGGGAGGCGGGGCGGGGGACGCCTCAGGCGTTGCCGTCGCGCATGGACCGGAGCTCCCCGCCCTCGACCGAGGCGAGGGCGGAGCGGAGGACGTTGGCGATCGCGCGGTCCTCCATCGTCTTCGCCATGAGGCCGAGCGCGCCACCGAGGAGGGCGGAGGCGATGGAGATCGGGGCGATGCCCTGCTCGATCATGTACTCGATCGCCTTGTCGGTGACGGAGCCGGCATGGCTCAGGTCCTGCGGCGCGTCGTCGCCGAGGTTCTTCGGCTGGTCTGCGCCTAGCTGGTCGGACGCCATCCCGTCACTCCTCGTTGCCCCGCGCAGATGGGCGGGGTTGCGGGCGACGGGAAGGGTCCGGCCTCAGGTCCCGACGGGGCCTGGGCGGTGCTGCACCGCGGGGAAGCGGGCGACGGCCCGCGCAGTCACGACGGAAGCCGCGAGGCAGGCGAGGATCAGGGCGGCCAGGATCAGCATGGGAGGTGTCTCCGTGTTGTTCCTCCCTGATGACCTCCACGTAATGCTGCGGTGCAGCATAGCCAGTCACGTCGGCGTGAGCGGCGGTCCCGCGTCACGTCGCCCGGCGGGCGGGAAACGGCGAAAGATGCGCCGGTGCCATCGCAGCCCAGCATCGGACCGGACGCCGCGGCACGGGAGCGCTCGATCGTCCTCGCCCTCGGTTCGGACTGCGTGATGCTGGTGGCCATCGTGGCCGCGGCGCTCCGGGCCAATTCGCTGACGATGCTCGCGGAGACGCTGCGCGGCGCGCTGCTGATGGCGCTGGAGTTCCTGCTGCTGATCCTGATGCGGCGGATCCACCGCGGGCGCGTCCACCGCTTCGACTACGGCATCGCGAAGCTGGAGCAGTTCGGCAACCGGGTGACCGGCACGGCGATGGGGCTGGCAGGCGTCTGGGTCGCGGTCGGCGCCTTCGACACCTGGGGCAACCCGTCGGAGCACCCGGGGCCGGGGCTGGTCTTCGCGGCCGCGGTCGGGGCCGCGAACCTCGTGCAGAACGGGCTTGCCTTCCTGGGGCTGTGGCGGGCGGGGCGGGACCTCGCTCATCATGGGGGGCAGATCCGGTCGCGGCTGACGAAGACCGTGTCCTCGGCGCTCGTGCCCGTCTTGCTCGTCGTGCAAGCGGTAGTCGGGGATTCCCCTGTGGTGGTGGCTGCGGCGGTGATCGGCGCAGCCTTCGTGTCGGTGGTGACGATCGAGCTGGCGGTAACGATGTGGCGGCGATCGTTGCCCTCCCTGCTGGATCGCACGCTGGACGAGGAGAGCCAGGCGGCGATCAACCGCGTGCTGGCGCAGCGCTTCCACGCCTATGAGAGCCTGGTCTCCGTGAGGTCGCGGACGATCGGGGATACGCCGGTGGTCGAGGTCGCGCCGGGTTTTGCGCCGGAGCGGACGATGGGGTCGGTGCAGGGGGTGGTGGAGGAGGTGCGGGCCGACGTGACGGCGCTCATCCCCGGCGCGGAGGTGCGGGTCACGCCGGTTGGGGCGTGAGGCGGCGCTGCGCGGGTGATGCGCGGCGCAGGGACGGCCGAGCATGACGCGGCGGGTGGTCAGAAGGGGTAGGTGAGGCCGAGGAGCGGCAGGCTGGCGTCGAAGGTCGGCAGGCCGTCCCGCGGCTGGATCGCGCCGCCGACGGCGATGAGCCAGGGGTAGGGCGTGACCTGGCCACGCCAGCCCGCGTCGGGTGGCGGCGCGGTGTCCTGCGCGCGCGCCGTGCCGGCGGCGAGGTGGACCGCGATGGCAAGGGCGATGCGGCGCATCACAGCGTGTTCTTGTGAAGACGGCCGTCCTTTATGATGACGCGGAGCGTCTCGGACGGGTTCATGAAGAAGTCGAGGCGCCGCGTCGGATCGCCGTCGGCAACGAGGATGTCGGCAAGCGCGCTTGGTGCGATGACACCGAGCGGGCCGCCATGGGGGTCGCGCGGGCCAGACATCCGCAGCAGCTCCCCGTTGCGGGCAGTGGCGATGGAGAGGATCTCCAGCGGGTCGAAGAAGCGTGTCATCTTCGCGAGCTGCCGGCCCTGGAACGGCAGGAGTTGCGGCGAGAAGAGGATGTCCGTGCCCCAGGCCATCTTCAGGTTGAAGCGCTTGACCATCTCGAAGGCGTTGACGGTCCCGCGCGCGACCTCCCGGCCCTTCGCGGCGGCCTCGGGCGTCGCGCGCTCGTTCGCATCCTCGTCGGCGAGGAAGGGCTGGAGGCTCCACCAGGTCCCCTCCCCCACCATCATGCGGGCGGATTCCGCGTCGGCGAGTTGCCCGTGCTTGATGCAGTGCACGCCGGCGCGGATGGCGCGCTGGATACCCACGGGCGTGTAGACGTGGATCATGACGTAGGTGCCCCAATCCGACGCGGCTGCCACCGCGGCGCGGAGCTCGGCTTCGGTGAATTGCACGACGTCAATCGGGTCGTAGTCAGATGCGATGCCCCCGCCCCCGGCCAACCTGATCTGCGTCGCGCCGAGGAGGAGCTGCTCCCGCACGCTGCGGAGTACCTCGGCCTCTCCGTCGGCGATGGCGCCGACGCCCTGCATTTCGGTGTAGGCGGGGCGCTGGCGCGGCACCTCGTGGCGGAGGCGGAAGTCGCCGTGGCCGGAGGTCTGGGAGATCATCGCGCCGGAGGGGTGGATGCGCGGCCCGGGGAAGAGGCCGCCGTCGATCGCCCGCTTCCGGACGAAAGCAGGCCCCGCCGCGTCGCGTGTGGTGGTGAAGCCGCGCATCAGCGTTCGCTCCGCCTCCCGCGCGGCGACGAGGTGGACGAAGGCGACGTCGGCGGTCAGCAGCACGACCTGCGGCAGGGCGCACATCAAGGCGTGCCAGTGCGCGTCGATCAGCCCGGGCATGAGGAGGCGGCCGCCGCAGTCCATCACCTGCGCCTCGGCGACGGGTTCGCCCCGGCGCGGCAGGCCCTCGATGCGGTTGCCGCGGACGAGGACTGCGACGCCTTCGCGCAGGCGGCGTTCGGTGCCGTCGAACAGGCGGATGTTCGTCAGCAGGATCGGGCGTTGCGGGGCGTCTGACGGAGCCTGCGCGCCGGCGGCGGCCGGGGCGATGGCTGCGAGGCCGGCGAGGAAGCCGCGGCGCGACATCTCGGCGGTGAGGCGCGCGGTGGCTGCGCGCGCGGCGGGGCCGCAGCAGGCGCAGTCGGCGGCGTCCCCCGGCATCACGCCCCCGGCATCGTGCCCCCGGCCTCGCGGTCGTGCAGGACAGCGTCGCCGGCCGCCCGCGATGCTGGTTGCCGAAGCGCATGGCATCCCCCGTCCCGGGCCGCGCAACCCCGGGTTGTCAGGGAACGATACGGCGTGGCACCGACCGGGCGGAAGCGGGATCCGCCCGGTCCCCTCGTTCAATCCGCAGCGGAGGCGGTGCGTTCCGGCCGGAGCAACGCGGCCCAGCGAATGTCGGGCGCGGCGGGCGGGTCGCAGGCCGGCAGGCTCAGGCGGTGCGCAAGCGCCAACACGTCGCGGAGGATGGCGTGCTTCGCCGCGCGCTCTTCCGTCGCCGTCGCAGCGGCAAGGTAGGCGCTGAACTCCACCTCCACGCCGTCGGTGCCGAGGCCGGTCGCGCCGGCCTGAGTGCGGCCCTGCGCCACGTCGCCGCGGGTGGCAAGGATCTCGCGCACGCCTTCGACGAAGTCGTCCACCTGCGCGGGCGTCGCGGTCCAGCCGATCGTGACCTTGCCGTTCGCGAGGCGGTGCCGACGGGTGCCCAGGTTGTTGATGGTGGCGTCGGCCAGCTTGCCGTTGGGGACGACGACGAGGCTGTCATCCGACGTCCGGACGCGGGTGGAGCGGATACCGACCTTCTCGACCGTGCCCTTCACGTCGCCGGCGACGATCCAGTCGCCGCGGCGGAAGGGACGGTCGGTCAGCAGAATGCCGGCGCCGAAGACGTTGGACAGCGTCTCCCGGGACGCAAAGGCGAAGGCGATGCCGCCGACGCCGAGGCCCGCGACGACGCCTGCGGCGGGGATCCCGAATGCGTCGGCGAGGTAGAGCAGCCCGGCGACGACGAGGCCGAGTTTCGCCGCGCCGGCGACGAGGGAGACCATGATCTCGTCGAACTGGGAGTTGCTGCGGGACGCGACGCCGTGCAGCCGCCGCGCCGCGAGGTCGATCAGGTGCCACCCGCCCCAGACCGCCGCAAGCGCGAGGGTGACGGTGAAGGTGATGACGAGCGTGCCCTGCACGACCTCCGGCAGGCCGAGGCGGGCGGTGCCGACGAGCCACAGCGCCGAGGCCGCGGCGAGGCGCACGGGCCAGCGGAGGGGCGACGCGTCCTCCCGCGACGCGGCGGTCGCCCAGCGCAGTCCGGCGACGGCGGGCCAGGCGAGGAGGTAGCCGGCGAACCAGCCGATCGGCAGCAGGAGGAGGATGCCGACGATCTGCCAGGCCTCGACCGGGCCGACGCGGGAGAGGAGGGCCGGGGCGACGCCGCCGATCCGTTCGCGGAGCGCGAAGAAGCCGGTGGGGCGCGGCGCGGCGCTCGCTGCTTCCGGGTCCGGCGGGATGGCCTCGGACGCCGCGTAGAGGGCGCGGAGGGACGCGACGGTCTCGCGCGACACGCGCCAGCGCGGCGGGTCCCCCGGGTTGGTCGCGGTGGGGTCGCGGGTGACGGCGATGCGGCCGGCCGGGTGCTCGAAATGGACGTAGGGCTGGGTGGCCGCGGGGTCGTCGGGCACTTCGGTCGGCAGCACGGGGCCGATGCGCAGGAGGATCTGGCGCAGGTATTCGGCGGCAAGGTTCCCCTCGTGCACGCGGACCGGCTCGGCGATGCCGGAGAGGTCGAAGGCGGCGAGGCGGGCGGCTTCCGGTGCGCGGCGGTCGAGCAGGGTCAGGAAGACGTCGCGGGCGCTGCGGAGGGAGAGGTAGGCGTCGGCCGGTGGCGGGGCGCCGCCGCGGGCGGCCCGCAGGGCTCGGACCCGCGCCTCCAGCGCCTCGGCGGGCGGGTTCAGGATGGACCAGCGCCCGTCGCGTCGGCGGAAGGAGAGCGGAAGTTCGACTTCGGTCCCGGCCTGGGGGAGCTCAACCTCCACGTCGTCCCCCGCGGCGGAGCGGCCGGGGATGGACCAGAGGCGGAAGGTCGTGAGGTCCAGCGCGTCGGCGAGCGCCTGGGCCGCGGCAAGGCGCTGACCCGGGCGGAGGGAGCGGCCGGCCTCCCCGAAGTCGACCACGGCGGCGGCGGCGCCCCAGGCCTCCACGTCGCCGGCGCGGGCGCGGTTGGCCGCGGCGAGGAAGGTACGCATGGCCCGGCGTGGCGTGCCCTGGTCCACGACCAGGCGGGCATTGGCGGTGCCGACACGGCCGCCGGTCCACCATTCGCCGGTGTCGAAGCGGCCCATGAAGGAGGCGCCGTCTTCCGACTGCACGAACAGGAAGCGGCCGAAGCGGTCGCCTTCCTGCCAGCGGCCTTCGAGGTCGCGGCCGCGGACCTCCGCCTCCACGGTGCCGCCGTAGAGCGGGTAGGTGCCGGTGACCCGGCTGCCGTCCTGGCGCAGGTCGAGGATGGCCCCGCCGCCGCGCCAGCGGGTGTCCCAGGTGCCGGTCCAGGTGGACTGGGCGAAGGCGGGCGCCGCCGCGATCCAGAAGACGAGCACGGCGACGATCCGGAGAAGGGTTCGCCGGAGACAGGTTCGGGCGATGGGACTTTCCTGGTTCACGGCGCTCTTTCGTCTCCTCGCATCCCGGCTCTTCCGAAAGCTTCGTTCCGGTATCGGTGCGACTTCGGAACTTCTTCGTGTGGGGTGGCCGGCGCGGGCGGCAAGCCCGCGCCGGCGCCCCGGGGGTGCCCCCGTCGGGCCTCGAGAGGCCCGCATCCCCGGGGTCCTCCGGGGAGCGGACAGCCCGTCCCCGGCGGGGCGGGCGGTTCGCTCCGGCGGGTCAGCGCGGCTCGCGCGCGGTGGCGGGGGCCAGTGGCTCCTCCGGCGCGATGGCCGCGGCCTTCGCGGCGGCGGCGTCGCGGTCGGCGGCGCTGTCCTCGGCACCGAGCCAGGCATGGACGATGCCGGCCAGCACCGCGCCGGCGATCGGGGCGATCCAGAACATCCAGAGCTGAAGGATCGAGCCGGACGGGCCGAAGAGCGCCACGCCCGTGGACCGCGCCGGGTTCACCGAGGTGTTGGTGACGGGGATCGAGATGAGGTGGATGAGCGTCAGGCCGAGGCCGATGGCGATGGGGGCGAAGCCCTTGGGCGCGCGCTCGGACGTGGCACCGAGGATGATGAGGAGGAAGAAGAAGGTCATCACGACCTCCGTCAGGAAGGCGGCCGCGGTGCCGTAGCCGCCGGGCGACCCGCTGGCGTAGCCGTTGGTCGCGAAGCCGGCGCCCGCGTCGAAGCCGACCTTGCCCGAGGCGATGAGGAACAGCAGCCCCGCCCCGACGATGCCGCCGACGACCTGCGCCGCGATGTAGGCCGGCGCTTCCTTAGCCTGGAACCGCCCGGCCGCGACGAGGCCGAGGGTGACTGCCGGATTGAGGTGGCAGCCGGAGATATGGCCGATGGCGTAGGCCATGGTGAGAACGGTGAGCCCGAAGGCGAGCGAGACGCCGACGAGGCCGATGCCGACTTCGGGGAACTTGGCAGCCAGCACGGCGCTGCCGCATCCGCCGAGCACGAGCCAGAGCGTGCCCAGGAACTCCGCCGCAAGCTTGCGGTTCATGGTCGTGTCCTCCATCCCTTGCCGGGCCGGCCCGGATCGGTTGGCCCGCCGACGATCATTCCGGGTTGCGTCGAGAATGGCGAGGGCGCGGCGCATCAGCGCGTCGCGGTCGTCCGGATCGCCGGCGCGGTTCGCGGCCCGAAGGCAGCGGATCGCTTCGGCGGCGTCTCTCCCTCCGGACCTCCGCATTCCCCGTCATCCGGTGCTGGTCGGTCCGGATGGCGTAGCGGGGCGGGGGGCCGCGGCGCTTGGACGGTGTTGCGGAGTTCTTGCAGGTTCTTGCGGACGCCAGGCGCTGCGCTGGATCGCCGAGCGCAGCAGGGCTTCGGCGCAGGGCGTCGTGTGGCGCGCAAGGGGCGACGGCCGGCGACCCCGGGACGCGCGTCCGCCGGACGGCCGTTGCGGTCGGCAGCGTGGGATGACCCGCGGCGCGGGCTTCGCTGCATCCTGGCGCAGGCCACCCCGCGCGGACCTGCCTCAGCCCGCGGCGCCGCGGCGGAAGCGGCCGGGCGTCATCCCCGTTTCCTTCCGGAAGACGTTGGTAAAATGGCTCTGGTCGGCGAAGCCAAGGTCGGCGGCGATGGTGGCGATGGGGTCAGCGCCGCGCAGCAAGTCCTTCGCGTGCTCGACGCGCCGCCGTTGCGCGTAGCGGCGCGGGCCGATGCCCAGGGCGCGGGTGAAGCTGCGGGAGAGGTGGCAGGGGCTGAGGCAGGCGACCTCCGCCAGTTCGGCGAGGGACAGGTCGGCGCCGAGATTGGCCTCGATATAGTCGAGGACGCGGCGGAGGCGGGGCTGGTCCAGGTCCGGCGTCGCAGGCGCCTTGGCGGCGGTGCGGTGCGCCATGCGCATGGCGAGTGCGGCGACGAGACTTTCGGCGAGGAGGCGGTCGAGGGTGCCGGCCCCGATCTCCGCGACGAGCGTGCGCATGATCTGGCCGACAAGCGGGTCATCGCAGATCACGGGCTCGAGGCTCGGGGGCGCGGGGAGGTCGGGGGCGATGCTGCCGTAGAGGTTCGGGTCCCAGCAGAGCTGGGCGTAGCGGGAGCTGTCGCCCTGGGTCCGGACCGCCGCGCCGGCGGGGTAGAAGCCGAGGATTTCGTCCTCGGCGTAAGGCAGCTGCTCGATCGGGCCCCCATCCACCTGGAGGAGGATCGGTGGACGGGGATTGAGCGGATAGACGAGGCGGTGCTGGCCGCCGCGCCAGACCCCTTCCCCGGCCCCGCGTTCGTAGACGCCGGCGGCGAAGCGATCCCAGATCCGCCATGCGATCACCTCCCGCCCGGGGAGGAGCCACTCGCCGCCGAAGGCGTGGGCTGCCGCCGTCACGGGGCACGTTCTCCCGAACGCCGGGCTCCAGGGCCTGTCCCGTGCGTTGCCGTCCGCATCGAACCCCTCCGATCCACTCGCCGGGCTCCGGCCCGCTGGGACACCCTACAACCGCTGGTTGCCGGCTGATCGACGGATATGGAACGCTTCCCGGATTGTTGAGGGTTCCGGTCGGGATCTTTCGTCAGTCGGTCGGTGCGGCGGCCACGGGGTCGGCATGACGCGCGTGGGCGGCCGCTCCGTCGCGGGGGGTGTCGAGGTCGGCGGCGCGCTGGGCCTCCGCCGCGGCCTCGGCCGCCGCGACGGCCTGGGCCTGGCGTTCCCACATCGCGGCGTAGGTGCCGCCGGCCGCCACCAGTCCGGCATGGGTACCGCGTTCGGCGATGCGACCGTCCACGAGGACGATGATCTCGTCCGCCTCCACCACCGTGGACAGTCGGTGCGCGATCACGAGGGTGGTGCGGCCGCGCGAGACGCCGCGGAGCGCGGCCTGGATTTCCTGCTCGGTGCGCGTATCCAGGGCTGAGGTCGCCTCGTCCAGGATCAGGATGCGCGGGTTCTTCAGGATGGTGCGGGCGATGGCGACGCGCTGCTTCTCGCCGCCCGAGAGCTTCAGGCCGCGCTCGCCGACGCGGGTCTTGTAGCCGTCGGGCAGGCGCAGGACGAAGTCGTGAACCTGGGCGAGGCGCGCAGCCGCGATCACCTCCTCCTCCGTCGCATCGGGCCGGCCGTAGGCGATGTTGTAGTGGATCGTGTCGTTGAACAGGACGGTATCCTGCGGGACGACGCCGATCGCCGCACGAAGGCTGTCCTGCGTCACGTCCCGCACGTCCTGGCCATCCACCCGGACCGCGCCGCCCGTCGCGTCGTAGAAGCGGAACAGCAGGCGGGAGATGGTGGACTTGCCCGCGCCCGTGGGGCCCACGATCGCAAGCGTCCGGCCGGGCGGGACCGCGAAGGACACGCCCTTCAGGATCGTGCGGTCCGGGCGGTAGCCGAAGCGCACGTCCTCGAAGCGGACCTCGCCGCCCGCAACGTGCAGGGCCGGCGCGCCGGGGCGGTCGGCGACCTCCCGCTCCTCCTTCAGCAGGGCAAACATGGCTTCCATGTCGATCAGGCCCTGCTTGATCTCGCGATAGGCGAAACCAAGGATGTTCAGCGGCGCGAAGAGCTGGATCATGTAGGTGTTGACGAGGACGAAGTCGCCGACCGTCATCCCGCCCGCGCTGACGCGGTGCGCCGCCATCATCATCACGACGGTCAGGCCCAGTGCGATGGTGGATTGCTGGCCAAAGTTCAGGCCGTTGAGCGACGTTTCCGAGCGGACATAGGCGCGCTCATACCGCTCCAGGCTCGCGTCGTAGCGGCGGGCCTCGTGCGCCTCGTTGCCGAAGTACTTCACCGTCTCGAAGTTCAGGAGGGAGTCCACGGCCTTCGTGTTGGCCTCCTGGTCCGTCTCGTTCATCCGGCGGCGGAACTTCAGGCGCCATTCCGTGAACATCAGCGTCCAGCCGATGTAGACGCCGATGGTGCCGAGGATGACGGCGGTGAAGGAGATGTCGAACATCCCCCAGAGGATCACGGAGACCAGCAGGATCTCGAAGATCGTGGGGACGATGTTGAACAGCAGGAAGTCGAGGACGAAGGTCATCCCGCGCGTTCCGCGCTCGATGATCCGCGACATGCCGCCGGTCTGCCGGTCGAGGTGGAAGCGGAGCGAGAGGCGGTGAAGATGCGTGAAGACCCGCAGCGCGATCCGGCGCAGCGCGCGGCCCTGAACGCGGGCGAAGATGGCGTCGCGCAGCTCGTTGAAGCCGGAGGCGGTGAGGCGCGTCAGGCCATAGGCCAGGACGAGGGCGATCGGGACGGCGGCGACGGCCCCGGCCCCGGCCCCGGCCCCGGCCCCGGAATGCGGCGCGAGGGCGTCCACGGCACGGGCGAAGGCGAGGGGGACGAGGACGTTCGCGCCCTTCGCGAAGACCAGCAGGACGAGGCTGAGGACGACGCGTGCGCGCAGGCCGGGCTCCCCGCCGGCCAGAGGTAGGGGAGGAGGGTGCGGAGGGTGGCGAAGTTCCCGCGTTCGGGAGTCGCGGCAGGGGTCGTCGCGGACAAGGGGCGCTCCGGGATCGGCGCCCGGCGGCGCCACACATGGGTCGAGGGCCGCGCCCCACCCGACGGGAGGGCCCGACGGAAGGGGACGGCACCGTCGAGGGTTGTGGGGCCACGGCGCCCTGCCCGCCAGATGGGGGCGTGGCAGGGCCGCCGCCACCTGCCCGCATGGCGGGTCGCGGGGCCTGGCCCCATAACCCCCGGATGACGAGCCCCTTCGCCCGGCACATCGCCGCCTGCAACAACCTCCCCTCCCCCGCCGGTTACCTGCCGTTCCGGATCGGGGAGGAGCAGGTCGGCTGGATCGCGCCGGACGCGGCGCGGGTGCTGACCTTCCGGCCGCGGGACGTGCATTTCGACGGGCGCGGGGTGTCGCTGGCCGCCCGGCTGCGGGGCGTTGGCGCGCGGACCGAGGCGCTGGCGGGGGTCGCGGAGGCGCTGGCGAAGGCGGGGTATGGACGGATCCGCGGGGAGCGGTTCGACGTGCGGGCGACGCCGGAGGGGCCGGTGCTCGCAACGCTGGACCGGGGGGTGCTGCCGACCCTCGGGGTCATGTCCCAGGGCGTGCACATCAACGGGCTGGTCCGGCGCAGCGACGGCCTACACCTGTGGGTGGGGTGGCGGGCGAAGGACAAGTCGGTCGCGCCGGGGAAGCTGGACAACATCGTCGCGGGCGGGATTCCCGCTGGCTACGACGCGGAACGGTGCCTGGTGAAGGAGGCGGAGGAGGAGGCGTCGCTGCCGGCCGAGCTCGCGGTGACGGCGCGGCGGGTGGGGCGGGTGTCCTACGTCATGCGGACGCAGGAGGGGATGCGGCGGGACGTGCTGCACCTCTACGACCTCGACGTTCCGGAAGGGGTCGTGCCGAAGCCGAACGACGACGAGGTGGAGCGCTACGAGCTGTGGCCGTTGGCGCGCGTGCTGGAATGCGTGCGCGATACGGAGGACGTGAAGTTCAACGTGAACCTCGTCCTGCTCGACCTCTTCCTGCGGGAGGGGCTGGTGGAGGACCCGGACGGGAGCCTTCGGGCGGGGCTGGACCAGATCGCGTGATCAGCCGCGTGGCGCGTTGATGATCTTGAGGAACCGTCCCGGCGCCACGCGGGCGCCGACGCGCAGCACCTTGGCGAGGCCGACATTGACCTCGTCCTTCCCGGAATCCAGGCCGGCCATGGCGGCGGCGACGAAGGCGTCCAACGGCATGGCGCGTGGCGGGGCGCGGTCCTGGCCACGGTGCAGTTCGGTCGCGACCACCGGCGGGATCAGTTCGACGACCTTCACGGCAGTGCCGCGCAGCTGTTCCCGCAGCGCGACGGTGAAGGCGTGGACCGCGGCCTTCGTCGCGGAATAGACGGGCGCGCGCACGAGCGGCACGAAGGCGAGTCCGGAGCCGACCTGGACCAGCCGCGCCGCGGGCTGCCGCCGCAGCAGGGGCAGGAAGGCCGACGTGACATTGATGAGGCCGAGGAGGTTGGTGTTCACCTCCTCCGCAATCGCGGCGGGGTCGGGCGGGATCCCGGCTGCGAAGTCCAGCAGGCGCTGGATGCCCGCGTTGTTGACGAGGGTGTCGAGGTCCGGGTGCCGTTCGCCGATCGCGGCGGCGCAGCGGGCGATCGAGGCGGGATCGGCGACGTCCAGCACCTCGGTCTCCATGCCGGGGCAGGCCCCGGCGACGCGGGCGAGGCGCGCGGGGTCGCGGCCCGCGATGACGACGGTCGCGCCGCGGGCGTGGAAGGCGCGGGCCAGGCCGGCGCCGATGCCGGAGGCGCCGCCGGTGACGAGGACGGTGGGCACGGCGTCAGGCCGTGCCGAGGGGGCGAAGAGGTCCACGCGGTTGCCGTCGGGGTCGCGCAGGAAGGCGCAGCGCTGGCCCCAGAAAACGTCCCAGGGCTCCTTCGTGCCGGGATGGCCGGCGGCGGCGAGGGCGGCGTAGGTCGAGTTCACCTCGGCCGGCGTGTCGCAGCGGAAGGCCAGGGCGATGCGCTGTCCCACCGGCTCCACCCAGGTGCCGTTGGCGCGGCGGACGGCTTCTTCGGCCACGAAGCCTATGCTGTACCCGGCGCTGGTCGGGACCTCGACCTGGAAGGCTTGTTCCTGGCCCTCCGGCACCGGCAGGCCGAGCAGGCGGTAGAAGGCCAGTGCGCGGGCCATGTCGGAGACGACGATGTCGACGGTGTGCGGCACGACGGCCATGGTGGGCTTCCTGTGCAGATTTGCGATACGGTAGTGTCTCGTTAATGCCTGGAATGCCATGACGGAGTCAACGGCCACGGAACGACCGCGCGGGCGGCCGCGGAGCCCGGCCTCGCGCGGGGCGATCCTTTCGGCGGCCTTCGACCTGCTTCGGGAACGGGGCTACGCAGGCCTGGCCATCGAGGCGGTGGCGGAACGCGCGGGCGTCGGGAAGGCGACGATCTACCGCTGGTGGCCGGACCGCGCGGCGCTGGCGGTCGAGGCCTTTTTCGAGGCGACGCGGGAGGCGCTGGCCTTCCCCGACACGGGATCGGCGCGGGAGGATTTCCGGCGGCAGATCCACGGCGTCGCGGACCTGCTGCGGGGGAGCGGGGCGCGGCGATGGCCGCGATGGTCGCGGGGGCGCGGACCGATCCGGCGCTCGGCCGCGCGCTGGCCGAGCGCTGGGTCATGCCCCGGAAGCGGTGGGGAGTAGAGCGGATGCACCGCGCGATCGCCGCGGGGGAATGCGTGGAGGGGCTGGACGTGGAGGCGGCGCTGGCGGCGCTGTATTCCCCCGTTTACGCCCCGATGCTGCTCGGCGCGGGCGTGCCGCCGGCGCCGGCGCTGGAGGCCATCCTCTCGATCGTCTTCGCGGGGGTGTTCCGGCCGGCGCTTCCAGGACTAGTCGGGCGATGAACCGCAGCGCGTGCCACGGCGGCGTGCGTCTCGAAGACCCGCGCCGGGTCAGCGCGGTCGGCCGGTCGGGTACCCCGGCGTGACGAGGCCGCCGCCGTCATAGGCGCGGAGGGAGGGATCGTCGGCCGAGACCGCATCGCCGCCCCCGCCCACCAGCCCGCCGCCGGCATAGGCGGCGCCGGAGGGGTCGTAGCCGGCGGTCCGGAGGCCGCCCGCGGCGTCGCGGGCCGAGGTGGCTTGGGCTTCCCGCCCCAGGCCGAGCGCGGGGACGACCCGCGCGAGGTAGGTGACCGTCTCGTCGGGCAGGATCGTCGCGCCGGACATGACACCCTCCACCCGCTCCGGCCCTGCATTGTAGGCGGCGACGAAGCCCGGGGCGCCGAAGCGGTCGTGCATCGCGCGGATATAGGCCGCGCCGGCAAGGATGTTGTCGCGCGGTTCGTACGGATCAGCGCCGAGGCGGTGGCGGGCGCGGAGCACGTCGTAGGTGCCGGGCATGACCTGCATCAGGCCCATCGCGCCGACGGGCGAGGTGATGAGGCCACCGGCCGCGTCATACAGCCGGCCGCCGCTCTCGGCCGCCATGATGGCGCGGATCCAGCGCTCGGGGATGCCGAAGCGCGCGGCGGCTTCCTGGACATGCGGGCCCCAGGGGTCCTCGGGCGGGCCGGGGACGCGGTAACGCCCGGTCGCCGCGGCGCGGTAGGTGCGGGCCTCGGCGCGCGAGGCCTCGGGGTCGTAACCGTAATCGCCGAGGCCGTCATAGCCGCGGCGCCCATCCCAGGCCGTCGGCGCGGGGGTGGCGGCGCAGGCGGCGAGGAGGAGGACGCCGAGCGCCGCGGCACAGCTTGTCGCGCGCCGGGGTCGCGCCGCCACGGGCAGCCCGGGCAGCGCGTCGGGGGGAGCCCGCGTCGCCATGCCGGACCCGGTCGGCCGGGTGGGGCCTAGCGCAGCGGCTCGCGAGTCACGCGGCCGGCGGGGGCCGCCGGGACGGGCGGGTTGGACCAGGATTGCGGCGCCTGGGCCGTGGCCGGGCCGGGCGACGGAGCCGCGGCGGCCTGCTGCGCCCCGGCACCGCGCAGGAGGGCGGCGCGGAGCGGGTCGCTCGCGGGGTTATGGGCCTGCATGTCCACGACGATCTGCCGCGCGCCGACCGAGCGCTGGTAGTAGCCCTGGTTCAGGTCGCTCCGCGCCGACAACAGCGAGCCGTCGAGCGAGATGCCGAGGTATAGGCCGCGGTTGCGCGCGAAGGTCAGGATGTCCGCGCCCGCGGCCGCCGTGGTGGCACCGCCGACGCCGCCGCCGAGCGTCGCCAGCGCCACGGAGGCGTCCGCGCCGAACTTAAACTGGCTGTCCATGACGGCCGACAGGCCGCGATCCGTCATGATGAGGATGACGAGCTGCATGTCCTGCACGCCGACCTGAAGGCCGAAGGAGCCGCCACCCATCGTGTAGAAGGCCGGCGAGGACCAGGAGCCCGCGCCGTCGCGCGCCGCCAGCACGCAGTCGCCGCCCTGGCCGCCGATGATGAAGCCGGCGCGGAGCACGCGCGGGCAGACCATGACGGCGCGGGCGCGGGACATGCTGTTGGCGAGGTCACGCCGAGCGGCGGCGTCACCTTCCGTCAGCATCTCCTGCACGGCGAGCGTGGCGCGGTCCACGACGGTCTGCGGGTCCACCTGGGCCCTCGCGTCCCGCGCGAAGGCGACGGTTGACAGGGCGAGCGCGAAGCCCGCCGCACGGATCAGATAACGCATGAAGCAGGTCCCCCAACCCCCTGATGCACCTGGCATCCTACAGCGGCGACTCGGGCGGCGCCAGGGCCGAATCGGGGCGGGGTTGCGGCAGGCTCAGCCGAGGGGCGGTTCTTCGTTGATCGTGATGACGCGCCAGTGGCCACCTTCCGCCTCCAGCCGGGTGTGGGAGAGGTTCTTCACGCTGAACTGGAAGGCCTGGAACGGCGAGAGCTCCATCGCGCAGGCGATGGCGGCGCGGATGGAGCCGCCATGGGCGACGACGATCGCGTCGCCGTCCGGGTTTTCGTCCACGATGCGCTGCATGGCAGGTGCGACGCGGTCCATGACGTCGCGGAAGGATTCGCCGCCCGGCGGCTTCTCGTCGGCGCCGTGCATCCAGAAGGGATGTGCGGGGAGGGTCAGCATGCGGATGAAGGCGTCATGGGCGAGGCCTTCCCATTCGCCGAGGCGCTGTTCGACGAAGCCGTCGAGCGGGGTCAGTTCCGCTTCCGGGTAGCCGGCGGCGAAGATGGCGGCTGCCGTGGCCTTCGTGCGCATCAGCGGCGTGCAGTACCAGCGCGCGGGCTGCGGCAGGCGATCCGCCAGCCAGGCATGGGCCGCGACCTCCTCGGCCAGCGCGAGGGCGCAGAGGGGGACGTCCATGGCACCGTAGGCGGTGAGGCGGGCGGAGGGTTCCACCAACGCGTGGCGGATCAGGTGCAGGCGCGTCGGCATCGGCGCGCGGCTTACGACGCGGGAGGCAGGGGCGCCATCCGGGGCGGGCGGGCCCGACGCCGGGCGGGTCCTTGCGCCGTCACCACATGCTGGCCTTCGCGCGTTCAGGCCATTCGCGGTCGTAGGCGTCGCCGCCGACGGCGCCGGCGGTCATCGCCGCGAGGATCTGGCCGGGGGTGGGGAGCGTCGCGGGATCCACGCGCGCCGCGGGGTCCCAGAGTTGCGAGCGGATCAGGGCGCGCGCGCATTGGAAGTAGACCTCGACCGTCTCGATCACCATGACGGTGCGCGGCGCCTTGCCTTCGACCTTGAAGGTATCGAGCAAGGCGGGATCGGCCTCGACATGCGCGCGGCCGTTGACGCGGATCGCGTTGCCGCTGCCGGGGACGAGGAACATCAGCGCCACGCGCGGGTCGCGGACGACGTTGCGCAGGCTGTCGATGCGGTTGTTGCCGCGGCGGTCGGGAAGCAGCAGCGTGCGCGGGTCGGCGATGCGGACCAGTTCGCCCGGGCGGTCGCCGCGGGGGGAACAGTCCAGCCCCTCCGGCCCGACGGTCGCGAGCGCGAGGAAGGGCGCGGCCTCGATGAAGCGACGGTATTGCGGGGTGACGTGGTCCGCGACCTTCGTCGTGGATGCCGGGACGACGGCCTTGTCCCAGGCGCCGTAGAGGCGTTCGAGGTCCTCGATCGTGCGTACCGCCGTCATTTCGTCCTCCGGGTTACCCGGGGCGGATTACGCCAAGCCCGTGCGTCGCGACAGGCGGAGACGGCGCGACCCATCCGTGACGGTCCGGCGACCCGCCTGGACGGGCCACGTCACGGGATGGAAGCCCCGGATCGCGGCTGTCGCGCCCCTACTCCCCGATGCTCAGCAGCGCGCCGCGCACGCGGGCCGCGTGGAACTGGCGCAGAAAAATCCAGGACATGACGGCGAGCCACACCGCGTCGAGGGCGAAGGCGGCGCCGAGTTGTGCCCAGGCGATGCGGCTCTCCAGCAGCGCGGCGCGCATGCCTTCGAAGACGTGGGACGCCGGGATGACCGCGGCCAAGGCCTGCAGCCAGCCCGGCAGGACGGAAACGGGGTAGAAGACGGCGGAAACGGGGGCGAGGCCCATCATCAGCGACCAGGCCAGCGCCTCGGCCCCCGCGCCGTGGCGCAGGATCATGGCGGTCACGCCCAAGGCAATCGCCCAGCCCATGATCATCAGCGCGGCGAAGAACAGGACGACGACGGGGCCGAGGGAGAAGAGGCCGAAGCCGTAGAGGATCCAGGCCAGCCCGATCGCGGGCAGGACGCCGATGGCGGTGCGGATGAGGCTCATCCCGATCAGGGCCGCGACGAGTTCACGCGGGCGGAGCGGGGAGACGAAGACGTGGCCGAGGTTGCGGGACCAGATCTCCTCCAGGAAGGAGATGGCGAAGCCCATCTGCGACCGCAGCGCGACTTCCCAGAGCAGCACGCCGCCGAGGAGGGCACCTGCGGCCACGGAGGCAATGTTGCCCTGCACGCCCGCGATGTAGGCGGTGACGAAGCCCCAGACGACCATCTGCAGGACCGGCCAGTAGGCCAGTTCCAGCAGCCGCGGCCAGGAACGGCGGAAGAGCGCGATGTGGCGGTACATCATGCCCCAGACGCGTCGCGCGGCAGCGCGCGGTCCACTGTGCGACGCGCCGTGCCGCATCACGCCGGCTCCTCCTGCTGCGCGGCCTGGCGGTTGCGGGCGATGTCGAGGAAGACCTCCTCGAGGTCGTCGCGGCCGTAGCGGCGCAGCAGGTCGTCCGGCGAGCCCTGGTCCACGAGGCGGCCCCCCTTCAGCATCATGACGTGGGAGCAGAGGCGCTCGACCTCGCCCATGTTGTGGGAGGCGAGGAGGATGGCGCAGCCAGATTCGCCGCGGTAGCGCTCCAGCCACGTGCGGACCCAGTCCGCGGTGTCGGGATCGAGGCTGGCGGTCGGTTCGTCCAGCAGCAGCAGGTCGGGGCGGTTGATGAGCGACTTCGCGAGCGCGACGCGCGTCTTCTGACCCGCCGACAACTGGCCAGCGGGGCGGCCCATCAGGTCTTCCAGGTGCAGGTCGCGGGACAGTTCGGCGATGCGGGCGCGCGCGTCCGGCACGTCGTAGAGGTGGGCATAGACGCGCAGGTTCTCCTAGACGGACAGGCGGTGCGGCAGCGCGACGTAGGGGGAGGAGAAGTTCATCCGCGCCAGCGCCGCGAACCGGTCCCGCGCCATGTCGTGGCCCAGCACGGTCGCGGTGCCGGAGGTCGGGACGAGGAGGCCGAGCAGCATCGCGATCGTCGTGGACTTGCCCGCGCCGTTGCCGCCGAGCAGGCCGAAGGTCGCGCCGCGCGGCAGGGTGAAGGAAAGGTCCTGGACGGCGAAGGTCTCGGCGTAGCGCTTGGACAGGCCGGCGGCGACGATGGCCGGGGCGTCGGGCTTCGGGTGGGACCGCATCGGCGATGCATAAGGGGGCCGGGCCGCGCGGCGCCAGCGGGCCGCCGGTCACGCATCCTTGGGATGGCCCAGGGGATGGCCCAGGGGATGGCCCAGGGGACGGCCCGGGACACGCATTCGTCACACGGGGCTGCCGCGACCCCGGCTAGGCTCGAGGTGTCGCGGCTGGGCGAATTCGGAGATGTGTCGCATGCGGTGGGTCCTGATCGCGCTGTCCCTGTGCCTTGCCGGCCCCGCCGCGGCGCAGGAATGGCTGTCTTCCTGCCGCGTGGAGGTGCTGGACGACACCGACCTCGAGGACGCCGCGGCGAGGTGGCAGGTCGAGGTGACCGAGGGGCGCGTAACCCGCCTGCGACGGGCGGGGGGCGGGTGGGACAGCATCACGCCGCTCGCGCCGGTGCCGCATCGGGCGGGAGGAAGCTACGGGTTCCTCATGCAGACGCCGCGGGGTTCCCGCGACGCGACGGACTGGTCGTTCCGTCTGGTCACGATGGAGCCGGGCGGGACGATCCTGGTCGAGACCTTCCTTGGCAGGCTCTGGACGGAGATGCGGCTGATCTCCCCGGTTCGCCTGCGCTGCAGCTAGGCCGGCGGCTTTCCGCGCGATCAGGCCGGGCGATCAGGCCGATCGACTCAAGACGCTCGACTCAGGCCGCGCGATTCAGGCCGGCCCGCATCCAGCGGTCCGTCGCGCGGCCCTGGAAGAGGGTGATGCCGTGCTCCCAGGCCCAGGCGATGGCGGCGGCGCGGTCGGCGCCGGCCAGGATGATGGGCGGCAGGGCGGGGATGGGCGCGTCCTCCCCCGGCAGGGCGTCGGACCAGGCGAGGCGGACGGCGGTGACGCCGATGACTTCTGGCGGCAGGAGCGCGAGCGCGGCGGCGGAGGGCGATTCCAGCGCCAGGCCGTAGCCGCGGGAGCGGACGAGGTCGCGCCCCAGGGCGAAGCCCGCAGGATCCGCGAGGACGTCGCCGATCGGGACGGCGAAGGTCAGCAGCGGACGGGTCGCGGCGGGAAGGGCGGCGTCCAGGCGCAGCAGGGCGTCGCAGGTGAGCGCGGGGACGGAGATGCCGAGGTGCAGCCGGCGCGGGCTGGCCCGCCATTCCGGGCCGGCGAGGGAGGCGAGCAGCCGTTCCTCCAGCGCCAGACACAGGCGGCGGGTCAGGGCGGGGGCGGCGGACAGGTCGCGTCCGGGAAGAAGGCGGTCGCGCAGGGCCTCGGGCCAGGGGCGGACGGATTCGGCGACGGGTTCGGCATCCTGCTCCGGCGCCATGCGGCAGATGAACTGTCGGCGGAGGAAGGGCGCGACCTCCGCCGTCGCGAGGGCGGCGAGGAGGGATTCCAGCCCCTTCGAGTCGAGCGCGGCGGGGGTGTCGGCTCGCGGCGGGGTTGGCGGGCCGAGGCCGAGGCATTCTTCGAGGGCGGCGAGGAGGGCGGCGGCCTCCTCCGGCAGGCGGCGGAGGCGGAGCAGGTCCTCGGCGGTCGCGGGGTCCATGGCACCATCGAGGGCGCGGAGGACGGCGGGGTGGAGGGAATCACCCGGAGCGGTCGCGACGGCCACGTCGCCGCCGGGCAGGTGGAACACCCGGGCGCGCCGGGCGCGGTTGGGAAGGTCCAGCGCGTCCCGCATCAGGCGGCGGTGGTGCGGGCGGTCGAGGCCCGGCGGCATGCGGGAGAGGCGGAGCCAGAGCACCTCCCGCTCCGCCCCGCTGGCGACGGCGGCGCGGATGAGGGCGGCGAGTTCGGCGATGCCGCCCTCCGCGCCGGTCAGCGGGGGTGGCGGGGGTTGGTGGAAGGCGGCGATCACGCCATCCGCCCGGCGAGCGCCCTCGCCGCGGCGGGGCCGGTGGCGCCGAGGACCCCGGCCCTGGCCGCCCGGGCCAGGGCGTCGGCATCCGCCACGCCATCGAGGATGATGCGGTGGCGGCCGAGGGTGGCGAGGGCCGCGGGCGAGGGCTCGCCGGGGAGGTAGAGGA
Source organism: Roseomonas sp. CCTCC AB2023176 (assembly GCF_042259275.1). Taxonomy (NCBI): domain Bacteria; kingdom Pseudomonadati; phylum Pseudomonadota; class Alphaproteobacteria; order Acetobacterales; family Roseomonadaceae; genus Roseomonas; species Roseomonas sp. CCTCC AB2023176. The sequence continues at coordinate 948,450 of NZ_CP170086.1, forward strand.
CGTGCGCGCCGGACGCGGCCAGGCCGATCGGGGCGGCGGGATGCAGGCCGACGACGCCGTAGCGGCATCCCGGCGGTTCGGCGAGCGCGCGGGGCGTGCGCAGCGGCAGGTGTTCGGGCGGCAGGGCCGGCAGGAGCGACTCGCCGGCGAAGAGGTGGAGCGGACCGGGCCAGGCGGCGGCTTCCCGCAGCAGCCGGGCGCCGACGAGGTTGCGGGCGTGCTCCAGGTAAGGCGCGCGGGCCCAGGCGGGGCCCAGGGCCGCCGTGATCGCCTCCTCGTCCGGTAGGGCGCGGAGGGCGAGGCGGTTGGGGACGCAGCCGGGGCCGAAGCTGAGCACGGGGTCGAGGCGGATGAGGGCGCGGAGCGGCAGGGCGGCGATCCGGTCCTCCGGCACGTCGCGGGGCGCGGGCGCGGGGCGCGGGGTGGCGCGGCGGTCCTCCATCACCGTCGCGTCGCGGCCGCGCAGGACGGCGGCCAGCGCGTCCCGGGCGGCGTCGAGCGCGGCGGCGGCGCCTTCCAGCCGCAGGCCGCCATCGGGCAGGGCGCCGAGGCGGCCGCCCTGGCGCCGCGCCGTATCCTCCAGCAGCGCGCGGGCGACGCGCAGCGCGTCGGGCCGGAGGGTGGGGCCGGGACGGAACAGGAGGGCCTGGGTGCCGGACATCGGACGGCATCCTGGGCGCGGGATCGTTAAGCCATCGTCACCATCTCCAGGCGGGCGTGTCGGGTGGGCGCCCGTCCGGCGCGGTTGCCACCCGATGACACCGCCTGCTACGCCGGAGCGGATGACCGGCCCGCTCCCAGCCCATACGGGGCCCAACACGCGTGCGAATGATCTCGGGCCACCGGCGGGTTTCGCGAATGCGGACCTGCATGACGCGGTGCGAACGCTGCGCAAGGCCTCCGTCCTCGTGGTCGGCGACGCGATGCTGGACCGTTACGTGTACGGCCGCGTGAACCGAATTTCGCCCGAAGCCCCGGTGCCCGTGCTGACGGTGGACCGGGAGGTCGCGATGCCCGGCGGCGCGGGGAACGTCGTGCGGAACCTCACGGCGCTCGGGGCGGCGGTGGCGTTCCTGTCCGTGGTGGGCGACGACCAGGCGGGGTCGGACCTGACGGGGCTGATCGGCGGCCAGCCGGGCGTCGAGCCCTGGCTGCTGGTCCAGGGCGGGCGGGCGACGACGACGAAGACCCGCTACATCGCGAGCGGCCAGCAGATGCTCCGCGCGGACCACGAGATCGCGCGCGGGATCCATCCGCGGCTGGCGGATCGCCTTGTGCGGATCGCGCAGGACACGGTGGCCGCGACGAAGGTCATGGTGCTGTCCGACTACCGGAAGGGCGTGCTGACCGGGGACACGCCGTCGCGACTGATCGCGGCGGCGAAGGCGGCAGGGCGGCGGGTGATCGTGGATCCGAAGGGAGACGACTACGCGGTCTATGCCGGCGCGGACCTCATCACGCCGAACCGGAACGAGCTGCGGCAGGCGACGGGGATGAGCGTGGAGAGCGAGCCGTCGCTGGTGGAGGCGGCGCGCGCCCTGCGCGACCGGCACGGCTTCGGCGCGGTTCTCGTCACGCGATCCGAGGACGGGATGACGCTGCTGGAGGGGGATGCCGTCCACCACTTCCCCGCCGAGGCGGCGGAGGTCGCGGATGTTTCGGGCGCCGGCGACACCGTCGTCGCCGTGGTCTCGGCCGGGCTGGCGGCGGGGCTGCCGATGGCGGTCGCCGCGCGACTGTCGAACATTGCGGGCGGGATCGTCGTGGGCAAGGTCGGCACCGCCGTCGCCCGCGACACGGATCTCCTCGAAGCCCTGACGCCGGAGCGCGGCGCTCTCAGGAAGGTCGTCTCCCGCATGAAGGCCGCGGAGCAGGCGGAGCGCTGGCGGCAGCGCGGCTGGCGCGTGGGCTTCACCAATGGCTGCTTCGACCTGCTGCACCCCGGTCATGTCCACCTGCTGGAACAGGCGCGGTCCTGGTGCGACCGGCTCGTGGTCGGGCTGAACTCCGACGATTCCGTCCGCCGCCTGAAGGGCCCCGCGCGTCCCATCCAGTCGGAGGCGGCGCGGGCCGCGGTGCTGGCGTCCCTGGCCACCGTGGACCTCGTCACGCTGTTCGAGGAGGAGACGCCGGTCACGCTGATCGAGGTCCTGCGTCCCGACGTGCTGATCAAGGGCGCGGACTACCGTGTGGACCAGGTGGTGGGCGGCGACCTCGTGACGGAATGGGGCGGGCAGGTGCGGCTGGCGGAGCTGCTGCCGGGCAATTCGACGACCGCGACCGTGGAGCGGATGCGGGGCTGAACCCGCGCGCCAGGCGCGGGGAGGACGGGGGAGACACGTCGCCGCGATGGACGTCGCGCCGGAGGCGGCTGCCGTCTCGACGAACCCCTTCCGCTCGCCCTCCTTCCGCCGGCTTTGGGCGGTGGGCGGCATCGCCAACACGATGCGCTGGCTGGAGCTGCTGGCGGCCGGGCTCTTCGTCTACGGCATGACGGGGTCGGGGCTGGCGGTCGCTGCCGTCGCGGCGGCGCGCTCGCTGCCGCTGCTGTGCTTCGGCGCCTTCGCCGGCGTGCTGTCGGACGCGGTGGACCGCAGGCGGGTCCTGGTCAGCGGGATGGGGCTGAGCGCGGCAGCGTCGCTCTCAGTCTGTCTTCTTGCGACGGCAGGGGTCGTGCGGCCCTGGCACCTTGCGGCGGCGGCCTTCGTCAGCGGGTCGGTCTGGGCGACGGAGATGGCGACGCGGCGGCGCATGGTCGGGGAATCCGCCGGCGTCGCGCTGATGCCGCGGGCCATTGCCTGGGACAGCCTGACGAACTCGCTCGCGCGGATGGTCGGGCCGCTGATCGGCGCGGGGCTCTACGCCTGGGTGGGGCTTGCGGGGGCCTTCGCGATCTCGGCCGCCTCCTACGCAGCGGCGGCCTGGCTGGTGACGGGCGTCGCGCACCGGCAGGAGGTGCGTCCGCTGGTCCTCTCGCGCGTGGCGCGGGACCTGCGGGACAGCCTGGCTTATGCGCGGGGCCAGCCGGCGGTGCTGGCGGTGCTCGGCGTCACCGCCTCGATGAACCTCTTCGCCTTCTCCTACTCCGCTCTCGTGGCGCCGCTGGCGCGGACGACTTTCGGCGTTCCCGATGCCGCGGCTGGATTCCTCGCGGCGGGGGAGCCGCTGGGGTCGGTCCTCGGCGGGCTGGTGCTGGCGCGCTGGACGCCGCCCTGGAACCCGATCCGGCTGATGATCGGAGGCTCGGCGCTCTTCGTACTGTCGCTGGCGCTGATGCCGCTGATGCCGGGCTATGCGGGGGCCTGCCTCGTGCTCGTGCTCGGCGGGCTGGGGCTTGCTCTGTTCGGCAACGTGCAGACGACGCTCGTCCTCTCCGGCGTGCCGGCGCCACTGCGGTCACGGCAACTCGGGCTGATCACCGTCTGCATCGGCTTCGGGCCGATGGGGCAGGTTCTGATCGGGGTGCTGGCGGCCTCATTCGGGTCGGGGACGGCGGTCGTGATCAGCGCGGCGGCGGGGCTGGCGGCGCTGGCGGCGGTGGGCCTGGCCTATGCCCGCGGCACCCGTCCCCGGGGCCGCTGAGGCGAGCGGGGCGGGCAGCGCTCCGGGCCGCGCGCCCGACCTGGCATGTCAGGCGCTGACCGGCGGCGTCGCGTCGCTCGCGTGCAGTGCCGTCAGGACGGCTTCAACGACCTGCGCGAGGCCGGTTGGCTTCGAGAGAATGGCCTCCGGCCGCACCCCGAGGGCGCGGAGGTCCGTCGCGTCCTTCGGCGTCATGTAGCCGCTCAGGACGATGACGGGCATGCGCGATGACCGCTGCCAGAGAGCCCGGACGAGGTCCACGCCGCCGAGCCTGGGCATGCGGATATCCGTCAGCAGGAGGTCGAAGCGCTGCCGGCCCAGGCGGTCCAGCGCGTCCAGGCCGTCGCGGGCGAGCGTCGCCCGCAGGCCCGCTTCCTCCATCGCTTCCAGCAGGAGGAGCGCGATCGCCTCCTCGTCCTCGGCGATGAGGAGGTGAGGCGGCCGGTGGGGGCAGGGGGTCACGGGCCGGCAGGGGGTCAGCGCCTGAAGCACCGGTCTCAGTTCCGATCGAGAGGCGGGGATGACATCGGGACGATACCGCACCGGACCGACCTGCCCTCCTCACATCTCTCTCAGGAAGGCGCGATCCCCCTGGCGTTCCCGGCCCCGTCCGGGTCGGGCGGGCCCGCCGCCGGGGGAGCTTGCGGAAGCGATCCGGCCGTGTTCCCGATGCGGTGGCCCCCTCGGGAGGATGCGAACCGACCAATGCCCGGACTGAATCGCTGCGCGAGCCGCCCGGGCTGATGCGCGTCCTCCTCGTCCATCCCAATTTCCCGGGCCAGACCCTCCACATCATGCGGGCGCTGGCGGCGCGGAAGGGCGTCCAGGTCGTCGGCATCGGGGCGCGGGACTATCCCGTGCCGCCGAACGTCGCGCTGCACCGCTACCAGGTCCCGGACCCGCCGAGCGCCGCGACGGGCCATGCGCGGTCCTTTGAGGCCGCGGTCGCGCGGGCCGACCGAGTCGCGCGGATCGCGCTGGACCTGCGGCGCGGCGGCTTCACGCCCGACGTGATCTGGAGCCATATCGGCTGGGGCGACACGATCTTCCTGAAGGACGTGTTCAACGCCTCGCCGCTGCTGCTCTACGCCGAGTTCTTCTACAGCGCCGTCGGCGCCGACGTGGGCTACGAGCCGGGGAAGCCCGCGACCGTGCAGGACGCGATCCGCGTGCGTGCGATGAACGGGCCGCTGCTGTCCTCGATGCACGCCTCGGACTGGGGGATCGTGCCGACGCGGTTCCAGCGCGACCGCTTCCCCGAATGGTACAAGGCGCGGCTGTCGCTGGTCCACGAAGGCGTGGACACCGCGGCCTGCAGGCCCCATCCCGCGGCGCGCTTCGTGCTGCCGGACGGCACCGTGCTGCATCCCGGCGACGAGGTGGTGACCTACGTCGCGCGGAACCTCGAGCCCTATCGCGGCTTCCCGACCTTCATGCGGGCGCTGCCGGCCCTGCTGGAGGCGCGGCCGAAGGTCCGCGTCGTGATCGTCGGCGGGAACGAGGCGGGATATGGCCGCCGGCCGCCCGATCATCCCAACTGGCAGGAGGCGTTGCTGGCGGAGGTCGGGCCGCTCGACCCGTCGCGCGTGTTCTTCCTCGGGCGGATCCCGCATCCCGACCTGCACGACCTGTTCCGGGTCAGCGCGGCGCACGTGTACCTGACCGTGCCCTTCGTCCTGTCCTGGAGCGTGCTGGAAGCCATGGCGATCGGCGCGCTCGTCGTCGGCTCCACGACGCCGCCGGTGCAGGAGGTGATCCAGGACGGCAAGAACGGGCTGCTGACCGACCTGTTCGACCACGCCGCGCTCGCGAAGCGGCTGATCGCGGTGCTGGAGCGCCCGGCGGACTACGCTCCGATACGGCAGCGCGCGCGGCAGACGGTGGTGGAACGCTACGACCTCGCCCGGGTCTGCCTGCCGCGGCAACTCGCCGTGCTCGACGCGCTGGCGCAGAGGAAGCGGCCGGCGACCTACGCCTAGTTCCGCCTCACGTCGGCCGTCGCCGGCATCGGTGGCTCCGGATCAGCGCCCGATTCGGGTACCCCGGCACCAATCGCGCCGGCACCAATCGCGCCGGCACCAATCGCGCCGGCACCAATCGCGCCGGCACCAATCGCGCCGGCACCGGGGACGCTCAGATGGACCGCCGTCCAAGGGCGGGTCCGCCCCTGCTGGAAGGCATCCACGAAGGTCGGCGCTCGTCCCGCCCGGGCCACCAGAAGCCGGCCTCAGGTCTGCGACCGGCCCACACCCGCGAGCAGGGTCGCGAGCGTCGAGCCGGGCGCAGGGGCGAAGGCCGGCAGCGGCGCCGTGCCCTCCGCGGCGGTAGCCACGGGCGGTGCGGACGGGGCCGCAGGCACAGCCGCCGGGACAGCCGCGGGGGTAGGGACGGGCGTGGGCGCGGGGACGGGCGCAGGGGCGGGTGCCGCCGGCCTGGCGACGGCGGCCGGCGCCGGGGCAGGGGCAGGGGCAGGCCGGACCGGACGGGCGGCCGCCTGTGCATCCGGCGCCGCGGGCCGCGCCGGGACCTCCCGGGCGGGAGCCTCGCGGACCGGCCGGGCGGCTGCGGGCTGGCCGGCCGACTCCCGGAGCATGCGGAGCGTCGCCGCCGCCGTCCGGGCCTCCTCGAGGAAGGCATCGAGGGAGCGCAGGGCGCGGAACCGCTCCGCCGTCACCGCCTCGGACATGGCGGGGACACCGGCGAGGGAAGGCCGCAGCTCGCCCAGCTCCGTGAGCGCCCGATCCAGGGCCTCGACCGCCGCCGCGGCCTCCGTCCGGATGGCCGCAAGGGCTTCCGCCACCGGCGGTTCGCCGCGGGCACCCGCCTCCGTCGCGGTGAAGCGGGCGGCGGCCGAGACGCCCGCGCGCAGCCCGTCGCGGCTCGTCGCGGTTCCCGCCCGCAGGCGCTCGGCAAAGGCGGCGACGTCCGAGGCGAGCCGGCCGGCGATCGGCTCCATCCGCTGCTGCGGCGGCCGTCCGCCGGTGTCCGCGTCGAGTTCCGCCAGTTCCGCGCTGCGCGAGGCGAGGGATGCGTCGAAGGCCCGGGCGGCCTCGCTCAGTTCCACGACGGTGCGGACCACCGCGCGGAAGCCGCCCTCGACGGCGGTGCGGGCGCCGTGCGCCGCGGCCTCGTCCCGTGCCCGGCGGGGCGACGGCGCGGCGGCGCGGCGCGGGTCGGAGAGGCGCGCGCGCCAGGTCTCCGTCGCCCGCGACAGGGCGAGGCGGAAGAGGTCCGCGAAGCCTTCCGGCTCCGCGAAGGTCAGGGCCGCGGCGTCGCCGACCGCGGCGCGGAGCGCCTGCACGCGGCCGAGTTCGGCGGGGTCGATCCGGCTCGGCGGCACCGGCGCGTCCTTGAAGCAGAAAAGGGCGGAGACGTCCTCCGGCGCCGCGGCGGCGCGGGCGCGCGCCGCCTCGAACTCCTCGGGCGAGCCGGAGCCGGCACGCTGGCCGGGCCGGCCGAAGCGGTGCCCGATCAGGCCGACGAAGATGTCGCAGGCTGCGGCGGCGTCGCCGTCGAGCAGGTCGAGGCGCAGCCCGGCGTCGCGGCCGGTTGTCCGGTTGAGCTCCGCGACGACCCCCTCGAGCAAGGCGCGCTCCTCGTCGAGGTCGGCGGGGGCGGCGACGAAGACGCCGAGTACGTGTTCGCTACGGGCCATGGATTCCTCGGGCGGGGACGGTCGCGGAGACGCCTAGCGTGGCACTCGGTACGCCCGCAACATGGCCCCGCGCGGGTTCGGGCGTGGCGGTGCCGTCGGCGCCATCGCGATGCCTGCCGGCCACGCCGGCGGCCGTGCTACGCGGGCCCGAATGCGCGGACCCGAATGCGCGGAGGAGAACGCGCGGAGGAGAACGACCATGCCCGCTGCCACGAGCCGCCGCGCCCTGCTGGCGGCGCCGGCCCTTCTGCCGGCGCCGGGGGCCTCGGCGCAGGGCCCGTCGCCCTTCACGCGGCCGGTGCGCGTCGTCGTGCCCTTCCCGCCGGGGAGCACGCCGGACGTGTCGGCGCGGGCGGCCGCCGCGCATTTCGCGGCCGCCTTCGGGCAGCCCTTCGTCGCGGAGAACAGGCCCGGCGCGGGCGGCACGATCGGCGTGGACGGGGTGGCGAAGAGCACGGACGGCCACACGATCGGCGTGACGATCAGCAGCGGGCTGACGACGGCGAAGGCGCTCTACCCCGCCCTGCCCTACGATCCCGCGCGGGACGTCGCGCCGGTGTCGCTGCTCGTGCGTGCGGCGAACCTGCTGGTGGTGCGGGACGACCTGCCGGCGCGGGACGTGGCGGCTTTCGTCGAGCTCTCGCGGCGGCAGCCGCTGACCTACGGCAGCACGGGCAACGGCTCGGCGAGCCACATGGCGATGGAGATGCTGAAGGCGCGGACCCTGGGCGAGCAGGGGGGCGGGAACCTGACCCACGTCACCTACCGCGGCTTCCCGCAGCTTGCACCGGACCTGATCGGCGGGCGTGTGGACGCGACCTTCGCCATCGCCGCGGCCTTCCTGCCGCTGATCCGGGAGGGGAAGGTGCGGGCGCTGGCCGCCACCGCGGCGTCGCGCATCCCGCAGGCGCCGGCGGTCCCGACGATGGCCGAAGCCGGCTTCCCCGGCCTCGAATCCTTCGCCTGGATCGGGCTGATCGCGCCGGCCGCCATGCCCGCGGCGACGCGGGAGGCGCTGGAGCGGGAGGCGCGGCGCGGGATGGCCGTGCCGGAGACGCGCGCGACGCTCGAACGCGCGGGGTTCGAGGTGGTGGGCGGCAGCGCGGCGGAGTTCCGGGATTGGGCGGAGCGCGAGACGCGGGAATGGGGCGAGCTCATCGCCCGACTGGGGATCCAGGCGGATGGCTGAGGCGGGGTTCCGATCCCTCGCCGAGGTGCGGGCGGAGATCGACCGGCTGGACCGCGAACTGATGCCGCTTATCGCGGCGCGGGGGCGGGCCGTGCTGTCGGCGGCGCGGTTCAAGGCGGACATCGCGGAGGTGCCGGCTCCGGAGCGCTTGGAGCAGGTGGTGCGCAACGTCCTGCGCCTCGCGGCGGAGCACGGCGCCATCCCCTCGGTCGTCGAGGCGACCTGGCGAGCGATGATCGCGGCCTTCATCGCCGCGGAGGCGGAGGAGCACCGGCGGCTCCACCCGCCTGCCGGGACGCCGCGTCAGGAATAGCCCTTGGCGTTGCCGCGTTCCTCCGCGGCCTCCTCCTGCGTGTCGGCGCCGCGGGCGGCCTGCGGGGTCTGGGCATCGTCGGCGGGGCCGATGGCGTCGGCGGTCGGGCCGCGATCGTTCGCGGCGGGCCCGCGCGGGGGCTGCCGGGCCGCGGCGCCTTCGTCGGCGGGACGGAAATCGAACTCGCCGCCCTCGCTCTGCCAGGTCTGGACGGTCAGGACCTTCGCGCCGCCGCGGCTCTCATGCGGGCCGTGCACCACGCCCTTGGCGTGGGTGAGGAAGGCACCGGCGCCGAGCGTCTCGCCGCGCTCGATCAGGTCGCCTTCCAGGACGTAGTGCATCTCGCTCCCCGCGTCGTGGTAATGCGCGGGGATTCGGCCGCCCGCAGGCAGATGGACGATGGAGGTGACGACGCCGCGGGCGCGGTCCTCGTTCAGGATCTGGATGCGGAACGCGCCCTCCGCGCCGGGGATCTCGAAGGGCACCGCGTCCCCGGGGCCTGCCATCCGCAGGCCTTCGCCGTCCGCCATCCTCGCCTCCCGTTCGTGACCCGCGCGGAACGCGGCCCGGGACGCGGGAGTTGCCCGGCCGCAATGTCAGCGAGGCGACAGACCCGCCCCGACCATGCTTTGATCGCAGCCCAGACGAACGGACATCCGCCTTGGACGGCTCGGCCGGCATAGCCCTGACGACTGCTACGTCGCGCCCCGCCCCCGGCAACGCCGTGGGGGCGCGGCCGGAGCTGGCCCGCGCGCTCGGGGCCCTGGCGGCGGCCATCGGCGTCGTGGCAGCGATGGGCTGGGCGCTGGGCCGGGGGAGTTCGCCTCGGGGCTGCCGAACCTCGCGGCGATGCAGCCCTGGACGGCGGTGTCGGTGATCCTCGCCGGGGCGGCGCTGTGGTTCCTCGCGGCGGGGCGGCGCGCCGGTGCGCTGCCGGCCCTCGGCGTCCTCCTCATCGCCGCGGGGGCGCTGTTCCAGCACGCGACGGGGCGCGACCTCGGGGTGGACACGCTGCTGTTCGGGGAGGCGGTGATCGCGGCGCCGCCGCGGCACGGCCCCTATCCCGGGCGCATCTCGATCGGCACGGCGACGAGCTTCGCCCTGCTCGGCGCCGCCTTGCTCGGGCTGGCCGTGGCGCGGGGACATGGCGGCCGCGCCGCGGCGGCGGGCCTCGCGCTCGCGGCGGCGCTGCCGCCCGCCTTCGCGCTGCTGGGCTACGCGGCGGGGCTCGATCCCTTCCAGCACGGGGTGCTGCGGCGATGGGCTATGTCGCTGCCGACGGCGGTTGCCATCGGCGCAGGCGCCGTCGGGACCCTCTCCCTCGCCTGGCCGCGCTGGCGCGCCCGCACCGCGCGGTGGTCGCAGGCGATGCTGGTGCTGGGCGTGCTGCTGCCGGCGCTGGGGCTCGCCGGGGCGCTCGCGATGCGGCTCGCGGTCGCGGAGCGCGCGCGCCTGGAGGACCAGGCGGCCAGTGCGGCGGCCGACCTCGCGGCCCTCGTCGCGCGGGAGTTCACCCTCCAGCGCGGCCGGTTGCAGGCGCTCGCGGCCAGCCCGGCCCTGGCGGAAGGGGATCTCCGCGCCTTCCACGCCCTGGCATCGGGGATGCAGGCGGCAACCGGCACGCACGTGCTGCTGGTGGACGCGGCGGGGCGGCACGTCCTGAACACCCGGCTGCCGCCGGATTCGCCGTCGCTTCCCGGGCCGCCGACCTCCGCGGCCTTCCGGGCGCTGGAGGCCGTGCCGGGCGCCGGGATGGTCGTCTCGGACGTCGTGCGCGGGGCAGTGACGAACCGCGCCGTCGTGAACGTCGCGGTCCTCGCCTCGCTCCGCGGGGAACCGGCCGCCCTCGTCGCGATCGGGGAGGTGGCGGGGCCGTGGACGGAGGCGATCGACCGCTTCGGGGCGCGGTTGCCGGCGGGCTGGGTCGTGACCCTGGCCGACGGGGCGGGGACCATCGTCGCGCGCTATCCGGAGCCGGCGCGCTTCGTCGGAACCCCGCTGGTGAACCCCTTCGCGGAACGGCTCCGCGCCGAGCTGGTCGATCCGGCGGCCGAGGGCGGCTGGATCCGGGACGCCGCGACCCGCGACGGCCAGGTGCTGCACGTGGCCTGGGACCGTGTGGCGCCGGAGGCGCCTCGCTGGACCGCGCTGATCGGCATCCCCGACGCCGCGATCACGACCCCGCTGCGGCGGGCGATGGCTCCGCTGCTGCTGGGCGGCGGCGTCCTCGTCACCGTCGGGATCGCGCTGGCGCTGCGGCGCGCGCGGCGGCTGGCCGCGCCGCTGGAGCGCCTGGCGATCGCGGGGCCCGCGGGCGCGGCGAACCTGCCGCCTTCGGGGATCGCGGAGGTGGACCGTCTCGCCGCTTCGCTCGCGGCATCCGAGGCGGCGCGGGGAGCGGAGGAGGCGCGCCGGACCCTGCTGTCGCGGGAGGTGGACCACCGCGCGAAGAACGTGCTGGCGATCGTCGGCTCCATCCTGCGGCTGACGCGGGCGCCGGACGTGCCGACCTACATCGCGGCGGCCGAGCAGCGGATCGCGGCGCTGGCCCGCACGCACACGCTTCTCGCGCGCGACGGATGGACGGGCGCCGGGCTGCGCACGATCCTGGAGGAGGAGCTGGCGCCCTACGATCCGGGCCGCATCCTGCTGGAAGGGCCGGCGGTCGCGCTGACGCCGGGCGTGGCGCAGCCGCTCTCCATGGCGCTGCATGAACTCGCGACGAACGCGGCGAAGCACGGGGCGCTTTCCGTGCCCGAGGGACGGCTGCGCGTGGCCTGGACGGTGGTGCCGGACCTGGGTGACCTCTCCCTGTGGTGGGAGGAAACGGGTGGGCCGCCGGTCGAGAGCGTGCCCGGGCGGCGCGGCTTCGGCTCCGGCGTGCTGGAGGCGACGGTGCGGCGCCAGATCGGCGGCGCGCTGCGGCTGGACTGGCTGCCCACGGGGCTGGTCTGCGGGATCACGCTGCCGGCGGATGGGTTCGTCCGCGCGTCGTGACGCGTCAGGCCGCGCGCAGGTGTTCCTGCAGGCGCGGCATGAGTTCCACGAGGTTGCACGGGCGGAAGCGCGAATCGAGCTGGTGGACGAGGATATCGTCCCAGGCGTCCTTGCAGGCCCCAGTGCTGCCGGGCAGCGCGAAGAGGTAGGTGCCGCCCGCGACGCCGCCGATGGCGCGCGACTGGATCGTGGAGGTGCCGATCTTCGCGTAGGACAGCATCCGGAAGAGTTCGCCGAAGCCGGGGATCTGCTTCTCCAGCACGCGGTCGAAGGCCTCAGGCGTCACGTCGCGGCCCGTGATGCCGGTGCCGCCCGTCGTGATGACGCAGTCCACGGCGGGGTCGGCGATCCAGCGGCGCAGCAGGGCCTCGATGGCCGGGGCGTCGTCCCGCACGATCTCCCGCGCCGCGACGCGGTGGCCGGCGGCCGCGATGCGCTGGACCAGCGTGTCGCCGGAGCGGTCGGTCGAGAGGTCGCGCGTGTCGCTGACCGTCAGGACGGCGATGTTCACGGGAAGGAAGGTGCGGCTCTCGTCGATGGGCATGGCGGTCTCCTCGGGGCGCCATATAGGGCGTTTCGCCCGCCGAGGGAGCGCACGGCTTCCCGGGGCGGTTCGGGCGTGCGACGGTCGCAAGGCTGGCGAGCAGGGAGTCCGCGCATGTCCAGGCTGGTGAACATCCTCGGCCTCCTCGCCTTCGTGCTCGGCGCGGCACTGCTGGGCTACGCGCTGTACCTGCTGCTGGCTGGGGTGCTGGGCTTCAACCCCTGGGGGAACGGCGCGCCGCAGGTCGCGATGAACACGCTGATCGGGCTGGCCCTGGCGGCCCTGGTCTGCCTGGCGCTCGGGTGGCTGCTGGCGCGCGCCTCCGTGCGGATGGAGCTGCGGCGGACCGTCACGGTGTCCGCGCCGGGGCACTGATCCCCGTCGGGTGGCAGTGCCCCGACGTCGGACGGCGGGCGTGCATCAGCCGATGCGGGCGAGCGTCGGCCCGTGCAGCTTGAAGGAGGGGGCGAACTTCCGGCCCCGGTCGTAGGTGCGGAAGGCGTCGAGGCGGATGCGGCATTCGACGAACTCGTCCACTTCCCAGAACATCGTCCAGGTGTCGTCGCCCTGCCCCGCGAGGATCGGGGCGGATGGCGCGGCTTCGTCCGGATGGGTCCCATCCGGGGTCGCGTCGATCAGGCGGCGGAACCGGCCGGCGCGGCGGGCGGTGTGGGCGCCGGAGCGCATGAGGTCGGCCGCCGGCGATCCCTGGGGCAGCGCCGCGCGGGAGACGGTGGGGAAGATGAAGACCTGCGCGCCGGGGCGGATGACCGGCGCGTCCTCCGTCACCCAGGTCCAGAGCGGGGCTGAATCGGTGCCGAAGGCGGCGACCTGCCGCGCCGGGCCGCCGAGCGGGATGGCGGCCAGGTGCAGCGCGGGCACGGGGCAGAGCAGGGCGATTTCGGGCGCCGCCCCGTAGGGCCACATCGGACTGGCCCCTTCAGCTCCGCATGTCGGAGACGACGCGCTGCGCCTGCTCACCGAGGCCGGCGATGCCGAGGCGCATCGTCTCACCGCCTTTGAGGTAGATCGGCGACGGCTTCTTGCCCATGCCCACGCCGGGCGGCGTGCCGGTCGTGATGATGTCGCCGGGATGCAGCGTGATGAAGTGGGAGACGTAGGAGACGAGCTGCCGCACGTCGAAGATCATCGTGCGCGTGGAACCGTCCTGCATGCGCTGGCCATCCACGTCGAGGAACATCGCGAGGTCCTGCGGGTCGGGGATCTCGTCCTTCGTGACGAGGTAGGGGCCGAGGGGGCCGAAGGTGTCGGCGCCCTTCCCCTTGTCCCAGGTGCCGCCGCGCTCGATCTGCCACTCGCGTTCGGAGACGTCGTTGCAAATGGTATAGCCCGCGACGTGGTCCATCGCGGCGTTCGCCGGCACCTTCTTGGCATAGGTGCCGATGATGACGGCGAGCTCGACCTCCCAGTCCGTCTTGTGGCTTCCCTCGGGGATGACGACGTCGTCGTTCGGGCCGCCCAGCGTGTTGAGCGACTTGAGGAAGATGATGGGTTCCTTCGGGATCGCGGCGCCTGTTTCCGCGGCGTGGTCGGCGTAGTTCAGGCCGATCGCGATGAAGTTGCGCGGGTTGGCAGTGGGTGCGCCGAGGCGGGTGCCGGCGGGGACTTCGGGCAGGGTGGAGGCATCGAGGGCGGCGAGTTTCGCGAGGGTGTTGGGGGAGAAGGCGTCGCCGGTGAGGTCGGGGATCATGCCGGCGAGGGAGCGGATGGTGCCGTTCGCGTCCATCATCCCCGGCTTCTCGGCCCCGGGCGGTCCGTAGCGCAGCAGTTTCATCGGTCGATTCCTCGTGGTTCCGCGCGCCGCGCGGTCATCGCAAATGGATGGGCGGGTGGATGGGCCATGTCCGGGGCGGCCTGACGTGCCGCGAGGACTTCGACGGTTTCCTGGACCGAAAGCAGGCAGCGCTGCAACTCGTCCAGGCGCGCCTCGATTCGGGCCGCGGCGAGGCGCGTGGTCACGTCGCGCGCCTTGGCGAGATCCGCAGCAACCTTGATCAGGCCGAGGCCGAGCGAGGCCGGGCCCGCGACGCTCGCGACGCGGAGCACCCAGGGCTGCGCGCTCATCGTGTCCGTCAGGTTCAGGAAGCAGGCCCAGACCGAGACGCCGATCAGGAAGGCGCCCATCGTCATGGGCGCGCCGAGCAGCAGGGTGTCGCGGGTGAGCACGCCGGGGCTGCTCCTCAGAGCGTCCAGCCCCCGTCTATCACGATCGCCTGGCCCGTGACGAAGGCCGCCTCGTCCGAGGCGAGCCAGACGGCGAGGGCCGCGATCTCCTCCGGGCTGCCGAGGCGGCCCATGGCCTGGCGCGCGACGAAGGCCGTGCGGGCGGCCTCCACGCTTCCGGCCTGCGCGGCGTTGGCGGCGATGCGGTCGCCGAGGGAAGGCGTGTCCACGGTGCCCGGGCAGATCGCGTTGCAGCGGAGGCCGTTGGTCACGTGGTCGGCGGCCACCGACTTCGTCATGCCGATGATCGCGGCCTTCGTCGCGCCGTAGACGAAGCGGTTCGGCGCGCCTTTGATGGAGCCGGCGGCGGAGGCCATGTTGATGACAGAGCCGCCGCGTTCGAGCATCCCGGGAAGTGCCGCCTGCGTCACCTTCCACATCGCCCGCACGTTCAGCGTGAAGGCGAAGTCCCAGTCCTGGTCGGTGCACGTGATCGCGGTGTTCTGGTGCACGAAGCCCGCGCAGTTGAAGAGGATGTCGAGCGGGCCGGCCGCAGCGACGGCGGACGTGACGGCCTTGTCGTCCGTCACGTCGAGGGCGTGGACCTCGATCCCCTCGGCCGAGAGGGGGCCGACCTTCCCGCCGTCGAGGTCCGTCGCGACGACGCGCGCACCTTCCCGCGCGAAGGCCAGCGCCGTCGCGCGGCCGATGCCCTGCCCCGCGGCGGTGACGAAGGCGCGCTTGCCCTGGAGGCGTCCGGTCATCAGATCGTCCTAGTGGTTGTGCCGCGGCTCGCCGCGCGTCTCGATGATGTTGAGGAACATCGTCGCGGGTTCCAGGCAGAAGCCGGTGCCGAGCTGGCCGACCATGCTGCGCTGGATCTCCTGCCACGGCGTCTGGCTCGGCGGGATGTTCGGCTTCCACGCCGCGCGGCGTGCTTCGAGTTCCTCGGCCGGGATCATCACGTCCACGCGGCGGGTGTTGAGATCGAGGCGGATCGGGTCGCCGGACTTCAGCAGCGCGAGGCCGCCGCCGATCGCGGCTTCCGGCGAGATATTAAGGATGGAGGGGGAGGCGGATGTGCCGCTCTGCCGCCCGTCGCCCATCGTCGGCAGGTACTCGATGCCCTGCTTCAACAGCGCGGAGGGCGGGCGCATGTTCACCACCTCCGGCGCGCCGGGATAGCCGATCGGGCCGACGTTGCGGATCACCAGGATCGTGCGCTCGTCGATGCCGAGGGAGGGGTCGTCGATGCGGTGGTGATAGTCCTCCGGCCCCTCGAAGACGACGACCTTGCCCTCGAAGACGTTGACGGGGTCGGAAAGGTAGCGGGCGCGGAAGGCATCGTCGATGACACTGACCTTCATTACCGCGTTGTCGAAGATGTTGCCGGTCAGCACGGCGTAGCCCGCGTGCTTCTTCATCGGCTCCGCATAGGCGCGGATCACCTCGCGGTCCGGCGCGTCAAGCTTCGTCAGGTTCTCGGCCATCGTCTTGCCCGTGACGGTCATGACGCCGCCGCGCAGTTCGCCGGCCTCCATCAGTTCGCGCATGACGGCGGGGACGCCGCCGGCGCGGTAGAAGGCCTCGCCGAGGAAGCGGCCGGCGGGCTGGCAATCCACCAGCAGGGGGATGTCGTGGCCCACGCGCTGCCAGTCATCCACCGTCAGGTCCACGCCCATGTGGCGGGCGATGGCGATGAGGTGCGGGACGCAGTTGGACGATGCGCCGATCGCGGATGCCACGAGGATCGCGTTCTCGAAAGCCGCCTTCGTCATGACGTCGGAGGGGCGTAGGTTCTCATGGACCATCGCGACGATGCGTTGGCCCGTCAGGTGCGCCATCTGGCCGCGCTGGCGGTAGGCGGCGGGGATCGCGGCGTTGCCGGTCAGCGACATGCCCAGCGCTTCCGCCAGGCTGTTCATGGACAGCGCCGTGCCCATGGTGTTGCAGTGGCCGACGGAGGTTGCGGAGGACGCGACGAGGTCCATGAACTCGTCGTAGTTGATTTCGCCGGCCGCGTGCCGGCGACGGGCTTCCCAGATGATGGTGCCGGAGCCCGTCAGGCGGCCACCGAAATGCCCGTCGAGCATCGGCCCGCCGGAGAGAACGATGGCCGGGATGTTGACGGTGGCGCACCCCATGAGCAGGGCGGGCGTCGTCTTGTCGCAGCCCGTCGTCAGCACGACGCCGTCGATGGGATAGCCGTGCAGGACCTCCACGAGCGACAGGTATTGCAGGTTGCGATCCAGCGCGGCGGTCGGGCGCTTGCCGGTTTCCTGGATGGGGTGGACGGGGAACTCCATGGGCACGCCGCCAGCGTCGCGGATGCCGTCGCGGACGCGCTTCGCGAGTTCGATATGGTGCCGGTTGCAGGGGGCGATGTCGCTGCCGGTCTGTGCGATGCCGATGATGGGACGGCCCGATTGCAGTTCGGCCCGCGTCATCCCGTAGTTCAGAAAGCGTTCGGTGTAGAGCGCCGTGAGGTCGGGGTATTCCGCATCGTCGAACCACGCCTGGCTTCGCAGGCGGCGCTTCCCACCGTTGGACATCGCGTTTTCCTCGCTAGGTCGGGGGAAAGTCGTCCCGGGCGGCGCGGGATGTCAACGTCGCGTGCAGGTCATTGCAGGCGCACGCCGGTCGCCTGGACGACCTCACGCCAGCGTGTCGTCTCGGCGCGCAGCATGCGCGCGAAGGCGTCCGGACCCTCGGCCCGCGCGGCGATGCCGAGGGCGCGGAAGCGGTCCGCCACCTCAGGGGTCGCGACGGCGTCGCGTACCGCCGGGGCCAGCCGGTCCACGACGCCGGGCGGGACGTTCGCGGGGGCGAGGAGACCGAACCAGGACTCGACGACGAGGTCGAGCCCGTCCTCCCGGAAGGTCGGGACGTCGGGCAGGGCGGGGAGGCGTTCCTCGGCGAGCACGCCGAGGGCGCGGATCTGGCCGTCCCGGATCAACTGCGCGCCGGAGGCGATGGTCGCGAAGAAGGCCTGGACCTGGCCCGCCGCGAGGTCCGTCAACGCCGGCGCGGCACCGCGATACGGCACGTGGGTCAGTTTCGCGCCGGTCAGGAGTTGGAGCCGTTCGGCCGTCAGGTGCGACGACGTGCCGATCCCGGCGGAGGCGTAGGCGAAGCGCTCGGGCTGGGCCTTCGCGGCGTCCAGGAAGGCCCGCGGCGTACGGGCAGAGACAGAGGGATGCACGAACAGGATCTGCGGCGTCGCTGCGACGAGCGTCACCGGCGTGAAGTCGGCGATGGCGTCGTAGGGCATGCGTTCCTGCAGGGCAGGCAGGATGCCATGCGGCGTGTCGGCCAGAAGCAGAGTGTGGCCGTCGGGCGCGGCGCGGGCGACGGCCTCCGTGCCGAGCATGGATCCCGCGCCGGCGCGGTTCTCGACAACGAAAGCCTGGCCGAGGGAGGGCTGCAGGCGGGCGGCGACCAGACGCGCGACGACATCCGAAGAGCCGCCGGCGGCATAGGGCACGACCACGCGCACGGTGCGGGACGGGTACGGCGCACCCTGCGCCTTGGCGTCCCGTCCCGCAATCGCCGCGGCGCCCGCGAGGGCAAGGCTCCGGCGCCCGATGACCACCATGCCCGGCCTCCCCTGCCCTGGGGGAGGCTAGGGCGGGTCGCGCGGCCCCGCAACGAGCGGCTGCGGGTCAGACGCGCCGGGAGTCCGCGGCCGACGGCTTTGCCCCGTCCGGGCGTGCCGCGGGCGGGTTGACGACGGAGGCAACGAGCGCGACCGCGGCCAACGCGGCCAGCGGCACCGCCCACCATTGCATCGGGATGAAGAACAGGCGGTGCGACGGGCGCAGGATCAAGCGCTCGCCGGTCCTCGCGTCGATCAACTCGCGACCCGGCTGGTCGTTGAGCCGCTTCCCGACCCACCAGACCGCCGCTGCCGCCGCAAGAAGCCCGAGCACGAGGCTCAGCCCCAGCCAGCGCCCGCCGGCGATGCCGGCGAGCAGCGCGTTGCCCGCCAGCAGCACCGGCACGCCGGCCAGGAGCGCGACGAGGGGCGCGAGGATGCCCCAACCACTCCAGATGATCACGCCGAAACCTTCCCCTTGTTGCGCGCGCCCAACGCGGCGCGGGCGGCGCGGGATGCGTCGCGTCCGTCGCGCGCGGGGCAACGCGGCGCGCGAGCGGATCTGCGCAAGGCGGAAGCGCTTGGAATGGTGAATCTGCTCCTCGAACGGCGACCCAGGTTCAGGACTCACGACAAGAACAGGACGACCGCGGCGAAGGGGCAAAACCCTCGCCATCGACGCGCGAGACAGATGCGACACGGCCAGACATGACGGAAGGTCCGGATCCGTCGCATAGCCGACCGGAGAGAGCGGCACTTGGCGGACCAGCGGTGCAAGTCATCGCCACCGTCGCTGTGCGCGGTGGACCGCTCAGTCAGCCGCCCGCGAGGCGGCTACATGAGACGTGCTGGACTTGATGTCCGGCCAGGAAAGGACGCCTATCATGGGGACGTACAGTCACGATTGGGACTGCGGGCCGCTTTCCGCATCAGTTACCGTCGCAAGCGCCATGACGATCATCACCTCCCGGCCCAACGATATATTTCCATTCAAGGTTGGGCATCCGGTCCCGGCGTCGCGCATCACGGTGGGTGCCAAGATCGACCTGATGAACACGATCGGTCCGGGCAACCTGGGACTTGGACCAGATCCGGTGGAGGTCACTGCGGTCACGTCGACGTCCTTCACTTTCCTGACGCTCGCGGGGCACCACAGAGGAGTCGGACAAACGATCAGGTTCGACACGAGCAGCAGCGGCGGGCACCTGAGATTGTCGCAGAGCGGCACCTTCAACTCTTTTGATCCCAGGCAATACGCTTACAACACGGGCGCGGCTGGTGCCTGGGCCTTGCAAGCTCACAATCTGCGCGTCGCCGTTGGAACGGTTGGCCATTCCAGTCTCGATACGGCGGAGAAGGCGCTGGACGCTGTCGTGAGGCCAATCTTTCTGAACGTCTTTCCCTGAGGGTCGGGGCTCACGACCGGAACAGGGTGCCCGCGGCGAGGAAGCAAGCGGAGACGAACAGGTCCGGGCAGCGGTCGTAGCGCATGGACATGCGCCGCCGGTCCCTGAGGCGCCCGAAGGTGTTCTCGATCCGGTGGCGCTGATCGCCGGGCGTGATGTCCAGCGGGATGGCGACCTAGATCGTCCGTCCCGCCCCCGCCACCAACGGGCGGGGTGAGCCATGACCAGCACCCCACAGCAACCCTTCGCGGGTCCTGACCCCAGATCCGTTGTGCCGACGACATTCGGCCTGAAACAGGTCTAGGCTGCGCCGATGACCACCGCCGAACGCTTCCGTGCGCTGGCTCTCGCGCTGGAGGGAACGGCGGCCGCGCCGCATTTCGATCGCACGGCCTTCAAGGTCGCGCGGACCTACGCGACGCTCGCCGCGGACGGCGTGACCGCCAACCTGAAGTTCACGCCGGACGAGCAGGCGCTGAAGTGCCTGACGCATGCGGAGGCCTTCGCGCCGGTTCCCAATGCCTGGGGACGCCAGGGCTGGACCACGGCGCAACTGGACCGGCTGACCGATGCGGAGCTGGGCGCTGCGCTGGAAACCGCTTGGCGGCACGCCCTGCCGAAGCCGAAGGCGCGCCGGCGATAGGCGTCAGGCGATCGCTTCCTCCAGGAAGACCTGCACGGACTGGAAGAGCGCGCCGCGGTTGCGTTCCAGCATCATCATGTGCGTCCCTTCGGCCAGCACGACCTGCCGCTTGCCCGGTGCGTTCGTCAGCAGCGGGAAGAGGTTCGCCGCCATCGCCGTCGGGGTGTCGCGGTCCCATTCGCCGGTCACCAGCAGGACGGGGCAGGTGATCCGCCCGGGGTCGTAGGCCGGGCGGCCGGAGAACCAGGTTTCGCGCGTGTGGATCAGGGATCCCGTCGGCACGCGCAGCACCGATGGCACCTGCCGCGAACCCTCGGGGTCCGTCGCGAAGGTCGTGTCGGCCCAATGCTCGAACCAGCCGAGGGGGATGAGGTCCCGGCGCTTGTTGTCCGGCACCTCGCGCAGCCAGTGCTGCCGCGCCTCGGCGCGCGTGACGGGGCGCCAGGCGCCGAGCGGATCCCCCTGCCCTTCCGTCGCGCGGTCCAGCCAGCGCGGGCCGAGCATGACGATGCGCTCGACCTCGCCCGGGTTGTTCTGCGCGTGCAGGGCCGCGAGCGTCGTGCCGTAGGACCAGCCCATCAGCACGGTCTTCTGCACGCCGGCGACGCGGCGGATGTGACGCAGGGCGGCGGCGAGGTCGGCAGCCGATTCTTCCGCATTGCCGACGGGCGGGTTGCGGTCGGCGGGCTGCGCCATCGCGGGCGGGCGGGTTGAGCGGCCGTAGCCCCGGAGGTCCACGCTCCAGACATCGAAGCCGCGGCCCGCGATGTAATCCATCCACGACACGCCCGCGAGCGAGAGGTCATAGGAGGTGGAAGACGGGTAGGACGACCCGTGCAGGCAGACCACGACGCGGTCGGGGCGCCCGGGGCGCCCGGCCTCCGGCCGCTTGTTGCGGACGTAGAGTTCGACGCCCGGGGAGCCGCCGGGGACCAGCGCTTCCTCGAACGCCACGCCCGCGGGCTGGGCCGCAGCGGGCAGCGCCGCCGCGAGGGGAAGGAGCGCCGGGGCGGCGAGGAGGGAGCGTCGCTGCATCGAAGGGGGTTCCGTGCCGCAGGGTTTCGCGGCGGAACCTAGTGGCCTCCCCCGCGGAGCGCCACCGGGCCTGCGCCGCGATCCGTGAAGACGCAGGCCGGAACGGCGGCCCTGGATTGCGGGCTTCGGGGGTGCCCGCGCGGGTGCGGGACGGGCTACACCGGGCGCCGGAGGTTACCACCATGTCACCCGGATACGGGTCACGCGCCGCGGGCTCGCCCTGGCGCGCGGAGATCCGCGCGACCCTCGCCCTGGCCTGGCCCATGGCGCTGACGAACCTGACGCAGATGGGCCTCGTCGCGACGGACGCGGCGATCCTCGGGCGCGTGTCCACGGCGGCGGTCGCGGCGCTGGCGCTGGCGGGCACGCTGTTCTGGGCGGCGATGGCGCCGTGCTTCGGGCTGTCCTTCGCGGCGGCGGCGATGCTGGCGCAGGAACGCGGGCGGCGGGTCGGGCACGTGAAGGACATGCGCCGCACCTTCCGCGCGGGCATCTGGGCGGTCGCGCTGGGGACGGTTCCAGGCGCGGTGCTGCTGTGGCACGCGGCGCCGGTGCTGGTGGCGCTGCGGCAGGACGCCGTGCTGGCGGTGCTCGCGCAGGACTACCTGCGGATCATGCTGTGGGGGCTGTTTCCGTTCGGCGCCTTCATCACGTTGCGCGGCTTCTTCGCGGCGATGGAGCGGCCGACGCCGCCCCTCGTCATCGGCATGCTCGCCTTGCCCCTGAACGGGATCGTCGGCGCGGCGCTGGTCTTCGGGTGGTTCACGCCGCCGATGGGGGTGGAGGGCGCGGCGATCGCCTCCGTCCTCGCCAACGCCTTCATGCTGGTCGCGGCAGCCGCCTATGTCCTGCGCGACCGGCGGATGCGGCGCTTCGGGCTGTTCCGCGGGCTGCACCTTTTCGAGGGCACGCGCCTGCTGCACCTCGTTCGCCTCGGCGTGCCGATCTCGGCGGCGATGATGCTGGAGATCGGCGTTTTCTCCGCGGTCGGCCTGCTGATCGGCGGCTTCGGGGAGGCCGCGATCGCCGCGCACGCCGTCGCGCTGCAGATCGCCAGCACCACCTTCGCCATCCCGCTCGGCATCGGGCAGGCCGCGACGGCGCGGGTGGGGCTGGCCATCGGCGCGGGGCGGCCGCGGGAGGCCTGGCGCGCGGGCTGGGCGGCGATCGGGTTGGCGGCGGCCTTCATGGCGGCCATGGCCGCGACGATGCTGCTGGTGCCCGACGCGCTGGTGCGGGTCTTCCTGGACCCCGCCGCACCGGGCACGGCCGAGGCGGCCGCGCTCGGCGCGACGCTGCTGATCCTGGCCGGGCTGTTCCAGTTGGGCGACGGCGTGCAGGTCGTCGGCGCCGGCGCGCTGCGCGGGCTGCACGACACGCGGGCGCCGATGGTCATCGCGGCGATCGGCTATTGGCCGCTCGGCTTCGGGGTGGGCTGGGTGCTGGGCTTCCCGCTGGGCTTCGGGCCGGTCGGGGTCTGGGTGGGGCTGGTGCTGGGCCTGACGGCGGTCGCGATCCTCATGACGCTGCGCTGGGCGCGGCTCTCGGCGCGCGGCGGGGTCACGGCGCGTCGCCTGGCGCCACTTCCCGTGTAGAGGATTTGCATGAGCACCCGAATCTGGCGGAAGCCGACCGACATCGCCGAGATGAACGCCCGCGCGGAGGGTACCGCCGTCGGGCATCTCGGTATCACCATGACGGAGATCGGGCCGGACTTCCTCCGCGCCGAGATGCCGGTGGAGGCGCGGCACGTGCAGCCTTTCCGGCTGCTGCACGGCGGCGTCTCCGTCGTCCTGTCGGAAACGCTGGGATCCCTCGGCTGCTACCTGACCCTGCCGGAGGGGCAGCGCTGCGTCGGGATCGAGGTCAACGCGAACCACCTGGCGAGCGTGCCGGAGGGCGACCGCGTGACGGCGGAATGCCGCCCGATCCACCAGGGGCGTTCGATCCATGTCTGGCAGACCGAGATCCGACGGAGCGATGGACGCCTCGCCTGCGTGTCGCGGTTGACCTGCTCCGTGCTCGAGGGGTGACGCGGCCTACGCCGCACCCCCTTCGGGATAGGCGATCGCCTCCACCAGCACCGTCGTCGGTCCGGCCGGCAGCTGCACCGTGACCTCCTTGCCGGGCTGCGCGCCCATCAGCGCGCGGGCGATGGGGGAGTTCAGGCTGATGCGGCCGGCCGTCGCATCCGCCTCGTCCACGCCGACGATCGTGACGGTGCGGCGCTCGTCCTCCTCGGTCAGGTAGGTGACGGTCGCGCCGAAGAAGACGCGGTCGCGCCGAGGCTGGGCGGCGGGATTCACGACCACCGAATCCTCGACCTGCCGGCCGAGGTAGCGCAGGCGGCGGTCGATCTCGCGCAGGCGGCGCTTGCCCTCCTTGTAGTCGGCGTTCTCGCTGCGGTCGCCGTTGCCGGCGGCCCAGGACACGACCTCGACGACGCGGTGCCGTTCCGTCCGCAGGCGCTCGTACTCCTCGCGCAGGGCGCGCAGGCCGGCGGGGGTTACGTGGACGGTCCGGCGCGCGGCGTCAGCCAAGCGTGCCGCCCGGTGTGGAAGGCGCCGTCCCGCCGCGCGTCGCCGTGGAAGGGCGGAGCCCGCGGCAAGCGGCCGCCACCGGCCTGACGACAGCGCGGGCCCGAAGTTCCGACGCGGTCGCAAACGGTCCGGATTCGGCCGGCGTCACGTCGTCGGCACCGTCGCGGGCACGAGGGACACATGCGCGGAAACGACGAACCAGCCATCGGGGAAGCGCACCCAGGTCTGGCTCTGCCGCCCGATCTTGTCCGGGGCGGTCTCGCGCCGGAACATCGTGTTGGCCGTCGCGACGTCGCGGCCGTAGGTCGTGATCTCCGTCCGCTCGAGCGTCCGCATGAGGCCGGCGGAGGGGCGGCTGCGGCGGAACTCCCGGATCGCGTCCATGCCATGGAGGTTCTCGCCGGCGCCGTAGCGGATGGTGCGCGGGCTGTCGCGAAACAGGGCCTCCAGCACGGGCACGTCGTTTTCGACGAGCGCGCGTTCGTACTCGGCAAAGCGGGCGGTGACCTCGGCCACCACCTCGGGGATGTTGATCTCCACGCGGGTCCTCCGGACGACTCGGCGGACAGGATACACCCTCCGCCGGGTCAGGAACCGGGGCGCGTCAGGCGAGGGCCGTCGCAACCGGCGCCGCCGCCCGCGCCGGACCGGCGTCCAAAGCCGCGCGGCTGCGCTCCAGGGCGACGGGCAGCGGGGTGTGCGGCTCCTCGCCCAGCAGCGCGACAAGGCGCGTGTTGTCCAGCCGGAGGCTGTCGGTCCAGAGGTTACGCATCTCCAGCACCTCCCGGCAGAAGGTGTCGAAGGGCGCGGCGACGTAGACCTGCCACCAGGGGAAGGCGCGCACAGGCGGGGCGCCGGGCAGGACGCGGCTGACGGCTTCAGCCATCGCGCGGCCCTGCAGGGCGTGGCCGCCGAAGTGGAACCGGGCAGCGGGTTCCAGCGACGCCTCCCGGTCCGCCAGGCGGGCGATCGTCTCGGCGAGGTCGGGGAGGTAGGCCCAGGCGTGGACGATGCCCGGGACCTCCGGCGTCTGCACGGACTTCACCGGCTTGCCGTCGCGCATCATCAGTTTCGTCACCCAGGAGCTCGGGGCGCGGGGGCCGAAGAAGTCGCCGGCCCGGACGATCAGGCTGCGTGCCGCACCGGTGGCCAGCATCGCCTCCATCTCCGCCCGGATCGCGCCCTTGCGGGTGCGCGGGTGGTGCGGGGCGTCCTCTGCGACGACGTCGCCGGCATCGGGGCCATAGGGATAGACGCTGCCGGGAAAGATCAGGCGGGCGCCCGCCGCCTCGGCCGCGGCGATGGCATTGGCCAGCATCGGGATCGCGAGGCCACGCCAGTTCCGGTAGCCCGGCGGGTTGGCGCCGTGGAACAGGACCGTGGCGCCCTCGGCGGCCGCCGTCACGGCGGCGCGGTCCATCGCGTCGCCTGCCACCCATTCGACGCCGGCGGGGCCGTTGCGCCGGGCGCGGGCCGGGTCACGCGCCAGTCCGCGGACCCGCCAGCCGTGGCGCAGCAGCGCCTCCGCGACCTCGCCGCCCACCCCGCCCGTCGCGCCCGTCACCAGCGCCATCTTCGTCTCGCTCATCGGTGCCTCCTCTGCTCTCGGCACGGGCAAACTGGCACCAGGGAGGGTCTGCGTGGATTGCAGAAGAGCGTTCAATCGCCATACGGTTCTGCATGGATGAGACGGACTGGCATCTCTGGCGCGCCTTCCTGGCCGTGGTGCGGACCGGGTCGCTCTCCGCCGCGGCGCGGGACCTGCGGCTGACGCAGCCGACGCTCGGGCGGCAGGTCGCGGCGCTGGAGGCGGCGCTGGGACAGGCGCTGTTCAGCCGCGCGCCGGACGGGCTGCGGCCGACGGACCTCGCGCGGCAGCTCCTGCCCCATGCGGAGGCGATGGGCGCGGCGGCGGCGGCGCTGCGGCGGGCGGCCACCGGCGAGGCGGAGGGGGTTTCGGGCACGATCCGCCTCGCCGCGAGCGAGTTCTTCGGGGGCGTCGTGCTGCCGCCGATGCTCGCGCGCTTCGCGGCGGCGCAGCCGCGGGTGACGGTGGAATTGTCCCTCAGCAACCTGACAGAGGATTTGCTGCGGCGGGATGCTGATCTTGCCGTGCGCAACGTGCGTCCGGCGCAGGCCTCGCTCGTCGCGCGGCGGATCGGGGACGTGCCGATCGGGTTCTTCGCGAGCCGTGGCTATGCCGCCGCGCGCGGTCTGCCCGGGACCGTGGCGGACATGGCGGATCATCCGCTCGTCGCGCGGCCGGAGCATGAGGGGGTGGCGCGCGGGATCCTCGGGGCGGCGCCGCGCTTCGCCCTGTTCGCCTCGGACGACCTGGCGGTGCACGCGGCGCTGCGGGCGGGGGTGGGGATCGGGTATTGCCAGGTGCCGGCGGGTCGGGGAGATCCCGACCTGCTGCCGGTCCTGCCCGGCACCGTGCTGGCGAGTATCCCCGTGTGGCTGGCGATGCACGAGGACCTGCGGGGGACGCGACGGGTGCGCGCGCTGTTCGATCACCTCGCCGAGGAACTGGCGCGCTACGTTGCGGGCGGCTGACGGACCGTCTCAGAGCCGCCGTGCCAGCCAGAGGCCGAGGATGCCGCCCACGGCGTACATCGCGGGCTTCGGCAGGCGCGGCAGCGACGGGCCGGTGCGCAGGCCGCCCGTGACCGCGTGGTCGGCAGGCGGCTGGAACAGGTTGCCGGGGGAGGTCGCAACGGGCCGGGCACGCCGCAGCGCCGCGCGCATCCCGCGCGCCACGACGCCGCGCACGAGGCCCGGCGCCAAGGCCTGTGCGACGCGGCCGGCGAGCGCGCCGGGGCCGAGCAGCACCTCCCGCCGCGGCCGGCGGACGGGAGACCATGGCCTCCGCGACCTGGAAGGGGAGAGCATCGGTCCCGTCGCGCGGAGCGACTTGCCGACGTAATTGCCGCCATGCGCGAGGCCCGGCGTGTCCACCAGCGTCGGGACGACGTCGCAGACATGGATGCGCGGCCAGCCCGAGAGTTCGCCCCGCAGCGCCTCGGAGAAGCCGCGCAGGCCGAACTTCGTCGCGGCGTAGGAGGCGGCGTAGGGCGTCGGCACCCAGCCGCCGATCGAGATCATGTGGATCAGCACGCCCGCGCCCTGGCGCTTGAAGACCGGCAGGATCGCGTGGGCGCCGTGCATCTCGCCAAGGAGGTTGGTGCGGACGACGCGTTCATGCGCGTCCATCGGCACGTCGTCGAAATCGCCGACGGCGCCGACGCCGGCGTTGCTGATCCAGGCGTCCACCCGGCCGAAGCGTTCCAGCCCCTTGTCGGCCAGCGCCTTCACCGCCGCGGCGTCGCCGACATCGGTCGGGACGGCGATGGCCTGCGCGCCGAGGCGGGTGCATTCCTGCACCACCTCGTCCAGCGTGTCCCAGCGGCGGCCGGCGAGGACGAGTTTCGCACCGTCCCGCGCGAAGCATTGCGCGGCGGCGCGGCCGATGCCGGACGAAGCGCCGGCGATGACGACGACGGAACCGCGGATCTCGGGCATGGCGGGGGCGTCCGGGACAGGTCCCCGCCTTAACCCGGGAGGGCGGCGCGGGTTCCGCGGCGCGGTTTGGGGCATGCGCCGGAACCCCGCCGACGCCGAGGCAGGTCCGCACCCCCACGGCGCGCTTCCGGGCCGCCGGGCGTCACGCGTGGCGGCGGCCCGCGCCCCCTGGCAATCCGCCCCGAAGGGACGAGCGGGCCTTGGCGCGCGCGGCGTGCCAGGACGGTGGCGGAGGGTCGCGGCAGGGGCACCGGGCCGTCCAGCGCCGGCAGGCTGCCGGGACGGCGGTGCGGGCGCCGGCCTTCGCAGCCGGCCGGGCCGCGCTCGCCGCACCGGGTCCCCGGCGCGGCACTGCCAGGGGCCGTCGCGCGGGGATCTACTCGGGGGTCGGGCCGTCGGGGGCTGCGCGCACGGCGCGACGCTCGGCGAGGCGGGCTTCCCAGGCCGCGCGCTGCTCCGGCGTCATCGCGGCCAGGCGGGCTTCCCGCTCGGCCATCCGGCGTTCGCGCAGGGCGAGCCGTTCCTCCCGGGTCAGGCCCGGCCCTGCCGGGGAGGGGCCGGGCGCGGCGCGGTCCTGCGGCGGGCGGGGCGACGTATCGGTGAAGCCGGCGCTGCCGGAGGCGGGCGGAAGCGTCGGGACAGCCCCGGGGAGGGGCCGGGGCGCCGGCGGGTTGCGGAGGCTGGCACCGCCGGCGGGCTCGCGGGCGGCAAGGCGTTCGGCGCGGCGGGCCTCCCGGGCCGCGCGCTGCTCCGGCGTCATGCGGGCGAGGCGGGCTTCGCGTTCGGCCCGGCGTTCCTCCCGCAACCGGCGCAGGCGCTCGCGCTCCTCGGGCCTGGTGGAAGGGCGGAGGGCGCCGGGGGGTGCGACGCGGTCGGGCCCGGCCTGGGCCAAGGGCGGGGGGACCAGCGGCGGGGCCACGGCCGGGTCGGCGGCGCAGGCCGGCGCGCCCGCGAAAAGGGCGAGCAGCGCGGTGGCGGCCCGGGCAGGACGGGGCATCGGGCTTTCCTCGGCCGGACGGATGGGGCAGCGCGGCGGCCGCCCCCGATCCTAGACCCCGGCCGGTCCGGCGCGGCGGGTCATTCCGCCTTGATGTTGGCGTCCCGCACCACGCGGGACCAGAGGGCGTGTTCGCGGCGCGTGCGTTCGCCGAGTTCGGCGGCATCCGCCCCGCCCGGCTCGTCGCCGAGGCTGGTGATGCGCTCGCGCACGGTGGGGTCTGTGAGGGCGGCCTTCAGGGCGGTGTTCGCGCGCGTGAGGATGTCCGCCGGCGTGTCCTTGTGGGCGTAGAGGCCGATCCAGGCCTGGACGACGAAGTCGGGGATGCCGGCCTCGGCGGCCGTGGGCACGTCGGGGAAGGCGGGGACGCGCTGCGGGGACGTCACCATCAGCGGCCGCACCTGGCCCGAGCGGATGAAGGCCGCGAGGACCGACGACGCGTCGAACATCAGCCCGAAGCGGTTGGTGATGAGGTCGGACATGGCGGGGCCGGAGCCGCGATAGGGGATCATCTCCATCGCCGGGTTGCCGATCTTCTGGCGGAAGAGCTCCATCGCGCAGTGGGTCAGGGCGCCGGCGGAGGACACGCCGTAATCCGCGCCGCGCGGCTGCTGCTTGATCCAGGCCGCGAGGTCCTGGACGTTCCGCACGGGGAGCGACGGGTGGACGACGAGAACGAGGGCGGATTGCAGCATCACGCCGATCGGCGCCGTCTCCAGCGGGTTGAGCGTGACGTTCTGCAGCGTGTGCGGGGAGATCGTCATCGTCGCGGAATTGCCGACGAGGAGCGTGTAGCCGTCCGGGCGGCCGCGCATCACGGCCTCCGTCCCGATGAAGCCGGAGGCGCCGGGGCGGTTGTCGATGACGACGGGCTGGCCGAGGGATTGCTGCATCCCCGTCTGCACGATGCGCCCGGCGAAATCCGTCTGCCCGCCCGGCGGGAAGGGGACGAGGAGGGTGATCGGGCGGCTGGGGTAGGCGCCGGCGGCCGGGGCCTGCGCGCGGACCAGGCCGGGGGTCGCGAGGGCCGCGCCGGCGCCGGCCGTGGCGGCGAGGGCCGCGCGGCGGGTGGGGTGATGGGACATTGGGTGGACGCCTCCCGTTTTCGTTGCGGGGGAGCGTCGCACGGGTCGCGCGGCGGCGGGAAGGGGCGGCGGATGCCTTCACCGCGCCGTCATCGGGCGGTTAGGCTTGCCGCGAACCCCTGGAGATTCGCCCATGCGTGCCGCCCGCCTTGCCATGCTGCCGATGCTGTTCGCGGTGGCATCCTGCGCGGAGTGGGAGCGGCCGGGCGCCACGCCGCAGCAGCGCGACGCCGCCCTGGCCCGGTGCGAGGCCGCGGCCTACTCCAAGATGCCGGCGGAGCTGGTGACGGTGCAGACGGATGCGGGGGGATGGGTGCCGGCGCGGCGGGAGTGCCGGGGCGAGGGCGACCGGCGGCGGTGCACGGAGACGGCGGGGTACTACCGCCAGCCGTCCTACGGGCAGCGCGACCAGAACCGGCCGGCGCGGGAGGCGATGGTGAGCGACTGCATGCGGCGGGATGGGTGGGTGTTGCGGTAGTCGTGGCGGCGCTGCGGGCGCCGCACTAGGTTTTCCGCATGGACGGTGTTCCTGACCTCTACGAGCGCGATTGCGTGGCTCGGTACTAGCGGGGACTTCGACGCGGAGGCGGACCTGCTTGCTACAACTCTCTCGGTCTATGCACCATCTCAACGGCTAACGCGGAACAACGACTGTGCTGAAGAGCATTCGATTAACAAACTTTCGAAAGTTTAGCTCGTTTTATCTGCGCGTCGGCCCAGGCAACGTTCTAGTTGGCCCGAATAATGCCGGCAAGTCCTCTATACTTGATTCAATACGCATACTCGATGCGTGTGTTCGATACAGTCGGAGCAAGAAGCCTGAGCTTATTGATTTGCCTGGGCGCGGCGTATTCAGCGGATACGAAATACCGGAAGAATATCTTCCATGTCCGCTCACCAACATCACATTAGACTATTCTGAGAACGACGCTGTTCTTGAATTTGAACACACGAATGGGGCTAAAAATGTCGTGCTCCTTCACCCAGACAGGGTCGTCCGGTATTATCTTGACGCCAGCCAAGCACTTCCTCGGGATGTGAGGAAATTTAGGGATGCTTTTCCGATAAGTTTTGTAATCGTTCCCACGCTTGCGCCTCTCGAAATTGATGAACGTTACGTTCAAGACCAAACAGTTCAACGGAATGCGGCAACTCGCCTGGCTAGTAGAGTATTTCGAAATATTTGGTATCGGAGAACAGTAGAGGAGTTCAGTTCGTTCAAGGCCGATGTGGAAGCTGCATGGCCAGGCATTGCAATCCAAAAGCCTGAAAGGCGCGGCGTTGAGCCAGAGTTAAGAATGTTTTACACCGAAAATAAGAATGATCGCGAAGTTCAATGGGCAGGATTTGGCTTCCAGGTCTGGTTGCAGATTCTAACTCACTTAAGGCGTGGTGACTCGAACGCAGTTCTGGTTATTGATGAACCCGATGTGTACCTGCATCCTGATCTTCAGCGCCGCCTCTTGAGACTTATTAAGTCTCGCTTTCGGCAATACTTCATTGCCACACATGCAATTGAGATTATCGACGAAGCTGAACGAATCGAGATTACCTCCATCAGTAACCAGTACCGCAGCGGTAAACGTATCAGCAGCGAGAAGGAATTTGACGAGTTATATCGGCACCTCGGATCTACGAGTAATGCTGACTTCGCGCGAATCGCCCGAGCGAGACGTGTACTGTTTGTCGAAGGGCTGGACGGTGGACTTTTGCGCCGTTTTGGGCGTAAGCTTGGCTTCGGAAATCTTGCTGAACCTCAGAACACGCCGATCATCAAGCTGGGAGGGTTTTCGGAATGGCGGAAGGCGCTCAACTCTGTTTGGGCCTTGAAAGAGATCTTGGATCTCAACGTAGCCAGCGTTTGTGTCTTTGATCGTGATTATCGCTGCGCCGATGAGATTGCGCAGTTCAAACTTGAAGTTGAGAAGAGCAAAGTAGAGTGCCATGTTCTCCCGAGAAAAGAGATTGAAAATTTCCTTTTGGATCCAAATGCCATCTATAAAGCATTATTTGGCCGAGGCGTTGGAGATCGTTCAGATCTGACATTAAATGATGTGACACAACTACTGAGTGATGTGCTTCAGGAATTCCGAACCACGACGTTCTCACAAATTCTCGCACGCGAACTGGAATACAAGAGAAAGACTAACCCCGGCTTGGATTTTAGTTCTGTTACGATATCAGTTACGCCGAGGTTTGAGCGCGATTGGTCTCAACCCGCGCTGCAGTACGAGATGGCGCCAGGGAAAGCTGTCCTGGGCAAATTGAACGAAAGGCTTCAGGAACTCGGCTTCCGTGCACTAACCAGCGCCATGATAATCGATCGTCTTGATGTAAATGATCTAGATCCAAGTTGGTGCTCGTTATTGAAGAGCCTCGATAATTTCTGCCGTAATGATTGAGCTGTTGGTTTTTCACATAGTCGCCCCAATCACCCAAGGCGCAAACTCCGCCCCCCCAAAATCAAACCCCTCACTCTTCGTCCTCTCCCCACCCGCAACCGCCAGCATCGTCTCGAACACCCGCGCCCCGCACGCCTCCAGCGACTCCTCCCCGGTCAGCACCGTCCCGCAGTTGATGTCCATGTCGTCTTCCATCCGCACGTACATCGCGGAATTCGTCGCCAGCTTGATGCTCGGCGCTGGCTTACATCCAAAAACGCTTCCCCGCCCCGTCGTGAAGCACACCAGGTTGGCGCCGCCCGCCACCTGCCCCGTCGCCGCCACGGGGTCGTAGCCCGGCGTGTCCATGAAGACGAAGCCGCGCGCGCTCACCGGCTCGGCGTAGCGGAACACGTCAACCAGGTTCGTCGTCCCCGCCTTCGCCATGGCGCCGAGCGACTTCTCCAGGATCGTCGTCAGCCCCCCCGCCTTGTTGCCGGGGGACGGGTTGGCGTTCATCTCCGCCCCCTCCCGCGCCGTGTATTCCTCCCACCACCGCATCAGCCCGACGAGCTTTTCCCCGACCTCGCGCGACACGGCGCGGCGGGTCAGCAGGTGCTCGGCACCGTAGGTCTCCGGCGTCTCCGATAGGATGACGGTCCCGCCGTTCCGCACCAGCAGGTCGGACGCGACGCCGAGCGCGGGGTTGGCGGTGATGCCGGAATACCCGTCGGACCCGCCGCATTGCAGCGCGACGGTGAGTTCGGAAGCCGGGACGGGCTCGCGCGCCACGCGGTTCGCCTCGTCCAGCACCTCCCGCACGAAGGCGATGCCGGCCTCCACCGTCTTGCGGGTGCCGCCCATCTCCTGGATGTCCATGGACCGCACGCGGCCGGAGAGGCGCCCTTCCTCCAGCATGGGCGCGAGCTCGTTCACCTCGCAGCCCAGCCCGATCGCGACGACGTGGGAGAAGTTGGCGTGTCGCGCGTAGCCGCCGAGGGTCCGGCGCAGCAGCCGCAGCGGCTCGCCCATCGTCATGCCGCAGCCCGTCTTGTGGGTCAGCGCGACGATGCCGTCCACGTTCGGCCAGGGCGCCAGCGGGTCCTCGCCCGTGATCGGGTTCCGCCGGAACGCCATGGCGATGAGCTCGGCGACGTGGGCCGAACAGTTCACGGATGTGATGATGCCCACGTAGTTCCGCGTCGCCACCCGCCCGTCCGCGCGGCGGATGCCCTGAAACGTCCGCGGCGCCGCCACGTACTCCGTCGGCCGCGCGTCCACGCCGTAGGCGTAGTCCAGCGCGACCTCGCCCATCGAACACTCGGCGACGTGCACCCATTCCCCGGGCGGCAGGTCGCGCGTCGCGAAGCCGATCACCTGGCCGTAGCGGCGGATGGGCTCGCCCTGCGCGATGGGCCGCAGCGCGACCTTGTGCCCGGCGGGGACGCGGCGCAGCGCGGCGATGCCGGCGCCGACGGGGGTTCCGGGCGGCAGCGCCATGCGGGCGATGCCGACCGCGTCGTCCGGGTGCAGGCGAATGACCGGGGGCTGGGTGACGGCGTCCATGGGCGTGATCCTCCGCCGTCCATCCTGCCCCCGGCGGCAGGGGGCCGGTAGCCCTGGCCGCCCTCAGCCCGCCGCGCGGGTCAGCGCATCAGGCCCTTCGATTCCATCCAGCGCTGGATGCGCCCCGCGATCTCGTCGGAGTTGTCGTCCATCATCAGCATGTGGGAGTTGCCGCGGATGCCCTCCGCCGGCAGGTCCAGCACGTCCACGCTTACGCCGGCCGCTCGCAACTGGCCCTGCCAGCGCTCGACGTTGCCGCGGACGCGGCCCCAGAAGGCGTTCTCCGCAAAGTGGTCGCCCCAGACGAAGAGGTGGGGGATGTCCCGCAGCCGCGCCGCGTCGGCCGCCTGCGGCGGCGCGCCCGACGGTTCCACCAGCACCAGCGCGCGCACCTTGTCCGGCGCGTTGAGGGCGGCGGTCATCGCGAAGTTCCCGCCCTGCGAATGCACGACGATCACGCAGGGGCAGGCCTGCTGCACGTAGGCGTCGTAGGCCGCCTGGACCTGCCGGTCCGTCGTCGCCCAGCGCGGGACGCCCTGGCGCATGAAGTCGTTCCAGTGCGCGGCGGGGAAGCGGGAATCCGGATAGGCACGGCGCTGGGCCGGGTCGGCGTTCCAGCCGGCCGGGTCGCCGATGCGGAACAGGCCCCAGCCCTCGCCCATCGTGCGGAAGACCGGTTCGCCCGCGAAGACCTGGGGGGACCGGGCGAAGCCGGACCGCCCGCGCTCCATCGCGTCGGAGACGTAGGTGTCGTGGCCCTGGCGCAGGAAGAACATCTGCCAGCCCGGGCGGCCGTCCGGCGTCGTCTCCCACGTCACGCCGGTCAGGCCGCCGCCGTGCCAGAAGTGCAGGGGGACTCGGGCGCGCGGGTTCTGCAGGCGGACGTATTGCGCGTACATCGCCTCGACCTGGAACTGGCCGTTGGGGTTGATCCGCAGCGGCGGCGCGCCGGGGGAGAAGACGATCTCCTGCTCCGGCAGGCCCTCGATGGTGGCCACACGACCGCCGACGTGCATCGAGCCGATCTCGCGCACCTCGATCGGCGCCTGCGCCCAGGCAGGCGTCGCGCCGACCATCAGAGCGGCCGCCATCAGCCAACGGAACATCCGTCCCCTCCCCGTTCGTTGCGGTCGAGCGTGACATGCCGGAACGGCCGTCGGAAGCCGGTTCCCGAACCGCCGGCGCGACCCCACCTCTCCACCATGCCCCTCGATGCCATCCTGCCCCGCCCGCCGATGCCGGACCGGGTGCGCACGCAGCTCGAATCCTTCCTCGTCCTGCGCCGCAACCCGCTCGAGCTCTGGGGCCCCGCGGCGTATGAGGAGTGGGTGCTGCCAGGATCGTTCCTCGGCCGGCGGCAGCTCTTCCTGAACGATCCCGCGGCGATCCGGCACGTACTCGTCACCAATGCGGCGAACTACGCGCGCAACCGCGGCACGAAGCGCGTCCTCGCCCCGATCCTGGGGGAAGGGCTGTTCCTCGCGGAGGGCGAGTCCTGGAAGGTCGCGCGGCGCACCATCGCGCCGGCCCTCGCCCCTCGCGCCATGCCCGTGATGGCCCGCCACATCGCGGCGGAATCGGACGCGCACGAGGCCGACCTCGAAGCGGCGTCGCGGCGGCCCGTCGAGATCATGCGCTTTCTCCAGGGCCTGACGCTCGCGATCGCGGGACGCACGATGTTCTCGCTGGAAACCGGGGCCTTCGGCGCGGAGCTGCGGACGCTGCTGGAGCGCTACGCGACGCTCTACGCAAAGCCCGGCCTGCTCGACCTCATGCTGCCGGAATCCGTGCCTTCCCCGCTGGATCTCGGGCGCCGGCGGTTCCGCGGCGAATGGCTCGCCTTCATGGACCGCATCCTCGCGGCTCGCGAGGCCGCCACCGATACCGACGCGCCGCGCGACCTGCTGGACCTGCTGCGCGCGGCGCGCGATCCGGAGACCGGCGCCGCCTTCACCCGCGACAGGCTGCGCGACGAGGTCTCGACCCTGCTGCTGGCGGGGCATGAGACGACCGCCGTGTCGCTCTTCTGGTCGCTCCTCGCCGCCGCGCGCCTGCCGGCCTGGCAGGAGGAGTTGGCGGAGGAGGCCCGCGGCGCCGACCTCTCCCCCGACGGCGCCGCGGAGGCCGCGGAGGCCCTGCCGAAGATCCGCGCGCACCTGGACGAGGCACTGCGCCTCTACCCCCCGCCTTCCTCATCGTGCGGGAGGCGGTGGGCCAGGACACCGTCGCCGGCCACGACGTCCCGCCGGGCACCGTCATCTCCGTCTCCCCCTGGGTCCTGCACCGCCACCGTCGGCTCTGGCGCGATCCCGACGCCTTCGACGCGTCGCGCTTCCTGCCGGGTGCGGCACCGGTGGACCGCTTCGCCTACCTGCCCTTCGGCGCGGGGCCGCGCATCTGCGTGGGCGCGCGCTTCGCGACGACGGAGGCCGTCATCGTCCTTGCGCGGCTGCTGCGCCGCTTCCGGATCGAGCCGCTCGGCGGCGAGCGCGTCGTCCCGCTCGGTCTCGTCACGACCCAGCCCGACCGCCCCGTGCGCTTCCTCGTGACACCGCGGCCCTGACGGCCGCGGGGCGGCGCCGCCGGCGGGTAGCGGTCGCCAAGGCGCAGGCCGCGAGGACGATCCGCCCCGGCGCGGCGGCCGCGCACGCAGGCGCCGTGGCGAATGGGTGACGCGCCCGTTCGCCGCGGGTCGGCACGCCGGCCCGTGCCAGGCCCGCAGCACGCCGAGGAACGAGGCGGTGGACAGTACGACCTCCACCGTCTCGGCGAGACAGAGGCAGGCGTCGCCCGGTCCGGCGGCGCGGCAAGCAGCGCCAGCGCCCCCAGTCCATCGATCACCCAGGGCTCCGACGACCCGCTCATGCTCGCCTCCGCCGCGCGCGGACGCGACGTGCCGCAAGCCCGGTGGAGTCCCGCCGATCCGCCGGCGAAGACACGTTCCGGCGCCCTTCGACCGATACGCGACCGCAAACGTGGAGCGGCGCCGGTGGCCGTCCTAGGCTCGGCGCCTGAACCGGAAGCACCCATGCGCCTCGTCCTCCTCGCCGCCGTCGCCTTCGCCGCGCTCGTCGCACATCAGCGCCCCGACTGGGTCGAGCAGGTGCAGGGCGGCGCGCGCCTCGTCGCCGCCCGGCTCGGCGACGTCGCGCCCTTCGCCGCGGACCGCCGCAGCACCGCGGCCCGCGCGCCGGAACGCGAGCCCGACCGGACCCAGGCCCTTGCGGCCATCGGCCGCGCCGCCGATGCGCAGATGGACGCCCAGGCCGCCGAGGACCCGACCGCGCGCGACCGCGTCACGGCCCTCCTCCGCGCCGCCGCCGCGACCATGGCCGGCAGCGAGGCGATGGGTGAGTTCCGCGCGATGACCGAGGCCCGCGCGCGCGTCGCCGATCTGCGCGAGCGTGCGGCCGCCGCGCGCATCGCCGGGGGCGATGCGACCACGGCCGAAGCGCAGCTCACCCGGGCCGGCGCCGAGCTCGCGCGCCTGACCGACGCCTTCGTCGGGCGCCTCGCCGCCCTTGGCGTCCCGATCTCGCGCGACGCGGCGGAGAACCTCGCGGTCTCCGCCAATGGCGACGACGTCGTCGCCCTCCTCGCCGCCTACGCGAATGTCGAGCGGCTGGAAGGCGAACTCCGCGCCTCGGTCGCCGGTGCCGCCGACAACGAGGCCCTGCTGCGCCGCACCTACGCCGTGCATGCGACCCTGCTGGCGGTGCTGGAGACCGTGCAGGCCGAGGTCGTTTCGCGCATCGACAACCTCTACCTCCCCGGCTCGCCGCGGTGGACCGGGAGGCGCGGGACCTCCGCGCCGACGCGCAGGGCCGCCTCCGCACGCTCCGCGACGCCGGGCTGCGCGCGGCGCTCGACGCCAACCTGCGTGCGCAGGACCTGACGCTGCGGGCGACCGACCTCTACCGTCGGCACCTCCTCGAGCAGCGCAGCAGCCTCGCCGCGGCGCTCGAACGCACCCGGGCCGCGAAGGGTGTCGCCGACAACACGGCGCGCACCGCCACCCTCGCCTTCGACGTCGCGGGGATGATGCGCGACGGGGACCGCGACTTCGGCGCCGTCCTCTCTCTCCGCCCGCCGGTCGTCGTGCCCTTCGAGGGCGAGGCGCTGCGGCGCGAGTTCGAGGGCCTGTCGCGCCGGCTCGGCGAGGGTCCGACGAGCTGAGGCAAGGGCGTCCGCGGCGCGCCGGTGACGCCCGGGAGGGCTCTGCCCTCCCGGCCCCACCAGGGGCGGGCGCCGCCCCGGACCGCGTTCCGCCGGGGGCTGACGGTCCTGTTCCCCGGGAGGGGGCCGGCGTGACCGTCGCCGCGGCCCGTGCTACCCGGCGCCGCCCATGGCCCGCCCCCGATGCTGCGCCGGCTGACCCGGCATCCCGCCGTCATCGGACTGGGCGCCCGGCTGCTCGGCCTCTACCTCGCCTTCGTGTACCGGACGACGCGCTGGACGCTCCACGCGGACGAGGCGCTGGCCGCCCTCCGCGCTTCCCCCGGCCCGGTCATCGGCGCCTTCTGGCACGAACGCCTGCCCCTCATGTCGCGCGTCTGGATCGAGGTCATGCGGCAGGTGCCCCACCTGAACCGTCGCCGCGCCACCGTCCTCATCTCCCGCCACCGGGACGGGCGCTTCATCACCGCCATCGTCCGCCGCTTCCCGCTGGACGTCGTGCACGGCTCGACCTCCCGCGGCGGCGGGCCCGGCCTGCTAGCGCTGGTGCGGGTGCTGGAGGCCGGGGGCACGGCCATCGTCACCCCGGACGGCCCACGCGGCCCGCGCCGCGTCGCGGCACCCGGCGTCGTGCAACTGGCCGCGCGCTCGGGCGTGCCCGTCTATCCTTGCGCCGCCGCGACCTCCCGCGGGATCGCGCTGCGGTCCTGGGACCGGATGGTCGTGCCGCTGCCCTTCGGCCGCGGCGCGCTTGGTCGTGATGCCACCCATCCCCGTGCCGCCCGACGGGGCGGAGGCCGCGCTGCCCGCGATCGCCGACGCCATGACCGCGGCGGCCGACCGCGCCGACGCCCTGGCCGGCTGGCACGGGTGAGCGGCGCCGGGGAGCAGGGCACCGGCGAACAGCGCGCCGTTGCGCCGCGCGCCGACACCTTCGACGGGCCCGGCGACACCGTCGCCACGCCGCGCACGAACGGGGACGGTCGCGGCGCCCCGCCCGGTCGCCTGCCCGCCTTCGCCTGGCGCGCGGCGGCGACCGCGCTCTCCCCCTTCTCCCGCTCTGGCTCGCTCGCCGCGTCAGGCTTGGGAAGGAAGATCCCGTCCGCCTGCACGAACGCCGCGGCGAGGGCGCTGACCGCCCGCCCGGCCCGCTCCTCTGGCTGCACGGCGCGAGCGTGGGGGAAAGCCAGTCGCTCCTTCCCCTGATGGCCGCCCTCGCCACGGATCGTCCCGACCTGCGTTTCCTCGTCACGACGGGAACGCTGACCTCCGCGCGCCTCCTCGCCGACCGCCTGCCACCGGGGCTGGCCGCGCGTACGGCCCACCGCTTCATCCCCCACGACGTGCCGGCCCATGTCGCGCGCTTCCTCGACGGCTGGTGCCCCGATGCCGGCGTGATCGTGGAAAGCGAGCTCTGGCCCAACCTGCTGGACGCCACGGCAGCGCGCGGCATCCCGATGGCGCTGATCAACGCCCGCCTGTCCGAGCGATCGGCACGCGCGTGGCGCTACGCACCCGGCCTCGCCGCCCGCCTGCTCGGCACCTTCCGCGTCGTCGCCGCGCAGACGGAGGCCGATGCCGCCCGCCTCCGCGGCCTCGGCGCCCGCGCGGTGACCGCGCCCGGCAACCTGAAATCCGCGGCCGACCCGCTGCCCGCGGACCCGGCGGCCCTGGACGCGCTGCGTGCGGCGACGGCGGGCCGCCCGGTCCTCCTCGCCGCCAGCACGCATCCGGGGGAGGAGACGGTGGTCGCCGCCGCCCATGCCGTCCTCGCGGCGCGCCTGCCCGGGCTGCTGACGGTCATCGTCCCGCGTCACCCCGACCGCGGCGCGGACCTCGCCCGCGACCTCGCCGCCACCGGCCTTCGTATCGCGCGGCGTGCCGCGGGCGAGGCGCCGGGGCCGGACGCCGCCCTCTACCTCGCCGACACGATGGGCGAGCTCGGCCTCTTCTACCGCGTCGCCGGCGCCGCCCTCGTCGGCAAGTCGCTCCTCCCGCCCGGCGGCGGCCAGAACCCGCTGGAGCCGGCGCGCCTCGGCTGTCCCATCCTCCTCGGCCCGTACATGGCGAACTTCGACGCGGTGACGGAGCGCCTGCTCGCCGCGGGCGGCGCGATCCGGGTGGCCGATGCCACCGGGCTGGCCGATGCGGCGGGGCGCGTGCTAACCGATCCGGCGTTCACCGCCCCGATGCGGGCGGCCGCGGCCCGGATCGCCGCCGGGGACGGGGACCTCCCCGCCCGCCTCGCCGCGGCAATCGGGGCGCTGCTGCCGCCGGCCGACGACCCGGTGACACAACCATACGTATGAACCGCCCCGCGGCGGTTCATGCCGGAAAGGGATCACCCTCGGCGCGATGCGTGCCCCCGAATTCTGGACCGGGGACGGACGGGGGCCCTGGCCCCTGCTGCTCTCGCCGATCGCCGCGATCTACGCGGGGGCGACCGCGCGCCGGGTGGCGAAGCCCGGCTGGCGCGCGCCGGTGCCCGTCATCTGCTGCGGCAACGCAACCGCCGGCGGCGCGGGCAAGACGACGCTGGCGCAGGACATCGGCCGGCGCCTGGCCAACCGCGGCGTCGCCGTGCACTTCCTCACCCGCGGCTACGGCGGGAACACGAAGGGCCCGACCCGCGTGGACCCCGCGCGCCACGACAGCACCGCCGTCGGCGACGAAGCGCTGATCCTCGCGGCGGACCGCCCCACCTGGGTCGCGGCCGACCGCGCCGCGGGGGCGCGCGCCGCGATCGCGGCCGGGGCCCAGGCCCTCGTCATGGATGACGGCCTGCAGAACCCGACGCTGGAGAAGGACCTGTCCTTCCTCACGGTGGACGGCACCTACGGCTTCGGCAACGGCCGCGTCATCCCCTCGGGCCCGCTGCGGGAACCTGTCGCCGCGGCTGCCGCGCGGTCCCACGCCGCCGTCCTGATCGGCGCGGACGAGGTCGGGGCGCTCGCGCACCTGCCGCCGAACCTCCCCGTCCTCCGCGGCAACCTCGTCCCGGGGCCGGAGGCAGCGGCGCTGAAGGGCCAGGCGGTCTTCGCCTTCTGCGGCATCGCCAACCCCCGCAAGTTCTTCGCGACGCTGACCGAGTCCGGGGCGATCCTCGCGGGCCGCGCGCCCTTCGCCGACCACTACCCCTACGACGCCGGCGACCTGCGTGACCTCATGGCCGAGGCCGACCGGCTGCGGGCCATCCCCGTCACCACGCGGAAGGATTTCGTCCGCATCCCCCCGCCTTCCGGGCGCGGGTGACGGTGGTGACGATCGGCCTCGCCTGGGAGGAGCCGGCGCGCCTGGAAGCGATGCTCGATCCGCTCGCCGGCCGCGTCCCGGTCCCCGCATGAAAGGCGCAGTCCTCCTCGACCTCGACGGCACGCTCATCGATTCCCGCCCCGGGATCGTCGAGAGCCACCACGCCGCGATCCGTGCCCTGGGCCACGAGCCCGACCCCGCGGTGGACCTGACCTTCGCCATCGGCCCGCCGCTGGACGACGTGATCGGCCTCGTCCTCGCCCATTACGGCGAGACCCGCTCGAAGGAAGGCGCCGACGCCTACCGCACCTACTACGAACGCCGGGGCTACCTCGGCTCCGTCCTCTACCCCGGCGTGCGCGAAGCGGTGGGGGCGCTGCGGGCGGAGGGCCACGCCCTCTTCGTCGCGACCTCCAAGCGCCGCGTGCCCGCGGTGATGATCCTGGAGCACCTCGGCCTCGCACCGCTGCTCGAC
Source organism: Roseomonas sp. CCTCC AB2023176 (assembly GCF_042259275.1). Lineage (NCBI taxonomy): Bacteria > Pseudomonadati > Pseudomonadota > Alphaproteobacteria > Acetobacterales > Roseomonadaceae > Roseomonas > Roseomonas sp. CCTCC AB2023176. The sequence goes on from NZ_CP170086.1 coordinate 989,587, forward strand.
GGCATCTATGGGTCGGAGCCCGGCGGCGCGATCGACCACAAGCCCGAACTCATCGCCCATGTCCTGTCGCGGGAAGGCATCACGCCCGGCCGCGCCGTCATGGTGGGCGACCGCCGCTACGACATCGCCGGCGCCCACGCGAACGGCCTGCGCGCGATCGGGGCGCTGTGGGGCTACGGCACGCGGGAGGAACTGGAGGCCGCCGGCGCCGACGGGCTGGCGGCCTCCGTCGACGCCCTGCCCGACGCGGTGCGGAGCGTGATGCGCGGCTGAGGGCGCGGCTCTCGCGTCAGGCCAGGTGGTCCAGCGGCAGTCCCCCTTCCGCCTTCACTGTCTGGATGGCGAAGTTGCTACGGATGTCGCTGACGCCGGGAAGGCGCAGCAGCGTGCCGAGCAGCAGCCGCTCGTAGCCCGCGAGGTCCGGTACGACGACCTGGAGCAGGAAGTCGGACTCGCCGGACACGAGGTGGCAGGAGACGATCTCCGGCACGGCCCGCACCGAATCCCGGAACCGCGCCGCAGCCTCGTCGCGGTGCCGCTCCACCTTCACCCCGACGAAGACGGTCAGGCCGAGGCCGAGCGCCCCGCGATCGAGCTTCGCCTGATAGCCGGCGATGATTCCGGCCTCCTCCAGCAGCCGGACGCGCCGCAGGCAGGGCGAGGGAGAGAGGCCCACCTCCTCCGCGAGCTGCACGTTCGTCAGCCGCCCGTCGCGCTGGAGCGCGGCGAGGATCCGGCGGTCGATGGCGTCCAGGTCCATCGCTGGCATGAAATGGCCTGTTTCCCCATGGGGGCGGCATGGCGTGCCATTCCGCATCGTGAATGCAGCACACTTCGCAACCACCCGCCAACCTGAGCGGCCTAGCCTTTCCGCCTCCCGGAAGGAGGCTCGCGTGACCGACCTGCCAGCGTTCATCGTGGCCCTGATCCTTGCCTACCTGCTCCCCGGCCCGGACATGCTGCTCCTGCTCCAGGCCGGATCGCGGGAGGGCCGGCGCGCGGCCCTCGCCATGGTCGCGGGCCTCGCCCTGTCGCGGGCGAGCCACGTCACGCTCGCCGCACTCGGGCTCGGCACGCTGCTCGCTGCGGCGCCCGCGGCCTCCGACGGCGTGCGCCTCGCCGGGGCAGCCTATCTGGGCTGGCTTGGCGTCGTTCTGCTGCGCGCGCCCTCCCTCGTCCCCGCGCCCGAGCCCGGGAGGGGCGCCGGCGGGAAGGACGCGTTCCGGCGGGGGCTGCTGACGAACCTGCTGAACCCCAAGCCGCTGCTGTTCTGCTCCGTGCTGCTGCCGCAATTCGTCCAAGCGGGGCGCGGCGTTGCGGAGCAGTTCGTGCTGCTCGGCGCGCTCCTCGTCGGGATGGGCATCGCCTTCGACCTGGCCTATGCCCTCGCGGGCGCCGCGATCGGCCGCTGGTTCGCGCGGCATGCGGCGCTCGCGACGGTCCAGAGATGGGTCTTCGCCCTGCTGCTCATCGGCTTCGGCCTGCAGCTCGCTCTGGCGATGGAGCCGTTCTGACCGGCACGGCCGCCCCCGGCCGCCCTCCCGATCCATCCCGCCTGGCGCGCCTGCCGGCGCGGGACGGCGTCGAACTCCGCCCGTGACATCGCCATCGGAGGCACGCCGCGGCGCCTCCCCCCACCCGACGCGCCCGGCGGGGCTCAACCCGTGGGAGCTCCGGCCGTGGGGAGCTCCGGCCGTGGGGGGCTCCGGCCATGGGGGGCTCCGGCCATGGGGGGCTCCGGCCATGGGGGCCTGCGGAACGGGGCAGGACCTTGGTCCGTGCACCGGCCGAGGGCCGGGGGCGGTCCCGCACCGGCGACGACCTTACCTGGCCGCGCGTTACCGGCGCGCGACGTCCCGCGCCGCGACGGCGAGGCCGGCGACCGAGAGCACCAGGCCGACCCCGAAGACCGCCGCGTGGGATCCGCCGGTGCCGGCGAAGATCGCCGCGAGGGCGTAGCCGACCCCGACCTGCAGCAAACCGTAGAGGGCCGTCGCGGCGGCCCAGCGCCGCGGTGTCGCGGCCCCAACCGCGGCCCGGATGCCCGCGAGTGCGACGGCGGTGATCCCCACCCCCGCGAAGCCGGACAGGAGCGCGGCGGGCACCAGGGACGCGGGATGCGGCACCAGCGTGCAGGTCAGCGCCGCCACCTGGACGGCAAGCCAGAGGAGCATGGTGCGCGACGCCCCCAGCCGGTCCGCCGCGCGCCCGCCCAGCAGGGTGCCGGCGAGGACGCCGAGGCCGAACAGCCCCCAGACCATCCCGCCCAACGCGACGCCCAGCCCATGCCCCCGCGCCGCGAGGTCGGAGAGGTAGATCATCGGCGCCGTCATGCCCGCGCCGGACAGGGCATAGGCCCAGAGGATGCCCCGCGGCGTCCGCGCCGCCGCCGTGGCTCCCGGCATCGGCGGCGGGGCCGGCGGCGGCACGGGCCAGGCAGGATGCGCGAAGGCCCAGAGCACTGCCGTGAGCGCGCCGAGGCCGAGCCAGGCGCCCGCCACGCCGCCAAGGGCGAGCAGCGGCGGGACGGTCAGCGAGACGAGGACGACGCCCACCCCCACCCCGGCCATGACGATCCCGCCCGCCGCCCCGCGCCGCTCCGGCGGCGTCACGGCCTGGACGGCGGGTCCGGTGACGGAGAGGAGGACGCCGCCCGCATAGCCGCCGAGCGTCCGCCAGGCCGCGAACCAGGGCACGCCCCAGGGATCGAGCAGGTGCAGCGCGCAGGCGAGGAAAGCGAGCAGGACCAGCGCGACCCCGGCGTCGAGAGCGCGTGCCGTGCCGAGCCGTGCCGCGACGCGGTTCGCCGTGAGCGCGCCGGCGAGGTGCCCGGTGAAGTTCGCCGCGCCGAGCAGCCCGGCCTCGCCGCCGCCGACCCAGCCCGCGGTGACCATCGCAGGGAAGAGCGGCACGTAGGCGAAGCGGGCGAGGCCGATCCCCGTGCAGAGGGCGATCGTGCCGGCGAGGGCGGGGCGCAGGGACGGATCCCTCACGCAGGCGGCCTCCGGCCCGGCGCCGGGCGGGCCTCGCCCGCGTCAGGCCCGCCGGGCGGGTCCGGGCAGGATCTGCCCCGGGCCCCGGCCGGGCGAGCGCTCCGCGCACCCCGGCGCGGCGGCCCGCGCGCCAGGACGAGCCCCCGGCCCGGCTCATGCCCTCGCCGCGGGCAGCGTCAGGGTCGCGGCCAAGCCCGGCGGGTCGGCGCCCGGCCGGGCATCGGCAAGGCTCAGCTCCCCGTCATGCATCCCGGCCACCGCGCGGACGAGCGAGAGGCCGAGGCCGAAGCCCGGCGTCGCGCGCGCGGAATCCGCGCGGAAGAACCGGTCGGCCGCCCGGGCGCGGTCGGCCGGGGACAGGCCCGGCCCCTCGTCGGCCACCGTCACCCGCAGGCGGCTGCCGGTGACCGCGGCGGAAAGCGTGATCGCCCCGCCCTCCGGCGAGAACTTCACCGCGTTGTCCAGCAGGTTCGCGACGGCCTGCAGCAGCATGTCGCGGTCGCCCACTGCCGGCAGCGCCTCCGGCCAGTCCGTGCGGAGCGCGATGCCCTTGGCCTCGGCGATCGCGCCGTAGAGGTCCGCCGCATCCTCCAGAAGGGGCACGAGGTCGAGCGGGGCAAAGGCGCGGCGGCCCCCGGCCTCGGCCTCCGCGATGCGCAGCACGGCCTGGAAGACGCGGATGATGCCGTCGAGGTCGGCGATGCCCTGCTCCACCGCGTGTCGCAGGGCCTCGGCGTCGGCGTCGCGCACGAGCGACTCCTCGAGCCGCCCGCGGGCCCGCGCGATCGGCGTGCGGAGGTCGTGCGCGATGGCGTCGGAGACGCCGCGGATGCCCGTCATCAGCGTCGCGATGCGGTCGAGCATCGCGTTCAGCGTGCCGCCGAGGCGGTCGAACTCGTCCTCCCGACCCGTCATCGGGACGCGCTGCGACAGGTCTCCGCCGGCGATCGCCGCCGCCGTCTCGGTCGCGGGGCGGAGGCGCGAGGCGAGTGCGCGGCGCAGCGCCAGCGCCCCGAGGAGCGCCAGCACCGCCGAGGCGACCGCGCCCCAGCCGAGGCCGGTCGCGAGCAGCGCCCGGAGGCGAAGCCGCTCCTCGACGTCCCGCCCGACGACGAGGACGTCGCCGTTGGCCAGGTCCGCGCGGTAGAGCCGCGCCTCGGTCCAGTCGTCTTCCCGCAGCAGGGGCATGCGGAACCAGCGGAGTTCGGGTCCTGCGGGCTCCGGGCCGTCCAATTCCTCCGGCATGCGGGTGAGGTTGCCGGCGAGGGGACGCCCCTCCCGGTCCGCCAGGCGGTAGAGGGTCTGGCTCTCCGTGTCGTTCGCGATGCGGTCGCGGATCGCCTCGACGACCGCGAGACGGCCGCCCGTGTCGAAGCGCTCGGTCAGCGCGATCGCGTCGGCGCGGATCACGGCGTCCACGCCGCGGTCCAGCGCGCCCGCCGTGTTCCACCACAGAACCGCCGAGAAGGCGACGCCGCCCGCGAGGAACATGACGGCGAAGAAGACGGCGATCCGGAAGGCCGCGCTGTCCGAGAGGCGGATCGGGCCGGGGCGGGCGGGGCCGGTCGGGCGCTGGACCTGCTCGACGCGCGCCATGGCGCGCGCCAGGAGCGAGTTACCCGGCCTCGTCGGCACGGATCATGTAGCCGGCATTCCGCACCGTGTGGATCAGCGGCTTGTCGAAGCCGCGGTCCAGCTTCTGCCGCAGGCGCGAGACGTGGACGTCGATGACGTTGGTCTGCGGGTCGAAGTGGTAGTCCCAGACCTTCTCCAGCAGCATCGTGCGGGTCACGACCTGGCCGGCATGGCGCATCAGGTGCTCCAGCAGGCGGAACTCGCGGGGCTGGACGTCCACGCGCTTGCCGGACCGCGTCACGGTGCGGGACAGCAGGTCGAGTTCCAGGTCGGCCACGCGCAGCTTCGTCGCCGGGGCCTCGGAGGCCGGGCGGCGGCCCAGGGCGTCCACGCGGGCCAGCAGTTCGGCGAAGGCGAAGGGCTTCGTGAGGTAGTCGTCGCCGCCGGCCTTCAGGCCGCGCACCCGCTCATCCACCGCCGACATCGCCGTCAGGAACAGGACGGGGGTGCGGTTGTCCTGGGCGCGCAGGGTTTCCACCAGCCGCAGCCCGTCCACGCCGCCCGGCAGCATGCGGTCGAGGATAAGCATGTCGAAGGGCTCGGACGCCGCGGTGAAGAGGCCGTCGCGGCCGTTGTCGCGGTGCTCGACCGTGTGGCCGGCCTCGGTCAGGCCCTTCTTCACGAAGCGGGCGACCTCGGGGTCGTCCTCGACCAGCAGGATACGCAAGGGGGCTGTCCTCCGCGCCACTCGGCGTCAGGTATGGCGCGGCGGCGGCGCCTTGCCAAACGGGGAGCTTGCGGCGGCTCGGCGCCGGCGGGACCATCCGCGCGCCGCGGGAGGAACACCATGCGCCAGGCCCTGATCGTGACCGCCCTGCTGGCGGCTGCCTCGCTGCCGGCGGCCTCCCAGGCCCCGGCCCAGGCCCAGGCCCAGGCCCAGGCGGATTGCGCGTCGCTCGCCGGCCGCGCCATTCCCGCCGCGTCGATCGGCCTGCCGAGCGGCGGCGCGCGGGTCACGGAAGCCCGGGCCGTGCCGGCCGGGCCTTCCCCGGTGCAGGGGAACGCAGCACTGCCGGCCTATTGCCAGGTGCTCGGCGACATCGCGCCCCTCGATCCCGCGGTACCGCCGATCGCGTTCCAGCTGAACATCCCGTCGGAGGGCTGGAACGGGCGCGCGGTGCAGTACGGCGGCGGCGGGTTCAACGGCGTGCTGGTCACGGGCCTGGCGCAGCTGCGGGAGAGCAGCCCGGACGACCCGCACCCTCTGGCCCGCGGCTTCGCGACCTTCGGCACGGACAGCGGGCACCGCAACCAGCCCGGCGTGGAGATCCAGGCCTTCGCGCTGAACGAGGAGGCGCTGGAGAACTTCACCCACGCCGCCTACCCCAAGGTGCGCGATGCCGCGGCCGAGGTGCTGCGGATGGCGACGGGCCGCGCGCCCTCCCGCGTCTACTACTACGGATCGTCGGAAGGTGGGCGCGAGGGGCTGATGGTCGCGCAGCGCTACCCCGACCGCTACGACGGCATCGTTTCCTCCGTCCCTGTCATCAACTGGGTCGGGCTGCAGGGCTTCGGCACGCGCGGCGGGCAACTGCAGCGCGACGGCGGCTGGATCCCGCCCGGCCTCGTCCGCGTGCTGCACGACGCGACGCTGCGCGCCTGCGACGGGCTGGACGGGCTGGAGGACGGGATCATCGCCAACCAGCCGGCCTGCGCGCGGGCTTTCGACGTGCGCACGCTGCTCTGCGGTGGCGGCTCGAACTCCGACTGCCTGACGGTCGCGCAGGTCGCGTTCCTCGCGACGCACCGGTCGCCCTTTGCCTACGGGATGCCGCTCGCGAACGGGCTGGCGGAATACCCCGGCGCGCCGATCGGCGGGGAAGCGCAGCCGGACGGGATGATCGCCTGGACCACCGGTCCGCAGGCGCCGCGCTTCCCGCTTCCGGCCGATCCGGCGACGCAGTCGCGCCAGTGGTACTACGGCAACGGCGCGATCCGGTACTTCCTCGCGCGCGACCCGGCCTACGACCCCGCGCGCTTCCGCGTGACGGATTTCGCCGATGCCGCGCGGCGCCTCTCCGCGACGATGGACGCGACGGACCCCGACCTGTCCCGCTTCGCGCAGCGCGGCGGCCGGCTGATCCTGAAGGAGCACACGGCGGACTACGCGCAGTCGCCGGCCGCGGGCACCGCGTATTGGGAGAGCCTCCGGTCGCGCCTGGGCGGCGGCGCGGTGGACGGCTTCGCGCGCTTCTACCTGCACCACGGCGCGAACCACACGGGCGTCGCGACGAACGTCGCGACGGGCGTGGCGCTGCCGGGCTACGTGGACCTGCTCGGCGCGCTGGACGCCTGGGTCGAACGCGGGGAGGCGCCGGCGGAACCGCTGGTGCAGGCCACGCGCGACGGACGCGCGACGCGACCGCTGTGCCGCTACCCCGCCTTTCCGCGATATGACGGGCAGGGCGACGTGAACGCGGCGGAAAGCTTCGCCTGCGTCGCGCCGTAAGGCGCGCCCGGCGCGCTCCCCGCGCCGCCGCTCCTCGTGATCGTCCTTCGCGGCGGGATGCTCTAGGTGGGAGGCGTATTCCGGGACCCGGAGAAGGATGGCGTTGGACGCGGCGATTCCCGAGGCGTCGGGCCTCCGGGCCGGATGGTCCGGCATCTCGCTCGTGCCGGAGAACCTCGAGGCTTTCGCGCTACGAGTCCGTTCGGCGCGCGCGGCCACGACCTCGCTCGACCTGCTCTACTACGCCTGGCACGAGGACGCGACGGGGCGGGCGCTGATGCGGGAGGTCCTGCACGCGGCCGATCGCGGCGTGCGCGTGCGGCTCCTGCTGGACGACCTCTACGTCCGCGAGGCGGAGCGCGGCCTCGCCGCGCTCGACGCGCATCCGCGGATCGAGGTGCGGCTGTTCAACCCCTTCCGCCTGCGCCGCTGCGGCGCGCTCGGCCAGGCCGCGGAGTTCCTCGTCGCCCGCTACCGGCTGAACCACCGCATGCACAACAAGGCCTGGATCGCGGACGGAAGCCTGGCGATCGGCGGCGGGCGCAACATCGGCGACGAGTATTTCGACGCGTCGAGCCAGTTCAACTTCCGCGACCTCGACCTCGTGATGACAGGCGGGGCCGTCGCGGGGGCCGCGGCAGCCTTCGAGCGCTACTGGGCCAGCACGCGCGTCCGCCCGCTGGCCGAGGTCGCGGCGGCAGCCGGCGACGGGCTGGACGCCCTGCGCGCGCGGCTGGACGAGGCGGCGGACGACATCCTCGATCCGGGCTACCGGCAGCGGCTCGCCGCCCTGCCCGCGCTGGACGACCTGGTGCACGCTGGGCGCGTCGCGGTGCCGGACGGGGCGATCCGCGTCGTCGCGGACCCGCCGGAGAAGGGCCGCCTGCGCCGGCGCCTGCCCGGGGTGCTCGACGCCATCGCCGCGGCGATGGAGGGCGCGGCGGCGGGTCCTGATCATTTCCCCCTACTTCGTGCCGGGGCGGCGCGGGGCGCGCCGGCTGGCCGGGCTGGCGCGCCGGGGGTGCGGGTTTCCGTGCTGACGAACTCCCTCGCGGCGACCGACGTGCTGGCGGTTCATGGCGGCTACGCGCGCTACCGGCGGCCGTTGCTGCGGGCGGGGATCGCGATGCACGAGCTCAAGCAAGGGGGGCAGGAGGGTGGGAGCCTCCTTGGCTCGGGCAGCGCCAGCCTGCACACCAAGGCGCTGGTGGTGGATGACGACCTCGTCTTCGTCGGTTCCTTCAACCTAGACCCGCGCTCGGCCTACCTCAACACGGAGATGGGAGCCTTCGTGCGGCACCCCACGCCCGCGGCGGAGCTGGCCGAGGAGTTCGCCCGCCTGACCGATCCCGCGCGATCCTGGTCGGTCCGTCTCGCGGGTCCGGGCCTGGTCTGGCAGGACGGAGAGCGGGAGTTGCGGCACGAGCCCGGCGCCTCCCTCGGGCGGCGCGTGCTCGCGCGCATCCTCGGCTGGCTACCGATCGAGACGCACCTGTAGGCCCGGGCCGGTCCATGCCGGCCGGCGTTGGTCGTGATCCGGTTCGGGGGGCGCCTGTTGCCCCGGGTGGAGGGCGTTGCCCTCCTCCCGGACCCACCACCCACCAGGGGCGAACGCGCCCCTGGACCCGCGATCTGTTGGGGAGATGCCCCCGGTTGGGGGGATGGCTCGCACGCGGCGCGAGCGCGCGTGCGAGCCATCCCCCAACCGGGTGCGTTTACAGAGTGGGGTGCAGGGGACGCGTCCCCTGGCGGATGGAGGTCCGGAGGAAGGCAGCGCCTTCCTCCGGGGCCACCCCGCGCCCCCCGAACCGGATCAGCCCCGCGCCGCGGCCCGCCGGAGGTCGGCGATCAGGGCCTCGGCGCGCGGGCGCCAGGTGCGTCGTTCCTCCTGCGCCGCGACCTGCAGCCCGACGAGGATCGGGCGATGGTCCGATGCCTCCCGGCCCAGGGCGGCGGCGGCCGGTGCAGGCGAGGCCGCGGACGAGGCAGCGGTCGAGGCGGAGCGGCACGACCTCGGCCGCCGCATGGGTCGGCTCGCGCGGGCCGACGTCGCGGAAGCCGGGCAGCAGGGTCGGACCGACGAGGTTGTAGTCGCCGAGGATCGCCGCGCGCTCCGGCAGCGCCTCGGACAGGCGGCGGAGCTGGCGGCGGTTGAGGAACTGCCCGTGGGAGAGGTGGACGTTCGCCACCGCGAAGGCGCCGAGGTCCAGCACCTGCCCGATGCGGCGGTACATCGCGCCGGGGGGCAGCGGGACGATGGCGGGGGGCGGCAGGGGGGAGGGGCTCCAGGCCGCGAGGCCGTGGATGCGGCCCGGCAAGGGTTCCCGCCGGTACCAGCCACCGACGAGGTCGGGGAGGGCGTTCATCGCCTCCGTCGCTTCCTGCATGAGGAGGAGGTCGGGCCGCTCCCGCCGGATCAGGGCGGCCACGTCACCGAGCGAGGCGCCGGTGAGGCGAAGGAGGTTCCAGCTGATGATCGTCGTCATGCGGACCGCAAGGTGGGGCCGCATGCGTCGGCGTGCACGTCCCTTTCGTCGCATGGCTGGGCCCGGGGATCACCCGGTACCCAATCACACGCCGTAAGGATTCAACATCGCAAGGACATGGGGCGGCCCATCCCGACGCGCGGTCAGCGCGGCCAGAAGCCGGTGGCCAGCGCCGCGGGACCCGAGGAGAGCTCGATCCGCCGGTTGGTGTCGCGGATGCCGTCCTCACCGATCTCGTACACGCCGATCGTGCGGTCGGCCATGTTGCCGACGAGGAGGGTCCGGCCGTTGCGGGAGAAGGCCATGCCCTGCGCCCAGTCGCCGATCCGCGCCTCCCCGACGACGCGCATCCGCCCCTCCTCGACCCGGATCAGCACGATGGCGGCGCGGGCGCGCAGCGGGTCGTCGTTCGGACGGCTGCTGCCGTTATGGACGACGGCGACGGCGTGGCGCCCGTCGGGGGAGGCCATGACGCCCTCGGTCGTCGAGCCCACGGCGACCGTGTCCACCACCCGGAAGGGCTCTCGCGACAGGTCGATGAGCGACACGGTGTCGCGGTCCCCCGTGTTGTTCGCGGACCGGCCGACATTGCCCACCACCGCCCAGCCGCCGCGCGGGGAGGGCGAGGCGCCGTAGGGCCGCACGCCCGCCGTCATGTCGCGGTCCAGCTTCGTGACCGTATTCCCGTCCACGCGCAGGACGGAGACGATGCTGTCGTTGTCGCGCGTCACCAGCGCGTGGCGGCCATCGGCGGTGAAGACGGCGGCCGACGTGCCCGTCGTCGCGGGACCGATCGTGACGGTGCCGACGACGCTCGCCTCCATCCCGTCCAGCCGGATGACGCTGACCGTTCCCGCGTTGCGGTTGGCGACGAGGGCGAGGGTGCCAGCCGGGTTGATCCCGACGCCGGAAGGGCCGAGCCCGACCTCCAGCGTGCGCACCACCCGCGGCGGGTTCGCGCGGAGGTCGATGACGGAGAGGCGGTTGTCCGGGACCGTCTTCGACGGATCGTTCGGGTCCAGGCGTTCGGCGGAGGTCGCGAGCGCCAGGCGTTCGTCCGGCGTGACGGCGACGGATTGCGGCGGGCCGACCACCGAATGCGGCACCGGGATCTCGGCGACGAGCCGCGGCTCCGCCCCGTTCAGGTCGAGCACCGCGACGGTATCGGGCCGCGCCTCCCGCAGCAGCGTGTTCACCCCGCCGATGAGGGTACGCTTCCCGTCATTGCCGGAGACGACGATCTGCGCGAGGGCAGGCGTGGCCGCGAGCGCGGCCGCGAACAGGCCCGCGACGGGGGTGAGGCGCATCCGGTGTTTCCTTCCCTGGGGCGGCCACGCCTTTCCGGCCCGGTGCCTTGACCGCCACAGCATCGGACGCAAGCGGCGCCACAGGCAAGACGAAGCCGTCCTCCTACCGGCCGCGTGGACGGCACGATCCGGTGTAGGATGGGCGGATGCGCCCCACCCTGGCCCTCACCTTCCTGGCACTCGGCCTCCTGCTTCCCATGGGCGCGGCGCGGGCGGCGAACCTGACGGGGTGCACGGCGGACCAGGTGCCCCTCGTCCAGGCCGCCTATGACGAGGCGGAGGCACGGACCCGGGCGGGGCTGGAGCACCTGGCGCGGGAACCCGACGGGGACCTGGCGCGGCGCTGGTTCGGTACCGCGCCGCGGGCCGAGGTGCGCACGGTCCTGAAGCAGGTCCTGGCCGGGCTACGGCCGGGCAAGCGCCCGCCGACGGGCTGCGGCACCGCGCGGACCTGCCGCGACGGCGGCATCTTCGCCTTCGCGCGGCTGGACGAACGGCGGATCACGGTCTGCCCGCGCTTCTTCAACTCGGACGCCAGCATGGGCCGGGACACGCGCTTCGGGACCCTGGTGCACGAGGTCAGCCACCTCGTCGCGAAGACGAAGGATGCGGCCTACGGCCCGGGCGCGGCGATGCAGTTGGCGGCGCAGCGGCCGCGGGTCGCGATGCGCAACGCGGACAACGTGGAGTACTTCGTGGAGGGCGCGCCGATGCCGCCCCTCCGCAAGCCGCTGGTGCGGGCGAAGGGTCTCACGGGCGCGCACTGATCCCGCGTGGGCGCGGGGGACCCGCGCGAGCGTCAGCGGCCGTAGGCGCCGGTGAAGGTCGCGTTCACGCCGCAGTGCTGATCCTGGTCCGTCGCCGCGACGCGCAGGAGGGGGCCGTCGCGCCGCAGCAGCATCGTAACGCCCGTGCCGTCCTCCGTGCGTCCGACGAGGGAACCGTCCGTCATCGGCCGGGCGATCCAGTCCACGTCGCAGGTCGGGTTCGGCGGATTCTCCCGCGCGGTGCGGAGCCGCGCGTCCCAGCCGCCATCCGGCCGCGGCCGAAGCGTCAGTTCGCCGACGATGCCGGGAATGCGGGACAGCCACCGTCCCCCGTAGGTCGCGTCCGTTCCCGGCGCCACGGCCGCAGCCGGCACGAGGCGGCGCAGTTCGGCAAGGCGGTCATCGTAGAGGCGTACAAGGCAGGCCTCCCGTTCGCCCGGCGCGGCCTTCGGCATCGCGATGCCGCAGCGGCGGTTCCGTTCGGCTAGCCAGGCGCGCTGCGATTCGGGAACACCCGGCACGCCCGCGGCAGCGCGGAAGGCGGCGGAGAGGTCGGAGTCCCGGGCGGAGAGGCCGGGCGAGGCGCAGATCGCCTCCTCCACCGGCGTGCTCGCGCGGCGGCAGGCGAAGGAGGGCTGCGCGGAAGCTGGCGGCGCGGCCAACGACAGCAGGACGGGCAGCGCGGCGAGGTGGATGGGACGCATCGGTAGCCTTCGCTGTGGGTCGCCGGCTCGACGGATGCTTCGTCAACGCGGCGCTGGCGTCCCCGTCGCGTCGGCCAGGCGATGCGCCGGATGCCCGGTTATTGCTGCTGCTGCTGCCCCTGCCCGCCCCCCGGCGGGCGGCGCCCCACCTGCACGTTCACGTCCTGCTGCCGCCCATCGCGCGTGAGGGTCAGGCGCACGCTCTGCCCCGGCGCGATGCCCGCGACGCTGCGGATGAGGTTGCGCGACGTCTCCACCCGCTCCCCGTTTAGCGCCGTCACGACGTCGCCGGGGCGCAGCCCCGCGCGGCCGGCGGGGGAGTTGCGCTCCACGCCCTGGATCTGCACGCCGCGGCGCCCGCGCGGCGCCTCGGGGTTCAGGTCCTGCACGGCGACGCCGAGCCAGCCGCGCTCGACCCGCCCGTCGCGGCGCAGCCCCTCGATGACGGGCTTGGCGAGTTCCGCCGGCGTCGCGAAGCCGATGCCGGCGGAGGCGCCGGTGGGCGAGTAGATCGCCGTGTTGATGCCGATCACCTCGCCCGCGAGGTTGAACAACGGCCCGCCGGAATTGCCGGGATTGATCGCCGCATCGGTCTGGATGAAGTCGTCGAAGGGCCCCGTGCCGATGTCGCGCCCGCGCGCCGAGACGATGCCGGTCGTGACGGTGCCGCCGAGGCCGAAGGGATTGCCCGCGGCCATCACCCATTGCCCCACGCGCACCGAGCCGGAGTTCCAGGGCACCGCCGTCAGCGCCGACCGGCTCTCGATCCTCAGCAGCGCGAGGTCGGTCAGCTCGTCCGTCCCGACGACGCGCGCGGGAATTTCCGTCCCGTCCTGCAACGAGACCACGACGCGCGACGCCTGCCCGACGACGTGGTTGTTCGTCACGACGTAGCCCGTGGGGTCGATGACGAAGCCGGATCCCGCGCCCTGGACCTGCTGCCGGTTCCCGCGGCGCTCGCGGAAGTAGCGTTCGAAGGGCGTGCCGCGGAGTTCGGGCGGGACCTGGCCGCCGGGCTGTTCGCTGCTCACGGCGATGTTCACGACGGCCGGCAGCACGCGCTCGGCCAGGTCGGCGAAGTCCGGCAGGCCGGCGCCGCGGCCGGACACCACCTGCGCGCCGGCGGGGGAGGCGGAGCAGGCCGGCAACAGCGTGGTCGCGCCGAGGCCGAACAGGGCGGCACGGCGGTCGAGGAGATGGGGCATGAGCCGGGATTCGGTTCCGTCTGGATTCGCGTCGTTGCGCTCATAAGGGGGCGGCGGGCGATGGCTTCAAGGCGCGGCGCCCACCGAGGCGTGAGCGCCGCGCCGGATGGCCGGTTCGCCCCGGCATGGCGGACCGTCAGCGCGCCGTCCGTTCGAGCGGCGCGGCGGCGGTGGAAGGGTCCTCCGGCCAGTCGTGCCGCGGATAGCGGCCGCGCATGTCCTTCCTCACATCCGCCCAGGCGCCGCGCCAGAATCCAGGCAGGTCGGCCGTGACCGCGACCGGCCGCCCGGCGGGCGAGAGGAGGCTGACCTGGAGGGGGATGCGCCCCCCCATCAACGGGGGCAGCCCCGCCAGGCCGTAGAGGTGCTGGGCCCGGGCCTCCAGCGCCGGCACGTCCCGGTCGTAGTCGATCATGGCGGAGCGCCCGGCCGGGAGGTCGAGGCGGGCGGGGAGTTCGGCATCCAGCCGCCGCCGCGCCTCCCACGGCACCAGGCCGTGCAGGATCGCGGTCAGGTCGAGCGACTTCAGGTCGGACAGGCGGGCGAGTCCGTGCAGGTGGGGCGCGAGCCATTCGTCGGCCGTCGCGGCCAGGGCGGCGTCGGACAGGTCCGGCCAGGGGTCGCCGCCCGTCCGATGCGCCCAGCGCAGGCGGGCACGGAGCTGCGTCGCGGCCTTGGTCCAGTCGAGGTCGCGAAAGCCCCGTTCCGCGGCGGCGCGCGCCAGGGCCGAGGCGACCTGTCCGGGGTCGGCATGCTGAAGCGGCGCTTCCTCCAGCACCAGCGGGCCGAAGCGCAGGCGGCGGCGGGCGGTGACGGCGTTGGCACGGCCATCGAACTCCGTCACGTCCTCGCGGATCAGGCGGTCGGGAAAGCGGCGTTCCAGCAGGGCGCGGTCGAGCGGCGCGGCCATGCGGATCCGCGCCTCGGTCCCCAGCAGGTCCAGCGCGGCGACGGCCAGCAGCGGCGCCTTGCGTAGCGGGTCGGTCGCCGGAAGGCGTGCGCCCTGGCCGGATGCCAGGCGGAAGGCGCCCTCCATCGTCCCGCGCCGCGCCGCGATCCGGTCGGGGAAGCCGGCGGCCAGCAACGCGGCGACGTCACCCTCCGCCACGGTGCGGGCCGGCACGCCGAGGCGGCGGCGGTGCAGGTCGGCGGTGCGGCGGATGCGGCCGATCGTCGCGCGGTCGGCGTTCGGATGGTCGCCGCCGCGCAGCAGGTCCAGGCGCATGTGGATGTCGGACGGCGCGTCGTCGCGCGTCCCGCGCGCCCCAGAAGATCCCCGGATGGGGTCGCGTTCCTCCAGCAGCGCGGCGAGGTCGGCGGCGAGCGCGGCCTCCAACTCGTTCGCGGCCTCGACCATCACGCGGGCCAGGCGCGGATGCGTGCCGAGAAGGGCCATGCGGCGGCCCGTCGCGGTGATCCGCCCCTCCCGGTCCAGCGCGTCGAGGTCGCGCAGCAGCGCGGCCGCCGCCTTCAGCGCTCCCTCGGGCGGCGGATCGAGGAAGGGCAGCGTGCGGGGATCGGCGCCCCAGGCCGCGCAGTCCAACGCGAGGCCCGAGAGTTCGGCCTCCAGCATCTCCGGACGATCGGCCAGCGGCAGGCCTCGGTGCAGCGCCTCGGTCCAGAGGCGGATGGCAACGCCCGGCTCCGTGCGCCCGGCGCGCCCCGCCCGCTGCTCGGCCGCCGCGCGGAGATGCGGACCGTCGTCAGCCGCGTCAATCCCGTCGCGGCGTCGAGGCGGGGCGCGCGGCGGTAGCCGCCATCCACGACGATCCGCACGCCGGGGACGGTCAGCGAGGTCTCGGCGATGGAGGTGGCGAGCACGACCTTCCGGCGCGGCGACGGCGACAGCGCGCGGTCCTGCTCGGCGGGCGGGAGTTCGCCGTGCAGCGGCAGCACCTCCGCCTCCACCCCGGCCAGGCGTTCGGCGGTGCGCCGGATCTCTCCCCAGCCCGGGAGGAAGGCGAGCACGTCGCCGGGATGCTCGCGCAGCGCCGCGCGGATGGCGGCGGCCATGGCGTCGGGCAGTTCACCCGGCTCCTTCAGGTCGCGCGGGCGGTGTTCCACCACGACGGAAAAGGCCCGGCCCGCGGATTCGATCAGCGGCGCGTCGAGCAGTCGCGAGAAGCCCACCGCATCGAGCGTCGCGGACATCGCGAGGAGGCGCAGCTCGGGCCGGATCGCGCGCTGCAGGTCGAGGCACAGCGCCAGGCCGAGGTCGGTGTCGAGGTGCCGCTCATGCGCCTCGTCGAACAGCACGGCGGCGACGCCCTCAAGCCCCGGGTCGGATTGCAGGCGGCGGACGAGGAGGCCTTCGGTGATGACCTCGACCCGCGTGCGCCCGGACACCGCGCGATCGAGGCGCGTGGAAAGGCCGATGGCCCCGCCCGGCCCCCTCCCCCACCAGGTCCGCCATGCGCCGCGCGGCGCGCGCGCGGCGACGCGGCGGGGTTCGAGGACGAGGATCTTCGCGTCGCTCGCCCAGGGCTCCTCCATGAGCGCGAGGGGAACGAGGGTCGTCTTCCCGGCGCCGGGCGGGGCGACGAGCACGGCGTTCGGCCCGGCGCGCAGCGCGGCCAGGAGGTCTGGAAGGGCTTCGGCGACGGGCAGGTCGGGCAGCGGGGCAGCCATGCCGGCGCGTGTGGACCGGATGGGCCGCCCTGTCATGCGGTGGGCAGGAGGCAGATCAGCGCGGTTTCCTGCGTGCAACCGATGGACGCACGTTCTTCTACCGTTATTTATCGTCCAGCGAGCCATGGTTTGACGATCCGATGCCGTTCGACAGCGCCCTGGCGTCCCCCGACGCCGCGCCCGAAGCCCTCGATGCCGCCTTCGGGCACCTCCCAGCCGAGGAACTGGTGGCGGCGCTCTGTCGGAGCCACGTCGGGCGGATCGCGCTGGTCTCCTCCTTCGGGGCGGATTCGGCGGTGCTGCTGGCGATGGTCGCGGCGGCGGAGCGGGCGATGCCCGTGCTGTTCCTCGACACCGGCCAGCTGTTCCGGGAGACGCTGGCGCACCGGGACGCGCTCGTCGCGCGCCTCGGCCTGACCGACGTCAGGACGATCGCGCCGGACGCGTCGGAGGTCGCGGCGGCCGATCCCGACGGCGCCTTGTGGTACGTCGACTCCGAGGCCTGCTGCGGCCTGCGCAAGGTCGCGCCGCTCGGGCGGGCGCTGGCGGGCTTCGACGTCGTGCTGAACGGCCGACGCCGGCACCAGTCCCCGACGCGCGCCGGGCTGCGGCGGTTCGAGGCCGACGGGCCGCGCGTGAAGGTCAACCCGCTTGCCGACTGGACGCCGGGGCAGGTCGCGGCGCGTCTGCGGTCGCTGGACCTGCCCGCGCACCCGCTGGTGGCGCAGGGCTTCCCCTCCATCGGCTGCATGCCCTGCACGTCCCGCGTGATGCCGGGCGAGGATCTGCGCGCTGGGCGCTGGCGCGGACGCGAGAAGGTGGAATGCGGGATTCACCGCCCCGCATCGACCCGAACCCCGGCGGTTGAGCCGGGATCGGCACCGTAGCAGGCGGGATCACGTCCGCGTGTCCCGCCGGCGTCAGGTCGGGCGATGACCAGCGCGGCCCGGAACGTGTCGGCTTTTCTGACAATTCACCCGCGGCGACAGACCGACCCAAGGCCGCGCCAGAGCCGGGGCTACGATGTTGAAATCGCCACCGGAATTCCGCCCCGGTTGCATTGCGTCAGCCACCGAACGGCGTCTCACAACGTGAAGTTGTGTCGTCCATTTTAACAGATTTCGTGCGACTGCGAGGCGGAACGATACAAATGTCGTTGCGCAACAACAGCTTATCGTTACGGCACGATTCATGCGGAAAACGGTCCGAACCGATGGCAGTCGGTTCGGACCGTAAAAGTGCTCTCGAAAGGACTTAACAATGACGACGCTGAAGTCACTGCTTCTCGGGATGGTCGCCGGCCTCGCCATCACCAGCGCCGCACGGGCGGAACTGGTGGTCGCCGGCTCGGTCGGTGGTGCTCCCACCGGTGTAACGTATGAGAACTTCGACGGGTTGCCGCTCGGAATCGCCGGTGGGCTGACCCCTTCCGGGGTCATGGTAAATTTCACCCCGAACGCGGCGGCGGTCCAGGGCTCGCAGGCCAACATCTACGCCGCGCCTTTCCTCTCCGGCGGGAACGGCATGGGTTTCGGCTCACCTAACCAGGCGAACGGGGTGGACGAAACGACCTTCCTCACCACCGGCTCCACCGGCAGCATGGCCAGCGCCATGATCGAGCTCAAGCTGCCTGACCTGCAGAAGTACTTCGGCCTGCTCTGGGGGTCGGTGGACGACTACAACTCGCTGTCGTTCTACAACGACAACACCCTGGTCGGTTCCATCACCGGCGCGGACGTGACGGCCTCGCCGAACGGCGATCGGGGCGTCAACGGCACGCTCTACGTGAACATCAACTCCACGCTGGACTTCAACCGGGTGGTCGCGACTTCCTCGCAGTTCGCGTTCGAGTTCGACAACGTCGCGTTCAACCGGACGCCGATCCCCGAGCCGGCCTCGCTGATGCTGTTCGGCGCCGGCCTGCTCGGCCTCGGCATGGTGATGCGCAAGCGCCGCCAGGCCTGACGGGGAATCCTGACCCGGAAAGGGGGGAGCGGCGCCCGTCGGGGTCGCTCCCTCCACACTCCTGCAGCTGGACGTCTCGGCGCGGTGCCAAGCGGGCTTCGCTACTCTCGCCGCGGCGAAGGCGGGGATGGCTGCACGCATGTCGTCGGCCGGATCGGACGGCCTCGCAGAACCGGGGCGGCGGGCGGCACGGCGCGGCATGGCCTCGATCCGGCCCGGGACGGCGTCCGTCGTGTCGGCGCATCCGCGGAGACGCGCCCGCGGGCCCGTGCACGGGCCCGCGTGACGGCAACCCGCGTGACGAAGACCTGTGACCAATCATGCGGAACGGGGGAACTGGGCCGTGGAACCGTTGATTCCTGTGCTGCTCGTCGAGGACGAGCCCATCGTCCGCGAGGTCCTGGTCGAAGTGCTCGCCGAAGGCGGCTTCGCGGCTTGGGCCGTGGCGGAGGGCGAGCGGGCCGTCGCGGAACTCCAGGCCGCCCCCGGCCGGTTCCGGGCCGTCCTGACCGACATCCATCTGCCCGGCCCGCTGGTCGGGTGGGACGTGGCGCGCCGGGCGCGGGAACTCGTCCACGACATGCCCGTCGTCTACATGAGCGGCGACGTCATGCAGGATTGGGTGTCGGAGGGCGTGCCCCGATCCGTGATGCTCGCCAAGCCCTTCGCGCCGGTGCGACTCCTCGCCGCGCTGGCCCACCTCATCACGGCAGGCGATGGGCCACGGGCCCTGCCCTACGGCCGGGGGACGAGCCGCGCCACGCTTCCGCATCGAGGTCCGGCGAGCCGGGACGCGGGACCGAGGACGTCAGGCCCGTGGCTGACCGTATCGCCCGGACCGATGTGATGCAGGATAAGCCCCCCCACACAGGTCCCCCTACCCGCCCCGGGACGGGCCGGCGGGGGTCCGGCCATCCAGCCCGGCGGCCGCGGGCGCGGGCCGCCCGGCCAGCAGCACCAGCGCCGCCGCGGCCTGCAGCGCCGCGGCCGCGACGAAGATCGGGGCCGGGCCGAGGTCCCGCAACAACCCGAAGGCGGCCGGCGCGAAGGCATAGGCCGCCTGGCTGCACGCGGTCACGAGGGCGACGACGCGGGCCGTGTCGGCCAGCGCGAAGTCCCGCTGCGCGATCAGCGGCGGCAGGGACGTCGCGTTCCCCAGCCCCAGCCCGAAGAGGACGACGCCGAGGAGAAGCAGCGGGGCGCTCGCCCCCGCGGCCGCCAGCAGAACCAGGGACCCCGCGACCTGCACCGTGGCATTGGCGGCGCCAGCGCGCCGGCGGTCCGCGCCCTCCGGCAGCAGCCAGCCGAGCCCCGTGCGCCCCGCGATCGCGCAGGCCGTCGCGAGCCCCGCGGCGAAGCCGGCCCCCTGCTCCCCCAGCGCGGGCACGAGGAGGGAGTAGAGGTGCGCGATCAGCCCGATCTGCGCGAAGAGCGAGAGCGAGGTCGCGACCGCGAGCGTGGCGAAGGCGCGGCTGCGCCAGAGGCTGCCGCCGGGCCGGGACGCCGGCGCGGGGCGCGCGGGGCCAGGCGCGGCCTCGCCGTCCGGATGCTGGCCGAGATCGGCGGGACCGGGCCCGATGATGCGAGCCGTGAGGAACCACAGGGCGAGCACCATGGCGGTTCCGACGACCGCCGCCGCCCCCGGGAAGCCGAGCCCGGCGATGAGTACGACCCAGAGCGGCGAGAGCACGACGCCGCCAACGCTCGCGCCGTTATAGGCCGTGGAGAGGGCGGCGGGGCGGCGCCGGACGAACCAGGGCGCGACGATCGCATTGATCGCCGCCCCGCTCGTCGCCGACCATCCCGCGCCGGTCAGAAGCGCCGCGGCGAAGAGCTGCCAGGGCTCCCGCGCCAGCGCCCAGCCGAGGAGGCCGATGGCGGCGGAGAGGGCGGCGGCGCGGGTGACGACGGCCAGGCCGAAGCGGCGGTGCAGCGCCGCGAGGTTCGCGGTGACGAAGGCGCCGAACAGGAAATGCGCGGTGATCGCCGCGGAGATCAGCGGCACCGGCCAGCCGCGCGATTCGTGAACGGCGTGCAGGAAGACCGGCGGCCCGTAGAACCCCACCCCCCAGCCGAAGACGGCGACGACGAAGGCGGCGCGGACGACGCGCCAGCCGTGGAAGGGGGCTTGGGGCATGGGGGCTCCGGGCTGGATCGCGGGCAACCTGCCCTCGGGGCGCGGGCGGATGGTGCGGTCCGCGCCGAAGCGTCGTCCAGGGCCGGAGGGCTGGGGAAACGGGCCGGGGGAAATGGCCGGCGACGAACGGACGCGAGGCGAATGACCGGCGTGGGGTGACGCGATGCGCGGGAGACACCACAGTCCGGCCGCCGGCCCGTCACCGGGCCGACGTCGGGTGGCCGGAGCGGCGCGTCGGGCCGACCGCCGCGGCCTGCCGCCAGGCCGGGGACGGCAAGCAGGGGCCGGCCATCCGGGGCCGGGCATCAGGGAAGCATCGCCATGGAACATCGTCCGCTCGGCCGTTCGGGCCTCTCGGTCGCGCCGCTCGTCCTGGGGGGCAACGTCTTCGGCTGGACCGCGGACCGGCCGACCTCCTTCGCCATCCTCGACGCCTTCGTGGATGCGGGCCTGAACGGGATCGACACGGCCGACGTCTATTCGCGCTGGGTCCCCGGCCATTCGGGCGGCGAGTCCGAGACGGTCATCGGCGAATGGCTTGCGGCCAACCCGGGCAAGCGGGAGCGCGTGCTGATCCTGACGAAGTGCGGCGGCGACATGGGGGAAGGCAAAACCCTCCGCGCCGCCTGGATCGAGACGGCGGTGGAGCACTCGCTGCGGCGGCTGCGGACGGACCGGATCGATCTGTACCAGGCGCATTGGCCGGACGCGGCGACGCCGATCGAGGAGACGATGACGACCTTCGACCGGCTGGTGAAGTCCGGAAAGGTTCGCGCCGTCGGCGCCTCCAACTACGACGCGACGGGGCTGGACGCCGCGCTGCGCGCGTCCGAGGGCGCCGGCGTCGTGCGCTACGAGACGCTGCAGCCCGAATACAACCTGATGGAGCGCGGATCCTTCGAAGGCCCGTTGCGCGACCTGTGCCTGCGGGAGGGGGTTGGGGTGATCACCTACTTCTCCCTCGCGGCGGGGTTCCTGACCGGGAAGTACCGCAGCGCCGCCGATGCGGGCGGGCGGGCGCGCGAAGCCCGCGTGAAGGGCTACTTCGACGAGAGGGGGATGCGCGTGCTCGACGCGCTCGACGCCGTCTCGGCCCGACACGGCGCGAAGCCTGCGGAGGTAGCGCTGGCCTGGCTCATCGCGAAGCCCGGCGTCACCGCGCCGATCGCCTCCGCGACGAGCGTGGAGCAGTTGTCCTCGCTCGCACGCGCGGTGTCGCTGCGGCTGTCGGCCGAGGAGATGCGGGACCTGGACGCAGCCTCGGCCTGACGCGCGTCACGGGCAGCGCACGGACAGGGCGGTGAAGCCGAATTGCTGGCTCGTCGCCGCCGTCCCCACCGGCACCCTGCCCTGCACCGCCTGGCCCGCGCCGTCCGTGCAGACGAGGCCGATGGTCCGCCCCGCCGGCAGGCCGTGGAAACCGTCGGGCGCGGGGTAGAAGGTCCTCTGCGCCAGGGCGGCGCCGGCCGTCAGGCCGGCGCCGGCGATCAATCCCATGAACAGGCCGCGGCGATGTGCGGACACGGGGTCCTCCTCCTGCTTGCCGGATCCTACCGGCCGGGAGACGGTGCGGCAGGCCGGGCCGGCGCCGCAACCGGTGGTCGCCGATCGCGGCGATCGGCCGCGCCCTGCCCCGCGCGAGTTGTCCGGCCGCGAGGGCGATCCTTATAGAGGACCGGATGCGCCTCCTCCTCGCCCTGCTGGCCGCGCTGACCTTCGCCATGCCGGCGCGGGCGGGGAGAGCGACGCCGTCGCCTCGGAACGAGCAAGGGTCACGCTGGCGGCGGACCTCGCGGCGGTGGAGCCCGGCGGGACGCTGCGGCTGGCGCTGCGGCTGCGGCTCGCGCCGCGGTGGCATACCTACTGGACCAATCCGGGCGATGCCGGGGCCCCGGCCGAAGTGGAACTGACCTTCCCCGATGGCGGCGAGGCCGCCCCGCTGCGCTTCCCCGTCCCGCAGCGCATCCCGACGCCGCCCCTGATGTCCTACGGCTACGAGGGCGAGGTCGCCTTGCCCCTGGCCGTGGCGCTGCCACGCGACCTTACGCCGGGACGCCTCTACACGGTCGAGGCGCGGGCGAACTGGCTGGTCTGCGCCGATGTCTGCATCCCCGAGGAGGGCGAGTTCCGCCTGGACATCCCCGTCGAGGCCGCAGCCCGGCCCGACCCGGCCACCGCCGCCCTGTTCCGCGCGGCCGAGGCGGCCCTCCCGCGGGACGGCGTGTTCCAGGCCCGCGCCGGCTTCGAGGGCACGCGCGGCGCGATCGAGGTCTCGGGCGAGGGGATCACGGCGCGTGGCGTGCGCGAGGCCTTCTTCTTCCCGGCAACGACCGGCGTGCTGGACCACGCGGCGGCACAGGCGATGGCGGTGCGGGACGGAGTGCTGACGCTCGGCCTGACGCGCGGGACGGCGCCGATCGGCGATCCGTTGTCCGGACTCGTCGCGATCACCGACGCGGCCGGGGCGCGGTCGGCCTATGCGGTCTCGGCGCCCATCGGGCCGATGCCGGCGGCACCGGGCGGGACACCGCTGGCGGTCGCGGCGGGGCTGGCGCTGCTGGGCGGGCTGATCCTCAACCTCATGCCCTGCGTCTTCCCGGTGCTGGCGATGAAGGCAGCGGGGCTTGCGCGGCTGTCCGGCGCCGCACGCGGGGCGGTGCGGGCGGAGGCGCTCGCGACCGTCGCGGGGATGGTGCTGTCCTTCCTCGCGATCGGGGGCGTGCTGGTGGGGCTGCGCGCGGCGGGGTCGGCCGCGGGCTGGGGCTTCCAGTTCACCTCGCCCGTCTTCGTGGCGCTGATGGCCTGGCTGATGCTCGCGGTGGGGCTGAACCTGTCCGGCGTCTTCGCGGTCGGTGGGCCCGTCGGGATGGGACAAGGCGCGGCGTCGCGCGGTGGGCCGCTCGGCGCCTTCGCGACGGGGGCGCTGGCGGTGATCGTCGCCACGCCGTGCACGGCGCCCTTCATGGCGACGGCGCTGGGGGCGGCGCTGGCGATGCCGCCGGCGGGCGCGCTGACGGTCTTCGGGGCGCTTGGCCTCGGGATGGCGCTGCCCTGGGCGCTGCTGGCGGTGGCGCCGGGGATCGCCCGCGCCTTGCCGCGGCCGGGGGCCTGGATGGAGCGCCTGCGCGGCGCGCTCGCCTTCCCGATGTACGGGGCGGCGGCCTGGCTGGCCTGGGTGCTGACGCAGCAGGCGGGGCCGGACGGGGTGCTGGTGCTGCTGGGCGGCGCGGTGCTGCTCGGCTTCGGGGCCTGGATCCTGGGGCAGGCGCAGGCGGCCGGGCGTGGGCTGCGGCTCGGGCGCGCGGCGGCGGTCGCGGCGGTGCTCGGCGCCCTGGCGCTGCTGCCCGGCCTTTCCGCGGCCCGCGCGCCCGAGGCCGCGACGAACGCCGAGGCCTGGTCGGAGGAACGCGTCGCCGCGCTGCGGGCGGAGGGGCGTCCGGTCTTCGTCAACGTCACTGCGGCCTGGTGCATCACCTGCAAGGTGAACGAGCGCGTCGCGCTGGACGCGACGGCGGTGCGCGAGGCCTTCTCCCGCGCCGGGGTCGCAACGCTCGTCGGCGACTGGACGAACGGCGACCGGACCCTGTCGGCGCTGCTGCGTGCGAACGCGCGGGACGGCGTGCCGCTATACCTCCTCTACCCCGCGGGCGGCGGGGCGCCGCAGGTGCTGCCGCAGATCCTGACGGAGCGGATCGTGCTGGACGCGCTCGCCTCCGCCTCGGCGCGGAGCTGACCGCTGCCGATCCCGCATCATCGCCCGGCACGCGCAGGGTGGATGGCGGACGAGGCCGGTATCGTTTGCGCGTATCGTTTGCGCGTATCGTTTGCGCGTATCGTTTGCGCGGCGCGGCGGGCCGACGCCATGCTGCACCTCTCGGAACGGGGAAACGCCATGCCGCAACGTCGCGCGATCTTCGCCGCGGGGGCGTTGGCCGTGCTCGGCGCGGGGCGCGCCGGGAAGGCCGTCGCGCAGGGCGCTGCCCCGACGCTGACCTACAGGCAGGTGATGGTCCCCGGCGGCGGCGGCACGCCCATCGCGACCTACGAATACGGCAACCCCGAGGGTATCCCCATCCTGCTGGTCCACGGCTTCGGCCAGTGCAACCTGTCCTGGGACAAGCAGATCGCCGATCCCGCGCTCGCCCGCGAGTTCCGGCTCGTCACGATGGATTTCCGCGGCCACGGCCTCTCCGGCAAGCCGGAGGGCGACGAGCACTACAAGCCCGGCGCGATGTGGGCGGCGGACCTTCGGGGCATCATCACGGCGCTGGACCTGCGCCGCCCGGTCCTCGTCGGCTGGTCCTACGGCGGCCGCGTCCTGAACGATTACCTCGCCGCGCACGGCACGTCGGGCATCGGTGCGCTGAACTTCGTGGACGCCGTCACCGGCGCCCCACCGGGCGGCGCCGGGCCCGCGGGCGTCCACACCGGCCCGAATGGCTACGGCCACGCCGACCTGCGGATGGCGCTGGACGGCACCCGGAGGTTCCTTCGCGCCTGCTTCGAGCGCCAGCCGACGCAGGACGAGTTCGAGACGATGATGGGTTTCAACACGATGGTGCCGCGCCACGTGCGGCTGTCGCTCCTCGGCCGCCCCGCGGAGTACGAGGCGGGGCTGCGCGCGGTGGACGTGCCCACCCTCGTGACGCAGGGCGAGGCGGACGCGCTGATCACCCCGGTGATGGCGCGCTACACCGCCGCCACCGTGCCGGGCGCGCGGCTCTCGCTGTACGTGGGAATCGGCCACGCTCCGTTCTGGGAAGACGCGCCACGCTTCAACCGCGAACTCGCCGGCCTCGCCCGGTCCGCCCGCCGCTGACCGCCGTGCTGCCACCGGAGCGGGAGGCGGCGATCCGCGCCTCCTTCGCGCGCCAGGGCCTCATGCGCCGCCTGGGCGTCACGATCGAGGCGCTGGAGGCCGGACGCTGCGTCCTCTCCCTCCCCTCTCGGAAGACGTGACGCAGCAGCACGGCTTCTTCCACGGCGGCGCGATCGGCGCCCTGGCCGACGTAGCCGGCGGCTACGCGGCGATGACTGCCATGGCCGCGGCGGCCGACGTGCTGTCGCTGGAATACAAGATCAACTTCCTGCGCCCCGCCATCGGCGAACGCCTGCTCGCCGAAGGGCTGGTCCTGCGCAGCGGCCGCAGCGTCACCGTCGTCCGGGTGGACGTGCATGCGGAACGGAACGGCGCGCGCGCGCTCTGCGCCGCCAGCCAGCAATCGGTCGTCGCGGCGCCGGGCTAGTCGCAGGCCCCGGCGCAACCTGCTGATAGCAAGGCCCAATGGGTAGCCCTACGATCCCCGGACAAGAACACCGTCGGGAGGCCAAGCGACCATGACCCTGCACCGCCGCACCGTGCTCGGCGCCGCCGCGCTCGGCGCACTGCCCATCCAGGGCGCCCGCGCGCAGCCCGCGAACACGATCCGCATCGGCGTCCTGAACGACCAGTCCGGCGTCTACCGCGACCCGACCGGCCCCGGCTCCACCGTCTGCGTGCGCCAGGCCGTGGCGGAGGTCGCCGCGGCGCGCGGCCTTGCCGTCGAGGTCATCCAGGCCGACCACCAGAACCGCCCGGACGTTGGGTCCACGATCGTCCGCCAATGGATCGACCGCGACGGCGTGGACGTGGTCGTGGACGTCCCGACCTCCTCCGTCGCGCTCGCCGTGTCCGGGATCGTGCGGGAGAAGAACAAGGTTTTCCTGAACTCGGGCGGCGCGATCTCCGACCTCACGGGTCCCGCCTGTTCCCCGAACACGGTGCACTGGACCTACGACACCTGGATGCTCGCCCACGGCACGGGCGACGCGATGGTGCGGGCGGGCGGGGACACCTGGTTCTTCATCACCGCCGACTACGCCTTCGGCCACGCGCTCGAGCGCGACACGACGGAGTTCGTCCGGCGCGCCGGCGGGCGCGTGGTCGGCGGCGCGCGGCACCCGCTGAGCACGACGGACTATTCATCCTACCTCACCCAGGCCGCCGCCAGCCGCGCGAAGGTGATCGGCCTCGCCAACGCCGGCGGCGACACGATCAACACGGTGAAGCAGGCCGCGGAGTTCGGCGTCACCCGCCGCGGCGCGAAGCTCGCGGGCCTGCTCGTCGGCATCACCGACGTGCACGCGCTCGGCCTGGAGACGGCGCAGGGCTTGGTGCTGACGGATGCCTTCTACTGGGACCTGAACGACCGCAGCCGCGCCTTCACGTCCCGCGTGCTGCGCGACATGCCGGGCCAGCAGCGCCCCACGATGATCCAGGCCGGCTGCTACGGCGCCGTGCTGCATTACCTGAAGGTCGCGGCCGAGATGGGCGCCGCGCAGGCCAAGGCCAGCGGCGCCGAGACGATCGCCCGCATGAAGGCCATGCCGGTGGATGACGACGTCTTCGGCCCCGGCTCGATCCGCCAGGACGGCCGGAAGGTCCACCCCGTCCACCTCTTCGAGGTGAAGGCGCCCGGCGAGAGCCGCGGCCCCTGGGACTACTACAAGCTCGTCCGCACGATCCCGGCGGAGGAGGCCTTCCGGCCCATCTCGGAAGGAGGCTGCCCGCTTGTGCGCAGCTGAACGCCCCGGCGGGGCTCAAGCCAGGTACTGCTGATCCCCGTCGATCGCGAGGGCCTGGCCGCTGATCGTCGCCCCGAACGGGGAACAGAGGTAGAGCGCCATGTTCGCGACGTCGTGCGGCGTGACATAGGTGCGCAGCGAGTTCGCGAGGATGCGGCTTTCCTGCTCCTCGAAGGAGAGGCCGTTCGCCTCCGCCTTCGCCGCGATGACCTGCCGCACGCGCTCCCCCGCGACGGCTCCGGGTAGGATGGCGTTGACCCGGATGCCCTCCGGGCCGAGTTCGATCGCCAGCGACTTCGTGAAGCCCACGACGCCCCACTTGGCCGATGAATAGGGGCTGCGCAGCGCGAAGCCGAAGCGCCCCGCGACGGAGGAGAGGTTGACGATGGACCCGCCCCCCGCCGCGCGCAGCGCCGGCAGCGCGCGGCGCGTGCAATGGAACATGGACGCCACGTCCACCCGCAGCACGCGGTCCAGATCCTCCGGCGTCACGTCCTCAACGCGCGCGGTGGGGCCCGCGATGCCCGCGTTGTTCACGAGCACGTCGAGCCCGCCGAGGGCCGCGACGGCCGCGTCCACGAAGCCTTCGGCCTGGACGGCATCGCCCATGTCGGCGCGGACCGACGGGTGCGGGCACGCCGCCAGGGCCGCCGCGTCCAGGTCGCAGACGAAGACCCGCGCGCCGCGGCCGGCGAAGCAATCGGCCATGACGAGCCCGATCCCGCCCGCACCGGCGCTGATGGCGACGCGCAACCCGGTCAGGTCCACCGGCAGGGGCGTGGAGGCTCCGGGCATGACGCGTCTCCGCTCGTTCGTCGGTGTACGGAGCATGGACCCGATCGCGGGCCCTGCGAATGCCCGGGGTCAGTGCGCGGGGCGCGCCGCCCCGCCGCGCAGCCGCCGGAACAGCGGCGCCAGCACCTTGCCCACGACCGGGATCAACGCTGCGCCGACCGCCAGGCCAATCAGTCCTGAGGCAAGGGCATTGGCCAGCCATTCCCACACGGGGCCGAGCGGGAGCGATTTGCCGATCGCGTGCGCCGCGTCGTGGATCGCGTGCGGCAAGCCGCCGAGGCCGTATTCCTCCAGCCCGTGCAGCAGGATGCCGCCGCCGACCCAGAGCATCGCCGCGGTGCCGACGATCGAGAGCGCCTTCAGGAAGGGCGGCATGGCCAGCACGATCCCGCGTCCCAGCGCCCGGAGCGCACCGGACCCGCTGCGCGCCAGGGCGACGCCCGCGTCGTCCGCCTTCACGATCAGCGCGACGGCGCCGTAGACCAGGACCGTCAGGCCGATCCCGACCACCGCCAGGACCGCTGCGCGGGCGACGAAGCCGGAATCCGGGATGGTCGCGAGGGCGATCGCCATCACCTCCGCCGAGAGGATGAAGTCCGTCTGGATGGCGGAGCGGACCTTCGCCTCCTCCAGCGCGCGCGGGTCGGCCGGCGCGGCGCCGGTCTTCTCCTCATGCGCGTAGGCGGCATGGGGGACGAGCGCCTCATAGACCTTCTCCGCCCCCTCGTAGCAGAGATAGGCGCCGCCGAGCATGAGCAGCGGCGTGATCGCCCAGGGCGCCAGCGTGCCGAGCAGCAGCGCACCCGGCAGCAGGAACAGCAGCTTGTTCTTCAGCGACCCCAGCGCGATCCGCCCGACGATCGGCAGTTCCCGGTCCGCCGAGAAGCCGACGACGTAGCGCGGCGTCACCGCCGCATCGTCGATGACGACCCCCGCCGCCTTCGCACCGGCCTTGCCCGCTGCGGCCGCAACGTCGTCGAGGGACGCGGCCGCAACCTTCGCCAGCGCGGCGATGTCGTCCAGCAGGGCGATGAGGCCAAGGCTCAAGCGGCATTCCTTCGGGCTGCGCGCCCGGTCCGCGCCGGGCTGCGCGGCCTACCACATCCTTACCGGAAGTTCACGTCAGGGCGCGTCGGCCCCCAACTGCGCCCGGGCCATTCCGGCGGCGGATCCGGGGGCAGAGAGGTCCACCCCGCGCCAGTCCCCCTCCCGCGCCGCCCAGGCCCGCGTGAACTCCGCGCCGAGCAGGAACACCTGCGCGGAGTAGTAGACCCAGACCAGCACGACGACGAGCGCGCCCGCCGTCCCGTAGGACCCGCCGAAATTGGCGAGGTAGAGCGCGATGAGCACCTTGCCGAGGTTGAACAGGAACGCCGTCACCAGCGCGCCCACGATCACGTCGCGCCAGGACAGGATCCGGTCCGGCAGCACCTTGTAGATCGCGGCGAAGAGCCCGGCGACGAGGAGGAAGGAGACGAGGAGGTTGACGATCTGCAGCAACCACCTCAACCCGGGCGCGTAGCCCGTCATCCAGTTCCCGAAGGCCGCGATCACCGCCGAGACCACGAGCGAGACGAGGAGGAGGAACCCCGTCGCCGCGACGAGCCCGATGGACAGCGCCCGCGCCTTCACCAGGCTCATCGCCGTGACCGGCTTCTGCTCCGCGCGCCAGATGACGTTCAGCGCGGTCTGCAGCTCCGCAAAGACGCCGGACGCGGAGACCAGGAGGACGGCGATGCCGACGGCCGCGGCGATCCCGCTTCCCGTCTTCCCGCCCGCCTCCACCATCCCCTGAATGGCCTTGGCGCCTTCCTCCCCAACGAGGGCGGTGAGCTGGCCCATCAACTGGGTGTTCACGTTGCTCGCGCCGAAGAAGAACCCGGCGATCGCGACGGAGACGACGAGCAACGGCGCGAGCGAGAACAGCGTGTAGCAGGCGATCGCGGCGCCACGCGTCATCGCCTCGTGCTCCACGAAGCCGCCGAAGGCGTCCTTGATGATGTTCCAGGCCCGGCCAAGCATCCGCAACCCATCCGTATGAACGGTCCAGCAACGGACCGGCCCCGCTTCCGGTTGCGAACCGGGGACGCTCCGTCGCGTTACAGGGAGGTCACGGGATGGAGGCGCGGGTGATGGCGGAACGGCGACGTGTCCCGCGCTGGGCCATCTGGCTCGGCATCCCGATCCTGGCGATCGCGCTCCTCGTCGCCTTCTGGGACTGGGACTGGTTCATCCCGCTCGCCGAACGCCAGGCCTCCGCCGCGCTGGGACGGAAGGTGACGATCGAGCACCTCCAGGTCCGCCTGGGACGCGTCACCACCGTCTCGGCCCTCGGCATCCGCGTCGCGAACCCGGAGGGATGGCCCGACGACCCTCCCTTCGCCCGCGCGCCGCGCCTGACGGTCCGTGCCGACGTGATGGCCTATGTCCGCGACCGCCGCGTCGTGATCCCCTCGATCGAGGTCGAGCGGCCGCAGGTCGAAGCCCTGGCGCGGGACGACGGATCGAACAACTACACCTTCGACCTCGGCGGCGAGGGCCCGAAGGGCGAGGGCGCCGCCCCCGCGGAACCCGGCGAGGGCCGCACCCGGATCGGCCTGCTGCGCGTCATCGACGGCGCCGCGCATGTCCGCATCCCCAACCTGCAGGCCGACTTCAACCTGGCCGTCGCGACCCGCGACGAGGCGGGTCCCGACCCGCGCATCGCCGTGCGTGCCGACGGCACCTACGCGGGACAGCGCATCACCGGCGAAGCGATGGGCGGTGCCGTGCTGGCCCTGCAGGACACCGGGAAGCCCTGGCCGATCGAGATCAACCTCGCGAACGGCGACACGCGCGTCTCGGTCCGCGGCACGCTCAGCAACCCGCTGGAACTCGCCGGCGCCAACGTGCGCGCCGAACTGCGCGGCCCCGACATGGCGCGGCTGCAGCCGCTGTCCGGCGTGCCCTTTCCGGAGACGCCGCCCTTCCAGGTCGCGGGCCAGGTGGACTACGCGGGCGGCCGCATCCGGTTCCGCGACTTCGAGGGCCGCGTGGGGCAATCCGACCTCTCCGGCACGATCTCCGTCACGCCGACCCAGGGCAAGCCCGACGTTGTCGCCGAACTCCACTCCCGCCGCGTGGACCTCGCCGACCTCGGCGGCTTCATCGGGGAGGAGCCGGGCAGCCGCAACACCCCGGGCCAGACACCGCAGCAGCGGCAGCAGCAGGCGCGGAACCAGGCGAACCCCCGCGTCCTGCCGAACGACCCGATCAACCTGCCGAAGCTCGATGCGGCCAACGTCCGCCTGACCTACCGCGCCGACAGCATCGTCGGGCGGCGGGTTCCCTTCGACAACATGCGCGCGGAGATGGAGCTGCGCGACGGCAACCTCGTCCTGCGCCCGCTCGCGCTCGGCGTGGGGCGCGGCACGCTGGAGGGCAACATCACGCTCCAGCCGCGCGAGGGCAACGCGCTCCACGCCGTCGCCGAGGTGCAGTTCCGCAACCTCGACGTCTCCCGCCTCGTCGGCGCGGCGGGGGTGGAGGGCGCGGGCGGCCTGACCGGCCGCGGCCGGGTCGAGGGCACGGGAAATTCCTTCGCTGCCATCGCGGGCAACGGCAACGGGGCGCTCACCGTCGGAATGTCCGGTGGGAACCTCTCCTCGCTGCTCGTGGACCTTTCGGGCCTTCGGCTCGGGAACGCGCTGCTCTCGACGATCCGCCTGCCCGGACGCACGCAGGTCCAGTGCTTCGTCGGTGACTTCGTGCTGGGCAACGGCACGGTCACGACGCGCGCGCTGGTGCTGGACACGGAGGACGTGCTCATCCTCGGCAACGCCACGGTGAACCTGCGCAACGAGGCGCTGGGCCTTCGCCTGCGCAGCGAAAGCAAGACCTTCACCGTCGGCGCGCTGCCGACCGACATCATCGTCACCGGCACGTTCCGTGACCAGAATGTGGGCGTGGACGTGGAGGAACTGGCCGCGCGCGGCGGGATCGCCGGCGCCCTCGGCGCACTCGTGGCGCCCGCCGCCGGCCTGCTTCCCACGATCCAGTTCGGCATCGGGGAGGACGACCGCTGCGAGAACCTTCGCCGCAACGGCGGCCGCGCACGATCCGGCGGCCAGCCGGGGCAGCAGACCGGCCGCCGCTAGGGTAGGAGCGGGGTTCCCCGTCCGGAGCCCCGCGTGTTCTACGAACCCCGCCTTGGCCATCCCCTTCCGCACGACCCGATCAAGGCCATCGTCGCGCCGCGGCCGATCGGCTGGATTTCCACCCTCGACGCGTCGGGGCGAGCGAATCTCGCGCCCTATTCCTACTTCAACATGGTGGGCGACGACCCGCCGGTGCTCGCCTTCGGAAGCGAAGGCCTGAAGCACTCCGCCGCCAATGCCCGCGCCACCGGCGAATTCGTCTTCAACCTTGCAACCCGCGCGCTGTTTGACGCGATGAACGCCTCCTCCGGCGACCACCCGGCGGGCGTGTCGGAGTTCGAGGCCGCGGGCATCGAAGCCGCGCCCTGCCGGATCGTGCGCCCGCCCCGCGTCGTTGCCTCCCCGGCCGCGCTGGAATGCCGCGTCGTCGTCAGCCTCGACCTGCCCGACGCCGCGGGCCGCCCGACGCGCAACGTCCTGACGGTCGGCGAGGTCGTCGGGATCCACCTCGACGAGGCCTTCCTTCGCGACGGGCGCTTCGACGCGGTGGCCGCCGGCACCATCGCGCGCCTCGGCTACCGCGACTACGCGCAGGTCACCTCGGTCTTCGCGGCCCCTCGCCCGACGGACCGGGCATGACGTGCCGGCGCCGGCATCGGCGCCGTTGCGGAGATCTTTCGGGGGAGTTTCGCCCCGCCTCGCCACCGGGTGCCCCGATACTCCCCCCGTCGCGCGACGAAGCGACGGGAGAGGGAACAGCACGATGCAATCCGGCAGCACCACCGAGGCAAGCCTCGCGGCCATCCTCCAGACCGTGACCGACATGGGCGGCCACCCGGAGCCCTGGCACATGGGACCGCATCCGGAACCCTGGCGGCCACTGGCCACGATCCTGCTCACCGGACTTGCCCTCCGCGAGGCCGCGCGGAGCGTGGAGGGTGCGGACGGCACCCTGTCCCGTGTGGCGCAGCGGATGATCGACGACTGCGGCTCGATCGGCCCACGCCGCCCGCACATCCCCGTGCCCATCGGAGGCGACGACGACAGGCCCCGCCCGAACTGGGGCCGCGCCGCGCTCGCGACGGAGGTCGTGGCCCTCGCGCAGACGCTTCCGAACCCCCGCCTGCAACGCGCTGCCCTCGAGGCTGCCCGGGACCTGCTGTCGGAATCGCGCTTCGGGTAGCCGCCGTCGTCACGGCGAGCATGTCCCGGCTGCGCCGCCGCGGTCGGCGGCGCGGCCGGGACATTCGGCCGTCTCGCCCCTCCCCGTAACGATCGGACGTGATACGCTCGTCCAAGGGGGACGGATCACATGGCGAAGCCGGAGGTCGCGGGATTTCACGATCCGCGCACGGGAAGCGTGCAGTACGTCGTCTCCGACCCCGCGACGCGCCGCTGCGCGATCATCGACCCCGTGCTCGACTTCGACCAGCGCGCGGGCTGCGTCACCGCGCGATCCGCCGACGCACTCCTCGCCCACGTCGCGGAGCGCGGGCTGCAGATCGAGTGGATCCTCGACACCCACCCCCACGCCGACCATTTCTCCGCCGCCGCCACCCTGAAGGAACGCACCGGTGCACCGATGGCCATGGGTGCGCGGATCGTGGACGTGCAGCGCCTCTGGTCCCGCCTCTACGGCCTGCCGGACCTGCCCTGCGACGGCTCGGCCTGGGACCGCCTCTTCGCGGATGGCGAACGCTTCCGCATCGGCGGCCTCGACGTGGAGGTCATCCACTCGCCCGGCCATACGCTGGCCTCCGTGACCTACGTCGTCGGAGATGCTGCCTTCATCCACGACACGCTGTTCATGCCGGATGGCGGCACCGCGCGCTGCGACTTCCCCGGCGGCAGCGCGACGGCGCTCTGGCGCTCGATCCAGCGCGTCCTGTCCCTGCCCGACGCGACGCGCCTTTTCACCGGGCACGACTACCGCCCGGGCGGACGCGAGCCGTGCTGGGAGAGCACGGTGGCCGAACAGCGGGCCGCCAACATCCACCTCACCCGCTGCGCCGATGAAGCCGCCTACGTCGCGATGCGGGAGGCACGGGACCGCACCCTGCCGATTCCCGACCTCATGCTCCTCGCCCTCCAGGTGAACATCCGCGGCGGCCGCCTGCCCGAGCCGAACGCCGGCGGCGTCCGCTGCCTTTCCGTGCCGCTCGACGTGCTGCCCGACTGCGGCTGGCGGTGACGTCCTCACGGGTCCGTGACCGACGGTGTACCCGATGACCCTTGCCATCTGCGGCGCGGCTGGGTCTCGGTAGCGGGATGGGGTTGTCCCTCCGGCTCATCCTGCTCTGCACCGCCGCCGTCATTCCGGCAGCGGGCCTTCAACTCTGGAGCGAACTGTCGCTGCGGACTGCACGCACGGCCGAACTCCACGCGGAGGCCCGGCGCCTCGCGCTCTACGCCTCCTCGGAACTGGGTGGCGTGATCGAGGGAACGCGCGGCCTGCTGGCCGCGGTGCTCGAAGCGCCGGTCGCCTCCAGCGGCGACCGGGCGGCCTGCGGCGCCTATCTCGGCCGTCTCGAGGAACGCTTCCCCGATTACGTCCGGCTGGTCGTCACCGACGCGTCGGGGCGCGTCACCTGCGTCTCGCAGGAGACGGAGCGCAGCGTCGCCGACGGCTATGGCGACCTGCCCTATTTCCGGGAAGCGGTGACGGAACGGCGCTTCGCCATCGGGGGCCTGCGCACCGGCGGCGTCACCGGGCGCCCGCGCCTGCCGATGGCGCTGCCGGCCGTCGACGCGACCGGCGCGGTGCAGCGCGTCGCCCTCGCGGCGCTGGATGCCGGCCGCCTTTCCGCGCGCCTCGAGGAACGCGGCCTGCCGCCAGGCGGCTCCGTCACCGTCGCCGACCGGGAGGGCGTGATCGTCGCGCGCGCGCCGCTGCCGGAGCGCTTCGTCGGCACCCGCATCCCCGATCCCTTCCTGCCGCTGCTGACCGCCACCGCCCCCGGCGCCACGGAGGTGACGAGCCAGGACGGCACCCGCCGCATCCTCGGCTACGCGCCGGAGGGCGCGAACGGGACAGGCCTCTACGTCAGCGCCGGCCTTTCCACCGAAGCGGGCCTGGCGCCGATCGAGCGCGCGACGCGTCTCGGCTTCCTCCTGGTCGCCGCCGGGCTCCTGTCGGCCGTGATCGCCGCGGCGCTGGCCTCCCGCCTCTACCTCCGCCCCGTCGTGCGCCGGCTGACCGATGCGATGGAGCGCTGGCGGCGCGGCGACACCACGGCCCGCGTCGGCGTGATGACCCGGCGCGGCGGAGTTCGGCCGCCTCGCCGCGGGCTTCGACGCCATGGCCGACGCGCTGGAGGTCCGCACGGAGGCCCTGCGCGGCAGCGAGGAATGGCTGCGCCTGGCGCAGGAAGCGGGCGGCGTCGGTGCCTGGGAATGGGACGTCGCGACGGGCGTCGCGCGCTGGTCGGACGGCCAGTTCGCCCTGCTCGGCCTCGACCCCGCGACCTACGGCCAACCCACCGTCGACCGCTTCCGCGAGGTCATCCATCCGGAGGACCGGGACAGGGCCGCGGCCGCCGCGACCGCGGCCACCCGGACCGGCGTGATGGAGGCGGAATTCCGAATCCTCCGCCGCGCGCCCGACGGGATGGAGGAGGTGCGCTGGCTCGCCGCACGCGGCCGCGCCCGGCGCGACGCCATGGGCCGCATCACCCACGTCGTCGGGGTGAACGTGGACGTCACCGCCCGCCACGACGCGGAGGATCGCCAGCGCGTCCTGATGCGGGAGGTGGACCACCGCGCGAAGAACGCGCTGACCGTCGTGCAGGCCACGCTCCGCCTGACCCCGAAGGATGACGCCGCCGCCTACGCCCGCGCCGTCGAGGGCCGGGTCCGCGCCCTCGCCCGCGCCCAGACCCTTCTCGCGGAGGGGCGCTGGGAAGGCGTCTCCCTGCGGGAGGTCGCGGCGGGGGAACTCGACCCCTTCCTGCCAGAGGGCGGCGCCTCTCGCATCATCCTGGACGGCCCGGCGGTGACGCTGGCCGCCAACGCGGTGCAGCCCCTTGCCATGGCGCTGCACGAGCTCGCGACGAACGCCACGAAGCACGGCGCCCTCTCAGTCCCCGGCGGGACGGTTCGGCTGGGCTGGATGATCGACGGGGACCGGCTGCGCCTGCACTGGGAGGAATCGGGCGGCCCCCCGTCGTCCCGCCGTCGCGGACAGGCTTCGGGTCCCGCGTCCTGCTTGCGACGATCCGCGATCAGCTCGCGGGACGCGCCGAGCGCGCCTGGAACGCCGCGGGGATGGGCTGCGTCATCGAGGTCCCGGCGGCTCGCGCGGTGGTGGAGGCCGCGGCGTCTGCGCCCGTTTCCCCGCCATCCCCCGCACCGGGGTCCGCACCGGTCCCGGCCGTCGCTTGACGCGGGCGCCTGACCCGGGCGCCTGACCCGGGCGCCGAACGCAGGCGTCTGACGCTGGCGCGGCGTCCCCGCGCCGCCCGCGAAAATTCGGTTCCGACGGGGAATGGACACCGTCTTGCGTTGGAGGCGGCGGTCCGGCGGGCGTAGGCTTCATGCGACGATACGGGGGAACGTCCTTCATCGGGGCGGGTGCCGAAGCGTGGGGCGGGGGACATCATGCGTCGGGGGACGGCAGGGCTGGTCGTCGCGGTGGTCTGCGCGATGCAGGTCGCCTCGATCGCGGCTGCGCAGCGGGATCGGGGCGCCGGGTCCGTCATCGAGGTCGCGCCGCGCCCTGCGCCGCGGGCCGGCAACGCGGACCGCTCGGGCCAGGCCCGGGAAGGCGAGGCCCGGATCGTCACGAACCGCGCCCTGGCCGGGACCGAGGCCGTCGGCGTCAGCGGCGTGCTGCCGGAGGGCACGACGGCCCGCGTGGTGAACCTCGGCAACGGCCGCTCAACCTTCGTCCGCGTCCAGCCGGGCGGGGCGGAGAGCGCGGGGCGCCTGCTGGACGTGACGCCGCCCGTGGCGCGGCAGCTCGGCATGACCGGCGGCACGGCGCAGGTCCGGGTGGTGCCGCTGGCCGTGCCGCAGCCCGACGGCACGATCCGCCTGGGCGAGGGCACGCCGCTCGCCGGGCGAGTCGCCGCGCCGGCGCTGAGCGACCGGCCACAGGATTGAGGCGCGAGCAGTGCGCCCGCGAACGAAACCCGGCGCCGGTCAGGCCGGGCAGCGGAACGTGACGCCGTAGGCCACGCCGCCGGGAGCGTTGACACTGGAGTTCCGGGTCACGCCGTTGATCGGCCGCAGGACGCTGCCCGACGTCACACAGAAGAGGCTTCCCTCCGAGTTCGGCAGGACTCCGCCGACGGACGAGTTCAAGACGACGAAGCGGGCATGGGCCGCGACGGCGCCGAACGCGATGCCACCCGCGACGAAGCCCGCGGCGAAGATGGCAATGGGGGACGCGCGCATGGTCGTTTCCTTCCTTGGAACGGAGGAGCCATGCGCCGCGCTCACCATCCGCGCAATGCGGCGCCGCCTATCGGAGCGATAGCCATCGCACGGGCAGGGCTGTCGACCGGGACGGCAGCTTCCCTGGCCTCACCATCCCGCCGGGGCCTTGGCGCGGGGCCCGACCTCGCCCGCGGCCAAGCCTCGCCGCGATCACGTGGAGGTTGTTGAGACCGGACGACGCGGGCGGGCGGCCGAGCGCGCGTTCAGGACCGCATCATGTCGTCGGGAGTGGAGCGGGCGATGGGAATCGAACCCACGACATTCAGCTTGGGAAGCTGACGTTCTACCTCTGAACTACGCCCGCGTGCCAACCCGGTCAGAACCTAGCGACGCGGGTGTCCCAGGGCAAGCCGGCCGGGAACGGTCCGCCACCTGCCGCGTTCACCCCCGACCTAACGAATGGAGGGAGGCCACGCATGACCGACGCATCGAAGAAGGACCGCCGCGCCGAGGAGCAGGGCTCCGGCAAGGGCGGCGAGAGCAACGCGGCGGGCACCCAGGCCGGCCCCGGCGCCACGCAGGAGAGCGCGACGGGCCGCGGCAACCTCGACACCAATAAGGGCGCGCAGAGCGCGAGCGGCGCCATGGGCCGCCCCGGCCACAAGAACACGGACCGGTAGCCGGGTTGCGGGGCCCCGTCCCCGTGATTAGAACGACGATGCGATGCCCGCCCATCGGGTGCCGCGCTCGCGATTTGTCGGCCAGCTTGCGGCGAGCTTAAAGAAACGCGCTAAACGGCCGTGGTGGTCACGGGGAACCGTGGCTGCCCCGCCGGGCCATCCACTCGTGATGGAACCCCGTCTGATGCCTCGCACCCTCCCGGATATTCCGCTCCGCCCCGCAACGCTGCTTGTCCGCGGCGGCCAGAACCGCTCCTCCTTCGACGAGATGTCGGAGGCGCTGCACCTCACCTCCGGCTTCATGTACGAGAGCGCGGGGCAGGCCGAGGACACCTTCCTCGGCAAGGCGCAGCACTTCCAGTATTCCCGCTTCGGCAACCCGACGATCGAAGCGCTGCAGAACAAGCTCGCCGCGCTGGAAGGCGCGGAGGCCTGCCGCGTCACGGCCTCGGGCATGGCCGCGGTCCACGCCGCGATGCTGTCGCACCTGAAGGCCGGCGACCGCGTCGTCGCGTCCCGCGCGCTGTTCGGGTCCTGCCACTGGATCGTCTCCACCCTGCTGCCGCGCTACGGGATCGAGACGGTCTTCGTGGACGGGGCCGACCTCGACGCGTGGCGCGACGCGTTCCGTACGCCGACGCAAATGGTGCTGCTGGAAACCCCGTCGAACCCGATGCTGGACATCGTGGACCTCCGCGCGGTCTGCGACCTCGCGCACGCGGCCGGCGCCGTCGTCGTCGTGGACAACGTCTTCGCGACCCCGCTCCTCCAGCGCCCGATGGAGTTCGGGGCGGACGTCGTCGTCTATTCCGCGACGAAGCACTTCGACGGCCAGGGCCGCGTGCTCGGCGGCGCCGTGCTGGGATCGAAGGCCTGGGTGAACGACGTGCTCCAGCCCTTCATCCGCAACACCGGCCCGTCCATCTCCCCCTTCAACGCCTGGGTGATCCTGAAGGGTCTGGAGACGCTGCACCTCCGCGTGCCCGCCATGTGCGCGAATGCGGAGCGCGTCGCCGACTTTCTCGACGCCCGCCCCGAGGTCGTCCGCGCCCTCTACCCCTTCCGCCCCTCCCACCCGCAGGAAGCCCTGGCCCGCCGCCAGATGACCGCCGGCGGCACCCTCGTCACCTTCGACGTGGGCTCGAAGGAGAACGCCTTCGCGGTGCTCGACGGGCTGCGCCTGGTCGACATTTCCAACAACCTCGGCGACGCCCGCTCCATGGTCACGCACCCCGCGACGACCACGCACATGAAGGTCGGCGCGGAGGAACGCGCCCGCCTCGGGATCACCGACGGCACCATCCGTCTCTCGGTGGGGCTTGAGGACGTGGCCGACGTGATCGAGGATCTTTCGCAGGCGCTCGACCGGATCGCGCGCCCCGCGCACCGGCAGGCTGCGGAGTAGCGACACGATGGACCCCGCCCTCTGGCTCGCCTTCGTCGCGGCCGCCGCGACGATGCTGGTCATCCCGGGACCGACGATCCTCCTCGTGCTGGGTCAGTCGCTCGGCGGCGGGCGGCGGTCCACCCTTCCGCTCGTCGCCGGCGTCGCGGCCGGCGACTTCGTGGCGATGAGCCTCTCCCTCGCCGGCCTCGGCGCGCTCCTCGCCGCGTCCGCCACGGCCTTCACGGTCCTGAAGTGGTGCGGCGCCGCCTACCTCGTCTGGCTCGGCCTCCGCATGTGGCGCGCGCCGGTCGAGGGCGCGCCCCCTCCCCTGCCGCCCCGCCGCGCGGGCTGGCAGGCCTTCGTCGTCACCGCGACGAACCCCAAGGGCATCGCCTTCTTCGTCGCCTTCGTGCCGCAGTTCCTGGACGCGTCCCGGCCCTTCCTGCCGCAGGCCGCGATCCTTGTCGCGACCTTCGTCACGCTCGGCGCCAGCAATGCGCTGGCCTACGCGCTGCTCGCCGGCCGCCTCTCCGGCGCCATCCAGCGTCCCGGCCCCCGCCGCGTCCTGAACCGCGCGGGCGGCTCTCTCCTCATCGGCGCCGGCCTCGCCACCGCTCTCCTCGGCCGTCGCCCGGCATGAGCGTTGCCGTCCCTGCCGGCGGCCCCTGGGTCGCGACGACCCGCGGCGTGCGCGTGACCGTCCGCACCTTCTACCTCGCCGACCAGTCGGCGCCGGAGGAGGGACGCTGGGTCTGGGCCTACCAGATCGAGATCCGCAACGGCGGCCCCGCCACCGTGCAGCTGCTGAAGCGCACCTGGCACATCACCGACGGCCTCGCCCGCACGCAGGTCGTGCACGGGGATGGCGTGATCGGCGAACAGCCCGTCCTCGATCCCGGCGAGGCCTTCACCTACACCTCCGGCACGCCGCTCGGCACGTCGTCCGGCATCATGCGTGGCGTCTACCACATGGTCGCGCCCGCCACGGGCGAGCCTTTCGACGTGGAGATCCCCGCCTTCTCGCTCGACAGCCCGCAGGGGAAGCGCACGCTGAACTGATCGGCTGGCCGGGCGGGGGCTCAACCGACCCATGCCAGGATGATCCGCCTGCACGCGGAATTCATTTCGCGATATTGCGCAAGGCGGGGGCACCCCCACCTCCGGCCTGACGCGAAGCGGCCGGGGGGACCTGCCGCCGCGATCCCCGACACGCTGGACGCCTGATCCGTCAGCCGCCCCCCTTGCCGGTGCGTTCTTCACCCGATCCCCGCCGCCCAACACGGCGAACTGCCCACCGCGGCGAACTGAGAGAGGGAGGCCGATCGTGCCTGATACAGTCCCGACCCGCATGCTGCCCGCCGATGCCGCGGGCCACCGCCGCCCGTCCCGCGCCGAGGCCGAGCAGGCTGTTCGCACCCTCCTCCTCTGGGCCGGCGACGACCCGGACCGCGAGGGCCTGCGCGACACCCCCAAGCGCGTCGTGAAGTCGTACGAGGAATTCTTCCGCGGCTACGACACCGATCCCGTCGAGCTGCTCCAGCGCTCCTTCGAGGAGGTCGCCGGCTACGACGAGATGGTCGTCCTCCGCGACATCCGCCTCGAAAGCCACTGCGAGCACCACATGGTGCCGATCATCGGCCGCGCGCATGTCGCCTACATCCCGAATGGCCGCGTGGTCGGCATCTCCAAGCTCGCGCGCGTCGTGGACGCCTTCGCAGAGCGCCTGCAGATCCAGGAGAAGCTGACGGCCCAGGTCGCGAACGCCATCCAGGACGTGCTCAAGCCGATGGGCGTCGCGGTGGTGATGGAGGCGTCGCACCAGTGCATGACGACACGCGGCGTGCATAAGCCCGGCGTGTCCATGGTGACCAGCACCATGCTCGGCTGCTTCCGCGACGATCACGCGACGCGGCGGGAGTTCCTGTCCATCATCAACGGACGCGGCGCCAACTTCGAGGGCTGACGCGCTCCCGCACGGCGCCGGCCACCCGGCGCCGTGCGGGTCACCCTCAGCAGTCGCGGCGGAGGGAGTTCGCCGTGTTCTGAGCCCGCTGAACGTCCAGCGCACTGCCCGAATACGCCGCGCGGTTCTGCGCGTCCGCGGCATGCGCGTAGGCCTCGCGGCAATAACCGGTCGGATCGGGGCGCGCGGTCGCCACGTCGGGAGTCCCGTAGGCCGGCGCGTAGCCGCTGCCATAGGCCGGAGCAGCCGGCGCGTAGGTCGTCGCGTATCCTGTATAGCCTGGCCCGGCCGCATAGGCCGTCGGCGGATAACCGCTGCCCTGGTATGGGCTTACGGCGGTCTGGTTGTCATACGGATCGACGGCGCAGGCCGAAAGCGCTCCCGCGAGGGCAAGAGGGGCAAGGACGGCGGCAAATCGTTGCATGGCAGGTCTCCTTTCGCTCAGTAAGCGCAAAAGGGGCCTTGCTGGTTTGACTTGAGCCTAAGCCGCGCCTTCTTCCCGGCCGTCCTCGCCATGCTGTGTTCGTCGGGCGGCGGTCGTCTCGACACTGCCTGCGGCGCCTCCGCTCCATCGCAGGCTCGCACGCGGGGCCGGCTTTCCGGGATCCGCCTCGACGGACGTCATCCCGCCCCGACGTCGTCGCTCGTCATCCTGCCGCCGGACAGGATGCTCGGGCCTCAGGGGATGCCGGCTTGGCCCGGCGGCGCCGTGAGGCCAGGCGGCGGCACCGCTCGATCCCCCGGCATGCGCGCCCGCCCGACCGGCGCGACGGAATCACACCCCGCCGCCAGCAGCAGGACGGCGAGGATGAGGAGCCGGCTCAGGCCGCGGCCTCCAGCTCCGCTTCCACCAGGAAGCGCGGATCCGCCAGCCCCGCGACGATGACGAGCGTCGCCGCGGCCGCATGGCCCCCGAGCCAGGCATCCCGCTTCTCCCGCCACAGGGACAGCAGCGCCCGATCCGTGAGGAAGATCGTCATCTTCACGATGTTCGTCCGCCGCATCCCGTGCGCGGTCAGCACCGCGTCGAGGTTCGCCAGCACCTGGTTCACCTGCACCACCGGATCGGGGGAGATCGTGCCGTCGGCGTTCACGCCGACCTGGCCGCTGACGTGCAGGCGCCTCGCCGGCCCTTCGACCAGCGCGGCATGCGAGTAGCGCGACGCCGGCGCATGCAGGCCCGGCGGATTGGACAAGGTGAGGTTGGCCATGCGGCGCGGTTCTCCGGACGTTTCCCTGCCTCAGTGTGCGCCAGGGGTCAGCTTCGCGGAAGGTCCTCGCGCTGGATCGGGGCCTCGCCCGCCGGCGTGTCGAGAACGAGCCAGTCCCGCAGGTTCCGGCGGACCTGCAGCTCGAACTCGACGTTCAGGTCCTCCATCGCGCGGACGACCTCGACCTCCGCCGCGCGCGCCCCGCCATCGGTCGCGGTGCGGCGAACCTCGGCGACGGCGAAGGCGACCCGACGGTCATCCGCCAGGATTTCCACCTGCGCCCGCATGAGAATGTTGATGCGCCCGCCCGCGCGCAGGAGCGTCGCCGCCTCCGTCACGAAGCGCGCCCGCCCCGCCGTCCCGAAGGCGGACAGCCGGTCGCGCCCCATGCGCGTGACCTCGACCGCCGGGACCAGCGGCGCCGGCGGATCGACCCGCGTCGCCGGCCCGGGCGGGGCAGGCACGATCTCGACCTCCGCCACGTTCAGCCGCAGCGGCGTCAGGTAGGCATAGCCCTCGAGACGCCGCACCGGCGGCAGCGGCGCATCCCGCGCACACGCGGCGAGGGCGAGCGGGAGCAGCCCGAGGAGGGGTCGGCGAGCGAGCATCGGACGGTCCCCCGGCGTCAGGTCCGGGGCGATCGACCCCCGGTCGGAACGGGTTAGATCAGATCGTCGAGGTGCGGCAACCACGGCCGTACCGCGCCCCTTCGGGACACGTCCAGGCCCGCACGGCCCTGGGCGCCGGTCAGGCGTGCCCGGCGCCACCCCGGACGTCGCCGCGCTCGAAGCGGAAGCCGACGTTGCAGAACTCGCAGTTCATCGTGATGGCCCCGTCCTCGGCCATCTCGTCCAGGTCGGATTCCGCGAAGCCCTGCAGGACGCCCGCCAGCCGCGCGCGCGAACACCGGC
Organism: Roseomonas sp. CCTCC AB2023176; assembly: GCF_042259275.1. Lineage (NCBI taxonomy): Bacteria > Pseudomonadati > Pseudomonadota > Alphaproteobacteria > Acetobacterales > Roseomonadaceae > Roseomonas > Roseomonas sp. CCTCC AB2023176. The sequence continues at coordinate 1,032,886 of NZ_CP170086.1, forward strand.
AGCCGTAGGACAGCGCCCGCGGCAGGTCCACGACCAGCCCTTCCGCGTGGAACAGCCGGTGCAGCAGCCGCTCGGCCGGCAGGCCGTCATCCAGCAGTTCCGCATCGGTCAGGGTATCCGCGAGGACGGTCGCCGTGTGCCAGGCTTCCGCTTGCTCCTCCTCCGTCAACTCCCCGATCCCGCCGGCACCGGCCACGCGTTCCAGGATCAGCGCGGCCGCGCGCCAGCCGGAGGCCGTGCGGGCGCAGGCCAGGCGGACCGTCGCCTTCATCTGCTCCGACGTCTCGAAGTAGCGCGCGGTCATGTCGGACAGGGTCGTGCCATCCATGGCGACGATCCCCTGGTAGCGGTCCATGTCCGGCCCCTGGTCGCAGGTGAAGGCCAGGTGCCCGCGACCGAGCAGTTCCGCCGCGTCCCCCTTCGGCGTGCCCTCCGCGCGGGCGTAGCCCCGCAGCGCGCCGGCTTCCGTCGCATCGGCCAGCAGCATGCGGACCGGCCCGTCCCCCTTGGCTCGGAGCGAGAAGGACCCCCGGAACTTCAGCGCAGCGGCCAGCCCCGCCGTCAGCGCCAGCGCCTGCCCCAGCAGGGACGCCACGGCATCCGGCAGGTCGTGCCGCCCGATCAGCGCATCGGCCAGCGGCCCGAGCCGGACGACCCGCCCGCGCACCGGCCGGCCATCGAGGTGGAAGGGCAGCACGCCGCGCGGCACCACGATGTCCGGCACCGGCGGGCGGTCATGGTTCAGGAAGTCCGGCAGGGCGGAGGGTTCGGTCACGTCGTTCACCCGGCTTATGTGGGTCGGCCTGCCGCGGGCTGACAGGGTTCCGGCGCGTCAGGCCGCGGCCGGAACCGTCTCCTCCATCAAGGCCAGGCCCTCGGCGACCGAGACGAACTCGCCTCCGGCCGTGACGCGGTCGGCCCCAAACCGCTCCTCGAAGATCCGCCGCACCGCGGGGATGAGGGAGGTGCCGCCGGTGAGGAAGACCCGGTCCACCTCCCCGGCGCCCAGCCCGGCATCGCGCAGCGCCGCTTCCGCCGCGCCGCGGATCAGGGCCAGTTCCGGAGCGATCCAGGCCTCGAAGTCCGCCCGCGCGATGGGGGCCGATACCTCGAAGCCCGCCGCGCGGAACTCCAGCACCGCCGAATCGGCGGACGACAACGTCGCCTTCACCCCGGACACCGCGCGGTAGAGCGCATAGCCCGCCTCCTCCTCGACCAGCCGGATCAGGTGGTGCAGTCGTTCGGGGTGTGTCGTCGTGCGCGCGACGTCGGCGATGTCGCGCAGCACGCGCGGGCTGCGCATGAGCGAAAGCTGGTGCCACCGCGCGAAGGTCGCGTACCAGGCCGGCGGTACCGGCAGGGGCGCCCCGCCCATGACCGTGTAGGTATCCCCCTTGCCCAGCAGCGGCGACACGACCCGGTCGATGATCCGGTAGTCCATCGCGTCGCCCGCGACGCCGACGCCCGCATGCCCCAGCGGCGTCACGCGCCGCGGCGGCCCGGGGTCGAAGCGCAGCACGGAGAAGTCGCTGGTCCCGCCGCCGAAGTCGGCGACCAGCACGACTGCCGGCCGGTCCAGCCCCCGCGCGAAGCGGTGCCCGGCCGCGGCCGGTTCCAGCGCCACCTCCACCTCCGGCAGCCCGGCCGCGGCGAAGGCATCGCGCAGCCGGCGCTGGCCCAGCGCGTCGTCCGGCGCCTCGCCCACGAAGCGCACGGGCCGCCCGACCACCACCCGCGCGCCCGCATGCTCCTGGCGCCGCAGCAATTCCCGCAGGAACAGCGCGATCAGCGCCTCCAGAGTCACGTCGCGCCCGAAGATCCGCGTCCGCGTGAAGCCGGGCTGCGCCAGGTAACTCTTCATGGACATGATGAGCCTGCTGCCCAGCGGGTCGTCGAGGTAGGTCTCGATCGCCCGAGGCCCGGCGGCGTGGCGCGCGGCCCCGTTCTCCTCCCGCCAGAAGCAGAGGACGGAGCGGAAGACCTCCGCCGTGTCGTGCCGCAGAACGTCCACGGCACCATCGGCGCGAAGCGCGGCCACGACGCTGTTCGTCGTGCCGAAGTCGATACCGATGACGGGGCGCATGGGGCGGCGCTTCAAGCGCGGCGCCGTCTCCGACGCAAGTGACGATTCCGGGCGAGCCCGGGATCAGCGCATCAGGCCAGCCCGAGCGCCCAGAGCAGCACGCCCTTCTGCGCGTGCAGCCGGTTCTCCGCCTCGTCGAAGACGACGCTCTGCGGCCCGTCCATCACCTCGTCGGTGATCTCTTCCCCGCGATGGGCGGGAAGGCAGTGCATGACGACGGCATCCGGCGCCGCCGCCTTCAGCAGCCGCTGGTTCAACTGGTAGGGCGCCAGCAGGTTGTGGCGGGTCCGGATCGAGCCCTTCTCGTCGGACATCGAAATCCAGGTATCCGTCACCACGCAGCGCGCATCCTTCACGGCCGCATAGGGATCATTCGTCAGCTCGACGTTCGCCCCCTGCGACCGCGCCCAGGCGATGAGGTCGGTGGGTGGCGCCAGTTCCGGCGGCGTCGCCAGGCGGAGCGTGAAGTTGAACCGCGCCGCGGCCTGGATGAAGGACTGCGCGACGTTGTTCCCGTCACCAGTCCAGGCCACGACCTGCCCGGCGATGGGGCCGCGATGCTCCTCGAAGGTCATCACGTCGGCCATCAGCTGGCAGGGATGCGACACGTCGGTCAGCCCGTTGATGACGGGCACCGTCGCATGCTCCGCCAGTTCCCGGATCTTCGCGACCTTGTCGGTGCGCAGCACGATCGCGTCCACGTAGCGGGACAGGACGCGTGCGGTATCGGCCGGCGTCTCGCCGCGGCCGAGTTGCGTGTCCTTGCTCGTCAGCGTCGTCACGTGGCCGCCCAATTGCCGGATGCCCACCTCGAAGGACACGCGGGTGCGGGTGGACGGCTTCTCGAAGATCAGGGCGACGGTCTTGCCGGCGAGCGGCTGGCCCAAATTCTCGCCGCGCTTGGCCTTCGCGCCGAGGTCCACCATCCGGCGAAGGCTGCCGGAATCGATGTCGGACAGTTCCAGGAAGTGCCGGGGGGCAGCGCGCCCCCCAGACTTCCCCGACAACTCGACTTCCTTCAGCGCCGCACTCACTTCGCCGCGGCCTTGGCCTGGCTCGGCGTGACGCGCAGCAGCGCGCGGTCGAGGAGGCGCAGCGCCTCGTCCACCTCGGCCTCCGTGATGACCAGCGGCGGCGCCACGCGCAGGACGTTCATCCCCGCCGCGACCGTGAGGATGCCCTCAGCGACGCCCGCGGCCTGCAGCTCTGAATTCGTCACCTCCGGCACCAGCTTGATGCCCAAGAGCAGCCCGGCGCCCTGCACGCCGGAGACGACCGTCGGATGCTTCGCCGCGAGATCCAGCAGCCCGCGCCAGAAGTACCGGGCCACGCGGTCCACGCGCTCCAGGAACCCCGGCGCCAGGATGACGTCGAGCACGGCATTCCCCGCCGCGCAGGCCAGCGGGTTGCCGCCATAGGTGCTGCCATGGGTGCCGGGCTTCAGCACCTCGCCCACGCGCTCGCTGCAGATCACCGCGCCGAGCGGGAAGCCGCCGCCGATCCCCTTGGCCGAGGAGATGACGTCCGGCTCGATCCCGGCCCACTGGTAGGCCCAGAGCTTGCCCGAACGCCCCATCCCCGTCTGGACCTCGTCGAGGGCCAGCAGGATGCCGAACTCGTCGCAGGCCGCACGCAGTTCCCGCAGGAAGCGCAGGTCCGCGGGACGCACCCCGCCCTCACCCTGCACGGGCTCGATCAGGATCGCGGCTGTCTCCTTCGTGATCGCCTGGCGCACGGCGTTCATGTTGCCGAAGGGGATGTGGTCGAAGCCCTCGACCGGCGGGCCGAAGCCCTCGAGGTACTTCGCATTACCCGTCGCGCTGATCATCGCGAGCGTGCGGCCGTGGAAGGCGCCGTCGAAGCAGATGGTGCGGAAACGTTCGGGGTGGCCGTGCGCGGCGTGATACTTCCGCACGGCCTTGACCATGCCCTCGTTCGCCTCGGCGCCCGAGTTGCAGAAATAGACCGTGTCCGCGAAGGGCGTGGCTTCCACCAGCCGCGCGGCCAGCCGCTCGGCCTGCGGCACGCGGTACAGGTTGGAGGTGTGCATCACCCGCGCCGCCTGCTCCGCGATCGCCTGCACCAGGTGCGGGTGGCCGTGGCCGAGGCTGCTGGTCGCGATGCCCGCGCCGAAATCCAGGAATCGTCGGCCCTGGGCGTCCCACAGCCAGGCGCCCTCGCCCCGCTCGAAGGCGAGGTCGGCGCGGTTGTAGTTCGGCATCAGGGCGGGGATCACGTCGCGGTGCCCTCCGATGGTCCCGCGGGCGGGGCGGATATCGCGTCGCCGGGCGGGTGGCCGGGGACCCTGCATGAAACCGGCGAATCCGTCCACCGCCCGTCCGCGCGACCCAGCGATGCCGAAGGACTGCCCCGTGGACGGGACAGGCCCTCGCGCGTCAGGTCAGACGATCAGCGCGTCGCCCCGCGGGCCGCGGCCGGCGAGCGGCAGTTGTGGTTGTCGTTCGTCCCGATCGTGCGGGACACTAGCGTCCCCGGCGGGTTGCCCGCGGTGCAGTCCGGCCGGTTGTCGAGGTTCAGCGGGTCGCCGACGCGATCGTTCACGCGGGAGAACTCGGTGCCCCGCGGGTTGCCCGCCGTGCCGTCGGGCCGGTTGGCCGTGTTCAGCGGATCCTGGCAGGCGGCGAGGCCGCCGGCGACGAGGACGAGGGCTGCGATACGCTTGATCATGGCGCTTCTCCGTCCGGTTCCAGAAACCCTCGCCGCGAGGGTAGAGAGAGAACGTCAGGAACGCCTCTCGGTTACGGCATGGGCGCAACGGAACCCGCCTGGACCCGCGTCGCCGCCTGACGGCGGTCGCGGCGCCGGCCGGCGCCGTGATACGGCCGCGCTTCCGGCATAAGCCGGCCCGGAATGCGCGAAGGCCCGCCCCGCGCACTGCGCGGGACGGGCCTCGGGGATGCTTGCCGCGATCAGCGGATCGCGCTGTTGACCGCGCGCCCGGCCGCCGTGCCCGGCGGGTTGGCCCGCGTGCCGTCGGACTGGCCGGGATAGGCGCCCGACGTGTTCGTCCCCGCGGCGCGGTCGAAGGTGCGCGTGGCGGCCGTGCCCGGCGGGTTGCCTGGCGTGCCGTCCGGACGGCTCTGCAGGTTCAGCGGGTCGCCCGCCCGGTCGCTCGCGCGGGACACGGCGGTGCCCGGCGGGTTGCCCGGCGCGCCATCGGGGCGGCCGGCCGTGTTCAGCGGGTCGGTCCCGCAGGCGGCGAGGCCGCCGGCCAGGAGGGCAAGGGTGGCGATACGCGCGATCATGCGTCTCTTCCTTCGTTGTTCGTCCGATCCCCCATCGAAGGGGATGCCGACCTAACGCTTGAGCGGCGGCCGGGTTTTCGCGGAACCGCAACAAAAAACCCCGGCCCCGCGCGAAGCGGGACCGGGGTCATCATGGTCGCGCGGCGGATCAGCCGCGGCGGCTGTTGTCGTAGTTGTAGGCGGGGAGCGACGTCAGGCTCTCCCGCGTCGCACCGGTGATGACCCAGCGGTTCTCCCCGCCGTTCCAGCGCAACTGCGAGAACGGCACGGCGACGAGCTTCGCCCCGATCCCGAGGAAGCCGCCGACCGAGACCACCGCCATCGGCCCCGAATGGTCGCCGCCCAGGATGATGTCATCCACCGACCCGACGGACTCGTTCCGCTCGTTGTACACGTTGGAGCCGATGATCCGGCTCGCCCGCTCGGAGGGCGGCGCGGCATTCGCGGCTGAGGCGCCGGCCGTCGCCGCACCGGCGCCGGCAGCACCCGCAGCCGGCGGATTCGCCGTGGCCGCGGACTGGCTGCCGGCATTGCCCGCGGCGGGCGCGGCCGTGCGGGACCCGTCCTGCCCCGGCGTCGTGCCGGTTCCCATGGCCGGCGAACGCTCGGTCCCCGTCGCGGTCCGCGGGCCCTCCGTCGTCGGATTCGCGGGCGAGGTGGTGGCGGCGGAGTTCTGCAGCTGCGTGCTCGTCGTCCCGGCGCGCGGCGCCATGTCCGAGGTGCTGGAGTTGTCGCGCACCGCCCCGCCATTCGCGCGGTCCGTCGTCTGACCGCCGGGCGTCTGGCCCGTCATGTCGCGCGACGCGTTCGGCTGCGTCGAGCCCATGATCGCGGTGTTGGACGACGTGGATCGGTTGCCGTCGTAGCTGGAATTCGCGCCCTGGGTCTGCTCGTTGCCCTGGGTCGTGCGCTCGAAGGCACGGCCGATCGCGGTGCCCGGCGGGTTGCTCGGCGTCCCGTCGCGGCCGCTGTCGCCGTTCTGCGGGTTGGCGCCCGAGATGTTGGTGCCGAGCGCCCGATCGAGCGTCCGCGACACCGCGGTGCCCGGCGGATTGCCCGGCGGATTGCCCGGCGTCCCATCCGGCGCGCCGCGGGTGTTCGCCGGATCGCCGGCGCGCGCATTCGCGTCGCCCGTCGCGTTGCCCGCGCGGTCCAGCGTGCGCCCCGCCGCCGTTCCCGGCGGGTTGCCCGGTGCGCCGTCCGGCCGGTTCTGCAGGTTCAGCGGATCGCCCGCGCGGTTGTTCGCATCCGCGGCGGCGCGCCCGGCCGCGGTGCCCGGCGCGTTGCCCGGGGTGCCGTCCGCGGGCGTTCGGTTGCCCGTGGCCGCGTCCGCCGCGCGCTGCGTGGCGGTGGAGGGCGGGTTGCCCGGGGTCCCGTCGCGCTGCTGTGCGATCGCCCCACCGATGGAAAAGGGCGCCGCGATGAGGGCGACCGCGGCGGCGGTCGCGAGGAGCGTTGTACGCATGATCTTCCTTCGCCGTCGTGACACTGGCTCAGGGGAAACGCGGCCGGCGGAAGGGGGGTTGCCCTCGCGGAACGGATGTTCCGGTGCCACATGGCACGTGATGTCCGAGACCGAATCGCCGCCGCGGCGACGGAAGGCCCGCCCGCCGAAGCGGGAACGCCGCATCCCCGCCGCCGGCCCCGCCCCGACCGAGGCGCTGCTGCACGAGGCCGCGCTGAACCACCTTGCCCGCTTCGCCGCGACCGAGGCAGGCCTCGTCCGCGTCCTGCAGCGCCGTGTCGCCCGCTGGGCCCAGCGGGCCGAGCGGGAAGGCCAGGCCGCCGACGTTCTCGCCCCGCTCGTCGCCGCCGGCCGCGCGGCCGCCGAAGTGGTCGCGAAGCGCATGGTCGGCGCCGGCGCGGTGGACGACGCCGCCTTCGCCGCGGCCCGGACCCGCCGCCTCTCCCGCGCCGGACGGTCGCGGCGCGCCATCGCCGCCCACCTCCAGACCAAGGGCGTCCGGAGCCCTGTCGCCCAGGAAACCCTGGAAGCCGCCGAAACGGATGAAGTCGCGGCCGCGCTCACCGCGCTCCGCCGCCGCCGCGCCGGGCCTTTCGACCCTAACCCGCCGGAGGACCCGGACGCCCGCCGGACCGCCCGCCTGAAGGCGATGGGCGCCCTGGCCCGCGCCGGGTTCCCGCGGGACGTCGCCGAAGCGGCGCTGGACGTGGCGCCGGAGGAGGCGGAGGCGCGGCTGATCGCGGTGCGGCGGGGGTAGGGTCTGGTGGCCCCGGGGAGGCGCTGCCTCCCCGGCCCCCCGCCGCCGGGGTGCCAACGGGCACCCCGGACACGCGGCCCCCGCACACCCGCCCCGCTTCCGCGCCGGGGGGACGCACCCCACCACGCCGGCCTATCCTCCCCGCATGCGCGTCACCTTCACCCGCGCGGGCTTCTGGCGCGGGGCCCGGCGCGTCACTCCCATGATGCTCGGCCTGATCCCCTTCGGCCTCGTCGTCGGCGTCATCGCGGACGGCAAGGGGCTGTCCCAGCCCGAGCTCGCCGTCATGAGCGCCCTCGTCTTCGCCGGCGCCTCGCAACTGCTGGCGCTCGAGTTCTGGACGGACCCGCCCGACCTCTTCGCCGTGGCCGTCGCGGCCTTCGTCGTGAACGTGCGCATGGTGCCCTACGGCGCCGCGCTCTCCTTCTGGATGGACGGGCTGCGGGGCTGGCGGCTCTGGACGACGCTTTTCGTCACCGTGGACCATTCGGTGCCGCTCGCCGTGCTGGAGCAGCGGCAGGGCGGGCGCGACGCGGCCTTCATGCTCGGCGTCGGCGTCGTCTCCTGGGCGGCGTGGATCCTCGCGACGGCGGCGGGCCATGCGCTCGGCAACGCCGTCGCCGTCCCGCCGGGCCACTGGCTCTTCTTCGCCGCCACCGCGGGCTTCGTCGCGATCCTCGTCCCGCTCTGGCGCGGCGTGCGGCGGGATCTGGCGCCCTGGGCCGTCGCGGCCGGAGTCGCGCTCGTCGCCGCGGCGCTGCGCGTCCCATCCCCCATCCCGCTCCTCGCCGGCGCGCTGGCCGGCGCCGCCCTCGCCGCCTGGCGCGACACGCGGGGGCACGGGAAGCGGAAGGGGGAGAAGCCGGCATGACGCTGCGCCCCGACATCCTCGCGGCCATCCTCGTGATGGCGATCGTCACCTATGCCTGCCGTGCCGGCGGCTACGCCGCGCTGCGCGCGGCCCGCCTGCCGCCCTTCGCCGACGCCATGATCCGCCACCTGCCCGGCCCGCTCTTCGCGGCCTACGTCGCGCTGGCGCTCTCGCGGCAGGACGTGTCGGCAGGGGTGGCGGCGGTCGCCGTCGTCGTGGTGCAGAAGGCGCTGGGCAGCATCGGCTTCTCGATCCTCGCCGGCGTCGGGGTGATGGCGCTGCTCCGGAACCTTGGCTGGTAGACCGTCATTCGGGTAGCTATTCCCACGATCCACGATCGTTTTTCACCCGCACGTGATTGTCACGCGCGATGTACGTGCTTATCCCCCTCCCCACGTCGCCACCGCGCGAGGGAGGTCCCATGTCCAGCATCCACGTCCTGCACGAGAACCCGGCCTGGCTGCCGCCGCTGGCCGCCGCCTTCGAGGCGCGCCGCCTGCCCTGGACGGAGTGGGACCTTTCCTCCGGCGCCTTCGACCTCTCGCAGCCCCCGCCGGAGGGCGTCTTCTACAACCGGATGAGCGCCTCCTCGCACACCCGCGGCCACCGCTACGCCGCGGAACTCACCGGGGCCGTGCTGGCCTGGCTCGAACGCCACGGCCGCCGCATCGTGAACGGCCCGCGCGCGCTCGACCTCGAGATCAGCAAGGCCCGCCAATACGCCGCCCTCGAAGCCGCCGGCATCGCCGTGCCCGGGACGGTCATCGTCCGGGACGAGCCGGCGGCCGTCGTCGCCGCGGCCCGCCGCCGCTACGGCGACGGGCCCTTCATCCTGAAGCCCAACCGCGGCGGCAAGGGGCTGGGCGTCCGCCTCCTCGCCAACCCCGACGCGCTCGCCGCCTATTTCGACGCGGCCCCCGCCGACGAGGCGCCGGTGGACGGCCTCTGGCTGCTGCAGGACTACCTCCGCGCCGAACGCCCGGTGATCACCCGCGCCGAGTTCGTCGGTGGCCGCTTCCTCTACGCCGTCGAGGTGGACACCTCCGGCGGCTTCGAGCTCTGCCCGGCCGATGTCTGCGAGGTCCCCGCCGCCTCCGCCGCGATCGGCGACGCCGCCTGTCCCGTCGGCGAGACGCCGAAGGCGGCACCCGGCCCCCGCTTCCGCGTCATCCCCGGCGGCATCGAGGCTGGCATGCGCGCGCGGCTCGAAGCCTTCCTCGCAGCCAACGGGATCGAGGTCGCGGGCATTGAATCCATCCGCGCGCCCGACGGCCGCGTCCTGACCTACGACGTGAACACGAACACGAACTACAACCCGGACGGGGAAGCCGCGGCCGGCCTCGCCGGCACCGACCGCTCCGGGCCCGGCGCGATCGCCGCCTTCCTCGGCGCGGAACTGGCGCGGACGCGGCGCGCGGCAGCGTAGCGCGGGTGACCCCCGGGAAGAGGGCTTTGCCCTCCTCCCGGACCCACCACCCACCAGGAGGCCAGCCTCCTGGACCTCAACCTATGGGGGATACCCTTGCTGGCGGATGGAGGTCCGGAGGAAGGCAGAGCCTTCCTCCGGGACCACGTCGCCGGACCACCGCAGCCCCGCTCCATTTCGCACCGCGCGGAACCGGCGTACCACCGCCCCGTGGAAACCGAGCGCACCGAAGTCCTGATTGCCGGCGGCGGCCCGTGCGGTCTCATGCTCGCGATCGAACTGGGCCGTCGCGGCGTGTCCTGCATCCTGCTCGACGAGAAGCCCGGAACGGCCTTCAACCCGCAGGCCAACGCGACGCAGGCGCGGACGATGGAGCACTTCCGCCGCGTTGGCCTCGCCGCCGAGATCCGCGCGCAGGGTCTGCCGCCCGACCACCCGACCGACATCGCCTACTTCACGCGTTTCCTGACGCACGAGCTCGCCCGCTTCCGCCTGCCGTCCTCGCGCGACGCCACGCAGGTGATCCGTTCCCTCTCCGGCGACTGGAGCGCGGCCGAACTCCCCCACCGCGTCTCTCAGAAGTATGTCGAGGCCGTCCTGCGCCGCCACGCCGAAACCTTCACCACCGTCTCCCTGCGCTACGCCTGGCGCATGGCGTCCTTCCACGACGACGGGGACGGCATCGCGGCCGAAGCCATGCCGCTCCCTGACGGCGCGCCCCGCACGATCCGCGCGTCCTACCTCATGGGCGCCGATGGCGCGCGCAGCGCGGTCCGCGCCGCCCTCGGCTTCGGCTGGACGGGCGAGACCGGGACGTCCCGCGGCTTCATGGGCGGCCGCATGTGCGCCGTGTACCTCCGCGCACGCAGCTTCGACGCCGCATCCCCCAACCCGCCGGCCTGGATGAAGGTCACCGTCAACGCCGAGCGGCGCGCCCTGCTCGCCGCCGTGGATGGCCGCGGCGAATACGCCTTCCACGCCCAACTCCAGCCCGGCGAGGACGAGGCCCGCGTCACCGAAGCCGATGCCCGTCGCTTCGTGCGCGAAGCCATGGGACGCGACCTCAAGGTCGAGGTCCTCTCCCACGGCTTCTGGACCGCCGGCCACGCCCTCGTCGCCGAGGGCATGTCGCGCGGCCGCGTCTTCCTCGGCGGCGACGCCGCGCACCTGTTCACGCCGACCGGCGGCCTCGGCTACAACACCGCCGTCGAGGACGCGGTGAACCTTGGCTGGAAACTGCACGCCATCCTGCGCGGCCAGGCCGGCCCCGCTCTCCTCGACTCCTATGCTGCCGAACGCCGACCGCTCGCCCTCCGCAACACCGGCTACGCGCGCGCCTTTGCCGACAGCCTCGGCCTCTTCCACCCCGACCCCGCGCTGGAGGACGATTCGGAGGCCGGCGAGGCGTCGCGCCGCGCCGCCGGCGAATACCTCGCCGACCACGCCCGCCGAGAATTCAACATCCCCGGCGTCACCTTCGGTGGCCGCTACGACGGATCGCCGGTCATCGTCCCCGACGGCACCGCGCCGCCGCCCGATGCGGCGAACACCTACGTGCCCACCGCCTGCCCCGGCGGCCGCCCGCCGCATCTGTGGCTGGACGACGGCCGCTCCCTCTACGACGCCTTCGGCCGCGACTGGACGTTGCTGCGCACGCGCAGCGACGCCGGCGAAGCATTCGCGCAGGCCGCCGCGCGCCTCGGCGCCGATCTCGCGGTCCTCGACGTTCCCGCGGCCCGCGACCTCTACGCGGCCGACCTCGCCCTCATCCGCCCGGACGGCATCGTGGCGTGGCGCGGCGACGCGGACGCCGACGCGCGGAAGGTCATGGACCGCGTCCTCGGCCGCGTCACGGCGTCCGCGCCGCCGACACCATCCCCCCGCGACGCGATAGGGCCCGCTGACCGCGCCCCCCCAACAGGTCGGTGACGCCGGTCGGCACCCGCACGATCGACGGGGAAGCAAGGAGCCCTTACCGGATCGCCGCGCCTACCAGGCAGGCCCGGTGACGCGACGCCACGACGTCAGCCCGGTGCCAGCCCATGCCCGCCGGCATACCCGTTCCGCGCCGGCGGCGCCCACCCGAGCGGCGGGCGCGCGGGCCGGTACACCTCGACCAGCAGCGGATGGCAGCGCGCCGCGTCGCTCGAATGCTCCGCGCCGCAATCGCCCCCCGGACAGGCCGACAGCGCGCCGAGCAGCGGGATCTCCGCCAGGAACTCGATGAAGTCGCCCGGCCGCACCGGGCTGGCCTTCATCAGGTACTCACCCGTTTCCCGCGAGAAGCCCGTGCACATGAACACGTTCAGCACGTCGTGCACATGCGGCTCCGCGGCCTCTGCCCCCAGCCCCGTCCGCGCCGCCAGCGCGCGCGTCAGGTTGGAATGGCAGCAATGGTGGTAATCCCCGCCGGAGAGCAGCCGATGCGTGTAGGGATCGCAGCGCGTGCCGATGACGTCGTGGACGGAACAGCCATGGGCGTCGAAGCCGTACCAGCCCAGCGTGTCCTCCGTGACCGTCGCCATCGGCCTCAGGTAGGGCAGGTTCGACCACAGCCTGTCGCCCGCCGCCACGTGGGTGCCGTGCAGCGCCCGCGTCTTGCCGGAGAAGAACCGCTCCGAGAGGTCGTCCGCGCACCACAGGTTCAGGTCCCCGACCTGCGACCCCTCGACGGACACGATCCGGAAGAAGTGGCCGGCTGGCACGTCGAAGGTCCGCGCCTCCCGCGGCGGCACCAGGACCTCAGCGACCTTCGTCCACCCATCCCGCGCCGCCCGGTAGGCCGGCAGGTCGGGACGCGGCAGCGCATCGGTCGGATAGCAGACCACCGGCGCGACCCGGCGGCGCGCCACCGCGTCAGGCGGCTCGGTCCATGACGTCATCGCTGCCCGTTCCTCCCCGCAGCTCCCCGATCGCACCCGATCCGGAGCGGGCGGGCACGACGGCAAGGCTGGATTCCGCCCATGCCCGACAGCCTACCCCCGTTCCGCCCGGCGGCAACCGACGCGAACCGGCCTCGCGGCCCGCCCGACCAGCCGATCCCCGGCGGCCACGACGTTCCGCGCGGGATGCCTCGCTCAACGCAGCGCCGGCTCCACGCGGTCCTCGAACCCGCGCAGGGCCTCCGCGGGCGCCCCGTCCCGATAGCGCTCCCGCAGCCGGCGCAACTCGGCATCCGTGCCCGCGCAGTTTTCCCGCAACAGATGCCGGATCTCCGCCCGCCGCTCGGCGTCCTCGGAATCCTCGCCCCGGAAGTGGTCGCAACGCCCGCGCCGCTCGACGAAGGCCGCGACCTCCGGCGGCAAGGCCGTCGCGGCGATCAGGAGCAGCACCGCGCCCAGTATCATCCGCCCGGGCTCAAAGCCCCGCGAACAGCTCTGTGGACAGGTAGCGCTCGGCAAAGGACGCGGCGATCCCGACGACGAGCTTCCCCTCCATCCCCGACTCCCGCGCGATCCCCAGCGCCGCGTGCAGCACCGCGCCGGAGGAAATGCCGATCGCCACCCCCTCCTCCCGTGCACAGCGCCGTGCCGCCGCGAGACTCTCCCGTTCCGACACGCGGACGACCCGATCCATCGCGGACAGGTCGAAGACGGTGGGGCAAAACCCCGCCCCGATCCCCTGGATGTCGTGCGGCCCCGGCTCGTCGCCCGACAGCACCGCGGACTCCGCCGGCTCCACCGCGATCACCCGCATGCCCGGACGCCGCGCCTTCAGCACGCGCGCGATCCCCGTCAGCGTCCCGCCCGTCCCGACGCCGCCGACGACCGCGTCCACTTCCCCGCCCGTATCGGCCCAGATTTCCTCCGCCGTCGTGCGGGCGTGGACGTCGGGATTGGCGGCGTTGTCGAACTGCCGCGGCATCCAGGCGCCCGGCGTGTTCGCGACGATCTGCTCGGCCCGCGCGATGGCGCCGGCCATGCCCTGCCGCGCCGGCGTCAGTTCCAGCTCCGCCCCCAGCAGCGCCATCATCTTCCGCCGCTCGATGCTCGCCCCGTCCGGCATGGCGACGATCAACCGGTACCCCTTCGCCGCCGCCACGAAGGCCAGCGCGATGCCCGTGTTGCCGGAGGTCGGCTCGACCAGCGTGGACTCCCCCGGCCGGATCAGCCCTCGCCGCTCCGCATCCTCGACCATCGCGAGGCCGATGCGGTCCTTCACCGAGCCCAGCGGGTTGAAGAACTCCAGCTTCAGCGCGAGCCGCGCCGAAAGCCCCTCCGCCGCCTCGAGCCGCGGCAGCCGGACGAGGGGCGTGCCGCCCACCGCCTCCAGGATGCTGCCGTAGAGCCGGCCCCGGGGCGCGGTGACCGGGGCAGCAGGGGAATTCGCGGGTTCGGGCGCCGGGCGGGCGCGCGCAGCGGAACGGGCCATGCTGTCAGTGTAGCACAGGCCGCCCGATCGCACCCCGTCGAGCCGAACCGCAGTGACGGAGCGCGTGAATCGTATATCCACTGTCATTTTTGCATATACCGCTTGATTCACGATGCCGAACGCGCATTATCCTCCATGCCCCGATGGAGAAGGAGGCCGCGCCCGTGCCCCAGCCGTCCCTACCCCGCACCACCCTCCGGTCCCGCTGTCGGCGCTGACGCGCGCCGACCCAAACCCACCGAACCGGAGACCCAGACCATGTCGACCAACGACCCTCAGCCCTCGCCACAGCCCCCGCCCCCGCCGGCGGGCGCATTGCCGCGGCCACGTTGCGCGAATTGCTCGACCGCGCCTTCCCGCGCCCGGTCCCGCCACCCCGCGCGCTCGACATCGAGCGTGCCGTCCTCGCCAGCGCGACGGGGGCCTGACGGTGCACGCCTCCCGCCCCATCGAGGTCAACGGCCGCTTCGTCGGCGTCGCCGTCGCCCGGGACGCGCTCTGGCACTTCCTCGCGACCGATCCGGCGCTGGAAGACCTGCAGGGCCAGCCCTTCCGCACCCCGGCCGAGGCCGCCCGCGTCGCCGGCCTCGTCCTGGCGCGCGAACGCGGCCTGCCTTCGTAAGGATCGAAACATGAGGATCGGGCCATGAGCCGCGGCGACTGGATCTTGCGGACCGCCGCCTGGTTGCTCGGCACCGTCGCCCTCGCCGTGTTCCTCGCACGCTGAGGCAAGCCTCCCACCCGGCCTGCGCGCGAGGGAAGGCCGGGCGGGTCGGGATGGACGGCCCGACCCGCCCGGCCCGAACCCCCTGGATTTTCACGACAGACGACCGTATTTCCCCGCGGGACGGAACGGGATCGGTCATGTCGGGTGCTCTACGGCTTCTGCGTCACGACCGCGCGCTGACCGCGGTCTCCGTGCTGCTGGACGTCGCCTTCCACGCGGGCCGCGGAGGGCAGGTCGTCGGCGGTGCCGAGGTCGCCGAACGCCTCGGCGCCGCGCGCCGGGGGATCGAACCCGTCTTCCAGGCCCTCTCCCGCGCCGGCCTGCTCGACAGCGTCCGCGGTCCCCGCGGCGGCTACCGCCTGGGCCGCCGCGCCCGCGACATCCGGCTTTCCGAAGTCGTGGCCGCCGTCGCCGACGGCGCCGAGCCGCCCGACCCCGCCGGCGGCTTCGACGGCCCCCTGCACGGCAAGGTCGTCGCTCCCCTCTGGGCCGACCTTGACGCCGCGCTGCGCGAGCGCCTGGAAGCCCTTACCCTCGACGACCTCCTGAAGCGCGCCGCGACCGCCGGCCTGACCCGCCCGGCGACGGAGCCGGTGAACTTCGCGATCTAGCCGATCACCCGGACCGGCTTCCCCTCCATCCAACCCCGGATCGCCTCGACCGCCCCGCCATACATCCTTGCGTAGTTCTGCCGCGTCACGTACCCGAGGTGCGGCGTCAGCACCGTATTCGGCGCGGACAGGATCGGTGCCCCCGCCGGCAGCGGTTCCAGGTCGTACACGTCGAGCGCCGCCCCCGCGATCCGGCCCTCCCGCAACGCCGCCGCCAGCGCAGCCGTGTCCACGATCGGCGCCCGCGACGTGTTCACCAGCACCGCGGTGCGCTTCATCAGCGCGAGTTCCGCCGCCCCTACCGTGTGCCGCGACCGCTCGGAGAGCACGAGGTGGATCGTCACCACGTCGGCGTCCCGCAGCAACACGTCCTTTCCCACGCGCGTCGCGCCAACGGCCGCCGCGGCCTCCTCCGTCAGGTTCTGGCTCCAGGCCAGCACCCGCATGTCGAAGGCCCGCGCCACCCTTGCCACGCGCGACCCGAGCCGCCCCAGTCCGATGACCCCGAGGGCGCGCCCTTCGACACCTTCCCCGACGGCCGTCTGCCAGTGCCCCTCGCGCAGCGCCCGGTCCTGGTCCGGGATGCGTCGCAGCAAAGAAAGGATCAGCCCCCAGGCCAGTTCCGCCGTCGGCGACCCCAGCGACTCCGTCCCGCAAAAGGTAACTCCCCGTTCCTTCAGCGCGGCCGCATCCACCGACGCGTTCCGGTGCCCCGTCGTCACCAGCAGACGCAGGTTCGGCAGCCGCTCGATCAGCGCGCGCGGGAAGGGCGTGCGCTCCCGCATGATGACGACCGCGCCATACGGCAGGAGCCGCGCCGCCAGCGCATCGGGGTCGGTGACCGTGTCGCGGAACACGTCCACCGGCACCCCGAGCGACGCCCAATCCGCCAGCGACAGCGCGACCCCCTGGTAATCGTCCAGGATCGCGATCCGGTTCAGCCGTTCCACGCTCAGCGCCCCTCACTCGTCAGGAAGTCGAAGTCACAGCCGCGATCGGCCTGCAGCACCGTGTCGTGGAACAGCTTCGCGTAGCCCCGCGCGGGTGCCGCGGCCGGCGGCGGCGCTTCGGACACGCGCCGCGCCAGTTCGGCCGCGTCCACCAAGAGCTCCAGGCTCCGCGCCTCCACGTCCAGCGCGATCGTGTCCCCCGTACGTACCAACGCGAGCGGCCCGCCGACGGCGGATTCCGGCGTCACGTGCAGCACGATGGTCCCGAAGGCCGTCCCGGACATCCGGGCGTCGGAGATGCGCACCATGTCCTTCACCCCGGCCTGCGCCAGTTTCCTCGGGATCGGCAGGTACCCCGCCTCCGGCATCCCCGGCGCCCCCTTCGGCCCGGCGTTGCGGAGGACCAGGATGTCGTCCGCGTTCACGTCCAGCGACGGGTCATCCACCCGCTCCGTCATGTCCTGCACGGACTCGAACACGACCGCCCGCCCCGTGTGCCGCAGCAGGATCGGCGTCGCCGCCGCGTGCTTGATCACCGCGCCGCCCGGGCACAGGTTCCCCCGCAGTACCGCCATCCCGCCCGTGCTCTTCAACGGGTTGTCGCGCGAGCGGATGACGGTCTGCCCCGGTACCTCCTCCGCGGCATCGGCATAGTCGCGCAAGGTCCCGCCCAGCACCGTCGGCGCATCCAGGTCCAGGAACGGCGCGAGTTCCCGCAGCAGCCGCGGCACCGCGCCGGCGTGGTGCAGGTGTTCCATGTAGTGATCGCCGGAGGGCTTGAGGTCCACGAGCACCGGCACCTCCCGCCCGATCGCATCGAACGCCTCGAGGTCCAGCCGCAGCCCCGCCCGCCCCGCGACGGCCGTCAGGTGCACCAGCCCGTTCGTGGACCCGCCGATCGCCTGCAGCACGACCATGGCGTTGCGGATGGATGCCTCCGTCACCAGCGTCGCCGGCGCTGGCCCGCCGCGCCTCGCCATCTCCACCGCGACGCGCCCCGTCGCCTCCCCGCAACGCAGCCGCTCGGCATGCGGCGCGGGGATCGCGGCGGAATGCGGAAGCGACAGCCCCATCGCCTCGATCATGCAGGCCATGGTGCTGGCCGTGCCCATCACCATGCAGGTTCCGACGGACGGCGCGAGCCGCCCGGAGATCGTCTCGATCTCCGCCTCATCGACCCTCCCCGCACGGTGCTGTCCCCAGAGCCGCCGGCAATCCGTGCAGGCGCCCAGGACCTCCCCGCGATGGTGCCCCACCACCATCGGCCCGACCGGCAGCACGATCGCCGGAATGCCCGCCGAAACCGCCCCCATGATCTGCGCGGGCAAGGTCTTGTCGCACCCGCCGATCAGAACGACCGCATCCATCGGCTGCGCGCGGACCAGTTCCTCCGTGTCCATCGCCATGAGGTTGCGGAGGTACATGGACGTCGGATGCGCGAAGGATTCGTGGATGGAGATCGTCGGGAACGCCATCGGCAGCCCGCCCGAGAGCATCACGCCCCGCCGCACCGCCTCGATCAGTTGCGGCGCGTTCCCGTGGCACGGATTGAAGTCCGACGCCGTGTCGGTGATGCCGATGATCGGCCGGTCCAGCGCGTCGTCCGAGTAGCCCGCGGCCTTGATGAAGGCCTTCCGCAGGAACAGGGAAAAGCCCGCATCGCCGTAACTCGTCAAACCCTTGCGCAGACCCGTCGCCATTCGAATGCCCCCCGGAACGGGGGAAGACTAGCCCCGCCCGGCGCGGCGCGTCAGGTGGCCTGGGCGACCGCCGCCGCCCGCCCCGCGACACAGGCCGCGTGCGTCAGGCCTGTGTCGTAGAACTCCCGGAACTCGCTGATCCGCCCGTCCACGATCCGGAGGAAATCGGCCTTGGGCGAGGCATGCTCCGTCCCCGTTGCGCGCGACCGGAAGGTCAGCCGCGCCAGGACCGCGATCCATTCGCCCTGCGCCACGACCTGCTCAACCTCGTAGCCCGTGACGACGACCTCCGCATCGACCGCCGCGAAATACCGCTCCACCCCCGCCGGCCCCTCGTGCAGCCCGGCCCAGGGAAGGGCTCCGTCGCCGAGCGAGGACCACCGCACCCCCGGCGCCAAGGCCTCGAAGACCGCGCCGCGGTCACCCGCCGCGTAACGGGCGTAGATGTCCTGGACGCGCGCGACGTTCCGCGCGGTGATTTCGGCGTCGCTCATCACGGCCTCCGGCAGCGGTCGCGATCCTGCCGCCGCCGATCTTCGGACCGCAAGGCGGGTCTCCCGCGTCGCGGGGCGGATGGGACACGGCCCGACGGAACAGGAAGCCGATCAACGCGGCCGCGGCCGGGCGGCGGGCATGTCGCGGATTGCCGAGATCAGGTGGAACAGCACGACCCCCGAATCATCCGTCACCTTCAACGTGCATTCCCCCTGCGGGACCCGCCGATGCGCCTGCCGGCGGAGCTCATCCGCGAGCCGAAGCAGGCCCTCACTCCGCGCCGCCTCCTGATTCGCGAGTTCAGCATCGCTGGGCGCCGTGCCGGACTCGCCGGGAAGGAAGTAGTAGCGGGGCATCTCGCTTCTCCTGCGTCAGCGGAACCGCGGCAGTTCCTCGTAGCTGTGGAAGGGCGGCGGGGAGGAGAGCTGCCATTCCAGCGTCGTCGCCGCCGGCCCCCAGGGGTTGTTTCCCGCACGCGCGCCGCGCAGCACCGTGAACAGGACGATGCCGAGGAACAGCAGGAAGGAGGCGCCCGTCACGAAGGACCCGATGGAGGAGACCATGTGCCAGCCATGGAACGCGTCGGGATAGTCGGGATACCGCCGCGGCATCCCCTGCGCGCCGAGGAAGTGCATCGGGAAGAAGGCGATGTTCACGCCGATGAAGAAGGACCAGAAATGCAGCTGGCCCAGGCGTTCGGGGTACATCCGCCCCGTCATCTTCGGAATCCAGAAGTAGAATCCGGCGAAGATCGCGAAGCCCGCCGCCATCGCCATGACGTAATGGAAATGCGCGACGATGTAGTAGGTGTTGTGCAGGATCTGATCCACACCGGGATTCGCGATCTTCACGCCGGTCACGCCGCCGATGACGAAGACGAAGATGAAGCCCATGGCGAACAGCATGGGCGTGCGGAAGGATAGCGACCCGCCCCACATCGTCGCGATCCAGGAGAACACCTTCACGCCTGTCGGCACAGCGATGACCATCGTCGCCGCCGCGAAGTAGGCCCGCGTGTCCACATCGATGCCGGAGGTGAACATGTGGTGCGCCCAGACGACGAAGCCGACCACCGCGATCGCCACGAGCGCATAGACCATGCCCAGGTAGCCGAAGAGCGGCTTGTTCGCGAAGACCGGGATGACGTGGGAGATGATGCCGAAGGCCGGCAGGATCACGATATAGACCTCCGGATGCCCGAAGAACCAGAAGAGGTGCTGGAACAGCACGGGGTCCCCGCCGCCCTCCGGCCGGAAGAAGGCCGTGCCGAAGTTCCGGTCGGTAATCAGCATGGTGATCGCCCCGGCCAGGACCGGCAGCGCCAGCAGCAGCATGAAGGCCGTCACCAGCTGCGCCCAGACGAAGAGCGGCATCCGGTGCAGGCTCATCCCCGGCGCCCGCATGTTGAAGATCGTCGCGATGAAGTTCATCGCGCTCAGAAGGGAGCTGACGCCCGACAGGTGCAGCGAGAACAGCATGAGATCCATGCCGATGTTCGGCTGATGCTCCATGTCGGACAGCGGCGGGTAGAGCGTCCATCCCGCCCCTGCCGGCCCCGTGAAATAGGACGCGTAGAGCATGAAGACCGCCGGTACGACGAGCCAGAAGGAGATGTTGTTCAGCCGCGGGAAGGCCATGTCCGGCGCCCCGATCAGCAGCGGCACGAACCAGTTGCCGAAGCCGCCGATCAGCACGGGCATGACGACGAAGAAGATCATGGTCAGCCCGTGGATCGAGACCGTCGCATTCCAGGACTGCCCATCCGCGAAGATCTGCAGCCCCGGGCTCGCCAGCTCCGTCCGCATGAGGACGGACACCGCGACGGCCAGCGTCGCGGACAGCAGGGAGAAGATGAAGTAGAGGGTCCCGATGTCCTTGTGGTTCGTGCTGAACAGCCACCGGACCAGGAAGGGCGGCGCGTGATCGCGATGGGCATCGGGGATGGCATCGGTCGTGCGCTGAAGGGCCACGGTCCTGATCCGTGAGAGGGCGGGGCCCTTGTCCGGCACGCCGCGCCGTCGCGTCCTTCGCGCAGGTTAGCGCCGCGCCCCGGCCCGCATCACGCCGCCGCGAGAGCGGCCTGACGCCCCGCGCGGACGACGCCGACGCCGCACGCGCCGGCCATCCCACCCCGAACGCGGCACACGCCGTTCCGCAACCTCGCCGCCCCGTCAGCGCTCAAGCCTTCGCTCCGGCCTGAGATCGAAGATGAAAGCCCTCGTCATCTCCCAGCATGCCCCCCCGGTCCCGGGGCGCGACGTGTACGGCGTATACAAGCGCTTCGGGCTGTTCATGGGCGCCCTCGGCCGCGTCGCCGAGGAGATCGAAACCCTCCACTTCGTCCCCCGCGCCCTCCTGGAGGAACACCGCGACCTCGACGCCCTCAGCCGCGTCCAGTCCGCCCATCTCGGCGCGAACCTCCGCGTCGGCCTGGCCGAGGTCCACCGCCGCCAGGAGAACAGCTGGAACCACTACGCCACCGGCATCAGCGCCATCCACCGCCAGCCCGTCTTCCACCACTACGGGTCGGACGACCAGGTCCGCGCCGTCGCCGCCGCCCTCGCGCGCCGCCCCGACCTCGTCTTCGTCCACCGCCTCGCCGCCATGGTGCCCCTGTTGCGTGCCGGGGGCACACCAGCACGGATCCTCTTCGACCTCGACGACGTCGAGCACCGCGTCGTCCTCCGCAAGGCGCTCGCCCCGCCGCGCAGCGCCTCGCGCCTCGCCTACCTGGCCCACGTCCCCGCCATCCTTGCCGCGGAACGCCGCGCCGCCGCGGCGGCGGAGGCCACCTTCGTCTGCTCCGCGACCGACCGGGACTACCTCCTCCGCCGCGGCCTCCGTGGCCGGATCGAGGTCATCCCGAACGCCGTCGCCATGCCCGACGCGCCGCAACCCCTCACGGCCGCACCGACGCTCCTCTTCCTCGGCACCTACACCTACGGGCCGAACCGCACGGCCGCCGATCGCCTGGTCCGCGGCATCTGGCCGCGCGTGCACAGCGCGATGCCGGACGCCACCCTCCTCATCGCCGGCGGCGGCTCCGAATCCCTCCCCGGCGCCGCCTCCCCGCCGCCCGGCGTCACCTTCACCGGCTTCGTCCCCGACCTCGCCGCGCTCTACGCCCGCGCCCGCGTCATCGCCTGCCCCCTCACGGTGGGTGGCGGCACGCGCGTGAAGCTCATCGAAGCCGCCGGCTACGCGAAGCCCATGGTCTCGACCCGCATCGGCGCCGAGGGCCTGGACTTCGCGCCGGACCGCGAAATCCTTCTCCGCGACGGCGACGAAGCCTTCGCCGAAGCCTGCCTCCGCCTCTTCCGCGACGACGCGCTGTGCCAGCACCTCGGCACCGCCGCCCGCGCGAAGGCCGAAACCCTTTACCGGCTAGACCGCGTCCAGGACCGCATCGCCGCCATCATGGCGGGGAAGGAAGCCTGACCGCTACGCCGCCTCCAACCGCTCCGACAACTCGAGCCACTCCTCCTCCAGTTTCCCGACGATGCCCGCGATCGCCGCCCGCCGCGTGTTCGCCCAGGCGATGTCCGCCGGCTTGAACCGCGCGTAGGTCGCGGGATCGCCGAGTTTCCGTGCCAGCAGCGCCTCCTCCGCCCGCAACTTCTCCAGCCGCGCCTCGATCTCCTTCACGCGTTCCCGGATAGGCGCCAGCGCAGCCCGTGCCGCCGCGCGCGACGCCGCCGTCGGCCGCGCGGGCTCGTCGCGATTGGCCGCCCGCGTCTCCGCTCGCGCCGCGCGGGACCGGTCGGACAGCCACTTCCGGTAGTCGTCCAGGTCCCCGTCGAACGGCGCCACCGTCCCGTCCGCCACCAGCCAAAGCCGGTCCGCCGCCAGCTCCACCATGTGCGGATCATGCGTGATCAGCACGACGGCGCCCCGATAATCCGTCAGCGCCCGCACCATCGCCTCGCGCGCGTCGATGTCCAGGTGGTTCGTCGGCTCGTCGAGGATCAGCAGCTGCGGCGCGTCGCGCGTCGTCAGCGCGAGCAGCAGCCGCGCCTTCTCCCCGCCCGAGCAGTCGCGGATCGCCGTCGTCGCCCGGTCCGAGTCCAGCCCGAACCGCGCGAGCTGCGCCCGCGCCTGCGTCACCGTCGCGGTAGGCATGGCGCGCTGCATGTGCAGCAGCGGGGTCGCATCGGCGTCCAGCGCCTCGGCCTGATGCTGGTCGAAATACCCGACCTTCAGCCGCGGCGCGCGCCGCACCTCCCCGTGCAGGGCGTTCAACCGCCCGGCGAACAACTTGGCCAGCGTGGACTTCCCGTTCCCGTTGGCCCCCAGCAACGCGATCCGGTCATCCTGGTCCAGCCGCAGGTCCAGCCCGCGCAGGACGACGTGGTTCCCGTACCCCACGCTCGCCTTGAAGGTCGTCAGGATGGGCGGCGCGACCTCCGGCGGCTCCGGAAACTCGAAGCGCGTGACGTGATCCTCGGCCACCGCCACCATCGGCGGCAGCCGCTCCAGCGCCTTCAGCCGGGACTGCGCCTGCCGCGCCTTGCTGGCCTTCGCCCGGAACCGGTCCACGAAGGCCTGCATGTGCTGCCGTTCCGCGGCGATGCGCGTGTTCTCGGCGACCTGCTGCGCCTGCCGCTCCGCCCGGATGCGGACGAACTCCGAATAGGCGCCGGGGTAGGTCGTGATCTTTCCCCGGTCCAGATGCGCAATCGAATCCACGCACTGGTCCAGCACCTCCCGGTCGTGGGAGATGATGATCGCCGCCCCCGGGAACCGCCGCAGCCACCCCTCCAGCCAGATCGTCGCTTCGAGGTCCAGGTGGTTGGTCGGCTCGTCCAGCAGCAGCAGGTCGGGCTCCAGCGACAGCGCACAGGCCAGCGCCACCCGCATCCGCCAGCCGCCCGAGAACTCCGCGACCGTCCGCCCCTGCGCTTCCGCGTCGAAGCCCAGCCCGGAAAGGATCGTCGCGGCCCGCGCCGGCGCCGCATCGGCGCCGATCGCGATCAGCCGCTCCTGCACCTCCGCCAGCCGGGCGGGCTCGCCGCCCTCCATCTCGCGCAAAAGCGCCGCGCGCTCCGTGTCCGCCGCCAGCACGGTATCCAGCAGCGACACGTCCGTGCCCGGTTGCTCCTGCGCCACGTGCGCCATCCGCGCCCGGGCCGCGATCCGGAACTCCCCCCCATCCGGCGCCAGCGCGCCCGTCAGGACCCGGAACAGGGTGGACTTCCCCGCCCCGTTCCGACCGACCAGTCCCAGCTTTCGCCCCACGTCCAGCTGCAGGCTCGCGCCGTCCAGCAGCGCGCGCCCGCCCAGGCGGATGGTCAGGTCACGGATGGCAAGCACGGTCATGGCGGCGCCTTCTACCCTCCCGCTTGGTTGCTTGCACGCATCCTTGGCCCGGCGGATGCCGGCACGTTAAAGCGAGGTCGCAACGAGACGAGGGCCGATATGGACGGCACGACCGCGGCGCGGACCCGAGCCCCCTCGGCACTGCGCCGGTTCCTGGAAGCCCAATCCTCCGCCGGCCTCGTCCTCATGGGCGCCGCCGCCCTCGCCCTGATCGTCGCCAATTCACCCCTCGGCACGACCTACGAAGCGGCGAAACACGCCACCATCGGCCCCCTCTCGGTGGAGCACTGGATCAATGACGGCCTGATGGCCGTGTTCTTCCTGCTCGTCGGCCTCGAGATCAAACGAGAGATGCTGGACGGCCAGCTCTCCACCTGGCCGCGCCGGATCCTGCCGGGCATCGCCGCGGCTGGCGGGATGCTCGTCCCCGCCCTGATCTACGCCGCCTTCAACGCTGGCTCGGACAGCCTCCGGGGCTGGGCCATCCCCGCCGCGACCGACATCGCCTTCGCCCTCGGCGTTCTCGCCCTGCTCGGCAGTCGCGTCCCGTCCTCGCTCCGCGTCTTCCTCGCCGCGCTCGCCATCATCGACGATCTCGGCGCCGTCATGATCATCGCCCTCTTCTACACCGCGAACCTCTCCCTCCCAGACCTTGCCGGCGCCGCCGCGGTCACGGCCGCCCTCGTCGCCCTGGGACGTGCGGGCGTGACCCGCCTGCTGCCCTACCTCCTGCTCGGCGCGGCGCTCTGGGTCCTCGTGCTGCGCTCCGGCGTCCACGCGACCATCGCGGGCGTCATCCTTGCCCTCACCATCCCCATCCGCGCCACGCCCGCCGCGCCCGACGCCGCGGCAAACTCCCCCCTCCACCGGCTCGAACACGCGCTTCACCTGCCCGTGGGTTTCCTCATCGTCCCGGTCTTCGGCTTCGCCAATGCCGGCGTCGCCGTCCTCGGCCTGCCCGCCGAGGTCCTGACCGGCCAGGTGACGCTCGGCGTCGCCCTCGGTCTCTTCCTGGGCAAGCTCGTCGGCGTCTTCGGGACCGCGACCATCGCCATCCACCTTGGCTGGGCCGACATGCCGGCCCATGCCTCCACCGGCCAGCTCCTCGGCACCGCCCTCCTCTGCGGCATCGGCTTCACGATGAGCCTCTTCATCGCCCTGCTCGCCTTCCCCGGCGCGCCGGCGATGCAGGACGCGGCGAAGATCGGCATCCTCGCGGGATCGCTCGTCTCCGGCCTCCTCGGCACCCTCGTCCTCCTCCGCACGAAGCCGGAGGCCGTACCGACGCCCAGCCGCTAGCGAAGGCCACCGCGGCGCGCCCGCGACGGGACGCACGTACCGCTCGCCGGACCACATGTCCCGACGCTGGCCTTGCCGCCATTACGGCGGAGGGCGTGCGGAGGGCGTGCGGAGGACCACCCGCCCGCCGAACGGGACGGAGCGTCAGCGCGACTGGGGCCGGTTCGGATCGTCGAGGTTGGGCGGGGTCACCAGGGGAGTCGCGCTCGGCGCCGGGTCGCCCGGCGGCGGCACGACCATGTCTCGGTCGGCCGTCGTCGGCGGCACCGTCCCGCGCGGCACGGCGATCGCCGCGGGGCCGGACGCCGCGGGCCCGCCATCGGCAGGACCGGGGCTGCCCGAACCGGGGTTGCCTAAACTCGGGTTGCCAGGACCGGGTATGTCAGCCGGGGCAGGCGCCGGCACCCCGTCCGACGGCGCCTGCGCCCTCGCGCCGGCGGGCAGCATCAGCAGGCCCAGCAGGGCGGCACGGATCACGGGGCTCATGCCCCCGGAACCCCCGCCTCCCGCCGGGGTTGCACCCCCGCCCCTTGCGCCGCCCCCGCCCGGCGGCTACCCGGCGCCCGCCTTCACACGGAACGGAACGGACCCATGGCCATCGAGCGCACCTTCTCCATCCTCAAGCCCGACGCGACGCGCCGGAACCTGACGGGCAAGATCAACGCCGTCTTCGAGGAGAAGGGCCTCCGCGTCGTCGCCCAGAAGCGCATCCAGATGACGACGGCGATGGCCGAGACCTTCTACGGCGTCCACAAGGACCGCCCCTTCTTCCGCGACCTCGTCACCTTCATGACCTCCGGCCCCGTCGTCGTGCAGGTGCTGGAAGGCGAGAACGCGGTGGCCCGCAACCGGGAGATCATGGGCGCCACCAACCCCGCCAACGCGGCCGACGGCACCATCCGCAAGCTCTTCGCCGAGAGCATCGAGGCGAATTCCGTCCACGGCTCCGACAGCCCGGAGAACGCCGCGACCGAGATCGCCTACTTCTTCGCGGGCCACGAGATCACGGCCTGAAGCCCATCTGACGCCGCGGCGCGGCCAGGCGGCGAACCGCCCGGCCCGCCCGGATCACCAGCGGTTCCAGCCCTGCTGCTGGTACCGCCCACCGGCATAGGCGTCCCGCTGCCCCTGCTCGTAGGCGCGACGGGCCTCGATCTCCCGCTGCTGGCGCCAGAACTCGCGGCGGTGCATCCGCCACTCCTGGCGCCGCTGCCATTCCTCGGCCTGCCAGTCCCGGGCGACGGGCGCGCCGTAGCCGTAGCCGTAAGGCGCCCCGTAGGGCTGCGCCTTAGCCGGGATCGCGGAAAGGGCGCCCGCCGCGGCGATCAGCGCCCCGAAGACTGCACGCTTCATCTGAACCTCGTCCCGGGACCGCCTGGAGACCCTGTTCCTGGCCCGGTGCGAGGGTTTTCGCGCGGCGTCGCGGCGGGCTTAGGGCGGTGTCGGCCGCATCCCCGCCGCATCGTGGCGGGACGGGGGCAGCCCCGTCCCGCCCCGGCTCACGCCGCGAGCTGCCCGGTCATTCCGGCCTGCCGCGCCCAGGCCCCGTTCAGCGCACTATCCGGCTTCGCCGCCAGCCGCTCCGCGATCATCGCCTCCGCCAGTCGCGCGTCGCCGGAGCACAGCGCGGCCTCGACGAGCGTCCAGGACAGGATGTCGCGCTGCGCGTGGCTCCCGCCCATGCGGACGGCGATGCCGCGCACCGGCAGGATCTCCGCCGCCGCGACGCCGAAGGCGCCCCGCCCGAAGGCCGAGAGCCCGCGGCAGATCGGCATCCCGACCTCCCGCGTGACCGCGGCATTGCCGTCACTGCCCCGCGCCGTCCGGTCCATCCGCGCCAGCAGCGTGGCCTGGGAGTCGCGGTCGCCGGCGCCGACGAAGGCCATCATGGCATGGACGTCGTTGAACGCGGCCGGCGCCTCGATCCGCGTGCGCCAATGTGCCGCCAGCGCCTCCCACCGCCCGCCGAGCTCCGCCCCCAGCAGGTGCAGCCGCCAGAGCAGCCCGGACCCGTCCACCATCTGCACCGCCGCCTCGAACCCGCTCGTCGCGACGGTCTCGTCGTAGAGCCGGATCGCCCCGTCCAGGTCGCGCGCCTCGAGGTGATAGAGCGCGAGGTGCCACCAGTTGTGGAACGCGAAGCCGCTGCCGGGGGACCAGCCGCCACTCGTTGAGCGCAGGAAGGCCATTCCCTCCTCCGTCCGCCCCGTCATCTCCATGACGTGGGCGACGGCATGTGCTGCCCAGCCATCCTGGGGGTTGAGCCCCAGGGCCTCGCGCCCCTCCGCCTCGGCGGCCGCGTAGTTGCCGCACTCCTCCAACCCGAAGGCATGCATGCCCAGCACGAAGCCGCGGTCCGGCACGCCCTGCGTCCAGTGCGGCAGCACGCGCGCCACGCGGTCCCGCAGCATCTGCGACTGGCCGAGGAAGAAGTCCCCGGCCTGCGCGAGCTGCGTCGCCAGCGCGTCCCGCGGGTTGGCCATGGCCACCGCGCCCCAGCCTTCCGTCGCGCGCCGGAGGTCTCCTTCCAGCCAGGCCTGGGCCGCGGCCAGGTGGCCCCGTTCCCGGTCATTGGCATGGCGCATGGCCGGCTCCGCCATCGCGATGGTGCGTTCGAGCTCCGGCCCGAACGCGGGGTCCAGCGCGGTGACGATGGCGCCCGCGCGCACCGCATAGGCCATCGCGCAGTCCGGGTGCTCGGCGATGAGGGCGTCCGCATCCGCGATGGGATCGACCTGGAAGGCCAGCATCTTCAGCGTCAGGGCCTCGACGGCCGGAAGCGCGGCCTGGCCGCAGGAAAGGGGGTTCCCCCAGCGATCGCGTGTCATGGTGTTTCTCCTCGGCGCCGGGATACGCGTCCATGCGCCCCGATGCGTGTGCCGGAGGGAACAGGATCGAAGCCTCGTGTTGTAGCCGACCCGTGGTACGGGACGGGCAGTTTTCTTAAAGCACGTAAAAATCAGAGCCTTGCGGCGCAGATGGTTCGCACGCGACCGATGCGACACATCCCCTGCGGCGGCCCGACTGTACTTGCGGTACAGGCACCCCATGGACGGCATGATCCTCCCCCCGCGGACCTCCGCGCGCGAGCGGCTGCTCGACTGCGCGCAGCGCTCCGTGCTGGAAAAGGCATTCGCCGCGACCTCCATCGAGGAGCTGATCGCCGCCGCCGGTATCTCGAAGAGCGGCTTCTTCTACCATTTCCGCGACAAGAACGAGCTCGCGAAGGCCCTCCTCCACCGCTACCTCGAGGAAGACGCGGCCATCGTGGACGACATCTTCCGCCGCGCCGACGAGCTGAACGAGGACCCGCTGCACGGCTTCCTCATCGCCCTGAAGATGCTGGCGGAGGTCATGGCCGACCTGCCGGGCGGCCACCCCGGCTGCCTCGCCGCCGCCTACTGCTACCAGGAACAGCAGTTCAGCCGCGACGTCGTCGAACTAAACCGCCAGTCCATGCTCGCCTGGCGCGCCCGCTACCGCGCCCGCCTCGACCGCATCGCCGAACGCTACCCGCCCCGCCTGCCGCTCGACCTCGATGACCTCGCGGACATGCTGGCCACGGTCATCGACGGCGGGATCACGCTGGCCAAGATCACGAAGGATCCTTCCGTGCTGGCGCGGCAGGTCATGCTCTACCGCGCCACGGTGCGCCTGCTGTTCCAGCCCGCCTGATCAGCCCTCCACTAGCCGCCCCGGCGCGCGAAGGTAGTTCCGCACCCCGTCGAGCGACCAGTAGGTGATCGCACCCACCGTGTTCGTCGGGTTGTACCCCGCATTCTGCGGAAACGCGCTCGCCCCGATCGAGAAGACGTTCGGCACGTCCCAGGATTGCAGGCGCCGGTTGACCGCGGAATTGGACGGGTCCGTCCCCATCACTGCGCCGCCGCAGATATGCGTCGTCTGGTACGGCACGATGCTCGCCGGGTTCGGCGGCCGCGTCGTGCGCGTGGCGTCCGGGTTCATCGCCCGCACGATCTCCTGCGCCCGGGCGATGAGGAAGCCGCGCATCTTCTCGTCGTTCTCCGGGAAGTCGAAGGTCACGCGCGCCAGCGGCTGACCCATGTCGTCCGTCCAGGTCGGGTCGAGCGAAACGTAGTTCCCGCGCCGCGCCGTGCTGCCGCCGTGGCAGAGGATCGGGACGAAGCGGTCGTACCAGGTGTTCACCGCCTCCTTCCACCCGCGCCCCCAGCGAGGCGCGCCGTCCGGCAGCACGATCTGCTCGATGGGACGCAGCCCCGTGTTCTGCCCCGTGATGTAACCCCCACCGATGAAGCCGTGCGGTCCGTGGTCGAAATTGTCGCCGTTGTACTCGTCCACCACGGCGCCGAGCGCCCCGGCACCGGCGAAGTTGTCGAACCGTTCCCGCTGGATGAAGGCATAGGTGCTGGCGATGGTCTGATACGTGAAGTTCCGCCCCACCTGCCCCTGCCCCGTCGCGGGATCATAGGGCGTCCCGATGCCCGAAAGCAGCATCAGCCGCACGTTGTGAATCTGGAAGGCGCAGAGCAGCACGAGGTCCGCGGGCTGCCGCACCTCCTGCCCCAGCCCGTCCACGTAGACCACGCCCGTCGCGTGCTTCTTGTCCGGCGTCAGCTCGACGCGCAGCACCCGCGCGCCGGTGCGGAGCTCGAAGGTCGGCTGGCGCAGCGCGACGGGCAGGGTCGTCGTCAGCGGGCTTGCCTTGGACCAGTTGTAGCAGCCGAAGCGCTCGCAATGCCCGCAATAGGTGCAGGGCTGCATCTCCGCGCCGTCCGGGTTCGTGTAGGCCTGCGACAGGTTCGCAGATGGCTGCGGGAAGGGTTTGAGCCCGAGCGACCGCGCGCCCTGGATGAAGCGCTCCTGCACCGTGTTCATCTTCATCGGCGGCGTCGGGTATTCGCGCTTGCGCGGGGCCTCGAAGGGATTGCCGCCCTCCTGGATCTGCCCGTTCAGGTTCCCCGCCTTGCCCGACGTGCCGCAGAGGTACTCGAACTTGTCGTAATGCGGTTCCATGTCGTCGTACGTGACGCCCCAGTCCTGGATCGTCATGTCGTCGGCGATGGCGCCCGCGCCGTAGCGCTGCGTGTTGTGGCTCCGCATCTGGAAGTCGGAGGGCAGGAAGCGGTACTGCTGCCCGTTCCAGTGCACGCCCGCGCCTCCCAGCCCGTCGCCTAGCAGGAAGGCACCCAGCCGCCGCATCGGCAGCGCCTGCTGGTCCGGCCTGTTGCGGAAGGTGATGGTGTCCCGCGACAGGTCCTGGAACAGCGCGCCGCGCCGCACGTACTTCAATTCGTCCAGCACGTTCGGCGCGGGGAAGTCGGACGCCGTGTCGCGGAACCCGCCGCGCTCCAGCCCCACGACGCGCAGCCCGGTCTTCGCGAGCTCCGCCGCGCAGATGGACCCGGTCCACCCCATCCCGACGATGACGACGTCGGCCTTCGGCATGTCCACCATGGGTCGATCCTCAGCCGATCGAGACGGGTTCGCCGTCGAACGCCGCCGCGGCGCCGACGAGGTCGTTGCGCACCGGGTTGGCGCCGGGGTAGCCGATATGCTTCCACGTCGCGCCACCGCGGTTCCCGCCGTAGAGGGGGTCCGCGAAGTAGCCTTCCATCGTGTTCTGCAGCAGCATCTCGAAGAAGACAGGGGCGGGGACGCCGCCGAGGTCCATGCCCGGCTGCTCCATGCGGTGCAGCAGCGCGTCCTGCTCGCCCGCGTCGAGCTCCGAGACGCCCCGGCCATGCTCCGCGCGCACGATGCGCTCGAGCGTGCCGAGCGCGTGTTTGTAGAGCATTCCCGGCGTGATCGCGTATTGCCAGCCCTGGCTCGGCGTACCCTGCGGGAAGGGCCCGCGCAGGTACCACTTGTCCGCGACGCCGAAGGCACCGGCCAACTGCCGGTCGATGAAGGTGACGACGCCAACCTCCACCGCGCCCGGCCCCTCCGGCCCCGCGGGGATCAGCCGGTCCACCAGCGCGCGGAGCGTGTCCGTCTCCGGGTTGTTCAGGAAGATGCTCGCACCATCCTCCGCGCCGGCCGGCACGGGTTCCGGCGCGGTCGCGGGCGCGGGCTGGTTCCCGGCGGGCGGTGCGGCAGTTGGCTGCTGCGCCTCCGCCGGTTGCACGAAGCCCGCGAGCGGTGTCGCGGCCGTCGCCACGATGAAACCGCGGCGGTTGAAGCAGGCGCCCGGCGGCTTGGGGGCATCGGTCATGCGCGGGCGCTCCTCAGCGCAGGGACTGCAGGAAGGCGACGACGTCCGCCCGGTCCTGGTCGTTGGTGATGCCGGGATAGGTCATGCGAGTCCCCGGCGCGTAGGATCGCGGCTGCTTCAGGAAGGCATCGAGCTGCGACGCGTCCCAGCTCTGCGCCGCCTTCCCGCGCAGCGCGCCGGAATAGGAATAGCCGTTGACGGACGCGATCTGCCGCCCCGCCACGCCGTAGAGCGGCGGCCCCACGCGCACGGCGCGCGACGCGTCCACGCTGTGGCACGCCGTGCAGACCCGGTTCACGACCTGCCCGCCATGCTGCGCGTTCGCCGCCCGTCCCGGCTGGGCAGGCACCGGTGCGGCCGCCGCCGCGGGCCGCGCGCCCCCTTGCTGCGGCGCCGGTTGCGGCGCCTGGCTCGCGGCCGGCGCCGCCTGGGGCGCCGGCCGTGCCGGGGCCGCCGCGGCGACCTGCAGCGGCGCGTCCTGCACCCCGAAGAACTCCGCGACGGATCGGCGGAACGCCGCATCCGTCCGCAGGCGGTCTACGTCGCCGTCATGGAACTCCGGCGCGCCCCGCAATCGCTCGGCCGTGGCGTCCAGCCGCACCCGTTCGAACCGCGCGCCGAAGCGCAGCGCCGGGAAGGGCACCAGCACGTCCCGGGCGCCGGTGATCGCCGGCAGCACCGTCGTCCCCAGCGCGCCGGGCAGGCGGATGATGACGTGCGTGACGCGCGCACCCTCCCCGCCATCCACGACGGCGTCGTGGATCACGCCGAGTTCGCTGCCATAGTTGTCGGACTGCACGACGGGCTTGCCCAGCAGGTCGCGCGCTGTGACGAACCAGTCGCCCGGCGCGGGCTGGGCACCGGCCTGTGCATTCCCGCCCGCCGGCGCGTCGCCGCCCGGCCCGGCCGCGGCCGCATTCGGCGCTGGCGCGCTCCCGGCCGGCGGCGTACGCGCCGACGCTTCGCCGCCCGGCGCCGCAGCCCCCGCATTCTGCGCCGGCGCGTCCCCCGCCGGTGCCGCCTGCGCGGCTGGCGAGGATGTCCCCGGCGTGCTCCCCGCCGAAGCCCCAGGCGAGGGCGCTGCCGGAACGCCCTCCGCCGCCCCGCGATTCTCGCCCGCCATCGTCGTGGAGAGCAGGATCGGCGCGAGGCGCGGCAGCCCCGCCGCGACCAGCGCCTCGTCCGCCCGCGCGCGGCAGGCGGCCGCGTCGCCGCCCCGCGCCGCTGCCTCTGCCGCCGAGACGAGGTCCGTCACCCGCCCCCGCTGCGCTTCCGGTACGCGCGGTACGGCCGCCGCCGCGCGCGACGCGTCGGACAGGCACGCGACCCCGGGCGATGGATCCGCCCCCCGCCCCGCGACCGGCGCCAGGATCAGGACGCCGAGGAACCCACCGGCGACGATGCGTCCCCAAGGCGGAATGATGTGTCGCGCTCGCTCGGGCATGCCGGGAGGCCTCCGCCGGAATCGCGCGCTTATCAGCCAGGCTCGGCCATGGGCACGCTAACGCGGACTAACGGCCGCCGGCTTTCGTCGCTGCCTCGCGAAGGGGTGACGACGCCGAATTCACCGGCTGGTCATGCCGCGGCCGGCTTGGCTCCCGCCGCGATCTTCGCCGCCTGCCATTCCCCCGCGATCACCGGCGCATGCCGGGGTGGGTTGCCGGGGCCCGTGCAGGTCGGCAGGCATTCGATCAGCGCATCCGGATTCGTCCCGCAGAACATCGGATACGAAAGCCGCCGCCGCCCGCTCGTGTTCCGCGCCCGATGCAGCGTGGAAACGAAGCGCCTGTTCGTCCACAGCTCCATCATGTCCCCGATGTTCACGACGAAGGTCCCGGGGATCGGCGGCACGGGAATCCACTGCCCCGCCTTGTTCCGCGCCTCCAGCCCGCCGTTCTGATCCTGCCAGAGGATGGTGAAGCACTCGTAGTCCGTATGCGCCCCGACGCCGCTCGCGCGTCCCTCGCCGGGCTGCGCGGGGTAGTGCACCAAGTTCAACTGCGCGATCGGCTTCGTGACCAGCGGCGCGAAGTGCTCCTCCGGCAGGTCCAGCGCCCGCGCGAAGAGACGGAACAGCGCCATCTGCACCCCGTGCACCGCCTCCCAATACGCATAGACCGCCTCCCGGAATCCCGGCAGGTCGCGCGGCCAGGCATTCGGCCCGAGCATCTTTTCCCCGCGCCGAAAATCCGGATCGTCCGCCGGCAGCTCCATCCCGACCTTGAAGGACTCCTTGATGTCCTTCGGCCCGTTCGGATCGAGGTTCACCTCGCCGAACCCGCGCCACCCCCGGTGATTCCCCTGGCGGGAGATATGGACCTCCCGCTTCCGCTCCTCCGGCAGGTCAAAGAACCGGTTCGCCTGCTCGACGGTCGCCGCGATCAACGCCTCCGACACGCCGTGCCCCGACAGGTAGAGGAACCCCGCGCTCTCGCAGACCTGCGCCGCCCGCCGCGCCACCCCGTCCTTGTCGCTGCCGTCGAGGAAGGGCCCGATATCCACGACCGGCACCGCGTCGAAGTCCCGCATCTTCCGCTCCCGTGACCAGCCTGCGACGGTAGCCAAGCCGCCGCCGGAGGGGAAATGCCCGAACTCGTCGTCCACCAGGCCCTGTGGTCCATGGACGGAATGCCCCTGGACGAAGCCGCACGCCGCATCGCCGCAGCCCGTTTCGGCGGCGCGGCCGTGCGCTGCATGGACGAGGCCTTCGTTGCCGACGCCACCGCCACCCTCACCCGCCACGGCCTCGGCTGGGTCGGCAACGCCCTCCCGCGCACCCCCGACGCCCTGGCCGAACCGCTGCGCCTCGCCGCCCGCCACGGCGCCGCCGCGCTGAACGTCATCCCCCTCCTCCGCGCGGACGACGCCACCGCCCACGCCATCATCGCCCGCTGGCTCGACGAAGCCGCCGAAGCCGGCGTCACGCTGCACCTCGAAACCCACCGCGGCGGCTTCGCCGAGGACGGCTTCCGCCTTGCCCGCCTCCTCGAATCCCTGCCGTCGCTCCGCTTGACCGCCGACCTCTCCCACCTCCTCCTCGGCCACGGCATCAAGCCGCCCTTCGCCGAAGCGGACCTGGCCATGATCGCCCGCCTGCTCGCCGCCAGCGACGCCGTCCACCTCCGCCTCTCCACCTCGGAGCAGGCACAGGTCTCCCCCGCCTTCCCGCAGCACGCCCCCTGGCTCGACCACTATCGCGCCTGGTGGCGCACCCTCTTCGACGCCTTCGCCACCCGGAACCCCGGACGCCAGCCCGTGGTGGTCACCGAGCTCGGCCCGCCCGCCGCCGACTTCCCCGTGACCGGCCGGGACGGGGCAGAACTCTCCGACCGCTTCACGGACTCGATCTTGCTTGCCACCATCGCCCGCGACATCTGGCGCGAAGGAGGCCACGCGTGAGCCAAGACCAGTTCCAGGACGCCATCCAACTGGCGATCCGCCGCGGCACCCTGCCCCGCCGCGCCGCCCTCGGTGCCCTCGCCGCCCTGCCCTTCGCCAACACCGCCCGCGCCCAATCCCGTGAAGTCGTGATGGCCAACTGGGGCGGCGTCGGCGACGCCGCGCAGAAGCGCACGTATGGAGCAGCCTTCGAACGGCTGAACCCCGGCGCCCGCTTCGGCACCGACACCTCCGGCCCCAGCATCGGCCGAATCCGCGGCATGGTCGAAAGCGGCCGCGTCACCTGGGACGTCGCGGAGAGCAACGCCGCCGGCGCCATCGAGCTCGGCGCCCGCAACCTCCTGGCCCCCGTGGACTACACGATCGTGGACCGCGCCAAGGCCCCGCTCCCCGGCTTCGCGCTGGAACACGGCGTCGCGTCCTACGCCTTCTCCTCCGTCATCGCCTGGGACAGCGCCAAGTTCCCCGAAGGCCCGCGCGGCTGGGTCGACTTCTGGGACCTCCGCCGCTTCCCCGGCACCCGCATGCTGCGACGCGCGCCGCACACGGTCTTCGAGGCCGCGGTCATGTCCACCGGCGTCCCGGCCGACAAGGTCTTCCCCCTCGACGAACGCGTCGCCCTCGCCCGCCTGCGCGAGATCCGCCGCAACCTCGTCTACTGGAACAACGGCAGCGAATCTGAGAACCTGCTCCGCACCGGCGAGGCCGTCATGGGCCTCATCTGGCACACCCGCGCCAAGGTGCTGGAGGAAGAGACGCGCGGCCGCGTCAAGCACACCTTCGTCCAGGGCATCCTGCAGCCCGGCACCTACGTCGTCCCGCGCGGCGCCCCCGGCGGCGTTCTCGCGCAGCGCCTCCTCGCCGCCATGCAGGACCCCGACGCGCAGCTCGGCCTCTTCGAAGCCCTCGGCAATTCCCCCGTGAACCCCGAGGCCATCGCCCGCGTGCCGGAGGCCGGGCGCCGCTACGACCCCATGGCCCCCGCGAACCAGTCGGTCCAGTGCATCTACGACGGCGCGTGGTGGGCGCAGAACCAGACCCGCCTGACGGGCGAGTACCTGGACCTGATCACCGGCTGAACGGTCGCGGGACGGGCGCCGCGGCCCCTTGCGGGCGCAGGCCGCCGAGGTCGGCCCCCGACCCCGGCCCGGCCGCGAGAGGGAAGCCGGCGCCGCGTCGCCGGCGTGCGCGGACGATGGCGAGGTTCCTCGCCCCGCCGCGCCAGGTCCCTTTGGGCGTCGGGCGCCGGATCCCCGGGGTCACACCGCCGATACGGCAGGAAAGGGTGCCGATGCGGCCGAACGCCGGCCGGCATACCCGTCCTCACGCGCATCGGCCTGCATGTCCGAGGCCAGCCGGTGCCACCGGGCGGCGGCGCGGAGAAGCGCGGCCTGCACCGCAGGATCCCTCGAGCCCTCCGCACGGGCGAAGGTCGCGGCAGCCAGATCCCGCAGGGACGCGACCTGTACCGCGAGCGCCATCGTCATGCTTCCATCCTCCTGCCTCTGACCGTCCCACCATTCATGGCCCCGCTCCGGATCGTCGGGGCCGCACGCACCGAGGCCTCCCGCAACTCCATCCCCCGCGCCGGTCGCGCCTGAGCTTCAGGTCCCGGCAACACAACCGCCCCCCGCAGGCGGACGCCGGGGCCGCAATGCGGGGCGACGCAGCTCCGCAAGGCCGCGCGCGCAAGCCGAGTCGACGGTATCGGCCGCGACCGCGAGAAGGCCGGACATCGCCGCCAGGAACTCGCCATCCGGTCGCCCCGCCGCCTCGGCCTGCCCCAACATCTGCCGCGACACGCGGCGCAGCTCGTCAGCACCCCGGCGCACGGGACACCTCCTCGTCACCCTGCGGGGCATCACCCTGCGGCGCATCACCCTCAGGGGCGCCGCCAGGAGAGGCGGCCGCGGGCCGCCGCGCGACCCGCCGGGCCTTGGCGATGCGGTCCAGCAGCGCGGCGGCGTGATGGCCCGCGCTGCCGATCGCGCCCCGGACCTCTGGATGGACCTCCGCGACGGAATCCGCGCCCTTGGCGACGAAGACGAGGAGGGAGACGACCTCCTCCAGGCTGCGCTCCGGAAGCTGGGCGGCGAGGCACGCCACCGTCATCTCCAGAACGTGCAGCCGGAGATCGGCCTCCGAACCGTCGTGAAACGTGAGGACGTGGCCGTCGGGCATCGGGTGTCTCATCGCGGAAGCGCGGCGTCACCGGTAAACGCGCGCCCCGCGCCGGACGAGTAAGGTTAGGTCCGGGTTTGGAGGGCGCCGCGTCTGCCAATGTCAGGCACCCCGCGGCGACGACGCGGCCGGTCAGGGCCGGATGCCGTTGGTGCTGGGCGGGAGGTCACGGGGCGGGCTTTGCCCTCCCCGGACCCCGCGTCACGCCAACGGGATCGCGTCAGGACCGGTACCGGCCCGCGTCACCGTCCCTGCGCCACCCCAGCCGCCCGCGACGGCCAGGCCACGATCACCCCGCCCACCGCGATGATCCCCGCCCCGAGCAGCGTCCACCCATCCGGATCGTCCGCGAAGAACAGCCAGGACGACAGCGTCGCCCAGACGAGCTGCGTGTAGGAGGTCGGCGCCAGCAGGCTGGCCGGTGCGCGGGAATAGGCCTGGATCAGCAGGAAATGCCCCGACGCCCCGAACAGCCCGGCGAGGGCCAGCATCACCCACTGCTCGCCGCTCGGCGGCACCCAGACGAAGGGCTGCGCGAGCGAGGTCACGAGGCAGGCCGCGAGCCCCGTGTGCAGGATCGTCGTCCGCGGATCGTCCACCCCCGCCAGCCGCCGCGTGAGGATCTGGTAAACCGCGAAGACCGCGGCCGTACCGAGCGGCAGGATGATGGCCCAGTCCGGCGCCTCCTCCCCCGTCAGGAAGGGCGGCCGCAGCGCGACGAGCACGCCGGCGAAGCCCACCACCACGCCGATCCAGCGCCGCAGCGACACCACCTCCTTCAGCCACCACGCCGCCAGCGCCACCGTCAGCACCGGCCCCGCGAACGACACCGCCGCCGCATCCGCCAGCGGGATGCGCGACAGCGCGATGGTGAACAGGATGTTCGCGACCACGAGGGTGAGCGATCGCACGGTCTGCATCACCGGCGCCCGCGACCGCCAGGGCAGTCGCCCCATCGTCAGCCCCAACACCAGCGCCACCGCCAGCGTGTGGAACAGGAACCGCGTGAAGACCAACTGCGGCACCGGGAAGTGCGCCGTCATCGCCTTCGTGATGGAATCCAGCCCCACGAAGAGGAGAAGCGCGGCCATCTGCAGCAGCAGGCCGGTGAGGGCGGGGGACATGCCCTTCCCCTATGCCACGCGCGGCATGCGCCCGCCCCCGCGGATCACGCGGGTCAGTCCGCCGTGACGTTCGCCGCCCGCGCGACGGGACCCCAGACCGCGTCCTGCGCCCGGATCGTCTCGGCCAGCTCGGCGCGGGTGGAGCCCACCGGCTCCGCCACCTGTTCCCGCACGCGGGCCGCGATGGCGGGATCGCGGGCGACGGCGATCATCGCCTCCTCCAGCCGCGCGGCCACCGGTTCCGGCAGCCCGCGCGGGCCCATCAGCGCCAGCCAGGTCTCCGCCGCGAAGCCCGGCACGCTCTCCGCGATGACCGGCACGTCGGGGGCCAGCGACACCCGCGCCGGCGCCGCGATCCCGATCGCCCGCGCGCGCCGTCCCGCGTCGGCGGCAGGCCGGTGACGACGGTGTCGGTGTAGATCGCGATCCGCCCGTTCAGCAGGTCCGGCAGCGCCGGGCCCGTGCCGCGGTAGTGCACGATGGTGCATTCCGTCCCGAGCGCGCGCATCAGCAGCACCGTCGCCAGGTGCTGCGTCGTCCCCGCGCCCGGTGTCCCGCACGGCAGCGCGTCCCGGGACAGCGCCGCCCGCAGCGACGCGACGTCCGTGATCCCCGCATTCGGCGCGGCCATGAACACCACGGGGATCGCCGCGAAGCGCGAGATCGGCGTCAGGTCCGCCATCGGGTCGAAGGGCATGCTGCGGTAGATGTGCCGGTTGATCACCAGCGGCCCCGCCGGCACGGCGCCGAGCGTGTTCCCGTCCGGCGCTGCCTTCGCCACCGCATCCGCCGCGATGTTGCCGCCCGCTCCCGTCCGGTTCTCCACCACGACGGTGCGCCCCAGCCGCGCCGACAGCCCCTCCGCCATGATGCGCGTCAGCAGGTCGATCCCGCCGCCCGGCGGGAAGCCGACGATCAGCCGGATCGGCGGCTGCGGCTGCGCGCCGGCGGGAACCGCGACCAGCGCCAGCAGCGCCGCGAGGAGGATCAGTCGCATCGTCATTCCATCCGGATGTTGTTCTCGCGGATCACGCGGCCCCAGCGCGCGTATTCCTCCCGCAGCCGGTGCCCCAGCGCCTCCCGCCCGCCCGGCAATGGCTCGACGCCGAGGTTGGCGAGGCGCGAGACGACCTCCGGATCCGACCGCACCGCCTCCATCTCCCGCTCCAGCCGCGCCGCGGCCGCATCGGACAGCCCGCGCGGCCCGAACAGCCCGAACCACGACACCGCCTCGAAGCCCGGCAGGGATTCCGCCATCGCAGGCACGTCGGGGAACGCCGGCGACCGCGTCGCCGAGGTCACGGCCAGCAGCCGCAACTGCCCGCCCGCGATCGCCCCGCGGGACGAGGACAGGTTGTCGAACAGCACGGGCATCCGCCCCGCGATCGTGTCGGTGACGGAGGGCTGCCCCGCCGGCCCGTGCACCAGCGGGCAGTCCACGCCCCATTCCCGCACGGCCATCGCCATGGCCATGTGCAGCAGCGACCCGACCGTCGCGCCGTTGCACGTCGCGCGCCCGTTCTGCGCGCGCAGCCAGTCCCGCAACTCCTCCGGCGTGCGCGCAGGCACCGAGGGATGCACGACCAGCCCGCTCGTCGCCATCGCGATGCCCGCGACCGGCGTCAGGTCGCGCAGCGGGTCATAGGGCAGCCGCGCCATCAGGTGCGGGTTCACCGCGATGGACGCCGCGGCGACCAGCCCCACCGTCGTCCCGTCCGGTGCCGCCTTGGCCACCGCATCCGTCCCGATCGTCCCGCCCGCACCGACGCGGTTCTCGACGACGACCGGCTGCCCCAGCCGCGCGGCGAGCGCCGTCGCGACGACCCGCCCCACCACGTCCGGCCCCGTGCCGGCCGCGTAGCCGACGATCAGCCGCACCGGCCGCTCCGGCCGCCAGTCCGCCCCTGCGCCTTGGGCCGCGGCGCCACCGGCCCAGCACGCCCCGAGGACCAGGGCGAGCCACCATCGCCTGCTCATCCGTCCGTCCCCTCCCTGGCTGCGGTCAGGATGCCGCGCCTGCCCCGGCCGGACCACCCCCGCGGTTGGCGAAGCACTGTCGCCGCGTCATGCTGCCGCAAAACGAACGGGGAGGTCTCATCCATGCGCACCACGCGCCGCGCCGTCATGGCTGCTCTGTCCGCGCCGCTCCTCATCCGCGCCGCCGCAGCCCAGCCCCGCTGGCGTCCGACCGCCCCGATCCGCATCGTCGTCCCCGCCGCCCCTGGCGGCACGACGGACATCATGGCCCGCATCCTCGCCCAGCACCTCGGCGTGCGCTGGAACATCCAGGCCGTCGTCGAGAACAGGTCGGGCGGCGGCGGCATCATCGGCACGCAGGACGTTCTGCGTTCCCCCGCGGACGGACACACCATCCTGTCCGGCAACATCGGGCCGCAGGCCATCGCCTATTCGCTGTTCCGCAACATGCCCTACGCGCCGGCGCAGTTGCAGCCGGTGACCAACATGATCCGCGGCCCCAACGTGCTGGTGGTGCATCCCTCCATCCCCGCGCGCAACGTCGCGGAGTTCGTGGCACACCTGAAGGCGAACCAGGGCCGTCTCGCATACGGCTCCCCAGGCGTCGGCCAGTCGCCGCACCTCTCCGCCGTGTGGTTCTGCCAACTCGCCGGTGCCGAGGCGACGCACGTCCCCTTTCGCGGCGCGGGCCCCGCGATGATGGAACTCGTCGCCGGCAACATCCACTTCATGTTCGACAACCTGACGACGGCGATCCAGCAGATCCGCGAAGGCCGCGTCCGCGCGCTCGCCGTCACGAGCGCCGAGCGCAACCCGCAGTTGCCGGACCTTCCCGCGATCCGCGAGACCGACCCGTCCCTCTCCGCCTATGACGTCTCGACCTGGTTTGGCATTTTCGTGGCCGCCGCGACTCCCCGCCCCGCTGTCGAGGCGCTGAACGAGGAGATCCAGGCCCTCGTCGCCCAGCCCGACATGGCGGCCCGCTTCGCGCAGATGGGCGGCGTCCCCGCCGCGAGCGACATCCCGACCTTCGAAGCCTTCGTCCGCGCGGAAACCGCGAAATGGGCGGTGGTCATCCGCCGCGAAGGCCTCCAGATCGACGTCGGCTGACCGGGGCGCCGGTTGACGCGGCGTCGGGTGGCGGCAACGCTTCGCCTCCGAACCGGCCCCGGAGCCCGACCCCCACCATGCGCCGCCTCCTGCTCGCGACCGCCGTCGCCGCCCTTGTTGCCTCACCCGCGCTGGCAAAACCCTTCACCTGGGCCTTCGGGGGCGACGTCCTCACGCTCGATCCGCATGCTTCCAATAATACCTTCACCAACGCCTTCCTCGGCAACATCTACGAGACGCTGGTGCGTCACAACGAACGCCTGGAGCTCGAACCCTCCCTCGCCGAGCGTTGGGAGACGACGTCGCCCACGACCTGGCGCTTCCACCTCCGCCGGAACGTCCGCTTCCACAACGGCGAATCCCTGACCGCCGAGGACGTCGTCTTCTCCTGGGCCCGCGTGAACACGCCGGGCTCGCTCGCCCGCAGCAACCTGACGAACGTCGCGGACATCCGCGCCGTGGACGACTTCACGATCGAGATCGAGACGCGGGGCCCCTTCCCGATCCTGCTGAACGCGCTGACCCAGTTCTACGTCATGGACAAGGGCTGGTCGGAAGCCAGCAACGCCGCTGCCAGCAGCAACCTGACGGCGCGGGAGGAGAACGCCGCGGCCCGCAGCGCCAACGGCACCGGCCCCTTCCGCCTGCAATCCCGCCAGGTGGACGGCCCGACCGTTCTGACCGCCTTCGAGGGATGGTGGGACCGCCCGAAGCACAACCTGACGACGGTCACCTTCCAGCCCATCCGCTCCGCCGCCACGCGCACTGCCGCCCTCATCTCCGGCTCCGTAGACGCGCTGGTGGAACTGCCGATCCAGGACATCCCGCGGATCGAGTCCAACCAGAACCTCCAGGTCGTGCAGGGTCCCGAACTCCGCACAATCTACCTCGGCTTCGACCACTTCCGGGATGAGTTGCAGTATTCCGACGTCAGGGGCCGCAACCCCTTCAAGGACATCCGCGTCCGCCGCGCCGTCTACCAGGCGATCGACGTGGAGACGCTGCGCCGCACGATCATGCGCAACAACGCCTGGATCGCCGGTTCCATGGCCTCCCCCTTCCTCAACGGCGCCCCGGCGGCGGAGGACGAGGCGCAGCGCCGCACCTTCCCCTACGACCCCGACGCCGCGCGCCGCCTGCTGACCGAGGCCGGCTACCCCGAAGGCTTCGCCGTCTCCCTTTCCTGTCCGAACGACCGATACGTCTATGACGAGCGCCTCTGCGTCGCGATCGTCGGCATGCTGGGACGCGTCGGCATCCGCGTAACGCCGCAGTCCGAGACGACGAATGTCTGGTCCCGCCGCGTCAACGGCCTGGACACCTCGTTCTTCATGCTGGGCCACGCGGGCCTGCCGCTGGCCGACACCTACTCGACGCTGACGGAAGTGCTGAACAGCCGCAGCGACCGCACCGGCGGCCTGAACGTGGGACGCTGGAGCAACGCCGAGTTCGACGCCCTCGTCGCCCGCGTCGCCGCCGAGGGCAACGAACCCGAACGCCGCCGCCTCATCCGCGAGGCCCTGATGATCGAGAAGCGGGAGGTTGCCCACGTCCCCCTGCACCAGCAGCCCATCGTCTGGGCGGCCCGGCGCGGGATCGAACTGGCGCCATCCCCCGACAACCGCATGCGCCTCTGGCTGGTAAGGGTTCCCTGAGAGTGGCCGACGTCATCATCCTGGAAGGCGGGACCGTCATAACGATGGACCCCGCCCGCCGGGTCATCCCCGACGGCGCGGTCGCCATCGAGGGCGAGCGCATCCTCTTCGTCGGCACCCGCGTCGAGGTCGCCGCGGCCTACCCGGATGCCGCGGAACGCATCGACACGCGCGGCAAGGCCGTCCTCCCCGGCCTGATCGACGGCCACGCCCATGCCGGCCACGGCCTGGTCAAGACGCTCGCCAACGGCGACAGCGCGTCCTGGATGGAAGCCTGCCGCGTCATCTACACCCTGGCCTCCCCACCCTCCTTCTGGCGCGCGGAGGCCGCGCTGGCTGCGGCCGAACGCCTGCGCTTCGGCGTCACCACCGGCGTCTCGCTCCTCGGGGGCGGCGATTCCATCATGCGTTCCGACGACCCCGCCTTCGCCGACGCGCATTGCGAGGCCGTGCGCACCGTCGGCACCCGAAGCATCGTCGCGATCGGCCCCACGCGTCCGCCCCATCCGCGCCCCTACATCGGCGTGGACGGCCGCGAACGCCCGATTCCCTTCGAACGCCAGTTGGACACGGTGCAGGACGTCATCCGGCGCTGGCACGGCCCGAGGGGCATCGCGGACGGCATCCGCATCGCGACCCTCACCCCCGTCCACCGCGCCGAGCACGACGACGACCCCGCCCTTGTC
Source organism: Roseomonas sp. CCTCC AB2023176 (assembly GCF_042259275.1). Classification (NCBI taxonomy): domain Bacteria; kingdom Pseudomonadati; phylum Pseudomonadota; class Alphaproteobacteria; order Acetobacterales; family Roseomonadaceae; genus Roseomonas; species Roseomonas sp. CCTCC AB2023176. The sequence continues at coordinate 1,076,548 of NZ_CP170086.1, forward strand.
CGCGAAGCCGAGCGCCAGGCCCGCGCCACGATCGAACTCGGCCGCGCCCATGGCTGCATCTTCCACCAGGACGGCCACCGGAAGGGCAGCATCGCGACGGCACGCCGCGTCGGCCTGACAGGCGAGGACGTGTTCTTCTCCCACTGCACCGACCTGACCGAGGCCGACATCATCGCCCTGCAGGAAACCGGCACGAAGGTCGTCCACAACCCCTCCGCCATCGCCAGCGTCCGTGGCGTCTGTCCTGCGGTCGAGCTGATGGAACGCGGCGTCGCCGTGTTCCTCGGCAGCGACGCGACGGCGCCGGACCGCTCCTCCGACATGTTCCGGCACATGTTCCAGTTCATCCGCTACCACCAGCGCCGTTTCAAGGACGAGACGCTGCTGCCGCCCGGCAAGGCGCTGGAGATGTGCACGATCGACAGCGCGCATGCCCTCGGCCTCGGCCACGAGATCGGCAGCCTCGAAGCCGGAAAACTGGCGGACATCATCACCGTGGACCTGACCGCGCCGCATATGGCGCCCGCCAACATGCCGGTGTCCCGCATCGTGTACTTCGCGAACGGCCACGACGTGCGCGACGTGATGATCGGCGGCCGCATGCTTCTGCGCGAAGGCGAGGCGCACCACGTCTCCTTCAAGGAGATCGCGAGCATCGCGGAACGCGAGACCGCCCAGATGCTCCGCCGCGCCGCGCTCGAGAGCATGGCGGTCGAGGACCCGGGCTGGGGCCGCATCCGCCGGTGATGCGCCACGTCTTGGTGGCAGCCGAACCCAGGCTCGACCCGCGCCGGCGCTAGGCGCAGGGTCGCGCCAGGATGCCCCTCTGGATCGCCGCCACCCTTTCCGCCGCCCTGTTCCAGTGCTGGCGCACCGCGATGCAGCAGCGCCTCCGCGGCGCCTTCACGCTGAACGGCGCGGCCGTCGTCCGCTACCTCTACGGCGTCCCGCCGGGTCTGCTGATGCTGTTCGGCTACGCCTGGGCGACCGGCCTCGCCGTCCCCCTTCCTGACCTGACGATCACGCTCCTCTGCGCCGCCGGCGGCATCCTCCAGATCATCGGCACCGTCCTGCTCATCATGTCCTTCGCCCCGCGCGGCTTCGCCGTCGGCACCGCCTACTCCAAGACCGAGGCCATGCAGTCCGCGATCTTCGGCATCCTCCTCCTCGGCGAACACCTCCCCCCCCTCGCTTGGCTGGGCCTGGCCCTCGGCCTCGTGGCGGTCCTCTACCTGTCGCTGGCCGGCCGCGGCGGCGCCCCGCGCGCACTCCTCGCCGCGGCGACGCAGCCTGCCGTCCTCTGCGGCCTCGGCGCCGGCGCCTGCTTCGGCCTGACCGGCATCTGCATCCGCGCCGCCAACCAGGACCTCGGCAGCCCCGACCCCGTCCTCGGCGCCCTCCTCACCCTCGTCCTGACCAACGCCATGCAGACCGTGTTGCAAGGTGCCTGGATGCTGTGGCGCGAGCCCGCCTCCGTCGCCCAGGTCGTCCGCGGCTGGCGGCAGGCGGCACCGGTCGGCCTGCTGTCCTGCCTCGGCTCCGCCTGCTGGTTCACCGGCTTCGCCCTCGCCCCCGTCGCGATGGTCCGCGCCGTCGGGCAGACGGAGATCCTCTTCACCCTCGCCTTCTCCCGCTGGTACCTGCGCGAACCCTTGAAGCCCCGGGACGTCGCCGGCGCGCTCGCGATCGTCGCCTCCGTGCTTCTCGTCGTCGCCGCACGCTGACGCCCGGCGGGATCGAACATCACTTCGCGCGGTCGCGACCGGCCACGAGGCGCCGCGATCGTGGCCGCTGCGCCCCGGGCAGGCCGCGTCAGCCCGTCTGCCCCATCGCCCGCAGCACGGCCTGCCCGCCCTCGCCGGCCTTCGCCGCCCATTCCTGCGAAAGCCGCGCACCCGCCGCCTTCAGCGCGTCCACCAGCGGCTGCGGCGGGGGCAGCACCTCCATCCCCTCCGCCGCCATGCGCCGCTTCGCCTCCTCGTCCGCTGCGCGGCTCGCGGCCCAGCCCTTCGGCTCCGCCTCCGCCGCGGCCTCGGTCAGCGCGGCCTGCGTCGGCGCATCCAGCCGCCGCCACACCCTTTCGCTGACGATAACCGCGTTGCGCGGATGCCAGGAATCCGTCGTGTAGAACATCCGCACGAAATCCCAGGCCCGCGTGTCCACGCCGGTCGGCGACGACGTCATCATCGCCGTCACCACGTTCGTCGCGAAGGCCTGCGGCACCTCGCCGGACTGCACCACCGTCGGCACCGCCCCCACCAGCTCCGCCAGCCGCGACGAAGCCGGCGTCGGCGTCCGGATCCGCAGCCCCCGCAGATCCTCCGGCCCGTTCACCGGCCGCTTGCTGTAGATCCCCTGGCCCGGCCAGGGCACGGAATACAACATCCGCAGCCCGATCTGCTGGAACCGCCGCTCCAGGAACGGCTTCTGCGCCTCGTACAGCCGCCGGGCCTGGTCGTAGCCCACCGCCAGGAAGGGGATCGCATCCGCCTCCATGATCGGGTCCTCGTTCCCGTAGAGGGAGAGCAGGATCTCCCCCGCCGGCACCTGCCCCTGCTGCACCGCCCGCCGGATGCCGGAGAAAGCCAGGAGCGTGTTGTTCGTGTGCAGCCGGAACTCCAGCTTCCCGTCCGTCCGCCGCTTCACGTCCTCCGCGAAGGCGCGCAGAGTCTGCGTGTGGAAGTTGCCGTCCACGAAGCCCGTCGGGAAATCCCATCGCTCCGCTGTCTGAGCCCGGACCGCTGGCGCCAGCAGCGTGGCGGGGGCAGCAAGGACGGTGCGTCGGCGCATGAGAAACCCCTTCCGTGAATGGAAGGCAGCCTAGCGCCCCGGCCCGCCCGCCGTCATCCGCCCCGGGCTTGACCCCGTCGCGACGCCACCCCCACCCTTCCGACAGGATCGCGGGAGAAACCGGCGTGCAGCTCTTCATGGCCACCCTCGCCACGGAGACCAACACCTTCTCCCCCCTTCCCACCGGCCGCACCGCCTTCATGGAGCGCGAGTTCTTCCGGGACGACGGCAGCCGCCATCCGCCCCGTCTCGGCAACATCCCCCTGATCGAATGGCGCCGCATGGGCGAGGCAGACGGCCACGACGTCGCCGAATCCATATCCACCTTCGCCCAGCCCGCCGGCACCACGCTCCGCGCCGTGTACGAGGAACTGCGGGACATGCTGCTGGCGGACCTCCGCGCCGCCATGCCCGTGGACGTCGTGCTGCTGTTCATGCACGGCGCCATGGTCGCCGATGGCTACGACGACTGCGAGGGCGATACCCTGGCCCGCGTGCGCGAGATCGTCGGGCCGGAGGCGACCATCGGCATCGAACTCGACCTGCACTGCCACCTGACGGAGGGGATGCGCAGGAACGCGAACGTCATCATCACCTTCAAGGAATACCCGCACACCGACGTCGCGGAACGCGCGCGCGAACTCTACGCGACCTGCCTCGCCGCCGCCCGCGGCGAGACGAAGCCGGTCATCGCCTATCACGACCTCCGCATGGTCAGCATGTGGCGCACGACGGTCGAGCCCATGCTGTCCTTCGTCCGCAAGATGAAGGACCTGGAAGGCAAGGACGGCATCCTCTCCGTTTCCTTCGGCCACGGTTTCCCCTGGGGCGACGTACCGGAGGTCGGCGGCAAGATCGTCGTCGTCGCCGACAATGACATGACGAAGGCCCAATCCCTGGCCCGCGCCCTCGGCGAGGAAATCTGGACCCTCCGCCGCGAAACCGCCACGCACCACGATACGGTGGATGAGGGCATCGACGCCGCGATGAAGGGCAGCGGCGACAAGCCCCTCGTCCTCGCCGACGTCGCCGACAACGCCGGCGGCGGCGCTCCCTCCGACAACACCGCCATCCTTCGCCGCCTGGTGGACCGCGGCGCCCGCGACGTCGCGACCGGCTGCTACTGGGACCCCGTTGCCGTGCAGATCTGCCTGGAAGCCGGCATCGGCGCCACCTTCGACCTCCGCATCGGCGGCAAGTGCGGCGTGGCGTCCGGCGATCCCGTGGACCTCAGGGTCACCGTCCGCGGCCTGGACGCGCACCACACCCAGGGCGGCCTCTCCGGCGGCCGCGCCGAGATGGGGCCGAGCGCCTACGTGGAGGCAGACGGCATCCACATCATCCTCAACTCCATCCGCCAGCAGACCTTCCGGCCCGACGCCTTCACGGGCCTCGGCTGCTCGCTGTCCGACAAGCGCCTCGTCGTCGTGAAATCCACGCAGCATTTCTACGCCGGCTTCGCCCCCGTCGCGCGGGAAGTCCGCTACTGCGCCACTCCCAACGGCGCGATCACCCCGGACTACGAGAACATCCCCTTCACCAAGAAGACGACCCCCTACTGGCCCAAGGTCGAAGACCCCTGGGCCGGCACCAACACCTTCTGAACCCGGAGGAAACGACGATGGTCGCGCGACGCGACGTGTTCCGGGGCGCCGCGGCGGCGCTCGCGACCGGCTTCTCGCTCAACGGCGCCGCGCCGGCCCAGGCTCAGTCGGCCAACCGAACGCTGCGCTTCATCCCGCACGCCGACCTCTCGGCGATCGATCCCTTCGCGACCACCGGCTACGTCGTCCGCAACCACGGCTACATGGTCTACGACACCCTGTACTCGCTGGATGCGGAGTTCCGCCCCCGCCCGCAGATGGCCGAGGGGCATGAGATCACCGACGACGGCAGGACCTACACCATCCGCCTGCGCGAAGGGCTGAAGTTCCACGACGGCGAACCCGTCCGCGCCGCGGACTGCGTCGCCTCCCTCCGCCGCTGGGCCGCGCGCGACGGCTTCGGCGCGACGCTCATGGCCGCGACGGACGAACTCTCCGCGGTGGACGACCGCACCCTACGCTTCCGCCTGAAGCAGCCCTTCCCCCTGCTGCTGGAAGCGATCGGCAAGCCGTCCTCCCCCGTCCCCTTCATCATGCCCGAACGCGTGGCGCAAACCCCGCCCACCACGCAGATCCGCGAGACCGTGGGATCCGGCCCCTTTCGCTTCCTCCGCGACGAATGGGTCCCCGGCTCCCGCGCGGCCTATGCGCGCCACGACGGCTACGTTCCCCGCAACGAATCACTCGACGGTGCCGCAGGCGGCAAGGTCGTGAACTTCGACCGCGTCGAATGGATCACCATCCCCGACCCCGGCACCGCCACAGCCGCCATCCAGCGCGGCGAGGTGGACTGGTACGAACAGCCCCAGGGCGACCTCCTCCCCGTCCTCCGCCGCAACCGCGACGTGCAGGTCACGACCTACGACCCGATCGGTGCCGTCGTCCTGCTGCGCTTCAACCACCTCCACCCGCCCTTCGACGATGTCCGTGTTCGCCGTGCGGTGCTGACCGCCGTGAACCAGGGCGAATACATGCAGGCGATGGTGGGCGATCCCTCGATCTGGCGCGAATGCAAGGCCTTCTTCCCGTGCGGCACGCCCATGTCGTCGGGAACGGGCAGCGACGTCATGACCGCGAACCTCGAACGCGCCCGCGCCATGCTGCGGGAAAGCGGCTATGACGGCCGCAAGGTCACGGTGATCTCGCCCACCGACCTTGCCTACCTCCACGCCCTCGGCCTCGTCACCGAGGACCTGTTGAAGCGCATCGGCTTCAACGTGGACTTCGTCGCGACGGATTGGGGCTCCGTCCTCACCCGCCGCGCCAATCTCGGCCCGCCGGAACAGGGCGGCTGGAACGTCTTCCACACCACCGCCGTCGGCGTGGAGTTCATGAGCCCCGCCTCCCACCTCGCGCTCCGCGGCAACGGCCGCGCCGCCTGGCCGGGATGGCCGACGAACGAACGCATGGAAGCCCTGCGCACCGAATGGATGGCCGCGACGGACCTGAACGCTCAGAAGGCCATCGCCGCGCGCATGGAGGCCGAAGCCTTCTCTGCCGTCCCCTACGCACCGCTCGGCCAGTACACGATCCCCACGGCGCTGCGTCGGAACCTGACCGGCCTGCATCAGGCCGGCGCGCCCTTCGTCTGGGGCCTGCGGAAGGGCTAGGCGCGCCGTCCCCCTGCCCGATGAGACTTGCATCGGGCGGCGGCTTTGATCTAGGATCATTTTGACAGGCGGCGAGAGTGCGCCCGCCGTCCACCGGCCCGGACGACACCCCGGCCGCGCCCCGTCGAACACGTCGCCCCCGCGCCACACCGAAGCCGCCCACGCACGGCGACCCTGCCCACGCGTCCCGCCAACCCTGGCGCCGACCGTTCCGCCTTGCGACAAGGGCAGGACATGGATCACGCCCCGCCCTTCCTCGCGGGCCTCGTCGTCGGTCTCGCCCTCGCCTTCCTGCTGGGCCTGGCCGCCCGGGCCCTGCGCCTGCCGCCCCTCATCGGCTACCTCGTCGCGGGCGTCCTCGTCGGCCCGCACACGCCCGGCATCGCGGCAGACATGGGCTTCACCCAGACCCTCGCCGAGGTCGGCGTCGGCCTCCTCCTCTTCGGCGTCGGCCTGCATTTCCGCCCCCGCGACCTGCTCGCCGTACGTCACGTCGCCGTCCCCGGCGCCATCGCCCAGGTCGCGATCGGCATCCTGATCGGCGCCGGGCTCGGCGTGGCCGGCCTCGGCCTCGCCTTCGGCCCCGCCCTCGCCTTCGGCCTGGCCCTCGCTATCGCCTCCACCGCCGTCGCGACCCGCGCGCTGGAGGAACGCGGCCAGCTCGCCGGCGCCGCCGGCCGGATCGCCCTCGGCTGGCTCGTCGTGCAAGACCTGATCGTCGTCTTCGGCCTCGTCCTCCTCCCCGCCTTCTCGGGCGAGGGGGACGGCAACATCCTCGCCACCCTCGGCCTCGCCGCCGTGAAGCTCGTCGCCTTCGTGGCGCTGATGTTCATCGTGGGACGCCGCGTGCTGCCCTGGGCCCTCGCCCGCGTCGCCCGCAACGGCTCGCGCGAGCTCTTCACCCTCGCCGTTATCGTCGTGGCCCTCGGCGTGGCCTATGCCTCCGCAACCCTCTTCGGTGCTTCCTTCGCCCTCGGTGCCTTCTTCGCCGGCGTCGTGCTGGGCGAGAGCGACCTCGGCCACCAGGCTGCCGCCGAGGCGCTGCCGATCCAGCGCGTCTTCGCCGCCCTGTTCTTCGTCTCCGTCGGCATGCTCGTGGATCCAGCGGCGATGATCTCTTCGCCGCTGGTGTCGCTCGCCGCGCTCCTCGCCGTCCTTCTCGCGACGGGCGGCGCGACCTTCGCCCTTCTCCTCGTCCTCGGCGTGGCACCCGCCGTCGCGGCGACCGTTGCCGCGGCGCTCGCCCAGATCGGCGAGTTCTCCTTCGTCCTCATGGAACTCGCGATCGGCCAGGACCTGCTGCCTGACACGGTGCGCGGCCCGATCCTCCTCGGCAGTTTCGGCGCCATCCTCCTCACGCCGCTCTCCTTCCGCGGCTTCGCCTGGCTTGCCGCCCGCATCCGCCCGGCGCCCGTGCCAGCCTCGAAGGACGCGGCGCGCTTCAACGCCGCGTTGCCGCGGCTCGACGGCCACGCCATCCTCATTGGCTACGGCCGCGTCGGTGCCCTGATCGCCGCGGCGCTCCGCCGCCACCACCTGCCCTTCGTCGTGATCGAGGAGGACCGCCGCCGCGCCGAACTCGTCCGCGCACAGTCCATCCCCGTCCTCTGGGGCGATGCGTCGCGGGAGGAGGTGCTGCACGCCGCCGGCCCCGCCCATGCCCGCCTGCTGATCGTCGCCGTCCCCCGCGCCTGGGAAGCCCGCCGCGTCGTCGAGCTGGCCCGCCACGCCAACCCGGAGATCGAGGTCACGGTCCGTGCCCACGACGACGCCGAGGTGGACTGGCTGCTCGAGGAGGGCGGCGCCGGCATGGTCGTCATGGGCGAACGCGAGGTCGCGCTGGGCATCGCCGACTTCGCCATGCAGCGTATGGGCGTCGCGGCGAGCACCGCGCAGGCGACGGTGGACGTGCTGCGCCACCGCCGCGTGGCCGACGCCCTGACGGAGGGCCTGGGCGCATGACCGGACCGGACCGGCGGCTCCACGCGCCGCTCGACGGACGGGAGGCTGGCGGCCGCCCGGGCGCGCTGACCTTCCCTGTGCCGCCCGGCGCGTCGCCGGGATTGCGGGCGATCTACCTGCACGGCGCGGCATCCGGCCCCTGGGTCTGGGCCGACGGCTTCGCCGCGCGCATCGCTGCCGCGGGCTTCCCCGGCCTCGCCCTGCCGGTGCAAGGCCGGGACGACGGCCTGTCGGACTATGCCCGGGACCTCCGGGCCGCGCTGGAACGGCCTTCCGTGCTGATCGGCCACTCGCTCGGCGCCCTCGTCGCGCAACGGCTGCTGGACCACCCGATGGTCCGCGGCGCAGCCCTCCTGGCGCCCGTGCCGCCGGAGGGCCTGTTCCTCTCCAACGCGCGCCTCGCCCTCGCAGACCCCGCCCTCTGGGCCGAGGTCGCCCGGATGACCGAGGCGGGCGTGCCCTCGCCGCGGGTCGTGCGTGCCCTCTTCGGCCCGCGGATGGATCCGCGCGCCGCCGCCCGGCATGTCGCGCGCCTCTCACCGCAGTCCCGCGCCGCCCTGATCGAGGCGCAGGTGCCCCAGCCGGTCGTCCCTGGCTGGATCCACGGCCGCCGCGTCCTCGTGCTCGGCGCCGCGGAGGACCGGCTGATCCCGCCCGACGCGGTGCGCCGCTGCGCCGCCTGGCACGGCGCCGGCGCCGAGTTCCTGGAGGGCGCGGGCCACCTGATGATGCTCGACGTCGGCTGGCCCGCCACGGCGGAGCGGGTCGTGCGCTGGCTCGAGACCGTGCCGGGCTGAGCGAGCGGTGACGGTGGCCGGTTGCCGCCCCACGCTATCACCAGCCGCTGGAGGTCGAGGCGTCCCCGACCGTCGTGCGGGGGGATGGCACCGGGCGATGCTGGCAGATGTCGCGAAAGGGACCGTTCCGGCCGTGCCTTGCGCGGGGGTGGTGCTGGGGGCGCCCGGCTACCGCGCCGGGGGGTCACGCGAGAGGCCGCGGGTGGCGAGGGCGACTTCGTAGGCGGCCCAGCGTTCGGCGTGGTTCCGGGCGAGGTCGTGGAGGACGGGCCAGGAGTAGAGGCCGGTGTCGTGCAGGTCGTCGAAGGTCAGGCGGACCGCGTAGTTCCCGACGGGCTCGACGGAGAGGATGCCGACGTGGCGGCGGCCCGCGACGATCTGTTTCTGGTCCGGCGTGTGGCCCTGGACTTCGGCGGAGGGGCTTTCGACGCGGAGGTATTCGGCGGGGAGGCGGGCGCGGAAGCCGTCGGAGAAGGCGACGTCCAGCGCCTTCTCCGAGCGGAGGAGGCGGATCTCGGTCGGGACGACCGGGTCAGCCATCCAGGCGCCGGGCCTCGTCCGGGAGCATGATCGGGATGCCGTCGCGGATGGGGTAGGCCAGACCGGCGGATTCGCTGACGAGCTCCGCGGCGTCGCGGTCGTAGCGGAGCGGGCCCTTGGTGACGGGGCAGACGAGGATCTCGAGCAGGCGGGGGTCGATCCCGGCGCCGGGGGCGGGCGATTCGTCGGTCATCGGGGGCGTCTCAACTGGGGCGGGCGTCATGGCCGGGCGCGGCGAGGCTGTCTATCCGGAGGAGCGCTTCGAGCATCTCGGCACGGGCCTCGGTGTCCGGGGCTTCGAGGAGGGCCTGCTTCTCCAGCGCCTCGAAGGGACAGACCATCGAGAGGTTGGTGACGAGGGCGGCGGTGTCCATGCGTTCCACCGCCTCCCAGTTCGCGTCGATCTCCTTGGCGCGGAAATAGGCGCGGAGGGCGGCGAGGAGGTTGTCGCGGTTCACGCCGGAGTCCTCGGGATCGGCGAGGTCGGCGGCGAACTCGGCGTAGTCGGCGGCGACGTTGCGGTGGCCGCGGGTGAGGTCGAGTTCCTGCGCCACCGTGAAGCGGGCGACGCCGGTGAGGGTGATGAGGAAACGCCCGTCCTCCGTCTCGGCGAAGGAGGACAGGCGGCCGAGGCAGCCGACGCGGTAGAGGGCGGGGCCCTTGGCCGTGGCGCCGGCGGCGGCGTCGGGCTGGATCATGCCGAAGTGGCGGCCGTTGGACAGGGCGTCCTCCACGAGGGCGAGGTAGCGCGGCTCGAAGACGTTCAGCGGCAGGCGGCCGCCGGGGAGCAGCAGGGCGCCGGGGAGCGGGAAGATCCCGATCTCCCGAGGGAGGGCGTGCAGGGCGGGCGGATCGAAAGGCACGTCAGGCGCGGCCCTGCGCGGCGCCGCGCGCCGTGATCCGCGTGGTCCCGGCGCGTTCGGACGGGGAACCGGGCCGGGACAGGTCGCGCCCCGCGGCGGTGTTCCCGCGCGATCGCGACGTGAGGTTGGGCACGGTCCGGCCGGCCGCGGCGGGGACGGCCCGCCGTGGCCGGCGGGGGGCGCGGCCGTCACGGGCGGGGCGCGCGACGGCCGTCACGAGAAGAGCAGCGCGGAGAGTTTGCGGCGGGCGGCCTTCGTCGCGGGGTCGTCGAAGCCCCAGGCCTCGAAGAACTTGAGGAGCTGGGCGCGGGCCGCGCCCTCGTTCCAGGCGCGGTCGCGGCGGATGGATTCGAGGAGGGCGTCGGCGGCCTGTTCCCGTTCGTTGGCGGCGTTCAGGGCGGTGGCGAGGTCGATGCGGGCGGCGTGGTCGTTCGGGTCGGCGGCGATGCGGGACTGAAACTCGCCGAACTTGGCCTGGGCCTCGCGGCCGGCCGCCGCGAGTTCGAGGGCGGAGCGGACGGCGGCGATGTCGGCGTGGTCGCGCATCTTGGCGGGGACGGAGGCGAGGACCTGGCCAGCCTGTTCCTCCTCCCCGAGTTCCATCAGGGAGCGGGCGACGCCGGCGAAGGCGGCGGCGTTCTCGGGTTCCTGCTGCGCCAGCGCGCCGTAGAGCTCGAGGGCGCCCTGGTGGTCGCCTTCCTCGGCGGCGGCCTTCGCTTCGGCGAGGAGGTCGGCGGAGGGCATCTGACCGCCGGCCATCTTCAGCAGGGCCTCGACGAACTTCTTCACCTCTCCCTCGGGCAAGGCGCCCTGGAAGAGGTCGGCGATCTGGCCGCCGACGAAGCCCACGACCGTCGGGACGGACTGCAGCGGCAGGCCCATCTGGGCGAGCTGCTGGACGAGGGCGCGGTTCTTGTCGATGTCGATCTTGACGAGGCGCACGCGGCCGCCGGCGGCGCGGACGACCTTTTCCAGCGTGGGCGTCAGCTGCTTGCAGGGGCCGCACCAGGTCGCCCAGAAGTCCACGAGCACGGGCGTCTGCTGGGACGCCTGGACCACGTCCTGCATGAAGGTCTTCTGGTCGCCGTCCTTGATGATGTCGGCGGCGGGTGCGGCGCCGGCGGGGGCGTTGGGGTCGATCAGGGTGTCCATGACGGGTTCCGGAAGCCTGGGGCGCGTGTGACGCGGCGGTTCCGCCATAGATGCGCCGTCGGGGGCGGGAAGCAAGCCGGAAGGGCGGGCGGGGCGGGTCTGCGCCTTCCGGACAAAAGGAGCGGGGGTAGGGTGGCGGCGCGCGGGCGGCTTCGTGGGATTCGCGATGGTGCCCGCGGGGTGGACGCGGCGTTGCGGCACCCGGTCAGCGGTGGACGGGCGGGCGGCCGGCGCCGGTCGGCCTGCGCGGTGCGCGCCCGGGTACATGCCCGGCGCGGGCGGGATCGCCCGGAGCGCGGAGAGGCGCATGCGGGATGCGGACAGGCTCGCGCCGGGCGCGGACAGGCTCGCGCCGGGCGCGGACAGGCTCGCGCCGGGTTGTTGGAGGGTCACGGCCAGCACAGGCGGACGGAGCGGCGGATGCGGGACTGGCCGGCGGCCATGCGGTGCAGCGTCTTGAGGGTGCGGATCGTGTCGCGGGTGCGGGCGCGGAAGTCGGGCAAAGCCTCGGCCGGTCGGGGGCGCCAGTCGCGGGCGTAGGCGATGCCGAGGCGGCGGACGAGGGCGTCGTAGAAGGGGTTGGGGAGGAGCCAGGGCGGGGCGTTCAGCGCGGTCTCCAGCCCGAGGCGGCGGATGAGGAAGATCAGGCGCAGGCCGCCGAGGCGGGCTGCACGCCGTGCGGCGCGGCAGACGAAGTATTCGATGCGGCGCAGCGGGTGGTCCGGGCAGTCGGACAGGTCGGTCAGGGCTTCGAGCAGGCGATGCCAGAGGCCGTTATGGGTGGCGCGGCGGAAGAAGCGGGCGATCGTGTCCGGCTTGCCGGAGAAGCAGGAGACGTCGCGCCAGGGAACGTCGTGGCCGCGCACGGCGAGTTCGAAGATGGCGTCCATGCGGGCGCGGAGGTCGCCGACCTGACGGCCCTGGGGGCAACGGTTCCAGACGTAGGGCCAGAGGGCGAGCCACTCGTCGTCGGTGAGGGGCATCCAGGGGCGGCGGGGAGTGAGGCGGTGGGTGGGGGAGTGGAGCATGGGGCCTCCGCGGGTCGAACGCGGCGCTTAGCAGGAAAATATACTTTCTGTCAAGGTTTTCCTAACCGATGTGCCCTCGGCTCGCGCTCCGACAGGTTGCCCGTCGCGACGAGGCGTGAGAGGCGGTAGCGACCATTGCCGAGGAAGGTCAGCCAGCCCGCGTCCCGCAGAACCTGCAACTGCTGACGGATTTTCGGCCGAACGTTGCGGTTGTGAGGATGGCGGGCCTGGAGGTCCGGCACCGCCCCGTAGACCTCGGTGGGCGAGAACTCGGCGCGCGCGAGCCGTTCGACGCAGCGGAGAACGTCGATGGTCCAAGTGCGCGCGGTGAGGTCACCCGCACGCAGCGGCGCGGCGCGGCGCGGCGCCACGCGTCACGAACGTGGTTCACGGGCATGGCCGTGCCGTTCTCCACGACGCCGATCCGGACGGATGCCGGCACATCGGCCAAGCGGATGTTGCAGCCGACCCATCCTGCGCGGCGGGCCGTCCGCGCGAGCGGGCGGCGCTTGGCGATGATGTCGCGGGTGAAGAACGGCGCGGGGATTATGAAGAGGCTCCGCACGGACTCCGGTCCGTAGTGCATCATGGCTAGGTGCGGCGCCGCGCAAGCGACGCAGTACATGGATCGTTCGAACCAGTCCTCCGTCAGGACGCGCGCGACCTGCGTTCGGCTGGTGTAAACGGCCGAAAGCGTCGCATCGAAGGCGAAGTTCACGTCTCGCCTTCCGCTCCCGCGTCCTCCTCTTCCTCCGTCGCCTCAATCTCCTCCGGCGTGACGGCGCTCGTCCCGCAGGCGTTGCAGGAGAGGTTGTCGTCGACGGAGGCGAGCACCCAGGATTGGGTGTCCACGTCCCACGACGCGAAGGCGTCCCGCACCACGCGATCCACGCTGCCGCATTCCGGGCAGGCCCTGTTGATCAGGGGCATCGTTTCCTCGCTTCGGGATGCAGTCCGCCCATCTTCGACCAACGGACCCATGAATGGGAGGAGGTGTCCGATCGCCCGTGACGGCGAGCGCGGCGGGCCGCTCTGCGCCCGGGGCGTTCCGCCCGGACGCCAAGTGCCGTAACAACATCGAATCATGGAAGCCCGTCGCGCGCTCGCCCAGTTCGTCCGGGAACGGCCCTGGCTGTGGGACCTCATCCACCCGACCTATGACCGCCTGCGTCAGAAGGTGAAGGACGCCCGGATTCGTCGTGCCTTCGGGGCGCGGCTGCCGCCGGGGGAGGCGGCGGGGCAGGCGCTGCTGTCGGAGGCGATCGGGGCGGCGATCCGGGAGGGGCGGCCCTTCGCCGCGGGCAAGATCGGCGGGCTGGAGGCGGAGGGGGCGGGGTTCTTCCTCGGCCCGCGGCAGCGGGGGGAGGCGTATCCGCGGCTGCTGCGGGGGCAGTTGGGGCTGAATGTCGGGCTGTTCCCGGACACGGACGCGGCGCTGGACCGGTTCTGCCGGGAATTGGTGGACGCCGCGGGCGTGATGGATGTGATGGGGGTCATGGGCTACCCGGGGGAGCCGGACGTGCTGAACCGGCACGCGCCCTCGGCGCGGCTGATCCCGCTGGGCTCGCTCGATCCGTGGCTGTTTCCCGATCCCTGGACGCGGCACCTGGCGGGGAAGCGGGTCGTCGTGGTGTCACCGTTCGCGTCCACGATCGAGCGGCAGGTCCGGCGGCGGGCAGTGATCTGGCCGGGAACCGACGTGTTGCCGGAGTTCGACCTGCGTGTGGTGCGGATGCCGCTCTCGCCGGGGCTGGTGCCGCCGGCAGAGCCGGACTGGTGGACGCGGATGGCGCGCGTGCGGGATCAGGTGGAGAGCGCGCCCTACGACGTGCTGCTGGTCGGCGCCGGGGGATTTCGCTGCTGCTGGCGGCGCATGCGAAGCGCACGGGGCGCATCGGGTTCCACATGGGCGGGCCGACGCAGGTGCTGTTCGGCGTGCGCGGGCGGCGCTGGGACGACGATCCGGCGATGCGGGGCTTCATCAACGAGGCCTGGGTGCGCCCCGATCGCGAAGACACCCCGCCGGAGGCCTGGCGGATTGAGCGGGGTTGCTACTGGTGAGCGGTGTGGGGGAGGCGCGGGCCCTCCCCCATCGTCGGGTCAGTCCACGCCGTCGCGCATGAGGGGGCGGCTGGCGACGGTGCCGGGCCAGCCGCCGCCGTTGCGGAAGACTGTGGTCTCGGTGGCCTGCGCGGCCGGCCGGGCGGGCACGCGGGGCTTCGCAGACTTTTCCGCGCGGTCGGCGTAGCCGTTCGGGTGGCTGGTGTGCCAGCGCGCCGCGGTTTCGACGACGGTGTCGAGGTCGGAGTGGAGCGGCTTCCAGCCCGTCGCCTTGCGCAGCGCATTGTTGGACGCGACGAGGACGGCGGGGTCGCCGGCGCGGCGGGGGCCGATGCTGTGGGGGACGCGGCGGCCCGTGATGCGCTCGACGGCGGCCAGAACCTCGCGGACGGAGGCGCCGCGGCCCGTGCCGAGGTTGAAGCGGCAGGAACCGGCGTCATCGAGGTGGTCGAGGGCGAGGAGGTGCGCCTCGGCGAGGTCGGTGACGTGGACGTAATCGCGGATCGGGGTGCCGTCGGGGGTGGGGTAGTCGGTGCCGAAAAGGGTCAGGGGGGCGCCCTGGCCCAGCGCCGCGCGGATGGCGTTGGGGATGAGGTGGGTCTCGGGGTCGTGGTCTTCGCCGAACTTGCCGGAGGCGTCGGCGCCTGCGGCGTTGAAGTAGCGCAAGCAGGCGGACTTCAGGCCGTGGACCTTGTCGGCCCATTCGAGGGCGCGTTCGGCCATGCCCTTGCTCTCGCCATAGGCGGAGGTGGGGCCGTAGGGGGTGCGTTCGTGGATCGGGGCGTCCCCGGCCTCGCCGAAGAGGGCAGCGGTGGAGGAGAGGACGAAGCGCATGCAGCCGCCTTCCACCGCGGCCTCGGCGAGGCGGGCGGTGTTGGAGAGGTTCTCGGCGAGGTAGTGCATCGGCTTCTTCATGCTCTCCCCGACGAGGGAGAGGGCGGCGAAGTGCAGGACGCCGTCATAGGCGGGGCCGTCGAAGGCGCGGGCGAGGGTTGCGGGGTCGCCGATGTCGCCGCGGATCAGCGGCACGCCCTGGGGCAGGGCGGCGCGGTGGCCCTGGCGGAGGTTGTCGAGGACGACGACTTCGTCGCCGCGGCGGTGCAGGGCGAGGACGACGTGGCTGCCGACGTAGCCGGCGCCGCCGGTAACGAGATAGCGGGGCATGCTGTTGCTCTTATCCGGTTCGGTCAGGCGCGTTCGTTCACGGTGTCGCGTGCCGGTTCGGCCGCTTCGAGGCGTTCCGCCTCGGCACCGGCGGAGAGGCGGGCAGCCTCGGAGCGGTGCCAGGCCTCGGCGAAGGCGGGGCCGGCATCGGGTTCCTCGAGGACGGGTTCGCCGCGGTCGAAGGCGTCGAAGAGGGCGATCTGGCGGGCGAGTTCGCGGGCCAGCGGGGCGTCCACGGGGCGACGGCCGTTTATGATGTCCATCTCGAAGAGGCCGTTGGGGCAGTAGCGGTCGTTGTCCCAGCCGAGGTGGGAAAGGACGGGGTAGAGGCAGATGCCGCCGATCGGGATGCCCATGCGCATGGCGGCGCGGATCTCGTCGCCGACGTAGCGGAGCCAGGGGGCGCGGGGCGTTCCCTCGATGCTGGTTTCGGCCAGGATCATGGGCTTGTGGAAGCGGTTCCAGGCGTCGTGCAGGAGCTCGCGCAGGGGGCGGTGGCGCGGGTCGCCCATCAGGACGGTCTTGCCGGCGTCGCCTTCGCGTTCCCACTGGTTGTTCCAGTAGTAGTTGACGCCCATGACGTCGAAGCCGTCGGGGCCGCCGCCGAATTCGGGCCAGGCCTGGCCGAGCAGGCCGTGCCAGGCGTGCCACTGCGAGTCGTGGTAGGCGCGGGCGCTGTCGGTGTCCTCCGGATGCTTGGGGAGGACGTTGATGATCGGGTCCACCGAAAGGATCGTCGTGCCGGGGACCGCGGCGCGGGCGGCGCGCATGGCGGCGACGGAGGCCTGGACGAGGCGGCCCTTCAGTTCGCCGCCGCGGTGGCGGACGCCCGGGTTGAAGTAGGCGACCTCGCCCCCGGCCCAGGACCAGAAGGACATTTCGTTCACGGGGCAGATGGCCGGGGGCTGGCCTTCCTCCTCGGCCAGCAGGCGGACGAAGGCGTCGGCGTAGCGGGCGACGGCTTCGGCGAAGCCGTCCTCCATCGGGTTCACGTGCGCGGGGTGGCCGTAGTGGCAGAGGTCCCACGCGACGCGGACGCCGGCCTTCTTCGCGGCGCGGATGAGGGGGAGGACGGGGGACCAATCGTACTGGCCGGGGATGCGCTCGATCAGGTGCCATCGCGCGCCGTCGCGTGCGCCGCGGATGCCGTGGCGGGCGAGAGCGGCGTAGTCTTCCTCCGCCATCGTGTCGTGGCGGGTGGAGGCGATGAGGTCGAGCCGCTTCCCGTCGGGGCGCCGGTGCGTGGAGCACTCGAAGCCACCGAGGAAGAAGGTGGGGAAGGGGCGGAAGCGGTCCGGCGCGGGCATGGGATCAGTCACCCGTCGCGGCCAGGGAGCGCGGCGTGTCGTTCGCGGAGGTAGGCGGGACCGCGGCCTCGATGCGCTTGAAGGTGGCCAGCGCCTGGGCCACGACCTGGTCCATGTTGTAGTAGCGGTAGGTCGCGAGGCGGCCGACGAACCAGACGTCCGGCGTCGCGTCGGCGAGGGCCTCGTACTTCCTGTAGAGGTCCTGGTTCTCCGCGCGCGGCACGGGGTAGTACGGATCGCCCTCGGCGGAGGGGTATTCGTAGGTGACCGTGGTCTTCGGGTGCACCTGGCCCGTGAGGTACTTGTATTCGGAGATGCGGGTGTAGGGCACGTCCTCCAGCGGGTAGTTCACGGTGCCGCAGGGCTGGAACCACTCCTGCTCGAGCGTCCGGTGCTCGAACTTCAGGGAGCGGTACGGGAGCTTGCCGTGGCGGAAGCCGAAGAACTCGTCCACCGGACCGGACCAGACCATTCGGCGAAAGGACACCTTGTCCTTGATGTCGGCGTAGTCGGTGCTCGTCATCACCGTGATGTTGGGGTGGTCGAGCATGCGCCGGAACATCGCGGTGTAGCCGTCGAGCGGCATGAACTGGTGCGTGTCGGTGAAGTAGCGATCGTCGTTGTTCGCGCGCGTGGGGACGCGGGAGGTGACGGACTTGTCGAGCTCCGACGGGTCCAGGCCCCACTGCTTGCGGGTGTAGCCGCGGAAGAAGGTCTCGTAGAGCTGGCGCCCGACGCGGGACACCACGACGTCCTCGGAGGTCCGGATCTCAGCGACCGGTTCGGCGCGGGAGTTCAGGAAGGCCTCGGCGTCCTCGTCGGTGACGAGGGAGAGGTCGTACATGCGGTTCAGCGTCGTGCGGTTGATCGGCATCGGCACGAGCTTGCCGTCGGCGAGTTTCGCGAGGACGCGGTGCTCGTAGGCGCGCCACTTCGTGAAGCGCGACAGGTGCTGGAAGACCGCGTCGGAATTGGTGTGGAAGATGTGCGGGCCGTAGCGGTGCATCAGCACGCCCGCCGCATCCGGCTCGTCGTAGGCGTTGCCGCCGACGTGGTCGCGGCGGTCGATGACGAGGACACGCTCGCCGCGGACGGTGGCGATGCGCTCGGCGAGGGTCGAGCCGGCGAACCCGGCGCCGACGATGAGCCAATCATACATGGTCAGGACCCCGCGACGGCCGTGGAGGGAGCGGGGCCACGGTCGGCCCCCTGGACGACGCCCTGGATCAGCCGGTCCATCGACGACCAGATCGAATCCCAGGAGCATCTGGCGAGGCGCGCGTCCGCGGACTTCCACCAGGCGTCGCGCGGCCTGGACATGAAGGCCTCGGAGGCCGCGATCACCTCGTCGGCGTTGCGGGCGATGGCGACGTAGCCCTCGTCGCCCCAGTCGCGGACGACGTCGGTGATCGGCGTGCAGACGACGGGGACGCCGGCGGCGAGGTATTCCGGCGTCTTCGTGGGCGAGATGTAGCGGGTATGCTCGTTGATCGCGAAGGGCACGAAGCCGACGTCCCATCCCGAGAGGTAGGAGGGGAGCTCGCGCATCTTCTTGCCGCCGATCCAATGGATGTTCGAGCGGCGCGGGAGGGAGGCCAGGTCGATCTTCACAACCGGGCCGACCATGACGAACTGCCAGTCGGGACGGCGCTCGGCGACGGCGTCGAGGAGGGCGAGGTCCATCCGCTCATCCACGACGCCGAACCAGCCGAGGCGGGGGCGCGGGATCGCGGCCTGGTCGGCGGGATCGGCGGCCTCCGCGAGCGCGCGGGAGCGGGCGAAGTGCTTCACGTCCACGCCGGAGGTGAACTGGTAGACGGAGGGATGCAGGTCGCGCTTCGCCTCGTAGAGCGAGCGGCCGCCCGTGAAGACGAGGTCGGCCGCCTTCATCATCCGGCGCTCGAGGAAGGTCAGGCGCGGGGAGGCGCCGCGGAAGGCGGAGAGTTCGTCCATGCAGTCATAGACGGTGACCGCCGGGCGCAGGTGCGAGGCGAAGGCGTAGGCCATCGGCGTGTAGAACCACAGGACCTCGGGCTGGCGGCCGTCGAGCAGGCCGTCGAGCAGCGCGCGCTGGGCGTCCTCGGCCGCGACTTCGTCCAGCGTGTCGGGCAGCATCGGGATGACCACCTCGACGCCCTCTTCCGTCGTGCGGCACTCCAGGCGGGGCAGGTCGGGCGCGGCCGGCAGGCGCCACGGTTCCTCCACGAAGAGCACGCGGTGGGTGCGCGCGGCGCGGGAGAGGAGGTGCTGCGGACGCTGGAAGACGAAATCCCAGCGAAGGTGCGAGAGGCAGAGGAGGAGGGGCTGAGGGGAAATGGGAACGCTCCTTCGCTGTTGCCTGTGCAAAGTCTCAAGCCCGAGCCTTCGCTTCACGGCCTGCAGGTTGCAGGCGCGTCGGAACGACGGCGCGGACGGTGACGGCCGAACGGCCGTCTGTGGGTGACGTGTCAGTTGCGGGGCGGAGACCTGATCCGCGCCTGCGATGCGGAAACGCCGGATGCTGCGTTGCGATGCATCGTCATCGGACGAATACGTCGCCGGCTTCGCGGCGGAAGTCGGGGCGCAAGTCGGGGCGGGTGTACGGGCCTCCTGCACGATGCCTCGCCCCATGAGGGGCCGAGAAGGAGGTGCCAATAACCTGCGGCAGGATCGTGGCGCCTGCGACGCCGCGGAGGCGTGCACTGCAACACGTCCGCGTGAAGCACGCGGCCGCGAGTGCATCTGACATTGCGGTGAAGGCAGACTCACGATCGCGCGTGCTTGCGTGACGTCGTCGGAGGATGCACGACGCCGTCCGATGCCGGGCGACAACCGTAGGCCGAGCTGCGTCCGGCGATGCTGACGCATCGGGACGTATTCTCCACGTTGCGATCGCGCGCGACGGATAGGGGAGATGCTGGCACCGCGGCGCGGACGCGCCTCGACCTCGACCACGTGCTCGGGCATGCGGCGCCGGACCGCCTTACAATCCTCGTCGGCGCCGTGCTGCTGCTGCCGGCGGTGCTGTTCCTCTTCGGGTGGGCACGCGTCTGGGCGATGCCGGCGGGCGCCGCAGGCGTCGCAGCGCTCGCGTTGATGCCGGGGTGGCACGCGGCCTGGCCGTTACCGGCGCGCCGGACGGCGCTGTGCCTGTCGCTCGGGCTGGTCTGGGCCGGGGCGACGGGGGCGCATCACCTGCTCTACAGCACGGCGGACTGGCAGATCCGCGATGCGGTTCTGCATGACCTGTCCACCGGCCCCTGGCCGGTCGGCTACCGGCAGGCCGGGGACGGGACGGAATGGCTGCTGCGCGCGCCGCTCGGGTTCTTCCTACCGGCGGGGCTGGTGGGGCAGGTTGCCGGGTTGCCGGTCGCGCGCGCCGCGCTGACGGCCTGGGCGGGGCTGGGATTCGCGCTCGTGCTCATGCTGCTGGCGGTGCTGGCGCGGGACGTCGCGCCGGGCCGACCCCAACGTGGTCAGGGCGCCTTCGCGGTCTTCGCGGGGGTCTTCGTGCTGTTCGGCGGGATGGACCTGCTGCCGAACCTCTACCTCGACGCGCGCTTCGGTCCCGGGCTGTTCGGCGCCTGGGGGCGCGGCGGGGAATGGTGGGACCGCTTCTTCCAGTACACGGGGCACGTGACCGCGACGCTCTGGGCGCCGAACCACGCCTTGCCGGCCTGGCTGCTGGCCCTGCTGGTGCTCCGCCACGGGGCGCGCGCGGCGTTCCTGCGGGGCGTGGCGGTGCCGGTCGCGGGGGCGGTGTTCTGGAGCCCGATCGCGACGGCCGGGGCGGCGGTGCTGATCGTGCTGGCGGCGCTGCGGCAGGGGTGGCGCGGGATCGGCGGGGCGCTGGCGGCGCCGGCGAACTGGCTCGCGGTCGTCGTCGCCGTGCCGGTGGTGCTGTACCTGGTGGCCGGGTCGGCGGAGGTGCCACACGGCGTCCTGCCCATCGTGCATCCGCCGCTGGAGTCGCTCGGGCGGTGGCTGCTGCTCGTTCTCGTGGAGGTGCTGCCCTGGGCGGCCGCGGCGGCCATGCTGCTGCGGGGCTGGGTGCTGACCGGGGCGGCGGCGATGCTGCTGGTCCTGCCGGCCTACGTCTTCGGGCCGGGGAACGAGATGACCTCGCGCGGGGGCATGGCGCCACTCGCGGTTCTGGCGGTGGTCTCGGCGGCGGCGCTCCTCGCGCCGGCGGCGGGGCGGGCGCGGCGCGCCGCGCGGGTGGCGCTGCTGGGCTGCGTCGTGCTGGCGGCGGGCGGGGCGGCGATGGAGGGCAGCCTTCTCGTCACCAAGCCGGCCTGGCCGGCGAGCGACCGCTGCTCGCTGCCGGAGGCGGCGCATGATTCCGTCTTCGACGATTCGACGGACTGGGCGCATTACCTGATCCGGGGCGCCACGCCTGCGACGCTGGCCTGGATCCGGGATCCGGTGCGGCGGACCGTGCTGCCGGAAGGTCGGGCGCCGCGATGCTGGCCGGGCGGAGGGCCGTGACGCGGAGGGCGCGTCGGTCCTGACGCGATGCGGCTGGTGCGGTGCTGGTGAAGCCCGCCCCGGGGGCCACCCGCGCCACACCGGCGGAACGCAGGCCACGCGCCGCCCTGCCGGACCGGTCAGGGCAGCATCGCGGCGAGGATCGAGCCGGAATCGCTCTCCGTGATCATCAGGGTCCGCCCGTCGGCGGAGAGGCAGCAATTCGTCGGCATCCGCCCCCAGGGCGTGCAATCCAGCCGGAACAGCGCGATGCCGTGCGGGTCCACGCCCCAGACCAGGCCGTGGCCGGGATTGGCGATCCAGAGGCGGTCCGCCGCGTCCACCGCCATACCATCGGGGCCGGAGGTGCCGGCGGGGATGCGGTGGAACAGGTTGGCCTTGCCGACCACCGCATCGCGTCGCAGGACGAAGCGCCAGACCTCGCAGGACCGGGTCATCGCGACGTAGAGCGCCGTCGCGTCGCGGTTGAGCGCCAGGCCGTTCGGGCTGGGGCCGTTGGCGATCAGCCGGTCCAGCCGGCCGTCGGGGTGCAGGCGCCAGACGCGGCCCGACGGGTCGTGCAGGCCGGTCTGCCCCTGGTCGGTGAAGAGGATCGAGCCGTCGGGGTGGACGATGACGTCGTTCAGGCCCTTGAAGGACTCCGACAGCACGGTTTCCAGCACGGGGACCGGCGTTCCGGTCGCGGGGTCGAGGCGCAGCAGGCCGCGGCGGTAGTCGGCAATGACGAAGGCGCCGTCGGGCGCGAGGGCCATGCCATTCGGCCAGCCGCCGTATTCCGCGACGGTCGCCCAGTCCTCCACGCGGAGGACGCGCCCGTGTGGGATGTCCACGACGTGCAGGCGGCCCGCGGCGTCAAGGCAGGGGCCTTCGAGGAAGGAATGGATCGCCGCCCCGCCCCGGTTCGCATCGGCCCAGGCGGAACGCACGGGGCGGCGCAGCGCGTCGGGCAGAGCGGCGTGAAGGCGGACGGGGAGTTCGGTCGGGGGTGGCGGCCACATCCCGGCAAGCTGGCGCGCGCCGCGCCGGCGGGCAACGGGCGCGGGGCGTTCAGCCGACCCGGGCGGCCGTCGCGTCCGCGAGAGAACGCGCGAGGGCGTCGCGGCTGAAGGGCTTGCTGAGCCGGATCAGGTCGGCGGCCGCGCCGTCCTCCAGGTCGGCATAGCCGGAAGCGAGGATCACCGGCAGCCCGGGGCGCGAGGCCGCGACGCGGCGGGCGAGGTCGAGCCCGGTGACGCCGGGCATGGCGTGGTCCGTCACGATGACGTCCGGCACGGCCCCCGCGCGGAGCGCGCGCAGGGCGGCTTCCGCGGAATCCGCCGCCGTCGCCTCGTGGCCGAGATCCGTGACCAGGGCGACGGTGCTGGCGAGGACGAGCGGGTCATCGTCCACGACGAGGACGGAGAGGCGGCGGTCCGGCGCGGCCGGTGCCGCGGCGGGACCGGCATCGTCCGTCGCCGCGGGCGCGGCGGCGCGGGGCAGCCACATCTCCGCCGTCGTGCCGCGGCCCGGCGCGCTGCGCAGCCGCAGCGCGCCGCCGGACTGCTCGCAGAGGCCGTGGACCATGGAGAGGCCGAGGCCGGTGCCGCGCCCGACCTCCTTCGTCGTGAAGAAGGGTTCGGTCGCGCGGGCGAGGGTCTCGGCATCCATGCCGGTGCCGCCGTCGGCGACGGAGAGGACGACCCAGTTCCCCGGTCCGGGAGGCCCAGCGGCGTCGCGCACGGAGGGCGGCAGACCGCCTTCGGGGGCGAGGTCGGGCAAACGGGCCGGGACGTGGCGCAGGGCGATGCGGATCCGGGCCTCCGGGAAGCGGTCGGGCGGCACGGCGTCGCGCGCGTTCACGCAGAGGTTGAGGAGGGCGAGTTCCAGCTGGTTCGGGTCCGTCCGGACCCAGCACGCCGCTTCGCCTGACGGCAGGTCGAACTGGACGGGGACGGCGGGGCCGATGCTCTTCACCACCATCTCGCGGAGCGAGGCGACGAGCGCGGCGGCATCGACCACCTCCATCCGCAGTTCCTGCCGGCGCGCGAAGGCGAGCATGCGCGCGACGAGGGAGGCGCCGCGCTCCGCCGCGCCGGCAATCCCGTCGAGCAGCCTTGCGGCGCCCGCGTCGCCGGCGATTCCCGCGCGCTTGCGCAGCAGCGTGACGCCGGAGGCGACGACCTGGAGGAGGTTGTTGAAGTCGTGCGCGACGCCACCGGTAAGGTGGCCCAGCGCTTCCAGTTTCCGGGCCTGGGCGAAGGGGCCTGGGCGGCTTCCGCGGCTGCGACCGCGTCCCGGACGCGGGCGCGCAGGGTTTCCTCGGCGGCCTTGCGTTCCGTCGCGTCGGCGTAGACGCCGATGACGCGCCGCGTGCCGGGCACGCGGCGGCCGACGGAGGAGATCCAGCGGATCGCGCCGTCCACCGGGCGGCGGATGCGGATCTCCGCGTGGTAGGTACCGTCGCCTTCCATCGCGCGGCGGCGGGCGGCGTCCTGCACGGGGCGGTCCTCCGGCAGGACGACCTTCTCCCAGTCGCGCAGGAGGGAATGGCCGTCGGGCGGCATGGGAAGGCCGAGGAGGCGGAAATGGCCGGAGGAGGCGGTGCCGATGCCGCTGGCCGTGTCCACCTCCCACGCGACGAGGTCGCCGGCTTCCAGCGCAAGGCGCAGCCGTTCCTCCGCCGCGGCGAGAGCCATCTCATTCTCGCGCAGCCGGGCCTCGGCGCGCCGCAGTTCCGTGACGTCGAGGTGGACGCCGCGGATGTGGCGCGCCCGCCCCTGCTCGTCGCGCTCGATCTCGGCGCGCGCGGAGATCGAGCGGAGCTCGCCGGCGGGCGTGACGATCCGGTATTCCTGCGCGTAGGTCGCCTCCCGGCCCGCGATGGCGCGGGCAAACTCGGCGGCGACCCTGTCGCGGTCCTCGCGGTGGATGCGGCGCTCCCAGGCGAGGTGCGGCTCCTCGACGGCTTCGGGCGTGAGGCCGTGCAGCAGCAGGTACTCGGGCGAGCGGAAGTTCTGGAAACGCGGGCCGTCGGGGCCGTGCGTCACCTCGATCTCGAAGCCACCGACGCGGGCCAGGCGCTGCGTCCGGGCCAGCGCGGCCTCGCGGTCGGCGAGGGCGGCGCTGCGCGCGGTGGCCGTGGCGGCGGCGTCGGAGAGGGCCTCGGCGACCTCCGCGACCTCCCGCAGGTCGGTCCGGATGGGCGGCATGGGGCGGCCCGCGCCGAGGGCGGCCGCGCCGGCGGCGAGGCTCCCGATAGACCGCGCGATCCGCCCGCCGACGACGAGCGCGGCGCCGGCCGCGGCGGCGAAGGTCGCGAGGCCGATGGCGGCGAGGGAATAGGCGGCGCGGCGGAGCGGCGCGTCCACCGTCGCGGCAGGCAGGCTGACGGCGACCGTCCAGCCCGAGGCGAGGGCGGCGCCGGCGGCGACGACGGGCACGGCATCCGGGTTGACCGTGCGCCAGACCAGGCCCGCGCTCTCACGCACGCCCGCGACGAACTGGCCGATGGTCTCGTCCGGGCGGGCACTGCGGATGACGATCCTGTTGTTCCGGTCCAGGACCGCGGTCGTCCAGCCCGGACCTGGCGTCGCGCGACGCAGCACGGGGAGGAGGGCGCGGGGGTGCAGACCGATCGCGAGGAAGCGGCGGCGGCCCGCCGCGTCCGACGCGGGCAGGACGATGCCCCAGACCGGCTGCCCCCCGACCGGGTTGGTCGCGAGGTCACCGACATAGACCGCCGTATCGGCTGGGATGGCGCGGAAGGCCGCGTCCAGCGGCGTCGGCGGCAGGGGCGCGTCGAGCGGCAGGGCGGAGTGGAGGAGCAGGCGACCGTCGGTGTCGCGGTAGGCGATAGGACCGCCGAGGAGGCGCGAGACCGCGCCGAGCTGCGCGTGCAGGCGCGGGAGGTCGGCGTCCCGGAACTCGGCCGACGCGGCAACGGCGCGGAGCGCGGCGGCGACGCTGTCCACTTCCGAGTCCACCTCCCGCGCGAGGGCGGTCGCGCGCTGGAGGATGTCGCGCTCCACCGCCCCGCGCTCCCCGGCCGCGAAGCGCCAGGCGAGGAGGCCCGTGAACAGCAGGACGGGCAGCAGGGTGGCGAGCACGAGGAGGACGAGGCGGGCGCGGATGCCGCGGGGGCCGCGCGGCCCCTGGACCGGGCGCGGCGGGTCCGCCGGTCCATGCCCGGCGGCGTCCGGCGCGTCGCGGGCGAGCGCAGGGTCAGCCCGCATCGGCGTCCAGGGCTTCGCGGACCTTGCGCGCCAGGGCGTCGAGGGAGAAGGGCTTGGCGAGGATCGCGGCGCCGGGGCCGGGGAGGTCGTCGGCCATCACCTCCGCAGGCGCGTAGCCCGAGGCGAAGAGGATGCGGAGGTCCGGACGGCGCCGCCGCGCCTCCTCCGCGAGGCGGCGGCCGTTCATGCCGGGCATGACGACGTCGGTCAGCATGAGGCGGATGCCCGGGTTCCCGTCGAGGACCTTCAGCGCCTGGTTCGGCCCGTTGGCGCCGAAGGCGGTGTAGCCGAGGTCGCGGAGCGCGGAGACGACGAACTGGCGCACGCGGTCCTCGTCCTCCACGACGAGGATCGTCTCGTCGCTGCGGCCGGCGAGGGGCACGGCGGTGGCAGCGGAGAGATCGGGGAGCGCGTCGTCCTCCGTCGCGGCGAAGCGCGGGAGGAAGAGGCGGACGGTGGTGCCGGCGCCGAGCTGCGACCGGATCGTGACGTGCCCGCCGGACTGGCGCGCGAAGCCATAGACCTGGGAGAGGCCGAGGCCGGTGCCGCGGCCCGCCTCCTTCGTCGTGAAGAAGGGGTCGAAGGCGCGGGCGGCAACGTCCTCCGGCATGCCCTGGCCCGTGTCGGTGACGGCGATCATGACGTAGTCGCCGGGATCGGCGCCGCCATGCCAGGGGGTGTCGGGGTCGGCGACAGTGACGTTCGCCGTCTCCAGCGTCAGCATGCCGCCGTTGGGCATGGCGTCGCGGGCGTTCACGGCGAGGTTGAGGATCGCGTTCTCCAACTGGCTCGGGTCGGCATGGGTGGGCCAGAGGCCGGGGGTGCGGGGGGTCTCGATCCGGATCGTCTCGCCGAGGGTTCGGCGCAGCAGGTCGGCCATGCCGGCGAGAAGGCGGTACGCGTCCACGGGTTTCGGGGCGAGCGGCTGCAAGCGCGCGAAGGCGAGGAGGCGGTGCGTCAGCGTCGCGGCGCGCTGCGCTCCGTCCAGCGCGCCGGCGACGAAGCGGTCGAGGTCCGTCTCCCCCCGCGCGGCGCGACGACGCAGCAGGTGGAGGTTGCCGATGACGACGGCGAGCATGTTGTTGAAGTCGTGCGCGATGCCGCCGGTGAGTTGGCCGATGGATTCCATCTTCTGCGACTGGCGCAGGCGGTCCTCCAGGCGCTCGCGTTCCGTCATCTCGCCGATCAGGCGTTCGCGGGCAGCGATGGCGGCGTCGCGGTCTGCCTCCGCCGCGCGGGCGCGCCGGAAGGCGTCGCGGGCGGCCAGCAGCGCGCCGAGGCCGATGAGCAGCAGGATCACCGCCGCGCCGGCGAAGAGGGCCTGCGCGCCGCGATCGGCACGTCCCGCGACGTGGAGGAGGCGCGCCTCCTCCTCCAGCCGCAGCGTGTCGTGGGCGTCGCGGACGCGACGCATCTGGTCGGCACCGGCGTTGACGCGGAGGAGGTCCCGCGCGCCGTCCCGGTCGCCGGCGCGCGCACGGGCCAGCACGTCCTCCAGCGTGCGGAGGCGGGCGCCGACGGCGTCGCGCAGCACGGAGATGGCGGGCGCGAGCAAGGGGTCGGCGCCGGACAGGTCGGCGTAGCGGCGGATCGCGGCGTCGAGGGCCGCGCGCTGCGGGGCGAGGTCGCTTTCCCCCTCGGTCAGGAGGGCGCGGCGCTGCTCGGCCTCCGCGGCCTGGAGGAGGGTCGGGACGGCGGCGAGGGTGTCGAGCCGGGTGAGCGCGTCCCGCAGGCGGTCGGAGACGTCGGCGCCGCGGAGCGCGTACCAGGCGAAGCCCGCCGCGGCCCCGAGCAGGAGGGCGAGGCCGGCCAGGACCGGCAACAGCCGCCCGCGTCCCCCGTCCCGAGCAGCCGCGCGGCGGACCCGGGCGTTGGGTTCCGGCACGTGAAATCTTTCCCCCTCAGGCCGGAGCATATGGCGGGGGATGGCCGGGCGTCACCCCGGGGCTGGGTGGCGGGCTGGCGTGGTGCGGGTGGTCCCGGGAGGAAGACCCTGCCTTCCTTCGGGGCCACAAGCGCCACGCCACCCGGCCGCCGCGCCACCCGGCCGCCACGCCTCAGGCGCGGGCGACCTCGACCATCGCGTCCAGGCCGACGGTTTCGGCGAGCGCGTCGAGGCGGCGCTGGACGCTTTCGCCCGCGAAGACGCCGCGGCCTTCCTCCAGGCGGAGGACGAGTTGCGCGCCGCGGCGGAGGAGGGAGGTGCCGGCGAGCAGGGCGTGGGTGCCGCCGGAGAGGGTGTAGGCGAGGCGCAGCGCGGCGCCGAGGGCCTCGGCGCGGGCCTGGACGGCGGTGCCGAGCAGGGCGCGGGCGGGGGCGAGGACCGAGGGGTTCGCCGCCTCGTAGCGAAGCGCGACGGCGAGGGCGAGGAAGGCACGGGAGTGGTGATCGAGGCCGATGCCGGGCTGGCGGAGCACGCGGAAGAAGGACTGTTCCGCGCGGTAGTCCGGGTGGTCGTGGGCGCCGGTGTCGGACACCCAGCACGCCGCGACGCGGAGCGCCGCCTCGTTCGGGGACTCCTCGGGGAAGAGGGGGCGGTCCAGGTGGCGAGCGCCGGCGGGAGGGTGGGGTCGCGGCCGAAGCGGAGGTCGAGCCCGCGGACGGCGGACATCAGCGGGTCCTCCGTCCGGACGGCGGCGGGGAGGAGGCGGGCGTACCAGCCCTCCCGCAGTCCGTTCGCGGAGAAGACCACGCGGCGGGCGCCGGAGAGGCGGAGGAGGCGGCGCAGGGCGACGGCCGCGAAGGGGAGGTCGGCGGCGCGCTTGAGCGGGGCGCCGGGCAGGCGCTCCGGCTTCTGCGCGGCGATCACGACGGCGCAGAGGTCGCGCGCTTCCTCCCGCCGCAGGACGTAGTGATGGACGATGGACAGGGGGTAGCCGGTCTGGGCCATGTGGATGCGGGCGAGCGCGCGCCAGGCTCCGCCGACGAGGTAGAGGTCGCGTTCCCGCGCGCGGTTGAGCCAGGGGAGGGCGGAGAGGTCGGCCTCCGCGACGGCGCGGGCCCGGGTGAGGTCGCCGCCGGAGCGGTCGGCGAGGCGGATGGTGCCGAGGGGAAGGCTGTCCACCTCGCCGACGCGGCCCGCATCGAGTTCGACGACCTCCAGGGAACCGCCGCCGAGGTCGCCGAGGATGCCGTCGGCGCCGGGGACGCCGAGGAGGAGACCATCGGCGGACATGCGGGCTTCCTCGGCGCCCGTCAGGATGCGGAGGGGGACGCCGGGCATGCGGGCGCGGACGGCGTCGGCAAAGGCGGAGCCGTTGGAGGCGTCGCGCATCGCGGCGGTCGCGAGGATCTCGAGCGGCGCGGCGCCCATGGCGCGGGCGATGGCGTGGTAACGGCCGAGGATGGTGAGGGCGGCGTCCACCGCCTCCTCGTTCAGCCGGCCCGTGACCTGGAGGCCGCGGCCGAGGCCGAGCACCGCCTTCTCGTTGAAGATCGGGACGGGGTTGCGGCAGCAGCCCTCGAAGATCACGAGGCGGACGGAGTTGGAGCCGAGGTCCACGACGCCGGAACGCGGCAGTCCCGGCTGGTCCGGGGACGGCGCCGGCGGGGCGACGACGCCGGGGAGGGGCGGCTGGGCGTCCAAGGGCAGGGCGGTCAGTCCTGGCGACGCGGCGCCATGGCCCGCCGGCGCGGGGCGATGCGGGCCGCTTCCTGGCTGGGACGGTGCAGCGCGGAGCCGCGGCCGGAGAGGGAGGGGTTGGTCATGAAGTACTCGTGGGCCGAGAGGGGTTCCTTCGCGGTGTTCACACGCCGGTAGACCCCGTCGGGTTGCAGTTCCCAGGACTGCACGTTGTCCTTCAGGTTCACGACCATGATCTGGTCGAGGATCTGGGCGTGGACGGTCGGGTTCTCGACGGGGACCATCGTTTCGACCCGCATGTCCATGTTGCGCGCCATCCAGTCGGCCGAGGAGATGAAGACGCGGGCGCGGCGGGACGGCAGCCGATGGCCGTTGCCGAAGACATAGATGCGGGAGTGTTCGAGGAAGCGCCCGACGATGGACTTCACGCGGATGTTCTCGCTCATGCCCGGAACGCCGGGGCGGAGGCAGCAGATGCCGCGGACGATGCAGTCCACGCGCACGCCGGCGTCGCTGGCGCGGTAGAGGGCGTCGATCAGGTTCTCGTCCACGAGGGAGTTCATCTTGAGCCAGATGCCGGCGGGGCGGCCTTCGCGGGCATTGGCGATCTCCGCCTCGATGAGAGCCATCATGGCGGGGCGGATGGTGAGGGGGGAGAAGGCGAGGGATTCCATCGTCTCGGGCCGCGCGTAGCCCGTCATGTAGTTGAACAGGCGGGCCGCGTCGCGCGTCAGCCCCGGATCGGTCGTGAAGAAGGAGATGTCGGTGTAAATGCGCGCGGTGACCGGGTGGTAGTTGCCCGTACCGAAATGCGCGTAGGAGCGCAGGCCGCTGGCCTCGCGGCGTGTGACAAGCGAGACCTTCGCATGGGTCTTGAGGTCCACGAAGCCGTAGACGACCTGCACGCCCGCGGCTTCCAGTTCGCGCGCGAGGGCGATGTTGCGTTCCTCGTCGAAGCGCGCCTTGAGTTCCACGATGCCGGTGACGGACTTGCCGGCCTCCGACGCCTCGATCAGCGCGCGGGCGATCGGGCTGTCGCGGGAGGTGCGGTAGAGCGTCTGCTTGATCGAGACGACGGCGGGGTCCGCCGCGGCCTGGCGGAGGAACTGCACGACGACGTCGAAGGATTCGTAGGGGTGGTGGACGACGATGTCCTTCGCGCGGATCGCCGCGAAGCAGTCGCCGCCGAAATCCACGACGCGTTCGGGGAAGCGCGGCGTGTAGGGCTTGAACAGCAGGTCGGGCCGGTCGTCGAGGATGAGTTGCGTGAGGTCGGAGAGGCCGAGCAGGCCTTCGACCTGGAACATCTCGGCTCGCGGGGCGTCGAGTTCCTCCGCGACGAATTCCGCCATGTCGGCGGGGGTGTCGCCGGTCACGGAGAGGCGGATGGCCCGGCCGCGGCGGCGGCGCTTCAGCGCGGTCTCGTAGGAACGGACGAGGTCCTCCGCCTCTTCCTCGAACTCCACGTCGGTGTCGCGGATCAGGCGGAACAGGCCGCGTTCCGCGAGGATGAAGCCGGGGAAGAGGCGCTGGAGGTTGAGGAGGATCAGGTCCTCCAGCAGCAGGAAGCGCGCGGGGCCGCCGGGTTCGGTCGGCAGGCGGATGAAGCGGTCCACCTGCGGCGGGAGCGGCAGCAGGGCGCGCATCGTGCCGCCGTCTTCCTCCCGCACCAACTTCATGACGAGGCAGAGGGCGAGGTTGGCGATGAAGGGGAAGGGGTGCGCCGGGTCCACCGCGAGTGGCGTCAGGACGGGGAAGACGCGGTCCATGAACCAGGCGGCGAGCCATTCGCGGTCCCCTTCGGACAGCGCGGCGGGATCGGCGACGACGATCCCGACCTCGGCCAGTGCGACGCGAAGGGAGGCCCAGGCCTGCTGCTGACGGATCAGGAGGCGCCCGGCGCGTTCGTGGATGGCGGCGAGTTGCTGCGTCGGCGTCAGCCCGTCGGGCGAGATGGCGGCGATCCCCGCGCGTTCCTGGCCGACGAGGCCGGCGACGCGGACGGAGTAGAACTCATCGAGGTTGGAGGCGGAGATCGCGACGAAGCGGAGGCGTTCGAGAAGCGGGTGGCGCTCGTTCGCGGCCTCGTCCAGCACGCGCTCGTTGAAGGCGAGCCAGGACAACTCGCGATTGATGAAGCGGCCCGGGTCGTCAAGGGGGATGGGCGACGTCGCGGCCGGTGCGGCGGGCGCGACCGTCACCTGCGAGGGGGCCTCGGCCGGGGGCGGGTTCGTGTCCATGGGCGGAACCTAGCCCGGACTACAGCAGCGTGCCCATCACCGGGGGCGGCGGGGGACGGCGTGCCACCGAATCGTCATCGGCGGAATGATCCTCCGCATGCGGTTCCAGCAGGTCGGCGAGGGTGGCGCGGGCCAGGGCTCGGGTGATGGCGCGGCCGTCCGCCATGGCGGCGCGGTCGAGGCGGGCGGCGACCTCGGACAGGACCGCGGCCTCCCGCGGCAGGCGGGCGAGGAGCCAGTACACGAGCGCCGGCTCGATGCGGAGTTGGCGGGCGGAGAACTGGCGGGTCAGGAGGGCGCGGAGGAGGGATTCGGAGGGCTGCTCGACCTCGGCGGTGGAGGTGGCGCGGAGGCGGGAGGCGAGGTCGGGCAGGCGCACCGGCCAGCGGGAGGGCGCGGCGCGGCCGACGAGAAGCAGGAGGTGCCCGCCTTCCGCGCAAGCGTTGATCAGGTGGAACAGCGCGGCCTCGTCCGGGACCAGATCGGCGTCGTCGAGCGCGGTCGGGCCGGCGGGGGGCAGGCCGCGGAGTTCGGCGCCGCGGAGGATGCGGAGTTCCAGCCGCCGCGCGGCCTGGGCGAGGTAGGCGGACTTGCCGCAGCCCTCCGGCCCGTGGATCGCGAGGCGGCCGAAGGGCCAGGAGAGGGGGTCAGCGAGCCAGGTGCGGACGACGGCGTTGGAGGGGTCGGGGATGGGGTCCGCCAGGGGCTCCGGCCGCACCGCGAGCGGGAGGGGGAGTTGGCGCGCGATCGGGGTCTGATGGTCCGGTGTCACGGGGCGGGGCGTCACGGGGCGGAGGGTAGCGCGCGCGCCCGAGTCGCGCGAATCGCGCGATGGTGTCGGCGCGATGCGGTTCAGGATCCCGTCCGCGGCGGGTCGAGGTAGAGCGGGCTCTCGAGGTAGCGCCGCAGCCAGTAGCGCGCGAGCACGCCGATGGCCGCCGCGATCGGCACGGCCAGCAGCACGCCGAGGAAGCCGAAGGCGACGCCGCCGGCGAAGAGGGCGAAGATCACCCAGACCGCGTGCAGTTCGACGCGGTTGCCGAGGAGGCGGGGGTAGATGATGTAGCCCTCGACGATCTGGCCGACGAGGAAGACGCCGAAGACCGTCGCGACGCCGCGCCAGGTGCCGAACTGGCCCATGGCGACGAGGACCGCCGTCGCCATGCCGGTGAAGGAACCGACATAGGGCACGAAGGTCAGCATGCCCGCGAGCATCCCGATCAGCAGTCCGAGTTCGAGGCCGACCGCGGAGAGGGCGAGCGCGTAGTACACCGCCAGCAGCGCGCAGCAGAGGAGCTGTCCGCGCAGCCAGGCGGAGAGCACGCGGTCCGTATCGAAGGCGAGCTGGCGAAGGACGGCGGCGTTGCGGCGGGGCAGCCAGGATTCGACGCGCGCGATCATCCGCGGCCAGTCGCGCAGGAGGTAGAAGGCGACGATCGGCGTCACGATGACGAAGGTGAAGACGTTGAAGATGGCGTAGCCGCCGCCGAGCAGCCGCGTGGCGGAGCTGCCGAGCCAGACGACGATGGAGCCGACCTGGCTGACCGCGAGGTCCTTCAGGCGGGGGTCGAGTTCCAGCGGGGCGATCGCCTCCTCGGCCGCGGCGAGCGCGTCCGCGAGGGTCGCCCCGATCCGCGCGACGTAGGCCGGCAGTCGCGTGAGCAGCACGCCGATCTGCGCGATGATGAGGGGGTAGAGGAGGACGACGGCGAGCAGCGCGAAGGCCAGCAGCGCCGTGACGAGGAGGCCGGAGGCAAGGCCGCGCGGGATCGCGATGCGCGACATCCGCGTCGCCAGCGGATCGACGAAGTAGGCGATCGCGACCGCCAGCACGAAGGGCGTGAGGATCGCCGAGAAGAACCACAGCAGGAAGAACAGCGTGCCGAGCACGCCGAGGACGAGGGCGAGCCTCTGGCCCCGCGTCGCGGTCCGCGCGCCGGGGGACGCGGTGACGGCGGAGGGCGGCAGGGCGGGCCGCATCGGCGGGCGCGGCGGGGCGGGCAGGTTGGTCGGGCCGTCGCGCATGACGTTCAGCCCGCCGTGCCGCGCGCGGCGGCGCGGACATAGGCGGCGCCGGAGGCGATGGTCGTGCCGGCGACGATCCAGACGAGCGCCGGCAGGAGCCAGCCGGCGGGGAGGGCGAAGCCTTCGAGCAGCAGGGCGAGGCCGGCGAGCGCGATCTGGGCGAAGGTGTTGACCTTCGAGACGAAGAGCGGGCGGATCGCCGGCGCCGTGCCCATCAGGGCCAGCACCAGCACGCCGCCGACGATCAGCAGGTCCCGGAAGACGACGAGGATGGCGAGCCAGTCCGGCAGCACGCCGATGATCGCGAGGGCGACGTACATGGAGACGAGCAGCGCCTTGTCCGCCACGGGATCCAGCACGGCGCCGAGGAAGGAGCGGGCGTTGCGGACGCGGGCCCACCAGCCGTCGATGGCGTCCGACACGCCGGCGCCGACGAAGAGGAGGAAGGCGAGGTCCAGGCGGCGCTGGATGACGAGCCAGACGGTCACCGGCACGGCGCAGAGCCGCAGCAGGGTGATGACGTTGGGGACGGTGAACAGCCCGCCCTCCGCGCGGGACGCGCCCGCGCGGCCATCGGGGGGCGGGGCGTTGTCAGGCGCCTCCGGCAAGGCCGACGCGCCAGCCCGGGGGTGGCGTGGAGGGGCGCGGCATGCCCGCGGGGAGCGGCGCCGGCGCGACCGGGGCCAGGGCGATGCCGCCCCGCGCGAGTTCGGCCGCGGCGAGGTTCGGGGGGACCGCAGGCCGATGCGCAGCCGCGCCCCGTCCACCGAGATCGCGAGGATGTCCACGCTGGCGACCGCGGGCTGCGACAGCAGGCGCCGGCGGAGGGCGACCCATTCCTGCAGCGAGCGGAAGTTCGTCCCGGCGTCGAGGTAGGCAGTGGCCGGGAGGGACCCGGCCGGGGGCGGTGCGGCGGCGGTGGCCTCGCCGCCGGGCGGGGTCCCCTCCCCTCCCGGCGGGCGGCCGCCGAGGTTGGCCACGCGGCGGGCGTTGAAGCGGACGGTGTAGCGGCCGGAATAGCCGTTCAGCGTCGTCCGTTCCTCCTCGACGATCAGGCTATCCACGAGGGATTCGACGTTTCCCGGGCGGGAGGTGATGCCGAGCTGTTCCGCCATGCGGTCGAAGGCGATGCGCTGGGCGTTGGCGATGGCGCGTTCGCGGGCGATGACGGCGTTCTCGGCGGTGGCTTCGGCGGGCACGCCGCGCTGAACCAGGGCTTCCTGGGCAATGGCCGGGACGGCGAACAGCAGGGCCGCCAGGACCGCCCCGATTGCGGAGCGGCGCCGGACATGATGCTTTGCCGCCGAGACCACACCCCGCATCGCCGCTCCGCATCCAGAACCCGCGGATCGGCGCCCGGTGCCGGGGACCGGGCCGGGGCACCGATCCGGGCCGCCGAAGCCTTACCCGATCAAGGGCCGCCATGACCAGACCGACCGACCGCGACGCCCTGACCTCCAACGCCCTGACGTACAAGGATGCGGGCGTGGACATCGAGGCGGGCGACGCGCTGGTGGACCGCATCAAGCCGCTGGCGCGTTCGACCGACCGCGCGGGGACGATGGGCGGGCTGGGCGGGTTCGGCGCGCTGTTCGACCTTCGCGCGGCGGGCTTCACGGACCCGGTGCTGGTGTCCTCCACCGACGGCGTGGGGACCAAGTTGCGCCTGGCGATCGAGGCGGGGCGGCACGGGACGGTCGGCGTGGACCTCGTCGCGATGTGCGTGAACGACCTCGTCGTGCAGGGGGCGGAGCCGCTGTTCTTCCTCGACTACTTCGCGACGGGCGCGCTGGACGTGGCGCAGGCGGCGGAGGTCGTTTCCGGCATCGCGGAGGGTTGCCGGCAGGCGGGCTGCGCGCTGGTGGGTGGCGAGACGGCGGAGATGCCGGGGATGTATGCGCGCGGGGATTACGACCTTGCGGGCTTCTCGGTCGGGGCGGCGGAGCGGGGGCGCTGCTGCCGCGGGGCGATGTGGGACCTGGCGACGTGGTGCTCGGGCTCGCGTCGTCGGGGGTGCATTCCAACGGGTATTCGCTGGTGCGGCGGATCGTCGCGGACGGGAATACCGGGCTGGGGGATCCAGCGCCCTTCGCTTCGGGGCGCTCGCTGGGCGAGGCGCTGCTGGAGCCGACGCGGATCTACGTGAAGCCGGTGCTCGCGCTGCACCGCGCAGGGCTGCTGAAGGCGGCGGCGCATATCACGGGTGGCGGGCTGCCGGGCAACCTGCCGCGCGTCCTGCCGGCGGGGATGGTCGCGGTGCTGGATGGCCGATCCTGGCCGGTGCCGCCCGTCTTCGGCTGGCTGGCGCAGCGCGGCGGCGTGGCGGCGGAGGAGATGCTGCGGGTCTTCAACTGCGGCATCGGCATGGCCCTCGTCGTCGCTGAGGCGGATGCGGCGGCCGCGACCGCCCTTCTGAGGGAGCATGGCGAGGCCGTGCACCGCATCGGCCGGATCGAGGCCGGTGAAGATCGGGCCGGTGAAGATCGGGCCGGTGAAGATCGGGCCGGCGAGGATGGGGCGGGCGTGGGTGAGGCGGCGGTGCGGGTGGGCGGCCTCGGCGCGGCGTGGCCGTGACGGGGCGCGTGCGGACCGCCGTCCTGATCTCCGGCCGGGGCAGCAACCTCGGCGCGCTCATCGCGGCCGCGGCGGCGCCGGACTACCCGGCGGAGATGGCGCTGGTGCTTTCGAACCGCGGCGAGGCGGCGGGGCTCGAGCGGGCGCGGGAGGCCGGCATTCCGACGGCCGTGGTGGACAGCCGCCGCTTCGGCCGCGACCGCGCCGCCTTCGAGGCGGAGGTCGGGGCGGCGCTGTCGGCGCACCGGGTGCGGCTGCTGGTGCTCGCGGGCTTCATGCGCGTGCTGACGCAACCCTTCGTGCGGGAGTGGCAAGGGCGGATGATCAACATCCATCCCAGCCTGCTGCCCGCCTTCCCCGGGCTGGACACCCATGCCCGTGCGCTCGCGGCAGGGGTGCGGCTGCATGGCTGCACCGTACACTTCGTCAGCCCCGGCGTGGACGAGGGGCCGGCGATCGCGCAGGCGGCCGTGCCCGTGCTGCCGGGGGACGACGCGGCGACGCTCGCGGCCCGGGTGCTGGAGCAGGAGCACCGGTTGCTGCCCGCCTGCCTCGCCTGGCTGGCGCGAGGGGAGGCGGTGCTGGTGGGCGGTGCGGTTCGGCTGTCGGGGGCCGTCGGCGCGGCGTCGGGGGCGCTCGCCAACCCGCTGCCCTGACCCTGGCCACCCCTCTGCCCCCCCTTGCCAACCCCTTGTCCCGGCGATCCGCGGCACTTACACGCTGGCGCGACTTCCACAGCGCGGGACCCCGACGTGGCCGACCACAGCGACCAGTACGAGCTCGCCACCGTGACGTCCCAGGACATCCTGCCGGAGCGTCAGGCCGGCTGGAACACCTTCACCCGCACCGCGACCTGGGCGATCGCGATCATCGCAGTGCTGCTGATCGCGCTGAAGGTGCTGTTCGGGTAGGCCAGTCGCGGCGGGGTCGGGTAGTGTCTCAGTTTGAAGTTGGGGCCTGACCGGGCACCCCATCGCACCCGTGGCCGATCGTCCCTATGCTTGGCGGCAAGCAGGGAGGATCGCATGGCAGACGACGATCTTCAGTCGCCGCAAGGCCAGCGCGATTTCATCCGCGATGCCGTGCGGCGGCTGATTGAGAAGCACAAAGCCGAGCTTGGGAAGGAGTACGCCCGGGCTGAGCGGGACGGGAAGGTGCCGCGCCGGAGCAACCAGTACGGGATGGACGCTGAACGCTACGGCGAGAGGCTGATTGACGACGGCCTGCGGAAAGGTTGGCTCTGATGCCCAAAGGACCACAGGGCCAGAAGCGTCCCGCAGACGTGATCGGTAACGCCGTCCGCGTTATGCGGATCGCGACGGGGGAGGAGCCGGAGGACGTGCCGCCCCCGCCCGCGAAGGACGAAGCGGCCGCCACGCTCGGCCGAAAGGGCGGCCGGGCGCGGGCGGACGCAATGACGCCGGAGCAGCGGGCGGAGGTCGCGCGGAAGGCGGCGGTGAAACGTTGGAGCGAGCGCTAGTTCAACATGTCTTTCATCTGCTCAAGCCGCCGCTTCTGTCGCTCTACGTAATTGCTGATCGCGTCGAGAAGGCTTTCGTCCAGTGGGCCGCTTGCAACCAGTTTCACGTACTGGTTAGGCCCTCCCTCCTCGGTGAACACGATGCGCTCGGCTTCCATGAGTGGAACCCCCCGTTGCGGAGCGGCCGGCAGAACGGCGGGCGCTGGCGCTTGTTGAACCGGTACAAGTGCACGATTCTCACGCAGTTCCGTGTTCATGTCACCAGGCAAATCCAGCCCAAAAGGGTCATCGATTGGCTGTTCAGGGGTTCCCATGAGGCCGGCGAAGGTAAGCGTTCCGATGTACTCCTCGATAAGCTCGTTAGCCGACTGATCGCTGAACGACGCCAGACCCGCCAGTCGCCGCTCGAAGGTTAGCAGCGATTTCAGCGTGTCCGTTGAGGGAGGAGCACCACGATACTTGTCCCAAAGCTCTCGGTGGATCTTCGGCATCAGGGCAGCTGATTTGAGAGCGTCTTGGCGTTCCGGGCTATCCGGCCGCTTATCCAGAACAAGACGCAACCCGAGCTTCGTCAGCCGGATCTTCCGCTTTTCTCCACTACCTTCGTCCTCTACCAACCCGAAGTGCTTCAGGGCGGCGGCGGTCTGGATCGCGCCACTGCTGTTCGCCGAGTAGCCCCAGGCCTTAGCGACGACACCGACGAGCGCAGGGTGATCGCGCTCCACGGCAAACATTTGCCCGGCGCGCTCGATTGCCCGCTGGAGACCTATGTAGGGGAACGGCGGGCTCCGATGCTTAGCCGAACCACCCTCTGCCACATCACTCATTTATGCCTCCCGCCTGCCATCTGCTCCGCGACCGTTCTGACATACTACGTCGCCCACAGAAGTAGCCACATCGAAACATCACAAAGATGTGACTGATGTGAAGGGGAGACATAGCGATGCCGCTCGCTGTAGGTTGCGTTGGCCAGGAACGGAGATTCGAGATGAGGAGGGTGACGGCCCCTACGCCCATGCCCACCGGCGCTGGGGGCCAAGACGAGAAGACCCGCCACGCGATCCCCTAGCAAGGAACGTGGCGGGTCTTGGTAGGCGCTTCAGTGCGGGGCGGCCGATGGCACAGGGTCCGGGGCTCGTACCCCGGGTGTGGGAGTTGGGATCTCCCCCGCCCCGCCGCGAGAGATAGCACGTCTTGAGGATGGTTGAATCCCCCCTCAAGGCGATCTTTTTTGCTTGACGCTAAGCATGAAAGTTCATGTCATGCCGGGCATGAACAAGCTCCCGCCTGCGAAGCGCGCCGCGATCCTGACGATGCTTTGCGAGGGTGCCTCCATGCGGTCTGTCTCCCGCATGGCAGACGTGAGCATCAACACGGTGAGCAAGCTCCTCGTGGACGCGGGCGAGGCGTGCATGGCGCACCACGACGAGACGGTGCGCGGCGTGAACGCCAAGCGCGTCCAGTGCGACGAAATCTGGTCCTTCTGCTACGCGAAGGCGAAGAACGTCGCGACCGCCAAGGCCGCGCCGGAGGAGGCTGGCGACGTGTGGACGTGGACCGCGCTGGATGCGGACTCCAAGCTGATCATCTCCTACCTCATCAGCGGGCGCGACGCAGGCTACGCGGCAGCGTTCATGGACGACGTGGCGGACCGCCTCGCCAACCGGGTGCAGCTCACCACGGACGGCCACAAGGCGTACCTGACGGCTGTTGAAGGCGCCTTCGGCGCCGACGTGGGTTACGCCATGCTCGTGAAGGTCTATGGCGACGCACCGGACGGCGCGAAGGGCCGCTACTCCCCGGCCGACTGCACCGTGACCCACAAGATCCGCATCGAGCGCCGCCCCGACGCGAAGCATGTCAGCACGTCCTACGTCGAGCGTCAGAACCTCACGATGCGGATGCACATGCGGCGGTTCACGCGGCTGACGAACGGGTTCAGCAAGAAGGGCCTGCCGCACGCGCACATGGTCGCGCTCTACACCTGCTGGTACAACTTCGTCCGCATCCACAAGACGCTCCGCTGCACGCCCGCGATGGCGGCTGGCGTCACGGATCGGCTGTGGTCCATGGAGGACGTGGTGGCGCTGCTGGACGCGCGGGAGGCTCCCCCGGCCAAGCGTGGTCCCTACAAGCCGCGTCAGGCGAAGGCGGTATCATCCTCAACATCGTTGATCGGCGGACCAATCCTCACCGCTGGAAGAGGATAGACGCCATCATCGAAGCGACGTGGCACGACAACGCTTTCGGGGCGGATCAGGCTGAGCCCGATTACCGTGAGCCAGGGTTTGCAGGGCGCAATAGCCTCTCCGTCGCCGACGCGGTCATCTGGGCATCATCCTTTGACGTGCCCCTGACCCTTTACCTCTATGACGAAGGCAGCGACGCCGTGACCGATTGGCCAGCCCGGATTTCAAAGTGAGACACTACCGGGTCGGCCTATGCGCTGGCGACGCCGCAGGCGATGGAGCGGTTCCTCGCATTCCACCTCACGCTCCTGCCGGACTTCGACGTGCGTCCGCCCGTGCAGGCCTTCCTGCGGCGGATCGACCTGACGGGCGAGCAGAAGATGCCGATGCTGATCACGCGCCTGAACGGCTTGTGAATGAAGGCGCTGTGAATGGCCGTCGCCCTTCCCCTCGTCTGGCCCGCGGTCGTCGCGGCCGGGGAAGCGGTGGTGTTCGTAGGGAGTGCGGCCCTCGCCGCCCTCGGGATCCACACGGCCGTCAGGGCCGTCGAGGAACGAACCGCGGAGCGGGAGGCCGAGCGGACGCGGCCCGCGACGGTCGAGGACTGTCCGGCCCGGCGCTGCCCCGCCTGCTCCCCGCCGACCGGAACCATCCGCGTGGAGCGGATCGACCGGGTGCCGCCGAGCGTGCCGCACCATCCCTGCCCCGGTGACCACGCCCATCTCGTGCAGATGAACCAGAACCCACGGACCTGCGCATGCTTCTGGAACAAGGCCACGCCGGACGTGGAATGCCTGCCGCCGGGCGGCATGCCCGGTCATCCCATGAAGTGAGGGGAGGCTGGCCAAGGTGAGCGGACGCGCATCCCCCATCCACCCGCGGCGGCTGTTCGGCTTCGACGTGCGCCGGCCCCTGGCGCCGCGCCCGGCGCTGTTTCCCCGCGGTCCGCTCGCGCATGACGGGCCGCTGGCCACCTTCGACAAGTACGTGAACCCGTCGGTGTTCCTGCACCGCGAGGTCTGGGAGCGCCGCGGTTCTCCGCCCACCGATCGGGTCATCGTGAACCCTTCGGCGAATGTGGGCTTCAGCCTGTTCCTCGTCTGGGACGATGTGATGGACATGATGGCGCATTACCCCGGGACGGAGGCATGGCAGGACGCGGCTCTCGCCTATGCGTGGGTGGACACGCGCCCGTCCGGCAGGGACCTCCCCCGGGAGGAGATGCTCGAGGTCCTGTTCGAGACGACGACGCGCCCGCCCGAGGTTCCCGCGATCTGGCCGCTGCTCGGCTTCGACGTCGCGACGGGCGGGTACATCTCGTTCCTGTCGGGCTTCGACCACCGGGGAATGCCGCCCGACGAGATCGCGTGGTTCGCCGACAGGATGGACCGCAGGACGGGGCTGCTCGCCCCGTCCTGCGAGGCCGACCTGGCCCAGGCCGTGTCGCGGGCGGACAGGCTGGCGGGCGAGGACCCGTTCTTCGCGATCGCCGTCCACCTGGTCTGGGACCACTCCGACGCCCTGCATCCCGCGGAAGCCGGCGAACAGACCCTTCGCCGTGCCTGATCGCCGTGCCTGACGCGACGGGCCGGGCCGCCCGGGGCGCCGGGGGCCGAGCGCCGGGTGCCCCGGCGCAGAGCGGCCGGGTGAGGGGCGGCGGGGATGCCCGGTAAGCCGGCCGCGCCTCACCGACCTTCACGTCTGCCCGATTTTCACCGGCCTCGTTCCCCATGTCGGCGGGCCGATCTCCGGCCCCTGCGCGCCCACGGTCCTGATCGGAAGCCTGCCCTCCGCCCGCATCTCCGACATGTGCGTCTGCGTCGGCCCGCCGGACGCGATCCTGACGGGCTGCCGGTCCGTCATCATCGGCGGGATGCCGGCGGCCCGGATCGGCGACAGCACGGTGCATGGCGGGGTCATCGTGCTTGGGCTGCCCACCGTCCTGATCGGCGACGACAGCGGCGCCGGCGGCGGCCGGCAGGCGGCCGCGCTGGCATCGGCGTCACGGAACGGCGCGCCGTTCTGCGAGATCTGCGCGGCCTGATGCAGGATGCGCCGGTCCTCTACGACATCATGGATGCGGCGCGGGACGAACGGCTCGTGCCCGCCATCCGGGCCCTCGCGCCGGCGGCGCGCTGCCTCTTCGACGATCCGCTCGACCCGTCGCTCGCGGCGAACGCGCCGTGGGTGGTGCCGGTGCGGCGGGGGACGGGTTCCTGGACTGGTGGCGCTCGGCCGGCCTGGGGCAGGCCTGGGGGATCGTCGCCGCCGCGCGGGCGGACATGCCGGCCTTCCGGCGGCACCTGAAGAAGCTGCTGCGCGCCCAGTTGCCCGACGGGCGGGTCGTGTACTTCCGCTTCTACGACCCGCGCGTGCTGCGGACCTTCCTTCCGCTGGCGGACGCCAGGCAGCTCGGCCGCGTCTTCGGACCGATCGAGCGCTTCTTCATCGAATCGGAGAGCGGCCATCCCATGAGGTCCTATCGGCTGGAAGCGGGGCGCCTCGCCGTCACGTCCCCGCAAGCCGGCGATGCGGCGGAGGAGCATCGCCGGCTTACGGGGGCGTGACGGCCAGGCCGCGCGCGCATCGGTCCGGCCGGGCGGACGGGCTCGCCGTCGGAGCGGCGGCACCTCCCCTGCCCTTCCGCCGGTGCGATGCTGCGGGCGAAGAGGGAGGAATCGCGATGCCACGCGACGAAGTCGGGGCGACGGGTGACGGGGCGACAGGTGACGGGGCGACGGGTGACGGGGCGACGGGTGACGGGGCGACGGGGGCGGAAGCGATGGACCGGCCGGTGCCTTCGGCGCCGGGTGACAACCGGGCCTGGGGGAGCGACGCGATCGCCGACGTGCTGCGGGCCATGGAGATCCCGTTCGTCGCGCTGAACCCCGGCGCGTCGTATCGCGGGCTGCACGACAGCCTCGTGAACCGGCTCGGCAACACCGCGCCTCAGATGCTGGTCTGCCTGCACGAGGAGCACGCGGTCGCCGTCGCGCATGGCTACTGGAAGGCCTGCGGGCGGCCGATGGCGGCGGCGCTGCATTCCAATGTCGGGCTGATGCACGGGACCATGGCGATCTTCAACGCCTGGTGCGACCGGGCGCCCGTGCTCGTGCTCGGCGCGACGGGGCCTGTGGATGCGGCGCGG
This sequence comes from Roseomonas sp. CCTCC AB2023176, assembly GCF_042259275.1. NCBI lineage: Bacteria > Pseudomonadati > Pseudomonadota > Alphaproteobacteria > Acetobacterales > Roseomonadaceae > Roseomonas > Roseomonas sp. CCTCC AB2023176. The sequence goes on from NZ_CP170086.1 coordinate 1,119,343, forward strand.
CGGCGGCCGTGGATCGACTGGATCCATTCGGTGCAGGACCAGGGGGCGCTGGTGCGGCCCTACGTGAAGTGGGACGCGCAGCCGGCGAGCGTGGGGGCGGCGCGGGAGGGGCTGCTGCGGGCCTGGCAGATCGCGCGATCCGCGCCGTGCGGGCCGGTCTATGTGAACCTCGATGCGGGGTTGCAGGAGGCGCCGATCCCGGAGATGCCCGCGGCGCCGGACATGGCGCGCTACGCGCCTCCCTCGGCGGGCGTGCCGGATGCGGCGCTGGTGGAGCGTGCGGCGGGGATGCTGCGCGGGGCGTCGCGGGTCGTGATGCTGGTGGGGCGCGTCGGGCGGGATGGGGCGTCCTGGGCCGCGCGGGTGCGGTTGGCCGAGGCGATCGGGGCGCGCGTCGGGACGGACCTGAAACTGCCGGCCTGCTTTCCGACGGACCACGCGCTGCATGTCGGCGCGCCTGGGACCTTCGCCTCGGCGGAGCTGGCGGCGGCGCTGCGGGAGGCGGAGGTCGTGCTGGCGCTCGATCCGGTGGACCTCGGCGGCACGCTGCGCGCGGCGGGGGCGGAGGTCGGCGGGCCGCGGGTGATCCTCGCCTCGCAGGATCAGCGGCTGCACAACGGGTGGTCCTTCGACCACGGGGCACTGCCGCCGGCGGACCTGTCCTTCGATTGCGGGCCGGACGCGGTGGTGGACGCGTTGTGCGCGGCGATGGGCCTGGGCGGCGAGGGCGGGGCGCCCGCGGCGGCGCGCGACGCGGCGGTGCCGGCGGTGTCCGACGGGCTGCTGACGATCACGGGGATCGCGGCGTCGCTGAAGCGGGTCACGGCGGGGCGGGACGTGACCCTCATCCGCGTGCCGCTGGGGTGGGATGGCGGGCTCTGGGCCTTCCGGCACCCGCTCGATTACCTCGGGCAGGATGGCGGCGGCGGGATCGGGAGCGGGCCGGGAATGGCGGTCGGCGCGGCGCTCGGGCTGCGGGGGAGCGGGCGGCTGCCGGTCGCGGTGCTCGGCGACGGGGATACGCTGATGGGGCTCTCGGCGCTCTGGACGGCGGCGCATTACCGCGTGCCGCTCCTCGTCATCGTGTCGAACAACCGGTCCTTCTTCAACGACGAGGTGCACCAGGAGCGCGTGGCGCGGGAACGCGGGCGGCCGGTGGAGAACAAGTGGGTGGGGCAGGCGATCTCCGATCCCGATCCGGACTTTGCCGTGCTGGCGCGCGGGCTGGGCGTTCACGGGATCGGGCCGGTCGGGGACGAGGCCGCGCTGGACGCGGCGCTGCGCGACGCGGTGGCGCGGGTGGAGGCGGGGGAGACGGTTCTCGTGGATGCGCGCGTCGCACCGGGATACGCGCCGGCGATGGCGAGCGCGCTGACGCGGGAGGGCCACGGGAAGGGCTGACGCCCGAGCCTCTGGCGGGGGTGGGCGCCTGGCGTCACGGTGACGGGTCATCCTGGCGGCGAAGCACCGCCGGGGGAGCAGGAGGGAACGAGATGACAGGTGCGACCGTCGGGCGGCGCGCGGCGCTGGGCGTCCTTGCGGCACCGGCCCTCGCGGCCCGTGACGCGTGGGCGCAGGGCCGCGTGGCCTGGCCCTCGGACAAGCCGGTGCGGATCATCGTGCCGTTGGCGGCGGGCGGGACGGCGGATTTCCTCGCGCGGCTGCTGGCGGCGCGGCTGGGGGACGTGACGGGGCTGTCCTTCGTCGTCGAGAACCGGACGGGCGGGTCGGGGGCGGTCGGCTGGCTCGCCGGCGCGCGCGCCGCGCCGGACGGGGCGACGTTGCTCATGATGGACAATTCCCTTCCGATCGGTGCGGCGGCGGGGCGGGAGCTCGGCTTCGACGCGCGGACGGATCTGGAGCCCCTGTGGCTGCTGGCGGGCTTCGCGCCGATCGTCCTGGTGGGCGCCGGGTCACCCGCACGGGACCTGCGGGGCTTCGTCGAGTTCGCGAAGCAGCGGCCGGAGGCGCTGTTCTACGGCACGAACGGCATCGGGTCCGTGACGCACCTCCAGACCGAATTGCTGATGGAGGTGACGGGGATGCGGCTGTCGCACGTGCCGTACCGGGGCATGGCGCAGGCGGTGACCGACATGATCGCCGGGCAGATCCACCTGATGCTGCCGGTCTTCCCGACCGTTGCGGGACAGGTGCGCAGCGGAGCCGTCCGCGCGCTCGCGGTGGGCGCGGAGGTCCGGACGCCCGCGCTGCGCGACGTGCCGACCGCGCGGGAGGCCGGCGTGGATTTCGCGCAGGGTACCTGGTTCGGGCTGATGCTGCCGCGCGGGACCGGCGCGGTGGCCAAGGCCGCGATGCAGGGGGCGCTCGCGGCGGCGATGGGCGAGGCGGCGTTCCGGGCGCGGCTGGAGGAGGCGGGAGCGACGGTTCCGGAGAACACCGCGGATTCCTTCGCCCGCGTGTTCGAGGCGGAGCTGGCGCTGTGGCCGCGGGTTCTGCGGGAGAGGAACATCCGGATCGAGTGACCGCGCGCCGACCGGGACCGGAGTGGGCCGGTTTCCGGCGGCGGCAGAACTGGTCTAGCCTTTTCGCTTCCGCGGAACGGATGGGGGCAGGGATGAACATCGGTCGGCGTGTGCTGCTGGGAACGGCACTGGCGGTGCCGGCCATCCGGCGCGGATCGGCGCAGGAGGCAGTGAACTACCTGCTGCCCGCGCCGGCCTTCCTGCCGGCCTTCGCGCCGCACCAGTTGGCGGCGAAGCGCGGCTACTACGCGCGCGAGGGGCTGGCGGTGACGTTCCAGACGGGGCAGGGCGGGGCCAACGTCGCGACGCAGGTCGGCGCGGGCAACGTGCCGCTCGGCGGCGCGGTCGGGGAAACGCCGATGCTTGTCCGGCCGAACGGGGTGCCGGTGCGGGGCGTCGCGTTGCTGGGCGGGCGGCCGATCTACCAGCTGGCGGTGCGGCGGGACGCGAACGTCGCGGACGTGCCGGGGTTGCGCGGCAAGCGGATCGGCGTGATCGGGTTCCAGGACACGGGGTTCTACGCGCTGCTCGGCGTGCTCGCCTTCCATCGCATGCGGCGCAACGACGTGAACGTGCAGGCGGTCGGCAATGCGGGGATGACGCAGCTGATGATCTCCGGCGCGCTGGACGCGATCATGGGCGTGCCGGAATGGATCGACGCGATCCAGGAAGCGGGCGTCGCGGTGAACGTCACTCCGATCGACACCTTCTTCCCTGCGATGGCGCAGGCGGTGATGGCCTCGGACACGACGATCCAGCGGCGGCCGGAGGTCGTGCGGGGCTTCGTGCGGGCCGTGCTGCGCGCGGTGCAGGACTGCATGGAGGACCCGGCCGCGGCAGCGCGGGACTATGTCGCGCACATCCCGCAGCATGCGGGGCGCGAGGCGGTGTTCGAGCGGATCATCCGCCGCTACGCGACCGACGTGTACCCGGTGCCGGCCGGCACCGCGCTCGGGCGGTTCGACGCGGATCGGCTGGGGCGGGTGCAAGGCTTCTACGTGGAGAACGAGATCCTGCGGAATCCGGCGCCGGTTACGGACCTGTTCACGAACGACTTCGCGGGATGAGCACGACGGCCGCGATCGGCGGCGTCCGCGCACTGGTTTTCGACGTGTTCGGGACCGTCGTGGACTGGCGGGGCGGTGTGGCGCGGGAGGCCGCACCCTTTCTCGCGCGGCACGGAGCGAAGGGGTTGATCCCGGCGCCTTCGCGGATGCCTGGCGGCGGCGCTACCAGCCGGCGATGGAGGAGGTGCGGAGCGGGCGCCGGCCCTTCACGCGTCTGGACGTGCTGCATCGGGAGAACCTGGAAGGGACGCTGGCGGAGGTCGGCGTGGAGGCCGCGGGCGTACCGGCGGCTGAACTCGATGCGCTGAACCTCGCCTGGCACCGGCTGGACCCCTGGCCCGATGCGGTGGAGGGCCTGGTGCGGCTCAAGCGGCACCACGTGATCGCGCCGCTGTCGAACGGGAACGTGTCGCTGTTGCTGGACATGGCGAAGCGCGCGGGGCTGCCCTGGGACGCGATCCTCGGGGCGGAGGTGGCGCGGGCCTACAAGCCGATGCCCGAGGCCTACCTGCGGACGGCGGAGATCCTGGGGATGGCGCCGGGGGAGATCTGCCTCGTCGCGGCCCACAACGACGACCTCGCGGCGGCGCGGCGGTGCGGGCTGCGGACGGCCTTCGTCGCGCGGCCGATGGAGCACGGGCCGGGGCAGGCGAAGGACCTGCGGGCCGAGGCGGACTGGGACGTGGTCGCGGAGGACTTCGTGGCGCTGGCGGGCCGCTTCGGGGTCTGACGCGGGCGCGGGGCCGCCCTGGGGAGGCCGGGGCGGCGTTCAGGCCTGGCGCGCGGGGTGGACGCCGTGCGCGGCTTCGAGGCCGGCGGCCTGCGCCTCCATCTCCGCCGCCGTGTCCAGCAGGCGCGCCGTGTCGCGGCGCGGGGATGCCCTGCAGGCGGCGGCGCGTGCTTCCTTCGCCTTGTGCCGGAGATAGCGGGCGCGCTCGAGGGCGGTGTCCCGCGGGCAGCGGCAATGGACGCCGATGTCGTTCTTCCCCTGCTCGCCGATTTCGATGCCCTCCGCTTCCAGCACCGCGCGGAGGGCGGCGATCTGATCGGGGGAGAGCATGCGCTGCTCCTCCTCGAACTCGACGACGCAGGTGTCCCGCAGCCCGGCGAAGGCCGCCAGGCGAAGGCGCGACCAACCGAGCAGTCGTCGGGCGGCCCGACATTGTCGCGGCGTCATGGTAGTTCTCCGCGCGCGTCTTCCTTCGTCGGATCGAAGGTCCGCGGCGCGGGGAGCATATCCAGCGGTGCTGCGGCGAGATTATGCGAGTGCGGGGCAAGATTGTGTCACGGCATGCGGGTAGGACGGGCCACGCATGCGAGGGGTCCGGCCGGCGCGCCAGAGCGAAGCGGATGGGGCGTGTAAGCGGGGTCTGTCGTGAAGGCGGCCTCGGCAGGGATCGGGTAGCGATGCCGGGGAGCTTTGGTCGGGGTTCGGTTCCGTTGATGTCGGGCGGGTGGCCCCGGATCACTCGTCCCGGATGCCGGCGGCGCGGATGACGGTGCCCCAGCGCGCGTGGTCGTTCCGCCAGAGCGTGGCGAAGGCGGGGGCGGCGAGCGGGTCGGCCTCGATCCCCTGCCGCTCCAGGGTTTCGCGGGTGCGGGGCAGGGCCATGGTCGCCAGGGCGAGGGTTTCGAGTTCGGAAAGGATGGGCTGCGGCGTGCCGCGCGGGGCGGCGAGGCCGAGCCAGGTGTCGCACTCGTAGCCGGGCACCGTGGCGCTCGCGAGCGGGACCTCAGGCAGGCCGGCGAGCGGCTTCGCGCCGGCGGCGGCGAGGGGGCGGATGCGGCCCTCGCGGATCAGGGGGAGGGCGGTGCCGTAGGGGGTGGCGGTGGCCATCACGCGGCCCGCGGCGACGTCGAGCAGGCCCGGCGTCGTGCCGCGGTAGGGGACGTGGGTCATCTCGATGCCCGTCACGTGCGCCAACAGCGCCATGGCGAGGTGGTGCGGGGAGCCGTTGCCGGCGGAGGCGTAGGTGACCTCCCGCGGGCGGGCGCGGGCCAGCGCGATCAGGTCGGCGAGGCTGCGGGCCGGGACGTCCGGGCCGACGGCGATGACGAGGGGGAGCGGGCGAGGAGGGCGACGGGGACCAGGTCGGTCAGCGGGTCGAAGGACATGCGCGCGACGTGCGGGTTCACGGCGACGATGTTGTTCGACATCAGCAGGAGGGTGTGGCCGTCCGGGGCGGCGCGGGCGACGGCCTCGGCGGCGATGTTGCCGGCGGCGCCGGGGCGGGCCTCGGCGACGGCGCCGATGGGCCAGCGGCGCGTCGTTTCGTCGGCGACGAGGCGGGCGAGGACGTCGGGTGAGCCGCCGGGCGTAAAGGGGACGAGGATGCGGACCTGGCGGGTGGGGAAGGCGGGCGCGGGTTGCTGCGCCCGGGCGGGACGCGAGGCGGCGAGGGCCGTGGTGGTCGCGAGGGTGGCGGCGAGGAGGATGCGGCGCGGCGTGGTGAACGGCGGGTTGTCGCACGGCGCCGGGGCGTGGCTCGCGGGCTGACGCGCCGCTGCGTACGGCGGAAGGCGCGGCGGGTCGGCGTGCGGAAGCGTCCCGCTCCCCTCCCCTGCCCCGGTCATCGTGGCTCGGAGGGGGCGGCGCGGGGTCATGGCGTCCTCTTCGCTTGCAGCGCGTTCCAGACGCGTTCGGGGGTCAGGGGGATGTCCACGTGTTCGACGCCGAGCGCGTCGCAGACGGCGGCGGTGATGCAGGGAAGCGCGCCGACGGTCCCGGCCTCGCCCGCGCCCTTGGCGCCGAGGGGGTTGGTGGCGGTCGGCTGGGGGTTGGAGATGACCTTCATGGGCGGGAGGTCGGCGGCGCGGGGGAGCGCGTAGTCCATGAAGGAGGCGGCGAGGAGCTGGCCGGATTCGTCGAACTTCGCTTCCTCCAGCAGCACTTGGCCGAGGCCCTGGGCGACGCCGCCGTGGATCTGCCCTTTCAGGAGCAGCGGGTTGACGACGGTGCCGACATCGTCCGCGACGACGTAGCGGTCCACGGTGACGTGGCCGGTCTCGGGATCCACCTCGACCTCGCAGACGTGGCAGCCGTTCGGGAAGGTGGCGTCGCCGGGTGGGACGGAGGCCGAGGCGGAGAGGCCGGCGTCCTCGGATTTCGGGCGGTTGGGGGCGTAGGAGAGGCGGGCGACGTCTTCCAGCGACATGCCGCGGTCGGTGCCGGCGATGGTGAGGCGGCCCTTCGCGAACTCGATGTCAGCGGCGTCGGCTTCGAGGGCGTGGGCGGCGAGGCGCTTCGCGCGTTCGATGACGCGCTCTATGACCTGGGACACGGCGGCGCCGCCGGCGACGATGCTGCGGGAGCCGAAGGTGCCACGGCCGTGGGTGATCGCGTCGGTATCGCCGTTGAGGATGCGGACGCGGTCGGAGCGGACGCCCAGGCGGTCTGCGAGGATCTGGCGGAACGCCGTCTCGTGGCCCTGGCCGTGGTTGTGTGTGCCGAGGAGGAGGGTGGCGCTGCCGTCGGGGTGGAAGCGCAGTTCGGCGGCTTCTTCCATGGGGGCGCCCTGGGGGCCCGCGCTGATCTCGATGGCGTTGGCGATGCCGAGGCCGCGCAGGCGGCCCTTCGCGACGCTCTGCGCGCGGCGCTGGGGGAAGTTGGCGATGTCCGCGGCATCCAGCGCGAGTTGCATGCCGAGGGAGAAGTCGCCGCTGTCATAGGTGAAGACCAGGCCGGTGCGGAAGGGCATGGCGCCGGACGGGATGAGGTTCCTGCGGCGGAGTTCGATGCGGTCCATGCCGAGGCGGGACGCGGCGATGTCGATGATCCGTTCGATCATGTACGTCGCCTCCGGCCGCCCGGCGCCACGGTAGGGGGCGTTCGGCTGGGTGTTGGTGAGGGCGCCGCGGACCGTCACCGCGATATGCGGCGTGCGGTAGGTGCCGGCGAGGCCGCCGAGATTGTTGGTGCTGCTGTGGGTGCCCATCATCGCGAGGTAGGCGCCGATATTGGCACTCGACGTGACGCGGAGGGCGAGGAAGATGCCGTCCTCGTCGAGGGCGAGTTCGACGCGGTTGTGCGTGTCGCGGGCGTGGGGGTCGGTGAGGATGGCTTCCGTGCGGTCGGCGGTCCAGCGGACCGGGCGGTTCAGGGCGCGCGAGGCGTGGAGGAGCGCGACGTGTTCCTGCGTGGGTTGGGAGCGCAGGCCGAAGGCGCCGCCCATGTCGGGGGAGATGACGCGGATCGCGTGTTCCGGCACGCCCATGACGTTCGCGAGGTGCATCCGCAGGGTGTGCGGGCCCTGGCAGCCCGTGCGCAGCGTCCAGCGTTCGTCGGAGGCGTCCCAGGTGGCGACGGCGGCGCGGGGTTCCATCGGCGTGCCGGTGACGCGGGAGACCCGGAGGTCGGCGGTGACGACGTGCGCGGCGCGCGAGATGGCGGCGGCGGTGGCGGCCCCGTCGCCGACCTTGAACTCGAAGAGAAGGTTGCCGGGGGCGAGGCCGGGCCAGACCTCCGGGGCGCCGGGGGCCAGGGCTTCCGCGGGGTCGGTGACGGCGGGGAGCGGGTCGTAGTCCACGACGATGGCTTCGGCGGCGTCGCGGGCCTGCTGGGCGGTCGTGGCGATCACGACGGCGACGGGGTCGCCGACGTGGTGGACGGCATCGGTCGCCAGCGCGCGATAGGGCGGGCGTGGCATGGGGGAGCCGTCGGGGAGGTTGCGGGGGACGACGCAGGGGAGCGACGCGTAATGCGCGGTGTCGGCGCCGGTGAAGATCGCGGCGACACCGCGCATCGCGCGGGCTTCCGTCGTGTCCACGCCGTTGACGCGTGCCGCGCCGTGGGGGGAGCGGAGGAAGACGGCGTGCAGGGCGTCGGCGGGGACGACGTCCTCCGTATAGCGGCCGAGGCCACGGAGGAGGCGTTGATCCTCCACGCGGCGGGGGGAGGCGCCGATGCGCCAGGGGTTGAGGAGCCCGGTGTCGGTGATGGCGTTCACAGGATGATGCTGATCCCATCCTGGACCGCGTCGCAATCGAGGAGGTCGAGGCGCTTGCGGGCGATGAGGAGGCCGCCATCCCGTTCCGGCGCGAAGTCGTAGGTCGCGCGCGCGACGTAGCGGCGGTGGCGCAGGTTGCGGAACTCGGCCACTTCGTAGTGGCAGAGGAGGGTGTCGGGACCTTCGCCCGCGCGGTGGTTCGCGGTGAAGCGGAGGGTGCGTGACGGGGGCTTCTGCGCGTGGAACATGGCGTGCTTGAAGCGGCGCACGCGCGTCTCCAGCAGGCGGCGGTCGTCGTAGATGTGGCTGATCGTGGCGTGCGGGTCCCGCTGGTCCCATTGCGAAGGGACCCAATAGGCGCAGACCGGGGCGTAGAGGGCGAGCCAGTCGTCGAGGCGCCAGGTGTCGAGGAGTTCGGTTTCCCGGATCACCAGCGCCGTCAGCGCGTGGAGGGACGGACGTTCGAGCGTGGCGCTCATGCGGCGTTCATCCAGCGGCGCCAGGCGTTCATCTGAGCGCGGAGGTGGATTTCCGACGTACCGGTCTGGCCGCGCAGGGTGCCGTTGGCCTCGCTGTGGTCGCCGCCGATGCCGCGGTTCACGTCCACCCAATCGCCGCCCTGGCTCGTCAGCCCGTCCTGCACGCGGGCGTAGGTCTCGAGGTCGTCGGTGAGGACGAGGGAGCCGACGCCGTTCACGACGTTCGCGAAGGCGATGCTGTCGCGGAACATGCGATCCGGCGCGCCGGGCATGCGGAAGGTGTAGGTGACGACGACGGTCCGGTCGACGCTGATCGGGTGGATGACGCGGAGTTGGCGGAAGCGGCTCATGAAGGAGAGGTTGGGGTAGACGCAGGTGTTGAAGCGCGTCACGGACAGGATCTCCTGCGTGCGCTCAGGGCTGTGCGTGTCTTCCAGGGCCTTGCGGTAGGCCTGTTCCACCTCGTCTTCCTCGGAGCGGGCGGCCATGCGGGCGTCGGTGTGGTAGTCGCCCATGAAGGAATGGCCCCACTCGCTGGTCCAGATGCCGAGCGATTCCCAGACATGGGCGGGGGCGCCGTTCTGGCGCATCTGCTTGATCTGGACCTCGCCGGCGCCGTCGCTGTGGACGTCGTCGGACTGGTCGCGTGCCGCGGCGACCGACGAGGCGTGGACGAAGCGGGGGTGCAGCGTGTCGTTGTGGTTCTCGATGACGAGTTTCCAGTTGCCGTCATAGGCGTGGCGGGAAACGCCGCCGGCGACTTCGAGGATGCCGCCGGGGGCGCGGTCCACCATGTCGTCGAAGGAAGTGGCGATGGGGCCCAGCCATTCTTCCAGCGACGGGCCTTCGGCGGCGAGGCTGGCGAAGATGAAGCCGCGGTAGTTCGCGACGCGGGGTACGCGGGCGAGGTCGAGGGAGCGATCCTCGGTCGGCGACTTGCCGCCATAGCCTTCGGGCAGCGGGACGTCGGCCAGGCGGCCGTCCAGGTCGAAGGCCCAGCCGTGGTAGCAGCAGACGAAGCGCTTGGCGGTGCCGCTCTCGTCCGTCGCCAGCTTGGCGCCGCGGTGGGTGCAGCGGTTGAAGACGACGTGGATCTGGCCGTCGGCGGCGCGGGTCACGATGACGGGCTCGCGGCCCATGGTCGTCGTGAAGAAGGCGCCGGGCTTCGCGACCTGGCTCTCGTGGCAGAGGTAGAGCCAGGCGCGGCCCCAGAGGAGGCGCATCTCCGCCTCGAAGAGGTCGGGGTCCACGTAGACCGAGCGGTGGATGCGGCCGGGTTCGATCAGGCGATCGGGGTTCATGGCGGAGCCGGGGCCGCGGGGGGGCAGCATGTCCATGGACGGGTCCTCCTTCGCCGCGGATGGCGGCCGGGGATGCTTGCAGGTGGTTATATCGGTTCGGCGGCGCGGGCGTCGAGCGAAGTGGCATCGTAGGGTGCGGGAATCGCGGTGACGTGGCCGCGGCGGGTCATGGCGTCGCGTCGGAGAGGCGGGCGACGAGGCGGGCGAGGGTCTTCCGTTCCGGCTCGGTCAACGGTGACAGGCCTTGCTCCGTCTCGTCGAGGGCGAGGGGGAGGATTTCGCGGTAGCGGGCGCGGCCGGTCGGCGTCAGCACGACACGGACGGCGCGAGCGTCGTCCTCGGACGGTTCGCGGCGGACGAGGCCGGCGCGCTCCATCGCCGCGACCTGGCGGGAGAGGGTGGAGTGCGGGACGAGGGTGCGCTCGGCGAGTTCGACGATCGTCAGCGCGCCCTCCGCGCGGGAGGCGACCATCAGGACGCGCCATTGGGGGAAGGTGACGCCGCGTTCCTCGAGCCGCGCGGCGAGGCGGGCATTCCAGGCGGCCATCAGGCGGTTGAGGCTGAAGGGGAGGAGGTCGGGCTCCGCCGTTCCCGGCGTGATGGAGTCGAGTGCGGGCATGGTGGGCTATCCGAGCCAGCGCGGGAGCCAGGTGGCGAGGGGCGGGAAGAGGAAGACGAGGAGCAGGACGAGGGTGGAGAAGGCGACGTAGGGGGCGGCTGCCATGTAGACCTCCCGCATCGGGGTGTCCGGCGGGGCGGCGGACTTCATCACGAACAGCAGCAGGCCGAAGGGCGGGGTGAGCAGGCCGATCTGCATGCAGATGAGAAAGAGGACGCCGAACCAGACCATGTCGAGGTTCAGCGCCGTCGCGACGGGGACGAAGAAGGGCAGCGTCATCATCATGATGCTGACCTGATCGAGGAAGCAGCCGAGGACGAGCAGGACACCCATCATCAGAAGGACCATGCCGACGGGCCCGAGATCGGCCGCGCGGAGGATCTGCACGATGCCATCACCGGCGCCGGAAAAGGTGAGGACCTGGGAGAAGGTGACGGCGCCCAGCAGGATGAAGAGGACGGAGCCGGACACCGCGACGGTGCCGCCGAGCGCTTCGACGAGGGCCTTCATCGAGAGGGAACGGTAGAGGAAAGCGACGACGAGGGTGGCGAAGGCGCCGACGGCCCCGGCCTCGGTCGGCGTCGCGACGCCGCCGACCATCGCGCCGACGACCGCGGCGAAGATGGCGACGAGCGGTAGGACGTGGATCAGCAGCGGCTTGAAGGAGAAGGGCTCTTGCGGGCCGTCGTCGCGGGGGGCGAGGGACGGGTCCATGCTCGCCCGGAAGACGATCCAGCCGAGGAAGAGCACGGCCATCACGAGCCCAGGGACGATGCCGCCGACCAGCAGGCCGGAGATGGAGATCTGCGCCAGCGACCCAAGCAGCACCGCGAGCGCAGAGGGCGGGACGAGCATGTCGATGCCGCCGACGGCCATGATGGGGCCCATGGCCATGCGCGGGTGATAGCCGCGCGCGAGCATCTGCGGCAGCAGCAGGCCACCGAGCATCGCGGTGGTGGCGATGGTGCTGCCGGAGATGGCCGAGAAGATCGTGCCGGCGACGATCGCGACGACGGCGAGGCGGCCGGGTACCGCGGTGATGACGCGGTCCACCGCGGCGATGGCGCGGGCGGCGAGGCCGGAGCGGAAGAGGATCTCGCCCATCAGGATGAAGAAGGGGACGGGCGTCAGGGAGAAGTTTGTCAGCGACGAGATGCCGTTGCGGATCAGCTGCTGCAGCCCGAACTCGCCGCCGAGGAAAAGCCAGGCGCCGACGAGGTTGATGGCGAGGAAGCAAAAGGCGACGGGCGGGCCGATGAGGATGAGGGCGGTGACGCCGCCGAGCATCAGGAGGGCAGCGAGTTCCCAATCCATGTCAGGCGATCGAGCGGGCTTCGTCGCGCGCGCCGGCTTCGGGGTTCGCGAGGAGGCGGGCGATGCGGGCGGCGAATTCGAGGGCGAGCAGGCCGAAGACGGCGGGGAGCGGCGCCGCGAGCCACCATTCGGGGTAGGTGACGGTGCGGCGGATGAGCGAGCCGAGGGCAGCGGATTCAGCGGCGACGCGCCAGGCATAGAGGGCGAGGATGGCGCAGACGACCAGGCCGAGCATGTCGCAGGCCATTTCGAGGAGGCGCGCGGCGGGGCGAGGCAGGGCCGAGGCCAGGAGGTCGGCCCGAATGTGCTGGCCCTGGTTCAGCAGCCAGGGCGCGGCGAGGACCGCCGAGAGGTAGAGGCCGATCTCGGTCAGTTCGACCGCGCCGGGGATTTCGGCACCCGTCACGGTTCGCAGCAGCACGGAGGCCGTGACGAGGAGGATCATGCCGAGGGTGATCGCGCCGGCGGCCGCGGCGGGGATTGCGAGAAGGGTCGTCCAGGCCCGGGCCATCAGGTGCCGGAAAGGAGACGGCGGAGTTCGGCCGCGTGCTGCGGGGCGTTGCGGGCCAGTTCGTCCCAGCCAGCGTCCTGCGCGACCTTCAGCCAGCGGTCGCGGTTCTCGCCGGTGAACTCGATGACGCGGATGTTGGCCTCGCGCATGCGGGCGTAGTCGGCCTCGATAGCTGTGCGGGAGCGTTCGGCCTCGCCGGCCTCCATCTCCTCCGCGGCGCGGGTCAGGATGGCGCGCTGCTCGTCGTTCAGGCGGGCCCAGCGGGCGTTGTTGACGAGGACGTTGACCTCGACGCGGTAGAAGGAGGGATCCACGCGGAAGCGCGTGCGCTCATGCCAGCCGAGGTCGAAGATGCCCTGCGCGGGCCAGCCGTAGCCCTGGACGACGCCGCGTTCGAGGGCGGTGAAGACCTCGCCCGGGGCGGTGTTGACGAGGTTGGCGCCGAGGGCGGTGAAGAAGGCGCGATAGACGGGGGAGGTGCGGATGGTGAGGCCGCGAAGGTCGGGGGCGCCGATCTCCCGCGTGAGATAGAGGTGGAACGGCATCTTGTCGCCGTGGCGGCCGAGGTAGTGGGCGTTCACCTTCTCCGCATGCAGGCGGGCAAGGAGGGCGAAGCCGCCGTTGGCGCGGACCTCCGCCCAATCCTTCGTCGCGAGCTTCGTCGCGGCGCCTTCCGGCATGAGGTTTTCGTAGAAGGCTGCGGTGGAGTTCGCCATGTCGATCACGCCGTTGCGGAGGGCGTTGCCGACCTCGAAAGGCGGCATGGCGCGGGGGCCGCCGATGAAGTTGATGCGGATCTTGCCGCGGCCTTCCTCGTTCACGCGGGCGATGAAGGTTTCGAAGGGGCGGGCGAAGGCGGTGCCTTCCTGGAAGGCGGAGACGGCGCGGAGGGTGGCTTCCTGCGCGGTCGCGCTGCGCAGCGCGGGTGCCGTGAGCGCGGCGCCGAGGATCAGGCGGCGGTGGATCATCGTCTCTCTTCCCCTCCCGGGATCGTCGTGATCGTCGGCTATTCGGCGGCCTGCGCCAAGGCGGGGCGTTGCGCTTCCGCGGCGATGGCGTCGAGGGTGGCGCGGAGCGTCTTGTGCTCCGGATCGGCCAGCGCGGCTTCGCGGGCGCGGGCGACGCGGCCGGCGGCGGTCGGGTCGCCGGAGGTCTGCGCGTCGGCGACGGACATGACCATCGCGAAGCCGGCGCGGCCACGGCGCTGCGTCTCGCCGTAGCCCTTGAGCAGCGTGGCGCAGGCGGTGATTTCGACGGCGAGGGCATGGTCGCCGGACTTGGCCGTGCTGCGGATGCGGGCGAGCCAGGATTCGATAGCCTCCTGCTCCTCGGTGTAGCGGAGCCCGAGCGGGCGGAAGCGGCGAAGGCGGGCCAGCGCGAACATCGTGAGAAAGCCGGTGATCGTCGTGCTGGGGAGGCGGAGGGACGCGTTCTGGGCGCCGCGGGCTTCGCGGCGCTCGCCCCAGGCGCGGAGGCGGCGGCCGAGAGACGGCGGGAGGAGGGCGGCGATCTCGTCGGCGCCGGGCTTCAGGAATTCGGTGATGCGGACGGGTTCGCCGGGCTTGGCGCGGACTTCGGCGCGGACCTCGGCGAAGCGTTCGCGGCTCGACTTCAGTTGGGCGACGCGCACCACGTCCTCATAGGCCATCCAGAGGGCGAGGTGGCGGGCGACCTCGGCGGAGAGGCGGTGGATGCCGCCCCCTGTCATGGATCGCGCGGGGTCGGCCGCCAGGACGGACTTCAGGCGGTCGAGGTAGAGGGCGGCGTAGGCTTCCGACTGAAAATCGGCGAGGCGGGGGAGCGCTATTTCCGCAACGGCGAGGACCTCGGGCGGGAGGGTGAGGGCGGCGTCGCGGAGCATGGCCGGGAGGCCGCGTGCGGGGGGCGGCGCGTCCTCGTTCGCGGCGGGGGGCGGGGCGTCGGCGAGGGCCAGGCCGGCCTCGAAGCCGCGGAGATTGGCCTCCGGCGCGACGCCGGCGCGGATGGCGTCGCGGTAGGCGTCGTGCGGGATGGGGAGCGTGAGGCTGGCGGCGAGGACGCCGAGGGACAGGGCGTTGAGGGACGTGTTGCGGGCGGCGGGGGGTAGGCGTTCCGGGTCGAAGAGGACGGCGCGGCGCGGCATCTCGCGGATCGTGCGCATCACGCGTTCGGCGTCGAAGCGGCCGTCGGACATCGCGGACTTCTCGGAGGTCGCGAAGACGCGGCGGGTCGCGGCGATGAGGGTGGTGCGGTCGGGTGAGACGAAGCCGCGCTCACAGCAGCGGCCCGCTTCGACGAGTTCGGTGGCGATGACGACGTCCACGTCACCCGGGCCCGGACCGAGGGCGAAGACCGGGGTCCGCCCCGCCAGGGACGTGTGCGTTTCGGGCCAGACCTCGACGTAATAGGTCGTGGCGCCGGTGCGCTGGGCTACGCCGGGAATGGAGGTGCCCTGCACCGGGAGGTCGGCGCGCTGGGCCGCCGAGACGATCCAGTCGGTGAGGACGCCGCCGCCCTCGCCGCCCATGGCGGAGATGAGGATCGAGATGGGGCGCGTCGTCATTCGGCGGGGACCATGGCAGCGGTCGCGGGCCGCCGACGTTCGGCCCAGGCTTGCAGGCGGGTGATGACGGCGTTCCGGATGCGCGCGAGCCAGAGGTCGCGCGGCCTCGGGTTCTGGATGATGTCGGCGCGATAGAAGGAAGGGCAGAGCTGCGCGGCGTCCGCGACCTCACCGCAGAGGCCGCAGCCCACGCAGTCCTGGTTGACGTGCGCGACGGGGTCGCGGCGCAGCGGGTCGGGATTCTCCTTGATCGTGAGGGACGGGCAGCCGGAGAGGCGGATGCAGGAGTGGTCGCCGGTGCACGTCATGGCGTCCACGCCGTAGCGGGTGCGGATCACGCGCTTCCCCGCCTTCAGGTCGCGCGCGATCATCGGCTTGATCCGGCGCTGGCGGGCGAGCTGGCATTCCTGCTGCGCGATAATGACCTTGAGGCCGGGCTGCTTCGTCGTCAGCGCGGAGTGCAGCGTGCGCACCATGTCCTTCACGCGGTAGGTGCCCTGGGTCTTGATCCAGGTGACGCCAAGGGCGCGCAGCGCGTCCTCGATGGACAGGTGGGGACGGTCGGCGGGGCCAGCCTTCGTGGACAGGATGTGCTGCTGTCCCGTGGCGCTGGTGTAGCCGTTGTCCATGACGACGAGGACGCCGTCGGTCTTGTTCTGGAGGGCCGCGGTGACGCCGGTGGACAGGCCGTTGTGCCAGAAGCCACCGTCGCCCATCACCGTGATGGTCCGCTTGTCCCCGAAGAGGCCGCTGACGGCGGCGGCCGAGGACAGGCCGAGGCCGTAGCCGAGGATGGAGCTGCCCATGTTGAAGGGCGGCAGCGTCGCGAAGGAATGGCAGCCGATATCGGCGGCGACGTGGACCTCCCCGACCTGCTTCTGGACGAGTTTCATCGCGGCGAAGACGGGGCGTTCCGGGCAGCCGGTGCAGAAGCCGGGCGGGCGCTGCGGGAGCGGCGCGCCGATCAGCTGGCGGGAGCGTTCGGCGGGCTGCTCCGCCGCGGCGACGATGCGCGCGACGGCGGTGGTGTCCACGCCGCGCGGGGACGTGCCTTCGAGGAACCTGGCGAGACCGCGCAGGACGGTCTCGTTCGTGTATTCGCCGGCGAGGGGGAGGACCTTCTTGCCGATGACCTTCGTGTTCAGGTCGGCCTCACGCAGCGCGGCGGCGATGGATTCCTCGATGTAGGCGGGGTTGCCTTCCTCGACGATCAGGACGGCGCGCTTGCCGGCGCAGAAGGCGGTCACCTCCTCAGGCACCAGCGGGTAGCAGACGTTGAGGGCGAGGACGGGGATCCGGGTGTTGCCGAAGGCGTCGGCGAGGTCGAGGCGCGAGAGGGCGCGAAGCAGCGTGTTGGTGTGGCCGCCCTGGACGATGATGCCGACCTCGTCGAGGTCGCCGGGCAGGTGGTCGTTCAGCGCGTGGTCGCGGATGAAGGCGCGGGCCGCGGGGAAGCGGCGGTTCACCTTGTCCTGCTCCTGCAGGTAGGTGCTGGGGGGAAGGCAGATGCGGCCGTAGTCGAAGTCGGGGCGCGTCAGCGGGTCCTTCGTGGAAATTGCGGGCTGGATGTTGTCCTTCGCCGTGAAGCGACCGCGCAGGTGGCAGGCGCGGATGCGGACTTCCGCCATGACGGGGGTGTTCGAGACTTCCGAGAGCTGGAAGGCCTTCTCGATGAGGTCCACGAGGCGCGGGTGGTCGGGGCGCGGATCGAGGAGCCACATGGAAGATTTGGTGCAGAAGGCATGGGTGCGTTCCTGGATGATCGAGGCACCCTCCCCGTAATCCTCGCCGACCACCATGACGACGCCGCCCTTCACGCCGGCGGAGGCCAAGTTGGACAGGGCGTCGGAGGCGACGTTCGTGCCGACGGTGGACTTCCAGACCGCGGCGCCGCGCACGGGGTAGTTGATGGAGGCGGCGAGCATGGAGGCGGCGCCGGCCTCGTTGGCGGCGGGCGCGTAGTGGACGCCGAGCTCGTCTAGAAGCGGCTTCGCGTCGGCGAAGACGTCCATCAGGTGGGAGACGGGGGCGCCCTGGTAGCCCGTGACGTAGGAGACGCCGGATTGCAGCAGGGCCTTGGCGATCGCAAGGATGCCCTCGGTCTCCACGACCTCGCCGGCGCCCTTGCGCAGCAGGGCGACTTCCTTCGCGAAGGAACGCTCCATCGGCCACTGCTCCCTTTCGCCTCGGATATAACCGGTTGCATATTCATGGGACCGGATGCAAGCCCGTTGTCGGGCGGGGGTGACTGGAGAGGGACGTGCGGCGCGCCACCCTCGCGCCGATCCAGGCCTTGGCCAGCCAGCCCGCTCGGAAGGCAGGACGGCATCGCGCAGCAGCCGACGCGCCTGATCCGCGGGCGGTCGCGTCACCCGGCCGGGGCCGGCGGCAAAACTCCCGGCTCCGGGGCGCCCCGGGCGGGGCCCGATCCGAAGGGACTGCCGGGACTTGCGCGAGACCGCGACACCGATCGAAGGCCTGGCGGGTTGACCCCCTTCCCGGCCGGCGCGACGCTGCGAGACGGGCGGGGGAAACGGGATGGGCGAGGTCGGGCTGTCCGACGTGCATGTCGCGCTGCGCGACGCGGCGCGACGTTTCTCGGATGCGGAAGTGGCGCCGGTCGCGGCGGAGCTCGACGAGAGCGAGCGGTATCCGGCGGAGCTCTACCGGGCGCTGGCTGCGGCGGGGCTGTTCGGGATCACGGTGCCGGAGGAGTTCGGCGGTGCCGGCGCCGATGCGCTGTCCTACGCGCTGGTTATGGAGGAGTTGTCGCGCGGATACGCGTCCGTCGCGGATCAGGTCGGGCTGGTGGAGCTGTTGGGGACGTTGCTGTCGGACCATGGGAATGTTTCGCAGCGCGAGGCTTACCTGCGGCCGATGCTGCGGGCCGAGCGGCGGCCGGCCTACGCGCTGACCGAGGCGGAGGCGGGGTCGGACTTGGCGGGGCTGAGGACGACAGCGCGGCGGGACGGCGATGGCTGGGTCCTGGATGGCGCGAAACTGTGGATCCACAACGCGCCGGTCGCGGATTTCGCGGCGGTGCTGGCGCGGACCGATCCCGCTTCGGGGCATCGGGGGATGTCCATCCTGCTGGTGGATCTGGAGCGGCCGGGCGTCGTGCGGGAACGCAAGGAACACAAGATGGGGCAGCGGGCGTCGCCCGTGGGCGGGCTGCGCTTCGAGGGGGTGCGGCTGCCAGGGGACGCGCTGCTGGGGCCGGAGGGGCGCGGCTTCCACCTGATGATGTCCGTGCTCGACAAGGGGCGGATCGGGATCGCGGCGCTGGCGGTGGGCATCCTGCAGGCGGCGCTGGAGGATTCGGTCGCCTATGCGAAGGGACGGCGGCAGTTCGGCAAGGCCATAGCCGAGTTCCAGGCGGTGCAGTGGATGATCGCGGACACGGCGAAGGACCTGCACGCGGCGCGGCTGATGGTGCACCACGCTGCGCGGGTATTGGATTCCGGCATGCGGGCGACGCTGGAGGCGAGCATGGCGAAGTGCTTTGCCTCGGATGCCGCGGTGGCGCGGACGGCGGATGCGGTGCAGGTGCATGGCGGGTCCGGGTACATCCGCGGCGTGCGGGTGGAGCGGCTGTATCGCGACGCGAAGATCACGCAGATCTACGAGGGGACGAACCAGGTGCAGCGGATGATCATGGCCCGAGCGTTGTTGTCATGACCGATGCCGGCATGAGCGCGCGTCCGGTTGCACTGGTGACGGGTGCACGGCGCGGGATCGGGCGGGCGGCTTGCGCGGCGCTGGCGGGGCGGGGCTTCGATGTGGTCGGGGCGGACATCGGCGACGACGGGGCGGAGGAGACGCGCCGCGCGGTGGAGGAGTCAGGCGGGCGCTTCGCGTTCTTCGCGACGGACGTGTCGGACCTCTCGGCACATCCGGGGCTGGTGGAGTCGGCCTGGGATGCCTTGGGGGGTCTGGAGTGCCTCGTGAACAATGCGGGGGTCGGGGCCATGCGGCGGGGAGACTTGTTGGAGGTCTCGCCGGAATCCTGGGACCGGGCCTTCGGGGTGAACGTGCGGGGCGGGTTCTTCCTGTCGCAGGCCGTGGCGCGGCGGATGGTGGCGGATGGGGCGCCGCCGCGGGGGACGCGCAGCATCGTGTTCGTGTCCTCTGCCAATGCGGTGCTGGCCTCGCCGGAGCGGGGGGAATACGCGGCGTCGAAGGCGGCGGTGACGATGGTTGCGCGGGTCTTCGCGCTGCGGCTGGCGGAGCACGGGATCGCGGTGCACGAGGTCCGTCCCGGAGTGATCAGGACGGACATGACGGCGCCGGTCGCCGCGGCCTATGAGCAGCGGATCGCGAGCGGGCTGTCGCCAGTGCGGCGCTGGGGGGAGGCGGAGGATGTGGGGCGGACGGTCGCGCTGCTGGCGTCCGGCGAGTTGCCGTTCTCGACGGGGGATGCGTTCCACGTGGATGGCGGACTGCATATCGGGCGGCTGTGATGGAAGATGACCGCCTGCACTGGGACGACATCGCGGTGGGGATGGAGTGGGAGACGGGCGGGATCACCGTGACGGACGCCCATATCCTGGCCTTTGCGGGACTTTCGGGGGATTTCTACGACCTGCACGTGGATGATGATTACGCACGGTCGCTCGGGTATCCGGCGAAGGTGGCGCATGGGCTGCTCGGGCTGGCGCTGGCGGACGGGTTAAAGAACCGGGCGCGGGTGCGCGTGGCGGCGGTGGTGTCGCTGAACTGGCGCTGGACCTTCGCGGGACCGATCTTCGCCGGCGACCGGATCTCCGCGGCGATCCGGGTGGTATCGAAGCGGGAGACGAGCCGGGCGGACCGCGGGATCGTGACCGTCGCCTTCGACCTGCGGAACGGGCGGGGAGAGACGGTGCAACGCGGCGAGAACGACATGATGGTGCATCGCAAGGCCCTGGCGCGTCCCGCGTGATGGGAAGGGTGGAAAACCGCCGCTTTCCCGGCAGGGTGGACGCAGCGTAGCGTCCCCCCGCAACGAACCGGCCCCAAGGCCGGGCGGGAGGAGACGGCATGACGATCGTGAACATCACCCGGCGCGACCTGGGGCGGCTTCTCGGCGCCTCGGCGGCGGTGCTGCCGACCTTGCCCGGCGGGCAGGCCCTGGCGCAGGCCGCGCGCAGCGGCACCCTGGTGATCGGGGTGGACATCAGCGACAGCATCACCTTCGATCCGGTGCGGCAGGCCCAGTACACGCCGCCGATGACGCTTGCGGCCTGCTACGATTCGCTGCTGACGCTGGACAAGGACGACCTGGTCAACCCGAAGCCGTCCCTGGCGACCGCCTGGGCGCGGCGGCCGGGCGGCGATGGGTGGCGGTTCACGCTGCGGCAGGGCGTACGCTTCGCCTCGGGCGCGACGATGACGGCGGAGGACGTGAAGTTCTCCTTCGACCGCCTCATCAACATGAAGGAGCAGACGCAGCAGTACATCAAGGCCGTGGACCGCGTGGAGATCGTGGACGCGAACACGGTGGACTTCATCATGAACGCGCCGAACGCGCCGATCCTGCCGATCCTCTGCAACCCCGGATGCTCGGTGCTGGAGAAGGCGGTGTTGACGCAGCATGGCGGCGTGCAGGGGATCGAGGCGAAGGATGCGGACAAGGCGACGGACTGGCTGAACGGGAACTCGGCGGGGACGGGGCCGTACCGCCTGATCCGCTGGGAGCGGAACGGGCAGATCCTGCTGGAGCGCAATCCCAACCACTGGCGCGGGCAGCCGGCGTTCCAGCGCGTGGTGATCCGGCACCTGTCGGATTCCGCGGCGCAGTTGCTGGCGGTGCGGCGCGGCGACATTGCAGCGGCCTTCAACCTGATCCCGGAGCAACTGGCGACGCTGCGGAGCGAGGCGAATGTCCGGCTGGACCGGCTGCCGAGCCTGGACTTCGTGTACATGGCCGTGACCGAGAATCCCGCTGCGAACCCGGCGCTGGCGAAGAAGGAAGCGCGGCAGGCGATCGGCCATGCCATCGACTATGACGGCATCGTCAACAGCCTTCTGGGCGGCGTGGCCATGCGGCCCGCGCATTTCCTGCCGATCGGCGTCAACGGCAGCACGGAACAGATCGCGCGGGAGATCGGCTACAGGCAGGACCTGAACAAGGCTCGGCAGTTGCTGCAATCGGCGGGCCTTGCGGACGGGTTCGAGATGGAGATCGCCTACGGGCAAGCGGCGGTCGCGGGCATCTCCTACCAGGTGCTCGGGCAGAAGTTGCAGTCGGACCTCGCCCGCATCGGCATCCGCGTGCGGCTGAATCCGATGGACCAGGTGAACCTGCGCACCGTCTACACGACGGGGCAGATGAAGGGCGGCCTGCTGACCTTCTGGAACCCACCAGCAGTTTCGAACGACCTCTGGGCCAGCGCCGTCGTGGAGCGCGTTGCGCGGCGCGTGGGGTGGACGGTGCCGCCGGCGATGACCGACCTCGTGAAGCGCGCATCCGAGGAACAGGACCTGGAACGCGCGGCGCAGTTGTGGGTCGAATGGCAGCGCGGCGTGCTGGACGTCGCGCACCACTTCATCCTGTTCCAGCCGATCTACCAGATCGCGGTACGGAACGCGGTGAAGGAGTTCCCGCTGACGGCCGCCGGGTGGCAGCTGGACCTGGGGAAGGCGACACCGGCCTAGCCTCTGTGCTGGTGGCCCCGGAGGGAGGGCAAAGACCTTCCTCCGGGGCCGCTCAGCGCAACCGCGAAAGCCGGTGTGCCTGCTCCAGGTTCACCGCATGCTCCGGCACGCGTCCTGCGGCGAGGTCAGCGACCTGGGCGACCGTGTCCATGGCCTGGTGCTCGGCGGCCTGGGGCGTGAGGCCGGCGAGGTGGGGCGTGGCGATGACGTCGGGGCGGGAGGCCAGGCGGGGGGTGGGCATCTGGTCCGGGGCGCGCCCCACGTCCATCGCGGCGCCGGCGAGGTGGCCGGAGTCGAGCGCGGCTTCCAGCGCGGCCTCGTCCACGAGTTCGCCGCGGGAGAGGTTCAGGAAGAAGGCGCCCTTGCGCATGGCGGAGAAGGCCGCGGCGTCCATCAGGTTCGCGGTTTCTGGGGAGGAAATGGCGAGGCAGACGACGAAGTCGGCGGAGAGGGCCTCGCGGAAGCCGGCGGCGGTGACGCCCTCGTCCTCGACGGGGGTGTAGGGGTCGTAGGCCCGGACCGTCATGCCGCAGGCGCGTGCGATGTGTGCAAGGCGACGGGCGATGCGGCCGTAGCCGATGATGCCGAGGGATGAGGCGGAGAGTTGCATGCCGGTGCGGGGCGGCGGGATGTCGCCGCGGTGATAGGCCTCGGCGCTGCGCGTGATGCCGCGGGCGAGGTCCACGATCATCGCGATGCCGAGTTCGGCGACGGAGTCGATGAAGCCGGGCGTGGCGCGGGTGACGAGGATGCCGTGGGAGGATGCGGCGGCGACATCCACGGTGCTGATGTCCACGGCGCAGCGGTGGAAGGCGATGAGGTCGGGGGCGTTGGCGAAGGTCGCGGCCGTTCCGGGGGAGCCGCGGTAGGCGATGATGGCGTGGCAGCCGCGCGCCGCTTCGGCCAGTTCCTCGTCGCGGAGGTCGCGTCCCGTGGTGTTGCGGACGACGTCGGCATGCTGCTGCAAGGCCGAGAGGGCGCGGTCGCCGAAGTAGCCGGGGAAGGTTTCCTCGCCGTGGGAGAGGAAGACGCGCAGGCGGGTCATCGCGCGAACTCCGCGCTGCGCTTCTCGTTGAAGGCCCGGATGCCTTCCAGGTGGTCGCCGGCGGAGAAGCAGAGGACGTTCATCTCGTTCTCATAGGTCAGGCCGGCGGAGAGCGGGGCTTCCATGGCCATGCGCATCGCGGCCTTCACGGATTGCACGGCGATGGGGGAGAGGGCGGCGAGGCGGGCGGCGAGTTCGCGGGCGCGGGGGATGAGCATGGAATCGGGCACCACCTCCTCGACGAGGCCGAGGCGCTGGGCTTCCCCGGCGTCGATGGGATCACCGAGCATCAGGAGCTTCGCGGCGCGCCCCGCGCCGATAAGCCGCGGGAGGAGTTGCGAGGCGCCACCGCCACCGACCCAGCCGCGCTGAACCTCGGGGAAGCCGATGCGGGTCGTGTCGGCCGCCACGCGCAGGTCGGCGGAGAGGGCGAGTTCGGCGCCGCCGCCGAGGGTCCAGCCCTGCAAGGCCGCGACGACGGGCTTGCGGATGCCGCGGATGGCGGCGGCGTATTCGATGCGGTTGCGGAAATGCCAGGCGGAGGGATAGGCGGCCAGCGCATTGAGGTCGCTGCCGGCGCAGAAGGCGCGGTCGCCTTCTCCGCGCAGGAGGATGGCACGGACGGCGTCGTCTGCATCGAGTGCGCGGGCGTGGTCCGCGATGCTGCGCGCCATCGCGGGGGTCACGGCGTTGTGCTTGGCCGGCCTGTCAAGGACGAGCTCGGCCACACCGTCCGCGACCGCGAGGCGGACGCGTCCTTCCATCACCTGGGACATCGGCCCCCTCCCCTGTCTTGAAGCCATCATCGGCCCGGGGGCAGACTGCGCGCAACCGGCTGGTTACCCCTGTCCGCCGGAGGAGGGTCGTCCGCGTGCCGCGATACATCGCCACGCGACTTCTGGCGGCCGTCGCCATGGCGGTGCTGGCGAGTCTCGTCGTGTTCCTCATCTCGGCCTTCGTGCCGGGCGATCCGGTGCTGGCGCAGCTCGGCGACATCGCGGCGAGCAATCCCGTGACGGTGGCGGAGTGGCGGGCGAAGTGGGGCCTCGATCTGCCGTTGTGGGAACGGTATTGGGTCTTCCTGCAGGGCCTGGTGCGCGGGGACCTCGGCATCTCCATCGCGACGCGGCGGCCGGTGCTGGACGACATCGTGCAGTACGCGCCGGCCACGATCGAACTGGCAACCGTGTCCTTCCTGCTCACCCTCGTGGTGGGCATCCCGCTCGGCATCGCGGCGGCGGTGTGGCGGGACGGGCCGGTGGACTCGCTCGCGCGGGCCGTGTCGCTGCTCGGCGTGTCCGCCCCGACCTTCTGGCTGGCCTTCATCGTCCTGGCAATCTTCTACGGATGGCTGGAATGGGCGCCGGGGCCGGGGCGTCTAGACCCCATCGCATTCCCGCCGGAAGGCGGGACGGGGTTGCTGCTGATCGACAGCGTGGTCGCGGGTGATTGGGAGACCTTTTGGGACGCGGCGGCGCACCTCGTGCTGCCCTCGGTCGTGCTGGCGGCGGCGACGATCGGGCTGATCACACGCACGACGCGGGCCGCGATGCTCGACAGCCTGGGGCAGGATTACGTGCGGGTGTCGAGGGCCAAGGGGTTGCGGGAACGCGTGATCGTTCTGCGGCACGCGCTGCCGAACGCGCTGGTGCCCGTGGTGACGCTCGGTGGGTTGGCCTACGCGAACCTGCTCGCGGGTGCCGTGATGACGGAGACGGTCTTCGCCTGGCCGGGCCTGGGCCGCTACACCTTCCGCAGCGCGGCGGCGCTCGACTTCCCGGCGATCATGGGGATCACGCTCGTCGTCTCCGCGACCTACCTGCTGGTGAACCTGCTGGTGGACCTGTCCTACGCGGCGCTCGATCCGCGGGTGCGCCGATGAGCGACGTCTCCAGCGCGGTCCTGCAACCGGCGCCCGTGGTCATGCCGCGGGCGCGGCCGCGCTGGGTGCGGCGTCTCAGGCGTTACGGGCCGGCCTGGGTCGGCGGGGCCGTGGTGGTTGCCTGGATCCTCGTCGCGCTGCTGGCGCCGGTGATCGCGCCCTATGCGCCGGAGACGCAGGACATCACGAACCGGCTCGCGGCACCGTCCGCCTCGCATTGGCTCGGGACGGACGTGCTGGGGCGCGACGTGTTCTCGCGGCTCCTGCACGGCGCCCGGCTGTCGCTGACGGCGGGCTTCACGGTGGTGCTGCTGGGGGCGGCCGTGGGGGTCACGGTGGGGTTGGTCGCAGCCTGGGCGCGGGGCTTCGTGGACGAGGCGCTGATGCGCTTCACCGACCTCGTGCTGTGCTTCCCGCCGATCATCCTGGCGCTGGCGATCGCCGCGGCGCTGGGGATCGGGACGACGAACACGATCATCGCCATGCTCGTGGTGTGGTGGCCGAAATTCGCGCGGCTGGCGCGGGCGCTGACGCTGGTGCAGCGCAGCCAGGAATACGTGGAGGCCGCGACGGTGGTCGGGCTGAAGCCATCCCGCATCCTGGGACGGCACATCCTGCCGAATACGCTGGGTCCGCTCGCCGTGCTGATCACGCTGGATTTGGGGAATGCGATCCTGACCTTCGCCGGACTGTCCTTCCTCGGCCTCGGCGTCGTGCCGCCGACGCCGGAATGGGGGTCCATGGTCGCGGAAGGGCGGGAACTGGTGGAGCAGTGGTGGGTCGCGGCCTTCCCCGGGCTGGCCATCCTGACGGTGGTGGTGGGGTTCAACTTCTGCGGGGACGGGCTGCGCGACTGGCTCGACCCGAAGGGCCGGAACCGGTGATGGACGGGACCTTGCCGGCGCGAGATGCGGCGGCGCGGGCGGACCTGCCCGTGCTGGAGGTCGAGGACCTCCGCACCGTCTTCCTGACGGATGCGGGCGCGGTGCGGGCGGTGGACGGGGTGTCCTTCTCCGTCGGGCCGGGCGAGACGCTCGGCATCGTCGGGGAGAGTGGCAGCGGCAAGAGCGTGACGGCGCTGTCCCTCATGCGCCTGTTGGAGGAACCGGCGCGGATCATCGGCGGGGCCGTGCGCTTCCAGGGGCGCGACGTGCTGACGATGCGCGCGTCGGAGTTGCGGGACTGGCGCGGCGACCAGGCCGCGATGGTGTTCCAGGATCCGATGACCGGGCTGAACCCCGTCATCCGCATCCTGCGCCAGGTGAGCGAGCACATGGTGTCGCACGGGCGGCAGACGCCGCCGGCGGCGCGGCGGCGGGCGGTGGACCTGCTGCGGCGCATGGGCGTGTCGGCGCCGGAACGGGCGGCGGCGTCCTTCCCGCACCAGTTCTCCGGCGGGATGCGGCAGCGCGTGATGCTCGCGATCGGCGTCGCGAACGACCCGGCGCTGCTCATCGCCGATGAGCCGACGACGGCGCTGGACGTGACGATCCAGGCGCAGATCCTCGACCTGCTCCGTGGGCTGAACGAGGAGTTCGGGACGGCGGTCATCCTCATCTCCCACGACCTCGGCGTGATCGGGACGGTCTGCCGGCGCGTCGCAGTGATGTATGGGGGGGAGGTGGTCGAGGAGGCGGAGACGCGGGCGGTCCTGGAGGATCCGCGGCATCCCTACGCCTGGGCACTGGTGAACGCGGTGCCACGGCTGGATTCGCCGGCGGGCGCGCGGATGACGAGCATCGAGGGGGCGCCGCCCGATGCGCTGAATCCGCCGCCGGGATGCCGCTTCTCGCCACGCTGTCCCTTCAAGATCGCGAAGTGCGACGTGGAGCATCCGCCGTTGATGGAGGTGGCGCCGGGGCGGCGTGCCCGGTGCTGGGTGACGGCGGATGGGCGGTCGCTGCCACCGCCGCCCGTGGCCGCGACGGTGGCGGCGACGGTGGTGGACCGTGACGCGCCGCCGCTTCTCGAGGCCGAGGGGCTGGTGAAGCACTTCCCCGGGGCGCGGCAGGGCTTCTTCGGACCGCGCGCCGTCGTGCACGCGGTGAACGGCGTGGACCTGCGCCTCGCGCGCGGGGAGAGCCTGGGGATCGTGGGGGAGAGCGGCTGCGGGAAGTCCACCCTCGCGCGCCTCGTGACGCGTCTGCACGCGCCGACGGCAGGGACGATCCGCTTCGAGGGGCGCGACATCACCGCGGCGACGGCGGCGGAGATGCGGCCGATACGGCCGCGGATCCAGATGGTGTTCCAGGATCCCTACGCGTCGCTCAACCCGAGGATGCGCGTGGCGGACACCCTGGCGGAACCGCTGATGGCGCATGGGCGCGTCGCGTCGCGTCGGGAAGCGGACCGGCGCGTGCTGGACCTGATGGCGACGGTAGGGCTGAAGCCGGGATGGGCGGCGCGCTTCCCGCACGAGTTCTCCGGCGGGCAGCGGCAGCGCGTGTCCATCGCGCGGGCCCTGGCGCTGGAGCCGGCGCTGGTCGTGGCCGACGAACCGGTCTCGGCGCTGGACGTGAACGTGCAGGCGCAGGTGCTGAACCTCATGCTGGACCTGCGGGAACGGCTGGGGCTGTCCTACCTGTTCATCGCGCATGACTTGGCGGTCGTGCGGGCTTTCTGCGACCGCGTGGCGGTGATGTATCTCGGGCGGATCGTGGAGGAGGGGCCGGCGCGGGAGTTGTTCGCGCGGCCGCTGCATCCCTACACCGTCGCGCTGACGAGCGCGGTGCCGGAACCGGGGCGGGAGCGCGTGGTGCTCGGCGGGGAGCCGCCTTCGACGCTGAATCTGCCGGTGGGATGCGCTTTCCGGACGCGCTGCCCCTTGGCGCAGCCGCGCTGCGAGGAGACGCCGCCACTGGCGGAGATGGCGCCGGGACGGCACGTGGCCTGCCACTTCCCGGGGTCGTTCACCGTGCCGGGGCGGGCGTAAGGGAGGCAAGCCATGCGCGTCATCAGCGCGTCCGAGGCCGCGGGGCTGCTGCGTGACGGCGACACGCTGCTGATCGGCGGCTCGGGCGGCGGGCACGCGGTGCCGGATCTACTGCTGCGCGCGGTCGGGGAGCGCTTCGAGGCGAGCGGCGCTCCGCGGGGGATCACGGCGGTGCATCCGGTGGGCCTGGGAGACGGGAAGACGCGCGGGGCAGGGCACTTGGCGCGGATGGGGCTGCTGAAGCGCGTGGTCTCCGGGACTTTCGTGAACTCGCCGGGGATCGCGCGCCTCGCGCTGGACGAGGAGATCGAGGCCTACACCCTGCCGCAGGGCGCCATGTCCCAGTTGATGCGGGAGATGGCGGCGGGCCGGCCGGGGTTGTTGACGAAGACGGGGCTGCACACTTTCGTGGATCCGCGGCTGGAAGGTGGGCGGCAGAGCCGTCGTGCCACCGAGAACTTGGTTGAGGTCGTGTCGTTCCGGGGCGAAGAGATGCTGTTCTACAAGCCCTTCCCGGTGGACGTGGCCTTCGTGCGCGGCTCTGCCGCGGACGAGGACGGCAACGTGACGATGGAGCACGAGGCCGTCACGCTGGAGATGACGAGCATCGCGCAGGCGGCGCGGCGCTGCGGCGGGATCGTCGTGGCGCAGGTGAAGCGCATCGTTCCGCGCGGGTCCGTCCATCCGAAGATGGTGAAGGTTCCGGGCATCCTGGTGGACGCCGTCGTGGTGGATCCGGACCAGTGGCAAACCTTCGAGACGCAGGATTCGCCAGCCTATTCCGGGCATGTGCGCGTGGCACTGGAGGACGTGCCGCGGCTGCCTGCCGGGCCCCGGCGCGTGGTGGCGCGGCGCGGGGCGATGGAGTTGTTCGAGGGCGCGATCTGCAACCTCGGATCGGGGATCTCGACCGGAATCGCCAACGTCGCGGCGGAAGAGGGGGTCCTGCGGCGGATCTGCCTGACGAACGAGCAGGGGAATATCGGCGGGGCGCCCGCGAGCGGGAACGAAGCGGGCGCGGCCTTCTCGCCGGACGCGCAGATCGACCAGCCCTACCAGTTCGACTTCTACGACGGCGGCGGGCTGGACCTGGCCTTCCTGTCCTTCGCGGAGTTCGACGCGGAGGGAAACGTGAACGTATCCCGCTTCGGCGGGCGGATCGTGGGGCCCGGCGGGTTCATCAACATCTCGCAGGGCGCGTCGACCTGCATCTTCGGCGGCACGCTGACGGCGGGCGCGGCACCCAAGGCGGTGCAGCGGGTGGAGCAGGTGACGTTCTCCGGCCGCTACGCGCGGGAAAGGGGGCAAACGGTGCTCTACGTGACGGAGCGGGCGGTGTTCCGGCTCGGCGCAGAGGGACCGGAGGTCGTGGAGGTCGCGCCCGGAGCGGACCTGGACGCAGACGTCATCGGCGTGATGGGATTCCGGCCCCGCGTGTCGCCCGCCTTGCGGCGGATGGACGAACGGCTGTTCCGCGAAGGACCGATGCAGCTTGTGCTTCCGTACCGGCCGGGGCGGGCGACGGCGTCGCGGTTCGCGATGGCAGCGACTTGAACCATGCCCGAGTGCCCGGTCCGGCCTCAGGCGGTGGCAAGGGCCAGCGCCGGGTGGACTATTCCGGCAATCGAAGCCGCGCTTTGCGCCGCACAGGGCGTCGTGGACCACATTCCGACGGTCGCATGAGGCCGCGGTGCCTGGACGGAGCCGCCGTGCCCTCACGGATGGCCGGATCGCCCGCGCCTCATCTCCCAATACGTGCGGATCGATGCTCAGTCGTCCGGCGGAGGTCCGGGAGCGACTGAAGAACCGCTTTCGCCGACAAAGGCTTCGGTGTTGCATCCGCCATTGCCTGTGCCGAGCGCGGTTCCAGCTTTCGCGCCGCCAGATGCGGAACCCATCCGCGCGCCCCTCGCGGCGGCAGGAACGCCCCTCCCGAAGCCGATCACGGCAGCAGGCCGGCCTCCTGTGCGAAGCGGACCAGGTTCTCGCGCCCGATCGAGGCGTAGCGCAGCGGGTTTGCCTTGGCGGGGTCCTGCTCGGCCTCGATGACGAGCCAACCGTCGTAGCCGGGGAGTTCACGAAGCACCGCGGCGAAGTCCACGCAGCCGTCGCCGGGGACGGTGAACACACCCTCGACCACGGCGTCGAGGAAGGAGAGGCCATCGGCGTGAACCCGCGCCATGACGTCGGGGCGGACATCCTTCGCATGGACATGCGCGATGCGCGGGCGATAGGCGCGGGCGAGCGCCACGGGGTCGGCGCCGCCGAAGGTCGCGTGACCCGTGTCGAGCAACAGGTGGACGGCGTCGCCGGTGCTGTCCATCAGGCGCCCGATGTCGTCGGCGGATTCCACGACCGTGCCCATGTGGTGGTGGTAGGCGAGGGTCAGGCCGTGCTCGGCGACGTGAGTCGCGACGTCCGTCATGCGCGCGCCGAACCGCTTCCAATCCCCTGCTTCGAGGCATGGGCGACGCGCGAGAGGCGCGGACCGATGGCCGTGAATGGCGTTGGAGGTCTCGGCGAAGATCAGGACCTTCGCGCCTCCGTCGCGAAGGAGGGCGAGATGGTCGCGGATGGCCTCGATTTCGGCGCGCGCGTCGCGGGCCAGGAGTTCCGCCGAGTACCAGCCGGAGACGAGGGCGAGGCCGTGGACGTCGAGCACGGCGCGCAGTTCGGGTGCGGTACGGGGAAACTTGTGGCCGAGCTCGATGCCCTCGAAGCCGGCCTGCTTCGCCTCGCGCAGGCAGGTCTCCAGCGGCGTGTCGCCGCCGAGGGTACGCAGGTCATCGTTCGACCAGGCGATGGGGTTGGTGCCGAGGCGGATCATGCGAGGGTCTGTTTCGTCCGGGCAGCTTCGTATCGGGCGCGGGCGTCGCGCACGGGCTGCCGGTCCGACACCTCGGGGATGCCGACGTCCCACCAGTGTCCGCCCGCCTCGGTGGAGAGGGCGGGGTCGGTCTCGACGACGATGACGGTCGTGCGGTCCGCGGTGCGCGCACGGCGGACGGCGTCTTCCAGGTCGCGCAGCGTGGCGGCACGCTCGGCGATGGCGCCGAGGGATCCCGCGTGGGCGCGGAAGTCCACGGGTGGATGGATGTCGGGAAGAAGGTTGTTGAAGGGCGCTCCGCCCGTCGCGGCCTGGAGGCGGTTGATGCAGCCGAAGCCCCGGTTGTCCACGAGGACGATCGTGAGCGGGCAGCCCATGGCGACGGAGGTCGCGATCTCCGAGTTCATCATGAGGTAGGAGCCGTCGCCGACCATCACGACGACCTGCGCGTCGGGGCGGGCCATCTTCACGCCGAGGCCGCCGGGGATCTCATAGCCCATGCAGGAGTAGCCGTATTCCAGGTGATAGGAGCCGGGGTCGCCGGCCTGCCAGAGCTTGTGGAGCTCGCCGGGGAGGCCGCCGGCAGCGCCGACGACGATCGTGCGTGCGTCGCTCGCCCGCTGGACGGCGCCGATGACCTGGGCGTCGCTCGGGCGCGCGTCGGTGGGGGCGGTGTAGGTTGCGGCCGTGGCGATCCAGGCCTCGCGCGCGTCCCGCGCGCGGCGGGTCCAGTTTGGCGGCGCCGTATGGCCGGCGAGGGCGTGGGTCAGGGCTTCGAGCCCCTCCCGCGCGTCGGAGACGAGCGGCAATGCGCCGTGCTTCCCGGCATCGAAGGGCTGCACGTTCAGGCTGATGGTCCGGCCGCGGAGAAGGGCGCGCGAGCCGGTCGTGAAATCCTGCAGGCGCGTTCCGACGGCGAGGATGACGTCGGCCTCCTCCGCCAGCGCATTGGCGGCGGCGGTGCCGGTCACGCCGATGGCGCCGAGGTTCAGCGGATGCGCGTGCTCCAGGGACGACTTACCGGCCTGCGTTTCCGTGACGGGAATACCGTGTTCTTCGGCGAGGCGGCCGAGGGCGCCCTGCGCCTCGGCGTAGTGAACGCCGCCGCCTGCGACGATCAGGGGGCGTCGCGCATCGCGGAGGAGCCGGGCTGCGGCGTCGAGCTCACTCGCATCGGGGCGCGGCCGGCGCGTGGCCCAGCGGCGGCCCGCGAAAAATGCCTCGGGCCAATCGAACGCCTCGGCCTGCACGTCCTGGCAGAGGGCCAAGGTCGCCGGGCCGCAGGAAGCGGGGTCGGTCAGCACGGCCATCGCACGGGGGAGTGCCACGAGCATCTGCTCCGCGCGGGTGATGCGGTCGAAGTAGCGGGAGACCGGGCGGAAGCAGTCGTTGGCGCTCACCGTCGCGTCGTGGAAGTCCTCGATCTGCTGCAGGACGGGGTCGGGGCGGCGATCGGCGAAGACGTCTCCAGGAAGCAGCAGGACGGGCAGGCGGTTGACGTGCGCGACGGCGGCGGCGGTGACCATGTTCGTGGCGCCCGGCCCGATCGAGGTCGTGCAGGCCATCATGCGGCGGCGGTTTATGGCCTTGGCGAAGGCGATGGCGGCATGAGCCATCGCCTGTTCGTTGTGCGCGCGGAAGGTGGGCAGCCGGTCGCGGACGGCGTGCAGCGCCTCGCCGAGGGCGGCAACGTTGCCGTGGCCGAAGATGGCCCAGACGCCGGCAAAGAGCGGCTGACCCTCCGCGTTGCGCTGCGCGGCGAGGTAGCGGGCCAGGGCCTGCGCTGCGGTGAGGCGGATCGTGGTCAACGGCGTGCGTCGCCGGCGTGGTATGCGCGTGACGCCATGGCGCTCCTCCCCCCGCATCGTTGCGTGTCGCGCGGCGGTTCACTCGACGCGACTGTTGGGCCGGGTTAGGCGTGTGTCAATTCGCCATGGCCCGGTGCCGGGTTGGTGCGAGGATGAAGGGGAGCGGCGCGTTGCTCGACATCGCGGTCATCGGGGCCGGTCGGATCGGCCGCATCCACGCGCGCAACGTCGCGCTGCATCCGCGGGCGCGGCTCGTCGGCGTGACGGACCCTGATGCACGCGCCGCTGCCGGCGTCGCGCAGGCGCTCGGGTCGGAGGTCATCTCCCTCGACGATGCGTTCGGTGCGAAGGCGGTCCTGATCTGCTCGCCGACGCCGACCCATGCCGGCTACATCGAGCGCGCCGCGACGGCGGGCCAGGCCGTGTTCTGCGAGAAGCCGGTGGATTTGGACGCGACGCGGGTGCGCGACTGCCTGGAGGTCGTGCGACGTGCCGGGGTGCCGCTGATGGTCGGGTTCAACCGACGCTTCGACCCGTCCTTCGCGTCGCTGCGACGGCGGCTGGAGCAAGGGGAGATCGGGACGCTGGAGATGCTGACGATCACGTCGCGGGATCCCTCCCCTCCCCCGGCTACCTATGCGGCGCAGTCTGGCGGCATCTTCCGGGACATGGCGATCCACGACCTGGACATGGCGCGCTTCCTGCTGCGCGAGGAGCCGACGAAGGTCTATGCGGTGGGATCGTCGCTCGTGGATCCGGAGATCGGCCGCGCGGGCGACTACGACACCGCCGCGATCACGCTGAAGACGGCGAGCGGCGCGATCTGCCAGATCGGGAACTCGCGGCGCGCGACCTACGGCTACGACCAGCGGATCGAGCTGCACGGGTCGGTCGGACTGCTGCGCGCGGGAAATGCGACGGCGACGACGGTGGAGGCGGCGGGGAGCGGCGGGTTCCGCACCGATACCGCCCTACCGTTCTTCCTGGAGCGATATGCCGCGGCCTATCAGGCGGAGCTGGACGCCTTCATCGCGGCGGTGCTGGACGGGACGCCCGCCGCACCGACGGGCGAGGACGGGCTGCGCGCGCTGCTGCTGGCCGATGCGGCGACGGAGTCGGCGCGCACCGGGTTGCCCGTCCGCGTCTGATCGGGGCTGGGGTCAGGGACGAACGGCCGTCACCTCTATCTCGACGAGCCAGCCGGGATTCACGAGGCCCGCGACCTGCATGACGGATCGCGCGGGCAGGTTGGGCTGCTGCGGCGTGCCGTAGCGCTCGACGTAGGCGGCCATGAAGCCCTCGAAGTCGAGCCGCCCGCCCTTGTCGGGGTCGCCGACGAGGAAGACCTGCATCCGGACGACGTCGCCCAGGCCGAGGCCGATGGAGCGCAGGGCGGCCTCGATGCGGTCGAGCACGCCCTTCGTCTGCATGCGCGTGTCGCCGAAGGCGGCAATCGAGTTCGCGGCGGCCTCCCGGTTCACCACGGGCGGCACCATGCCGCTGACGAGGACCTGGGTCCGGCCGGCGGGGACCTCCACCGCCATGGCGATGGGGAAGTTGGAACCGGGGGTACGGTGCCGGATCACGTCCTGCGCCGCAGCGGGCAGCGCGAGGAGCGAGAGGGCCAGGGCAAGCGGACGGATCACTGGCGGAACGCCTTCACGCTGTCGGGGGTCGCGGGGTCCGCCGTGTAGCGGTTCCCGAGGTTGGTGCGGACGTAGTTCACGACGGCCGCGACCTGCGCGTCGTCCATCTGCGTCGCGAAGCCCGGCATGCCGCGCAGGCCGTTGAGCACGATGGAGGTCGGATAGGCCGCGTTTTCCAGTTTCTCGTTGCCGGCGAGCGCGGGGTAGCGGCCAGCGCCGGCGGCGCCGCGGCCGTCCGGCATGTGGCAGCCGGCGCAGGTCGCGGCGTAGAGCGAGGCGCCGTCCCGCTGGCCGAAGCGCGTCGCGGAGACGAAGCCATGGCTGTCGGAGGCCGCGCCGTCGTTGCGCTGCTGCGCGTTGGCGGGCGCGCCGGCCTGGGCGGGCTGCTGCTGAGTCTGCGGCTGCTGCGCGATGGCGGGTAGCGCGAGGAACGCAGCGAGGAGGGAGAGGCGTTTCATGCGGACACCACGCGGCGATGGAGGCGGGAGACGGCATCGATGGCAGAGGTCACCGAGCCCTCCTGCCAGGCGGGGATGTAGGAGGCGTGCTCGCCCGCGAGGATGATGCGGTTATCGAGCGCGCAGAGGTTGTCGTAGTGGTCGCGCCGCGTCGCCTCCGTCCAGATGCCATTGCAGCCGAGCGACCAGGGAACGCGGTGCCAGCCGACGCCGACGCCGGTCTCGAACTCGTCCTTGTATTGCGGGTGGAGTTGGCTACCCCATTCGACGGCACGGCGGACGCGTTCCTCCGGCGCCAGGGCAGTGAACTCGTAGGCATAGGGGCCGAAGGCGTAGGCGCCGAGCACCACGCCCTTGCCGCGGGAGCCGTAGCCATGGGCGGGGTACTGGATCATGCGGATCGGCAGGTCGGTGTAGGAGATGCCGGCGTAGATCGCCTCGTCCTGTTCCCAGAAGCGGCGCTTCATCTGCAGGCCGACCTTCACCGAGGCGGCGTAGGGCACAGCCTGGATGGCGTTGGCCATCGGCGCGCTGACGTTCACCTCGAGCTGTGACAGGATGGACAGCGGCAGGGTGCAGACGCACCAATCGGCGCGGGCCTGCTGCACCTGCCCTGGCGTGCCCGTATCCTCGTAGGCGACGGTGACGCCGCGGTCGTCCTGCTGGATGCCGACGACCTTCGTGTTGTAGCGGATGGCGTCCTGCACCTCCCGCGCCATGGCGAGCGCGATCTGGTCCATGCCGCCGACGGGCTGGAACATCGTCATCTGGAACTCGGTGAGCGCGCCGCTCGCGAGGTAGGCCCAAGCGCGGGAGGACAGCACGTCCTTCAGCGACATCGGCTCGGACGGCACGGGGCGGGCGGAGAGGCCGCCGCCAGGGTCCTTCTCGAAGCCGCGGCGGTCAGAGCTCTGGAGGTTCTTCGCGTAGGCGAGGTTGCGGTCGAGGGCACCGAAGGAGCGGAGGGATTCGATCAGGATCTCCCCGTCTTCCTTCGTGATCAGGCCGTCCAACTTCCCCTGCTGCGTGGACTTGGCGAGCAGTTCGGCGACGCCGCCGTGATAGTCCGCCATGATCTCGCGGTAGCGCTTCGGGCGGCCGCCGAAGGCGTTGCGGCCATGGACCAGCGCGTTGTGGTTGACCTGGATGAAAGGTTCCAGCGGCACGTTGAGGCGGTGCGCGTAGTCCAGGATGCCGCGGTGGTTGTAGGGAATGCGCCAGGGGCCCGGGTTGAAGTACTGGCCCTCGTCGAAGCGAACCTCCTGCGTCGCGCCGCCGAGTTCGGTGAAGCGGTCGCCGCCGCGGAGCGTCCAGGCGCGGCCGCCGGCTTTCTCCCGGTATTCCAGCACCTGCACGCGGTAACCGGCCTTGCGCAGTTCGATCGCGGCGACGAGGCCGGCGACGCCGGCACCCAGGACGAGGACGGACGCGTTCCGGGCATCGCCTTCGAGGCGGATCGGGCCGGTATAGGTCGATTCGGCGGAGGCGCCGAGCGCGGTCATCGCCTGGTACATCGCCGCGCCGCCAGCGGCGAGACCGATCCGGGCGAGCAGGTCGCGGCGGGTCTGCGGGGGAGGGTCGGTCGGGGCGTCGGTCATCGCGGGCTCCTGACGGCGGGACGTGCGGCTGCGCTTCGGGGCGTCTTGGGGGGAGGTGTCATGTCGCCGCGGCAGCATGAACCGTGGCGCACCAGGGCTCAAACCCTGCGCGGCGGGAAAGACAGCACACGGTCTCGCGAGGTCGGTGCGGTCGTCTCGCGGCGCGATCGCGCGCTCAGGAAGACGCCGCGCGGGCATGGCGTGCACGCCCTGACGCGAAGCGCGGGAGGCTATGCCGCAAGTTCCGCAGGCGTGAGCGCACCGGGGTAGAGGCAGGCGACGGCATGGCGCGGTACCGTCTCGGCCAGGGTCGGTTCCTCCTCCGCGCAGCGGGGTCGAGCGCGGGGGCAGCGTGTCCGGAACCGGCAGCCGCTCGGCGGGTCGGCCGGGCTGGGGACATCGCCGCGCAGGACGATGCGGCGGCGGGCCGGGGCGCCGGGTTCCGCGACGGCGGAGAGCAGGGCCTGCGTGTAAGGGTGCTGTGGGGCGCGGAACAGGGCGTCGCGCGGCGCCTCCTCCACGATGCGGCCGAGATACATCACGGCGACGCGCGGGGCGACGTTGCGCACCGCCGCGAGGTTGTGGCTGACGAAGACCATGGCGAGGCCGAGGCGCGCCTGCAGGTCGCGCAGCAGGTTCAGCACTTGTGCCTGGATCGAGACGTCGAGGGCACTCGTCGGCTCGTCGCAGACGAGGAAGGCGGGGTTGGTGGCGAGGGCGCGGGCGATCGCGATTCGCTGGCGCTGGCCGCCGGAGAATTCATGCGGATAGCGGTCGGCGTGGTCGGGCAGCAGGCCGACGAGGTTCAGCAGTTCCCGTACCCGCGTGGCGCGGGAGGCGCGGTCGCCGATGCCGTGGACGACCAGGGGCTCGGCGAGGAGGGATGCGACGCTCATGCGCGGGTTCAGGCTGCCGAAGGGGTCCTGGAAGACGATGCCCATGCTGCGGCGGAGCGCGCGCAGGCGCGACGGGTTCGCGGCAAGGACGTCCTCGTTGAGAAAGGACAGGTGACCGCCGTCGGGTTCGATCAGGCGCAGGAGGAGCCGGGCGACGGTGGACTTGCCGCAGCCGGACTCACCGACCAGGCCGATCGTCTCGCCGGGAACGAGGGTGAGGGAGACGCCGTCCACGGCGCGGACGGGGCCGAAGGATTTTCGAAGGCCAGTCGCCTGGAGGAGAAGCGGCGTCACGCTACCTCCTCCAGCAGGATGCAGGCGGCCGTGCCGTCCCCGGAAGGCAGGAGCGGCGGGGGGGCGGCAGAGCAGGCAGGCCGGGCCTCGGCGCAGCGAGGGGCGAAGCGGCAGCCGGCGGGCATGGCCCAGGGCGGGGGCACGGTGCCGGGGATGGCGGGCAGGTCGGCGACCGGCCCGTCCAGGCGCGGGATCGCGGCGAGGAGGGCGCGCGTATAGGGGTGCGCGGGGTGCGAGAGCAGGTTCGCGGCGGTGCCGGTTTCCGCGACGCGCCCGGCGTAGAGGACGACGACGCGATCGGCGAAATCAGCGACGACGCCGAGGTCGTGGGTGATGAGGAGGACGCTCATCCCGAACTCCGCGCGGAGGCCGCGAAGGAGGTCGAGGATGCCGGCCTGGACCGTGGCGTCGAGCGCGGTGGTCGGTTCGTCGGCGATGAGGAGGCGCGGTCTGCAGGCGAGTGCGATCGCGATCATCGCGCGCTGGCGCTGGCCGCCGGAAAGCTGGTGCGGGTAGTCGTCCACGCGGCGCGTGGCGTTGGGGATCTCGACGAGGCTCAGCAGGGACGCGGCTTCCCGGTGCGCGGCGCGGCGGTCGAGGCCGCGGTGACGGCGGAGAACCTCGGCGATCTGTTCCCCGACGGTGAGGACGGGGTTCAGGGAGGTCATCGGCTCCTGGAAGATCATCGCCATCCGGGAGCCGCGGAGGCGCTGCAGGTCGCGTTCCGGCAGTTGTGTGACGACGGTGCCCTCCAGCGTCGCGCGCCCGGCCGTGACCCGGCCGCCGGGCGGGAGGAGGCCCATGATGGCGAGCGCCGTCATGGACTTGCCGCTGCCGGATTCGCCGACGACGCCGAGGACCTCGCCGGCGTTCAGCGTGAAGGACACGTCCTCCAGCACGCGCAGCGGACCGAAGGCGATGGAGAGGTTCTGGACGGTGAGGAGCGGCGCGGTCATCGCACGGACATCATCGCACGGCTTGGCGCAGGCGCGGGTCCAGGGCGTCGCGCAGGCCGTCGCCCATTAGGTTCAGGCCGAGCACCGTAAGCGCGATGGCGATGCCCGGCACGACGGAGATCCAGGGCGCTTCCTGGATGTAGTCGCGACCTTCGGAAATGATGCCGCCGAGGGTCGGGGTCGGCGGCGGCGGGCCGACGCCGAGGAAGGACAACACCGCTTCCGCGAGGATCGCGAGGGCGAAGACGTAGGTCTGCTGCACGACGAGCGGCGCCAGGGCATTGGGCAGGACGTGGCGCAGCAGGACGCGGGTTGCGGAGGCGCCGATGGCTCGCGCGCCCTCGACGTAGGGGAATTCCCGCACGACCAGCACGCCGGCGCGCATGACGCGGGCGGTGCGCGGGGCGTAGGCGACGGTGAGGGCGAGGACGACGTTCAGTTCCGAGGGGCCGAGGGCGGCGGCAAGGGCGATGGCGAGCAGGACGGCGGGGAAGGCCATCAGCGCGTCCATCAGGCGCATCAACGGTCCGTCGGCGCGGGAGACGAAGCCGGCGACGGCACCGATGGCGCCGCCGATCAGGGCGGTGGAGAGGGCGACCGCCAGGCCGATGCGCAGCGAGACGCCGGCGCCGTGGAGGACGCGGGAGAGGATGTCGCGGCCGAAGCGGTCCGTGCCGAACCAGTGGGTCGCATTCGGGGCCTGGAAGCGCGCGCGGAAGTTGTTCCGGAGCGGGTCGTAGGGCGCGATCCAGACGGCCAGCAGGCCGGCGACCGCGACGAGGGCGAAGAGGAAGAAGCCCCAGCGGAAGGAAGGGTGGGCGAGGAGGCGGCGGAAGGCGCCGGGCGGCGCGCTCGGCGGCGCGGCGCGGCGGCGGGGCAGGCGCAGAATGGTGCTAACCGCGGCCATGGCGGAGCCGCGGGTCCAGCGTCGCGTAGAGCAGGTCCACGGCGAGGTTGACGAGGACGAAGATCGTGGCGGTCAGCAGCAATCCGCCCTGGATGACCGGGTAGTCGCGCCGCTGGATGGCGCCGACGATCAGGCGGCCGACGCCGGGAAGGGAGAAGACCTGTTCCACGACCACCGCGCCGCCGAGGAGGACGCCGAGGGCGATGCCCGCAACGGTGACGATGGGGATCAGCGCGTTGCGGAAGGCGTGCTTGCCCACGACGATCCAGCCCGGCATGCCCTTGGCACGGGCGGTGCGGACGTAGTCCTGGCGCAGCACCTCCAGCATGGCCGCGCGGGTCATGCGGGCGAAGAGGCCGATCTGGGACAAGGCCAGCGTCGCGGCGGGCAGCGCCATGGACCGCAGCCAGGCCAGCGGGTCCTGCGTGAACGGCGTGAACCCGCCGGTCGGCAGCCAGGCCAGTTGCACGGCGAAGACGTAGACGAGGACGAGGCCGAGCCAGAAATCCGGCACGGAGAAACCGATGAGGGCCGTCCCCATGGCCGCCCTATCCGCGACGCCCCCGGCCCGGACGGCAGCGACGATGCCGAGGGCGGTGCCGACCACGAGCGCGATGACCAGCGCAAGGACGGTCAGAGACAGGGTGACGGGCAGGCGCTCGACGATGGCGGCGCCGACGCCCTGCCGGAGGAGGATGCTCTCGCCGAGGTCGCCCCGAGCCAGCGCCGCATACCAGCCGATCAACTGGTCCAGCAGCGGCTTGTCTAGGCCGAGGCGTTCCCGCAGCCGTGCCAGTTCGGCGGCGGTGGCGGTGGGTCCCGCCATTTCCGCCGCCACGTCGCCCGGCACGATCCAGACGATCGCGAAGGACAGCAGCGAGACCAGGAGGAGGACGGGCAGCGCGGTCAGCAGGCGCCCGGCCGCGTAGCGCGCCACCGGATCAGCCCAGCGCAACTCCCCACATGCGGGGAATGCGGTAGGGCTTGTAGTCCCGCACGTTCGCGCGCGTCGCCTGGACGATGCCGACGTCGCCGCACTTGATGGCGATGGCCTGCTGGTACATCCGGCGCTGGAAATCCGCGACGGCCCGCCTGCCCGCCTCTTCGGACGTGGCGCCGGTCAGGCGGGCCTGGCAGTCCTCGATGACCGGGTCGCGGACATGCTGCACCGGCGCCTGTCCCGAGAAGAAGCCGACCACGCCGTAGGGGCCCTCGTAGGGCTCGATGCCGAGCATCAGCGCCCAGGCATGCCAGCCCGTGCGCTGCGTGCGCTGGGAGAAAGCAGTGGGCCAGTCGGTGATGACGGTGCGGACGTTGATGCCGACCGACTTCAGCTGCTCGGCGGCCGTGACGATGGTGTCCTGGTGGTTCTTGAAGGACGAATCGCCGAGAAGGACGATCTCCTCGTTGCGGTAGTTCGCCTCGCGCAGCAAGGCCCGCGCCCGGTCCTTGTTGTTGAGGTTGTAGAGCTCCTTGCCGATGTCACCGGCGAAGAAGTTCGTCCCGGGATGCTGCCAGCCATGGGTCATGCGGTAGAGGCCGTCGGTGGAGATCGCCATGACCTCCTCCAGATCCAGCGCGGCCTGCATGGCGCGGCGGAAGACCGGGTTGTCCATCGGCGCCGCCGCGTGGTTCAGCATGAGCGTCTGGAAGGACCAGGGCATCATCTCGTGCATGACGAGGCTGCGGTCGCTCCGAAGCCGCTGCGCCGCGGGGACGGCGATGGCCTCGAGGATGTGCATTTCGCCCGCCTGCAGGCCGGCGGTGCGGGCGCCCCCCTCCGGAACGAAGCGGATCAGGATGTTCTCGACGTTCGGCACCTTGCGGCCGGCGAAGCCGTCCATCCCCTGGTAGGCGCGGTTCTGGACGTAGTCGCCGAAGCGGGTCAGTCGGACATGGCTGTCCGGGCGGAACTCCACGAAGCGGTAGGGGCCAGTGCCGATCGGGTCGGCGCGGTTGGCTTCCTTCCCCGCCTCCTCCGCCGGGATGATCGCGCAGGGGGCGCGGGGGGAGGAGATACCGGCGATGAAGCCGGGCGAGGGCGACTTCATCCGCACGACGACGGTGCGCGGGTCCGGTGTCTCGATCGTCTCGACCGGCTGCATGATGAAGGCAGAGCCGCCGACGCGGCCGTAGCGTTCCAGGCTGGCCTTGACGTCGGCGGAGGTCATGGCGCGGCCGTTGTGGAACTTCGCTTCCCGTAGCGCGAAGCGGTAGGTCAGGCCGTCATTGCTGATGTCCACGCCCTCCGCCAGGTCGGGCTTCGGGTTGCCGGCCTCGTCGCGGGCGAAGAGGGTCTCCGTGACGTGGAGCGTGATGTTGCGGCTGGCCTGGGCCGTCGTCACCTGCGCGTCGAGGGTCGGCGGCTGCGCCTGCTGCGCCATGACGATGTCGCCGCCGGCGCGTTGCGCCAGCGCGGGGCGTGCCAGGTGGAGCGTTGCCAGGCCGGTCGTCACCAGCCCGGTCGCCGCCAGGCCGAAGTCGCGTCGCGTCAGCATCGTCCGCCCTCTCCCGGTTCCTTCGGGGGATGCTAGCCTTCGTTCGCGGCGCGCAGCAACGCGCCGCGTGCGGAGGAAATGCGGAAATGGCGGCCAGCCCGGTCTCGACGGACGTTGATTTTTCGAAGCCGGGCCGGCAGGTCGGGCGGCTTCGCGTTCCGCGATCCCGTGATGACTCGGGTTGGGGGACCGAACTCATCCCGATCGTCGTGGTCGCCAATGGCGAGGGGCCGACGATCCTGCTCACCGCTGGTAACCACGGTGACGAATACGAAGGACAGGTCACGCTGCTCGACCTCGCGCGGACGCTGCAACCCGGGGATGTGACGGGGCGCGTGATCCTGCTTCCCGCGATGCATTACCCGGCCTGCGCGGCGGGGAAGCGGCTGTCCCCGATCGACGGGAAGGACTTCAACCGCTGCTTCCCCGGCGATCCCTTCGGCACCTTCGGGCAGGTGCTCGCGCATTACGTGGACAGCGTCCTGCTGCCGATGTGCGATTTCCAGATGGACCTGCATTCCGGCGGGACGGGGATGGACATCCTGCCCTCGGCGTGCGGCCACGCGCTGGACGATCCGGAGATGATGCGGCGCACCCTGGACATGGCCGACGCCTTCGGGGCGCCGATCACCATGGTGCTGGTCGAGGTCAATGCCGGCCCGACCCTGCTCGCCCAGGCGGAGCGGCGGGGGATCGTGGCCCTGTCGTCGGAACTGGGCGGCGGCGGGCGGCTGAACCCGGAGAACCTCGTGATTACGCAGCGGGGCGCGCGGAACGTGCTGCGGCATGCCGGGGTGCTGACGGGGACGCCGCAGGTCGGGCCCTATGGTCCTTCCCGCCGCATGACGATCCCGGACCTCGCGCACTACGTCTTCGCGCCGCATGACGGGATCTGGGAAGCTGCCGATCCGCTCGGGGCCATGGTCGCGAAGGGAGCCCCAGCCGGGCGCCTGCACCTGACCGAAGATCCGGATCGCCACGCGATCCCGTTGAACTACGCCGCGGACGGGCTGCTGTGGTGCGCGCGCTTCGCTGGCCGCGTCCGGGCGGGTGATCCCGTCGCCGTGATCGCGCGGGACCTGTAGCCGCCCCGCGGCGGCCGTGCCACGCTCTCCGCCCCTGTCAGGGAGCGGAACGATGGCAGCCGTGATCGAGGCGCTGAGCGACAGCGCGGCCGAGGGCTTGGAGTGGGAGCTGCGGCGGGACATGGCCGCGGTCTTCCGCGTGGCGGCGCGGGAAGGGTGGAACGAGCAGATCGGCAACCACAATTCGCTGATGCTGCCGGGCGACGGTCCGCCGCGCTTCCTCATCAACCCGCGCGGCTACCTGTTCCAGGAACTGCGCGCGAGCGACCTGATCGTCTGCGACCTCGACGGCCGCGTGCTGCAAGGCGCCGGCGAACTCCGCAAGGTCGCCTTCCACATCCACGCGCGCATCCACCTGCAGAACCCCAGCGCGACCTGCGTGATCCACGTGCACCCGCGCTGGCTGACCGCGCTGTCGCTGCTGCGGGACGCGGAACTGCACCTGTCCCACCACAACAACCTGCTGCTGAACGACCGCATCGTCTACGACCACGAGGGCGACGAACCCGTGCACCACGACGGGGAAGGCGACCGCATCGCGCGCTGCCTCGGCGACAGGTCGGTGATGGTCATGCGCGGCCACGGCGTGACTGTGGTGGGCCCGACCGTCCACGACGCCTTCGACGAATGCTTCATCGCGGAACGCACGGCGATGTACCAGATGACCGCGATGTCCACGGGCCAGCCGATGCATACGCTGCCGGACCGGCTGCGTCGGCGCTGGCAGGGGCCGTGGGGCGAGAAGATCGACGCGCGGCTGCACCTGAACGCCTGGCGGCGCGTGCTGGACCGGGAGGAGCCGGACTACGCGGAGTAGGCCGCGGCGTCCCCCCGGTCGCAGAGGCCGCGCAGGACGCCAGGGCCTATCCGCCCGCCCCCCAGGCGACGAAGGAGCCGTTGCGGAAACCCGCTTCGGCCTTGCGGTAGCGGAACGGCAAGCCTTCCGGCGTCTGCACGCGCCCGCCTGCGGCGGCCAGGACGGCGTGGCCGGCGGCCGTGTCCCATTCCATCGTCGGGCCGAACCGCGGGTAGACGTCCGCCTGCCCCTCGGCCAGCAGGCAGAACTTGAGGGAGGAGCCGATCGAGCGGCGCTCCCCGCCTCGATGCGGTCGAGGAAGGCAGCGGTCTCCGGATCGAGGTGCGAGCGGCTGGCGACCGCCACGGGGTACGAGGCCGGCCGGGCGCGGGCGCGGATGGCGTGAAG
Organism: Roseomonas sp. CCTCC AB2023176; assembly: GCF_042259275.1. Taxonomy (NCBI): domain Bacteria; kingdom Pseudomonadati; phylum Pseudomonadota; class Alphaproteobacteria; order Acetobacterales; family Roseomonadaceae; genus Roseomonas; species Roseomonas sp. CCTCC AB2023176. The sequence continues at coordinate 1,163,277 of NZ_CP170086.1, forward strand.
CACGTCGAGGGAGACCGGCCCGTCCTCCGGCATCGCCCCGGCCATCGCGCCGATCCCCCGCGCCCCGGCCCAGAGCCGCCCGAGCGCCGGCGCGACGACGACGCCGCAGACCGGCGCGTCGTCCTCGATCAGCGCGATGTTCACGGTGAACTCGCCGCTCCGGCCGACGAACTCCTTCGTCCCGTCCAGCGGGTCCACCAGCAGGAAGGGCGCGCCGGGCGGCGGTGGATGCTGCACCGCCTCCTCCGACACCACGTGCAGGCCGGGGCACCATTCGGCGAGCCGGCGCGCGATCACCTCCTCCGCCGCGAGGTCGGCTTCGGTCAGCGGCGAGGCATCGGCCTTCGCGGTCGTCGCGTATCCCCGCGCGCGCACCTCCATGATACGGCGCCCGGCCTCCACCGCCGCGGAGGTGAGGCTGTCGAGAAGGTGGCGGAGGTCGGTCAGGTGCGACTCACTCGTCGTTCGCGCTGGCGAAGATGTCGATGTAGAGGGTTTGGGGGAGGATGGAGCCGAGGACGAGGGCCCAGACGCGCCACTCCTCGCGCCAGGGTCGGTCGAAGACGATGTCCCAGGGCTTGGGGCGGTCGAGGAAGTGGAGCAGCAGCCCGTCCTCGAGGTGCCCGTTCCGCTCGCGCCCCGGGCGGAGGAAGAAGTTGTAGCGGCCGGGCAGCGCCGCCGCCCGCCCCCCGAAGGCGATGTTGAGCGCGCACTGGTCGTGGAACACCAGCCGCTCGGGCTCCCTCTCCGACACCCGGATCGCCTCCTCCACCCCCTCCGCCAGGCCCGGGTGGTCGAAGCGCAGCAGCAGCACCCCCGAGTTGAAGTAGGACCCCGCGTCCAGCCCGTTGCGCGCCGCTGCCGCCACCACGTCGGGCGAGTGGTCCTCCAGCGCCGCCGCGATCAGCCCGCGTCCCATCTCCAGCTCGAACATCCCCGACAGGTCGCCCCGGCAGATCGTGTCCGTGTCGATGTAGGCCACCCGCCGGAACGCCCCGCGCTCCCGCAGCCAGCGCGCCGCATACAGCCGGAAGTAGGCGGCACGCGACAGCGCACCCCCGCCCGCGAAGAACCCGTACGCCTCCCGGTGCTCCACCTCCTGCGGCACGAACTCCGCCTCGCCCACCACCTCCACCGCCCGCCCGAAGCGGGCCGCGACCATCGCCACCGCACCCCACCAGTGCCGCGGCACGTCGCGGTCCAGGAAGGCGAACACACGCCCCCCCACCTGCGGCGACTGGCCGAGGAACGAGCAGAGGAAGGTCAGCATCGAGAGGAAGTAGCGCCGGTTCGTGCAGACATAGGTGCACAGGTCCCCCTCCTCCCCCGCCCCGGCACTCCCGAGCACGAACCCGCTCCGCCACCCTCGCCCCGGCTCGCCACGCCCCAACCCGCCACGCCCCAACTCGCCACGTCCCAACTCGCCACTGCCCAACTCGCCACTGCCCAACTCGCCACGTCCAGGACCCCCCCGCCCCGAGCGCGCATCCGTCAGCGCCCGCGCCGAGCGCACCACCGCAAGGTCCTCCTCCACCAGCCGCAGGAACGCCTCGAGCTCCGCCTCCCGCCCCTCCCCAGCCGCCTCCAGCACCTCCCCGTGCAGCCCGGCCCGCCGCACCACCCGCATCGCCAGGTGACCCGCCGACCCGAACCCGTGCCCACGCCCCACATGCGCGAGCAGCACACGCCCCGCCTCCTCCCACCGCCCCGTCTCGCCCAGCAAGCGCAGCACCGTCACGCTCTCCCACCGGTCCAGCGCCGTCCCCGCGAAATGCTCCCGGTACAGCCGCTCCGCACCCTCCGGATTGTCCGCGTAGCAGTAGTACTCAAGACGCCGCATCAGCGTCTCCCGGCTCCCCCCAACCTCGCTCCCCTCCAGCGCCGCAAACAACTCCCCCAACTCCGCCCACCGCTTCCCATGCAATAAAAAATGGATCCGCGCCTGCACCACTCCATGCTCCGTCAGGCCCCGGGCTTCGAGGAGTTGCTCGAGCCGCGCCATCACCTGGCCGCGTTGACCGACGGGGATCCGATCCGGGATGACGAGGCGGAACGTCGCTTCGATCAGCTGCCAGTTCGGGAGGTGCGCGGCCGCAGGATCGTCCAGGAGTTGGAAGAGCGCCGGGATGTCCGAGCGCCGCGCCGCGAGCCGCACGCGTGGCCCGTAGAGATCGGGCGGCAGGGGGCGCGGCATGGCGTTCAGCCGCTCGGCGGCCGCATCGGCTGCGTCCTCCTCGATCAGCCGGTGCAGAACCGCGGCTTCCGCGCCTGCGGGGATCGCGGGGAAGGTCGGCAGTTCGAGCAAGACGGCCGCCGACCGCTCCCCGTCGCCCGCCGCGTGATGGTAGCGGCTCAGGGCAAGCGCGGCGTCCGGATCGCGGCGCGCCATGCCCGATCCGCCCAGCGCCTCGGCATGGGACGATGCCAGGGCGAGGTCGCCGGCCGAGAGGGCCGCCGCGAGGCCGCGCAGGGCCGGGACCGGATCGGCGGCGACCCTGCCGGCGCGGGGAGGGACGGCGCGGGGGGACGGCGCGCGGCGGTGACGGCGCCGCGGGCGCCCCGACCCGGCCGCGCGGATCAACGTTCCGAACCGCCTCGCTCCCGGCAGCGCGCGGCGGTGGGGGCGGCGCAGCCGGGCTACCCGGCCGATCGGCCGGCCCTCCACGCGGCACGTCGCCGGTGCCGCCGTCCTCGCCCGGCAGGTCGCCAGCCCGCGTGACGGCCTGGGCGAGATCCGCGACGCCGGGGAGGCCGCAGAGCCAGGGGAGGCGGACCGCCTCGCCCAGGATCACGACCTCGAGCGGCTCCGCCCCATCCTCCGCGGCGGCGGCGGCCAGCGCCGTCGCGTCCAGCGCCTCCAGGCCGATGCGGAACCCGCAGCGGGTGCTGCGCCCGGCCACCGCGTCCACGTCCGGACGGTCCAGCGAAGTCCGCACCGCGCCGAGACGGTGCTGGCCCACACGGAGCTCGAGCAGGACGGCCGTGCCGGGCGCGGCGGCATCGAGCGCCCACCCACTCAGGCCGGCCCGCGCGTCCAGCGCCTCCACCGCCCCAGCGAAGCGTTGGTCGGAGATGTAGGGCGGCGCGGTCTCGGCGGTCATCGATCGAGCATCGAGACCGGGGCCCGGTGCGGACGGTGGGGTTGCGGCGCTGCGTCCGGCTTCGCCGGGGCGTCGTCATGGCCGGGCAGGCCACTATGGGTTTGCCGCGTCATCGCCCCGTGTTCACCGATCCGCATAGGACGCTGCCGCGCGGTCCGCGCCGGCGCGACCGGGTTCATCCGCCGTCGCCGGGCGCACCGTGCCGGAGACCGGCTTTTGGCGCCGGCCGTCACGCCCGGCGCCCGCGCCACCCATCGGTCAGTAGTAATCGTACATCCGCATGGATTCACGGAGGATGTTGTTCAGGCGCCGGATCGCCGGCGGGCCCAGCTTGTTGCGGTGGTCGCCCGGGATCACGCGCCGGACGAAGCGCTGCTTGTCCTCGCTCTCCGGCACCTCGTCGATCTGGCGGAGCAGGGCTTCCACCTGCGGCGGCGGGCAGGACCAGTCGAAATGCGCGAGGATCTTGTGGATCAGGCGCTTCTTCTGGAAGACGTATTCCTCATAGCGCAGCATGAGGCAGTTCGGGTCGTTCAGCATCGGCGCGAAGGCGAGGAGGGTGTTGTCCAGGCCGCGCGCATGCTTCACGACGTAGGTCTCGACGTCGGTGGCCAGGGCCTCGGCACGCTTCTTCTCGAAGGCTTCCGCGGCCTTCGCGCCGGTCGACGTCTCGCGCGACGGCAGCGAATGCGAATAGGCGTCCGAGAAGTATTGCGAGACGAGCGCATCGCGCGGATCGCGGAACATGAAGATTTTCTTCGCGTCCCGGAACGTCGGGTCTGCCGTCAAATTCGTCGGGAAGGACCGGAACCCGAGATAGACGTTGCCCGGCGCCAGCACGGTCGTGAGGTCGGACTTGTTCCAGTCGGCGACCGTGAAGCCGTTTCGGAAGAACGTGCCCGGTACGTCCACGACGTTGATCGCGCTCCGGCGCGCGAGGTAGCCGACGATCTTGTGCAGCATCGTGCTGCCGGACTTGCGGACGCCGAGCGAGAAGGTCGGCGGCGCCTGGTCCTCGGCCACCGCCGCGACCCTGAAGGTCAGCCTGCCCTCGCCGACCGCGATCGTGACCTCGCGCGTCGGCGCCTCCGGCGGCAGGACGTTCGAGGGCGCGGCGGCCTGCGGCGGAGGCGGCTCGGCGGCGACATCCGCCGGGCCGGCGCGGCGCTTGGTGCGAATGGTCGTGGACATGGGAGGGCTTCCTCGGCTCTCTCAGGATGGCTGGGATCGTCAGTCGCGGTTCGCGCTGGCGAAGATGTCGATGTAGAGGGTTTGGGGGAGGATGGAGCCGAGGACGAGGGCCCAGACGCGCCACTCCTCGCGCCAGGGTCGGTCGAAGACGATGTCCCAGGGCTTGGGGCGGTCGAGGAAGTGGAGCAGCAGCCCGTCCTCGAGGTGCCCGTTCCGCTCGCGCCCCGGGCGGAGGAAGAAGTTGTAGCGGCCGGGCAGCGCCGCCGCCCGCCCCCCGAAGGCGATGTTGAGCGCGCACTGGTCGTGGAACACCAGCCGCTCGGGCTCCCTCTCCGACACCCGGATCGCCTCCTCCACCCCCTCCGCCAGGCCCGGGTGGTCGAAGCGCAGCAGCAGCACCCCCGAGTTGAAGTAGGACCCCGCGTCCAGCCCGTTGCGCGCCGCTGCCGCCACCACGTCGGGCGAGTGGTCCTCCAGCGCCGCCGCGATCAGCCCGCGTCCCATCTCCAGCTCGAACATCCCCGACAGGTCGCCCCGGCAGATCGTGTCCGTGTCGATGTAGGCCACCCGCCGGAACGCCCCGCGCTCCCGCAGCCAGCGCGCCGCATACAGCCGGAAGTAGGCGGCACGCGACAGCGCACCCCCGCCCGCGAAGAACCCGTACGCCTCCCGGTGCTCCACCTCCTGCGGCACGAACTCCGCCTCGCCCACCACCTCCACCGCCCGCCCGAAGCGGGCCGCGACCATCGCCACCGCACCCCACCAGTGCCGCGGCACGTCGCGGTCCAGGAAGGCGAACACACGCCCCCCCACCTGCGGCGACTGGCCGAGGAACGAGCAGAGGAAGGTCAGCATCGAGAGGAAGTAGCGCCGGTTCGTGCAGACATAGGTGCACAGGTCCCCCTCCTCCCCCGCCCCGGCACTCCCGAGCACGAACCCGCTCCGCCACCCTCGCCCCGGCTCGCCACGCCCCAACCCGCCACGCCCCAACTCGCCACGTCCCAACTCGCCACTGCCCAACTCGCCACTGCCCAACTCGCCACGTCCAGGACCCCCCCGCCCCGAGCGCGCATCCGTCAGCGCCCGCGCCGAGCGCACCACCGCAAGGTCCTCCTCCACCAGCCGCAGGAACGCCTCGAGCTCCGCCTCCCGCCCCTCCCCAGCCGCCTCCAGCACCTCCCCGTGCAGCCCGGCCCGCCGCACCACCCGCATCGCCAGGTGACCCGCCGACCCGAACCCGTGCCCACGCCCCACATGCGCGAGCAGCACACGCCCCGCCTCCTCCCACCGCCCCGTCTCGCCCAGCAAGCGCAGCACCGTCACGCTCTCCCACCGGTCCAGCGCCGTCCCCGCGAAATGCTCCCGGTACAGCCGCTCCGCACCCTCCGGATTGTCCGCGTAGCAGTAGTACTCAAGACGCCGCATCAGCGTCTCCCGGCTCCCCCCAACCTCGCTCCCCTCCAGCGCCGCAAACAACTCCCCCAACTCCGCCCACCGCTTCCCATGCAATAAAAAATGGATCCGCGCCTGCACCACTCCATGCTCCGTCAGGCCTCGCATGCAGAGGACGCGGTACACGCCGGACTGCAGCCGGCCGGCGACGGGCAGCGGCAGGCGACCGGGCGCGGTCAGGTGGAACATGGCTTCGACGAGCAGCCAGTTCGGAAGGCGCTCCTCCTCCGGCCCGTCCAGGAGGGCGATCGCGGCGTTCTCGTCACCGGTACGGATGGCCAGGCGGAAGCGAGGAGCGACGAGTTCCGCCCGATCCGCTTCCGAGGCCATCAGGAGGCGGCGCGCCGCCTCCGGCGCGTCGTCGTTCTCCACCAACCGGTTGATGATGACGCCCTCGACGGCGAGGTCGGTCTCCGGTCGCGTCGGGATCCGGCGAAGCACCGCCGCGGCGCGCGCCGGGCTGCCGGCGAGCTGGTAGTACCGGCTGACGGCCAGCCACCCCCTGACGCTCATCTGCTCCGCGTGATCCGCCTCGAGGTCGACGACCCAGTCGGCCGCCGCGGCGATCTCACGCCGGTCCACCGCCCGTTCGACCAGCCGGAGCGTGGTCAGGTAGTCGCGCGCACCGCGGTCCCGCAGGAGACGGTAGATCGTCCCGGCGTCGTCGCGCTGGCCTGCTTCGAACAGGGCGTGATTGGCGACGGCGAGGCGGGACAGGACCTCCTGACGGATCGCCTCGGACGCCTCGAAGGTGGCGCCGAGGAACGTCTCGGCCGCACGCGCCGCGCCGACGCGGTCCCCGTTCATCCCGCGCAGGATCGCGAGGGTCAGGCCGGCCTGGGCCCGCGCATCGCCGCCGCCCGCATCGTCGCGAACGGGATCGTCGCGAACGGAATCGTCGCGAAGGATCCGCTCGGCGAGGGCAGCGAGTTCCGACTGCGCCTCGGGCGCGAGGGCGCGCAATGCAGCCTCCGTCCCGGCGTAGCCGAGCGCCGCGACGTCGGGCAGATCCGGGCGTGGGGCGGGGCGCGGCACCATCGGGATCGTGCCCCCGGCGGGGCGCGCCGGCGGCATCGCGGCCGCCGCGGCCGGAGGGAAAGCGGGGGCGGGCAGCGGCGCGGTGGGCAGCGGCGGGGCGGGCAGCGGTGGGGCGGTCAGCGGCCGGGCGGCGACCGCCTCGACCTTCACGGTGGTCGCCGGGGCACGCGCGGCCGGATCGGGCCGGGCGGGAGGGGGACCGGCTTCAGCGACCAGCACCTCGAAGTAGTGCCTCGCGGCGGCGGGCAGCGTCGCGCCGCCGCCCCCGGCATGCGCGTCCGCGAAGCCCGCCGAGGGCATGAGCCCCGCGGGCAGCCCGACCTCGACGAAGTGCGCGTAGAGGTCGGAATGGGGATCCTGGCCGCTGACCGACGCGTAGTAAGCCCGGTCGAACCACGGGTTCGGCGCGGCCTCGTCCCGGTGGGCGAGGTAGTGGGCGAGGGCCATCGCGCCGGGCTCGGTGCCGTGCCGGCGGGCGTACCAGCGATCGTCGAAATGGAAGCTCGGCCGGATACCCGCCAGGCCACGGGCCCGGATGTAGTGCAGAAGGGCGCCGGACGGGCCGCCCAGCTGGGCCTCGCCCGCGTAGGTCACGGGGTCGAAGAGGAGGTTCGGGCGCGCCCCGGACCGCTCCCCGCGCCGGATATAGTCCAGCAGCGGCGGCATCGCCGGGTCGAAGCGGTGCGCGTGGCGCGCGACGTAGTCGGCCTCGTCGAAGAGGCCGGAATTCGCGATCTCCCGGAAGTCGTTCACGTCGCGGAACTGGCCCTGCAGGTCGCCCGCGGGCGACGCCACGACGAGGCGGTGCAGGCGGCCGACCTGGATCGCGCCGCAGACCACGGGCACCCGGGCATCGGTGCCGGATACGACCACCTCGATCTCCGACGACGGGTCCAGGCGGGCCGCCTCGGCCAGCGCCAGGGCGTCGAAGCGGCTCCAGCCGATGAGGAAGCCGCATTGCGGCAGACGGCCGGCTGTCGCGGCGAGGTCCGGCCGGTCCAGCATGCAATAGGCCTCGGCGAGACGGCGGGTCCGCCAGTAGACCTCGAGGACGATGGTCGCGCCGGGGCTGTCCAGGTCGAGGACCCATCCGCGCAGGCCGCATTCCGGATCGACCGAATCCACCGCTCCGGCATAGCGCGCGCCGGCCGCGATGTAGGGCGCGATGGCCTCGCTCATGCCATGCCGGCCGCCCCGGCGTTCGGCCGGCCCGCCTTGCTTCCGGATTTCCCGGGACAGGGCTCACCCCGTCCAGACGACGCCATAGGGCTGCTCATGGAACGGATGTTCGGACTGCGAGGATACTTCGTTTCGTCTACTCGACGCACACGGGCCTGTGAAGGGTTGAGTGCGACGGTCCGGCGAGCCGGCGGGGCAGATGCGCGCAGGACGGAATCGCTCGGACCGGTCAATCGGCCCGCCAAGGAAGACCCGCCAAGGAAGACCTGCCAAGGAAGAATGGAGAAGCGCTGTGCCCGACGATGGTCAGGTGGAAGACGGTCTGGGAGGCTGCTGAAAACGGGACGGGTCGGTTGGGAGGCGTCCTTCAGCGCAGCTTTCGTCCGTGCCTTGCCACGACGCCTCCGCATCGTGGCGGCGGCCCGCCTTTCCCTGCACGAAAAAACGCTCGCCCCTCCTCAGCCACCCGTTCTTCGGCAGCCTGCTAGGCGTCGTAACGGAGAAGTCGAAGCCCATCGCCGAGGATTTCGTTCAGGCGGGCGATCGTCGCCGGATCCAGCTTGTCCAGGTGGTCGCCCGGCCGGACCTTGCGGACGAACTGCGTCGGGTTCTCCTCCTCCGGCATGACGTCGGCCCAGCCGAGGATATGGCCGAGCTGCGTGTCGCTCACGCTCCAACCGTAGTGATCGCAGAGGTCGCGCAGGAACCACCGCTTGTCCAGGATCGCGCGCTCGTACTGGTAGAGGCGGAGATGCGGGTGCTGCAGGAACGGGATGTATTCGCGTAGCGTGTTCCGGAAGTTCGGCGCCATCCGGAGCACGTATTCGGCGATCGAGGCGCGCAGCGCGTCCGCCCGCTGCTGCAGCATCTGGTCGCGTGCCTCGCCTTCAGGCGGGATGGAATGCGAGTAGGCGTTGGAGAAGTATTCGCTGACGAGCGCGTCGCGCGGATCGCGGACGAGGAGGACGGAGCGGCTCGCGCGCGCGACCGGATGGTCCTTGATGCCGAGCGGGGCGTTGCGGAAGCCGCCATAGACGTTCCCGCCGCGGATCAGGTCGCCGAGCCCCGGATCCTTCTGCCAGGTGCCGACGCCCACCCCCTTCTCGAACAACCGGCCCGCGACGTCCACGTAGTGCACGTCGTTCATCCTCGCGAGCGACGTGACCATCGCGTTCATGATCGACGATCCGGACTTTCGGATCCCGTACAGGAAGTAGGCCGGCCGGGCCGGGTCGATCCTGACCTCGAAGGGCACCCCGGCGAAGGTGAGGGTGGCGAGGTCGGGCATGCGCGCGATATTCTCCGAGGGGACCGGGAAGCGCCGGGATCGATCCGTTGTGTGACAGCGTGGCACGACCGGGCAAGCCCCAGCGGCGCCCCAGGGCAGGGCTGGAGGGATCGCAGGCATGACGGGCCGTTCCATGCAGCCGCCGACCCGGAGAGCCCTGCTCGGTGGCCTCGCCGCGGCGCTGGCCACCCGCCGCGTGGCCGCGCGGCCGGCTGCGCCGGGCTTCCGTGGGATCTACGCCGCCCCGCCGCCCCTGTTCGACGAGCGCCGGTCCTTCCCCGACGCGGTCTATGCGGCGGAGGCCGTCTCCGGCGTCTATGTCCGCCTCGTCTGGTCGGCCGTCGCGCCGCGGCCCGGGGCCTACGACTTCCGCCTGCTGGACCGGGAGCTCGGCCGGGCGGTGGCCGCGGGGAAGCGGGTATCCCTGTCGGTCATCGCAGGTGCCTATGCGCCGGCATGGCTGCCGGAACGCGGGGTGCGCACCCTGCGTTTCGCGTTGGGCCGGGGCGGGGCGAACCGCAGCTGCCTTCCCGTGCAGGTCGGCGTGCCATGGGACTCGGGCTACCAGGCCGCCTTCCTCGACCTCTGGTCGGCGCTTGCCGAGCGCGTGCGCGCGACGCCCGGCGGGCTGGAGGCCGTGCGCATCGTCAAGCTGACCGGCGTGAACCAGTTCACCGAGGAGTTCCGCATGCCCGCCGGCACCGGCCTGCGCGACGACGTCTGCGGGCGCACGGACGAGACTGCCGCGTGGCTCGCCGAGGGTTATCGTCCCGCCCGCGTCGTGGAGGCCTGGACGCGCATGGCGGCCGGAATCGCCGAACGGTTTCCCGGGACGCTGCTCGCCCTCGACGTGCTGGAGCGGAACGACGTGCCGCCGGTGGACGATGCCGGCGCCCCCACGCGCGACCCGCCCGTCAAGCCGCGGCTGATCGCGGAGGGCCGACGGCGCTTCGGCGGGCGCTTCGCCGTGCAGTGGAACGGGCTGACCGCGGCCGGCCCGCTGGCCGACACGGTCCTCGCGGCGCGCGCGGGCGGGACGGTGATCGGCTGGCAGAGCAACGCCTTCCGCGGGCTGGAGGGCGCGGGCTGCAACGCCGCCCGCAACGCGGCACCCGCGGCCTGCGATACGGGCGGCTTCGGCGCCATCCTGCGGCGGGGCGTCGAGACCGGGGCGTCCTACCTGGAAGTCTGGGCGCCCGACGTCCTGCAATTTCCCGCGGAGGTCGCGGCAGCCGACGCGGCCTTGCGCGCCGGCGACGGCTGACCCGCCTTCACGGCGCCCGGCGCATCCCCCATACCCGTCCGGCCACGTCGTGCCCGCCGGAGTGCCCGTGTCCGCAGCCTGCCTCATCATCGGCACGTCGAACACCGTGCGGCGGGACGGCTATCCGTCGCTGTTGCGCGCACTGCGCCCGGACCTCGACCTGCGCGTCGCCGGCGTCGGCGCGACGCCGAGCGTCCTGCTGCCCTACGTCCTCGCCGAGACCTGCCTCGACGGAGTGAGCCACGTCGTCGTCGACACGCTCGTCAACGATGCGGCGCGCGCCGCGGACCCCGCCATGGACGAGATCCTCGAGGGAATGCTGTTCGAGTCGCTCGACTGGCTGCTCGCGGGCCGTCGCGGCGTCATCGTTCTTCTGCTCCCGCAATCCAACGCGGCGGGCGTCGCGCCGGCGCTTCGCGCGCGGCGGCTGGCCTTCTGCCGGGACCGCGGCATCCCGGTCCTCGACGCAGTATCGCTGGCTGAGGTCCTCGTCAGGGACCACCGGTTCCCATCCGAGCTGGTCCTCGATGACCCGCAGCACATCGCCTGGCCGCTCCGGCTGATCGTGGCGGAGCGCCTCGCTGCGGCGATCCAGGCGGTGCCGGGCGATGCCTCCGCGCCTCTCCCGGCCACTCCCTACCGCGTGGTGCCGGCGGCGGGCGCGCCCGAGGGCGAGTGGGTGGAGCGCTCGACCTCGCTCGTCTCGAAGCGGTACCTGCGCGTGACGCCCCGGTCGGCCGCGTCCTTCGACCCGGGCGGGGAGGCCGCCCTCCTCGGTATCGCGATGAACGGTGCGGCTTGCCTTGGCGACCTCGTCATCTCCTCGGGGACAGAGGAGCGGCGCGATTCACCCAGCCGGGCCTTCGTGTCGGATCCCGGTGAACGGACGATCGTTCACGTCGTCACATCGCTCGCCCCTGCGGTCATCGGACGGTGCTTCGCGCTGCGGGCGGAGGAGGAAGGCGGCGTGGACACGGAGCCGTCCGTCGAGGTGGAGGCCGCCGTGTTCCGGCTGGACGGTCCGCCCCCGCCGCGCGCGGCCTGGCCGGCCGTGTCGGCGGAGGAGGCTTCGCCGCCGGCCGCAGCGAGCGCGTTGAGCCCGCATGAAGCGGCCCTGGCCAGGGCGGCGCTGCTCTCCGGCCGTGCATCCGCGTCCATCCCTGGTGCGGCCCGGGCGTTCAGGCGCCTGATCGTCCATGCGCCCGTCCCGGTGTGGTCGCTGGAGGCGGGCGCGGCCGCGAAGACCCTCGCGGCCCTCGGGGTCGCGGTCGGCGACGACCGGGGCGCGGAGCGCCTGTTGCGGCAGGCGGCCCATGCCGCGCGCAGCGCCGGGCGTCACATGCCCCGCGCCGCTGGCGAGGATGGTCGGCCAGAGCGCACGGTGACGCCCGCCGGGTGACCGGCCGGGGACGGATCCGCCCCTGGGACTGCCTACCTGACCTGGAGCCAGAGGGCGCTGCCCGGGTTCCGGAGATAGGTCGGGATGACCTCGCGGATCATGCTCTCACGCTCCCGCGCGAAGAGGCTGCCGGAGAAGATCACCTTGAACCGCGTGCTGTACATCAGCAGCGCCCGCACGGCGTAGGCTTCGTTCCAGCTGTAGTTCTTCTGGAAGATCTGGATATCCGAGTATTCGAGCGGGAAGCGGCAGTCGTGGATGTGCACGACGACGCCGGCCTTCAGGACGGGCAGGATGTGGAAGAGTTCGTAGTGCACGTCGCTGCCGGTCTTCATCACGTGGGTGCTGTCGATGAAGAGGATGTCGCCCGCTTCCAGGGCCGCGAAGTCGTCGAGCGGCATGCCCTGGACGCCGCGCTCGTGCAGCGTCACCCGCCCCTGCCAGTCGGTGTCCCGGAGCACGGAGCGGAGGCGCTTCGGATAGGGCTCGATGCAGGTGAGGTGGAAGTGTTCCAGCCCGGCGTGGTCGGCCGCATCGAGCATGCAGGCGGAGGAGAAGCCGGACCCGATCTCGATGACCCTGCGCGGCCGGAAATGCCCGATCATCATGCGGAGCGTGATCGCGTCGCCGTAGTTGTAGGGGCCGCCACCGTAAAAGTAGCGGTTCTCCGGGCTGCGCTCCTGCGTGAAGGGTGTCGCGGCGATGAAGTCGCGGTTGCCGGTCCAGAACGCCTCCATCTCGTGGAGAGGGAAGGCGATGCCGGCGAGATCGTCGGGACCGGCGAGCCGCTCGCGCCCCACGTAGTCGCGCACCTCGTCGGGGTCCACGACGGGCGAGAAGAAGTGCCCGGGGGGGTTCTTCGTCCGGACGAACTTGGTTTCGACGAAGCGGCGGCTCGCGACGAGCTGTTCGAGGAAGGCCGTCGCCTTGAGGCCGCGGTCCAGCTTGCGGCCCCACAGCGCCACCTCATTCGGGTGGGGCGTGCGGCCGAAGACGCGCATCAGGACGTGCCAGAGGGCTACATGCTCCGCAGGCACGTCGTCCGGGCAAGGCGGCAGGGCGTGGGTGGATGAGAGCTCGTTCGACTCCCCATCCTCGTCGCTCGCCACGATGGCCTCAGACATGGAAAATTCCTTGTTGAACAACACCGACGGAGGCGTTCCACCGGGCTGGCCTGCGAGTGCACGTCACGAAGCTTTCTCGGCGAGGGCACGGCGCCCGTGCCCAGCCGAACCCGCTCCGTGCGGCGCGTGATCAGGTGCCCTGCCTCTACGTTCTCGCCAACTTACGGCGCTCGGCAACGACGGCGTCCAGCTCAGCCTTGGCTTCCACGGGCCGCACGGACACGTAGATCCTCCGCTGCTTCATGACCTTCGCCTCCGGGCTCACCTTGTCCGCCAAGGACCGCAACGCCTCGGTGATCTGGCGCTTCTCCTCGCGCAGATCCTTTAGCTCGGCCTGGAGGACCCTCGCGCGCTGCGAGAGGTAGTTGCTTCGCTCCCGAACGTCTGCAGGGCTGGTCTTGTTGCTGGCCGGCATGGGCTTCTCCACGACATCCTGATGGGAACAACACTAGTCATCCATGACCGCCTGGGCGCGGCTCATTCTTCCTGTTCAGGTCCGAACGGCCATCATGCCCGCTAGGCCACGGCCTTCGGCGATCCGGGATCGGCCATCCGGGCGACAATATCCTGATAGACCCGGAGGTAGACCATCCGGTCGAAGTGTCCGAAGCCCGGATCCTCCTTCACGTCGGACGCTTGCTGGATGAAATCCTCCATCCGCAGGGTCGTGACGTTCGGGAACTCCCGCGCGACCTCTGTCGTCCACCGGTTCAGCCTGACGCGGGCAGGCACGACCCGCTCGATATTTGATGCGTTCGTGTGCCGCTCCACGGCCAGGAGCGCGAAGAGGCGGCCCTGCGGCGGCACGCGCGAGAAGATGGCGCGCAAGTTCTCCTTCACTTCCTCTTCGCCGTAGGGCGGCGCCGGCTCGAACAGTTCCTTGAGGTAGAAGGCCGCGTGACGCATCGTTTTCGTCTGAAGCTTTCCGCGCGGCGGCAGCTTGAATGGGATGACAACCCCCGTCGCCTTGTGGCGGAACAGGGCAGCGCCGAGGTCGGCCCAGTTGCTGAAGACGTAGATCGGTCGTTCGCCCGCATGGGCGAAGAAGTCGGTCCGGAAATCCTCTTCGCGGTAACCCAGGAGCTTGAATGTCTCGATCGCCGACTGGGGAATGCCTTCCAGCGCGTGTCGGAAGGGAAGGGTGTGGTCCAGCCGCACCGTGATCCCGTCGCGGATGATGTTGAATTCGCCGACGATGCGGGGCGACGACATGCCGAAATAATGCATCAAGGGCATGAGCACGCACCCCCCGCGAGCCGCCACCGTGGTGAACCTGGCGGCGGACGACGGCTGCGCTGCCGACGTTTCGCTTCCTTCAACGAGCGTGATCCAGTCGACCGGCGCAGCGTTGACAGGGTCGGAGAGAACGGCCCCGCGGACCGCGAGGTCCGGTTGCCCAAGGCGCTGGTAGGTCCAGCCTTCGACGCCCATGTTCAGGATGCGGCAGGAAAAGCAGAAGTGGACGAGGCGGTTTCCGTCCGGCGAGGATCGCAGCATATAGAAGCCGCAATAACCATAGTTGCCATACTTGTCCGACACCTCGATGAGCCCGGCTTGAACCATGTGGTGCTCCAGCTGATGCCGGAGCTCGGCCCTCGCCGCGTCAGGATCCTCGGGCAGGCGCAACTTGGTAAAGTTCAGCTGGTTCGTGCGATTGATCAGCTCGATGGCGCGATCGATATGCTTCTCGATGTTCCGCTCGACGCGGATGTACACGTTGCAGGAGCGGAGGAAGGCGATGTTGCTGCCGCCCTGCTCCGCAGCCGCGGCGACCTCGTCGGCCTTGCGCTTCTCAAGCAGCTTGTACTGGTTCAGGCGCGTGAGCGCCCTATCGTCCTTGCCCTTCATGAGCGGGCTGGCGAGCATGTCGGGCACGAAGGTCTCGGCCGCGACCTGCAGCCCAGGAACGAAGTGCTGCGCCTCCTTGAGATTCAGGTGATTGTCGTCCACGAACAGTACGGTTTCGGGCCGCAGCTGGATGGCCTCGATCAATGCGGCGATCCGGGGGCCTTTCGGCTCCCAGTTCACGCTCGGGAAGACGAAGTACTCCCAGATCCCACGCTCCCGGAGGAGAGCTTCGACCGGAGCAAAGTCATTCTTGGAGCAGATTGAGGAGATGATGCCGCGCTTCGACAGTTCGATGACGGTGTCGTGGGCAGCCTGATTGTAGCGGATACCGCCTTCGGTCAGCGTGCCGCTCCAGAACGTCTCGTCCAGGTCCCAGATCACCAGTCGCACGGGTTCAGGCATGGCAACCTTCCTTCAGCGAGGGCACGCAGACGCCCTGCCCATCGCGGCCTCCACTCAGGTCGTCTGCTCCGCCTCTGTCCGAAGCGCACGACGCAGGATCGCGAGTGCTTCTGTCAAACCGGCACGCAAGACCGCACGCTCGGCGCCATCCTCACACGTGGTGTAATACTCGACGGCAGCGGATGCGTGCTCGGCGAGGGAGTGCGCCTCGACGCGCCGGCGCGCCGCCGTGACGTCAGCCGACACGACGGCATAATGAGCGAAGGCGACCTGCTCCTCCTCCGTCAGGCGCTCCGCGATCTCCGGGGGCAGTTCCGTAGCGTCGGCGGGGACGCGGGCCACCACCACGTCCCGACCGCCAGACGCAGCCTCACGAATCAGCTGTAGAGCCGTATTCCGGCGACGAAAGATCATGAGGTCTCCCGGGCCCGCAACCCGTTCACGCGCCCGCGATCATGGCGCAGGTTCCGAACCGGCGCAACGACGAACTCGGCGGGATCGTCAACGGCAAAACGGG
Source organism: Roseomonas sp. CCTCC AB2023176 (assembly GCF_042259275.1). Classification (NCBI taxonomy): domain Bacteria; kingdom Pseudomonadati; phylum Pseudomonadota; class Alphaproteobacteria; order Acetobacterales; family Roseomonadaceae; genus Roseomonas; species Roseomonas sp. CCTCC AB2023176. The sequence continues at coordinate 1,179,080 of NZ_CP170086.1, forward strand.
GTTAGCGGAAACACTTTCACGGATTGCGCCGCCCGAAGCCGAACCATCCTTCAATCCCGGATCAGGACGGAAACCTGGAAGCGGTCCGGTGCCATCGCGAGATACTCATAGCGGCGCCGACGAGCCTCCACGAATTCCTGGAATGCCTTGAACTCATGTTCGCGCCAATTCGGGTAGTTGAAGTATTCGTCGAAAACAATGACGGTGCCCGGGACAATGCGTTCGCTACACAGCTCGAAAATCGTCCGGGTCGATGAGTACAGGTCGCAATCGACATGCAGGAAGGCGATCGGCCCGGGATGCGACGCGAGGAAGCGCGGCAGGGTCTGGTCGAACAGCCCCACGACAAGCTCCACGTTCTCGGGCACCTCGGGCAGGGCTTCTTGTCGGAACTGCCCTTTAGGCGCCCCGGGAAGCCAGTCCTCGGGCAGACCCTGGAACGAGTCGAAGCCATAGACGCGCTTGTCCGTCCGAGCCGCGAGAAATCGGATGGACGTGCCGGCAGCCACGCCGAACTCGAGGAAAAGGCCGTCAATCGTGACGTTCTGCAGCGCGTCCGCAAGGACCCGCGGACGGCCCGGGAAGCGCCGTGCCGACGTCATGAACTCCTCGATGTAGGCCTGCGTGTCCTGCCTCGCGACGGCGCGTGGGTCAGGCCGGGGCTCTCTAGGCAGCCTTCCGGGTGGAGCGCTTGCTTGGCTCATGGAGTCACCTCCTGATTGAACGTCGACTGTCGTCAACTCGTGATCGCACGGTGACATACCGGACGGTGAGGATTCCAACATCACGGCACGACGTCACTGACGGCCGCTCGCAGCGTTTCCGACACACGCCGGTAACCCTCCGCCGTCATGTGTCCGTGGTTCGGCGGCCGAAGCAGGTCGCACGGTGCTTCCGCAGGACAGCCCAGGGACGCGCCGAGATCGACGAACCGCACTCGCGGCGCCTGCCGGTCGATCACGACGCGCAGGAGACGGTTCACATCCGCCGCGGCAGGAAAGGCATCCAGCCGTGGTCCTCGGGGCAGCAGGCCTGATACAAGGAGGCGAGCATCGGGATACAAGGCCCGGATGCGTTGGATCACGGCCTCCACGCCGGCGACGACGGCGCAGGCTGGCTCCCCCCGCAACGCATCGTTCCCACCTACCAGGAGGAACACCAACCTCGGCCGTTGGTTCTCCCAGCCGCTCACCCCCGTCTCGAGCCGTCGGCCGTCGGCATTGATCGTCGTGCGGCGCGATTCGAGGCGGTGGATCAGAGACCCGGTCCTGTCTCCGGATATGCCGGCATTCAGGATGCGCGTGCTGCCGAATGCCCGCTCTGCCTCGGCTTGAGGCCAGAGCTGCACGTGCGAGTCCCCGAGCATGAGGACGTCGTAGCGACCCGACGCCAGGCTTCGTTCCAGTGCGGTATAGCGGGCGGCGAAATGCCGCGCATGGCCCGGCCGTGTCGTCGGCTGCGTTGTCGCCCGCAAGGCGGCGGAGGGGCAGGTTTCGTCGGCTGCCGCGGGCACGGCGGCGGTCAGAACCGTGGCAAGGACCAAGGTCAAGGACGACGCGATCATCGGGCGAAACCACATCCGAGGGACTTACCCGGCCTGCAGCCGGTCCAGGTAGTCCAGCACGCGCCGCGACAGATCCTCCGGCGTCGCGCCCCCGCCGGACAGGACCAGTTCCGCCGCCTCCGGGGGTTCGTAGGGCGAGCTGACACCCGTGAAGTTGGCGATCTGCCCGGCCAGCGCGCGGGCATAGAGCCCCTTCGGATCGCGCCGGATGCACTCCTCAATCGGCGTGTCCACGAAGATCTCGAAGAACTCGCCGGGGCCCAGCATCTCCCGCACCATCGCGCGCTCCGCCCGGAAGGGTGAGATGAAGGAGCAAAGCACGATCAGCCCCGCATCCACCATCAGCCGCGCCACCTCGCCGACGCGGCGGATGTTCTCCACGCGATCGGCATCGGTGAAGCCGAGGTCCTTGTTCAGCCCATGGCGCAGGTTGTCGCCGTCGAGCGCGTAGGTGTGCCGGCCCAGGCGGACCAGTTCCTGCTCCACGATCTTCGCGACCGTCGACTTGCCCGAGCCGGAGAGGCCGGTGAACCACAGCACCAGCGGCTTCTGCCCGAGCGCCGCCGCCCGGGCGCTGCGGTCCACGAGGAAGCGCTCGGTATGGACGTTCGTGGCGCGCCGCAGCGGGAAGGCAATCATGCCGCAGCCGGCTGTCCGGTTCGTGTACCGGTCCACGAGGATGAACGCGCCGGTGAGGCGATTCTCCTCGTAGGGGTCGAGGGCGACGGGGCGGGACGCCGCGAGGTTGCAGAAGCCGATCTCGTTCATGCCGAGCTTCGTGGCCGCCGCGTGCTCGCCCGTCGTGACGTCCACGCGGTGCTTGATCAACGTGACCGAGGCCGAGGTCCAGCTGTTGCCAAGGCGCATGAGGTACTGGCGCCCGGGCAGCATCGGCTCGTCGTCCATCCACAGGATGTGCGCCGCGAACTGGTCCGCGACCGCCGGCCGCTGCGCCGCGGGGGCGAGCACGTCGCCGCGCGCCACGTCCACCTCGTCCGCGAGGCAGATGGTCACGGCATCCCCGGCCGTGGCGTAGTCCTGGTCACCGTTCGGCCCGAGGATACGGGCCACGGTGGTGCCGACGCCGGAGGCCGCGACGACCACGGCATCGCCCCTGGCGATCGAGCCGCTGGCGACGTTGCCGGAGAAGCCCCGGAAGTCGAGGTTCGGCCGGTTCACCCATTGTACAGGGAAACGGAAGGGGGCGGCCGCCGTCTCCTCCTCGACCACCAGGCTTTCCAGGTGTTCCAGCAGGCAGGGGCCGCGGTACCACGGCGTATTGCCCGAGCGCGCCGTGACGTTGTCCCCGAACCGCGCGGAGAGCGGGATCGGCACCATCGTCCGGAACCCGAGGCTCGCCGCGAAGGTCGCGTATTCCCCGACGATCCGCTCGAAGACCGCCTGGTCGAAGTTCACCAGGTCGAACTTGTTCACCGCCAGCACGACGTGGCGGATGCCGAGCAGCGAGCAGATGGTGGAGTGACGCCGCGTCTGCGTCAGCAGGCCCTTGCGCGAATCCACGAGGATGATCGCGGTCTCCGAATTGGAGGCCCCCGTCGCCATGTTCCGCGTGTACTGCTCGTGCCCCGGGCAGTCCGCGACGATGAAGGATCGCTTCGGCGTCGTGAAGAAGCGGTAGGCCACGTCGATCGTGATGCCCTGCTCCCGCTCCGCCTCAAGCCCGTCCACCAGCAGCGCGAGGTCCACATCCTCGCCGACCGTGCCGTGCTTGCGGCTGTCCTTCGTGATCGTGGCGAGCGTGTCCTCCATGATCATCTGGCTGTCGTAGAGCAGCCGGCCGATCAGCGTGGACTTGCCGTCGTCCACCGAGCCGCAGGTGAGGATCCGTAGCAGCCCTCGCGACAGGGTGTGCGACGCGGTGGCCGGGCGGGGCACGGCGAGCGTGGCGGCGTCGCCGGGTGCGTTCATCAGAAGTACCCCTCGCGCTTCTTGCGTTCCATCGAGGCCTCCTGGTCGTTGTCGATCAGGCGGCCGTGGCGCTCGGAGACGCGGGACAGGCGGAGTTCGTCCAGCACCTCGTCCAGCGTCTCCGCCCGGCTCTCATGCGCGCCCGTCAGCGGCCAGTCGCCCATGGTACGGAAGCGGACCCACATCATCTCGATCTGCTCGCCGGGGTTCAGCGGCATGCGGTCGTCGTCGCGCATGATGATCGCGCCGCTGCGGCGCAGGCAGGGTCGCTCCGCCGCGAAGTAGAGGGGCACGACCGGCACGTCCTCCGCCGCGATGTAGTCCCAGATGTCGAACTCGGTCCAGTTGGAGAGCGGGAAGACGCGCATCGTCTCGCCCGGCGCGATGCGGGTGTTGTAGAGGCCCCAGAGTTCCGGGCGCTGCCCGCGCGGTTCCCAGACATGGCCGGGCGCGCGGTGGGAGAAGACGCGCTCCTTTGCGCGCGCCTTCTCCTCGTCGCGGCGTGCGCCGCCGAGGGCAGCGTCGAAGCCGTACTGGTCCAGCGCCTGCTTCAGCGCCTGCGTCCCCATGACGTCCATGTGGACCTGCGAGCCGTGCGACAGCGGCCCGATCCCGCGGGCGACACCGTCCGGATTGGTGTGCACGATCAGGTTGGCGCCGAGTTCCGCCGCGCGGCGGTCTCGGAACTCCAGCATCGCGCGGAAGTCCCAGCCGGTGGCGATGTGCAGCAGCGGAAAGGGTATGCGTCCCGGCGCGAAGGCCTTCATCGCGCAGTGCAGGACGACCGAACTGTCCTTGCCGATGGAGTAGAGGAGGACGGGATTGCGGAAGGAGGCAGCGGTCTCGCGGATGATCCCGATGGCCTCGGCTTCCAGCCGCTTCAGGTGCGGGCTGAGGCTGCGGGGCGGTGACATGGGGGTCTCCAGCTTCGTGACCCGCCACGACGACAGGCCAGCCGTTCACGCATCCGAGAGCGTATTTCCCGAACGCCGTTCGCTGTCAAACACGTTGGCGACGCGGTTCCGGGCAGCGGCTCGGTCGGTACAGGCTGGATGGTGCGAGCGGATCCGTCGGGCCGCCGCTTCGCTTCGGCGATCGCGTGCGCGGGTCGGTGCCAAGGCAGGGCCGGACGTCGGCCCACGCGGCGATGCCCGGCGGGACGGGCAGGGTCAGTCGGTGTAGGCGGGGGCGCGGCGGACCTCGGCCGGGGCTGCGGCGGCGACCAGGGCGCGGTGACCGTCGGGCGTGAAGGCGAAGCCGCCCGCCAGCACGAGGTGGCAAGCCATGCCCCGCACGGGCGCGAAGGCTGCGGCCGCCGTGGCTTCCAGCATGAGGCTGCCGAGATCGGCGACGACCTGCGGCGGCCCCGCCACGTCGTGTCGCACCGCGCGGATGGTGGCGAAGCCCTGCGGCCCGGCATCGGCCGTCGCCAGCACGTCGGGCGCGCGTACGAAGACGGTCGCCTCCCCATCCGGAAGGGCCAGCCGCACCGGCGCGATCGGCATCGCGCCGAAGCGCGCAACGCCGCCGGACACGGTGCAGGGCAGGCCGGTCGCGCCGCCGATGAAGCCGGCGACGAAGGCCGTGGCGGGGTCACGCAGCAGCGCCGCAGGCTCATCGCACTGGACGATCCGGCCGGCCCCCATGACAGCGATCCGGTCGGCCAGTTCCATCGCCTCCTCCTGGTCATGCGTGACGAGCACCGTCGTCAGGCCGAGGCGGTCGTGCAGCCCCCGCAGCCAGCGCCGCACGTCCTTGCGCACGAGGGCATCCAGCGCGCCGAAGGGCTCGTCGAGCAGGAGCATCTGCGGATCGATCGCGAGCGCCCGGGCGAGCGCCACTCGCTGCCGCTGGCCGCCGGAGATCTGGCCCGGCAGCCGCCGCTCCAGCTCGGGGATCTGCACGAGGCGCAGCAGTTCCCGGACGCGCTCCGTCACCTCGGTCCTGGTGGGGCGGGAGGTGCGCGGACGCACGCGCAACCCGAAGGCGACGTTCTCGAAGACGGTCATGTGGCGGAACAGGGCGTAGTGCTGGAACACCACGCCGACCCCCCGCTCGCGCGCCGGGACGCCGATCATGTCGCGCCCGCCGACCCGGACCGTGCCGGAATCCATCCCCTCCAGCCCCGCCAGGATCCGGAGCAGGGTCGTCTTGCCGGAGCCGGACGGCCCGAGGAGCGCCACGAACTCGCCCGGCGCGATGTCGAGCGAAACGCCGCGCAGGGCCATGGCGCTGCCGAAGTTCCGGGCGACGTCCCTGATCTCGACGGCGGCTGTCATGCGTGGCCTCCGGGGCGGATGCCCGACCATCGTTCAAGAAGCGCCTTCGCCGCAAGCGTCACGAGGCCGAGGAGGGCGAGGAGGGCAGCGACCGCGAAGGCACCCGCGAACTGGTATTCGTTGTAGAGGATCTCGACGTGCAGCGGCATCGTGTTCGTCTCCCCCCGGACGTGACCCGAGACGACGGATACCGCACCAAACTCGCCCATCGCCCGGGCGTTGCAGAGCAGGACGCCGGCGAGCAGCGCCCATTTCACGTTCGGCAGCGTCACGCGCAGGAAGGTCTGCAGGCCGGAGGCGCCGAGGGTCGCCGCGGCCTCCTCCTCCTCCCGCCCCTGCTCCTGCATCAGGGGAATGAGGGTGCGCGCGACGAAGGGGAAGGTCACGAACATCGTCGCCACGACGAGGCCGGGCAGGGCGAAGATGATCTGGATGTCGCGCGCGGAGAGCCAGGGGCCGAGCCAGCCGCTCGCGCCGAACATCAGGACGAAGGACAGGCCGACGATCACAGGGGAGACAGAGAAGGGCAGTTCGATCAGGGTGACGAGGAATCGCTTGCCCGGGAAGTCGAGCTTCGTTACCGCCCAGGCCGCCGCAACGCCGCCCGCCAGGTTCACGGGCACGGTGATCGCGGCGACGATGAGGGTCAGCCGGATGGCGGCGAGGGAGTCGGGCTCCCGGATCGCGTCCCACGCGACCTGCAGGCCGCGGCGCAGCGCCTCGGCGAAGACCGCGACGAGTGGCAGAAGCAGGAGAACGACGGCGGTCGCGACGGCCAGGCCGGCGACGAGCCAGCGCAGCCACGGCGCATCCTCCGTCGCGGGGACGAAGGGGACGGAACGGTCGGTCATCGGCTTCCCCGCCGCAGCAGGCGCCCGAGCAGGTTGAGCGCGAGGAGGATGACGAAGGAGAGCAGCATCATCGCGAGCCCGATCGCCGCGGCCCCCGCATAGTCGAACTGTTCGAGCCGGATGACGATCAGCAGCGGCGCGATCTCGCTCACCATCGGCAGGTTGCCGGCGATGAAGATGACGGAGCCGTATTCCCCGACCGCCCGCGCGAAGGCCAGGGCGAAGCCCGTCAGCAGGGCCGGCAGGAGCGCGGGCAGGACCACGCGCAGCAGGGTCTGCCCCCGGGTGGCGCCAAGCGTGGCGGCCGCCTCCTCCGCGTCGCGCGACATGTCGCGCAGGACGGGTTCGACGGTCCGGACGATGAAGGGCAGCCCGACGAAGGCCAGCGCGATCACGACGCCCGTCGGCGTGAAGGCCGTCTTCCAGCCGAACAGCGCGATCAGCGGCGCGCCAAGCCAGCCGTTGGGCGCGAAGATCGCGGCGAGCGCGATGCCCGCGACCGCCGTCGGCAGGGCGAAGGGCAGGTCCACGGCGGCGTCGAGGATCGCCCGCCCGGGAAAGCGCAGCCGCACGATCGCCCAGGCCATCGCGAGCCCCAGCGGCAGGTTGATCAGCGATGCCAGCAACGCCGCCCCGAAGGAGAGGTAGAGCGATGCGAGGACGCGTTCGTCCGTGACGGAGCGCCAGAACCCTCCGAGCCCGAGTTCCCAGGGCCGGATGGTCAGCGCCGTCAGCGGCAGGACGACGATGGCGCCGAGCCAGACGAGCGTGACGCCGAGCGTCAGGCCACGGCCCGGCAGCCCCGCCGCACGGGACCGGGTGAGCGGCGCCGGCAGCGCGAGGCTCGCGCTCATTCAGCGCGCGGGACGGTAGATGCGGTCGAACAGCCCGCCATCGTTGAAATGCGTCGCCTGCGCGCGGGCCCAGCCGCCGAACTCCTCGTCCACCGTGACCAGTTGCATGGCGGGGAAGCGCGCGGCGTTCGCGGCGAGGATCGCCGGATCCCGCGGGCGGTAGAAGTGCTTCGCCGCGAGGGCCTGGCCCTCCGCCGTGTAGAGGCCGCGGAGATAGGCCTCCGCCGCCGGACGCGTGCCGCGGCGATCCGCCAGCCGGTCCACGACCGCCACCGACGGCTCGGCCAGCACGGAGACGGAGGGGTAGACGATGTCGAACTTGTCCGCCCCGAACTCCTGGATCGCGAGGTGCGCCTCGTTCTCCCAGGCCAGCAGCACGTCGCCGAGGCCCCGCTGCGCGAAGGTCGTCGTCGAGCCCCGCGCGCCGGTGTCGAGCACCGGCACGTTGCGGTAGAGTTGCGTCAGAGCCGCCTCCGCGGTCGCCTCGGAGCCGCCGGGCTGCCGCTTCGCCCAGGCGAAGGCCGCGAGGTGGTTCCAGCGCGCCCCGCCGGAGGTCTTCGGGTTCGGCGTGATGACGCTGATCCCCGGCTGGAAGAGCTGGCCCCAGTCGCGGAGACCCTTCGGGTTCCCCTTGCGGACGAGGAAGACGATCGTGCTGGTGTAGGGGGCGGAGTTGTTCGGCAGCCGCCCCATCCAGTCGGTCGCGATGAGGCCGCGGGAGGCGATCTCGTCCACGTCGTAGGCGAGGGCGAGGGTGACCACGTCGGCCTGCAGCCCGTCGATGACGGCGCGCGCCTGGCGGCCGGACCCGCCATGCGACGTGTTGACCCGGACCTGCTGTCCCCCGTTCTCCCGGGTCCAGCGGGCAGCGAAGGCCGTGTTGTAGTCCCGGTAGAACTCCCGGGTCGGGTCGTAGGAGACGTTGAGGAGCGTGAGCGTCCCTGCGGACTGGGCCCGGGCCTCCGACCCGAGCGCCCCGGCCAGAGCCGTTCCCAGCAGGACCCGGCGGGTCACCTCGCCCGTCCGCGCCGGGGGCGGGTTCGGCGCCTCCTCGGGAATACCGGTGGCCAGGAGGCGTGCGATGATAGACAGGTCGCTCCGGCCCGGTTCGTTCTCCAGGAGGGCCGGCGGCGGCGGCATGCGCGGGGACTGACGCGGTTCGGTGTCGCTCAAGGCACCCTCCTCAATGGCGTCCTGGCGCGACGATAACTCCTACAAAGTTGGTAGGATATCACGTTTTCGTGAGTTCGAGGATGGTCGGCTCCTCGACCATCCGCCGGAACTCGCCGGACTGCTCGGCCGCCGCGAGGGTCGCGAGGGTCGTCCCGTCGAGGATCGCGGCGGTGGCGTCGCGGACCCTCCGCATCAGGTGCTGGATGGCGCAGGTCGCGGGGTCGGCGCAGTCCGCGCAGGGCCGGTAGGCCGTCAGGCTGGCGCAGGAATCGGCGCGAGCGGACCGTCGAGCGCCCGGATCACGTCGCCCACCCCGATCCGATCCGCCGGGCGGGCGAGCGAATAGCCGCCGGACTTGCCGCGCCGGCTCTCGACGAAGCCGTGGCGCCGGAGCTCCAGCAGGATCGCCTCGAGGAACTTGTGCGGGACGCAGGCCCGCTCGGCGACCTCGCCGATCGTCATGGTCGTGCAGGGGCGTGGCTTGCCGGGGAGGCTCGCGGCCTCTGTGGCCAGGACCTCCAGCGCGCGCAGGCCGTATTTCGCCTTCTGGGTCAGCACGTCTCGATCCTGCGGCCGCCGGGACTTCAGGATGGGGCCGGGGTGGCGGCGGCGCGACGGCCGGTTCCCATAGCAGGCGTGGGATGCCGGGTCAGCCCGGGTCGGTGCGGGTCCCAGCGCCTCGTCGTCACGGATTCCCGGGGCAGGCCGCGCCTCTCACGCTGCCGTGTCACGCGGTGCGCCGCGGCAACGGACCGGGCCAGCCGCGGTTCCGACGCGGATGTCGCAGGACGCCAGGACGGGGCAGCGGGGCCCGGACGCCCATCGGGGCCCCGATGGGATCGCGCGCGGGAACGCCGTGCCGACATCACGCCCGGGGCCGTCGCCTGACCCGGGGGGCGGCCCGAGGCAGGGCCGGCGCGCTCCGCCGGCGCGCCTACCGATCCCGCCATCGCCGCGCATGGCGTGATCGGTGACATGGCGACGGCGGCGCTGGTCGCCGACACGGGGGCGGTGGACTTCCTATGCTGGCCCCGCTTCGACGGGCCGACGATCTTCGCGGCGCTCCTCGACCCGGCGCAGGGGGGTGCCTGGCACCTCCGGCCGGCTGCCGAGGGCCCAGGGATCGGGGGGGCAGGGATCGAGGAGTCAAGGCTGCAAGGCTCGCCGCTCACCGGCCAGCAGCGCTACCACCCCGAGACGAACGTCCTGGTGACACGCTGGACCCTGGCCGAGGGCTCGGCGGAGGTCCTGGACTTCCTGCCCTTCGACGAACCCGGCGCACCGCCGCGCCTCGTCCGCCTTGTCCGCGCGACGCGCGGCGAGGTCCGCATGACCACCCGCTGCACTCCGCGGCCCGACTACGCGCGGGCGGTGCCCCGCGCGAGGGCGGGGCCGGACGGCGTCACCTTCGCAGGCGGCGGCCTGATGCTGCGGCTGACCGCGACCGTCCCGCTCCAGGCCACCGGGGGCGACGCGACGGCCGACTTCGTCGTCCGATCGGGTGACGCGCCCGCCGCCTTCATCCTGTCCGACGAGGCTGCGCCGGCGTGCCCGGCGGACGCCGCGCCGGCGCTGGCCGCGGCCACGATCGCAGCATGGCAGCGCTGGGCGCGGCACTCGACCTATCGAGGTCGCTGGAGGGAGGCTGTCACGCGCTCGGCCCTCGCGCTGAAGCTGCTGACGTCGCGCGCGCACGGCTCGCTCCTCGCGGCCGCGACCTTCGGGCTGCCGGAAAGGCCGGGCGGCGAGCGGAACTGGGACTACCGCGCGACCTGGATCCGCGACGCCTCCTTCGCCGTCTACGCCCTCATGCGGCTCGGCTATGCGGAGGAAGCGAACGCCTTCATGCGGTGGATCCACGCCCGCGCCGACCGGACGGACAGCGATGGGTCCATGCGCATCATGTACGCGCCGGACGGCGCGGCGCCGCCGGCGGAGGAGGCGCTGGCCCACCTCTCCGGCCACCTCGGTGCGGGGCCGGTGCGGATCGGCAATGCGGCGCAGGACCAGGTCCAGCTCGACATCTACGGCGAACTCCTCGACGCCGCCTACCTCGCGAACAAGTACGGCGACGCGATCTCCCATGACGGCTGGGCCAACGCGACGCACACCGTCGAATACGTCTGCGCCCATTGGCGCGAGCCGGATGCGGGCATCTGGGAGGTGCGCGGGCCACGGCGCCATTGGCTGCATTCCCGCGTCATGTGCTGGGTGGCGCTGGACCGCGCGGTGCGGCTGGCCGTCAAGCGATCCCTGCCCGCGCCGATCCCGCGCTGGGCGGAAGAGCGTGACCGGATCCGGGAAAGCGTCTGGGAGGAGTTCTGGGACGCCGATCGCGGCCACTTCGTCTCCTTCCGCGGCGGGGACGACGTGGACGGGTCCATGCTGCTCATGCCCCTGGTCCGCTTTGTCTCGGCGAAGGACCCGCGCTGGCTCGCGACGCTCGACGCCGTGACGCGGGACCTGACCGACGGGCCGCTGGTCTGGCGCTACCGCCGCGACGACGGGCTGCGCGGGCCGGAGGGCGCCTTCGCCGCGTGTTCCTTCTGGTACGCCGAATGCCTGGCTCGCGCGGGGCGGCTTGACCGGGCGCAGGACGTCTTCGAAGGCGCGCTGTCCCTTGCCACCCCGCTCGGCCTCTTCGCGGAGGAATTTGCGCCGGACGGCGCACCGCTCGGCAACATGCCGCAGGCGCTGACCCACCTCGCCCTGATCAGCGCCGCCGTCTTCCTGGATCGCGAGCTGTCCGGCGGGAAGGGCGCACTCTGGCGGCCCTGACGCGCCGCTACTTCGGCGCCATCCGCAGCGCGCCGTCGAGGCGGATGGAGGAGCCGTTCAGCATGGGGTTGGCGACGATGCTCGCGACGAGCCGCGCATACTCCTCCGGCCGGCCGAGACGGCTCGGGAAGGGCACCTGCCTGCCGAGTGAGTCCTGCACGTCCTGCGGCAGACCTTCGAGCATCGGCGTGAGGAACAGCCCCGGCTCGATCGTCACGACGCGGATCATCAGCGGCGCGAGGTCGCGCGCGACGGGCAGCGTCAGCCCGACCACGCCGGCCTTGGACGACGCATAGGCGGCCTGGCCCACCTGCCCGTCGGACCGCGCGATGGAGGCGGTGTTGACGATCACGCCGCGCTCGCCCGCGATCGGATCGGCCTTCGACAGGCGCGCGGCGAATTGCGACAGGACGTTGAAGGTGCCGATGAGGTTCACCTCGATCACGCGGCGGTAGAGGTCAAGGGAATGCGCGTTGCCCTCCCGCCCCACGGTTCGGGCAGCCGGCGCGATGCCCGCGCAGTTCACCAGCACCCGCGCGACGCCGTGGGCGGCCTCGGCCTGATCAATGAGGCGGCGACGCCCGCCTCCTCCGTCACGTTCGTCCGGATGAAGCGGCCGCCGACTGCGCCGGCATGAGCCATACCGCGCGCCTCGTCCATGTCGAGGATGGCGACCTTCGCGCCGCCGCGCGCCAGCATCGCTGCCGTTGCGGCGCCGAGACCCGAGGCGCCGCCCGTGACCACCGCCGCGATGCCGTTCAGTTCCATGCGATCCCCTGCCGGACGCGGGCGGACCATGCCCGCCGGCGGGGGACCCCTCAACCCCGGCGGATGCGATCCGTCAGGCGCGCCACGTTCTCCGGCGGCGTTTCGGGCGTGATGCCGTGTCCCAGGTTGAACACGAAGGGCCGGCCGCGCATCGCGCCTAGGATGTGGTCGGTCGCAGCGTCCAGCGCAGCGCCGCCCGCGACGAGAGTGCGGGAGTCGAGATTGCCCTGCAGCGTCACCGTGTCCGGCAAGGCCTTCGCCGCCCAGGCGGGGTCGAGCGTCTCGTCGAGGCCGAGGCCATCCACGCCCGTGTCCCGCGCATACGCCACGATGTTGTCGGGACCGGCCAGCCGCGGGAAACCGAGGATCGGGAACCCCGCGCCCAGCCGCTTCCGCAGACGGCCGACGAGGTTCGCGGTCGGGCGCGTGATCCAGCGCTCGAAGGCCGCCGGATCATCCGCCAGGAGACCCGCCCAGGATTCGAACAGCATCAGCGCCTCGGCACCGGCCTCGGCCTGCGCGAGGAGGTATGATTCGGCGCCGTCCAGCAGCGTCGCGACGACAGCTTCGAGGAAGGCCGGGTCCTCGGCGGCAACCCGCCGAGTCTCCGCGAAGCCGCTGCCGCCGCGGCCGTCCACCATGTAGCAGGCTGTCGTCCAGGGCGCGCCGGCGAAGCCGATCAGCGCGACGGAAGGATGGTTCGCGGCGAGGCCAGCGCGGATGCGCCGCACCGTCTCCGTCACCGGCGCCGCGCGGCGGCCTGCCTCGGCGGCGTTAAGCCGGGCCAGCGCCGCGGCGTCGCGCACGGGATCGAGGATGGGCCCGACACCCTCCGCGCCGCCCTGCCCGTAGCGCAGCCCCTGACCCATCGCCCAGGGCAGCATCGGCAGGTCGGTGAAGAGGATCGCCGCGTCCAGCGCGAAGCGGCGCAACGGCTGGAAGGTCACCTCGGCCGAGAGTTCGGGATTGAGGCAGAGTTCCAGGAACCCGCCGGCGCTTTCCTTCGTCGCACGGTATTCCGGCAGGTAGCGGCCGGCCTGCCGCATGAGCCAGGCGGGCGGAGGCCATACAGCCTCGCCCGCCAGGGCCCGCAGAAACGGCTTGTCAGTGCTCATCGTCTTGCTTTCGGAGGCCGCGACGCGGCCTTCGGCGTCGCGCGGGAGGGGGCGGTTCAAAGCGTTCATCCCCTAACCTCTCCCGCGCGATCGCGCCACGCTACTGCTCGAGCCGCCGGACTTCGGTGGGGCCCTGCACCACCCGGTTCAGCTCCTGGTAGTCCCGCAGCATCGAGGCGCCGTAGAGCGGCTTGTACGCCCCCTGGTGGCAGGTCGCGCAGTTCGCCATCAGCGGCTCGCCGGCCGGGCCCAGGCGGTTCGCCGGGAAGACGGGTCGCAGGTTCTCGATGTAGTTCCGGTTGACGTCCCGCAGCATGCCCTGGGCATACCAGGCCGTGACGCGTTGGGGCGTGCTCTCCGCCCAAGAACTGAACTGGCGGGAGTTGTGGCAGTGCGTGCACCCGACGCCCAGCGCCTCGGCGTAGTGGGTCATCAGCGAGTAGGTCCACTCCGTCTGCTTGATCGAGGCGCGGTTGCCCGAGCGCAGGTCGGTATCGCTGTTCACCCGGATCGGTGCGTCGTTCAGCAGGAAGGGCGTGAACGGATCGAGCGGCAGCGAGGCAAGGCCGGCGGCCGCGGACGGCCGGTTCTGCCCAGTGTCCACCGCCGCGAAGTTCCCGAAGCGCTGGTTCGGCGCCGGCGTGGACCAGTTGTACGCCGGCACCGGGTTGCCGCGGTGGCAGGTGTAGCAGGTGACGCCTGTCTGCCCCACGTGATTCGCATGCTGCGCGTTGATCTGCTGCGTCATCTGCAGCATCCGCCGCGCCACAACCTTCGTGTAGGGGTAGTCGTCCGCGAAGTTGTTGGGATTGTGGCAGTAGTTGCAGCCACCACCCGGCGTCGTCTCCTCCGGCGCGACCCACTGGACCATCGCCTGCATGATCCGGCCGAACTGGCCGGCGCTGAGATTCCCGAGGACCTGGACGTTCTGATAGATCTCGGAGGCGCGGGGACCTTCGTCGTCCTGTGCTTCAAGGGTTTCGGGCAGGACGTTGCGCGCGGCCTGCGCCTCGACGAGACGCGGGTTGTAGACGATCGCCATGCCCGTGCCGCGGTAGCCCTGCTGCACCGAGAGGACCGGTGGCCTCTCGAAGGTCAGCAGGACGATGGCGAGGGCGACGAGGGCCGCGAGGCCCACGCCGATCCCGAGGAAGGTGTACCGGGGCATTAGCGGATGGCTCCCGCGGCGGCTGCCGGATCCATGATCTGCGGCATGTAGATGGGATAGGACGGGGCGTAGCCCTGCTTGATCGCCCAGAGGTACCAGTTGTCCACCACCGTGCCGGTCAGCAGGATGCCGATGCCGCCGGTGATGGGGCAGAGGACCGCGAACCACCAGGCCCAGCGGTGGATGGACTCGAAGGTCGCGTTGAAGCCCATCGTCCAGCGCCAGAAGATCGCGCAGCGCTCATGCGCCGTGCCGCGGTCGATCACCTGCTCCACCTCACGCTCCGACCCGAAGCGCCCGGAGGCCAGGATGGTCGCGCCGTGCATCGCGAAGAGGAGTGTCGCGCCGTAGAGGAAGGCGATCGAGAGCCCGTGGAACGGGTTGTAGAAGAGGTTCCCGTAGCGGAGCGAGAAGGCCGCGGTCCAGTCGAGGTGCGGGAAGATGCCGAAGGGCACCGCCTCGCCCCAGGAGCCCATCAGCAGCGGCCGGATGAAGCCGAGCACGAGGTAGAGCCAAATCGCCGCCGCGAAGGCCCAGGCGGTGTGGGTGCCGAGGCCGAGCTGGCGGGACCGCCGGTAAATCCGGATGTTCCACATGATGACCGACACGGTCAGGAAGAAGCCGGCCAGCAGCCACCAGCCGCCTTCCGCCAGCGGCGGGATGCGCAAGCCGTAGGCGGGTGCCGGAGGCTCCAGCGCGAGCCACGGAAGCAGCCGGATGAACTGGACGGGATCCCAGCCCACCGAGGCCCACATGTTCAGCCCGATGATCTCGAAGGCCGCGAAGCCGCAGATCAGGGAAATCAGGCCAGTCCAGCCGAGGTAGATCGGGCCGACCTGCGCGTCGCCGATCTTGCCCAGCAGGTGGGAGAAGTTCGGCCGTCCGTTGCGCGGACCGTCGGTCCGGGCCAGCGGCACGCCCTGGTAGGCAGGTCCGCGGACCTGCACCCGGGTGAAGAGGTTCTGATACTCAGCCATTTCCGTGTCCCCCTTCTCAGCCGTTGCGCCAGATCGGCAGGTTCAGCCACCAGCCCCACCATTCCGGCCAGCCATGGGTCCAGAAGGGGCCGCTGATGACGATGCAGACCGCGCTCCAGAACCCCGCCGAGAGCGCGGCGAAGAGGCCGAGCCGGTGGATGCCGAGCGTGCCGATCGAGTAGCCGATGATGTCGCGATACAGCGTGTTCTCGTGTTCCGCCGTCTTCACCGGCTCACCCTTGCGCGGGTTCAGCGCGGCGAGGACGAGCGAGGCGTGCAGCGAGAGCATCAGCGTCGTTCCGAAGAAGAACGTGATGGCGATCATGTGTGCCGGATTGTAGTGGAAGTGCAGGTACTGGTACCCGACGTTCGAGACCCAATCGAGGTGGCTCCAGATCCCGTAGGGGAAGCCGTGGCCCCATGCGCCCATCAGCACGGGCCGGACGACCACCAGCGTGACGTAGGCGAGGATGGCGAAGGAGAAGGCGACGGGGATGTGCAGCCCCATGCCGAGCTTCCGCGAGATCTCGGCCTGCCGCAGCGCCCAGGAGGCGAAGGCCCCGATCGCGCAGACCGTGATGATCTGCCACAGCCCGCCCTCCTTGATCGGCGCGAGGGCCAATCCGTAGGACAGGTCGGGCGGCGCGATGTTGATGAGCCAGATATTGAAGGTGCCCTGCAGCGCGGCGCCGTAGAGGATCAGCCCGGTGCCCAGCACCGTGAAGAACAGCGTCGTGACGCCGAAGAAGCCGACGAAGAAGGGGCCCACCCAGAAGTCGAACAGGTCGCCGCCGATCAGCGTGCCCCCGCGGACCCGGTACTTCCGTTCGTAACTCAGCATCGCCATGGGCGAGCCCTCCCGAAAAGGCACCGCGATCTCCGCGCGGCGGCGGTAAGGACGACGGGCAGGGCCGGGGGCCCCGTCCGTCGTCGGGCGGCCGTCCCGGAAGGTCCGACCCACCGCTTCCGCGGCAAGCCGGCTTCCGGAGCCAGGCCTATCGGGCCGGTGTCGCCGGTGCGGGCACCGGGGACATCTGCGAGACCGGCGACGCCGCGCGACGCGGGCCTTCCAGCCAGTTGAACCGGTCGGTGCTGAGCAGGATGAAGTGGATCAGCAACGCCAGCGTCAGCAGGAAGGTCGCGAGGGCGACCAGCGTACGACGGGGATCGAAAAGCAGCCAAACGCGCCACATGTTCCGGGCCCCCTCAGGTCAGCATCGACACGACGGTCTGCAGACCGTCGATCATCGAAGTGGTGTATCCGTTCGGGCCAGGCAGCCAGGGCCGCCATTGCCAGACGAGGAAGTGCGCCACCGCGGCGATGACGGTGAAGAGGAGGAAGCTCGTCACGAAAACGCTGTGGAACTCCCTCGCCTCCGGCTCCGTCAAACCGGATACCGACACGTCCCTCCTATCTACATCAGCCATTCAGGCTACCCTTTCTATCGCGGGCTCGCGCCCGCGGGTGCCGCGCTGGTCCTGCGCGGCCAGGATCGCCGTGGCGTGGCTGCCCCGGACGACGGTGGGCCCGGGCGAACCCGGGCGAAGGATGGGTGGAGCGCCTCACGCGAGCGCCTCCACGGTTTCGAACAGCCTCGCGACGCGCTCGGCCGTGATGCGGGATTCGCCGTCGCGGCGTGCTTCGGCCTCGACGCGCTCGCGCCAGCGCTTGGCGGCCGAGATGCGGATCAGGAAGGGCTCACGCTCGACGCGGGCGTCCAACAAGGCGACGGCGT
Source organism: Roseomonas sp. CCTCC AB2023176 (assembly GCF_042259275.1). NCBI lineage: Bacteria > Pseudomonadati > Pseudomonadota > Alphaproteobacteria > Acetobacterales > Roseomonadaceae > Roseomonas > Roseomonas sp. CCTCC AB2023176. Next base: position 1,196,272 of record NZ_CP170086.1, read on the forward strand.
CCGCGTCCCAGCGCTCCGCCTCGCTCGTGCGCGCGGGCGTCGGGTCCACGCGATCCAGTTCCGTGCCGAGCGGCAGGATGTGGAAAAGCGCGTCGAACAGACCGTTGCAGTATTCCTGCATCACGTAGGTCGCGCCGCCGTAGCCCATGAAGGGCGTGCCGGTGTGGCGCCGGATGATCGCGCCGGGGAAGGACGCGGGGATGTAGGTCGCCCGCGACTTCACCTCGGCGGCGTACATCCGCTCGTTGTACGAGCCGAAGAGGACGAGGGCCGGCTTCGTCCGCACCGCTTCCCTTACGGCTGCGTTGTCGGTCTTCTCGCCGGGCTTCCGCGCCGCGGAGAAGGCGCAGGGAATGCCCATCTCGTCCTCAAGGAACCGCTTGAGGCCCCGAACGTAGGTGTCTGTGGCGACGACGGCGAAGGGCGCGGAAGCGAAGAAGTCCTGCGTCACCGACCGCCAGAGGTCCCAGAGCGGCTTCAGGGTCGTGTGCTTCTCGCGCTCGATAAAGGGTTCCGGGTCAACGCCGACGATCTCGCCGAGTGCGCGGAGGAAATTCGTGGTGGCGAAGACGCCCATCGGGGCCTGGAGGTAAGGGACCCCCAATTCCTCGCAAAGCTTCCGGCCGAATTCGCGGTAGAGGCAGACGTTGGCCTCGGCCTCGGCCAGCCGGGGCACATCCTCAAGGTGTGAACCCAGAGGGAAGGTGAGGTTCACCTCGCAGCCGATGCCCTCGACGATCCGGCGGATCTCCGCGAGGTCGGACGGCATGTTGAAGGTGCCGTAGATCGGGCCGATGATGTTGACCTTCGGCTTGGCCCCCTCCGGCCGCGGCTTGCGCGCCTTCGGCTTCTTCTTCGCGCCGAACTCGGTCCAGACCCAGTTCATCGCGCGGTCCGCGCACTGCCACTGGTCCTCGTCGATCGTGCGGGGGACGAAGCGCAACAGGTTGCTGCCGCGCGGCGTCACGCCGCCGCCGATCATCTCGGCGATGCTGCCCGTTACCACCACGGCAGGCAGGTCTGCGTCACCCGTCGCGTTCGCGCGGGTCATCTGCGCTTCCGTGCCGTTCTTGGAGAGCGAGTCCTCGTCCAGTCCCGTGACGACCACCGGCAGCTCATGCGGCGGCAGTGCGTCGGTGTAGTGCAGGACCGCCGTGACCGGCAGGTTCTCGCAGCCCACCGGCCCGTCGATCACCGTGCGCAGGCCACGCACGGCGGTAAAGACGTAGACCGCGCCCCAATAGCCGCCGGCCCTGTCGTGGTCGAGGACGAGCATCAGTTTCCCGTCGCCTCCTCGGCCTTGGCGCGGAGCTCGCGCGCGCGCTTCATACGGTCGCGGAAGCCTGGCGGGTCCTTTGGCGGCGTCTGCCAGCCATAGCCCGCACCTTCCTTCGTCCCGACGCCATTGAAGAATGACACCATGCGGGAGAAGCGTTCCGCGCCGCGGGTCTGGGCCGCGACGATCCCTGCCATCGAACCGGCGCCGGCAGGGCCGAAGAGCGGCCGCGCGGAGACCATGTTGGTGAAGTACAGGGCGGGGATCCCCGCTTCCTTCGCGGCCTGGACAAGGGGCGTGGTACCGAGGGCGAGGTCGGGCTTCACGTCCCGCATCGCCGCCATGTCCTGCTCGAGCGACGCGCGGTACTGCACGTGCACGCCGCGGGCCTCGAGCCAATCCCGGTCGGGATCCGACCATTCGGTGCGCGGGCACGCCGTGCCGACATAGGGCACTTCCGCCCCGGCCTCGACCAGCAGGCGCGCAACGAGCAGCTCCGATCCCTCGTAGCCCGACACCGTGACGCGTGCCCGGATGGGATTCGCCGAAAGGGCGTCCGCGATCACCGGCAGGAAGCGCTGCTTCGCCGTCGCGACTGCGTCGGCCGGCACGTTCGCGGCGCGGCCGATGGCGTCGAGCCAGGCGGCCGTGCCGTCCACGCCGACGGGGCCGGAGCCCACGACCGGTCGCCCCGCCGCACGGAATTCGCGGACCGAGGCCGTGTAGAACGGATGCAGGGCTGCGACGGCGACGCTATCGAGCGCTCCGTAGAGGTCACGCCATTCCCGGGCCGGCGTCTGCGGCGCGAGCGCGAGACCCATGGGGGCGAGCAAGGCGCTCAGCCCCGGCGGGTCGCCGGGGAAGAGCTCACCGATCGGCGCGATGGTCGGCAGGCCCGGCACCTCGCCACGTGGCCGCGCGACCGGGCCGGCTTCCGCCTCGTTCCGCGCAGTCCGCAGCATGGCGCCGGCGAGGACATCTTTCGCTTCGGCATGGGTCGGCACGCCGAAGCCCGGCACGTCGATGCCTATGATCCGCACCCCGTCCACCGTCTTCGGCAGCAATTCGAGCGGTACGCCGGACGCCGTGGGGACGCAGAGGTTGATGACCACGACCGCGTCGATCTCGTCCGGCTTCGCGATGGCCAACACGGCCTCTCGGATGTCCTCGAAGAGCTTGCCGGTGACGAGGGTCTCGGAATTGAAGGGAACGTAGCCGACGCTCCGGCGCGCGCCATAGAAGTGGGACGTGAAGGTCAGCCCGTACACGCAGCATGCCGAGCCCGAGAGGATCGTCGCGACCCGCCGCATCCGCAAACCGACGCGCAGCGACCCGAAGGCCGGGCACATGGATTGCGGCTGATCATGTGGCCCGCGCGGGTAGTCGGCCATCAGCCGGTCCATCTGCACCGACTTGCCGGCGGCACGCGCCGCGGCCTGCAGGGTCTCGCGACCGCCATGGCAACCGCCATCCGCTCCGGTCGGGGGCAGCGCGTCCACGCTCAGGCCCCCTCGTACACCACTTCGAGGGAGGGCTTCGTGACGGCTTCCGTGCCGCACATGTCCTCCATCGTCGCGGGGTCGAGCACCACGCCGCGCCCGACCGCCTCGCCCTTGAACAGGCCGAGAAGCCCGTCGTGCGTCAGCGGCGTCGGGCGGAGCGGCGGGGCGATGGCGACCTGTTCCGCCAGCTCCTCGAAGACCGAGGCCCAGGGACTGCCGGGCTTGCCGACGATCTCGTAGTTCGCGGACTTGCGGCGGATATCCTCGTTCGCGGGGATGGCGGCGAGGATCGGGATGCCCGCAGCTTCCGCGAAGGCCTGTGCCTCCCCGGTGCCGTCATCCTTGTTCACGACCAGGCCGGCGACGCCGACATTGCCGCCGAGCTTGCGGAAGTACTCGACGGCCGAGCAGACGTTGTTCGCGACGTAGAGCGACTGCAGGTCGTTCGATCCGACGACGATGACCTTCTGGCACATGTCCCGTGCGATCGGCAGGCCGAACCCGCCGCAGACCACGTCGCCGAGGAAGTCCAGCAGGACGTAGTCGAAGTCCCAGGAATGGAAGCCCAGCTTCTCCAGCAGCTCGAAGCCGTGGATGATGCCGCGCCCGCCGCAGCCGCGGCCGACTTCGGGCCCGCCGAGCTCCATCGCGAAGACGCCGTCGCGCTTGAAGCAGACGTCGCCGATCTTCACCGCCTCACCCGCGGCCTTCTTGCGGGAGGAGGTCTCGATGATCGTGGGGCAGGCCTTGCCACCGAACAGCAGCGACGTCGTGTCGCTCTTCGGATCGCAGCCGATCAGCAGGACGCGCTTGCCCTGCTGCGCCATCATGTAGGACAGGTTCGCGAGGGTGAAGGACTTGCCGATGCCGCCCTTGCCGTAGATCGCGATGATCTGCGTCTGCTTCTTGACCTCACCGATGATCGGCGCGTCGGGCTCGATCGCCGCCTCCGCGCGCAGCGCCTCCGTCATGTTCGGCGGGGCAGCACTGGCGGAACCCACGTGTGCATTCATGCGACGTTGCTCCAGTCCAGGACCATCTTGAGGCAGTCGGAGTCGGTGAAGGCGACGCGATACGCATCGGGCGCCTGCGCCGCGTCGCGCCGGTGCGTGACGAGGCCGTCGAGGTCGAGCCGCCCTTCGGCGACGAGCGCGGTGACCGCGGCCATGTCGGCCGGCTGCCACTCCGCGGCGACGCGCAGCCGCGCTTCCCGCATGAAGGCGGGCGGGAAGGAGAAAGTCAGCGGCTTCGCGTAGAAGCCCGCGAGCACGACCTCGCCGCCCGGCCGCAGCCGCGCGATCAGCGCGTCCAGCAGGTCCGGATCGCCACTGACGTCGAGGATCCGGCCGTAGTCCCGGCGCGGGTCGGCTTCGGGCGTCAGGACGTCGTAGCCAAGCGCGCCTGCGGCACGGCCGGCGTTACGCTCCCACACCGTCGGCGCGCTGCCTGCCGCCACGGCCAGCCGCGCCGCGAGGCGGCCGAGCACACCGTGGCCGACGATCAGGTCCGGCATTCCGTCAGCGATGGCGTGCCGCGCGGTCGCGGCCAGCGCGAGCAGGATCGCTTGCTCACCGAGGCTCTCCGGCACCGGCACGACACGCGCACCCGGCGCCGTCAGTCGCGCGGCGGTGCTGCCGAACAGGCTGCGCACCGGGAAGCAGCGCGCGCCGCCGACGAAGACCGTTTCCCCGAGACGGCGCCCGGAGTCGCGGCCGGCCCGCGTGACGCGACCAACCGACTCGTACCCAGGCACCAGCGGGTAACCCATGCCGGGGAAGTCCGGCATCGCGCCGGTCCAGAGCAGACGCTCGGTGCCGGTGCTGATCCCGCTCCAGCGCACATCGACGGTCACGTCGGCATCGCCGGGTTCGGCGAGGTCGAGACGCTGGAGCGCGAGGTGCTCCGGTCGGTGCAGCAGGACGGCAACCGTGTCCATCGTCACGCTCCTCGCCCTCCCTTGTTCCGGCGTATTTGTCAGGTTAACAGGACGGCTTGAAGTGTCAACTCTTATTGACACTCAGATCGTCCGATCAGCGACGAGGGCCCGCACCAGCAGCGGCACCCGCGTCGGCAAGGCACGAACGCGCGCGAAGCCCGCCTCCTCCAGGAAGCGCCGCAGCTCGCCTTCGTCCCGCGGCCGCCCGGACCGCATCGCCAAAAGGTAGAGGCCGAAATACGCGTCCCCCATCGCCTCCGCGCCCGCGGTGCCCGCCATCGGTTCGGCCAGCAGCAGCCGGCCCCCTGGCGGCAGGGCCGCGTGGGCGGCGCGCAGCAGCCCGTGAGCGGCATCGTCGTCATGGTCGTGCAGCACGCGGACGAGCGAGATTAGGTCGGCGCCGCCGGGCAACGCATCGGTGCGGAAGTCGCCGCCAACGGTCTCGGCCCGGTCCGAAAGCCCGTCCCGTGCGAAGCGCGCCGCGGCGCGGGCGGCGACGGACGGCAGGTCGAACAGCGTGACGCGCAGCGAGGGCACGCGTGCCGCGGCGGCGGCCAGGAAGGCGCCCTCCCCGCCGCCGACATCCATCAGGCGTCGGTGCCCGCGCAGGTCGCGATACGCGTCGAGCACTTCCTCGGCGATCATGGCTTGCGACGCAGCCATCAGCGCGGAGTACTCGGCGACGTCCTCCGCCCGCAGCGCGCCGGGCGACTCGGCGCGGGCGTAAGCCCAGTAGCGGGACAGGCCGGTTTCCCCGCCGCGTAGCACCGCCACGGGATCAGCCAGGTCGGCGTAGAGGACGGCGTGGTGCTCGATCATCGCCTCCAGCCCCGCATTCCCCGGCATCGCCGCGCCGAGCGGGCCGAGGCCGAACCGTCCGCCGCTGCGTCGGTCCAGGAGCCGGAGCGCGACGCCGGCGGAGAGCAGCCGTTCGACCGAGGCCACCGGCAGGTCGCGCCGCGCCGCAACCTCCGCCGCCGTCAGCGGCGAATCGCGCAGCAGGTCGAAAACCCGTAGCCGGACGAGCGCCAGCAGCGCCTGCGAGTAGACGAAGCCCGCGCAGAGATCGAAGAGCGCCGCGGCCCGCCGCCGCGCCAGGATCCGCGTCGGCGGAAAACGCGCGGCCCAGCGGCGGAAGCGCGGGTCCGGCACCAGCCGGTCTCGCAGCGCCAGCACGCGCTCGCGGAGCGACGAGACGGGACCCGCCCCGGCCAGCTCCGCAGGCGGCATGGTCAGGCCACCACGCGCGATTGTCGCGCGGGCATCAGGCGCTTGACCTCCAGCCCGACCAGCGCGCGCAGTTGGTCCGCCCCGGCGCAGGCTGGAACGGCATCGGCCGCCTCCCGCGCCATGGCTTCCAGCCGCGCGATCGCACCGGGCACGCCGAAGGAGCGCACCGCGTTGGGCCGGCCGAGCGCGACATCGCGACCGACAGGCTTGCCCAGTTCCGCCTCGTTCGACAGCGCGTCCCGTAGATCGTCAGCCACCTGATAGGCCTCGCCCAGCGCGGCGCCGAAGCGGCGCCATTCCTCGTGTGGCACCCCGGCCGCGGCGGCGCCCGCGACGGAAGCTGCGGCGAAGAGCGAACCTGTCTTCTGCTGCTCGTAGACCGAGACGTCCGGGTCGGGCTCGCATTCCCAGGCTTGTCCCGCGGCGATGCCGAAGGGCACGCCCGCCGCGCCGTTCAGCACCTCGAGCAGCGTCACCAGCCGGTCCGGCGCGGTCGCGGCACCCCGCGCAAGCGCCTGATAGGCCATCACGATCAGGGCATCGCCGACCAGCACCGCCAGCGGCTCCCCGTAGGCGCGATGGACGGAAGGCTTGCCGCGCCGCGTCTCCGCGTCGTCGAAGCAGGGCAGGTCGTCATGGACGAGGGAAGCGCAGTGCAGCAGTTCGATGGCGGAGGCAGCGGCCTCCGCGACGCCCGCGGGCGCGCCGCCGATCGCCAAGGCGACGGCGAGGCACAGCCGCGGACGCACGCGCGCCCCGCCGGGGAAGACAGCGTAGTGCATCGCCTCCGCGAGTCGCGGCGGGCTTCCGGGGCTGGAAGCAAGGCCGACGGTCGCGGCGAGGCTACGTTCGATCGGGTTGATGGCGTCCATGGCGGTGCCTCCCTGCGACCCCGTCTAGAGCGGTTGTCGTATCCGATTGTCAACCTATACTGACACTCAGGTCAATGAGGATCGCCGCTGAGTGACAGGGGTCGCCGTCATCGGCGCGGGAATTGGCGGTCTGGCCGCGGCCGCCCTGCTCGCCGCGCGTGGCCTGGACGTGACGGTGCTGGAGCGCGCCGAGTCGCCAGGCGGAAAGATGCGGGAAGAAGCGGTCGCCGGCCGTCGTCTCGATGCCGGCCCGACCGTCTTCACGATGCGCTGGGTTTTCGAGGAACTCTTCGACGCCCTCGGCACCGCGCTCGACGCGGAGGTCACCACCCGCCGGGCCGACATCCTCGCCCGCCACGCCTGGAGCGCGGACGAACGGCTCGACCTCTTCGCGGATCCCGCGCGCTCCGAAGCCGAGATCGGTACCTTCGCCGGCGCGGCCGAGGCGCGGGGCTTCCGCGACTTCCTGGACCGCGCACGCCTTATCTACCGCACGCTGGAAGGCCCGTTCCTTCGCTCGCCCAGGCCCACGCCCATGTCGCTCGCGATGTCGGCGGGACCCTTCGGGATGCTGGACCTCTGGCGCATCTCACCCTTCACGACACTCTGGAATGCGCTGGGCACGCATTTCCGCGATCCCCGCCTGCGGCAGCTCTTCGGCCGCTACGCGACCTATTGCGGTGCCTCGCCGTTCCTCGCGCCCGCGACCCTCATGCTCGTCGCCCATGTCGAGCAGGACGGCGTCTGGCTCGTCGAAGGCGGGATGCACCGCGTCGCCACCGCGCTGGCCGCGATCGCGTCGCGCCACGGCGCGTCCTTCCGCTACGGCGCGCATGCGGAAGAAATCCTCGTCCGTCGGGGCCGCGCCGCCGGCGTCAGGCTCCTGGGCGGGGAGGAAATCGCAGCGGACGTCGTCATCTCCAACGGCGACTCCGGTGCGCTCGCCGGCGGGCTCCTGGGCCGGGACGCCGCGCGCGCCGTCCCCCGTCAGGCCGCGCGCTCGCTCTCCGCCGTGACCTGGGCGATGGTGGCGGAAGCGCGGGGTTTCCCGCTCTCCCGCCACACCGTCTTCTTCTCCGGCGACTACGCCGCGGAGTTCCGGGACCTGCTGGACCGCGGCACGCTTCCCACCGACCCCACCGTCTACGTCTGCGCGCAGGACCGGGACGATTCCGGCGATGGAGCGGCTGGCCCGGAACGCCTGCTGGTCCTCGTCAACGCACCGCCGAACGGTGACCGCGACGGTTCCGACGAGGCCTCCCTCGCCGCCTGCCGCGACGCCGCCTTCGGCCTGATGGAACGGTGCGGCCTGCGGCTGACGCCCGTGGACAGCGTCGTCACGACGCCGCGCGAATGGGAAGGCCGCTTCCCCGGTACGGGCGGCGCCCTCTACGGCGCTCCTCCCCATGGCTGGGCGGCCAGTTTTGCGCGACCCGGCGCGCGCACGGCAATTCCCGGCCTCTACCTCGCGGGCGGCGGCGCGCATCCCGGCGCGGGCGTGCCGATGGCCGCCATGTCCGGCCGCCTGGCCGCCGAGAGCATCGTCGCGGATCTCGGAACACGCATGCGGAGAGCGGGCTGATGGACGGCGGCACACTTCCCACGACGCGCAACGGCCTCGGCCTGAACGGTGGCCCGCGCTTCGACCCCGACGTCGCGCAGGACGGCTACGTTTGGTGGTACGTGGACGCGCTGAGCGACGACGGCGCGCGCGGGATCACGATCATTGCCTTCCTCGGCTCCGTCTTCTCGCCCTGGTACGCCCTCGCGCGGCGACGCGGGCCGACGGACCCGCTGAACCACGCGGCCGTCAACGTCTCGCTCTACGGCGCGCCGCGGCGCTGGTCGCTGACCGACCGCCCCCGCTCCTCCGTTCGCCGTGACGCCACGCACCTGTCCATCGGCCCGAGCAGCCTGGAATGGGACGGCACCGCGCTGACCATCCGGATCGAGGAGGTGACGGCCCCCATCCCCTCGCGCCTGCGCGGTACGATCTGCGTGATCCCGACGGCGGTGAACACGCGCGGCTTCGCGCTGGACTCCGCGGGGCGCCACCGCTGGCGCCCCATCGCCCCCGTCGCACGGGCGGAAGTCGCGATGGACAGCCCGGGCCTCCGATGGTCCGGCGCCGCCTACCTCGACACGAACGACGGCGACGCACCGCTGGAACGCGACTTCGTCGAATGGGACTGGTGCCGCGCCCCCGGCGCCGATGGCACCGCGATCCTCTACGAGGCGACGCGGCGCGACGGCACGACGCAGGGCCTCTCGCTGCTGGCACCCCGCGACGGCGACGTCCGCGACGCCCCCGCCCCGCCCCGTACCGCCCTGCCGTCGACGCGCATCTGGCGCGTCCCCCGCCGCACGCGCGCCGAAGGCGGTGAGGCAAGCGTCACGAAGACGCTGGAGGACACGCCCTTCTATTCTCGCTCCGTCCTCTCGACGCGGCTGCAGGGCGTACAGCGCGTCGCGGTGCATGAGAGCCTTCTCCTGGACCGCTTCGCCATGCCGGTCGTCCAGGCCATGCTGCCCTTCCGCGTCCCCCGCGCGTTCCGCTGATCGGCGTTCAACGCGGCGCGCGATCCTCGCGCTCCGCACGGCGCCTGTCGCGGCGCAGCGACCACAACTCCCGCAGCCCCAAGCCGATCGCGAGGAGGAACACGAGGGTCATCTCGATCAGCCCGGCATTCTCCACCCGATACCCTCCCGGAACACGCTTGTGTGATTTCCCTGCCCAGGGTGTGGCCCCGACGCTAGGTTCCGCAAGTCAGGTCCCTTCGGCGGCCCTGCGTTGGGCGCGTCCCTGGGGCCACCGCGGCGATGTCGCCGCGGCGTGCCGGAGCGCCGGCCGAAGGAGTCCGCGGCATGTCCGATCTCGCGTCCCATGCTTCGTTCCACGCAGCCGAACCACAGGTGCGGCGGATCACCATCGCGGACGTCACCGCCTCCCTCGCCCAGGGATGGCGTGACTTCCTGGAGACGCCGACGCAGCTCTTCTTTCTCGCGCTGATCTATCCTGTCGTCGGCCTCGCCCTGGGCTACGTCACGGCGGGCCGCGATCTGCTGACGATCGTCTGGCCGCTTGTCGCGGGCTTCGCGCTCGTCGGTCCCATCGCCGCCCTCGGTATCTACGAGATGAGCCGGCGACGGGAACAGGGGCTGCCCGTGAGCGTCTGGAACGGCATGGACGTGTTCCGCTCGGCCGGCCTCGGCTCCATCATCGGTGTGGGGCTCGTCCTGCTGTTGCTTCTCGCCGCCTGGCTGCTCGCGGCGGAATGGATCTTCCGCTCGACGATCGGCGCGGATCACCCGGCCTCCCTCGGCGACCTCTGGCGGGTCGCGACGGGAACGCCGGAGGGCTACCGCCTCATCCTCATCGGCAACGTCGTCGGCTTTGTATTCGCGGTCGCCGCGCTGGCCGTCAGCGTCGTGTCGCTTCCCCTGTTGCTGGAACGCGACGTCGGCACCGTCGCCGCCATCCGCACCTCCATCCGCGCCGTCGCCACCAACCCGGTGCCGATGGCGGTGTGGGGCCTGATCGTGGCCGGATTGCTCGTCCTCGGGTCGCTGCCGGTGCTCGTGGGGCTGGCGATCGTCATCCCGGTTCTCGGCCACTCGACGTGGCACCTCTACCGGCGGACGCTGGGCTGAGGGGAGCCCGGCGGCCACGCCGCCGGGTGTATTATGGCTTCACATCCTGCCGGCAATCCTCGCTGTAGAGGGTTCTGCCGACAGGCCGTGGGCGGATCAGGGCGTACGGTTCTGCGGCGTGTTCTGGTCCGGCGGCGGATGGCTGACGTGGCCCTGCTCTCCGCGGGCCGCCCGGCTATCGCGGGCCCGCTTAAGATACCAGATCAGAACGCCGATGACGGCAAGGAACGTCATCCCGAACTGCCACGGGATGATGGAATTCACGTAGTCCATGGGACGCACTCCCCGACCATGAGTGTCAAGGTCCGGGAACGCGACCACCGCGCGAGGGTTGCCGTCCTGTAACCTAGGTTGCGACCCGGTATCGTCCCTTCATTTTCACCCAGACGCCGTAGGCGACAAGCAGCGCGACGAAGCCAGCGAGATCGAACTGCGAGAAGACGCCGCCGCCATCGGTCAGCAGGAACGCGACGACGGTCTGCCCGCCCGCGATGACCAGCCCGGCGATGATGAGCGAAGGCCCCAGATCCGCCATGAGCGTGAGCGACGGATGCAACGGCGGCGGCTGTATCCCCGCCGCGGCCTGCTGCTGCGCCAGCCGGCGTCGCGCCATGGCCGACCAGAGCAGGTAGGCAGCCGCCACGAGGCAGACCGCTCCGAGGACGTGACGTACCATATCAGCCTCCCGATCCGTCAGGTCACCGCGCCGCGCACGTCGCTACGTCGCCGCGCGAGGATTTCGAGCGACCACAGCAGCCGTGCACGCAGTTCCCACCACGGCACGCCGCTCGCTCTCGCAGGGATCATGGGGGCGCGCGAAACGGTTGCAACCTCGACGAGGTAGCGAAGCTCCGGGAGTGGCGGATCGGCCAGGGCCGGCCGCTGGCGCGCGGCCACCGCCGTGAGGCTCCCGGCCGCGAGCCGGAGCTTCGTCCGCGCCGTCACCACGGCACGGGTCGCAACGCTGTCGTATCCCGCGGCGGCGATGTGCCGACCGATCTCCGCATAGATCGCGCCGGCCGCGGCGATGGCAGGCCGGCAATCCGGTGGGAGCGCCGCGAGGCCGCATAGCCCGCGGTCGTAGAGCCGGCCCGCCTCGTCGAGGAGGCGTCGCACGACGCCCCGCAGCGGCGCACTCGCGACCGGCGCGCGAAGCCAGGCCTCCGGGTCGAGCCCGGCCTCCCGCAGCCAGGCGAGCGGCAGGTAGAGCCGACCCGCCGCCGCATCCTCCCCCACGTCTCGGGCGATGTTCGTCAACTGCATGGCGGCGCCGAGGTCGCAGGCCCGCGCCATCGCGTCGGCATCCCGCGCGTCCATCAGCAACGACATCATCGCGCCGACCGAACCCGCCACGCGTGCCGCGTAGCCCAGCAGGTCCGAAAGCGTCTCGTAGCGTCGCCCCTGCGCATCCCAGGCCAGGCCCTCGATCAGCGCCTCCGGCAGGGCGCGCGGGATGGAGTGGCGCGCGACGGTGCGGGCGAAGGCCCGGTCCACCGGATGGGGCAGCGGCGCCCCGGCATAGGCGCGATCCAGCCGGTCCCGCGTCCGTGCCAGTCCGGCGGCGCGATCCGTCGTCAGGTCCACCGCATCGTCCGCCACGCGGCAGAAGGCGTAGAGCGCGGAGGCCGGCATCCGCACCCGCTCCGGCAGCAGCAGCGACGCCGCGTGGAAGGATTTCGACCCGTGCCGCAGCAGCGCGCGGCAGGCCGCCAGGTCGGCGCGCGCCGCTGCGGCCCCGCGCCAGGACAGGTCGTCAAACCAGGGCTGAGGCATGCGGCACCACCGTGTCGAGGACGCGGGCAGAGGAGATGACACCCGGCACGCCCGCCCCGGGATGCGTGCCCGCGCCGACGAGGTACAGGCCCTTCACGCCGGAGGAGGCGTTGTGAGGCCGGAACCACGCGCTCTGCCACAGGACGGGCTCCAGGCCGAAGCCGGATCCCTGCGTCGCCAGCAGCCCGTCGCGGAAGTCGAGCGGCGTCACGATGCGGGACGTGACGATCTCCGCCTCGAAGCCCGGAAGCACGGTGTCGGAAAGGCGTCGCGCGACGGCCTGCCGGAAGGCCTCGGCATGATGCGTCCAGTCCGTGTCGCCCGACAGGTTCGGCACCGGCGCCAGGACGTAGAAGGCGTCGTGTCCCGGCGGCGCCATGGACGGATCGGTCGCCGTAGGCCGGTGCAGGTAGAGGCTGAAATCCTCCGCCAGATGCTTCCGCCGGAAGATGTCGTCCAGCAGCCCACGGTAGCGCGGGCCCAGCAGGATCGTGTGGTGCCCGACATCCTCGTAGCGGCGCCGCGTGCCGAAGTACCAGACGAACAGCCCCATGGACTGACGCGCGCGATCGAGGCGGCGATGCGACCACATCCGCTCCGCGCCATCCGGCAGGAGGTGGCGGTAGGTCCAGGCCGCGTCGGCGTTGGAGACGACGATATCCGCCGCGATCGGCTCGCCCGAGGCCAACCGCACCCCCGTCGCCCGGCCGTCGCGCGTGGTGATGCCCGCGACATCGGCACCGAGGCGCAGAGCGCCGCCGCCATCCTCGACGAGATCGGCGAGCCCCTCGACGAGCCGTCCCATCCCGCCCATCGGCCAGTGCACGCCCCAGCGCTGCTCAAGCGCAGGGATCAGCGCGTAGATGCCGGATGCCGTGAAGGGGTTGCCGCCGATCAGCAGGGGATGGAAGGAGAAGACGGTCCGCAGCCGCTCATCCCGCATGAACCGCGCCGCGGTGGCGTAGACGCTGCGCCAGGCACCGAGCCGCAACAGCCCCGGCAGCACGCGCAGCATATCGGAGACGCGGCCAAAGGGCAGGTGGCCCAATTGCTCGAAGCCGATGCGGCAAGTCTCCTCGGACAGCGTCATGAAGCGCTCGAAGCCCGCCACGTCGCCGGGGGAGAAGCGTGCGACCTGTTCCCGCATCGCCTCGCGGTCGCCCGAATAATCGAAGGTCGTGCCGTCGTCGAACCGGATGCGGTAATAGGGCGAAAGCGGGCGCAGATCGACGTCGTCCGACAGCCGCCGGCCGCGCAGCGCCCAGAGGTCCTCCATCAGGAACGGCGCCGTCACGATGGTCGGCCCGGCGTCGAAGGTGAACCCGTCCTGCCGGTGCGTCCGCGCCCGCCCGCCCGGCGTATCCAGCCGGTCCAGCACCGTCACGCGGTACCCGCGCGCGCCCAGGCGCACCGCGGCCGCCAGTCCCCCGAAGCCCGCACCGATGATCACCGCATGGGGCCGGCCCGCATGCAGCGCGGGTGCCGCGAGCCGGTCGTTCAACGCGTCCATCTAGACCTCCGCATGGGGACGCGTCTCCTCGACCCGACGGCGCACGCGTCGCAGCCCGAGCCAGACGAGGAGGGCGACGACGGGAATGGAGAAGGCGGTGACGAGCCCTGGCGAGACCCCCCACCGCGCGGTGCCGAGACCATTGGCGAGCCCGCCGATCAGCCCGACGACGTAATACGTGATCGCCGCGGTCGAGAGCCCCTCGACGGTCTGCTGCAGGCGTAGCTGCATGTTCGCCCGCCGGTCCATCGAGGCCAGCACCGCCAGGACCTGTGATTCCCGCGTCAGTTCCACGCGCGTCGAGAGCAATTGGGTCGCCCGCGCCACGCGCCGGGACAGCGCGTCGTGCCGCGCCGCGACCGCCGTGCAGGTCGCCATGGCCGGTGCCAGCCGTCGTTCCACGAATTCCGCGAAGTTGGCCAGCCCTTCGATGCGCACCTCGCGCAGCTCCGCGATGCGGCGCCGCACCAGGTCGTAATAGGCCGAAGAGGCCGAGAAGCGGTTGAGATGCGCCGCCTCCTCCGCCTCGACCGCAGCGGCCAGCCGTGTCAGGCGCCCCAGCAGCGCCGCCTCGTCATCGGATCGCGCGGGGGCCATGCCGTCGGCGATCGCGGCCAGCTCCATCTCGTGCTGCGTCAGGAAGGGCGTGAGCGAACGCGCGATGGGGAAGGCCAGCAGCGCCAGCATCCGGTAGCTCTCGATCTCCAGCAGGCGCTGCGCGGTACGGCCGGCCTGCGTCGCCGTCATCGCGTGGTTCAGCAGCACCATGCGCGTGAAGCCGTCGGGCCCGATGCGGAAGTCGGTGAAGGCGGTGCCGCGGCCTTCCAGCAGCATCGCGCCCACCGGTTCCGCCCCGCCCATCACGCGCGTGGCCGCGACGGCGCCGATTCCCTCCCCGTCGCCCTCGCGTAGCGCCAGGTGGATCGCGACCAGCAACTGTCCCGGGAGTGCGGAGAGCCAGCCTTCGGGCAAGGCCAGGATCGCCGGCCGTGCGAAGGGATCCCCGTCCGGGTCCGCCGGCACGGAGATGGCGAAGCGCGTGAACTCCGTATGCCGTTCCCAGCGAAGCCAGAAGGTGCCGAAGTCCAGGGCGAAGGCATCCACCCCCTCCGGCGGCGGCGCGATCCCCGCGCGTTCCGCGAGATCCCGCACGGCCGCCAGCGACCCCGCCCGCGCCTCCGCGTCACCCATGATGGCGACGTAGGAGATATCGAGCGGCGCCGAGAGCGGCGCCGAGGGCCGCGCATGCGCCTCGTCGTTCAGCACGCGGCGCTGCGGGTGCTGCGGCGGCAGGGCGATGTCAGGCGGCGGCACGGTGTCCCTCAGCGGCGTCCAGGATGATGCGCGCAACCTCCTCCGGCCGCTCCTCATGCGTCAGGTGCCCGGTCTCGGGCACCGTAACGATGCCGGCCGAGGGCAGGATGGCCTTCACCCGCCCTGCATCGGCCGGCGGGACCGCGCGGTCCCGCGCGCCGACGACGAGCAGCAGGGCCGGCCGGAGCCGCGGCAGGTCCAGCAGCAGCGGCCGCAGGTCCCAGTGCGCCATCATGCCGAGCGCCGCGGCGACGTGGCCCGAATGGCGCAGCAGCCGCGCGTAGTACTCGACGCCCCGCTCATCCAGGCGCGAGCCGGTATCGCGCAGCAGCCGCGCCGCGACGCCCGAATTGGCCGCACCCCAGGCGAAGAGCCGGGGCACGAAGGGAATGCCCGCCAGCAGCCGCGCAGCGCCGGAGAAGAAGTCGGACGCCTCCCGCCCGATCGGCATGAGCGCCCCGTTGATCGAGACGATCGCGTCGGGATGGATCGCGCCGTCCAGCGCCAGTCGCAGCAACGTCGCCGCGCCCGCCGAATGGCCCACCGCGACCTGCGGCTGCCACCGTCCGGCTTCCAGCAGCGCCCGCAGCGCCGCGGCCATGCCGGGCAGCGAGAGCATCCGCGTCGGCGCCACCGATGTGAAGCCGTGCCCCGGCATGTCCGGCGCGACGACGGTGAAGTCCCGCGCCAGGATCGGTGCCAGACCGCGCCAGGAATGCGTGGCAGCCGCGGTGCCGTGCACCAGCAGCAGGACCGGCCCCTGCCCCATCACCTGCACGTGCCAGCGCAGCCCGGCGGCCTGGACGAAGCGGCTGTGCTCCCGGTTCGGCCAGTCGCGGCCCTCGCGCTCCCAGGACGGCTGCGCGCTCATCGGCCGGCGGCCGGCCGCGCCTCCCGCACCGTGCGGGACAGCGACGCCGCGCCGGCATGCGGCAGCGGCACGTAGCGCGCCCCCATCGCCGCCGCGAGGCGAGATGCCGCGGGCTGCGGCCGCGGGGCCGTATCCACGAGCAGCGCGCCGATTCCCGTCGCACGCAGGCGCTTCGCCGAGGCCTCCGCGTCCGAGGCGGCCTTGGAACGGTCCGCGCTGCCATCGCGCGCGATGTTCGCGCGACCATCCGTCAGAACGACCAGCAGCGGCGTGCGCCCGGCGCGGCGTTCGCCCTCCGCGATCGTCAACGCCGCGTCCAGCCCCGCCGCCAGCGGCGTCGCACCACCCCCCGGCAGACCGGCGAGCGACCGCTTCGCCCGAGTGAGGGAAGAGGTCGGCGGCAGCAGCAGTGCCGCCGCGGCACCGCGGAAGGCCACGACCGCCACGCGGTCGCGTCGCGCGTAGCAATCGGCCAGCAGCAGCTCGATCGCGCCCTTCGCCTCGGCCAGCCGGTGCAGGGCCGAGGAGCCAGAGGCGTCCACCGCGAAGATCGCCGTCGTCTCCGTCCGCTCGCGGAAGCGGAGGACGCGCACATCCTCCCGCCGCAGGGACAGGCGCGCACCGGACCGCGACGGCGCGCGCAGGGCCTGCCAGGGCGCCGCAGCGCGCAAGGTCTCGACGAGGCTGATCCGTACCCCCGGCCGAGGCTCCCCCGGCGCCGCACCGATCGGCTGTCCGCGCCGGGCCGAGCGCCGCGCCGCGCCGCTGCGCCCGGCCGTGGAGGCCCCCGGAGCGGCCCGGCCTGGAGCGCCTGCAGCAACCCGGCCGGGATCGCGGCCTGGGCCGCGGCCAGCACCACCTCGTCCAGCGTGGAGGGCGCGTTCTCCTCCTCCCCGCCATCGCGCGGATCGGAAGACTCTTCTGGCGGAGGCGGCGGCTCCCCTTCGGGTGGGGAGGGCAGCACCCGCGCGCGCGGTCCGAGCACGAGCCGCGCGGCCGTGCCAGCGTCGCTGGCCGCCACGGAATCCCGTCCCGCCAGCGCCGCGAGCGCGCGGGCGACCCGCAACGCCAGGATGGGCGGCCGCAGCGACCCGATCCCGAGCGAGGCGGCCGCGGCGCAGAGCGCCCGCGCGACCTCCCCATCCGCCTCCACCCGCGCGAGGCGCGCGCGGGACACGGCGATCCGGGTCGCGTCATAGGGCGCGTCCGGCAACGACCGCACCGCGTCGAGATCGAGGTGCAGCGCCAGGCGCTCGGTCAGGATCGGGGGCGGCGCCTCGTCGTCCAGGCCCTCGTCCAGCGCGACCAGTCCCAGCCGCGCCGGCATCCGCTGCGTGAGGCCGTCGCGTTCCAGCGCGACCTCCCCCGCATCGAGCACCGCGGCCAGCCGCGCGGCCATGCCGGGCGGGAGGCGTTCCGCCATGGGCAGGACGACCACCCCGCCATGCGCGGCCGCCAGCACGCCCCGTTCCACCACGGGCCGCCCGGCCCGCAGCGTGGCCGCGATGTCGAGCCCGCCAAGCACCCGGCTGTCCGGTGCGTTCACGGGCAGGCGGCGGATGGGCACCTCCGGCGTCAGGTCACGCAGCAGCGCCAGCCAGGCATCCCGCACGGGCCCGGGACGCGCGCGAAGGCGCACCCCGCCCAGTGCCGCCGGATCCAGCGCCATGAGGCAGGCGGCGAGCACCGCATCGTCTGCTTCCGCCGCCGGGGCGTCCACGGCGGCGTGCCGGCTCATCCCCCGAGGACCTCGGTGACGGCGCGGTCCACGCGGGTCGTCGCGACCGCCTCGTCCAGCGGGTCGCGGCGCAGGCGGTGGCGCAGCGCCGGTGCCGCCATGCGACGCAGGTGCGCCGTCCCGACCTCCGCGTCGCCCTCATAAGCCGCGAGTGCACGCGCCGCGCGCATCAGGGTGAGTTCCCCCGCAGCCCGTCCGTGCCGAGCGCGATGCAGAGCCGCGCCGCATCGGCCAGCGCCGCGTCGGGCACTGTCACCTCGGGCAGCCGCGCGCCGCCCCGCGAGGATGCGCGCCCGAAGCGCCGCTTCTTCCCCGCCCAGGCCGCGACGAAGGCGGCCGGATCGCGTTCGAACGCATCGCGCCGTCGCACGACCTCGACACGCGCGGTCAGGTCCGTCGGCGTGCGCACTTCCACCGCGAGCCCGAACCGGTCCAGCAACTGCGGCCGCAGGTCGCCTTCCTCCGGATTGCCGCTCCCGACCAGCACAAAACGCGCGGGATGGCGAAGGGAGATCCCCTCGCGCTCCACCACGTTCTCGCCGGAAGCCGCGACGTCCAGCAGAAGGTCCACGAGGTGGTCCTCCAGCAGGTTCACTTCGTCGACGTAGAGGAAGCCGCGATGCGCACGGGCGAGAAGCCCCGGCTCGAAAGCCTTCACGCCCTCGGTCAGCGCCCGCTCGATGTCGAGCGCGCCGGCCACGCGGTCCTCGGTCGCGCCGAGCGGCAGGTCCACCACGGGGACCGGCACCTCCGCCGTACGGCGGGACCCGCGCCGGCAGGAATCACAGAAGGCCGCGGGCTTCGCCGGATCGCAGTTGTAGGGACAGCCCGCGACGACGTGCATCGGCGGCAGCAGTGCCGCCAGCGCCCGCACCGCCGTGGATTTGCCCGTCCCCCGGTCGCCGAGGACGAGGACGCCCCCGATCGCCGGGTCCACTGCCGCCAGCAGCAACGCGTCCCGCATCTCATCCTGCCCGACGAGCGCCGAGAAGGAGAAGACCGGCCGTGCCGCGCGCGCCACCGGCGCCGCCGCGCGCGGCCGGCGAGGCCGCACGACCGCGGGCGGGGTGCCGAAACCATCCATGGCGCTCAGGCCGCGCGCTTCAGGTCGAGCGCGCCCCAGATCGTGCCCAGCGCATTCATCAGGTGGTCGATATCCGCGTCGGTATGGGCGGGGGAGGGCGTGATCCGAAGCCGCTCCGTCCCGCGCGGGACGGTCGGGTAGTTGATGGGCTGGACGTAGATGCCCCAATCCTCCAGCAGCACATCGCTGATGCGCTTGCAGGCGACGGGGTCGCCGACCATCACCGGCACGATGTGGCTGGGGTTCGGCAGGTGCGGTACGCCCATCGCGTCGAGCCGCCGGCGCACCGTCGCCACCCGCTCATGCATGCGCTGCCGCTCGGCGTTGCTGCCGCGCAGGTGGCGGATGGAGGCCAGTGCGCCTGCCGCGACGTGCGGCGGCAGGGACGTCGTGAAGATGAAGCCCGTGGCGAAGGAACGGACGAAGTCGCACATCGCGGCGGAGCCGGCGATGTAGCCGCCCATCGTCCCGAAGGCCTTGGCCAGCGTTCCCTCGATGACGGTCAGCCGGTGCGCAAGACCCTCGCGCTCGGCGATGCCGGCGCCCGTGGGGCCATAGAGGCCGACCGCGTGCACCTCATCGAGGTAGGTCATCGCGCCGTACTGGTCGGCGACGTCGCAGATTTCCTTGATCGGCGCGATGTCGCCATCCATGGAATAGACGGATTCGAAGGCGATGAGCTTCGGCCGGTCCGGATCGAGGTCGGCCAATTGCTTCGCCAGGTTCTCCACGTCGTTATGCGCCCAGATCCGGCGCTCCGCCCGGCTCTGCCGGATACCCTCGATCATCGAGGCGTGGTTCAGCGCGTCCGACAACACGACGCAGCCCGGCATCCGCCCGGCGAGCGTCGAGAGGCTCGCCCAGTTCGACATGAAGCCGGAGTTGAACAGCAGCGCCGCCTCGGTGCCGTGCAGGGCTGCCAGCTCGCGCTCCAGCAGCACGTGGTAGTGGTTCGTGCCCCCGATGTTGCGCGTGCCGCCCGCCCCGGCGCCGCACCGGTCCAGCGCCTCATGCACGGCGTCCAGCACCACGGGGTGCTGCCCCATGCCGAGGTAGTCGTTGGAACACCAGACCGTGACCTCGCCCGGCCCCTGGCCGTGATGCGCCGCCCGCGGGAAAGCCCCTGCCTTACGCTCCAGGTCGGCGAAGACACGATACCGACCTTCCCGGTGCAGCCCGTCGATCTGGCGGCGGAAGAACCCCTGATAGTCCATCGCCCAACCCCTCTCCCTCGTCCGGCGGTTCACGCCGGATATCGTCTCATTCTCGTGGCCGAACAGGCCTCGAAGGCCGCGCGCAGGCGCGACCCGTCCACCCGACCCGTCGCGGTCACCCGCCCCGGACCGTCCTGGCCCGCGGCCGGGGACAGGCTTGGCTGGCCCGCGGCCACGTCGAACCGGACCCAGCCCTCGCCGACCAGCACCACACCCTGCAGGCGGTCCACCCGGCCATAGGTCCCGCGCGCCACGGCCTGCAGCAGGCGCTCCAGCCCGCCGGGGTCGCACTGCCCCAACTCGGCGCTGAACCCCCGGGACCGGAAGCCCCAGCCCCACAGCAGCGTGGCCGGAAGCGGCAGCAGCATCAGGGCATGTTCCAGCGCCCCGAGGGCCGCCAGCGTGCCCAGCAGCGTGAAGCCCACCGCCGTAAAGGAATCCGCGCCGGGGGCGAAGGCCGTCCACAGCAGCAGCCCCGCGACGGCCACGGAACCGGCCAGCGAGAACGGCAGGAGCGGATTGCCACGCGCCTTCCCGAAATAGGTGCCGAGGTAACGAAGGTGATCCGGCAGGAACTCGGCGTTCGAGTTCCGCACGCCAAGGAACAGGTTGAGCTTGGACGAGAGCCGCATCCCGAAGAGGAGCAGCACCGTCCAGAGGCCGATCCGGTTCGGCCCGTCCCAGGTCAGGTTTGCCGTCCAGAGCAGGGCCGACAGGATCGCGAGCTCATGATGCAGCAGCGTCCGCGTGGCCCGCACGAACCGTCCCCAGCCACGCAGGCCGGGCGGGCAGGCGCTCCGTTCCGGCCCCGTGACGAAGCCCGTCAGGAAGGCCAGTTCCAGCCAGCCCCAGATCGCGAGGCCGCCGAGGAACCCCACCACCGCCCCGTGCGGTGTCGCCAGGTCGCTTGTCGCATGCAGCCCGAACACGGCGGCTCCCAGCAGCAGCGTCGCCGCGCCGAGGGAATAGGCAAAGGTCTCCCGCCGCATGCCGTCGAGGTACAGGATCAGTCCCGTCGCGAACCACCACAGGAAGATCGCCACGACGGCCGGGAGGAGGTGCTCGACCATTCGCTACCAGGCCGGCGCCAGGCGCACGTCGTCCCGCAGCGTCCCGCGCCGCGGCGTCCGGAAGTAGAGCCTCGCGAAGGTCGCGGCCGCCATGGCGCCGTGCCCGATACGCCGGGCCGTCCCGATGATGCCGCCCCGCGCCTTCGCAGCCGACATCCGCTCGCTGATCAGCCGCAGCCGCTCCAGGTCAGCCATGAAGCGCGGGTGTTCCACGTCGAGCGTGTCCGGGAAGATCTGCCGGCAGATCTCCTCGGTGATCCGGAACACCTGCAGGTCGTACTCGCCCGGCGTCATTCCCAGGGCCCGGTGGAAGGCAGGGCGGCCGTGGTCGCGCACATACATCGTCGCGAAGACCGCCAGCTGGAAGAACCGCGCCCAGTACTTGTTCCGCCCGGAGACGAGGTGCGGGTTCGCGCGCATCAGCAGGGCGAAGGCCTCGCCGTGGCGGAACTCGTCGTTGCACCACTCCTGGAACCAGTTGAAGATTGGGTGGAAGCGCAGCTCCGGATGCCGCTCGAACTGGCGGAAGATCGTGATGTAGCGCGCGTAGCCGATCTTCTCCGACAAGTAGGTGGCGTAGAAGATGAACTTCGGCGTGAAGTAATGATACTTCTTCGCCTTCGTCAGGAAGGACAGGTCGACGCCGACGCCCAGGTCCTTCAACGCGTCGTTGATGAAGCCGGCGTGCCGTGCCTCGTCCCGGCTCATGTAGCCGAACAGGGCGCGCATGTCCGGGTTCTTCACCCGCTTCCGGATCTCGGCGTAGAGCACGCAGCCCGAGAACTCCGCCGTGACGGAGGAGATGAGGAAATCGAGGACCTCCGTCTGCAGGTCCTCCGGCAGGTCGGCCAGCCGGAAGTCGTCGAAGGCTGCCGTGCGCCGGAAGTGCCCCCGGTTCGGGTCGCGCCGGAATTCCTCCATCAGCGCGTCCCATTCGGCGCGGATGGAGGACACGTCGATGCGGTCCAGGGCAGCGAAGTCGGTCGTGTAGAAGCGTGGGGCCAGCACCGTGTCGGTGGCCGCGAGCTTCGTGCTGGCGTTCAGGTCGGCCCGGACGGCCGGAGAAACGGCGTTCATGCCAGCGCCCCCTTCGGCTCGAAGCCGCAATGATAAAGTTCGGTCAGTTCGAAGAGGGCCACGGCGGTCGTCCAGGTCCGCTCCGCCCAGGCCGCGCGGTGCACCGTGGCGCGGCCCGGAAGGGTCACGACGGTCCCGAAGGGAACGTTGTCCGGCGCCCCGTGCACCATTACCCGGTCGCCGGGTCGCAGCTCGACCCCTTCCGGGATGGCATGCGCGTGCAGGCTGTCGGCCGTCCGCTCGATCTCGATCGTGCAGGGCACGTCGAACGAGCGGGAGCCGAAGGCTCGCCAAAGCAGTCCGGGGCCGTGATTGCCGGGGCCGGTGTCGTCCATGTCAGCGGCTCTCCTCCACCTGGGCCGTCAGCAGCCGCCCGAAGGCGGCGGCGTTCGTCGCGCCGAAGGCGCGAAGCTCCAGGTGACGGCCCGTGGAGCGATCCTCCAACGTAATGCGCCCGTCTGTCCAGTCCGTTAGACGAAAAGGAGTGTCAAGGTTGGCTTCCATGCGGCGCCGGTCACGGGCTAGGCCCCGCAAAGTGCCGCGAATAAAGCCGTCGTCGCCGGGGAGGAGAACGGCAACGACGGTCCCGGCCGAGTCGCGAACGGTCACGGCACCGTCGCTGCGATCATCGAACCGAAGGTCTCGGGAGTGGACGGGCGCGGCATTCGACACCTCGTCCGCATGGCCCCACAGGCGCGAGGCCCCGGCCGCCACGACCGAGAATACCATCAGGCCTGCGAGGCCGATGAGCGGAATGCGCGGAGCGAGGGCCATGGCGCGCCTCAGGCCGTCACGGGCTGCCGCGCGCCGGCCGGCGCGGCATCGGACACCGGCATCGCGGGCACCGGCTGCTCCGCCTGCGCCGCGAGGGCGCGGGACAGCAGGCCGGCCACCGTGGCCGCGTCGGGGATGCAGCGCAGCATCGGCTCCGGCCGCCCGAACCGCCAGGGCCGCGCGTGCGGCCAGAGCGCGACGTAGGACGCGCGGTGCGGCGCCATCACGCTCAGCACCACGTCGCCCGACCCATCCGCCTCGACGCGCGCCGAGGCGCTGCCGATCGCCGAGAAGGGGATGTGGATCGTCAGCGGCAGGGCGATGCCGACCCGCATGACCAGCCGCTGGTCCGTCACGGTGTAGAGCGTCGTCCGTGCCGAGAGCCGCGCGAGGAGCGCGAGGATTGCGATCGGCACGGCGCCGAGCGCGAGCATCAGGGCGACGCCCGTCGCCGCCGCCGCGGCCCCTTCCGGCCACAGCACGACGCCGCGCCATGCCGCGAGGACGAGGAAGTAGATCGCGATCCCCCGCAGGTGGAAGGCGCGCCGCGCCAGGCGGCCGGCCTCCGGCGCCCCCTGCCACAGGATGGTCTCGCCGGCGGGCAGGCGCTCGGGGAGACCGCGGACCGGCTCCCCCTCGTGCTCGCGGATCGGCGCCTTGCGCGACAGCGGGTTGGTGGTGTCGAGGCGGGGATGGACGACAGCATTCATAGCAGCGGTCCCATGCGGTCCGGGGTTGCGTAGATGTGGCCGCCGGCGAAGTAGCCGGCGATCCGGTCCTCTTCCTTCAGCGTGATCTCGTCGCGATGCCGGATGGCCGGCGCCGCAGCGAGCTGGTGCGACAGGACCGAGGCGATCCGGACGCGCCGCTGGCCCCCGTCGATGCGGCACAGCAGCATCGGGACGAGCACGCGGCGCGTTCCGGTCTGCATCGCTTCCTCGATCGGCACGGGATGGTCGTCGCCGACCGCCTGCGGCAGCGGCGCCGTCGGGTTGGCGTCGAGCGGCGCGATCGGCCAGTCCTTCGGCCGCGGCACCGTCACCTCGAGGTAGCGGACGAAGGTCTCGGACCGGTCGATCCAGGCCTCGTTCACGAAGCCCGCGACGACGCCGTCCGTGGTCACGACGTCGAAGCCGCGCGGGTCCGGATCTTCCGTCGCCAGGTAATAGCCGGGCGCGGCACGCAGCGGGACGATCTTCGGCTCGTTCGTGTCGAAGGTCAGGTCCGGCTCGTCCTTGCGCTCGGCGTAGGAGGCGACGCCGACGCCGTCCTGCATCGGGTCTCCGAGCGGCTCCATCGGGGCGCCGGGCCACGCGGCGCCGGGCACCATCAGGCCGGTCAGGTCACGCTCACGCCGCGGCACGATCTCCGGGCCGACATGCGGCAGGACGAAGGGCTTCGGCGCGGGGATGGGCGGCCAGCCCTGGACCTTGATGCGGTCGCTGCGGTCGGAGACGAGCGGGTAGCCGTCCCGTTTGTCTTCGCGGCGTAGGTAGTAGACCAGTCCCGCGAAGAACAGGAAGAAGGCGTAGAGCGTCAGCTCCGCGACGTCGAAGGTACTCGTGAAGGCAGCGGTCGGCATGGCGATCCTCCGGTCTCAGGCGTTGCGGATCACCACCGGTCCCGGCGCGCGCTGCGCGAGGGGACCGAGGGCCGCGAGGGTGACGAAGAGCAAGGCGATCTCGAGGAGGTAGACGGCGCCGTAGGGAACGGCGGGTCCCGTCAGCGCCTCGCCGAGGCTGCCGTCGAGGGCGGGATGCATGAGCATGTCGCGGATCGCGCCGCCGAGGCCGATGGCGCATCCCGCCGCCGTGGCCTGCACCGCGCCCCAGGCGCCGAGCGCGAGCCCGATCTGGCCGGGCGGCGCGACCTGCATGCAGCCGGTGAGCGTCGCGTGGGCGAAGAGGCCGGCGCCGAACCCGATCAGCGCGACGCCCAGCGCGAAGACCGCCGCAGAGGCAGCGGGCGCCGCGAGCGTGACCGCGGTGAAGGCCGCGATCCCCGCCAGCAACCCGCCGGCCGCCACCCGCGTCGTGTCCACGCCGCGTCCCATCAGCCGCGCCGCCAGCACGAAGCCCGCGATGCCCGACGCCGCGACGAGCGCCGTCAGCAAGGTCGTGGAGGACACCGACAGGCCGAGGATCTCGCCGCCATAGGGCTCGAGCAGGATGTCCTGCATGGAGAAGGCCGCGGTCCCCAGCCCGGTCGCGACGAGCCGCCGCGTCCAGGGCCCCTGCGTCCGCAGCGCGCGCCAGGATTCCCGGAAGCCCGGGAGGTCGGCCCGCCCGCGACGTCCGGGCATCCGCGGTTCCTGCCGCCAGAGTGCGGTGATGTTCAGGATGATGGTCAGCACCGCCGCGCCCTGGATCACCTGGATCAGCTTCAGCTGCGAGAAGTCGTGCAGCACCGCCCCGAAGCCGACGGCCGCGACGACCATGCCGAGCAGCAGCATCACCGACAGCAGCGCGACGACCCGTGGCAGGGCTGCGGGCGGCGCCAGGTCGGCAGCCAGCGCCAGGCCGACCGTCTGCACCGTGTGCAGGCCCGCGCCCACCATCAGGAAGGCGAGCGCCGCAGCTACCGGACCGACCCAGGCCGGCCCGTTCGTGTCGCCGGACAAGATCAGCAGCGCGAAGGGCATAATGGCGAGGCCGCCGAAATGCACGAGCGTGCCCATCCAGATGTAGGGCACACGCCGCCATCCCAGCGCGGAGCGGTGGTTGTCCGACCGGAACCCGATCAGCGCCCGCAGCGGTGCGAAGATCAGCGGCAACGCGACCATCGCCGCGACGAGCCAGGCCGCGACGCCAAGCTCCACGATCATCACCCGGTTCAGCGTGCCGATGAGCAGCACCGCCGACATCCCGACCGAGACCTGGAACAGCGAGAGCCGGAGCAGTCGCCCGAGCGGCAGTTCATCCGTCGCCGCATCGGCGAAGGGCAGGAGGTTCGGACCCAGCCGCGTCCAGGCGCGCGCGACGTTCACCGCCGCAGCTCCAGGGCCTGGGAGATGTAGAAGCCCGTGCTGATCCGCCCGCCGCCACCGGCTCGCCAGCCCGCGAGCGCCGGCTCCGACGCCAGCCGGTGCCGCAACGCCGCGTCCCGCACCGGCTCCACCGCCGGCGCGCGATCGGACCTGGGGAAGAGCCGGCCGACCGCGTGCATCGCGCCGAGCGCCGGCGTCCAGGGCGCGAAGGTGAAGGCGATGGAGGACCGTACCCGCGGCGCCAGTGCCCCGAGGGCGCGCGCCACGTCGTCCGGCCGGTAGTGGATCAGGCTGTCCATCGCGACGGCGTGATCGAAAGTGCCAAGGGAGGGCGAGAGCATGTCGCCGACGCGAAAGGTGACGCGATCCGCGCCGTCCTCTCCCGCCGCGCGTTGCCGCGCGAGCCCGACGAGGGTCGGCGAAAGGTCGATCGCCACCACCTCCGCGCCGCGCCGTGCCGCTTCCAGCGCCAGCGCCCCAGTTCCGCAGCCCGCATCCAGAACGCGCGCGCCGCGCAGATCGTCCGGCAGCAGCGACAGCAGCTGCGCCCGCATCGCGTCCCGCCCCGCCCGTACCGTCGCGCGGATTCGCCCGACCGGCGCGTCGGAGGTCAGGCGCGTCCAGGCCTGCACCGCCGTGCGGTCGAAGTAGTCGAGGAGCTGTCCCCGTTTCTGCGTGTAGGTCGCGCCGTCCATCAGTCGAACCCCAGCAGGTCGAAGATTTCACGATCCTTGAGCGGAACCGGAAGCCGGTCCTTCATGGTCTCGCCCGCCCAGAGCGCGGCCGCGAGACGCATGTATTCCGCCTTCACCGCGGCCAGCGCCGGCGTCTCATCCATCTCGAACAGCGTCGCCTTCTTGAGGCGGGACCGCCGGATGTCGTCGAGGTCCGGGAAGTGCGCGACCGATTCGAGCCCGACTCGGTCGTTGAACTTGTCCACCTGATCGTGCCCCGCGCTGCGGTTCACGATGACGCCGCCAACCCGCACCGGGTAGTTCTTCGACTTCGCCTTGATCGCCGCAACGATCCGGTTCATCGCGAAGATGCTGTCGAAGTCGTTCGCCGTGACGATCAGCGCCCGCTCCGCATGCTGCAGGGGCGCCGCGAAGCCGCCGCAGACCACGTCGCCAAGCACGTCGAAGACGACGACGTCCGTCTCCTCCAGCAGGTGGTGCTCCTTCAGCAGCTTCACCGTCTGCCCCACGACGTAGCCGCCGCAGCCCGTCCCCGCAGGCGGCCCGCCAGCCTCGACGCACATCACGCCGTTGTAGCCCGGGAAGACGAAATCCTCGGTTCGCAGCTCCTCCGAATGGAACTCCACGGTCTCCAGCACGTCGATGACGGTGGGGATGAGGCTCTTCGTCAGCGTAAAGGTGCTGTCATGCTTCGGGTCGCACCCGATCTGCAGCACGCGCTTCCCGAGCTTGGAGAAGGCGACCGACAGGTTCGACGACGTCGTGCTCTTCCCGATCCCGCCCTTCCCGTAGACGGCGAAGACCTTGGCCCCGCCGATCTTCAGGCTCGGGTCCATCTGGACCTGCACGCTGCCCTCGCCATCCTCCCGCCCGCGGGGGATGGCACCCCGGATGTAGTTGTGTCGCTCGATCGTCGGCGCTTCACTCATGCCGCTACTCCTGCGCCAATGCCTTCGAGGCGGTCTTCGAGTTCTTCGCCGGCCTGTCGCAGCCGCTCCAGCACGTCCGGTGCGGGCTGCCAGTACCGGCGCTCATGCGCCTCGATGAGGCGGTTCGCGATGCGGGCGGATGCGGCGGGGTTCAGCGCCGCGAGCCGTTCCCGCATCTCCGGGTCCAGCATGAAGGTCTGCGCGGCGTGCTGGTATACCCAGGGCGCGACGGAACCCGTCGTCGCCGACCAGCCCATCGTGTTCGTCACCTGGCTCTCGATCTGGCGCACGCCTTCGGCGCCATGGGACAGCATCGCCTCGTACCACTTCGGGTTGAGCGTGCGCGTCCGGCTCTCGATCGCGACCTGCTCGGACAGCGTCCGCACGCTGCCTTCGCCGCGCGTCTGGTCGCCGATGTAGATGTCCGCGTCCTGCCCACGGGCCCGACGCACCGCGCGGGAGATCCCGCCGAGCGTGTCGAAGTAGTGGTCGATCGTCGTCACGCCGAGCTCGACCGAATCGAGGTTCTGGTAGGTCGCGTCCACCCCCGACAGCGCGTGCGCCAGCACCGCGTCATGCCGCGCCGACTTCCCGTCCACGCCATAGGCAAAGCCCTTGCGGCGCAGGTAGGTGTCGGCCAGCTCGTCCTCGCTCTCCCACGCCCCTGCTTCGAGCAGTTGGTTGACGTTGGCGCCGTAGGCCCCTTCGGCGTTGCCGAAGACCCGCAGCGCCGCCTCTTCCAGCGTCCCGCCATGCGCGGCCTGGAAAGCCAGGGCATGGGCGCGGATCCGGTTCATCTCGGGCGGCTCGTCGGCACCGGCGGCCAGCAGCGCGGCCTCCGCCAGCAGCTTCGTCTGCAGCGGCAGCAGGTCGCGGAAGATGCCGGACAGGGTTATCACCACGTCCACGCGCGGCCGCCCCAGCTCCGCCAGCGGGATCAGACGCGCGCCGGACAGCCGGCCGTAGGAGTCGTGCCGCGGCGCCGCGCCCATCAGCCACAGCGCCTGGGCGATAGGCCCGCCCTCGGTCTTCAGGTTGTCCGTTCCCCAAAGGACGATCGCCACCGTCTCCGGCATCGCCCCGCGCTCCGCGACATGCCGCGCCAGCAACCGGTCGGCCTGCCGTGCCCCGTCCTGCACCGCGAAGGCGCTCGGCAGCCGGAAGGGATCGAAGCCATGCAGGTTACGGCCGGTCGGCAGTACCTCCGGCGTCCGAAGCAGGTCGCCGCCCGGCGCCGGCCGCACGAAGCGTGCATCGAGCGCCCGCAGGATTGCCGGTGTCTCGTGGTCCTCGGCCAGTAGCGCATCCAGCGTCGCCCGCCGGTCGGGGTCGGTAATCCCCGCCGCATCGAGCGTCGCCGCCCGCGCCTCGGGCCCCGGAGGACTGCCAACGATGTGCAGGCCGTGCGGGATCAGCGCGTATTCCAGCTCCAGCAGCGCCGCCCCGAGCGAGACGACTTCCCGGTCCACGGTGTCCGCGGCCCATTCCGGCTCGGCCGGAACCAGGTCCACCGCCGCCGCCTGCGCCTGCACCAGCGCCGCCAAGTCCAGGCGCCCTGCCGCGTCCGCCGGGTCCAGCGCCCGCAACCGGCCCAGCGACGCCTTCAGGTCGAGCAGCCCACGGTACAGCCCGGCCTGCGCCACCGGCGGCGTCAGGTGGCTGACGAGCGTCGCATACGCCCGCCGCTTGGCCAGGGCGCCTTCGGACGGGTTGTTGGACGCGTAGAGGTAGAGGTTGGGCAGGTCGCCGATCAGCCGGTCCGGCCAGCACGCCCCGGACAACCCGGCCTGCTTCCCCGGCATGAACTCCAGCGCCCCGTGCGTGCCGAAATGCAGCACGGCATGGGCGGCGAAGTCTTCCCGGATCCAGCGATAGAAGGAGGAGAAGGCGTGCGTCGGCGCGAAGCCCCTCTCGAACAGCAGCCGCATCGGGTCTCCCTCATACCCGAAGGCCGGCTGCACCCCGACGAAGACATTCCCGAACTGCGCGCCGAGGATTAGCAGGTTGCGCCCGTCGCTGTTGTGGCGCCCCGGGGCCGCGCCCCATTGCCGCTCGATCTCCGCCAGGTGGGGCTCCCGCCGCACGTGGTCGTCGGCCGGGATGCGCGCCGCGACGTTCGCGACGGTGCCGTGGCGCGAAGCATTGCCTTCCAGCACCGCCGCGCGCAGCGCGTCCACCGTCGGCGGGACGTCCACGTCGTAGCCGCCGTCGCGCATCGCCCGCAGCGTGTTGTGCAGCGACGCGAAGACCGAAAGGTACGCCGCCGTCCCGACGCTCCCCGCATTCGGCGGGAAGTTGAAGAGGACCACCGCGACCCGCCGCTCCGCGCGGGCCGACCGACGCAACGCGACCATCTTCGCCACCCGCGCTGCCAGCATCGTCGCGCGCTCGGGGTGCGACGCCATGTCGCGCCGCGCCTCGCCCGGGGCGGCGGACGAACGGCCGCCGAAGGTCATCGGCCCCGTCGCCCCGTCGAGCTCGGGGATGGCGACCATCATCGTCGCCTCGACCGGCGTCAGGCCGCGCGCATCGGCCTCCCACTGCTCGATCGTCTGGAATTCGAGCGGATGCGCCGCGAGGTAGGGAACGTCGAGATCCGCTAGGATCTCCTCGGCCGCCCGCGCATCGTTGTAGGCAGGACCGCCGACGAGCGAGAACCCTGTCAGTGACAGCATCGCATCCACCGACGCGACGCCGTCCCGCTTGAAGTACCGCTCGATCGCCGGCCGCTGGTCCAGCCCGCTCGCGAAGGCCGGGATGGCCCGCAGCCCCCGCGCTTCCAGCGCCGCGATCACACCGTCGTAATGCGCGGCGTTCCCCGCCAGCGCGTAGGACCGCATCAGCAACAGGCCAACCGTGCCTGCACTCCCGGTCCCGGTCGGCAACTCCTCCAGCCGCTCCACGATCCGCCCACGCGCCTGGGGGTGGTAGAGCCCGACGTCCGGATACTGGATCGGTGCCGGCGCCTTCAGCGTCCCGCCGGGCACCGCACGCGGCGCATAGCGCCCGACGAGCAACCGCAGCAGGCTTCCCAGATTCTCCTCGGACCCCGCCAGCCAGTACTGGAGAGCCAGGAAATACGCCCGCACGTCCTGCGCCGTGCCGGGGATGAAGCGCAGCAGCTTCGGCAGTTCCCGCAGCACCCGCATCTGCGCCTGTCCGGACGACGGGGCCCCCGACTTGCCCTTACCGCCCCGCAGCCGCTTCAGGAGCGCCAGCGGGCCGCGCGCCTCCGCCGACATGTCGAAGCGCCCGAGCCGGGTGAGGCGCATGACCTCCCCCGCGCTGAGCATGCACAGCATCGCCGCGCAGTCGTCCCGCCGCGCCGCCAGCGCCGGCAGCACGGGCCGGATATGGTCCTCCAGGAACAGCATCGTCGTGACGACGATGTCCGCCCTCGCGATGTCGGCATGGCAAGCGGCCAGCGCCGTGGGGTCGCTCCCCCATTCATCCGCCGCGTGCACGGCCAGCCGGAGGCCGGGGACGTCGCGCCGCAGCGCCGCCTCGGCCGCCGCGGCGGCGCCGGCCAGGTGGCTGTCCATCGTGACGACGGTGATGCGGACGCTATCGCGCATAATGCGCCTTCGCGTCATAGAGAGCCTCGACAGTCACGGTCGCGATGCCCCTTTCCCGGGCGAAGGATTCGGTGTTTCGCCGCGCCTTCCCCCGAACGAAGAACGGGATCCTCTTGAGCTCCCGCTCAGCCTCCGGATGCCACATGACATCCGTCGTCGTCGCCACGACCTCGGCAACCGGCTCCGCGGCCGCATGCCCCAGGTGGGATGGCGCGGTATCCGAGAACTCCGGATCCTCCCGGAACATCGCGATGAGGTGCTCCTCGAGCCCCATCATCAGCGGATGCACCCAGGTGTCGAACAGGACGTTCGCGCCTTCGAACCCCATCACCGGCGAGAACCGCGCGGGGAAGTCCTGCACGTGCACGGGGGCGGAGATCACGGCGCAGGGGATGCCGTGCTTCTTCGCAACGTGCCGCTCCATCTGAGTGCCGAGGACGAGTTCCGGCCGCAGCTCCGCGACGCGCTCCTCCACGTCGAGATAGTCGTCCGTGATCAGCGCCTCGACGCCGAGCCGCGCCGCCGCGTCGCGCACGTCCCGCGCGAACTCCCGGGAATAGGTGCCGAGGCCGACGACCTCGAAGCCCAGCTCCTCCGTCGCGACCCGCGCGGCGGCGAGGACGTGGGTCGCGTCGCCGAAGATGAAGACCCGCTTGCCCGTCAGATAGGTCGAGTCCACGGACCGCGAGTACCAGGGCAACCGAGACGACTCGGCCGCCAGCACCGGCGCGGCATCCACGCCCGCGAGCGCCGCCACCTCCGCGATGAAATCCCGCGTCGCCCCCACGCCGATCGGCACGGTCTTCGTCGCGGGCTGCCCGAAGGTGCGGGAGAGCCAAGACGCCGCCTGCCCCGCGATCTCCGGATAGAGCACGACGTTGAAGTCGGCGTCCCCGAGCCGCGAAAGGTCGTCGGGGGTCGCACCCTCCGGCGCCGTGACGTTCACCTCGACGCCCAGCCGCGCCAGCAGCCCCCGGATCTCCCGCACGTCATCGCGGTGCCGGAAGCCCAGCGCACAGGGCCCGAGGATGTTGCAGCGCGGCGCACGATCGCCGCGCGGCGCCCGCACGGTCCCCGGCGCCGGCGCATGCGGCCCCGCGAAGGCGCGAACCAACTGGTAGAAGGTCTCCGCCGCCCCCAGTTCTCCTTCTTTTGGTAGGACGGCAGTTCCACCGCGACGACCGGCACCGGCAATCCCATCGCGCGGGCCAGCCCGCCCGGATCGTCCTGGATCAGTTCGGCCGTGCAGGACGCGCCGACGAGCAGCGCCTCGGGGCGGAACCGCTCATACGCCTCGCGCGCCGCGTCCTGGAAGAGTTGCGCGGTGTCGGAACCAAGGTCCCGCGCCTGGAAGGTCGTATATGTCACCGGCGGCCGGCGGTCCCGCCGCTCGATCATCGTGAACAGCAGGTCGGCATAGGTGTCGCCCTGCGGCGCGTGCAGCACGTAGTGCAGCCCGCGCATCGCCGTTGCGATCCGCATGGCCCCGACATGCGGCGGCCCCTCATAGGTCCAGACCGCGAGCTTCACCCTACACCTCCAGCCGCGCGCGGCGCGCGAGCGGTCGGGAGAACAGGCCGGCGAGGTCGCCCGCCTGCTCGTATCCCTGGATCGGCGTGAAGACGAGTTCGATGGACCATTTCGTCGCCAGCCCCTCCGCCTCGAGCGGATTCGCCAGCCCGAGCCCACACACCGTTAGGTCCGGCCGCACGGCGCGGCAGCGATCGAGTTGCCGATCCACATGTCCGCCCTCGCTCAGCGCCGTGCCGGCCGGCAGCCAGGCCAGCTCCTCGGCCAGGTGCTCGCGATGGATGTAGGGGGACCCGACTTCGTCCAGTTCCATTCCCACCTCGCGCGACAGGAACCGCGCCAGCGGCACTTCCAGCTGAGAATCGGGGAAGAAGAAGACGCTCCGCCCGGCCAGGCGCTCGCGATGCGCGGCGACGGCGCGCCGCGCGCGCTCCTCGCCCGCTTGCGTCGCGGCGCGGAACGTCGCCTCGGTCACACCCCACTCGCGCGCGGCGGCCTGCAGCCACGCCGTCGTGCCCTCCGCACCCAAGGGGAAGGGAGCCGCCAGCCGGCGCGCGCCGCGGTCGGTCAGCGCGCGAGCCGTGTCGCCGAGGAAGGGCTGCGCCAATAGCATCCGCGTCCCCGGCCCGACCGGTGGCAGTTCCCGCGCGCGCCGTGGCGGCAGGAAGTGTACGGGACCGATCCCCATGGCGGCGAAGAGGCGCCGAAACTGGTCCTCCACGACCTCCGCCAGCGCCCCGACGACCAGAAGCGACCGCGAGTCGCTCGCGGCCATCTCCGGCACCAGCGCGGCGAGGCAGGCGTCCTCGCCCTGCGTGAACGTCGTTTCGATCCCGCTGCCCGAATAGTTCAGCACGACCACGTCCGGCCGCACGCGCCGCGACAGCCGCTGCGCTGCCCGCGACAGGTCCAACTTGATCACCTCCGACGGGCAGGACCCGACGAGGAAGAGCAGCTTGATGTCAGGGCGTCGCTCCAGCAGCCGCGACACGACCCGGTCCAGTTCCTCGTTCGCGTCGGCGAGGCCGGCGAGGTCCCGCTCCTCGATGATCGCCGTCGCGAAACGCGGCTCGGCAAAGATCATCACCCCCGCCGCGGCCTGCAGCAGGTGCGCACAGGTCCGGCTTCCCACGACGAGGAAGAAGGCATCCTGGATCTTGCGGTGCAGCCAGACGATGCCGGTCAGCCCGCAGAAGACCTCGCGCTGCCCGCGTTCCCGCAGCACCGGCGCCGCGGTGCAGCCTGCGGCCTCCACCCTCGGCGCGGGCGAGATGGCGTTCATCCTGCCGCCTGCAGCCGCGCCACGCGCAGCTTCATGAGGAACTGTGCCGCGTTGATCGCGTAGGCCACGTAGGCCGCGAGCGCCAGCAACAGCTGCGACCGCCCGTCACCCCAGCCGAACAGCACGGCCGCGACGTAGACCGTGTGCAGCCCGATGACGAGCATGGAGAAGACATCTTCCCAGAAGAACGCGGCGGCGAAGAGGTAGCGGCCGAAGACCACCTTCTCCCAGATCGCGCCGGTAACCATGATCGTGTAGAGCACGAAGGTCTTCAGCACGACGGACGCCGTCGCGACCGCGAGACCTTCCCCCGTCAGCAACGTCCGTACGACCAGCCCGAGGCTGACGAGGAAGACGAAGAACTGCACCGGCGCGAGGATGCCCTGCACCAGCGTCCAGCCCGTCTCGTCACGCCGCCGCCGCTCCTCCACGCTGTAGATCGGCGCGGCGCGCCGATGCTGGATGGCCGCACGCCCGGAACCCGCCGTCCACGGACAGCAGTCGAATGGTTCCAGGACACGATTGATCAGCCCGCTGTCGCGCATCGCTTGACAAGCCCCTTCCTGGAAGCGCCGGCTTCGACCGGCGCAGTCGAACGGGCGGACCGGCCTGTTCCGTCGGGGCAGTCTCCGGTCGCATCGCATATCCGACTGAGCCGCATGCCGTTCCTCGGAGGTGCGTCGTTCCATGCCGCGCACCTGGGGGAACGATAGGGGGGAGGAAGGCCGAGTGTCAATCGAGGTTTACGTCATTCCAAGTTGACACTCTTGTTCCGCCCGCCCTAGGGTCGGGGAAGAAACAGATATGGTGACCAAGCCGATGGGGCCGGTCGCGGTGGACCTGGGGAATTTGGGCGAAACGCGGGGCGCGCGTGTGCCCCGGGCCGTTCCCGCCCGCCTGAACTCGCCTCGCGCCGTGCTCTCCCGCACGATCGCGGAGGAGATCATCCCCCGCCTTCTCCTCGTGCATCGCAACGCGCCGACCGCCGAGGAGGCGCGTCGCCCGCCGGTGGATGGCACGGACGTCGCGGCGCTTGCGACCGCCCTTCTCGCCGATGACGGGCCCGCTGCCGAGGAAGCGGTCGAAGCCGTCCGCGGCCGCGGCGCGACGCTGGAGCACGTGGCCCTGGACCTCATGGCCCCCGCCGCCCGCCGGCTCGGCACCATGTGGGTGGAGGACGACTGTTCCTATACCGACGTCACGCTCGGCATCTGGCGGCTCCAGCGCATCCTCCGCGGCCTATCGCCGCTCTTCGAATCGCGCGCCGACCAGGTGCGCGGCGGCACGCGGCGCGCGCTGATCACCGTCATGCCGGGTGAGAATCATTCCTTCGGCACCGATATCGTCGCGGGCTTCCTCCGCCTCGCGGGCTGGGAGGTCTCGAACGAGCCCAGCGGCACCTCGGCGGAACTCGCGAAGCGCGTGCGCCACGACCCCGCGCGGATCATCGGCCTCTCCTGCGGCTGCATCGAGGACCTGGAACCGCTCGCCACGCTCGTCTCCGCCGTCCGCCGCGCCGCCGCGCAGCCCGTCGGCGTCATGGTCGGCGGCCAGGTCTTCGCGAAGGCACCGCGCCGCGCGCTGCGCCTTGGCGCGGACGCCGTGGCCCACGATGCACGGCATGCCGTCCGGCAGGCCGAACGCCTCCTGCAACTTCTCGATTTCGCGCACTGAAGGGCATTTGAGTTTTGCTAGCGGAGCACGCGTCTCAGCCAAGGAACACCGTCTCTCGTGAAACCGTTCAAGTCGGCCGCACGGTCGCTCGAGGGACTGGACGCCAAGGCGGTCGGGCTCCTCCTCGCGGCGGCGGCTGACATCGTCCTCATCCTGGATCGCGACGGCATGGTCCTCGACCTCGCCATCAGCAACGAAGCCCTGACCGAAGACCTCGGCGGCGCCTCGGGCTGGGCCGGGCGCGCCTGGGCCGAGACCGTCGCGCTGGACAGCCGCCCAAAGGTCGAGTCGCTCGTGCGCGAGGCGAAGCCCGCGGGCGTCGCGCGCTGGCGGCAGGTCAACCACCCGGGGCAGGCGGACGCGAGCGTACCCGTCCTCTACGGTACCGTTGCCCTGCCGAAATCCGACCGCATCGTCGCGATCGGCCGCGACCAGCGCGCGGTCGCCGCCCTGCACCAGCGCCTCGTGGACGCGCAGCAATCGATGGAGCGCGACTACGTCCGCCTCCGCCACGCCGAGTCGCGCTACCGCCTGCTGTTCCAGATGTCAGCCGAAGGCGCCCTCATCCTCGATGCCGCGACGCATCTCGTGCAGGAAGCCAACCCCGCGGCGGAAGCGCTGCTCGGCGGTGGCCCGCTCGCCGGCCGCTCGCTCCTCGATGCCTTCGACTCCGCCGTCGGCCAACGCGTCGCGACGAACCTCGCGGAGGTCCGCTTCGCCGGCCGTGCGACCGAGATCCAGGCCCTTACCCCGTCCGGCGACACGCTTCTCCTCGCCGCCGCGCCCTTCCGCCAGGACCGCGCGCCGCTCCTCCTGCTGCGCCTTCGCGTGGCGGACGGCGTACCGGCAGCCGCACCGCCCCCGCCCGGCCTGCTCCGCGCCGCACAATCCTCGCCCGACGCCCTCGTCTCGACAGATGCCGACGGCACCATCCTCGCCGCGAATCCCGCCTTCCTCGACCTCGCCCAACTGGAGGCGGAGTCGCAGGCCGTCGGAGAATCCCTCGAACGCTGGCTCGGCCCGGGCCTGGAGTTCGAAGTCCTCCTCGCCACCCTCCGCACCCGCGGCTCCGTCCACCTCTTCGCCACGACGATGCGCGGCGAGCACGGCACGAACGTCGAGGCCGAGGTCTCCGCCGCCCCGCTCGGCGATGACGGCGCGGGCTACGGCTTCTGCATCCGCGACGTGGGCGCTCGCCCCGCCCCCAAGACCTCTCCCGGCGCGCACCTCGCCCGTCCCGTCGAGCAGCTCACCGAGCTCGTCGGACGCGTGCCCCTGAAGGAACTCGTGCGCGAGACGACCGACGTCATCGAACGACTCGCCATCGAAGCCGCGCTGCAACTGACCGACGACAACCGCGCCTCGGCCGCCGAGATGCTCGGACTCTCGCGCCAGAGTCTCTACGTGAAGCTCCGCCGCTACGGCCTCGGCGGCAACGAGGCGGAGTAATGGCCATGTCCGGCGCCGCGACCCTCCCCACCCCGACGCGGCGCTTCCCCGAAGCCTCGGCGGTGCTCGAACTCCTCAAGCCCGTGACCTGGTTCCCGCCGGTCTTCGCGTTCGCCTGCGGCGTCGTCTCCTCCGGCGCGCCGCTCGCGGACCGCTGGCCGATGGCGCTCCTTGGCCTGCTCCTCGCCGGCCCGATGGTCTGCGGCATGAGCCAGGCGGTGAACGACTGGTTCGACCGCCACGTGGACGCGGTGAACGAACCGCATCGTCCCATCCCCTCCGGCCGCATGCCCGGCCGCTGGGGCCTCTACGTCGCGGTCGCCTGGACGCTCCTGTCGCTCCTCGTCGCGCTGCCGCTCGGCCCCTGGGGCTTCGCCGCCGCGGTCGTCGCCATTGCGTTCGCCTGGGCCTATTCCGCGCCGCCGATCCGTCTCAAGGCGAATGGCTGGTGGGGCAACCTGGCCTGCGGCGCCTGCTACGAAGGCCTGCCCTGGATCACTGCCGCCGCGGTCATGGCGGGCGGCACGCCCTCCACGGCCACCTTCGCCGCCGCCGCCCTCTACTCCCTCGGCGCCCACGGCATCATGACGCTGAACGACTTCAAGTCGGTCGAGGGCGACCGCCGCTTCGGCATCGGCTCCCTCCCTGTCCTGCTGGGCCCGGAGCGCGCGGGCCGCGTTGCCTGCGTGTTCATGGCGGTGCCGCAGGCAGTCGTCGCCGCACTGCTCCTCGCCTGGGGCGCGCCCTGGCACGCCGCCGTCGTCGCCGTGCTTCTCGCGGGACAGGTCGCCCTCATGGCGCGGCTGCTGCGGGACCCCCGCGGCCTGGCGCCCTGGTACAACGGCACGGGCGTCCTACTCTTCGTCACGGGCATGATGGTCACGGCCACCGCCATCCGCGCGGGGATCGGCGCGTGAACCCCGCCCCGCTCTCCTGGCCCGGCATCCTCCGCCTCGGCCTCGTCCAGACCGCGCTCGGCGCCGTCGTCGTGCTCACGACCTCCGCCATCAACCGCGTCATGGTCATCGAGCTTGCGCTCCCCGCGACGCTGCCCGGCCTTTTGGTCGGCCTGCACTACGCCGTGCAGATGATGCGCCCGCGCATGGGCCACGGATCCGACGTCGGGGGACGCCGCACGCCCTGGATCCTCGGGGGCATGGCGCTGCTCGCGGCCGGCGGGGTGGGCGCCGCGGCCGCGACCGCGCTGATGGCCGACCACCTCGCCGCCGGCATCGTTGCAGCGCTCCTCGCCTTCGTCGCGATCGGCCTCGGCGTCGGCGCCGCGGGCACGTCGCTGCTCGCCCTCCTCGCGACTCGCACCGCGCCGGCGCGTCGCCCCGCCGCGGCCTCCGTCGTCTGGATCATGATGATCGCCGGCTTCGTCGTGACCACCGCCGCAGCCGGGGCGCTCCTCGACCCGTTCACCCCCGCGCGCTTGGTCGCCGTCTCCGCCGGCGTCTCCCTCGCCGCCCTCCTCCTCGCGACCGTAGCGGTCTGGGGCATGGAGCCCGCGCGCCCGGCAGCAGCCGCGCCGGCCGCGGTGAAGCCCGACTTCCGCGCCGCCCTCCGAGAGGCCTGGGCCGATCCCGACGCGCGTCGCTTCACCCTCTTCGTCTTCGCCTCGATGCTCGCCTATTCCGCCCAGGACCTGCTGCTGGAGCCCTTCGCCGGCGCCGTCTTCGGCCTGACCCTCGGCGAGACGACGCGCCTCTCCTCCCTCCAGCACGGCGGCGTCCTCGCCGGCATGATCCTCGTGGCCCTGCTCGGCGCCACCGGCCTCGGCCGCCCGCGCGGGATCACCATCGGCGGCTGCATTGCCGCAGCCCTGGGCGCGGCCTCGCTGACCGTCGGCGCCGCCGCACCGCATGCCTTCCCGCTCCAGGCCGCCTGCTTCGCGCTCGGCCTCGCCAACGGCGTCTTCGCCGCCTCCGCCATCGCCGCGATGATGGCGCTCGCCGGCGAAGGCCGTGGCGGGCGGGAAGGCGTGCGCCTCGGCCTCTGGGGCGCGGCGCAGGCCATCGCCTTCGGCCTCGGCGGGATCGTCGGCACGGTCGCGGTGGACGTGGCGCGTTGGGCTCTCGGCTCCGCCCCCGCCGCCTACGGCATCGCCTTCGCCGGCGACGCCGCCCTCTTCATCTTGTCCGCCGCACTCGCGCTGGGCATCGGGCGCCGCGCCGTCGCGCCGCCGTCACACGCATTCGCCGCTTCGGGCGATTGAGGGGAGGACGACGATGTCCGACACCTACACCTACGATGCCGTCGTGGTCGGCGGCGGCCCAGCGGGCGCCACGGCCGCGGACGACCTTGCCTGTCACGGCCGGAACGTCCTCCTGCTCGACCGCGCAGGCCGCATCAAGCCCTGCGGCGGCGCGATCCCGCCGCGCGCCATCCGCGACTTCGATATCCCGGACCACCTGGTCGTCGCGCGCGTGAACAACGCCCGCATCGTCGCCCCCTCCGGCAAGGAGGTGGAGATGCCGATCCAGGGCAACGGCTATGTCGGCATGGTGGACCGCGACGTCTTCGACGAATGGCTGCGCGACCGCGCGGCGTCGCACGGCGCCGAGCGCCGCACCGGTACCTTCGACCGCGTCTCCCGCGACCCCGACGGCACCGCCGTCGTCGAGTATCGCGACGCGGGCGGCGACACCCACCGCCTCCGCGCCCGAACGGTGATCGGCGCGGACGGCGCCAACTCCGCCGTCGGCAAGTCCTGCGTCCCCGAGACGCGCAAGACGCCGTTCGTCTTCGCCTACCACGAGATCATTCGCGTGCCTGAGGACGCGAAGGACTGGAATGCGAAGCGCTGCGACGTCCGCTACGACGGCCGCCTCTCCCCGGACTTCTACGCCTGGATTTTTCCGCATGGCGACACGGCGAGCATCGGCACGGGCTCGGCCAGGAAAGGCTTCGCCCTACGTGATGCCGTCGGTGCGCTCCGCCGCGAAACCGGCCTCGACCGCGCCGAGACAATCCGCCGCGAAGGCGCCCCCATCCCGCTGCGTCCTCACCGTCGTTGGGACAATGGCCGGGACGTTGTCCTCGCCGGCGATTCCTCCGGCGTGGTCGCGCCCGCTTCGGGTGAGGGCATCTACTACGCGATGCTCGGCGGCCGCCTCGCTGCCGATGCCGTCGAAGCCCTGCTTGCCACCGGCGACGTCCGCGCCCTCGCCACAGCCCGCAAGCGCTTCATGAAGGACCACGGCCGGGTCTTCTGGATCCTCGGGATCATGCAGCGCTTCTGGTACCGCAACGACTGGACGCGGGAGCGCTTCGTGAAGATGTGCGCCGACCCCGACGTGCAGCGCCTGACCTGGGAATCCTACATGAACAAGAAACTGGTCCGGCGAGACCCCCTGGCCCACGTGAAGATCTTCTTCAAGGACATGGCCCACCTCCTGGGCTTGGCACGCGCATGACCACCCTCGACGAACTCATCCGCTTCGCCGTCGCCGACGAACCGGCCCTCCTCGATCTTCCCGATGACGGCCGGATGGTCCCGCCGCACGCGCGGGCCCTGCCGCTCCGCGTCGGCACGCGGGGCTCGCCGCTCGCGCTCTGGCAGGCGCGGCACTTCATGTCGTGCGTCAGCCGCTTCTGCGCCGGCGTCCGCACGCACGACGCCTTCCACGAATGCGTCATCGCCACCACCGGCGACCGCGTGCTCGACCGCCCGCTCGCCGAAATCGGCGGCAAGGGCCTCTTCGCGAAGGAGATCCACGAAGCCCTGCTCGACGGCCGGATCGACTTCGCCGTCCACTCGCTGAAGGACCTGGAGACGGAGATGCCGCCCGGCATCGTCCTCGCCTGCGTCCTGGAGCGCGAGGACAACCGCGACGCCCTCATCCTCGGCCAGGTGCGCGACGCGATCGGAAACGACGCGGCCGACCCTTGGGCCTGCCTGCCCCACGGCGCCCTGGTCGGCACCGCATCCGTCCGCCGCGGCGCGCAGCTCCTGGCTGCCCGCCCCGACCTGCGGGTCGAGCCCATCCGCGGCAACGTCCAGACCCGCCTGATGCGCCTCGCCGAGGGCCGCTACGACGCCACCCTCCTCGCCCTCGCCGGCCTGAAGCGCTTGGGGATGGAAGCCGCGGCCGACGTGGTGATCGAAACCCATGCCATGCTCCCTGCCGCGTGCCAGGGAATCGTCGGCATCACCTGCCGGGAGGACGACGCGGATCTCCGCCAGCTCCTCGCCGCGGTGGAGCATCACGAGAGCCGGATCGCCGCAGATGCCGAACGCGCCCTTCTCGGCACCCTCGACGGCACCTGCCACACCCCGATCGGCGCCCATGCCCGGCGCCTGCCCGACGGCCGGCTGCACATGGAGGGGATGATCGCCCGCGCCGACGGCTCCTTCCTCCTCCGTCGCTCCATCACCGGCGCGCCGTCCGAAGCCGCCGAGCTCGGACGCGAACTGGGCGAGAGCCTGTGGCGCGACGCGCCGGCGGACGTGCTGGGCTGAGCGTCGGCGCTTGTGACCCCGGGGAGGCTCTGCCTCCCCGGACCCCGCGGGCTGTCTACGGCCCTGTCTGGGTGGACCCCCGAAGTTCGGTCCGTCCAAACAGAGACGTGAAAAAAAGATCGCGGTTCAGGGGCGCGTTCGCCCCTGATGGGTTGGTGCGGGCGGGCAAAGCCCTCCCGGAAGTCACCGCCAGCGCCGGGCCAGATCCCACACATGCGCCACGCCCGACGCCGCCAGGCATAGCCCGACCCACCCCCACCAGCCCCCCGTCAGTGCGAACCGCAGCGCCAGGGCGAAGGCGGCCCCTGCCAGCAGGAACGGCACCACCCCCTCCGGCGCGCTGCGCCCGGTGCGCCGGCGCCAGGCGATCCAGGCCGCCTCCGCCGCCAGCACGGCAAGCAGCAGGTCCGC
This sequence comes from Roseomonas sp. CCTCC AB2023176, assembly GCF_042259275.1. Classification (NCBI taxonomy): domain Bacteria; kingdom Pseudomonadati; phylum Pseudomonadota; class Alphaproteobacteria; order Acetobacterales; family Roseomonadaceae; genus Roseomonas; species Roseomonas sp. CCTCC AB2023176. The sequence goes on from NZ_CP170086.1 coordinate 1,238,160, forward strand.
GACCCGACCGCTGGAGAAGAAGGTCTCCATGCTCAGCCGAAAGGCCCGTTCAGCCGGACGATCGTCAGGTTCAGGTACGCCGCGAAGCCCACCCAGGCGAGGTAGGGCACCAGCAGCCACCCCGCCAGCCGCGACCGCCGCCAGCAGATCCAGGCCAGCGCCGCGATGGACAGCCAGAGCGGCACCACCTCGATCAACGCCCAGTCCGGCCGGTGCAGCTTGAAGAACAGCAGGCTCCACAGGACGTTCAGGACCCCGTTGGCCACGAAGGCGATTACGACGGCCCGGCGATCCGCCAGGTCGCGCGACGCTTCCCAGGCCCGGATACCCGCCGACGCCGACAGGGCGAAGATCAGCGTCCAGGCCGGCCCGAAGAGCCAGTCCGGCGGTTGCCAGGACGGCTTGATCAAGCCCCGATACCAGGGCCCGATCTCCGTCAGCAGGCCGCCACCCATGGCGACCACCACGGCCCACCCGGCGGCGGCCCAGATCGGCCGCCAGTCCTTCCCGCGCCGAACCGCAACCCCGTCCGCCATCTGCCCTCGCCTGTCCAACACCTAACAAATTCTCAACACGCAGCCGAGTTGTCCCCGCCGACGTTCGAGCCATCTGAACGCCGGCAGGTGCCGGGCCGGTTCCGGTTTCGCCCGAACCGCGCCACGATGCGGCGCGGTTTCTGCGCTACCGTATCTGTCGCCTGGAATGAGAAAGGGAATATCGTCCATGCTTCGAGCGTCCTTGGCCGCCTTCACCGTCGCGACCCTCTCCGCCCTGCCCTGGGCCGGGGCCCACGCGCAGGATGCCGCGGCCGGCGAGCGTGTCTTCGCCCAGTGCCGTGCCTGCCACGCCGTCCCGAACGCGCAGGCCCGCAACATGGTCGGCCCGAACCTGCACAACGTCGTGGGTCGCCGCGCTGCCTCGATCGAGGGCTTCCGCTACTCCCAGAACATGCAGCAGCTGGGCCAGGGCGGTCACACCTGGACCGAGGAGAACCTGCGCGCCTACCTGACCAACCCCAAGGCGGTGGCCCCACAGGGCTCCATGTCCTTCCCCGGCCTGCGGAACGAGCAGCAGCTGAACGACGTGATCGCCTACCTCAAGGCCAACTCGCCGGGCACCTGATCCCGGCGCCCCCGGGCGGCGCGCGGCAACCTTTCGTCGCGTGCGCGCCGTTCCGGTCTGGGGCAGGTTGCACTACATGACGTTCATGGACGCGCCCGCGGCAAACGCCCAGCAATCGGTCTCCCTGTGGCATCGCTTTGCCAACCCCGGCCGCTTCCTGCGCGCCACGGGGCGGCTGCTGCCCTGGCTCTGGGGCGCCTCGGCCCTGGTCCTGCTGCCCTCCATCGCCTGGGCCCTCCTCCTCTCCCCGCCCGACTGGCAGCAGGGGGAGACGGTTCGGATCCTCTACGTCCACGTGCCCATGGCTTGGCTGGCCATGGCGGGCTATGCCGGCCTTGCCGTCACCTCGGCCATCGCCCTGATCTGGCGGCACCCGCTCGCCGACCTCGCGGCGCGGGAACTCTCCCCGGTGGGCGCCACCGTCACCGCCCTCTGCCTCCTCTCCGGCTCCCTCTGGGGCCGGCCGATGTGGGGGACCTGGTGGGTCTGGGACGCACGGCTGACCTCCGTCCTCGTCCTCTTCTTCCTGTGGGTCGGACACGCCGCCCTCACCCGCGCCTTCGAGGATGAGGAGCGGGGCGCCCGCGCCGGCGCCATCCTGGCGCTGGTCGGCGTCGTAAACCTGCCGATCGTGAAGTTCTCCGTGGACTGGTGGAACACGCTGCACCAGCCCGCTTCCGTCACCCGCCTGGCCGCGCCGGGCATGCACATCGACATCCTCCTGCCGCTGCTCGCGAATGCGGTCGGCTTTTCCCTCCTTTTCGCCACCATCGTCCTGGCCCGCACCCGCGCGGCCGTTATGGAGAAGCGGATCCGCACCCTGGAACTGGTCCGCGCCCGCGACGCCGATCGCGGCGAGGCCCGCCGTCCCGAGGCGCTCCCCGCATGACACCGCACCTGATCTTCGTCAGCGCGGCCTGGGGCGCGACGGCGCTCGGCTTCACCGCCCTGATCCTCGGCGCCCTGCTGCGCCACCGCGGCGCCTCGCGACGCCTGCGGGAACTGGAGCGTCCGCGTTGAGCACCACCGCCACCCCGGCCCGGCCCGTGAAGGGCACCGGCCTTGCCGGCGCCCGCCGCCGCCGGCGGATCTGGACGCTCGTCCTTTGCGGCCTCGGCCTCGGCGGCGCGGTCGCGCTGGCCCTGTCGGCCTTCCAGGACAACCTCGTCTTCTTCCGCTCCCCCTCCGACATCGCGGCGGCCCCGCCGCACGACGCCCGCCCCTTCCGCCTCGGCGGCCTGGTCGAGCCCGGGAGCGTCCAGCGCAACGGCGCCGAGGTCCGCTTCCGCGTCACCGACGGCCCCCACGCCGTCGCCGTGACCTACCGCGGCGTCCTCCCCGACCTGTTCCGGGAGGGCCAGGGCGTCGTGACCCTCGGCCGCCTCACCCCCGACGGCACCTTCGCCGCCGCCGAGGTCCTGGCCCGCCACGACGAGACCTACATGCCGCCGGAAGTGCAGGACGCGCTGAAGCGCTCCGGCCACTGGAACCCCGCCCAGGGCGCGGCCCCGCCGGCCTCCTCCTGGAACACGCTGTCGCCTGCGGCGACGGGGAACACCCTGTCGCCTGCGGCGGCCGGGGCCATCTCTTCACCTTCCGGGCCGCCGGCGACCCAACGCCCGGGCACCTGATCCCGCGGATGCCATGATCCCCGAACTCGGCCACTTCGCGCTCGCCCTCGCGCTCTCCCTCTCCCTCGCCCTGGCGGCCCTCGGCCTCTGGGGCGCCGCGGCGCGCCACGCGCGCGCGATGTCAGCCACCGCCCCCGTCTCCTTCGGCGTGCTGCTCTCGATCCTCGCGGCCTTCGGCTGCCTCGTCGTGTCCTTCGTCACGAACGACACGACGGTCGAGAACGTCGTGCAGAACAGCCATTCGGCGAAGCCGCTGCTCTACAAGATCACGGGCACCTGGGCCTCGCATGAGGGCTCCATGATCCTCTGGGTCTCCATCCTCGCCCTCTGTGCCGCCGCCGTCGCCTCCTTCGGGCGGGACCTGCCGACGGCGCTCCGCGCACGCGTGCTGGCCGTGCTCGGCCTGATCGCTGCGGGGTTCCTGGCCTTCATCCTCGCGACCTCCAACCCCTTCGACCGGGTCTGGCCGCCGCCGCCCGACGGGCAGGGGCTGAACCCCGTCCTGCAGGACCCCGGCCTCGCCTTCCATCCGCCGCTGCTCTACCTCGGCTATGTCGGGACGGCCGTGACCTTCGCCTTCGCCGTCGCCGCGCTACTGGAAGGCCGCGTGGATGCGGCCTGGGGCCGCTGGGTCCGACCCTGGGCGCTGGCCTCCTGGTCCTTCCTCACCCTCGGCATCGCGCTGGGATCCTGGTGGGCCTATTACGAGCTGGGCTGGGGCGGCTACTGGTTCTGGGACCCGGTCGAGAACGCCTCCCTCATGCCCTGGCTCGCAGGCGCCGCCCTGCTGCACTCCGCCATCGTCGTGGAGAAGCGGGAGGCGCTGAAGACCTGGACCGTGTTCCTGGCGCTCCTCGCCTTCGCGCTGTCCCTCCTCGGCACCTTCCTCGTCCGCTCCGGCGTGCTGAACTCCGTGCACGCCTTCGCCAACGATCCGTCGCGCGGCGTCTTCATCCTCGCGCTGCTGGGCATCTACATCGGCGGCGCCTTCGCCCTCTTCGCCTGGCGCGCGCCGGCCATGCGGCCCGTCGGCGCCTTCGCGCCGGTCTCCCGGGAAGGCGCGCTGGTCCTGAACAACCTGCTGCTCTGCTCCATCGCGGCGGTGGTGCTCGTCGGCACCCTCTACCCGATGTTCGCGGACCTCATCCTGAAGTCGAAGATTTCCGTCGGCCCGCCCTTCTTCGAGGCAGCGATCCTCCCGCTTGCCGCGCCGCTTCTTGCGGCCATGGCGGTCGGCAGCGTCATGCCCTGGAAGCGCGCCTCGCTGGCGCCGGCGCTGATGCGGCTCTGGTGGGCAGCGCTTGGCGCCCTGGCCGCCTTCCTGCTCTGCCTTGCCCTCGCGGGCGTGCGGATCGGGCCGGCGCTCGGCTTCGGTGCGGCGCTCTGGCTCATCCTCGGCGCCCTCACCGACGTCGCGGACCGCATCGCGCTCTTCCGCCGCCCGGCCGCGGCCTGGTCGCGCCTGATCGGCCTGCCGCGCTCCGCCTGGGGCGGCGCCGTGGCCCATGCCGGCATGGGCGTCACTCTCCTCGGCCTCGCGGGCATGGGGCTGGCCACCGACAAGCTCGCCGAACTGCGCCCCGGCGAGTCCACCACCCTGGCCGGCTACACCTGGCAGCTGGAGCGGGTGGAGGACGTGCAGGGCCCCAACTTCACGGCCCGCCGCGCGACGGTCGTCGTGACCCATGACGGCTCGCCCGTGACCGTCCTGCGGCCGGAGAAGCGCAACTTCCCCGTCAACCGCACCGCCACGACCGAGGCCGCGATCCACACCAACGCGGTGCGCGACCTCTACGCCGTCCTCGGCGAGGAGCGCGACGGGGCGGTCGTCCTCCGCATCCACCACAACCCGCTCGCGCCCTGGATCTGGTTCGGCGCTGGCATCATGGCGCTCGGTGGCGGCCTGTCCCTCTCCGACCGGCGCCTCCGCGTCGGCGCGCCGGTCCGCACGAAGGCGGTGCCGGCATGAGCGCGACGAAGGATGCCCGCCCGCGGGGCGCCGCCGCCGTGCCCTCCGCGGCGGGCACACGGACCGACGCCCCGCAGCCCAACGCCGCGGTGACCGCGCCGATCGTCGCGACGGCTCCCGGCGCGCCCACCCGCGCCTCGGGCCGGCGCCCCCTCATCGTCCTCGCCCCGCTGGCCGTCGCGGTGGCGGGCGGCGCCGCCTTCTGGGCGATGCTCCGCGGCATGGAGGACGGGTCCTACAACCCGCGTGGCGTCCCCTCCGTCCTCATCGGCCGCAAGGCGCCGCAGACCCCGCTGCCGCCCGTCGAGGGCCTCAACCTGCCGCCGATCTCCGCCGAAACGCTGGCGGCGCCCGGCCGCCCCATCCTCGTGAACTTCTGGGCCTCATGGTGCGTGCCCTGCGTGCAGGAACACCCGCAGCTCATGGCGCTCCAGCGCCGCAACGTCCCGATCTACGGCGTGAACCACAAGGACCGGCCGGAGGCCGCGTCCGGCTTCCTCACCCGCCACGGCAACCCCTTCACCGCCATCTCCGCCGATGCCGGCCGCACGGGGATCGAATGGGGCGTCTACGGCGTGCCGGAGACCTACCTCCTCGACAAGGACGGCATCGTCCGCTGGCGCTGGGCCGGCCCGATCATGCCCGATACGGTCGAGGCCGAGCTGAACCCGCTGCTCCGGCGCCACGCGTGATCCGCGCGCTCGTCCTGCTGCTGGCGCTCGCCGCGCCGGCCCTCGCCCCGCCCGCCGGCGCCGCCGTCGGCGACCCGCGGGAACAGCTCCGCGACCCCGCGCAGGAAGAACGCGCGCGGGAAATCGGCCGCGAACTCCGCTGCCTCGTCTGCCAGAACCAGTCCATCGAGGACAGCGACGCCGACCTCGCCCGTGACCTCCGCCGCATCGTGCGGGAGAAGGTGGCAGCCGGCGAACCCAGCGACGCCGTGCGCGAATTCGTCCACGCCCGCTACGGCGACTTCGTCCTGCTGCGCCCGCCCGTGAACGCGGCGACGATCGCGCTCTGGGCCACGCCCTTCCTGGCGCTCGGTGGCGGCATCGTCGCCATCCTGCTCTCCCGCCGGCGCGGCGCGCCGCAGCCCGCCGCGCCCCTCTCGCCGGAAGAACGCGCCCGCCTGGCGACGCTCGAGGACCGCCCGGCCGCATGATCCTCGTCGCCTTCGGGGCGCTGGCACTGGTGGTGCTCGCCCCGCTTGCCTGGTCCATGCTGCGCCAGCCGCGCCTGCGTGAGCGCGCGGAGGCCGACCGCGCCCTCTATCGCGCGCAGCGCGAGGAACTGGACCGCGAACGCGCCGCCGGCCGCCTGGACGAGGCCGCGCATGCCGCCGCCCTGCTCGAAGTCCAGCGCCGCGCCCTTGCCGTCCCTGCCGCCGCGCCTGTCGCCGCGCCCCCGCCGCGACCGGCGGCCGTGGCGTGCTGGGCATGGCGCTGGTCTTCATCCCCGCGCTCGCGCTGGCCGTGTACCTGCTGAACGGCTTCCCGGGCATGCCGTCGGCCAGCTTCGCCGAACGTCAGCAGAGCGGCGCGCAGGAGGACGCCCTGCTGGCCACGCTGCGCGAGCGCCTCTCGCTGGCCGTGCCGACCTCGCCCGCGGCGAAGGAGGGCTGGACCCTCCTCGGCAATGCCGAGCGCAGCCGCGGCAACCTGGCCGAGGCCGCCCAGGCCTACACGAACGCGTTGCGCGCGGGCTTCGACGCCGAACTCGCCTCCCAGCGCGCGCAGGTGCTGCTGGAGGCCGGGCAGGTGGACGCCGCAGTCGCCTGGCTCGCCGAGGCCCTGCCGCAGTCGCCTGACCATGTCGGCCTGCGCTTCCTCTCCGGCCTCGCCGAGGCCCAGGCCGGGCGCCCCGACCGCGCCCGCGCCGCCTGGACCGCGCTCCTCGCCGAGGCGCCGGAGGGCGCGCCCTGGGGCGTGATGGTCCGGCGCCGCATGGAAGCGCTGCCCTGAAGCAGATCCGCCTCGCGACAACTCCGCCCCGCCTGCACCAGCGCCACCGCGCGTTCGCGCAGGTCGGACGAGAGGGGTCGTGGCATCCGTGCTGGCCTTCAACCCCGCCCGCAGCGTGAACCAGATCGCCCCGCGCGCCGTAACCACCCCCCGATCCAACGGGACGCGATCACGCTCTAGGAGCATGAATTCGGCATCCCGTCGTGGCTTGGGCCTGCCCCCGGGCGGGGGCTGGTGGAGGCGATGGCGACGGTGGTGAAGACCGCGGCATCGGGGTGACCGCTCGAAGGCACGAAGCCCGCCACCTGGGCCGCCTGCCGGCCGAGCGCGCGGGCGACGGTGGAGTGGCCGAGGGAGTTCATGTGCGTCCCGTCCTTCGTCCAGGCACCGCCGTCCACGCGCCAGAGGTCAGGGTCGCTCGGCTCCTCCGCGATGGCCGCCACGTCGAGCACGTCGGTGATGGCGCGGTGCGGGCGGCTCCGGAGCCAATCGTTGAGGGCGCGACGCCGCGCGTTGACGGTCGCGGGCCGCCTCGTTTGCCCTTCGACGGTGGTCCAGCTACCCGCGGTTCGGGGCGTGACGGTGCTGGCAACGAGCTTCAGGTCCAGGTCGGCGAGGAAGTCGAAGTAGCGGAGCAGGTTCGCCTGCGTCCCGACGAGGGTCGCACCGCCGCCGTGGATGTCGTTGTTCCCGATCGACAGAAAGGCGTGCGTCGGGCGCACCCGTTCGATGAGGGCGCGATGGTAGCCCGTCCTGGCGGGCCTGTCGGCCGGGCCAGCGCCGAGGAGATGCGGGACGGCAAGGCCGGGGGCACCGAGACGGAGGTGCGGGATGCCGGCCCCGGACAGCATGCGCGCGAGAAACCCGAGGTCGCCGTGCTCCGTGCCGGTGTCACCGGAGCCGTAGCTGGTGCTGTCGCCGAGGATGATCCCGGTGACGGGGCCGGGCGACGCGGGGACGCCGAGGATCGCCACGGGGCCGAACGGGAGGACGCCTGCCGTCCTGAACGCGGTGTGGTCCATCGCGTCCGTGTAGTCGGCCCCCGACTTCGCGGCGCCGCCGAGATAGCCGCCTGTGAGCGCGGCGCCGCCGATGCGCCACCTCTCGCCGAGCGTGTCCACAAGCGGGCGGCTGCGGACGAAGAAGAGGGCGCCCTGTGCGATAGAGATGGCAATGGCGTCGGACGCGATCGTCTCGCCGGGTGCCATCATCCTCTCGCGCGCCCCCCCGAAGGTCACGGGCCAGAGGGAGCCGTCGCCCAATTCTACGGAGGCGCGCACGGTCACGGAGTTCACCGGGTCGCTCTCTCCGGTCGTGTTGAGGAACTGCTTGTTCGCGAACAGGAGGTTGAGGGAGGAGGCCGCGATCAGCGCGCGGTATGGCGTACGGTAGGTGAACTGCATCGCTGAGCCGGAGGAGCAGTGGGTGTTCGAGGCGTCGGCGCGGTTCGAGATGAGGACACGACGGGTCATGCGGTCCGATGCCAGGTAAGGTCGGACGGCGAGCTTAGGGCCGAGGAGGCTATTCGGGGCAGGGGAGCCGGTCGCCCGTCCTGCATCAAGGCTTGTCCGGCGCCCACCCCGGTCGGAACCGCGGACGGGGGCGGAGACCCGACGCGACCCCGTCACCCCGGCTTCAGCGTCGTCCGGACCGGCGTCCCGGCGCGCAGCGCCAGCGTCACCGGCGTACGCTCGGCGATGTCCGCCAGGCGCGCGCGTTGCGCCTCGTCCAGCGGGCCGCGGAGCGACAACTCGCGGTGGATGCCGACGGCGCCGTCTGTCTCCTCGTAGCGCAGATCCACGCCGACCCCCTCCAGCGGCCATTCCTTCCGATGGGCGTACATGCGGAGCGTGATCGCCGTGCAGGAGGCGAGGCCCGCCAGCAGCAGCGCGAAGGGCGGTGGCCCCGCATCGTCGCCGCCCAGCGCCTTCGGTTCGTCGGAGACGAGGTGGTGCCGCGCGGAACGCAGCCGCACGGCATGGGGCGGGCCATCCGATTCCGCCACGACACGGGCGCCGGGCTTCATGTGAAGCCGGCCGTCTTTCTCGGTCATGGCCAGGGCGTAGCACGAACGGACCGCGACGCCGGTGCGATTCCGCCGCGCCCCCGGCGCCAGCCAGGGCCACGTCCCCGGTGTCATCCGCCGACGCGTTCCCGGCCGGTGGCGGGCCGTTCGCAGGGTGCGGGCCTGCGGCGGTCATCCAGCGCCCGTGGTCCGGGCGATGCGCGACCGCGCCTTCGCCAAGCCCTTCGTCGCCTCGCCGGGTCGTACGACGCGCGTACGAAAACCGACAGGTCCAGACGCGGCGGCGACGGTCACGTCGGCTAATCATCACGCATCGTCAGACCGGGATCGAACTCGACCCATGAGCAGCGTCTCGAGCCGCCGCGATGCACCGGCCAGGGCGGCCGCGAACCCGGTGGAGGCCGAACGGATGCCCGAGGCACCCGCCGACCTCCTCGGTGCTCTCGCCGCTCTCCTGATGGCGCAGGCGGACGAGCTCGACGAAGCCGGCGCCAGCTAGGGCGATTTCGCGCGGGGACGTCCGGTCTGCCCTCCGGAGGGGATGCCGGAGCACGGCGCCGGACTCCAGTCGGCCGGAAGGCGCTCGAAGCGACGACCCCGCGGCAGCGATCGGACGCGCCGGGCGACGGCGATGCCGGGCCAGGCCGTCGCGGTGCTCCGCCCCACGCCCGACCCGTGCGGGAGCAGCCCGTCCTGGCCGCGCATAGCGCGCTTGGGAAGCGCCGGAACGGAAGCCTGACCCCCACCCGCCAGTGAGGTCAGTTCCGAGCCGGAACGGCGCTTTCGCCGGCACGTGACGACACCGGCCCGTGCTCGTTCATGACCGGCGGGGCGGAACGCGCGGAGCCTCCGCTTCGTCTTCGCCGTTCGGCGGGACCCGGGCGCGCCGGGGCCGGCGGCCGGAACCGCCCCCCGGTCTCGCTCACCGCCCGCCATTCCCGGGTTGCCGGCTTCCCCCGATCGTCGGCCGCAACGGTGCCCAAGGGGAGCCGTCCCGCGCTCCCCAGGCGCCACCTGCCGGCGGAACAGCCCGGCCCAGATGGCCCTTCTCAAAACCGACTAGATCTGACAGAAAAGTGATCGAGCTTCGCCGGCAGGCTTCGGGGCCGGGCGGCCTCCAGCGAGATTGACGCCATGGTCCTGATCCAGAAGCTCGGCGCCGCGTCTCCCCGGTTGTCCCGCGGACATCCTGCCGAGGCGCACCCCGTGGCGCCGGCCCTGCATTCGGACACGGAAGCCCGCCTGCGGGCCGTCTACGACCACGCGCCCGTCGGGATCTGCGAAATCGACCCGTCCACGAGCAGGATCCTCCACGTCAACGAGGCGTATTGCCGCCTCACCGGCTACCACGCCACCGAGCTGCTCGGCGGCCTCGCCATCGGCGACCTCGCGCATCCCGGCGACCTCGCCGACGACCTCGAGCTCCACCGCAAACTCATGGCGGGCGAGATCGAGAGCTACCGGATCGAGAGGCGCTTCCTGCGTGAGGACGGATCGACGGCATGGGCCGAAATCGCCGTCTCCACCGCGCGCGACGCCGGCGGCTCGCCCATCCGGGAAATCCGGATCGTCCAGGACATCACCGAACGCAAGCACGCCGAGGCGGCCCTGCGGGAGAGCGAGGCGCGCCTTCGCGCGCTCTTCGAAACCGTGCCGGTCGGCCTCGTCACGCTCGACCCGCAGACGCTCCGGATCACCGCCGCCAACCGGCGCGCCGCCGAACAGCTCGGCTACACGCCGGAGGAGTTCACGCGGCTTCACCTGGACGACGTCCATCACGGCCGGACCCGCGACGAGCTTCTGGAACGCGGACGTGCCGTCGCCGCCGATCCCCCGGGAACGCGCTACGAACTGAGCGTCTCCCAGCGCTGCAAGGACGGCGAGGTCCGGGAAGTCCTGGTGCACAACGTCCGGGTCGAGCTGGACCGCCGTCCGGCCGTGTATGGCGCCTGGATCGACGTGACGGACCAGAACAGCGCCATGGAGGCCGTGCGGCGCAGCGAGGAGCGCTACCGGATGGCGCTCGATGCCGGACAGATCGCGACCTTCGAGGTGGATATCCCGGCCGCCGTGTATTCCTGGGACGCCCGGATGCGGGCGCTCTGGGATGTCGGCGAGGCGACCGTGACGCCCGAGCTGATCGCGGCACGGATCCACCCCGAGGATCGCGCCCGTGTCCTGCAGGCGATGGAATCTTCCCGCAGCAGCGGCCTGACCATTCCACGCGAAATGGAGTACCGCATCGTACGCCTCGACGGGACGGAACGACGTGTCTCGAACCGCTGGAAGGTGGAGTTCGGCGCCGATGGGCCCTTGCGGAGCATCGGCACCGTGATCGACGTGACGGTCCAGCGGCGCGGCGCGGAAGCCATCGAGCAGAGCGAGAAACGCCTCCGCCTCGCCCTGCAGGCTGGGCGGATCGGCACCTTCGACCTGGACACCGCCTCGAACGAGGTCCGCTGGAACGAGCGGATGTACGAGATCTACGGCTTCGAACCGGGGAGCCCCATCACCCGCGAGCGTATCGTCGAGGCCATCCATCCCGAGGACCGGGAGCGGATCGCATCCCTCTCCGCGAAGTCCCGCGACGGTTCCGTGACGTCGGTCGAGGGGCTGGAGTTCCGGATCCTGAACTCCGCCGGGGAAGTGGTGCGCCACGCGCTCGCGAGCTGGCACGTCGAGCGCGCCCAGGGCTGCCCCGCTCGGATCATCGGCACGACGGTGGACGTCACGGAGCAGCGGCACGCCGCGATGGTCCTCGCCCGGGACAAGAAGGACCTGGAGCACCTCGTCGAGGAGAGGACGGCCGCGCTGATGCAACTGGCGCAGGAGCGCGAGGCCCTGCAGGACCGGCTGCGCCAGACCGAGCGGCTGGACGCCCTGGGCCAGCTGACCGGGGGCGTGGCGCACGACTTCAACAACCTGCTGACCGCCGTCATAGGCGGCGCGGAGGAAATCCTCGACAGCACCGACCCTGACAGTTCCCTGCGCGAGCCGGCCCAGACCATCCTCACGGCAGGTGAGCGCGGCGCGGAGCTGACGAAGCAGCTTCTCGCCTTCGCCCGCCAGCAGCCGCTGGCGCCGCGCGACGTGGTCGTGGCGGAGATGCTGGACCAGATGCTCGGCCTGCTGCGGCGTGCCGCGGGGGAGCTCATCACCTTCGAGATGCGGACCGGCCGGGCGGCCCATGCGGCGATCACCCGCGTCGATCCGCTCCAGCTGGAGACCGCCGTCCTGAACCTCGTCGTCAACGCGCGCGACGCGATGCCCGACGGCGGGCGCATCCGCATCGGCGTGGACCTGGTCCGGTTGGATACCCGGCCCGACCTGGCCGGCGGCGAATACGTCGTGGTCTCCGTCGTGGACACCGGCCAGGGCATGTCGCACGACGTCCTGGCGCGCGCGTGCGAGCCGTTCTTCACGACGAAGGACATCGGGCGCGGGACCGGCCTCGGGCTCAGCATGGTCTACGGTTTCGCCTCCCAGTCCGGCGGCAGCGTGGAGATCGACAGCGAGCCGGGGGAGGGAACGAAGGTCCGCCTCCTCCTCCCCGCCGTGGCCCGGGCGCCGGAACCGAGCGAGCCGGTCAAGTCGGCAGAGCCCCGCGGGAGCGGCGAGCACGTCCTCCTCGTCGAGGACGACCCGCTGGTCCGCGCACAGGTCGAGGCCCGGCTGCGATCGCTGCACTACGAGGTGACCTCGGCCGGCGACGCGCGCTCGGCGCTGGCGCTCCTGGAACAGCGGCTCTGGGCATTCGACCTGCTCATGACGGACGTCGCCATGCCCGGCGGCATGTCGGGATACGAGCTCGCGGCCGAGGTGGCGCAACGCCGTCCCGGCTTCCCGATCCTCCTCACCACCGGCCACGGCGGTGCCGGCCGCATCAAGGTGGACGAGGACGCGGTGACCTGGCCCACCATCCGCAAACCCTACCGGCGGTCGCTGCTCGCGCGCGCCCTGCGGGACGCCCTTTCGCCGGACGGGACCCCGCGGTAGCGGCGGCCGCGCGCCAAGCGGTCAGGCGGCCCCGGACGTCCCCGCCGCGTGGCTGCCGGGCGACGTGGCGTCGGCGTCCATCGCCCTGAGGTAAAGGCGCACCGTCGTCCCGCATCCCGGCGCGGAGTCGATGGACACGTGGCCGCCGGACTGCGTGACGAAGCCGTACACCATGCTCAGCCCGAGCCCGCTGCCCTTGCCGACGTCCTTCGTCGTGAAGAAGGGCTCGAAGGCACGCGCCAGGACCTCCGGCGCCATGCCGCAGCCCGTATCCGACGTGGCGATCTCGACGTAGCGGCCCGGCGCCGATGGCCCCAGGTCATCCTCGCCCAGGACGGCGCCCGAGACGTCGAAGGTCAGCCGCCCACCCTCCGGCATCGCGTCGCGGGCGTTGATGGCCAGGTTGAGGAGGGCCGCCTCGAGCTGGGACCGGTCGATCGCGACGCGATGCGGCCCGGGCCCGCACCGGACGGACAGGTTGATCCCGCTGCCGAGCGTGCGGGACAGCATCGCCGCGAGGTCCTGCACGAGCTGCCCGATGTCCACGACCTGCGGGTCCAGCGTCTGCTGGCGTGAGAAGGCGAGCAGGCGACTGGTCAGGGTGGCCCCGCGCTCGGCCGCGTCGAGGATCATCCTCGTCGCGCGGTGCTCCTCGCCGTCCGGCGCCACGACGTCCGTCAGGTATTCCGCATTGCCGAGGATCACGGAGAGGAGGTTGTTGAAGTCGTGCGCCACACCGGCCGTCAACTGGCCGATCGCCTCAAGCTTCTGGCCGGTGCGCAGCCGCTCCTCCATGGCGAGGCGTTCGGTGACGTCCGTGTTCACGATGAGGATTGCGTTCGGCACGCCGTCCATGTCGCGGACGAGGGACCAGCTCGAATCCACCGTGATGGGCGTCCCGTCGCGGCGTCGCTGGCGCAGGCGCCCGCTCCAGCGGCCGTCCCGCATGACAGCCCTGACGGCGTCGTCGTAGTGGCCCCGGTCCTCATAGACGCGCTCCACCAGGGGGGCGGGATCGCCCTCGCGAAGCTCCGCGAGGCTCCAGCCGTAGAGGCTCTCCGCGCTGCGGTTCGCGTAGACGACCTGCCCCTGCATGGTCCGCACGACGATGCCGTCCCGGACGAGGTTGAGGAGTGCGGCCTGCTCGGCGATGCGCTTCTGCGCGAGCAGCCGTTCCGTGATGTCCCGCTGGATCGCCGCGAAATGGGTGACCCGGCCCTCGTCATCCGCGACGGGCGTGAGGTTCAGCTCCACCCAGTACTCGCGCCCGTCCTTGGCGTAGTTGAGCAGCTCCGCCTGGATCGGCTGGCCCAGGCCGATCGCGTCGCGGATCCGGTCGAGCGTGCCGCGCTGCGTTCCGGCCCCTTGCAGGATCCGCGGGGTCGCGCCGAGCATCTCCTCCGGCGCGTAGCCCGTGATGCGTTCCATGGCCGGGTTCACGAAGACGATCCGTGGCCCCGGCGCGTCGATCGGCGTCGCCTGCGTGATCAGCACGCCCTCCGTCAGGTGGGCGATGCTCGATTCGAGCAGGCGCAGCCGCTCCCGCTGCGCACGCTCGTCGGAGATGTCGCGGAGCGTGATGGTCAGGCCCTCCTCCGCCGGGAAGGCATGCGCCTCCACGCAGAGGCCGGACCGGCAGATCTCCTGCTCCGTCCCGACGACGCGGCGCTCCGCAACCGCGGTGCGGAGCATGCGCCCGAGGGGTTCCGATGCCGCGAAGTCCCGCTGCTCGGAGATCGCGCGGCCCAGCAGGCCCTGCGCCGTGACGCCGAGAAGGGTCAGGGCCTTCTCGTTGGCGTAGGCGACGGTGAGGCGCCCGTCGAGCGTCATGAAGCCTTGCGGCAGGCTGCCGACGCGGGCGGCCAGACGCTCGGCCAGCCGCCTGTTCGCGTCCTCGGCCGCCTTGCGCTCGGAGATGTTCTGGAGGGATCCGACGACCGAGACGACCTTGCCGGACGCATCGCGTTCCGCCTCGCCGACGATCCGGATCCAGCGGGACCAGCCTTCGGCCGAGACCACGGGCAGCTCGAGGTCGAAGGAGGTGCCGCGGCGGATGCTGATGCGCACTGCCGCCCGCACCCGCGCGCGCCAGGCGGGCCGGAGGAGCGCCAGCGTTCCCCGGAACGAGGAGATCGCGCGGTCGCCGAGGCCGAGGACGACCCTGGCCTCGTCGCTCCATCTCACGTGACCGTCGGTCAGGTGGAGCCGCCAGCCGCCGAGCCGCGCCATCCGGCTCGCCGCCCGCTCCAGCTCGCGGCCCTCGATCGTCGCCCGGCCCTCGTCGATGCCGGCGCGTTCGTCATGCAGGGCCGTGACGCTGTATCCGGCCACCGGACCATCGGCCTGGATATGGGGCGTGATCGTCAGGCGGAGCGCCCGGGGAACGCCATGCCGGTCGCGCAGCAGGCGAACCGTGCGGGCCGGCTCTCCCGTCCGCTCCGCCGAGGCGCTGACGAGGGGCGCCCAGTCCGGATCGCCCCAGTCCTCGTCGAGCGTCCGGAAGTCCAGGCCGAGGAAGTCGTCGCGGCGGAAACCGAGCATCGAGCAGAAGGCCGGGTTCACCTCGCTGATCGTCCAATCCGGTCCGAGCCAGATCATCCCGGCCGAGGTCGACTGGAAGAGGCCCAGCACCGTCGAGAGGGAATGTGGCGCACCCGGCGCGCCTGCAGCATTCGGAGTCGGATCGGCGTCGGGGGCGGATGGTACGTGTCCCTGACCGGCCCACAACTCGTCCAGTCTGCGACGCGCCCGCGCGATCGTCCGGACCAGGTCCAACGCTTCGAGCTGTCGTTGGTGGGGTGGCGGTTCCTGCATGGGAATTCTTCAGCGGGCTACCAAACAACCGGCCGGATCGGCCGGGCGGTGTCCTTCCGCGACGCTTTCGTTCGCGCCTTGCCATAGTGAACACACATCGTGGCGGCAGCCCGTCCCTTCCTGCACGAAGAACCGCTCGCTCATCCCAAGCCACCGGTTTCTCAGAAGCCTGCTAGCGCCGATGCCGGCCTGCAGGGTCGCACGATGCCCGCCGCGCCGCGGGGTGAGAAGTGTTTGCGACGATGATGAAGCACAAGACACGCGCGTCGCACATCGCGCGACGGGCCGGTGTCGGCGTAAGTCCCGTGCGCACGACACGTGGGTACCGCGGCGAGACGCCGGATCGTTTCGAAGACGGGGGTTGGTCGAAGACGGGGCGTTTGCGCGCAGCCGGACGGTGTCGCGCGCCGACGCCCTACCACACCAGGCGATACCCCTTCCCGCGGACCGCGCTGATCGTGACCGCGCCACCCGACGCCGTGGAGAGCTTCTGCCGGAGATTGGAGGCCAGCTGGTCCACGCCCCGCTGCTCCGGAAGGAGCCGCCGTCCCAGGACCTTGAGTGAAATCGTGTCGCGGTCGGCCTCGTGGTCGCCGGTTTCGAGCAGGAGCGCGAGCAGGCCCGCCTCCCCCCCGGTCAGGCGTGTTTCCGTCCCGTCCTCCGCGACGACGCGTTGCCGGACGGTCTCGACCCGGAGGTTCGCCAGTTGCCGGCCGACGCGGCCCGTCGCGTCGCGGGCGGCGTCTGTCGACGCAGCCGGCGGGGCCTGGTCGAGCCGTCGGCTCAGGGCCCTGACGCGCGCCACCATCTCCCGCAGGGAAAACGGCTTGGTAAGGTAGTCGTCGGCGCCGACCTCCAGGCCCACGACCCGGTCCACCTCGTCGCCACGTCCACTCACGACGATGATGCCGAGGCCCGGGCGCCCTGCGACCTCTCGCACGAAAGTGATGCCGTTTCCGTCCGGCAGGCCGAGATCGACGACGATGATCCTCGGTTCGCCCGCGCGGAAGGACTCGCGCGCTTCCGCGAGGGTCGAGGCGATCTGGACCTGCCAGCCGTCGCGTGTCAGCGCATTCCCGATCGTCGCGGCGACGCTGCTGTCGTCCTCGAGCACGAGGATCGGTTGCGTTTCGGACAACCCCGTACTTCTCCCGGCCAGCCAACGGGACGTAACGGCCACAACGTCCTGCATCAAGGCGACGACCACGCTCTAGAATGAGACTTTGCCATCCCCGGGAGATTTCTCAACGCTTATCGGATCAGTTCCACGCTGTTCCCACCCCGCTCGCTGGCCAGCCGCCGTGCCTCGGCCGCCCGATCGAGCACGTCGGCCGCCGTGTCCGACGCGCGGGCGCTGGCAAGGCCGATGCTGCAGGTGACCCGGACCGGACCGCCCGGTGTCGAGACCGGTTGCGCCGACACCACGGCACGAAGCCTCTCGGTCATCCCGAGCGCCTCGCCCGGCGTCTGGGCGGGCAGGCAGAGGGCGAAGGCGGACTCCTCGAAGCGACCGAGCGGGTCCTTGCGCCGCGTGTTGTCCGACAGGAGGTCGGCGATGCCGATCAGGACGGCATCGCGCGGAAGCCCGCCGCGCGCCCCGAGGAGGTCTGCGATGCCGTCGATCTGCAGCACCGCGCAGCAGAAGCGGCCTGGGGCGCGCGTCTCGAACGCCAGGGCGGAACGCCGCAGGAACTCGCGCCGGTTCAGCAGGCCGGTCAGCGGGTCGCGCTGGATCATCTGTTCCAGCTCGACCGACAGCCGCTGGTCGCTCGTCAGGTCGCGTCCGAGGAACACGAGGCCCTCCGTCCGGCCGGGGCCATCCGACAAGGGGGATGCCCGCCAGTCCGTCCAGAACGCCGTGCCGCCCTTGCCGTAGTTGAGCAGCCGCACCGTGGCCGATTCACCGCGCCGCAGCGACGCATAGGCGGCGCGCAGGGCCTCGCGATCGGTCGCCGGCCCCTCGATCAGCTGCACGGGTCGACCAACGACCTCGTCCGCCCGCCAGCCCGTCAGCCGGGTGAAGGCCGGGTTCACGTAGCGGATCCGGGGACCGTCGTCGCCGACATCGGCCTCGGTCACCATGACGAGGTCGACGCAGTGTTCGGCCATGTCGCGGAACGCGACGCTCCCACCCCCGGGCCCACCCCCGGTTCCATTTGCTGGCGCGGCGCCCGCCGGCGCGGCGATGGTCTGCAGGGATGCTTCCATGATGGCCTCTCAGGCGAGGACGACGGGGATGCAGGAACGGTCGGACAGCGCGTGCAGCAGCCTGTCCGCGGCCTGCGGGTCGAACTGGGTTCCGCGACACGACCGGATTTCCGCGAGCGCCGCCTCGTGCGAGAGCGGCGCGCGGTAGCGCCGTCCCGGCTCCACCATGGCGACGTAGGCGTCCGCGACGGCCGTCAGGCGCGCGATGGGGTGCACCTCCTCCCCGTTGCATCCCCGGGGATAGCCGCCCCCGTTCCAGCGCTCGTGGTGGTCGCGCGCAGCGGCGACGATGACCGGCGGAAAGCCGAGGCTGCGGAGCACCTCCGCCCCTGCATAAGGATGCATCCGGATCATCTCCCGCTCGGTCGCGGACAGGGCGTGCTCGGAGTCCAGCGTCGTGACCGGGACGAAGAGCTTGCCGATGTCGTGCATCGCCCCGCCGATGAGCAGCGGCTCAGGATCGCCGACGGTGCGGGGCTCGCTCGCCCAGACGCTCATCAGCACATGCGCCACCCGCACGCAGTGGTCCGCCGTCGGGCGGTGGTGGCGGCGCAGCTGATCCAGCAACGCGTTCGCCGCGGTGCACCGCGGCGGATGCGCGAACGGGCCGGGCATCCCGCGAACATCCGGAACGCTGACCCGCGCGGCCGGCGTCCCGCCCGGACCAGCGAGGAAATCCAGCATGTTCACATCTCCGCACGACAAAGGAGATCGATGTCGTGCGATGATTCATGCGCCGCAGGCCGCGTCGGCGCATGCCCGGACTCGTCAGAAAGTGTCAGTCGCCATCGGACAATCGGGACGGTTCCGCACGAAGCGCGACAAGCCGGCCGCGCCGGCTGCGCTCAGCGGCGCTCCAGGGCCCGCTGCAGCGCGGACGCGACGGCCTGGCGCCGATAGGGCTTCGGCAGCACCGCCGCTGCCCCCTCCCGGCGCAGCTGCTCGACGAGCGGGTCGGCGTGATGGCCGGTGACGAAGACCACCGCGAGGCGCGGCAGCATCAGCTTGGCGGCCTGGGCCAGCTGGCCGCCGCTCATCCCGGGCATGACCACGTCGCTGAACAGGATGTCGCAGCGCGGGTCCTCGATCAGCAGGCGCAGCGCCTCGTGCCCGTCCGCCGCCTCGCGGACGGTGTAGCCGAGGTTGCGGACAAGTCGGACCGCGTGGTCGCGCACCGACGCATCGTCCTCGACGACGAGCACGCGCACCCCGGACGACCCGACGGCGTCCTGCGGCCCTTCGCCGCCGGAGGGCTCCGATCCCGAGCCACCCTGACCCGCCGCGGCAGCCCCGATCCTTTCCGACATCGTATCGATGACCGCGTACACCATCGCCCGTGGGCCCCTGATCACGACATGAGACGGGCTACCACGCCGTCGCCGGCTTATAGGCAGGCTGACGCGGGCCCGGTCTAGCGCCGAGGAGTTGCATTCGTCGTGCCCGACGCAAACCGCGGGCCGTTCACGCCCCGGTAAGGCCCACGTCACGCCCCGGTCAGGTCGTGGCCGGCGGGCCCGCGCCGTGCGCCTCCAGCAGCGCCCGCTGGAGTTCGGCCTTCCTGAAGGGCTTCGCCAGCAACCGCACCGTCCCCGCGACCCGATCCGCCTCGGGTGCATGGGCGGCATAGCCCGACATGAGCAGCGCCGGGAGGCCCGGGCGGATCCGGCGGACCTCCTCGACGAGCGCCGTGCCGCTGAGACCGCCGGGGAGGACGACGTCCGAGAGCAGGATCGTCGGTTGCGATCCGCCGCGGAGCATGGACAACGCTTCCGCAGCCGAGGCCGCCCCCGCGACCGGCCAACCCAGGGACGACAGCATCCGCGAGATGCTGGCGCGGGTCGTCGGATCATCGTCCACGAGCAGGACCTCCGCACCCTCCGGCGGACGGGGAAGCCCGGCCGACGCCGCCGCGGCACGGGGCCGGCTGGGCAGGGCGAGCTGGACCTGCGTGCCGCGCCCGGGCGCGCTCTCGATCCGCAGCGCGCCGCCGACGGCCGTGGCGAAGCCGTGCACGGCGGGCAGGCCGAGGCCCGCGCCCCAGCGTTCACGGTCCGACGTCACGAAGGGCTCGAGGCAGTGCCGGAGCTGGCCCTGATCCATCCCGATGCCGGTGTCGCTGACCGTCAGGTGGAGTTCGTGACCCGACGGGGCGGCCTCCGCCGCGAGGCGGATCGTGCCGGGGCCCGGAAGCGCACGGATCGCGTTGGCCGCAAGCTCGTCCAGCGCGACCTCGAGATCCTCGGCCTCGACCAGCACCGGCGGCAGTCCGGCCTGGATGGCGGTTTCGATCCGGCGGCCGTCGGCCGTCGCGCGCAGGCGCGCAGCCACGCGTTCCAGGACCCGCGCCGCATCCGCCTCCGCCTCGGCGTGCCGCGGGTGACGGTTCATGAGCAGCACCCGCCGCGTCAGGGCCGCGGTCCGTTCCCCCGCATCGACCATGAGCCGCGCGGTCTCCGCGAGCTCCGGCCGACCGGCGAGTTCCTCCTCCAGGTACTCGGCGTTGCCGACGAGGACCGTCAGGCTGTTGTTGAACGCGTGCGCCAACTGGCTCGTCGCCCTGGCGGCGGCATCGAGACGCTCGGCACGGACGTGGTCGGCGACCCGGTCGGTCACCTCGGCGAAGCGCACGGCGATACCGGCCACGGGGAGGGATGGCGGACCGACCGGGTCAGCCACGACGGCATACCACTCGGTCCGCGGCGCGAAGCGATAGAGGAAGACCTGGCTCCCCGTCCCGTTGAGGACGCCGAGGAAGCGCTGCTGCAGCTCCCCGCCCTTCAGCGCGGGGAAGCAGTCCCACATGGCCCGGCCGATCAGCTCGCCCGCGCCCACTCCCAGGAGAGCGGCGGCATCCGCGTCCACCTCCTCGAACCGGCAGCAACGATCGAGACGGTACGACCCGGTGCAGCCGGTTCCGCGTCCTGGCATCCGCGCGGGACCTCCCGAGGTGGAGTCGAGCATGTCCCTCTCCTCTATTCGCGGCCGGAACATGCCTCGGCACGATCGCCGGCAGCCTTCAGGAAAGGTCAGCAAATGTCAGGAAACGTCTGCGGCAAGGCCGGTCCGGGCCGATCACCGCCCTCGGGTCAGGACTGCCTGATGTCGGCGCCCTCCTCCCGCTGCGCCTCCACCCGGGCGATGCGTGCCATCAGGACGAGGGACGCGCCGTAGTAGTCGGTCGAGTCCCGCACGCCGGGCAGGCGGCGCGCGGCCGCGGGCTGCCGGGCCGCGCCGGCCAGCGCCGCCACGGCCTGGATGCCGGCATGGCCCGGATAGGGGGCCAGGCGGTCCTCCCGCAGGTCCACCCAGGCCGGCAGCCTCCCGCCATGGCCCGGATCGGTCCAGAACCCCGCGCAGGCGCGGAGCGCGGGTTCGCTGGACTGGCGCCCCCAGGCAAGATTGAGCGGCACCCGGACCGCGTCCCAGGAGAAGCGCGGCGGCCGGTCGGCGAAGAGCCTGACGGGCCGGCCGGGATCGCGCGACACCTCGATCCAGTCGGCGGGCAGGTTCCAGCGGCCGAAGACGCCTTCGCGGCACGTCAGGTGCAGCCCGTCCTCCACCAGCTGCCGCCAGGCGGGACCGGGGACCAGCGCCGCAAAATCGAGCAGCGCCGGGAAGATGTAGTAGGACGGGTTGAGCACCACGTGGTCGTGACGCTCGAAGCCCTGGGCGCCGGGAAGCAGGACGAGGCGCGAGGCGACCCGCCGCGTGCAGACCGAGAGGATGTCGCGCGCGATCCGTTCGGCCTGCTCCGCGAAGTCGGGCCGGCCGAAGCGCTCGGCCCCGCGCTGCAGCGCCCAGGCCATGAGGATGTCGCCGTCGGTCGCGTTGTTCGTATCGGTCACCGGCGTGGACAGGCCGGGCTGGAACCGCCACGCGAGAAGGTTGTCGGAACGGCGGCGCAGGTTGCGCATCGTCCAGCCGAGGATGCGTTCGAAGGACGGCAGGTCGTTCGCTTCCGCCGCGAAGAGCAGGGCCGAGCCCTGACCTTCCGAATGCGAGATGCCGCGGTTCGCGGTGTCCACGACGCGACCGTCCGGCATGACGTAGCGCTGCGCGTAGGCGCTCCATTCCGCGCGGAACTCCTCCGCCCAGCCTTCCGGCCGTGGCCCGCGGAAGGAGGGCACCACCTCCCGGCCGGCGAAGTCCGCGCGCGGATCGACGCGCGGGTCGGCCTCGATCCGCGTCGAGTTCGTCACGGTCGGCCGCAGCGTCGCCGCGGCGAGCAGCGCCGCCGCGAAGCGCCGACGTCCCAGGCCCGTGGCGCGCGCAGCGCCCGCATCCTCGGGATGCGGCGCCGGGCTGCCGTCGAGGTCACTCGTATCGCCGTGTTCCATACGCACCAGACCTCTCCCAGACGGGACGGGGCGGTGGGTGTCCTCCTCGACTGTCCCCACACCGCCCGATCTGCGTGTTCGAGTAGGCGGAGGGCGGTTGGCGTCGCCAACGAGCACATGTCGAGAGATGTCCGGACTGAAGACGTCCGGACGCGTGCCGGCGGCGTTACGGCGCGCGACGATGACGGATGGCGGCGTTGTTCACGCGCGTGCGTCGCGGGCCCTACAAACGCGGACGAACGTGACGGTCCGGGACGATGTTCCCGGCGGGGAATCGCGTTCCGTCGGGTCCGCGTGGATGGGATGTTGCGGGACGGTTAAACCGGCAACGCCGGAAAAGGCGGCTTGGCCGCCTCGCCGCTTCCGACTGGCGCGGGACCCTGCGGCGCCGGGCCGGCGGTACGGCCATCGGATCGCGCCGGCGATGACTGCCGCCGCGAACCCGGATGGTCGGAGGGAATTGGCGGACCCGACACGATTCGAACGTGCGACCTCTGCCTTCGGAGGGCTAACGTAAGTGTTCGATGTGGTTTCCTAGAGTGTGCTCAGAGCAGAAAGACCATTGAAATCCTTCGGTAAGAAGTTGGACCGGGTGCGATCTGACTACCTCCCGATGGCCCGTTCGTGCTACCTAGGCGCTACCTAGTGAGGGGAGTGGGCCAGAATGACCGAGAAGGTAAAGCAGCGTCTGACGAAGAAGGTCGTGGACGCCCTCCTCCCGAACAGCGAGGTGTGGGACGCGGAGGTCCGGGGCTTCGGCGCCCGGCGGCAACTCAGTGCCGTTCGGTCTTTCACGGTGAAGTATCGGCTACCGGACGGGCGGGAGCGCCGCCACACCATCGGAAAACACGGGCCTGACCTCACGGTGGAGACGGCACGGAAGGTCGCGCTGGAGACCCTGCGGCGTGTCCGGAACGGGGAGGACCCGGCTGCGGAGAAGCGAGAGTTGCGACAGTCCCCAACCGTGGCGGACCTTTGCGACCGCTACTTGGCGGACGTGGAGGATGGGAGGTTGCTGACGCGAGGGGGTGCCGCGAAGAAGGTCAGCACCGTCGCCACCGACCGGAGCCGGATCAACGGCCATATCCGGCCCCTCCTAGGGCACCTGAAGGTCACGTCTGTCACGGCGCGGGACGTGGAGCAGTTCATGCACGCGGTGGCCGGCGGCAAAACCGCTAAGCGAGAGAAGACAGAGAAGAAGCGCGGCCTGTCCAACGTCCGGGGCGGGAAGGGCGCGGCAACTCGGACGGTGGGCCTCTTGGGTGCCCTCTTCACCTACGCGCAAAAACAGGGTCTCAGGTCGGACAACCCCGTCCAGGGCATCACCCGCTTCCGCGACGGCCAGCGCCAGCGCCGCCTCTCTGACGCCGAGTATGTCGCCCTTGGGGAGGCGTTCGCGAAGGCCACGGCCGCGGGTGTCCCGCCAGCGGCCATCGGCGCGGCGCGATTCCTATTGCTGACGGGCTGGCGGAAGGGCGAGGCGTTGGCCCTGCGACGCGAGGACGTGGATTTGGCGCGGCAAACTGCGCGGCTGCCCGACACGAAATCGGGGGCGTCTGTGCGCCCGCTCTCCAAAGCTGCTTGCGACGTGCTGGCGTCCATGCCGACTACCACGTCGAGTCTCTTCTTCCCGCCCACGCGTGGAACGGGACTGATGTCTGGATTCTCGTCCATGTGGGAACGCATCTGCAAGCTCGGGGGCGTGCCTGCGGACGTAACCCCGCACGTTCTGCGCCACTCCTTTGCCTCCCTCGCGGCTGACACGGGCAGGTCTGACACGACGATCGGCGCAATCATCGGGCACAAGGGCCACAGCATCACGTCACGCTACATCCACGCGGCCGACGCAGTCCTGATCGAAGCGGCGAACTGCATCGCGGGCGAAATTCTCCGCCGCATGGAGGGGGCGACCACAAAGTGAACCCGGGTGCAGAAGCGCCAGACCCGTCCAAGTCTTCGCGCAACAAGTTGCAGTAAGCGCCGTGGTGATGCATCCCAATTATCTGAAGAGGGACGGCGTTGGATTTATTTCGCTCGCGTTTTACCGTTCTCCGCCAAGTGCTCATTGACGGAACATTCGCGGCCGACAACGTGAAGACTGCTATAGGCGACCCGTCAACGACGGTTCACTCACTGGCGTCTCTGGACAGGAGGACGGTCATGCAGGATGACCTTTTGAGCACCGCTGAAGCGGCGGACTTTCTCGGCCTCGCC
Source organism: Roseomonas sp. CCTCC AB2023176 (assembly GCF_042259275.1). Lineage (NCBI taxonomy): Bacteria > Pseudomonadati > Pseudomonadota > Alphaproteobacteria > Acetobacterales > Roseomonadaceae > Roseomonas > Roseomonas sp. CCTCC AB2023176. The sequence continues at coordinate 1,262,438 of NZ_CP170086.1, forward strand.
AAGGCCACACTCAACAAGTGGCGCGTCGAGAGGGCGGACGGACCGAAGTTCGTCAAGATCGGCGCGAACGTCCGCTATCGCCGCAGTGACCTCGCGGCCTTCATCGCGGAGAACGTTCATCACTGCACGGCCGGGTATCTCCACCGACCGGCCTGATTGAACCCGGTTTCATTTCCCCGCTGCCGCTGGTGATCTCATGACGCTCTTGTGCAAGCCGAACGCGAGACGCGACCGGCACATCGCTGCGCTGGCCTCGCAGGTCATGGATGCACCTACCGCCATGGCGGCGGGGGCGCCCTACGGCCGGTTACTGGCGGTGGCGCGGGAGGAGGTGGCCGCAGCCGAAACCTACGCCCGGCGGCATGCGGGGACGCGGAGGGCCCGTCACCTGATCGCGTCCGCTCATCGTACCTTCCTCTTGCGGTTGGTGAAGGCGGACGAAGCGGCGCGCCGCCACAGGAGCAGGCAGAAGCAGCGCGGTGAGACGCTGCACGGTCCGGCACACCCGGCCGCCGTCGTGCGGCTAGCGTGGAATCTCAGACCGGAAGAAGCCTCACGGGAGCCGGCAACCCTGCTGATCCTGCCAAAGGGTGCGGCTGAGACCGTGACGGACGATGGCCGCTGGCGATCCCTGACGGCAGAGACCTCGCGCCCTGTCGTCCGATACGGCTTTGAACACCGGACCCGCCAACGGATCGTGGCGTGGTGCGCGGGGTTGCAGCATCAGATCCACCCAGCGCAGTTCGCGACCAAGGGCCGGGGACTAGCCGAGATGTGGCGCCACATCGCGGGCGCCCTGGACAGCGGCTTCCGGCACTTCGCGATCTTCGACATTGCTGACTGCTTCGGCTCATTCGACGCGGAGGCAGCGTTGCCGCTGCTCAGGCTTCCGCGTCGCCTGATCGCGCACTCCGCCACCGGACTCAGCGCGAGGTTCAACCACGACAGGAAAGGAGGTCCAAGCGAGGCCCGGGGACAGGGCCAGGACGTATTTCCGGAGGAGGAACAGGTCTTCATCTCTCTCCAGAGGTCTATGATGGACCGCACCACTCGTGGACTACCGCAAGGCTCAGCCGCATCGGGCATCCTCGCCAACATCCTCCTCGCGCCGGTCTTCGACGCGGTTCCGGATGATGTGCGGGTCTTCGCCTACTGCGACGACATACTCATCCTCGCTCAGGACCAAAAAGCCCTGACGCGCGGGGTGACGGCCTTGGAAGCCAGCCTCACCGCTGGACGGCTCCCCGGTGCCTTCCAAACGAGAAATAAGGGTAAAGGCTTTCTTCCGCTCCGTGGCCGCCCTGACAGGTTCTTCGAATTCTGTGGTGCCCGCTTCGACATGCAGCGCGGCAAGGTGCAGGTCGGACCATCTGCCCGTGCCCTCACCCGTGCAGACGACAGGCTTTCCAAGCTGTGCCGTCTGACTGCCTGTTATGAAGCGGCCGACGATCGCCTCATCGCCACCCTGCGCGCGTTTCTCGTCCGGTTCCCAGCGTGGCGTGGCCGGTCGGCCTTCGCGAAGCAGGTAGCAGAGGAATGGGACGGCGCCCGCTGGGAACGTAGCATGATACCGGCCAGCGGCTTCCTCGCGTGCCCGGAAGAAGAGCGTTGGGCATGCCGTGTACTGCGTTTGACCGATGTGCGCCAGCTCAGTCCGGCACATCCGCCTTGAGGTGCAAAACTGTCCCTGAATCCACATGACGTGATTCGCCTCTGAGGTGTACCGGCGATGCAGCCCCGACTTTGTATTTTCCAGACCCGGGGGGGGTGTTTGCACCCGGGTTCAGAGTGAGCGCGTTGACGTGGCCGTCCTTGACGTGAGGTGCCCGATGCATGGACCCTTACGCTTGCGATTTGGTTCAGAGGTCGGTGGGACGTGACAGTTCAGGACGGTCTTATTCTCGCGGGCGTGGCAGTGGTCGTCATCGTTCTGCCCCTTACCCTCGTCTTCCTCGCGATTCGCGGCGTTGTCAGGGCCATTCGTGGAAACGGTAGCCCTGATGGAACGGCGTCATCCGCGCTTCCCGCAATAAGCCCTCCCATTCCGCAAACGATCGCTCGTCAACCTGTCGCCATCGGCAGGACGCCGGAGATGGCCGCGCGAGCCTCCGTCCCCAGTCCCACGCCGTCGGTGAAGCGGAACAAGCCTACCCCCGTGTATCGCTTGGTGGGTTCGGGCTGGACCGGCTCCCTGAAAATCGACAGTGACGCCCGGACCCTCACCTTTCGAACGACCCCGTTCGCGTCCGCCGTGACCATCGGCTTCGATCAGATCACCGGGGCAGAGATATTGCAGGATGGCGAGACGGTATCACGGGCGTCGGTCACGGGAACCTTGGGCCGTGCCGCCGTCGGGGCCGTTGTAGCCGGACCTGTCGGCGCCTTGGTCGGCGCGGCCACCGCAAGTCGGACAGCGAAGGAGAAGACCCGCAAGGTGATGTTCGTCGTTCACACCGCTGCTGTGTCCACTCCGCGCCTCACCATCGCCCTGTATAGCCGCAACGACGGCCTACTCTTTTCCGACTCCAAGCGCGCGCAGGATCGCAAACTCCGCCGGGCCTTGGAGGCGGCACGGGATTGGCATGTGCGAGTGAGTGCCGCCATGCGGCCCCCGGTGGTGGACGTGGCCGCCACCACGACGGTCGTAACAGAGGACGCAACGCCAGTGGCACCCGCGCCAGCGCCGGGCAGCGGACGGACGGTGCCCGCTACTGACACCGTCCTCGCCTCCCTGGAGGAGTTGGTGAGGACCGGGCTGATGACGCGCGAGGATGCGCAGGCGAAGGCCGCAGTATTGGTCGCCCAGCGGTTTGCTGCACCCGCCCGATAGCCTCCGCCTGATGCCATCCCAAGCCGCTATGAGGCCCGGACACGCGCCTGATTGAGCGCGAGAAGCCGGGCAAGAGCGTCCTCAGTCGAGAGGTCGGTCGGCCAGCCGTAGGCTTCGGCAACGGCTGCGTCGAGGTCGCGATGCAGCGCGTCCAACCATGCCCCCTCTGGCGTGCCGCGGGCGTTGTAGAGGGCCGTGAGGGTGCGCTTTCGGAGAGTGGTCGCCGCGGCGAGGGAGCGGGGCACGATGCGGTCCGGGAAGCCCGGCACCACCTCCGCCACCCGTTCGACCATGCCTTCCGGGTTCAGCCATCGGTCGCGCGCCTCTACTAGCGTCCGGGCGGCCTCCGCGATCCGGCGCGCGCGTGGGTCGCCGGTGGAGGTCGCGGCGGGCACGTCCGGCGTTAGCCCGTCCGGGAAGGGGAACGTCTCAAAGGTGGTGGTGGGGGTGTAGCGGGGATCGTTGCCGGCCCCCATCCACGATCCCATTCGGATCGCCCATGCTTCGTGAAAGCGGCTGTGCAGGATGCCGAAGGTGGCGTCATCGTCTCGCGCGAAGACGAGCAGTTGGTGATCAGGCACTACGCGCGCGTCCAACCACGCGAAGATGCGGTGCTTCGCGACGGCGGGGGTCACGATGTAGCGGGAGAGGTCCCGCAGTGCGGTGCGCATGTCCGGCCGGGGTCGCCCGTGGCGCCACCACGCTACCAGCGCACGGTCGCGGTTGTCCGGCTTCCGGGTCGGCTTCACCGTGAGGGCGACATGGGCAAAAGGCAGCGCGTAGAACGCCGCCTCCGCCTCGCTCATCGTCGCCCCGAAGTCCACCACCCATGCGTCATCGGCGCGGCGGAGGATGTGCAACCCGTTCCGCCATGGCCGCACCACGTCCGCGTTCGGCCGCCCGTTCGCGTTGGGCGGCTCCCGCAACCACGTCCGCGCGACCTCTGCCGACACGTCGAAGGGACCAACCTTGGTCGTCCCCATGAAACACACGCCCGCGTTGGCCGTGAGGCGCGAGGCCCGTGTCAGGTCCACGCCGCCCGCGGTGAGGTCCGCGAAGATCGCCGGCACCTCCCGCCCGTCGAGGCGGGGTGTCCCTTCCGCCTCACGCGCAGCGCACACAATGGAGACTCGCACCGCCGCGCCGTCGAGGACCCACGGCTCATCCGACCATGCTTCCGTGATCGGGGCCGCGCGGGTGAAGCGGTCCAACACCTCGCGGTTGGCCCCGCCCCGGATGGAGTTGGTGGACACCAGCCCGACCCGCGCCGTCCCTCCCGCGGCCACCGCCTCCCGCGCCTTGTCGAACCAGTAGCAGACAAGATCAGCCTCCGCCGGCACCCGTCCCGCATAGGCCGCGAAGAGTCGGTCAACGAAGGGGTCCCCGAGTTGGCGGCGGAGCATCTTGCCCCCGATGAAGGGTGGATTCCCAAGAATCGCGTCCGCACGCGGCCACGCTGCCGGCATCGGTCGCCCGTCCGTATCCGCTGCGAGAATCGCGTCACGGCATTCGATCGTATCGAGGGTCCGCAACACCGGGTCGGATGGCGCCGGGTAGCCGTTCCGCAGCGCCCATTGGATGTGCCCGATCCACACGGACACTCGGGCGAGTTCCGCGGCGTATGGGTTCAACTCGATCCCTAACACCGCCTCCGGTCCGACCTCCGGGAAGCGCGGCGGAAGCCCGAGTGCCGCCCCCTCCGCGAGGACACGCCCTTCCAAGTCCTTCAAGGTCTGTAGGGCGACATAGAGGAAGTTCCCGCCCCCGCACGCCGCGTCCAACACCCGGAAGTCCCGAAGCCGCGCGAGGTGTGCCGCAAAGATCGCGCCCGCCTCCTCTGCCGCGGCCTCCGCGCGCTTCCTCCGCCTGTCGGCCTCGCGGGCCAGCACCTTGCGCTTAGCGGCCAGCGCCGTGCCCGTCAGCCCCGCGAGTTCGGCCAGCGCCTCCGCGCCGCCCGCGCCGGCCTCCGCCCGCAGTGCCCGCCGCTCCTCCATCAACGCCGTGATCCGCGCCTTGGCCGCTTCCCACTCCGCCGCCAGCGGACGGCGCACCACCGGGTCCATGATGCGTTCTATCGTCGCCCGGTCCGTGTAGTGCGCCCCGAGTTGCCCGCGCTTCTCCGGGTCCAGTCCGCGCTCAAACAGCGTGCCCATGATGGCGGGGTCCATGTCACGCCAGCGGAGGTCCGTAAGGTCCGACAGCATCGCCGCGTCGCCCGCGGCCAGCGGCAGGGCGCGCGCATCGTCGAAGAGGCCACCGTTGAACCAGGGGACGGCCGTGAAGTCGAGTTCGCCCCCGCGCTGGCCCATCGCCGCGAACAGCCGCCCCGCCAGCGCCGCGAAGCGGTCCGGCGCCGCGCACCCGCGCTGGAGGAGTTTCGGGAGGAGGTCGCGATCAAGAAGCCCCGTGTCGTGCGCGAAGAAGCAGAAGGCGAGGCGGACCATGAAATGCGCCACCTCCGCCGGATCGTGCCCGCGGAGGCGCAGCCGATGGGCGAGTTCCGCGAACCGGCCCGCCGCCTCTTCTGTCAGCGCCTGACGGGTCTGCGCCGGCTTCCAGGCCAGCGGCGGGGGTGTCCACATCTCCCGCAGCCGCGCCCGCACGTCGGGCTTGTAGAGGTCATCCAGGTCAAAGGCGTGGGCCTCCGTGACCTCATTCGTCCACGCCGTCCGAACGATGATCCGCGCCATGTCAGATACCACCAGCAGGGGCGGGTTCCCGAGATTGCCGGCGTAGCGGAGGAGTTGGGCATGGGCAGCGTCGAGGTCGCCACCGCGGCTTTTATACTCCCACCCGAAGCACTCGCGCTTCCACACGTCCGCAAAGCCGGGCCGGCCATCGGCTTTTGCAACCAGTTTCTCAAAGGCGTAGCCGCTACCGGTGGCATCGGTCTGCGGCTTCGGCACGCGGAGGAGGTCGCACAGGTCGGAGAAGTGAGCCTTGGCGCCAGCCGCTTCAGGGCGGGTGTTCGCCCGCCATGTCTCCACGAAGGTCCCGGGGTCCATCAGTGCCGATCATGCGGGCCTTGCGCAAGCCGCGACAAGACGGGGGGGTTAGGGCAGTGCCTCGGGCTGGATATTCTTCAGCACGGGGGCACCAACACTCGGCGAAGAGCAGCGCGTGCTTCTATACAACACGCAGGGCACCGGGCGCCGACTTGCCTCCTACTGCGCTGGCTATACCGAATAGAAGGTCGTTCAACTCCTTCTCCGGAACCGACAGCAACTTCGCGACGCGCGAAAGGGTGATACCCTGCCGCCAGAGATCCGTTAGAATTTTGGTCCAGACTTGAGAAGTTTCAGGCGGCATTGGATTAGGCTCGTTCTCGCGGCCAGCTTTTGCTAAAGCCATGTAATTACCACGGTAGTTCCAATCAGAAATCCTACCGATTTTATGCACGGCGTAATTGAGAGCAGCCACCGAAACTCCCCATCGCCTCTTTTTCTCAATTAGCTCGTTCAATGATCGAACCCACTGAAATTCTGCCTTCAGGTCATTGGGCGGCATCATGAAAGCGGAAGCGAATGCTTGCGCTTCATCCTCAGCGTTGATGTGAGACGATCCGGTATGACGGTGCATCACCAAATGCCCGAGTTCGTGTGCGGCATCCATGCGGCTGCGTTCTGTAGTCTTGAGTGTATTTAGGAATATATAAGGCTTATCATCCCGCCACAATGAATATGCGTCCAGGTGTCTCGTCTCTTCGGCCAGAGAAAATACCCGGACTCCATGCGCCTCCAGCAGGTTGATCATATTTCCAATCGGGCGCTCACCGATCCCCCATTTCGCTCTCAGGTACAGCGCAGCAGCAGCCGGTGTACTGCTCTCCACTTGCACTAGAGAGTGGATGGGTAGATCGTACTTAGCGCTAATCCAATCATCAAACTCGAACGCAAGCGCGCCCGCCGCCATTGCCGCATCCCGCGACGCGGCAGTGAGCGACTTGAGGGAGCGGAAGCTGACCCCGGCTGGATTTGGATAAACCGGCGTGCCCTTGTAAAAGAACTCCACTGGGTAGCCCGAGAGATCGCACAGACGCCTTACGCACGCAGCCGGCAGATCGGCTTTTCCAGTCTCAAAACGTTGGAGAACTTTCCGATCCACCTCAAGGCTACTCGCCAAGCCAATCTTAGTCAAGCCAAGTCGCCTCCGAACAAAGTCTATTCGCTCAGGGTTGAGCATCACACCTTCCGCTTGATTTCAATATCGATATCTTCGACAGGGCCACCACGGTCCGGCTGCCGACGCTGGCTTCCGGTCATCGGGTCGCCCCGCAGATCTAGGATAATACGATTTACAAAGTCGAAATAGCGACCTCCATTGAATCCTAATGGGAGCGAAAGTTCGGCAGCGAGAGGCTTTTGGTCTTCAGCAAAAATACCGAGGACCCAAGTGGTGAAATCGCTCTTTCCCGGCATTGGGGTGGGCATTGGCAGATTCGGCAACCAGCCGGTTCGGTTGCATCTCACTTTGCGGCGCGTGGCGTGGCCCTTCAGCACGCGGTTGGTCGGGCGCGCGTCGAGGTTGCCGGCATTCTCGTCGAAATTGCAGGGGATCACCCTAAGCTTGAGTTTCGGATTCCGAATGCCGGCCTGATTATCAGTCTCGTCCTTCTCCCAATCCTCGCCGCAGAAGACCTCCCGCAGCCCCCGAGCCGCCTTGTCGTGCACCGTAATGAGGTTGAAGCCTCGAACGTCATTGCTGGTGCACAGAGCGCGCTGTGCCTCTGCAAAGCGCACCACTTCCACGAGACCATCGTGGCTCAGACCCATGTTCGTCAGGAAAGGGTCGATATCCTCACGCTCAGTGAGGATCAGCTTCGCGCTCATCAGGCCCTGTCCCAAATTTCGCCCTCATTTGAGGGGGGAAATCTGGGACAAGTCAAGCACGCGTTCGTCGCTCTGGCGCCGTCGTCCGTGCAACCTCCGCTCGTTGCTCCCACGTCGTCGCATTCGCCCACGCCCGACCACCCTGCCGGCAGAGCGCAGCGGCCACCTCATCATTTGCGCGCGGGGTAGCGCGTACACCATCCGCTCCCTCTCGCGATCCTCATCACGAAGACGGCGTTGCCGATCAGGTCGGCAGGGCTCGCTCCCCGTTAGGCCCCTCGATATACCTGACCTTTCCTACCGCGCCGCACTGAGGGCACTTCGGCATCATCCGTTCCAACGCCTTCTCAAGCGTGGTCCAGCCATCAATGCCGAAGCCATGCCCCTCAAACCCCGAGATGCGATACTGCTCCCATTGAGAACTGAACGGCTGGTCGTTCTCAGACCAGTGCACCACACCACGGTGGCCGCATTCGCACACGACTGGTTCCCGATGATGCGTAGTCATCGCCGCCCCCATGCTCAACGCTGAGCATAGCGGCAGCAGGGCCGGCGTGCGATTTGGCGCCCGATGAGGGCCGGACTTTAGATTGAGGCACTGCCCGGGTGAGCCGGAAACGCCGGAGCGCTACCTTCCCGGAGCGGCGGCTTCACACAGGGCACAGCCCGGCGACCACATTGGCCGTCTGCTACCTACGTGCGACCTAGGCGTTGTGCACCCCAGGCGCACACGTCGGATAAGACACTGAAAAAATTGGCGGACCCGACACGATTCGAACGTGCGACCTCTGCCTTCGGAGGGCAGCGCTCTATCCAGCTGAGCTACGGGTCCCTGCCGCGCCGTGTAGCCCCTCCGGCGCGGCAGGGGAACCCCTCACGCAGCGCGGGCCAGCGGGACGGGGCTCGTTGCCATGGCAGTCGCTTCGCGGCGGACCGTCTCCGTCCGGTTGGTCCAGCCGCGGCCGAAGGTCGCGAAGGTCGACAGGGACCGGTAGTGCTCCATCCGGCCCTCGGCGAAGCGGGCGATCAGGTCCTCCGGGCGGCGCGCGGCGATGGCGGCCAGCGTGATCGGGCCGATCGAGCCGTCGGGCGTCACGCCAGCGGCCCGCTGCACCAGGCGCGCGGCGCGGCCGGGGCCGGCATTCACCCCGAAGTCGAAGACGGACAGGTCGACGCCCGGCGGCAGGGCCTCGCAGCGCAGCGGGGTCCAGTAGCGGCTCCGGTAGATCTCGCGCGCCTCGGCGCGGGTCAGGTCGCGCACGTCCTCCACGCTGGCCTCGGCGTCGCGGAAGGCGGAAAGGGTGGCGCGGGTGATGCCCATGTTCGTGGCGCCGCCGGGGTCGCGCGGGTCGTTCACGAAGCCGCCTTCTTCCGCCAGCACGACGGTGAGGCAACGGTCGAACCGGTCCTCCGCCGCGGGCGCGGACGGGCGCAGCGCTGCGAGGGAGACGACCGGCGCCTCCGCCCGCGGCGCGGCGATCGCGGCGTCGCGCGCGTCCCGCAGCCGCCCGACGATCGCGTCCTTCTCGCGCGATCCCTGGGACGAGCCGATCCAGAAGTTCACCACCGCCGCGAAGGCCGCGCCGAGCGCGCCGACCGTGACGTTCACGACGGAGGCGACCTGCGGGTCGAAGCGCGCCCCGCCGTTGCCGTCCAGCGTCACGAGCAGGACGAGCACCGCGAAGAAGCCGATGACGACGAGGGTGGAGATGGTGGCCGGCCCCCAGGCGAGGCCGCTGCCGATGCGGGCCAGTTCCACCATCCCGCCGCGGGCAGCGGCGACGTCGGCGATCCCGGCGCGCAGCGTGTCCAACTGGTTCGCCTGGCGCGCAGCCTCGGCGGCATCGGCGGCGCGCGCAGCGTCGAGGGCGATTTCGGCCAGGCGCACCCGCAGCGCGTCGGCGCGGGCGGGATCGGCCAGGGCCGCGCGGGCGGCGGCGGGGTCGGCGGTGCCCGCGACCTCCTGCACCGCGCCGGAGACGGCGTCGGCGACCCGTCCGGCGCGGTCTCCCGCGATGAGGCGGATCAGTTCGGGGGCGAGGGTGGCGGCAAGGGCGATCAGGGGCAGGGCCATGGGCGGGGGGTCTCCGGCTGTGCTCTGTGTCTTTATTCCTTATCTGGGATGAAAGTCAAGGAAAACCGTCATCGCACTGCTTGTCGCGCTGCCCCTGCCCGCGCGATGCTGTGTTCCCCTCGCCCGCCCCGCCCGATGAACGAGATGCCCCGATGAACGAGATGCCCCGATGAACGAGATGAGCGTGCCGCGCCCGAACGACCTCGACGCGTTCTGGATGCCCTATTCCGACAACCGCTATTTCAAGTCGAACCCGCGCCTCCTCGCGCGCGCGGAGGGCATGCACTACTACACGCCGGAGGGGCGGGAGATCCTGGACGGCACCGCGGGCCTGTGGTGCTGCAACGCCGGCCACGGCCGGCGCGAGATCACCGAGGCGATCCAGAAGCAGGCGGCGATCATGGACTTCGCGCCGACCTTCCAGTTGGGCCATCCCATCGCCTTCGAGGCCGCGGCGCGCGTCGCCGAGATGACGCCGGCGGGCCTGGACCGCGTGTTCTTCACCAACTCCGGCAGCGAGAGCGCGGATACCGCGCTGAAGATCGCGCTGGCCTACCACAAGGCACGCGGCCAATCCTCACGCGTGCGCCTGGTGGGGCGGGAGCGCGGCTACCACGGCGTCGGCTTCGGCGGCATGTCGGTCGGCGGCATCGGCGGCAACCGCAAGCAGTTCGGCGCCATGCTGCCCTACGTGGACCACCTGCCGCACACGCACATGCCCGCGAAGAACGCCTTCAGCCATGGCATGCCGGAGCACGGGGCGGAACTGGCCGACGTGCTGGAGAACCTCGTCGCGCTGCACGGCGCTGATACCATCGCGGCGGTGATGGTGGAACCGGTGGCGGGCTCCACCGGCGTGCTCGTCCCGCCCAAGGGCTACCTGGAACGCCTGCGCGCGATCTGCGACCGCCACGGCATCCTGCTGATCTTCGACGAGGTCATCACCGGCTTCGGCCGCCTCGGCACGGATTTCGGCGCCGAACGCCTGGGCGTGACGCCGGACATCATGACGATGGCCAAGGGCCTGACGAACGCCGCCGTGCCGATGGGCGCCGTCGCGACCAGGAACGAGATCTACGACGCCATCGTGGACGGCTCGCCGGCGGGGATCGAGCTGTTCCACGGCTACACCTATTCCGGCCACCCGCTCGCGGCGGCGGCCTCCATCGCGACGCTCGCGCTGCATCGGGCCGAGGACCTGCCGGGCCGCGCCAAGGCCATCGAGGGCTACTGGGGCGACGCCGCCCATTCGCTGCGCGCCACGGACGGCGTCATCGACATCCGCAACATCGGCCTGATCGCCGGCATCGAACTGCAGCCGCGCGAGAGCAAGCCAGGCGCCCGCGCGATGGACGTCTTCCGCCGCTGCTTCGATCAGGGCGTGCTGATCCGCGTGACCGGCGACATCATCGCCCTTTCCCCGCCGCTGATCATCGAGAAGCCGCACGTAGACCGGATCATCGAGACCGTGGGCGAGGCGATCCGCGCGGTCCATTGACCCTCACCCGGTTCTGCCACTTCAGGCAGCGCGCCTGAGCGCGGCGCAGTGGAGGGCGTCCTGCAGGGATACCCTGACCACGTCGTTGCCGCGCGGAAGAGGACCGGAGATCAATATGTCGGCGCGGCGATGACGGCGGGAGAGGCGTACCCGGCGCTCTTCCTCGACGGCGGTTCGATCGCCGCCTTCAAGCCGCGGGAAAATGACAGTCGAAAGCTGTCCCTCGGGACGACCGTGGACGCCTCCCAGAACCACGTCCCGCTCGGCATGGACGCATGGCCGGCCGGCGTGCGGCGCATGTGGGCCTCGTTGCAGGAGGTCCCGAACTGGCTGGAGCTCGGCCCGGAGGAGCGCGTCGTGCTCTCCGATCCGACGACCGTGTTCGGAGCGCTCCCCACCGCTTCGATACCCGTCTGAGACCCGCCCGGCCGTGACCGGGCCGGACCGCGCCCATCGCTTCCACCGTTCTCGCCGGGCACCCCCGGGAACCGTTGGTTCGCCGCGTCCCGGCCACGGCGCCCGGCCGGACTGGGGAGTGTCCCGTCCGGCAGGGTGTTCCAATCCTGCGCCGACCGGGCCATTTGGTAGGACCGACACAGCCCACCCTTCGCAGGACCCCAACCATGTCCGCCACGACCGTGCCCCCCCAGGGCGAAACCACGACCACGCCCGTCACCGTCCTCACAGGCTACCTCGGTGCGGGCAAGACGACGCTGCTGAACCGCATCCTCACCGAGAATCACGGCCGCAAGTTCGCGGTGGTGATCAACGAGTTCGGGGAAATCGGCGTGGACCAGGACCTCGTCATCGACGCGGACGAGGAAGTCTTCGAGATGAACAATGGCTGCATCTGCTGCACCGTCCGCGGCGACCTGATCCGCATCCTCGGCGGGCTGATGAAGCGGCGCGACAAGTTCGACGGCATCATCGTCGAGACGACGGGCCTCGCCGACCCCGCCCCCGTGGCGCAGACCTTCTTCGTGGACGAGGACGTGAAGCGCGCGACGCGGCTCGATTCCATCGTCACCGTCGTGGACGCCAAGCACCTGCTGGAGCGCTTGAAGGACAGCACCGAGGCCGAGGAGCAGGTGGCCTTCGCCGACCTCATCGTCCTCAACAAGATGGACCTGGTGACGGAGGAGCAGGCCGTCGAGGTCGAGCGGCGCATCCGCGCGATCAACCCGACCGTCGAGATCGTGCGGGCCACCAAGTCGGACGTCCCGCTGGAGACCGTGCTGGGCCGCGACTCCTTCCGCCTCGACCGCATCCTGGACCGGGAGCCGGAGTTCCTCTCCGGCGAGGACAACCACACCCACGACACGCAGGTGCAGTCCGTCTCCTTCGAGGTCGAGAAGCCGCTGGACCCTGAGAAGTTCAACGCCTGGATCAGCGAGCTGTTGGCCACCAAGGGCCAGGACCTGCTGCGGACCAAGGGTATCCTGCACTACAAGGGCGACGAGCGGCCCTTCGCCTTCCAGGCCGTGCACATGATTGCCGACGGCGATCACCTGCCGCCCCGGCGCAACGACTCCCGCAAGTCGCGCATCGTCTTCATCGGCCGCGACCTGAACCGCCCGAAGCTGCGCCGTGGCTTCGAATCCTGCGTCGCCGACCACGGGGCGGACTGACCGCGTGTCGGACACGACGGACGCGGATTTCCTGCTGGAGCAGCGGGGCACGGGGCGCGACCTCGGGGCCTGGATCGTCGGGGTCGCCTTCGCGCGGGACGGGAAGGTCGCAGGCTTCGGCCTGTCGGACGGGACGGTCCACCTGACCGATCCCGCCGACCATGCGGCAGACTGGCGGCGCGTGGAGGCGCATGATGGCGCCGGCCTGACCGTCGTGCCGGACATCGCCACGGGCCTTCTGTCCGGCGGGGATGACGGGCGGCTGGTCCGGATCGCACTGGACGGCTCGGCGACGCAGCTCGCCTCCTACGGCATGATGAAATGGGTGGAGCACGTCGCCACCCACCCGTCCGGCCTCCGCGCCGTCGCGGTCGGGAAGAACGTACACCTGCTCGACGCCAAGGGCGAGGCCACCCGTACCTTCGGGCCGCATGGCTCGACCGTCGGCGGCGTCGCCTTCGATCCGAAGGGCAAACGCCTCTTCGCCTCGCACTACAACGGCGTTTCCGGTTGGTTCGTCGCGGCGAAGGACGGCACGCCCAAGCGCTACGAGTGGAAGGGCAGCCACCACGTCATCACCGTCTCGCCGGACAACGACCACGTCGTGACGGCGATGCAGGAGAACTCGCTGCACGGCTGGCGCTTCTCGGACGCGCAGCACATGCGGATGTCCGGCTACCCGGGGAAGACGCATTCGCTGTCCTTCACCGGCAAGGGCCGCTGGCTCGCGACCGCGGGCGCCGATGCCATCGTCCTCTGGCCCTTCTTCGGCGGTGGTCCCATGGGCAAGGCGCCGACCGAGATCGCCGGCGGCGACGGCGTGATCTGCACCCGCGTCGCCTGTCACCCGCAGCACGAGGTGGTGGCGGCGGGCTTCGCGGACGGAATGGTGCTGATGGCCGAGATCGCGTCCGGCAAGGTCGTCCCGGTCGCGGCGCCCGGGCGCGGCTCCGTCTCCGCGCTCGCCTGGAGCCCGACGGGCACGCACCTGGCCTTCGGCACTGAAACGGGCTTCGCCGCGTTGCTGAACCTGGCGAAATCGTAAGGGGAACCACCCATGGATCGTGTGATCGAGACGCCGCGGCTGCGGATTCCGAAGCTCGGCTTCGGCACCTGGCAGTTGCGCGGCGCAGAGTGCCAGGCGGCCGTCGAATCCGCCCTCTCCCTCGGCTATCGCGCCCTGGACACGGCGGAGATGTACGGGAACGAGGCGGAGGTCGGCGCGGGGCTCCGTGCCTCCGGGCTGCCCCGCGATCAGGTCTTCGTCACGAGCAAGGTCTGGCACACCAACATTTCGCCGGACGGCATGCGCCGGGCCTGCGAGACCTCGCTCTCGCTCCTCGGCCTCGATGCGCTGGACCTCTACCTCATCCACTGGCCCGCGCCCGACATGGACATGGACGCCAGCCTCGGCGCGCTGAACCGGCTGAAGGAGGACGGCCTGACGCGCGCCATCGGCGTCGCGAACTTTCCCGCAGGGATGCTGCGGCGGGCGCTGGCGACCGGCATCCCGATCGCCGCGGATCAGGTGGAGTACCACGTGACGCTGTCGCAGGACCGGCTGCTCTCCGTCGCGCGTCCGGCGGGCGTCGTCGTGACGGCCTACTCGCCGCTGGCAAAAGGCGGGCTGACGGGCGATGCGGCGCTGAGGGGGATCTCCGACCGCCTCGGCGCCTCGCCCGCACAGGTGGCGCTCGCCTGGCTCCTGCGGCAGGACGGCGTCTGCGCCATCCCGAAATCCGGGCGCGCGCAGGGCCAGCGCGAGAACCTGGAAGCGCTCGACCTCGCTGGGCGGCTGACCGATGCGGACGTCGCCGCCCTCGACGCGCTCCCGAAGGATCGACGGACCGTCAGCCCGGCCTTCGCGCCAGACTGGAACGATTAACGCTGGAACGATTAACGCTGGAACGATGAGCGCTGGAACGATGAGCGGCTGATCGCCTGGGTCGCAGGCCGCGGCGCCACGGCCGCGATCAGGTGGTCCAGAGACGCGAGGCGCCCGGCGGGGTGACGCAGAAGTGGACGGCGGGTCGAAGCGTGGGCGACTCCTCCGTCACCTCGCCGGCCGCGGGCAGCTCCGCGCCGGTGGCAGCGCGCGGCGGCGCACCACGGCGCGGCGACGGGCGCAGAACGTGTCGCCCTGTCGCCGCGCGACGCTCCGCCCCGACTCGCTCGCCCGGCCGCGCCTCCGCGGCGGGTGGGGCCAGGTGCGCGCCCCTCGCGCTCACCTGCGCGCTCACGGCGCGGCGCGTCGCAAGGGCATCCGTCCGCAGCGGCGCGGCCGCCTCGCAGGCCGTCGCGGCGACGAAGGCCGGGGCCGTCTGCGCCCGCGCCCCGGAGGCCACGGCCAGCGCGCTTCCCAAAATCGCGAGCGTGAGCGCCTTCCTCATCCGCGGATCTCCGGATTTGTGGGTTTCTCAGTCCTTTGGCGGGCATTCCTGCGCCGCCACCTGCAAAACCAACGCGAAGCCAATTGCGGGGTTGCCGCGTTGGGCCGGCGTCACGACACTCAAAGCGTCACCGGAAGCACCACCATGTCCGACAGCCCCCGAGACAATGCCGAAGGCGGACTGCCCGGCGTGAACCCCGCCGACGATGACGAGGTGGACCTCGGCATCTCCCTCCAGGCCGTCGCCAACATCATCGATGCCGCGCGCGCCGCGGAGGGGCTGGACGACCCGGAGACGGCGAGCGACGACCAGGAGCCTTTCGTCGAGGACGCGAACGAGCAGAACGTCACGGGCGAGAACCTCGGGGAGCTCATCACCGAGCTGAACGAGGACGAGCAGGCCTCCCTCATCGCGCTGACCTGGGTCGGCCGCGGCGACTACGAGCCGGACGAGTGGAAGGAGGCGCTGCGCCTCGCGCATGAGCGGAACGAGGGCGGCGGCACGGCCGACTACCTCATGGGCATGGAAATGCTCGGCGACCTGCTCTCCGAGGGGCTGGCGGCTTTCGGCATTGTCGTGGAGGAGATCGAGCGCTGACGCGCGGCGCCGCGTCCAGCCGGCGCGACGCACCCGGTCCCGCCCGTGTCCTGCTCACGCGGCGGCAGGCGCGCCGCGAAGGCCACGCGATCGGGCGGACCGCCCGGCGACGCGAACCTCGCGGCGTCAGCCGATCGGAGGCCCCGGCAGCGCCGCGATCTCGCGCACCAGCTTCCGGCGCACCGCGCTGCCGAAGGCATCAAAATCCTCTGCCGCGATGACGAAGGAACCCTCCCCGCCCGCGACGGCCTGCCGGTAGTATTCATCCAGCGGCACCAGCGGCATCCGCCCCCAGCCCGGACGGTCGTTCAGGATCGGCAGGCCGTTGATCGTGACGCCCTCCGCGACGAGCTGGTCGCGGATGCCCTCGACGGGCGGCCCCGAGTTGTTCACGCCGTCGCCCGAGACGTCCACGACCTTCCGCGTGCCCTCGAAGGGCGAGTCCGCGAAGGCGCGCCGCGCCGCCTCCAGCCCGCCGGAGATGGAGGTCCAGGAGAGCGAGACGCGCGGCGCGTTGGACAGCGCCTCCGACCAGCCTTCCGCCTCCTGCTTGCTGCCGATCCGCGTCCAGGGCAGGACGACGCGCTGGTAGTCCCAGCCCGCCCATTCGATGTAGCAGACGGCGATGGAGCCGATCATGCCGGCCCGGATCGCGTCGACGATCCGCGGGTCGCTCATCGCCTCCTTGTAGCCCTGGCGTTGCAGGCGCGCCTCGTCCTCGTCGATCGAACGGGACACGTCCACGGCCAGCACGAGGAGGAGGTCCACCGCCTCCTCCGCGGCGCGCGCGGGCGGTATGCCGCCGATTGCGGGGAGAAGGGCGGCGCCGCTGGCCGCGAGGAGCGAACGACGGCGCATCGGCACGTCCTCCATCCGGGGCCCGCCAGGGAAGCAAGGGCGGACAACCCTCCGCAACGAGAATCGGGGGGCACGGATGCGTCGCAAGGGCCGGCGCGCCGCCACATGACGAATTCTTGCGCGGCTGCGGCGCCTCGTGCCCGCGGATTCAGCGGGGGAGCAGGACGGGAGGGCGCGTCGCCGCCTCCGGCTCCCAGCCGCCTTCCACCCGTCGGAACAGGGGCGTGGCGAAGGCGGCAGCGACGGGGATGTCCGCCGGCCAGGGGTCGCACCACCGGTCGCCCTGCGCCATGGCGACGAGCAGCGCGACGGGACGCACCCCCGCCGCGGCCAGCAGCGCCAGCCCGGCGCGGGCGGAGGAGCCGGTGCTGATCACGTCGTCCACCAGCAGCACGCGCCGCCCGCGCAGCCGGTCCAGCGTGCGGGGATCGAGGTAGAGCCGCCGCTCCCCGGGCGTCGTGGAGGAGGCGACGGGCGCCGAAAGGGCATCGTCGTACCAGCGTTTGCGCGAATAGCCCGCCGCGACCCAGTTCGGATGTCCCAACGCCTCGGCGACCGCCGGCGCGAGGACGTGCCCCAGCGTGGGCAGGCCGACCAGGACCTCGGCCCCGAGCAGCCGCGCGGCCTCCGTCATCCAACCCGTGATGCGTCGAATGACGGGAAAGGAGGCCTGGTTGGCGATGAAGCCGGCGACGGCGACGTCGCCGTAGTCGCGCAGCGGCAGGCGCAGGGCGCTGCCATCGGGCATCGGAACCGGCGCATCGTCGGCATGGGGCGGCGGGGCGCCCTCTTCCTCGAAGTCCTGCCAATATTCCATCCATGCGGCTTGGCACGCAGGCCAAGGGCCGTCCAGGCGCGGGCGGCGTTGCGGCCGGCGTCGCGCGCGTGCTGGACTCCAGCCGATCCGCCGCACCGGGACAGCGGCACGGAGGTCCGCCCATGGGTGTCGTCGGCTGCGCCTGTTCCCGCCGCGCCTTCCTCGGCGGCCTCTCCGCACTGGCCTGCGGGCATGCCCTGGCGCAGGGGGCGCCCGGTCGGCCCAGCCCGTACCGGGTGGACGTGCACCATCACCTCACCCCGCCGGGTTACGTCGCCCGCGCCGCGCGTCACGCCACCATCGCCCCGCCCCAGGCCGGTTGGACGATCGAGAAGACGGTGGAGGACATGGACCGCGCGGGGACGGAGACCGCCATCCTGTCCGTCACCTCCCCCGGCTTCTGGTTCGGTGACGCGACGGAGGCACGCGACCTGGCGCGCGCCAGCAACGACTACGCGGCGGGCCTGGTCCGCGACCACGGGCGCCGCTTCGGCTCCTTCGCCGCCCTGCCCATGCCGGACGTGGAGGGCACGCTGCGCGAGATCGAATACGCGCTGGACACGCTGCGCGCCGACGGCGTCGCGATGTTCACGAGCTACGGCGGCAAGTGGCTCGGCGACCCGTCCTTCGCCCCGGTCTTCGAGGAGCTGAACGGCCGCCGCGCCGTCGTCTACACCCACCCCAACTCGGCGGCTTGCTGCACGAACCTGATGGGCGCCCTGGTCCCCGACCCGATGATCGAGTTCGGGACGGACACGACGCGCACCATCGCCTCCTGGGTCTTCGGCGGCTTCGCGCAGCGCTTCCCGGACGTCCGGCTGATCTTCAGCCATGCGGGCGGGACCATGCCTTTCCTGATCGAGCGCTTCGAGTTCCAGGCGCGGGTGCCGTCCGTGGCGCCGCACTTCCTGGACGGGGTGCGGCCGATCCTGCGGCGGTACCACTACGACACGGCCCAGGCCTCCAACCCCGCGGCGATGGACGGGCTGCGGCGGCTCGTCCCGGTCTCCCAGATCGTCTTCGGCACGGATTACCCCTACAGGACCAGCACCGAGCACGTGGAGAACCTGGCGGGCTGCGGCTTCGACGCGGCGGAGATGCGGGCGATCGAGCGGGACAATGCCCGGGCCCTCCTCCCCCGCCTCTCTGCCTGAGGGCGCCCATCCGGCGCTTGGCATTGCGGCGCGGGGCGTTGCACCTTAGGGGACCCCCGACAGACGTCCGGAGACCCGAGATGACCAGCCGCCGAAACCTGATCCTGGCAGGCGCCGCCGCCGCCGTGACGCCCTGGGATGCGCTGATCCGGGGCGCCTATGCCCAGACACCGCCCGGCGTCGTCGTCATGGCGAAGCAGATCGACGACATCACCTCGCTCGACCCCGCCGAGGCCTTCGAATACTCGGGCACGGAAATCGTCGGGAACGTCTACCGCAAGCTCGTGACCACGCCGAACGAGGACCCGGGCCGGCTGGTCGGCGACCTCGCGGAGTCGTGGGAAGCCTCGAACGGCAACACCGTCTTCACCTTCCGGCTGAAGGACGGCGTCAAGTTCGCGTCCGGCGCGACGGTAACGGCGGAGGACGTGGCCTGGTCCTTCCAGCGCGTCGTCGCGCTGAACAAGTCGCCGGCCTTCATCATCAACCAGTTCGGCTTCACGAAGGAGAACATGGCCGAGCGGATCCGGGCGACGGACCCGCGCACGCTGGTCCTGACCGCTTCCGAGGCCACTGCACCGTCCTTCCTCTACTATTGCCTCTCCGCCGCCGTCGGCTCGGTTGTCGAGAAAGCCGTCGTGCAGGCCCGCGCCGCGGGCGACGACTACGGCAATGGCTGGCTGAAGCAGAACTCCGCCGGCGCTGGCCCCTACCGGATCGTGTCCTGGCGCGCGAGCGAGGCGGTGACGCTGGAGGCCAACCCGAACGCGCAGCCCGCGCCGGCGACGCGGCGCATCATCATCCGGCACATGGCCGATTCCTCGGCGCAGCTGCTCGGCCTGCAGCGTGGGGACGTGGACATCGCGCGCAACCTCGCGAATGACCAGCTGCGGCAATTGGCGAACGACAACCGCTACCGCGTGATGGACAAGCGCAAGGCGTCGCTGCTGTACCTGTCCCTGTCGCAGCGCAACCAGTTCCTCGCGCGGCCCGAGGTCCGGCAGGCGATCAAGCTGGCGATCGACTACGAGGGCATCCAGCGCAACATCGTCCCCTCGCTCTACGCCGTGCACCAGGCCTTCCTGCCGGAAGGGCTTCCGGGCGCGCTGACCGAACACCCCTTCGCCGCGCGGCAGGAGGAAGCCAAGGCGCTTCTCGCCCGCGCCGGGCTGGCCCAGGGTTTCGAGGTAGCTTTCGACTACTCGACCGGCGCCCCGATCAGCGACATCGCGCAGGCCGTGCAGCAGCAGTTGGCCCAGGTCGGCATCCGCTGCCGCATGGTGCCCGGCGAGATGCGGCAGGTCATCACCAAGACCCGCGCGCGCCAGCACGAGATCGCGATCGTCCGCTGGGGCTCCGACTACTTCGACCCGCATTCCAACGCCGAGACCTTCTCGATGAACCCGGACAACGGGGACAATGCCCGGAACCGGACGCTGGCTTGGCGCGCGTCCTGGGACATCCCCGAACTGACGGCCCGCACCATTGCCGCGGTGAAGGAAACGGACCAGGCCGCGCGCGTCGCGACCTACCTCGCGCTGCAGCGGGAGCACCAGCAGGTCTCGCCCTTCATCATCATGATGCAGGAAATCGAGGTCTCCGCGACGCGCGCCAACGTCACCGGCCTCGACATGGGACCGATGAGCGACCGCACGGGCTACGTGGGCATCCGCAAGGCCTGAGCACCGCTTCTTGCACAACCGCCTGAAGGCGCTGGCGGCCACCGCCGCCAGCGTCCCCATCACCCTCTTCGGGCTGCTGATCGTCACCTTCCTCATCGGGCGGGTGGTGCCGATCGACCCGGTGCTGGCGATCGTCGGCGACCGCGCGCCGCAGGACGTGGTGGAGCGGGCGCGGCTGGAACTCGGCCTGGACCGGCCGCTGATCGAGCAGTTCTGGCGCTACCTCACCCAGACGCTGTCCGGCGATTTCGGCCGTTCCGTCATGACGTCCAACACGGTCGGGCAGGACATCCTGCGCTTCTTCCCCGCGACCTTCGAACTGGCGACCTACGCCATCATCATCTCCGCGGTGCTGGGCATCGCGCTCGGCGTGCTGGCCGCGGTGCGCCAGGGAACCTGGGTGGATCAGGCGGTCCGCGTCTTTTGCCTCGCCGGGCACTCGCTGCCGGTCTTCGTGCTCGCGCTGGTGTCGCTGCTGATCTTCTACGCCTGGCTCGGGTGGCTGCCTGGGCCGGGGCGGCAGGGGATCGTGTACCAGGACATGGTGGATGTCCGGACCGGCGTGCTGACCGTGGACGCTCTCCTGGCCGGCGACATCGGCGCCTTCTGGAACGCGGTCGCGCACCTGGCTCAACCGGCGGGCGTGCTGGCCTTCTTCTCCCTCGCCTACATCGCCCGCATGACGCGGGCCTTCATGCTGGCGGAACTGCGCAGCGAATACGTCACCACGGCGCGGGCCAAGGGCCTGTCCACCGCCCGCATCGTCTGGCGCCATGCCTTCCGCAACACGCTCGTACCGCTCGTGACCGTGCTGTTCCTGACCTATGCCGGCCTGCTGGAGGGCGCGGTGCTGACGGAGACGATCTTCTCCTGGCCCGGCCTCGGCCAGTATCTCACCGTGTCCCTGCTGAATGCCGACATGAACGCGGTGCTCGGCGCGACGCTGGTTGTCGGGCTGATCTACGTGGTTCTCAACCTGCTGGCCGACCTGCTCTACCGCCTCATGGACCCGCGGACGAAATGAGCGGCGTGCAGGCCGAACCCGGCGCCTCCCACGGCGGCGTCATCGCCGACGCGGCAACCGCAACGGCCGCGCTGGAACCCGTCGCGCTGAACCCTGCGCCCGGTATGCCGCCGGTGCCCGAGGCCGGGGCCGCCCGCTTCACCCGCGCCTGGCTGCTGACGGACGCCCCGGCCTCGCGGTCCCAGGCCGCCTGGGGGCGCCGCTATCAGGCATGGCTTGCCTTCCGGCGGAACCCGCTGGCCATGGTCGGGCTGATCGTCGTGCTGACGATGCTGGTGCTGACCCTCGCCGCGCCGCTGCTGGCGACGCACGACCCCGGCTTCCAGGACCTGACGCGCCGCCTCGCGCCGCCGGGCGGCGGGCACCTCCTCGGCACGGATGAGCTGGGGCGTGACGTCTGGTCGCGCCTGCTCTACGGCGGCCGGATCACGCTGGGGATGGTCATCGCCGTCGTCCTGCTGGTCGCGCCGGTCGGGCTGATCGTCGGCTGCGTCGCGGGCTATGCCGGCGGCTGGGCGGACCGGCTGCTGATGCGCGTCACCGACGTCTTCCTCGCCTTCCCCCGCCTGATCCTCGCGCTCGCCTTCGTCGCCGCCATGAAGCCGGGGGTCGAGAGCGCGGTCATCGCCATCGCCCTTACCGCCTGGCCGCCCTACGCCCGGCTGGCGCGCGCCGAGACGCTGACCGTCCGCCGTACCGATTACGTGGCGGCCGCGCGGATGACCGGTGCCTCCGGCCCGCGCATCGTGCTGCGCCACGTGCTGCCGATGTGCCTGCCCTCCCTCGTCGTGCGGGTCACGCTGGACATGTCCTCCATCATCCTGACGGCGGCCGGCTTGGGCTTCCTCGGCCTCGGCGCACAGCCGCCGCTGCCGGAATGGGGCACGATGATCGCGACGGCCCGGCGCTTCATCCTGGAGCAGTGGTGGGTTGCCCTCATGCCGGGCATCGCGATCTTCACGGCGTCGCTCGCCTTCAACCTGCTGGGCGATGGGCTGCGCGACGTGCTGGACCCGAAGCAGCGGTGAGCGACGAACCATCCCTGCTGTTGGGCCCGCAGCCCGGCGTCGCGGGCCAGCGGCCGTTGGTCGAGGTCCGCAACCTCCGCGTGGACTTCCCCTCCGCAACCGGCGTCACCCACGCCGTGCGCGGCGTCACCTTCACCCTGGCGCGGGAGAAGCTCGGCATCGTCGGGGAGAGCGGGTCGGGGAAGTCCGTCACGGGCCGCGCCTTGATGCGCCTGCTGCCGCCCTCCGCCGTCGTCCAGGCCGAGGCGCTGCGCTTCGACAGGACAGACATCCTGACCGCGTCGGAACGGAAGATGCGGGCCCTGCGGGGCGGCCGGATCGGGCTGATCCTGCAGGACCCGAAATACTCCCTGAACCCCGTCATGACCGCCGGCGACCAGATTTCGGAGGCCCTGCGCGCCCACACCCGCCTCGGCCGGCGCGAGGCGCGGGACAAGGCGCTCTCGCTGCTCGAGGACGTGCAGATCCGCGATCCCCGCCGCGTGCTGGACGCCTACCCGCACGAACTCTCCGGCGGCATGGGCCAGCGCGTGATGATCGCGATGATGCTGGCGCCCGAGCCAGACCTGCTGATCGCCGACGAACCGACCTCCGCCCTCGATGCCACGGTGCAGGCGGAGATCCTGCGGCTGATCGAGGCGCTGGTGGACCGGCGGGGGATGGCGCTGATGCTCATCTCCCACGACCTGCCGCTGGTGTCCCGCTTCTGCGACCGCGTCGCCGTGATGTATGCGGGCCAGGTGATGGAGGAACTGCCGGCGCGCGACCTGCGCCGCGCCACCCACGGCTACACGCGCGGCCTGCTGGAATGCCTGCCCAGCCTGACACGGAAGCAGGTGAAGCTGCCGACGCTGCGCCGCGACGCCGAATGGTTGTCGCCGCGATGACCACGCCGGCGACCTACCGATGATCGAGGTCGAGAACCTCGACGTCCGCTTCGGCAACACGCACGCCGTGCGGGGCGTGACCTTCCGTGTCGCAGAAGGCGGGACCTACGGCCTCGTCGGTGAATCCGGCAGCGGCAAGTCCACCGTGCTGCGCGCCATCGCCGGGCTGGTGACGGACTGGACGGGCCGCCTGGCGGTGGACAACCGCCCGCTCGGCCCGCGCCGGGATCGAGCTTTCTTCCGCACCGTGCAGATGGTGTTCCAGGATCCCTACGGCTCGCTGCACCCGCGGCAGACCGTGGACCGCATCCTGTCGGAACCGCTCGCCGTCCACGGCGTGCCGGACGCGGACCGGCGGATCGTCCGCGCGCTGGAGGAAGTGGCGCTGCCCCGCGCCGCCCGCTTCCGCTACCCGCACCAGCTCTCCGGTGGCCAGCGCCAGCGCGTCGCCATCGCCCGCCCGCGCGCTCATCGCCGATCCCCGCGTGCTGCTGCTGGACGAACCGACCTCGGCCCTCGACGTCTCCGTGCAGGCGGAGGTGCTGAACCTCCTCTCCGACCTCCGGGCCGCGCGGGGGCTGACCTGCATCCTCGTCTCCCACAACCTCGCGGTCGTCGCGCATCTCTGCGGCCGGCTCGCGGTCATGCAGGGCGGCCGGATCGTGGAGGAGCTGGACGAGGCCGCGCTGCGGGAGGACCGCGCGGTCCATCCCCATACGAAGGAGCTGATCCGGCTCTCGCAGGACCTGGAGGCGGCGTAGCCCGCGCCGATCGCTTCGCCCTTGCCCCGCCGCGCGCAGGGCCGCACTCTCCGGCCAACACGAAGGCGCGACGCGCCCATCCCACCGGAGGGAAACACCGATGAACCGCCGCTCGCTCCTCGCGGGGGCCGCGACCCTCGCCGCCTCCCCCCTCGCCGCACCGTCGCTTCGGGCCCAAGGTCAGGGCGGGGGCCGGTACAAGCCGGAATACAAGATCAGCGTCGTCGGCAACCGGCCCATCGCGTTGTCCGAAGCCGCCTTCGCCTGGGCGGACCTCGTGAACCAGCGCTCGGAAGGACGGCTGAACTTCAAGGTCTATCCCGGCTCCTCCCTCGTCGGCGGCGACCAGACGCGGGAACTGCTGGCGATCCGCCAGGGCGTGATCGACGGCGCGGTCTTCTCGACCATCAACATCTCCCCGCAGGTGCGGGAGATGAACATCTTCTCCCTGCCCTTCCTCATGCCGAACCACGCGGCCTTCGACGCGCTGGTGGGCGGGGAAGTCGGGGCGGACCTGTTCCGAGTACTCGGCCAGCGGGACGTCGAGCCGCTGGCCTGGGGCGAGAACGGCTTCCGGGAGATCTCCAACTCCAAGCGCCCCATCCGCACGCCGGCCGACCTCCGCGGCCTCAAGATCCGCTTCGCCGCCGGCGCCATCTTCTCGGAGATCTACACGGGCCTCGGCGCCAACCCCGTGCAGATGTCCTTCGCGGACCTCCAGCCCGCGCTCTCCACCGGCGCGGTGGACGGGCAGGAGAACCCGATCAACCTCTTCCTCGGCTTCCGCATGGACAGCCTGGCGCAGAAGCACCTGACGATCTGGAACTACTGCGCCGATGCGGGGATCGTGACGATCGGCCGGCAGGTCATGTCCACCTTCGAGCCGCGGGACCGCGAGATCGTCGTCGAAAGCGCGCGGGAAGCCGCGCGGGCCGGGATCGCCGCGGCACGCAAGGGCCTGGGCGTGGTGGACGCCGACCGCTCCTCGCTCGAGGAACTGGGGCGCCGCGGCGTGGAGGTCGTTGACCTCTCACCGGCCGAGAAGCGCGCCTTCGCGCAGGCCACGCGCCCCGTCTTCGACAAGTGGGCGGGCACCGTCGGCGCCGAGCTCGTCCGCAAGGCCGAGAGCGCGATCTCCCGCACCGCCTGACACATCAGGGGACGGGCCGGACCCGCCCCCACCCGGACCGACGCATGACCGAGCACGCCGACATCCAGTCCCCCGGCCTGAAGCTGGGGGAAGCGCCGCCGCGCATCCCCGTGACGATCGAGGGCGCGCTGGCCGCGCTCGCCATGGGCGTGCTGGCGGTGATCACCTTCGCCAACGTCGTCGTCCGCTACTTCACCGACGTGTCCTTCGCCTTCACCGAGGAATATTCGGTCGCGATCATGGTCGTGATGACCTTCCTCGGCACGGCCGCGGCCTTCGGCGCGGACCGGCACATCCGCATGACCTTCTTCACGGAACGCCTGCCGGTCCGGACGGCGCGGGCGATCGAGGTCTTCCTCATCCTCGTCACCGTCGCGCTCTTCGGCGGGCTCGCCGTGCTCGGCGCGATGTACACCTGGGACGAATACCGCTTCGAGGTCCTCTCCTCCGGCCTCGGCGTCCCGAACTGGTTCTACACGGTCTGGATGCCCGTCCTCTCGGTGGTCGCCTGCCTGCGGCTGCTCGGGCGGCTGGTGCGGGTGCTGCGCGCGGGACGCCCCGCATGATCGCCGAAGGCTCGATCCTCCTCCTCGGCTCCTTCTTCGGGCTGCTCTTCCTCGGCGCGCCGATCGGGGTGGCCCTCGGCGTTGCCGGCATCGTCGTCATCGGGATCGAGGGGCTGGGCGTCATGGCCCTTCCCACGAACGTCTGGACGGGCATCGCGAAGTACCCGCTGCTGGCCCTGCCGATGTTCGTCCTCGCGGGGATGGTCTTCGAACGCTCGGGCGTCGCGCAGCGGCTCGTGGACTTCGCCTCCGCCCTCGTCGGGCCGCGCCGCGGTGGGCTTGCGATCGTCGCCGTGCTCGTCTGCATGGTGCTCGGCGGGATCAGCGGCTCCGGCGCGGCGGACGCGGCCGCCGTCTCGGCGGTGATGCTGCCGGCCATGTTGCGGCAGGGCTATCCCCGGCCCTACGTCGCCTCCCTCGTCGCCTCGGCGGGGTCCACGGCGGTGCTCATCCCGCCCTCCATCCCCTTCATCGTCTATTCCGTGCTCGTCCCCGGCGTCTCGGTGCCCGCGCTGTTCATCGGCGGACTGATCCCCGGCCTCCTCGCGGGCATCTCGCTCCTGCTGCCCGCCATCTGGCTCGCCCGCCGCGGCGACTTCGGCCTGCCCGCCCCCGGCGAGAAGCGAATCCCGCTCTGGCAGGCCTTCAAGGGCGCGGTCTGGGGCCTCGCGGCGCCGGTCGTCATCCTCGGCGGCCTCCGCACCGGCGCCTTCACCCCGACCGAAGCGGCGGTCGTCGCCGTCTTCTACGGCCTCTTCGTCGGGTTCTTCGTCTATCGGTCGCTACGGCTGATCGACGTCTACGCCCTGCTGCGCGACAGCGCGGAGATCTCGGCCGTCGTCCTCATCATCGTGGCGCTGGCCACGATCTTCGCCCATGCCGGCAGCACGCTCGGCGCCTTCGACGCGCTGGCGAACTCGCTCATCGGCCTGACGCGCGACCCCACGGTCATGCTGCTCATCATCACCGTCATCGTGCTGATCGCGGGGATGCTGATCGACGCGATCTCAATCTTCCTCGTCTTCCTGCCCGTGCTGCTGCCGATCGCCGCGACCTTCGGCTGGGACCTGACCTGGTTCGGCATCATCCTGACGATGAACGTCGCGATCGGCGCCTTCACGCCGCCGATGGCCGTGAACCTCATGGTCACCTGCCGGGTCGCCAACTGTTCGATGGAATCGACCGTTCCCTGGGTCATCTGGTTCGTGGCCGCGATGACAGGTGCGATGCTGCTGGTGACCTTCGTGCCGGAGATCGCGCTGTTCCTGCCGCGGCTGACGGGGGCGCTGTAGGGCGCGCGTGGCGCGCGTGGCTGCCTAGGAGGGCTTTGGCCTCTCCGGACCCCGCCCACCAAGGGCGAACGCGCCCCTGGACCGCGACCCCTTGGGATGTTTCGGGCTCGGACATCCGAGCGGATCGCGGTGTCCGGGGGTTGCCTTCAGCCCCCGTCAATGCGCGAACGCTCGCGTGCGCGCGGGGATCCGGGCGGCACAGCGTCCCGGAGACACGGGTGCAACACCGGCCCGCCCTTACTCCTCCGCGTTGAAGCCGGAAGCCTGCACCACCGGCGCCCAGGCTTCGCGCTCCGCCCGGATCTGTGCCGCGAACTCTGCCGGCGCCCGCGTGAAGACACGGAACTGCTGGCGCCCCAACGCCTCCCGCAGCTCCGGCGTCGCGGTCGCCGCGGCGATCGCCATGTGCAGTCCCTCGACCACCGGTGCTGGCGCGCGCGCCGGCAGCAGCACGCCGAACCACTCCTCGCCCGTCATGTCGGGGTGGCCGAGTTCGGCGAAGCTCGGCACATCGGGCAGCGCGGGCAGCCGCGCCTCCGCGGTCACGCCGAGGATCCGCGCCTGCCCCGCCCGGTGCAGCTCCGCCACGTCTCCCACCTGCAGCGCCATCGCGGGCACCTGCCCCGCGAGCAGGTCCTGAAGCAGCGGCGCCGTGCCGCGGTAGGGGACGTGCGTCAGCTCGATCCCGAGCGCGCGGGCCAGCTTCACCCCGACGAAGTGCGGCCCGGCCCCCGCCGCGGGCGAGCCGAAGGGCGCGGGATCCCGCTGCGCCTTCGCCCAGGCCGCGAAGGCCGCGAGGTCTCGTGCCGGGTGGTCGGACCGCACCGCGAAGGCATAGGGGGAGGCGCAGACCGGGCTGACCGGCGCGAAATCTGCCAGCGCGTCGTAGCGCGTCGTGCGCGGGTAGACGTGCGGGAAGATTGTCATCACGGTGGCCGGCGTGAACAGCAACGTCGTGCCGTCCGGCGCCGCCGCCTTCACTGCCTCGACGCCGAGGCGCCCCGCGGCGCCTGGCCGGTTCTCCACGACGACCGTCGGCGCGTAGGTGCCCCGAAGCCGCTCCGCGACGAGCCGCGCGACCGTGTCGGTCGGCCCGCCCGGCGGGTAGCCCACGACCACCCGCGCCGTCCGTTCCACGACGGAACGGGGCTGCGCCCGCGCCCGCCCTGTTCCGAACACGAGGGAGGAGGGGGCGAGCAGCGCAATGCGGCGCGGCAGGGGGATGCGCATGGGGGAACGGCTCCTCGGCTTCGGTCGCGTGGATGGGATCGAACGGCTGTCGCCTCGGCATCTTGGACCGGCCCGCGCGCCCCGCAACGTTCCGGCCCCGCAGCAGCCGTAACCGGACCGTCGGCATGATGGCGCGCCGACGCCGAACCCCGCTGCATCGCGCCGGCGCGCGGCCCCGCTTCAGCCCAGCACGTCAGCTCACCACGATCGAGAACTGCCGCGCCACCGCCGTCCAGTCCGCGATCTCCTGCCGCATGATCGCAACGAACGCTTCCCCCGTCGGCGGCGGGTTGCGCGGCATGGTCTGCAAGTCCGTGAAGCGCGCCGCCAGTTCCGGCCGCGCCAGGATCGGCGGCACGATGGCCGTCAGCCGCTCCACGATCGGCTGCGGGAGCCCCTTCGGCGCGGAGAGGCCGAGCCACTGGGACGACGTCAGCTTCGGGAAACCCAGCTCCGCGAAGGTCGGTACGTTGGGGAACATCGCGAGCCGCTGCGGGGAGGACACGGCCAGCGCGCGCAGGGACCCGTCGCGCATCTGCTGCGTGTTCGTCGTGATCGGGTCCACCATGCATTCGATGTTCCCGGCCATCACGTCCTGCATCGCCGGCGCCGATCCGGCATAGGGCACGTGGTCGAGGTTCGGCGCCCGTGCCTCGGCCGACAGCATCGCGCCGAGCAGATGCGGCGCCGAGCCGATGCCCGAGGACCCGAACCGCACGGGCCGCGTCCGCGCCGCGGAGACCAGGTCGTCGAGCGTCCGGAACGGCGAATTCGCGCGGACGAGGATGATGTTCGGCGCCTCGACCAGCTGCACCATGTGGGTGAAGTCGGTCACCGGGTCGAAGGGCAGGGACGGCCGCGTCGCCGCGCCGTAGACATGGACCGAGGCATGCGAGACGAGCAGCGTGTAGCCATCCGGCGCCGCCTTCGCGACGACGTCGGTGCCGATCACCCCGCCGGCGCCCGCACGGTTCTCGACCACCACGCTTTGCCCGAGCGCCTGCGCCATCTGAGGCACTAGCAGCCGGGCGACGGTGTCCACGAGCCCACCGGGCGGGAACTGGGCGACCAGCCGGATCGAGCGGTTCGGCCAGGGCGCCTGAGCCCGCACCACCGCGGGCGCGGCGATGCCGGCGGCGGCGAGGCCGAGAAGGTGGCGGCGGTTCAACATGGGGCGGCTCCCGGTCCGGATGGCAGATGCAGACGGCACATGGCGGTTCTGCAATCCGCGTGCCGCGGTGCCTCCTACGCTGCGAACTCGGCCCGGATGGCGTCGGTGTCCTGCCCCAGCCCCGGCACCGGCCCGAACGCCGGCTCCAGCCCCGCGACGCGCGCCGCCGGCGCGGCGATCGAGATCGGCCCGTTCGGCGTCGCGACCTCCATCCGCCGGAGCGCGGGGTGCCGGGCGAGCTCTTCGACCCCGTTGACGAAGCCATATGCCGTCCCTGCGGCAGTCAGGGCCGTCGCCGCGTCCGCCCGCGTCAAGCCGGCGAAGCGGGCAGCGACATGCGCGTCCACCGCGGCA
Organism: Roseomonas sp. CCTCC AB2023176; assembly: GCF_042259275.1. Lineage (NCBI taxonomy): Bacteria > Pseudomonadati > Pseudomonadota > Alphaproteobacteria > Acetobacterales > Roseomonadaceae > Roseomonas > Roseomonas sp. CCTCC AB2023176. Next base: position 1,292,258 of record NZ_CP170086.1, read on the forward strand.
CGGTTCGCCACGCGTTCGTTGTTGCTGCGGTAGCCCTCGCGCGAGGGCAGGTCCGCCTCCCCCATGAACCGGGCACAGAAGGAAACCCATTCCCGCTCGTTCTGGATCGAGATCAGCACGAGCGACCCGTCCGAGGTCTCGAACGCGCCGTAGGGGCAGATGGAAGGATGCGCCAGCCCGACCCGCTTCGGCGCGCGGCCCGACCCCTCGAAGGTCAGAAGCGGCACGTTCATCCAGTCCGCCATCCCGTCGAAGAGGGAGACGGCGATGGCCCGCCCTTCCCCCGTCCGCCCTCGCTCGATCAACGCTTCCAGCACCGCCGCGTGCGCGGCCATGCCGCAGGCGATGTCGCAGACGGACACCCCGACGCGGCCGGGGCCGGCCGGGTGCCCGGTGATGGAGGCCAGCCCGCTCTCCGCCTGCACCAGCAGGTCGTAGGCCTTCATGCCCGCGTATTCGCCGGTCTCGCCATAGCCCGAGATGTCCACGGTGATCAGCCGGGGGTTCTGCATTCGCAGGTCGGCACTGCCGAACCCCGCGCGGGCCGCCGCCCCTGGCGCCAGGTTCTGCACGAAGACGTCGGCCTGCCCGATCATTCGATGCAGCAGCGCCCGGTCCATGTCGTCCTTAATGTCGAGGACGACGCTCTCCTTCCCCCGGTTCAGCCAGACGAAGTAGGAGGAAAGCCCGCGCGCGAAGCCGTCATAGCCCCGGGCGAAGTCGCCCTCCGCCCGCTCGACCTTGATCACGCGCGCGCCGGCATCGGCCAGTTTCACCGTGCAGGTCGGCGCGGCGACGGCCTGTTCCATCGCGACGACCAGCAGCCCCTCCAGCGCGCCCGGCATCCCGTTCCCCCTTCGTGATCGCGCCCTGTTTAGCGCGCAGCGGCCGGGCGGACAGGCCGGGCCGGTTGCGCCAGCCCCCTCGCGCCACAGATGCGGGAGATGATGTCCCCCGCCCGCACCTATGCCCGAGCGCTCGTGACGGGCGCCACCAGCGGCATCGGCGAATCCTTCGCCCGCGCCCTGAACCCCGGCACCGCCCTGCTGCTCACCGGTCGGGATGCGGGCAAGCTGGACCTGCTTCGACAGGACCTCACGGGCCAGGGTGGCTCCGCGCAGGTCATTCCCGCCGACCTGACGACGGAAGCGGGCCTCGACGCCCTCTCCGCCGCGGCCGGGACCTTCGCGCCCGACCTCATCATACTGAACGCGGGCACCGGCCCCTACGGCGACCTCCTGGCGCAGGACGAGCATGCGCTGCGCGAGACGCTGGCGCTGAACGCGCTTGCGCCGCTCGTCCTGCTCCGCCGCCTGCTGCCGGCGATGCTGGACCGCGCGCGGGCCAACGGGTCGCGCGCGGGGGCCATCGTCACCTCCTCCGACGTCGCCTTCTTCCCCGTGCCGCGTCTCGCGACCTACGCGGCGACGAAGGCCTTCGACCTCTCCCTCACCGAAGCCCTCGGCGCGGAACTGGCGTCCGAGCCGGTGGACATCCTCGCCCTCTGCCCCACCGCGACCCGCACGCGCTTCGCGAAGCGGTCGGGCTTCGGGCCAAACCTGCCAGGCGCGCAGCACCCATCCGACGTGGCCCAATCCGCCCTGCGCGCGCTCGGTCGCCAGCGCACCCTTACCCTCGGCCCGGTCAGCGGGTCCGTGCTGGCCGTCCCGGCCCTCGTCCGCTACGGCATCGCCGAGGCGATCGGCCGCTTCGTCCCGCGCCGCGGCCCCGCCCAGGAAACCACCGAGCACCTGTGACCGAAAACGTCCGCGACTACCCCCGTCCGCCACGCCTGGAACGCACGCCGAAGCGCATCCGGGTCGTCCTCGCCGGCACCACGATCGCCGACACGGTCGAGGCGTGGCGCGTGCTCGAGACCTTCCACCCCCCGACCTACTACCTGCCCGAAGCCTCCTTCGCGGCGGGAGCCCTGGTCCCCGCGACCGGCTCCTCCTTCTGCGAATGGAAGGGTCGCGCCCGGTACTTCGACGTGACCGCCAACGGCACGGTCGCCCGCCGTGTCGCCTGGTCCTACCCCGATCCGTCGCCCGCCTTCGCCGAGATCGCCGGCCACGTCGCCCTCTACGCCGGCCCGATGGATGCCTGCTGGGTCGGAGAGGACCGCGTGACCCCGCAGCCCGGCGGCTTCTACGGCGGCTGGATCACCCCGGACATCACCGGCCCCATCAAGGGCGCCCCGGGCACCGAGGGCTGGTGAGCGGCGGCCCATGTCCGGCGTAAGGGCCGGCGTGGACATCCGCGGAGCCCAACCCGCGGATGCCACGGAAATCGCCGCCCTGCTCTCCATCCTCGGAGAGCCCGTCACGCCGCGCGAGGCGACCCTGCGGCTGGAAGGCGTGGCGGGTGGTCCCGCCGCCGCCCTGGTCGCGACGAACTGGGCAGGTACCGTCATCGGCTTCGTTGCCCTGTCCTGGGGACCATCGCCCCTGTTCGGCCGCCCGGTCGCGCGCCTGACCGCGCTGGTCGTGGAGGAAGCGGAACGGGGCGCGGGGATCGGCCGCCTGCTGGTGAAGGCCGCGTCGCAGGCGGCGCGCCAGGCCGGCTGCGACGCCATGGAGGCCACGGCAGCCGATCCCCGTTTCCTCGAGGCGATCGGCTTCGCCCGCAGCGGGGAGGCCATGACGCGCCCGCTGCGCAAGCGACAGGCGTGAGCTGTCGACACTCGTTCCTGAGGAAAGCGACGCCGCGCACGGATCCGCGACAACGCCTGTCGGCACGATGGGGCAGGCAATCCCGCCCTTTGCCGATCCCGCCCGGCCGGCGCTACTGCGCGTGCACGAGGTAATCGAGCACCGCCGACGCTGCGCGCCCGGCCGCGCCCGGCGGGCGTGGCACCGTCGTCGGCAGGTCCAGCGCGCGGATGACCGCTTCCTGGTCGGGGCCGACCGGAACACAGGCCATGTCCCACTCCGCGAAGGCGCGTTCGGGGACGAACCCTTGTTCGATGATCATGATCTGTCCGTGGCGGTCATCCCACCTGATACGCTCGAACAGCGCCTCGACCTTCTCGCGCGGGCCCTCCAGAACCTGCGCGATGACGGACCCGCTCAGCACCAACGCTCCGGTTATTCCGTCCCGCACGTTGTTCCGGCGCGACTGAATGAGCAGTCCGGCCAGGAGCAGAGGCTCCTCCGGATCGCCACGCATCCGGTTCGTACTGAGATAGGCGAGTTGGTAGATCCTCTCGGCAGCGGCCTCGCCGTCGGGGGTGATCTCTCCGGATACACTCATCGGCACGCCTCCCCCAGGCAGGGCCGGACCGTCGCGCCGCACGATCCACCGAGTCAACCGCGCCCGTCAGTAGGATCGCGGCATGCCCAGCACGTGCTCCCCGATGTAGGACAGCACGAGGTTGGTCGAGATGGGCGCCACCTGGTACAGCCGCGTCTCCCGGAACTTCCGCTCGATGTCGTATTCCTCGGCGAAGCCGAAGCCGCCATGGGTCTGTACGCAGGCCTCCGCGGCGGCCCAGGACGCGTCGGCCGCGAGCATCTTGCCGATGTTCGCCTCTTCCCCCGGAACCTCGCCGGCGTCGAAGCGCGCGAGGCCGCGCTGCACGATCGCCTCCGCCGCACGCATCTGCGCGTAGGCCTTGGCGATCGGGAACTGCACGCCCTGGTTCTGCCCGATCGGCCGGCCGAAGACGACCCGTTCCTTCGCGTAGTCCACGGCCTTCCGGATGAACCACTTGGCGTCCCCGATGCATTCGGAGGCGATGAGCAGCCGCTCCGCGTTCATCCCGTCCAGCACGTAGCGGAAGCCACGCCCTTCCTGGCCCACCAGGTTGTCGGCGGGCACGCGCATGTTGTCGAAGAAGACCTCGCAGGAATTGTGGTTCATCATCGTGCGGATCGGGCGGATGGTAAGGCCGTTGCCCAGCGCCGCCCGCATGTCCACGACGAGCGTGGAGAGACCATCGGTCTTCTTCGCCACCTGGTCCCGCGGCGTCGTGCGCGCCAGCAGCAGCATGAGGTCCGAATGCTCGGCGCGGGAGGTCCAGATCTTCTGGCCGTTGACGACGTAGTGGTCGACTTCCCGCCGGGCCGTCGTGCGCAGCGCCGTCGTGTCGGTGCCGGATGTCGGCTCCGTCACGCCGAAGGCCTGCAGCCGCAATTCGCCGTTCGCGATCCCGGGCAACCAGCGCCTCTTCTGCTCCGGGCTGCCATGCCGGAGGATCGTCCCCATGATGTACATCTGCGCGTGCACCGCGCCGGCATTGCAGCCCTGGAGGTGGATCTCCTCCAGGATCGCCGCGGCGGCCGAGAGCGTCAGCCCAGCCCCCCCGTGCTCCTCCGGGATCAGCGCGCCGAGCCAGCCGCCCTCCGTCAGCGCCTGCACGAATTCGGTCGGGTAGGCGCGTGCCTCGTCCAGCTTCCGCCAGTATTCTCCCGGGAACCGGGCGCAAAGCTTCGCCACCTCCGCACGAATCTCGGCATGGGGCTGGGTGAGGGAGACGTGGTCCATGGCGTCCCACCCCTACACCCGCGGCCGCCGCGGCGTCAGCCGGCCTTCGCGGCCTGGATCGCCTGCATCAGCACGGCCTGGTCCCCAACCTGGTTCGCCAGGATCAGCGCCAGGCGCAGGGCGAAGCGCAGGCTTTCCGCCTCGCTCAAGCCCTCGTTCGCTTCGAGGATCGCCGCGTACGTCGCGTCGGGGTCGGGGATGTTCGGGTCGGTCCTCACGCGGCCTCCGCCATGACGTCCTCGCCGAAGGCGCGCGCGACGGCGGCACGGACCGCCCCGGCATCGGGCCGACGCAGCCGCGCCGCGACGTGCTGGTCCGGGCGGATGACCAGCACCTCCCCCTCCCCGACCAGCTGTTCCAGCGCCGGCCCCGCGATCCGCGGCAGGCCCGAAACCGGGTCCACCGACACAACCCGCACCCGGGGCGAGACGCCGCCAGGCATCACGGCCCCGGGCCCCCCAATGACCAGTCCCTTCGCGCCTGGGCCGCGCAGCAGGTCGCTCACGGCACCCTCCGTCCCGTCCGGCAGGGTGATCGCCGCGTTCGGAAAGGCCGAACCACTCCCTGAACTGGTCAGGGGGCTGTCCGCGTAGTCGTAGGCCACCGACATCCGGCCCATGTCCACGATCCGCCGCGCGAAATCGTGCCGGCGTGCCAGTCCCATCACGGCGTCGCGCAGCGCGTGCTCGAAAGGCGACCGCGGCGCGAGGAAGCGGATGCTCCGCGCGGTCGTCCTAATGTTATGCGCCGCCGCCGCGCGTCGCTCCGCATCATAGGTGTCGAGCAGTGATTCCGGCGCCGCCCCTTCCAGCACCGCCGCGAGCTTCCAGGACAGGTTCTCCGCATCCTGGATGCCGGAGTTGCCGCCGCGCGCGCCGAACGGGTTGAAGACATGCGCGGCGTCGCCGATGAAGAAGGTGCGACCCGCGCGGAAGCTGTCCAGAAGATGCGTGCGGTAGCCCCAGGGACCGACCCAGACGATCTCCACGCCCACGTCCTCGCCGAGATGCGCACGCAGGCGCCGCGCGATTCCCTCCTCCGACGTGATCTCCTCGACCGGCGTTTCGGGCCCCAACTGGTAGTCGATGCGCCAGACCCCGTCCGCCATCGGATGCTGCCAGACCGCCCGACCGTCGTTGAAGGCGGCGCGCGCCCAGGTCCAGCGCTCCCTCGGGAAGTCCTTGCTGAAACGCACGTCGAGGATGATCCAGCGATCCTCGTGGCGTGCGGATGCCGCGCGGACGCCCAGGGCATCCCGGATCGGGCTCGCGATCCCCGTCGCGTCCACCAGCCACGACGCCTCGGTGGCGTAGGATCCCTCCGGCGTCTCCACGGTCAACGACACATGGTCGGCGCGCGGCGTGACGCCGGTGACGCGATGCCGCCAGCGAACCTCCGCATTCGGCTGCTCCATCAGCCGCTCGGCCAGGAACCATTCGATGTAGAATTGCTGGCAGTTGATGAAGGGCGGCTGTTTCGACAGGCGCTCCTGCGCCAGGTCGAAGCGGTACACCTCCCCCGCCTCGTCCAGGACACGCCCGACGGACCAGGTGACCCCCTTGGCCCGCACGCGGTCGTACACCCCGAAGCGATCCATGATGTCGAGCGAACGTTCCGCGTAGCAGATACCCCGCGACGAGGCGCCGCGGACGCCGACCGTGTCGTCCTCGTCCAGCAGCACCACCGGCACGCCGCGCAGCGCCAGATCCGTCGCGCAGGTCAGGCCGGACAGCCCGCCACCGACGACGATGACGGGGTGCCGCGCCTTCGCGCCGTCCTGCTCCGGCGCGCGTTGCCAGGGGAAGACCGGCAGATCGTAGGCGGCGGCCTGGGTGACGCCATGGGACATGGGTACGGGATCTCCCTGAACGCGATCTAAGCCCTGCCCGCCAATCCCGCTAGTCCGTCTCATATGATACGATATGAAGCGTCCGGCCTGACCTTGACGCGCAGCCCCCGTATTCCCGATCGTTCCGTCTCTGCCAGGAGCCGCCCGCATGCTTCGCCTCGCCCTGCTGGTCCTCCTCCTCATCCCCGGCCTGGCCGGCGCGCAGGAACCGCCGACCACGCCGGCCCGCGTCCTGGAGGCGTGGGCGGCCGCCTACGCCACGAACGAAGGTCCGCGCGCCGCGGCGCTCTACGCCGAGGACGCACGGCTCTGGGGCAGCGTGAGCCGGGAGCAGACAGTGGGGCGGGACGCCATGGCGACCTATTTCGGGCGCGTCCGCCCTGGTGCGTCCGCCATCGCCGTGCGCTTCGGGGAGCATGCGGTCCGCGAGGTCAGCCCCGGCTTCGCCGTCGCATCGGGCCACTACACCTTCGTCCGCGTCCAGCCCGGTGGCGCCGAGCAGCTGGAGCCGTCGCGGTTCAGCATGGCCATGACGCGGCTCCCCGATGGCACGTGGCGCATCGTGGATCACCACTCCTCGCGGCTGCCGGGCGGCTGACCACGCAGGATCAGGGGGCGGCGAACAGCCCCCGCGCGTGCTCCCGCAGCTTCGCCTTCTGCACCTTCCCGCTGGCGGTCATCCCGATCGGCTCGAAGTCCGGCACGATCCGCAGGTGCCGCGGCATCCGGAAGTTCGCGACCTTGGGCCGTAGCCAATCCAGCAGCGCCGCCTCATCCGCCGCAGCGCCGGCGCGGACGGTGCAGAAGGCCACCGGCACCTCCCCCAGCCGTCCATCGGGAATGCCGACCACCTGCGCCATTTCCACGTCGGGATGGCCCAGCAGCACTTCCTCGACTTCCGCCGGCGCCATGTTCTCGCCCCCCACGCGGATCACGTCCTTCAGGCGCCCGACCATGCGCAGCCGCCCGTCGTCCGTCAGCGTCCCGAGGTCGCCCGTCCGCAGCCAGCCATCCGCCGTGAAGGCGCCGGCCGTCGCCTCGGGGTTGTTCAGGTAGCCACGCATGACGTTCCAGCCACGGACCTGGATTTCCCCGTCCTCGGCGATGCGAACCTCGACGCCGGGGTGCGGCTTCGCCAGCCCTTCGATCCGGAGTTCCGCCGGATCGCGCCAGTCGCTCAGCACGACGTTCGGGGAGGCCTCTGAGAGCCCGTAGGCCACGCAGACATGGCGCGCGCCCGTTTCCGCCATGATCCGCCGCATCGTCGCCGGCCCAGCCGCCGCCCAGCCGCCGCGCAGGTGCAGGCGCCGCTGCGGGAGGTCAGGATGCGCCAGCATCATCTGGAACAGGGAGTCGTTGCCGGAGGTCAGCGTGCATCGCTCCGCCTCCATCATCGCCAGCGCTTCTCCGGCCTCGAAGGTCGGCAGCGTGACGAGGCAGCAGGGCGTGACGAGGGCCACCAGAAGCGACAGCGTCGTCCCCGCCACGTGGAAGAAGGGCCGGCAGTTGAAGTAGCGGTCGTCAGGGTGGACCCCCATGCGGAGCGACACGGCATGCGCGTCCCGCAGCATGTTGTGGTGCGTCAGGATGACGCCCTTGGGGAAGGAGGTCGTGCCTGAGGTGAACTGGATCAGCAGCGTGTCGTCGTCCCGCACGGCGGCCCGGGCCGGCGCGACATCCACGCCCTCCCCGTCACGCAGGAATTCGTCCCACGTCATCGCGCCGCTCGGCACGTCCTCGCCCGTCAGCACGACGTGCCGCAGCGTCGGCAGCGCCTTCCCGGGCAGCGCGCGATCGAGCGCCGGCTCCGCTTCCCGCAACATCGCGGCGAAGTCGAGCTTCAGGAACCGCCCCGCCGCCAGCAGCGCCACGCACCCGGCCTGACGCAGCGCGAAGGCCATCTCCGGCGGCTTCCAGCGCGTGTTGAGCGGCACCGTGACCGCCCCGATCAGCGCCGCGCCGTAGAAGGACGCGACCCATCTCTCGTCATTGCCCATCAGCAGCCCGACGAAGTCCCCGCGCCGAACCCCGATGGCCAGCAAGGCACGTGCGACCCGGTGCGCCGCCTCGGAAACCTCCGCATGGGTCAGCCGTGCCGTCGGGGTGACGAGCGCTTCCTCCGCACCGCGCGCAACGACGGCGTCGCCCAGGAAGTCACTCAGCGTGCGCGGAACCCAGTCGCTCACGGCTTGCCGAACCCCGCCACGCCCGCGCGCCAATCGCCTGCCAGAATTTCCTCGATGGCCAGGATTTCCGTTGCCAGCGCGCCGCGGGGATCGCGCTCCAGCCCTTCATCCACGCAGCGCTTCGCGACGGCCATCGCGTGTGGCGGCGCCTTGACGATGGTCGCGACCATTGCCGCCACCGTCTCTTCCAGAGCCTCCGGCGCGACGACGCGCGTCACCAGACCCGCCTCCCGCGCCTCCTCGGCGGACAGGGTGCGCCCGGTGAACATCATGTCCTTCGCCAGCCGCTTGCCCAGGATGCGCGGCAGCCGCTGCGTCGCCCCCACCGTCCCCCACAGCGCCTCCGGCGTACGGAAGGACGCGGCCGGCGTCGCGACGACGAGGTCGCAGGCCCCTGCGATCTCGCAGCCCGAACCCACCGCGGGGCCTTCCACCACGGCGATGGCGGGCATCGGCAACCGTTCGATCGCGTCATAGGCCGCGAAGGCACGCAGGCGCCTCGCCCGCACGTCGTTCTCGGTCATGCCCTGGCGTTCCTTCAGGTCGGCACCCGCACAGAAGACCGGCCCCTCCGCCCGCAGGACGACGACGCGGGCGCCCTCCGCCACCGCCCGGCGCGTCGCGTCCAGAAGTGCCAAGCACATCGCCATGTTCAACGCGTTCCGTGCCTGCGGCCGTGCCAGCGTGACGGTCGCGACGCCGTCCTCCGCTGCGTAGCGGACCGGATCGGTCATATAGCCCCCGCCGCCCGCAATTCGGCGATCCGCGCCGCGGCCATCCCCAGCATGTCGCGAAGCACCTCCTCCGTATGCTCGCCCAGCAGGGGCGGCCGCTCGATCCGCGGTCCCTCCCAGCCCTGGAAGCGCAGCGGTACCGGCAATGCCGGAAACGACCCGAGGACCGGATGCGCGAATTCCCGCACCATCCCCCGCACCCGCACCTGCTCGTCCGACAACACCTCGTCCAAGTTCAGCACCGGCCCGGCCGGAACGTCCGCCGCGTCCAGCAGCGCAAAGGCCTCGGCCCGCGTCAGCCGCGCCATGGCCCCGCCGATCGCCGCCATCACCTCCTCGCGCCGCGCGAGACGCCCGGCATTCCCGGCCAGCCCCGGATCGTCCTGCATCCCGTCCAGGCCGAGCGCCGCGCACAACGGCACCCAGTGCTGGTCGGAACAGGTGATGTGCAGGTACTTCCCGTCCGTGCAGCGGAAGGATGCCGACGGCACGCGCCCCGGATGCTCCGTCCCCAGCCGCGGCGGCACCTCCTCCAGCGCAAAGTATCGCGCCGCCGCGATCGTCAGCAGCGCCACCTGCGCGTCGAACATGGACACGTCCACGTATCCCCCCTGCCCCGTGCGTTCGCGGCCGTGCAGCGCCGACAGGATGGCGATGGCGACCCACAAGCCGGAGGTCAGGTCCGCCACCGGCAGCCCCGGCTTCACCGGCCCGCCGCCGCGCTCGCCGGTCAGCGACATCAGCCCGCCCATCGCCTGGAAGACGGTGTCGTAGCCCTTCCGCCGCGCATAGGGCCCGTCCTGCCCGAAGCCGGTGCAGGACACGTAGACCAGCCGCGGGCATTCCGCCTGCAGGGACGCATAATCCAGCCCGCGCCGCTTGAGCGTGCCCGCCGGGAAGTTCTCCACCAGCACGTCGGCCTGCCGCGCCAGCCCGCGGATCACCTCACGCCCGGCGTCGTGCCGCATGTTCACGGTGACCGACCGCTTCGAACGGTTGCAGGCCATGTAGTAGGCGCTGACCTCCTCGCCGCCCTCACCCTTCGCGAAAGGCTCGAAGGACCGCGTTTCGTCCCCCGTGCCCGGCTGCTCCACCTTGATCACCTCGGCGCCCAGTTCCGCCAGGATCATGCTCGCGAAGGGGCAGGCCAGCACCCGCGACAGGTCGAGGATGGTGATCCCCTCCAGCGGCCTCATTCCGCACGCTCCGGCAGCGGGCGCCCCGGGCCCAGGGCCACGCGCTCGGCCCGCGCCGCGTCCTGAGCGGCCGCCACGGCTTGCGGCGCCCGCGCCAGCACCCGCTTCAGCGCGGCAATCGCCGCGGGCGGCAGCGTCGCCGCGGCCTCGGCCAACGCGACCGCCTCGCCGACCAGCGCCGCGGGCGGTACGACGCGGTTCACCATGCCCCAGCGCAGCGCCTCCTCCGCCGGCACCGTCCCGCCCGTCGCCATCACCTCGAAGGCCCGCTTCCGCGGCAGGTGCGGCGACAAGATCGGCGGCAGGATGGAGGGGAAGATGCCGTGCTGCGCCTCGGGAAAAGCGAAGCACGCGTCCTCCGCTGCCACGACCATGTCGCAGCCCAGCGCCAGCACCGCCCCGGTCCCGACCGCGGTCCCCTGCACCGCCGCGACCACCGGTCTCGCACACTCGCCGGGCGCCCGCAGCATCGCCTCTGTCAGCGCGACGCGCGCATCGTAGAGCGCGGCGTCACCGCGGATCGGCCGCATTTCCTCGAGGTCCCCGCCGGCGCAGAACAACGCGCCCTCCGCGCGGATCACCACCGCCGCGACGGCCGGATCCTCACCCGCCTCGCGCAGCCCGGCGATCAGCGCCTCGGTCATCGCGCGATCCAGCGCGTTCCGCTTCGCCGCGCGGTCGAGCACCAAAAGCCGGACCCGTCCCCGCATCTCCGTCCGGATCATAGCGCGCTGACGCCCGCGCGCCGTACCACCGGCGCCCATTTCCCCGCCTCGGCCCGCAGGAAGGCCAGGTACTCCTCCCGCGACATGGGCGAGGCCTCCCCGGCCTGCGCCGCGAAGGCGCGCACCAGCGCCTCGCTCCGCAACGCCGCGACCGCCGCGGCGTGGAACCGCTCGGCCATCGGCGCCGGTGTCGTCGCGGGCACCGCCAAACCATACCAGTTGTCGGAGATCACACGGGGCATGCCGAGCTGCCGTCGTCGGCACGTCCGGCAGCAGCGGCACGCGGTACGCCGTGGTGACCGCCAGCGCCCGCATCGCGCCGGAATCGATGTGCGGCTTCAGTACCGGCACGTCGGCCACGATGTACTCGATCCGCCCGGCCAGCAGGTCCGTCGCCGCCGGCGCCGCGCCGCGGTAGGGGACGTGCGTCACCTCGATCCCCGCCTCGCTCGCGAAGAGAGCGCCCGCCAGGTGCGTCAGCGATCCCACCCCGGCTGAGCCGAAGTTCAGCGCCCCCGGCGCCGCCTTTGCCGCGGCCACCAGCGCCGCCACGTCCCGGTGCGGCCCGCGCGCGTTTACTGCCAGCACCTCCGGCACCTTCACGACCACCGTCAGGTGCGCGAGGTCCCGCCAGATGTCGAAGGGCATCGCCCCCGGCATCGCCGGCGCCACCGACAGTGCGCCCGGCCCGGTGAAGCCGAAGGTCGTGCCGTCCGGCGCCGCACGCGCCGCGACTTCCGTCCCGATCACGCCGCCCGCACCGGCACGGTTCTCGATCACCACCGGCGCGCCGAGCGACGCGGAGAACGCTTCCGCGAAGATCCGCCCGAATATGTCCGCCGGCCCGCCCGCCGCGAAAGGCACGATCAGCCGCGCCGGCCGCCCCTGCGCCGTCGCGCCGCCCGCCACGGCCAGCCCCGCCAGCCCGAACACCGCGCGCCGCCGCATGGCAGACCCCCCGCCCGTCCCGCCCCGTTCTTCACCATCGCGCGGAAGGCCCGTCAATCAGTTGATCAGGTCAACCATTGATGCGACCGTCCACGCCAACGGAGGAAATGCATGCTGACCGCGCGGCGAAGCCTGCTGGCCGCCCCCTGCTCGCGACGCCCGCGATCGCCCAGCCCCGCTGGCCCAGCCGCCCCGTGCGCATCATCGTCCCCTTCGCCGCCGGCGGCCCGACCGAGGTCCCCGCACGCTTCATCGCCGAACACCTGACGCACCGCCTCGGCCAGCCCTTCATCGTCGAGCCCCGCCCCGGCGCCGGCGGCGCGCTCGGCGTGCAGGCCGCGGTCGCCGCCAATGACGGCCACACGCTGCTCTTCACCACCTCCTCGATCGCGATCCTGCCCTCGCTCATGCAGAACCCGGGCTACGACCCCTTTCGCGACGTGGTCCCCGTCACCCTCGCGACCGACGCGCCGCTCGCCCTGCTCGTCCGGCCCGACCATCACCTGCGCGACCTCGCCGACCTCGTCACGAAGTCCCGCGACCGCCCCGAAGCCCTGTCCTACGGCTCCTCCGGCAACGGCAGCACGACGCACCTCGCCGGCGAACTCCTCCGCGCCCGCGCGAACATCCCGCTGCTGCACGTGCCCTACCGTGGCATGGCCCCCGCCACGAACGCCCTCTACGCCGGCGACACGGACACGCTCGTCGTCGGCATGGTCGAGGCCATGCCGCATCTCCGGGACGGCCGCCTCCGCGCCCTCTGCGTCACGACGCCGCGCCGCATCCCGCAGCTCCCCGACGTGCCCGCAGTCGCCGAGGCCGCGCCGGGGTTCGGCATCACCATCTGGTACGCCCTCTTCGCCCCCCGCGGCACGCCGGAGGAGGTGGTGGCGCGCCTGGCCGAGGAAGTCGCCCCCCTCGCCCACGGCACCCCGCTCGCCCGCCGCATGGAGGAATCCGGCGTCGCCCTCCTCCTCGACGGCCCCGCCCCGCTCGCCGACCGCCTGCGCCGGGAGGTCCCTCTGTTCCGCGACCTGATCACGACGAGCAACATCCGCCCGGATTGAGCGTTCGGCGCCCGCATCGGGGGACGACGAGGATGAGCGACGGCAAGCGCGTGGCACTGGTGACCGGCGGCGCCCACGGCATCGGCCGCGCCATCGCGCGGCGCCTCTCCGCCGATGGCTGGCACGTCGTCACGGCCGACCTGAAGGACGCCGAACCCGTCCCGAACGGCCGCCACGCCGCCGCCGACACCGCCGACGAATCCGCCGTCCGCACGCTGATCGCCGGCATACGCGCCGCGAAGGCCGCCTGGACGGCCTCGTCGCCAATGCCGGCATCATGGTCCGCAAGCCCCTGCGCGACCTGGCGCTGGAGGACTGGTCCCGCGTCATCGCGACGAACCTGACCTCCACCTACCTCCTGGCCCGTGCGGCGGAGGACCTGCTGCGCGCCGCGCACGGCTCAATCGTCGCCATCGCCTCCACCCGCGCCCACCAGTCCGAACCGGACACCGAATCCTACGCCGCCTCGAAGGGCGGCCTCGTCGCGCTCACCCACGCGCTCGCCATCTCCCTCGGCCCCGAGATCCGCACGAACGTCATCTCCCCCGGTTGGATCAACGTGACGGGGGACGAACCCTCCCGCCGCGACCACGAACAGCACCCCGCTGGCCGCGTCGGCCGCCCCGAGGACATCGCCGCCCTCGCCGCCTGGCTCCTCGGCCCCGAGAGCGGCTTCGTCACCGGCGCCGAGTTCGTGTCCGACGGCGGCATGACGAGAAAGATGATCTACGAAGGTAGGTCGCGCGACCGGTCGCGACACCACGCGACGACCGACCGCACCGCGCCGCGCAGCCCTGCCGCGCGCCGCACGCAACTTCACGCGACCGATGCGACCCGCCGCGCTGCTGCGCGCGATCGAACCGTGACGTCGCGCCCGTACACCCCGCGTCACACACGGCGCGCCCGGCTCAACGGGCGGCCATCACGACGAGAACGACGCCATGAGCACCACGATCGCGGCCCTGCCCGCCCTCTCCGCCACCCCGCGGCCCGCCCGCGACGGCCTCTTCGCCGCACTCGGCGCCTTGTGGACGCGCTCCGCCCGCGGTGATGCGGCGGCCGTCGCGGACCTGCCGAACCACCTACGCTCCGACATCGGCCTGCCGCCAGCGCAGGAACTGCCGCGGCTCCGCACCGGCGCGATCTACGGCTGGTAGGCCAAGCCCTTCAGCGCCCCTCCCCGGGGTGCTGATGTCCTCGGCACCATCGCCGCCCCGCTTCGCAGCGGCCTCCCGCCGACGTGGGAGGCAGAGGGTTCTCAACGCGCGTCACCGTCCGGACGGTGACGCGTGGCCGGCATCGCCGGTCAGCCCGGAACCGCCGTCCCCCCACGCAGGCATCCCGCTCCCCGCACGACCGCCCCGTCGGAAAGGGCCCGAAACGCGAACACCCCGGGTCGCCCCGCCCGCCGCGCCGGGCTAGACACCCCCCGATGCCCCCGCCGGTCGCCGCCCCGCGCCTGCTGCTGCCCGAGGCGCCGGCCCTGGTCGCCGGCATCGGCCGCGGCACGCTCCTCACCCCCGACGGCGAGATCGAGACGCTGTCCACCCGCGACCTGTCGCGGCGCCTCGACCACCTGCCGCCGCCGATGCTCGTCCATGCGCCGGCAACCGCGCGCCGCATCGGCCTGCCGCCCTTCGCGGCGTCCTTCGACCTGCTGGAACTCTTCGCCTACGCCCTGCCCGCCCAACTCGCGGCACCCACGCCCCGCGGCCTGGCCCTCGCGCTCGACCTCGACCCGCCGCGCGACGACGAGGCCGCGGCGATTCTGCTCCCCGACATCGCCACCGCCATCCTGCGCCGTCTCTCGGGGTCGCGGACCAGCATGCCCAACCGCGACGCCGCGATCCTCGCCGCCCATCTCGGCAAGGGCATGGGCTGGCCCTGGGCGCAGAGCGTCCTGGCAGCACTGGGCCAGTCCGACGCCAAGCCCTCCAACGAACCCCTGAAGGTCTGGCGCCGCCTCCCCGAATGGGAGGAGACGGCGCAGCAGCCACCCGCCTCCTCCTTCACGGTATCGCCCAGCGATGCCCGGCGCCGCCTGGCCGACATCCTCGGCGAGGGCGCGGAGCAGCGTCCCGCCCAGGCCGACTACGCCTCCGCCGCCGCCCTCGCCTTCGCACCGCGCGAGGTGGAAGGCGAGCCCGCCCTCGTCCTGGCCGAAGCCGGCACGGGCACCGGCAAGACACTGGGCTACATCGCCCCGGCCTCCCTCTGGGCCGAGCGCAACGGCGCGCCCGTCTGGATCAGCACCTACACCCGCAACCTCCAGCGCCAGATCGACCAGGAACTGGTGCGACTGTTCCCGGACCCGGAGGAGCGCCGCCGCCACGTCGTCATCCGCAAGGGCCGCGAGAACTACCTCTGCTTGCTCTCGTATGAGGAAGCGGTCTCCGGCGCCCTCCCGTCGCGACAACTGGCGCTGGCCTTGGTCGCCCGCTGGGCACTCGCCACGCGCGACGGCGACATGCAGGGCGGCGACTTCCCAGGCTGGATCGCCGAACTCTTCCCTTGGGGCCACGTCGCCGGCCTGACGGACCGCCGCGGCGAATGCATCCACGCGGCCTGCCCGCATTGGCGCAAATGCGTCGTGGAACACACGATCCGCCGCGCCCGCACCGCGCGCCTCGTCATCGCCAACCACGCCCTGGTGATGGTGCAAGCGGCATTGGGCGGCGGCGAGGACCGCCCCGCCCTCCGCTACGTCTTCGACGAAGGCCACCACATCTTCGACGCCGCCGATTCCGCCTTCTCCGCCGAGATCAGCGGCGGCGAGATGGCCGAACTCCGCCGCTGGCTCCTCGGCGCGGAGGGCTCCCGCGGCCGCGCCCGCGGCCTCCGCCGCCGGCTGGAGGAGGTGACGGGCGATCACCCCGCCCTGATGCCGCTGGTCGAGGAAGCCCTGCGCCACGCCGGCGCCCTCCCTGGCCCCGGCTGGAACAGCCGCCTCGGCGACCCCGCTGAACCGGAGGAGCATGAGGACGAGGAGGGCAGGCCCCTCCCCGGCGTCCCCGCCGCGACCAACCGCGCGGAGGCCTTCCTCCGCACCATCGCCGCCCAGGTCACGGCCCGCAGCGAAGACTCCGATCCCGGCTACGACGCGGAATGCGACCTCCACCCCCTCGCCCCCGGCGTGGCGGAAGCCGGCGCCGCGCTCGAGGAAGCCCTGCGTCGCATCGAGACCCCGCTGAAGGCCCTGAACGAACACATCACCAACCTGCTGGAAGACCCCGACGCCGAACTCGAACTCGGCGACCGCATCCGCCTGGACACGGCCCGCCGCGTCGTGGACCGCCGGGCGCTACGCCCCCTCGCCGCCTGGCGCGCCATGCTCTCCGCCCTGGGCGCCCCGCCGACGGAACCGGGACAGCGCCGCCCCCACGTGGACTGGCTCGCCCTGACCCGCCGCGGCGGCGCGGTTGCCGACGCCGCCTTCCACCGCCATCACCTCGACCCCACCGAGCCCTTCGCCGCCGCCGTCGCCGCGCCCGCCCACGGGCTCGTCGTCACCTCCGCCACCCTCCGAGACACTGGGGAGGACGACCCGGAATCCGCCTGGGTCGAAGCCGAAGCCCGCACCGGCGCCGCGCACCTCCCACGCCCCGCGATCCGCGCCGCCGTCCCCTCCCCATTCGACTACGCGGGGCAGACCATGGCCCTCGTGGTGACGGACGTCGCCCGCGACGCCAACCAGACGGCGGCCGCGATGGAAGCCCTGTTCAAGGCCAGCCACGGCGGCGCCCTCGGCCTCTTCACCGCGATCCGTCGCCTCCGCGACGCGCATGCCCGCATGGCCCCGGGCCTGGAGGCCGCCGGCCTCCCCCTCTACGCCCAGCACGTGGACGCGATGGACAACGCCACCCTCGTGGACGTCTTCCGGGCGGAGGAAGACTCCTGTCTCCTCGGCACCGACGCGCTGCGGGACGGCGTGGACGTCCCCGGACGCTCCCTCCGCCTGTTGGTCTATGACCGCATGCCCTGGCCGCGCCCGACCATCCTGCACCGAGAACGCCGCCTCCACCTCTCCCACGGTCGTCCCAAGGCCTATGACGACGCCATCGCCCGCCACCGCCTGCGCCAGGCCTTCGGCCGCCTGATCCGCCGCGCCGACGACCGCGGCGTCTTCGTGACCCTCGACGCCCGCGCCCCCACCCGCCTCCTCGCCGGCCTGCCGCAGGGGGTCGAAACCCGCCGCGTCGGCCTCCGGGACGCCGTCCGCCTCACCCGCGACTTCCTGTCGCAAGCCGCGCCGGCCCCTCCCTCCATCCAAGGTGATCGCGAAACTCGTTGACCCGCCGGCCCGGGGCGGCAAACCCTGCGACCGCCATGGACATGCTCCCCTCCGGGTCCGACCCCATCGCCCGCTTCTCGGCCCAGGAAGCGCTGGTCTGCTCCATGGTGCTCATGGGCGTCTGCGATCGCAGCATGTCAGACGCCGAGCTCGGCATGATGTCCCGCCTCGTGCGCGAGCTTCCCGCCTTCGCCAACTTCCACGCGGCGGAGATCGGGACGGTGACCGAAACCGTCCTCGGCCTCCTCGAAACCCCCGACGGCCTCGACCACGCGGCCGAGATGATCCGGGAGGCCCTGCCCCCGCGCCTGCGCGAGACCGCCTACCTCCTGGCCTGCGAGGTCGGCGCGGCCGACGGAGAGCTCAGCCAGGAGGAACTCCGCTTCCTCCAGGACTTCCGCATCGCGCTCGACATCGACCGTCTCGTCGCGGGCGCCATCGAGCGCGCGGCGCGGGCGCGGTTTCAGGTGATCTGAACGGGGGTCTCGCCATTGGCCCCGGGTGAGGCCTTGCCGTCCCCCGGACCTCCTCCCACCCCTGCCACCAGAGAGCGGACGCTCTCCCCGGACCCGCGATCCGTTTCCGACGTCCCCGTCGGAAGCCCGGACGTCCAACATCTCGCGGGGTTCGGGGTGCCCGTCGGCACCCCGGCCGAGGGGTCTTGGGAGGCGGCGCCTCCCCAGGGCCGCGCGCGCCTGCGCCACCTGGACCACGAGCGGCCCGCAACGGTCCCCCGCGGCCGGCGTTGCTCCCCCCGACAGAACGGAGTGACGCCGATGCCCGAGACCCCCCAACCCACCCACTACCCGCGGGTCCACGCGTCCTTCCGCACCCAGGCGGAGGCCGACGAGGCCCTCTCCTACCTCGAGGGCGAGGCGATCCCCCGCGCCCAGCTCGCCGTCCAGCACGCCGACGCGCAGCCCCGCGCCACCGCGCGCGAGGAGACGGTGATCCCGAAGGAGACCGACGAGCCCCTGCGCGATGACGAGGAGCGCAACATCCGCATCCTCCGTACCAGCACCGCCGGCGTCGCCGCGGCCTTCGCGGCCGCCGGCGCGGTGGTCGCCACGGGCGGCGCGGCCCTGCCGGCCGTCGCGGCCGGCGTCGCCGCCGGTGCCGGCGCCGGCGCGCTGAGCGAGGGCGCCGCGCGCTCCGCCGGCACGCAGGGCGAGGCGCAGACCGACCACGCCGGACTGATCGTCGTCGTCACGCCGATGAACGCGGACCAGTCGGAGCGCGCGAAGGGCATCCTCCGCAAGGTTTCCGCCACCCGCGTCTGGGAGGAATAGGACCCGCCTCCCGCAGCGGCGCGCATCCCGGGCGCGTCCGCTGCCCGGGCGACGTACCGTCGCCCCCCACGGGCGGCCCCCGGCGGGCGGCCCGCAACGGTCGGCGCCGCCCTCGTCGGCCGTCGCCGCGCCGGCCGGACCTCACCTCGCCGCTCCGAAAGCCGCGCTGACCCAACCGATGCCGCGAAGGCGCCGCGCCGGGCCGGGTCTGCCGTCACCGGGCCGCGTGTGACCCCGAAGGAAAACCCGGTCCGTGCGGGGCTGCCGGCGAGCCAACCGCTCGCACGTCCGTCGATCGACGCCCAACCTTCGAGGCGCGCCGTTCGTGACGACCCCCGGACGGACGGGCACGGCAGGGCCAATGCTCCCGCGGCCGGTCCGGCTCCGCCGGCAACCGCGTCACCGGGCGGACGCGATCCGCCCGGCGCCACGTCTATGCGTCACTGCGTGGCGCCGCCGTAACCGCTCGAAGCCGCGTGCGGCCCGGAGACACGCACCCGGGCCGGTTACGGCACGCCGCGCAGCGCGCCGAACTACCCGCGGGCGCGCGGCACCCGGACGGGGGCAGGAGCCGGCGCCGGGGCCGGCGCGGGCGCCACCATGGGGGCCGGGGCCGGGGCCGGCGGCGGGTCCTGGGCGCAGGCGCTGAGCACCATCGTTGAAAGCGCGACAACCGCCACGGGAACGACGCGGCGGACCAGGCTTCCGGAAATCTCGAGCATCTGCTTCTCCCTTGCGCGACTCAGTGGGCGCCTCGGAATTGAAACGCAACAATCCGAGCGTCGTCCACCCAACAGTTTCGTGCGCGGGTCGGAAAAGGTCTGGCATGGCTCTCGGCTTCACCTTCACCACGGTCCGGGCACCGGGTCAGCGGAGCGTCGCGACCCCGGCCGGGGTCACGCGGCGGGCCGCCCTGGCCGGCGGCCCCGCCGCGCTCCTCGCGACGCTCGGCCTCACGGCCTGCGGCACGATCGCGCCCGCCGACCCGCCCGCCTTCGCCGTGCGGCGACCCCAACCCGGACCGCCGCCCGAGCCCGACCCGCCGCAGGAGAGCATCCCCGACACGGCCGCCGGCGAGCGGCTGAACGTCGCCCTCCTGCGGCGTTTCTACGCGCGGCACCGCTTCCAGCCGGTCTGGCCAGACCGCGGGGACGCGGCGGAGGCACTCGTCGCCGCCGTCCTGCGCGCCGAGGCCCACGGCCTGGACCCCGAACTCTTCCACGCCGCGGCCCTGCGGCGCGCCGCGGAACTGGCGCCGCCCGACCGCGAATGGCTGCTGTCGGATGCCGTCCTCTCCTACGCCGATGCGCTGGCACACGGCGTCGTCCCGGCCGACCGCCGCCGCCCCGCCGAGGCGCTGACGCCGGATCGGGTGGACGTCGCCGCCGCCCTCGATGCCGCGATCGGCAGCCCGGACCCCGCCGCGGTGCTCGAGTCGCTCGCGCCGGCTACGCCGTCCTACGCCGCGCTGCGCCGGGCCCTGGCGGAAGGGACCCCGGGCCCCGCGCCCGCCGGCCGGGCCGCCGCCGACCGCCGGCGCATGCTCGAGGCCAACCTGGAACGCCAGCGCTGGCTTCCGCGCGCGCTGCCACCCGACCGCGTCTGGGTGAACGTGGCGGACCAGCGCGTCGTCCTCTACCGCGCGGACCGCCCGGTCTTCTCCGCGCGTGTCGTCGTCGGCGCCGACGCCGAGCGCGACCAGAGCCCCGAGTTCCGCACGGAGATCGAGGGGATCTTCCTCAACCCTCCCTGGGTCGTCCCGAAGGACATCGTGGACGCCGAACTGCTGCCGAGGATCCGCCGCGACCCCGACTACCTCGCTCGCAACAACATGGTCCTCCGCGACGACGGAGAGGTCGAGCAGCGCGCAGGCCCCGATGCCGGCCTCGGCTACCTCATGCTCGACATGCCCAACCGCTTCGACGTCTACCTGCACGACACCCCGGGCCGGCACGTCTTCGCCCGCGACGACCGGCGACTGAGCCATGGCTGCATCCGCGTGGAGAACCCCCGCGACCTCGCCGCCCTGCTGATGGAGGAACCGGTCGAGGCCATCGACCGCGGGATCACGACGGGCGAGACCACCCGCCTCGCCCTGCCGCACCCGGTGCCGGTCTTCCTGGTCTACGAGACCGCTTTCGCGGACCCAGACGGCACCCTCCGGTTCCGCCCGGACTTCTACGGGCGCGACGCCCGGCTCTGGCAGCGGACCCGCGCGAACCCTGCCGCCGATCCGCCCCGCGCCGGGCCCCCGCCCGCCGCGCGGGGCCAACCCGCGAACCGCCGCGCCCCGGCGCGTCCCGTCACGCCACGGCGGCGCTCACTGACCGCCTGAGACTGCGGCGGCGGAGCGCCGGCGCCTCAAGGCGCATGCATCGGGACCTACATCCGCGGGCGCGCCGCGTTCTCCGGCACCCGCAGCGGCGTGAAGCTGAACAGGCCGGGCTCGGCGGGGTCCACCGTCACGCGCACGGCGTGCACCTCCGACGCGCCCATCACCATCAGCCGCGTCGCGTTCTCGATCGTCGCGCGGCCGCGGTCGCGCAGCGGCTGGTCGATCGTCAGCACGTGGCTGTCGCCGTGGATCATCAGCACCGGGCGCCCGAACCGCACGGCGCCCTCCGTCAGGGCCCGCACCGTGTCCGCGAAGCCGGAGGACAGGTCGTCCCGCGGCGTCCGCTCCTGCCACATGTCCGCCTGGAAGGCGAAGACGAGGCCGAGCGCACCCTCCCGCTCCGCCTGGGCGAAGCCCTCCGCGATCCAGGCCAGGTTCGCGGCGTTGCGCGCCATGAACTCCTCCGGCGCGCCGGCGCGGGGCTCGAAGTTGTTGTTGCTGCCGACGATGTGGACGGAGACGAAGCGCACGCCGTTGTGCAGCCAGCGCGCGTTCTCGACGTAGGTCGCGTGCGCCGGCATGAGGTCGGCCTGCCGCTCCACCGCGATGGGGCGCTGCCCCAGCGACCGTGCCTCGGCGAAGTGGATCCGCCGCACGAAGGCCAGCCGCTCCAGCGGGTCGAAGCCGCCCGCCGGACGACGGTGGCAATCCGTCCATTCGTTGTCGCCGACAGTGTAGACCACCGCGCCGGCGAAGCGGTCGAAATGCTCCTTCGACCGCAGGATCATCTCGTCCGTGCAGGGCGTGGAGCCCGCCTTCGTGTCGCCGACATGGATGGAGAAGACCGGGTTCACCGCGTTGATCCGGTCGATCAGGCGGTCATAGCGCGGGTGGTCCGCCGGCACGTTGTAGGGCATGTCGCCCAGCGCGACGAACTCGAAGCGCTGCGCCATGGCGGGCCAGGCGAGCAGCAGCAGAAGGGGCAGGATTCGCAGCATCGGAGCCTCACGATGACGTGTGTCCCCGATCCTGCCCATCGCCGTCCCCGGATCAACGGTCGTTTCGGTGACACGTCTTCACCACGACCTGCTTGACCCGCGCCGCGCCGCTTTGCTTCCTTCCGCCCCATGACGAACCCAACCCCCGACGTCGTCGTGATCGGCGGCGGCCCCTCCGGCTCCACCGCCGCCTCCTTCCTCGCGAAGGCAGGCCGCTCGGTCGTGCTGTTCGAGAAGGAGGCGCACCCCCGCTTCCACATCGGGGAATCGTTGCTGCCCCGGAACCTCGATATCCTCGAGCGCCTCGGCGTCCTCGACACCGTGCGCGGCATCGGCGTGCACAAGCCCGGCGCCGAGTTCGTCTCGGACCGCACGGGACGCTCCTGCGCGTTCCCGTTCCGCCACGCGCTGAACCAGGCCCGCACCCATGCCTGGCAGGTCCGCCGCTCGGAGTTCGACGAGGCGCTGTTCCGCAACGCCGCCCGCCTCGGCGCCGAGACGCACGAGGAGACCCGCGTCGCCGAGATCCGTTTCCCCGCCGAGGGCTTCGCCCGCCGCGGCGAACGCCCCGAGGTCGTCGCCAAGACGAAGGACGGCGGGGAGATCACGCTCCGCCCCCGCTTCGTCCTCGACGCCTCGGGCCGCGACACCTTCCTCGCGAACAAGGTCACGACGAAGAATTCGAACAAGTACAACAACACCGCGGCGATGTACGCCCACTGGCGCGGCGTCGAGCGGCGCGAGGGCGAGCTGGACGGCTACATCTCCATCCACCTCGCCGAGGATGGCTGGTTCTGGCTCATCCCGCTGCCCGGCGACGTCATGTCCATCGGCTTCGTCGGCAACCAGTCGGCCTGGAAGCACCGCAAGGGCAGCGCCCGCGACACGTTCCTCGACCGCGTTGCGTCCTCCCCCAGCGTCTCCGCCCGCGTCCGTGGCGCCGAGATCGTGGGCGAGATCTACTCCACCGCGAACTACTCCTACCGCGCGGCCTCCGGCACGGGCGAAGGCTACCTCATGATCGGCGACGCCTTCGGCTTCGTGGACCCGATGTTCTCGACGGGCGTGCTGATGGCGATGACCGCCGGCGAACTCGGCGCCAAGGCCGCCGACGGGTGGCTCGACGATCCCGTGCGGGGGGAGGCGATGTGCCGCGCCACGAACCTCGAACTGGCGCGCGCGATGGACCGCATCGGCTGGCTGATCTACCGCATCAATGACCCGGTGATGCGCAGCCTGTTCATGGCGCCGAAGAACACTCTGTGGATGCGCGACGGCATCATCAACATGCTCGCCGGCAACCTGGCGGGCGGACGCTTCGGCGACCCGCGCGCGATCCTGCCGATCCTGTCCTTCAAGGCGGTGTACCACGTGCTGTCCTGGATGCACCGCCGGGGCTGGGGGCCCGACATGCCGGAATCCCGCCCCGGCCCGATGGCGGTTCCCGCACCCGCGGAATGACGCCCCGGTGGTGGCTGGACCGTTGCAGGCCCTGCCACGAACTCCGGCCACCGCGCGCCGTTACCCCGCCTCCCGACAGGAGGAACGGCACGTGACGAACAAGCATCCCCAGCACACGGGTCAGGAGGATGGGCTCGGCGAAGGCATCCCCCGCCCGCCCTCCGACCTCGACCGCAACCCGGGCATCGGCTCCTCGAAGGGCATCTTCGGCCGCGGCACGGATCCGAAGGTCCTGAACGGCGACAGCACGGACGAAGGCGACGTGATGAACGATGCCGACCAGAGCGGCCACCGCGCCGGCGGCGTGGACCCCGACCACCGGGGCCGGACGAACAAGTAGCGGCGAGCAAGGAGCGGCGCGGAGGCGCCGGCGGTCCGACCCCGCCACGCAGCTCCATCGGTGGACGCGGCCCCGGCGACCTCGAACGACACCGACCTGCCGGGTCGTCCATGCCGCCTCCCGTCGCATCGGCAGCGGGCGGGCATGGCAGCCCCGGATGCCGGTGACGCGGCGCCCCGCCGCGCGTTGTCCCGGGGTCAAGGAGGCCACCATGTCCGACCAGCCCGCCATCCCCGAGATGCCGCCGCCCGAACGCGGCCCCGAGATCACCCCCGGTGGAGGCGGCCCCGAGATGCCGACCCCCGGCCCTGACATCCAGCCGCCCGCAGGGCCGGAGATGCCCGTGATCCCGGACCCCACCGGCCCGGCGACGCCAGGCCCGGAGATCATCCCGCCATCCGTCCCCGGTGGCGCGCCCCCCGCGGTGATGTGACTCCCGGAGGGCCGACGAGATACCACCATTCATTCCTTGCATAAGGAATAAAGTCTAGGATACGGTGCCGGCGTGCGCGCATACCGTCCCACGCCGGCCCTGACCGGTCCTTCCGCAGAACACCGGGCGAATCGCGCCCGGAGCCTTCGCCGCTTGCCCGCGCCGCCAAGCCGGGCCGCGCATTCCATCCCTGGTGGCCGGCTTCCGGCCCTCGCCATCATGCTCGCATTGCTCCGGGTCGCGCGGATCCTTCGACGGCCCCGCACCCAACCTGCGGAAGGCTTTTGTCCGAACCCCTCGCATCCTGGCGGGATCGGAATGGTCCACCTCCACCCCGACTGCCCCGCCTTTTGTCCGAAGCCCGCCATGCCGGCCGGAACCCAACCCGGGACTGCCCCAAGACCCCGCGCCGTCCCTCTGCGCCCCGCCAGGGCCGCCGCCTGCAACGCTCCTGCCCCCCCGCAGGCACTTTTTGTCCGAGATCTGCGCATCCCCTTCCAACCCCGCGCCGCGGCAGCCGCCCCCGGACGCGCGCCGCGGCCCGTGGCATAGCCCGGCCATGACGCCGCCCCTCCCTGGCACCGCCACCCGCGCCGCCGCCCTCTCCCTCCTCTCCGCCGTGCTGGAACGTCGCCGCACGCTGGAGGAAGCGCTGGATGCTCTCCCCGCCCGCCTCGAGGCGCGGGACCGCTCCGCCGCCCACCGCATCGCAGCTGCCGTGCTGCGCCGGATCGGCAGCCTCGACGCGGTGCTGGAACCCTACCTGCGCCGCGAGCCCCCGCCTCCCGCGCGGCAGGCCCTGAGGATCGGCGCCGCCGAACTCCTGGTCCTCGGCACCCCCGCCCACGCCGCGGTCTCCGGCGCCGTCGCCGTCGCGCCGAAGCCCCTGGCGGGGCTGGTAAATGCGGTCCTCCGCAAGGTTGCAGCGGAGGGCCCCGCGGCGCTGGAGGCCCTGGACGGGCCGCGCCTCGACACCCCCCTGGCTCTGGTCCGCCTGGCACGCCGCCTACGGCCCGGCGGTGCGGGACATCGCCCGCGCGCACCTGTTGACCGCCCCGCTGGACCTCTCCCTCAAGCCCGGCGCCTCCGCACCGGACGGCGCGGAGATCCTGCCCGGCGGCACCGCCCGCCTCCCCGCCGGCACCCGCATCACCGACCTGCCCGGCTTCGCCGAGGGCACGATCTGGGCGCAGGACGCCGCGGCAAGCCTCCCCGCCCGCCTCCTCGCGGCGCGTCCCGGCGAGCGCGTCGCCGACCTCTGCGCCGCCCCCGGCGGCAAGACCGCGCAACTGGCCGCGACCGGCGCGACCGTCACCGCCGTCGAAAAGGAACCGCGCCGCGCCGAACGCCTGAGCGAGAACCTGACCCGCCTCCACCTCGACGCCGAGGTGATCGTCGCCGACGCGCTGGAATGGCCCGCGACCCGCGCCGGTGCCTATGACGCCGTGCTGGTCGACGCCCCCTGCACCGCGACCGGCACGATCCGCCGCCACCCCGACGTGCAACACCTCAAGCGGGCCCGCGACGTCGCCGGCCTCGCGCAGACCCAGGCCAACCTGCTGCGCGCCGCCACCTCCCTGCTGCGCCCCGGCGGCCGGCTGGTCTTCGCCGTCTGCTCCCTCCAGCCCGAGGAAGGCGAGGCCCACGTCGCGCGCCTCGACGCCCTCGGCCTGCGCCGCGACGCCATCCGCCCCGACGAAGTCCCCGGCCTGGAACACGCCCTGCGGGACGGCGCCCTCCGCACCCGCCCCGACCTCTGGCCCGAGCGCGGCGGCATGGACGGCTTCTTCGTCTGCCGCGCCGTGGCGGCGCGCTGATGTTAGCCGCGGCCGCGGAACGGCTTCCGCGCCAGGGCTCGCAGCTCCTGCCACCGGTACGCCGCGACGTATTCGCGCAGCGCGGCGTTCAGGCGGGTCTGGTAGCCCGGACCTTCCTTCTCGAAGAAGTCCACCACGTCCGCATCGAGGCGCAGCGTGATCTGCCGCTTTGCCGGGCGATAGAAGCGGCCACGCTCCGCCCCGGACCAATCCCGGACTTCCGGCGCGTCGCGCGTGTCCACCAGCGCGTCCGGCATCGCCGCGAGGGCGTCGAGTTCCGCGGCCAAGTCGGGTTGCAGCAGGTCAGAACTCGCCTTCTTCATAAGCCCTCCTTTCATGCGCGGTCGCCTTGCGGGCGGAAATGATGCGCTTCGGTATGCACGACGAGCAGGACGACCTCGCTCCCGGCGCTCGGTCGCCCGAGGGACTGCCACCGATCACCATCCGGGTGCCCGTCCGGACGGCTCAGGGTCAGCGGATCGTCGAAGATGCGCCTGGCCAGTTCGAAACTGACGTGGTGCTTCCGCCGGTTCGCCTCCGCCTTCCCCCGGGTCCCACGACCAATCGGTCATCGAAGGTGACGGACAGGCACTGCCGAATTGTAGTTACGCAAGCCCCGCCCCGGAAGGCCGGGTTGTCCGTGACGGACGGCACCGCTTTCATGTGCCGCGGGGGAAGCGAGCACCGATGGAATTCGCCGAGTCACCTGAGGCCGCAAGCGTGCGCGAGGCCGTCGACCGCATCTGCGCCCGCTTCCCCGACGAATACTGGCTCGCCCGCGACCGCGACGCCCGCTTCCCCCACGAGTTCCACGCCGCCATGGCCGAGGGCGGCTGGCTCGGCATCTGCATGCCCGAGGAGTACGGCGGCGCCGGCCTCGGTGTGACCGAGGCCGCGGTGATGATGCAGGCCGTCGCGCAATCCGGCGCCGGCATGTCCGGCGCATCCGCGGTGCACATCAACGTCTTCGGCCTGCAGCCCGTCGTCGTCTTCGGGACGGAGGCGCAGAAGCGCCGCATGCTCCCGCCCCTCATCGCAGGCCGCGAGAAGGCGTGCTTCGCCGTCACCGAACCCGATGCCGGCCTCGACACCACACAGATAAAGGCGCGCGCCGAGCGCCGCGGTGATCTCTACGTGATCCATGGCCAAAAGGTCTGGACCAGCACCGCGCAGGTCGCGGAGAAAATCCTGCTGCTCGCCCGCACCACGCCGTTGGAACAGGTGACGAAGCGCACCCACGGCCTGTCCCTGTTCTACACGAACCTGGATCGCACGCGCGTCGAGGCCCGGCTCATCGAGAAGATGGGCCGCCACTGCGTCGACTCGAACCAGCTCTTCCTCGATGGCCTGGAGATCCCGGAGGACGACCGCATCGGCGAGGAAGGCCGCGGCTTCGAATACATCCTTCACGGCATGAACCCGGAGCGAATCCTCATCGCCGCCGAAGCCGTCGGCCTCGGCCTCGTCGCGCTGGACCGCGCGACCACCTACGCGAAGGAACGCGTCGTCTTCGGCCGCCCCATCGGCCAGAACCAGGCGATCCAGCACCCCCTCGCCGCGGCCTGGACGCAACTGGAAGCCGCACGGCTGATGGTGATGAACGCCGCGTGGCGCTACGATTCGGGTCTCGACTGCGGCGCGCAGGCCAATGCCGCGAAGTACCTGGCTGCCGAGGCCGGCTTCGAAGCCTGCCAGCGCGCCGTCATGACCCTCGGCGGCTTCGGCTACGCCGCGGAGTACCACGTGGAGCGCTACTTCCGCGAAGTCATGATCCCCCGCCTCGTCCCCGTCAGCGCGGAACTCATCCTCTCCCACATCGCGGAGCGGGTCCTTGGCCTGCCCAAATCCTATTGAACGGCGTGGCGCCGGACCGGCCGCCGGCAAGCCCGGCGCCTCGCGGCCCATCGCACCCTCGCGCGATTGCGATTTGTCGCCGTCGCGCCGCCGGCCCAGGGCCGGCGCATGGTGACCCTCAGCGACATCCTCAACGGCGTTGCCGGAGCCTTCGGGGCGCGGACGGAGCCGGAGCCACGGCATGAGGTACTAAAGCGGATCGGCGACGCCATGGAGATCCGGCGCTATCCCGTGCGCTGGGCCTACGAGGTCCGGATGGACGCCCCCGACACGGAGGAGGCCTTCGGCAAGCTGTTCCGCACGATCCAGGGCGCGAATGCCGGCGGGGCGACGATCCCGATGACCGCGCCGGTGGAACGGGCGGGCGGGCAGCGCATCCGCATGACCGCCCCGGTCGAACGGAAGGCGGCGGATGATGGCTGGACCATGCGCTTCTTCCTGCCCGACGAAATGCAGCAACCTCCGGAGCCGACCGAGCCAGGCGTCACCCTCGTCCAGGCGCCGGTGCAGGTGCTCGGCGTACGCCGCTTCTCCGGCACGGCGGGGAAGGACCGGCTGTCGATGGAGGAGGGAGCGCTGCGGGACGCCCTGCGGCTGGCGGGCTGGCGCGTGACGGGGCCCCGCATCGGCTGGTTCTACGACCCGCCTTGGTGCCTGCCGCCGCTCCGGCGCAACGAGGTCGCCCTGGAAGTCGAGCGCGTGGCCGAGGCGGGCTGAGCCGCTTCGCCACGAAAAACCCCGGCGGATCACTCCGCCGGGGCCAATCGGACAGGTCAGGCGGGCGCGATGGTCAGCCCAGCCGCTCCCCGTGCAGGGAGACGTCGAGGCCCTCGCGCTCTTCCTCCTCGGTCACGCGCAGGCCGATGATCACGTCCACGACCTTCAGCAGGATGAAGGTCGCGACGGCCGTGAAGAGGAAGACGGCGCCGGTCGCGTAGAGCTGCTTGATCAGCTGCTCCACGCCGCCGACCGAGCCTTCCGGCGTTGCGGTCGTCGCGGAAAGCGGGCCGTAGGCGAACCAGCCCGTCAGGATCGCGCCGACGATGCCGCAGATGCCGTGCACGCCGAAGGCATCGAGGCTGTCGTCGTAGCCGCACCAGTGCTTCAGCGCCGTCGCACCCCAGAAGCCGGAGAGTCCCGCCACCACGCCGATGATGATGGAGGGCACCGGCAGCACGAAGCCCGCCGCCGGCGTGATCGCGACGAGCCCCGCGACGGCGCCGGAAATCGCACCGAGGACGGAGGGCTTGCCCTTCGTCACCCACTCCGCGAATAGCCACGCCAGCGTCGCCGCAGCCGCGGCGAGCTGAGTCACCAGCATCGCCATGCCCGCGCGGCCCGCGGCGCCGACGGCCGAGCCCGCGTTGAAGCCGAACCAGCCGACCCAGAGCATCGAGGCGCCGATCACCGCGAGCGCCAGGTTGAACGGCGACATGTTGTCGTTGCCCAGGCCGACGCGCTTGCCGAGGACGATGGCACAGACCAGGCCCGCGACGCCCGCATTGATGTGCACGACCGTGCCGCCCGCGAAGTCCAGCGCGCCGAGGGCGAAGATCCAGCCGTTCGGGTGCCAGACCCAGTGCGCGATCGGCGAGTAGACCAGCAGCGACCAGAGGATGGTGAAGAGCGCCATCGCCGAGAACTTCATCCGCTCCGCGAAGGCGCCGGTGATGAGCGCGGGCGTGATGATCGCGAAGGTCATCTGGAACATCACGAAGACGCTCTCGGGGATCGTCGTCGCGACCGCGGCGTCGCCCGTGCCGAGGGTGAAGGGCTTGTCCCAGCCCTCCGCGAGGGTGCGGAGTAGCACCTTCGACAGGTCGCCGATGTAGGGTCCGCCCTCGCCGAAGGCGAGCGAGTAGCCCGCGACCATCCAGACCACCGATGCGATGGCCGCGATGGCGAAGGACTGCATCATCGTCGCCAGCACGTTCTTCTTGCGCACCATGCCGGCGTAGAAGAGCGCGAGGCCCGGGATCGTCATCATCAGGACCAGGGCGGTCGAGGCGAGCATCCAGGCCGTGTCGCCCGTATCCACCTTCGGATCCGCTGCCGCGGCCGGCGCGTCCTGCGCGAGCGCGGGGCCGGCGAGCAGCAGGCCCCCCATCGCCGCCAGCGTCAGCCAGCGGCCCCATTTCACGTTCGTCGTCACCTTGTCATCCCCCATCGCCGCGGTGAGCGGCGTCGTCTGTCGTGCCGCGGTGAGCGGCGTCGTACGAAGTGCCGCGGTCCGCGGCGTCGTCAGGTGCATGTCGGCGCGCCGGGTCAGAGCGCGGCCGTGTCGGTCTCGCCCGTGCGGATCCGCAGGGCGCGCTCGAGGTCGAGGACGAAGACCTTGCCGTCCCCGATCTTGCCGGTGCGCGCGGTGTTCGCGATCGCCTCGACCACCGCGTCCACCAGCTCGGAGGGAACCGCGACCTCGATCTTCAGCTTGGGGAGGAAGGAGACGTGGTACTCCGCGCCGCGGTATATCTCGGTCTGGCCCTTCTGGCGCCCGAAGCCCTTCACCTCGGTGACCGTCAGGCCCTGGACGCCGAGCGGGGTGAGGGCATCTCTCACCTCGTCCAGCTTGAACGGCTTGATGACCGCCATGACCAGTTTCATCGTGAACCCCTCATGCTGCCGCTGGCCCCCTTGCCCGGCTGAGTCGGACAGGGCCTAGCGAGGGACGTGCCAGGGCCGTGACGGTCGTGGCGGTAGCGCGGGCGGCGCGACTGCCCAAATGATGGGCAGAACGGATCCGACAGGGCAGGACGAGGGGTGACCGGCGTGGGTGATGTGCTGGAGACGGAGGTCCTGATCGTCGGGGCCGGGCCCGTGGGCGCGACGCTCGCCGCGACGCTCGGGGCGGCGGGCGTTCCGGTGGTGGCGCTGGACCGGCAGCCGCTTCCGCCGATGGAACTGCCGGCCTTCGACGGCCGGGCCTACGCGATCGCGCGGACGAGCCGGAACCTTCTGGAGGCCGCGGGCGTCTGGGACGCGCTGCCCTCCCCCCCGGGGCGATCCGCGCCATCCGGGTGGCGGATGGCCGGCCGGGGGAAGGGGCTTCCCCGCTCTCCCTCCACTTCGATGCGGCGGAGGCGGGCGAGGAAGCCTTCGGGTGGATGGTCGAGGCGCGGTCGCTCCGCGTCGCCCTGAACCGGCGCCTGGCCGACCTGCCCGCCGCGACGGTCATCGCGCCGATGACGGGCGCGGTGACCCGGACGGTGAGCGGCACCGAGGCACGCCTCGCGGACGGGCGGACGGTGCGGGCGCGGCTGGTCGTCGGGGCGGAAGGCCGGAACTCCGCACTGCGGGAGGAGGCCGGCATCGGCGTGGCGCGGCTGGACTACCGGCAGGTCGGCCTGGTCGGATCCGTCGCGCATGAGCGGCCGCATGGCGGGGTGGCGCTTGAGGCCTTCCTGCCGAACGGGCCCTTCGCGCAACTGCCCCTGGCGGAACTGGCGCCGGCGGAACTGGCCCTGGCAAAACTGGACGGTGCCGCGATGCCGGGCGAAGGCACGCTGCTGGACGACCGGATGCGGGCGGCCGCCGACGGCCTGCCGCATGCCTCGGCCTTCGTGTGGTCGGAGCGGACGTCGCTGGCGCAGCGCTTCCTGGCGATGGACGACGCGGCGCTGGCGCGGGAGATCGGGCGGCGGATGGGCGACCACCTTGGGCGCGTCCGCGTCATCGGGCGGCGCTGGTCGTATCCGCTGTCGGCACTGCAGGCGATGCGCTTCACGGACACGCGGTTCGCGCTGGTCGGCGACGCGGCACACGGCATCCACCCCATCGCGGGACAGGGCCTGAACGTCGGTTTCCGCGACGTCGCGGTGCTGGCGGAACGGGTGGTCGAAGCCTTCAACGCCCGGGGCGACGTCGGGGGTGCCGCGGTGCTCGCGGCCTACCAGGCGGACCGGCGGCCGGATTCGCTGCTGATGCTCGGCGCGACCCATGCGCTGGAGCGGCTGTTCGGGAACGACCTCGCGCCGGTGCGGATGGCCCGGCGGCTTGGGATCGCGGCGGTGGACCGGATGCCCGGGGTGAAGGGGTGGTTTGCGCGCCGGGCCATGGGCTTCGGCGGCGCGGGGTCCGGCCTGCTGGAAGGCCGGGGGTTGCTGCTCGCGGGCTGATCCGTGCGCGGGCGGGTTCCCCGGCGGGGTGCCCGGGGCGCCCCGCCGGGGACTGGCGTGGTTCAGTTCGCGCCGCCGAAGCTCACCGCCGCACCGTAGGCGTCGATCGCCGGGTTGGCTTGGGCGCGGGTCGGGAGACGGCTGGCAACGGCCCCGTCGAGGCCCTGCAGGCGGCTGAACCCGCCCGGCGCGGTCTGCGCCACCGGGCTGTCGTAGTCCGGCCCGGCATAGGTCCCCAGCACGAACTGCGGCACCGCGCGGCCGCGGCTGTCCGCGGCGAAGGTGTCGGTACGCGCCAGGGCGGGGAGGGCGGCGGCGGCACCGAGGGCCAGAACGGCGGCGCGGAGGAGGTTGGAGCGGCGGAAGAAGTTGGACATCGGAGGACTTCGTATCTCGAGTGGCGTCCGACCATCGGGCGTCTTCGATGGCCAGAAGATACGCCGATCTCGATTACTGACAAGATCGCGAATCTGTATCCTGTATCAATCGGGCGTGAGCGCGGACTCGTCGGCCCGCTCCCGCACCGCGCGGGCGCGGAAGCCATCCACCAGCATGCGGATGATGTTCCCCAGCCGCTCCTCCGCCTGTCCGGCCGCCGCGACCTCCCGCACAAGGTTCGCGTGGTGGAACCCCATCGCCGCGTCGCGGATGATCCGCGTCATCGTGGCCACGGGCATCCCGGCGGGGAACTCGCCGTCGCGCACGCCGTCCTCGATGATCGAGGCGACGATTCCGCAGACCGCGGCCATGTGGCCCTTCAGCACGTCCTGCGCCGACTGCACGAGGTCGTGGTAGAGCCGGAACATCTCCGGATCGTCGGCGACCTTGCTGAGCTTGATGCGGTGGTAGGCGATCGCGAAGGCTTCCAGCCGCTCGCCGGCCGTGCCGGGCCGGTCAGCCACCGCCCGCAACTCCTCCTGGACCGCGCCGAGCCAACGCCCCGTCACCGCGCTCAGAATGGCGTTCTTGCAGGAATAGAACCGGTAGAGGTTCGGGTGGGACATGCCGCACTCCCGCGCGATGTCCGTGACCGTCAGCTTGTCCGGACCGTAGCGGCGGAGCTGGCTTTCGGCGGCCTTCAGGATGCGCGCCTGCATCTCCTCGGGCGGGGCGGCGGCGGGGCGGGGCATGGGGTGGTCACCTCCTGATCCTGATATAGGAATTCCGGACAGGAAGTGTCAGCAATAGTTTTATGCCGAAACGGCCTGGCGGGCGAGCGCCGGCCGCCGCCCCCCCCCGCGCCGCGCCGCCCGGTCAGGCCCGTAGCGAGTCCGGCACGCGGCCGCCGTTTTCCGCCAGCTTCGTCATGACCTGGCGGTGCAGCCAGGTGTTCATCTCCGCGCTGCCGTCCTTCGGCCCGGTGTAGCCGAGCTCCGTCGCCAGCTCCTTCCGGGACTCCAGGCTGCTGTCGAGGTCGAGCAGCTTCATCAGGTCCACGATGGAGGTGCGCCAGTTCAGCTTCTGCGGATTCTGGGACGCGATGCCGTTCAGCACGGCCTCGACGTCCACGGGCTGGCTCGGGCGGATGATCGTCGTCTCGGAGGCAACGGCGGCGGGCTGCGGGTCGGGGTTCGCCATGGCCGGCCGGCTCGCGTCGCCGGCGCCGGAGCCGGAAGCCGTGCTGGCCCCGCCCATGGCGCCGCCGCCCATGACGGATCCGGTGGCGGGCGGGGCACCGGCGGGGGTCGGGGTGGCCGAGGCATCCTGGTAGGAGGCGCGGCCGAAGATGCGGTTGGCGATGCGACCGAAGAGGCTCACGGCGGTTCTCCCAAAGGTGTGCGGGGGAAGAACGATCTGGAGCGTCGCGAGTTGGGGCGGGTCGCGCGACCTTCGGCTATGGCGCCGGCTCAGCGATTCAGCGGCCCTGCCAAGCCGGCTTGCGGCGGGCGAGGAAGGCCTCGACGCCCTCCTTGAAGTCGGCGCTGGTGTAGGTCAGCGCGACCATGTCGTCGGCCTCGACATGCGCCGTCGCGGCTTCCCGCAGGCGCTTGATCGTGACCTTCGCGGCCCGCAGCGTGAGTGGCGCGTGGCCCGCGACGAGGCGCGCCAGGGCCTCCGCACGTTCGAGCAGAGCGGCCTGGTCGGGCAGGAGTTCGGTGACGAGGCCAAGGCGCAGCGCCTCCTCTCCCTCGACGAGCCGTGCGGTGAAGATCAGTTCCTTCAGTCGCGCGGGGCCGAGCAGGGCGGCGAAGCGCGCGTAGTTGCCGCGGGAGAGCGTGTTGCCGAGCGTGCGCGCGATCGGCACGCCGAAGCGCATCGCGGCCGAGCCGATGCGGAGGTCGCAGACGCCGGCGACGCCGGCGCCGCCGCCGGTGCAGGCGCCGTGGATCGCGGCGATGGTCGGCTTCGTGCAGTCCTCGATGGCCGCGAGGCAGCGCTCGATCCGCGCCTCGTAGTCCAAGGCGTGCTGCGCGGTGGTGAAGGCGCGGAACTGGCCGATGTCGGTGCCCGCGGCGAAGGCGCGGTCGCCGGCGCCGGTGATAACCCAGGCGCGGATGGCGGGGTCGGCGCCGATCTCGGCGGCCTTCTCGGCGAGGCCTTCGTACATGGCGAAGGTGAAGGCGTTCATCGCCTGCGGGCGGTTCAGCGTCGTGAAGGCGATGCCGTCGCGGGTGTCGTGGAGGAGTTCGGCGTCTGACATGGGCGCCATTCATCACGTCCGGGCGAACCGCGCCAGGGCGGCGCGGGGTGGCGGGTGGGGCGCGGCGGCCGCTACGCTGCGCGCCGGACGGAGACGATGTGATGACGACACGACGTGGGGTGCTAGCGGCCGGGGCGGCCATGGCGATCGGGCCCGCCCTGGCCCAGGGGGCGGCGGTACGGCTCGTCGTGCCCTTCGCTCCGGGCGGGTCGCAGGACGTGCTGGGGCGGCTGCTGGCGCAGGCGGCGGGGCCGCTGCTCGGGGCGAACGTGGTGGTGGAGAACCGCGCGGGCGCCGGCGGGGTGCTGGGGGCCGAGGCCGTGGCGCGCGCGGCCCCGGACGGGACGACGCTGCTGCTGGCGACGGCGGGACAGTTGACGATCGCCAAGGCCGTCGGCCGCCGCCTGCCCTACGACCCGATCGCGGACTTCACGCCGGTGCTGTGGCTGTCCGACAGCCCCGTCGCGTTGCTGGCCGCGCCGAACCTCGGCGTCGCGGACACGGCGGCGCTGATCCGGATGGCCCGGGAAGCCCGGGACGCGCTGCCGTACGCCTCCACCGGCATCGGGACGAACACGCACCTCATCATGGAGGACCTGAAGGCGCGGGCGCGCCTGAACGTCGAGCACGTGCCCTATCGCGGCGCGGCCGCGGCCTTCAACGACCTGGCGGCCGGGCGGATCGCGACGATGTTCGTCTCCGTCCCCTCCGTGCTGTCGGCGAACGGCGCGCAGTTCAAGGTGCTGGGCGTCACCTCCCGCGCGCGCTTCCCGGCGACGCCGGAGGTGCCGACGCTGATCGAGGGCGGGGTGCCGGACTTCGAGGCGAGCATCTGGACGGGCCTCTCAGCCCCAGCCGGCACGCCACCCGCGGTCGTCGCGCGGGTCGCCGCAGCGTTTTCGGAGGCGCTGCGGAGCGACCTCGTCCGGTCGCGTTTCAACACGCTCGGCGTCACGCCGAATGGGGCAGACGGGGTCGCCTTCGGCGCGATGCTGCGGGAGGACCTGGAGCGCTGGACCCGGGTGGCCGCGCCGCTGAACATCCAGCTGGAATAGCGGCGCCGGTCGGTGATCCGGTTCTGCGGGTGTGGTGCTGGTGGCCCCGGGGTGCCCGTTGGCACCCCGGCGGAGGGTCCGGGAGGCAGAGCCTCCCGGGGGCACCAGAACGACACGGCAGGACCGACGCGGACCGCCCTCACAAAGCGTCCGGCGCCGGGCGGCCTGCCAGGACGGCCGCCACGTTGTCCAGCGCCTGGAAGCCCATCGCGTCCCGCGTGCCCTCGGTCGCGCTGCCCATGTGCGGCGTCGCGAAGACGTTCGGCAGGTCGCGGAAGCGCAGGTCGTAATCCGGCTCCCGCGCGAAGACGTCGAGGCCGGCGGCGGCGACGTGGCCGGAGGTGAGCGCCTCGTGCAGCGCGTCCTCGTCCACGAGCGAACCGCGCGCGGTGTTCACGAAGACCGCGCCGCGCGGCAGCAGGCCGAACAGTTCCCGCGTCATCAGCACGCCGCCGCCGCCGGGAAGGTGGAGGGACAGGATGTCGCAGCGCGGCAGCATCGCGCGCAGGTCGGCGTGGTATTCGGCGCCGGCCTCCAGCCCGGGGGCCAGGCGCGAGCGGTTGTGGTACAGGACACGCAGGCCGAAGGCCCGGGCGCGATGGGCGAGGGCACGGCCGATGCGGCCCATGCCGACGATGCCGAGCGTCCGCCCCCGACCTTCAGGCCGAGCATGTCGGGAAAGCCGATCACGCGCCGCCACCCCTCCCGCATTACCGCGGCGTATTCGGTCCCCCGCCGGCAGGCGCCGAGGAGGAGGAACATCGCGAAGTCCGCCGTGCAGTCGGTCAGCGCGTCCGGCGCGTTCGTCACGACGACGCCCGCGGCTTTCGTCGCCGCGACGTCCATGTGGTCCACCCCGGCACTCGGGTTCGCGACGATGCGGAGGCAGGACGGGAAGGCGGCCGCGTGGGCGGCGGTGATCGCGACCTTGTGGCCGGAGAGGATGGCGGGAATGCCGTGCTGGGCGACGAGCGCGAGCGCTTCGTCCGCGTCGAGGTCGTCGCCGGGGTAGAGCGCGTCGAACTCGTTGCGTGCGCGTTGCGCGATGTTGTCGGTCACGCGCCGGGCGACGAGGAGGCGGGGGGCCATGGGCGGGGCTCCTGGGGAATGGCCGGGGGTTCTGCCGCCGGGCCATGCGGTCGTCGAGTCAGGCCCGGCCGATCCCGTCGCGGAGGTCGTCGTCCAGCCGCGACAGGTCCAGCGCGTCGAGCAGCGGGTTGGCGCGGAGGTCGGCGCCCCAGAGCGCGCCGAGCGCGGTCGTCACGGCCGCCGTGACCGGCATCGGCAGGCCGCGTGCCTCGGCCAGGCGGAGATAGACGGCAAGGCCGTAGGGCACGTCCTCCCTGACGTAGCGCGTGTCCATCCCGGCGGGGCCGAGCACGGCGCTGCGGGAGGCGGCGATCGCCGCGGCCATGGCGTGCAGCGGCCCGACCGGCACGCCGTTGGCACGATGCAGTGATTCGGCCAGCGGCAGCACGGGGATGGCGAAGGCCGCGGCGAGCGCGTCGCGTTCCTCCGCCATCCGCTCCATCAGGCGGCAGGTCGCCTCGGTCATCACCTCGTATTGCGGCCAGGGCTCGCCGCGCTCGATCCGCGTCGCGTTGGTCAGGGCCAGCGCTGCATGGATGATCGGGTTGGCGTTGGACAGCGCGGCCGCCAGCGCGTTCGGCAGGACCGGCGAGGCGTGGCCGAAGAGGTCCGTCGCGACGGTGCCGAGTTGCGGCGCAGCGGCAGACGGGACGGCGGCCATGTCGACGGCCGCGCGGATGGCCGCGACGCGGACGCGCCCCGGCGCCGGCCGCCGCGCCGTGACGGGCGTCGTCTGCATCGCGCCGACCGGTGCCCGGTCCCCCCGTGCCGGGCCAGCGCCGCATCCAGCGCGAGCGGGGCGAGCGAGGCGGCGGGCGCGATCAGGACGGGCACGGCACGCGGCAGGACCTCCGCGATGGCGGGCAGCAGAGCGGGGAAGGCGTAGGCCGGCACGGCCAGGAGCGCCGCGTCAGCGGCCGCGAGGGCGTCGGGCAGGTCGCGCGCGATGCGCAGGGGAAAACGACCGGTGAGCGCGCCCTCCGCCTCGATCAATCCACGAGGCCCGCCGTCC
Source organism: Roseomonas sp. CCTCC AB2023176 (assembly GCF_042259275.1). Lineage (NCBI taxonomy): Bacteria > Pseudomonadati > Pseudomonadota > Alphaproteobacteria > Acetobacterales > Roseomonadaceae > Roseomonas > Roseomonas sp. CCTCC AB2023176. The sequence goes on from NZ_CP170086.1 coordinate 1,330,178, forward strand.
CGGCGCCGGAGGGCGACCAGAGCGTGACGTCATGCCCGCGCGAGGCGGCGAGGACAGCGGCGGCCGGGCCGACGGCTCCGGCGCCGAGGATGGTGACGCGCATCGGGCTTCCTCGTGGCTTCGAGGGGTCGTGTAGCCGCCGGGGGTGCGCGGCGCGACGGGGGCGGCTAGGCTGGCGGCAACGGAACGGAGACCGCGCGATGATCGCCCGCCGCACAGCCCTCTCGCTGCCCCTGGCCCTCTCGGCGCCCGCCCTCGCGCAGGCGCAGCCGGCGGGCGGCTGGCCCGGCAAGCCGGTCCGGATCATCGTCCCGGCGCCGGGCGGCGCGGGCACCGCCGACACCGTCGCCCGCATCTACGCGCAGGAGATGGAGAAGCGCGTGGGACAACGCGTGCTCGTGGACAACCGCGGCGGCGCGAACGGCAACATCGGCGCTGCGGCGGCGGCGCGTTCGGCGCCGGACGGCTATACGCTGCTCTGGTCCTGGGCGGGGACGCTCGCGACGAACCCGGCGCTCTATCCCGACCTGCCCTTCGATCCCGTGCGCGACTTCGACCCGATCATCCTCGTCGGGAACGTGCCGAACATCCTCGTCGTGAACAGGGATCTCGGGCCACGCGACATGGAGGCCTTCACCCGCTTCGCCCGCGCGAACCCCGGCGCGATCAACTTCGGCTCCACGGGGAACGGGTCTTCGATGCACCTGGCGGGTGAGCTCTACAAGAGCCTCACGCGCACGCAGATGACGCACGTGCCCTACACGGCGCCGGCGGCCGCGGTGACGGACCTGCTCTCCGGACGGATCCAGGTGATGTTCAACCTCATCACGGGGGCGGCGCCGCAGGTGCGGGCGGGGAGCGTGGTGCCGATTGCCGTCCTGTCGGACCGGCGCGCGCCGCAGTTGCCCGACGTGCCGACGACGGCGGAGGTCGGCATGCCCGGCCTCGTCTTCGGCACCTGGTTCGGGGTGCTGGCGCCGAAAGGGACGGATCCGGCGGTGATCGCGCGCGTCAACGCGCTGTCGAACGAGATCCTGGCCGACCCGGAGGCGAAGGCGAAGCTGGAGCAGGCGGGACTCGAGACCTATGGCGGCCCGCCGGAGCGGCTGGCGACCTTCCTGCGGGAGGAAATCGAGCGGCACGCCGCGCTGGTGCGCGGCGCCGCCATCCGCCTGGAATGACCCGGACGGCAGGTCGGGTTTCGGTAAGGCTCTCTTCATCGCGGGTGCGCCATCCTGTCCGTGGCGACGGGCTCTCGGATGGGGAAGGCGCGATGGCAGGCTGCGACGAGGCATCGCGGACACGGGCGGCGGCCGATGCGGCCTGGTCGGAGATGATGCGCCGGGGCGTCGCGCCGACGCCGCAGAACTACGCGGGCTGGTTCGCGCGCTGCCTGTCCGGCAACGTCGGCCCGGCGGTGCCAGGCACCGGCATGACGGCCGCGGCGGGACCCGAGCCGGCGGGGAAGCCGGCGAGCGCGCCGCTGCGCTGAACGACGGGGCGACCGAGGTGCTGGAAGCCGCGGGCGCGATCGGGATGGACCTCGCCGACGGTCGGCACGGCATGGGGCTCTATGCCGAGACCCTCGCCATCTGGGGCGCCGCGATCCGGCAGGACGAGTCCGCCCAGTCCCTGCTGCGGGCCGTCGAGACGCTGTCGGCGGCCACGGCGACGGCGGTGGAGCGGAACCGGTGCCTGGAGGAGAAGCTGGCCGCCTCCGCCGGGCGGGTCGCGCGGCTGCAGGCGCGGCTGGCCGACATGCGGACCGAGGTGCGGGAGGACGCGCTCACGGGCCTCGTCAATCGCCGCGGCTTCGACGCGATCCTCAAGCGTGCCGTCGCGGCAGCGCGGGGCGGCGGCACGCCGGCGTCGCTCCTCATGCTCGACATCGATCACTTCAAGCGGTTCAACGACACCTACGGTCACCCCGCGGGTGACCTCGTGCTGCGGCTGGTGGGCAAGGTCCTGACGCAGAACGTGAAGGGCCGGGACGTCGCGGCCCGCTACGGCGGGGAGGAGTTCGGCGTCATCCTCATCGGCGCCGGCCGCCACGAGGCGGAGACGGTCGCGGAGCAGATCCGCGCGGCGATCGCGGCGCAGCGGATGTCGGTCCGCCGTGCCGGGCCGGACCTCGGCGCGATCTCCGTCTCGATCGGGGTCGCGTCCTGCCGCGGCGGCGACACGGCGGCGGCGCTCGTGGAACGGGCGGACCGGGCACTCTACCGCGCGAAGCAGCTGGGGCGGGACCGCGTCTGCGCGGAGGAACACGCGGAGCTCGCCTGGGCCAGCTGAACCTCCGCCGGCGTGACCGGGGGCGTCAGCGTCCCTCGGTCGGGTTCCGGCCGCGGAACTCCCGGCTGCCGAGCAGGATGGACCGCAACTCGCGCACGCTCTGCCGGCCGACCACCTGCTGCCGCCTCTCCTCGTCCGGGGCGCGACCGAGGACCAGGCGGAACAGCCAGTCCAGCGCCTCGTCCGTCACGGGCGCGTCGTCGTCGAAATGCCGCGCCGCGTAGTCCTCGAGGAAAGCGTCGAACTTCGTGCGGCGGTAGCGTTCGTAGCCGGCACGGCGGTCCTGGATGACCTCCGTCACGTCCTCGGTCACCTCGGGGTCGAGGTCGTATTCGGGGCCCTCGCGCCACAGCATCGTGTCGAATCCCATCTCCTCAAAGCGGCCGGGATTGAAGCTTTGTCCGCGTGCGCCGATGTAGCGCCCGAAGCAGATGTCCGTCATCACGCGGGCGATGCCAAGGGCCGCGCAGCCGACCGACTTCACCGCATCCTGCGAGGAGAAGTTGATGGCGACGTCCAGGCCCGACATCCAGCGATAGACCGCGAAGTCGTGGCGCGCGCGGTAGTCGGAGCGGTCGAGGATGGCGTCGTAGGGCGCCATCCAGTCCCGCAGGCGACGCCAGGGTTCGCGCATCAGCCCGAAGCCCCAGTGGTGCTGCAGCGGCACGAGCTGCGCGCGGGTGCGCGGCGGCGAGGCCTGGTGGTCGCCATAGGCCGCGAAGTAGCCGATCCGCGGGTCGGCGCGGGCCGCGTCGCGCAGCCGGTTCATAATGCGGAGGTAGTCGGGCCCGGCTTCGAGGTCGTCCTCGAAGAAGTAGGCGCAGTCGGAGTCGAGGGATTCGAAGGCCAGCGCCTCGCCGCGGTGGATGTTGCGGGCGATGCCGAGGTTGCCGCGGGCCTGCGCGACCTGGCCGCGCGGGAAGTGTTCCCGGAAGGTCGCGACGGAGGCAGTGATAGCCTCGTCCTCGGCGTAGCGCAGGCCGGAGAGCGGGGAGACCGCGCCGTCCTGCAGCAGGAAGACCCGGCTTCCGTCCAGCGCGACGCCGCGCTGGTTCCGCAGCGACGCGAGGACGCGGGACAGGTAGTCCGGCCGGTCGAAGGCGAAGACGATCACCGGCACGTCGAGCGGCACGGGCGCGGGGGTGGTGTGGATCGCGGTCACGGCCGGCACGGGTTAGCGCGCCCCGCCAAGGCCGTCCAACCGGTCAGAGGGCAGCGTGGAGGTCCGCGAGGGGGACGGAGAGCCGGAACTCCGGCAGGTCCAGCGCGTCGCGGACGAGGCCCTCGGCGAAGCCGGTCTCGCGCTCGCAGACCGCGGCGAGCGGTTCGTCCTGCGACAGGATGACGTCGCGGCGGAGGGAGGGAAGTTCGGCGTATTCGGCGCGCTTCACGCCGCGCTCGATGCCGGTCGTCGATTCGGACCGGACCTCGACGATGAGGACGGGGTCGGAGACCTCGCGCGACGTGCGGGGGATGGAGCTGCAGGCCACGACGATGTCGGGGTAGCGGACGCGTTCCCGGCGCGCGGTCCGGACCTGGAGGTCGGTCCGGATCACAGTGCAGCGCGCGCCCCGCAGGCCGATCGCGAGCGCCAGGAAAAGCCGGCTCGCGATCTCCGTGTGCGCGAAGGTCCCGGCGGTCATCGCGAAGGGCTGGATCCCGTCCGATTCGTGGCGGACCTCCTGGTGGAGTTCCCATTCCAGGAACTCCACCGGCGTCATCGGCGGACGCATGTCGAAGGCGGCACTCATGGTGGTTCCCGTATCGCGCGGCGTCCCGCCGGGGTCAGGACGATCAACCCTCCCCGCCCATCTCCAGCGCCCGCGCATAGACCTGCCGCCGCGGCAGGCCCGTCGCGGCCGCAACCATGGCGGCCGCGTCGCGGAGCGACTGGCCCGCCCCGAGAGCGGCACGGAGGCGGGCGGTGACCTCGTCGTCCCCGGCCGGTTCTTCATCGGCCGGCGGGCCCACGACGATCGCGATCTCCCCCGCGCCTCGTGGGAAGCGTAGTGCGCGGCGAGGTCGGGCAGGGTGCCGCGCCGCACCTCCTCGAACCGCTTCGTCAGTTCGCGGGCCACGGCCGCCGGGCGGGCGCCGAAAGCCTCGGCCAGGGCGGCCAGGCATTCGGCCAGCCGGTGCGGCGCCTCGAAAAACAACAGGGTCGCGGAGAGTCCCGCCCGCTCCGCCGCGCGGAGCCGGGCCAGTTCGGCCGCGCGCGCCGCTTCCCGCGGGGGAGGAAGCCGAGGAACAGGAAGGGCTGCGGCGGCAGGCCGGACAGCGTCAGCGCCATGACCGCCGCGTTCGGGCCGGGGATGGCGGAAACCGGCAGCCCTTCCGCCACGGCCGCGCGGACCAGACGATAGCCGGGGTCGCTCACGAGCGGCGTGCCGGCATCCGAGACGAGCGCCAGCCGCGCCCCGCCGCGCAGGCGGTCGAGCACGCGGGGCGTCTCCTCCGCTTCATTGTGGTCGTGCAGCGCGCGCATCGGCGAGCCGATCCCGTGCCGCTGGAGGAGCTTCGCGGTCACGCGCGTGTCCTCGCAGAGCACCGTTTCGGCGGCGCGGAGGGTCACGACCGCGCGGGGCGGCAGGTCGCCCATGTTGCCGATGGGCGTCGCCACCAGCCATAAGCCCGGGGCGACCGCCGCCGCAGAGGAGTCGTCCCCCCGTGCGTTGTCCCGATCAGCCGGCCCAGCCTCTTCCACGTCGCCTGGCACGCCGGCTCCTCCCCGCGGTTCTCGTCCTCCTTGGTCTCGCCGCCTGCGCGCCGCAACCCGCCCGTCCCGTCGCGTCCTTCGGCGCGCCGGGCTTCGTGGAGCCGCCGCGGGCGCGGGTCGGGCTGCTGCTGCCGCTCACCGGGCCACAGGCGCCGCTGGGGCAGGCGATGCTGAACGCCGCGACCCTCGCCCTTTTCGATGCGGGCACGCCGGGGGTGGAGTTCGTCCCGCGCGACACCGGCGGGTCGCCCGGCATCGCGTCGGAGGCGGCGCGGATCGCGCTGGCCGACGGCGCCCGGATCATCGTCGGCCCGCTGACGGCGGCGGAGGCAACGGCTGTCTCGGCCCAGGCGCGCGGGGGCCGGGTGCCCGTCCTCGCCTTCACGAATGACGGGCAGCTCGCGGGCAACGGCACCTGGGTCCTCGGCGTCACGCCGGCACAGCAGGTGCGGCGTCTCGTGCTGGCTGCCCGCAACGCGGGGGTGCGGCGGATCGCCCTCGCGGCGCCGGAGGACGCCTTCGGGCAGCGGCTGGCCAGCGCCCTGCGGACGGCGGCGCCGGAGGCTGGCCTCGATCCGCCGGTGATCGTGACCTACCCGGCCGGCTCGCCTCGGGCGGCCGCCGCGTCGCAGGTGGCTTCCCAGGGCGGGGAGGGCCTCGGCCTCGTCATCATCGGCGAGAGCAATGGCGCCCGAGCGCGGGAGCTGGCCTCGGCCCTCGCCGCCGCCGGGCTTCGCGCGCCCGCCACGCGGTTCGCGGGGAGCGCCCTCTGGGCCGCGGACCCGTCCATCGGGACGGAGGCCGCGCTTGCCGGCGCCATCTTCCCCGGTCCCGACCCCGGCGCGCGATCGGGCTTCGAGGGCCGCTACCAGGCCGCCTTCGGGGAGCGCCCGCCGCGCCTCGCCGCGACGGCCTACGACGCCGCGATCATCGCGGCGCGCGCGGCGTCCGGCGGTCCTTCCGCGCCGCTGCGCCTGCCGGTGGGCGAAGGCGTGCCGGGCGCCGATGGCGGCCTGCGGCTCCTGCCGAACGGGGAGGTCCAGCGGGCGCTCGCCATCTACGCCGTCGAGCCGGGCGCCGAGCCGCGTCCCGTCGAAGCCGCCATCCTGCCGGGGGCCGCCGGGACCTGAACGCCGCGCCGCGGGGGAGGGGGCGTGCGCGTAGGCCTGTGGCAATGGGCGCGGGGAACGCTGCTGATCGGCGGCGTCCCCCTCGTCGCCATCCTCGCGCTGGGGATCGGCACCGCCTTGCCGGCCGCGGACGCCGTGGCCGCCTTCTCGGTCACCCTCGTCGCGGCGGGCAGCCTCGCCTGGGTCTGGCTCTCGACGCTCGCGGCGCTGACGGCCGACCTGCGGCGGGCGGCGGACGGCCATCCGCCCGGCCCGCCGCGCCCGGTCCTCCTCCCCGCGGCGCGCGCGGTCGCCGAGCAGGCCAACCGCCTGGCGCGCGGCCTGGCGGAGCGGGAAGCGCTGGTGAACCGTCTCCGCCGCGCCGACACCGCGATCGTGGAGGCCTTGCCCGATCCGCTGCTGGTGCTCGGCGCGGACCGGTCCCCGCTGCGCGCGAATGCCGCGGCGCGCCGCGTCTTCGGGTCGGGCGAGCGCGACGACACCGCGGCCTTCCTGCGGCACCCCTCGATCGCAGGGGCGGTGGATACGGCGCTGGAGCGCGGCGCCCCGGCCTATGCCGACGTCGTGCTGCCGGTGCCGGTGCCGCGCGACCTCTCGGCGCAGGTGATCCCCATGGATCCGCCGCTGGCCGATGGGGGCGGCTCCTCGTCGTGCTGGCGGATCGCACGCAGGCCCGCGCGGCGGAGCGGATGCGGGCGGACTTCGTGACGAACGCGTCGCACGAATTGCGGACCCCGCTCTCCTCCATCATCGGCTTCGTCGAGACGCTGCGCGGGCCGGCGGTCGACGATTCGGACGCTCGCACCCGCTTCCTCGGGATCGTCGCGGAGCAGGCGGAGCGGATGCGGCGGCTGATCGACGACCTGCTCGGCCTGTCGCGCATCGAGATGAACGAGCACCGGGCGCCGGAGCAGTCGGCGCGCCTGGATCTGCTCGCGGAAGCCGAGGCGGAGGCCCTCGCGCCAATCCTGCAGGCCCGGAAGGCGCAGGTCTCCCTGGAACTGGAACCCGCCGTCGCCGCGCCGTCCGAGCCGGAGCAACTGTCGCAGGTGCTGCGCAACCTGCTGGAGAACGCGGTGCGGCACGGGCGGGAGGGCGGGCAGATCATCCTCTCCGTACGCGTGCTCCGCGGGTCGGAGGGCGGGCTGCCGCCGGGCGTGCTCCTGCGCGTCGCGGATGACGGGCCGGGGATCGCGCGGGAGCACATCCCCCGCCTGACGGAGCGCTTCTACCGCGTGGACAAGGGCCGGTCTCGCAGCGTCGGCGGCACGGGGCTGGGCCTGGCCATCGTGAAGCACATCGTGAACCATCACCGCGGGCAGCTGCTGATCGAGAGCGAGCCGGGGATCGGGACGACCTTCCGGGTCTGGCTGCCCGGCCGCGCGCCGGATCAATAGGCGGGCTTGACCGGGAACGAGCCGGTCGCCGGATGGGCCGGGCGGGCCAACGAACGGTTCCGGCGGGGCCGCGCCGGGGCTAGCCTTCGCGGCAGAGGGAACGAACGATGATGATCCGACGACGCGTGGCGCTCGCCGCGGCCCCTGTCCTCGCCACCACCGCCCGCGCCGGGACGGCGGCCGCACAGGGCGGCTGGGCGCCGGACCGCCCGATCCGGATCATCGTGCCCTATACCGCGGGCGGCGCCTCCGACATCACGGCGCGCCTGATCGCGGAGCGGCTGCGGGCGCGGCTGGGACAGCCGGGCGTGGTCGAGAACCGGCCCGGCGCCTCCGGCATCATCGGCACCGACGCCGTGGCGAAGGCACCGCCGGACGGGCACACGATCGCGCTCGTCGCGTCCTCGCACGTGGTCAACAAGGCCCTGTTCCCGACCCTGCCCTACGACCCGATCGGGGATTTCGCGCCGATCGTGAAGACGGCGGACGTACAGCTGGTGATGGTCGTCCCGTCCTCGGTCCCGGCGCGGACGCTGCCGGACTTCCTGGCCTGGGCGCGCGCGCAGGGCGGCCGCACGGCCTTCGCTTCGTCCGGCAACGGGTCCAACCCGCACATCTTCGCGGCGGACCTGCTGCGCCGCGCGGGGGTGGAGATGGAGCACGTGCCCTATCGCGGATCCACGGCGGCGCATGCGGACCTGCTGGCCGGGCGGACGCAGATGATGTTCGACGCCTACGCCGCCGTGCTGCCGCACGTGCAGTCCGGCAGCCTGCGGATGATCGCGCTCGCGGGGCCCGAGCGGTCGCGGCTTTTGCCGGACCTGCCAACGGTGGCCGAAGGCGGGTTCGCCGGCTACGGCGCGACGTCCTGGGGCTGCCTGCTCGGCCCCGCGGCGATGCGGCCCGCGGCCGTCGCGGCGCTGAACGCGGCGGCGCAGGCGATCCTGGCGACGGACGAGCTGCGCGAGCGGCTGGCCGTCATGGGCGCCGAACCCGCCGCGGGCACGCCGGAGGACCTCGCGGCCTTCATGCGGCAGGAGCAGGAGCGCTACGTCGCGCTGGTCTCCGCGCTGGGGATCAAGGGAACGGACTGAACGGAGCGCGGTGCGCAATCCCGGTCGGGGCTGCCACGGGCGACGAGGGCGCCGTCGTGCCCGCGACCGGTAGATCCGGCGGCCGCCCCGCGGCCTGCGCCTCCCGCGGCAAGCGGGCCGGTGGTTCAGCCGTCGTAGCAGCCCGCGGTCCGCGCCCTCGCGCGCACCAGGGCCAGGACGGTGCGGCAGGCCGGGACGGGGACATCCACCATCTCCGCCAGTTCCACCACGGCGCCGAGAAGGGCGTCGATCTCCATCGGCCGACCCCTCTCCAGGTCCTGGAGCATGGAGGTCTTGTGCGCGCCGACCTCCGCCGCGCCGGCGATGCGCTTGTCCACGTCGATCGCGAAGCGGACGCCGAGCTTCTCGGCGACCGACTGCGCCTCCACCATCATGGCGCGCGCGACGCCGCGCTGGCCCGGTTCGGCGGTGATGACGTCGAGCGTCGCGCCGGTCAGCGCGGAGATCGGGTTGAAGGCCAGGTTGCCCCAGAGCTTCACCCAGATCTCGTCGCGGATGCGGGGGCGGACTGGCGCCTTGAAGCCCGCGGCGATCAAAGCCTCCGAGAAGGCGGAGGTGCGCGCGCTGCGGCTGCCATCCGGCTCGCCGAGAGTGAAGCGGTCGCCGTAGGTGTGCTCGATGACGCCGGGCTCCGCGACCTCGGCGGCTGGGTAGATGATGCAGCCGATGACGCGGGAGGGATGCAGGTTCTCCCAGACCGAGCCGTCGGGGTCCACGCTGCGCACGCGCGATTCCTCGAAGGGTCCGGTGAGCTTGTGGAAGTACCACCAGGGCACGCCGTTCACGGCGGAGACGATGGCGGTGTCCGGCCCCAGCAGCGGCCGCATGCCCGGGGCGGCGGAGGGCAGCGAATGCGCCTTCAACGTGATGAGGACGTAATCCTGCGGCCCCGCTTCCTCCGCCGTCGCGACGCAGCGGGGATGGGCGCGCAGCTCCTCGCCCTCGCTCCGCAGCAGGATGCCGTTGGCCTGCATGGCCGCGAGGTGCGGCCCGCGCGCGATCACCGTGACCTCCGCGTCGCCCTTCGCGGCGAGGCGCGCAGCCATCAGCCCGCCGATCGCGCCGGCGCCGAAGATGCAAATCTTCACGTGGGACTCCCCGGCGTCAGAGCGAGAGGCCGAGTTTCTCGGCGAGGCCGATCCGCATCAGCTTGCCCGTCGCGCCCTTGGGGATCTCCGGCAGGAACACGACCTTCCTCGGCACCTTGAAGTCGGCGAGGTGGCCTGCGGCGAAGTCACGCAACTCGCGTTCCGTCAGATCGTGACCTTCGCGCAGCACGATGGCAGCGCCGACCTCCTCGCCGAGCTTCGCGTGGGGGATGGCGAAGGTCAGCGCCTGCGCGACGGCCGGGTGGGCGGAGAGGATGCCGTCGACCTCCAGCGGCGAGACCTTCTCGCCGCCACGGTTGATCAGTTCCTTCAGCCGCCCGGTCAGCATGAGGAACCCGTCCTCGTCGAAGGTCCCCTGGTCGCCGGTGCGGAACCAGCCGTTGGTGAAGGCCTTGGCGTTCGCGTCGGGGTTGGAGTCGTAGCCCTTCGTGACGTTCGGGCCGCGGATCACGACCTCGCCGATCGCGCCCTTCGGCAGGATCGTACCGTCATCGCCCATGATCGCGACCTCCGGCCCCGCGGGCAGGCCGACGAGGCCGGGCTTGCGCGGACCGGCGAGCGGATTGGAGCACATCTGGTGCGAGGCCTCGGTCATCCCGTAGCTCTCGACGAGCGGCACGCCGAAGACGGCTTCCAGCTGCTGCATCACCGGCCCGGGCAGGGATGCCGAGGAGGAGCGGAGGAAGCGCAGCGGCACGCGGCCGATGACCTCCCGGTTCCGCTCGGCACGCGAGAGGATGGCCTGGTGCATCGTGGGTACGGCGGTGAACCAGGTCGGCCGTTCCTCGTCCATCCAGCGGAAGAAGCGCAGCGCGTCGAAGCCCGGGGTGCAGCACACCGCCCCGCCCGCGCCGAGGGAGGACAGCGTCGCCGCGATCAGCCCGTGGATGTGGAACAGCGGCATGATGTTGAGGCAGGTGTCGTCCGCCGAGAGCGAAAGCGCGGCGCCGATGTGGCGCGCGGAGGCCGTGACGTTGCCATGCGTCAGCGGCACGATCTTCGGCCGCGCCGTCGTGCCGGAGGTATGGAGAACGAGGGCCACGTCATCCTCACCCGCCGCACCCGGGCGCGCTGCCTGTGCCGGCGTGCCGCCTTCCAGCGTGAAGTCGCCGGCTGCCTCGCCGGGCACCAGTTCCAGGATCGGCACGCCAAGCTTCTCGGCTGCCGCGCGCACCGGCGTCGCGTCGCCGCGCAGCACGATCAGCGCGCGGGCCTTGAGGTCGTCGAGGTAAAACTCGAACTCCTCCTGCCGGTAGGCGGGGTTCAGCGGCGCCGTCGTCGCGGCGCAGGCGACCGCGACGAAGGCCGTCGCCATTTCCGGCCCATTGGGGATCACGATGCCCACGCGGTCGCCGCGGCCGATGCCCCGGGCATTGAGCGACTCGATCGTCCGCGCGGCGAGGGCACGCAGTGCGCCGTAGGTCAGCGCCGGCCGTCCCTCCGTCGCGCGGATCGCCTTAGCCGCGGCGGCGCCCACTGCCAGCAATTCGCCCATGGTCCGGACCGCGGCCATGCATTCCTCCCGATCGTCACGGAAAGGCTATCCGGGTTGCCGGCAGGGCGGAAGCAGCGCCGTCCCGTGAAGGCTTCACAGATTTACGGCCCCACCAGTCAAACCCTTCACAGGTTTCGGAGGCGAGGCCCCCGGCGCCCATTCAACCCGGCAGCGACACGTCGTTAAAGCGGGGTCCTCACCTTGGAGACCCCGATGACCCGACTGCCGCGCCGCGCCATCCTGGGATCCCTGCTGGCCGCCCCGCTCGCCCGGCCAGCCCTCGCCTCGAACTGGAGGCCCGACCGCCCCGTCGAGCTCGTCGTGGGCTTCGCGCCGGGTGGCGGCACGGACATCGTCGCCCGCCTCTTCGCCCGGCACCTGGAGCAGCGGCTCGGCCAACCGATCACGGTGGTGAACAAGCCGGGCGCTTCCAGCGAGGTCGCGCTGTCCTACGTCGCGCGCGCCCGCCCCGACGGCCACGTGCTTGGCCTGACGAACATGCCGTCCTTCGTGACGATCCCGGTCGAGCGCCGCGCGCAGTACAACCTCGACAGCTTCGCCTTCCTCGGCAACATCATGACCGACCCGACCGGGCTGATGGTGCGCGCCGACAGCCCGATCAAGGATGTGCCCGACCTGATCCGCCGCGCGCTGGCCGCGCCGGAGGAGATCGTCGTCTCCACCTCCGGCATCGGCACCGATGACCACCTGATGATGGCGCTCATCTCCTCGATCACGGGCGCGCGCTTCACGCTGGTGCACTACAACGGCGCGCCGGTGCAGCGTACCGCGCTGCTGGCCAATCAGGTGCAGGTCAACTGCGTCTCGATCGGCGAGGTGATGCCGGAGCCCCGCGGCGTCCGCTTCATGGCCCATGGCGGCGCCGAGCGCAGCCGATTCGCGCCGGAGACCCCGACCTTCAAGAGCCTCGGCATCGACTTCGAGATGTATTCGGAGCGTGGCCTCGTCGTTCCCTCCGCGACCCCGTCACGCATCGTCGAGCGTCTGCGCGACGCGATGACCGAGACGGCGCAGGACCCCGCGACGGTCCGCACCTTCGAAGCGCAATTCATCGAGCCGACCGTCGAACCGGGTCCGATCTGGGAGGCGCGGATGCGCGCCAGCCAGGCCCGCTACACCGAACTCTGGCGGCGCGCGCCCTGGATAAACACGTGATCAGGGCCTCGTCCAACCTGCTGGCGCGCATGGCCGAGCCCGCGGGCATCGTGGGCTTCGGCGTCCTCCTCGCGCTCGCCGCGCTTGCCTTCGCGGCGAGCGACGGCGTGCTGGCGGTGGCCGGCCTGGCGGAGCACGCGGAGATCGCACGGTCCTTCCTGTGGATCGCGGCGCTGGCCTTCGTCCTGCTGGGCGTGGCGTCGCGGCGCGGCGCGGATCGCGCGGACACGTCCGTCGGCGTGACGCAGAACTCCTGAGCAGGCCCGCGACGGGCGCGACCGTCGCCGCCGCACGTCGCGCCGGTGGGCTGCCCGACGGGGCAGCCGGCGGCCGGCGCGTCCACGCCGGCGCATCAGGCGTCGCCGAGGGCTTGAGCCACGGCACCGCCCGGCCTTCACTGGTTCCGCCCAGAGGAACCGCCGCGTGCCCGCAGATCCCCGCCTGCACCCCGAGATGGCCGCCTTCGGCCGCATTATGGAGGAGCGGGCTGCGGCCTTCCCGCCCGCCGTACTCGCCCGCCCGATGGACCCGGGCCGTGCGGCCAACGACGCGCTGAACATGACCCTGTTCACCCCGGAACCTCGCATGGCCGAGAGCGCGGACCGCTGGGTTCTCTCCCGCGGCCGACGCGTTTTCTGCCGCGTGCACCGGCCGACGACGGACGCGCTGCTCCCCGTCCTGATCTACGCCCATGGAGGCGGCTGGGTCTGGAGCAACGTGGACACGCACGACACGCTCATGCGCGCCTACGCGAAGGGGGCGGGCTGCGCCGTGCTCGGCGTGGACTATGCGCTGTCCCCCGAAGCGACCTTCCCCCAGGCGCCGGAGGAGATCGCGGGCGTCGTCCGCTGGATCGCGCGGCACGGCGGGGAATGGGGCCTGGACGGGACGCGGATCGCGCTCGGTGGCGATTCAGCCGGCGGCAACCTCGCCCTCGGCACGGCGCTGCTGCTGCGGCAATCCGACCCGTCCCTGGCGCTCCGCGGGCTTCTGCTGAACTACGGCGTCTTCGACGACACGATGGCAACACCCTCCTACGCCGAATTCGCGGACGGCTACGGGCTGACACTCGAGAAGATGCGGTTCTACTGGGACGCCTACGCGCCGGACCTGGCCGACCGCCTGTCGCCGTACTGCGCGCCGATCCGCGCCGACCTGCGAGGGCTGCCACCCTGCCTGCTGCACATCGCCGAACTCGACGTGCTGCGGGACGAGAGTCGCGCGATGGCGGGACGCCTGCGGGAGGCCGGCGTGGCGGTGGAGGAGGAGCTCTTCCCCGGCACGGTGCACGGCTTCCTCCGGGCGCTGGACCACGTGGCGCCGGCGCGGGACGCCGTCGCGAAGGCCGGGGCATGGCTGCGCCGGACGCTTTAGCGCCGCCTCAAGCCGGCGCGACGACGATGCGAAAGCCGTTGCCGCGCCAGAACCCGTCCGGTTCCAGCGCGCCGCGGTAGGTGGCGGTGGCCTTGTCGGTGGCGGAGGAGAAGCAGCCGCCGCGCAGGATGCGCCGCACCGCCGGGGCGGCGTCCGGATCCTCGCGCCCATCCGCTGCGTCGTAGGGGTAGGCGAAGGCGGGGACCGCCATCTCCCCGCCCCAGAGGCTGGAACACCATTCCCACACGTTCCCGCAGAGGTCGTCGCAGCCCTCCGGCGACCGTCCCGCGGGGAACAGGCCGACGGCCACTGGCTCGTTCAGCCCCGCCGCCTCGTCGTTCGCACGGTGCGGCTGCCACGGGCCCTCATAGCCATAGACCGACGCGGCTGGGTAGCGGGCCGCGGCGCCGCGGGCCGCGCATTCCCACTCCGCCTCGGTCGGCAGGCGGACGACTTCGTCAGCACCGATCCGTTCCTCCAGGCGCCGCAGGGGGGTGAGCCAGTCGCAGCAGGCCCGCGCGTCCCGCCAGGTCACGTCGGTGACGGGGTGGTTGGCCCGTTCGGGGTCGCGGCCATTCGCCGTGGGCCAGGGTCGCCCCGTCTCATCGGCGAAGCGGGCGTAGAGCCGGTTCGTCACGGGATATCGTCCGATCCGGTAGGCCGGGAGGTTCACCGCGTGCGGCGGCGCGCTGTTCGGCGGCGACGCGGAGCCCATCGTGAAGGGGCCGGCCGGGATTGCGACCAGGGCCTCCAGGTCCCGCGGGTCGCCCAGCGCGGCGAGGTGACGTCCGGCCAGGGCACGCCGCGCCGGTGTCAGCCCATCGGCGCCGATGATGCGGACCAGCCCTTGCGCCACCCGCGCCCGCGACGCGTCCGGCGCGGGCCCGAGGCGGAGCAGGTCCGCCGCCAGCAGGATCGCGTCGTCCGACGAGAGGGCTAGCAGCGCCTCGGCGATCCCCGCTGCCTGATCCGGCCGCGCTTCCGCCAGCAGGCGGAGCGCCGCGGCCCCCTCCCGCCCCGCGGCGCGCTCCACCGTGAGGGCCGGCGCCAGTCCTTCCAGCGACCGCGCGAGCAGGTGCGGGCGCATCATGCGACCGGTGGCGGGACGCAGCGCGTCGGGGAAGTCCGTCGCCGCTTCCAGCGCGGCCGAGAAGCGCGCCGCGACGTCCCCGGCCGTGTCGCCCCCGACGGCGACCTGCAAGGCGAGCACGCCCGGCAGGCTGGCGGGATCGCCCAGGGCTGGCAGCGGACCCAGGCGCGCCGCGCAGGCTTCGAGAAACGCGGCCCGCTGCGCCCGCAGCAGGGGCAGCACGGCGTGCCGCCGGAAGCCGGGCAGGCCGGGCACCGCGTCCCGATCGGCCGTCGCCAGCAGCCGCAGTCCGGGCGCACGCAGGTGGAGCAGCGACTGGGCCCAGTCGTCCCCCAACCGATCGGCGGCGTCGAGGATCAGCAGCAGCGGATGCGGTAGCGCGCCGGCCCGTGCAGCGCGCAGCAGCCCCTCCGCCTGCGGCCCGGCGACGGCGAGGCGCGCGTCCAGCGTACCGCCGTCCTCCAGCAGCAGCGGCAGCGGCACGGGGCCGGTCCAGGCTTCCTCCCGCACCGTCCCGTCCGGGCCACGCGGGACGGCGCGGCGCCGTTGTGCGAGGCCGTAGCCCCGCTCGCCCAGCACCTCCCCCGCCAGATGGAGCGCGAGGTCGCGGCAGAAGGTCGTCCGGCCGCTTCCCGCCTCTCCCGTCAGCAGCAGCACCGGTTCCGCCGCCGCGCGTTCCAGCGCGGTGTGGTGCACCGGCGGCGGGCGTTGAGTCACGCCGCGGCGAAGGCCCTTCGCCGCCGCGTCCTCGTCCGTCCAGTCGGTCAGGAGCGGCTGGTACGCCTCCTCGATCGTGACGACGGGCGATCCTCCGGCGCGGGGCAGCGCCGCGAGGGGCAGGCCCCGCAGGCGCGAAAACGTCTCCGCGGCGACGGATCGTGCCGCATCGCCCCACATCGTCAGCGGAACAACGCGGCGATGGCCGGGTCGTGGAAGCGCTGCACCTCGATCGCGTAGCCGGCCGGGTCTTCGAAGAAGAAGTGCTCGCAATAGGTTCCGCGCTGCATCTCGCCGAGGCTCGGCACGCCCGCCGCCTTGAGCCGCGCGTGCCAGCCCGCCACGTCCTCCGCCACG
The DNA here is from genome assembly GCF_042259275.1 of Roseomonas sp. CCTCC AB2023176. Taxonomy (NCBI): domain Bacteria; kingdom Pseudomonadati; phylum Pseudomonadota; class Alphaproteobacteria; order Acetobacterales; family Roseomonadaceae; genus Roseomonas; species Roseomonas sp. CCTCC AB2023176. The sequence goes on from NZ_CP170086.1 coordinate 1,346,146, forward strand.
ATCGTCAGCAGGACGGCCGATGTCGGCTGGTGCCGCAGGTGCCCGCGGTTGCCGTCCACGATGCCGAAATAGGAGTTCGGCGCGATCCGGTAGATGCGCGCGAGACCCTGATCCAGCACCAGTTCGAAGCCGAGCGTCCCTTCGTAGAACGGCACGACGCGCTGGATGTCGTCGTAGTAGAAGAAGGTGATCGCGTAGTCCTTCGCGGGCATCGTCTGGGTCATGCGTGTTCCATGCGTCGGGCCGCGCGGGGCGGCGGTTGCGTTGCGCCGCCCCGGTGACGGCCGGCGTCGGTGGGCGTGGCAGGTGCTGCGATCCGCGGCTTGACCGGCGGCCGATCAGTACCCCACCGATGGGACATGACCCGCACGCTCAGGCCGCCATGCGCCGCCGGGGGTCGAACCAGTCGGCGAGCGAGTCCCCCAGCAGGTTGAACGACAGCGCCGCCAGCAGGATCGCGCCACCCGGTGCCAGGGCCACCCAGGGCGCGTCGCGCACCAGTGGCAGGCCCGCCGCGACATCCGCCCCCATTCCGGCAGCGGCGGCTGGGCCCCGAGCCCCAGGAAGCCGAGCGCCGCCGTCTGTAGGATCGCCGACCCCACCGCGAGCGAGGCCTGCACCAGCAGCGCCCCGATCCCGTTCGGCAGCACGTGCCGCGACAGGATCTTCGCGGGCGGTGTCCCCGCGGCGACGGCCGCCTCCACGAAGGGCCGGGTCGAGATGGACAGGGCCTGCGCCCGGGCAAGGCGCGCGAATTGCGGTGCGAGGGTGATGGCAACGGCCAGCATCGCGTTTCCCAGCCCCGGCCCGAGCGCCGCGGCCAAGGCGATCGCCAGCACCAGCCCCGGGAAGGCCAGCAGCGCGTCGGCGAAACGCATGATCAGCGCATCCGCGAGACCACCGAGGAGCCCGGCCGTCATCCCCGCGACCACCCCGACGGCGAAGGCCGCAGCGACCACGGCGACGCCGATGACCAGGGTAGCCCGCCCCCGTGGAGCACCCGTGCCAGCACGTCCCGTCCCAGCGGATCCGTGCCGAGCGGATGCGCCGAGCCCGGCGGCGCCAGCCGGTTCGCCACGTCCACGGCGATCGGCGAAGGCGCGACCAGCGGTGCCAGCACGACCGCCAGCAGCATCAGCGCCAGGGTCGCCGCCCCGACCGCCGCGAGGCGGTTGCGCGCAAGGAAGCGCCCGATGTCCGTCACCCCAGCCGTCCCCGAATGCGGGGATCCAGCCAGCCCTGGACCACGTCCACGAGGAGCGTGACGAGCATGAACAGCAACGCGAAAACGAGCGTCGCCCCCTGCACGACGGGATAGTCGCGGTTGCGGATCGCATCGAACATGTAGCGGCCGACGCCGGGCCAGGCGAAGACCGTCTCCGTCAGGATCGCGCCGCCCAGGAGTTCCGCGAATTTGAGGCCGAGCACGGTGACCGCCGGCAGCAGCGCGTTGCGCAGCGCGTGGGTGAATATGACGGACCGCTCCGGCAGGCCCTTCGCGCGGGCGGTGCGAACGTAGTCCTCCCGCATGGCCTCCAGCATCGAATCCCGCACGAAGCGGGACAGCGTCGCCGCCAGGAAGGCCGCGAGGACGAGCACCGGCAGGATCAGGTGCGACGCGGCGTCCCAGGCGGACTCCCAGTCCCGCGCCAGCAGTGCGTCCAGCACCGCCGATCCTGTCACCGCATCCGCGAAGTAGTAGGGGCTGGTCCGCCCGGAGATCGGCAGCCATCCCAGAACGATCCCGAAGACGATCTGGAGCACCAGGGCCAGCAGGAAGGCCGGCGTGGAGACCCCGGTCAGCGACACCAAGCGGACCGCGTGGTCCACCGCCGTATTGGCCCGCACGGCGGACAGCACGCCGACCGGCACGCCGACAGCCACCGACAGGATCGCGGCGAGCACCGCAAGCTCGATCGTCGCGGGCAGCCGCCCCGCGATCTCCGTCAGCACCGGCGCCCCGGTCTTGAGCGAGCTTCCGAGGTCCCCCCGCAGCACCCCGCCGAGGTAGGAGAAGAACTGCCGCCAGGCCGGCTCGTCCAGGTGCAACTGCGCCCGCAGCGCGTCGATCTGCCCCTGCGTCGCGCCGGGGCCGAGCAGCGTCACCGCCGGATCGCCCGGGATGAGGCGTGACACCGCGAAGACGACGAGCAGCACCAGCAGCAGCACCGGCAGGAAGGCGACCAGCCGGTTGGCGAGGAAGCGGGCCACGTTACTCCTTCGACACGCCCCAGTATTCGTTGAGCGGTGGCGCGGAGTTCACCACGAGTCCCTGTACGTTCTTCCGCTTGAACACGATGAGCTTGGGCGAGAACAGGTAGGCCGCCGGCACCCGCTCCATCAATTGCTTCTGCACCTGGACGTAGAGGTCGCGGCGCCGGTCGAAGTCCACCGTCGTCTGGGCCTGGAGGATCAGCCGGTCGAGGTCCTCGTTCACCGGCATGCGGAAGGTCATCGCCGTCTCGGCCAGGCGGGACAGGTAGCCGATGGTGATGTGCGCGTCGGGGTCGTTGTACCAGGGCTGGCGGCCATCCAGCAGCATGTCCCAGTCGCCGGACACGTGCAGCGCGCGCAGCGCCGGGAACTCCATCTGCCGCACCGTCGCCTCGATGCCGACGGCCGCGAGGTTGGCCTGGATGAAGGTCGCGACCCCGCCCCAGAGCGGGCCCTGGAAGGTCGGGATGGCGAAGCGCAGCGATCCCGGTGCGTGGCCGGCTTCCGCCAGCAGCGCGCGGGCCCCGGCGGGGTCGTGCTTCGGCGCCATGTCCTTCAACGCTTCATCGAAGCCCCAGGAATTGGAGGTGAGCGGCGCATAGACCCGGTCCGCCGTGCCGCCGAGCACGCCGTTGACGATTCCATCGTAGTCGATCGCCTGCGTGATGGCGCGGCGCACCCGCACATCCGAGATCGGGCCGGAGGTCTTGCGGTTGTTGAATTCCAACTGCCGGATGATCTGGCTCGGCACCTCGATCACGTCCACGTTCGGGTTGGCGCGGAAGGCCCGCACGTCCTCCGTCGGCACCGCCGCCAATTGCCCGGCCTGCTGGATCACGTCCACGCCGCCGCGTTCCAGTTCCAGCCGGCGCGTCGAGGCATCGGGGATCACGCGGTAGACAATGCGCTGCAGTTTCGGCGCGCCGCGGAAGTAGTCGGGGTTCGCCTCCAGCATCACCGTCGTGTCCGGCGTGTAGCCGCGGAAGCGGAAGGCGCCGGTGCCCACCGGGTTCGTCGCGAAAGCCTGTCCGTGCCGCTGCACGCCCGCCGGCGAGACGATGGCGGCCTGGGGCTGCGCCAGCAGCGACAGGAAAACGGGCATCGGCTCGGTCAGGGAGATGCGGACTTCGAGCGGCCCCGTCGCCACGACCTCCCGGATCAGGCCGAAGGAGGACTGCATGTAGGAATTGGTCTGCTTCGTCCGCTCGACCGAGAACTTCACGGCCGCGGCGTCGCAGGGCGTGCCGTCGTGGAACTTCACGTTGGGCCGCAGCACGAAGGTAAAGTCGCGCCCGTCCGGCGACACGGTCCACGACTGCGCCAGGCGTCCCTCGAGCGTGCGGAACTCCGGCGCGCGCCAGGCGACGAGGGTGTCGAAGACGTTGAGGATGATTTCGCTGCCGATCGGCTCCGCGCGGTTCGTTCCGGGCTCCAGCCCCACCGGGTCCGACGGCACGGCCACTACGAGGATGCCGGATTGCCGTCCCTGCGCCGTCGCCCCGCGCGGAACCGCCGCAAGCGTGAGCAAGGCCGCTGCCTGACGCCGTCCGATGTGCATCCCGCCGATCTCCGTTCCGCGGCGCGAGACGATAGGCGCCACCCGATGGCGGTCAAGCAAGCGAAGGGCCGGGCCACCGCGCTTGCGTCGGAATGGTTGGATATCCTACTATCCGAGGTGACGAGGGAGGATGACGTGCCGAGGCCAAGCCGCGGTCTGCAGCGGGACGAGGCTGGGACGATGGGCCCCAAGCTCGTCGCGTCCGGCGGCCTGCGCCTGGGTCCGCTGGCCGACACGATCGGCTTCCGGTTGCGCCTCGCGCAGGAAGCCTCCTTCGCCGCCTTTGCCCGCCGCACGGGCCACGCGGAGCTGCGACCCGGGCGCTACGCCCTTCTCACCCTGATCGGCGAAAACCCCGGCCTGTCGCAGAGCGCCCTCAGCGCCGCCGCGGGCCGCGACAAGTCCACCCTGACGCCCGCCACCGCCGACCTCGAACGCCGCGGCCTCATCCGGCGCGAGCGCGGCGCCGACCGTCGGTCCTATGCCGTGACGCTGACGGCGGAAGGGGAAGCCGTGCTGCGCGACCTCCGCGCGCATGCGGAGGCGCATGACCGGCGTCTCGACGAACTCGTCGGCCCGCAGAACCGCCCGGCCTTCCTCGCCGCGCTGCGGCGCCTCATCTCCGGCCTCGAAGCCAATCCCGACGAAGGAACCGCCTGATGGACGGCAGCATCAACACGGGCCTGACGACGGTCCGGCAGGCCACGCTCCAGCTCCTACGCGACCTCGGGATGACGACGGTCTTCGGCAATCCCGGCTCGACCGAACTGGGCTTCCTCGACCGCTGGCCCGAGAACTTCACCTACGTGCTGGGCCTACAGGAAGCCTCGGTCATCGGCATGGCGGACGGCTATGCTCGTGCGACGGGGAGTGCCGCCTTCGTCAACCTGCATTCCGCCGCCGGCGTCGGGCACGCGCTCGGCAACCTCTTCACCGCCTACAAGAATCAGGCGCCGCTGGTGGTCACGGCGGGGCAGCAGGCGCGATCGCTGCTGCCGAACCTGCCTTTCCTTGGCGCAACCGAGGCGGCGAACTTCCCCAAGCCCTACGTCAAGTTCTCCGTCGAACCCGCGCGCGCCGAGGACGTGCCTGCCGCCATCGCGCAGGCCCACCGCGTCGCGATGCAGCGGCCCTTCGGCCCGACTTTCGTCTCGATCCCGTCCGACGACTGGTCCGCGCGCTGCCGGCCCGTCCAGGCGCGCGCGCAGCACGCGGACATGGCTCCCGACCCCGCGGCGATCGAGGAGGCCGCGCGCCCATCGCCGCCTCCCAACGCCCCGTCATCGTCTCCGGCGCCGAAGCGGATGCCGAAGGCGCCGGCCCCGAACTCGTCGCCTTCGCCGAACGCATCGGCGCCCCGGTCTGGACCGCGCCCTTCGCCTCCCGCCTTGCCTTCCCCGAGGATCACCCGCTCCACGCCGGCCACATGGCTGCTGCGCCCGAAGCGGTGTCCGACGCGCTGGCGCCGTACGACCTCATCCTCGTCGTCGGCGCGCCGGTCTTCACCTTCCACGTCGCGGGGGAATGCGCGTTGTTCCGCGGCGGCGTGCCGATCATCCACCTGACGGCGGACCGCGAGACTGCCGCCTCTGCCCCCGTCGGCATGACGGTGCTCGGCGTGCTCCGCCACGCCCTGCCCGCCCTGGCGCCGCGCATCCCGCATCGTGGCCTGGTGCTGCCCAAACCCCGCACGCAACCCGCACCGCCGAAGCCCGCGAGCCCCATCCCTGCCGGCTACGCCCTATCCCGCCTCCGCGCCGCACTTCCGGCTGACGCCATCCTCGTCGAGGAAGCGCCCTCCCACCGCCCGGCCATGCACGCCCACCTGCCCATCACGCGCTGGGGCGGGTTCTACACCATGGCCAGCGGCGGCCTCGGCTACTCGCTCCCGGCGGCCGTCGGCGTCGCGATGGCGAAGCCCGGCACCCGCGTCGCCTGCCTCATCGGCGACGGCTCCTTCCTCTACTCGCCGCAGGCGCTCTGGACCGCGGTGCAGCACCGCCTGCCGCTCGCGGTCATCGTGCTGAACAACAGCGGCTACGGCGCCATGCGGTCCTTCAGCCGCGTGCTGCAGGTCAGGGACGTGCCGGGCATCGACATCGCCGGCGTGGACTTCGTGGAGATGGCCCGAAGCATGGGCTGCCCCGGCCTCCGCGTGACCGATCCGCATGACCTCGACGCCGCCCTGCGCGATGCGCTGTCCGCCGATGGCCCCACGCTCGTGGAGATCGCGGTGGATCCCGCCATCCCCACTCTCTATGGCAAGCAGGAAGAAACGATCGCCATGCCCGACGCGCAGGTCCCGGCGCGCACCGTCAGGACGCCGCGGCCAACGCCCGGCGAGCGCTGACCGAAGGGGAGGAGGCAACCATGAACAGCATCACCCGCCGCGGCGCGCTGATCGCCGGCGCGCTGCTTCCCGCGGCGCCAGCCCTCGCTCAGGGCGAGTGGCCCGCCAAGCCCGTCCGCATCGTCGTCCCCTTTCCGCCGGGTGGATTGGTGGACCTGCTGGCCCGCTCCGTCTCCCAATCATTGACCACGAAGTTCGGCCACCCCTTCGTCGTGGAGAACCGCGGCGGCGCCGGCGGCAACATCGGAGCGGACGTCGTCGCGAAGGCCCCGCCCGACGGCTACACCATCATGGCCGGCTCGCTCGGCCCGCTCGCGGTGAACCAGTACATCTATCCCTCCATGCCCTACGACACGAACACGGCCTTCGCGCCGATCGTGCTGCTCGCGACCACGCCGAAGGTCCTCTGCTGCGCCAATGCGCGCCCCTGGCAGAGCGTCGCCGCCCTCATCGCCGAGGCGAAGGCGCGGCCGGGCCAGTTGACCGCCGGGTCGGCCGGCTCCGGCTCCTCCCTCCACTTCGCGCTGGAACTGTTCAAGGAGGCGACGGGCACGAACATCCAGCACGTGCCCTATCGCGGCGCCGCCCCCGCCGTGACGGATCTTGTCGCCGGCAACATCGACTTCGTCATCGACAACGTTCCGAACATCCTGGCGCAGATCCGCGGCCGCTCCGTCCGGCCCCTCGCCACGCCTTCCACCCAGCGCCTCGCCCAACTCCCCGACGTGCCCACGATGGCGGAGGCCGGCATGCCCAACTTCGTCTTCGGCACTGCCTTCGGCATGGCCGCTCCCGCAGGTACCTCCCCCGACATCTGCCGCCGCATCGCCGAGGCCGTCACCGAAGCCCTGCGCGACCCCACGATTGGCGGCCGCCTGACCGAAATCGGCGCCGTCCTCGGCGGGGGCACCCCCGATGACTTCGCCCGCGCCATCGCGCGGGAGAAAGAGACGCTCGAACCGGTGATCCGGCGCGCGGGGATCAGGGCCGACTGATCGGGGTTGCGCCGGAGGCGCCGGAGGAAGGCGCTGCCTTCCTCCCGACCTCCGTCAGCCAGGGAATTCGTCCCCTGGCGACCACTCTAATGAGCGCCCTCGATCGAGGTCCAGGAGGTGAGCCTCCTGGCGGGTAAGCGGTTTGGAGGGAGGGCAAGGCCCTACCCCCAAGGCAGCGCGCGTTACCGCGCCAGCCAGGCCCCGGACCCCGGCGCAGCCAGGATCGCTCCGTCGCGCATCACCACCTCGCCGCGGCGGATCGTCGTGACGGGCCAGCCGATGACGGGGATGCCTTCGTAGGGCGTGTAGTCGATGGCGTGCTGCATCAGGGAATTGGTGATCGTCACCTGACGGTTCGGGTCCCAGAGCGCGAGGTCGGCGTCGCTGCCGACCGCAATCGTTCCCTTCCGCGGGTAGAGGCGCGCGATTTTCGCCGGGTTCGTCGCGATGAGCCGCGCGAAGGTCGGTACGTCGATCCGACCTTTCGACACGCCTTCGGAAAAGGTCAGCGGCGCCCGGGCCGCCAACCCGGGGATCCCGTTCGGAATCAGGTCGAACGACGCGTCGCGCCCGTTCTTCGCCTTGCCGTGGTCGCCGTTGAAGGAGAACCCACAATGGTCCGATGTGACGACGTCCAGCACGCCGCGCCGGATCGTCGCCCAGACCCGCTCATGCTCCGCCGCGTCGCGCGGCGCGGGGGAGCACATGAACTTCGCCCCCTCGAAGTCGGGCCGATCCATGTCGGACGCGGTCAACGTGAAGTATTGTGGGCAGGTCTCGGCCGAGACGGCGACGCCGCGCGCGCGTGCCTCAGCGATCACCTCCGCGACCTCGGCGCAGGAGACGTGGAAGATCTGGATCGGCTGCCCCACGAACTCCGCCAGTGCGATCGCGCGGTAGGTCGCCTCCCGCTCCACCACCGGCGGTCGGGAGACGGCGTGGTACTTCGGCTCGACGTGGCCCGCTGCGATGAGGGCCGCGACCGCGGCCTGGATCGCGTCGTGATTCTCGCAATGCACGTGCACCATCAGCCCGTGCCGCTTCGCCGCGGCGAGGACCTTCAGGAAATCGCCATCCGACAGATGCAGCGTGTCGTAGGTCAGGAAGGCCTTCAGGCTGCCGACACCGTCCGCGACCAGGGCCGGCAACTCTGCCAACGCCGCGTCGGACGGGTCGGCGATGATCTGGTGGAAGCCGTAGTCCAGCATGCCCTGCGCCGCCCGTGCGCGACCTGCGCGGTGCTGGTCCAGGATTCCGCCACCCTTGAACTGCGGCGTATGCGCGACGACCGTCGTCGTTCCCCCTGCGAATGCGGAGGCCGACGCCGTGACCCAGGTCTCCTCATGGATGGAGCCGTCGGGCTGCGGCTCCTCGATGTGGCAATGCGTGTCCACGCCGCCCGGTAGCACGAGCAGCCCATCCGCTTCGATCACCTGCGCCGCGTCGGTGATCCGGCCGGCGATGGCGGCGATCCGACCGCCGGCGACGCCGATATCGGCCCGCACCAGCGCATCGCCGATGACGGCGGTGCCGCCGCGAACGACGAGTTCAAACTCCGACATCGCCCATCCCCCTCACCGCCGGTCCGCCAGCGCCTCACGCGCATCGCCCCGGCCATAGCGCGCCTCGAGCCGCCGCTGCACCAGGTCCCAGGCCGTCGTCATCGCGAGGTAGTAGATCGCGGCCACCGTGAACAGTTCCAGCACCAGGAAGCGCTCCTGGATCAGGATCTGCGTGCGCCGCAGCAACTCCTCCATCGAGATGACGGAGCAGACGGAGGTCGTCTTCAGCAGCCCGTTCACGGAATTGCCGAGCGGCGGGATGATGATCCGTAGCGCCTGCGGCCACGTCACCAGCCGGAACGCCGCGGAACGCCGCAATCCCAGCGCCAGCGCAGCCTCCCGTTGGCCGCGCGGCACGGCGCCGATGCCGGCGCGCACGATTTCGGACAGGTAGGCCGCCTCGTTCAGCGAAAGGCCCAGCAGCGCCGCTTCCACCACCGACAGCCGCGGGCCGAACAGCGGCAACCCGGTATAGATGATCAGCAGTTGCACCAGCAGCGGCGTCCCGCGGAACACCCAGCAGTAGAACGCCGCCATGCCCGAGAGCGTCCGATTGCCGGACAGCCGCATGAGGGCGAGCCCCGTCCCCAGCACGAGCCCTGCCGAGAGCGAGACGACCGTCAGCCACAGCGTGGTGATGGCCCCGTGCAGCAGGAACGGGTTGAGCAGGTAGTCGAAGAACCCCTGCCAGTTCCAGACCTGCACGGGGGATCAGGTCAGCCGGGACCGGCGACGACAAAATCCCCCGGCGCGATATCCACGCCATAGCGGTCGAAGAGCGCCTTCAGGCTGCCGTCGCCCGTCATTTCCGTCAAGACCTTCGACACCTCGTTCGCCAGGGCACGGGATCGGAAGGCGAGCGCCGCCGGCGTCGCGTTGATCCCGTGCAGCACGCGCGGGAAGTCGCCGCGGCGGTCATATTCCGCCGCCACCGCGTCGATCGAGACGGTGCCCTCCACCTGGCCCGCCCGAAGCGCCTGGAAGGCCACCGCGAAGTTGTCGAAGGTGCGGACGTTGATCGCGCGCCCGCCGCCCGCGACGATCCGTTCGCTCATTGCGCGCAGCGAGCGCTCCTCGAACCCGCCGAGTTCCACACCGATCGTGCGTCCCGCGAGGTCCTTCTCCTCCCGGATGTTCAGTGGGTTGCCGCGCGCCGCGGAAAGGGCGACGGCGTTGTTCTCGTAGCGGATCATCTGCATGAGGCGGGCGCGCTCCTCCGTGTAGAAGATCCCCGTGTTGATCATGTCCCAGCGCCGCGCCGCGAGGCCCGGGACCATGGCCGAGAACTCGATGCGGATGTATTCGGGCGTCAGGCAGAGGCGCCGCGCGATCTCGTTCCCCAATTCGATGCGCATGCCCTGCAGCTGTCCGCCGCTGTCCACGAATTGCAGCGGCGGCAGGGTGGGGTTGGTGGACATCACCAGCGTGCGCGGCTTCACCAGCTCGGCATCCGCGACGCGCGGCGTGCAGTTTTGGGCTGTCCCTTGCGCCAGGACAGGCGCGGCGAAACCCGCCAGCATGGCGGCGAGCGCGATCCGTCGGAACATCGTCAGCATCCCCCTGTCTTCATGGTCGTGTGTTGGCGTTCACTCCGCGGCGATCGGCGCCGCGACGTCCATCCCCATGCCGCGCAGCACGGCCGCCAGCGCCGGCAGGTCGCGCGCCGGCAGCGGCAGCCGCGGCGGGCGCGGCGCTCCCATATCCATGCCGATCAGCCGGAACGCCGCCTTCGTGCCGGACACGTACCGCGGCCCACCCACCCAGGGCAGCAGCGGCGCCAACCGCTTGTACAGCGCCAGCGCCTTGTCCCGGTCCGCCTCGAAGGCCGCTGCCCCGAACATCTCGGACGAAAGCCGCGGCGCGACGTTGCTGCAGACCGCCACCCACCCGATCGCGCCGAGCCAGGCCGATTCATAACCCAGCACCCCCGCGAAGACCTCCATCCGGTCGCCACAGGCCGCGATGATGTCGCGAACGCGCGTTACTTCCAGCGTGCTCTCCTTCACGTAGCGGCAGTTCGGGATGCGCGAGAGGTCGGACAGGATCGCGGGCGTCAGGTCCACGTTCGCCGTCGCCGGATTGTTGTAGACCATGATGGGGATGCCGATGGCCGAGGCGATGCGGTCGTAGTGCACCTGCAACTCCTCCGCGGTCGGCACGGAATAGAAGGGCGGGATGACCATGACGCCGTCCGCGCCCCGCGCCTCCGCCTCGCGCGACAGCGCGACGGCCTCGCGCGTGTCCTCCGCGCCCGTGCCGACCAGCACGGGCACGCGGCCCGCCGAGGTCTCGACGACGCAGTCCACGATCGCCGCGCGTTCCTCCCGCGACACCGACAGGAACTCGCCGGTGGAGCCGAGCGGGATCAGCCCGCGCACGCCCTCCGCGATCTGGAACTCCACCAACCGTCGCAGCGCCGGCAGATCCACCGCCGCGCCATCGGGCGTGAACGGCGTGATGAGGACCGTGTAGCAGCCCCGGAACGGCTCGCCCGCCATGTCGCCCCATCCTTCGCGCAGACTGCAACGCGCGCTTGCAGGCCCCCGGGCTGCGCCGCCGGGCCATCCGCGCCTATGATCGGGATTGGAATGCAAGTGACGCACCACCGCAAGCCGACCACGACACGCCGCGCGCAGATGCAGCACGCCGCGACTCGCGGTGACGCATGCGCCTGACCCGCGGCGCGACGCCGCGCGGCGCCCCCTTCACCATCACCTTCGATGGCGACCCGATCGCAGCGCTGCCCGGCGAGACGGTCGCGGCCGCCCTTTCCGCCGCAGGGATCCTGGCCTTCCGCCACACGGCCTCCGGCGCGCCGCGCGGGCTGCATTGCGGCATGGGGGCATGCTGGGACTGCCTTGTCACGGTGGATGGGCGCATGGGCCAGCGCGCCTGCATGACGAAGGCAAAGCCGGGCATGCTCGTGACCGGCGCCGTGCCGGACCGTCCGGCTCCCCTCGCCGGCACACCGCGCGACGGGGCGGTGCTGACCCCGGACCTCCTCGTCGTCGGCGCCGGCCCGGCGGGCCTCGCGGCGGCCATCGCCGCCGCCGAAGCGGGGTGCGACACCCTGCTGCTCGACGAACGCGCCGAGGCCGGCGGCCAATACCTCAAGCCCGCGCCGGCGCACCACCTACCGCGGCCTGACCGCCAGCACCGTCAGGGCGACACCCTCCGCACCCGCGCCCTGGCCGCCGGCGTCACGATCCTGCACGGCGCCGTGGCCTGGGGGCCTTCCCGCCCGGCGAGATCCACGGCGCCATCCCCCTGCACCCGACCCCGGCCACGTGGCCGAGATCGCCGTCACCGACGGCGACCGCAGCCTCGCCATCCGCCCGCGCCGCCTCATCCTCGCCCCCGGTGCGCATGAACGGCCGGTCCCGATCCCCGGCTGGACCCTCCCGGGCGTAATGACCACCGGTGCGATGCAGACCCTCGCCCGCGCCGGCCGGGTCGCGCCGGCCCGCCGCGTCGTGATCGCCGGCAACGGGCCGCTGAACCTGCAACTCGCCGTGGAACTGGTCGCGGGCGGGGTCGAGGTCGCGGCCGTGGTCGAGACTGCGCCGCGCCCCGCGCCCCGCGGCTGGCGGGACGCGTTGCGGATGGGCATCACGGCCCCCGACCTTGCCTGGGACGGCACGCGCTACCTGCTCGCGCTGCGCCGGGCCGGCGTTCCCGTGATCTGGGGCGCCCGCCTGATCGCGGCGGACGGGACGGATCGCTTCGAAGCCCTTCGCATCGCGACCTCGCATGGCGATCGCCGGATCGAGGCCGGCGCCCTCGCCCTCAACCACGGCTTCGCGCCCGAAACCGGCCTTGCCCGCGCCCTCGGCGCCGCGCATTGGGTCGGCTCCTGCGGCGCGCTGGAGACGGCGACGGACGAGGAGGGCCGCACGAGCGTCTCCGGTGTCTTCGCGATCGGAGACGGCGCGGCGATCGGCGGCGCCCGTGTCGCCCTGGCCCGCGGCCGTCTCGCCGGCCTCGCGGCCGCGCGCGACCTGGGCCACGAAGTTGACGATCCCGCCGCCCGCCACGCCCTGCGCCGCGCCGAGGCTTTCCAGCGCGCCCTCTGGCGCCTCTTCGCCGCGCCGCCGCTGCCTCCGCCGCCCGATCACGCCATCGCCTGCCGCTGCGAGGAGGTGACCGTCGCCACCCTCCGCGCCCTCCCGCCCGGGACCTCCCTCTCCGCCGCCAAGCGCACCACCCGCGCCGGGATGGGCCGATGCGGGGGGCGGTTCTGCGCCTCCACCCTGCACGCCCTGCTCGGCCCGCCCGAGGCCGAATCCGCCTTCGCCGCCCCGCGCGCGCCCGTCCGCCCCGTCCCCGCAGCCGCATTGATGCGGGATGCGCCGTCCCGCGGCCATCACCACGGCGTCCCTCAGCCCCCTATGCCCGCCTGGACGACCGCGCCGTCCGCGGCGGTCCCGCCGGACTGCGACGTTCTCGTCATCGGCGGCGGCGTGGTCGGACTCTCCGCCGCCCGGCATCTGGCCCAGAACGGCGTGGACGTGCTCGTCGCGGATCGCGGGGAGCCCGGCCTCGGCGCCAGCACGACCAATGCCGGCTCGCTCCATGTCCAGCTGCTCGCCTACGACTTCGACGAGACGGGCGACCCAGGTCCCCTGGCCCCCGCCGCCGCCCTCGGCCCGCCCGCCGTGGCGCTGTGGCGGGAGATCGCGCGCGACGCCGGCGAGTCCCTCGCCATCCGGACGGAAGGAGGCCTGATCCTCGCGGAGGACGTGGAGACCCTCGCCTGGCTCGACCGCAAGGCCGCCTACGAACGGGCCCGCGGCATCGAGGTCCACGCGATCAACCGCACCGACCTGGACCGCATCGCGCCGAACCTGGACCGCCGTTTCCCCGGGGCCTCCTTCTGCCCGCAGGAAGGGCAGATGGACCCGCTGCGCGGCACCGCCGCCCTCCTGCGCCTGACGCGTGAGGCCGGCGCCCGCTTCGCCCCCGGCCTCGAGGTCGCCGGCCTGGCGCGAGACGGCAGATCCTGGTGCATCACCACCGCCGCCGGCACCTTCCGCGCGGGCCGCGTCATCAACGCCGCGGGACCCCACGCCATGCGCGTCGCGTCCCTCGCGGGCGTGACGCTCCCCATGCGCCTCATCGTGCAAAGCGTCGCCGTTACCGAAGCCGGCCCGACCGTCCTGCGCCCGCTGTTGCAGTGGGCCCGCCGCCACCTGTCCCTGAAGCAGGCCGATACCGGCCACCTGCTGATCGGCGGCGGCTGGCCCGGGCGGCTGGACGAGGACGGCGCCGCGCGCCTCCTCCGCTGGTCGCTGGAGGGCAACCTGCACATCGCGGGCGAGGCGCTGCCCGCCCTTTCCGCCTTCCACGTCCTGCGCGCCTGGTCCGCGCCGAACATCCTGCTGGACCACGGCCCCGTCGTGTCCGGGACACCTGGCGCGCCCGGCCTGTTCCACGCCGTCACCAGCAACGGCTGGACGCTCGGCCCGCTCGTCGGCCGCATGATCGCGGAGTCGGTCATGGGCCGCGAGGCACCGCCCGCGGCCTTCGCGCTCGGCTGACCGTCGATCACGAAAGCCCGGCGCGAGCGGACCGGACCGCGACGGTCCGGTCCGGGCGGGACTACCCCTCTGCCGCCCACTCGCCCGCCGCGCGCCGCCTCGCGAAGGACCCGTCATCCCGGATCGAGAGCAGGTGCAGCCAGCCGTTCTCGACCAGTTGCCGGACGCCGGCATGCTTCGCGAGGATCCGGTCCATCTCCGCCTCCGGCGCCTCGATGAAGACGGAAAGCCGCAGGGGTTCGTGCACAAAGCGCTTGCCGTCGTGCACGGACTGCATCGGCAGCCCGGCACGCAAATCACCGCCCTGGCCTTCCAGCACGCCGGTCAACCCGACGACATTATGCAGCGTCTTGTTGCCGCTGCCCCAGGCGTCGTTGTCCACGGTCGAGCCGTAGTACTGCAGGTTGATCCAGTTCGCGACGACCATCGGCGCGGTCATGATCAGCTCCAGCACCCCGAAGCCGCGATCCGCCCGCCAGTCGTAGGAGTGCAGGAAGGACCGCCCGCCGAGGTCCATCCCGGCCGTCCGCCAGCGTGGCGCCGCGACGAAGGCCGCGTTGTTCGCCAACGCCCATTCCGGCCGCACCTCCGACCAGTCTGCCGTCCGCCGCCGCGTGTCGGTCGTGACCGGATCGGCGATGGACAGGCCGAGCGACGGAGCCCGTTCATGCCGCGCACGCCGGCCGGCGGCCGCCAGCTTCTCCTGCAGCGTCGCGAGCGCATCGGCCTGCGACGGCGGCACGCGATCCGCGTCGAACAGCCGCACCTCGTCGGTGACGGTGTCGTGCAGCCCCGCGAGGAACCAGGTGTCCGCCGGGATCGCGATGCCCCGGTCCACCAGCGCCTCCCGCACCAGCGGGTCGTTCAGCACGCCCGCCGCGACGCGTGCATTGCTCTCGCCGGTGTGGCCGCCGCAGGCGCCGCAATCCAGGCCGGCGGCATGCGGGTTGTTCACCGTCGTCGCGCCGTGGCCCACCAGCAGGACCAGGCCCCCGAAGTCCCGCGTGAGCGACATGGCGCGCAGCACGGTCTCCGCCGCCTCGATCCGCGCGAGCGTCGGCAGACCCGCGTTGCGGCCGCGCCAGGGCCGCGGCGCGACCTCGGGCGCCAGACGCGCCAGCACGTCGCCCTCCGGTTCCGGCCGCCGCAGCACGCCGCGCGCGAGGCCCACGACCGAGGCCAACCCCGCCGTTTCGACATAGGCGAAGCAGGAGACGGCGGAGGTCCGGAACGCCGTCCAGAGGTCGGCGATCCGCCGCCGTACCCGCAGGGTGGACAGGGCCGCCGCTTCCTCCGCCGGCGAGGCGCCCGCGACGCCCTCGCAGATCGTCACCGCCGGGCTCAGCAGAACCGGGCACTGCGCGACACCCGTCGCCTCCCCGAAGCGCACGTAGTCCAGGGAGAAGCCGAAGAAGCCAGCAAAACCGAGCGTCTCGACCTCCGGCGCCACGGCTTCCAGCGCGCGCCGGTAGACCTCAGACCGAACGTCGATGCAGAACACGGCCTGCGCCAGCGGCCGCGCCCGCGGCGCATCCTCCGCCGCGAAGCGCCCGATGACCCGCCGCCGGAAGGCTACCTCGCTCGCCTCGAGCAGCGCGAGGTCCGGCGTCAGGTCCGGCGAGGCCGCCGGCGCCGCCGCCAGCCGCGCCGCCCAGGCTTCCCGGAACCGCGCGTCCTCATGCAGCACGAACAGCGCGGCGTCCCAGGCCAGCCGCACGGCCAGGATGTTCAGCACCCCGTCATCCGTGCCGCCCGCGAGTTCGCTCGCCCAGCCCCGCTGCCGCAGCATCCCCGCCCATCCCGCGACGGACAGCAGCGCGCGGTGCAGATAGTCGTCCGCCTCCGCCTGCGGCAGCCCGATGATCCGCAGGGACGCGGCGATGCTCTCCACCGGCTCCTCCGGCAGCGACGCGACGGCCGCCCGGAACCCACGCAGGCCCGCGACCTCCGGCGCGAGGTCGTGCCGGATGGCCGCGCGCCAGGCGGCGTAGAAGGGAAGGTGACGCCAGGGCATCGGCCATGCCGCCTGCCCCTCGTCGGCCCAATCCGCGGCCCACTTGGAAATCTCGTCCGTCGCGAAGCGCGCCCAGGCCGTGCCGAGCGTCGCGTCCAGCACGTCGGCGACGGTCAGCGCGGCGGGCGCCGCCTCCGGCGCCGGCCGCGGCGCGTCGAGCACCGAAGGGTCGGCGCCCGCGGCCGCGAAGTCGCGTGGCGCCACCCGCCCATCCGCCACGGCTTCCGCGAAATGCGCGCGGGACGGGAGGAGGTCCTTCCCCGCCACCCACCGCAGCGTCGCCGCGGCCTGGGCGAAATCCTGTTCCGCCAGCCCGAGGAAGGGGTTTACCGCCACGAAGTCGCGCAGCGGCCAGAGCGGCGCCACCCGGGCGCAGGCCCGGCGCACCCGGTCCTCCAGCGTCACGACGGGGAGGGAGAGCGAGATGTCGGGCATGTCACCGGACCCCTTCCGGCCGCCGCAGCAGCCGGTTCGCGAGCGTGTTGACGTAGAAGCCATTGAGCAGGTGGACGTAGAGCGCGCCGAGGAGCGGCCCCGGTGGCATCGCGCGCCGCGCCACGTTCAGCACCAGCAGCGTCGCGAAGGCGAGCACCGTGACGACGCAGATCACCGGCGTCAGCGCGGACCGTGCCACCGTATGGTCCGGCACCGCGCCGCCGAGCAGCCACGCCGCCCCGGCCTGCAGCGCGAAGTACCCAAGCGCGACCGCCCCCACGATCGCCATGGCCTGCGCAGAGAAGGCCCCGGCGCGCGAGGCAACGCCAGTGGACAGCGTGGGAACCAGCGCCATCGCGAGGACCGAGCCCAGCACCGCCGGCCCTGGCGCCTGCGTCGCCGGCAGCCCCAGCACCATCCCGGCCAGCAGCACCAGCAGCACCGCGGCCGACAACGACGGCAGCAGCACGCGCAGGGGCAGCGGCGGCAGCCGGTCGGGACGCCGCCCCGCCGCGACGCCGCCCGCCGTCAGGAAGGCGTGCGCCTTGTAGAGGGAGTGCGCGACGATGTGCAGCAGCGCCGCGGCGAAGGCGCCCAACCCGACCTGCATCACCATGAAGCCCATCTGCGCGACGGTGGACCAGGCCAGGTTCACCTTCACGCTGGCCTGGGTCAGCATGACCGCCGCGCCGAAGACCGCCGTCACCGCGCCGACCAGCAGCAGGAAGTCCAGCGCCCCGGCCGAGAGCGCGACCACGTCGCCCATCCGCACCAGCAGGAAGCCGCCCGCATTGATGATGCCCGCATGCAGCAGCGCGGAGACCGGCGTCGGCGTCTCCATTACCTCGGGCAGCCAGCCATGGGCCGGGAACTGCGCGGATTTCAGCATCGCCGCGAAGGCCAGCAGCACGGCGATGGCGTGGACGCCGAATCCCGGCTCCGCCGTCGCCCGCGCCGCGGCGAGCACGTCGGGGATCGAGAGGCTGCCGAAGGTCCGCCACGCAAGCAGCACCGCGAGGACGAGGCATCCATCCGCGATCCGCGCGGCGACGAACTTCTTCCGCGCCGCCAGCACCGCCGCGGGCCGGTCCGGGTAGAAGACGAGCAGTTGGTGCAGCCCGAGGCTCGTCGCGATCCAGGCCGCGGCCAGCAAGATCAGGTTCCCCGCGATCACCAGGACGAGCACTGCGGCCAGCGTCAGCGCCAGCCACTTCATGAACCGCCCCTGCCCCGGATCGCCGTCGAGGTAGCGGCGGGAATAATCCACCACGACCCCGCCCACGCCCGCGACCAGCAGCAGCATCGTCCCCGACACCGCGTCGAGGTGCACGACCGCGCCCGGCACTGCCCCGCCGAAGACCAGCCCCAGCGCGACCACCACCGCCAGACCCGCCGCGCCCGCCGCGGCCCCCAACGTCACGCGGCGCATCATCTCCGGCGCGCGATCGGCCGCCGCCGCGGGCACCAGCCCGGGGATGAGCAGCAGCAGGGGCCCGAGGGCCGCCAACCAGGGTAGCAGGGTGCGCAAGGGCCGGACTCCGTCACGGGATCGGGAGGGGCAGTACCGGCAGCCAAACCATCCGTGAAATACAAAGATTGAATGGGATCGTTCGCTTTGACAGAAAGAAGGCGATGCCCGCCCTGAACTATCACCACCTCCGCCACTTCTGGACGATCGCCCGCGAGGGCGGCCTGACGCGCGCCGCGGAGGCGCTGCACATCGCCCAATCCGCCCTCTCCACCCAGTTGCGTGCCCTGGAGGCGGAACTCGGCCAGCCGCTCTTCGAGCGCCGCGGCAAGCGCATGGAACTGACCGAAGCCGGCCGCATCGCATTCGACCACGCCGAGACCATCTTCCGCACCGGGGGAGAACTGCTGGACACTCTCCGCGGCCAGCGCCCGGAGCAGCGTCGCCCCCTCCGCATCGGCGCCGTCGCCACCCTCTCCCGCAACTTCCAGTTGGAACTCCTGCGACCCCTCGCGGCGCGCTCGGACGTCGAGCTGATCCTCCGCAGCGGAACCCTGCGCGAACTCCTCGTGCAACTCGACGGCCTGTCGCTCGACGCGGTCCTGTCCAACACCCCCGTCGCGCACGACGCGGCGTCGGACCGCGTCGTCGCGCTTCTCGCGGAGCAGAAGGTCAGCCTCGTCGGCCGCCCCGGCTATGGCCGCCTCCGCTTCCCCGACGACCTCCGCACGACCCCCGTACTGCTGCCGGGCCGGGAGAGCAGCATCCGCCAGGGCTTTGACCTGCTGATGGACCAGGCGGGAATCCGCCCGATCCTCGCGGCGGAGGTGGACGACATGGCAATGCTCCGCCTCCTCGCGCGGGAGGGGAACGGCGTCACCCTCGTCCCCCCGATCGTCGTGCAGGACGAACTGCGCCAGGGCGTGCTGGAGGAACGAGCGGAGGTCGAAGCGCTGCGCGAGGGCTTCTACGCGATCACCCAGCGTCGCCGCTTTCCCAACCCGCTCCTCGCCGAACTCCTGGCGCGACCGGCCGTCAGCGCCGGATGAAGCGCGCGGCGACACCACGCCTCACCGCCGCCGCAGCGTCTCCACCACCGCCCGCAGCGGCGCCGACATGCCGCGGGCCGAGGGGTAGTACAGGAACAACCCGGGGAAGGGCGGGCACCACGGTTCCAGCACCCGCACCAGCCGCCCGGATTCCAGGTGCGGCGCCATGTAGGCCTCCACCGTGAAGGCGATGCCGCCGCCCTGCAGCGCCGCGTTCACCATCAACTCGGGGTGCGAGGTCGTCAGCGGCCCCTCGACCGAGACCTCCAGCGCGGCCCCGTCCCGCTCGAACTCCCAGCGGTACACGGCGCTGGAGGCGGCATAGCGGTAACGCAGGCACGCATGGCCCGCGAGGTCGCGCGGATGCTCCGGCACCCCGCGCCGCGCCAGGTAGTCCGGCGATGCCGCGGCCGCCATCCGCATGGGCCCGCTGACCGGCACCGCAATCATGTCGGCTTCCAGCCGCTCGCCGAGACGGATCCCCGCGTCGAACCCGCGCGCCACGATGTCCGTCGTCCCGTCCTCGACCGCGACGTCGAGGTGCAGCCCCGGATGCACCTCGGCCAGACGCGCGATCGCCGGCGCGACCACCAGGGCCGCGCCGATCTGCGGCACGTTCAGGCGAACCGTCCCGCGCACCGCCCCGTCCCCGCCGGCCTCGGCCAACGCCGCCCCGATCGCCTCCAGCGCGGGACCGGCGCGCGCGAGCAGCCGTGCCCCCGCCTCCGTCAGCGCCACGCTGCGCGTCGTGCGGTTCACCAGCCGGCCCCCGACCCGCTCCTCCAGCCCGCGGATCGCGTGGCTGATCGCCGAGGGCGTCACCTCCAGCGCAGCCGCGGCGCGCGGCGGAAGAACGGTGCCGCGCCACGGCCGCCAGGGCCGCGAGGGGGCGGTGGTCCGCGTCATCCATCGCCGCAGGATAAGTGAACGGCATTCATCGGGCCAAGCAGCAGCCCACGCCTTCTCCGAACGATTGGCGCACCGCATGTCCCGGCCCGACCACCCCCACGGAGGCCCCGCCATGCTCCCCACCGTTCCCCTTGGCCGCTCCGGCCTGACGGTCTCCGCCATCGGCCTCGGCTGCATGGGCATGAGCGAGTTCTACGGCCCGACCGACGGGGACGCGAACCGCGCCGCCTTCGACCGGGCGCTGGAACTCGGCATGACCTTCCTCGACACCGCCGACATGTACGGCGACGGCGCGAACGAGGAACTGGTCGGCCGCTTCTCCCGCGGCCGCCGGGACAAGGTGGTCATCGCCACGAAGTTCGGCTTCATCCGCGACCCGAACGATCCAATGGCGCGCCCGCTGAACACCACCGCCGCCCATTGCCGCGCGGCCTGCGATGCCTCCCTCCGGCGCCTTGGGGTCGAGGTGATCGACCTCTACTACGCCCACCGTCTGGACCCGGCGACGCCGATGGAGGAGACGGTCCTCGCCATGGCGGACCTCGTCCGCGCCGGGAAGGTCCGCGCCCTCGGCCTGTCCGAGGTCTCCGCCGCCACCCTCCGCCGCGCCGATGCCATCCACCCCATCGCCGCGGTGCAGAGCGAGTACTCCCTCTTCTCCCGCGACCAGGCGCCCGTCGTCGAAGCATGCCGGGACGTCGGGACGACCTTCGTCGCCTACTCGCCCCTCTCGCGCGGCCTGCTGTCGGGCGCCGTGCGCTCGGACGCCGACCTCGCCCCGGACGACTTCCGCCGCCACCTGCCCCGCTTCGCATCGGACTCGCTGGCGCGCAACGCCGCCCTCGCGGCGCGGGTCGCGGAGATCGCCCGGGACCTCGGCGCCACGCCGGCGCAGGTCGCGCTGGCCTGGCTCGTCCGGCAGGGCGTCGTCCCCATCCCCGGCACCCGCAGCGCCGCGCGGGTCGCGGAGAACGCCGCCGCCGCTTCCCTTACCCTCCCCGAGGCCGCCCTCGCCCGCCTCGAAGCCGCAGCGGACCCGGACGCGGTCGCCGGCACCCGCTATCCCGCCGCCGTGATGGAACGGCTGATGAACCGATGACCGGT
This sequence comes from Roseomonas sp. CCTCC AB2023176, assembly GCF_042259275.1. Classification (NCBI taxonomy): domain Bacteria; kingdom Pseudomonadati; phylum Pseudomonadota; class Alphaproteobacteria; order Acetobacterales; family Roseomonadaceae; genus Roseomonas; species Roseomonas sp. CCTCC AB2023176. The sequence continues at coordinate 1,367,341 of NZ_CP170086.1, forward strand.
GCGCACCCTTGATCGCCCCACGCGTTTAGAGGATTGATGCGCCGCAACGCGCCGTGCGGGCCCCACCCGCGCGGCCCCTACTGTTCCAGGACGCGCGATGGCCAACCCGGTCACCACCACCGCCGACGCGGTCGAGCCCGCCCCGCCGCACAAGCACCCCTACCACCTGGTGGACCCGTCCCCCTGGCCGCTGGTCGCCGCCTTCTCGGCCGGCGCGATGCTCTTCGGCATCGTCATGTGGGCGCATTACGGCATCCAGTGGATCTTCGGCGTCGGGCTTCTCGGCGTGCTCGCGACGATGTTCTTCTGGTGGCGCGACGTCATCCGGGAATCGAAGCAGCCCGGCGTTCACACGCCGATCGTGCGGATCGGCCTGCGCTACGGCATGTCGCTGTTCATCGCGTCGGAGGTGATGTTCTTCGTCGCCTTCTTCTGGGCCTACTTCCACTTCGCGCTGTACCCGGAGCACGTGGCGGGTGCCACGACCCGGATCTGGCCGCCGCACGGCATCCTGACGTTCGACCCCTTCGGCCTGCCTTTCCTGAACACGATGATCCTGCTGCTCTCGGGCTGCACGGTCACCTGGGCGCATCACGCGCTCCTCGAGGGCGACCGGAAGGGCCTGATCCAGGGTCTGTCCCTGACCGTCCTCCTCGGCCTCTCCTTCACCGGCTTCCAGGCCTTCGAGTACGCCGAAGCGCCGTTCAAGTTCTCGGGCGGCGGGATCTACCCCTCGACCTTCTTCCTCGCGACCGGCTTCCACGGCTTCCACGTGATCGTCGGCACGATCTTCCTCGCGGTCTGCCTGTTCCGCGCGATGCGCGGTGACTTCACCCCGCGCCGCCACTTCGGCTTCGAGGCAGCCGCTTGGTACTGGCATTTCGTGGACGTGGTGTGGCTGTTCCTGTTCGTCTGCATCTACGTCTTCGGCGCGGGCGAGATCGCGCACCACTGATGGCCGTCCTGCCCGGCGCGGCCCCCGGCGGGCCGCGCCGCGCTCCCCCGACAGGGAAGGGACGGCGGATCTGGCCCGCGGTCCTCGCGGCCATCCCCGTCTTCGTCATCCTGCTCGGCCTCGGTACCTGGCAGGTCCAGCGCCTGCACTGGAAGACCGCGCTGCTTGCCGATATCGCGGCGGCCGAGGCCGGCCCGCCCCGCGCCCTGACGGAAAGCCCCTCCGATTTCTCCAAGGTCGAGGTCACCGGCCGCTTCCTGCATGACCGCGAAGCGCTGCTGGGCCTGGAGGTGCGCGGCGCCACCCTCGGCGGCCGCCTGGTCACGCCCCTGATGGCCGCGGGCCGCCGGCCCATCCTCGTGGACCGCGGCTGGGTCCCGGTGGAGCGCCCCGCCGCTTCCGTCACGCATCCGGAGGGCGAGGTCCGGGTCATCGGCTTCGTCTCCCCGCCGGAGCCGCGCGACTCCTTCGCCGCCCGCGACGATACCGCTGGCCGCCGATTCTACACCGCCGACCCCCGCGCCATCGGCGCCGGGATCGGCCTGCCCGAGGTCGAGCCCTATCTCCTCGTCGCGCTCCGCCAGCCCGACGCGCCGACCGGCGCCCTGCCCGACCCCGCCCGCAACCTGCCACGGCCGCGCAACAGCCACCTGGGCTACGCGATCACTTGGTACGGCCTCGCCGCCGCGCTGGTCGGGGTGCTCGGCTTCTGGATCGCCGCGCAGCGGCGCGGCAAGGACCCCGCATGAACCCCGCCTACACCCGCCTGAAGGCCCGCTTCGCCCGCATCGCGACGCTCGGCGAAGCCGCTGCCATGCTCCATTGGGACGCCGCGGCGGTGATGCCACCCGGGGGCGGCGCCGCGCGCGGCGAACAGCTCGCCGTCCTCGCGGGCCTGTCCCATTCCCTCCTCGTGGACGCCACCGTCGCGACCGACCTGGCCGACGCGACGGTCGTAGGCGCCTGGGACGAGCGCAACCTCGCCCTCATGCACCGTGCCCATGCCCGCGCGACCGCCCTCCCCGGCGCCCTCGTGGAAGCCACCGCCCGCGCCAACTCGGCCTGCGAGAAGACCTGGCGCGCCGCGCGCCAAGCCGCCGACTTCGCCGCCGTGCGCCCGGCGCTGGAGGAGGTCGTGCGTCTCCAGCGTGAAACCGCCGCCGCGCTCTCCGCCGCACTCGGCCTCTCGCCCTACGACGCGCTGATGGACGGCTTCCAGCCCGGCATCGCCGCCGCCGACGTGGAGCCGATCTTCGCCGCCTACGAATCCTGGCTGACCGACGCCCTTCCGCGCGCCGAGGCCATCCAGGCTGCGAAGCCCGCCCCCGTCCCGCCGCGGGGCCCCTTCCCCGCCGCTGTCCAGAAGGACCTCTGCCGGACCCTCTCCGCCCGCGCCGGGCTGGACGCCGACCACTCCCGCCTGGACGAGAGCACCCACCCCTTCTGCGGCGGCACGCCGACCGACGTCCGCATCACCACCCGCTACGACGAATCCAACTTCGCCCAGGCCCTCCTCGGCGTGCTGCACGAGACGGGGCACGCCCTCTACGAACGCGGCCTGCCCGAAGCCTATGCCCGCCAGCCCGTCGGCGAGGCTGCGGGCATGGGCGCGCACGAATCCCAGTCCCTCATCGTCGAGATGCAGGCGTGCCGGTCCGACGCTTTTCTGTCCGCCCTCGGCCCCTTGCTGCACGGCGCCTTCGGCGGCGACCCCGCGCCCTATGCGCCGGACAACCTCGCCCGCCTCTGGCGCCGCGTCGGGCGCGGCTTCATCCGGGTGGACGCGGACGAGATGACCTACCCGGCCCACGTCATCCTGCGCTTCCGGCTGGAACGTGCGCTGATCGCCGGCGACCTCTCGGTCGCCGATCTGCCGGGCGCCTGGAACGACGGGCTGCGCGCCCTCCTCGGAATCACCCCGCCCGATGACGCGCGGGGCTGCCTTCAGGACATCCACTGGTACGACGGTGCCTTCGGCTACTTCCCGTCCTACACCCTCGGCGCCATGGGCGCCGCGCAACTCATGTCCGCCGCCCGACGCGCCGTGAACGGCCTGGACGATGCCCTCGCGCAAGGCGACCTCTCGCCCCTCGTCTCATGGCTCCGAATCGCGGTTCACGGGCGCGGCTCCCTCCTCGGCTTCCAGGACCTGCTGACCGCCGCGACGGGGGAGCCGCTGAACCCCACGCACTTCACCGCGCACCTGACGTCGCGATACCTGACGTGACCCTCGTCCGCCCCGCGGTCGCGGCCGACCTCGACGCGATGCTCGCCCTCTACCGCCACCTGAACGACGAGGACCCGCCGCCCGATCCCGCGGCGGCCACGCAGGCCTGGGACGCCCTCATCGGTTCCGACCTCGCGACCGTCCTCGTCGCCGAAGACGCGGGGCGCATCGCGGCGTCCTGCACCCTCGTGATCGTCCCGAACGTCATGCGCCTCGCCCGGCCCTACGCGCTGATCGAGAACGTCGTCACCCATGCCGACCACCGCCGCCGCGGCCTCGGCCGCGCCGTCGTGGAGGAGGCGATCCGCCGCGCCGACGCCGCGGGCTGCTACAAGGTCATGCTCGCGACGGGCGCGCGGAGCCCGGGCGTGATCGAGTTCTACGAATCTGTCGGCATGATCCGCACCGGCAAAACCTTCTTCGAGGTCCGGCGCCCGCTGCGCTGAGACAGGGCGCGGGGGCGGCCGGCGCTGGGCTCGGAGACTTGCTGGTGTCGCGCTCGTGGCCCCGAAGGAAGGCGCTGCCTTCCTCCGGACCTCCATCCGCCAGGGGACTTGTCCCCTGGACCCCATCAGCAAGGGCATCTCCAACAGGGTCAGATCCAGGAGGCGAGCCTCCTGGTGGGTGGGAGGTTTGGAGGGAGGCGCCCTCCCTCCAAGGCAACCAGCGCAATACGGGCGAGACCCCGTGCCCCGGCCCGCCCTGACAGCCGCCCCGCCCCGTGCTACGGGCCCGCGCCCTCCCGAACCCACGCCAGACCACGAAGGCCCGCCGCATGTCCGACCTGCCCCCGCCCGCCAACATGCCGCCCGGCGGCGCCCCGAACGGCGCCGGCGGGGACGTCCCGCCCCTCGTCGTCAACGCGCAATACGTGAAGGACCTCTCCTTCGAGGTCCCCGGCGCGCCGGAGATCTATACGCAGCTTCGGGAACAGCCGCGGATCGACATCGCGCTCGACGTCCAGGCTCGCCCACTCCAGCAGGACGGCAACCTATTCGAGGTCGTGCTGCAGATCCGCTGCGACGCGAAGTTGGGCGACACCACCGCCTTCATCGCCGAACTGGCCTATGGCGGCATCTTCACCGTCAACGTCGCGAACGAACTCGTCGAGCCGATCCTGCTCGTGGAGTGCCCGCGCCTGCTCTTCCCCTTCGCCCGCAACATCCTCTCCGACGTGACGCGGGACGGCGGCTTCATGCCCGTGCTGCTGACCCCGATCGACTTCGTGGCCCTCTGGCAGAGCCGCCGCAGCGAGCAGGGCGCGCCCCAGGGGACGATGCTGGCCTGACGGGGGCCCAGGGCGGGGCCTGCGATCCCGCCCGGCGGAAGGGCGTCCCTCCGGCCCGGACCGGCACCGCCGCACCGGGCGCCGTGCCTCGGCGGGCGAGGTGCCGCGGGGCGGGTGCGCGCGACCGTCCCGCGGCCTACCCTTCCCCTTGCCCCCGCCTTGACGGAGGGCGGGAGGGATCGGCGATGCGGATCGTGGCGCTGGGGTCGGGCGGGGTCGGCGGCTTCTATGGTGGGCTGATCGCCGCCGCCGGCACGGCGAGTGTCGCCTTCGTGGCCCGCGGCGCGCACCTCCGGGCCATGCGGGACCACGGCCTGACGATCGAGCGCGATGGCGGCCGCCCCACCCTGCACGTTCCGAATCCCGTGGTGGCGGAAGATCCCGCCGAGCTCGGCCCGGCCGATATCGTCCTGCTCGGCGTGAAGCTCGGTGACACGGAGGCAGCGACCCGCGCGGCGCGGCCGCTGGTGGAGGGCGGCGCCGCCATCGTCTCCCTCCAGAACGGAGTGACGAAGGACGACGCGCTGCGCGAGGCCTTCGGGCCGGCACCCGTGCTGGGCGGCGTCGCCTACGTCGCGAGCCACGTCGCCCGGCCCGGCGTCATCGCCCAGACCGGGCCGATGGCGCGTCTGCTCGTCGGCGAGCATGACGGCAGGCGGTCCGGGCGCGCGGGGGCCCTGGCCGAGGCCGCCCGTGCCGCCGGGGTGGACGCCGCCGTCCCGCCGGACATCGGTGTCGCGATGTGGCAGAAGTTCGTCTTCCTCGTCGGGCTCTCCGGGGCCACGGCGACGATGCGGTTGCCCATCGGCCCGATCCGGGACGACCCGCGCGCGAGGGCCTTCCTGCGCGGCCTGATGGAGGAGGCAGGCGCCGTCGGGCGCGCAGGGGGAATTGCCCTGCCGGCGGGAGAGGTGGACGCCGCGATGGCCCGGGCCGACGCGGTCTCGCCCGCGATGACGTCGTCGCTCCATCACGACCTGGAGGCGGGGCGGCCCCTGGAAATGCCATGGCTTTCCGGGACCGTGGCGGGCCTGGGCGAGCGCCAGGGCATCCCGACGCCCTGCAACGCGGCGGTCCGCGCCATCCTGTCACCGCGCGTGGGCGGGTGGCCGGACGGGGCGAGGTAGGTCCGCTTGGACCGCGTTCGAAGGAACGGGTTGGTGCTGAGCGGGTGGCCCCTTTCGGCCCGAGAGGGAGCCCGAGGTCAGAGCGAGGCGGAGGCGCTCCGCAACTCCCGCGCGCGGGCCAGGACCTTGTCCTCGAGGTCCGTGGCGGTGGCCTGGGCGATCGGTGCGTCCACCCAGACGCCGCCGCGCAGTTCCTGCCGGAAGACGGAGACGCGGACGCCGTCCGACCGCAGCTGCCGGCCGAGGATGTAGGCCGTGGCGCGGAACCGCTCACCCGGGGCGGCCGGCGGTGCGTACCAGTCGGTGATGATCACGCCACCGAAGGGATCGGCCGAGGAGAGCGGCATGAAGGACAGGGTGTCGAGCGTGGCACGCCAGAGATAGGCGTTGACGCCGAGCGCCCCCCCGGAGTCGCCGGGGTTCCCATCGTTGCGGCCCCGCCCGCTCCGGTCGGTTCCGAGGATCAGGAGGCCGTCCTGGTTGCCAGAGAGCCGGCCCTGGACGCGATTGCGGCCGCTGTCGTCCCGGTACTCCGAATTCTCGACGATTCGGCCCTGCCCGCAGGCGACGAGCGCGATCGGGAGCAGGAGGGCAGAGGCGGCGAGGAGTTTGCGCATGGGGGCGGAGGTAAATCCCGCAGACCGCTCCATGCAAGGGGGCGCAAAAAAGAAGGGTGGCAGGTTTCCCTGCCACCCCTCGTCGGTCGAGGTCGGAGCCGGTCGCCCGGTCCCGATCGGATCAGAAGGCGAAGCGGAAGCCCGCCAGCACCACGTCGGCGCGGATGCGGTTGTTCAGCGCACCGGTCCCACCGCTGATGAAGTCGAAGCCGCTCTCCTTGCGGAGGACGTAGGTGTACTCGGCGATCGCCTCGATGCCCGGGGCGATACGGTAGGTCGCGCCGACGTTCAGGCCCTGCTCGCGGCGGGCGCCCGTGGTGATCGTCTGGTTGCCGGCGGAGCGGGCGTTCACGTACTGCGCGCCGACGGTGATCGCGTCGATCGTGTAGGACGCGCCGACCGCGATGGAGAGCAGGTTGCGGTCATCCTGACGCGCGCCGATCCGGTCCGGCAGGCGCGGCGTGAAGAAGTTCTCGCGCGCCGCGCCGTAGGTCACGTGACCACCGACGGTCAGGCCGAACGCGGTCGCCTGAACACCGCCGAGCAGGATGTTGATCCGCTCCGGCGAGACGCCCGTCGAGTTCTTGATCGGGTCCGCGCCGAAGTAGCCGACGTGGGCACCGAGGCCGACACCGCCGAAGCTGCCGCGCCAGCGGAGCATCGCCGTGATCTCGTTGCGGCGGCGGAAGTTGGCGCCGGTCGTGGCGGAGAGACGGTCGCAGGCCGTGCTGGCGGCGACGCAGCCCTCACGGTCGGCTTCACCAGTGTTGAACGCGAAGGACACGCCCGCGTCGAAGCCGAAGAACTGCGGCGACATGTAGATGAGCTTGGTGTTGTCGCCGGCGTCCGAGGTCATGTTGAAGTTCGGACGGGCCGCGCCGACGAGGACGTCGTAGAAGTCACCGTCCACGCCGCCGGAGGCGAAGTTCGTGATGTGACCCTGCGCCATCAGGCCGTACACGTTGTCTTCGTCACCGAAGCGGAGCTGGCCGAACGGGCCGGCGATGAAGCCCCACGCCTCGTCGATGTCGATCGTGTTCTTGGACGCGGCGGAGCCGGTCGAACCCGCGACGGTCAGCGTCTGGTTGATCGAGTCGTTCTGCAGCTCGATCGCGGCGCCGTAGCGAAGGCCGTTGGCAGCCTTGCCGTTGGCGACGATGTGGATCTCGGTCTCCTGCAGGAAGTCCGAGTTGCCGATCCGGGTCGTGCCGGCCGCGTCACGCTCCGTCTGCGAGCTCTGGCTCGCGTAGCCGTAGTAGCCACGGAAATAACCGCCGACGCGCACCTCGAGCAGACGGTGCGACACCATCGGCGGGCCGGCGGGCTGGAACGGGTCCGCACCCTGGGCCAAGGCGCCACCGGGCGCGAACAGGGCAGCGGCGGCGACGGCCGTGCTACCCATAAGAAGCTTGCGCATCCCTTCAAATCCTCCTGACGGACCGGGACGTTCCCGGCGCTTGTCGCGACCCGCCCGCCCCCTCGGCGGGGTCACCGCCATGGCCGCCGCGGGTGAAGCGGTGCCGGTGGCGATCGAGCCCGGGCGGACTATGCGTTTGGCCGCGTCGCGTCGTCCATCGCCCGCGCGGCCCGGGCGCGACATCCGCGAGACACTGTGGCGCGGTCGACACATGCCAAGCCGTCGATGGCCGCCCAGCCCGCCGCAATAGGCGGCAGGCGCCTAGCACGGAGCGGGTCCATCCCCCCGAGCGCAATCGCCGGCAGGCCCGCCCTGCGGGCGAGGGCGGCCCAGCGCAGGGGCCCGAGCCCGCGGGCACCGGGGTGGCTCGCCGTCGGGAAGACCGGCGACAGGAGGATGGCGTCGGCGCCGCAGGACCACGCCCGGGACATCCCACGCCGACCATGCGCCGCGGCGGAGAGCAGAGTTCCAGGGCGGCGCGCCAGGAGGAAGGGAAGGAGGTGGCGCACCGGCCGCCGGTCCGGCAGGTGGAGGCCCGCGCCGAGGCGAAGCGCCGTGCGGCCGTCGCCCGAGATCAGCAGCCGAAGCCGTCTCCGCCGGCACAGAGCCGCGAGCCGCCGCAGGAGGCCGGGAGCCAGGTCCCGCGCGACCACCGCGCTGCCGCGCGGCAGGCGCGATGCCGCGGACCGGGGATCCGGCAGGCGCCCCGGGTCGGATAGCAGCCAGAGGCGGGGGGCACCGGCCGCCCCGCGTTGCGCCGCGCCACCGGACCCCGCGGGCTTGAGGGGCCGGACGCCCCCTGCATGGTCCCCGCAGCATGCCCGACACCCCCGACGCGCCCTCTGCCGATGGCTTGGCCGGCAACCTCGCCCGCATCAAGGACCGGATCGCCCGGGCCTGCCAGCGCGCGGGCCGTGACCCCTCCTCGGTCACTCTCGTCGCGGTGTCCAAGACCCACCCGGCCGAAGCCGTCCTCGCCGTCGCCGCGGCGGGCCAGACGACCTTCGGGGAGAACCGCGTGCAGGAAGCAGCGGCCAAGTTCGCCGCCGCCCGTACGGTGCGGCCCGAGATCCGACTGCACCTCATCGGCGGCCTCCAGACCAACAAGGCCCGCGACGCCGTCCGGATCGCCGAAGTGATCGAGAGCCTGGACCGGCCGAAGCTCGCCGCGGCCCTCGCGGATGCGATCGGTAGGGAGGGCCGGTCGCCCGCCCTCCTCGTCCAGGTCAACGTAGGGGACGAGCCGCAGAAGGCGGGCGTCCCGCGCGCGGAGGCCGCCGACTTCCTCCGCGCCTGCCGGGAGGAGCACGGCCTCGCGGTCTCCGGCCTCATGTGCATCCCGCCGGCCGAGGGCGACCCGCGGCCGCATTTCGCCTGGCTCGCAGGCCTCGCCGCGCGTCACGGCCTGCCGACCCTGTCCATGGGCATGAGCGGCGACTTCGAAGCGGCGATCGAGGAAGGTGCCACGCATGTCCGCGTCGGCACCGCCCTCTTCGGGACGCGCCCATCCCCGGCTTGACCTGACCGCGACCCGGCGGGACACCCCGCGCCGCGGACCCTCCATCAGTCCGCCGGATCAAGGGACCCCATGGCCAAGCAGCGCGTGTTCTCCGGCATCCAGCCTTCCGGCGTGCCGACCCTCGGCAACTATCTCGGCGCGATCCGCAACTGGGTGCCGATGCAGGACCAGTACGACACGATCTACTGCGTCGTGGACCTGCACGCGATCACGGTCTGGCAGGACCCGAAGGAACTCACCGCGCAGTCCCGCGAGATGGCGGCCGCCCTGCTCGCCTGCGGCCTGGACCCCGAGCGCTGCATCCTCTTCCTGCAATCGCACGTGCACGCGCACGCGCGGCTGGCCTGGATCTTCAACTGCGTCGCCCGCCTCGGCTGGCTCAACCGCATGACGCAGTTCAAGGACAAGGCCGGGAAGAACCAGGAGGCCTCGTCCGCCGGCCTCTACGTCTATCCGAACCTCATGGCCGCCGACATCCTGGCCTACCACGCCTCCCGCGTGCCCGTGGGTGACGACCAGCGGCAACACCTCGAACTCGCGAACGACATCGCCCAGAAGTTCAACCACGACTACGCCACGGACTTCTTCCCGACCATCGAGCCGCATATCATGGGCGTGGCGGCCCGCGTGATGTCGCTGCGCGACGGCACGAAGAAGATGTCGAAGTCCGATCCCTCGGACCAGTCACGCATCAACCTGACCGACGACGCCGATACCATCTCCCTCAAGATCCGCCGCGCGAAGACGGACCCGGAACCGCTGCCGAGCGAAGCCGCGGGGCTGGAGGGGCGACCGGAGGCGCGCAACCTCGTCGGCATCCTCGCGGCCATCACCGACACCACGCCCGACGCCATCCTCCGCGACCACGGCGGCCAGGGCTTCGGCACGTTCAAATCCGCCCTCGCCGACGCCCTCGTCGCCCACCTCTCGCCCATCGCATCGGACATGCGCCGCCTCCTCGCCGATCCCGGCGCGGTGGACGCCCTCCTCCGCCGCGGCGCCGACCGCGCGCGCGCGATCGCCGACCCCATCGTGGACCGCGCCCACGAAATCGTCGGCTTCCTGCCGCCTCGGTGAGGGTCGCACCAGTGGCCCCGGGAGAAGGGCTTTGTCCTCCTCCCGGACCCGCCACCCACCAGGAGGCTCGCCTCCTGGACCTCGATCTATTTGTGGGATGCCCTCGATCGGACAGTGGTCTCCACGCGGCGCAAGCGCGCGTTGAGACCACCGTCCGATCGAGGACGTTCAATAAAGTGGGGTCCAGGGGACTAGTCCCCTGGCGGACGAGGGTCTGGGAGAAGGCAGAGCCTTCTCCCAGGGCTATCCGGCGCAACCTCGCCGAAGACGACAGAAGCCGATGATTCGCGGTGTGCTCACGGTCGGGGTCTGGACGCTCGCGTCGCGGGTGTTGGGGTTCCTGCGCGACATGCTGATCGCGGCATATCTCGGGGCGGGGCCGGTCGCCGATGCGTTCTTCGTCGCGCTGAAGTTGCCGAACCTGTTCCGGCGGTTGTTCGGGGAGGGGGCGTTCAACGCGGCCTTCGTGCCGGCCTTCGCGGCGACGCTGACGGTGCAGGGCCAGGCGGCCGCGCGGGCGCTGGCGGAGCGGATGGCAACGCTCATGACCCTGTGGCTGTCGGTGCTGACGGTGCTGGCGATCCTGTTCATGCCGCAGGTCATGCGGGTGCTGGCGCCGGGCTTCGTGGACGAGGCGCTGCGGTTCTCGCTGGCCATCGAGATGACGCGGATCACCTTTCCCTACCTGCTGTTCATCTGCCTGACGGCGCTGGTGTCCGGCGTGCTGAACGGGCTGGACCGCTTCGCGGCGGCGGCGGGGGCGCCGGTGCTGTTCAACCTGCTGTCCATGGGCGCGCTCTTCGCGCTGTCGCCCTTCGTCAGCACGCCAGGGCATGCGCTCGCCTGGGGAGTGACGGCCTCGGGCGTCGCGCAGTTCGCACTGGTGTGGTTCGCGGCGGCGCGGGCCGGGATGCCGCTGCGGATCGTGGCGCGGCCGTCGCTGGCGCCGGAGGTGCGGCAGGTCCTGCGGAAGATGGTGCCCGGCCTGATCGGCGCGGGAGTGACACAGTTGAACTTGGCGGTGGACGTGATCATCGCGTCGCTGCTGCCGGCGGGGGCGGTGTCCTACCTCTATTACGCCGACCGGATCGGGCAATTGCCGCTTGGCGTCATCGGCGCGGCGATCGGGACCGCGATGCTGCCGCTGCTTGTGAAGCAGTTGCGCGGCGGGCTGCCACTCTCGGCGCACCGGACGATGAACCGGGCGGTGGAGTTGTCACTGGCGCTGTCCCTGCCGGCGGCAGCGGCGCAGGCCGCCCTGGCCTGGCCGATCATCGCCGCGCTGTTCGAACGCGGCGCCTTCGGTCCCGAGGCAACGGTCGCCAGTTCCGCGGCCCTCGTCGCCTACGCGATCGGCCTGCCGGCCTTCGTGCTGGTGAAGAGCTTCGTGCCCGGCTTTTTCGCGCGCGGCGACACGGCGACGCCCGTGAAGATCGGGCTGCTGGCCGTTGCGATGAACCTCGCCCTGAACCTGTCGCTGACCCCGTTCCTGCAGCACGTCGGCATCGCGCTCTCCACGTCGCTCTCGGCCTGGGCGAATGCGGGGCTGCTGGCGTGGCTGCTGTGGCGGCGGGGGCTGTGGTTGCCGGATCGCCGGATCCGGCAGCGGGTGCCGCGCCTCGTGCTGGCGGCGGCGATCATGACGGCGGCGCTGCTCGCCCTGCGCCTGGCGATCGGCGCGCCGGCGGACCACGCGGTGCGGCTGGCGACGCTCGCCCTCTATGTCGGCGTGGGCCTCACCACCTATTTCGGCGCGGCACACCTGCTCGGCGGCCTGCGTCTCGGCGAGTTGCGGGCCCTACGCCGGCGACGCTGAACCGACGGATCACCGGCCGTCGCGGGGCGGTGTCGCGGCGCACGCGCACCGGCCGGTCGCGCGGATCACCTGCCAGGCCCCCGGCTACCGCTACAGCGTGTCCCAGACCGGGTCCTTCAGCTTCGCCACGAAAGCCGCGTGCCGCTCCATCTCCTCCGGCGTCGGCACGATGGGACGTGGCGTCCAGGCTACCGGCGCCGCCTCGCCCGCCCCACGCGGCCCAGACCCGGCCCGGGCCAGCAGCAGCCCCGGCTGCTTCCCGCCCATGAGTTCGAGATAGACCCCCGCCAGCAGCCGCACGTCGAGCAGCGCGTTGTGCGTCGTCCGCTCCGACAGGTCGATTGCGAAGCGCCGGCACAGCGCATCGAGCGAGTTCGGCAGGCCGGGGAAGCGCTTCTTCGCGATCGCCAGCGTATCCACCATCCGCGCGCGGTCCAGCCGCGGCGCGCCGGCGCGGTCGAACTCCGCGTCAAGGAAGCCGAAGTCGAAGGGCGCGTTATGCGCGACGATCGGGTCATCGCCGAGGAACTCGACGAGACCCGGCAGGATCTCCGCGAAGACCGGCTTGTCCCGCAGCATGTCCCAGGTGAAGCCGTGCACGCGGCTGGATTCCGGCGGCACGTCGCGTTCGGGATTGATCAGCCGATGGAAGTGCCGGCCGGTCGGCAGGAAGTTCACGACCTCGATCGCCGCCACTTCCAGCACGCGGTCGCCGGTGGCGGGGTCGAGGCCGGTCGTCTCGGTATCGAGGATGAGGGCGCGGGACATCGCCGCAGGATACACCGGATCGGCCCGGCCCGCGCGACCCCGCGCCGATCAGGCCATGAGGGCGATGTCCGCCGGCATCACGGTCCAGGTCGGCGGCGCTTCCTCCCCCGGCTGCACCAGCGCGACCGCGGCGAACATCAGCAGGCCGGCCAGCGGCGGCGCGGCACAGAGCCACCAGCCCGCGCGCTCGGGCCGCTCCGGCGGCGGCGGGGCGCGCGGCGCCAGGCCGCGCGGCGGTCCCCCGTCGGCGCCGGCAAAGCGATGGCGCACCGGAACGTTCGGAAGGGGACATTCGAACGCATGGCGAAGCAGGGCGTCGGACATGGCGCGATCTCCGTTCGTCGAGGCCCGACGCTAGGGCGCGCCGAAGCTTGGCGTCCCGAAGGCGCGGCGATGGCAGGCCGAGACTTGCCCGCGATCCGCCGGAGGAACTCGGAAAGACCGCCGATGACGGATGACCGGACGCACTTGGTGCCCTGCGCGAGGCACCACGCCGTCAACCGATCTGAAGGACGGCCTGGGAGCGGCGCAGGAGATCGCCCACGCTCACCGCCAACCGCGGCAACACGACGAACGTCGTTCGCCCGGGGCACATGGTCACGGCGGGCGGTGGCGCGAGCGCTCGCGGCTACAGTTGCAACATCACCTCGAAGCCGCCGTAGATCATGCGCTTCCCGTCGAAGGGCGTGTTCTCCATCTGCCCTCGGAGCCTCGGGTCGGCCATGACCTTCGCGTTCACCTGGTCCCGGCGCGCGCGGGACTCGTAGGTGATCCAGGAAAACACCACGACCTCGTCCTCCTTCGCCTGCACCGCGCGGGGGAAGGATGTCAGGGTGCCGTAGGGGACGTCGTCGCCGACGCATTCGACGTAGGACAGCGCTCCGTGCTCCATCCAGACCTCGCCGGCCGACCGGGCGAGTTCCCTGTAGGCATCCAGGTTCGCCCGCGGCACGGCGACGACGAACCCATCCACGTAGGCCATGGCGGCGCTCCTTCACCAAGAAGCGTCGCCGCCCCGACAGGCGGCCGCAAGCCCGATGCGGACCGGCTCTCAGACCCGGCAGCTCACCCGCTCGGGCCGACCCGAAGGGCTAGCCAGTCCGCGACGGCCTCCGCCGCGCGGCGGGCCGTCATTCCGTCACTCCGCGCCCCGGCTGCCGCGATGCCGGGCTGGGGAAGGCCGACCTGCTCCACCCCGGACGTCGCCGGGCAACGCACGGCCGGCCCTGTCGCCACAGCCAGGAACGGGCCGTCGTTCACGGCGCGGCGGCATCCAGCTGTGACGACGGCCCTCGCGCGCACGACGCCGGCGTCGAAGCCGCCGACGGTCCCGGCCCCCGCCTCGCCAAGGCCGACCGCGGCGGGCGCGAGGTCGCCGAAGCGGGACAGGGCGGCCGCACCTGCCGAGGCAAGCCGCTCGGACGGGGCCACCACGGGGATGACGGTGAAGCCGCGGGTCCGCAGCGCGCTCTCGAAGAGCGAGATCCGGGCCGGAGGGGTCAGGCTGTCCGCGACGAGGACGACGACGTTCCGGGCCGGCGCCGGCACGGGCGGCACCGCGTCGAGGGCCAGCAACGCCAGGCCGGCCAGGCCCGCCGCGACAAAGGCCGGGGTCGCGATCCGCCGGGGAGGGTGGAGGGATCGGCGAGCAGCGACGGGATGCACCACGGGGGGCCTCCGCTGGGTTGGCGGAGCGATCCTGCCGATTCCCGTCGCCGCAAATCCCGAAATCCCGGTGAAATCGCGCCGCCGTGCATGAAGCGCCGCTGAAGTTACGTCAGTGCATCGGAACGTCGCCCGACCGACGTCTCAGCCCGCGCGCAGGCGCGACACGATCCGGCGGACGGTGCGCACGGCTTGATGCCGGGACAGCCCGCTGAGAACGAGGTGGTCGGCGCGGCGCCGGCGCAGCGCATCCGGCACCTGCCGGGCCAGGATCGCGGCGAGGCGTTCCTCCGTCATCCCGCGACGGCGCAGGACGCGGGCCCGCTGCACCGCAGCCGGGGCAGAGACGACCACGACCTCGTCCACGCGGCGCTCTCCGCCCGTCTCGAACAGCAGGGGGATGTCGAGGACGGCGAGCCGTTCCCCGCGCCGCCGGGCCGCCGCGAGGAACCGCCGCTCCTCCCGACGGACCAGGGGATGGACGATCGCCTCCAACTGCCGGAGCGCGGCCCGGTCGGCAGCGTCGTCGCCGAGCACTGCGCGGCGCAGCGCCTCCCGGTCCACCGCGGGGCCGCGGGGCGTGTCGCGCGTGGTTCCGGGGAAGGCAGCGGCGATGGGCCGGACCGCGGCGCCGCCGGGTCCTTGCAGGCGATGCACGGCCGCGTCGGCGTCGAAGACGGGGACGCGCAGCCGGCGGAAGGTCGCGGCGGCCGTGGACTTCCCCATCCCGATCCCGCCGGTGAGGCCGAGCACCTTCACGCGCCGCGCGCCGCGTCCGTCCGCGTCACCGCGAATGGCGGGTGGCCGCGGCCCTGCCCTGGCGTTCCGGACGCCGTGGGGCGGGTCACGCCGCGGCCTTCGCCGCGTTTCGCGGGATGTCCGCCGCGACGTGGTCGCGCAGCGCCGCGTCCACCGCGGGGTCCACGCCGAACCAGGCGGTGAAGCCGCGGCGGGCCTGGTGCAGCAGCATCCCCAGCCCGTCCACGCCGCGCAGCCCGCGCGCCCGGGCGGCCGCCAGCAGCGGCGTCTCGAGCGGGACGTAGACGATGTCCGCCACCACGGCGTGTGGCGGAAGCGGGCGCAGGTCCACCTCCAGCGCGCCGTGCCCGGCCATGCCGAGGCTCGTCGTGTTCACGAGCAGCGCGGCGTCGCGCAGCGGCGGGTGGTCCGCCACCTCCAGCCGCCCCGCGAAGCCGTGCGCCGAAAGGTCGCGCGCCAGCGCTTCCCCCGCGCGGCCGTGCGGTTCACCAGCATGACGCGCGGGCAGCCCGCATCCAGCAGCGCCACCGCAACCGCCCGCGCCCCGCCGCCCGCGCCGAGCAGCACCGCAGGGCCGGCAGCCGGGTCGAAGCCGGGCGCGCCGTCGCGCAGGCTTTCCAGGAAGCCGAAGGCGTCGGTATTCCAGCCCTCGATGCGCCCGTCGCGGAAGATGAGCGTGTTCACCGCACCGATCCGCCGCGCCGCGGGCTCCACCTCGTCGCAGACGGCGAAGGCGGCTTCCTTGTGCGGGATCGTGACGTTGGCGCCGCGGAAGCCGAGATCCGCGAGCGCCCGCACCGCACCCGCGAAGCGCTCCGGCGCCACTGGCAGGGGGACGTAGGCGCCGTCCAGCCCATGCCTCTCCAGCCAGTACCCGTGCAGCCGGGGGAGCGGGAATGGGAGACGGGCCAGCCGAGGATGCCGGCAAGGGCGGCTTGGCCGCTCAGCGTGCGCATGGCCGCATCATGGCAGGGGCTGCGGCGCTTGTCCCGGCGGTGCCCCATGGCCCCCGACCCCCGGCGCGAGGCGCACCCCCGGTCCGCCATCCGCGTCGGCGTCGAGGAGAAGGGCGCCCCCGACCTCAAGTGCCCGGCGCATCGCCGCAGCGCTCGACCGGTGCAGGGCGTGTTGTCCCCCCTCGAAGCCTTGGATGGTGCCGCGGCTGACCTCGGCACGGCGCGCCAGCTCGTCCTGCGTCCAGTCGAGGAGGGCGCGCGCAGCTCTGCATTGTCCGGGAGTCAGGGGCACGGCGACCGAGATAACGTCGGTACGCATCTCGCGCAATCTTCGTCTTTTTGCTTGAAAATTACCCTGTCGGGAGCCTACCTGTCCCGCATCCCCGAGGAACGGAGCCCTTGCCCGGACACCCGACCCCGCTCATCGCCATGATCGCCGCGGGGCTCGGCCTCGCCTTCCTCTTCGGCCTCGTCGCCCATCGGCTGCGGATCCAGCCGCTCGTCGGCTACCTGCTGGCGGGCGTCGCGGTCGGGCCCTTCACCCCGGGCTTCGTGGCAGATGCGGCGCTGGCGACCGAACTCGCGGAGATCGGGATCATCCTCCTGATGTTCGGGGTGGGACTCCACTTCTCGCTGAAGGACCTCGTCTCCGTCGCGCGGATCGCCGTGCCCGGGGCACTGGGTCAGATCGCAGCGGCCACGGTGATGGGCGGCGGCCTCGCCCTCGCGCTGGGCTGGGACCTCGCGGCGGCGCTCGTCTTCGGCCTCGCGCTCTCGGTCGCCTCCACCGTCGTGCTGGTGCGCGCGCTGCAGGAACGCCGGATCATCGACACGGAGCGCGGGCGCATCGCCGTGGGATGGCTCATCGTCGAGGACCTCGCGATGATCGTCGCCCTCGTCCTGCTGCCCGCGCTCGCCGCGGCCCGCGCCGCCGATGGGCCGTCGGGCACGGGGATGCTCCTCACCCTCGGCTGGACGCTGCTGAAGGTCGCGGCCTTCGTCGCGGTCATGCTCGTCGCCGGGCGGCGGGTCATCCCCTGGCTCATGCACTACGCCGCCCATACCGGGTCGCGGGAACTGTTCCGCCTTTCCGTCTATGCCACCGCACTCGGCATCGCCTTCGGGGCCTATAAGCTCTTCGACGCCTCCTTCGCGCTCGGCGCCTTCTTCGCGGGCATGGTCCTCGGCGAGACGAAGCTGTCGCAGCGCGCGACGGAGGAGGCGATGCCGCTCCGCGACGCCTTCGCCGTGCTCTTCTTCGTCTCCGTCGGGATGCTGCTGAACCCCGCCGTGCTGCTGGAACGGCCGGGGGCGGTGCTGGCGACCGTCCTCATCATCATCGTCGGCAAGTCGGTCGTGGCCTACGCAATCGTGCGCGCCTTCGGCCACCCGCCGGGGGTCGCACTGACCGTTTCGGCAAGCCTCGCGCAGATCGGCGAGTTCTCCTTCATCCTCGTTGGCCTCGGCATCACGCTGGGGATGCTACCGGAAGCCGGGCGCGACCTCGTCCTCGCCGGCGCGATCCTCTCGATCCTCATCAACCCCTTCCTCTTCAACTTCGTGGAGCGGCGGCGCGTCGCGGTCCCCGCGCCCCCGCCGGCACCCGCGCCCTCCCCTCCACCCGTCCCGCCACCGGCGCAGCCGGAGGTCGAGGAAGCCCAGCCGACGACCCTGACCGGCCACGACGTGCTCGTGGGCTACGGAAGGGTCGGCTCCGTCGTCGGCGCGGGCCTGATGCGCGCGGGGCGGCCGGTCTTCGTCATCGAGGACGCCGAGGACACGGCGACCGCCGCACGACGGGACGGAGCGGAAGCCGTCGTCGGCAACGCCGCGGCCGCCGACGTCCTGGCGCTCGCGAACCTGCCGGCGGCCCGGCGCCTCTTCGTCACGGTGCCCGAGGCCTTCGAGGCCGGGCAGGTCGTCGAACAGGCCCGCGCGCTCAACTCTGGCCTGGAGATCCTCGCCCGCGCGCATTCCGAGGAGGCGGCACGCCACCTGGAGACGCTCGGCGCGACGCTGACGATCCAGGCGGAGCGCGAGGTCGCGGAGCGGATGATCGAGCGCGCCCGGCGGGCCGACCAGCCGGTGGCCTGATTCGGTGTGATGTCGGTTCGGCGCCGACGCTGGTGGTGCTGCGCGGATGGCCACGGGGAAGGCTTCGCCCTCCCCGGACCCCACCCACCAGGGAGCGAACGCGCTTCCTGGACCCGCGATCGGTTCTGGATGTCCCTGGCTGATGGACCCCCGAAATGGGGTGCATCAGCCAGGGACGTTAAACAGTCCGCGGGGTCCGGGGGGTGCGGTCACCCCCGGGTGGAGGATCTGGGAGGCAGAGCCTCCCGGAAGACACCTGCGCAGCGCCAGCAGGATCAGCACCCAACCGGCATCACCCGATCACGCCGCAAGCGGCGGTGCGGCCCGGACCGTGTCGCGGATCGCCGCGACCAACGGACCCGCGAGGTGCGCCTGGCGGGCCAAGTCGCCGAACACGGTCATCTCCGCGTGGCCGAGCGGTGGCAGGCCCGCGAGCGGCACGAGGCCGTCCGGCAGGCCGGAGGCCCCCATGACCGTCGCGCCCAGACCCGCCTGTGCCGCCGCGGCGACGCCAAGCAGCGAGGGGGAGGTGTAGGTCACCTCGAAAGCGATCCCGGCACGGGCGAGCGCCGTCAGGGCGCGATCCCGGAACATGCAGCCCTGCGGGAGCATGGCGAGCGGGACCGGCCGCCCTTCCGGCACGGACCAGCCTGGCGCGGAGGCCCAGACGACCGGCTCGGTCCAGAGGACGGTGCCTTCCGTTTCTCCATCCCGGCGCTTGCCGAGGACGAGGTCGAGCGCGCCTTCGTCCCGCGCGCGGCGGAGGTCGTGGGAACGACCGACCTCCACCTCCAGCCGGATGCCCGGATACTCGCGGGCGAAGCGGGCGAGCAGCGGGGTGAGCGACCGCGGCACGAAGTGATCGGCGACGCCCAGGCGAAGGCGGCCCGTGACCGGCGGCGCCACCATTCGCCGCACCGCCTCCTCGTTCAACGCGAGCATCCGGCGGGCATAGGCCAACAGCGTCTCGCCCTGCGGCGTCAAGGCCACGCTCCGGGAGGTCCGGTCGAGCACACGCTGTCCCAGAAGGTCCTCGAGCCGCCGGATCTTGAGGGAGATGGCGGACTGCGTCAGCCCGAGCGCCGCCGTCGCCGCGGTGAAGCCGCCGCGCTCGGCCACCGCCACGAAGGCGCGGAGGAGGTCGAGGTCCAGGTCAGGCACGCGCATAGCCGGACGGTGGCGCTCGCCCCCGCTACGGTCAATGAGCGGCGCCAGGGTTCAGGTCGCCCGTCGATGAGAGACCATCATCAGAAAGGGGCGCCCCGCGGTCGCGGGACGCCCCGGTGAGGGATCAGACCTCGTCGTCGAAGCCGCCGGCGTCGTCATAGGCCGCGGCGTCGTTGCCACCCCAGTCGCCCGAGTTGTCTGCCACCGGGGAGGCATCCTGCCCGCCCCAGCCCGACTGATCGGAAACCGGCGCCGCATCCTGCCCGCCCGGATTGGTCCAGGGCGAGGCGCCCGGGGTGTTCACCGCCTCCTCGCCGAAGGAGCCGCCCGCCGTGTTCGTGGCCGCATGCGCCGCGCCGCCGCCGGAGAAGGCGTTCATCAGCACGTTGCCGAGCACCAGGCCGCCGGCCACGCCCGCCGCCGTCATCGCGGCGGTGCGGAGGAAGCCACCGCCCCCGCCCTGCTGCATCATCCCGGGGTTCATGCCCTGCGGGTAGGGAACCGGCTGCGGCGGCGGCGTCATCGGCACCTGCTGCGGGCGTCCGCCGCCGAACATGCCGCCGAAGAGCCCACCGCGGGACCCCTGGTTGGCCTGGGCCTGGCGCTGCGTGTTCTCCAGCTGCCACTCCAGTTCCTGGATGCGGTTCTGCGCCTGGACCAGCGCCGCTTCCTGCACGAAGGCGGTCTGGGTCAGGCGGTACCGCGCCTCGGGGTAGCGGCTGAACAGGTCACTGATCAGCCGGTCCGCCTCCGGGTCCACCGGGGGCAGGTTGGCGTTGGGCTGGGTGCTCGGGACGCTGCGGGCGCCCCAGGGCCCCGTGGAGGCCGGGGCGGCCTGTCCCACGCCTGACACCCGCTCGACGTAGCGGGTGATGATCTGGCGTTCCTCGTCGGTCATCTCGTCCTGGCTCCTGTGGGGCCGTTCGAAGGCTCTCGGGCGGCCTGTTGAAGGGGGCCGCCGGCGCGCGGAGAGGTGGCGCAGGCGGGCAAACCTTTCAAGTCTGTAATCTAGCCGTCAGGCAGGAATCCGCGGCGGCAGGCCGAGTCTCGGCCACTCGATGACGGGACAGCGGTCCATCACGATCGGGATGCCGGCGGCGCGCGCCCGGCCTGCAGCCTCGTGGTTCCAGATGCCGAGTTGGAGCCAGATGGCCTTCGCCTTCAGGCGGATCGCCTCGTCCACCACGGGCCCTACGTCCTCCGACCGACGGAAGACGTCCACGAGGTCGAGGGGACCGGCCTCCTCGAGGCTGGGGACGGAGGCCATCCCGTGGACGGTCCGGCCGTCCAAGGCCGGGTTGACGGGGATCGCCGAGTAACCGCGGTCGAGGAGGAAGCGGAACACCCCGTGCGACGGACGGTTCGGCTTGTCGGAGGCGCCGACGACGGCGATGCGGCGGGCCTTCAGCAGCACCTCGCGGACCTGATCGTCGGTGAGGCCGTCGGTCGGCATGGGCAGATCCCCCGGGTCCGCCGCTCGATGTGGGGCCGCGCCGGCGCCGCCCCAAGCGCCACGCCGCGGGGCGCACGCCACGGGGGGCACGCCACGGGGAGGCGGGGGCTTCGCCGCCGTTCCCGGCGCGGCTACACCCCGGGACCATGGTCCTGCCTCGCAATGCCGTGATCGCGCTTGTCCTCGGCGTCCTCGCGACCCTCCTGATCTGGTGGTTCCCGAACCGCGAGCAGGCGGGCGACGTGCCGATGATGTCGGAGCGCTTCAACTCCGTCTCCTTCGCGCCCTTCCGCCCGGGCCAGTCGCCGCTGCGCGACATCTTCCCGACCGCGGCGCAGGTGGAGGAAGACGTTCGCCTCATCGCCCCCCGCGTCCGCGCCATCCGGACCTACGCCAGCATCGAGGGCAATTACGAGGTCGCGGAGATCGCGGGCCGCCATGGCCTGCGCGTCTGGAAGGGCGCTTGGCTGGGCCGCGACCTGCGGCAGAACGACCGGGAGATCGCGCGCCTGATCGAGACGGCGAACCGCTTCCCGGATGTCGTGGAGCGTGTCGTTGTGGGCAACGAGGTCCTGCTGCGCCGCGACCTGCCGGTGGAGGAACTGGCGCGGCAGATCGACCGCGTGAAGGCCGCGGTGCGCCAGCCCGTGACCTATGCCGATGTCTGGGAGTTCTGGGCGCAGTACCCGGAACTGGCCCGCCACGTGGACGTCGTGACCATTCATATCCTGCCGTACTGGGAGGACGAGCCGCTCGGCGTGGACCGCGCCATGGCCCATGTGCGCGACGTATTCCGGCAGATTCGCGCGATGTTCCCGGACAAGCCCATCGCGATCGGGGAGATCGGATGGCCCTCCATGGGCCGCTGGCGGGAAGCCGCCGTGCCCTCGCGCGTGGAGCAGGCGGTGTTCCTCCGCGACTTCGCGCGCCTCGCGCGGGAAGAAGGCTTCGACTATAACCTGATCGAGGCCTTCGACCAGGTCTGGAAATACAAGAACGAGGGCACGGTCGGCGCGGCCTGGGGCCTCTGGACCGCGGAGCGGGAGCCGAAGTTTTCCCTCTCCGGCCCGGTGCGGGAGAACCCGCATTGGTGGGCCTATGCAGGTGCGGCGTTCTTGCTCTCCGGCGCGTTCTTCGTCGCGACGTCGCTAGCCTTCCCCGCGGCGTCGCGGGCCGCGCTCGCCGCGCTCTCCGTCGCGCTGGGGAACGCGCTGGCCTTCGCCTGGTGCGGCACCTTCCCCTACGCCTTCGACGAACATCAAGCGGCGGCCGGCACTGTGAACGTCGTCGGCCAGGCGCTGCTTGCCGCGCTGCTGCTGCGCCGCGCGGGGATGGTGCTCTCCGGTGGTCCCGTCGAGCCGTCGCGCAACGGCGCGGAGGCCACGGCGAACCTGCGGGGACTCTTCCTCGGCCGCTTCCGGTGGCGGGACTGGCGCGCCTTCGCCTTCGAGGACCTGCTGTTCGTCTTCCTCTGGACCGCCGCGGTGCTGCAACTGCTGCTGCTCTTCGACTCGCGCTACCGCGACTTCCCCTTCCCCACGTTTGCCGTGCCGCTGGTTGCGGTGATCGCGCGCGCCCTGCTGCGGGATCAGCCGCGCGGCGGCGGGGGTTGGGCGGAATGGCTCGTCGGCATCACGCTGGTCCTTGCGGCGCTCGGCAGCGCCTGGCGCGAAGGCGTGCACAACACGCAGGCCCTGGGGTGGACCGCCTGCGCGATCGGGCTGGCGCTTCCGTTGCTGTTCCGCATCCTGTCTCCGCGCCCGCGACGCGCTTAACGTGAAGTGTGCCCCCGGCGACACGGGCCAGGGCCCCGCGCGCGTCGCTTAACCTGTGAAGGTGCCGGGGAGGCCGCGAACGGAGTCCTGCGGGGATGTCACGCGACGCGTTCGCGGCATCCCCGAAAGGAACGGCGCCCATGAACCTGCGACCCCTTCTCCTCGCCTCTGCCCTCCTGTTGCCGGCCGCCGCGCAGGCTCAGCCGGTGACCGGCCTCTACATTGCCGGCGGCTTCGGCGCGAACTGGCTGCAGCCCAACCGCCTCGGCAACGCCGGCCCGCTCACGGAGGAATTGCGGGCCGCCGGCTTCCCCGTGAACGGCGGCAACGCCAAGGTCCAGTACGAGCTCGGCTTCGTCGGCCTCGCGAGCATCGGCTACGGCTTCGGCAACGGCCTGCGCGCGGAGATCGAGGGCAACTACCGCCAGAACGACGTGGACAAGGTCCGCAACATCGGTGCCGCCGGGCTGAACGCGACGGGCCGGTCACGCTCCTACGGCGCGATGGCCAACGTCTTCTACGACTTCGACTTCGCGACCTTCGGCATTCCCGTCCCGTCCTACATCCAGCCCTATATCGGCGCCGGCGTCGGCGCGATCTGGCGGGACTTCGAGGATGTCGGCGCGAACTTCACGGGCGGGCGCATCCGCAGCACCGACAGCGACGTGCGCTTCGCCTACCAGGCGATCGCAGGCATCGGCGTGCCGCTGACCTTCGCCGGCGTCCCCGGCCTGACGCTCACGGCCGAGTACCGCTTCCTAGGCACGGCGGAGCGCGGGGCGGATACGGAAACGTTCGCGGGCGGCTTCACCGTCCGGCGCAGCGGCGCGCGGTCGTCGAACTACAACAACTCCGTCCTCGTCGGCCTGCGCTACGCCTTCAACCAGCCGCGCCCGGCCGTCGCGGCGCCGCCCCCGGCCGCACCGGCCGTGCAGCAGAACGTCGCGCGCACCTACCTCGTCTTCTTCGACTGGGACCGGGCGGACCTGTCGGACCGCGCGCGGCAGATCGTGGCGGAAGCAGCGAACGCGGCGCGCACGGCGCAGGTGACGCGGATCGAGGTCGCGGGCCACGCCGACCGTTCCGGCACGCCGCAGTACAACCAGCGCCTTTCGCAGCGCCGGGCGGAGGTCGTCGCGTCCGAACTCGTCCGCAACGGCGTGCCGCGCGGCGCGATTTCGGTCCAGGCCTTCGGCGAAAGCCAGCCGCTGGTCCCGACCGCCGACGGCGTGCGGGAGCCGCAGAACCGCCGCGTCGAGATCGTGCTGCGGTAAGGCGGGTCAGCCGCGGCGGGCGCCGAGGAAGCGCTCGCCGTCGGCGGTGAGGGCGACGGTGGCGGGTTCGCCCGCCACCGCGCGCCGCGCGATCAGGCGGGAGTCCAGCGCATCCTCCCACACCGGAAGCCGGGGGCAGGAGGTTCGCCAGGCTTCCTGCGTTTCCGCGTAGGGACGGGGCCCCGCGCGAAGCGTCTCCAGCAGGTCCAGCAGCAGCGGCTCGGGTGCTTCGGGCATCGTCCGTCTCCGTCAGGTCAGCAGCAGCCAGGTTCCGTGCGCGACGTAGTAGGTCGCGATCACCGTGATGATGCGCCAGGTCCAGGCGCGGTACTGCCCGTCCGACAGGCGTTCCAGGATCGGCCGGGCCAGCGTGGTTCCGAGCATCGAAGCCACGACCGCGAGAACCGCCAGCAGGGGATCGAGCGTGCCCGCATCCTCCACCAGCGCGCCGATGTAGAGCAGCTTCGCGGCGTGGCAGAAGAGCTGGCAGGCCGCCTTCGTGGCCACGATCTCCCGCCGATCGAGCTTTCCGCCCAGGAAGAACGTGTCCATCAGCGGGCCTGAGACGCCGGTCAGCAGCATCAGGCTCATGCAGGCACCGCCGTAGGCGACGCCCTGCGCAGGCCTTTCGGAGTCGGGCTTCCATCTCGGCGGGAATGCACGGACGAGGAAGGGCGTGATGCCCAGCATGAGGAGCGCGACGGGCTTGTCGGGGACGTAGCGCCAAAGGCTCCACACCAGCATCGCCAGCGCGCAGCCCGCGACGAAGCCGAGGATGGGGCGGAGACGGATATGCCCCCGCCAGAGCAGCGCGCGCCAGCCATTGGACGCGGCCTGCGTCACCCCGTGCAGCAGCATCGCGTCCGGCACCGGGAGAAGGGTCAGCAGCACGCCGACGAGGACCAGGCCGCCCGCCATGCCGAAGATGCCGGAGAGGAGCGCGGTTGCCACCATGACCAGAAGCAGGGCTGCGATCAGGGCGGGCGACATCGGCGGGGTACCTCTGCGCCTGTGATGCGCGTCGCCGTAGCGGTGTGCAAACGGGATTACCTTGCGGTCAGCGCCAGGATTCCTGATGCTGGCGACGATGGGACCGGGCCGACGCCTGCCGCCGCTGAACGGCCTCCGCGCCTTCGAGGCAGCGGCGCGCACGGGCGGCTTTGCGGCGGCGGCGAAGGAGATGAACGTGTCGCCCGCCGCGGTGTCGCGGCTCGTGCAGTTGCTGGAGGCGCGTCTGGGAGTCGCGCTCTTCGAACGCACCGCGAACCGGCTGATGCTGACCGATGCCGGCGCCCGATACGGCGCGGGGCTGACGCCCCTGCTGGACGGCATCGCCGCGCTGACGGAGGGGATCGCCGGCACGTCCAGCCGCGTCCTGACGGTGGGCGTCGGTCCGACCTTCGCGGTGCGCTGGCTGATCCCCCGCCTTGCCGAGTTCGGCCGCGTGGCGCCGGAGGTCGAGGTCCGCATCGCGACCGGCGGCGCAGCGGTCCCCTTCGCCGAGGACTGGACCTGCGGCATCCGCCTCGGCACGGACCACCCGCCCGGGCTGCCGGGCGAGGCGCTGTTCAGGGCCGACCTGACGCCGGTCTGCGCGCCGTCGCTCGCCGCCCGGCTCCGCAGCCCCGCGGACCTGCGGGGCGAGACCCTCCTGCGCGTCGCGCATGCGGAGGACGACTGGCCCCGATGGTGGAACGCGGCCGGTGAAGCACCGGTCCGCGCAGGCGGGCCGGTCCTCCCCTATTACGGCCAGGCGCAGCAGGCCGCGGCGGATGGGCTGGGCGTCGCGCTGGGCTTGCGGCCCTACGTGGACGACGACCTGCGGGACGGGCGTCTCGTTGCGCCCTTCACGCTGACCGTGCCGAAGGGCGCGTGGTTCCTGGTGTTCCGCGAGCGGCGAGCCACGGAACCGGCCTTCCGCGCCTTCCGCGACTGGATCACGACCGCGGCGCGGGCGGCAGCGGAGCCGTCACCGCCGCGTCGGCCGCGCGCTCGCCGAGCGCGGTGAGGCGGTACACCCCACGCCCGGCGCTCTCGAACCACCCGTAGACGTTGCGGTACAGGATGGCGCGGGCGTCCGGGGCAAGATGCGTCAGGTCGCGCGGCCGGCGCGGCCCGTCGCGCAGCGCGGCGACGAGGTCGAGCGCGGTCTGGCGATAGGCCGTCATCACCGGCACCCGCGTGCTGCCGCCCGGCGTGGGATCACCGCGGCGTCGCGCGTGTTCGCGCAGGATCAGGTCCCGCCGGCGCCGGTCCGGACGGGGCTTGTAGGGCGCGGGCTCAGCCAGGACCTCGACATGTCCGGTGGACGGCGTCACGGCGAGCAGGCCGAAGCCCAGCAGCCGGCAAAGCCGGTGCGCGCGGGAATCCTGGTCCCGGCCGCGGCGCGTCATGCGGACAGCGAGCCACACCTCGTCCGCCGCGCGCAGCCTATCCACGCCCTGGAGCACGAGGTCGAGGGTGAAGGCGGCCTTGAGTTCCGTGATGACGAGGAAGGGCTTTTCACCCTCGCGGA
Organism: Roseomonas sp. CCTCC AB2023176; assembly: GCF_042259275.1. Lineage (NCBI taxonomy): Bacteria > Pseudomonadati > Pseudomonadota > Alphaproteobacteria > Acetobacterales > Roseomonadaceae > Roseomonas > Roseomonas sp. CCTCC AB2023176. The sequence goes on from NZ_CP170086.1 coordinate 1,393,810, forward strand.
CCGCGACGATGTCGCAGCCGCAGACCTCGCCCTTCGCCTCGTAGCCCAGCGCGTGGAGGTGCGCCTTCACGGCAGCGTAGAGCGCGACCTCCGGCGTGCGGCGGCTCATCGCCCGCAGCGTCGCCGCGCGGCGTCAGGCATCGCCAGGCGTGATGCCGATCTCGCGGATGATGCCCGGCCATTTCCGCGCGTCGTCGCGCAGGATCGTCGCGAAGGCCTCGGGCGTCATCGCCGCGGCCTCGACGCCGATGCCGGCCAGCCGGTCCTTGATGGCAGGCGTGGTGAGGGCGCGGTTGATCTCCGCGTTGAGCCGCGCCACGAGCGTCGGGTCCATGCCGCGCGGACCGAGCGCGCCGTACCACACCGTCATCTCGTAGCCCGGGATGGTCTCGGCGACGGTCGCGACGTCGGGCAGCAGGGCGGAGCGCTGGCCTTCCGTCACGGCGATCAGCTTCAGCCGTCCCGCGCGCACGTGTTCCAGCGTCTGCGTCCCCGCGGAGACGAGGAGTTGCGTCTGGCCCCCGACGGTGTCGAGCACAGCGGGCGCGCCGCCGCGATAGGGCACGTGGACCATGTCCAGCCCCGCCATCCGCGCGAGCATCGCCGCGCAGATGTGGTTCGTGGAGCCCGCGCCGGCCGAGGCGTAGGAGACGCGTCCCGGGTTGGCGCGGGCGTAGGCCACGAACTGCGCGACCGTGTTCGCGGGTACCGAGGGGTGCACGACGACGGTGTTTAGCGCGTAACCGAGCAGCGCGATCGGGGTGAAGTCCGCGTCGCCCGACCCGAAGGGCATGTTCCGGATCAGCGCCTCGTTCATCGCGTGCGTGGACATGGAACCGAAGAGCAGTGTGTGCCCGTCCGCCACCGCGCGCGCGACGGCGAGGGAGCCGATGTTGCCTGAGGCGCCCGAGCGGTTCTCGACCACCACGGGCTGGCCGAGCGCGGCGCGGAGCGGTTCGGCGAGGATGCGTCCAAGGATATCGGTGGTGCCGCCGGCCGCCCAAGGAACGATGATCGTGACGGGCCGGGCGGGATAGCCCGACTGTGCCGGCGCGGCCGGTGCGTGCAGCAGGGGCGCAGCGAGGAGCGGGGCCGCGAGGGCGGCTCGGCGCCGGATCGGCCCAGGATCGGTTAACACAGGCGGGTCCCCTTGCGGTGGCGTCGCCGCCGGTTCTACTGGCCGCCACGCCAACGCGACAGGTGCCATGCAAGCCTTCACCACCCGCCCCGAGATCCGCGGCACCTTCGGGGCCATCGCGACGACCCACTGGATCGCGACCGCCGTCGGCATGTCCGTGCTCGAGCGCGGTGGCAACGCCTTCGACGCGGCCTGCGCCGCCGGCTTCACGCTGCAGATCATGGAGCCGCACCTGAACGGCCCCGGCGGCGAGGTGCCGATCATCCTGAAGCCGCACAACAAGGACCCGCTGGTGATCTGCGGCCAGGGCCCCCTGCCGATGGGCGCGACGCTGGACCGCATGGCGGAGATCGGCGTCCGCCAGGTTCCCGGCACCGGCCTTCTCCCCGCCGTAGTCCCCGGGGCCTTCGATGCCTGGATGGTGCTGCTACGCGACCACGGCACCTGGACGCCCCGCGCCGTGCTGGAAGCCGCGATCGGATACGCCGAGAACGGCTATCCCGTACTGACCCGCGTCGCGACGACGGTCCTGCCCGCGGTCGAACTCTTCACGACGGACTGGCCCTCCTCCGGCGAGGTCTGGCTGCCCGGCGGCGAGGTCCCGCGCCCCCGTTCCCTGCACCGCGTCCCCGGCATCGCCGCGACCTACCGCCGCATCCTGGACGAGGCCGAGGCCGCGGGCGGCGACCGCGAGCGCCAGATCGAAGCGGCACGGAACGCCTTCTACCGCGGCTTCGTGGCGGAGGCGGTGGACCACTTCTTCCGTACGGCCGAGATCCTGGACTCCACGGGACGTCGCAACCCCGGCCTGCTGCGTGCCGAGGACATGGCGCGCTTCACCGCGCGCACGGAACCGACGGTGCATCGCGACTACCACGGCTTCACCGTCCACAAGACGGGACCCTGGGGCCAGGGTCCCGTGATGCTCCAGGTCCTCGCGATGCTCGAGGGCTTCGACCTCTCCGCCATGGACCCCACCGGCGAGGAATGGCTGCACACCGTCGTAGAGTGCATGAAGTTGGGCTACGCCGACCGCGAGGTCTTCTACGGCGATCCGGATTTCACCGACGTCCCGCTCGCGACCTTGCTGTCCGACGACTACGCCGCCGCGCGTCGGCGCCTCGTCTCGGACCGCGCTTCGAGGGAACTGCGCCCCGGCGACCTGCCGGGTACTGCGGACCGCATGGCCCGCGTGCTCGCGATGGCCGGCCAGGAAAAGCCGCTCGGCGTCGGCGGCGGCGAGCCCACGTTCGCGAAGCTGCCGGTCGAATGGGGCGACACCGTCCACCTCGACGTCGTGGACCGCTGGGGCAACATGGTCGCGGCGACGCCCTCGGGCGGGTGGCTGCAATCCTCCCCCGTCGTGCCGGGGTTGGGCTTCCCGCTCTCCACGCGCGGCCAGATGTGCTGGCTGGAGGAAGGGCACCCCTCCACGCTGCGCCCGGGCATGCGGCCCCGCACGACCTTGACGCCGACCCTCGTCACCCGCGACGGCGAGGGATACCTCGCGATCGGCACGCCCGGCGGGGACCAGCAGGACCAGTGGACGCTGGCCGTTCTGCTGCGCCACCTGCACGGCGTGCGCGACCTGCAGGCGGCGATCGACATGCCACTCTTCACCTCCCGCCACTTCCCGCAATCCTTCCACCCCCGGACCTACGAGCTGGGACGCCTGATGGTGGAGGAGCGCTTCGGGCCAGCGGTCATTGAGGGCATGCGGCGCCGAGGCCACGACGTGTCGGTCGAGGGCCCCTGGTCCCTCGGCCGCGTCTGTGCGGCGGGGCGGCGGGATGGGCAGGTCATCGCGGCCGCGACGCCGCGGCTGATGCAGGCCTACGCCGCGGGGCGGTAGCGAACCTCCGCAAGGGGTGCCGGCACGCCCTGCCGCTCCCCACATGTCGGCCGGGCGCGGGGGTGGCGGGAGGACGGCATGGACCAGATCGTGACGCGGGGCAGCTCGTCGCTCGCCGCCCCGTACGCGCCGGACGATGCGGCGGCGATCCGTTCCCTCTTTGCCCGCGCGTCCCTGCCGGCAGAGCGCGAAGCGCGGGTGGACGCCGAAGCCGGCGCCCTCATCACGGCCATCCGCGGCCGCGGCGGCCTCGGCGGCGTCGAGGAACTGCTGCGAGAATATGCGCTCGACACGCGTGAGGGCTTGGCCCTGATGGTCCTGGCCGAAGCCCTGCTGCGAATCCCCGATGCCCGCACCGCCGACGCGCTGATCGAGGACCGCCTGGGCGCCGGCGACTTCGCGCACCACGAACCGGCGGGCGGCGGCGTGCTGGTGAACGCCGCGGCCTGGGCGCTCGGCATTTCCACCCGCATCGTCCGGCCCGGCGAGACCCCTGAGGGCGTGATCGCCTCGCTCACGAAGCGGATCGGCAGCCCCGCGGTGCGCGAGGCCACGCGCGCCGCGATGCGCGTGATGGGCGGCCACTTCGTCCTGGGCCAGACGATCGGGGAGGCCCTGGATCGCGCCGGCAGCCGCGCCGGCCGCGTCTACCGCTACTCCTTCGACATGCTCGGCGAGGGCGCGCGCACCGCGAACGACGCCGCGCGCTACGCGACGTCCTACGCAGACGCCATCGCCGCGATCGGACGCGCGGCGGGCAACCGGCCCCTGCCCGACCGCCCCGGCATCTCCGTCAAGCTCTCCGCCCTGCATCCGCGCTACGAGGCGGTGTCGCGGGACCGTGTGATGGCGGAGCTCGTCCCCGTCGTCCGCGACCTCGCCCGCGCCGCGCGGGCGCAGGAACTGAACTTTACCGTGGACGCGGAGGAGCAGGACCGCCTCGAACTCTCCCTCGACGTCATTGCCGCCGTCGCGGCGGACGAGGCGCTCGCAGGCTGGGACGGCTTCGGTCTCGCCGTCCAGGCCTACGGAAAACGAGCAGGCGCCGTGGTGGATTGGATCGCCGAGCTCGCGCACCGGCTCGACCGGCGTTTCATGGTGCGTTTGGTCAAGGGCGCCTATTGGGACGCCGAGGTGAAGCGCGCGCAGGAGCGCGGCCTGGACGGCTACCCCGTCTGGACGCGCAAGGCCGCGACGGACCTCGCCTACCTCACGCTGTCGGAACGGATGCTCGCACTGCGCCCCCGCATCTACCCGCAATTCGCGACGCACAACGCGCTGACCGTCGCCTCCATCCTGGAACGTGCCGGCGGAGTCGACGGGTACGAGTTTCAGCGCCTGCACGGCATGGGCGACGCGCTCTACGCCGAACTGCTGCGGCGGCGGGAAGGCCTGGCCGTTCGCACCTACGCGCCGGTGGGCGGCCATGCCGACCTCCTCGCCTACCTCGTGCGTCGCTTGCTGGAGAACGGGGCCAACTCCTCCTTCGTCTCGCGCGCCGCGGATCCGGACGTGCCCGTCACCTCCCTGCTGGTGCGCCCCGCCGCCGCCCTCGGCGCACCCGAGGCCGCGGCGAATGCGCGCCTGCCCCTGCCCGCCGCGCTCTACCCGGACCGCCGCAATTCCCGCGGCGTCGAGTTCGGCGACCGCGCTGCGCTCGAAGCGCTCCTGGCCGAAGTGGCGCGTGCCCGCGCCCCGGCCGAGGCGGCCCCGCTGGTGGAGGGCCGTACCCTCCCCGGCACGGCGCGGGACGCTGTCAACCCCGCGACCGGCGCCCGGATCGGCCGCGTGATGGAAAGCACCGACGCCGTCGCCCCCGCCGTGGACGCCGCGCACCGCGCCTGGCGCGCCTGGAACGGCGCGGGCCCCGCGACACGCGCTGCCGCCGTGGAACGCGCCGCAGACCTCTACGAGACGAATCGCGGTCGCCTCATCGCCCTCCTCGTGGACGAGGGCGGCAAGACCCTCGACGACGCCGTCGCCGAGCTGCGGGAAGCGGTGGACTTCCTGCGCTACTACGCCGTCCAGGCCCGTGCCCTTTTCCGGCCGGAGGTGCTGCCGGGCCCGACGGGCGAGAGCAACGTCCTGTCCCGCCACGGCCGCGGCGCCTGGGCCTGCATCTCCCCCTGGAACTTCCCGCTCGCGATCTTCACGGGGCAGGTCGCGGCGGCGCTCGCGGCGGGCAATACCGTCCTCGCGAAGCCCGCGGAGCAGACGCCGCTGGTCGCGGCCGAAGCCGTGGCGCTGCTGCACCGCGCGGGCGTGCCACCCGCGGCGCTGCACCTGATGCCCGGCGCCGGCGACGTCGGCGCCGCCCTCGTCGCGCATCCCCTGATCGCCGGGGTCGCCTTCACCGGCAGCACGGAGGTCGCGTGGCGGATCAACCGCGCCCTGGCCGCGAAGGACGGCCCGATCGTCCCCCTCATCGCAGAGACCGGCGGCATCAACGCCATGGTCGTGGACGCGACCGCGCTGCCCGAGGCCGTGGCGGACGACGCGGTCACCAGCGCCTTCCGCTCCGCCGGCCAGCGCTGCTCCGCCCTGCGCCTCCTCTGCGTGCAGGAGGAGGTGGCGGACAAGGTCATCGCCATGATCGCAGGCGCCGCGCGCGAAATGCGCGTCGGCGACCCCGCCGACCCCGCAACCCATCTCGGCCCCGTCATCGACGCCGAGGCTAAGGCGCGCCTGGACGCGCACATCGCCCGCATGTCGCGGGATGCGCGCGTTCACCTGGCCGGCACCGCCCCGCCCGACGGCCACTTCGTCGCGCCGCACCTCTTCGAACTCCGCGGCCCCACAGACCTGGCCGAGGAAGTCTTCGGCCCCGTCCTCCACGTCGTCCGCTGGCGGCCGGACGCGCTGGACGCCCTGCTGCGCGACCTCGCCTCGACCGGCTACGGCCTGACCCTCGGCGTGCAGAGCCGGAACGAGGGCTTCATCGCGCGCGTCCTCGCGGCCGTGCCGGCGGGCAACGCCTACGTGAACCGCTCCATGATCGGCGCGGTCGTCGGCACGCAGCCCTTCGGCGGCTCCGGCTTGTCGGGCACCGGCCCGAAGGCGGGCGGACCCGACTACCTCCGCCGCTTCGCGGGGGAACGCGTGGTCACCATCAACACCGCGGCCGCGGGCGGCAACGCCGCCCTTCTCGCCGCCGAGGAGTAGCGCCACCCAACGCCGCGTGCTGACCTGCGTGGCGCGATGACAGCTATCCGGAACATCCTCTTCGTCATGTGCGACCAGCTCCGCTGGGACCACATGACCTGCGCCGGTCACCCGTACCTGCGCACCGCGAACATGGATGCGCTGGCGCGCCGCGGCGTGCGCTTCACCCAGGCCTACGTGCAGTCGGGCATCTGCGGTCCGTCGCGCATGTCCGCCTATACGGGCCGCTACGTGTCCTCCCACGGCGCGACGCACAATCGCGTGCCGCTTTCCATCGGGGAGGTCACGCTGGGCTGGCACCTGCGCGAGAGCGGCCGGACCCTCGCCCTCGCCGGCAAGACCCACGTCATCCCCGACGCCCGGGGCATGCGACGCCTGGACTTGGACGGGCACAACGAACTCGCCGTGCTGCTGCGGGAAGGCTGGTTCGAGGTCGTGGACCGCCACGACGGCCATCACTCCGAACCGCACAACGCCTACGCCGCCTGGCTCCGCGCCAGGGGCTACGACTCCCCCGATCCCTGGACCGACTACGTCATCGCCGTGGACACGCCGGACGGACCGCGATCCGGTTGGAAGATGCGCAATGTCCGCCATCCCGCGCGCGTGCGGGAGGAACACTCGGAAACCGCCTACACGACGGATCAGGCGATCGCCTTCATGGACGGCCAGGCGGACAATCCTTGGGTCCTGCACCTTTCCTACGTGAAGCCCCACTGGCCCTACGTCGCCCCCGCCCCCTACCACGCGATGTACGGACCGGAGGACTGCCTCCCCGTCCGCCGGCACGAGGCGGAGCGCGGCCCCGACGCGCACCCCGTCCTGCGCGAATGGCTGAACGAGGAAGTCGCGCGCAGCTTCCAGCAGGACGAGGCCATCGCGACGGTCCGCCCGGCCTACCAGGGTCTGATCCAGCAACTGGACGACCACCTCGGACGCGTCTGGGCCGCGATGGAACGGCTGGGCCGCTGGCACGACACGCTCGTCGTCTTCACCGCCGACCACGGCGACTACCTCGGCGACCACTGGCTCGGCGAGAAGGAACTGTTCCACGACTGCGTGCAGCGCGTCCCCTTCCTGCTCTACGATCCCTCGCCGGAGGCCGACGCGACGCGCGGAACGGCGGATGACCGCTTCGTCGAGATGATCGACGTCGTCCCGACCATTCTCGACGCACTCGCCCTCGACCCATCGCGCCACGTCGTGGAGGGTCGGTCGCTGCTGCCGCTCACGCGCGGCATCGCGCCGTCATGGCGCGACGCCGTCTTCTCCGAACTCGACTGGACCTTCCGCGGCGCCCGACGCCGCCTGGGCCTGCCGACCGGCCACCATCACGCCTGGATGGTGCGGACGGCACGCTGGAAGTACATCCATTGGGGCGGCGGCCTGCGCCCGCAACTCTTCGACCTCGCGTCCGACCCCGACGAGTTCTTCGACCGCGGGGCCGACCCGTCCCTCGAACCCGTGCGCGTAGACATGCGCGCCCGCCTGCTACGGTGGTTCGAGGGCCTGAAGCGCCGCACCACCATCACGCTGGAAGAGGCGGAGTTCCGCACCGACGCCCACAAGCGCGCCGGCGTCTTCTACGGCGAATGGTGATTCATCCATGCCGAGCCGCTTCCTCGACCAGCGGCTGAAACTGTCGCTGCTCCGCATCGCGGAGGCGCTGGCGACCCACGGCTCGCTCCTCAAGGCCTCCGCCGCGATCGGCATCGGCCAGCCCGCCCTGTCCCGGTCGCTGCGCGAACTGGAGGCGGTGGTCGGCGCCCGCCTCTTCGACCGGCACCCCCGCGGCGTGCGCCCGACGGCCGAGGGGGCCGTGATCGTCCGCCTCGCCCGTCGCGTCCTCTCCGAACTGCACCGCGCGGAGGAGGAACTGGACGCCGCCGACGGCACCGTCGCCGTCGGCGCCCTCCCCGTCGCCGCAGTTGGCGTGCTGCCCGGCGCGCTGATCCGCCTGAAGGCGTCCCACCCCGACGTCACGGTGCGCCTGGAACAGGGCCGCACGGAGGAACTGCTGCCACTCCTCGCCTCCCGCGAACTCGACCTCGTCGTCGGTCGCCTCTACCCCCCCGCGAACCCCGACGACTTCGTGCGTGAAGCCCTGTGGGAGGAACCGATCTCCATCCTCGGCCGCGCCGGCCACCCGGTCTTCGCGACGGGGCACCCGGTCACGGCAGCGGATCTCGCCCCCTACGACCTCGTCCTCCCCACCGTCTCGCAGCGCGTGGGGCAGGAGATCGAGCACCTGCTCTCCCTGCTGCACCTGTCGCGATCCTCGCCGCTCCGCTCCTCCTCCTATGGCTTCATCCGGGAGATGCTGCTGGCGACGGACCATCTCTCCGTCATGCCGCGGTCCATGATGGTGGGCGACCTGCTCCGCGGGGCGCTGCGCGTCGTACCCCTGCCTGTCCCGGCCCCGCCGCGCGCGGCGGGCTGATCCTGCCCCCCGGCCCGCCTTCCCCACCCGCCGCCGCCTTCATCGCGTCCCTTCGCGCCTATGTCGCCGAACTGGCCGAACGAGGCTTCGCCGGTATGCCGGACCCTGATACCGCGCACCCAACTCCGGATGGGACGCGACGGCACGGGAAGCGCTAACCCTCCCCGCAGCCCCCGCGAGAGGGAACCGGAGGAATCGGCGTGCAGCCCGAGCCCATCATGGACATCGCGCATCTCGGCCATGTCGAAGTCCTGACGCCGAAGCCCGATGAATCCCTTCGCTTCTTCGTGGACGTGATGGGCATGACGGAAAGCGGGCGTCATGGCGATTCCGTGTACCTCCGAGGCTGGGACGACTACGAGCGGTACTCCCTGCAACTGACAGCGTCCCGCACTTCCGGCCTCGGCCATGCCGCCTTCCGCACGCGCTCCCCGCAGGCGTTGGAACGCCGCGTCGCCGCCCTGCGCGCCGCGGGTCACGAGGTCTGGGAGCACACCGAACACCTGGGACACGGCCCCGGGTACCGCTTCCGCGACCCGGACGGCCACGTCTTCGAGATCTACCACGAGACCGAATGGTACGAGCCGCCGCCGGAACTGCGTCCGTCGCTGAAGAACCAGGCACAGCGCTTCCCCGCGCGCGGCGTGAACGTCCGGCGCCTCGATCACTTCAACTGCCTTGCCGTGGACGTCCGCGCCTGCCGCGACTTCTTCGAGAGCACCCTCGGCTTCCGCCTGACCGAGCGCATCGTCCTCGACAGCGGGGAGGAGGCGGGGATGTGGCTGACCGCCACGAACAAATCCTACGACTTCGCCTTCACGAAGGAGGCGCACGGCGTCCCCGGCCGCTTCCACCACGTCACCTTCGCCCTCGACAGTCGGGAAGCGATCCTCCAGGCCGCCGACATCTTCCTGGAACACGGAGTCCACATCGAGACCGGCCCGCACAAGCACGCGGTGCAGCAGACCTTCTTCCTCTACGTCTACGAGCCCGGCGGCAACCGCGTGGAGGTCGCCAATGCCGGCGCCCGCCTGATCCTCGCCCCGGACTGGAAGCCCATCACCTGGACCGAGACGGAGCGGAAGAAGGGCCAGGCCTGGGGCCTGAAGACCATCGAAAGCTTCCGTACCCACGGCACGCCTCCCCTCGAAGATGCCGCGGAATGACGCCCACCCCGCACCCCGCCCCGGAGACCGCCCGGTGATCATCGACTGCCACGGCCACTACACAACCGCCCCCGCCGCCCATGACGAATGGCGGAAGGCCCAGACCACCGCTTTCAAGGCCGGCGGCGACGTAGACCCCGCCTATCCCAACATCTCCGACGACGAGATCCGCGAGAGCATCGAGACGAACCAGCTCCGCCTCCTCCGCGAACGCGGCGCGGACCTGACGGTCTTCTCCCCCCGCGCCTCCACCATGGCGCACCACGTGGGCGACGAACGGGTCAGCGAGGCCTGGACGCACCGCTGCAACGACCTGATCAAGCGCGTGGTGGACCTGTACCCGCAGTCCTTCGTCGGGGTCTGCCAGCTGCCGCAATCCCCCGGCGTTTCCATCACCCATTCGATCGGGGAACTGGAGCGCTGCGTCCGCGACCTCGGCTTCATCGGCTGCAACCTGAATCCCGATCCCTCCGGCGGCCACTGGAGCGGCCCGCCACTGACGGACCGCGCCTGGTACCCCTTCTTCGAGAAGATGGTGGAACTCGACGTGCCCGCGATGATCCACGTCTCCGGCTCCTGCAACCACAACTTCCACGCGACGGGCGCCCACTACATCAATGCGGACACGACGGCCTTCATGCAGTTCCTGGAAGGCGACCTGTTCCGCGACTTCCCGACCTTGCGCTTCATCATCCCCCATGGCGGCGGCGCCGTGCCCTATCACTGGGGTCGCTACCGGGGCCTAGCCGACATGCTGAAGCGCCCGCCCCTGTCGGAACACATCATGCGCAACGTGTTCTTCGATACCTGCGTCTACCATCAGCCCGGTATCGACCTGCTGTTCCGCGTCATCGACGTGGACAACATCCTCTTCGGGTCCGAGATGGTCGGCGCGGTCCGCGGCATAGATCCGGAGACAGGCCACTATTTCGACGACACGAAGCGCTACATCGACGCGCTGACGATCCCCGAGGCCGATAAGCGCAAGGTGTTCGAACTCAACGCCCGCCGCGTCTATCCTCGCCTCGACGCCATCCTGAAGGAGCAGGGCCGATGACGGGCCTCGTTCGCCGCAACCCGCCACGCGTCGCGCCCTACCTCGCGGCCCGATTCGCCAGGATCGGCGTCGCCACGGTGCACGAGGCACAGGGCCGCCGCGGCTGCCTCGCCTCCCACATGCGCCCGATCTATCCCGGCGCGCGCGCCGTAGGCACCGCCGTCACCGTCTCGATCCCGCCCGCCGACAACTGGATGATCCACGTTGCGGTCGAGCAGTGCCGCGAGGGCGACATCCTCGTCGTCGCCCCGACCTCGCCCTCGGATGCCGGCTACTTCGGCGAACTCCTCGCCACCTCTCTCCGCGCCCGCGGCGTGGTCGGGCTGGTGATCGAGGCGGGATGCCGCGACGTGGCGGAACTGAAGGAGATGGGCTTCCCGGTCTGGTCCAGGGCCATCTCCGCCCAGGGCACGGTGAAGGAAACGCTCGGCGACGTGAACCTGCCGCTCTCCATCGCCGGCCAGGTCGTCCATCCCGGCGACCTCATCGTCGCAGACGATGACGGCATCGTTGTCGTGCGGCGGGAGGAGGCCGAGGCCGTCGCCCGGGCCTCCGAGGCTCGCGAGGCCAAGGAAGCCGCGACGCGTAGCCGGCTCGCCGCCGGCGAACTCGGCCTGGACATCTACGGCATGCGCGACGCGCTCGCGAGGAAGGGGCTCCGCTACGAAGATGCCTGACCTCTCCGTCGCCATCGGGCGCTACAACCACTCGGCCGCCGCGCTGGACGGCGGCGTCGCCTCGCCGCTCGTGCTGCACGACGCGGGGATCAAGCCGATCTCCCGCGCCTTCGCGCCGATGGTCCGCGAAGGCCGCTTCGAGGTCTCCGAGATGGCCATCGCCACCTTCCTCATGGCTAAGGCTTGGGGCAAGCCGCTCGTCCTGCTGCCCGTCGTGATGGCCGCACGCTTCCAGGAAGGCGCGCTGCTCTGCCGCGCCGACGGCCCGGTGCGCGCCCCCGGGGACCTGCGGGGCCGGCGCGTCGGCGTCCGCGCCTATTCGCAGACCACGGGCCTATGGCTGCGCGGCACCCTGCAGCACGAACACGGCGTCGCGCCGGACGGCATCCGCTGGGTGACCTTCGAAGACGCGCACGTCGCGGAATATGCGGACCCCTCCTTCGTCGAACGCGCCCCGCCCGGCTCCGACCTCCTCGCCCTGCTGAAGGACGGCACCCTCGACGCCGCGATCTTCGGCAACGACACGCCGGACGACCGGGCGCTCCGCCCTGTCTTCCCCGACGTCGCCGCAGCCGGCGAGGCCTTCCGCACCCGCCACGGCTTCGTCCCCGTGAACCACCTCCTCGTGCTCCGCCGGGACGTTGCGGAGTCGCGCCCCGACATCGCCGCGGAACTCGTGCGCCTGTTCAACGGCACGACCCGCGCGGCACTGAACCCGGCGATCGAACTCGCCATCCGCTTCTCCGCGGAGCAGGACTTGCTGCCCCGCCCGCTCACCACCGACGAGGTATGGGAGGGGCTACCGCCCGAGGTCGCATGACGCTCCGTCGCCGCACCGTCACCGTCGCAGTCCTCGCCGCCCCGGCCCTCGCGCGGGCCCAGGGCACCTGGCCCGACAAGCCCGTCCGCATCGTCGTTCCGTTCACGCCGGGCGGCAGCACCGACATCCTGGCCCGCGCCCTCGGCGCCGAATTGCAGGAAGCCCTCGGTCAGCCCTTCGTCGTCGAGAACCGGGGCGGCGCCGGCGGCACGATCGGGACCGAGGCCGTCGCCCGCTCCCCCGCCGACGGGTACACGCTGATGATGGGCCATATCGGCACGCTCGCGGTGAACCCGACGCTCTACCGCAACCTGTCCTTCGACACGGCCACGGCCTTCGATCCCGTCATCCTCGTCGCGACCGTCGCCAACATCCTCGTCGTCCACCCGAACGTCCCGGCGAGGGACGTCGCAGAGTTCATCGCGCTCGCGAAGGCGCGCCCCGGCTCCATCTCCTACGGCTCCGGCGGAAACGGCTCCGCCGCCCACATCGCGACCGTCGCCTTCTCGCTCGCCACCGGTGTGGACCTCGAACACATCCCTTACCGCGGCACCGGGCCGATGATGAACGACCTCATCGCCGGCACGATCCAGGCGACGATGACCGGCGGCCCGCCCATCCTGCCGCCGGTGCGCGCCGGCCTTCTGCGCGCCCTCGGCATCTCCTCCCTCTCCCGCCTCTCCTCCGCTGCGGAGATCCCCACCATTGCGGAATCCGGCGTGCCAGGCTTCGAGGCGACGCAGTGGTACGGCCTCGTCGCGCCCGTCGGCACCCCGCGGCCGGTCATCGAACGGATCAACACCGAAGCCAGCCGCATTCTCACCGGCGACCGCCTCCGCCCGCGCCTCGCCGCCGAGGGCGCGGAGGCTGCGCCGGGCTCCCCCGAATCCTTCGGCCGCTTCATCGCAGCGGAGCGCTCGCGTTGGGGCGCGGTGGTGCGCCGCGCAAACATGCGCCCGGACTGAACGCCACAGGCAACAAGGAGGACCCGATGAACGGTCCCGACATCCCGCGCCGCACGCTCCTCGTCGCAGCCCTCGCGACCCCGTCCCTCGCCCGCGCCCAGGCCTGGGCACCGAGCCGCCCCGTGCGGATCATCGTCCCCTTCGCGGCGGGCGGCGTCGCCGACCTGACCGTCCGCACCGTCGGCGGGCGCCTGGCTGAGCGCATCGGCCAGCCCGTCGTCATCGACAACCGCCCGAGCGCCGGCGGCATCGTTGCCGCGCAGCAGTTGATGGGCGCAGCGCCCGATGGCCATACGCTGCTGACGACGACGAACGGCACGGCGATCTCCCGCACCCTCTTCCGCAGCCTGCCCTACGACCCGCTACGCGACCTGACATCCGTCGTCACCCTCGGCGCGTTCCCCATCGCCGTGATCGTCGCCCCGAACGGCGCGCGGGACATGCCGTCGCTGCTGGCTCGCCTGCGCGCCGAGCCCGGCCGCCTGAACATCGGTACCATCGCGGCCGGCAGCACGCAGAACCTATCCGCCGAACTCTTCCGCATGCGCACCGCCACGCGCTTCGAAACCATCACCTTCCCCGCCACGCCACAGCTCATGACGGCCCTCCTCCGCAGCGACGTGGACGCGGCCTTCGAGATCACCGGCCCCATCAGGGGCCAGATCGACTCCGGCGCCATCCGCGCGATCGCCGTGACGTCCGCTGCCCGCGCCTCCACGCTACCAGACGTTCCGACGCTGGCTGAAGCCGGCGTGCAGGATTACGACGTGGCGTCCTGGAACGCGCTCTCCGCCCGCAGCGGCACGCCTCCCGAGGCAGTCGCCTTCCTGAACCGCGCAGTGAACGAAGTCCTGTCGGAGCCGACAACGCGCGAGACGCTCACCCGCTCCGGCGTCGAGGTCCGCGGCGGTCGACCGGAGGCCCTGACGACGCTCCTGCAACAGGACACCGCCCGCTGGGCGGAGGTCATCGAGAGGTCGGGGATCGAACGCCAATGAACGCCAAGGGACTGGATCGCGCCATCCCCACCTGCAAGGGCCCGGCCCCCGACACGCGCACGCCGCGGACGAAGGCCCCCGCCGGCGCCTGCGATGCGCACTGCCACATCTTCGGCCCCGGCGCCGTCTTCCCCTATTCGGAAGACCGGGCCTACACGCCGCCCGACGCGCCCTACGAGGCGCTGGTCAACCTGCATCGCATCCTTGGGCTGGAGCGCGCGGTGATCGTCCACGCCTCCTGCCACGGCAGCGACATGCGCGTGACGCTCGACGGGATCGCCAGGGCTGGACAGGACCGCTTGCGCGGTGTCTGCGTCGTGGACCCCGGCGTGACCGATGCCGACCTGCGCACGCTGCACGAGGGCGGCATCCGCGGCGTGCGCTTCAACTTCGTCCGCCACCTCGGCGGAATGCCCGACATGGCCGTCTTCGACCGTGTGCTGGCGCAGTTGGAACCGCTGGGGTGGCACGTCGTCCTCCACCTCGACGCCCAGGACATCGAGGAACTGGCGCCGCGCATCGCTGCTATCCGCCTGCCCTTCATCATCGACCACATGGGCCGCGTGAAGGCGAAGGCGGGGACGGAGCAGCCGGCCTTCCAGGCCCTGCTCGGCCTCATGCGCAACCCGCTGGCCCACGTGAAGATCTGCGGGATGGAGCGCGTCTCCTCCGCAGGCAGCCCCTTCCGGGACGCGCTGCCCTTCGCCCGCGCCCTCGCGGCGATGGCGCCGGACCGCGTGCTCTGGGGCACGGACTGGCCGCATCCGAACATCGCCGGCGACATGCCGAATGACGGAGACCTGCTGGACCTGCTGAACGACGCGCTGGATGGCGACGCCGCGATGCTGCGGCGCGTCCTCGTGGACAACCCCAACCGCCTCTACTGGCCCGAGGAGTCCCGCGCATGATCGATTCCGTCGCCATCATCGGCTTCGGCGAGGTCGGCAGCATTCTTGCCCGGGACCTCCGCGCGGCCGGCATCGCCCGCATCACGGCCTGGGACACCGCCTTCGCCGACCCGTCGAGCAAGGCCAGCGCCAACGCAGCGGCCGCCGGCATCACCCCTTCTCCCTCCGCGCCGACGGCCGTGCAGGGCGCCGACCTCGTCATCTCCGCTGTGACCGCGGGCTCGGCGCTCGACGCCGCGCGCTTCGCGCTGGGCGGCCTCGGCCATGCCCCCTTCGTCCTCGACGTGAACTCCGTCTCCCCCGGCGCGAAGCGCGAGACCGCCGAAGCCGTCCTGGCCGCCGGTGGCCGGTACGTGGAAGCCGCGGTCATGGCGAGCGTCCCGCCCAAGGGCCTGCGCACGCCCATCCTCCTCGGCGGCCCGCACGCGCAGGCTTTCCTCGAGGCCGCGGCCCCGCTCGGCATGGACCTCACCGTCTTCTCGGCGGAGATCGGCCGCGCCTCCGCCGTGAAGATGTGCCGCTCCGTCATGGTGAAAGGCCTGGAGGCCCTGACGACGGAATCGATGCTCGCGGCACGCCGCTACGGCGTGGAGGAAGCGGTGCTGGCCTCCCTGAAGGACACCCTCCCGCACCCCGACTGGCGCGCCCTCGCGCGCTACGTGATTTCCCGGCCCTTGATCCACGGCAAGCGCCGCGCGGAGGAAATGCGGGAGGTCGCGCGCACCGTCGCCGAGGTCGGCGTCACCCCGATCCTCTCCGCGCCGATCGCCGACCGGCAGGACTGGTCCGCCGATATCGGCAAGCGCCTGCCGAAGGACCTGTTGGCGAAGTCGGACCTCGCGGAACTGCTCGACGCCATCCCGCGCGACGAATGACGGCGTGGCTCAGCGCCCCGTGACGATGGCACGCTGCAGCCGATCCACCCACGCATTGTAGTCCCGCAGCACGAAGCCAGGCGCCGTCTCCAGGTTCTGGCTCGACACGTAGCGAACGGAGAAGCCGGTGTTCGTGTAGGGCAACTCCACCACCGCCTGGTATCGGCGCAGCGTGTAGGTCGCGCGCAGCAGCCGCGGCCCCCGCTCCTCCACCACCCAGCCCTGCGCGATGGCCGCGCGCTTGATCTGGTCCCCGCGCTGGTTCGTCGTCGCGCTGCCGGTGAACACGATGTTGTCGTAGGCCTGGATCGGCACGCCGCCGCCGGTCGCCGGATCGCCGCGCTGGCAGGCGCCAAGGCTCGCCGCCGCCAGAAGCAACCCCGCCACGATGCCCCGACGCCGCATGATCCGCTTCCTTCCTTCGTCGAGACAATCGCAACAACGGCCTGGCACCCTGTCCAGGGCCCGCCCTGCCGCACTCACCGGAACAACTGCATCCCGAAATACAACAGCGCCGCCGCCAGTCCCACAGTCCAGCCCGCGAGGATCATGCGACCCCGCCAGGACCAGGCCCGGAAGCGCCAGGCCAGTCCTGGCCCGAAGAATACGAGGAATGTCGCCCCCGCCGCCGTGAAGCAGAGAAGGGCGAAGAACAGGGCGGCGCTGACGCCGGGCGGCATGCGGCGGCGGCGCCCCGGACGTCAATGCGCCTCGGCCCAGGAATGGCCGTGCCCGACCTCGACGGACAGGGGAACGCGCAGCGTCGCGACGTTCTCCATCACGTCGCGCACGAGCGCCGTCGTCGGTTCCATCTCGCCTTCCGGCACTTCGAACAACAGTTCGTCATGCACCTGGAGGAGCATACGCGCCGACAGCCGCGCATCCCGCAACGCCTTGGGGATGCGCACCATCGCGCGCTTGATGATCTCCGCGGCTCCACCCTGGAATGGTGCGTTGATCGCCGCGCGCTCCGCGTTCCCGCGCTCCGATGCGTTGCGCGCGTTGATGGACGGCACCCACAGGGCACGGCCGAACGGCGTGCGGACGAAGCCGTGGATGCGCGCCTCTTCCTTGAAGCCTTCCATCGCATCGCGGATGCCGGGGTACTGCGCGAAATAGGCGTCGATGATCCCCCGCGCCTCCCCCGCCCCGATGCCGAGCCGCCCGGCCAGCCCGAAGGCCGACATGCCGTAGATGATGCCGAAGTTGATGGTCTTGGCGCGGCGCCGCAGTTCCTTGTCCACCTTGTCGTGCGGCACGCGGAAGATGTCGGACGCCGTGCGGGTGTGGATGTCCTGCCCCGTCGCGAAGGCCTCCCGCAGCGACGGTACCTCCGCGACATGCGCCAGGAGCCGCAACTCGATCTGCGAATAGTCCGCTGCCAGCAGCAGGTGCCCTTCCTCCGCCACGAAGGCCCGGCGGATGCGCGCGCCCTCCTCCGTGCGGATCGGGATGTTCTGCAGGTTGGGTTCCGTGGAGGACAATCGCCCGGTCGAGGTGATGGCCATGGAGAAGTCGGTGTGGACCCGCCCGTCCTTCGCCATCTGGGCCTGCAATCCCTCGACGTAGGTCGAGTTCAGCTTCGACAACTGACGCCAGTCCAGCACCTTGCGCGGCAGCGGGTGGCCGGTGGTCGCGGCGAGTTCCTCCAGCACGAAGACGTCGGTGGAATAGGCGCCCGTCTTTCCCTTGCGCCCGCCCGGCAGGCCAAGCTCACCGAACAGAACGTCCCCCAACTGCTTCGGCGATCCCACGGCGAAGGGGCGCCCGGCGATCTCGTGGATCTCCTTCTCCAGCGCCGCCATGCGTTCCGCGAACTCCGCGCCGGTCTGTCGGAGTAGGGAGCCATCCACCTTGATGCCCGCGACCTCCATGTCGCGGAGCACCGCGACCATCCGCCGCTCCACCTTTTCGTACAGCGCCAGCGCCTTGTCCGTCCGCAGCCGCGGCTTCAGCACGTGCCACAGCCGAAGCGTGACGTCCGCATCCTCCGCTGCGTAGGCCGTCGCCATGTCCAGCGGGATCGTCGCGAACGACTTCCGTCCCTTCCCCGTCCCCGTCACCTCGTCGAAGGTGATGGGCTGATGGGACAGGTGCCGCCGCGACAATTCGTCCATCCCATGCCCGTGCCGCCCGGCATCAAGCGAGTAGGACATGAGCATCGTGTCGTCGACAGGCGTCACGTCCAGCGTGCCGTTCTCCGCGCGCTGCAGGACCTCCAGGTCGTATTTCGCGTTGTGCAGCACCTTCAGGACGGAAGGATCGGTGAACAACGGACGCAGGATGGCGATCGCATCGTCATACGCCACCTGCTCCGGCGCCGGCGTCAGCATGTCCGCACCGACATGCCGCAGCGGGAGGTAGGCCGCCCGCCCCGGCGCGACCGCCATGCAGACGCCGACGAGGTCCGCGTTCAGCGCGTCGAGGCTCGTCGTCTCCGTATCCAACGCCATAACGCCGGCTACCCGGGCGGCGTCAACCCATGCACGCAGCGCCTTGATCGTCGTGACCGTCTCGTAGGGCCCGAATGGCGTGACGTCGGTCGGAAGCGCGAGCGCGACTGGTGCCGGCGCCGGCCCCTCCGGCCGCGCCTTTGGCACCGTCCCGTCCGCGTCGAGCCCGAGCCGGTGCTGGATACTCCGGAATCCATGCTGCTTCAGGAAGGCCGAGAGCCGCCCCGGCTCCGGCGCGCGCGCCGCCATGGCCTCCACCGGCGCCGGCAGCGGCGCATCCTTGTCGAGCGTCACGAGGCGCTTGGAGATCAGCGCGTTCTCGCGGTTCTCCTCAAGCGCCTGCCGCCGCTTCGGCTGCTTGATCTTGTCGAGGTTCGCCAGAAGCGTCTCGACATCCCCGTATTCCGCGATCAGCCCCGCCGCCGTCTTGATCCCGATCCCCGGCACGCCCGGCACGTTGTCCGTGGGATCGCCCGCCAGCGCCTGCACCTCCACGACCTTGTCCGGCGTGACGCCGAACTTCTCCATCACCTCGGCCGACCGGATCGGCTTTTGCTTGATGGGGTCGAGCATCTCGACGCAGCCATCCTCGACGAGCTGCATCAGGTCCTTGTCGGACGACACGACGGTCACGCGCCCGCCCGTCGCGACGAAGGCCTTGGCGTAGGCCGCGATCAGGTCGTCCGCCTCGTACCCCTCCTGCTCCACGCCGAGGATGCCCAGCGCATCCGTCGCCTCGCGGATCAGCGGAAACTGCGGCGCGAGCTCGGGCGGCAGTTCCGTGCGGTTGGCCTTGTATGCATCGAAGATCGCATTCCGGAAATTCGCCCGCTGCGCGTCGAAGACCACCGCGATGTGCGACGCCGCGTGCCGCTGCAGGAACTGGCCGAGCATCTGGGTGAAGCCGAAGACCGCGTTCACCGGCACGCCTTCCGGATTCGTCATCGGCGGAAGGGCGTGGAAGGCCCGGAAGATGTACCCCGACCCGTCCACCAGGATCAGGTGCCGCTCGCCTGGCGCCACGGGTTCCTTCGCCGCGGCCTTCGCGGCCGGGCTGACCGTCGTGCCGTCACCGCCGGGCACGACGCTCACCGCATCCTCCGGCGCCGCATCATCTGGCGTCCCCGCCGGATCGCTCATGCCAGGATCAGTGATGGTTGTCGTCCGCACCCGCGCCGGGCGCGAGTACGAAGGTGCGGGAGCAATAGGGGCAGGTGATCTCCTCGCCTTCCAGCCGCAGGTAGATCAGCGGATGCCCCAGCGCCCCGCCCCCGCCGTCGCAGCCGACGTGGCGTGTCGTGACGGTGATCTTCTCCTCCGCCGTGACACCGGGGACAAGGTTCGGGGCGTAGCCCGTGCGGCCAGGATCTCGCATCGCCCGAACATAGGGGCGGCCGCCAGGGCCGGCTACCGCCCCAGGCGGTTCGTCACGCCGCCGACCGGCGCCCGACGGGGAAGCACCGTGCCAGGCTCCACGGGTCCGCGTCGCGCAGCACGTAGAGCGCCACGAAGCCGGCGAGGACCGGCAGGCCCGCGACGAAGGGGTGGTTGCTGATCGGGCTCCACGGCGAGGGCAGGCGGGGGATCGGCACCGAAACGGTGACCGGGTGCAGGACCGGCGCCAGCCCGTAGGTCAGGCGCGGCACGGAGCCGGCGATCAGCGCCACCGCCCCCTGCGCCGTGCCAAGCAGGGCGGGCACGGAGGCGGCGATCTCGACCTCGCAGAAGGTCCGGAAGATCCCCGTCGTCGTGCCGGGCACGACGAACTTCTCGACTCCCCTTGCAGCAGGAACACGCCGAGGGTGACCCGCAGCAGGTGCGAGAGCGCCAGCCGATCCGCCAGCGCGATCGCCTATCCGCCCGTAGGAGCGGAGGCGGGGGCCGGAACGGCCGCGTGCCTCTCAGCGCCCGCCATCGGCGCGATCGCCCCGCCGCCCGAGCAGCAGCAGCCCACCGCCGAGCGTGCCGGTGATGAGCGCGACGGGGATGGCGAACACGGCGAGGGTGGTGAGGGCAACCTGCATCATGGACATCGTGCGTCTCCTTCTGTCTGCCCGCCGGCTGTCTGCCCGCCGGCTGTCTGCACGCCGGGCGGGCCCGCCATGGACGGGGATCATCCCGGCCGGGTCCGCCGGACCGCTGGCGAGGGGAAGGATGCCGGCGGCGGGCCAGCCGCGGCCAATGCCGGCGCGGCCATGAATTCATGCCCGATGACCGTGCCGCGGCGGCGCCGCGCCTCGCCCGGGGATACCTGTCGAGCCGTCCCAGCCCGCGGATCAGCCCTGCCGGCGCCGCCGCAGCAGGACCCGCACGGCGCCCGTGTTCTCCGCCCCCGGATGCACCGCGCCGAGGATCAGCGGCCGCAGGGTCGGCAGGTTCAGCCAATGCGGCAGTTCCCGCCGCAGCACCCCACCCTCCCCGCTGCCCTTACCCGTAACGATCTCGACCAGCCGCACCCCGTCCGCATGGGCGTCGCGGACGAACCGCAGGACGAGGGCATGCGCCTCCTCCGCCCGGCGCCCGTGCAGGTCCAGCCGACGCTCCGGCCGGGTCTTCCCGCGCCGCAGGTCGCGCCAGCGCCGCTCATCCAGCCCCGCGCCGCCCTTGCCGACGACGAGGGCGGGAACCGGCGCCTTCGCCCCCTGGCGCTTTGTCGGCGCGGGGTCCGCGTCTGCCGGGGCCTCCGGCACGGGTTCGGGCACCGGCGTCGGCGGGACGGCGCGGCCGGGCAGGGCCGCGACGCCGTTCAGCGCGACATAGGCACCCCACAGCGCCCGCTCCCCCTCCGAGACGGAACGCTCCCGCCGCGACCGGGCGCGCGGCGAGGCGGGCGGCGCGCCCTTGGCCACCCCCTATTCGCCGGTGGCGAGCGTGCCGGGCTCGGCCGCGGGGGTCCGTGCTGCCTCCGGCCGGTGATCGGCGGCCATGTCGGCCGCGAGCGCCGCCGGGTCGTCCTCCACGATGATGACGTGCAGCCGACGCGGCCCGTGGGCGCCCAGCTCCAAGGTCTGCTCGATGTCAGCCGACCGCGAAGGCCCCGTTACGAACATCATGTTGCGCGGCATGAATCCGCCGGACGGCTCCGCGCCCGCACGCTCCGCCCGCAGCCGGTCCCAGGCTTCCTCCATCGGGCCCACGATGGCGGAGGCACGGATGACCGCGATCTCCGTCTCCGGCAGCAGATTCAGGGTGGTCGGGCGCGCGGGGTCGGAGGGAAACATCAGCGTCCCTGTCTCCGCGATCCCGGCATAGGCCTGCTGGACGGAGACCGCGTCGTCGCCCAGCGCCCGCCGCGTCTCGAAGGCCAGCATCGGTCGGTCCGACCAGGGCAGGCTAATCAGTTCGGGATGCGGCGCCAGGACGAAGCGCGGCGCCAGGTTCTGGCCCGCGAGGTAGTCCGCCACCGCCCCGGGGACCGAGGCAGCGTCGGGCACGCGCTCCACCGTCCCGAACTCCTTCTCCACGTTGCGGATGAACAGGGCAATCTGCTCGGGACGCGGCACGCGGGACCGCGCGGGGATCAGGTGACGCGGATGCGTCGCCAGCCGCCCGTCCAGCATGGCGCGCTGGTCCGCCGGCAACGGGCCGCGGCGCAAACCGCGGCGAATGGCGGAGAGAATGGCGTCCTTCGACATGCGGCCCCCGGGATCAGCGCCGATATAGCCGCGCTGCCTCCCGATGCCATCCGCCGCAAGCGTTGCCTACCAACGACGGTCGTAGCGCTCCTCGGCCCGCTCGCGCCGCTCCTCGCGGCGTTCCTCCCGACGCTCCTCGCGCCTCTCGGCGGCGCGCCAGTCCCGGGCGCCGTAGCCAGGGGCCGCAACCGCGGGACGCCCGGGGCCGTAGCCGCCGTAGGGCTCCGCGCAGGCGGCGAGGGCGGTCAGGGCGAGGAGGGCCGGCAAGGCGAGACGGGTCATGACGGCAATCCTGGGCGTTGTACCGATGTAACGCCCGCGAGACGACCGGGGTTGCCCCCGCGCGCCGGTTTATCGCGCCCCGCCGCCGCGCTGCATCTTCTCGTACCGCGCCATAAAGGTTCCGCCGGGCTCGGGCGCCGGCAGGTCCCGGCCCTTCGTCCAGCCTTCTGCAAGCGGCAGCGACGCAAACCGCCCCTTGCCGCGTCCCAGCAATGACAAGGCCCCGATCGCGGCGCGCGTCGCCGTGCGGTACCAGCCGGGCCGCCGCGCGAACCAGGCCCAGATGTTCAGGTTCGTGCGGATCGCCGCGGGCGTCAGGTGCCGCTCGAACTCCCGCTCCCGCCAGTGGCGCATCAGCTTCGGCAGCGGGATCCGCACGGGGCAGACGCTCTCGCATCGCCCGCAGAAGGTGGAGGCATTGGGAAGGTGCCCCGCCTTGTCCACGCCGACGAGGGAAGGCGTCAGCACCGACCCCATCGGCCCCGGATAGACCCAGCCATAGGCGTGCCCGCCCGTCACGCCGTAGACCGGGCAGTGGTTCATGCAGGCCGCGCAGCGGATGCAGCGCAGCATGTCCTGGAACTCCGTGCCGATCATGTTGGACCGGCCGTTGTCGAGCAGCACCACGTGGTACTCCTCCGGCCCGTCCAGGTCGGCGGCGCGGCGCCCGCCCGTGCTGAAGGTCGTGTAGACCGACATGTCCTGGCCCGTGGCGGAGCGCGCCAGCAGCCGCAGCAGCGACGTGCAGTCCTCCAGCGTCGGCACGACCTTCTCGATGCTCGCCAGCACGACGTGCACGCGCGGCAGGGTCTGCGTCAGGTCGCCGTTCCCCTCGTTCGTCACGATGACCGAGGACCCGGTCTCGGCGACGAGGAAGTTCGCGCCGGTGATGCCGACATCGGCCGCGAGGAACTTGCTCCGCAGCAGCCCCCGCGCCTCCGCCAGGATGTCGCGGCGTTCGTGGAAGACGCGGTCGGCCGGAAGATCGGTGTGGGCGCGGCGGAACGACTCCTCCCAATCCTCCCGGTTCAGGTGGAAGGCCGGCGCGATGATGTGGGACGGGTACTCGTGCCGGATCTGGATGATGTACTCGCCGAGGTCCGTCTCGACCGGCGTGATCCCGTGCGCCTCCAGGTGGTCGTTCACCCCGATCTCCTCGGAGATCATGGACTTGCCCTTGGTGACGGTCCGCGCCCCGGCCTTGCGGCAGATCTCCAGCACGACGTTCCGCGCCTCCTCGGCCGTGGACGCCCAATGAACGTGCCCACCCGCGCGCTCGACGTTCTCCGCGTAGATCTCGAGGTAGTGGTCGAGGTGCGCGAGGGTGTGGTTCTTGATGTCCCGCCCGAGGTCGCGCAGCCGCTCGAACTCCGGCAGCCCCTCGACCGCCTTGGACCGTTTGGCGTGGAAGCCCGGGCCGGATTTCGCCAGCGCCTTTTGCAGGCCGGCATCCGCCAGCGCCCGGGAGGCGCGGTTCTTGAAGTCGGGGGAGGTGAGGGTGACCATGGCCACCCCGCTTCTACACCATCACCGCGCCTTGGGCATGTGTCGTGCGGGCACGGCTGGGACGGTCCAAGGGCAGCGGCACCAGGTCGTCAGAGCTTGTCCGCCGCCTTCTGGGTCTGGGCCAGGGTCTCCTGCGACGTCTTGATCGTATTGAGGTGTGCGACGAGTGTGGTTCGCAGCTTCTCGAGGTCCTTCGCCTGCTGCTGGATCTCCTGCGCCGTCGCGTCCTGGAAACCGGTGTGGGTCTCCTCCTGCTCCCGCAGTTCCACCTTCAGCTTCTTGTCCTGGTAGTGGTCGTAGGCTCCCCGGGTGATGTCCACCCCCGTCTTGACCGTGAGCACCACCTTCACCGGGGGGATATGGCTCAGCATCCAGTTCAGGATCGCGCCCGGCGCGTTGGAGACGTCGGGCTTGAACGGGTAGGTCTTCCGCTCGTGCATGCGCTTCTCAACCTTGATGCGCTCGGCCTCGATCCGCTGAAACTCGCTCTGGCTCTCTTTCAGGGCGCCATCAAGGAGCATGATGTCCTCTTCCTTGCGCCGCCGCTGGTCCTCCAGGTCCTTCTGGAGTCGAAGCTGCTGATCGCACTCCAGCTTCTTCTGCTGGATGAATTCGCCGAGCTTGACCTTCTGCTCCACGTACGTCGCCGTGCCGCCCCGCATCCAAACGGCAAAGGGGATGCCGGTCTGCTCGTGAAACCAGCCTTTCTCGTTGCTTCCACTCATCGCGCGGACCTCCACGCCGAGGTCAGCATGCGCGAGTCAGCCCGGGCAATCGGATTGTGAAGCGATCCAATTCATGATCTGGCCCATCCGCGCACGTGATGTTCCCTCTTGGCCGCTCATCGGGCCACTGCGTGAGACGCGGCGTCGGATTCCTCGTCCTGCTATCCCACCAGCGCCGCCGCCAGGTTCACCGCCGCCGCCAGCACCACCGCGTTGAACAGGAAGGCCAGCGCCGCGTGCCCCAGCACGACGCGCCGCATCGCCGGCGTGGTCGTCGTCACGTCGGACACCTGCGCCGTCATCCCGACCGTCATCGCGAAGTAGAGGAACTCCGGGAAGTCCGGCCGGTCGTTGCCGGGGAAGGACAGGCCGCCATGCAACAGGTGCTCGTGCGCGTAGTGGTGCGCGAAGATCACCTGCACGAAGCACCAGGACAGGATGACGGTGCCTCCTGCCAACGCCGCCGCGGCGCCCGCGCCCGGCGTCCCCTTCGCGACGGCCAGGTCCGCCACTACCGCGACGAGCGAGGCGACGGCAGCCGCGGCGGACAGGGTCAGGACGGTCCAGCGGCTCCCCTCCAGCTCCCCGGCGCGGCGGGCCATCGCCTCCGGGCTCGCCGCCCAGACCCGCGGCAACAGGGACGCGAGGTAGGCGATCACCGAGGCATCCCAGCCGATCACGGCCGCGCCGGTCCCCCGCACCCCCGCGATGGCCGCCACCGCCGCCCCGATCACGCCGCACCCGATCGCGATGAGCAGCGCGGGGCGGCGCCCGAGGGTCACGATCTCAGCGCTCCTCCGCCTCCCCAATGGGCGCCACGCGGTCCGTCATTCCTGCCAGGACCTCGGCGACGTGGCGCACGCGGATCTCCGACCCCTCCCGCTTCAGGCGCCCCGCCATGTTCAGCAGGCAGCCCATGTCGCCCGCCAGCAGCGTATCGGCCCCCGTCCCGCGGATGTCCGCCACCTTGTCGGTGACCATCCGCGTCGAGATGTCCGGATACTTCACGCAGAAGGTCCCGCCGAAGCCGCAGCACAGTTCGGGCTCCGCGAGGTCCCGCACAGTCAGCCCCGGCACCGCCGCCAGCAGCCGCCGCGGCTGCACCCGCACGCCCAACTCGCGCAGCCCGGAGCAGGAGTCGTGATACGCCGCCACGCCGTCGTAGCGCGCCCGCGTCGTATCCGCCCGCACCACATCCGCCAGGAACTGAGTCAACTCGTGCGTCCGCGCCGCCAGCGCTTCCGCCTTGCCGCGATATTCCGGATCGTCGGCGAAGAGCGCGGGGTAGTGGTGTGCGATCATCCCCGCGCAGGACCCGGATGGCGCGACGACGTGGTCGTAGCCCAGGAACTCGTCCACCACGCGCCGCGCGAGGTCCGCCGCCGTCGCGCGGTCGCCCGTGTTGTACGCGGGCTGGCCGCAGCAGGTCTGGGCGCGCGGCACCTCGACGATGCAGCCCGCCTCCTCCAGCAGCTGGATCGCGGCGAAGCCGACCGTCGGCCGGTAGAGATCCACGAGGCAGGTGACGAAGAGCGCGACGCGCGGCCGCCCGGCCGGCGCGGAGACAGGATCAGTCATCGCCGCAGGATACCGAAGCGGGCGCGGGGCGTCACCGCGGGGCGCGGCCGCTGCCCACACGGCGGTCCCGCCGTTCCGGACGCCACCACCCCGGACGCGGCGACGTCATCGCGTGGCCTCCCCCGGTGCCACGGCGAAGACGGGCCGGCCGGACGGGGTCGTCCCGGCCACCGGCACGGCGGCCGCGTCACCCTCCGCCCCCCGTGCCCGGCCACGGCCGCGCGGCGCGGGGTCGAGGTCGGCCTCCGCGATCTGCAGGTTCGGGTTCCGCGGCCGCAGCACCCAGACCTGGACCGCGTCCCGCATCCGCCCCGCGCCGGCCTCGGCATTGCCGTCCCAGCCCCAGAAGATATCCACGCGCGCGCGGCCCTTGATCGCACCGCCCGTGTCGGCCGCGACCATCAGCCGCTCCAGCGGACGCCCGGTCAGCGGGTGGCGGGTCGCGATCCAGACGGGCAGGCCGAGCGGCGTGAACGCGCGGTCCACCGCCACGTTCCGCAGCGGCACCAGCGGGATGCCCATCGCCCCAGCCGGCCCGTCGGAGAGCGGCAGATCATCCCGCCAGCGGAAGAAGACGTGGGACGGATTCCGCTCCATCAGTTCCCGCACGGGCCCCGGCCCGGCCTCCCGCAGCCAGGCGCGAAGGGATTGGAACGACACCTCCTCCCGCCGCATCACGCCCCTCGTGACGAGGACGCGGCCGATCGGCACGAAGGGCTGCCCGTTCTGCCCGGCATAGCCCACGCGCCGCAGCGTCCCGTCGGGGAAGAGCAGCCGCCCCGACCCCTGGATCTCCAGGAAGAACGCCTCGACCGGATCGGCCCAGGCCAGGACCTCCGCCGGCGGCTCGCCCCGCTCCACCGCCGCGTAAATCGCGGCGCGCGCCGGCGTCGGGCCGGGCGGCTGGGCCATGATCGCGGCCCTTCGCCCCTCCTCGCGCGCAGGGCTCACCCGGAGGGTCGGCTCGTAGTAGCCGGTCGCGACGCCCTCCCCTTGTGGCTCCGCCACGAAGTACCGGTCCACCCAGGCGCGGACGGCCGCGTCCGTCGGGTTGCGCAGCCGGGCCAGGGCGGTGCAGGCGGGCGTGAGGGATTCCGCGACGCTCGGCGGCACGTCGTCCGGCAGGTCGGGCGGGGACTGGGCGGCCGCCGCAGTCCGCGGCTGCGGGTGGGCGGTCGCGGCCAGCACCGCACGCGCATGGGCGCAGGCCATCCGGATCGCCGGCAGGGACTGGCTCACCGCATCCGCGCGCCACCCCGGCAGGGTGCGCGGCGGGACGGGCGGGCCGGGATCGGCGAGGTCGGTGGCGGCCTGCGGCGCGGGAAGGGCGGGGACGCGCCCCGGAGGCGCCGGCACGCGCGCCGAGACCTCCCGGAGCTCCGACTGCGTCGCGGGCACCTGCGGCGCCTCGACGACCACGTCGTCCAGGACCGTCCGCGGCGGGGCGTCGGCGATGTCGGTCGCCGCGCAGCCAGTCAAGCAAAATGGGACGATGATGCGGAGCAGGTGGCCGGCGGGACGGGCCCACCGGCGGGATCGAGCCTTTAGGCCGAGCGGGTGGCCACCAGCTTCCAGGTCGGATCCTCCGAACGCAGGTCCCGCTGGAAGGTCCAGACGTCCGTGAGTTCCGTCACCGCGTCGGTGCCGGCCACGGGCTTGCCTTCCGCGTCCGTAGTCAGGTTTACCTGATCGGAAACGAACCGCACGGTCACGTCCGCGACAGTGCCGCGGAGGTCAGCCGCCTCGATCGAGGCGTCCCGGACCTCCCGGATTTCGGTGCGCTGGCGCTCGCTGCGGGACTCGCGGTCTGCGATCGCCGCCTCGAAGCCCGCATAGGTCTCCTCGGACAGCAGGTCGCGCAGCAACGGGCGGTTTCCCGCGGCGAAGCCCTCTACGATCATCCGGAAGGCCCCCTCCGCGCCGCCGAGGAAGGCCGCGGCGTCGAAGGACGGGTCAACCCCGCGGATGCGCGACAGCGCCTGCCCGACTGGCCCGCGCGCATCGGGCACGCCGCGGCGCGCCGGCGCGGGGGTCACCTCGGCCTCCACCGGGCGCGGCACCGCAACGGGCGCGGGCGGGCGCTCGAACCCCGTCCGGCGGCCGAGCACGCTCCGCAGCCGCAGAACGAGGAAGGCTGCGACCATCCCGAACAGGATCAGATCAAGCGGGAATCCGCCGCTCATGGATTTGGCTCCATCGTCTCCCTCAGTTAGGCCCGCGGTCACGTCGCCGCAATAAGCGAACCGTCCCGTCAGTCGTGCCGCGCGAAGTCACGTCGGGGTCGGAGGCCGGCGTTGCCGTGCCGGGGCGCCGCCGCTACCTCCAGCCCATGATCCTCCTTCGTCACGGACAGAGCGAGTTCAACCTGCACTTCGCGAAGAACCGCGTGGACCCGGGGATCGAGGACCCGCGCCTCACCCCGCTCGGCCACGAGCAGGCGGAGTCCGCGGCCGAGGCCCTGTCGCGGGAGACGATCCGCTGCATCATCGCCTCCCCCTACACGCGCGCCCTCCAGACCGCGGCGCCATTGGCCCGGCGGCTCGGCCTCCCCGTCCACGTGCAGCCCCTGGTCCGCGAACGCTTCGCCTTCGCCTGCGATGTGGGCAGCCCCGCGCCGGACCTCGCCGAGGCCTGGCCCGAGCACGACTTCAGCGGCGTGGACCCGGTCTGGTGGCCCGACCGGGAGGAGCCGGCCGAATCCATCCTCGAACGGGCCCGCCACTTCCGGACGACGATGCGCGACCGGCCGGACTGGCCGCACACCGTCGTCGTCTCCCATTGGGGCTTCATCCTCTCGATGACGGGTCAGTCCGTCATGAACGGCCAGTGGGTCCGCTGCGACCCGCGCGAGGACGGGCCGGCCGAGGTGAACTGGCACCACGGCTGACGACTGCAGGGCGGCCTCAGACCCGCGTCCAGGCCAGGCACCCGCCCGTTGCGGGCGTGGTGCCGACCATCAGTGCTCCGCCGCGGTAGAGCCGCCAGGTGCTGGCCTCCCGCATGTCCACCAGCACGAGTTCGCCCGACGGATCGGCCCAGGCTACGCGCCCGTTGGCGGCCGCCACCGCAGCCACGGCGCCCTCCAGCCCCGTCCCCGGCCGGAACAGCACGAGCGCCGTCGTGACGCCCGCCGGCGGCAGCGAGGCGACGGGCGCCGCGCCGAGCGTCAGCAAGGCCAGGACGGACGCCGCCACCGCGCCACGCGGGGACCCGCCCGCACCGCCGATCCGCCGGAACAGGATCAGCCCCAGCAGCAGCGGCGGCCCGCCCACGATCACGAGCCACCCGATGTCCCAGGCCAGCGGGTTCGGCACGTCCACGCGGATGCGGTGGATGCCGAGGATCCAGTGGAAGACCACGACGTCCGTGACCTGCCACGCCGCGAAGCCCAGCAGCGCCGCGCCGACCATCCGCCGGTCCGCGCCCCCGCCGCGAAGCCGCCCCGCGCGCGCCAGAGCAGGACCAGTCCCACCGCCGCGATCGCATAGACCGCGACGTGGAACAGCCCGTCCGCCAGGATCTGGTTGCCGATCTGGCGCAGCGCCGCCCCCTGCACGAGCGACAGGAAGTGGTGCCATTGCAGTACCTGGTGCAGCAGGATGCCGTCGAAGAACCCACCGAGCGCGAAGCCGATCACCCCGCCGGCGAGGAGGAGGCCCCCCGTGGGGCGCATGCCGTCCTGGATCATGTGCCGCGTCCCCCGGAGATGGATGCGGGCGGGGCCGCGCGACCGGCCCCGCCCCGTTTGGTCAGACCGTTTCGTCAGACCGTCGCGCCGGACTCTCGCCTCAGACCGGCGTGTCAGACCGGCGTGTCGTTCCGGTTCGGGGCGCCCGTGGCGTTGGCGGCCATGCCGCCGCCCGTCATGCCGCCGCCCGTCATGCCGCCACCCGTCATGCCAGCCGCTGGGATGCCAGCCGCCGGGATGCCAGCCCCCGCCATCGCCGCGCCGGCCATCGGGCTGCCCGCCAGGGCGCTGCCCATCGGCCGGCCGGTCGCGGAATCGCGGGTGCCCGGTGGCACCGCGCCCTCCATGGCGCCGCCGCCCTGGATCTGCTCGACCTGCGCGCCGCTGTTCGGCGGCGGCGGGGCCAGCATCGGCTCCCCGCCAAGCGGGCGCGACCGCATCGGCTCGAAGGTCCCCTTCCCGTCGAGCGACGGCCCCTGCGTCCAGCGCCCCTCCGGAATCATCCCGTCCACGCGGTGGCCGAAATAGCCGTAGGCGAACTGGTGCTGCTCCTGCTCCTGCAGGAAGGAATTGGGCACCGGCAGCGCCGCGTTGCCGCCCAGCTCCTCGATCACCGCGAGCCACTGCTGCTGGTGCATCGTGTCGCGCGCGATGAGGAAGGAGAGCATTTCCTTCATCCCCGGATCATCCGTCATCTCGTAGAGCCGGACGGCGAGGACGCGCCCCGTCGCCTCCGCCGCGACGTTCGCGTACATGTCGCCGACGATGTTGCCGCTGGCATAGACGTGGGATGCGTTGAACGGCACGCCGTTGCAGTTCTCCGGCGTCGCGCCCATCCCGGTCGAGAGGATGTGGCGCAGGTTCATGCCGCCCATCACCGCGGCGACCGCACCGTTCCCCGCGACCGCATCCTCCTGCATGGACAACGGCGCGCCCTCGAGGTTCAGCGCGACGGCGGTGGCCAGCATCTCGATATGGCCGATCTCCTCCGTGCCCGTGTTGATCAGCATGTCGCGGTACTTCTTCGGGCCGCGGGAGCCCCAGCCCTGGAAGAGGTACTGCATCATCACGCGGATCTCGCCCTCGACGCCGCCGATCGCCTGCTGCAGGGCGCGGGCGAAGATCGGGTTCGGGCGCTCGACGCGCACGGGGAATTGGAGTTGGCCGTCGGTGTAGAACATGGGACCTCCGTCGAAAAAACCGAGAACTAACAAGGGTTAAGCGCGACGATCCGTCGCCCGGGATGCGAAAGGTCAAGGCGGCCCGCAGTTGCTCCCCCGCTCGAAACGTCACGCGATTTCCCGGCGAATTGTCACTTGATCGGCGCGGGCCTTTGCCGCGACGATTCCCGCATGGAATCAGCCGGGTTCGCCCGATTCGCTTGACCCCTTCCCCGGCGGGCCGCACATGCGCGCCGCGCCCGGTAGCGCGCCCCGGGGTGGGGTGGGCTGGGCCGAGGGGTTCGACCGTTCCATGACCGCCGCGCGGCAGCCCGCGAAGAGATTGCTGATCCGGACCTGGGGCTGCCAGATGAACGTCTACGACAGCGGCCGCATGGCCGATGTCCTGGCGCCGCTCGGCTACGCCCCGACCGAGGCCGCCGAGGAGGCCGACATGGTCATCCTCAACACGTGCCATATCCGGGAGAAGGCGTCGGAAAAGGTCTTCTCCGACCTCGGCCGCCTGCGGAAGACGAAGGAGGAGCGGCGGGCGGCGGGGCGCGACACCATCATCGCCGTCGCCGGCTGCGTCGCGCAGGCCGAGGGCGCGGAAATCACCGCCCGCGCCCCCTGGGTGGACATCGTTCTCGGGCCCCAGACCTACCACCGGCTGCCCGAAATGGTCGCCCGGGCATCCCGCGCCGCCGGCGCCGTGATCGAGACGGACTTCCCGGCGGAGGACAAGTTCGACCACCTGCCCGAAGCAACGACGCCGCAGGGTCCCGTCGCCTTCCTCACGATCCAGGAGGGCTGCGACAAGTTCTGTTCGTTCTGCGTCGTGCCCTACACGCGCGGCGCGGAGTCATCGCGCCCCGCCGCCGCCATCGTCGCGGAAGCACGGCGCCTGGCCGCCGGCGGCGCACGGGAGATCGCCCTGCTCGGCCAGAACGTGAATGCCTGGGAGGGCCCGAGTCCCGACGGCCACACCTGGCGCCTCGCGCGATTGTTGCGCGAACTGGCCGACATCCCCGGCGTTTCCCGTCTGCGCTACACGACGAGCCACCCGCGTGACATGGACGATGCCCTCATCGCCGCCCACCGGGACATCCCGGCCCTCCTGCCGTACCTGCACCTTCCCGTGCAGTCCGGGTCGGACCGAATCCTCCGCGCGATGAACCGGGGGCACGGCGCGGATCACTACCTGCGGATCGCGGACCGGCTGCGGGAGGCGCGTCCCGACCTCGCTCTCACCTCCGACTTCATCGTGGGCCACCCCGGCGAGACCGCCGCGGACCACGACGCCACGATGGACCTCGTCCGCCGCGTCGGCTTCGCCGGCGCCTACTCCTTCAAGTACTCGGCGCGTCCCGGCACCCCCGCCGCCGCCATGGCCGGCGCGGTGCCCGAGGCCGAGAAGGATCTCGCGCCTCCAGGATCTCCAGACCCTGCTCCGCGAACAGCAGGACGCCTTCAACCGCGCCTGCGTCGGCCGGACGGTGGATGTCCTGGTCACCGGCCCCGGCCGCCATCCCGGGCAGTCGGCGGGCCGCTCGCCCTGGCTCCAGCCGGTGCATTCGCCCGGTGCGTGGCAACCCGGCGAGGTCGTGCCGATGCATCTGACGGCCGCACACCCCAATTCATTGTCCGCAACCCCGGTGCAACCTGTTTTCGCCGCGCCTTCGCACGAGGAGTCCCGCGCCGCTTGACCAGCCTCGCTCCCGCGGGGGCATCGCCCTCCGCCCCGACCCACGGACGTTCGCGCGCGGCGCGACGTTCGGCGCGCCCCACGGATCAGGCGATACGGCGCCCCGATCCGTCACCCTCCAGTTCGACGACAACGCGCTGCTGCCGTTGCTCCTCGGGGAGCACGACCGGCATCTCGCGCGCATCGAGCAACGATTGGGCGTGCGGCTCACGGCGCGCGGCAACCGGGTGACGATCTTCGGGCCCGCCGAGGGGGCATCCCTCGCAGAAGCCGTGCTGAAGGGGCTTTGGAAGCGATTGGAACGCGGTGAATCCACCGGCGCGGCCGAGGTCGAGGCGGCGCTGCGCATGGCGGACGGCCCTGCCGAAGACCCGCGCCTGCCGCTCGCGGACCTGCCGGCCATCCGCACCCGCAAGGGCGCGATCGCCGCACGGTCGCGCACCCAGGCCACCTACATGGACATGCTCCAGCGGCACGAGATGGTCTTCGGCGTCGGCCCCGCCGGCACCGGCAAGACCTACCTCGCCGTCGCGCAGGGGGTGGCGTTGCTCCAGGCAGGCCGGGTGGACCGCATCGTCCTCTCCCGCCCGGCGGTCGAGGCCGGCGAGCGCCTGGGCTTCCTCCCCGGCGACATGAAGGAGAAGGTGGACCCCTACCTCCGTCCCCTCTACGACGCACTTCACGACATGATGCCGGCCGAACAGGTCACGCGCCGCCTGACGTCGGGGGAGATCGAAATCGCCCCGCTTGCCTTCATGCGGGGACGCACCCTCGCCCATTGCTACGCCATCCTGGACGAGGCGCAGAACACCACCCCCGCCCAGATGAAGATGTTCCTCACCCGCATGGGCGAGGGCACGCGGATGGTCATCACCGGCGACCCGTCCCAGGTGGACCTGCCCTCCGGCCAGACCTCCGGCCTGGTCGAGGCGCTTTCCGTGCTTGACGGGGTGGAGGGCATCGGGGTTACCCGTTTCGCCGAGACCGATGTGGTACGGCACCCGCTCGTCGGGCGGATCGTCCAGGCCTATGGCCGGGCCGAGGCCGCACGTGGTGGTGCCGTGGGGGGCAACGACGCGCGGCCCCGGCGCGCGACGAGGGAGTAAGGCGGACGTGGGCAGTCGCCCGCCCGGCGGTGATGCCGCCGGGCTTGATATCGAGGTCGTCCTGGCGGACCCCGCCTGGCGGTCCGCCGTGCCCCGCGTGGAGGACGCCGCGCGCCGCGCTGCGGCCGCCGCCCTGGCCGAGGCCGGGGCAGAGGGCACCGTCACCGTCCTGCTCGCCGACGACCGCGAGGTCCGGCGCCTGAACACCGAACATCGCGGCAAGGCCAAGCCGACGAACGTCCTGTCCTTCCCGGCGGATCACCCTGGTTTCCTCGGCGACGTCGCCCTGGCGCTCGGCACCGTGCGGCGGGAGGCGCGAGCGGCCGGCCGCCCCGTCCTCGCGCACCTGTCGCACCTCGTCGCCCACGGCGTCCTGCACCTCGTCGGCCACGATCACCTGCGCGCCGGGGAAGCTCGGCGGATGGAGCAGGCGGAGGCGCGGGTGATGCGCCGCCTCGCCCTGCCGAACCCGTGGCGAGGGCTGGCGTGAGCGAGCGGAACGGCAACGGCGCCGGCAACGGACCGCGCGAAGGCCTGCTCTGGCGCTTCCAGGGCCTGCTGCGGAAGCGCGAGGGCGAGAGCGCGCGCGACCAGGTGGCTGCCCTCGTCGAAGGCCAGGAGGACGGCGAGACCGACGACCAGGGCCTCGACGCGCAGGAACGCACGATCCTCCGCAACGTCCTGCGCCTGCGGAGCAAGACCGCAGTGGACGTCATGGTCCCCCGGGCCGACATCCTCGCGATCCAGGCCGACCTCACCTGCGACGAGGCGATCGCCTTCATCCAGCGCGAGGGCCATTCGCGCTACCC
This sequence comes from Roseomonas sp. CCTCC AB2023176, assembly GCF_042259275.1. Taxonomy (NCBI): domain Bacteria; kingdom Pseudomonadati; phylum Pseudomonadota; class Alphaproteobacteria; order Acetobacterales; family Roseomonadaceae; genus Roseomonas; species Roseomonas sp. CCTCC AB2023176. The sequence continues at coordinate 1,428,515 of NZ_CP170086.1, forward strand.
CGTCTATCGCGAGAACCTCGACGACATCCTCGGCTTCGTCCACATCAAGGATGTCTTCGCGACGGTGCGCACGCCCGAGCGCTTCTCGATCGAGAAGGTGCTGCGCCCCCTCCTCTTCGTCGTCCCGCAGGTGCCCATCCTCGACCTGCTGCTGCAGATGCGCGAACGCCGCACCCACATGGCCCTCGTCGTGGACGAATACGGCGGCATCGACGGCCTGGTCACCATCGAGGACCTCGTCGAAGCCATCGTCGGCGACATCTCCGACGAGCACGACGTGGAGGAGGCGCCGCAGATGGTCGAGCGCCCCGACGGCAGCCTCGACCTCGACGGCCGCACCCCCGTCGAGGCCTTCGAGGCGAAGCTCGGCCCCATTCTCACCGACGAGGAACGGGGGCAGGACATCGACACGGTGGCAGGCCTCGTCTTTACCCTCGCGGGACGCGTCCCCGCCCGGGGGGAACTCGTCTCCCACGCCTCCGGCCTCGAGTTCCGCGTGCTGGAGAGCGACCCGCGCCGCATCCGCCGCCTGCGGGTCCGCCGCCCCTCCGCCACGGGCGACGCGACGGGCAAGCTCGCCGCGGAGTAGAACGCCGGCGATGACCCCGCCCGAGATCGTCGCGGAGGCGCCCGCGCGCCCCGCCGCCATGCCCCCCACTGCGCGGCCCGCTTCCGGCCTGCTGCCGCGCGCCGTCGCCTGGCTCAAGTCCCTGGCAGGATGGCGAGCCCTGCTCGCCGCCTTCGTGCTCGGCGCCCTGACCGCACTGGCCTTCCCGCCGGTCTTCGCCCTGCCGGTGCTGCTGGTCTGCTTCCCCGGCCTCCTCATCCTCCTCGGACGCGCCACGACCTGGAAGCGCGCCGCCCTCCTCGGCTGGGCCTTCGGCTGGGGCGGGCACGTCACCGGCCTCTACTGGATCACCCACTCCATCCTGACGGAGGTCGAGCGCTTCTGGTGGCTCGTCCCCATCGCGGTGCCCCTGCTCGCGCTGTTCATGGGTCTCTACGCCGTCATCCCCGCCCTTCTCGCCTGGCGCGCGCGCCCGGGCTGGTCGCGGATCCTCGTCCTCGCCGGCGGCTGGGTCCTGGCGGAGTTCGTCCGCGGCTGGGCCTTCACGGGCTTCCCCTGGAACCTCCTCGGCACCGCCTGGGCCTTCGACCCCGTCGCCATCCAGGGCGCCGCCTGGATCGGGACGCATGGCCTTTCCCTGATCACCGTCCTCCTCGCCTGCATGCCGCTCCTGGGTCGCCGCGGGATGCTCGGCGGCGCCTTCGCCTTCGCCTTCCTCGGCGCCTTCGGCGTCTGGCGCCTCTCCGGGGCGGAACCCCCGCCGCTCCCCGTCTCGCTCGTCCTCGTCCAGGGCAACGTCGCGCAGGAGGCCAAGTGGCGGGAGGAGACGCGGATGCCGATCTTCCGTCGCTACCTCGACCTCTCCCGCCAGGGCATCGAAGCCGCCGCACGCCAAGCCCCGGGCACCCGCCCCGTCGTCATCTGGCCCGAGACCGCCAGCCCCTTCCTCCTCGCCAACGACCCTGAGGCCCGCCGCATCGCCGGCGAGGCCATCGGCCCGAACGGCCTCCTCCTCGCCGGCACCGTCCGTGCGGTCTGGGGCCCCGATGGCCGGGCGCGGGAGCTCTACAACTCCATGGCCGCGGTCACGCCCGACGGCACCCTCGCCGCCACCTTCGACAAGTTCCACCTGGTTCCCTTCGGCGAATACATGCCGCTCTCCGGCTTGCTGCCGGTCCGCCTCGTCCGCGGCGGCGTCGACTTCTCCTCCGGTCCCGGCCCGCTCGCCGTGCCCCTGCCCGGCCTTCCCGCCGTCTCCCCCCTCATCTGCTACGAGGTGATCTTTCCCGGCGCCGTGGTCGGCGCGGAACGCCCGGGCTGGCTGCTGAACATCACGAACGATGCCTGGTTCGGCATCTCCGCCGGCCCGCACCAGCACCTCGCCGCCGCCCGCATGCGGGCGGTCGAGGAAGGTCTGCCCCTCGCCCGCGCCGCCCAGACCGGCATCTCCGCTGTCTTCGATTCGCGAGGACGCGAGGTCGCGCGCATCCCGCTGGGGGAAACGGGGATCGCGCTGTCACCCTTGCCGACGGCCGGGGCGGCCACGCCCTTCTCGCGAATCGGGCTGCTTCTGCCGGGCCTGCTGGCGGGGGTATGCCTTCTGGCTGGATTGCTGGTAGGCAAGCGCGCGACCCGTGATCCATGAGCGCAGGATGGAAATCGTTGCGCGAGTGACCGGCACCCGTGGGTTGTCGAAAAACTTGGAATTCTCGAAAGAGTTGACAAACCTTAAGCGTTGTACCAGCGTTCAAGGAGCCTGAAGGCGCGGACTTCGCAGGATGCGGCGTCCCGTCACATTGGCACGCGGTACGCTCACCCGGCGGCCGCTCGGCGGTCGGAGGATGAGCGCGGATGCAGGGTGAAGAGGCGGTGGAGCGCAGCGCGGAACGCGAGCACCGGCCGAGTCCGATCGACGTGCACGTCGGAAGCCGCGTTCGGCTGCGGCGGACCCTTCTCGGGATGAGCCAGGAAAAGCTCGGGGAGGCGCTCGGCCTCACCTTCCAGCAGGTCCAGAAGTACGAACGCGGGGTCAACCGGATCGGCGCGAGCCGGCTGTTCGACCTTGCGCGCGTCCTGGACGTGCCGATCGGGTTCTTCTTCGACGACATGCCGGGCGGCCCGGGCGGCGGTACGTCGGCTTACCGGTCACGCCTCGCCGGATTCGCCGAGACGCAGGACGCCTTCGAGGACGACACGATGAATCGGCGGGAGACGCTGGAGCTTGTGCGAGCCTATTACCGGATCACCGAACCTGCGGTGCGCAAGCGCGTCTTCGAACTGATCAAGAGCCTCGCGCCGTCTGATTGACGCGAAGTGCGCCCGACGCGTGGCCTGACTGACGCGTGGCCCTGCGGGGCGCGTGGTTCGTCAGGTCGCCGGTGTCGCCCGGAGCTGGGGGTTGTCGAAGACGGGGGAGCGGAGGTCGCGCAGGGCAGCCGAGAGCGCTTCCGCGAGACGTAGCTTCTCCACCTCCGGCAGGAAGCGGCCGACCTCGATCGAGCGGCCGCGGCTGGTGAGGCGCAACTCGCTGATCCGGCCGGGACGGGCGTGCAGCGCCACTTTCGTCCAGTATGCGTCGAGGGAGGCTACCTCCCGCTGGCCGCGGCCATCCTCCCGCTCCACGCGCAGCGCGTCGTCGTGCAGGGTGATCCGTTCCCGCGCGCGGCTGGACCAGCGACGATGGGCGAGCATCAGCGCGAGGACGCCCACGACCTCCACGCCCATGAAGCCCGCCACGGGCCAGGCGCCCATGATCCAGAACACCGTCGTCGTCGCTACCGAGCCGATCAGCAGGAGGCCGGTGACGACGCGAAAGCCGCGGGGATCCCAGGACTGGCGGGGGCTGGTTTCGGCCTGGAATCGGACCGAGGTGTCGCAGGCTGACATGCCTGCAGATGTTAGGGTTGCCGGTGCAGTGCGTCTGCCCCCATTTCACGGCGCCGTGACAAAAACAGCCACCATGCCGCCCAAGTCAAAGCCCGGCCGCGCACCGTTGCACGGCACCGCCGACAAGCCGCGCCGCGCCCGTCGCATGTCCGCCGCCCAAGCCGAGGCTTTCATTCGCGGCCTTGCCGTCGCCAACCCGACGCCGCGGCCGGAACTGGAGTACCGCGATCCCTTCACGTTGCTCGTCGCCGTGGTGCTGTCCGCGCAGACGACGGACATCGCCGTGAACAAGGCAACGGCCACACTGTTCGAGGCGGCGCCCGACGCGGCGTCGATGGTGGCTCTCGGGGCGACCGGCATCGCGCCGCACATCCGCCGGATCGGCCTCTGGCAGGCCAAGGCGAAGAACGTCGCGACGCTGGCGGCCATGCTGCTGGAACGCCATGGCGGCGAGGTCCCCACGACGCGTGAGGCGCTGGAAGCCCTGCCCGGTGTCGGCCGCAAGACCGCGAACGTCGTGCTGAACGTCGCCTTCGAGCAGGACACGATGGCGGTGGACACGCACATCTTCCGCATCGGCAACCGCACGGGCCTCGCGCCCGGCAAGACACCGCGGGAGGTCGAGGACGGGCTCGTGCGCCGCTGCCCGCCGGAACTCCTGCGCGACGCGCACCACTGGCTCATCCTGCACGGCCGCTACGTCTGCAAGGCGCGGACGCCGGATTGCTGGCGCTGCCCGGTGATCGGCGCCTGCAACTACCGCGACAAGGTCGCGGCGCCGGCGGGCATGGACGAGCTGCCGCCCGCCCCGCCGGCATGAAAAAACCCGGCCGGAGTCGCCCCCGGCCGGGTCGTTACGTCACCGCTCGGATCAGCGCCCGGTCTGCTGGATCGCCGAGAGCATCCAGGACGCGCCCTGCGGCCGGACGAAGGTCCAGAGCTCCGTCGCGGTCTGCCGCGCGCCCGCGTCACCCTCCACGACCTTGCCCGTCGCGTCATAGGTCACGTCTACGAGCGAGAAGCGCATCGCAACCGTCGCGTAGTCGAGCCCATCCTCGTTCCAGGCCTCCGACAGGTCGCCGGCCTCGAGCCGCACGTCGCGAGTCTCGTTGCGCCAGCCCCGGGCGTCGAGGTCGCGCATGTCGCCCTGGAAGTAGCGGACCATCTCCGGAGTCCCGAGGCGGTTGAGCGCCGTCACGTCACGCCGCGTCCAGGCGTCGTTCACCTCGGTCAGCATCCGCTCGAAGGCCGCGAAGTCCGTCGGGCCAACCTGGATCGGGCGCGTGGCCGGGGCGCCGCCGCCGGCACCGTAGGCCGGGCCGCCGGTCGGCTGCTGCACCTCCCGCGCATAGGCGTTCGGCATCGCCGAGCCGCCCATCGGGCCGGCCCCGGCCATGGCCAGCGCGGGCTGGCGGCGTCCGCGGATGAGGCGGACGACGAGGTAGACCAGGCCTGCGATCAGCGCGATCTGGAGCAGGAAGCCCAGCACGCCCGCGAGGCCGGAGATGCCGCCGAAGAAGCCGGCGCCCGTGAACATCCCGAAGAGGCCGGCCGCGAGCAGGCCGCCGGCGAGGCCGCCCATCAGCCCGCCCATGAAGCCGCCGCGCTGCGGCTGCGGCGCCGGAGTGGCCATGCCGGGGCGGGCCTGCGCGGGCGCGGGCTGGCCAGTCGTCGACGGCGTGCGCGGGGCTTCGGTCCGGTCGAAGCGCTGGCCGCCCTGCGGCGCCGTGTTGGTCGAGGGCGGCGCGGAATAGGTCCGGCTGCCGCGGCTGCCGGAGGACGAGCCGCCGCCGGGCCGGGCCTCGGCGATGGCGGGACCAAGCGCCAGGGCGAGGGCCGCGGCGAAGGTCAGGAAGCGTGCGCGGGTGCGCATGTGGTCGGTTTCCCCAGAGGAAGCGCGTTTCTGACGCCGCTGTAATATAGGGGAAAGGTTGCGGATTGCACCCCCCTTCCGTCACCCTTCGGCCCGGAGAAGGAGATCGAAGCGATGGGCATGCGACAGGTATCGACGACCGGGCGGCGGATCGGCGTCGTCGCGGCGGGCCTGATGCTGATGGCGGGAACTGCCTGGGCACAGGCGCCGGCCACACCCGGCCCCGGTCGGACCCTGCGGGTCGCGACGAGCGTGGATGCCTCCACCCTCGACCCCCACGCGAACAACGCGCTGTTCACCTTCCTCGTTGTCTCGCAGGTCTACGAACCCCTGGTCCACCGCGGCGATGACCTGAAACTGGCGCCCGGCCTCGCGACACGATGGGAACAGGTTGAGCCGACGCGCTGGCGCTTCCACCTGCGCGAAGGGGTACGCTTCCACGGCGGGGAGACCCTGACGGCCGACGACGTGGTCTTCAGCATCGGCCGCGCCCGCGCGCCCACGAGCAACTACGGCATCTTCGTGGACACCGTGACCGGCGCCGAGGCGTCGGGCCCGCTGGCGGTGGACGTCACGACCCGCGTCCCCGACAGCTCCCTGCCGGACAAGCTGACGCGCGTGCTGATCATGTCGCGTTCCTGGTCCGAGGCGAACCGGGCGGAGCGCCCGCAGAACTTCAGCCAGCGCGAGGAGATGTTCACCGCGCGGAACACCAACGGGACGGGACCCTACGTCATCCGCCGCCGCGACGTGGACTCCCGCACCGTCTTCGGACGACACGAGGCCTGGTGGGGCGCGGCGGCGGACGTCGCCCGCGGCAACGTCACGGATTACCAGCACATCATCCTCGCCTCCGACGCCACGCGGGTCGCGGCCCTGCTCTCGGGCGAGGTGGACATGGTCCACGTCGTCCCTGCGCAAGACGTGGAGCGCATCCGCCGCCAGCCCAACCTGCGGGTGCTGGAAGGGCAGGAGAACCGCACGGTCTTCCTCGGCATGAACCAGGACGCGGAGGAGCTCGCCGGCTCCGACGCGCGGGGACGCAACCCGTTCCGGGACCTGCGGGTGCGGCAAGCCGTCGCGCACGCGATCGACATGAACGCCATCCGCACGCGCACGCTGCGCGGCCAGGCCGTGCCGACGGGCAGCATGTGGACCCAGTTCGTCAACGGCTGGTCGCAGGACACCGACCGCCGCCTGCCCTATGACCGCGACGCCGCGCGGCGGCTGCTGACCGAAGCCGGCTACCCCAACGGCTTCTCCGTGCCGCTGGACTGCCCCGTCGGCACCTACGACGAGGCCTGCCAGGCCGTCGCGGCGCAGTTGGCGCAGGTCGGGATCCGGGTCTCGCTCAACCTCCTCCCCAACGCGCAGTTCACGCCGCGCCTGCTGCGGCGGGAATCCGTGTTCTACGCGCTGTCCTGGGGCGTCCCGACCTTCGACGCGCTGTACACGCTGCGCTCCATCATGCAGTCGCGCGGCGCCGCCGGCGTCGCGTCCTGGAATGCCGGGGGCTGGAGCAACGCCCGCTTCGACGAGCTGGTGAACGCCGTGGAACGGGAGCCGGACGCCGAGCGCCGCCGGGCCCTAATCCGGGAAGCGCACGCGATCCACAACGACGACCTCGGGCATATCCCGCTCTATCACATGGTCATCCCCTGGGCGGTGCGGCAGGGCGTGACCGTGACGCATCGGGCGGACAACCAGTTCCAGGTCCGCGACATCCGCGTGGAGTGACGGCGGGGCGCCTCACCACTCGGCGAAGCTGCCGTCGCCGTGCCGCCAGACCGGGTTGCGCCAGCGATGCCCCTCGCGGGCGCGCTCCCGCACGTGTTCCTCGTTCACCTCGATGCCAAGGCCGGGGCCTTCCGGGATCTTCACCCAGCCGTCCTCGTAGCGGAACACCTCGGGGTTGGAGAGGTAGTCGAGGAGGTCGTTGCCCCGGTTGTAGTGGATGCCGAGCGACTGCTCCTGGATCGCGGCGTTGTGGCACACGGCGTCGAGCTGGAGGTTCGCCGCAAGCGCGATGGGGCCGAGCGGGCAATGCAGCGCGACCGCGACGTCGTGCGCCTCCGCCATCGCGGCGATCTTGCGTGTCTCGGTGATGCCGCCGGCGTGGGAGGGATCGGGCGGGATGATATCCACGTGCCCGCGCGCGAGGATCGGCTTGAAGTCCCATCGGGAGTAGAGTCGCTCCCCCAGCGCGATCGGAATCGTCGTCGCGGCGGCGATCTCGGCGAGCGCCTCGGCGTTCCCGCTCAGGACCGGCTCCTCGATGAACATCGGCTTGAAGGGCTCGAGCTCGCGAACGAGGGTCTTCGCCATGGGACGGTACACCCGGCCGTGGAAGTCCACCCCGATGCCGAAGCCCGGGCCGACGGCCTCCCGCACCGCGGCGAGGCTCGCCACCGCCGCGTCCACCGCGCCGTGGCTGTCGATCCAGCCCATCTCGGCCGTCCCGTTCATCTTCACCGCGGTGAAGCCGAGGGCCGCGCGTTCCCGCGCCGCGGCGGTATCGGCGGGCCGGTCGCCGCCGATCCAGGAATAGACGCGGATGCGATGGCGCACGGGCCCACCGAGCAGCTTGTGCACCGGCTGGTTCAGCGCCTTGCCCTTGATGTCCCAGAGCGCCTGGTCGATGCCGGCGAGCGCGCTCATGTGCACGCCGCCGCCGCGGTAGAAGCCGCCGCGGTAGAGGACGGTCCAGTGGTCCTCGATCGGCGAGGGGTCCTTGCCGATGAGGTAGTCCGCGAGTTCCTCCACCATCGCGGCGACGCTGTGGGCGCGGCCCTCCAGCACGGGCTCGCCCCAGCCGCTGATGCCCTCGTCGGTGTCGATCTTCAGGAACAGCCAGCGCGGCGGCACGAGGAAGGTGGTGAGCGCGGTGATCTTCATGGGCCTCTCCCTTGCCGGACCGGGGACGGGCCGCGCCGCGCGGCGTCGGCACGACCCGTCCGGGCCGTACCAACGCGCCGGGGCCTCACGCCGCTTCGGCGTTCCGCTCCTCCATCATCGCCTTGAACGCGGGACGCGACTGGCAGGCCGCGATCCAGGCCGAGAGGTTCGCGCGCCCCTCGAACAGCTCCGGCGCGCCCTGGGCGTAGCGCGTGACCTCCGCGACGTTGACGTCGGCCACCGTGAAGCGCCCGCCGACGAGGTGCCCGCCCCCAGCCGCGAGCGCCGAATCCAGCACCGCCATCGGGTTCCTCAGCCCGGCCACCGCGTCACCGTAGATCCTGGCGTCGTGCCCCTTCGACCCCTTGGGCCCGTAATACACGACGTTGATCGCGTGCGGCTCCACCGTCGCCCCGGCCCAGAGCGACCACATCGTCATCAGCGCGTCCTCGCGCAGGTCGCGCGGCGCCAGCGGCCCGCCATGCTTCTTCGCGAGGTAGAGGTTCATCGCCAGCGATTCGTGCAGGACGAAGCCGTCATCCTCCAGCGAGGGGATCAGCCCGTTTGGATTGATCGCGAGGAACTCCGCCGATGCCGTGCTCATCTCGCCCGGCTTCGCGCGCCCGGCCTGGAGGACCGGCACGCGCTCATATTCCGCGCCGAGCTCGCGCAGCAACCAGTCGGGGCGCGACGCGCGGGAGCGCAGGCAGCCATAGAGCTTCGTCGCCATGGGATCGTTTCCCCTCCTCCGTCCGGAGAGGGCAACGGGCCTCACGCGCCGGCGAGCGTCAAGCCCTCGACCCGGATCGTCGGCGCATCGGTGCCGCGCCGGAAGCGCAGGTCATCCGCCGGTGTCATGTTCAGGAAGATGTCGCGCAGGTTCCCCGCGACGGTGACGCCGGAGAAGGGCTCCGCCAACGCCCCGTTGCGGATGACGAAGCCCGAGGCGCCGCGGGAATAGTCGCCGGTGATGCCGTTGACGCCCATGCCGATGAACTCGGTGATGTAGAAGCCCTCGACGATGTCGGCCATCAGCGTCTCCGGCGTCACCACGCCCGCCTGCAACCAGAGATTCGTCGCGGAGGGCGAGGGCGGTGACGAGGTCCCGCGGCTGGCGTGCCCGGTCGTCGCCATGCCCAGTTGCCGCGCCGAGCGCGTGTCGAGGATCCAGGTCGTCAGCACCCCGTCTTCCACGATCGCGCGGGGCCGGGCCGGCGTGCCCTCCCCATCGAAGGGCCGGGTGCGGAGTCCCCGCGCCCGCAGCGGATCGTCCATCACCGTCAGCCCGCGCGGCAGGATCTGCTTGCCCAAGGATTCGCGCAGGAAAGTCGTGCCGCGCGCGACGGAAGCCCCGTTGATCGCGCTGGACAGGTGGCCGAGCAGCGAATTGGCGACGCGGGGATCGTAGATCACCGGCAGCCGCGCGGTCTTCGGCCGCGTCGGGTTCAGGCGCCGTACCGCGCGTTCGCCCGCGTTGCGTCCGATGGTCGCGGGATCGTCGAGGTCCGCGAGATGGACGGTGGAGGAATAGTCGTAGTCCCGCTCCATCCCCGTCCCGCTACCCGCCAGCGCGGTCGCGGAGATGGAGTGGCCAGAGCGCGAATACGTCCCCGCGAAGCCGTTGGAGGCAACGAGTGCGATCTCCGTCCGGGCCCAGCCCGCATCGGCCCCTTCGGAATTGGTCACCCCGGCGATGGAACGCGCCGCATCCTCCGCGATCCGCGCGCGCAGCGTCAGCGCGGCGACGTCGGAATGCTGGCCGTCATCCATCTCCGGCGCCGAACCGGCCGGCACCGGCGGCGGGGCCTCGGGCAGCCCGCCATAGGGATCCTCCGGCACCGCGCGGGCCATCGCGACCGCGCGTTCGGCCAGCGCGGCGAAGTTCAGCGGGTCCGGGTCGGTCGTGGAGACGATCGCCGACCGCTTTCCCACGAAGACCCGCAACCCGATGTCGTGGCTCTCCGACCGCTCGACATTCTCGACCTCGCCGAGGCGCAGCGACACGGACAGGGACGCGCTGCTGGCGAGGAGCGCGTCAGCGGCATCGGCCCCCGCCGCGCGCGCGGCGCCCACGAGGTCCGACAGGCGGTTGAGCGGGTTCATCAGGCCGCGAGCTTCTCGGCGATCTGCGGCAGGTGCGGCACCTTCCCCGCGGGCCCGAGCGCCGCGAGCGTCGGCGCCCCGCGGAAGGCCCGGGCGGCGGCGGCATGCACCTGGTCCACCGTCACCGCCGCGATCTTCGCCTTCGTCTCCTCGACCGGGATGATCCGGCCATGGACCTGCAACTGCCGCGCGATCTGCTCGCAGCGGGATCCCGTGGATTCGAGCGACATCAGGACGGAGGCCCGCAGCTGCGCCTTGGCGCGCGCCAGTTCCTCCTCCGTCACGTCGCGCTGCACGCGGCGCAGCTCCTCCAGCGTTGCGGGCATCAGCTCCGCCGCCTGATCCTCGCCCGTGCCCGCGTAGATCGTGAACAGGCCGCCATCCCGGTACGGCGCGTGGTAGGAATAGACCGAATAGACCAGCCCGCGCTTCTCCCGGATCTCCTGGAACAGCCGCGACGACATGCCGCCGCCAAGGATCGTCGAGAGCAGCATCGTCGGGTAGTGCATCGAGTCGCCGTAGGACGGCCCGGGGAAGCCGAGGACGACATGGACCTGGTCCAGGTCCCGCTCTTCCCGGAACTCGCCGCCCGTGTAGCGTGCCGCCTCCGCGGCATGCTCCTCCGGCACCGGAAGGTCGCCGAAATGCTGCTTCGCGAGCCCCACCAGCGTGTCGTGCTCGATCGCGCCGGCGGCCGCGACCACCATCCGCGACGGTCCGTAGTGCCGGCGCATGTAGGCCATCAGCACCTCCCGCGGCAGCTTCTCGATCAGCGCCGCCGGCCCCAGCGTCGGCCGCCCCATCGGCTGCGCCTGGAAGGCCGTGTCCTGGAAGTGGTCGAAGACGATGTCGTCCGGCGTGTCATTCGCCTGCCCGATCTCCTGCAGGATCACGCCGCGCTCGCGCTCCACCTCCTCCGGCGCGAAGGTCGAATTCGTCAGGATGTCGCCGAGGATGTCCGCGGCCAGCGCCACGTCCTCCTTCAGCACCTTGGCGTAGTAGGCCGTGTTTTCCCGCGCCGTGTAGGCGTTGAGGTGCCCGCCCACCGCCTCGATCTCCCGCGCGATGGCCGCAGCGTCCCGGCGCTTCGTGCCCTTGAAGGCCATGTGTTCCAGGAAGTGGGCGACCCCGTTCTCCTCCGCCCGCTCGTCGCGGGTGCCGGCATGGACGTAGGCGCCGATCGAGACGGTCTCGACCCTCGGCATGGTGTCCGAGACGACGGTGAGGCCGGAGGGGAGGCGGGTCAGGCGGATGGCGCCGGTATTGGTGTCGGCGGCCGGGAGGGCATCGGTCATGCCAGTAGATGTAGGGTCTTCCCGCCCGGGGCGCGAGGGACCGAACGCCTGCCGTCCCCGCCCCCGCTCTACCGTTGCGGGCGCCGCCGGCCGCACCCTGGGTGTACGGGCGATGAACGTCACCCTGCCCTTCCCGCTGGACCTGGAGGCCGTGGCTGCCCTGTGCCGGCGGTACCACGTCAAGCGCCTCGACGTCTTCGGCTCGGCCGTGGCCGGGGACTTCGATCCGGATCGGAGCGATCTCGATCTCCTCGTGGAATTCGAGGACGTGCCAGAGGCGAAGGGCTGCAGGCCCTATGCCGATCTTCTGTTCTCGCTGGAGGATCTAGCCGGGCGGAGAGTGGACCTGGTCGAGTCTGGCGCGGTGAAAAACCGCTACGTCCTGAAGCAGATGCAGGCGCAGCGGCAGCCTCTCTATCCCTCCCGCCGATGACGACCCGGAGCGCGCGGCAACTCCTCCAAGAAGCGATCGAGCACGGGCGGCATGCGCGCCGCTTCGCCACGGGCCAAGCCTATTTGTTTGGACTACGAAGCGGACGAACTCCTCCGGTCCGCGATCGAACGAAAGTTGATGATCGTCGGCGAGGCCTTGGCCGATCTACGTCGGCGGCGCCCTGACGTCGCCGCACGCATCACGGCCATCCGCGACGTCATCGCATTCCGGAACATTCTCGGCTACGGCGTGGTCGAGGACGACCGGGTCTGGGACATCGTCCAGCGCTTCCTGCCCGCCCCGGAGCAGGAACTCGAAGTTATCCTCGGCGATCGCGACCTGGACTGACCTACCGGTTCCGCCCCACCTGCGCCCGCACCGCCGCCTCCACCACCCCGAGGTCGGCCTCCATCACGTCGAACCGCTCCTCCCGCCCGTACAGGTCCGCCAGATGCTCCGGCAGCGGCGCCCGAACCCCCGTCGCCCTCTCCACCGCGTCCGGGAACTTCGCCGGATGCGCCGTCGCGGCGACGATCACCGGCACCGACGGATCCGCAGGCGCCCGCGCCCGTGCCGCCGCGGTCCCGATCGCCGTGTGCGGGTCCGCCAGGTACCCCCGGCGTGCAGCCGCCGCATCTCTGCCAGCGTCGCCTCGTCATCCACCGCCTGCGCCCGGAACAGCGACGTCGCGTTCCACCACGCGGCCTGCGGCACCGGCATCGTCCCCGTCTCCCGGAACGCCCGCATCGTCGCCGCGGTCGCGGCGGGGTCCCGGTCCAGCAGCTCGAACAGCAGCCGCTCGAAGTTCGACGACACCTGGATGTCCATCGAAGGCGACAAACTCGGCACCACCGGCCGCGCCGACATGTCGTTGGCCCCCACGAAGCGCACGAGGATGTCGTTCCGGTTCGACCCGATGATGAGCGACGCCACCGGCAGCCCCATCTTCCGCGCCGCCCAGGCCGCCAGCACGTTGCCGAAGTTCCCCGTGGGCACCGCGAACACGACCTCCCGCTCCGGCGCGCCCAGCGCCAGCGCGGCGTAGGCGTAGTACGGGATCTGCGCCGCGATCCGGGCCCAGTTGATGGAGTTCACGGCGGAAAGCCGCATCTCCTCCCGGAACGGCGCGTCGTTGAACATCGCCTTCACCAGATCCTGGCAGGCATCGAAGTCCCCGCGCAGCGCGATGTTGCGGATGTTCGGCGACATCACCGTCGTCATCTGCCGCCGCTGCACCTCGCTCGTCCGCCCCTCGGGGTGAAGGATCACCACCTCCAGGCTCGCCCGGTCCCGGCAGGCCTCGATGGCGGCGGAACCCGTGTCGCCCGACGTGGCGCCGACGATCGTCAGCCGCTGCCCACGTCGCGCCAGCACGTGGTCGAACATCCGCCCCAGCAGCTGCAGCGCGAAGTCCTTGAACGCCAGCGTCGGCCCGTGGAATAGCTCCAGCGCGAAGGTCCGGTGGTCCACCTGCACCAACGGCGCGACCGCGGCATGGGCAAAACCCCGATACGCCTCCGCGCACATGGCCGAGAGCGACGAATCGTCGAAGGTGCTCCCCGTGAAGCGCGACAGCAGCCGCGCCGCCACCTCCGCGTAGGACTGCCCCCGCAGCCCACGCCACTCGCCGGCGGACAGGGTCGGCCAGGTCTCCGGCACGAAAAGCCCGCCATCCTCCGCGAGCCCTGCAAGCAGGACGCCCTCGAAGTCGCGCGGCGCGGCTTGCCCGCGGGTGGAGACGTAGCGCATGTCGCGCCGTGTAGGGGATCGGCAGCCGCGCGGCGAGACGGGAGGGGCGATGGGCTGGGTTGCGCGCCTCAAGGGCTGGGCGAAGGCCATCCGCCGCGATTCCGTTGCCCTCTGGCTCGCCGCCCGCGACCCCCGGACGCCCTGGTTCGCGCGGGCCTTCGCGATCGTCGTGGCGGCCTACGCCCTCTCCCCCGTTGACCTGATCCCCGACGTCATCCCCGTCCTCGGTCTGCTGGACGAGGCGATCCTGCTCCCCCTCGCCATCCTCCTCCTCGTCCGCATGCTCCCCCCCGCCGTCTTCGCGGAGCACCGCGCGAAGGCCATCACCCTCGCCGAACGTCCCGTCAGCCGCCTCGGCCTCGCGATCGTCGTCGCGATCTGGCTCGCCCTGGCCCTTCTCGCCGTCCGCTGGCTCGGGCCCGGCTGAGCCCACGCCTTGAGTGGCCCGCGCGCCGGCCCATCTGGCGCGCCGTGATCGTCCGCCGCGCATTCCTGCTGACCCTGCCCGCCTTCGCGGCCGCCGCGCAGCAGGCCGAACTCGCCGGCACCCCGCCCGGCCCAATCACCCCCGCCCGCCCTGGCACGCCGGAAGGCGACGCCCTGATCGCCCGCGCCCGCGACGGCGGCCTGGTCCTCTACCAGCGCCACGCCGACACCTCCGGCGAACCCTGCGACCGTTCCTTCCGCGTCGGCGATCGCGCAGGGCAGCGCAACATCTCCCCCGCCGGCCGTGTCCAGGCCGCCGAGATCGGCCGGCGCCTCCGTGACCTCGGCATCCCCGTCGCGCTTCCCGTCCCCGCCGGCCCCGTCTTCCGCGCCCGCGACACCGCCGAGGTCGCCTTCGGGCCGGAGAACGTCCGCGTCACCGACGAACTCTTGGCAGATGACTACGCCGGCGGCCGCCTGGACTGGGTCCTGGCCGCCCACCGCCGCCTCCTCTCCGACCCCGTACCGGCCGGCACCAACCGCGTCCTCGTCGGCCACCGCACCCCCGCGATCATGGTCCTGGGTCCCGCCGTCGCCTCCCGTGCCCTGCCGGAGGGCGCCTTCGTGATCCTGGAACCCGTCGCGGCCTCTGCCCCGCGCATCCTCGGGGTCCTCGACCTCGTCCCCGCCCCCGGGGGCGGCTGGCACGGCTGCGGCTGATCGTTACAACTTGACTGTACCGGCCGGACGGTCCAAGTCACCGTCCAGACGGTACAGCAGGACAGGACGACACGCCCCATGGACGCCCTCCCGCTCCGAGACGCCCAAACCCGCATCCTCGACGCCGCCGAGGCCATCGTCCGCGCCCGCGGCGTTCCCGCGCTCACCCTCGAGGGCGCCGCGCGGGAAGCCGGCGTCTCCAAGGGCGGCCTCCTCTACCATTTCGCGTCGAAGGAGGCCCTGCTCACCGCCCTCCTGCAGCGCCTGGCCGAGGGCTTCCACGCCGAGTTCGAGGCCCAGGTCGCCGCCCAGCCCCCGGCCGCGGCCGCGTCCTCCGCGCCATCCTGTCCTGGGGCTTTGACGAACCTGAAACCTGCGAGCAGCACCACCGCGCCGCCGCCGTCTTCCTCGCCGCCTTCCACCACGACCCCTCGCTGCTCGACCCCGTTCGCGCCTTCCTCGCACGGCTGCGAGAGGCCGCGCTGAACGACGGCGTTCCCGCCGGCCCGGCCATGGCCGTGATCACGGCGGCGGACGGCCTCTTCATGGCCCGCATCTTCCGCCTCTACGAACCCACCGAATCCGAGATCGCGGACCTCCACGCCACCCTCCTGGCGATGGTGGAGGGCCGGCCGTGAAGCGCTGGGCCTTCCTCCTCGGCCTCGGCGCCTTCGGGTCGATGGGCGGCTACGCCTGGCACGCCGGCCTCGGCCCCTTCGAGCCGCCCGCGGTCGTCACCCCCGCCCAGGCCGCCCCGGCCCAGCCCCTCGGCATCGGCGCGCTCGGCCGGGTCGAACCGGCGTCCCGCATCCTCAAGCTCACCCAGGGCGGCATGATGGGCACCATCCGCCTAGACCGCCTCCTCGTGCGGGAAGGCGAGACCGTTCGCGCCGGACAGGTCCTCGCCGAATTCTCCGACGCGGCACAGAAGGACGCCGCGGTCGGCGAGGCCGAGGCAAAGGTCGCCCAGATGCGCGCGACCCTCGACAAGGTCCGCGCCGGCGGCTCGCGCTCCGAGGTCGAGGCGGCACGCGCCCGCATCGCCTCCGCCCGCGCCGCCGAGGAAATCGCGCGTCGCGACACCGCGCGCTCCGAACGCCTTCTCCCCTCCGGCGCCGAGACCGCGGCAACCTACGACCGCAACCGCTTCCTCGCCGCCCAGCGCGCCGCCGAGCGCGCCCAGGCCGAGGCCGACCTCGAAACCCTCACCAACCCGCGCCGCGAGGACGTCGCCCGCGCCGCGGCCGACCTTGCGGCCGCCGAAGCCTCCCTCGCCAAGGCCCGCGCCGACGCCGTGCTGTCGCGCCTCTACGCCCCGATCGACGGCACGATCCTCCGCGTCATCGCCCGCGCCGGGGAGCCGGTGAGCAACGACGGCGTGCTGGAAATGGGCGACCTGACGCGTCTCGACGTCGTCGCCGACGTCTACGAGACCGACATGCCCCGCATGCGCGAAGGCGCGACGGCCGAGGTCGTCGTCCCCGGCCAGGCCACCCGCTACCCCGGCCGCGTGCGCGAGATCGGCTGGGTCGTCCGCCGCACCACCCAGGCCGGCACCGACCCGGTCGCCGCCGTGGACGCCCGCACCGTCGAAGTGCGGATCGAACTGGGCGAGGAAGGTCGCCAGGCCCTGATGCGCCGTTCCAACATGCAGGTTCAGGTGGCGATCCGGCCGTGAACGCACCGGTCAACATCCTCCCCCAGCCGCCCGACGTCAGCGCACCCGGCGTCGGCACACCGGCGCGCGTCGTGCGCACGCCCGGCTTCGGCCAGGGCCTCGCCCTCGCCGTCCGCCTGGCCTGGCGGCAGTTGCGGTCGGAAAAGGCCCGCCTCGCCTCCGCCATCGCAGGCGTCATGTTCGCCTGCGTCCTCGTCTTCATGCAGCTCGGCTTCCGCTCCGCGCTCTTCGACAGCGCGACGGCCCTCATCGGCGCCATGCGCGCCGACGTCTTCCTCATGCATCCGCTGACCACGGCGTCCTTCCGGCCGGAGACGCTGCCCCGCATCCGCGCCTACCAGGCGCTCGCGGTGCCGGAGGTGCAGGCCGCCGCCCCGATCTACCTGGCCCAGGCGACGTTCCGGAACCCGGAGAACGGCTCGCGCCGCGCCATCCAGCTCGTCGGCTTCGACGTGGAATCCGGCGTGATGGATTTCCCCGGCCTCGCCCCCCTCGTGCCGATGCTCAAGCGCCCCGACAGTTTCGCCTTCGACATGCGATCCCGCCCCGAATTCGGCGCCGTCGGCCAGATGTTCCGCGACCGCGGCGAGTTCCCGATCCAGGTCGGCAACCGCGACATGACGATCGTCGGCACGATCGAGATCGGCCCCTCCTTCGGTGCCGACGGCAACATGGTCCTCTCCGACGTCAACTTCCGCCGGATCGTGCCGGGACGGAACGTCTCCCAGGTGGACCTCGTCGCGATCAAGCTGCGCGACGGGGCCGACCCCGCCGCGGCCATGGCCTCGCTTCGCCGCGTGCTGCCGCAGGACGTCGTCGTCATGTCCGCCACCGAACTCCGCGCCCACGAACGCGCGTA
Organism: Roseomonas sp. CCTCC AB2023176; assembly: GCF_042259275.1. Taxonomy (NCBI): domain Bacteria; kingdom Pseudomonadati; phylum Pseudomonadota; class Alphaproteobacteria; order Acetobacterales; family Roseomonadaceae; genus Roseomonas; species Roseomonas sp. CCTCC AB2023176. Next base: position 1,446,000 of record NZ_CP170086.1, read on the forward strand.
CTGGGAGAATGCGACCCCGATCGGCTTCATCTTCATGTTCGGCTCGCTCATGGGCTTGGTCGTCGGGATGGTGATCGTCTACCAGATCCTCTTCAGCGACATCGCGGGCCACCTGAAGGAATACGCGACGCTGAAGGCGATGGGCTATTCCAACGGCTACCTCGCCCGCGTCGTCCTCGGCGCCGCCGTCATTCTCGCGATCCTCGGCTTCATCCCCGGCGCCATCGCATCCTCCCTCCTCTATGACTTCGTGGGCTCGGCGACCTTCCTGCCCCTGTTCATGACGCCCGACCGGCTGGTGCAGGTCTTCGTCATGATCTTCACCATGTGCGCCGTCGCCGGCCTGCTCGCGGTGCGCAAGCTCCGCGACGCCAACCCCGCGGACATGTTCTGATGGCCCCCCTCTGATGGACGGCTCCACCTATCGCGGCGAAGCGCCCGTCGAGATCCGCGACCTCACCTACACCTATGGCGAGGGCGACCTGAAGCGCACCGTCCTGCGCGACGTCGAACTCTCCGTCCGCCCCGGCGAGATCGTGCTGCTGACCGGTCCCTCCGGCTCCGGCAAGACCACGCTGCTCACCCTCATCGGCGCGCTGCGCTCCATGCAGGACGGCTCCTGCCGCGTGCTGGGCCAGGAACTCCGCGGCGCGAAGGAAACGGCCCGCGTCGCGCTGCGCCGCCGCATCGGCTTCATCTTCCAGAACCACAACCTGCTCGGCTTCCTCACCGCGCGCCAGAACGTCGCGATGTCGCTCGAACTCGACGGCTCCCTCTCCGACCAGGACCGCCTGGACCGCGCCGGCGCCATGCTGAAGGCCGTCGGCCTCGCCGACCACGCGGACAAGCCGCCGGCCAACCTCTCCGGCGGCCAGCGCCAGCGCGTCGCCGTCGCCCGCGCCCTCGTCGGCGAACCCGGCCTGGTGCTGGCCGACGAACCCACCGCCGCCCTCGACAAGGTCAGCGGGCAGGAGGTCGTCCACCTCCTCCGCGACCTCGCGAAATCCCGCGGCGCCCCGATCCTGCTCGTCACGCACGACCCGCGCATCCTCGACATCGCCGACCGCATCGTCGCGATGGAGGACGGGCGGATCGTGTCGTCGGACGCGAAGACCTCCGCGGCGGGCTGAGTGCGCGGCCGGGGCCGGCTGGCCCTGACGGCATCAGGGAACGGCCGGCGGAGCCTGGGATCAGGCGGCCAGCGGCACCGGGAAGGCCGGGTCGGGCACGACCCCGCCCGGGCTGACCGAAAAGCCCTGCGCGATGCCCCGCAGCGGGGCGAAGGTCCCCGGCTCCGTCCCCGTCAGGAAGGACTGGGCGGGCAGGGCCGCCAGCGCCTCGAAGAGCGCGTCGCGGCGCCGGGCGTCGAGGTGGGCCGCGATCTCATCCAGCAGCAGCAGCGGCGCGAAGCCGCGGGTGCCGGCGATCAGCGCGGCATGGGCCAGCACGGTCGAGATCAGCAGCGCCTTCTGCTCCCCGGTCGAGCAGAGTTCCGCCGGCACGCCCTTCGGCAGGTGGGAAAGGCGGAGATCGCAGCGGTGCGGTCCCTCCACCGCCATCCCCGCCCCGGCGTCGCGGCCGCGGTTCGCGGCGAGCGTTTCGCGCAGGCCGTCCTCCACCTCCAGCGCTGACCGCGCCTGCAGCGCCGCGGCCGTCGAGCAGTCGAGCGCGGCGAGGGCTGCGGGGAAGGCCCCGGCGACCCCGCCTGCGAGCACCGCGTTGAGACGCGCGATGAGGGCACGCCGTGCGGCGGTCAGGGCGACGCCGTGCCGGGCCATCGCGTCCTCCAGCCCGTCCAGCCAGGCACGGTCCCCGCGGTTGTCGCCCAGCAGGCGGTTCCGTTGGGTCATGGCGGTCCCGTAGGCCGCGACCTCCCGCGCGTGATAAGGGTCCAGCGCCCAGACCAGGCGGTCGAGGAAGGCTCGGCGGCCGGAGGCGGCCTCGGTGAACAGCCGGTCCATCTGCGGCGTCAGCCAGACCGCGGCGACGAGGGCGCCGAGTTCGGCCTGCGTCTGCACGGGATTCCCGTCCAGGCGGAAGGACCGCTTGTCCCCGCCATCGGCCGTGGTGCCGGTGCCCAGGTCGAAGGTGCCAACCGGCCCTTCGAAGCGGCCGGAGACCGCCCAGGGGTGTGGTCCCTCCGGCCCGATCCGGCCGAACTCGGCCAGCTTCGCCCCCCGCAATCCTCGACCGGGGCCGAGGAGGGAGATGGCCTCCAGCAGGTTCGTCTTCCCCGACCCGTTCTCCCCGGCGATGACGACCACGCCGGCCTCCAGCCGCAATTCCGCCCGCGCGTGGTTGCGAAAGTCCTGGAGCAGGAGGCGGGTGAGGCGAAGGGAGGGGATCACGCAGGGAGGTCGGAGAGGTGAAGCACCTGCGCGCCCTCGCCCGCGAGCGCCAGAAGGCGGCGGTCGGCCGTGACGAGCGGAAGTCCGACATGCGCCGCCGTTTCGAGGAAGAGACAGTCGTACACCGGATGGCCGAGGCGATTCGCACGGCGCAGCGCGCCGCCGAGCAGCGGCGCTGAGGGAACCGCACCGATCCCGGTCGCCGCGATGATCTCCAGCCCCTGCAGGGCCTCGGCATCGGTCAGCCGGCCCCGGCGTACCGCCTTCCAGAAGATGTTGGCGCACTCGACGAAGAGCAGGTCGGGGCCAAGGAGGCGGTGGGAGAAGAGCGTGGCCGCGCGCTCACTGCCCTCCTCAGCCAGGACCCACTTCGCGGCCACGCTGGCATCGATGACGTAGCCGGTCACCGCTCCTCGCGGCCTTCGCGTTGCAAGACCTCGGTCGGGGTCACGTCCCGGCCGGCCGTCGCGGCGCGCATCTCGGCGGCACGCCGGATGACGTCGGCCCGCCGCTTGGCCCAATCCACGTCAACGGCGAGCGCCGTGCGCAGAATCTCCCGGTGCTCCGCCTCCACGGACCGACCGCTCGCCGCCGCGCGCCGGCGAAGGCTGTCGATCAGGTCATCCTCGACGCCGCGCACGAGCAACTGTCCCACGGCATCCTCCGGCGCAGTGCTATCAGAGATAGCATCGCCGACCGACCGTTCAAGCCGCCAGGGGCAGCCCCAGCATCCCGGCCTCCACCCGTGCGACCAGCGGCAGGTGGTCGGAGGCGCGGCGGGCCATCGGCGTGTCGTGCACGTGGACGCGTGGCACCAGCCCCCGCGGGTGGCCGAGGATGCGGTCGAGCGAGAAGGTCGGGCGGAAGGTGGGGAATGTCGGTGCCGCGGGCGGCTCCCCGAAGACCGGGGCGAGCACGCCGAGGACGGAGCCCCGCGGCCGCCATTCGTTGAAGTCGCCCATGACGAGGGTGGGGAGCGTATGGCCCGCTCCGGTCGAGAGGGCGGCCATCAGCGCCTCCCCCTGCAACCGCCGCCGGCGCGCGCCGAGGGATAGGTGCGCCGCGACGATGCGGAAGGGCCCGTCCCCCAGGTCGATCTCGGCCAGCACCGCGCCCCGGGGTTCCAGCCCGCCCAGGCGCAGGCCGTAGGGGCCGTGGATCACCCGGGCGTCGCGGCAGACGAGCACGACATTGGACCGCCAGCCCTGCTCCCCCGCCCGGTGCGGCAGCCGCAACGGGCGCAGGCCGAGGTCACGGGCGATCGCCTCCTCGTCCAGCATGCCCTTGTCCCGGCGGAAGAAGTGCTGCGCCTCCTGCAGCGCCATCACGTCCGGGCGGATTTCCCCGATGACCGCTTCGACCCATTCGGGACGGTAGACGCCGGCCACCGCCCGCCGGCGGTGGATGTTCCAGGTCGCGACGCGCACAGGGCTATTCGGCGGGGACGGCGAGGGGCGTGGCCGGGGGCGTCCGGAGTGCCGGGTCGTGCGCCGAGCGGGCACCCCACGCCACCGCCCCGATCGCGGCACCGGAGGCCGTCAGGACGATGTCGGTCCAGGTATCCGTGGCGTCCCCGATGAGGTGGGTGGCCCATTCGAAGACCTCCCAACCCGAGCCGAGGACGAGGCCGAAGAGGAGGCCGAGCCAGAGGAGGCGCCTGCCGCCCCATGCCCGCCCGTCGGCGAGGAGGAGGGCGGCGAAGACCGCGCCGGCCATGATGCCCGACAGCAGGTGGACGACCTCGTCATACGGGTTCTCGCCGTAGAACCAGTTCAGCCCGTAGCCGGGGGAGGAGAGGAGGGTCGCGAGGAAGGGCACGGGGTCCAGGCTCCGCGGAAGGGCGCGGACGCGCCGGGGCAGGACCGCCATCCTCTCGCGCGGCGGCAAGACGATGCCGAGGCAGCCGAGGGTCGCCAGCAGCGTGGCGCCGGCGGCATTGCCCTTGTGCAGGCTCCAGAACCAGGCCGTGACGGCCAGGAGCGCGAGGACGCAGGCCCCGGTGGTGATCGCCTGACGCCGATGTGGGTCCCGCATGGGGGCGGACACGCTGTTCTCCCGTCCTTCCTGACGGAGGGATCAACGCGCGAGGCGGCGTTCCGTTCGCTGGACCGGGATCAGCTCGGGCGGACGCGGCCTGGCCCCGCAGGAGACGTGGCAGACCCGCGGGAGTGCGGGTCAGACCCGCATGGGCATGAGGACGTAGACGGCCTCGGGCCGCGCGGAATCCTGGACAATCGTCGGCGCGGAGCCGTCGGCGAAGCGGAATTCCACCTGCGCGTCCACCTGATCCGTGATGTCCTTCAGGTAGCGCGCCTGGAACCCGATCTCGAGCGAGGGGGCGTCGTAGGTCACCGCGTCGCCGTCCAGCTCCTCCTGCGCCTGGCCCTGTTCGGGCGAGGCGGCGGTGAGCAGCAGGTGGTTCTTGCCGAGCGACAGCTTTACGGGGCGCGAGCGCTCGGAGGAGATGGCGGCGACGCGGTCAACCGCCTGGGCGAAGGCACCCTTGTCCACGCGCAGCACGCGGTCGTTGCCCTTGGGAATGACTCGCTCGTAGTCGGGGAAGGTGCCGTCGATCAGCTTGCTGGTGAGCGTGACCGCGCCGATCTTGACCTGGAGCTTCGTGTCGGACAGGCGAAACTCGATCTCATCGGAGGTCTCCTCCGCCAGCTTGCGCAGCTCGCCCACCGTCTTGCGGGGCACGATGACGCCGGGCATGCCGGCCGCGCCGTCCGGCAGCGGCTCCTCGACGCGCGCGAGGCGGTGGCCGTCGGTCGCGACGGCGCGCAGCACGTCCACGCCCTCCGCCTTCGTGGCGTGCAGGTAGATGCCGTTGAGGTAGTAGCGTGTCTCCTCCGTCGAGATCGCGAAGCGCGTGCGGTCCACGAGGTCCCGCAGCATCCCCGCGCCGAGGCGGAACTTGTGGGGCAGTTTTCCTTCCGTCATCGAGGGGAAGTCCTCGACCGGCAGGACCATCAGCGAGGTGTTGTAGCGGCCGGCGCGCAGCGCGAGGGGGGCATCCCCGCCCTTGTGGTCGAGTTCGATTCGTGCGCCGTCCGGTAGCTTGCGCACGATCTCGAAGAGCGTCGCGGCGGGTGCGGTGCAACGGCCTTCGCGCGCGATCTCCACGCCCGCGATCTCCTCGATGATCGCGATCTCCATGTCCGTCGCGGTCAGGCGCAGCGCGCCGCCGGAGGCGTCGAGCAGGACGTTCGCGAGGATGGGAATGGTGTTGCGGCGCTCGACGACGCTCTGGACATGGGCCAGGGCCTTGAGCAGCACCGCCCGGTCTGCCGTGAACTTCATGGTCGCCACCCCCGCGCCGACGTCGTCCCCACCCCGGCAGACGGCGTCCCCCGGGAGCGATCCCCTATCATCCTGAAAAGCCGCGGGGAAGGCGGACGCCGCCGGGATGGGCGGTGCTTCAGGGACGGCGGGCCTCGCGGGCCTCGGCAATGAGGGCCTTCATGCGGCGCACGGCGGCGGGCAGGCCTTCGAACACGGCCTGGCCCACGAGGAAGTGGCCGATCGAGACCTCAGAGATATCGGGAATGGCCGCGATGCCGGCGATCGAGTCGTAGGCCAGGCCATGGCCAGCGTGGCAGGCGAGGCCGGCCGCGGCGGCGATCGGCGCGGCCTCCGCGATACGGCGGAGGTGGGGGGCGCGGGCGTCCGGCGCGGCATCGGCATAGGTGCCGGTGTGGAACTCGATCGCGGCCGCGCCGATCGCCACGGCGGCTTCCACCTGCGCCCGATCGGCCTCGATGAAAATCGAGACGCGGATGCCCGCGCCGGAAAGACGACGGACCGCCTCGGCCAGGAAGGCGCCGGCGCGGGGAATGTCGAGGCCGCCTTCCGTCGTCAACTCGTGCCGCCCCTCCGGGACGATGCAGCAATCGGCGGGGCGCAGGCGCTCGGCGATGGCGACCATCTCCTCTGTCGCGGCCATCTCCAGGTTCAGCGGCGCGTCGAGGGCGGCGCGGAGGCGTTCCACGTCGGCATCGCGGATGTGGCGCCGGTCTTCCCGCAGGTGGACCGTGATGCCGTCGGCACCGGCCTCCAGCACGGCGCGCGCGGCGTCGAGGGGGTCCGGATGCGTCCCGGCCCGCGCGTTCCGCAGCGTCGCGACATGGTCGATGTTGATGGACAGGCGCAACGGCGTCACGCGGCGGCCCCCGCGGCCCGGTGCGCGGCGATCTCCGCGGCCATGCGGAGCGCGGCGATGAGGCTGCCCGGATCGGCCAGTCCCTTGCCCGCGATGTCGAGGGCGGTGCCATGGTCCGGGCTGGTCCGGACCACGCGCAGGCCGAGGGTCGCGTTCACGCCGCCATCCATATCGATCGTCTTCACCGGGATCAGCGCCTGGTCGTGGTACATGCAGAGCGCCGCATCGTAGGTGGCGCGGGCGCGCGGCGTGAACAGGGTGTCGGCCGGCAGGGGTCCGCGCACCGAGATGCCGGCGGCCCGGAGCGCGGCAACGGCGGGGGCGACGACCTCGATGTCCTCCCGGCCCATCGTCCCTTCCTCCCCCGCATGCGGGTTCAGAGCGGCAACGACCAGGCGGGGTTCGGCGATGCCGAAATCCCGGCGCAGTGCCTCGGCGAGGAGGGTCCCGGTCCCGACGATGCTCCCGGAAGTCAGGCGCGAGACGGCGTCCCGCAGGGAGAGGTGGATCGTGACCGGCACCACGCGCAGCCCGGGGCAGGCGAGCATCATCACCGGCGGGACGCCGCGGCCGGCGAGCTCGCCCAGGAACTCCGTATGGCCGGGATGGGCAAAGCCGGCTGCCGTCAGCACCGCCTTCTGGATGGGGTTGGTGATCACCGCGGCGGCCCGGCCCGCCAGCGCCAGGGCGACGGCCCGTTCGATGGAGGCGAGGATAGCGGGGGCGTTGGCGATGGAAGGGCGGCCGGGCGTCACGGCGACCGGGAGCGGCATTGGCAGGACGGGCAGGGCGTGCGGGAAAGCCGCCGCGGTTTCCTCCGGCCCGGCGATGGAGATGACGGGCACACCCCTGAACAGCGCGGGGTCGCCGAGGACGAGGAAGGCCGGGCCGGTCGCGCGGAGGCGCGACCAGGATGCGGCCGTGATCTCCGGGGCGATGCCGGCGGGCTCGCCCATGGTGAGCGCGAGGGGTCGGGGGGCCATCGTGAAGGGGGCCGCGGTGCCGGGTGCGAAGGCCCCGGGCGGCGTCAGCTCTCCAGCATCCGGCGCAGCAGTTCCACGTCCTCGCCGAAGGCGGCGTCGGCCTGCATCAGCTCCGCAACTCGGGAGACGGCATGCATCACCGTCGTGTGGTCGCGGTTGCCGAAGCGCCGCCCGATCTCCGGAAGCGACCGGGAGGTCAGCTGCTTGGCCAGGTACATGGCGACCTGGCGAGGACGCGCGACGTTCCGCGCACGGCGGGCCGAGGACATGTCGGTCAGGCGGATGTTGTAGTGCTCCGCAACCTTCTTCTGGATCTCCTCGATCGTGACCCGGCGGTCATGGGCGCGGAGGATGTCGTGCAGGACCTCCTGGCAGGATTCCACCGTGACGGGCCGGCCGAAGAGGTTGGCGTGGGCGATCAGTCGGTTCAGCGCGCCTTCGAGTTCCCGCACGTTGGACGTGATCTTGTGCGCGAGGAACTCCAGCACGCGTGCCGGTACGGAGACGCCGTTCGCGGCGGCCTTCGCTTCCAGAATGGAGATGCGCAGTTCGTAGGTCGTCGCGTGGATGTCGGCGACCATGCCGCAGCCCAGGCGCGTGCGCAGCCGGTCCTCGAGCCCCGCGAGGTCCGAAGGCGGCTTGTCGGAGGAGACGACGATCTGCTTCCCCGCATCCACCAGCGCGTTGAAGGTGTGGAAGAACTCCTCCTGCGTGTTGTCCTTGCCGATGAGGAACTGCAGGTCGTCGATCATCAGAACGTCGACGGAGCGGAGGCTCTCCTTGAACTCCATCGTGGACTGCGACCGGAGCGCCGCGATGAAGCGGTACATGAACTTCTCCGCGCTCATGTAGGCGACGGTGCGGTTCAGGTTCGGCTCCCGGATGGCCCAGGCGATGGCGTGCATCAGGTGCGTCTTGCCGAGGCCGACGCCGCCGTAGAGGAAGAGCGGGTTGAAGCCCGGGGAGGCAGGCCTCTCCGCAACCCGCCGGGCGCAGGCATGGGCGAATTCGTTGGGCTTGCCGACGATGAAGGTGTCGAAGGTGAAGCGGGGGTCGAGGGGGGCGATCCAGTCGCCGCGGCCGCCCTCGTTGCGCGCGGGTTCGACGCGGGGCTCCGCGGGGCGCACGGCGAGGGGCTCGGCCAGCGCGGGGGCAGCACCGTCCTCCTCCGCCTCGGCGGGCAGGTCACGGGCGGGTGCCACGCGGATCTCGACCCGGCGGACCCCGACGTTCTCGGCCATCCAGAGGGCGCGGAGGCGGTCGCCGTACTGGCCGCGGAGCCAGTCGCGCAGGAAGCGCGTGGGGACGTGGATGACGGCCTCGTCGCCCTCGATGGCCGCGAGGGTCAGCTGGCGCAGCCAGGTCCGGTACTCGACCTCCCCGACTTCGTCACGAAGGCGGCCGCGGATGCGGGCCCAGGCCGAGGAGAGGCGGGAATCGTCTCCGGAATCCGGGTGAATCGGTCCGGAGGATACGGCACCCAGCTCGTCCTGCATGCGACCCACCGATCACCCCCTGTCACGGATCCCTGCCCCGGATCCGCCACGCCAATAACGGTAACGCGCGGCAACAGAGGCCGCAAATGACAAAGTTTGCGGGCACGCGTCGGTTTGATGACGCGCAAAATCGCCGCGCAGCGGTCATGAAAGACCGCAGCGCGCCGACGCAAGTACTGATGGGAACTTTACTTCAAAAAGCCCGGCGAGGACTTGCCGCCGTTAGGCGGAGGCGCCGATGCCCTTGATCCGGGCGGAGAGCCGCGAGAGCTTCCGGGCCACGGTATTGTCGTGCATCACGCCCTTGTCGGCCGCACGCTGCAGCTCGGGCTGCGCCAGGCGGAAGGCTTCCTGCGCCTGGGTCTTGTCGCCGCCGGTGATCGCCTCCTCCACCTTGCGGAGGAAGGTGCGGACGCGAGAGCGGCGGGCGCGGTTGCGCTCGACGCGCTTCTCGTTCTGACGGATGCGCTTGCGCGCGGACGCGGTGTTCGCCATGGGCCGGATGTACCAGTCGTGGAGATGGAGAGAAGGTGGCCCGTCGCAGGCCGCCGGAAAGGGCGGGGTTCTATCCACCGCCCCCCCCAGAGTCAACAAATGGGGGAGTCAACGAAAGGGCGGTTGCAGCGGGGACACGTCAGGCGTTCCTGAAAGTCGGCTTCCGCTTTTCGGCGAAGGCGGACATGCCCTCCTTCTGGTCTTCCGTCGCAAAGAGCGAGTGGAACAGCCGCCGCTCGAACCGCACGCCCTCCCGCAGCGTCATCTCGTAGGCCGCGTTCACCGCCTCCTTCGAGAGTACGACGGAGGGGAGGGAGAAGGCGGCGATCGCCTCGGCCATCTTCACCGCCTCGTCCACCAGATCGGCGACGGGGACGATGCGGGTGACGAGGTTGGACCGTTCCGCCTCCGCCGCGTCCATCATGCGGCCCGTGAGGATGAGGTCCATCGCCTTGGACTTGCCGACCGCGCGGATCAGGCGCTGCGTGCCGCCGGCGCCCGGCATGACGCCGAGCTTGATCTCGGGCTGGCCGAACTTCGCGTTGTCGGCCGCGAGGATGATGTCGCACATCATCGCCAGCTCGCAGCCGCCGCCCAGGGCGAAGCCCGCGACGGCCGCGATGACCGGCTTCTTGATCGTCAGGACCGTCTCCCAACGGTTGCCGATGAAGTCCTCGAAGTGGATGGCGGGGTAGGAGCGGTCCTTCATCTCCTTGATGTCGGCACCCGCGGCGAAGGCCTTTTCGGAGCCCGTCAGGACGATGGCGCCGACCGCGTCGTCCGCATCGTAGGCGCGAAGGGCCTGCCCGACCTCGGTCATCAGCTGGTCGCAGAGGGCGTTAAGGGCGGAGGGGCGGTTGAGGGTGATGAGCCCGACCTTCCCGCGCGTTTCGACCTTGATCATCTCGTATTCGGCCATGTCGGCATCCCCCCGTATCGCGGGCGTTTCCTTCCCCCGAAGCCGGGGTTGGGTCAACGGGCCGGGAGATCAGCGAAGCCGGGCGTTGGCGATCCGGACGCCTTCGGCGAGGGAGGCGAGCTTGGCCCAGGCGATCTCGGGGTCCACCGCCCCGAAGCCCGCGAAGGTGGAGAAGCCGCAATCGGTCCCGGCGATGACCCTGTCCCGTCCAACGACCGTGGCGAAGCGCTCGACCCGCTGGGCGACGAGTTCGGGATGCTCCACGAAGTTGGTCGTGGAATCGAGGCAGCCGGGGATCAGGACGTAGTCGTCGGGGATCGCCACCCGCGTCCAGGCTTCCCATTCATGGGCGTGCCGGGGGTTCGCCGCCTCGAACAGCAGGGCGCGCGGCTTGGCGCGCAGCAGGACGGGCAGGACCCGTTCCAGCGGAATGTCGTGGGTGTGGGGGCCTTCGTAGTTGCCCCAGCAGATATGCATCCGCACGCGGTCGCCGGGGACGTTGCGCAGGGCGTGGTTCAGGACCTCCACGTGCACCGCCGCGCGGCGGAGGAACTCGTCCTCGGACAGCTCGCGGTACATCATGTGGCGGCCGAGGCCGAGGTCGGGCGCGTCGATCTGCAGGATCAGGCCGGCGTTGACGATGCCCTCGTATTCCACCCGCATCGCCTCACCGATGTCGGCGAGGTAGTCGTCCAGCGTCGCGTGGTAGTCCGACACCTGGAACAGCGCGATGACGCCGGGTGAAGCGGAATTCAGGAAGCCGTCATGGTAGCCGGCCTCCGCCATCGCGTCCCGCATCGTCGCGATATCGCGTTCCATCGGCGCGGTGTCCTTCACCGCGATAGGGCCGGTGCAGCGGGGGCGGCGGTAGGTCGGCGTGCCGCCAGCCTTCGCCAGGCGCTCCATGAAGGACGGGTAATCCGTCAGGTCGGCCGGCGGCCGTCGCGGGCTGTCGCCCTCGAACCCCGTCAGCCGGTCCTTGATGTACGTGGCGTAGGAAATCTTCGACGTCTCGCCGTCCGAGGGGATGTCCACGCCGACCGACATCTGACGGCGCAGGACGGCGCGCGTCGCCTCCTCCATCACGCGGTGGTAGTCGGCGTCGTCCAGGGCGATGCCCTTCTCCCGCGCGAAGAGCCGGTCGGCGACGGCGGCGCTCCGGGGCAGGGACCCGACATGCGTCGTGCGGATCATTCCGCGGCAGCCCGCTGCCCGACGAAGCGCACGGCGCCCGCCTGGTCGCCGCCACGGACGACGTAGGCCAGCACGCCGTCGGAGGAGAGGGCGCGGAAGGACCGCGTGGCGCCCTTGGGCGTCGTGAAGGTGTCGCCGGCGGCCATGTCGACCGCCTCGCCGTCCACGGTGACCTCCAGCGTGCCGCGGTGGACGAAGATCACCTCCTCCTCGTCCCGGACATGCGGCGGGATGCGGGCGCCCGTCTCCACCCGCAGCAGGCGCAGGTTGAAGCCGTGCGGCCACCAGCCGGTGATGGGGCCGGGGGCGAAGCCGTCGCGCGTCTCGGCCGGGGTGATGACCGGGCATTCCTCCACGCCCGGGCCGGCGAGGGGCGAGCGCGGGTTGCCCCGCATGTCCGCGAGGCGCACGGCGCAGGAGGCCAGCTTGTCCGCGGACGGCGTGGCGAGGCGGCGGACCAGTTCCGCGTTCGGCGCTTCTTCGAGTTCCGCGCCGGGCGGGACGGTCTCGCCGACCGTCGTGTCCACCAGGCGCCCGCCCTTCAGCAGCACGAGGCCGTATTGCCGCGCAAGGTCGAAAACCTTCGGCGCCCATTGCACCCTGCCCGGATCGTCCCGCCCGAGCGCGACCCAGAGGAAGCCGACCCCCTCATCCAGTTTGCGGAAGCCGCGGAACATCTGCGTCGGCACGGAATAGACGTCGCCCGGCGCGACCTCGACCTCGCCATCCGCCCCGGCTTCCGCGCCGAACGTGATGGCCCAGTGGCCGGAATGGACGACGAAGACCTCCGCCGTCTCGTGGCTGTGCTGGGAGTTGAGGCAGCCGCCGGGCTGGCGCGCGGCGCCGATGTTGAAACCGTGCGGCTCGGGGATATGGACGTGCTGGTTCGGGTTCTCCGAAACGCCGGGGCCGATCAGCGAGAAATTCTCCTTCGCGTCCGAACCGGGCGTGCGCGTGTCCACGAAGGCGTTCTTGCAGGGGATCAGGTCGGCGTAGCGGACCAAGCGGGACGTGATGCTCATGCGGTCACTCTCTCGGCGGCGAGGCGCTTGCCGCTCTCCTTGTCGAACAGATGCAGGCGGGCACGGTCCAGTCGTAGCCCGACGGGGGTTCCCGGCGGGTGGCGGAAGCCGCGGGCGGTGCGGGCGATGACGCGCGTGCCGCCGGGGATGGTGGCGGTGACGAGGACGGATTCGCCGGTCATCTCCGTCGCATAGATTTCGCCGTCCAGGTCGCCCGCGCCGGGGGCGGTGACGGCCGTGTCCTCAGGTCGCACGCCCAGCACGACAGTACCCGGCGCCGCATCCAGCGCGATGGCGGCGCCGGGCAGGCGGAAGGCGCCGCCCTCGACCGTGCCGGGGATGAGGTTCATGGGCGGGGAGCCGATGAAGCCCGCGACGAAAAGGTCGGCGGGGTGGTCGTAGATGTCTTCGGGCGTGCCGAGCTGACGGATTTCGCCGGCGCTCATCACTGCCACCCGGTGTGCAAGCGTCATCGCCTCGATCTGGTCGTGCGTGACGTAGATCGTCGTGACGCCGAGCGTCTGCTGCAGGTGCTTAATCTCCGCCCGCATCGTGACGCGCAGGCGCGCGTCGAGGTTCGACAGCGGCTCATCCATCAGGAAGGCCTGGGGCGTGCGGACGATGGCGCGGGCGAGCGCCACGCGCTGCCGCTGGCCGCCGGAGAGTTCGCGGGGCCGGCGGGCCAGCAGGGGGCCCAGCTCGACGGTGTCGGCCGCGGCCTTGACCCGCTTCTCCCGCTCCGTCCGCCCGAGGCCCCGGACCTTCAGGGGGTAGCCGATGTTCTCGGCCACCGTCATGTGGGGGTAGAGACCGTAGTTCTGGAACACCATCGCGACGTCCCGGTCCTTCGGCGGATCGTCGTTCACACGCCGGCCGCCGATAAGGATGTCCCCGCCCGAGGGTTCCTCGAGCCCCGCGATCATCCGCATCGTCGTCGTCTTGCCGCAGCCGGAAGGACCGAGGAGGACGATGAACTCGCCGTCCGCGACCTCCAGGCTCTGCGGCTTCAGCGCCACGAAGTCGCCCCAGCGCTTCGTCAGGTCACGGAGGGAGATCGTGGCCATCAGGACGGGGCCCCAGAAGGCCGATGGATCTGGCGCAGGATCGCGAGCTCGTCGAAGAGCGTCCACTCCTCGACGATCAGGCCCGACTCGTCGATACGGAAATGCGACATGCCGAGGACGTAGACCGGCTTGCCCGTCGGCGGTCCCCAGGGGCCATAGCCCCGGTGATGCGCGCGGATGCCCCAGCGCGCGGCGAGGATGATGCCGTCCGTCTCCTCGGACCAGCAGAAATGATCGAGGGAATGCACCGCGTCCGGGAAGGCCGCGAGGAAGGAGATCCAGAAATCGCCGAGCGCCTGCCGCCCCATGATCTCCCGCCCGCCGGCCATGTGGACGTGCACGTTTGGCGCGTAGAGGCGCGGGAGTGCGTCGATCCGCCGGCGGTTGAGGACGTCGTGCAGCAGGTGGGCGAGCCGGTCCTCGATCCCCGGCCCCTCCGGCCGGTCCAGCGGTCCCGGCTGCGCCTGTCCCGGGGCGCGGCGGGGCAGGCCCACATACCAGGGCGTGCGGCCCGAAGCCGCATCGGCGCGGGCCATGCGTTCCGCCACTTCGAACATGTCGAAGCCCAGGCCGGCGACGAGGGCGCCGTTGTCGCGGATCAGCCATTCCGTGTGGATACGGCCGTCGCGGGAGACGCAATCGGCGCAGGTCAGGAACCGCGCGCGGCGGCCCGTCGCGGGGCCCCAGGCATTCGGCCCGATATGCGTGACCGCCGAGACGCCGAGATGGGAGGTGTAGAAGCCGTCCGCATCCTCGCTCCATGCGACGTTCAGGAAGCGGCTGTCGCGGTCGAAGGCGGCGAGGGTCGCCAGCGTCCCCACGACCACCTCCTCCGCCCCGCGGGAGAAGTCGGCGCCGGCATAGACGGGGCAGGCGTGATCGTAGGTGTCGTAGATGTAGCCCACCGCGCGTTCGGCCCAGATCCGGTGGGTGATCTTGAAGATCCAGTCCACGATGTCGGCGTGACCGGGTTGAAAGCCGCTCCACGAAAAACCGGTGTCAGGGCGCTCGGCGATCAGGTCCTCGACCGCCACGTGCCGGACGCGGGTGGCCTGGGCCCGTTCCGGCAGGCCGAGCTCCGCCGGCGTCACCGCACCGCCCCCGTGTTCAGGCCCTTCACGAAGTAGCGCTGCACGTAGCCGGACAGGACAAGCATCGGCAGCATGATCGTCAGGCCCATGGCGGCCATGATCTCCCAGGCGTCGCCGCGCTCGGTCCGCGCGGACATCAGGCCGACCTGCAGCGTCACCGCTTCGTTGCGGGACAGGACAAGGGCGTAGAAGAACTCGTTCCAGGACACGACGAAGCAAAAGATCGCCGCCGTCGCAATCCCCGGCAGCGCCATCGGCACGACCACGTCCCAGAGCACCCGCAAGCGGGAGGCGCCGTCGGTCATCGCCGCTTCCTCCATGTCCATCGGGATCGCGTCGATGAACCCCTTGATCATCCAGATCGCGTAGGGGACGACGAAGGACATGTTCGCGATCACCAGCGCGATCCGCGTGTCCAGCAGCCCCACCGTGCGGAAGGCGATGAAGAGCGGGATGATGATGATCACCGGCGGCACGAACTGTGTCGCCAATACACCCAGCGGCCAGACCCGCCCCCCGGGCAGCCGGAAGCGGGAGAAGGCGTAGGCCGCCAGCGTCGCGATCGGCAGGGACAGCACCAGCGTCAGAAGCGTGACGATGACGCTGTTCATCGTCCGGTTGCCGAGGAAGTAGGGCGCGCCCACGGAGGCCACGAAGTTCTCCGTCGTCGGCGTGAAGAACAGCCGCAGCGCATAGACGTCCCGCGGCGACTTGAAGGCGGTGGCTGCGATCCACAGGATCGGCGCCATGAAGAGGACGAGGACCGCGACGATCGCGGCGACCTTCAGCCAGCGCTCGATCGGACCCGGCCTCAACGCCCATCCTCCCGGACGAGGCGGAAATAAAGCGCGGCGAAGACGGCCATGAGGGCCGCGAGGAGGTAGGCCATCGCTGCGGCGTAGCCGAGGTCGAACCAGCGGAAGCCGGTCTGGTACACGAGGTGCGCAAGCGTCTCCGTCGCGTTCCCGGGCCCGCCGGCGGTCAGGGTGACCACCTGATCCAGCACCTTCAGCGAGAAGATCGTCTTCAGCAGCACCGCGACGACGATGACGGACCGCATCTGCGGCAGCACCACTTCGAAGAAGGTCCGCACCCGCCCCGCGCCATCCACCTGCGCGGCCTCCACCGTCTCCTGCGGGAGCGACGCCAGGGCGCCGATGAACATGAGCATGAAGTAGGGCGCCCAGTGCCAGACATCCGTCAGCACCAGGGCGGCCATGGCCAGGTTCGGGTCGGCCAGCAGCGCCGCTCCGCGCAAGGGCGGAACCGCCGCGCCGATGGCGGCGGAGGCCGCGCCGAATTCCGGGTTGAGCAGGAAACGCCAGGATACGCCGACGAGGGCCGGCGACATGGCGAAGGGAATGACCAGCAGCGTCCGGGCCGAAACCCGCAGCCGGTCCGGCCCCGCCAGCAGCAGGGCCAGCAGCATCGCGAGGGTCAGGGTGAAGACCACCGACAGGCCGGTGAAGGTCGCGGTGACGCCGAGGGAGGACCAGACCTCCGGGTCGTCCGTCAGCGCGCGCGCGTAGTTCTCCAGTCCCACATAGGGTCCCGGCGAAGCGGCGCGGGACAGGTCCCATTCCATCACCGAGAGGTAGAGCGCATAGGCCAGCGGGTAGAACAACGTCCCCGCCAGGACCGCGAAGGCCGGCAGGATCAGGAACCAGCGGAGGTGCCGGTCCGCGATCCCGCCGCGCCGCAGGCCGCCGCGCACCGGCGCGACCGGTGCTGCGACGCGCTGCCCATCCCCAAAGGTTCTTGGGGTGGCGGCGGGCCCGCTCACCGTCGGCTGCTCGTCCGGCGCAGGATGCGGTCGGTCTCCCGCGCCGCGTTGTCGAGCGACGCCTTGACCTGCCCGCGACCCGTGGCGAGTTCGGAAAGCGTGTTCTCCAGCACCGTCGCGACCTGCGGCCAGTCGCGGGTCTGCGGCATGATGCGGCTGCCTTCCAGCGACCGCGCGGCGACGCGGTGCAGGCCGCCATTGGCCGAGTTCACGGCCTCATTGGTGAAGGAGGCGGTCTGGGTGACCACGATGTCCGCGGTGTTCGGGTCGGACTTGTCGGTCGCAACGGCGACCTCGATCTCCGGCGCGCAGACCCACTTCATGAACTCCCAGGCCGCATCCTTCTTCGTGGACCCGTTGGAGATCGCGAGAGGGAGGGAGATGGCGTAGGACACGGGCCGCCCGCCCGCGATCTGCGGCACCGGCGCGAAGCCCACCTGTTCCGGCCGCAGGCGGGACTGCGGGCCGGTCAGCACCGAATAGACCCACCACCAAACCGCGACCATCGCCGAATTGCCCTGGGCGACGGAGTTCACCGCATCGCCCTCCACGAACTGCACCGAACCGGGCGCCGCGACGCGGTGGCGCAGCAGGTAGTCCAGGTATTGCTGCGTTGCCTGCACGCCGACCTCGTCGTTGAAGCGTGCGCCGCGCTCGTCGGCCGTGAGGACGTCACCGCCGCGGCCCCAGAGGTGGTTGAGCCACAGGAACAGGTTCTGCTGCCCGTTCCCCTTGCCGTACATCATGGCGATGCCGGAAACGCCGTCATTCCGCTGCTGCACGGCCCGGGACGCCGTCACCACGTCCTCCCAGGTCATCGGCGGCTGCACGCCCGCGCCTTCCAGCAAATCCTTGCGGTAGAACAGCATCTGCGGATGGCCTCGGAGCGGCAGGCCGTAGGTCTTGCCCTCGACCATGCTGCCCAGCTTGTAGGCCTGGGGGTAGCGGTTCATGTCCACGCCGTCGCGCTGCAGCAGATCGTCCAACGACGCCAGGTGCACGGCGAGGGAGGAGCCCCAGGAATCCTGGTAGCACACGACGTCGAACGCCCGGCCGCCCGCCACGGCTTCCGTCGTGATCTTGTCGCGCAGCTGGCCGTAGGGGACGTAGGTGTAGCTGGCCTTGATTCCCGTCTGCCGCTCGAAGTCCGGCAGCCGCTTCTCATGCGCCCGGAACTGCGACGCGACGGGGAGGAGGACGTTGATCGCCTGCCCGTCGAAGGGTTTCCCGGACCGCAACTGCGCCACCGCCGGCCGCGTCAGCATCCCCGCAGCACCGAGTCCGATCAGTCCCCGCCGATCCAGGATCATCCTCGCCTCCTCCCTCGTTCCGGGCATGCTACGCAGTCCTTGCAAGCGTATGCAACGGGGTTCGCGGCTCACCGGGCCGCGAGCGTCAGCCCTGATGCATCGCGATCTGCCGCCGTACCGCGACCTCGTCCGTCACGATCCATTCGTTGCGGATCAGCCCGTCCACGACCTCCGCATGCGTGACGCCCAGCGCGACCACCGTGGCCCCGCTCGGCGGGCCGAAGGCGCCGTGGCCCGCATGCGTGCCCGTCAGCCACCAGCGCGTGGAAACGCGGACGGGCCGCCCGGGCTCCTCCATTGCCATCGAATGGTCCACGACGAAGCGCGCGTCGGGGAAGGATGACAGCCAGCCGATGAACCACCGGTCCAGCCGCGCGTGGCCGTGCAGCAGGCGGTTCCCCGTCGCGCGCACGACGCAGGCCGGGTGGTAGGCGTCGCGGATGACGTGCAGATCCGACCGCCACATCCGCGCCAGGGCGTCCCGCACCATCACCGCGGCCGGGTGGTCCTGCTGCTCATGCGGCTCGAAGGATTCGTCGCGCAGGGACCGGGCCAGCCCGGCCTGCCAGGGACCCTTCCCCGCCTCCATGTCCGCCCGTGCCTGGCGACGCGCATGTTCCACGGGATCGAGGCCGAGCTGGATTGCGATCCCCGCCTCGTCGCGGACGAGCCATTCCTCGACGATCCGGTTGCCGATACAGACGCAATCGGCGACGGCGTAGAAGTGGATCGCGCGCCCCGTCGGCGGGCCGTAGATCCCCTCGCCCAGGTGCACGGAGGGCGCGGAGACGCGGTGGGAGGACAGGAAGCCCCGCCCTGCGTCGCCGGACCAGATGATGTCCTCCGGCAGCAGGCGCCGTTCGGGGAAGGCGTGCAGCGTCGCCAGCGTTCCCGCCACCATCGCCTCGGCCCCGTGCATCTCCCCGTTCGCGGTGTGGACGAGGCAGTCTTCGGAATACC
The DNA here is from genome assembly GCF_042259275.1 of Roseomonas sp. CCTCC AB2023176. Lineage (NCBI taxonomy): Bacteria > Pseudomonadati > Pseudomonadota > Alphaproteobacteria > Acetobacterales > Roseomonadaceae > Roseomonas > Roseomonas sp. CCTCC AB2023176. The sequence continues at coordinate 1,464,827 of NZ_CP170086.1, forward strand.
AGTCCCGGATCAGCCCGATGCCGCGGCCTTCCCAGATCCGCTCGGTGATCTTGATGATGTAGTCCGGAAGGTCGCGGAACTCCGGATCGAAGCCGTCCATCGCCATCAGCGGTCGTCCCTCCACACTGTCCGTCCGTCCACCGTCACGAGCCCCGTCGGGGGCGGGCGGGCCGAGCCGCGGACGATCAGCTCGCCCGGTACGACGACGTGCCGGGCCACATGCCCGGGGGACGGCGTTCCCGCACGGCGCGGCGACAAGCCCTGGGGATCCAGCCGCGTCGCAAGCAGGCGCACGGCCTCCTCGACCATCGCCCCGATCGGCTGGGAATAGGTCGTCAGGTCATAGGCGCCGAGGGACGCCGGCGCCGCATCGTCGAACCCGACGACCGACACATCCCCCGGCACCCGCAGCCCGCGTCGCCGCGCCGCGTCCATCACCGCCAGCGCCATGTGGTCGGAGGCGCAGAAGACCGCGTCCACCCGTTCCCCCCGCGCGAACATCGCCTCGGCCGCCGCACCCGCGCGGTGCGCATCGTAGTCGCCGGCCAGGCGGATCGGATCGGGCAGGCGCGCGGTGCGCAGTTCTTCCCGGAACCCGGCCTCGCGGTCACGGTTGGTGGAGGAATCCGACAGCCCCGCGACATAGGCGAAGCGCCGGTGCCCGCCCGCCAGGAGGAACCGCGCGATCCGCGCCGCGCCGGCACGGTTCTCGCCCGCGACGCTCTCGACCCCATCATCCGTCACGACACGGTTGACCAGCACCACGGGGATCCCGCTGGCGCGGCACTCCGCCGCCAGCCGCGACGACAGCGTGGCGGAGAGCAGCACCAGCGCATCCACCTGATACCGCATCACCTCCTGCAGCCCCGGGTCCACGTCACCCTGCGCCGGGGCCGTGAAGAGCAGCACGTGATACCCCATCGCCTGCAGCCGGTCCGACAGCGCCTCCAGCACCGCGGGGTAGAACCCGTTGCGCAGGTTGCCCACCGCCACGCCCACAATCCGCGACCGCCGCGTGATCAGCGACCGCGCGATCATGTTCGGCCGGTAGCCGAGGCTCCGCGCGGCCTCCAGTACCTTCTCCCGCGTGGCGGAGGCGACGCTGGCGCCGGGCGTGAAGGCGCGGGAGACGGCGGATTGCGAGACGCCGGCGACGCGGGCGACGTCGCGGGCGTTGGCGATGGGGCGGGTCATGACCGGCAGCCCCGGGAGGCCCTGCCTCCCGGACCGGCAGCCGGAGGGTGAACGCACCCCCCCAAGGCCTTCCTCACGCCGCGGTCCATCCGCCATCCACCACCAGCGCCGCCCCCGTCATCAGCGACGATGCGTCCGACGCCAGGAACACCACCGCCCCCGTCAGGTCCTCCGGCTGCCCCACGCGCCCCAGCCGGATGTTCGACAGGATCCAGTCCCGCGTCGCCGGGTCGGCCAGGCCGGGCCGCGTCATCGGCGTCTCGATGAAGGTCGGGCAAAGCGTGTTCACCCGGATGCCGAGCGGCGCGAGTTCGATCGCCGCGGCCTTGGTGAAGCCCTCCATCGCCCATTTCGTCGCGCAATAGACGCTGCGGCGCGGCCCTCCCACATGCCCCATCTGCGAGGACACGTTGATGATGGACCCGCCCCGCCCCGCGTCGCGCATCCCCCGCGCGACCGCCTGCATCGCGAAGAAGGCCGCGCGGACGTTCAGGTCGGTGACGAGGTCGTAGTCGGCTTCCGTCACGTCGAGAACGTGCGCGTGGCGCGCGGTGCCCGCATTGTTCACCAGGACGTCGAAAGGCCCGTGCTCCGCGACGGCGCGGGCGAAGGCGGCGGTGTCCGTCACGTCCACCGTCAGCGCATCGGCCAGCCCGCCTTGCGCGCGGATCGCGCCGGCGGCCGCCTCGATCTCCGCCGCCGTGCGCGCGACGAGCGTGATGGCGGCCCCGGCGGATGCCAGCGCGGCCGCAGCGGCCAGCCCGATCCCCCGCCCCGCGCCCGTGACGATCGCGCGCTTGCCGTCCAGCCGGAAGGTCGGTGCCGCCGGCAGCTCGACGGCCGCGCTCACTCCGCCGCCGTCGCGTAGGGAATGTTCCGCCCGCCGTAGCGGCGTACCCGGATGTTCGCCTGCTCCGCATGCCCCGCGAAGCCCTCGAGCATGCAAAGGCGCGAACAGTATTCCCCGACCATCGCACTGGCTTCGTCCGTCAGCACGCGCTGGTAGGTGCAGGTCTTCATGAACTTGCCGACCCAGAGCCCGCCCGTGTAGCGCGCCGCCTTCCTCGTCGGCAGCGTGTGGTTCGTGCCGATCACCTTGTCGCCGTAGGAGACGTTGGTCCGCGGCCCGAGGAACAGCGCGCCGTAGTTCGTCATGTTGGCCAGGAAATAGTCGGGGTCCCAGGTCATGACCTGCACGTGCTCGGACGCGATTCGGTCGGCTTCCCGCACCATCTCCGCCTCGTCCTCGCAGACGATGACCTCGCCGTAATCCTCCCAGGCCTTGCGGGCGATGGCGGCGGTGGGGAGGATGGTCAGCAGCCGCTCCACCTCCCGCATCGTGTCGCGCGCCAGCTTCTCCGAATTGGTGAGCAGGATGGCCGGCGAGTTCGGCCCGTGCTCCGCCTGCCCCAGCAGGTCGGTCGCGCAGAGTTCGCCGTCCACGCTCTCATCGGCGATCACCAGCGTCTCGGTCGGACCGGCGAAGAGGTCGATGCCGACGCGCCCGTACAACTGCCGCTTCGCCTCGGCGACGAAGGCATTGCCGGGGCCGACGAGCATGTCCACCGCCTCGATGGTCTCCGTCCCCAGCGCCATGGCACCCACCGCCTGGATGCCGCCGAGGCTGTAGATCACGTCCGCACCGGCCAGGTGCTGCGCGGCGACGATGGCGGGCGCCGCGCGGCCCTCGAAGGGCGGGGCGCAGGTGATGATGCGCTTGCACCCCGCGACCTTCGCCGTGACGACCGACATGTGGGCGGAGGCCAGCAGCGGATACTTGCCCCCCGGCACGTAGCAGCCGACCGAGTTCACCGGGATGTTCTTGTGCCCCAGCACCACGCCGGGCAGCGTCTCCACCTCGATGTCGCGCAGGGCGTCCTTCTGGTGCTGCGCGAAGTTCCGCACCTGCTCCTGCGCGAAGCGGATGTCGTCGAGGTCGCGCTGCGACAACTGGGACAGGCAGTCCCGGATCTCGGCGTCGGTCAGGCGGTAGTCCGCGCGGTCCCACTTGTCGAAACGGATCGACAGGTCGCGCACTGCAGCGTCGCCCCGGGCCGCGATATCGGCCAGGATGCCCTCGACGGTGGCGCGGACGCGGGCGTCGTCCTCCGCCGCGGCGGCCGCGTCCCGGCCGGTCTTGAGGTGCCGCGCCATCCGTTCCTCCCGCACTTGCAATCGTATGCAATGGGGGCGCGGAACGGGCAGGCTTGTCAACCGCCGGCGGTCACACCGGCAGGTCCTGGTCCTGCTCCCCCGCGCCGACCCAGCGGATCCTCGCCCGGGGCGGCACCGGGGCGTTCGCCAGGGGAAATGCGGTCCGGATGTGCAGGGCCTTCCCGACCGTTTTCATCAGCTTCATGCCAATTCCGCCGGCGATCCCTGGCGTCTGGTCGAGAAGCCCGGGCAGCACGATGGCGGGGCGCCAGCTCCCATCCGGGCCGGTCCGCGACGGGCCCACCACGAAGCGCGCGCCCGACGGTGCGGGACGCGTGACCTGGGCGTTGTAGCCGACCATCCGGAAGTTGCCCGCCGCGATGCCGATCCGCGCGAAGACCCATTCGCAGCGGTCCCAGCACAGGTAGCCCAGCGCGGTCTGGCCGGCGCGCGTGTTGAGCGCGTAGGTGATCGCCGCGACCTGGCAGCCGTCGAACGCGCTCGAAGCCGGCAGGCCCTCATCCCCGATGATGCGCATCTCCAGGCCGTCGAACGTGATGCTGGCCCGGTTCTTCCCCTGCGCGACAAGCTCGTGATTCGCCTCGGCATGTCCCTCGCCGCGGTCCGTCGGACGGATGGACTGTCCCTCGCTGTCGCGCAGGATGCGGGAGACCTCGTACTCGGTGTAGGTCGGCTCGGTCTTGATCGACATGGCTCCCCCTTCGGCGTGACCATGCCGCAGGAATGGTCGCGCCGCCGCTCGCGTTCCGGTGATCCGGACCCGGGGGCTCCCTCCTCAGCCCAGCACGTCCCGGTGCCGGGCATCGACCAGCCGCTCGATGAACCAGTTGGGATAGACCTCCGGCGGCGTCGTGATCGCATCGAGCGCCGCGACCTCCTCCGCGGTCAGCCGCACCTCGGCCGCGCCGAGGTTGTCGGCCAGCTGGTGCGGCTTGCTGGCCCCGAGGAGGACGGAGGTCACGCCCGGCTTCGCCAGCAGCCAGGCAATGGCGACCTGCGCCACGCTTGCGCCGTGCCCCGCCGCGATCTCCCGCATCCGCTCCACCACGGCGAAGCCGGCCTCCTTGTCGAAGGGCATGATGTCGAAGCCGGAGAGGCGGTTGTCGGAGTCCGTCAGGTTCTCCCGCGTGTACTTGCCGGAGAGGAAGCCGCTCGCCAGCGGGCTCCACACCGTCATTCCCAGGCCATAGCGCGCCATCATCGGGATCACGTCCCGCTCCACGTCGCGGCCGACGAGGGAGTAGTGCATCTGCCCATGCGTGAAGGGCGCCAGGCCCCTGGCCCGCTGGATCTCCATCGCCGCCGCGACCTTCCAGGCCGACCAGTTCGAGAAGCCGAGGTAGCGGACCTTCCCCGCGCGGACGACGGCGTCGAGCGTCTCCAGCGTCTCCTCCAGCGGGGTGAAGGGGTCCTCCTTGTGGACGATGTAGGCGTCGATCCAGTCCGTGCCGAGGCGGCGCAGGCTCTGATCCACGGACCACAGGATGTGGCGCCGCGACAGCCCGGCCTGGGTGATCGGCTGCCCCGTGCGGAAGCCCACCTTCGTCGCGATCACCACCTCGTCGCGCCGGCCGCGCAGGGCGTTGCCGAGGATCGTCTCGGACTCCCCGTTCGCGTAGCCGTCGGCCGTGTCGAAGAAGGTCACGCCCGCGTCGAGCGCCTGGCCGACGAGGCGGTCGGCGTCGAGGGCGCCGACCTTGTACACCGCCGCCATGTCCTGGTTGCCCGCCGTGAAGGTCATCGCCCCGAAGGCGAGGCGGGAGACGGCGAGGCCGGTGTTGCCGAAGGTCGCGTACTGCATGGTCATGGTCCCTCGTGGCGGGCGGGGTGCCGCACCGGTGGGCCAGAGATAGCCACGCTGGATTATGACGATAATGCCGGATAAATCTGATTTGCTGTTAAGCAGGATTTAACAATGCACCGGAACGGCCTGGACGGAATCGTGGCCTTCCTCCGCGTCGCGGAGCGCCGGTCCTTCACCGCTGCCGCCGCCGAACTCGGCGTCACGGCCGCGGCGATCAGCCAGACGATCAAGGCGCTGGAAGCGCGGCTGGGCGCCCCCTCTTCGCCCGCACGACCCGCGACGTCGGGCTGACGGAAGCAGGGCAGCGCTTCCTGGAGCACGCCCACCCCGCCGTCGCCCGGCTGGCGGAAGCCTTCGAGGCTGCGCGACAGGTCGGCAGCACGCCCGCCGGCCTCCTGCGCCTGAACGTGCCCCGCGCGGCCCTTCCCGGAATCATCGAACCGATCCTCGCCGACTTCCGCAACGCCTACCCGCTCGTGGAGGTCGAGATCACGGTCGAGGACCGGTCGGTGAACATCGTGGAAGGCGGCTTCGATGCGGGCATCCGCCTGGGCGAGATGCTGGAAGCCGACATGGTCGCCCGCCGCCTGACGCCGCCCTTCCCCTGCGCGATCGTCGCCTCGCCCGGCTATCTCGCACGCCACGGGCGGCCCCGCCGGCCGGAGGACCTGCGCGCGCACCACTGCGTCAACTTCCGCCAGGGCCGCGGCACGCTCTACCGCTGGGAGTTCGAGGAGGGCGGGCGGGCGTGGGAGATGACGGTCCCGGGGACGCTTGCAACGAACGACGCCTCCCTGATGATCGCGATGACGGTGCAGGGGCTGGGCCTCGCCTATACCCTCGCGCCGGTGGCCGCGCCGCTGATCGAGGCGGGGCTGCTGGAGACGGTGCTGGACGAGGTCGTGCCGGAAACGCCGGGCTTCTTCCTGTACTACCCCAGCCGCGCGCAGGCGCTGCCGAAGCTGCGCGCCTTCGCCGATTTCGCGGTGGCGCGGTTGATGGGCCGTCAGGCCCCGCCGAGCCAGTCCGCATAGGCGTTCGCCGCGCCGCGGCCGGTGCGGCGCGCCTGCCACCCGAAGTCGCGCGCGCGGTCCACGGCCATGATGCCGCGCCGGCGCGGATCGTTCGGCCGGATCGTCGGCTCGGCGCCGCGGGACAGACGGAAGGCGGGGCGACGCTCGGCCAGCGCCTCCGCAACCTCGAACAGCAGCGCCGACTGGTCCGATCCGGGCCCGAGATTGACCACGCGATGCGGCGGCGCGGGATGGTCCAGCAGCGCGAGCAGGCCCGCGGCGAGGTCGGGGGCATAGATCCAGTCATAGGCCGGCAGGTTGCCGTCCGGCAGCACGACGGTCTTCCCGTCCCGCGCCGCCTCCCCCAGCGCGAAAAAGGGGGAGAGCGTGTCGCGCGCCCCCGTCGCACGCTCCCAGGGCCCGAAGGCCGGCCCGATGCGGGCGGCGACGGCGTCCAGGCCCCACAACCCGCAAAGGCGCAGTCCCATCCGCTCCGCCGCGTACTTCGTGACGCCGTAGGTCGTGATGGGCACCGGGGGCGTCTCCACCTCGTCCAGCACGTCCAAGCGATAGGCGCTCTCGCCATAGACGGCGGAGGAGGAGGGCAGGATCACGCGCCGCACCGTCCCGGCCGCCTGTCCCGCACGGAGCGTCCCGATCAGGCCGAGCAGGTTCACTTCCAGCACGGATTCCGGGTTTGCGGCCTCCCGCTCCGCGCCGGCGGTGATGGCCGCAAAGGGCAGGATGCCCTCCGCGCCCGCCGCAGCCTCCCGCAGCGCCCCGGCGTCGCGCACGTCGCCCCGGACCGTGCGCAGGGTGCCGGGCAGGGTCGCGAAGAGGCTCGACGCGCGTTCCGGCAGCTCCTCCAGCCCGAAGGCGGTGACGGCATCGCCCCGGCGCAGCAGCGCCTCGACGACGTTCAGCCCGACGAAGCCGGCCGCGCCGGTCACCAGCACCCGCATGGCGTCAGGCCCGCCGCAGGACGAAGAGCGCCTGTTCCCCGAACAGGTTTGCGAGCCAGGCGGAGCGGCGCCAGGGCGCGCGCTGCCCGTGCTCGTCCACCGCCAGCCAATCCTCCACGACGTAGCCGTCCATCCTGCAGAGGTCGAAGAAGTCGCGGATCGTGCAGGGGTGGATGTTCGGCGTCTCGTACCAGGGGCGGTTCCAGGTGTCGGTGTCCGGCATGCGCCCGTTCACCAGCAGGCGCCAGCGCATCTGCCAGTGGCCGAAATTGGGGAAGGACACGATGGCGCGCCCGCCGATGCGCAGCATCTGCCGCAGCACGTCCCGCGGCCGCTCCACGGCCTGCAGCGTGCGGGACAGCACGACGTAGTCGAAGGCGCCGTCGGGGTAGTGCGCGAGGTCCGTGTCCGCATCGCCGTGGATGACCGCGAGGCCGGAGGCCACGGCGCGCGTCGCCTCGGCCATGTCGATCTCGATGCCCCGGGCGTCCGCGTCCTTCTCGCGCGTCAGGTGCTCGATCAACGCGCCGTCGCCGCAGCCGATGTCCAGCACGCGCGTGCGCGGCGGGATCATCCCGGCGATCAGGCGCAGGTCGAGCCGCATGTTCTTCGCGACGTATCGGATCGGCGCGGGGATCGCGGTGTCCGGCATGTCAGGCGGCTTTCGCCAGGGGCTCGGCGGCCGCATCCCGCAGCCGCGCCACGAGTTCGGGGAGCCGCTCCTCCGGCAGGTTCGCGAAGGAGAGGCGGAGATGCGACTCCTCTCCCGCGAAGGCGGGGCCGGGAAGCGTGATCAGGCCGTGCTCCTCGGCCAGGTGCTCCGCCACGCGCGCAGCCGGGGTGCCAGCGAAGGGGTGGCGGACATAGGCGAAGTAGGCACCGATCGAGAGGAGGTCCCAGCCCGGAAGCTCCGCAAAGGCGGCGCGCACCGCGGCGGCGCGTGCGGCGAGGCGGTCGCGGTTCGCGCGACGCCATTCGCGCAGCGCCGGGATGCCCCAGGCCAGGGCGTACTGCGCGGGACGGCCGGCGCAGATCTGCACGGAGTCCACGATCTTCGCGATCTCCGGGGTTGCGGCCTCCGGCGCGGCGAGGATCCCCATGCGATGGCCGGGGATCGCGAAGGACTTGGAAAAGGACGTCAGGTGGATCAGGTCCTCCGGCCATTCCGTCCCGCCGAGCTGCGCGTGCGGGTGTCCCCCGACGAGGTCGCGATAGGTCTCGTCCAGGATGAGCCAGATCCCCCGCGCGCGGCACAGGGCGTGGAAGGCGGCGATGACCTCCGGCGGGTAGATCGCGCCGGTCGGGTTGTTCGGCGTCACCAGCAGAAGCGCGCGGACCCGCCCATCCAACAGGCGCGCGGCGTCGTCCGGGCTGGGAACGAATCCGGCCTCGGCCCGCGTCGGCAGAGGGCGCGGCTCAACCCCTGCATGCGCAAGGTCATCGCGTGATTGAAGTACCAGGGCGTGGGCACAAGCACCGCGTCGCCCGGGCCCGCGACGGCGTTGGCGGCGATGACGAAGGCCAGGTTGCAGCCCGCTGTGACCACGACGTTGCCCGCGCGCGCCGCGGTGTCGCCCGCTTCCCGCAAGTCGGCCGCATAAGCCTCCCTCAGCGCGAGCTCGCCGAGGATCGGGCCGTAGCCGGCGGTCGCCGGATCGCCGGCGGCCTGGGCCAGCCGTTCCAGCATCTCCGGCGCCGGCGGATGCGCGGGGGCGGCCTGGGACAGGTTCAGCAGCGGCCCTCGTGCGCCTGAATAGGCCGTGGCGCACGCGACGATCGCGGGGATGGGCGGCGTTTCGGTCGCGCGGACGGCAGGGTTCAGCGGCGGCATCTCAGTCCAGGCCTCAGTCCACGGGCAGGAAGATGAAGATCACGGCCGCGACGAGGCAGGCCATCGCCGCGAGGTAGGTCCAGCGCAGCGGTTCCCCCAGGATCATGACGGAGAAGCCCGCGAAGATCGTCAGCGTGATGACCTCCTGCATCACCTTCAGCTGCTGTCCCGTATAGGCTCCGCTCTCGTAGCCGATGCGGTTGGCCGGGACGGCGAGGCAATACTCGAAAAACGCCATCCCCCAGGAGATGACGATGGCCATCCACATCGCCCAGCCCGGCTTCTTCAGGTGATAGTACCAGGCGAAGGTCATCACGACGTTGCTGCCGATCAGCAGCAGCGGCGTCCAGAGGTGGCTCGGGGTCATGGCGCCTGGACTCCGTATCGCGGCCGCCCCATCCCTACCCTCATCCCAGGAGCCGCGCCGTGCAGATCCCGATCCTGCCCTTCACCGTCACCGACTGGTCCGCCATGCCGCCGACCGAATACCCGGGCGAGACGGGGACCGCGACATGGCGCAGCTTCCACGTCGGCGACCTCCGCGTGCGGATGGTGGAATACTCGCCGGGCTACCTGGCGGATCACTGGTGCGACCGCGGCCACGTCCTGTTCGTGCTGGAGGGGGAGCTGGAGACGGAACTGCGGGACGGCCGGCGCTTCGTGCTCACCCCGGGGATGAGCTACCAGGTGTCGGATCATGGCGACGCCTCGCACCGATCCTCGACCCGCACCGGGGCGCGCCTGTTCGTCGTGGACTGAGCGCGTCACGCCGGCTGCTCCTGCATCCGGGGCACCGGCGGCAGGCGCCGCAGCAGGAAGGACATGATGCATAGCGCCGGCAAGGCCGCGGCGGTCGTCATCAGGAAGAACATGGGCCAGCCCATCGACTCCGCCAGCACGCCGGAGGAAGCGCCGAGCGTCCGCAGCGGCACGGCCGCGAGCGACGACAGCAGCGCATACTGCGTCGCCGTATAGGCGCGCGAGGTCAGCGACGACAGGTACCCGACGAAGGCCGCGTCCGCGAGGCCGTCGGTGAAGTTCTCCACCCCCACCTGCGCCCAGAGCAGCGGTACGTCTCGCCCCGCATAGGCCAGCCAGACGTACATCAGGTTCGACAGCATCTGGAACAGCCCGGTCCAGACCAGCGCCCGCGCCGTCCCGATCCGTGCGACGACCCAGCCCCCCGCCAGCGCCCCGCCGAGCGTCGCGAAGAGGCCGAAGACCGATCCGACCGCCGCCACCTCATCCCGCGTAAAGCCGAGTTGGCGGTAGAAGGGATTGGTCATGATGCCCGCCAGCGCCTCGCCGAGCTTGAACAGCGCGACGAAGAGCAGGATCCACAGCGCGAGCGGTCGTTGCAGAAACTCCGTGAACGGCCGAACGACCGCGTCCTCGATCCGCGCGCCCCAGCCCGCCGGCGCGGGCGGCGCGGGACGTTCCGGTCCCGCGAGCGTCGCGATGATCCCGACGAACATGAGAGCCGCGGCATAGACGTAGGCCCCGGACCAGCCGAGCTCGCCGACCATGAACAGCGTCCCCGCGCCCGAGGCCAGCAACGCGAGCCGGTAGCCCCAGACGTAGAGGGCGAGGCCGTAGCCCTGCTCCCTTTCCTCCAGCATCTCGATGCGCCAGGCATCCACGACGATGTCCTGCGACGCGGAGAGGAAGGCGACGACGGCCGCGATCGCGGCGACGGTCAGCGGCGCCGCCTTCGGATCGCCCAGCCCGGTCAGGACGATCGCCCCGATCAGCAGGGGCTGGATGATCAGCAGCCAGCCCCGTCGCCGGCCCAAAAGCGGCGGCCGGATCGAATCCAGCGCCGGCGACCAGAGGAACTTGAAGGAATAGGCGAGCCCGATGAGCGCGGTCAGCCCAATCTGGGCCAGCGGCACCTCGCTCTCCGCGAACCACTGGCGCAGCACGGCGCCGGCGACCAGCGGCAGCGGCACGCCGGCCGAGAAGCCGAGGGCAAGCAATACCGGGAAGCGCCGGTCCTTGAGGAAGGCGGGAAGCATGGCGCGGGATCATGCGTCCGGGCCCGCCGGGCGCCAAGGCGGCGGGGCCACGCGACGGACGCGACCGTTCGTTCGGCGGGCGATTCTTGCGGCCGCGTCACGGCCGCGCCAGCATCGGCGCCCTACCCTAGGGGGATGCTGAACCATGGACGTCGTCGGCCGCGCGAAGGGCCTCATTCTCGATCCCCGCACCGAATGGGCACGCATCGCGCCGGAGGGCGGCGCGCCGATGGATCACTTCCGGGCCTACGCGGTGCCGCTGGCGGCCGTCCCCGCCGTGGCGGGGCTGATCGGCGGGATCGTCTTCGGCGGCTTCCGGGGCGTCATCGGCGCCGTCGTGATCGCGCTCCTCAGCTACGTCCTGTCGCTCGCCGGCACCTTCGTCATGGCGAAGATCATCGAGGCGGTGGCGCCGTCCTTCGGGGGCAACAACGACCCGCTTTCGGCCATGAAGCTGGCCGTCTATTCGCCAACGGCAACCTGGCTTGCCGGCATCTTCGCGATCATCCCGTTCCTCGGGTTCCTCGCGATCCTCGGCCTGTACTCGATCTACATCTACTGGGTCGGCGTGCCGATCGTGACCCGGGTCCCGGAGGACCGGCGGCTGGTCTTCACGATTGTCCTGGTGATCGTCGCCATCGTCATCAACGTCATCATCGGCGCGGTGGTCGGCGGCATCGTCGGCGCGCTGCTCTTCCGCTGAGGGCTGGAGGGGGCCGCCGCGGCGGCCCCCGGCCGCCCTACTTTTCCTTGCCGGTCCTCTCCCGCAAGGCGTCGATGCGCTGCGACGCCTCGGCCTTCGTCAGTTCCTCGGCGTAGCCCTCCTTCTCGTCGGCGCCGGCCTCTTCGCTCAGCGTCTTGAGGTAGGAGGCCTGGGCGCCGGTCATCGGCTCCCCACCGGTGGTCCACTCCGCCGGATCCTTGACGGCGTTGGAACCGGGCTCCGGATCGGTCTTCGGGTTGTGCTCCTCGTGCGCGGCCTGCTTCGCGGACATGATTGATCCCCTGTGCTCTTCCGTTCCCTAAACGTTCACGACGGGCGCGGGTTGCCGGGGCGTTGACGGAATGGCAGCGCAAGCGCCCCATCGCCGTTGATGCGCATCCGGTCCGTCGAGCCCTACATCCTTCACCTGCCGATCGCCGGCGGCGGCATCCGCGACAGCACCCATCACGTGACCCATTGGGGCGTCGTCGGCGCGCGGATCGAGACGGAGGACGGTCTTGTCGGCCACGGCTTCACCGGCACCCACGCCCACCTGCCATCGGACCGGCTGATCGCCGGCTGCATCCGCGACCTCTGGGCGCCGCTGCTGGTGGGGGAGGATGCGCAGGATTCCGAACGGCTCTGGACGAAGCTCGCGCGCTTCCCGCCGGTGCAATGGGTCGGGCGCGCGGGGATGACGACGCTGGCCCATGCCGCCGTGGACGTGGCGCTCTGGGACCTCCGCGCGAAGCACGCCGGACTGCCGCTGTGGCGCTTCCTTGGCGGCGCCTCGGGTGGGGAGGTCGCGGCCTACAACACCGATGTCGGCTGGCTCTCCATCCCCGACGATGTGCTCGTGGACGGCTGCCGCCGCGCCGTCGAGGAAGACGGCTTTCCCGGCGTGAAGGTAAAGGTCGGTTCCCCCAACGTCACGACCGACCTGCGGCGGGTAGAGGCCGTGCGCCGCGCCATCGGACGGGATGCGACCCTCGCCGTGGACGGCAACGGCAAGTGGGACCTGCCGACCTGCCTTCGCTTCTGCCGCGCGGCCGAGCCGCTCGACCTCCTCTGGTTCGAGGAGCCGCTGTGGTACGACGACGTCGGCGGCCACGCTGCCCTGGCGCGCGCGACCCGCATTCCGGTCGCGCTGGGCGAACAGCTCTACACGCAGGACGCCTTCCATGCCTTCATGGATGCGGGCGCGGTTCATTGGGTGCAGCCGGACGTCACGCGTCTTGCGGGCATCACCGAATATGTTCGCGTGGCTGACGCGGCGCATGCGCGGCGCCTGCCCGTCGTCGCGCATGCCGGGGACATGGGGCAGGTCCACGTACACCTCGCGGTCTGGCATCCGGCCAGCACGTCGATGGAATGGATCCCCTGGATCCGCGAATGGTTCGAGGAGCCGGTGCGGGTGGCACGGGGCATCTGGCTGCGCCCCGAACGCCCGGGCGCCTCGACCACGCCGACCGAGGAGGCGTTCCGCCGCTTCGCGCGACCGATCGCATAGCCACACACGATCCGGTTTGCGGACCCTCGGGGTTGCCGTCGAATCCACCGTTCGGCTGGCCTTCCGTCGCGATCACCGGAGAGGTGCGCCGGCCGGCGTTGCGCCGCTCCGCGGCCCCGGCGCGATCCGGCCGCCCCGGCTACGCGCCTCGCTTCGGGTTGGTTGACCCGGACTCGGCGGCATGGCTCATGCCCGACCATGCTGCAGAACGCGATCCTCGCCGGCGACCGGACCTTCGTGGCGCTGCGGAAGGCGGGCCGGCCCCGGGCAGGAACCGACCCGCTCTACCACGCGGTCACGCCATATTGTCGCATGGCGCTTTGCGCCGCCGAGCCCGGCGCAGGCTCGGGCTGGGCAGAACCGCCGTCGCAGCGCGTGACGTGTCCCGCCTGCCTCAAGCGCTTGGCCCGTCTGGCGCCGAGCTGACTCCCGCGGTCAGACCCAGAGGAAGTCCGACTCCGACAACGAGGCAAGCTTCACCCCGGACAGCGTCATCTGCATGTCTGCCGTGCCGTCGCCGTTCACGTCGACGGTGAGTTGGTCCGTCCCGTCCACGAAGCGCGCTTCGGAGTGTCCGTCGCCGGTGAAGGCCGCGGCGCCCCGGAACTCGAAGTCGCCCTTCAGCAGACCGCCGAAGACCAGGACGTCGCCACGCGCGTCGAAGTCGGTGATGCGTTCCCCCGTGCCGACCGCAGCGTCGGAGGCCGCCTTGTAGATGAAACGGTCCACCCCGCCGTTCCCCGTCAGCACGTCCCCGCCGCTACCGCCGTAGAGCTGGTCCGCGTTCGCGCCGCCGGTCAGCGTGTCCGCCCCCGCACCACCCTCCAGGCGCCCTCCCGGGCCGGTGATGGCGATCCGGTCGTCGCCGGCGCCCCCGACCACCGTTTCCACGCTGAACACCTCGACGTCGTTCCGGCCCGAGGCGAGGACGAGCCGGTCGTCACCCGCGCTCAGGCCGACGGTGCCGGAGGCGAGGGTCGTGCCGAGGACCACGCTGTCGGCGGAACCGCCGCCCGTGATGGTTTCGGTGTGGGAGACGGTCAGCGCGTTCGGCCCGTCTGAGGAGAGGATGAGGTGATCCTCGCCGCCGCCGAGGTCCACGGCGCCGCCCTGGACGGGCTTGGTCAGGGTCACCGTGTCGTTGCCGCCGCTTCCGTCCGAACCGCCCGTGCCGCTGCCGTCGGGCACGGTTGGCTTCTGCGGCGTCGGCGCGGGGGCGTCATCGCCGAACGGATGCGTGAGGTCGAGCAGCGGCTTCGACGCGAGCGTCGTCACGGCGGATACCACGGCCGAGCCCTTCACCAGATCCGAGCTGGCCAGGCCGTAGACCTCTCCGCCGGAGACCTTCGCGACGACGGAGGTCTGGTTCAGCAGCAGCGCCGCACTCGGCGAATCCATCTCGTTCACGACGGTGTTGCCGGTGATCGTCAGGCTCGATCCCGGGCGTGGGTCGCCTTCGCCGCCGAAATGGATGATGGCGGGATTGCCAGACCGCGCGCCCTGCTGGATTTCGTTGTCGGCGATGAGCGCCTTGCCGCCATTCGGCAGGTCGATCGAGTAGCTGCCGTTGCCGCCATCGTCGGTGATGCGGCTATCCGTCACCACCGTTTCCAGCGCGCGGCTCTTGATCTGGTGGCCCGTGACGGCGTCGTGGAACCAGCTGTCCTCGATCGTCAGCTTGTCGATCGTGTTGACGTAGATGTTGTGCGTGCGCCCGTCGCCCGTGCCGTTGTGCCGGAACTCGCTGTCGCGGATGGTTATCGTGCCACCGGCCGAGGAGTTCGCGAGGATGCCGTTCTGGTTGTCGTGGAAGTAGCTGTCTTCGACCGTCAGGTCGCCGCCCTGGTAGCGGATGCCCGCGCCGTTCCCGTCCGGCACCCTGGCGCCGGAGAACTCCAGGTTCTTGATCGTCGCGTCGGTGTTGACCGTCAGGATGGCCTTGCCGTCCGGCGGCGATCTCGTCGCTTCCAGGTGGACCATCCCGCCCACCCCCTCGATCGTGATCTTCTTGCTGATCGTCGCGAAATCGTTCGTGTAGGTGCCCGCCTGAACCTTCAGGACGTCCCCGTCCTCCGCGGCTGAGACAGCGGACGCGATGCTGCGATAGGTGCCGGAGGCACCGACGGTGAGCGTGCTCATGCCCTCTTCTTCCCCTCGTGAAGCCGCCACACGCGGAGCCATCCCCTGCCCCGCCGCGTGACACCCAAGGGGCTACGACGGCAGCCTGGGCGGCACAGCGCCGCCTCCGGAATGACGGGACGTGAGCACGCATATCGCCGCATCACCGGACCGTGATGGTAAGTTGATGGGTTTCCTGTCCTTCAACTCGCGCGCGAGCTGAAACGAGTCACGCTGTGCCGTGCCATCGCGCAACAGCAGGGCGCCCGTGGTGGCGGCGTCCGGATCGCGTTTTGCGTGAAGGATTTGCGGGCTGGTCACCCCTGGACGGGACCACTCGGCTCCGCGGGCCGATGCGGTCGCGCCACGAGGGCCCGTAGGAACGTTGGGCGCGGGTTGGGACGACGTGCCGTCCGGCCCGCGAGAGGTTGTCGGCCGGAGCGGGCCGGCTTCGCCGCTTCAGTCCTCGTCGTCCACCGCGATCGCCGCGTCCCCCGCCCGCACCTCCCGCGCCAGCGTGAGCAGGAGCCGCCGCAGCCAGGCATGCCCGCCGTCATTCTCGAACCGCCGGTGGAAGACGAGGGAGAGGCGCGTGTGGCTCGTCCGGATCGGCAGCGGCAGCAGGATCAGCCCGTGCGCGGCAGCCAATTGCCGCGCCAGCCGTCCCGACAGGGTCATCACCATATCCGTGTTCAGCAGGATCCCCGGTACGGCCGAGAGGTGCGCGACCACGCCGCCGAGGCGCCTCGGGTGCCCCGCCTCCCGGAACGGCCCGTCCAGCGCGCCGTCGCGCGATCCGTTCGCGGAATGCAGCAGGTGGGGGAAGGCGGCGAAGCACTCCACCGTCACCTCCCGCTCCAGCAGCGGATGGCCGGGGCGGACGAGGGCGAGGAACTCCTCCGGCAGCAGCCGCAGGCGCGTGTAGAGCGCGGTCGGCTCCGGCAGGACTGCGACGGCCAATTGCGCTTCCCCGCTCTCCAGCAGCGCCGAGGCATTGGTCCGGTCTGCGTGGCGGATCGCGACGAGCACCCCCGGTGCCTCCTTCGCGAGCCGCGCGAAGAGGGCGGGCGCCAGCACGGCTTCCGCATATTCCGACAGGGCGATGGTAAAGACGCGGTCGCTCGTCGCGGGGTCGAAGGGCGCGGTCGCCGCGAGGGTCTCGGCCAGGCGGTCCAGCATCTCGGTGACCGGCTGCATCAGCGTCAGCGCGAGTTGCGTCGGCTCCACCCCGCCGGGCGCGCGGAGGAACAGGTCGTCGCCGAGCGCCGTGCGCAGCCGGTTCAGCGCGTTCGACACGGCGGGCTGCGACAGGTTCAGCCGCGCCGCCGCACGCGTGACGTGCCGCTCCCGCGCCACTGCGTCGAAGACACGCAGCAAGTTCAGGTCGAAGGCGGAGAGGTCCTTCACGCCGCGAACCCGTACAGCCGCGCCGGGTTGTTCCAGCGCACCGCCTCCGCCTGGCCCGTCGTGAGCGGCGCGAGGATGCCGCGCAGCAGCGTCGCCTCGTCCTGCGGTGCATCAGTATTGGGGTGCGGCCAGTTGGTGCCCCAGACAAGGTTCGACTCGCCCACCTCGGCCAGCGCCTGCGTCAGCGGGACGAGGTCGCCCCAGCCCCCGTCATGCCACCCGGGCAGCGCGTAGGGGCTGGACAGCTTTATCCAGGCCCGCCCGGCGTCAAGCATGTCCGCCACGACCTCCCAGGCCGCGTGCTGCGCGAAGCCGCGGACCGGCAGGCCGGCGTAGTGGTCCAGCACCAGCGGGCAGGGAAGGGCGCGCAGCACCGGCGCGAGGCCGGCGATGGCATCCGCCGTTGCAAAGACCTGCAGGTGCCAGCCCTGGTCCGCGCAGAGCCGCCCGAGCGCTGCCACGTCCGCCCCGGGCGAGTGGACGAGGTTGGCCCGCAGCCCCACGACGCCGCGCGCCGCGAGGTCGCGGCACTCCGCCGCCGCCGTATCCGGCGGGATCACCGCGACGACGACGGACCGCCCCGGCCGCTCCGCCCGCGCGGCCAGGTGCAGCGCGTTGTCGAAGCCGTAGGTCGAGGGCTGGACGAGGACGTGGTGCGTGATGCCCACCCGTTGCGCCATCGCCCGGAAGGCCGGCAGCGGCGCGTCCATGGAGGCCCGCGTCCCCGGCACCGCCGGCAGGCGCACGTCGTAGACGTGATGGTGGCAGTCTACGAGCGGGGCCACGAGGCGGGAATCGGCATCCATCGCCGCAGGATCGCCGCCCCGGCGCCGGATCGCCAGGGCCGTCAGGAAGGGGGTTCCGCAGGTCCCGGGGGATGGGCTACACGAAGGGCCTTCGGTCCACGTAGCTCAGCAGGATAGAGCGCGGGATTCCTTGTGTGAAACTGGGCGCCGCCAGGGGAAACCGGGCGGCGGATCCGCTCAAAGTCGGGGAAAGCTTCGGCGCACTGGTCGCCATGCCGATCCCGAGCCAAGCCCGGCGCCAGCCGGGAAGGTGTAGAGACTGGACGGGCGGCGCCTAAGGGCCACGGCCTAGGGCGAAGGGACAGTCCAGACCACGAACGCCCCGGAAGGGGGCGGCGGCGAAAGCCGTCGTGGCATGAATCCCGAGGCCGAGGGTTCGAATCCCCCCGTGGACAATCCTTCCGGGGCGGCGGGCGATCCCCGCCGCCCCACCTACCCGTTACAGGGCACCCTCTACAGGATGAACCGCGACAGGTCGGCGCTGGCCGCCAGCGGCGCCACGCGCTCCGTCACGTAGGCCGCATCCACCCGCACCGCGTCGCCCCGGCGGTCGGAGGCGGTGAAGGATACCTCCTCCAGCAGCCGCTCCAGCACCGTCGCCAGGCGGCGGGCCCCGATGTTCTCCACCCGCTCGTTGATGTCGGCGGCCAAGCCGGCGATGGCGTCCACCGCGTCCTCGGTGAACTCAAGCGACAGGCCTTCCGTGTTCATCAGCGCTACGTATTGCGACGTCAGCGCGTGCTCCGGCTCCGTCAGGATGCGGCGGAAGTCGTCGCGCGACAGCGCCTTCAGCTCCACGCGGATCGGCAGGCGGCCCTGCAGTTCCGGCAGCAGGTCGGACGGCTTGGCCATGTGGAAGGCGCCGGAGGCGATGAAGAGGATGTGGTCCGTCTTCACCGGGCCGTGCTTCGTGTTGACCGTCGTGCCCTCGATCAGCGGCAGCAGGTCGCGCTGCACGCCTTCGCGCGACACGTCGCCGCCGCGGAAGCCACCCTCGCCCGTGCGGGCACAGACCTTGTCGATCTCATCGAGGAAGACGATCCCGTGGTTCTCCGCGTGCTGCACGGCGTCGCGCGTCAGCTTCTCCTGGTCCAGCAGCTTGTCCGCCTCGTCGCGCTGGAGGGCGATGCGGGCCTCCGCGACGCTCATCTTGCGGGCCTTCGTGCGCCCGCCGAACATCTTGCCCATCATCTCCTGGATGTTGCCGATCGCCATGCCCGGCGGCATGCCCGGAATGTCCATGGCGCCGATCGGGCTCGACGGCTCGGAGACCTCGATCTCGACTTCCTTCGTCTCCAGCGTGCCGTCGCGCAGCATCTTGCGGAACTTCATCCGTGTCTCGCCGGAGGCGTGCTCGCCAACGAGCGCCGTGACGATCCGCTCCTCCGCCGCCAGCTCCGCCTTGGCCTGCACGTCGCGGCGGGCGGTCTCGCGCATCTGCACGATCGCGGCATCCACGAGGTCGCGGACGATGCTCTCGACGTCGCGGCCGACATAGCCGACCTCGGTGAACTTCGTCGCCTCCACCTTCAGGAAGGGCGCGTTCGCCAGCCGCGCGAGGCGGCGCGCGATTTCCGTCTTGCCGCAACCCGTCGGGCCGATCATCAGGATGTTCTTCGGCACGACCTCGTCCCGCAGGCCGTCCGGAAGTTGCTGCCGGCGCCAGCGGTTGCGCAGCGCGATGGCGACGGCGCGCTTCGCATCGGCCTGACCGACGATGTAGCGGTCCAGTTCGGAGACGATCTCGCGCGGCGAGAGGTTCACGGCCTCGGTGACCGAGGCAGCCTGATCGAGGGGCATCTCAGAGGATTTCCAGGACGAAGCGTCCGTTGGTGTACACGCAGATATCCGCCGCGATGGTCATGGACCGGCGCGCGACCTCCTCGGCCGTCAGCCCGTCCACGGTCATCAGCGCGCGCGCCGCGGCGAGCGCGAAGTTGCCGCCGGAGCCGATGCCGATGATGCCGTCCTCCGGCTCCATCACGTCACCCTGGCCGGTGATGAGCAGCGACCGGTCCTTGTCGGCGACGGCCAGCAGCGCCTCCAGGCGGCGCAGGTACTTGTCCGTGCGCCAGTCCTTCGCGAGCTCGACGGCCGCGCGCTCCAACTGGTCGGGGTAGCGTTCCAGCTTCGCCTCCAGGCGCTCCAGCAGCGTGAAGGCGTCGGCGGTCGCGCCAGCGAAGCCCGTCAGCACGCGGCCATTGGCGATGCGGCGGACCTTGCGCGCGTTGTTCTTGACGACGGTCTGGCCCATCGAGACCTGGCCGTCCCCGGCCATGGCCACCTGGCCGTCCCGGCGCACGCAAAGAATGGTGGTGCCGTGCCACCCGAGGAGGTCACGGGGAAGATCGAGTTGTGGGGAGTCCATGATCGCCGCATGTGGCTATCCGGCCCGCGCCGTGCAATCCGGCGGCCGCGGACACGATCCGTGACCGGAATGCCGGTTCACGAAGCGGTCTTTCCAGTCCACTTGTGCAGTTGCCCGATGGACGCACCGCGCCCCAGCCTGCCGGCCCCCGCCCCTGCGGGAGTGGCCCGGCCCCAATCCCTGCCGCGCTTCGGCGCGCGTCGGCAGGTCGTGCGCGCCACGCCCGTCCTCCCGGCGCCGAGCGGGGCGGTTTCGGCCGCATCGCCCCCGCGCAGTGCGGGCCCGAACCGCCGGGCCCTGTTCTGGACCGCCTCCGTCCTGCTGCACGCCGCGGCGCTGTTCTTCGCCCTGGTGGACCTGCCGGGCCGGGACCTGCCGCCGGCCCCGGCGGAAGAAGGCGTGGACGTCGTGTTCGAGGGCGGCACCGCGTCCAGCCAACTGCCCGCCCCCTCCGCGATGCCGGACGCGCCGCCGACCCCACCCGACCTCCCGGCCTTGCCGGGCGCGCCCTCCGCGCCCCCGGCCCTGGCCGGGGCCCCGCCCGCCCCGCCGCTGGCCCTGCCACCGGTGGACATGCCCTTCGCGCCGCCCCCGCCCCTCGTCGAACGGCCGGAGGCTCCGACCCGTCCCGGCCCGCCTCCGGTCGGGATCGCGGAGGCGCCGCCGCGCTTCGATCCGCCTCCACCCCTGCCGGCGCCGCCCCTGGCTCCGCAGCCACCGCGCGACCTCGCGGCCGCCCCACCGCCCCCGCCGGTCGAGGCCCGCCCGCCGGCCCCTGCCGACCTGCCCGCCTCGCCGCGGGTCGCGGCCGCGCCGCCGGTCGCGCCGCCGGTCACGCCCACCCCGCGCGTCGATGCACCGTCGGCCCTTGCTCCCGCGGTCCCGCCGCGGCCGCCCCGCCTGGCCGAAGCCCTGCCCCCGCCCCGCCCTGCGGAGGCGCCGCGTGCCCCCGCCGAGCCGCCGCCGGCACCGCCGCGGGAGGCAGCGCCGCGGGAGGCGGAACGGCAGCAGACGGCCGCCCTCTCCATCCCGCCACCGCCCCGCCCCGCACCGCCGGAACCGCGTGCCGCCGCCCCGCGCCCGCCCGCCCCGCAGCCCCGACCGGCGCCGCGGCCGGCCGATCCTTTCGCCGGGGTGCTCGACCTCTCCGGCGCGCCCGTCGCGCTCGGCGGCGTCCCGGCGCCCGCGGCGCGGGGGACGGACCGCCGGACGGACCCGCCCAACCCGTCCGGCCGCTACTCGACGGACGCGACCTTCACCGTTCGCGGAGCCGAGCTCGGCGAGGGGTGGCGCCGCGCGATGATCCGGGTGCTCCAGTCCCGGATGTACTACCCGCGGGATGCCGCGATGAACGGGGAGGACGGGACGGCCATCCTGCGCTTCACCGTGACGCGGGACGGGCGCGTCCAGGACCTGCGCCTCGTCGGCCCGACCGGGTCGCGGCCGCTGGACATCGCGGCGCAGGCCGTGCGTGCGCGACGCGCCACTGCCGCCCTTCCCCCGGGGACCCGGGGCGATACGGCGGAGATCACGCTGAACGCGCGCTACGTCCTGATCGGACGCTGACGCGCGTTGGCCGCGTGGGACGGGCCCCGCTGCGGCGAAGGGTCGATTCCGCGAAGCTTCGGCGATCCTTCGGCAAGAATAACGCTGCCCTGCGGCGTCCCCACCGCGCCACCTGGAACGACCCGGGCTAACGTCCCCTCATCCCACCGCGCCCAAGCCGGGACCGGGATGCAGGAGGACGGAGAGGATGGCCGGAGCACGTACCGTCGCACCCACGGGGGACGCCCTGATCGATCCCCTCCTCAAGGGAGTCGCCTGGGACAACCAGACGATCACCTATTCCATCCCGACGACCGGCGCGGGCTGGGGCGACGGCTATCCCCGGACCGTATCCTTCGACCCCGACGGTCCGTTCAACCCTGCCACCGGCGCGGGATCCGCCGACCCGTACAACATCACGGTGGACGAGACGACCGGCTTCGTCGCCCTGAACGCGTACCAGAGCGCTGCCGTCAACGTCGCGCTGGCCGAGGTGGAGTCCTTCACCAACCTCACGATCAACCGGAACTGGGCCACCCCGCTCACGGCCGACCTGCGCTTCGCGATGACGACGACGCCCGGTCCCAGCGGTACGATCCAGAACCCGACACCGGCGCAGTGGACGGCCTATGGGCAGTACCCCGCGACGGGCAGGGGCGGCGACGCCTGGTTCAACACCGTGGACTACAACAACGCCGACCTCGGCACCTTCGACTACCAGACCTTCTACCACGAGATCGGGCACACTCTCGGCCTGAAGCACACGCACGCCGAGACGGTCGGCGGCGTCGCCAACAGCCCGATCCTGCCGACGGAGTGGGACTCGCTCGAGTTCACGACGATGACCTACCTCGAATCGGTGGGCGCGCCGGACAACGGCTACCAGACGCCGGCGGGCAGTCTCCCCCAGTCCTACATGATGCTGGATATCCAGGCCCTGCAGACGCTCTACGGGGCGGATTATTCGACGAACGCCGGCAACACGGTCTGGCGCTTCGACTACGGGACGGGCCGGACAAGCCGCGATGGCACGAGCCTGGGCACGCCGGACGACGGGGTGGTCGGCAACGCCCCCACGAACATCCTGTTCCGCACGATCTGGGACGGCGGCGGCGTCGACACCTATGACTTCAGCAGCTACCAGACCAGGCTGCGGGTGGACCTCGCGCCCGGCGGCTTCACGGACGTGGACGCGGACGGTACCTACCAGGCCGCCCTGCTGGACCCGCGCGGCGCCGACCCCGACATCTATGCCCGCGGGCAGGTCTTCAACGCCCTGCTCTTCCGCGGCAACACCGCAAGCCTGATCGAGAACGCGATCGGCGGCACGAACGACGATACGATGTTCGGCAACCAGGGCGACAACCGGCTCGAAGGCCGCGACGGGCGCGACTACCTTGTCGGGCTGCTGGGCAACGACCTCCTCATCGGCGGCAACGGCAACGACCGGCTGAACGGCGACGACGGCGCGGACACGCTCGTGGGCGGCGTCGGAGCCGATAACCTGAACGGCGGGGCGGGAACAGACCTCGCGGATTACACTAACGCCGGGGCTGCCATCGGCCTCGACCTCATCGGCTTCTTTCCCAACGCCGGCGACGCGGTGGGCGACCGCTTCACCTCGGTCGAGGCCTATCGCGGTTCGAACTTCAACGACACGATGAGCGGTAGCGGAAACGTCGAGGACCTGAGCGGCGGGTTCGGAACCGACGTCCTCAACGGCCGGGGCGGCAACGACGCGCTCCGCGGCGATGTCGGCGACGACACGCTGGTGGGCGGTGCCGGCGCCGATATCATCAACGGCGGGGAAGGCTACGACACCGCGGTCTTCAACGAAGCCGCCGTCCTGTTGAACCTCACGACGGGCCTCCATGGCGGCGAGGCGGCCGGCGACACCTACGCCTCGGTCGAGCGCTTCGTCGGCGGCACCGGCAACGACACGATGACCGGTGACGCTTTCGCCAACGACCTCGTCGGCAGCGAGGGGAACGACCTGCTGGAGGGCGCGGGCGGCGCCGACCGGCTCTACGGCAACCTCGGGAACGATACCCTCCGCGGCGGGGAGGGCGACGATACGCTCTACGGCGGCCTTGGCGCCGACGTATACGAAGGCGGGAACGGCTTCGACCGCGTCTCCTTCGCCGACCAGACGGCCGGGGTCGCGGTGGACATCTCCCCCGGCCCCATCGGGCAGGTCGTGAACCCGATACAAGTCTTCTCCATCGAGGACTTCGAGGGGTCCGCCTACGGCGACGCCTTCTACGGCCGTGCAAACGAGGCGAACTACTTCTACGGCGGCGGCGGCAACGACACGCTCGCGGGCCGCGGCGGCGGCGACGTGCTGCGCGGGGAGGCAGGGGACGACACGATCATCGTCGTGGGCACGGAGCTCTCGGTGGATGGCGGCTTCTCAGGCTTCGACACGCTGGCGGTCGGCGGCACGGCCGGGGTGTTCAACTGGTCGACGAACAGCTTCTCGGTGGACGGGCAGGGCATCTTCCAGGTGCTCAACATGGAGATCGCGCGCGGCGGCGTGGGCGGCGACCAGTTCATCGCCAACAACGACGACCTGTCCTTCTACGGCGGGGACGGGAACGACACCCTCTCCGGCGGCGGTGGCGACAACGTGCTGGAAGGCGGCGCCGGGGCGGACCGCCTGTTCTTCGGAGGCGGCTACGACTACGCGGACTACCGCACCGACACGGTCGGCGTCCTGGTGGATATCCGGGCAAGCGTCGTCACCGGTGGTCACGCGACGGCCGATACATGGTTAGACCGGCCCGAAGGCCTGCTGGCCGGCGCCGGCAACGACAGCCTCGGCGGCAGCGAGGGCGACAACCGCATCCTCGGCCGCGGGGGCGCCGACTACATCTCCGCCTATGGCGGCGCCGACACGCTGGATGGCGGCGAGGGCAATGACAGCCTGGAAGGCGGCAGCGGCGCGGACCAGGCCTTCGGCGGCGACGGCGCCGACGCGATCGTGGACACCCAGGGCCTGCTGTTGCCGCAGGGCGTGGAGGACAACGCGGACGACACGCTCGCCGGCGGTGCCGGGAACGACACGCTCATCGCCGGCGGCGGCGCGGACGTGCTCGACGGCGGCGACGACGACGACAGGCTGACCGGCGGCGCGGGCGCCGACTTCCTCAGCGGCGGCGTCGGCAACGATATCCTGTCCGACCACACGCAGCAGCCTGCCTTTGCCGGCGCGTCCCCCGCGGCGGGATCCTTCGCCGCCTCGGACGCGGATACGCTCAATGGCGGCCTGGGCGACGACTGGATCTACGCTTCGGGCGGCGGCGACCTGATCGACGGCGGTACCGGGACCGACAGCCTCGTCCTGTCCTTCGCCGATGCGCTGGAAGTCGTGTCCTTCGCCTTCAAGGCGGTCGGCCCCTGGAGTGTTGCGCTCGGCGCGACGGTCGCGGCGACGGTGCAGGGGGTGGAGGGCCTGTCCGTGACGGGCGGGGTGAAGAACGACGTGATGACCGGGACGGGGATGACCTTCGCGGCGGTGTTCGACGGCGGCGCGGGCAACGACCTGCTGCGCGGCGGCAAGGGCGGCGACGTGCTGATCGGCTCGGGCGGAAACGACAGGCTCTACGGCAACGACGGGGACGACCTGCTCGTCGGCGGCGTCGGCCGGGACATCATGGCCGGCGGCGCGGGCGCGGACCTCTTCCGCTGGGACCTCGCGGCGGAGGGCAAGGACATCATCCAGGGCTTCGTCAGTGGCGAGGACAAGCTGTGGATCGACGCCTCTGGCTTCCGGGGCGGGCTGACCGAGGGGATGGACCTCGCCGCGACCAACCGCTTCGTCCCGGGGACGGCCGCGACCGGCATCCAGGGCCAGTTCCTCTACGATCAGGGCACCGGCGCCCTGCTCTGGGACGTGGACGGCAACCGGGACAAGGCCGCCTTCCTGATCTGCAACCTCGACCCCGGCACGGCCCTGGCCGCGAGCGACTTCCTGCTCGTCGCCTGAACCGCCCGCCCGGGGTCACGCCCGGGCGGTCCGGCTATCCGCGGGGGGCGGCCGGGTCTAAACCCCGGCCATGGACGCCCCGCCACCGCCCGCCCGCCGCGCGACCATCGCCCGCGAGACCGCGGAGACGCGCATCCACCTCACCCTCGACCTCGACGGGACGGGGCGGGCGGTGGTCGCGACGGGGATCGGCTTCCTCGACCACATGCTCACCGCCTTCGCGAAGCACTCCATGGCCGACCTGACCGTGCGGGCGGAGGGCGACCTGCACGTGGATTTCCACCACACGACGGAAGACGTGGGCATCGTCCTGGGCCAGGCGATCCGGCAGGCCCTGTCCGACAAGCGGGGCATCCGGCGCTACGGCCACGCGGTCGTCCCGATGGACGAGGCGCTGGCCGAGGCCGCGCTCGACATCTCCGGCCGCCCATTCCTGGCCTGGTCCGTGACCTTCGGCCGCGACAAGGTCGGCGAGATGGACACGGAACTCTTCGAGGAGTTCTTCCGCGCGCTCGCGATGAACGCGCTGCTGACGCTGCACGTGGTCCAGCGCGCCGGCACGAACGCGCACCACGTGGCGGAGGCCTGCTTCAAGGCCGTTGCCCGCGCCCTGCGTGCGGCGGCCGAGACCGACCCTCGCGCCCCGCACGCGGTCCCCTCGACCAAGGGCATGCTGGAGGCCTGATGCGCCTCTACACGCTGCACGCGAAGGCCGGGGACCGGCCGCGGACCCGGCTGGTGCGGGAAGGGTCGTCCTTCTGGGCCTTCCTCTTCGGGCCGTTCTGGTTCCTCGCGCGCGGGCTCTGGCTCGGCGCGCTGCTGGCGCTGTTCGTGCCCGTCGCCGGCGCTGCGCTTGGGGCGCTGGTCACGGCCGGACTGGCCTCCGCCGATCCGTCCGTCACCCTGGACCTGATGCCCTGGACCTCGCTCGCCGCCCAGATCCTTCTCGGCCTGCATGCGCGCGACCTGGAACGGTGGATGCTGCGGCGCCGCGGCTACGCCCTGCACGGCGTGGTCGCGGGCCGCGACCACGAGGACGCGCTGCTGCGCGCCGTCACCCTGAAGCCGGACCTGGCGCCCGGGGCGGTCGCATGACGACACGCCTGCGCAGGGATGCGACCACGCACGGGTGGATCGCCTGATGCGCATCGCCGTCGTGGACCCAGGCTCCGGCAACCTCGCCTCCGTCCGGCGCGCCTTCGAGCGCGCGGCGGCGGAGGAGGGGATCGCCCTCGACCTCACGGTCACGGAGGACGCGGAGGCGGTCCGCGACGCCGACCGCATCGTCCTTCCGGGACAGGGTGCCTTCGCCGCCTGCGCGCGGGGCCTCGCCGCGTTGCCCGGCATGACGCAGGCGCTGAACGAGGAGGTCGCGCGCGGAAAACCCTTCCTCGGCATCTGCGTGGGCATGCAGCTCATGGCCCAGCGCGGGCTGGAGCACGGCGTGACCCCCGGCCTCGGCTGGATCGAGGGCGAGATCGCGCCGATGGACCCGCGCGGGGATGATGGCGCGCCGCTGCCGCTGCCGCAGATGGGCTGGAACCGCCTGGAACCCGCTTCCGCACACCCGCTGCTGGCCGGCGTCGCGCCCGACGCGCACGCCTATTTCGTCCATTCCTACGCGCTGCGCGGCGGGCGTCGGGAGGAGTTGCTGGCGACCGCTTCCTACGGCGGCCCGGTCGTCGCGATCGTCGGGCGGGACAACATGGCGGGCACGCAGTTCCACGTGGAGAAGTCGGGCGATGTCGGCCTGCGCATCCTGCGGAACTTCCTTCGGTGGTCTCCCGGGGCGAGGCAATGACCGACGTCATCCACACGTCGTCGGTCGAGCGCGCGACCGCGCTGTCCGATGAGGACTTGGCCGACCTCTGCGAGGCGACGGACCACGCGATCATGGAGGGCGGCGGCTTCGGCTGGCTCGCGCCCCAGGGCCGCGACGCCCTGTCCCGCCACTTCCGCGGCGTGCTGCTGGTGCCGGAGCGCGAACTCTTCGTCGCACGCCTCGACGATCACATCGTCGGCTCCGCGCAGCTCGTCCGCCCCGCCCGCAACAACGAGGCGCAGGCCTGGGCCGCGCAACTCACCCACGCCTACGTCGCCCCCTACGCCCGCGGGCACGGCCTGGCGCGGCTCCTCGTCGAACGGGTGGAGGAGCGCGCGGCCGCGCTCGGCCACCGCGTGCTGAACCTCGACGTGCGGGAAACCCAGGCGCGCGCGATCTTCCTCTTCGAGAACCTGGGCTACGTTCGCTGGGGCACGCACCCCGCCTATGCCCGCGTCAACGGCGCCACCGTCGCGGGGCACCACTACTACAAGATGCTGGAGCCGCACCGCGGCCGCCCCACCGACCGACTCTGACGGACAGGCCGTGACGGACTTCATCCCCTACCCCGCCATCGACCTGAAGGGCGGGCAGGTCGTGCGCCTGAAGCGCGGCGACATGGCGCAGGCGACGGTCTACGGCGACCCGGCCGAGCAGGCCCGCGCCTTCGACGCGTCGGGCTTCCCCTGGCTGCACGTCGTGGACCTGGACGGCGCCTTCGCCGGCCGCCCCGCGAACGCGGAGGCCGTGCGCGCCATCCTTTCCGCCACGACGCGCCCGGTGCAGTTGGGCGGCGGCATCCGCGACGTCGCGACGATCGAGGCCTGGCTCTCAGCCGGCATCAGCCGCGTGATCCTCGGCTCCGCCGCCGCGAAGGACCCGGACTTCGCGCGCGCCGCCTGCCGCGACTTCCCGGGCCGCGTCGCGATCGGCATCGACGCCCGCGACGGCCTCGTCGCGACCGAAGGCTGGGCGGAGGTCGGGACGATGGCCGCGACGGACCTCGCCCTGCGGTTCGAGGATGCCGGCGCCGCCGCCATCATCCACACGGATATCGAGCGGGACGGGATGCTCGGCGGCGTCAACGCCGCGGCGACCGAGGCCCTGGCCCGGCGCCTCACCACGCCCGTCATCGCCAGCGGCGGCGTCGCCGGCGCGGCCGACGTCCGAGCCCTGCGCGCCACCGGCATCATCGCCGGCGTGATCATCGGCCGCGCGCTCTACGACGGGCGGCTGACGGCGGGGGAAGCGCTCGCCGCCTGACGCGCGGCAGATATACACGCATCCCGATCGTTGATCGTGGTAAAGCCCTGGACTTTTCGCGCCTGGACGCGAAATAGGCGGGCGACGGCCGATCAGTACCGGCCCCGGAGCTCCGCCATGTCCACCCCCCGCCGCCCGCTCCTCCTCGGCGCCGCAACCCTCGCCGCCCCCTTCGTCGCGCCGGGCGTCGCCCGCGCCCTCCAGGCCGAGCGCCCGATCCGCCTCATCGTTCCCGTCGCGCCCGGCGGGTCCCAGGACGTCGTCGCGCGCCTCTCCGCCCGTGCGCTGTCCGACGTGCTCGGCGCCCCCGTGCAGGTCGAGAACATGCCGGGTGGCGGGTCGAACATCGGCTACTCGGCGGCCGCCCGCGCGCCGGCGGACGGGCATATCCTGCTGGCCGGCTCGGACACCCTCTCCATCACCGGGGCCCTCTCCACACGCCTCGCCTTCGACCCGCTGGGCTTCGCGCCGGTGCACCGCACGGTGTCCGTGCCGCAGATCCTCGTCGTCCGCGCCGACGACCCCGCGCCCGACTTCGCCGCCTGGGCGGACCGCGCCCGTACCCGGCCGACCCCGGTCGGCACCCCGGGCAACGGCTCCCTCGCCCACCTCCTCGTCGCGCAGGTCGGCCGCGCGACGGAGGGCGACTGGACCCACGTGCCCTACCGCGGCGGCGCGCTGGCGGTGAACGACCTCCTGGCCGGGTCGCTCTCGGCCGTGATGATCAACATCGGCGCCGTCACCGGCCACGTCCGCGACGGACGCCTGCGCGGCCTGTTCGTGTCGCCTGCGACCCGCGCGGCGGCCCTGCCGGACGTGCCCACGCTGACCGAGATCGGCCTCGCACCCTACACGGCCGTCGGCTGGCACGGCCTGGTCGCGCCCCCGGGCCTGGACCCCGCCATCGCCGAGCGCCTGAACGCCGCCAACCGCGCCGGTCTGCGCCGGCCGGAGATCCTGGAACGCCTTCTCCCCCTCGGCGTCGAGCCGCAGGAGGAAGGCCCGGCCCCGCTGGCCAAGGCGATCCGCGAGGACGCGGCCCGCTACGCTGAGGTCGTGCGCCGCTTCGCCATCCGCGCGGACTGACGCTGGCCGGCTTCCGTTCCGATCCCTGTCGGTGGTGTTGCAGGTTACGCTGGAGGAAGGCTCTGCCTTCCTCCAGAGACAACTGGCGCCCCCCAAACAGGGATCGGAACCGAAGCCGTCCGCAGTCAGTCCGGCGCGGCGCTGCCGCAGAGGCGGCAGGCCGGGTCGCGGCGCAGGCGGATCGTGCGGAAGCGTGCGTCCAGCGCGTCCCAGAGCAGCAGGCGGCCCGACATGCCCTCGCCGATGCCGAGGATTTCCTTCAGCACCTCCGTGGCCTGGAGCGTGCCCATCACGCCCGTGACGGCGCCGAGCACCCCCGCCTCTGAGCAGGACGGCACCAGGCCCGGTGGCGGCGGTTCGGGATGCAGGCAGCGGTGGCAAGGATGGGGTGGGCCGAGATGCGACTTGAAGGTGGACAACTGCCCCTCGAACCGCAGCACGGCCGCGGAGACGAGCGTGCGCCCGAGACGGTGGCAGGCATCACCCAGCAGGAAGCGCGTCGGGAAGTTGTCGGTGCCGTCGCAGACGATGTCGTAGCGCGGGATCAGGTCGTCCGCCGCAGCCTCGTCCAGCCGGCGCGCGTGGACCTCGACGGTCGTGAGGGGGTTGAGGGCGCGGAGCGCCTCCGCCGCGCTGTCCGCCTTGCGCTGGCCGACCCGCGCGGTGACGTGCGCGACCTGGCGCTGGAGGTTCGACAGTTCCAGCGTGTCGTGGTCCGCGATCCCGATCGTGCCGACGCCGGCCGCGGCGAGGTAGAGCGCGAGCGGCGAGCCCAGCCCGCCCGCGCCGACCACCAGCACCCGCGCTGCGCGCAGCCGCGCCTGCCCCACTGCTCCTACTTCGCCGAGGAGGATGTGGCGGGAGTAGCGGTGAAGTTCGTCCTCGGAGAAGTCGAGGGAGAGGGGGCGGGACCGTCCATGCACTGCATGTCGGTCACCGCCCCCCGCGCGGCAACTGCCGCGTCAGCTCATCGGCCGCCCGCCGGCGCGGCGCCTTACTGGCGCGTCAGGGATCGGCTCCATCGAGATCGCCGGCGGCGCTGGCGCCGCGGCCGGTGGCGCTATCGGCGACAGGGTCAGCGTTACGCTGTCCGGATAGTAGGTGGAGGCGCTGGTACTCGCGTCCACGATCAGTCCCACCACGCCGCCGACGAGGACGTTGGCGAGGAACACGGGACTCGTTCTCGACTCCACCGTCTGCTGGGCGGGCTGGTAGCCCTCACGCGTGCACGCGATGTCCAGCGCGCGGACCGAGCGTCCGACCCGCAGGGTGCCAGGCGTCGGGTTCACTGTCCCCATGGGTCCGACGCCGTTCCGGGTCAGGGTGCAGGTCGCCCCAGGCGGCTCGGTGACCACCGTGACATTCTGGCTTGGGCTCTGCGTGATGGTGGCGCAAGCGGTCGAGAGAAGCAGGCCGAGGAGGCCGAGGGCACGGAGAAGCAAGCGTAATTTCCTCAATTCGAGACGTTCTTCGGTAATTGAGGACAGACTTATCACGAAATCGTGACAACACAAGGGGGCTCGGGCGGCACGGCGTCAACGCAGGCCCGTACTCCCGAAGCCACGCTCACCGCGGCTGGTGTCGTCCAGCTCGTCGACTTCCTGGAAAGCCGCCCGCGTCACCGGCGCCAGGACGGCCTGCGCGATGCGCATGCCCCGCTCCACCGTGAAGGGCTCGGTCCCCGCGTTCATCAGGATGACCTGGATTTCCCCCCGATAGTCCTCGTCTACCGTACCGGGGGAGTTCGGCAGGACGATGCCATGCCGCAGCGCGAGGCCGGAGCGCGGGCGCACCTGCCATTCGTGGCCAGGCGGCAGCGCGACCTTGATGCCGCAGGACACCAGCGCGCGTCCGCCTGGCGGGATGACCAGCGGTTCCGTCACGGCAGCCAGCAGGTCGACGCCGGCGGCGCCGGCGGTCGCATAGGATGGCAGCGGCAAGCCTTCGGCATGCGGCAGGCGGGTCACGCGGATCGTGGCATCCCGCGTCACCGCAGCGCCTCCGCCACGCGGTCGGCCAGCCGCGCCGCCACTTCCCCCTTCGGCAGCCGCGGCCAGTCCTCCACGCCCCCGGCCGAGACAAGGTGCACCGCGTTCGCGTCGCCCCCCATCACGTCGCCCGACACGTCGTTCGCGACGATCCAGTCGCAGCCCTTTCGCGCCAGTTTTGCGCATGCGTGTTCGACGACGCGCTCGGTCTCCGCCGCGAAGCCCACCACCAGACGCGGCCGCCGCGCGTGGCGCGACAGGGTGGCGAGGATGTCGGGGTTCGGCACGAGGGCCAGCGGCGGGGCGGCCGCGCCTTCGCCCTTCTTCACCTTCTGCGTCGCGACCTCGGCCGGGCGCCAGTCCGCGACGGCGGCGGCCATCACGGCGGCATCGGCGGGCAGCGCGGCTTCCACCGCCGCCAGCATCTCCCGCGCCGTCTCCACGTGACGGACCTCCACGCCTTGGGGATCGGGCACGTTCACCGGGCCGGCCACCAGCGTCACCCGCGCCCCGAGCGCCGCAAGCGCCCCGGCAATGGCGTGCCCCTGCTTCCCGGAGGACCGGTTGGCGATGTAGCGCACCGGGTCCAGCGGCTCATGCGTCGGTCCCGAGGTGACGATGACGTGCCGCCCGGCGAGCGGCAGTGCCCCGGACGCCGTGCCCGCGACGGCGTGCGAGGCGACAGCGGCCGCCGAGGACCAGGACGCGCTGAACGACGACGCATGGACCTCCGCACCGGACAGGTGATGCGGCGCCTCCGGATGCGAGGAGGCGGAGAAGGACGACGCGCGCGTTGTCACGCGGTCCGCCCCGCCGCGCGGCGCCGCGTCCTCCCCGCTGATGCCGGCTATGGCCGCGTCCAGCGCCGCCTCGAGCTCCGCGTCCGGTGCGCCGTGGGTCGGATCGGTCAGCACCCGCTCGATCGCCGCGAGGATCGCCGGCGGCTCGGACAGGCGGCCGACGCCGCTCTCGGCTTCCGCCATCGGCCCTTCCTCTGGCCCCACGAAGGTCACGCCGCGCGCCAGGAGCGTCGCGACGTTCGCGTTGGTCGCGGGATGCCCCCACATCGTCGGGTTCATCGCGGGTGCCACCAGCAGCGGCCCGTCCCAGGCCAGCAGGACTGCGCCCGCGAGATCATCCGCGAAGCCCGCCGCCATGCGCGCGATCCGGTCGGCCGAGGCCGGCGCGACCACGACGATGTCGTGCGTGCGGGCCAGGCGGATATGGCCGCGCCCCTCGCCCTCCTCCACAAGCGACCACAGGTCGGCTGCCAGCGGCCGCCCCGTGATGGCCTGCAGCGCATGGGGCGTGACGAAGCGCGCGCCGCCGCCCGTCAGCAGCCCCGTCACTTCCGCGCCGGCCTTGCCGAGCAGCCGGGCGAGTTCCAGCGCCTTGTAGGCCGCAACGGAGCCGGAAACGATGAGGAGGACGCGGCGGCGGGCGAGCATGAGGCCAGGGTAGCGGCCCCCGCGCGGTGCGGACAGTCGGCGGCGGGCCGTGTTGCGCCGGTCGACCCGGGAGGAAGGCTGCGCCTGCCTCCGGCCTCACCTGCAGCACCACCGACAGGGATCGGAACCGAAGCCGGCCAGCGTCAGGCCTCCACGAGCCGCCGCACCCGTTCCGCGATGGGGCGCAGCCCGTCTTCGCCGCCGAACAACCGCTCGAGGGGCCCGGCACCGTCCCCCGGCCCGCTCCCCGCATCCGGATCGGTCGAGAGGCCCAGGAGGAACTGCGCAATGCCGTAGCCCGCGAGGACAGCGCGCGCCGCGGGTGGCTCCCTCCGCATCGCGAGCGCGGTGCCCGCGAGCAGGAGCCCCGCGACGACGTCGAAGGTCAGGTGTTCCCGCACGCTGAAGGTCGGGACGACGCCGCCCTCGAAGTCGGTCGAGAGGAAGGCCGCCACCGGCACGGCGGTGGCCATCGCCGCGACCCGCCCCGGCCGGCCGCGGAGCGCGCCGCTCAGTGCGAGGCCCCCGAGCGACACTGCCGCCGCGTAGTCGATTAATCCGTGCAGCCGGGTCGAGATGGCCATGAGGTGCGCTCCGTCGTGACCGCCGCCCAACGGCGGAACATGGCCCAGGATGCCGGACGCTGCTCGCCGCACGTGGCGCCCACCCGGATCGTGATCGGCCAGCCTGTAGGAGGGACCGGCCGGTCAGCCCTCGGCGTGGCTCCGTTCGCCCTCGCTCCGGAACAGGTCTTCCAGTTCCTCGAACGTCAGCTGCGACGTGACCTTCGCCTCGTCCACGGAGGAGACCTCGGACAACGGCAGGTAGTGGTGGTGGCCGTCCGAAGATCCGGCGCGCGTCAGCTTGATCCGGCCCGCATCGAGGTGGTCCACCGTGCCCACGCGGCGCCCCTCGCAATCCACCACGGGCATGCGTTCCCGGATGAGCGTCGTATCGACCATCGCTGCCTTCCCCTTCGGCCCGCCCGCATAACGGGTGGCCGCCTCATGGGTTCAGGCCGCGGTGGTTCGGATCGAAGGCGGTCGCCGAGGCCGCGTCGAACCAGGCCGCCGCATTCGCCTCGCCCGTCCCGCGGGCCAGCGCCGGATGCCGTCCCAGGCCGGGGATGTAGAGCTGGTCGATGAGAAGGTGCGGCGCCTCCTGGGCGATGATCCGCCGCTCGCCCCCACCCTCCGCCGTCAGGCCCGGTCCCGCCAGGGCGGCGAGGAGGGTTCCCGGCCGGAGATTCACCCGAACGATGATGTCCGCATCCGTCCAGGCGGTGGGGAGCGCGAGCTGTCGCCGCGCCATCTCGACCAGCCCCACCCCCGCACCCCGCGCGCGGCTGAGAAGCAGGACCATCCGGTCCTCCTCCATCCACCACGGCGAGTTCAGGAGCGGCAGCAACGGCGGGCCGGAAGCGCCGAGGTAACGCCGGGCCGCGAAGCGGAACATCACGTTGTCCTGCGCCAGGTTCACCCGGCGGCGCGCGATCAGCCCGCCGGTGCGGGCCAGGACGCCGCGCGGGTTGCGGCGCGCGGGGTCGGGGTTGGGGTCCGCGACGACCTGCCAGTCGCCGGTGCCCCGGTCGTACTGGTAGCCCTCGGCTTCCATCCAGAGCCAGGAATTCGCGTACCACCGCTCGTTCGCCGCCGTGGGCATGGCCGCGCGCCTACAGCCGCCAGCCCTGATGGATCGCGACGATGCCGCCGGACAGGTTGCGGTGGCTCACCCGTTCCAGCCCGGCGTCGCCGAACATCCCGGCCAGGCGGTCCTGATCCGGCATCATGCGGATGCTCTCGGCAAGGTAGCGGTACGATTCGGAGTCCTTCGCGACCCGCGCCCCGATCGCCGGCA
This sequence comes from Roseomonas sp. CCTCC AB2023176, assembly GCF_042259275.1. Classification (NCBI taxonomy): domain Bacteria; kingdom Pseudomonadati; phylum Pseudomonadota; class Alphaproteobacteria; order Acetobacterales; family Roseomonadaceae; genus Roseomonas; species Roseomonas sp. CCTCC AB2023176. Next base: position 1,499,727 of record NZ_CP170086.1, read on the forward strand.
ACGCCTTGAACGACCAGGCGTCGTAGATTGGGTCGAGCGCCGCGACCTGGAGCCGGGAGAACTCCAGGACCAGCGCCTTCCCGCCGGGGCGCAGCACGCGGCGCATTTCCCGCAGCACGGCGTCCTTGTCCGTGCAGTTGCGCAGGCCGAAGGCCATGGAGATCCGGTCCACGCAGCGGTCGGGGAAGGGCAGCCGCTCCGCGTCGCAGCAGACGAAGTCGAGGCCCGCGACGAGGCCGCGGTCCAGCGCCCGCCCCTGGCCGACGTTCAGCATGGAATGGTTGATGTCGGCGAGGATGACGCGCCCCGCCCCACGTTCGCGCGCGAGAAAGCCGATGTCGCCGGTCCCCGCGGCGAGGTCCAGCAGCGTGTCCCGAGGCCCCGCTCCGATCGCGTTGATGAAGATCCGCTTCCAGACCCGGTGCAGGCCGAGCGACATGAGGTCATTCATCACGTCGTATTTCGGCGCGACGGAATCGAAGACATCCCGCACCATCCGCGCCTTCTGTTCGCGCGGGACGGGGGTGAAGCCGAAATCGGTGGTGTCCTGGGGCATCGCGGGGACAGATAGGCCAGGGGCGGGTTCCCGTCACGGCCGCCCCGCGCCAGCATCGGCAGCGTGACCTCCGCCCAGACCCGGTCAGGCCGCCTCCTCGCCCTGCTCGACGCCCTGCGCCGCAGGCGCCGGCCCGTGGCGGGCGCGATCCTGGCCGAGGAGCTCGGCGTTTCCCTCCGCACCCTCTACCGCGACATCGCGACCCTCAACGCCGGGGGCGCCACGATCGAGGGCGAGCCGGGGCTGGGCTATGTCCTCCGCCCCGGAACCTTCCTGCCGCCGCTCATGCTCGGCGACGACGAGGCGGATGCGGTGATGCTCGGCCTGCGCTTCGTCCAGCGCCGCGCCGACCCGGAACTGGCCGAGGCCGCCGCCCGGGCGCTGGCCCGCATCGCCGCCGCCCTGCCGCCCGGCCGCGCCGACGCGGCGGCCGAGAGCGGGCTGCTGGCCGGCCCTGTCGCCACCGCCTCCCCCCACCTGCCCCTGATCCGCGCGGCGCTGCGGGAGGAGGCCCGTCTCCGCCTGCACTACGCCGACAAGAAGGGCCGCGAGACCGACCGCGTCGTCTGGCCCGTCGCGGTCGGCTTCTTCGAGGCCGCGGAGGTCCTCGTCGCCTGGTGCGAGACGCGGGAGGATTTCCGGCACTTCCGCCTCGATCGCATCCGCGAGGCCTCCCGCGCCGGCGGCCGCATCCCCCGCCACCGCCGCGTCCTGCTGGCCGACTGGCGCCTGGCCGAGGCGCTTGGCGGGGAGGACTGATGTCGGCCGGCGCTGGTCCCGGCCTGATGCCCTTCGTCCCGCGCGGGTGACCAGAAAAGGCCAAGCCTCCCCGGCCCTCCCGGACCCTCGCGTCCGCGCATCCATGGGGTGCCAACCGGAATCCTGGCTCGCGCGTCTCCTCGCGCCGCCTTGGAAGCGACCCCGCTGGCCGGATCGGCCCAGGCAGAACGCGGTCGAGGGGCGCGTCCGCCCCCGGTGGAAGGGGTTCGGGGAGGGCGCAGCCCGCCCCGGGGCGATCACCCCGGCGGGGTCGAGTCTCCGAGCGACTGCATCAGCCGATTCGCGTTCGCGAACATCGCGACGGAGTGGTTGAGGTCCAGGATCTGAAGGTCGTCCAGCCCCGCGCGGCGCAGGGCCGCGACGTCCGCCGCCGTCACCGCAGCCGGCGTCCGCGTCAGCTTGTCGGCATAGGCCGCGACGGCGCGGCGGCGCGGGTCCGGGTCGGACAGCCAGCCCTCATCCAGGATGCGCTGCATGGCCGGAGCGTCCCTCGTGAGTTCGGCGAAGCGACGGGCGTGGACGGAGGTGCAGTAGACGCAGCCATTCGCCATGGACGTGACGGCGGTGGCCAGTTCGCGTTCCGCCCGCGGCAGGCCGCGGGGGGCGTACATCACCGCGTTGAAGAGCGCCCCGCGCTCCCCGAGCGAGGCCGGGTCATTCGCGAGGGTGAGGAAGTAGGTGGAGCGCCGCTGCGCCGGCGGGCAGGCCTCCAGCGCCGCCAGTTGCGCGGGCGTCGCCGTCTCGGCCTCGACCGGCGGGACGCGGGGCGTCCAGCCCACCTCTTCCATGGTGAAGCGGTTCATGCGGCGGCTTCCTGCATCAGCGCGCGCAGCCCGGCGAGCAGGCGCACCTGGTAGGGCACGAAGGCGATCAGCTGCGTGATCGCGACGACGTCGCGCGGCGTCAGCCCCATCCCGCGCAGGGTGTCGAGGTCGGCCTGCGTCGTCGCCTCCGGCCGGGCCGCGACGACGTCGGCGTAGCGCAGCAGCACGGGAAGGCGGCCTTCCATCGGGTCGCCCGAAAGATCCTCCGCCAGCATGAGGGTCTCCTCCGCATCCGCGTTGGTCAGCAACGCCCGATAGCGCGCGGCGAGGTCGGCGTCGCCCTCCCGCAGTGCGACGCGCAGCGCCAGCGCGGCGCGCTCGGCGTGCGACACGTTGCCCGGATCGTCCGGCATCAGCAGTTCCCGGTAGGCGCCCTGCGCGTGTCGCCGCGCTTCCGGACGCTGACGCCGCAGCGCGTCCAGCGGCGATCCCGGCGCCATGCCGAGGAGGTCGTCGATCAGGTCTTCCGGCTCGTTCATGCGGCCTCGGATGCGACGGGGTGGGACGATCCTTTCACGCCGCGGCGTCCTCCGCCGCCTGCGGCCATTCGTCGCCCAGCAGCTCAGGCGTGTCGAAGGCAACGAGGCGGTCGTAGTGGATCGCGCGATCCTCGACGAACAGCGACCGCGCGATGCCACGCGCCAGGCGCTCCGCGCCCTGCGAGACCGCGGGGATATCGCCGGACAGTTTCCCGTGGGACAGCGTCGCGGGATGGTTGAAGCAGTGGATGCGCGACAGCCACGGAGCCTCCCCTGGCACCTTCTCCTGGAACGAGAAGTCGGGTGCGAGGTCGGGGGAGGTCGCGAGCTCCTCGCTCGGCATGTCCGGCGGCAGCGGGAAGCGGTCCCCCCACGCCCGGACATGCGGCGCGACGAGCGCGTATTCGGACCGCCGCGCCAGGTCGGTCACGAAGCCCGTCGCCACGATGAGGTAATCGAGGACGTGCCGGCCCCGCGGCGTTTCCAGTACCAACGCGCCGTCGGCGTCGCGCAGGGAACGGATGGGCGAGGACAGGTGCAGCCGCGCGTTCGGGTGACGGGACACGCGCATCGTGCTGTCGCGCGGCGGGGGCGTCTGGGCCGCGTTGACCGTGTGCAGGAAGCGCCACTTCCACTCGTCGGGCAGGCCGGCGAAGCCGTGCACCGTCCCCGCGCTGCCGATGCCCGTGAACTTGTTGACCCGCGGCAGCGCCGCGCGGCGGACGAAGAGGTCGAGCGTCGCGCAGCCCGCCTCCAACGCCGTGGCCGCGTTGTCCATCGCCGACGCCCCGGCCCCGATCACGCCGACACGCTTCCCACGCAGCGCCGCGAAGTCCACATCGTCTGCCGAATGCGACCAGAGCCGGCGCGGCAGGGCGCGGATCACCTCCGGCACGAAGGGCCCGCCCAGCCCGTCCCGCCCACCCGCGAGGACGAGGCGGCGGCAATGCACCGGCGGTCCTTCCGCAAGTTCCAGCGTGATCAGCCCGTCCCCGCGCGGACGGACGAGGGTGACGGTGACGCCGTTCTCGACGGGCAGGTCCAGCACGCGCCGGTACCAGACGAGGTAGTCCATCCACATGGGGCGCGGGATCTTCCCGAGCGCCTCCCAGGCCTCGGCGCCATGCTGCGCCTCGAACCACTGGCGGAAGGTCAGGGCGGGCAGACCCAGCGCGGGGCCGGCGAGGGCCTTCGGCGAGCGAAGCGTCTCCATGCGGGCGAAGGTGATCCAGGGACCCTCCTGCCCCGCGGGGGCCCGGTCCAGCACGCGCAACCGCTCGATTCCCAGGAAACGCAGCGCCGCCGCGGCCGTCAGGCCGCACATCCCCGCGCCGATGACCGCGACATCCGTGACGGGCCTGCCGTCCGGGCCCGCCCGCTCCGGCACCCAGGGCTTGCCGGGGAGTTCGAGGCAGGCGAGGTCGTGCCGAAGCCGCGCCTCCAGGTCGCTCAGGGACACCCGCACCTCTCCGTCGGTCCGGGACCCGACTTGGCGCGGTGCGACGCAGAGGGCAATGGCAGGCGGGCGTCGCATTCCCCGCCCGGGCGTCGGGCGGGTCGCTAGCGCGGCAGGCTCCCGTCCGCCTTCAGCACCTCGCCCGCAAGGTAGAGGCTGCCGCAGATCAGGATCCGCCCGGGCGTCCCGCCGCCGGCGGTGATCCCGCGCAGCGCATCCGCGACACGGGGCCCGATCCGCGCGACGCCGCCGGAGGCCGCGACGATGTCCTCCGGCGTGACGGCGAGGTGCTGGTCCGGCTCGGCCACCGCCCAGGCCGAGGCGGCGAGCGGCAGGACCGGCGCAAGGAAGTCCCCGACCGCCTTGCTGCGCTTCATGCCGACGACGAGGTGGGTCGGGACGCCGCCCGCCTGCCAGCGCCGCAGCTGCGCCGCGATCGCCTCGCCCGCGCCGGCGTTATGCCCGCCGTCGAGCCAGAGCTCCCAGCCCGGCGGCAGGGACGCCGCGAGCGATCCGTGCAGCCGCTGCATCCGCGCCGGCCAGGTGGCGAGCGCGACGCCGCGGCGCAGCGCGTCCTCCGTCAGCCAGGACGGGTTCCAGGCACGCAGCGCCGCGACGGCGATGCCCGCATTGTCCGCCTGGTGCGGCCCGGGCAACGCGGGTGGCGGCAGGTCGAGCGCCCCGTGCGCGTCGCGGAAGCGAAGGCCGGTGTCCGTCTCCTCGATGCTCCAGGCGCGGCCGCGGGCCTGAACGCGCGTGCCGACCCGCGCGGCCTCCGCGTCCAGGACGGGCAGGACCTCGGCGCGCTGGGCGCCCGTCACGGCGGGGACGCCGGGCTTGAGGATGCCCGCCTTCTCACCCGCGATCTTCTCGATCGTGTCGCCAAGGAAATCCATGTGGTCCATGGAGATCGAGGCGATGGCGCAGGCGGCGGGATGGTCCACGACGTTCGTCGCGTCGAACCGTCCGCCGAGCCCGACCTCCAGCACCAGCAGGTCCGCCGGCGTCCGCGCGAAGAGCAGCAAGGCGACCGCGGTCGTCACCTCGAAGACGGTGATGGGGGCGCCGGCGTTCACCGCCTCGACCTCCTCCAGCGCCACGGTGAGGGCGTCTTCCTCCACCAATCGGCCGGCGAGGCGGATGCGTTCGTGGAAGCGCACTAGGTGGGGGGAGGTATAGACGTGGACCCGCTGTCCCGCGGCCTCCGCCACGGCGCGGAGGAAAGCACAGGTGCTGCCCTTGCCGTTGGTTCCGGCGACGTGGAGGACAGGCGGCAGGCGCTGCTCGGGGTGGCCGAGGGCGGCCAGGAGGCGCCGGAGTCGATCGAGGCTGAGATCGATCAGGCGGGGGTGAAGGGCATGCAGCCGGTCGACGATCGCTTCGCTGCGTCCCATGCCGGAGGTGTGCGCGGGAGAACCGGCGGTCGTCAACGAGGCGCCGCGCGGGGGACGTGTCGAGGGCTTTGTCCCACGGCTCGACGTGATGCGGACGGACCTGATCGGGCCGTACTGCGGGGTCTGTGACCGCCGTACCGTTTCCAGAGCGTCACCAGCATCCGCGGCAGTCTGCCTAATTATCGTCAGAAATGATCAAAATATGAGATTTCGGACCAAGATCAGGCCTTCCTTACTCTACCTCACTTTACCAATTGATACGATGCACGAACTGATCCTTTATGGATCGTTCCGTGTGCGGTTCCTTCCACCCCGCGCCGGCCCAGGACAGCGCATCATGGCCCTCCGGATCGTCACCACCGGGACCAACGCGGCACAGGCCGTCTTTCTAACCCTCTCCGTCCGGCCGTCGTGGAGCGTCCTGTCGGACGTCATCTCCTTCGACGCCAAGGGCGGCAACGACTTCGTCCAGGGGACGGATTTCCGGGACTCGCTGCTCGGCGGCGACGGTGATGACCAGCTGCATGGCGGGCTCGGCAACGACACGCTGCTGGGCGGCCTCGGCAACGACTACCTGTCGGGGGGCGACGGCAACGACCAGCTCTTCGGCGATGCCGGGAACGACCAGCTCTTCGGCGGGGCGGGGACCGACCTCCTCGTCGGCGGCACCGGCGACGACCAGCTCGACGGCGGCGACGGGAACGACGGCCTCGACGGCGGCGCGGGGGCCGACCAGCTCTTCGGCGGGGCCGGTCGCGACATCGTCTCCGGCGGCGCGGGGAACGACGTGGTGGCCGGCGGCGACGGAGACGACGTGCTGCTCGGCGGCCTCGGCAACGACATGGCCTATGGCGGCGCCGGCAACGACTACATCGACGGCGGCGACGGGCGCGAATACGCCCAGGGCGATGACGGCAACGACACGATCCTGGGCGGCGCCGGCAACAACCGATCCTTCGGCGGCGCGGGCGACGACGTGATCTTCGGTGCCGGCGACAATGACACGGAGTACGGCGGCACGGGCAACGATACGCTCGCCGGCGGCGCCGACCACGACCGGCTGTACGGCGAGGACGGGACGGACAGGCTCCTTGGCGACAGCGGGAACGACCAGCTGGACGGCGGCGGCGGCAACGACGTGATCATCGGCGGGACCGAGCGCGACCTGCTCATCGGCGGGTCGGGCGCGGACCGGTTCGTCTTCTACAACGGCGACAGCAAGCCCGGCGACTTCTCGGCGGATGCCATCCTCGACTTCCGGTACTCGGAAGGGGACCGGATCGACCTGTCGCTGTACGAGACACTCGCCGAACTCCCGAACGGGCAGGGCTTCACCTGGGTCGGCACGAACGCGTTCTCCGGCCTTGCCGGAGAGCTCCGGTACGCCGTCGTCTCCTATGGGCAGTACGCGATCCTCGGCGACTCGGACGGGGACCGAGTCGCGGACCTGGAGATCGACGTCTCGAGCGTCGGCGGGACCAAGCCGGTCGAGGGCTGGTTCATCCTCTAGCGGAACGGGCTACGCGGAACGGGCCGGCTGTCGCCGGACGGTCCGCGGCGCGCGGTTTGCCTGCCGGTGATGCCCGCCGCACAGTCGGCGGCTCCCGGAGACGCCCATGCCCGCCCCGCGCAACCTTGCCGAACTCGAAGCGGATATCGCGCGCGACCTCGACCTCATCGCGCATCCCCGGGCGGAGTGGCTGAAACCGAAGACGATCGGCGGTGCGCCGGTGCTGGACTGCCTCGTGGTCGGCGCGGGGCAATGCGGCATCGCCGTCGCCTTCGCGCTGCTGCGCGACAAGGTCCGGAACATCCTCGTCCTCGATCGCGCCCCGGAGGGACGGGAAGGTCCTTGGACCACCTACGCCCGGATGCACGCGCTGCGGTCCTGGAAGGACCAGACGGGGCCGGACCTGAACATCCCCTCCCTCACCTACCAGGCCTGGCACGAGGCGATCCACGGCGCCGACCATTTCCGGGACATGCGGCTGATCCCGAGGGAATCGTGGAACGACTATCTCCTCTGGTTCCGCCGCGTCGTGGGCATTCCCGTGCGAAACGGCGTCGCGGCCGGGGCGATCTCCCCCGCGGCGACGGATGACGGGCTGCCTTGCCTCCGCGTCGAGACCTCCGACGGTCCGATGCATGCGCGTAAGATCGTGCTGGCGACCGGTCAGGAAGGCGTCGGCGCGCCGTACCTGCCCGACTTCGTGGCGGCGCTCCCGCCGCGCTTCCGTGCCCATGCCTGGGAGCAGATCGACTTCGCCGCGCTGCGCGGGAAGCGTGTCGCGGTGCTGGGCGCCGGTGCCTCCGCCTTCGACAATGCCGCGGTCGCGCTCGAGTCCGGCGCAACCACGGTGGACCTGTTCTGCCGACGTGCGGAGCCGATGATCATCCAGCCCTATCGCTGGCTCACCTTCGCCGGCTTCCTGCGGCACATGGGCGAGATGCCGGACGAATGGCGCTGGCGGTTCCTGTCCTTCATCCTCGGCCTGCGCGAGGGCTTCCCGGCCGACACCTACGCCCGCGTCACGCGCCATCCGAACTTCACGATGCATGTCGGCCGCCCCTGGACCGGCGCGCGTGGCGCGGATGGCCGCGTGATCCTCGACACGCCGCGCGGCCCCTTCACGGCGGACTTCCTGATCTGCGGCACGGGCACGCGGATGGACGCGGCCTCCGTGCCGTGCCTCGCGAACTGCGCGGACAACGTCGCGACCTGGGGCGACCGCTTCGTGCCGCCGGACAGCGAACGAGACGAGCGGCTGCTGCGCTTTCCCTACCTCGATCCGAGCAGCGCCTTCACCGAGCGTGAGCCGGGACGGACGCCGTGGATCCGTGACATCCACCTGTTCGGCTTCGGCACGACAATGTCCTTCGGCCCTGCCGGCGCCTCGATCAACGCGATGGCGATCGCGGCGCCGCGGGTCGCAGCGGGCGTGACGCGCGGTCTCTTCGCGGCGGACATGCCACGGCTGCACGGCGAACTTCTCGCCTACGACGTGCCGCAGGTCGTGCTGGATCCGGCGCGCGTCGCGGCGGACTGACGTCCGCCTTTCGTGGGGCCCTTTCCGCAGGCGCAAGGGAAACCAGCCGGGACGAGGGGCCTTGTTCGGCTGCCTCAACGCCTTCGGAGAAGTAGCTTATGTTGAATCGTCGAATCTTCGGCCTCGTCGCGGCCGCCGCACCGCTCGCCGCCTGCGCGGATCAGGCGATGTCCCGCAGCCCTGCGATGGGCGGCATGGCCGTGGCGCCCAGCCCCGGGCTCGCGACGCGGGCGGGCGATGCGAACGCGCTCACGCTGCAGGCACTTCAGGGCGGCACGTTCCTGATGCAGACGGCGCAGCTCGGCGAACAGCGCGCCCGCTCCGCCCCGCTGCGGGAATTCTGCGGCTTCGAGGACGCGGAGCAGCGCAGCGTCATGCAGGCCATGGCAGCGCTGACCGGCGTGCAGCCGCCGCCGCAGCCGCTGCGGCAGGACCAGGCGGCGATCGTTTCGCAGCTCCAGTCCGCCTCGGCCGGCCCAAACTTCGACCGCCTGCTGGTGAACGCGCAGCTGACCGGGCACCGCGAGGCGCTCGGCATCTACAACACCATCGCGCAGAACACCGGGGAGATGCCGGGCCTGCGGGCCGTCGCGATCATGGCCGTCGGGCACATCAACGAGCACGTCGCGGTGCTCGAGCGCGGGCTCGTCCGCGGCCGGGTCTGATCCGCCCCGTCGTCTCACGCAACTGTGACGTGCCGCGCGACGGTTCGCGCGGTGCGTCCGGACCGGTGACGGTCGTTCGCCGGCCGTGACGGCGGTAGTCTCCGCCACGATGCCGAGTTCCGTCCCCCGTCGAACCGCTTGACCCCTTCCATGGAGCCGTCCGCCGGAGGCCTGTCGCGCCCGCGCCGTCGCACGATGCGGCGGACGAGGTTGGTCCTGATCCTCTCCGTTCTGTTGCCAGCCACCATGCTGGCCGTGGTGGCGCCGGGGGTCCGGCGCTCGGCCGAGACCGACGTGCTGGATGCGGCCCGCCGGACTGCGCTGCTCCTGGCCAGCCAGATCCGCGCGAGCTTCGAGATCCAGGAAGCCATCCTCCTCGCCGTGCAGCAGCGGGTCGGTGGCGTCGGCTACGACGGCATGACGCTCGACCGTTACCTTCATGATTCGCTCCGTGCCCTCGACACGGCGACGCCGACGACCTCCGGCCTCGTCGTGACGGACCCGGCGGGACGGATGGTCGCGCATTCCCGCATCCCGCCGCCCGTTCCGATGCTCGACCTCGGCGACCGCGACTACGTGCAGGCCCACCGCGCCGGCGTCTCGGGCACCTATGTCAGCGGGGTCTTCACGACGCGGCCGAGCGGCCGGCGCGTCTTCGTGCTGAGCCGCAACCTGCCGGAGGAGCCGGGGCGGGAGCCGGGTGGCGCCGCTGCTTCCGCCTTCGAGGAGCGGAGCTTCGAGAACCTCGCGCGCCTCGCCCTCCTGCATCGCGGCGACTCCGTCGCGCTGATCCGGGAGGCCGGGGACATCCTCAGCCGCCAGCCGCCGCTGCCGGCCGAGGCGCTGGCGCGACGCGTGGCGCCGGACTGGCTCCGCACGGCCACCGAGGCGGCGGTGCGGGGCACGGTCGTGACGGCGCTGTCCCGTGCCGACGACCGCCTGCAGCACGTGGCCGTCGCGCAGGTGGCCGGCTACCCCGTCCTTGTCGCCTACGGCGTGCCGGATGACCGGCTGCAATGGGCGCGGTGGGAGGCACTGGCCGTCCCGGCCCTGGCCGCGATCGGCGCCGCGATCCTACTGCTCGGCGCGACGGCCTATGTCCACGCCATGCAGCGGCGGCGCGAGGGGCTGGAGCGCGAGATCGAGGGCGCCGCGCGTGAAAGGATCGCGGCGATGACCCGGGCGGACCTCGAATCGCGGCTGCGCCAGGCGGAGAAGCTCGGCGCGCTCGGCCAGATCGCGGCGGGCATCGCGCATGATTTCAACAACGTCCTGCAATCCGTGCGTGCCGCGGGATTGCTCCTCCGCCGCAGGCCGGACGACGCGGCGGCTGTCGGGCGCGTCGCCGAGCTGATGGCGGGCCTCTCCGATCGCGGCGAGGCGCTCATGCGGCGCATGACCGACCTTTCGCGCAGGACGGTGGTGGAGGCGCTGGACCCCGTGCCGGCCTTACGGGCCACGGCGGACCTGCTGCGCGCGACGATCGGCCTCGGGATCGAGGTCGCGATGCGGTCGCCGCCGGCGGGCCTGCCGCGGGTGCACGCCGACCGCGGGGAGCTGGAAGCGGTGCTCGTGAACCTCGCGGCCAACGCGCGCGACGCGATGGAGCCGCTAGGCGGTGGGCGTATCACGATCACCGCGGCCCTGGAGGACGTGCCGGCCGATCCGCCGCACCCGGCCGGGCTGCGGCCTGGGCGGCACGTCCGGATCACCGTCGCCGATGACGGGCCGGGAATGGACGCGGAGACCCTCGCGCGGGCGGGCGAGGCCTTCTTCACGACCAAGCCGGCCGGCAAGGGCACCGGCCTGGGTCTCGCCATGGCACGGCGCTTCGCCGAAGGGGCGGGCGGCGCGATGCGGATCGACAGCGCGCCCGGGGCCGGTACGCGGGCGACGCTGTGGCTGCGCGCCGTGGAGGGTGGCTGACTCCGGGGCGATCGCGCCGTCCGGGCGGGACGACGCCGGCCGACCCATCTTTCGCGATGCGACCGCAGCCCGCTACGCTGCCGGCAACGGGCTGGAGGGGCGGGCGTGGTGCGGCATCCGGACGGGACGATCGCCAAGCCGCTGCCGGAGACGCGCTTCGTCGAGCTGGATGCGGCCGCGCTCGGGCTGGAACACGGGCGCCTGTCCTACATGGAAGCCGGGGAGGGGCCCGCGACCGTGCTGCTGCTGCACGGCATCGGGTCGAACGCCACGGGATGGCGGTTCCTCTATCCAGCGCTGGCGGCGCGGGCCCGGGTCATCGCCTGGAACGCGCCGGGGTACTGGCTTTCAGCCAATTTCGCCGCGGAAGCACCTGCGGTCGAGGATTACGCCCGGGTCGCCGTCGCGTTGCTCGACGCGCTGGGGGTGGGCCGGGCGCATGTCATCGGGTCCTCCTTCGGGTCAATGGTGGCGACGGTGCTGGCGGCGGAGCATCCGGGGCGGGTGGACCGGCTCGCGCTCCTCGGTGCCTCCCGCGGGCAGCGGTGGAAGGGGAGGCCGAGCGGGCGCGGATGCTGGCGATGCGCGGGGACAGCATCGCACGCGGCGGCATGGAGCTCGCGCGGGTCCGCTGGGCGAATCTCGTCGCGCCCGGGACGCCGGAGGCGGTCGGCGAATGGGTGCGGGAGGTGCTCTGCGCCACCCATGAAAAGGGGCTGATGCGGTCGGCGCGGTGCAGCGACCGGACGGATTCGCTGGACCACGCGCCGCGGGTGACAGCCCCGGCGCTGATCCTGGTGGGGAGCGAGGATCGGGTGAACCCGCCTGAGGTCGGGCGCAACCTCTGCGGGGCGATCCCGGGGGCGGTGATGGAGGTGCAGCCGGGGATCGGGCATCTGGCGAAGCTGGAGGCGCCGGGGGCAACGGCCGCGCGGCTGCTGCGGCACCTGTTCGGATAGGTCATGCGGCTGGCGTGGTGCGGTTGGCTCCGGGAGGCTTTGCCCTCCCAGGGGCCACCAGCACGATCAAGCAAAGCCCACCGCTTCCGTCGCGCCGCGCGGCGCGGCAGGGTGTTGCGATGCGACCGCTCCTCCCCCGCCGCGGGCTCCTCGCCGCGCCGCTAATCCTTCCTGCCGCAGCCCTTGCCCAGGGCGAGTGGCCGTCCCGCCCGGTCCGGATCGTGGTGCCCTACCCGCCCGGCGGAGGGCTGGACGTACTGTGCCGGGCGATGGCGGACCGGCTTTCGGTGGTGTGGCGGCAGCCCGTGACGGTGGACAACCGTCCCGGCGGCGCGACGATCCCGGGAACCGATCAGGTCGCGAAGGCGGCGCCCGACGGGCACACGCTGTTGATGACGTCGGATTCGTCCATCACCTCGAACCCGCATCTCGGGGCGCGGCTGCCGCACGACCCAATGCGGGACCTCGTGCCCGTGTCGTACCTGCTGGACGTGCACCAGATGGTGCTGGTGCATCCCTCCGTCGGGGCGCGCGACATGGCGGGGCTGGTCGCCGCCGCGAAGGCGGCGCCGGGGCGGCTGAACTACGGGTCCTATGGCCCGGGCAGCCAGCCGAACCTGCTGTTCGACGGGCTGAGGGCGCGGGAGGGTACGCAGATCCAGGCCGTGACCTATCGGGGCGTCGGCCCCGCCGTTCTCGCGACGGTGCAGGGGGAGGTGCAGATGACTCTCTCGGGCATCGCGTCCTCGCGCGACGCGCTGGCGGATGGGCGGATCGTCGCGCTGGCCGTGGGGCGCCCGACGCGCTTCCCGCAACTGCCCGATGTGCCGACGCTCGATGAAGCGGGCTATGGGGAACTGGACCCGCGCACCTGGTTCGGCCTCTTCGCCCCGGCGGGAACGCCGGCAGCGCTGCTGTCGCGCATCCAGCGTGACGCGGCCGCGGCGCTCGACGAGCCCCTCATTCGCGATCGGCACCTGACGGCGAACGGCTACACGGTTCACGCGGCGACGCCGGAGGCCTCGCTCGCGATGGTGGCGGCGGATTTCGAGGCGAAGCGGCGCCTGGTGCGCCTGGCCGGGGTGCGCGCGGAATGAGCGGCCTCTCCGCATCCTGGCGCGACATGGGCCCCGCCGCGCTCGACGCGGGATACAATGCCCGCGCGACGACGCCGACGGTCAACGACATCGTCGCGGAATACCGCACGCGGACCGACGCGGCGAAAGCCGTGCTGCGCTGGTCCACGCACCGCTACGGCGCGACCGAGGCCGAGCGGCTGGATGTCTACCCGGCGCAAGGCAGCGGGTCGGCGCCGGTTCTGGTCTTCGTCCATGGCGGATACTGGCGGGCGCTGGATTCGGCGGATTCGGGATCCATGGCGCCGGGCTTCACGGCGGCGGGCGCCTGCGTTGTCAGCTTGAACTACACGCTGGCACCGGCGGCGACGCTGGACCAGATCGTCGAGGAATGCCGCCGCGCGCTGCGCTGGGTCGCGGAGAACATCGCGGCCCATGGTGGCGACCCCGAGCGTATTCACGTGGCCGGCAGCAGCGCGGGCGGGCACCTCGCGGCGATGCTGATGGTCACGGGGGTCGGGCTGCCGCCCGTGGTCGGCGGGACGCTGCTGTCCGGCCTCTTTGACCTGATGCCGCTGCCGCAGACCCACGTGAACGAATGGATGCGGCTTGACGAAGCGGCGGCGCGCCGCAACTCGCCGGCCTTTCTGCCGCTGCCCGCGGGCCTCGATGTCGTGCTGGCCCATGGCGACACGGAGACGGGCGAGTTCAAGCGGCAGACGACGGAGTTCGCCGTCGCGCTGCACGAGGCCGGGAACCGGGTGACCGTCGTGCCGCCCCGGCCGGGGTCCAACCACTTCGATCTGCTGTTCGACTTCGGGGAGCGGGGGAATCCGCTCCACGAGGCGACGCTGGCCGCGATGGGCCTAGGCGAATGACCCCATGTCCGCCGCGACCCGGGGCAGGTCCTCGGTGCGCGGCGGGCAGGGCGGCATGTCGCGGAGGAAGGCGTAGTGGCCATGGCCCTTGATGGCCGTCAGGTCGTGCGCGACCAAGCCGGGGATTGGCAGGTCCGTCGCGACGGCCTCGGGGCCCGACAGGTCGAGGAGGACCGCGCCGACCGAGGGCTCGCCGCCATGCCCGCCCGCCCCGAGGAAGGAGGTCGCGGGCACCCAGAGATGGCGGATGCCGTTGACGACGCGGTCGCGCCGCGCATGCAGGTGGCCGCTGACGATCATCCGCACCGGGCCGCCGCGCAGCAGGGAGAGTAGCCGCGCGCGGGGTTCCGGGTTCAGGCTCGCGATCGTCGGGCTGTTCTCGCCCGGGTCTTCCAGGAACAACGGCTTGTGCAGGAACAGCGCGACGGGCCGCTCCGCGTGGTCCAGCGCGGAGGCGAGCCAGGTCCACTGCTCCTCCTCCGCAGGGAGCCCGCTGCCGCAGAGCTGCGCGTTCATCCCCAGCACGCGCCAGGCGCCGAGGTCGAACGCCACGCGGTCCGGGCCGACATGGCGCGTCCAGGCCGACAGGCGCGCGGCGTTGACGATCTGGTGCGCGTCCTGCCCCGGCGGCTCGTCACCGACGTCGTGGTTGCCAGGCAGCGCATGCACGATGCCGGGCAGGCGGCGCAGCACACGGGCGGCGAAGGCGAGCTCCGCCGAATCGTCGGGGCCGTTGATGCAGAGGTCGCCGTTGACGATCGTCGCCTCGGGCGCCCCGGCCGCGACGGCGTCCCGCGCGCGCAGCCAATTGTCCCAGAAGAAGCCATGGGTGGGGGAGAGGTGCAGGTCCGACAGGACAGCCAGCGTCGCATTCATGCGGTGAACCCCAGGTTCGTGGGTCGCAGGTCGAGGTAGTAGAGCGGGTAATGCGTGAAGCGGACCGCGCGGCGCTTCGCGAAGATCTCCCGCGCGGGGTAGAGGATCAGCGCCGGCGCCTCCGCCTCGAACTCGTCGAGTAGCGCGTGCCAGAGGCGTTTCCGGTCCTCGGGCTCGGAGGCCGCGCGGAAGGCATCCACCAGTTCGTTGAAGCGCGTCGGCGTCCAGAAGCCGCCGGACTGAATGACCTGCTCGCGCGCGAGGTGCACGGCCAGGCCGCCGCCCAGCGGGTCGGCGAAGCGGAAGGCGACGGAGACAGGCCGCACGTCGGCGCCGGGTTGCTGCACCAGCGCAGCGTTCTCCCGCGTCTCAAGCCGGGAGTTCACGCCGATGGCCGACCACATGCCCTGGATGACCTGCACCGCAGGGAGGATGTTGAGGTAGTAGGTCGGCGCGATGCGGATCACGATCTCCTCGCCGCGGTAGCCGCCTTCGCGCAGCAGGCGGCGCGCGCGGTCCGGGTCGTAGGCGAAGCCGCGGCGCTCCGCCTCGTACAGGTCACCGAAGGCCGGGACCTGCAGCGCGGCCATGCGCCGGAAGTCCGGGCCCCAGAGCGCGCGTCCCAACGCGTCGTAGTCCACCGCGTGGTTCAGCCCCTGCCGCACGCGCGCGTCGCGCAGGGCCGGGCGCCGCGTGTCGTAGAAGAGGATGTGCGCCAGGTCGAGGTTGACCGAGATGCCCTCGACGGATGGGTTGCGCCGGAGGGATTCGATCTGTTCCGGCAGCAGGTTCGTCGCGATGTCGAAGTCGCCGGCGAGCACGCCGGCGAGGCGTGACGACGCTTCCGGCACGACGGTGAAGACGGCGCCGCGCGCGGGCGGGCGGCCGCCCCACCAGTCGTCGTGGCTCTCCAGCGTCGCGCGTGCGTCGCGCTGGAACGACGCGTAGCGGTAGGGGCCGGTGCCGATCGGGCGTGTCCGCATCCCCGCCGCGCCGCCTTCGGACGCCGCGCGGGCCGAATGCACCCATCCCCCGTAGGCCGCGAGCCGCGGGGGCATGACGACGTCGGGCGTGCGCGTGCGGAAGACGACGCGGTGGCGGCCCTCCAACTCGACGCCGGCGAGGTGGCCGAAGGTCAGGCGGCCTTCGAAATAGGGGACCTCCGGCCCCCACATCCGCGCTGCGGAGAAGGTGGAGAGAACGTCCTCCGCCGTCATCTCGGACCCGTCGTGGAAGCGTACGCCTGGGCGGAGGTCCGCCACCCAGGTCAGCGGGTCGCGCCGCGTCAGGGAGGTCGCGAGGTAGGGGCCGAGATGCGACCCGCCCTCCCGCATCTCCGCGAGGAAGTCGCGGCGCCAGAGCGTGTCGAAGACGTTGTCCGTCAGCCGCAATCCGACGTTGGAGATCGTCTCCAGCGGCTCCAGCGTCGGCGGCAGGGCCTGGACCGCGACGCGCAGCACGGGGCGCGGATCGGCCTGCGCGCCCGCGACGTGCGGGAGGAAGGCTGGCGCGGCGAGGGCGCCGAGGAGGGCACGGCGGGTCTGCATTGCACCGCAACATGACCGCCGGCCGCGACAGGTCGGTGACCGACGCGTGACGGTCCGGCTTCCAGCCCTGCCGCGCACGCCGGATTGAAGCGGGGACGGGGGCGCCGCACATTCGGGAGGCCATGCGCCCCCTCCTCCTCGCCTCCGCCCTGTTCCTCGCCCTCCCGGCGCTCGCCCAGGCGCCCACCCAGACCCCGGCGCCCGAGCCGTTCCGCGTCGTCAACCGCACGGGGCAGGAGGTGACGGCGCTGCACGCCGTCCGCTCCGGCCGTCCGAACTGGGGGATAACCTGATCCGCCAGAACCTGGCGGAAGGCGGGGAGTTCCGGCTACGCCCAAACGCCGAGGCGGGCTGCCGCTTCGACGTGCGCCTGGTGCTGGCGGATGGGCGGGAAGCGGTGGCGCGCGGCCAGGACATCTGCGGTGCCGACCGCACGGTGACGGTCGCCGCGGCCGCCATTGGCGCCCCAGCCGCGCGCCCGCCCGCCAGCCAAGCCGGCGTGCCGGGCGGTGCGAACCCACCTGCGCC
This sequence comes from Roseomonas sp. CCTCC AB2023176, assembly GCF_042259275.1. Classification (NCBI taxonomy): domain Bacteria; kingdom Pseudomonadati; phylum Pseudomonadota; class Alphaproteobacteria; order Acetobacterales; family Roseomonadaceae; genus Roseomonas; species Roseomonas sp. CCTCC AB2023176. The sequence continues at coordinate 1,516,718 of NZ_CP170086.1, forward strand.
GCAGGCGACGCCGAATCCGAACGCCCGCGCGGCGACCGGCACCGGCTTCCTCGTCGCGAACGAGCGGGTCATGACGAACCACCACGTCGTCGACAACTGCAACCGCGTCGTCGTGCGCGCGCCGGATGGGCGGAGTTTCTCAGCCGTGCCGCCGGCGCGGGTGGATACGGGCCTCGACCTCGCGCTGCTGGCCGTGCCCGGGCTGAACGGGCCCGCGCTGCCCTTCCGGCAGTCGCCCGCGGTGCGGCGGGGAGAAAGCGTCGTGGCCTACGGCTTCCCGCTTTCCGGCCTGTTGTCCTCCGACCCCAAGTTGACGCGCGGGGAGATCAACGGGTTGGCGGGGCTGCGGGACAACCCGAACCAGTACCAGATCTCCGCACCCGTCCAGCCTGGCAATTCCGGCGGGCCGCTGCTGGACATGCAGGGGCACATCGTCGGCGTCGTCGTGTCGAAGCTGAACGCGCAGGCGGTGGCGGGGCGCACCGGCGACATCGCGCAGAACATCAACTTCGCGGTGAAGGGGGAACGCGCGGCCGCCTTCCTCGTCGCCGCGGGGATCACGCCGACTCCTGCGCGCAGCGACGGGCCGGAGCGGAGCGCGGCGGATGTGGGGGAGATCGCGGGGCGGTCCACCGTCTTCATCCGCTGCGAGCGCTAAAGCAGATCCGCGCAGAGCGGTAAATCTGCTCTCCAGACAACGGTCCGGACCCGTTGATGCCGACGACAGTGGGGCTGAGACAGGTCCAGGCCCGAGCGGGGTCAGGCCGCAGCGGGTGGCCCGCGCGTCAGCCCGATCACCCGCGCCGCATGCGGCCCAGGGTTCGGCCGGACACGGAGGCGCCGGCGCTTGGTGAAGGGTGACGCCGCGCGCGGCCGCGGCCGACGCTCCGGGGCCGCGGGACGGAGCCGGAGGACGAAGACCTCCTCCGGCCCAACCGTCTCGTCTGCGGAAACGAAGCCCATCGCGGCGTAGAGACGGCGGGCTGGCCCGTTCTCCGGGTCCACGAGGAGCCGGATCTCACGGCAGCCGGGAACAGCCGAGAGGGCCCGCAGGGCGCGGGAGAGGAGCTGGCGCCCGAGGCCCTGGCCGCGCGCCCGGTCGGCCACGGCGAGGTAGGCGACCCACCAGCATCCGCCTGACCCGGGGTCGGGGTGGGTGACGGTGAAGCCCATCGGCCGCCCCGCGGACTCCGCGATGACGAGGACATGGGCCACGCCCTTCCGTACGGAATCCGAAACGGCGTCGAGCGAGCCTAGGAAACGGGTGACGAGGGCCGGGTCGAGCGGGATGCGACCGAGGATGGCGGTATCCGCGCGGGACACGCGGCGGAACCGGAGGGGAGCCTTGCTCCCGGGGGACAGCATGGGAAGCCTGGAACAGTGTCGGACGGTGGCGCGAGATGCGGCGCGGCGAGCGGTCCGGGCCCATGAGCAACGGGTCCGGGTACAAGCCGGAGCGCGTGCCCCGTAGTAGCCATTTGGGTAGCACGACGCGGGAATGCACGGGTTATCGCGACGCCTTGGTCACGAATTGTTCACGGATGCACCATCCCCCGTCCTGGCCAGGCGCTGGCCCAGGGGCTGATCGTCCTTCAACGCCGTCCCCGTCGCGCCGAGGTCGCGGGCGGCGGCGAGGAGCCAGGCGATCTTCGCCGCTGCCTCAACGGGGGAGAGGCCGTCCGCGCGGATGTTGCTGATGCAGTTGCGTTCGGAATCCAGCCGGCCGGTGCGGGGTTCCCAGGTGACGTAGGCACCGAGGCTGTCGGTCGCTGAGAGGCCGGGACGCTCGCCGATCAGGACGATGGCCGCGGCCGCGCCCAGCGCTTCGCCCACCGCATCGCCGAGCGCGACCCGGGCCTGGCGGGCGATGACGACCGGCCCGGGCGTGAAGCCGTCGCGCCGCAGCAGCGGGACGAGCGCGTGCAGAAGCGGCGGCGCCCACCGCCCGACGCCGATGGCGCAGAGGCCGTCGCCGGCCACCAGCGCGACGCTTCCCTCCGCGCGGGGGAGGGTCGTGCCGGGGGCGAGGCGGCGGCCGAGGTCGGGGCGCAGCAGGTAGGTGCGGCGGTCCGGAGCCGCGGAAGCGACGCGGTGCACAGGCAGTCCCAGAGGCGCGACGGCGGCTTCCAGCGCGTTCTCGTCCAGGGTCGAATGCACCGCGTCCCGCGCGCGGGCATGTGCTTCCTGGAGGTCCAGGTGCGCCACCGTCGGCAGGGCCGCGCCCCGCCGTCCCAGCGCCACGCGTGCCGTGGTGTGGCGGCGCAGGAAGGCGACGGCGGCGTCACCGACGGCGGGCGTGACCTGGCGGCTCATTCGAGGCCGATCAGCGCGGGCGAGAGGCGTGACGGCAGGCTGGGCTGCGACGGCGCGTCGGGGGCGATGCCCATCCGCTCCATCCAGGCCTCGAATTCCGGCGCGGCGCGGCGCCCCAGCGCCCGGCGTGCATAGAGCGCGTCGTGGAACGAGGTGGACTGGTAGGCCAGCATCACGTCGTCCGACCCCGCGACGCCCATGACGTAAGTCACGCCCGCGACGCCCAGCAGCGTCAGCAGCGCGTCGGTGTCGTCCGCATCGGCCTCGGCATGGTTCGTGAAGCAGACATCCACGCCCATCGGCAGGCCGAGGAGCTTGCCGCACAGGTGGTCCTCCAGCCCCGCGCGGGTGATCTGCTTGCCGTCGTAGAGGTATTCCGGCCCGATGAAGCCGACGACGCTGTTCGTCAGCAGCGGGGCGAAGGCACGCGCGACGGCATAGGCGCGGCATTCCAGCGTCTGCTGGTCCACGCCGTGGTGGGAGTCGGACGACAGCGCGCTGCCCTGGCCGGTTTCGAAATACATCAGGTTCGCGTCATCCGGGCCGCGGCGCAGGGAACGCGCGGCGTCCTGCGCTTCCCGCAGCAGGGCGAGGTCGATGCCGAAGCCGCGGTTCGCCGCCTCGGTCCCCGCGACGGACTGGAAGACGAGGTCCACCGGGGCGCCGCGCTCGATCGCCGCGATCGTCGTGGTGACGTGCGACAGCACGCAGGTCTGCGTCGGGATGTCGTAGCGGGTGCGGACGGCATCGAGCAGGTCGAGTAGGCGGCAGACCGTGTCCACGTGGTCCGTCGCCGGATTGACGCCGAGGCAGGCATCGCCGGCGCCCATCAGCAGCCCGTCCAGCACCTGCGCCGCGACACCGCGCGGGTCGTCCACCGGATCGTTGGGTTGCAGGCGGACCGATAGCGTGCCGGGCAGGCCGATCGTGTTGCGAAAGCGCGTGGTCACGCGGCATTTGGTTGCGACGGCGACGAGGTCCTGTAGCCGCATGATCTTCGACACCGCGGCGACCATTTCCGGCGTCAGGCCAGTGCGGAGCGCAGCCAGGTCAGCTTCAGTCGCTTCCCCCAGCAGCCAGTCCCGGAAGCCGCCGACGGTCAGGTGCCGCACCGGCGCAAAGGCCTGCGAATCATGCTCGTCCAGGATGAGGCGCGTGACCTCGTCGGCCTCGTAGGGCACCACCGCCTCGTCCAGGAACCGTGCCAGGGGCAGGTCGGCCAGGGCCCGCTGCGCCGCTACCCGCTCCTCAGCGTTGCCCGCCGCAACCCCGGCCAGCGCATCGCCGGACCGAAACGGCGTCGCCTTCGCGAGGAGGTCGCGCAGGTCCGGAAAGACGTGGCGTGTGCCGCCGATGGTCTGCGCGAAGCCCATGCAGGGAGTGTGCAGCGGGGATGCCACCCCTGGCCAGCGGTGCGTTGACGGGGCGGGGTGCCGCGTGCGCTCTTTCGGTCCGTTTCTGGAAGCAACCCGTCATGCCCATCGCGCGCCGTACGGCGATCGCCGCCGCCCTCCTTCCCGCGATGCAGGTAAGCCTGGCCCAGGCCCAGCCCCAGGTTCAGGCCCCGCGGCGCGACGTGGAGCGGGAAGAGCGGAACCGGCGCCTGGTGGTCGCATTCTACGAGGCCGTCTTCGTCCGGCACGACCTCTCCGCAGCGGAGCGGTATCTCAGCGAGGATTATCGGCAGCACAATCCGCGCGTCCCCGACGGGCGCGCCGCCTTCGTCGCGGTCTTCAGCCGAATCCTCGCGGCAAATCCGCAGGCACGCTCGCGGATCGTGCGGTCGGCAGCCGATGGCGACCTGGTCTTCCTGCACGTCCACTCGCAGTCCAACCCGTCCGACCGCGGCCGCGCCATCGTGGACATCTTCCGCGTTGAGGGCGACCGGATCGTCGAGCACTGGGACGTGATCCAGGAGGTGCCGGAGACCGCGGCAAACGGGAACACGATGTTCTGACGCGTCAGCTCGGCTCGGCCGCAGCCATGTGGATCATGGTGTCCGGTCCCTATACCGCCGGGGGCGCGGGCACGGCGGAACGCGCCGCCAACCTGCGCGCGATGAACGAGGCTGCGCTGGCGCTGCACCGGATGGGCCACGTGCCGGTGATCGGCGTGAACATGGCGCTCCCCGTGATCGAGGCGGGTGGCGGCTTCGACGAGGTCATGATGCCCCTCTCCCTCGCGCTCGCTGAGCGCTACGACGCCTGCCTGCGGATCGGCGGTGCCTCCCGCGGTGGGGATGAGGAGGCCGAACGCTTCCGCGCCGCGGGCAAGCCCGTCTTCCGGGTGATCGAGGAGGTCCCTGCGCCATGAACCTGCATGCGCTGCTCTCGGCCCGTGCGGCGGAACGCCGGCCGGTCCGCGTCGGGCTGATCGGGGCCGGCAAGTTCGGCTCCATGTTCCTCGCCCAGGCCGGGCGGATGCCGGGGCTGCACGTCGTGGGAATCGCGGACCTCGACCCCGGGCGGGCGCGGGCCGCGCTGGCACGCGTGGGGTGGGAGGAGGCGCGGTACGGCGCGCGGTCGTTCGGGGAGGCGCTGTCCAGCGATACGACTTTCGTGACCGACGACGCGGCCGCCCTGATCGCGGCGGATCTCGAGGTGGTGGTCGAGGCGACGGGCCACCCGGCCGCGGGCATCCGCCACGCCCTCGCCTGCATCGCGCATCGCCGCCACGTCGTGATGGTGAACGTGGAGGCCGACGTGCTCGCCGGCCCGCTGCTGGCGCGCCGCGCGGCGGAGGCAGGGGTCGTCTATTCCATGGCGTATGGCGACCAGCCCGCCCTCATCGCGGAGATTGTGGACTGGGCCCGCGCCATCGGGCTGGAGGTCGTCTGCGCGGGCAAGGGCACGAAGTACCTCCCGGCCTACCACGCCTCCACTCCTGACACCGTATGGGGCCATTACGGCTTCACGGAAGCCCAGGTCGCCGCGGGCGACTTCAACGCGCGGATGTTCAACTCCTTCCTCGACGGCACCAAGTCCGCGCTGGAGATGGCCGCCGTCGCCAACGCGACGGGGCTGGTGCCGCCGGAGGATGGGCTCCTCTTCCCGCCCTGTGGCGTGGACGACCTGCCGCAAGTGCTGCGGCCGCGTGCGGAAGGCGGCGTGCTGGAACGACGCGGCACCGTGGAGGTCGTGTCGTCGCTGGAACGCGACGGCCGGCCCGTCTTCCGCGACCTGCGCTGGGGCGTCTACGCCGTGTTCGCCGCGCCGGACGAGTACGTGCGCCGCTGCTTCTCGGAATACGGCCTGAAGACCGACGCTAGCGGGAACTATGCCGCGATGTACAAGCCCTATCACCTCATCGGCCTCGAGCTCGGCATCTCCGTCGCCAGCGTCGCCCTGCGTGGCGAACCGACCGGCGCCACGCGTGGCTTTGGCGGCGACGTGGTCGCTACGGCCAAGCGCGACCTCCGCGCGGGCGAGGTGCTGGACGGCGAGGGCGGCTACTGCGTGTACGGTCGCCTGACCTCAGCCCGCGCATCCCTGACCGCGGGCGCGCTGCCGATCGGGCTCGCGCATGGCGTCACCCTCCGCCGCGACGTGCAGGCCGGGGCGACGGTGCGGTGGGACGACGTGTCCTTCGACGCCACCGATGCGGTCATCGCCTTCCGGCGGGAGACGGAGGCGACCTTCAGCCATGGATGACCGCGCCCGCTGCGCCTGGTGCACAAATGACCGCCTTGCCGCCTACCACGACGCGGAATGGGGCGTGCCGGTCCGCGACGACCGCACCCTGTTCGAACTGCTGACGCTCGAAGGTGCGCAGGCCGGGCTGTCCTGGGACACCGTCCTGCGAAAGCGGGACGGCTACCGCCGCGCCTTCGCGGGATTCGACCCCGCCGCCGTCGCGGCCTTCGATGCGGCGCGGATCGAGGCGCTCGTCGCCGACCCCGGTATCATACGCCACCGCGGGAAGATCGAGGCGACCGTCACGAACGCCCGTGCCTTCCTCGCGATCCAGGAGGAACACGGGTCCTTCGCCCACTGGCTCTGGGCTACCGTGGACGGCAGGCCCGTCGTGACCCGCCGCCGTCGCGGGGAACCCGTGCCCGCGACGACGCCGCTCTCCGACCGGATCAGCAAGGACCTGTCGCGCTGTGGCTTCCGCTTCGTCGGCTCCACGATCACCTACGCCTTCCTCCAGGCCTCCGGTGTGGTGGACGACCACACCGCCGAGTGCTGGCGCGCAGGGAGCGGATGATGCACGGCGATCCGGCGGATGGGTGGCGGTGATGCGACGGGCCACGATCATCGACGGGCCGCCGCTTGCCCGCGCACAGGGCCGCCCGCGTCATCGTGGCCCTGGTCGGCGCGGCCGGCCGCTCGGCAACCATCGCGCGGTTGCTGCCGGCGACCGGATCATTGGCAAGGGCTCCGCCTCGGCGTGGGCTGCCGGCGGCCCCGGTCGCCACCGGGCACGCGGAGCCGGAGCGGAGCCGATGCGGCAGGGGACCATCGCGTGATCCAGGACTGGCCGACCGGCCGCACCCGCGTCATCGCCATTCTCGGCGACCCGGTGGAACAGGTGAAGTCGCCCGCGACCCTCACGACGCTGCTGCGCGCCCGCGGCGACGATGCGGTGGTGGTACCGATGCGGGTCGCCGCGGCCGACCTGCCGGCCCTGCTGGACGCGCTGTCCCGTGTGCCCACCCTGGCCGGGCTGGTCGTCACCGTCCCGCACAAGCCCGCCGCCCTTGCCGCCGCCAAGACAGCCACGCCCCGCGCGCGCCGCGCGGCCGCGGCGAACACCCTACGCCGCATGCCCGGCTCCACCTGGCACGCGGACATGCTGGACGGGGAAGGGTTCGTCGCCGGCCTCCGCGCCACGGGGTTCGAGCCGCGGGGACGGCGCGCCCTCATGGTCGGCGCGGGCGGCGTCGGCGGCGCGATCGCGGTGGCGCTGATGGATGCCGGCCTTGCCGCGCTGCGCGTGCACGACGTGGACGCGGCGCGCGCGGCGGCGCTGGCGGCGCGGCTCTCGGCGGAGGGCGCGGACGTCGTGGCCACCGGTCCCGATCCGGACGGCTGCGACCTCATTGTGAACGCGACGCCGGTCGGGATGTCCGGCGACCCTCGCACGCCGCTCGACCCCGCCGCGCTCTCGCCCGGGATGTCGGTGGCGGAGGTCATCATGGAACCCGCCGTGACACCGCTTCTGGCCGCCGCGACGCGGATCGGCTGCCGCACGCATCCCGGGCGGCTGGTGCTGGAGCACCAACTGCCCCTGATGGCCGAGGCGCTGCTGCCACGGAGCTGCTGAGTGCACGCGGGGCCGGGATCCGCCAACGGCCCCACCGTGCGGCAGCGCGACAGCTACGGGGGCATTCCCCCGGGCGACACGACGGATCAGGAGACCCGGGGAGGGCGGTGCGGGCGCTTCGGCACCAATCGCCGGAACCGCATTGGGCGCGGCGTCCGCCGAATGGGCAAGAGGGTGGGCGCGCGCACGCCCCGCCGATGCACGAAGGCTCGCATAGCCGCGATCCGGGAAGCCGTGCCCCCGGGATGACCGGAGCACGGCAAGCCCGGATCGGCCGGCCTCACGTCCAGAGGAAATCCGCCTTCGAGAGCGAAGCGAGCGCCACGTGGTCCAGGATCACCGCCATGTCTACCGTGCCGTCTCCGTTCACATCCACGCTCAGCAGGTGTGACGTCTCGTCGAAACGCGCCTCGGACCGCGCGGTCGCGGTGAAGGCGGCGTCGCCGCGAAAGTCGAACCCACCCTTCTGCATCCCGGAGAAGACAAGGAGGTCGGTGGCCCCGTCGAAATCGGTGATCCGGTCCGGCGCGGCCGCCGTCGACTCCGCCGCCTTGAAGATGAACCGGTCCGCACCGCCGCCGCCGTTCAGAACGTCCGCCCCGGCCCCGCCATAGAGCTGGTCCGCACCGCTCCCCCCGACGAGCGTATCCTTACCCCCGGCGCCCTCCAGCCGCGCGCCCGGCCCGGAATTGACGATGCGGTCGTTCCCCGCGCCGCTATAGACGGTCTCGACGGAGTTGACGGTCACGTCGTTGTTCGCCCCGGAGAAGAGGGTAACCATGTCGCTCCCCGCCCCGAGCGAGATGGTGCCGCCGGCCAGCGCCGTCTTCAGCGTGAGGGTGTCGGCGTAGGACCCGCCGGTGATCGCCTCGATGTTCGCGACGGTCAGCGAATTCGACCCTGCCGAGGACAGGATGAGCGTGTCCTTGCCGCCGCCGAGGTCCGCATCGAAGCCCCAGACCGCCTTCGTCAGCGTGATCGTGTCGTCGCCCGCGGTTCCCGTGACGCTGCCGGCACTGATGACGCCCGAGGTCGGAGACGATGCGGGCGGTGCCGCCACGGCCTCGGCCGTCGAGAAGCTCAGGCCGCTCACGCTCACCGTCAGGCCCGAGCCGACGAACTTCACGGACTCGACGTTGAGAAGGGTGTCGGTGACGCCGCCGGCGGTCGCGGTGAAGCCCGCGGCCGTGCCGGCGAAGACGTAGTCCGACTGCTTGCCGTCCAGCAGCACGAGATCGGAGCCCGCCCCGCCGTCGAGCAGATCGCTCCCGCCGCCGCCGACGAGGGTGTCGTTCCCCGCGCCGCCGAGCAGCGTGTCGTTGCCGCCCCAGCCCTCCAGCCGCGCGGCCGGACCCGCCGCCACGACCCGGTCGGCCGCCGAACCGCCGACGACGAGCTCGACGCTCGTCGTGGTCACGTCGTTCGGGCCGGCCGACGACAGGTTGAGGCGGTCGCTGCCGGCGCCGAGGCTGATCGTGCCGCCGACGAGCGCCGTGGCGAGCGTGATGGTATCGGCGTAGGAGCCGCCCGTGATCGTCTCGACGTTTGAGACAATCAGCGTGTTTGCCCCGGCCGTGGACAGCGTAAGCCGGTCGTTGCCGTCGCCGAGGTCGGCCAGGAAGGCGGAGACCACCGTCACCAGTGGCACCGCGTCGTCGCCCGCCGTGCCCGTGACGCCGGTGGCGGTGAGCACGACCGTGCTGCCGCCCGGCGGCGGTGGCGGCGGAGGCGAAGGCGGCGCCACGCCCGCGAGGCCGAGGGTGGCCACGTCCACCGTCTCGCCGCTATCGAGGAACTTGACGAACTCGATATTCAGCAGCGTGTCCGCGACGCCACCGCGCGCGGCCGTGAAGTTCGCCGTGGTGCCGGCGAAGGCATATTCCGCCTTGCTGCCGGACAGCACGGCCGTGTCAACGCCGCCGCGCCCATCCAGCAGGTTCGCGGCGTCGTTCCCGAAGATCGTGTCCTGGCCCGCGCCGCCGGTCGCGTTCTCGATGAGAGACCGTGCGTCGCCGTTGTATTGCAGCGCGTTGGCGACATTCCCCGCGGCGTACTTCGTGCCGCCGAGGTTTGCCTTCTGGACGGAGCTGGTCGTGGTCCACTCGCCGGGCCGCAGGTCGATGCTGACGCCGCCTGCGTAGTTCGACAGGTCGTAGGTGTCGTTTCCGCCGCCGTCCCAGATCGTCATGAACACGCGGTTGCCACCCGGCGCGCCCTGTCCGACGCCGTTGATCGACATCTCCCCAGTCGCCGCGTTCCACGTGTAGACCGAGTTGCCGGCGTTCGTCGTGAAGTCCGCGCCGTACATCCGCTGCAGCGCGGCGATGTCGTACATCATGAAGGTCTGGGCGTAGCCCCAGGTCTCGTTCGTGACGGAGGAGGTCCCCGCGCCGACGAAACTCCGGTAGCTCATGATCGAATATTCCATGGAGTCATGCTCGGCCGTCATGTCGCCGAGCCCCTCTCCCCCATGGGCATGGTTCAGGCCGAGCGTATGGCCGGTCTCGTGGAGGAAGATGTAGCCGGCGTAGTTGCCGCGCGCCGGCGCGGCGTAGAGGCCGCCCGTCTTGTGGAACCACGCGTCACCGCCGATCGGCGAAGGGCTGGGGTCGTAGGCCCAGGCGGTGGACGGCTTGTCGGACAGCGCGAAGCGAAGTTCGGCGGCGGGCGCCTCGCTCCCGCTCTTCTCGACGAAGTCGAGGTTCGTGAGGGACGCCACCGCGGTCAGCACGCCGCGGACGGCGGACTGCTGGACCGCGCTCATCGCGCCGAAGGTGCCGGTCTCGCCGATGCCGTAGCCGGTGGGGTAGGCGGAGACGACCGTGGGGAAGCTGAAGGTCAGCTGCCTGACATCCCAGGCGACGCCATCGAGGATGCCGTCAATGTCTTGGTTCCCCGTCCGGGTCACCGCGATCACGCTTGTCATGACATGGCCACTTCCGAAGGGAGGTCAGCGATCCCTCGGGGGCGCTCCACTCATTCCGGCAGGGAGGTTCGGCGGGAAGGCCGATCCTCCGTCAGGCAGGCCGTCGCGGGACGGCGGTTCCATCGCGATCCGTAACTTGTTCCGGAAGGAAGACGATACTTTGACCGGAGCTCATTACGCTTGCGCGATGTAAGCCATTGCTGGACTCGTGATCACGAAACCTTGAGATCACGTTCCCGTTACTTTGGCGAGGTCATGACTGCAAGTTTCACGTGTATGACGGGCCGGCAGCACAACTCTTTTCGCAGAAAAACAGTCCTGCGACCCGAATTCTGTCTCTATATTCCTGATAAGATTGCTCACAGGTCCGTGATGTCACAGTAGCACCGCGACCCAAGCAGGTTTCAGTGCGCATCCGGCGACCGCTGCGAGCCGCGGCCGTCCGGTCAGGCGACGACGATGGCAGCCCCGGCCGCGTAGAGCCGCTCGCGGAGCCCTGCCCGCGGACGCACGACAACGACCCCCGGGGCAGGGGAGGTGATGAGGGTCGCCTGCTCCGCCGCGATGGCGTCGAGCGCGACGTCCTCATCCGCGAAGACCGCGATGATGGGCGGGGCAGCGTGCGTGATCAGCGTGGTGGACATGTCCCAATGATCGGGACGGGACGTAAATCCCGGCTTAACGCCAACCCTCCGTCAGCCCACCCGGCAGCACGGGGTGTGGGTCCAGCGCCACGTTGAACCAGAACAGCGCGAGGTGAAGATGCGGCCCCGTCACCCGCCCCGTGGCGCCGGACAGCCCGATCGGCTGGGCCCGCGACACCTCCTGCCCGACCCGCACGTCCATCCGCGACATGTGGGCGTAGAAGGTCGTAATGCCGTGCCCGTGCTCGATCAGGATGGTGTTGCCGGTGAAGTAGAGGTCCTCCGCCAGCGTCACCCGCCCCGCGGCCGCCGCGACCAGCGGCGTCCCTGTCGGCACCGCGACGTCTAGCCCGAGATGCGGCGCCCGCGCCTGCCCGTTCAACACGCGCTGGCTGCCGTAGATCCCGCTGATCCGCCCCGTGGCCGGCCAGGCGAAGCCCTCGGCGAAGTGCGGCACCGGCGTATCCGTCCGCCGCGCCGCGTTCAGCCTCTCCTGCTCGGCGCGGATTCGGTTCATCGCCTCCGCGTTCGGGGAGACGAAGCGGTCGGGGATGCCGTTCAGCCGCTGGATGTCCCATTGCCGCGGCATCACGGTGATGCGCCGCGTCTCCGGCCGCCCCTCGGCATTCGTCAGGGTGATCGTCGCCTCCGGCCCTGCGTCGCGGGCCGTCCCGAACGCCAGCGTTCCCTCCGGCGCCACGCGGATCGCCCGCCCTTCGAAGGCCGCGGCCCGGGTTCCGCGCGGCGCGCGCCCGACCACCAGCATCCCCTGCGTGATCCGCTCGGGCAGCACCAGCGCCGCCGCGGGGCGTGCGGCCAGCAGGGCGGGCAGCGCCAGCGCGGCGCGACGTCCGATCACAGCAGGCTTCCCTGGTCCTTCGACCTCGCCGCGCGCTTCGGCTTCTCCTCCGCGCCGCGCGACGGCGTTCCCTCACCCTCGGTCACCTGCACCGTCCCGTCCGCGAACTGTACGGACAGCCGCGCGCCCGCCGCCACGGCCGCCGCCCGCGTCACCGCCGCGCCGGACTCGTCGCGCACCAGGACAAAGCCGCGGTCCAGCACCGACTGATAGGAGGCGGCCTCCAGCCGCGCCGCCAGCCCGCCGAGCGACGCCCGGCAGGTGCGCAACTGCCCCTGCACGTAGGGCATGGGATCGGGCACCCGCGCCAGCGCCTCCGACCGCTCCGCCAGGTCCGCCCGCGCCGCCCCGGCCAGCCGGTCCGTCGCGCGTCCCAAGGCCCCCGTCGCGTCGCGAAGCCGCGCACGCAGCAACGGACGCGTGTCGGGCACGCGGGCCAGCGCATTCGACTGCCGCGCGATCAGCCGCGCCGTCGCCGCACCGGCTCGCTGCCCAAGCAGATCCAGCGTCGCGCGCCGCGCGGCGATCGCCTCCTGCGGCCGCGGCAGACGCCCCGCCGCATTCTCCAGCGCCCGGCGCTTCGTCGCCAGCAGGGATCGTGGCGCGAGCCGCAGCCGCTCCCCACGGTCGTGCAGCCGGTCCCGCGCCGCGCGCAGCATCCCCGGCAGGTCCGGCAGCCCCGCCCCGGCACGCGAAAGCCGCAGCCGCGCCCGGTTCAGCACCGACGCCCCGGCCTGCCCGAGCCGCAGCCCCCGCTGATGCACCGCCGCCGCCAGTTCCTCGCGCGCCGGCACCGCCATCTCGGCCGCCGCCGTCGGCGTCGGTGCCCGCCGGTCGGAAGCGAAGTCGATCAGCGTCGTATCGGTCTCGTGCCCCACCGCGGAGATCAGCGGGATCGGACAGGCCGCCGCGGCGCGTACGACCACCTCCTCGTTGAAGGCCATCAGATCCTCGAGCGACCCGCCGCCACGCGCCACGATCAGCACGTCGGGCCGCCGCACCGCCCCGAGCGGCGAGAGCGCCCCCATCGCCGCGATCGCCGCGGCCACCGCCTCGGCCGACCCCGCCCCCTGCACCTGCACGGGGTAGAGCAGGATCGGGCGGGGGAACCGCCGCGCGATGGTCGTGCGGATATCCTGGATGACCGCGCCCTTCTCGCTCGTCACGACGCCGATGACGTCGGGCAGGAACGGGATCGGCTTCTTCCGGGCCTCGTCGAACAGCCCCTCCTGCACGAAGCGCTGGCGCAGCAGTTCGATCCGCGCGAGCAGCGCACCCTCGCCGGCGTATTCCAGCCGCTCGATCACCAGCGCGAAGTCCGACCGCTTGTCGGAAGCCGTGATCTTGCCGGTCGCGATGAACTCGACCCCGTTCTCGGGCTTTACACCGCCGCGCAGCGACCCGCGCCAGATGATCGCCCGCAGAGTCCCGGCCTCGTCCTTCAGCGTCAGGTAGGTATGGCCGGAGGGATAGACCTTCAGCTCAGTGATCTCGCCGCGCACCCGCACCCGCCCGAAGGCGGATTCCAGCGTGCGCTTCACCGCGCCGGAGAGCTCGGCGACGGAGTATTCGGGGACGTTGCTGGCGGGGGTGTCGGGCATCGGTCCGGGCCAGGGTAACGCCCCCGACCCTACCTTGGCACCCTACCCCGCCATTCCGCCTTGGCAGCCCGCCTTGGCACGTCGCGTTGGCACCCCGCGCCGGCCGTGCCATCACGCCGCCCGCTTCGGGGCGGGGGTGCGGATGCGGGTTCTGCTAGTCGGCGGCGGGGGGCGTGAACACGCGCTGTCCCGGAGCATCGCGGCCTCTCCCCTCCTCACCCGTCTCTGGGCCGCCCCCGGCAACCCCGGCATCGCCGAGCATGCGGAATGCGTCCCGATCGGCGTCGAGGACATCCCCGCCCTCGTCGCCTTCGCCCGCGACAACGCCGCGGACCTCGTCGTCGTCGGGCCCGAGGCGCCGCTGACGCTCGGGCTGGCCGATGCCCTCGCGGCCGCGGGGATCGTCTGCTTCGGCCCCTCCGCCGCCGCCGCGCGCCTGGAAGGCAGCAAGGCCTTCTGCCGGGAGGTCACGTCCGCCGCCGGCGTCCCCGGCGCGGAATGGGCCCGCTTCGACGACCCCGCCGCCGCCCGCGCCTACGTCCGCGCCAAGGGCGCCCCCATCGTCGTGAAGGCGGACGGCCTCGCCGCCGGCAAGGGCGTCGTCGTCGCCGCGACGGTCGGGGAGGCGGAGGCGGCGATCGCCGACATCATGGAGGCCCGCGTCCACGGCGCCTCCGGCGCGACCGTCGTGATCGAGGAGTGCCTGACAGGGCAGGAGGTCTCCTTCTTCGCCCTCTGCGACGGCACCGACGCCGTCCCCCTCGCCGCGGCGCAGGACCACAAGCGGGTCGGGGACGGCGACACCGGTCCCAATACCGGGGGCATGGGCGCCTACTCCCCGCCGCCGGTCTTCAACGACGCGATGCGCGACGACGTGATGAACCGCATCATCCACCCCACGCTGGCCGAGATGGCCCGCCGCGGCACACCCTTCCGCGGTGTCCTCTTCGCCGGCCTGATGGTCACCGCGACCGGACCACGCCTCATCGAATTCAACGTCCGCTTCGGCGACCCGGAATGCCAGGCCATCCTCATGCGGCTGGACGGCGACCTCCTCGCGGCGCTGGACGCCGCCTGCCGCGGCCGGCTGCGCGACCTCGCGCTCGGCTGGTCCGCCGATCCGTCCCTCGTCGTCGTCATGGCGGCCCGGGGCTATCCCGGCACGCCGGCCAAGGGCGGCACGATCGCGGGCCTCGACCGCGCCGCCGCGATCCCCGGGGCACGCGTCTTCCAAGCCGGCACGGCGCGGCGCGCGGACGGCACCCTCGTAGCACAGGGCGGCCGCGTCCTCGGCATCGGCGCCCGCGCCCCGACGCTTCGCGCCGCCCGGGACGCGGCCTATGCCGCCGTGGACGCGGTGGAATGGCCCGACGGCTTCTGCCGCCGCGACATCGGGAGCCGCGCGCTGTGACGGAGGAGGCGACGGCGTCGATCCGCTGCGGAGACGACCTCCGCAGCCGCATCCCCGGCGATTACCTCTGCATCGCCGACCCCGTCTGCCAGGGCCCCGTCCATGACGAGCCCATCCCGGCCTATGTCTCCACCCGCGCGGGCTTCGTCGCTGCGCATTACGCGCACGACGTCGGCGCGGTGCGCGCCCGTCTCGGCACCGAATACGCCGCCTTGCGCGGCCTGACCCGCTACGCCCGCGTGCTCCTGTGGTTCGAAGGCGACCTCTGGGACCAGGCGGTGCTGCTGCGGGTCCTGTCGCTCCTCGCCGACCTGCCCGCCCTGGCGGGCCGCCTCTTCCTCATGCCCTCCGACGGCCTGCGCCCCTTCGCGCACCTGCCGCAGGACGAACGGGACGCGCTGGACCCCGAACCGCTCCCCTGGTCGGCCGTCGAGGCGGGGGCTGAGGCCTGGCGTGCCTTCACCGCCTCCGATCCCACGCCGCTGGACGCCCTGTCGCGACGCTCGCTGCCCTTCCCGCACATGGCGCGCGCCCTGCGCCGGCACCTTCAGGACCTGCCCTGGACGAGCGACGGGCTGGCGCTCACCGAACGCCTCGTGCTCCGCGCCGTCTCGGAGGGCGCGCGGAGCGAGGCGGCGCTGGTCGAGCGCCTCGGGCTGTCCGACCCCGCCTTCCACCTGACCGACCTGATCCTCCGCGACGTGCTGGCACGCCTGCGCGGCGGCACCGGCCGGCTGATCACCCGCGACCCGCCTCACGCCCTGACGCCGCGGGGGAAGCCGTGCTGTCCGGCGAGGAACGGCACGTCCCCGCCGCACGGTTCGTCGGCGGCGTGACCGTCCGGCCCGCGGATGGCTGGCGCTGGGACCCGGTCGCCCGCACCGTCACGACGGGCCGCGGCGCAGCAGCGGGCGGCCTGCCCTGGGCCTGACGGCCGGGCCGCGCGACCGCCGCCCCCACCTTCACAGAATCGTGAGGTCGGGCCTATTCTTGCTCGATGCGCGTCCTGCCTCTCCTGCTGCTCTCCCTCCTCCTTTGCGGCTGCGAGGACTCGCGCTCGGCACGGGAGGCCGGCCGCCTCGTCGGCAATGCCCTGCGTCTCGCCGTCCTCCTTCCGCCCCTGCCGGGCGGGGATGCGGAGCCCCCTCGCTATGACCCGCCCGAGGGCAACCTGGACGAGCCGGGCGACACCGTCCCGGGCGGCCCCTCCCTCCTCGTTTCCTACGGCAGCCAGCGGAAGGTGTTCACCCTCCTCCAGGCGAACGGGGAGCAGCGACTCTGGCGCTCGGCGGACGGGACGGTGATGGGTACCGACGGCGCGCGCGTCGTCGCGACGGCCGGCCTCTCCACCTGGGTCGCGGCGACGCGCTTCGACGGGCCGGACCCGCTGGCCTCCGCGACGGCGCTGCTCGACCAGCCCGCGACCGCGCGGCGTCTCGTTGACCTGATGACCGGCGCGCGGGACCCGCAGCGGATGCGCTTCGGCGTCTCCCTCGAATGCCGCCTACGCGCCGCGCTGGCCGAGGACGCCCTCTACGTCGAGGAGCGCTGCGGCGGCGGTGCCCGCTTCGTGAACCGCTTCTGGGCCGACCCTGCGACCGGCGCCGTCTGGCGGTCCGAGCAGTGGGTCGGGATCGACGACCGCCTGATGACCGTCGAGGTCATTACCCCGCCCGCCACGTGAGGCCCGCGCGGCGCACCCGGGCCGCGACATAGGCCAGCCAGAGCAACTGCACGACCAGCGCCGGCACGACGACCAACGGCTTCAGCCCGGGCCGGAGCAGCGGGAAGACGAGCGCGAGCCCGGCATGCAGCAGCACGAAGCCCCCATGGATCGCGGTAACCGACCGCACGCCCATGCCGGCGCGCTGCGCCAGTTGGTACAGGTGCGTCCGATGCGCCGCCGCCAGCCGTTCCCGTATGGCCGCGCGGCGCAGCAACGTGAACCCCGCGTCGAACAGGATCGCGAAGAGCAGCAGCGGCACGATGAGGAAGGAAATGCCCGAGGCATCGAAGCGCGACGCCGCCACCGCCAGCACGGCGAGAATGAAGCCGAGGAACTGCGCCCCGACATCCCCCATGAAGATCCGTGCCGGGTGCAGGTTGAAGGGCACGAAGCCCGCCAGCCCCGCCGCCAGGAACAGGGCGGCGGCATAGATGAACCACCCCTCCTGCCCCGCTGCGATCACGGCGAGCGCCGCGCAGACGACCAGCAGCGTGCCCCCGACCAGCCCGTCCATCCCGTCCATGAAGTTGACGGCATTGGTGCAGCCGACGATCCAGAACAGCGTCAGCAACGGCCCGAGCCAGCCGAGCTCCACGACGCCGATCCACGGCAGGGCAAGACGATGGATCACCAGCCCCGTCCCCATCGCGACGAGGGCGGCCGCGCTCTGCGCCAGCAGGCGCAGGCTGGCCGGAAGGTCACGCAGATCGTCCACCAACGCGACCGTGGCGATCGCCAGCGCGGCGAGGATCACGCCGACGAACTCGGGATCCGCGATCCGCGCGAAGCGTGCGGTGCCGTAGAGGACGACCATTCCCAGGATGAACGCGCCGACGATGCCGACGCCCCCACCCTTGGGCGTCGGCACGGTATGCGCCGTCGCGGCCCGGCGCGCCGGGTCGTCCAGGATGGGGAACGCGATCATCAGCCGCACGAGCACGGCGGAAAAGCCCGCGAGCAGCAGCGCGAAGCCCAGGTGCTGGAAGGCCGCGGAGGCCTGCATCAGGGAGCGACCCGCGCCGCATCGAGCGAGGCATAGACGTCCCCGCTGTTCGCCTCATGCGGGAGGGCGCCGATCCATTCCGCCATCGCCCCCGCGTCCACCGGGCACGGCAGGGCCAGCCGCATGTCCTCGCCGAGGCAGGCGTTAAACCGGTACGGGCCGAGCGATGCGAGCCGTTCCAGGCATTCCCGCGCCACACCCCGCTGGATCGTCGTGAACTCGAAGGACAGCGAGCGCAGCGGCCGCGACAGCCCGGCCAGCGCCTCGGCCTCGTAGCCCTCCACGTCCAGTTTCGCGAAGGCCGGCTCCCCATGCGCTGCGATCAGCGCGTCGAGCGTGGTGACGGGCCGCGCGATCTCCGCGTCCCAGACCTGCCCCTCCCAGCCCGCCGCGCCATCCGCCGCGGCAACGAAGGCGTCGGAGGCCGTGGCGACGGTCGGATTGGCGGTGTTCAGGCGCAGCACGCCCTCGCCCGGTTCCGGGCCGACCAGGGCCGCGACCAGCGTCACGCCGGGATCGCGCCCGAAGATCAGCCGCAGCGCCCGCAGGAGCGAGGGCTGCGGTTCCACGGCGACGGCCCGCGCGCCGAGGCGACGGAACGAGGCGGTCCGGTCGCCGACATGCGCGCCGACGTCGAAGGCCAGGTCCCCCGGACCTACGAATCGCGACAGGAAGGCGTCCAGCGCCGCAGCCCGCCCGGGCGCGTAGTAGACCCGCAGCGACCGTCCGACCCCGCGCGCGCCGTGGGTGCCATGGGCCGTCATCGCGCGAAGACCAGCGCCACGCCGCCCGCGTGCGACGGCGGCACCATTACCCCCGCCGGCGTCTCCCGCAGCGGCAGGTGGCCGAGGTGCCGGCGCGTCGTCCCCGCATCCGTGGTGCCCAGCACGATCCCGGCGATGGCTGGCCGCGACGGCATCTCCACCCCGGGCAGGATCACGGCCGACACCTCCGGGGCCAGCACGCGCACGCGGCCGTTCGGCAGGGGCAGCGCGAAGCCGCCATCCCGGTCGGGTTCCAGGGCCAGGCCAGCGAGGCGGGACAGCCGCGCCGCGCTCTCCGCCGGACGGTCCGCGACGAGGATCGCCTCCCGCAGTTCCGTCGCGCCGTTCGCGTGCTCGGTCCATCGAGGCTGCCACAGCAGATCGGGCGTCAGGTGCCGCACCAGCTGCACGCGCCCCTCCGGCGCGTCGGGCAGCGGCAGGCGCTCGAACTGCGCGACCGGGCCGTCATCGGTGACCGGGCGCGAGAGCGGCGCGACCCCCGCGATCTCCAACCCGGCACGGCGCAGGCGGGCGAGGTTCCCCTCCGGATCCTCCATCCCCAGGGCCAGGATGTGCGCGCCCTCGAAGCGCTCGATCATCCGGCCCACGCCGTTGTCCGGCAGGGCGGGCTCGATCAGCGCCAGCAGTTCGAGGTAGCCGTGCCGCAGCATGGCGCAGCGGTTCCCGGTCGCGAGCGGCCCGCCTTCGTTCGACTGGCGCGACACCGGCGTCAGCGTGAAGCCCAGCCGTTCGTAGACTCCCCAGAGCGCCGGCCCGTCGCGCGTCAGCAGCCCGACATGGTCGAGGCCCGTCGCGCCGCTCAAGGCGTCGCGCCCGGCCCGGCTTCGTAGTGGGGCAGCAGCCAGGAAGCGGGCTCCGCCGCCGCCTCGTCGTACCAGCGGGCGACGAGCGGGTGGGCGCGCACCGCGTCCATGTAGCCGCGCGAGCGCCCCGTCACCGGCGGCGCGTAGGTCAGGAAGCGCGTGACCACCGGCGCGTACATCACGTCCGCCACGCCGAACGCCGCGCCGTGCAGGAAAGGCCCGCCCGTCGCGTCGAGGCATTCGGCCCAGAGCGCCTCCACCCGCGCCACGTCGGCCATGGATTCGACCGTGCGCCCGCGCCCCGAGAAGTCGCGGCCGAGGTTCATGGGCATGTTCTGGCGCAGCGCGCGGAATCCCGCATGCATCTCGCTCGCGGCACTTCGCAGCAGGGCGCGGAGCGCGCGGTCCTGCGGCCAGAGCGAGGGCGCGAGCTCGGCGCAGTATTCTGCGATCGAGAGGCTTTCCCACACCCGGGCCCCGCGGTGTTCGAGGTAGGGCACCAGCCCCGCTGGGGTCGCGGACTTCAGCGCCGCCGTCCCCCCGCCGCCGGCGAGAGGGATCAGCACCTCCTCCACATCCAGGTCCGCCAGCCGCACCGCCAGCCAGCCGCGCATGGACCAGGAGGAGTAGCGCTTCGTCCCGATGACGAGCCGGCCTTCACGTCCCCTCTGTTCAGGCATGCGCGGGAACACCCTTCGACGTGGAATACTCGAAATGCAGCGCCTCGCCCGGGAAGATCCGGGGATGGATGGCGTGGGCAGCCATCGCCGCCTCGGAGAAGCCCTGCAGGATCAGCTTGAGCTTGCCCGGATAGGTCGCGACGTCGCCGATCGCGTAGATGCCGGGACGGTCGGTCTCCAGCGTCGCCGGCGCGACGGCCACGTGGTGCTTGTCCATGCCGAGGCCCCATTCCGCGATCGGGCCGAGTTCCATGGACAGCCCGAAGAAGGCGAGGAGGAAGTCGGCCTCGACGTCCCGCTCCTCCCCTTTCAGGGTCGCGAGGGTGACGTGGGACAGCCGCGCCCCGTCGCCCTTCAGCCCGTGCAGCTGGTAGGGAATGGCCATCTCGACCTCGCCCCGCGCCGCCGCCGCTTCCAACTGGGCGACCGATTCCGGCGCGGCGCGGAACTTCGGCCGGCGATGCACGACGATCACCTTCGCCGCGATTTCCTTCAGCGACAGCGCCCAGTCCACCGCGGAATCGCCGCCGCCCGCGATGACCACGCGCTTGTCCCGGAAGTCCTCCCGCCGCGAGCACATGTAGCGCACGGCACCGGACGCCTCGTAGCGCTCCAAGTCCGGAAGCGGCGGCCGGTTCGGTCCGAAGGCGCCGGCGCCCGCGGCGATGATCACGGCCTTGGCGCGGATCGCGTCGCCCGCGCTGGTGCCGAGCGTGAAGTGCCCGTCCTCCTCCAGCAGCCGCTCCACGCGGCGGCCCGTGAGGTATATCGGGTCGAAGGGCTGCGCCTGTTCACGCAGCTGCTCGATCAGGTCGGCGCCGGACACGCGGGGGTGCGCGGGGATGTCGAAGATCGGCTTCTCCGGATACAGCGCCGCGCATTGTCCGCCGATCGCGTCGAGCGCATCGATCACCACGGATTTCATCCGCAGCATCCCGCATTCGAAGACGGCGAACAGGCCGACGGGGCCCGCGCCGATGATGGCGACGTCGGTCTCGATGTGGGCGGTCATGCGCCGCGACATACGGCGGGGGACGGGGAGGGGAAGGGGTCGGGGGCGCGGGGCGGCCTGTTCAGCCCCCGCGACCCGCGCCATACCCCCGCCCCGCATGCCACCCCTGACCCTAGACCTGCCCGACGAGGCCGCGACCGCCGCCCTCGGCGCGCGTCTCGCGGCGGTGCTGCGGCCGGGGGATGCGGTGCTGCTGGACGGGCCGCTGGGCGCGGGGAAATCAGCCCTGGCCCGCGCCGTCCTGCGCGCTGCCGCCGGCGATCCGGCGTTGGAAGTGCCCTCCCCGACCTTCACCCTCGTCCAGACCTACGACCTCCCGGCGGGCCCCGCGCATCACTTCGACCTGTATCGCCTGGACGGCCCCGCCGGCTTGCGCGAACTCGGCTGGGAGGAAGCGCGGGAGGGCGTCGTCCTCGTCGAATGGCCGGACCGCCTGGGCGACCTTGCCCCGCCCGACTCCCTCCGCATCACGCTCGCCTTCGGGGAGGCGCCGGAGGCCCGGCGCGCCACCTTCTCCGGCTGGAATCCCGACCGCATGGCTTCCCTCCGTCCGTGACCGCCGTCGCCGACTTCCTCGCCGCCCATGGCTACCGGGCCGCCACCCCCGCCCCGCTGCCGGGCGATGCGGGCCACCGCCGCTACCTCCGCCTCCGCGGCGGCCCGCATCCCGCGATCCTGATGGACGGGTCGGAGGCCGCCGCCGTCGGCCTCGCCTCGGCCGAGGCGGACCTGCGCGCCTTCGTGGACATCGCCGCCCATCTCCGCAGCCTCGGCCTCTCCGCGCCCGAGGTCATAGCCGCCGACCCGCCGGGCGGCCTGCTGCTGCTGGAGGATCTGGGCGACGACACCCACGCCGCGCTGCTGGACGCGGGCGCGGACCCGACGCCCCTCTACCTCGCCGCGATTGAGGCGTTGGCCGTCCTGCACGCCGCACCACCACCCCCGGACCTGCCGCCGTGGGACGGCGCGGCGATGTCGCGCGCGGCGGCCGCCACCTTCCTCGACTGGTGGTGGCCCGCGGCCTTCGGCACTGCCCCCACGCCCACCCGGCGCGACGCCTTCGCCGCCGCCATCCGCGACACCATCGCCCCCTTCGAGGGTACGGCCTTCGTCCATCGCGACTGGTTCCCTGCCAACCTCATGCGCCTGGACCGCCCAGGCGTCTGCGCGACGGGCATCCTGGACTTCCAGGACGCGGCCGTCGGCCACCCGGCCTACGACGTCGTCTCCCTGCTCGAGGACGCACGCCGCGACGTCGCGCCGGAGGTCCGGGACGCCGCGCTGGACCGCTACCTCTCCCTCCGCCCCGAACTCGACGCCGCAACGTTCCGCGCGGCGATGGCGGCGATGGCGGCGGTCCGCCACCTGCGGGTCGCCGCCCTCTGGGTCCGGCTCGACCGGCGCGACGGCAAGCCGCGCTACCTCGTCCACGGCCCCCGCTGCTGGCGGCTGCTGGACGCCGCCCTGCAACACCCCGCGACCGCGCCGCTGGCGCGCTTCCTCGACTCGGAGGTTCCGCGATATCAGCGCGCCAACCCGAGGGCCGCCGCATGATCCACCTGACGCACGGGATGGTGCTGGCCGCCGGCCTCGGTACCCGCATGCGGCCGCTGACCGACGCGGCGCCGAAGCCATTGCTGACCCTGCGCGGCCGGACGCTGCTGGACCACGCGCTGGACCGGCTGGACGATGCGGGCATCGGGACCGCCGTGGTCAACGCGCATCATCTGGCCGACCAGATCGTCGCCGCCGTCGCGACCCGCGCGCGCCCGCGCTGCGAGGTCGTCGTGGAACCCGACCTGCTGGAAACCGGCGGCGGCATCCTGAACGCCCTGCCGCGCCTCGGTGCCGGCCCCTTCGCGGTCGTGAACGGCGACGCCTACTGGCTCGACGGTCCCACGCCCGCCCTCCTCCGCCTCGCCGCGGCCTTCGAGCCGGAGCGGATGGATGCGCTCCTCCTCCTCGTCCGCTCCGCCCATGTGAACGGGGAGGTCGGGACGGGCGACTTCCTGCTCGACCCGCTCGGCCGCGTCCGTCGTCCGAAGGAGAGGGAGATCGCGCCCTACGTCTACACCGGCGTGCAGATCATGGCGTCCTCGCTGCTGGAGGGCTGCGCCCCCGGCCGCTTCGGCCTCATGCAACCCTGGCTCCGCGCGATCGAGGCCGGGCGTCTCTACGGCCTCGTCCACGACGGCGCCTGGTTCCACCTCTCGACACCGCCGGACCTGGAACGGGCGGAGAGGATGCTGGACACGGGGCTGGTGAAGTTGTTCTAGCACTCACGCTGCCGGTCAGGGGGAATGGCGGAGTCCGCGCGGGCGTCGTCGTGTCGCCGGAGCACGTCGCCCGTCGGGCGTGCGACGCAGGGGCAGCCGGTTTCGTGCGGGTGGCTTCCCAACGCGACGGCCGCGGCCGTGAACGGCGGCGGGGAAGTGTGTATGCTCCGCCGCGGGATCCACGCATGGGGTGAGGGAGGGGGCCGGGCTTGAACCTGTTCGAGATCCCGGCGCACCGACCCTTCCTGGATGACCTGGCGCGCGGCGTCGTCGCGCTGGTGGGGGAGGACACCGATCCCGCCGCCCTTGCGCGCGTCTCCATCTTCCTCCCCACCCGCCGCGCCGCGCGGTCGCTGCGCGAGGCCTTCCTGAAGGCCGCGGGGCGCGAGGCGCTCCTGTTGCCTCGTCTCCGAGCCCTCGCCGGCCTGTCCACGGAGGATGGGGAGGAGCTGTCGCTCCCCGTCCTGCTCGACCAGCCGCCCGCGGTGGACGCGGCCCGCCGCCTCGCCGTCCTGGCCGAGCGCGTGATGCACATCCCCCCGCGCTTCGGCGGTCCCGACACGCCGGACAAGGCCTGGCGCCTGGCCGCCGAACTCGCGCGCCTGCTCGACGAAACGGCGCTGGAAGGCTGCGACCCCGCGACGATCCCGGACCTCGTCGCCGGCGACCTCGCACGGCACTGGGAACTGACGCACAAGTTCCTCGTCGCGATCATCCAGGACTGGAATGCCTGGCTGGACCGTCAGGGCCTGATGGACATCGGCCCGCGCCGCGTCGCCGCGCTAGAAGCCCAGGCGCGCGCCTGGCGCGACGACCCGCCAGCCGATCCCGTGATCGTCGCGGGCATCGGCGCCGGCGGCACGATCCCCGCCGCGGCTGAGCTTCTTCGGGTCGTCGCCCACCTGCCGCGCGGCGCCGTCATCCTGCACGGCGGCGGCGAGACGGTGCCGCGGGACATGTGGGACCACCTCTGCGAGGCCCATTCGCACCCGCTGCACGGCACCGCCGGCCTGCTCCGCACGCTCGGCATCGTCCCGGACGATCTGCGCCCCTGGCCGGGCACGCCACGCGAGGATCTGGACCCGCTGGCGTTACGGGCCGAACTCCTCGCCCGCGCGCTGCGTCCCGAACCCGCCATCGCCTGTTGGCAGGACCGGGAACCCGAACGCTGGCGCCCCGCCCTGCCGGGCCTCGACCTGCTGACCGCACCGGACGAGGCCGGCGAGGCCGCTGCCATCGCCCTGCTGCTGCGTGAAGCCCTCGAAACCCCAAATGCCCGCGCTGCCCTGATCACGCCGGACCGCGACCTCGCGCGGCGCGTGCAGGTCGAATTGCTGCGTCACGGCGTCATCGCCGACGATTCCGCGGGCCAGCCCCTCGGCACCACGCCGGCCGGCGCCTTCCTGCGACTCGTCGCGCGAATGGTGGAGGAACGCTTCGCGCCGGTCCCGCTGCTCGCCTGCCTGAAGCACCCGCTCTGCGCCGGCGGGATGGCGCGCGGCGACTGGACGCGCGCGGCGCGGGACCTGGAGCGCGCCGCGCTGCGCGGCCCCCGACCGGCGCCCGGCCTTGCCGGCCTTCGCGCCGCCATCGCGCCGGTACGCAACACCGACCTGCGCGACCGCGCCCGCGCGCTGCTGGACGCGCTGGAAGCCGCGCTCGGCGACTTCGCCGAACTCGGGCCGGGCGTCCGTCCCGCCGCCGACCTGCTGGCCGCGCACCTCGAAGCCGCGGAAGCCCTTTGCGCCACGGACGCGCAGCCCGGCGCCGAACGCCTCTACGCCGGAGAGGAAGGCGAGCCGCTGGCGCAGCACCTCGCCGGCCTCGAACCGGCGATGGCGGAACTTCCGCCGCTGCGCGCCGATGCCTGGCCCCCGCTTTTCGACGCGCTGCTGGAAGGCCCGCTCGCCCCGGGCGTGCGCAGCGTGCGGGGCCGCAAGGGCGGCAGCCACCCGCGCGTGCAGATCCTCGGCCTGCTGGAAGCGCGGCTGCAATCCTTCGACCGCGTCGTCCTCGGCGCGCTGGAGGAGTCGGTCTGGCCGCTCGCCACCGACCCCGGCCCCTGGATGAGCCGCCCGATGCGCCGTGAATTCGGCCTGCCCGCGCCGGAATGCCGCATCGGCCGCGTCTGTTCCGACTTCTTCCTCTCCGCCCTCTCGGCCCCGCGCACGACGCTGTCCCGCGCCCGCAAGCGCGCCGGTGCGCCGACCGTGCCTGCGCGCTGGATAACGCGCACCGAAACCTTCCTCGGCGGCCAGGGCCTCGTCGGGCTGGAACCCTCGCCGGCCGCGGGCTGGGCCACGCTGCTCGACATGCCCGATGAAGCGCGCCCCTGCGCCCGCCCCGCGCCGAACCCACCCGTCGCCGCGCGGCCGCGCCGCCTCTCCGTCACCGATGTCTGGCTGATGAAGTCGGACCCCTACGCGTGGTACGCCAAGCGGGTGCTGAGGCTGCAGCCGCTGGACGACCTCGACGCCGACGCGGATGCGGCGGATTACGGCAATCTCATCCACACGATGGTCGCCCGCTGGCTGACGCTTTGCGGCGGCGACCCGTGGTGCGAGCTGGCGGTGGCCCACTTCGCTGTCGCGATGGACCACGCGCTCCAGGAGATCGCGCCGCGCCCCGGCCTCGTCGCCTACTGGCGTCCGCGCCTGTCGCGTATCGCCGACTTCGTCCTGACGACGGAGCGCGCGCGGAGCCACGTCACGACCCGTCGCGCGGAGGTGTCGGGCAGCCTGACGCTGGATTGCGGCGTCACGATCCAGGGCCGCGCGGACCGGGTGGACGTCCTGACAGACGGCACGCTGGCCATTCTCGACCTCAAGACCGGTACGCCGCCGTCCCACGCGCAGATGGCCGATGGCCGCGCACCGCAACTGCCGCTGGAAGCCGCGATGGCCGCGCGCGGCGCCTTCGACGGTGTGCCGGCGATGGCCGTCTCCGAACTCGCCCACTGGCACGTCTCCGGCGGGTGGGAGGCCGGGGCCGTCCACGTCTTCAAGCCCAAGGGCCAGGCGCTGGAGGAGGTGACGGAGGACACGCTGATCCAGGTGGACAACCTCGTCCGGTCCTTCCTCCTCTCCAAGCGTCCCTTCCTCGCGCGCCCCCATCCGTCCCGCGCGCCGAAGGGCGATGAATACGACCACCTCTCCCGCATCCGCGAATGGGGCGGCGCCGTCGCAGGCGACGGGGGCGACGCGTGAACGAGGCGCTGCATGCCCGCGAACGCGCAACCATCGCGCAGCAGACCGCCTCCGACCCCCGCATATCCGCCTGGGTCGGCGCCTCGGCGGGATCGGGCAAGACCAAGGTCCTGACGGACCGCGTCCTCCGCCTGCTGCTGCGGGAGGACGCGGAGCCCGGCCGCATCCTCTGCCTCACCTTCACCAAGGCCGCGGCAGCGGAAATGCAGACGCGGCTCGCGAAGCGCCTGGGGCAGTGGTCCGCCATGTCCGACCAAGCCTTGAGGGAGGAGGTCGAAAAAGTCATCGGCGAGAGGGCGACGGCTTCCGAGCTGGCCACCGCGCGCCGCCTCTTCTGCCGCGTGCTGGAACAGCCTGGCGGGATGCGGATCCTGACGATCCACTCCTTCTGCCAGTCGCTGCTGCAATCCTTCCCGCTGGAAGCGCAGTTGCCACCGGGCTTCGCGATGCTGGAGGAAGCGGACAGCGACGCCCTGCTGGCCGAGGCGCGCGAAGCCGCGCTCGCCGGTGGCGCCATCCAGGAAGACGCGCTCGGCGCCCTCTCGCGCCTCATCTCGGCCGATGCGTTGGGCCGCGTCATCCGCGACCTGAACCAGCATCGGACGCGTGTCGAGCCGATCCTCGCCGGATCGCAGGATGTGGCGACGCTTCTTCATGGCTGTCTCGGCCTGCCCGACGGCGAATGCGAGGACGACGTCGCCGCGCAGTTCTGCGCCCCGCCCGACGAGGTCGTCGCCGCCGCCCGCCTGCTGGCCGAGCACAAGACCAAGACCGCGCGCGACCTTGGCACGCGGATGCTGACGCTGCTGTCCCATCCGCCGGAGCACCGCTCGCCCGATGAATGGTGGTCGTGCCTCCACACCAACGAGGGCACGCCCCGCGCTGCGCTGGTGAAGGCGGATGAATGCTTCACGCGGGAATGCGCGCGCCTCATGGAACTGGAGGTGCGCCGCACCGCGCACCGCCTTCGCGCCGCGACGGGTGCGCTTCTCTCCGCCGCGCGGCCGGTGCTGCGCGACTATGAATCGCGGAAATCCCGCCGCGGCGCGCTGGACTTCGACGACCTGATCGCGCGCGCCCAGGCGCTGTTGAAGGACCCCGGCTCTGCCTGGGTGCTGTTCAAGCTCGACGGCGGCCTCGACCACATCCTGCTCGATGAGGCGCAGGACACGAACCCCGCGCAATGGGGCATCGCCGAGGCGATCACGCAGGAATTCTTCGCCGGCACCGGCACGCGGGAAGCGGGCGCGCGCACCTTCTTCGCCGTCGGCGACGCGAAGCAGAGCATCTTCGGCTTCCAGGGTGCCGATGCCCGGGGGTTCCTGAACCGCCAGACCACCTTCGAGACCCTCATCGAACAAGGTGGCGGCACCTTCGTCCCCGTCCCACTCTCCGTCTCCTTCCGGTCCTGCTCCCCCATCCTGTCCCTCGTCGACCGCGTCTTCGAGGATGGGCCCGCGCGCCAGGGCGTCGTGGAGGGTGAGATCCGCCTGGAGCACTCCACCGACCGTGCGGGTCACGCCGGCCATGTCGAGATCTGGCCGTTGCTGGAACGCCCCACGAAGGACGAACCACCCGCCTGGTTCGTCCCCGACACGCCGGTCAGCGCCGGCGACGCGGAAGCGCAGCTCGCCGACGCCCTCGCCGCCCGTATCCGCCACATGATCCGGCACGAAACCCTGCCCGCCCGCGGCGACCGCCCGATCGGGCCGGGCGACGTCATGGTCCTCGTTCGCCGCCGCACCCGTTTCGTGGAACTGCTCGTCTCCGCCCTTAAACTCCGCGGCGTGCCGGTCGGCGGCGTGGACCGCCTCAAGCTGGTGGACCAGATCGCCGTCGCCGACGTCATGGCGCTGCTCGACGTGCTGCTGCTGCCGGAGGACGATCTTTCCCTCGCCGCCGTATTGAAGTCGCCGCTGATCGGCCTGACCGAGGACGAACTTTTTTCCGTCTGCCACGGCCGCGAGGGCCGCCTGTGGTCGGCCCTCTTCGTCCACCGCGGTCAGCAAACCCCGCTCGGCCGCGCCGCCGACCTCATCGCGAACCTCCGCGACCGCGCGGACTACGTCACGCCCCACGCGCTGATGAGCGAGGTCCTCGGCGAGGGCGGCGGCCGCGCCCGCCTTCTTGCCCGCCTCGGTGCCGAGGCCGCCGAAGCGCTGGACGAACTCCTCTCCGCCGCCCTCCGGTACGAGGCGAGGAACCCGCCTTCCCTGCAAGGCTTCCTGCACTGGCTCCGCGCCGGCGGCGCGACGGTGAAGCGGGAGGCCGAGAACGCCGGCGACGCCGTCCGCATCATGACCGCGCACGGTTCCAAGGGTCTGGAATCCCCCGTCGTCATCATTCCCGACATCGGCCGTGGCGGCGCGCGCGACAGTCTGATGTGGACGGGCAGCAGCGGTGCGGGCGCGAACCAGCCTGCCATCCCCCTCTGGGCGCCGCGCAAGGAGTTCCAGGCCCAGGCCTGGCGCCGCGCGAAGGACACCGCCGAGGAGGCGGCGAACGAGGAGGAGAACCGCCTGCTCTACGTCGCGCTCACCCGCGCGGAGGATCGGCTGATCGTCTGCGGGATCGCGCCGGCCAAGGCGACGCCCCATCCGCCCTGGCACCAATGCGTGAAGGACGGCTTCTTCCGCGGCCATGAACGCGGCGAGGATGGCTACGCGCGCGTGCCGTTCGATCCCACGGGCTTCGGCTACGCCGGCGCCGGCCTCTTCGGCGAGGAGGGCTGGCACATCCGCTGCCCGCAGGCCGTGGATCCGAAGCCCGAACCCGCCGTCATCCGCGCCGAGGCCGCACGCCTCCCCGCTTGGGCCACCGAGGCCGCCCCGCCCGAGGCGAGCGAGGACCCTATCGCCCCGTCCCGCGTCGAGGGTGAGGAAGGCCCCGCCGCCGCCCCGCACGGCGCGGCCGACCCCGGCGGCCGCCGTTTCCGCCGCGGCCAACTCATCCACGCCCTGCTGCAATTCCTCCCCGGTCACCCGCAGGACGCTCGCGAGGCGATCGCCCGCCGCCACCTCGCCCGCCCAGGTCACGGCCTGACCGAGGAGGAACAGGACGCGACGTGGCGCGAGGTGCGCGGTGTCCTCGAACACCCCGCGCTCCCAGACGCCTTCGCCCCGGGATCCCTCGCCGAAGCCCCCTCGCCGGCACCATCGGCGGCCGCGCCATCGCGGGGCAGGTCGACCGCTTGTGCATCGGCCCGGACCGCATCGTCGTCGTGGACTACAAGACCAACCGCCCCCCGCCGACGCAGGCGGAGGACGTGTCGCCGGCCTATCTCCGCCAGATGGCCGCCTACCGCGCCGTCCTCCGCGCCGCCTGGCCCGGCCGCCGCGTGGAATGCGCCCTCGTCTGGACCTGGTCCGGCCATGTCATGTCCTTGCCCGACGCCGTGCTGGACCCCCACGCGCCGCGCGCCTGATCAGCTTGCACGGCACCCGCGCCTGACGCACACCATGCGCCGCCAGAACGAACAATCTTCGGGGAACGCCAGCATGATCACCCGCCGCCACCTCGGCCTCACAACACTTGCCCTCGCGCCAGCCGCGGCGCTTGCACAGGTCACCTACCCCGAGCGCAACGTCACCCTCGTCGTCCCCTGGGCTGCCGGCGGCTCCACCGACGCCGTCGCCCGCATCCTGGCCGAGCGCCTGACGCGCGACACCGGCCGCGGCTTCGTCGTGGACAACCGCGCCGGCGCCAACGGCACGATCGGCTTCTCCTCCGTCGCGCGGTCGCGCCCCGATGGCTACACCGTCCTCGTCGGCACGGTGTCCACCTACGCGATGGCGCCGCATCTCTACCAACTGCCCTACGACAACGACCGCTCCTTCACCGGCGTCGGGCTGATCGCCTCCCAGCCGATGATCCTCTGCGTGCCGAAGGCCTCGTCGCACCAGACGCTCGCGCAGTTCGTCGAAGCCGCGAAGCGCCCGGACAACCGCATGGTCTACGCCAATTCGGGAACCGGTTCCTCGACTCACCTCGCGACGGAGCTGTTCCTCAACGCCGCGGGCATCACGATGACCGATGTCGGCTACCGCGCCGGCGCGCCCGCGGTGCAGGGGACGCTCGCGAACGAAGCGCAGATGATCGTCCAGGCGGCGTCCGGCGTGCTGCCGCTCATCCAGTCCGGCGACCTCCGCGCGCTGGCGATCAGCAGTGCGCAGCGCTCCCCCGTCGCGCCGAACATCCCGACGTTCAAGGAACAGGGCTACGACGTGGAGGTCGCGGAGCACATCGCCGTCCTCGTCCCGGCCGGCACGCCCGATCCGATCGTGCAGCGCCTGAACGGCCTCTTCGTCGCCGCGGCCACCGCTCCCGACACGCGCGAACGTCTCGCCGCCCTCGCCACGGTGCCGGAGACCATGAAGCCGGAGGAGTGGAACGCCTACAACGTCGCGGAGAACGCGAAGTGGCGCGACGTCATCCGCGCACGGAACATCCGCGTGCAGTAGCACCGGTCACCGCCATGTCGTGACACTTCGATGTCACGGCGCTCGCGCGTTGGTGAGGAGCCTGCCCATCCGGGCAGGCTTCTTTCGCTTCCACCGATCGTCTCGGTTGATACATGTTTACCGGCATCTTCCGTTGAGAGGTGCCGGGCATGCCCGCCTACGACATCAAGTTGAACGGCCGCGCGATGCGCGTCGAGGCCGAGCCCGAAACACCCCTGCTCTGGGTCATCCGCGAGGCCGCCGGCCTCACCGGCACGAAGTTCGGCTGCGGCATCGCGCAATGCGGCGCCTGCACCGTGCACCTGGACGGAACGCCGCTGCGCTCCTGCTCCCTCCCCGTCTCCGCGCTGGAAGGTCGGGAGGTCACGACGATCGAAGGCGTCGCGGGACGGGAGGCCGAGGCCGTCAAGGAAGCCTGGGTTGCGCGCGACGTGCCGCAATGCGGCTACTGCCAGTCGGGCCAGGTGATGAGCGCCGTCGCCCTGCTGCGCGAAGTTCCCAAGCCCACCGACGCCGACATCGACGGCGCCATGGCCGGCAATCTCTGCCGTTGCGCGACCTATGTCCGCATCCGCGCCGCCATTCACGACGCGGCCCGCGCGCTGGAGAGGACCTGAGCCATGACCCACCTCTCCCGCCGTGATTCGTTCCGAGCCGCCGCCGGCCTGCTGATCGGCGTCGCCCTCTCGCCGCCCGCCCGTGCCCAGGCGCCCGCGGGTTCCGGCGCGGCCGCCATCCTGCGCGGAACCGGCGCGGCACCCGTCCTCGCCCCCAACGCTTTCGTCCGCGTCGGTGCCGACGACATGGTCACCGTCATCGTCAAGCACATCGAGTTCGGCCAGGGTCCCTTCACCGGCCTCGCCACCCTCGTCGCCGAGGAGATGGATGCCGACTGGTCCCGCATCCGCGCGGAGCACGCGCCGGCCGACGTCACGAAATACGCGAACGCGTTGATGGGCGTACAGGGCACTGGCGGCTCCACCGCCATCGCCAGTTCCTTCGAACCGATGCGGAAGGCGGGTGCCACGGCGCGCGCCATGCTCCTCCGCGCGGCGTCGGAGGCCTGGGGGCTGCCGCAGGACGCGCTGACGGTCGAGCGCGGCGTGATCCGCCACGCCGCGAGCAACCGCCAGGGCCGCTTCGGCGAGTTCGCGGAGGCCGCGTCGCGCCTTCCCGTTCCGGAGAACGTGCCGCTGAAGGACCCCGCCGCCTACCGCCTGATCGGCAAGGAAGGCACCGGCACGCCCCGCCGCCTGGACAGCGCCGCCAAGACCGACGGCAGCGCGACCTTCACGATGGACGTACATGAACCGGGGATGCTGACGGTCCTCGTCGCCCATCCCCCGCGCTTTGGCGCGACCGTCGCCACGCTCGACGATTCCGCCGCCCTTCGCGTGCTCGGCGTCGTCG
Organism: Roseomonas sp. CCTCC AB2023176; assembly: GCF_042259275.1. Lineage (NCBI taxonomy): Bacteria > Pseudomonadati > Pseudomonadota > Alphaproteobacteria > Acetobacterales > Roseomonadaceae > Roseomonas > Roseomonas sp. CCTCC AB2023176. Next base: position 1,549,098 of record NZ_CP170086.1, read on the forward strand.
CCGTGCGCCGCATCCCCTCCGGCATCGCAGTCTACGGCCAGGGCTTCTGGGCGGCACGCCAGGGCCGCGAAGCCCTGCGGATCACCTGGGACGAAAGCCGTGCCGAACGCCGCGGCAGCGAAGACCTGATCCAGGAGTACCGCACCCTCGCCCGCGCCACCGGACGCGTCGTGGGGGAACACGGCGACGTCGAAGCCGCGCTCGCCCGCGGCGGCCAGGTGGTCGAGGCCGAGTACGTCTTCCCCTTCCTCACCCACGCCCCGATGGAACCGCTGGACGGCTTCATGCGGTGGGACGGCACGCGGGCACAGGCGCGCTTCGGCAGCCAGGTGCAGACCCTCGACCAGGGCGCCATCGCCGCCGTCTTCGGCATCCCGATGGAGAACGTGGCGATCGAAACGCTGCTGGCCGGCGGCTCCTTCGGCCGCCGCGCGCAGACCACCGCCCACCTCGCGGCGGAACTGGCCGAATGCGCCAAGGCCATCGGGCCCGGCCGCCCCGTCAAGCTCGTCTGGACGCGGGAGGACGACATCCGCGGTGGCTACTACCGCTCCCTCATGCTGCACCGGATGCGCGGCACCGTGCGCGATGGCCGCATCGAGGCCTGGACCGACACCGTCGTCGGCCAGTCCATCATCAAGGGCTCACCCTTCGAGAGCGTCCTGATGCCGGAGGGCTACGACCCCACCTCGGTCGAGGGATCGCAGGAAATCCCCTACGCCGTCCCGAACTTCCGTTGCGACCTGCACACGACGGACACCGGCGTCCCCGTCCTCTGGTGGCGGTCGGTCGGCCACACCCATACCGGCTACGCCGTCGAGACCTTCGTGGACCAGTTGCTGGAACTGGCGGGCAAGGACCCCGTCGCCGGCCGGCTGGAGATGATGGACCGCGTTCCCCGTGCCGCCGGCGTCCTCCGCGCCGTCGCGCAGCTCGCCGGCTGGAACGGCCCCGGCCCCCACGGCGACCGCGCCCGCGGCGTGGCGGTGGTCGAGAGCTTCGGCACCTTCGTCGCCCAGATCGCCGAGGTCTCCCGCGGCGACGCGGCGGACGGCCCGCGTGTCCACAAGGTCTGGTGCGCCGTGGATTGCGGCGTCGCCGTGAACCCGGACGTCATCCGCGCGCAGATGGAAGGCGGCATCGGCTTCGGCCTGGGCCACGCCCTCTACGCCGAGGTCCCGCTGGTCGAAGGCCGCGTGGTCCCCAGCAACTTCGACGAATACCGCAGCCTCCGCATCAACGAGATGCCGGAGATCGAGGTCACGATCGTCGAGTCGCGCGAACCTCCGACCGGCGTCGGCGAGCCGAGCGTGCCGCCCATCGCCCCGGCCGTCGCGAACGCACTGGCGCGACTGACCGGCGAGCGGCAAAGGCGCCTGCCCTTCGTCCGCGCGGGCGTCGCCTGATGCGCGCGCGCTCGATCCTCGCCACCGTCGCGCTGCTGGCGGGCGCGGCGGTCGGGGCTACGGCCCTGATCCCGGAACAGGCCTCGGGCCAGGTGACCCAGGTCGCGGCGAGCACGCCCGCACCGGCGAACGCCCTCCGCGCCCCGTCCTCCTTCGACGGCATCGCGGACGCGCGCCAACGCTCCGTCGCCCTATTCACTGAGGCGGGCCGGGTCCTGCAGCACCCGCGCTGCGTGAACTGCCACCCCGCCGGCGACCGCCCGCTGCAGACCGACCGGATGCAGCTGCACCAGCCCGTCGTCCTGCGCGGCGCCGCGAATCACGGCATGCCCGGCATGGCCTGCAACACCTGCCACGGCCCGGCGAACTTCGACCCCGCCCGCGTCCCCGGCCACCCCGAATGGCACCTCGCCCCGCGCTCCATGGCGTGGCAGGGCCGCTCGCTCGGCCAGATCTGCGAGCAGATCAAGGACACGGGACGCAACGGCGGGAAGGACATGGCCGCGTTGCTGCACCACATGGCCGAGGACAGCCTCGTCGGCTGGGGCTGGAACCCCGGCCCGGGCCGCGAACCGGCACCCGGCACCCGGCACCCAGGCCGAATTCGGCGCCATCCTGCGCGCCTGGGCCGCGACCGGGGCGCATTGCCCCGCGCCGTAACCGGCCAAGGCGGCCGGGATCACCCGATCCCGGTCGCCCCGTCCAGCACCGTCCGGACGCGGCGGATCAGCGCTTCCCTGTTGTAGGGCTTGTTGATCACGTCGAACTCGTCCGCCGGGTCCTGCCCTCGCTCCGCCGCGATATGCGCCTGTCCCGTCGTCAGCAGCACCTTCATCTTCGGCCGCAACCGCTTCACCTCGCGCGCCAGCACCACGCCGTTGACGCCACCCGGCATGATCAGGTCGGTGAAGAGCAGGTCGAAGGCGTTCGTCCCGTTGATCCTCTCCAGCGCCTGCTTCGCGTCATGGGCGACCGTCACGCGGTAGCCCTGCTCCTCCAGCATGACGGCCGCGAGGCCCGCCACCTCCGGCCGGTCCTCGACGACCAGGATGCTTTCCGTCCCGCGCCGGTCGCTGGCCCGCGGGGCAGGGCGGGGCGCGGCGGGCGCCCGCTCGTCCGTCGCGGGGAACAGCATGTGCACCGTCGTGCCGCGCCCCGGCTCCGAATCCAGCCGCACCACGCCGCCCGACTGCCGCACGAAGCCGTAGACCATGGACAGGCCCAGACCCGTGCCGCGCCCTTCCTCCTTCGTGGTAAAGAAGGGCTCCATCACGCGCGCCAGCACGGCGGGGCTCATGCCCGTGCCCGTATCGGTCACGCTCACCGCGACGTGCGGCCCGGACAGCCCGGACAACGCCAGTTCTTCCTCCGTTGCGTTGCGCGTCTCGGCCACCAGCCGCCCGCCGCCGAGCCTCGCCATCGCGTCGCGGGCATTGATGACGAGGTTGAGCAGCGCGACCTCGGCCTGGTTCCGGTCCAGGCGGCAGTTCCACAGGTGGGGCGCCAGCCGCACCTCCAGCCGTGCCACGTCGCCCAGGGCGCGCTCGATCATCGTGCGCACGCTTTCCAGCAACTCGTTCAGGTTGACGACGGCACCTTCCAGCCGCTGCTTCCGCGCGAAGGCGAGCAATTGCTGGGTCAGCGTCGCCGCGCGGCTCGCCGCGGCGCGCGCCGCGCCCACGCCGCGCTTGAGCCGCACCGGATCGGGCGGGTCCCGGTCCAACCCGGTCTCCACCATCTCCAGGTAGCCGAGCATGACCTGCAGGAGGTTGTTGAAGTCATGCGCGATGCCGCCCGTGAGCTGCCCCAGCGCCTCCATCTTCTGCGACTGCCGCAGCGCCTCCTCCGCGTCGCGGCGGCGGGAGACGTCGAGTTGCGAGCCGAAGTAGTAGATCAGCTCCCCTTCCGGCGAGAACACGGGGCAGACGTAGAGGGCGTTCCAGAACGTCGAGCCGTCCTTCCTGTAGTTCAGGATCTCGACGGCGATCTCCTCGCAGTTCTCGACCGCACGCCGCACCTCGTCCAGCACGTCGCGGTCGGTCTCCGGCCCGTTCAGGAAGCGGCAGTTGCGCCCGACGACCTCGCCCTCCCCGTAGCCGGTCATGACCGTGAAGGCCGGGTTGCAGAACACGATGGGATTGTCGGGCTGCCGCGGATCCGTGACGGTCATCGGCATCCGCGTCGCCGCGACCGCGGCGTAGAAGATGTCGTCGCGATGCGTCAGCAGGTCCGTCGGGTCGGTGCCCGAGATCCGGATCCGCTCGTCCCGCGGCAGTCGCGGCTCATCTGCCGTCGCACCCCGCGTCTTGTCTTCGTCCTGTGCCATTGCAACGGCCGAACGACGCCGCTTCCGCTTCGTTTCAGTACGAACACGGACCTGTGTGCGGTGCAGCAAGCACAACGCGACGGGCACGGCGCACTCCCGAACCTTGCCTTTCCTGCCCGCGACGATCCGCGAGCGGCGGCGTCAGTCGCCGCCCGCCGCCCCGTTGCGGACGCGCACGAGCGTGAACAGCCCGATCGGCGCGCAGGGCTCGATCGCCTCCACGATCGCCGTCCCGTCCAGCAGGTCGGTCGTCGCGAAATCCGGGTGCCAGCCCAACACGCGCGCGAGCGGCGCCATCGCGCGTTCCACCCACCAACGCGGCCCGTCCTGCGCCGAGAAGTGGTTCACGAACAGCAGATGCCCGCCCGGTCGGACCACGCGCGACATCTCGGCGAAGAGCCGCTTCGCGTCGGGCACGACGCTGGCGGTGAACATGGCGACCGCGATGTCGAAGGACGCGTCGGCGAAGGCCATGCTCTCCGCGTCCATTTCCAGCAGCCCCTCGACGTGGGACAGGCGCTCGCCTGCGACGCGGTCGCGCGCCTTCTCCAGCATCTCCCGCGACAGGTCCACGCCGACGACGCGCTTGTCGCGGCGGTATTTCGGCAGCGCCAGGCCGGTGCCGACGCCGACCTCCAGCACCCGTGTACCGGGAAGCCCATTGACGGCCTCCACCGCGCGCCGGCGCCCGGGCGCGGAGACGCCGCCGAACACGGCATCGTACACGCCGGCCCAGCGGCGATAGGCCTCGCGGACCGAATCCGCATCGAGGACGGCGCGCTTGTGGTCGCGCAGGGGGTCTGCGCTCAGGAGGGGGCCCCTGCCCATGAATGGGATGTCCTGGTCGGAAGGCCGTGTGGCGCTAACGCAGCGGGGCCGCCAGCGCAAGCACAGAGGGTGTCAGGGGGTCGTGATCCCACGCGGATCAGCCCTGCCGGATCAGGCGGACGCGGCGGCCGTCCACGCCCAGGGCCAGCCGTCCCTCCCGCAGGGCCAGCGCGTCCTCCCCGAAGACCGTCCTGCGCCAGCCATGCAGGGCGGGCAGGTCTTCCGGCGCCTCGGATGCCAGGCGCTCGAGGTCATCCGACCCGGCCAGGAGCTTCGGCGCGACGTCGTGCTCCTCCGCCTTCGCGGCCAGCAGGACCTTCAGCAGCGCGACGAGGGCGGGGGATGCCGCCGGCCCCGAGCGTTCCCGCGGCGCCTCCGGCAGGGCCTCCTCCGGCAGGCCCTTCGCCTCCTCGATGGCGGCGAGCAGGGAGGCCCCGGACTTGCCCTTGGCGAAGCCCTCCGTCACGCCCCGCACCCGCGCCAGCCCCGCAGCGTCGGCCGGTGCGGTCGCCGCGACCTCCAGCAGCGATTCGTCCCGCAACAGCCGGCCCCGGGGAATATTGACCCGCTGCGCCTCCCTCTCCCGCCAGGCGGCGATGGCCCGCAGCACCCCGAGGAAGCGCCGGTTCCCCGTGCGGGGCCGCAGCCGCTCCCAGGCCCGCTCCGGCTCCGTCACGTAGCCCGCGGGGTCCATCAGGGCGGTCATCTCCTCCCGCACCCAGTCCAGCCGCCCTTCGCGCTCCAGCCGGTCCACCAGCGCGACATACACCTGCCGCAGATGCGTCACGTCCGCTGCGGCATAAGCGACCTGCGCCGCGGAGAGCGGCCGCGCCGACCAGTCGGAGAACCGGTGCGCCTTGTCGATCGCCGCCCCCGCCAGCGCCCGGACGAGACTGTCGTAGGAGGCCTGGTCCCCGAACCCCGCCACCATCGCCGCGACCTGCGTGTCGAAGACCGGCGCAGGCGTACGCCCGAACTTCAGCAGGAAGATCTCGATGTCCTGCCGGCAGGCGTGGAAGACCTTCACCACGCTCTCGTCGGCCAGCAGTGCCCCGAGCGGCGCGAGGTCCAGCCCCGGCGCCATCGCGTCCAGCACGATCGTGTCGGCCGCCCCGCCCAACTGCACGACGCAGAGCTCGGGCCAGTAGGTCCGCTCCCGCATGAACTCCGTGTCCACGGTCACGAAGGGCTCCTGCCGCAGCCGCTCGCAGACGGGGACGAGTTCCTCGGTCGTGGCGATCAGGACGGGGGTGGGGTGCGACTCGGGCGCGGGCCGGCGGGACATCGCCCCGCGTTTAGACCCGATCGGCCGCGGGCGGAAACGCCCCTTGGCCCGGAAGGCCCGCGGCGGCAGGGCCAAAGGGTCCCACCGCCGCGGTTGGGGGCGGCCGCGTCCCGGCCGCCCCCGCTCACGAAACGGCGCCGCTTACCGCAGGTCGAAGCGGTCCAGCTCCATCACCTTCACCCAGGCCGCCACGAAGTCGTGCACGAACTTCGCGTCGGCCCCGTCGGAGCCATACACCTCCGAGATCGCCCGCAACTGCGCGTTCGACCCGAACACGAGGTCCGCCCGCGTCGCCGTCCAGCGCTTCTCGTCGGTCTTGCGGTCATGCCCTTCGAAGACGTCGCTCGCCTCCGACACCGCCTTCCACTTGAGGCTCATGTCCAGCAGGTTGCGGAAGAAGTCCGTCGTCAGCGCGCCGGGCCGCTGGGTCATCACGCCGTAGTCCGTGCCACCCGCATTGGCCCCCATCGCGCGCATGCCGCCGACGACCACCGTCATCTCCGGCGCCGAGAGGTTCAGCAGCTGCGCCTTGTCCAGCAGCAACTCCTCCGCCTGCTCGGTCCGGCCGGGCCGCAGCCAGTTGCGGAACCCATCCGCCTCCGGCTCCAGCACCGAGAAGGACTCGACGTCCGTCTTTTCCTGCGTCGCGTCGGTGCGGCCCGGGCGGAAGGGCACGGTCACGTCGTGCCCCGCCTTCCGCGCCGACTCCTCCACCGCCGCGCAGCCGCCGAGGACGATCAGGTCCGCGAGCGAGACCCGCTTCCCGCCGGACTGCGCCGCGTTGAATTCGCCCTGGACCTTCTCGATCTGCGCGAGCGCCACGGCGAGCTTCTCCGGCTCGTTCACCGCCCAGTCCTTCTGCGGCGCCAACCGGATGCGCGCCCCGTTCGCCCCGCCGCGCTTGTCCGACCCGCGGAAGGAGGACGCCGAAGCCCAGGCTGTCAGCGCCAGTTGCTGCACCGTCAGGCCGGACGCCAGCAGCCGCTTCTTCAGATCCGCTGCGTCGGCGTCACTGATCAGCGGATGATCCACCGCCGGCACGGGGTCCTGCCACAGCAGTTCCTCCGCCGGCACCTCGTCGCCGACGAGGAGGCTGCGCGGTCCCATGTCGCGATGCGTCAGCTTGTACCAGGCCCGCGCGAAGGCATCAGCGAACTTGTCGGGGTTCGCATGGAAGTCGCGGGAGATCCTCTCGTAGGCCGGGTCCACGCGCAGTGCGATGTCCGTCGTCGCCATCATCGGCGCGTGGCGCTTCGAGGGATCATGCGCGTCGGGCACCTGGTCCGCCGCGGCGCCGTTCGCCGGCTTCCACTGCCAGGCGCCGGCCGGGCTCTTCGTCACCTCCCACTCAAAGCCGAAGAGATTGTCGAAGTAGCCGTTGTCCCACTTCGTCGGCTCTGCGGTCCATGCACCCTCGAGGCCGGAGGTGATGGCGTGCATCCCGTGCCCGTTGCCGTGGTCGTTCCGCCAGCCCAGGCCCTGCTCGACGATGTCGGCGCCCTCCGGCTCCTTGCCGACGAAGGTCTGCTCCGCCGCGCCGTGGCACTTGCCGAAGGTATGGCCGCCCGCGATGAGCGCGACCGTCTCCTCGTCGTTCATCGCCATGCGCCCGAAGGTCAGGCGGATGTCGTGCGCCGCCGCCGCAGGGTCAGGCCGCCCGTTCGGCCCCTGCGGGTTGACGTAGATAAGGCCCATCTCCGCCGCGGCCAGCGGGTAGTCCAACTCCCGCTTCTCCGAATACCGCTTGTCCGACAGCCACTCGTGCTCGGTGCCCCAGTACACGTCCTCCGGCGGCTCCCAGGCGTCCACGCGCCCGCCGCCGAAGCCGAACGTCTTGAAGCCCATATCCTCCATCGCGACGTTGCCCGCGAAGATGATCAGGTCGGCCCAGGACAGCCTCTCGCCGTACTTCTGCTTCACCGGCCACAGCAGCCGGCGCGCCTTGTCGATGTTGCCGTTGTCGGGCCAGGAATTCAGCGGCGCGAAGCGGATGGTGCCAGCGCCCCCGCCGCCGCGTCCGTCGGCCGTGCGGTAGGTTCCGGCGGAGTGCCACGCCATCCGGATGAACAGCGGCCCGTAATGCCCGTAATCCGCCGGCCACCATTCCTGCGAGGTGCGCATGACCGCGATCACGTCCTGGCGGACCGCATTCAGGTCGAGCGTCTTGAACGCCTCGGCGTAGTTGAACCGCTGCACCGGCCGGTACGGCTCGCCCATCGGGTCGGCCGCAGGGTGGTTCTGGTGCAGGATGTTGAGGCTCAGCCCGTTCGGCCACCAGTCGCGGTTGGATCGCCCGCCGTAGCTCGTGTAGCGCCGTCCCGGCTGGTGTGCGACCGGGCACTGCCCGACGCTCCGCGCTGCATCACCGTCCATGGTTTACCTCCCACTCCGAATCACGTCGCCGAACCACACCGGCATTCGGCACGCGACGGTCGCAACCCCGGATGCAACCGCGGATACAACCACGCGCGCGGCCGTGCAGACCGGCGAACGGCGTCGACGCTAGCGGCTCATCGGGGCGGAGCGGAAGCCCGATAATGTGGAGTCTTCATGATTTTCGCGCGGATCATCGGACTTGTCGTTCATTTCGATGGTCCGCGTCGATCATCCATCGTGAAGTCGCGATCCACTGCGCGACGGCGGCGCTTTCACGCGGCCGACGACGCGTCACTCGTCGCGACGGACCGGTAGGCGCGCAGCACCGCGGCGGGCGGGACGTCCCGCCCCGTTGCATCCACGAACCGCGTGCGCATGCCGCGTGCCGTCAGCACGCGCATCACCGACCACAGTTCCCGCGCCCGCTCCATCGCCTCGCGCGGCAAGGACGGAACCTCCACCCGAAGCAGCGGCGTGCCTTCCGCCAGGGCCCGCCGCAACGGGAAGGGCGAGGTCCCCGACAGGGACGCGATCTCCCGTGCGAGAGTCCGATCCTCGACGCGATCGGTCAGCAGCGCAAAGGCCATGGTACAGACGTTTCCCCGCGCCGCGGGTTGGTTCCGCTTGGCGCGGCGTCATGGGAGCGCAACGCGAACGCCGCGATCCAGCAGAATCCTTGCTGCACCGCGGCATGACCGCGCGCCCGATCACCCCGCGAGGCGCCGCAGCGGCGGCACGCAGAGCAGGAACGCCGCGCCCGCGAGCAGCAGCGGCGCCGTCACCGCCGCCCACCCGAACCCCGCCGCGAACGCGATGAGCAGCGGCCCCAGCGTGTTGCCGATGTTGTTGCACTGAACGACCAACCCCAGCGCCGGCGCCGTCAGAGCGGCGTCCGGCACGCTCCGCGGCACCATCGCGAAGAGAGAGGCCGGCACCATCCCGCCCACCCCGCAGGCCACCAGCGCGGCCGACGCCGACCACCACGCCGGCAGCAGGAAGGCCGCCATCGAACAGGCCGTCAGCACGACCACCGCCGCCGTCGCCAGCCCGCCCGGCGCATGCCCCCTTCGCATCGCCCAGCCCGCGGACAGATTCCCGACGATGTTCGCCGCCGAGGCCGCAGCCCCCGCGAAGCCCGCGAGCGACAGCGACAGCCCCCCGACCTGCACCAGACGCGACGGCAGGAACCCTATCAGCCCGACCCACAGCACCGTATAGGCCGCGAAGCACAGCGCGACGCGCAACGGTAGCCGCGCCCGGATCAGCGCCCGCAGCGGCACCGCCACGCGTCCCGGCGCACGCGGCGCCGCGTCCCGCGCGACAAGCGAAGCAACCGCGACGCCCGCGACCATCGGCAGCATCGCCGCAACACCCCAGGCCGTGCGCCAGCCAAATCCCTCGACGACCGGCGCCATCGCGAGGCCCAGCGCCGTGCCCGTCGGCATGAAGGTGCTCCAGGCCGCCATCGCGAGGCCGCGATCGCGGCCCACCGCGCGCTGCGCCACCAGCGCCGGCGCCGTCACGCTCACCGCGAGGAACCCCGCCCCCTCCACGAACCGCGCGGCGTAGAGCAGCCCGATCCCCGGCGCGACCGCCGCAACCAACCCCGCCGCCGTCATCGCGCCCAGCCCGCCCAGCAGCGCGTGATGCAACCCCGCGCGCGCCGCCACCGACCCCGCGAGCAGCCCCAGCACCGCCGCGAAGGCAGCGAAGACGGACATCAGCCCCGCCGCGCCGGCCAACCCCACCCCGAACTCCGCGGCCACCGGCAGCAGCACTGGCGCGACCTTGCCGACCTGCAGCGCGGCCGCCACGCCCGCGCCGACGAGCGCCGCAATGGCCGGCCAGTGCGTTCGTTCAGAGGAGGTCGAAATACTCGCGCTGCTCCCACTCCGACACCTCGGCCTCGAAGCGCGCGATCTCCTGCCGCTTGATGCGCAGGAACCAGTCCACGACGTCGCCCCCGATCGCCTCACGAGCCACGTCGCTCGCCTCCAGCGCCGCCAGGGCCTCGCCCAACGACCGCGGCAAGGTCTCCGCCGCATGTTCATAGGGCGCATCGACCGGCGGCCCCGGATCGATCCCGCGCGCGATCCCGTCCAGCCCGAAATGCAGCTGCGACGCCATGTAGAGGTACGGGTTCGCCGCCGGCTCCCCCACCCGGTTCTCCAGGCGCGTCGCCGGATCGCCCGGCCGCCCGAGCGCCCGCACCATCACGCCGCGGTTGTCCATCCCCCAGACCGCCCGGTCCGGCGCCAGCGACAGCGGTCGGTAGCGCCGGTACCCGTTCAATGTCGGCGTCGAGAACGCCGCCCCCGCCCGCGCGTGCCGCAGCAACCCACCGAGATACTGGCGGGCCGTCGCGCTCAACACTGTCCCACCCTCGCCCGCGAAGGCATTGCGTCCGTCGCGCGTCAGCGACTGATGCAGGTGCCACCCCGACGACATCACGTTGGGAATGCGCGGCCGGCACATGAAGGTGGCGTGGTACCCGTGGCGACGCGCGACCTGCTTCACCGCGTTGCGGAACAGCACGACGTTGTCGGCCGACTCCGTGGCCTCCCGCGCCTCGAAGGTGAACTCGACCTGCGAGGGCCCGTACTCCACCTCCAGGCTCCGCAGCGGCAGGCCCAGCCCCTGCACGGCCGCGCGAAGCACCTCCAGCACCGGGTCCAGCGCGTCGTAGCGCCACTCCGTCAGGTAGTTGTAGCCCTGCGTCAGCAGCGACACCTCCGGCGGCGTCCCCGGCTGCCCCGCATCCTCAGGCGCCAAGTGCGGGTCCACCAAGCGGAACAGGTGGAACTCCAACTCGACGCCGGTCACGAAACCGAACCCCATTCCCGCAGCGCGGGCCACGGCCCGCCGCAGCACACCGCGCAGGTCGGGCACGGCGCGACCGTCCGCGAAGACGCCGTCGCACAGCACCCAGCCCGTGTGCGGCGCCCAGGGCAGCACGCGGAAGGTCGCGGGGTCCGGCAGCAGCCAGAAATCGGCGGCCCCCTGCATCTCCGCCATGCCCATCCCCGCGCCGGCGGAAAACACCGGCCAGGCCGTGCGGTGCGCGGTGTCCTTCAGCAGCAGCGTCGTCGTCACCGCGACGCCGTCACGCAACGCGCGCAGCAGGTCCGCCGCGACCACCGTCTTCCCCCGCGTGACCCCGTGCTGATCGGCCCAGACGAGCCGGACGACGCCGATCCCGTCCGCCTCCGCACGCCGCACGACCTCCGCCGCGCGCCGGTCCCGTTCGCCCCCGGCGAAGCCCGCGCGCTCGGCGAGCGTCCCGTCCGCCGCCGTCACTCCGCCGCCAGCGCCGGCGCGCCCCAGGGCGCCGCATGGCGACGGCGCGCCACGGCGTCCCGCCAATGCGCCTGCCACCGCTCCGCGGGCGCCATCCCGTCGATCGTCGCCGGTCCCGTCAGCCCCGCGGCCTCCGGCGTCGCCATCAGCGGCGCGCGCCCTTCCTCCAACGCCTCCATCGCGCGCAGCAGCAGCCGCCGGTTCGCGGCAATCGCCTTGTCCGTCGAGGCCAGGTGCTCCTTCGTGCGGTCCTGGATCGCGCCCATGGATTCCACCGCCCATTGGTCGTGGACGTTGATGTCCATCCCCATGCCCGTATAGGTCGCCGTCTCCTGCTCGTGCGGATCGAAGCCGTAGTTGTTCTGCGCGCCCTTCTTGGGCACGTAGTCCGGCAGCGAATAGGCCTCTAGCCGGTCGCGCCGCATCTTCGCGTGGTCCACCGGCTCCGCGAAGGAGGTGAAGATCGCGACCCAGTAGCAGCGCGTGTCGTCCACCGGCACGTGCCACTGCGTGATCGTCATCGTCGGGCTCATCGGGATCACGAAGGCCTGCGGGAAGTACAGGTTGGTGATCCGCACATGCGTGACGGTGTCGCTGACGGTCCGCAGCGCCGTCAGACGCAGCCCCCAATCCGCGTTCTCCACCTCGATCCGGGGGCGCGCGTATTCCCGCATCACGTAGGTCATCGGCAGGTCCGAGCCATCCGAATTCGCACGGAACTGCACGCCGTAACTGTCCTTGCCGTCCCCGTCATCGAAGAACCGGTGCAGGAAGGACGCGTGCGCCGGGTCGATCCCGACCTCCAGCGCCTGCAGCCAGTTGCAGGAGATCAGCCCCTTGAAGGCGAAGACGTGGCTCTCCGGCGCCACGAAGCAGTCGAAGGCGGGAAAAGCCGGCGCCTCGCCCTGCCCCAGATACGCCCAGACGATCCCCGACCGCTCCGTCACCGCGTAGGACCGCGTGCGCACCCGCGTGTGCAGGGTGGTCCCCTCCGGCTCCCCCGGCGTCTCGAGGCAGCGCCCGTCATGGGCGAAGAGCCAGCCGTGGAAGGGGCAGCGCAGCCCGCCATCCTCCAGCCGCCCGTATGCCAGGTCCACGCCACGATGCGGGCAGCCCCGGTCGATCAACCCCAGCCGCCCTTCGTCGTCCCGGAACAGGACGAGGTCCTCGCCCAGCACCCGCACGGGACGCACGGGCCGGGGCCCCTCCATCTCCTCCCGCAGCGCGATCGGCTGCCAGTAGCGGCGCAGCAACGCCCCGCCCGGGGTGCCCGGCCCCACCTGGGTCAGGCGGCGGTTCATCTCGGCGGTGATCATGGCGGGCGACCTCCGGCAACGGCGCCGCCATCCTGCGGCCCGAAGGCCGGCTCGTCACGCCCCGTTCAACCGCGTGCCGAACGCCCCGGGCGGCGCGCCGCGCGCTTCCCGACGCCGCCTCCGGGCCCGTTCCGAGACGCATGTCGTCCGCGGGAGCGAGTGCACGACGCCGGTGGAGCAGCGGCCCGGCCGCCCGAAGCGGCTCCGCACCCGTGCGTTCCGCCCTCCCGCGCGTCAGGTCCGTACGCGGTGCAGCCGGCGCATGATGAGAGGGACACCCCCTCCTCCCCGACGGCAACCCGCTTGTCCGCATCCCGCGGCACGGGCACGCGCAGCCGGGCAAGGTGCCGCAGGATCAAGACCGCCAGCCCCGCCCCCGACAGCTCCTGCACCGCCCCGTCGGCCCGGGTGACCCGCAGCATCTGGCGCGGGACGTCGAGCAGAACGCCCCCGGGCGCCAGCGCGCCGTCCCGCGAGACCGCCTCGGCCAGGGCCTCGCGCTCCAGGCGAATCACGCGTTCTTCCGTCACGGCCATGCCTGCGCCTTACCCGGGCACTCCTTGCCGCTCCCCTACTGCCCGTTCCCCCCGCATGGCCGGGGCGCGCCGCCCCACCTCCCGCCCGCCGCCGATCCGTCCTATCCCAGCCATACGCCGGAGACCCGCCCATGCTCGCGCGCCCGAACCGGGCCGGCCTCATCGCCGCCCTCGACACCCACGACCCCGCCACCGCCGAGCGCTGGGCCACCGCCCTCGCCCCCCATGTCGGCGTGGTGAAGATCGGCCTCGAGCTCTTCGTCGCCTGCGGCCCGGCGACCGTCGCCCGCATCGCGCGCCACCGCCCCGTCTTCCTCGACCTGAAGTTCCACGACATCCCCAACACCGTCGCCGGCGCCGTCCGCTCGGCCTGTGCCCTCCGCCCCGCGATGCTCACGATCCACGCCGCCGGCGGCCCCGCGATGATCGCCACGGCACGCGCCGCGGCCGAGGATGCCGCGGGCCCGGACCGCCCGGCCATCCTCGCGGTCACCGTCCTCACCAGCACCGACGCCGCGACGCTGGCCGAGACCGGCGTCGCCGGCGGTCCCGCCCAGCAGGTCCTCCGCCTCGCCCGCCTGGCGCTCGACGCCGGCGCCGACGGCCTGGTCTGCGCCCCGCCCGAGGTGCCGCTGATCCGCGCGGCACACGGCGCACAGCCGCTCCTCGTCGTCCCCGGCGTCCGCCCCGCCGGGAGCGCGAGGGGCGATCAGTCCCGCGTCGCGACGCCGGAGGAAGCCGTGGCCGCCGGCGCCGACTGGCTCGTCATCGGCCGCCCCATTACCGCTGCAACCGACCCCGTCGCCGCCGCGGCCGCCATCGCGGCCACCCTCGCCGCATGAACGCCCGCCCCGTCGTCAAGATCTGCGGGATCACCACCGCCGAGGGCCTGGGCGCCGCGGTCGCCGCCGGCGCCGACATGATCGGCCTCGTCTTCTTCCCGCCCTCCCCACGGCATCAGGCGCCCGATGCGGCCGCCGCGCTCGCCGCCCGCGCCCCGGCGCCCAGCGCCGGCGGCCCGCTCCGCGTCGGCCTCTTCGTGGACCCGACCGACGACGAGATCGCGGCCGTGCTGGCGGCCCTCCCCCTCCACATCCTCCAGCTCCACGGCTCGGAACCCCCGGAACGCCTGGCCGCCCTCCGGACCCGCTTCGGCCTCCCCTTGATGAAGGCGATCGGCATCGCCGTCCCCGCCGACCTCGACGCCGTGGACGCCTACGCTCCCGTCGCCGACCACCTGTTGCTGGATGCCAAGCCCCCGCCCGACGCGACCCGCCCCGGCGGCAACGCCGGCTCCTTCGACTGGTCGCTCCCCGCGACCCGTCCCATCCCCCGCCCCTGGCTCCTCGCCGGCGGCCTCACGCCGGACAACGTCGCGGAAGCCCTTCGCATCTCCGGCGCTCCCGGCGTGGACGTCTCCTCCGGGGTCGAGCGGAGCCGCGGGGTGAAGGATCCCGCGCTGGTCCAGCGCTTCGTCGAGGCCGCGATCCTTGGCTGACGCCCGGCCGCGCCGCCCGGCTTCGGCCAGGCGCCCGTACGATTCGGTCTTGCAACGTCGCCTGGGCTGACCATTCTATCTCGATGAGCGACGCCCCGCAGAATGCGACGGCCCCGCATGCGCCAGGCCCTCCGACCCTCTTGCCGCTTCCCAGGCCAACCGCCGCGGCGGGCCAGCACGCGCGACTGCCGCCGCGGGAAACCGCGAACCTCATCCGCTCGGTCCAGGCCCTCCGCCTCTTCGCCGAGGCGCATGGCCACGTCGAGGCCGAGCTCCTCGTTCGCGAACTGCTGGCCGAGGTGACGGCCCGAGGCTGAGGACCAAGGCTGAGAACCAAAGCGGAGGAGTGACTTCCTCCCCTCGACGCGCCGCGCGAAGGGACGCAGGAGGCGGGGCCACGGCAGGAGGCCCAACCGCATGCCCAGCGTCATCCCGGAGGCCCTCGCCGCCTTCGTCGCCGCGCTCAACCGCGCCGCCGGCCTGCCGGAGGCCGATGCCGCCCTCGTCGCCGACAGCCTCGTCCGCGCCGACCTCTGGGGTCATTCCTCGCACGGCGTGATGCGCGCCCCCTGGTACCTCGACCGCGTCCGCGCCGGGACCATGCGCCCGGTCACGCAGCCCGAACTCGTCGCGGATGCCGGCGCCATCGCCGTCCTGCACGGTCATGACGGCGTGGGCCAGGTCATCGCGAAGCGCGCGATGGACGAGGCGGTCGCGCGTGCCCGGAAGCATGGCGTCGGCGTCGTCTCCGTCCGCGAATCGAACCACCACGGCGCGCTCGGATACTTCACGCGCATGGCGGCGGAACAGAGCTGCATCGGGATGCTCGTCGCCAACGGCTCCCCCGCCATGGCGCCCTGGGGCGGCCGGAAGAAGGTCGTCGGCAACAATCCCTGGTCCATCGCCGCGCCCGCCGGCCGCCACGCGCCGCTGATGCTCGACATCGCCAACACCGCCGTCGCGCGGGGCAAGATCTTCCTCGCCCGTCAGAAGGGCCTGCCGATCCCCGGGGAATGGGCGCTGGACTCCGAAGGCCGCCGCACCAACGACCCCGTCGCCGCCCTCGCCGGCGTGCTGCTCCCCATGGCCGGGCACAAGGGCTACGCCATCTCCGCGATGATGGACGTCCTGGCCGGGGGCCTGTCAGGTTCGGGCATGCTCACCGAGGTGAACGGCCCCTACCAGGCGGAGAAGCGCTCGCGCTCCGGTCACTTCGTCATGGCGCTGGACGTCGCGGCCTTCGGCCCACGCGACGCCTTCGAGCGCCGGATGGAGGCGATGATCGCCGAACTGAAGGCCACGCCGCGCATCGAGGGCGTGGACGACATCCTCTACCCCGGCGAGCTCGAAGCCCGGAACGAGGAACGCCACCGACGCGACGGCCTGCACCTGCCGGCGAAGACGATCGAGGACCTTGCGGCCGAGGCCGGCCGTTGGAACGTGCCCTTGCCCGCCTGGGCCGCCTGATCAGGGCCGGCGCGTCAGCCCGACGGGCCGGTCTCGCTGTCGCCAGCGTCGTCGAACCCCAACGCCCGCAACGCCGCCACCGATTGCGCCGCTGTGACGTGGTGCACGAAATCCCCGCCCGCCGCCTCCCACCCCGCGCGGGCCGAGGCGCGGTCGTCCACCAGAACGTGCCCCGGCCCCGACCAGCGCGGCTTGTCGCGGCTCATGCAGGTGATGACCAGCGTCTCGGCGCCGAGCACGCGCGCGACCCAGCGCCGCTTCTGCTCCGGCGCCCAGTCGCCGAGCGGCAGGCCCGTCAGGATCATCGGCCGGTGCGGCGCGCAGAAGCGCCACAGAGCCTCCGCATCCCCCATCGTCTCCAGCGTGTTGAAGAAGTCCGGCGCCTGCGCGAGCGCCGCCCACATCCGCTTCAGCGGCAGTCCCGCCGGATCCCGTCCCGTCACCGCGCGCACGCCGCGGTCGAAATCCGCGAGCACCCCGTCGAGGTCGAGGTAGAGCTGCCGTCGCCGCGCCATCACGTCGCGCCGCCGAGGCGGGTCAGCCCCCGCCGGAGGCCACGCGCGCGCCGGCCATGGCCGTTCGCCCGGCCTGACCCCCGCACCCCGTCGGAAGCAGGAACCCTCACGCCTCGCGCCTCAGCCCGCGCAGCCAGTCCCGCAACGCCCGCTGCTCCTCGACCCACTCGCCTGGCCCCTCCAGCACCGCACCGAGCGCCACCAGTTCCGCCGCCATGTCCACGTCGGCGAGCGTCGCGGCCCGCGCCGCCGCCCCCGTGCGGCGCCAGCGCCGCCAGGAACCGCGCGGCCGTGTCGTCCCGGGAATAGGCGACGCCCGTCCAGACCGCGTCCGGCACCGGGGCCCGTCCGCCAAAGAGCCAGAACCCGCCATCCTCCGCCGGCCCGATCACGTAGGGCGACGCGTCCAGCGCCCGGACCGCGTCGCGCAGCAATCCCGGCGTCACCTGCGGCGCATCGGCCCCGATCAGGATCGCCCGCCCGTGCCGTTCCAGCAGCGCGGCGTAGATCGCGGCCATCCGCTCCCCGAGCCCGCCCTCGCCCTGCGGCAGGGTGGGCAGTCCCGCCCATTCGGGATGCGCCAGCGCCTCCGCCTCCGCGACCGCCCAGTAGGGCGCCACCGCATCGCCCGCCGCCAGCGCCGCCGCCCGGACGGAGGCCGCCGCCAGCCGGTAGAAGCGCAGCGTCGCCTCCGCCCCCAGCGTCGCCGCCAGCCGCGTCTTCAGCGGCGACAGGCCCGGCGTCTTCACGAAGATGCCGATGCCGGCCCGGCCGTCCTTGACGCCCGCCGTCCGGCCCGTCGCGCCGCTCACGCCCGGCGCCCCGCCCGCCGCATCGCGCGCCACGCACGCCAGGCCTGCACCGCCGTCAGCCGCACGTGCAGCCAGGTCGTCGGTCCCCACCCCTTCCGCGCGTATTTCCGCGCGGAGGTCGAGAGCGTCGCGCCGACCCGCCGCAGCGGCAGCCCCGCCCCGCGCGCCGCCCAGACCAGCAGGTGATCCTCCCCGTAAGGCGCCGCCTCGTCGTAGCCGCCGAGCCGCGCGAAATCCGCCGCCCGGATCACGAAGCCCTGGTCCCCGAACGGGATGCCGAGCCAGGCGGAGCGCAGGTTCGCCCCCGCCGCATTCACCCGCGTCAGCGCCGGCCCATCCCGGAACCGCAGCCCGAACCAGCCGAGCGCCGGCTCCCCGCGCCCGGTGAACGCGCCCAGGGCAGCGATCGCCCGCGCGTCCAGCCGCGTATCGGCATGCAGGAACCACAGCCACTCCCCGCGCGCCTCCCGCGCGCCGAGGTTCATCTGCCGCGCCCGCCCCCGCCCCGATGTCACCTCCCGAAAGGCGATCCCCTCGGGCCAAGCGCCTGGCCGCGCCCGCGCCGCGCCGCCCGACCGGACGACGATCACCTCGCTCCCCGCCGGCAGGTGGCGCAGCGCTTCCAGCAGCGGCCCCTCCTCGGTCTCGTCGGGGGCGAGGGGGACGATGACGGAGAGCACCGCCGCACCATAGTCCGGCCGCGGCGCCCCGCGTAGAACGGGCCGCACAGGAAGCCACCGGCCATCGCGACGATCCTCCTCCTCGGCGCGGGCCACGCGCACCTCCACGTGCTGCGCCACGCCGCCCGCCTGCACGCGCGCGGCCACGCGGTCACCTGCGTTGCGCCCAATCCCTTCTGGTATTCCGGCCTCGCGACCGGCGTGCTGAACGGGGAGCGCGCGCCCGCCGAGGACCAGGTGGACGTGGCCGCGCTCTGCGCCCGCCACGGCGTCCGCTTCGTCCAGGCCGAGCTGATGGCCCTCGACCGCCCCGCCCGCCGCACGCATCTGACCGACGGCACGACCGAGCCCTACGACGTCCTCTCCCTCGCCCTCGGCAGCCGAATCGAGGCCCCGCCCTTCGAGGGACCGGGCATCTTCCCCGCCAAGCCCATCGCCTCGCTCCTCGCCCTCCGCCCGCACCTCGAGGCGATCTTCGCCGGCGGCTCCCCCGCACGCGTCGTCGTCGCCGGCAGCGGCGTCACCGGCTGCGAGATCGCCGCCAGCGTCGCCGGCCTCGCCACCCGCCGCCGCGCGCGGGCCGAGGTCACGGTCCTCGGCGGCCCGCCGCTGCGGCAATGGCCCGACCGGATCGCCCGCCGCGTCACCCGCCTCCTCACCGACCGCGGGGTCGCCTTCCGCCCGGGCCACCTCATCGCCGCCGCCCACGGCACGGCGCAGATCGACACCGGCGCGCTGCCCTACGACGCCCTGGTCCTCGCCACGGGCCTCCGTCCGCCGCCCGTCCTGCGCGCCCTCGACCTGCCCCTCTCGCCCGACGGCGCCCTGACCGTGGACGCCCACCTCCGCTCCCCCGCTGACCCGCGGGTCCACGGCGCCGGTGACTGCATCGCCTTCGAGGGCGAACCCCTCCCCCGCGCCGGCGTCTTCGCCGTGCGGCAGGCCCCGACCCTCCTCCACAACCTCCTCGCCGTTGCCGAGGGCACGCCGGCCCGCCGCTACCGCCCGCGCCGACCTTACCTCTGGATCATGAACCTCGGCGACGGCACGGGCTTCGCCGGCGTCGGTCCCCTGCACTGGCATGGCCGCTCCGCGCTGGCCCTGAAGGATCGCCTGGATCTGTCCTTCCTGCGGCGCCACTCGGCCTGAGCGGGGGCCGCCCTCGTCCAGTCGCCTTCCGGGAGGGTGGGTCCGGTGGCCCCCGGGGAGGGCAACGCCCGTCTCCCGCAGCAACAGGCGCAACACCGTCCGGGAGGCGACCGGACGAGCGAGAACCACGTTCAGGGCGCCCCGACCGGCCGCCTCACCCGTCCCGAATCGTCGCGCACCGCCCGGCCCCGCACCTCCTCCTCCGGCACCCGCGTCATCGCGTTCAGCACCCACGGCAGCGCCGCCATGCCGAGGATCAGCGCCCGGTTCCAGGGGCGTATCCCCGGCACCAGCAGCCCCATCGCCGCGATCAGCCCGCCGTGCAGGTTCGCCACCCGCACGTGCTGCCGCAGGCTCATCCAGCCTAGCAGCGTCCGCGGCGGGTAGTCCGTCGTCAGCATCGCCGTGCCCTCGACGGCGCCGACCATCAGGATGAGCGTCGCCGCCACCGGGTCACGCCGCGCCATCAGCAGCGCCGCCAGGGCGGTCCCCGGCGGAACGAAGGTGTCGAAGCGCCGGTGCGCCCTCGGCGACAGGAGCTTGGGCAGGAGACCGGCCATGGGACCTTCCGGGACGAAGCGGACGACGAACGCCGGCACCCCGCCGCGGTTCTCGGCCGAGCCCCCGCGCGCATCGCCGACGGCACGGCGGACACGCGCCTGACACACCGACATCCTTTCTCGTGACCGCCCCCCGCGTATCCCCACCCCGCCCCCGCGCGTAATGCAGGTTATGGATGGCGGCATGACCACCCCGACGGCCGACCCGGCCACCGCGAAGCGCCGTCCGGCGCTCGCGCGCGCCTGGCCGCTGCTGCTCATCCTCGCGGGCCTCGCGGCCGCCTACGCCCTCGGCCTCCACCGGGAACTCACCTTCGAATCCCTTGCCGCTCGCCAGACCCAGCTCCGCGCCTGGATCGAGGCCCATGGGACCCTCGCCCCCATCGCATACGGTCTTGCCTACGCCGCGGCCGTCGCACTCTCCCTTCCCGGCGCGGTCGTCATGACGATGGCCGGGGGCTGCTGTTCGGCACGGCCCTCGGCGGCACCGCGGCCATCCTCGGCGCCACCACCGGAGCCGTCCTCGTCTTCCTCGCCGCGCGCTACGCCCTCGCCGACTGGCTGGAAGCCCGCTTCGGCCGCCTCCTCTCCCGGATCCGGCCGGGTCTCCAGCGCGACGGCTTCTCCTACCTCCTCGCCCTCCGCCTCCTCCCGCTCCTGCCCTTCTGGCTCGTGAACCTGGCCCCCGCGCTGATGGGGATGCGCCTCCGCACCTTCGCCGCCGCCACGGCGATCGGCATCATCCCCGGCTCCTTCGTCTTCGCCTCCGTCGGCGCCGGGATCGGCGGGATCCTCGCGGATGGGCGCCGCCCCGACCTCTCCGTCATCCTTCAGCCTTCCGTCCTGCTGCCGCTTCTCGGCCTGGCGCTGCTGGCCCTGGCGCCGGTCGCCTACCGGCACTGGAAGGGGCGCCGCGGCAGCCTGGCGGGCGATGCGTGAGGCAGGCCACGCGTCCGGGGCCGTGAGGACGGCGGCCCAGGACGCGGTGTTCCGCCGCGAGGGCCTGGACGCGAGCCGGATTCCCCGCCCCAGGCCGCGGCAGCGCCACTGCATCGTAGCGGAGCATCCAGGGGGTGAAGCCGCCCGGAATCGCCCGCCCAAGGCGGATCGGGTCGAGTGGGGACCCACGCGGGGCAGCATCGGCGGGGCCCGCACGGAACCGGGGTGGCGGCGCGTGGCCAACGGCGCCGGGGCCGCGTAGACCGCGGCCGGTCAGCGGCCTGCGGACGGGGGGACCGGCGCGTGCGGATCGGGATCGTCGGTGCGGGGATCGCGGGCCTGGCAACCGCCGCCTTCCTCGCGCGCGACGGGCATGCGGTGGAGGTGCTGGAGCGCGCGGAACGGCCGAGCCCGATGGGCGCGGGGCTGCTCCTGCAGCCGCCAGGCGCGCGGGTGCTGGCGGAGCTCGGCGTGCTGGAAGGGGTCGCCGCCGTCGCCTCCCGCATCACGCGGCTGGAGGCGCGGACGCCCGGCGGCCGGACGCTGCTCGACCTGGATTACGGCCTCCTCGCCCCCGGGCTGCACGGGCTGGGCCTGGCCCGGGCCGCGATTTGGTCCGCGGTGCTGGGCGCGGCCGAACGATCGGGGGCCGTTCTGATGCCCGGAAGGTCTGTCGCCCACGTGCGGGACGGGGAGGCACCCGTGGCGAGGCTGGAAAACGGGGAGGAGAGGACCTACGACCTCCTCCTCGTCGCGGCGGGGACGCACACGGCGCTGCGGGCGGCGGCACAGTCCCGCCTGTATCCCTGGGGCTGCCTGTGGACGACGGTCGCGCTGCCGCCGGACTGGCCCGGGCACGTCCTTGGGCAGCGCTGCGTCGGGACCGGGGTGATGCTCGGAGTCCCGCCGACCGGTGTCGCCGAGGGCCGCTGCATCGGCGCCTTGTACTGGAGCGTCCGGAACGACCGCATGGCCTCCTGGCACCGGGCGCCGCTGGCCGATTGGCACGCCGCGGTCGCCCGCGCCTGGCCGGAGGCGGAAGCCCTGGTGGCGGACCTGCCGCGGGAGGCGCTGAACCACGCGACCTACCGCGACGTCTGGGCGGATCC
Organism: Roseomonas sp. CCTCC AB2023176; assembly: GCF_042259275.1. Classification (NCBI taxonomy): domain Bacteria; kingdom Pseudomonadati; phylum Pseudomonadota; class Alphaproteobacteria; order Acetobacterales; family Roseomonadaceae; genus Roseomonas; species Roseomonas sp. CCTCC AB2023176. The sequence continues at coordinate 1,571,197 of NZ_CP170086.1, forward strand.
GCCGCATGGCCAGCGCGTCCTGCTGATCGGCGACGCTGCGCACGGGACCTCGCCGCAACTGGGGCAGGGAACGACGCAGGCACTGCGGGACGCGGTGGCGCTGCGCGACGCTCTCCGCGCCGAGGGGCCGGTGCCGGACCGGCTGCGCGCGTATTGGGCGATGCGGCGGGGCCGGACGGCCTACTACCGCCGGGCCAGCCGCGCGCTGACGCCGGTCTTCCAGTCAGCCCTCCCCGGCCTCGGGGCCCTGCGCGACGTCTTCGCGGGGCCGGTGGGACGGATCGGCTTCGTGCGGCGGCAGGCGCTCCTCACCCTCGTCGGGGCGAAGACGGGGGTGTGGTCGGCCGATCCGGTGGGCTGAGCCGGAACGACCTTTCCGCGGGATGGCCCGCGCGACATCGTGCGGGGAATGTGGATCGTCTTCCCCGTCCTGCCCCTGCCCGTCCTGGCCTTGTTGGCCTGGCCCGCCCTGGCGCAGACGCCGGAGGAACCGCCGCTGCATGCCGGTTCCGCCCCGTCGCGCTACGAGGTCCGGCGCGCGGGGGAGGATGCCTATGCCTTCACTGTGCGCAACCTGCGCTACGAAACCTTCGGCGCCTTCGACGGCGAGAGGTCCTCCCCGCGCCTGCTGACGGTCGTCACCGACACGACGGTCCGGACGGACTCGGAGGGGACGGAGGGCCGCGTTTCCGTGACCCTGGACGACCTCTCGGGCCCGCAGCCCCGGCACCTCGCCACATTTGAGGACCCGGGGAGCGAGGGCACACGCTTCGGCGACCGGCACTTCGTCACGGTGCAGTACGGCTGCTGCGCCGCGCCGAACCTCTTCCGCCTGCGGTTCCTGCCCACCGGGGCGCCTCTCTACCGGGCGACGGGGCCGGTGCCGACGGGGACCTCGGCCTTCCTCGAGGCGCCCAATGCCCGCGCCGCGCTGCGCCGCTGGGCGGCCTTCGATGCCGGGCTCGAGCCGCCGGCGCCCGGCACGCTCGGCATCCTGGCCTACGGCGGCGACGGCGGCCCCGTGCAGCGCCTGCGGCTGCGGCTGGAGGGCGTGACGGAGGAGGCCTTCGACGAGGCCTTCCTCGGCCTCGCGCATGGTGGGACGCTCGCCTGGGTGCAGCCGGGGCAGGAGCCGGGGTCCGGACGACCCTCCTGGCCCGTGCAGATCTGGGTGCTGAACGGCGGCCGGCCCGCGGCAGCGATCGGCGGATTCGCGTTGCGCCTGTCGGACGGGGACGGGAGGCCGGTGGCGGAGATTCCCGTCCTGGCAGACCGGCTGGTGCCGGAGGGCGCCACCCTCGCGCCGGGCTACGCGCTCCTCCCGGAGCCGCTCACCGCCCCTTAAACCGCTGTCCCGCCGCTGTTTCCAGTGACCCGGCCGTGGTTTCGCGCGCGCGCAATCATTATGTACGTCGGGACGAGTCCCAGTTCGCGCCCCCGCTGTCCGCGCCACCGTTGTCCGCACCCCCGGGGCGCCGACCGCGGCGCGCGGCCGAAAGGTCCTGATGTCCGAAGCCGCCCGCACCCCGCCGCCCGAAGCCTATGATTCCGCCTCCATCACCGTGCTGCGTGGCCTGGAGGCCGTGCGGAAGCGGCCGGGCATGTACATCGGCGACACCGATGACGGCTCCGGCCTGCATCACATGGCCTTCGAGATCATCGACAACGCGGTGGACGAGGCGCAGGCGGGCTTCGCCACGATGTGCCGCCTGGTGCTGAACGGCGACGGCAGCGTGACCGTGACCGACGATGGCCGCGGCATCCCGACCGACATCCATTCGGAGGAAGGCGTCTCTGCGGCCGAGGTCGTGCTGACGCGGCTGCACGCGGGCGGCAAGTTCAACCAGAACTCCTACAAGGTCTCGGGCGGCCTGCACGGCGTGGGCGCTGCCGTGGTGAACGCGCTGTCCGAATGGATGGAAGTCCGCATCTGGCGTGAGGGGCAAGAGCACTTCATCCGCTTCGAGCACGGGGAGACGGTGCAGCCGCTGCGCGTCGTCGGCCCGTCCGGGCACGCAACCGGCACCGAGGTCACCTTCAAGCCGTCCTCCGGCACCTTCACGAAGGTCGAGTTCGAGTTCGCGGTGCTGGAGAAGCGCCTGCGGGAACTGGCCTTCCTCAATTCCGGCCTGAAGATCGTGCTGCGCGACGAGCGCCACGCCGACGTGAAGGAGACGGCCTTCTGCTACGAGGGCGGGCTGGTCGCGTTCGTCGAGTGGATGGACGCGGCGGAGGAGCCGCTGTTCAAGCCGCCGATCTCGCTCGTCAGCAAGGAGTCGGACGTCGGCATCCGCGTGGAGATGGCGATGTGGTGGAACCGTTCGCCGCGCGAGCGGACCCTGTGCTTCACGAACAACATCCCGCAGAAGGATGGCGGCACGCACCAGGCCGGCTTCCGCGCCGCGCTGACGCGCGCCGTGACGAAGATCGCCGAGGACATGGCGAAGAAGGAGAAGGTGGAGCTCTCGGGCGAGGACATGCGGGAGGGGCTGACCTGCATCCTCTCGGTCAAGGTACCCGATCCGAAGTTCTCGTCGCAGACGAAGGACAAGCTGGTCAGTTCGGAGGTCACGCCGGTGGTGCAGGCCGCCGTGTACGACGCGCTGACCCATTGGTTCGAGACGCATCCGAAGGAGACGCGGCTGGTCATCGAGCAGGTGGTTCTGGCCGCGGCCGCGCGGCGCGCGGCGCAACTGGCGCGGGAGAAGGTCGGGCGGAAGAACCCGCTCGATATCTCCACGCTGCCGGGCAAGCTCGCGGACTGCCAGGAGAAGGACCCGACGAAGTCCGAGCTGTTCCTGGTTGAGGGCGACTCCGCCGGCGGCTCCGCGAAGCAGGGCCGCAATCGCGCGAACCAGGCGATCCTGCCGCTCAAGGGCAAGATTCTGAACGTGGAACGGGCGCGGATGGACAAGATGCTGTCCTCCGCCGAGATTGGGACGCTCATCACCGCGCTCGGCACGGGCATCGGCGACGGGGAACCGGCGCGGGGCGGCTTTTCGCTGGACAAGCTGCGCTACCACCGCGTGGTGATCATGACGGACGCGGACGTGGATGGGTCCCACATCCGCACCCTGCTGCTGACCTTCTTCTTCCGGCAGATGCCTCAACTGATCGAGGCGGGGTATCTCTACATCGCGCAGCCCCCGCTCTACCGCGCCAAGCGTGGGAACGAGGAGCGGTACCTGAAGGACGACCGCGCGCTGGAAGAGTACCTGTTGGAGAAGGCGCTCTCCGGCGCCCGTCTGGCCTATGCCGACGGGCGGGAGATCGCGGCGGAGGCGCTGGCTGCCGAGGTCGATGCCTGGCGCGCGGCGTCGCGGCGGATCCAGAGGTTGGCCGCGCATGTGCCGGTCGAGATCGTGGAGGCTGCGGCCGTCGCCGGCGCGATCGGTGCGGAGCCGCACCCGGAGGCCGCGCCGGTGCTCGTCGAGCGCCTGAACGCCATGGCCGCGCCGACCGAGCGTGGATGGGTCGTGACGCTGGACGATGACGGCCTGATGGTCCGCCGCGTCGTGCGCGGCGTGACGGAAAGCCACCGCCTCGACCCCGTCGCGCTGCGCTCCGCCGAGGCACGGTGGCTCGAGGAGCGGCGCGAGACCCTGATGCGCGATTTCGGGATATCCGCGACGCTGCACTTCGACGCGACCCGCGCCGAGGCCCGCGGCCCGCTTGCGGCTTTCGATCGCGTGCTGGCGCAGGGCCGCAAGGGCCTGACCATCCAGCGCTTCAAAGGCCTGGGCGAGATGAACCCGGAGCAGTTGTGGAAGACCACGCTCGACCCGCAAGCCCGCACGCTGCTGCGCGTGGCGGTGGAGGATGTGGACGATGCGGGGCGCGTCTTCTCAACCCTGATGGGGGACGTGGTGGAGCCGCGGCGCGAGTTCATCGTGGACAACGCGCTGAAGGTCGCGAACCTCGACGTGTGACGGTCACCCGCCGTCCCGCCCAGGCATGACCGCCGCGACCGGGGCCGCCCCGCTCGCACCGGTGGCCGCCCCGGCGGAGGCGCGGGCCGGTACCCGTCCGAGAGGACCGCGACGCGACCGGGATCGCCTGAAACGAAACGGGGGACGCCCTCAGGCGTCCCCCGGCGCACCGGACGGCTCGGCCGTCCGGTCCGTCACATGGCCCGGCCGCCGCGGCGCACCGGCTGGCGCGTGGTGACCTTGCGCAGCGAGACGTTGTAGCGGCACTCGCCGCGCATCGCCTCGCCCATGATCATGCCGTTCTCGATGCGGGCGTTGCTCATGGAGCCGTCGGAGAACGTCACCGTCCCGCCCGGCCCGGCGGTGCCGGTCATGGTGTTGCGCCCGTTCATGACCGTCACCTGGTCACCCGCGACATTCGCGGAGACGTTCATCGCGCGGATGCGGCAGGACCGCGGCGAGCCGGCGGCCAGGCGCGCCACGCCGGCGTAGCGGCCATCGGCGCCGGTCACCATCGGGGCAGGCGCGGGGGCCGGCATCGGCGGGGGCGCCGCGGCGACCGGGGTGGGACGGGGCGGCGGGTCGGAGGCGCAGGCGGCGAGCAGGGCCAGGGCCGGTAGCGCGAACAGGGAACGGACGGTCATTACAACGCCTTTTCACGCACCGCCGGAATGGCGGCGCAGGTAGGAAGCACGCCTGCCTTCGCGTCCCGTTTCAAGGGGATGCGGCGCAGGAAATCCTCAGCTCACCGCAGCGTGGCGGTCGGGGCCGGCGGTACGCCGACCGGCGGCAGGGTAGCCGCCGCGGCGGGCGAGATCGGGTTGAAGGATGGCAGGCCGCTGCTGCGCTGCGGTGCGGGTGCCTGGCGGGCCCGTTCCGTGTCGAGCTGCCGTTGCAGGTCGTCCACCCGGCGCTGCAGCGTCTCGAGTTCCCGCTCCAGCCGGCCGTCATCGGTCGCGCGCACGGACCGGCGCGGCGCCGCTTCGGCGACCCGTGTCGTCCGACGCTGGGTGGCCCGCCGCTCGGCGCGGCGTTCGGTCCGCACGGCCGGTCGCGCCGGCGCCGTGTCGGGAAGCGCCAGGACGGGCACGCCCACATCCACCCGCGATTCGACCGGCGGAAGAGCCAGGGTCGCGACACGCTCCGCCTCGATCGGCGGGGGCGCCAGCCGCTGGAACTGGTCGATCGAGTTCCGCAGCACGTCGGTGCTCGGCCCGCCGCCATTGGGCCAGAGCTGGGCCGCGGCCGGCCCGGTCAGCCCCGCCAGCACGGCCACCACGGACAGGCCAGACAAGACCCGCATCCTCACCATCCCCTATCCGACATCTGCATCAGCGCCTCACACCAGGAGCGCGACGAGGATCACCCCGCCCAGGACCACACGATACCACCCGAAGGGCGTGAAGCCGATGCGGGAGATGGCCGAGAGCAGCCAACGCACGATCAGAAGCGCCACCACGAAGGCCGCGGCGAAGCCTACCAGAATTTGTCCAAATCCTGAAACGTCTATCTCGTTTCGAGCCTTGAACAGGGAGAAGGCGGTTGCGGCCAGCATGGTCGGGATCGCCAGCAGGAAGGAGAACTCGGCCGCCGCCCGCCGCTCCACCCCGATCAGGAGGGCGACGATGATCGTAGCGCCGGACCGGGACGTGCCGGGGATCATCGCCAGCGCCTGCCCGAAGCCGATCATGAGGGCGGAGGTCGGGCCGATCTCCGCGACGCTGCGGATCGTCGGCTCCCGATGCCGGCGCTCGATCCAGATGATGATGAGGCCCCCGATGACCAGCGCGACCGCGACGACGAGGGGGGAGAAGAGCAGCCGTGTGATCGTCCCGTGCAGGGTCGCCCCGATCACCGCGGCGGGCAGGAAGGCCAGGACGACGCCCTCCGCCACGTAGCGCTCCGGCGTTCGCGGCTTCCACATGCCCAGCAGGATCCGGATCAGGTCGCGCCAGAAGACCACGACGACCGCGAGGATGGCGCCGAGCTGGATGGAGATCTCGAACACCCGCCCGGGCGGGCCCTGGAAGCCGATGACCTCCCCCAGCAGGATCAGGTGGCCGGTGGAGGAGATTGGCAGGAACTCGGTCAGCCCCTCCACCACGCCCATGAGAAGGGCGGCGAACAGCGCGGAGAGGTCCATGGAGCGGTCCCGGAAACGAAAAGGGCGGGGACCGCCCATGGTTATGAAAGGGGGCCCCCGCCCCCTTCAAGCACGCGATGCGCCGGCTGTCAGCGGACGACGCCTCAACGAACCGTCTGGCTCGCGGTGAAGGCGAAGTTGTCGAAGGAGTTCTCGGAAACGCGGTGCCACGTGTAGACCTCGTCGCGGAAGCGCCGGTAGCCTTCCCAGATCCGCTTGAAGCGCTCGTTGCGGGCGCCGATTTCCTCGTACACCTCGTTCGTCGCGCGCCAGGCGGCTTCCAGGATGGGCCGCGGCCAGAAGCGAAGCTGCGTGCCCGCCGCGATCAGGCGGCGCAGCGCCTGCGGGTTCGCGACGTCGTAGCGCGCGACCATCTCGGCATCGGCCTCGCCGCACGCGACCTGGATCGCGGCCTTGTAGGTGTTCGGAAGCGCGTCCCAGGCACGCTGGTTCGCGATGAAGTGCAGCCGCGCGCCCGGCTCCCAGAAGCCCGGGGCGTAGTAGTTCGGCGCCACGCGGGACAGGCCCAGGCGTTCGTCGTCATGCGGGCCGACGAACTCGGCCGCATCGATCGTCCCGCGCTCCAGCGAGGGATAGATGTCCGCCGCCGGCACGACCGAAGGCGTCGCGCCCATCTTCTGGAACACCTGGCCCGCGAGGCCGGTGATGCGGAACTTCAGGCCGCGGATCTCGTCGAGCGAGCGGATTTCCCGCCGGAACCAGCCGCCCATCTGCGCGCCGGTGTCGCCGGCCGGGAAGGCGATCGCGTTATACTCGCGCATCATCTCGTTCATGATGTCCTGGCCGCCGCCGAAGCGCAGCCAGGCGGTGTTCTGCCGCGTGTTCAGCCCGAAGGGCATTGCGGTGAAGAACGCCAGCGAGGGGTCCTTACCGATGTAGTAGTAAGCAGCGGTATGGGCGCACTCGATGGAACCGCTCTGCACGGCGTCGAGCGCGGCCAGCGGCGGCGCGATCTCGCCGCCCGGGAAGCACTGGATGCGGAACTTGCCGTCGGTCAGTTCCCCGACCCGGCGCGCGATGGTCTCCGGCGTGCCGAAGAGGATGTCGGTCGAGCGCGGGAAGGAGGAGGTGAGGCGCCAGCGGACCTCCGGCGCCGTGACGATGGCCGGCGCGGCGGGGGCCTGGGCGAGGGCCTGGGTCGTGAGGAGGGCGGGCACGGCGGCAGCCGGCGCAGCGGCCAGCAGGCCGCGGCGATTGACACGATTGGTCATGGAAGGGGGACGTTCCTTTCCCTGGGCGTTTCGATTGCCGGCGGTGATAGGGCAAGGCGGAAGAGGGGGGAAGGCAGCAACGCCCGTCCTCCCCCGATCGGGAGGGCCGTTCAGACGCCCGGACGACCGCCCGGACTGAACGCGCCGGGGTTAACCCGTTCCTCCGTCACCAGCGCCGACAACAGCTGTCGGATGTTCTCGCGGACAGCGCCTTCGTTCGCGAGGCGGAGGCGCTCAACGGCCAGGAAGGAGGAACTAAACGGGGCGGTGTAGGCGTTCCGGATTTCCCGCGTGAAAACCTCCTGACCATCGGCGACGCGGATGAGGCGGTACGAGACGCCCGCCGTCACCTCGAGGTCGAAGCCGCCGAACGGGCGACGAAGCTCGAGGAGCGTCGCCTCAAGACGAAAGCGCTCGCCGCCCAAGGCGAGCATGGCGTGGGTCCGAAGGCTCTGGCGCAAAGCCGTAGCGAAATCGGCATCCGAAACGGAGGATGCCAGGAGTGGGTTGGTCTCGCTCCCTCCCGTGACACGCCCGACGTCCACGGCGCTGCGCAGAGCGGAGTTCTGGGAAATCAGGGTCGCTTCCGAGATCGGAGGCGTCATAGCGCCCGGGGTGGCGCCGCTGGCGCAAGCGGCCAGCATGACAAGCAGCGCAAGAGCTGGCAGGCGGCAGATCGAGGCCATCGAGGTCTGGTTCCACACGGGTTCGTGAATTATCTTGCCCTTTATGACCAGAATGTCATTCGCGCTAGCCCTGTCCCTGCTCGTGTCGGCGTGCGGAGCGCGACAACCGGAGCCCGTCGCGGTGTCATCGCCACTCGATGACCGGCTCAGTTGCGATCACCTTGCCGGCGAGTTTGCGTCGAACAATGCCCGCTTTGGGGAATTGCGGGGGGAGGTCGAGCGCCGGGCCCGAGACAACGTCGGGTTGCTTCTCATGGGACCGCTGGCTGCCGCGACCTTCATCGACACAGGCACGACGCAGCGGACCGAGACGGAGGCGCTGGAGCGCCGCAACGAACGCCTGCGGGACCTCATGCGCCAGCGGAGCTGCCCCGGCGCCTCGTGAGGCTCAATCCGCATCCCCCGCCTGCCCCAGCCGATACGGATGCGCCGGATAGCACCCCAGCACGTGCACCTCCCGCGAGAAGAACCGCAGCTCCTCGAAGGCCCGACGCAGGCCCGGCTGCTCCGGATGCCCGTCCACGTCGCAGAGGAACTGCACCGCCGTGAAACGCCCGTCGAGCATGTAGGATTCGAGCTTCGTCATGTTCACGCCGTTCGTCGCGAAACCGCCGAGCGCCTTGTAGAGCGAGGCCGGCACCGACCGCACGCGGAAGACGAAGGTCGTCACGGGGTCCGGATGGTCCACCGGCGGCACGACCGGCTCGCGCGACATGACGTAGAACCGCGTCGTATTGTGCGCCGCGTCCTCCACGTTCCGGCGAAGGATCCGCAGACCGTAGATCTCCGCCGCGAGGGACGACGCGATCGCCGCGTCCTCCACCCCGCCGCGCTCAGCGACCAGCGCGGCGGCGCCGGCGGTATCGGCCTCGATCACCGGCTGCATGCCCGTGTCGCGCAGCAGGTTCAGCACCTGTCCCAGCGCCACGGGGTGCGAATGCGCGCGCCTGACGGTCTGCATGGTCGCGCCCCCGGCGCGAGCAGGCAGTGCTCCACCCGCTCGAAATGCTCGCCCACCACGTGCAGGCCTGATTCCGGCAGCAGCCGGTGGATGTCCGGCACGCGTCCCGCGAGCGAGTTCTCGCAGGGCAGCATGGCCAGGTCCGCGCGCCCGTCCCGCACGGCGGCCATCGCCGCCTCGAAGGACGGGCAGGGCAGCGTGGTCCAGCCCGGATAGGCGTCGCGACAGGCAAGGTCCGAATAGGCGCCTGGAAGGCCCTGGAACGCGATGACCTGGCTCAAGCCGAAACCCCTTCCGCGATGATCCGACGCGCGCGCTCCAGGTCCTCCGGCGTGTCCACGCCGAAGGGGCCATGCGCCACGCGGGCCGCGCCGATGCGCATCCCCGCTTCCAGCGCGCGCAACTGTTCCAGCCGCTCGCGCTGCTCCAGCGCGCTCGCCGGCAGGGCGACGAAGCGCTCGATCGCGCCGCGGCGGAAGGCGTAGATGCCGATGTGATGCCAGTGCGGCCCTTCACCCGACGGCACGGGCGCGCGGGAGAAGTAGAGCGCCGGCGCTACCCGTGCCGCGCCCCCCTCGACGTCCCGGAAGGCGCAGGCGCATTTCACGAAGCTGTCCGTGCGGAGTTCGGCCTCGTCCGCGATGGGGCAGACGAGGGTGCCGATGTCCGTCGCGGGGTCGGCCAGCGGCTCCAGCACCGCCTGCAGCGCAGCGGGGTCGAGCGTCGGGAAGTCGCCCTGCAGGTTCACGACCACGTCGTGCCGCCGCCCGGGGTCCAGGATGCGCGCCGCCCGCTCCACCCGGTCCGTCCCGCTCGGCACGTCGTCCGGGACGTGCACGGCGGTGCCGCCGGCAGCCTCGACCGCCGCGACGATCTCCGCGTCGCCCGCGGCCACTGCGACGGGCCCGATCCCCGCCTCGCGCGCCCGCTCCAGCACGTGCAGGATCATCGGCCGGCCCGCGATCTCGGCAAGCGGCTTGCCGGGCAGCCGCGTCGCGGCGAGGCGCGCGGGAATGATGACGATCGGGTTCACGGCGAGCGGATCAACAGGGGCGGGCCACGGGTTGTCGCCGGAACCTTCCGACACTAATGAGGGCCGCGGGCTTCTAGTCGAGGCGGCCGGGGTGCGCAAACGCGCGCGGGGTGATCCCGCGCCGGTGCCGCGGCGGTACGACGGATCGGACAGGACCTAGACAGGACAATGGCGCTCGAAGCGAACAAGGCCTTCGCGGCGGTACTGACGGCCGGCATCGCCTTCATGGTCTCGGGCGTGGTCGGCGGGCTGATCGTCCAACCCCACCGCATCGCGCAGCCGGCAATCCAGGTGCCGGAGATCCCCGGCGCGGCCCCGGCCGCGGCGCCCGCGGCAGCGGCCGCCCCGGCGGTCGAACCGATCGCGCCGCTGCTGGCAAGCGCCAGCGCCGATGAAGGCCGGACGATCGCCCAGCGCCAGTGCGCGGCCTGCCATTCTTTCAACGAAGGCGGCCGCAACGCCGTGGGCCCGAACCTCTACGGCGTGCTCGGCGGGCCGCACGCCCACCGTAGCGACTTCAACTACTCCGCCGCGATGGCGAGCCTGAAGGACAAGCCCTGGGACTACGAGGCGCTGAACGCCTTCCTCGCCGGCCCGGCCCGCGCGATCGTCGGGACCCGCATGGCCTTCGCCGGGCTGAACTCCGCGCAGCAGCGCGCGAACGTCATCGTCTACCTCCGCAGCCTCGACGCGAACCCGAAGCCGCTGCCCTGATGCCCCCGCGATCGGGCCGCCCGCCTTGGACGACCTGATCCGGACCGCGGAGGCGGCCGCCGACCTCGCCGGCGCCGCCATCCGTCCCCTGTTCCGCTCCGCCCTGCTGGTCGAATCGAAGGGCGATGCCTCCCCCGTGACGGAGGCCGACCGCGCGGCAGAACGCGCGATCCGCGACCACCTCGCGAAGGCCCACCCGACACACGGCGTGATCGGGGAGGAGTACGGCAGCCATCAGGCCGACGCCGAATGGGTCTGGGTCCTCGACCCCATCGACGGGACCCGGGCCTTCGTCACGGGGCGGCCGCTGTTCGGAACCCTCATCGGCCTGCTGCACCGCGGCCGCCCGGTCCTCGGCATCATCGACCAGCCCGCGACGGGGGAGCGATGGATCGGCGTCGAGGGTCGCCGCACGACCTTCCGCGGCCCCTTCGGTGGGACGGTGGGCTGCCGCCCTTGCCCGGACATCGGCGGCGCCGAACTGGCCAGCACCGCCCCCGACATCTTCCCGGACGGCGCCGATGCCGGCTTCCTCGCGCTCCGCCGCGCGGCCCGGCGGGTGACCTGGGGCGGCGATTGCTACATCTACGGCCTGCTCGCCCTCGGGCTGATCGACGTAGTGGTGGATGCGACGATGAAGCCCTGGGACTGGGCGGCCCTGGTGCCCGTGGTCGAAGGCGCGGGCGGCCGGGTGACGGATCACCGCGGGCGGGCGCTCACCCTGGACTCGGCGGGCGACGTCCTGGCCGTGGGCGACCCCGCCCTGCTGCCGGCCGCCACGCGCCTGCTTGGCGCGTAACCGCCGAACCCCCATCCTCTACGCCCATGCGCCGCCGTGACGTGCTGTCTGCCGGGTTCGCCGCCGGCCTCGCCGCCACCCTCCCGGCTTCCGGGGCCTTGGCCCAAGGGACCGCTGGACAGGCATCGGCGGCCCCGCGACGGGCCCACGCCCTCTCGCTCCTTGGCGAACCTGCCCTGCCCGAGGGCTTCCCGCACTTCCCCTGGGTGAACCCGGACGCGCCGAAGGGCGGGGAGATCACCCTCCACGCCCTCGGTTCCTACGACAGCTTCAACCCCTTCATCCTGCGGGGCACGCCGGCCAACGGCGCGGGATCGCTCTACGACCCCCTCCTCCGCGTCAATCCGGACGAGCCGAGCGGCGAATACGCCCACGTCGCGGAATACGTCGAGCTGCCGGCCGATGGGCGCTCCGTCACCTTCGTGCTGCGCGACATCGCCCGCTGGCACGACGGCCGCCCGATCACGGCGGAGGACGTGGTCTGGACCTTCAACATCCTCCGCACCTCCGGCCGCCCGTTCTACCGCGCCTATTGGGGCGACGTGACGGAGGTGGTCGCAGAGGACCCCCGCCGCGTGACCTTCCGCGTGAAGGACGCGGAGAACCGGGAACTCACCACGATCCTCGGCCAGATCCTCGTCCTGCCGAAGCATTGGTGGGAGGGGCGCGACTTCTCCCGCCCGTTGCTCGAGGCCCCGCTCGGCTCCGGTGCCTACAAGGTGGACCGCTTCGAGGCCGGGCGTTCCGTCACCTACCGCCGCGTGCCCGACTACTGGGCGCGGGACCTCAACACGATGAAGGGCACGTCGAACTGGGACGTGCTGCGCTACGACTACTACCGCGACGCGACCGTCGCGCTGGAGGCCTTCAAGGCCGGCGCCTACGACTTCCGGACCGAGAACGTCGCGCGGGAATGGGCCACCGGCTACGACTTCCCCGCGGTGCGCCGCGGCCTGGTGAAGCGCGACGAGATCCGGCACGAGCTGCCGACCGGCCTGCAGGGCTTCATCATGAACGAGCGGCGCCCCCTGTTCCAGGATCGGCGCGTGCGCGAGGCGCTGGGCCTCGTCTTCGACTTCGAGTGGATGAACAAGAACCTCTTCTACGAGGCGTACACGCGCACGACGTCCTACTTCTCCAATTCAGAATTCGCCTCCTCCGGCCTGCCGCAGGGGCGGGAACTCGAAATCCTCCAGCCTTTCCGCGACCGCCTGCCGCCCGAGGTCTTCACGCAGGAGTTCAAGGTCCCCGTCACCGACGGCACTGGGAACATCCGCGACCAGGCGCGCCGTGCACTGGACCTGCTGCGCGCCGCGGGCTGGACCATCCGCGACCGCCGCCTGACGAACGCGGCGGGCCAGCGCTTCGACTTCGAGATCCTGCTGAACGGCGCGACCTTCGAGCGGATCGCGCTGCCCTACATCCAGAACCTTCAGCGCCTGGGCATCGAGGCGCGCGTCCGCACCGTCGATCCGCCGCAGTACCAGGTCCGCATGGACGCCTTCGACTACGACATGACGGTCGAGGTCTTCGGCCAGTCGGAATCCCCGGGCAACGAGCAGCGCGACTTCTGGACCTCGGCCAAGGCCGACGAGAACGGGTCTCGCAACACCATCGGCATCAAGGACCCCGTGGTGGATGCGCTGGTTGACCTGCTGATCGCCGCGCCGAACCTGGAGGAACTTCGTGTCCGCACGCGCGCGCTGGACCGCGTGCTTCTCTGGGGCCACCACGCCATCCCGCAGTGGCATTCCCGCACCTTCCGCATCGCCTGGTGGGACAAGTTCGGGCGGCCCGAGCGCAACCCGCGCCGCGGCCTCGGCCTCGATTCCTGGTGGGTGGACGCGGCGCGCGAGCGGGCGCTGGCCGAAGCGCGCCGCAGCTAGACACCCTTGGCCGCCTATATCCTCCGACGCCTGTTGCTGCTGGTGCCGACGCTGTTCGGCATCATCCTGATCAACTTCGCCGTGACGCAGCTCGCCCCGGGCGGCCCGGTCGAGCAGATGCTCCAGGAACTGCGCGGCGACGGGAACACCGCGCTGGGTCGGCTGACGGGCGAGGGCGGAGGGGAGACCCGGCCCGTCCAGACGCGCGAGTCCGGCAGCCTCGGCTCGGGAGGCGGCGGGAGCGGCGACGGCCCCCGCTCCACCTACCGCGGCGCCCGCGGCCTGGACCCCGCGATCGTCGCGGAGATCGAGCGCACCTTCGGTTTCGACAAGCCGGCGCATGTGCGCTTCATGGAGATGATCAGCGGCTACCTGCGCTTCGATTTCGGCCGCTCGCTCTTCCGCGACCGCCCCGTGGTGGACCTGATCCTCGAAAAGATGCCGGTCTCCATCTCGCTCGGGCTCTGGTCCACGCTCATCATCTATCTCGTCTCCATCCCCCTCGGCATCCGCAAGGCGGTGCGGGACGGGACGCGCTTCGATGCCTGGACCTCCGGCGCCGTGCTGCTGGGCTACGCCGTCCCCGGCTTCCTCTTCGCGATCCTGCTCGTCGTCCTCTTCGCCGGCGGGTCCTTCTTCCAGGTCTTCCCGCTGCGCGGCCTGACGTCCTCCGGCGCCTCCGACCTGCCCTTCTTCCAGCGCGCGCTGGACTACGCCTGGCACATGGTCCTGCCGACGATCGCACTGGTCGTTGGCGGCTTCGCGGGCCTGACGATGCTGACGAAGAACGCCTTCCTCGACGAGATCAGCAAGCAATACGTCCTGACCGCCCGGGCCAAGGGCGCGGACGAGCCACGCGTGCTCTACGGGCACGTCTTCCGCAACGCGATGCTTATCATCATCGCCGGCTTCCCGGCCGCCTTCATCGGCATCCTCTTCACCGGCGCGCTGCTGGTGGAGATCGTCTTTTCCCTCGACGGGCTCGGCCTGCTCGGCTTCGAATCGGCGATACGGCGGGACTATCCCGTGATGTTCGCGACCCTCTACATCTTCACGCTCATCGGCCTCGTCATGCAGCTGGTCAGCGACGTGACCTATACGCTCGTGGACCCGCGCATCGACTTCTCGGCGCGCCGTTGACCCTGGCATGAGCCCGCTCAACCAGCGCCGCATCGCAAACTTCCGCGCCAATCGGCGGGGCCGCCTGTCGCTCTGGGTCTTCGCGATCCTCCTCCTCGTCACGCTCTTCGCCGAGGTCGTCGCGAACGACCGGCCGATCGTCGCCCGCGTGGACGGGCACTGGTTCTTCCCCATCGCCCGCGACTATGCGGAGAGCGACATCATCGAAGGCGGCTTCCCCACCACCGCCGACTGGACCGACCCGGAACTCGCGAAGGAAGTGGCGGACCGCGGCTGGGCCCTCTGGCCTCCCATTCCCTTCCACCACCGCACCGTCGTCCGCGACCTCGGCCGCCCCGCGCCCTCCCCGCCCGATGGCCGCAACTGGCTCGGCACGGACGACCAGGCGCGGGACGTGCTGGCGCGGGTGATCTACGGCTTCCGCATCTCCGTCCTCTTCGGCTTCACGCTGACGGCGCTCTCCTCCATCATCGGCGTCATGGCCGGCGCGGTGCAGGGCTATTACGGCGGCTGGGTGGACCTGGCCTTCCAGCGGATCATCGAGATCTGGTCGGGCCTGCCGCAGCTCCTGATGCTCATCATCCTCGCGAGCGTCATCGAGCCCTCCTTCGCCTCCCTCCTGGTCTTCCTCCTCCTCTTCTCCTGGATGACGCTGACGGGCGTCGTGCGCGCGGAGTTCCTGCGCGGCCGCAACTTCGACTACGTCCGCGCCGCGAAGGCGCTGGGCGTGTCGGATGCGCGCCTGATGGCTCGCCACATCCTGCCGAACGCGATGGTCGCGACCCTCACGATGCTGCCCTTCATCCTCGCGGGCTCGGTGACGGTGCTGGCCTCGCTCGACTTCCTTGGCTTCGGCCTGCCGCCCGGCTCCGCCTCCCTCGGTGAGCTCGTGGCGCAGGCCAAGAACAACCTCCGCGCCCCCTGGCTCGGAATCACGGCCTTCGTCGTGCTGGGCGGCACGCTCACGCTGCTCGCCTTCATCGGCGAGGCCGTCCGCGACGCCTTCGACCCGCGTAAACTCCCCGGTGGAACCCGATGAGCGATCCCAGAACCCCCACGTCCGGCCTGAACGACTCCCTCTTCCTCGGCCCGCCGCCGAGTCTCGACGCGCCGCCGCGCGCCGCGCCGGCGGAGGGCACCCGCGCCGCAGACGGCGCCTTCGCCGCCGGCGACGCGCCCTGGTGGTCCGCCGCGACCGCCGAGGCGCGCCGGCGCGTCGCGATGGAAACCGGCACCCTTCCCGGCACGCTGCGCCCCAAATCGCCGTCGCCCCCTCCGGAACCGGTCATCGAGGAGGACCCCGCCCCCCACCGGCCCCGTCGCCTGGTGGTCCCCTGCGCGCGAACGGCGCGCCATCCCGCCGGAGCCGCCGCTCCCAGTCCGCCAGATCCCGCTCCGCCCCACCCGGATGGTGGGCATCCGCCCGGCCCGGACGGCGCCCGCCAAGCCCCCGGCGCCCCCTGGTGGGCAAAGGCCCGAACCGAGCACGTGCGCGTCCACGCCGCCCCACCCCGCCGCGCCGCGGGGACGAATGCCGGCGGCCCCTGGTGGACCAAGCCCCCCGCGCCGCTCTTCCCGGACGAGGATGACCGCCGCGTCCGCGTGCCCTCCGCCGGGGCGCCCTGGTGGTCCGCTGCAGCCTGGGAGACGACGCCCCAGGAGCCGCGCGAGCCCGGCTGGACCGCACGCACCCGCGCCCGGCTTTTCCCCCCGGTTGGGGGAGATCGCCGCTGACGCAGCCGGCCGCCGGCGCCCCGTCCCGCGCGGAGGGGGCGCCCCGCTCCTCGCCGTCCGGGACCTGACGGTCGCCTTCCGCGGCAACCCCGTCGTGCGCGGCATCTCGTTCGAGGTGATGCCGGGCGAGACGGTCGCCCTCGTCGGCGAGTCCGGCTCCGGCAAATCGGTGACCGCGCTGTCCTGCCTTCGTCTCCTCGGCCCCGGCGGCACCAACCCGGCGGGCCAGGTCGCGCTCGATGGCGTGGACGTGCTGCGCGCGCCGGAGTCCGAGTTGCAGCGCCTCCGCGGCGGCGTCGCGGGCATGGTGTTCCAGGAGCCGATGACGTCCCTGAACCCGCTGCACACCGTGGGGCGGCAGGTGTCCGAAGCCATCACCTTGCACCAGCCGATGCGCGGTCCGGCGCTGCGCGCGCGGGTGCTGGAACTGCTGCGCCGCGCCGGCCTCGGCGCCGCGGCGGAGCGGCTGGACGCCTACCCCCACCAGTTGTCCGGCGGCCAGCGGCAGCGCGTGATGATCGCCGTCGCGCTGGCCAACGACCCGCGCCTGCTGATCGCGGACGAGCCGACCACGGCGCTGGACGTCACGATCCAGGCGCAGGTGCTCGATCTGCTGGCCCGACTGAAGCGCGAGATGCGGATGGCGATGCTGCTGATCACGCACGACCTCGCCATCGTCCGCCGCCACGCCGACCGCGTCGTCGTGATGAAGGACGGGGAGGCGGTGGAGCAGGGCCCCGTCGCCGCCGTCTTCGCGAACCCGTCCCACCCCTACACGCGCCTGCTGATCGAGACGCAGCCCCACGGCCGCGCGGCGCCGCTCGCGGCGGAGACGCCCCCATTGCTGCGTGCGGAAGATGTGCGCGTCCACTTCCCCATCCGCCGCGGCCTGCTCCGCCGCACCGTCGGATACGTCAAGGCCGTGGACGGCGTCTCCCTCGCCCTCCGCCGCGGCGAGACGCTCGGCGTCGTCGGCGATCGGGCAGCGGCAAGACCACGCTCGGCCTGACGCTGCTGCAACTGGAACGTGGCGCCGGCGCCGTGACGCTCGACGGGCGCCGCATCGACGGCCTGTCCCGGTCGGACCTCCGCCCGCTCCGCCGCCGCATGCAGATCGTCTTCCAGGACCCCTACGGCTCCCTCTCCCCGCGCATGTCGGTCGGCGAGATCGTGGGCGAGGGCCTGGCCGTGCACGAACCCGACCTGTCCCGTACCGACCGTGAGGCCCGTGTCGCCGCGGCGCTGCGGGAGGTGAACCTCGATCCCGCGACGGCGGTCCGCTACCCCCACGAATTCTCCGGCGGCCAGCGCCAGCGCATCGCGATCGCCCGCGCCCTCGTCCTCTCCCCCGATCTGGTCGTGCTGGACGAGCCGACCTCGGCGCTCGACGTCTCGGTGCAGGCGCAGGTCGTGGACCTCCTGCGGGACCTCCAGGCCCGGCGCGGCCTGGCCTACCTGTTCATCTCCCATGACCTCCGCGTCGTCCGCGCCCTGTCGCACCGGATCATGGTGATGAAGGACGGGAAGGTCGTCGAAGCCGGGGAGACGGAAGCCGTCGTCGGCAACCCGCAACAGCCCTATACGCGCGCCCTGATGGAAGCCGCCTTCAACCTCCGCGCCACCGGCACCGCAGACGCGACGCCGCCCCCCGATGACGGCCTGCCCGCCGCGGTCGAGGCGGGGGAACCCCTCGCGCCGCGACCCCTCGACGTCACGGAGGCCGCACCGACCGGCGGCGCCCCGACCCTGCCACCCGCCAGCCTGACGCCCGCAAGCCTGACGCCCGCTCGGCGCGCCGAGGCGCCCCGCGCACCGTGAGCGACACGTCTCCTGCGGCCGTCGGCCCCGAACTCCAGCGCCTCCGCACCCTGCTCGATGCGGAGCAAGTGAAGCTGGGCGTCAACATCCGCCAGATGAATGCGCCGGGCTCGCCCGTCTATCGCGTGATGCCGAACGTCGCGGTGCCCATCGCGACGCTCCTTCTCAGCGCGCTCGCGACCATCTGGATCCACACCTGGGCCGGCTTCGCCGTGCTGATCGCCGGATCGGGCTGGTGGCTGTGGAAGATCCAGCCGCGCATCAAGGACGACGTCTTCGACCGCAGCGCCGCGCTCGCCCTGTCCGAAGACAGGATGTTCGATGCGCTCTGGGCCAAGGGCGTCCTCTCGCTCTACGCGAAGCTGCCGGACGGAACCGAACGCGCCGCGGCCCGCCGCCACGACTGGCGCGCCTTCGTGCGCGACCTGCCGGGGGCCTGACGCGCGATGCTGTTCATGGTCGTCGAGCGCTTCGCAGGGGGCGACCCTCTTCCCGCCTATCGCCGCCTCCGCGACGCCGGCCGCGCGCTGCCGGAGGGCCTGCGATTCGTGGACAGCTGGATCGAGGCGGGCTTCAGCCGCTGTTTCCAACTGATGGAATGCGACGACGCGCGACTGCTGCAGCGATGGGTGCTGTCGTGGCACGGCACGGGCGTCACTTTCGAGATCGTGCCGGTCGTCCCAAGCCGCGAGGTGCGGGATGTCGTCGCGCCCTTCCTCGACGCCAAGCCGGGGGATCAGGCGGGCGGCTGACCGCGCAGCAGGCCCAGGATCCGCGCGGCGACCGCGTCCCAGCCTCCTGCGTTCCGCACCGCGTCGCGCGCCGCATCGCCCAGCCTGCGCCGCAACGCGGAGTCGTCCAGCAGCCGCCCGATCGCGTCCTGCACCGCAGCGGGATCGGCGCCGTCGCAGAGAACCCCGCTCTCACCGTCGCGCACGGCATCCGCCGCGCCGCCCTCCCGCCCAGCGAGGGAGGGCACGCCGAACCAGGCTGCTTCCAGGTACACGACCCCGAATCCCTCCACCGAATCGCCCTCCCGCCGCGCGGGCATGGCGAAGAGGTCGGCGGCGGCGAGGAGTGCGGGCTTCACCTCCTCCGCGACCCGGCCAAGGAAGCGGACGCGCTCCGCCACTCCCCGCTCCGCGGCCAGGGCACGCAGCCGCGGCGCATCGGGCCCGTCGCCGGCGACGAGGTAGATCAGCCCGGGATGACGCGCGGCGAGGGACGGCAGGGCCTCGATCACCCGGTCCACGCCCTTCCTTGGTTCCAGCCGGGCGAGGGTGAGGAGGACGGGCGAGGCATCTGCCAGGAGCGACGCTGCCTCCTGCCGGGCCGCCTCGGTCGGTTCGGGCTGCGACGGCACGGCGGGGTTCACCACGGTGATAGGTGGCCCCGCGTCGCCGATCACGGCACGGACGAGGTCCGCCGTGTAGCTGGAATTGGCCGCCACGGCAGTCACCGCGGCCAGCGAACGCCGGATGCGTGAACCCTTGCCGGAGCGTGGATGGGACGGGAACTCCATCCCATGCGCCAGCGCCACGATGGGCACGCCGGGGCGGGGCAGGAACTCCAGGCTTTTCCAGGAATCGGCCACGATGCCCGTCACGGAACCCTGCCGCATGATCCGGCGCGCGGCGAGCGCCTTCCAGCGCCGCCGAATCGGCTTCGGGCCGGTGAAGCGTCGAACGGTGTAGGGCGCACCGGCCGGCGCGGCTGCATCTCCGCCGTCGCGGACCCGGTCGGCGAAGACCATGACTTCCTCGCCCGATCGCCCGAGGGCTTCGGCAAGATGCCCCATGACCGACTGGATCCCGCCGGTGTCCGGCGGGAAAGCCTGGGCTAGGACGAGGATCACGCCGCGCCGGTCAAGCGACCACGGGCGATCGCAGCAGGGCCTCGGCCGCGTCGAGCACGCGCCGCACGGGCAGGGCCTCCATCGGGGCACTTCCCGGGGAGCCGTCGGCGAGGACCGCGCGGGCGCGGCGCCCGGCCGGGCCGTATTCGGAGGCGGGGGTCGGACCGAAGAGACCGAGCGTCGGCGTCCCCGCGGCCGCCGACAGGTGCATCAGCCCGGAATCGTTGCCGACGAAGAGCGCGGCGCGGGACAGGCAGGCCGCGGCCTCCGGCAGCGTCAGGGCGCCCACGAGGTCCACGGACCCCGGCAGGGCGTCGAGGACCGGCGTGGCCATCGCGCGCTCCGCGTGTCCCGGTCCGCCCAGCACGGCCACCCGCGCGCCGGCCAGAGGGCCAGTCGTGACGGCACGGGCGAGGTCCACGAAGCGCTCGGCAGGCCAGACCTTGCCGGCCCAGTTGGCGGTCGGGCCGACCAGCAGCCAGGGACCGCCGGGGAGGAGCGCGGCGGCGCGCCCCGCATCCGCCTCGTCCCACCAGGCAACGGGCAGGGGAGGCGGCTCGAGGCCGAGGACGGAGGCGATGTGCCCGAGCCGATGCCCCGGGCGCCGCCCGCCCCGCATCACCGCACGCCGCGCCGCCGGCACCATCCAGCCCAGCGCGGAGCCGCGGAGGTCCACGACCAGATCCCACCGAGTGAAGGCCACGCGCGACCACAGCAGCGGCCAGTGCAACGAGAGCGGCTGCTTCTCGACGACGATCGTCCGTTCCCGCCCCGGCATCCGTGCAAAGACGCCCTCGGCCACCGGGCCGCAGGCGACCGTGATCCGCGCCGCCGGATGGGTGCGGAGAAGGTGATCCAGCAGCCCCGTCGAGAGGACGGCGTCCCCGATCCGGGTGGAGGTGACGAAGAGGATGCGCATCGCGACGGGCGCCCCATAGCACGCGCCGCCCCGGCTTGCAGGGGCGCCCCCGCCGCCCGACCTTTCGGTCATGACAGTCGAGACACTGGCGGGCCGCGGCGTGGTGGAGGTGACGGGGGAGGACCGCGTGGGCTTCCTCCAGGGCCTCGTCTCCGGCGACGTGGCGGGGCCGCTGCCGGTCTGGGCGGCGCTGCTGACGCCGCAGGGCAAGTGGCTGGCCGATTTCCTGATCTTCGCCGAGGACGACCGGCTGCTGCTCGACCTGCCGCGCGATGATGCTGGGCTGGTCGTAGAACGCCTGTCCCGCTTCCGCCTGCGCTCGAAGGTGGCGCTGCGCGACGTGTCCGACGCGCTGACGGTGGAAGCGGGCTGGGATGGTGCGCCCCTGCCGGCCGGTGCCTGGGCCGATCCGCGGCTGCCGCACCTCGGCTGGCGACGCGTCGTGCCCCGGGGCCAGGCGACGGCCGGAGAGGGCTACGACCTGCACCGCCTGACGTTCGGCGTCCCGGACGGCACGCGCGACCTGGACCGGGAGAAATCCGTGCTGCTGGAAGGCGGCTTCGACGAGCTGCGCGGCATCTCCTGGACCAAGGGCTGCTACATGGGCCAGGAGCTGACGGCCCGGACCCGCTACCGCGGCCTGCTGAAGCGCCGCCTGTTCCCGGTCGCGATCGAGGGCACGGCGCCGCCCCGCGACGCGGTTGTCACCTTGGACGGGCGCGAGGTCGGGGAGATGCGGTCGTCACGCGCCGACCGCGGCCTGGCGCTTCTGCGGCTGGACACGGCGGGCGCCGTGCTGACCTGCGGCGATGCGCTGCTGCGGCCGGCGGTGCCGGCCTGGATGCGCCTGACCGAAGCGGCCTGACTGCTCGGACCGGGGGCGCCTACGCCCAGCCCGCTTAGGAGAGGAAGAGACCGACCAGCACGCCATGGCCGACGTCGCCGGCCCCTTGGACATCGTCCTCGACATCCTGCCGCTGGCGGGGAGCCCGGCCTGGGTGCGCACGGCGGCGATGGCGGTCCGACCGGGCGGGCGCGTCATCCTGATGGGCGGCGTCAGCATGGCGGGCGGGACGGGGCTGGAACTTCCCTACCCCTGGCTCATGCGCAACGGCATCACGGTCCGGGGTCAGTTGCTCTACCCGGCCGACACCGTGCCGCGTCTGGTTTCCCCCATCCGCGCGGGCCTCGTCAGCCTGGAGAGGTACGAGGTGACGACCTTCGGCCTCGATCGCGCCGAGGCGGCCGTCGAGCACGCCCCGATGCAGGCCGGGCCGTTCGGGAAGACGGCGATCCGGCCCTGAAGGCACGGCCCGTCAGGGCCGGACCAAGGCGCCGGCCGCATCCCGCGGCGGCCGGCGCGACCTGGCATCGCTATCCGTTCACCACGTCCCCGCCATTCGGGTGCAGCGTCTGACCCGAGATGTAGGAACTGTCGGCCTCCGAGGCGAGGAAGATGTAGGACGGCGCGACCTCGTCCGGCTGCCCCGCGCGGCCCATCTTCGACGACGCGCCGTGCGACGCCACCCGCTTCTCATCGAAGGAGGCGGGGATGAGCGGCGTCCAGATCGGCCCGGGCGCCACGGCGTTGACGCGGATCTTCCGCTTCTCGATCAATTGCCCGGCGAGGCTCCGCGTGAAAGCGAGGATCGCGCCCTTGGTTGACGCGTAGTCCACCAGTTGCGGCGAGCCGCGATAGGCCGTGATCGACGTCGTGTTGATGATGGCGCCGCCATCCGGCATGTGC
This sequence comes from Roseomonas sp. CCTCC AB2023176, assembly GCF_042259275.1. Classification (NCBI taxonomy): domain Bacteria; kingdom Pseudomonadati; phylum Pseudomonadota; class Alphaproteobacteria; order Acetobacterales; family Roseomonadaceae; genus Roseomonas; species Roseomonas sp. CCTCC AB2023176. The sequence goes on from NZ_CP170086.1 coordinate 1,593,793, forward strand.
GGCAGCACGTACTTTGCCATCCAGAAATAGCCGAAGATGTTCGTGCGGAAGGTGCGTTCGACCTGCGCCTCCTCGATGTCGCCGAGGTAGTCCACCTCGTGCTGCTCCGCCGCATTGTTCACAAGAATGTCCACGCGGCCGAGGAAACGGACGGCGTGCGCTACGGCCTCCTTTACGAAGCCGGGGTCGCCGACGTCGCCGGCGATGATCTCGCACCGGCGACCGGCGGAACGGACGTGACGCGCCGTTTCCTCAGCGTCCTGGTCTTCGTCCTTGTAGAGGATGACGACGTCGGCCCCCTCCTTCGCGAAGCCGATCGCGACCGCACGGCCGATGCCGGAATCGCCCCCTGTCACGATGGCCTTCTTGCCCTCCAGCTTTCCGGAGGCCTTCCAGTTCTCCATGTGGGACTGCGGGCGCGGCGTCATCTCGGACTCGCGGCCCGGCTGGTGCGATTGCGACTGCGGCGGCTGAAGTTCTTGTTCGGACATGAGGAGGACTTTCGGAGACGGGGCGGGATGGCGGGGGTGCCACCCGAACGGGTGCCCCATGGCGCGGTTTCCCCGTCTTCGCTTCATCCCGCGTTAGTCTCGGGCCGGCAGTCTGGCTGACATGAGCGCGACCGCGACCGTGGCGGCGCCCGCGGCGGAGCGCACCGCCCGCGCGGGCAAGCCCGTGGCCAAGACCGGTGACTTCAAGCGCGCCCTGGCCCGGGCGCAGGCACCGTTCGAGGTCCGGGTCGCCGCCGCGCCGGATCGGACGCGCTCGCCCGAGGTGGGTCCGACCCCACGGGCCAGCAGCACGGTCGTCGCGCGCGTCCCCGACGCCTTTCGCGACCGGATCGCGGCGCTGGAGAGCGCCGGCGCCGGATGGGCGGCGCGCAACCCGTCCTCCGGCGCGCTGGGCCGCTACCAGTTCGTGCCGGTCGCGTTGCAGGACATTGGCTGGCGCGACGCCTCCGGCGCCTGGACCGAGCGCGCGGCCGCCCACGGTGTGACATCCGAGGAGACATTCCTTGCCTCCCCCGGCGCGCAGGAGGCGGCGATGGCCGCCTATCTCGGCCGCACCGAACGGATGCTGGCCGCGAACCGATCCCTCGCCGCCGCAGGGCAGCAGGTGACGGGCATGGATGGCACGCCGCTCACCATCACCGAATCCGGCCTGGTCGCCGCGGCGCATCGGCGCGGGGCGGGCACCGTCGCGCGGTGGCTGGAGCACCGGACCCGATCGCCGGACGCGCCGCTGCCTGAAGCCCAGCGCACGGCCTTCGCCCAGGTCGAGGCACGGGTGCGGGATTTCGCGACCATCGCCTATGCCGGGCCGCCGCGCGCGGTTGCCGGCGCGTCCGCCGCTGTCCGGTCCTGATCCGCATCGCGCCGCATGAAGAGGACGGGGGTGGTGAGGCCGCCCGGAAGTTCCATCACGCCGTCCTCGACCGCGACGTAGCCGAGGCGCTGGTAGAGCGGCACAGCGAACAGGTTGGCACGCAGGACGAAGCGCCCCTGGCCTGCCGCCACAGCCCGCGCTTCCGCCGCTCGAACCAGCCGCGTCGCCAGGCCCTGGCGCCAGGCGGCGGGGTGCACGAAGACCTTGCGGATCCGCGCGGCGCCGTCCTGCGGCACCCAGCCCGCGGTGCCCAGGGGCGTACCCCTGCGCTCCGCAAGCCAGACGTCGCTGCGCCGCAAGTCCGCCACGTAGTCCGGCGCGGCGACGAGAGCGGCGTGCGCATCCCGCACCGGCTGATCAGAAACGGAAGCGGCAAAGGCCGCGTCGTGCAGCGCACGAACCGCGGGGATGTCCGTCTCGGTCATTGGGCGAAGCGTGAGGCCGGTCATCGGCGGCTTCTCACGGATGCGTGCCCTCGACCGATGCGGGGGGCAGGGGCACATTCGGCGGGCCATGACGCTTCCCCGCCGGACCCTCTTCGCGACGGCCCTCGCGGCTGGCCTGCCGTGCCCCGCCCTTCACGCGCAACCCGCCTTCCCCAGCCGTCCGATCCGCATCGTCGTCGCCTTCGCCGCCGGCGGCAATTCGGACACTATGGCTCGCCTCGTCCAGCCGCGGATGAGCGAGTTTCTCGGTGTCCCCGTGGTGGTCGAGAACCGCGCCGGCGCGGCGGGGGCCCTGGCGGCCACGGCCGTCGTCCAGGCCCCGGCGGACGGGAACACGCTGCTCTTCGACGCCGCGTCCTTCGTGATCGCCCAGTTCGTGCAGCGCAACCTGCCCTTCGACTACGAGACGGCCTTCGCCCCCGTGGGGTCCGTCGCGGACCTGCCCTATCTCCTGGCGGTCGGCAGCCGCACGGGCATCCGTGACCTCGCCGGCTATCTCGACACGACCCGGTTGTCGCAGGACGGCATGGTCTACGGCTCCCCGGGGGTCGGCAACACGGGGCACCTCGCGGGCGTGCTGCTGGCGCACCGGTCCGGCCTGCGGATGGAACACGTCCCCTACCGCGGCGGTGCCGAGGTCGCCCGCGACCTGGCCGCGGGAACCCTGCCCTCCGGCTACCTCTCCGCCGGATCGCTCCGCCCCGTGCTGGAAGCCGGCCGCGCCCGAGCCATAGCGCTGACGAGTGCCGAGCGCCGCGGCGGGATCGAGGGCGTGCCCACCATCGCCGAAGCCGGCTTCCCCGGCTTCGACCTGACGAGCTGGAACGCGATTTTCTGCCGTGCCGGCACGCCGGACCCGGTGCGGCTGCAACTCGAGGCCGCCCTGGACCACGCGACCGCCGATGCCGAGGTGCAGGCGCGCCTCGCCTCGATGGGCGCCGTTCGGACCCCGACCGACTCCGACGGCCTCGCGGCCCGCGTGACGCGGGAGCGGGCGCTGCTGCGGGAGTTGATGCGGGAGACGGGGCTCAGCCTGGGGTAACGCTGGTCGCCTTGGAGAAAGGGCTTTGCCCTCCCTCCAAACCTCCCACCCACCAGGAGGCTCGCCTCCTGGACCTCGATCTATTGAAGGATGCCCTTGGTGATGGGGTCTCTCCACGCGCCTGCGCGGCGTGGAGAGACCCCATTACCAAGGGCGTTCAATGGAGTGGGGTCCAGGGGACGAGTCCCCTGGCGGATGGAGGTCCGGAGGAAGGCAGCGCCTTCCTCCGGGGCCACAAGCGCCCTCCCTCAAGCCGTCCGGTCCCCGCCCCCGCTCAGCGCAGCCTGCGCCGCTGCCAGCCGCGCCACGGGGACGCGGTAGGGCGAGCAGGAGACGTAGTCGAGGCCCACGCTCTCGCAGAAGGAGATCGAGGCGGGGTCGCCGCCATGCTCGCCGCAGATGCCGAGCTTCAGGGCGTTCTTCACCTTGCGCCCCTTCTCGGAGGCGGTCTGCACCAGCGCGCCGACGCCTTCGATATCGATCGAGACGAAGGGGTCCTTCGGCAGGATACCCTTTTCGACGTAGAGCGGCAGGAACTTGCCAGCGTCGTCGCGGGAGAGGCCGAAGGTCGTCTGCGTCAGGTCGTTCGTGCCGAAGGAAAAGAAGTCGGCGCATTCCGCGATCTTGTCGGCGGTGATGGCGGCGCGCGGCAGTTCGATCATCGTGCCGATCATGTATTCGATCGTCGTGCCGGTTTCCGCGAAGACCTGTTCCGCGACCTTCTCGATCTGGGCGCGGCAGATCTCCAGTTCCTTCCGCGTCATCACGAGAGGGACCATGACCTCGGGCACCGGCGCCTTGCCCGTCTCCTTCGCGATGGTCACCGCGGCCTCGAAGATCGCACGCGCCTGCATCTCCGTGATCTCGGGGTAGGTGATGCCGAGGCGACAGCCGCGGTGGCCGAGCATCGGGTTCGCCTCTGCCAGGTCGGCGGCGCGCCGGCGCATGGTCTGGACGTCGGCACCGAGGGATTCCGCGACCTCCGCCATCTCCTCGTCCTTGTGCGGCAAGAACTCGTGCAGCGGCGGGTCGAGGAGGCGGATCGTGACGGGCAGGCCCGCCATGATGCGGAACAGGTCCTCGAAGTCCTTGCGCTGGAAAGGCAGGAGCTTGGCCAGCGCGTCGCGGCGGCCGCCTTCCGTCTCCGACATGATCATCTGGCGCACGGCGCCGATGCGCTCGGGGTCGAAGAACATGTGCTCGGTGCGGCAGAGGCCGATGCCCTCCGCGCCGAACTTGCGGGCGGTCTCGGCGTCCAGCGGTGTCTCGGCGTTGGTGCGGACCTTCATGCGGCGGACCTCGTCGGCCCAGGTCATGAGCGTCGCGAAGTCGCCGGACATCTTCGGCTCGATCATCGCGACGGAGCCGGCGAAGATCTCGCCCGTCGCGCCGTCCAGCGTGATCGTCCCGCCGGCCTGAACGGTGACGCCGCCGGCCGAGAGCGCCTGCGCCGAATAATCCACCACGACGCCGCCCGCGCCGGCGACGCAGGGCCGCCCCATGCCGCGCGCGACGACGGCGGCGTGCGAGGTCATGCCGCCGCGCGTCGTCAGGATTCCGCGCGCCGCGTGCATCCCGTGGATGTCCTCGGGCGAGGTCTCGATGCGTACGAGGATCACGGCCTCGCCCTTGGCCGCGCGCGCTTCCGCCTCATCCGCCGAGAACACGACGACGCCGCAGGCGGCACCCGGCGACGCGGGCAGGCCCCGCCCCAGCAACTTGCGCGGTGCGCTGGGATCCAGCGTCGGGTGCAGCAGCTGGTCGAGGGCCGAGGGGTTCACGCGCTTCACCGCTTCCTTGCGGTCGATCAGCCCTTCCTCCGCCATGTCCACGGCGATCTTGAGCGACGCGGCCGCCGTGCGCTTCCCGTTGCGCGTCTGGAGCATGTAAAGCTTGTTGCGCTGGACCGTGAATTCGATGTCCTGCATGTCCGCGTAGTGCTTCTCGAGCGTCGCGCGGACCGCCACGAGTTCCGCGTAGGCCTGCGGCATCGCCTCTTCCATGCTGCGCTCGCCCGGCTTGGCCTTCAGGCTGGACATGGGCTGCGGCGTGCGGATGCCGGCGACCACGTCCTCGCCCTGCGCGTTGATGAGGTATTCGCCGTAGAAGATGTTCTCACCCGTGCTGGGGTCGCGGGTGAAGCAGACGCCGGTCGCGCAGTCGCCGCCCATGTTGCCGAAGACCATCGCCTGGACGTTGACGGCAGTGCCCCATTCCTCCGGGATATCGTGCAGGCGGCGGTAGGTGATCGCCCGCTGGTTCATCCAGGACCCGAAGACCGCGCCGATCGCGGCCCAAAGCTGGGCCGTCGGCTCCTGCGGGAAGGGGTTACCGGTGACCTGCTGCACCATGTGCTTGTATTCGTCGGCGACGCGGCGCCAATCGTCGGAGGAGAGCTGCGTGTCCTCCGTCGCGCCGGCCGCCATCTTCGCCTCGTCGATGATCTCCTCGAACCGGTGGTGGTCCACGCCGAGGACGACGGAGCCGAACATCTGGATGAAGCGACGGTAGGAATCCCAGGCGAAGCGCTGGTCGCCGGAGGCCTTGGCGAGCCCTTCCACCGTCACGTCGTTCAGTCCGAGGTTCAGGACCGTGTCCATCATGCCGGGCATGGACACGCGGGCGCCGGAGCGGACGGAGACGAGGAGCGGATTGTCGGAGTCGCCGAACTTCGCGCCGACCGCATCCTCGATCCGCGCCAGCGCCGCCTGCACCTGCGCGTCCAGTTCCGTCGGGTACTGCCCCTTGTTCTTCGTGTAGTGGGTGCAGACCTCGGTCGTGATGGTGAAGCCCGGCGGGACGGGAAGGCCGATGGAGGCCATCTCAGCCAGGTTCGCGCCCTTGCCGCCGAGGAGGTTGCGCATGTCGGCGCGGCCTTCGTTGCGGCCGGCACCGAAGCCGTAGACCCACTGCGTCATGCGTCTTGTTTCCTCAGGCTTCGATCTTGGAGAAGTCCGCGACGTCGTTCATGGCGTCGCGCAGCAACGCGAGCAGTCCGAGCCGGTTGCGCCTTAGGTTGGCATCCGGATCGTTCACCGTCACCCGGTCGAAGAAGGCGTCCACCGGGGCGCGGAGGGGGGCGAGGGCGGCCATGGCGCCGGCGAAGTCCTCCCGCGCCAGGGCGGCGGTCGCGGCGGGGCGGGCGGTGTCGAGGGCGGCGCCGAGGGCGCGCTCCTCCCCGAGGGCCAGCATGTCCGGGTCCACCTGGGCGGGATAGGTTGCCTTGTCCTTGCGTTCCTCGATGCGGAGGATGTTCGCGGCGCGGCGATAGGCGGTCAGGAGGTCGGCGCCGTCGCTCGTCGCCAGGAAGTCGCGGACGGCATCGGCGCGGGCGAGGAGGCGGTTCAGGTCGTCGTCGCCGGAGGTGCCGAACACGGCCGTGACGAGGTCGTGCCGGGCGCCGTCAGCGCGAAGTTGGACGCGGAGGCGGTCGGCGAGGAAGTCCATCAGGCCAGCCACAATCTCCGCAAGCGGCAAACTCAGACCCTGACCGAAACTGCCCAGGCGCTTGCCTGTAGCGCGTTCAAGATCGCCCCGCGCGGCGATTTCCGGTTGTGCAGCGACACTCAGGAGAGTGCCCGCGATCGTCATCATAATCTGATCGGGACGATCACTGAACAGAGCAAACTCGAAAACGTCCTTAAGCGGCAGGCGGAGGCCATTCTCCCTAACCATCCGGATGAGGCCCAGTGCGCTACGCCGGAGAGCATAAGGATCGCCGCTGCCCGTCGGCCGCTCATCGACGGCAAAAAACCCGGCCAACTGGTCCAGCTTGTCCGCCAGCGCTACGGCGATCGCGACCGGCTCCGTCGGAACCGCGTCGCCCGGCCCCAAAGGCTTGTAGTGCGCCCCGATCGCCTCTGCGACGCGCGGGTCCTCGCCGCCATGCAGCGCGTAGTAGCGCCCCATCACTCCCTGAAGCTCGGGAAACTCACCCACCATCCCTGTCGCGAGGTCCGCCTTCGCCAGCCGGGCCGCCCGTGCCGCCAATTCCGGGTCGGCCCCCACCATCGGCGCGATATGCCGCGCCAACCGTTCCAGCCGCAGCACCCGATCAGCCTGCGTGCCGAGCTTCGCGTGGAACACCACGCCCTCCAGCTTGGGCAGGAAGTCATCCAGCCTCTGCTGCCGGTCCAGGTCCCAGAAGAACCGCGCATCCGACAGCCGCGCCCGCAGCACGCGCTCGTTGCCCGCGACGATCGCGTCGCCGCCGTCCTTCGCCGCGATGTTCGCGACCAGCGCAAACCGCGCCGCCGCGCGCCCGTCCGGGTGCCGAAGCGCGAAGTAGCGCTGGTTCACGCGCATCGTCGTGCGCATGACCTCCGGCGGTAGGTCCATGAAGGCGTCGTCAATGCGCCCGAGCAGCGGCACCGGCCATTCCACCAACCCCGCGACCTCGGCCAGCAGCCCGCGATCCGGCACGACCTCCAGCCCTTCCACCGCGGCGAGCGCGGCGACGCCGTCCTCGATGATCCGCTCCCGCTCCGCCGCGTCCGGTACGACGTGCCGCTCGCGCAGCCCGGCCTCGTAGTCCGCGCGCCCCGTCACGGCGAAGGGCACGGTGCCCGCCATGATCCGGTGGCCTTCCGTCAGGTCCGCACTCGCCAGCCCGTGCGACGCATCCCCGCCCTGCGCCAGCGAGAACGGCACGACCGCCCCGTCCAGCACGCAGAGGATGCGCTGCAGCGGCCGCACCCAGGTCAGTTCGCTCGTCCCCCAGCGCATGGATTTGGGCCAGGGCAGGCGGCGGATCGCGCGCGGCACGGCTTCCGCAACCACGTGCGCCAGCGGCACCGCCGGGCGTTCCCGCCGCAGCACCCAGTAGCCGCCATCCTCAACGACGTCCTCGCGCGCCGCGCCGTTCTTCTTCAGGAAGCCGGCCAGCGCCGCCTCCGGCGCGCCCGTGCGGGGACCGCGCTCCTCGACGCGCTCGGCAGGAACCTCCGCCCGCAGTCCGTCCACCCCCAGCGCGATGCGGCGCGGCCCGTGGTAGCTCCGGACGGTCCCACCCTCGCCCAGCAGCGGTGAGAGCGTTTCCATCACTAGCGCAAGCAGGTCCTCCGCGGCGCGCGCCTGCATTCGCGCGGGGATCTCCTCCGAGAAGAGTTCGAGCAGGAGGTCGGACATCAGCGGGTCCGCATGTCCGCGAGCGCTTCGCTCACCGCGATCCTCGACGCCTCCTCCGGAGCGACCCGGAGCATCGCCGCGAGCCTTTCATGCTGTTCCAATGTCGCGCCCTGGATGCGGATGGCATCGCCCATGATGACGACGTCCTCGTCGTTCGTCACGCCGCCTCCCCCTTCAGCCATCCCTCGCAGCACCGCTTCGCCAGCGTCCGCACCCGCCCGATGTAGGACGCGCGCTCCGCCACGCTGATCGCACCGCGCGCGTCCAGCAGGTTAAAGGTGTGCGACGCCTTGATGCACTGGTCATAGGCCGGCAGCGGCAGGTCGGCATCGCAGAGCCGAGCGCATTCTTCCTCGGCGTCAACGAAGTGACGGAACAGCTGCGTCACGTCCGCGCGCTCGAAAGAGTAGGCTGAATACTCCCGCTCGTTCCGCAGGAACACGTCGCCATAGGTCAGGCCGGCCGCGTTGAACCGCAGGTCGTACACGCGCTCGACGCCCTGGATGTACATCGCCAGCCGCTCCAGCCCGTAGGTCAGCTCGGCGGAGGGGACGGCGCAGGGGATGCCGCCGACCTGCTGGAAGTAGGTGAACTGCGTCACCTCCATCCCGTCGCACCAGACCTCCCACCCCAGGCCCCAGGCGCCGAGCGTCGGGCTTTCCCAGTCATCCTCGACGAACCGCAGGTCGTGCAGCAGTGGATCGATGCCGATGGCCCGGTAGGACTCGATCAGCATCGTCTGCGGGTCGGGCGGGGAGGGCTTCAGGATGACCTGGTACTGGTAGTAGTGGCCGAGGCGGTTCGGGTTCTCCCCGTACCGCCCGTCCGATGGGCGGCGGGACGGCTGGACGTAGGCCGCACGCCAGGGCTTCGGGCCCAGCGCCCGCAGTGTGGTCGCCGGATGAAACGTGCCCGCGCCCATTTCCATGTCGTAGGGCTGCAGGATCGCGCAGCCCTGGCGCGACCAGTAGGCGTGCAGCGCCAGGATCATGTCCTGGAAGGGAAGCGGTTCGGCCATTCCGTCCGATGCGGCTTACGGTTCGGCCGTTCCTATGACGCCGCGCCGCGCAACCCGCAAGGAAGGCCCGGGCGTGCCCAGTCCCCGGCCGCCGCGCCATCCGTGACCCGCCGTCTCGCGTCGCTGCGGCGGGGAGGGGGACGATGCCAGGCCGGTGCGCCGGCCGTCACCGGGACACCCCCGGCAATGGCCGCCGCGGCCCGGCGCTCGCGCCTGTCGCCGGCCCGATCGCCGTCCCGCCCGCCTGGACGGGGCCGCGACGGGGCTAAAGCCCCAGGCGCGTCCAGGCGGCGCGTGCCTCCGCCGCGGCCAGGGCACCCTCCGCCCAGGCCGCCGGATCGGGCAGGGAAAGGCCGGACGGCGCCCCGGCCGTCAGCAACCGCCACGGAAAGCGCGGCCGCCGGGCACCGAGGGGGACGATCTTCGCCTCCTCCCCGAACCGCCGCCGGACCTCGTCGCGCAGCGTGCCCAGGCGGTCCACCAGCCCCAGTTCCAGCGCCCGCCGCCCGATCCAGAACCGCCCGGTGAAGAGCGGCTCCCCCAGCGCCTCCGCCTTCTTGAGCCGATCGCCGCGCCGCGACTCGACCCATCCGATGAATTCCCGATGCATCGCGGCCAACAGGTCCCGCAGGCGCTCCTGCTGCACCGCGTCCGGCGCGCGGAAGGGATCCAGGAAGGACTTGTCCTCCCCCGCGGTCACCAGGCGCCGTTCCACCCCGATCCGGGCGATCGCCTCCTCGAACCCGAAGCCCGCGGAAATCACGCCGATCGAGCCGATGATGGAGGTCGGGTCCGCCACGATCTCGTCTGCCGCGCAGGCGAGCCAATAGCCGCCGGAGGCCGCCGCGTCCTCGACGACCGCGATGACCGGCACGCCCTTCTTCTCCGCCAGCTGCCGCACCCGCGCGCCGATGAGGGAGGACTGCGCCGCCGACCCGCCGGGCGAGTTGATGACCAGCGCCACCCCCGCCAGCCGCTTCAGGCCGAAGGCCCTCTCCAGCACCGGGTCCAGCGCCGCGGCGGAGAGGGTGGGGCCGGCGAGTCCGCCGGCGCGCGGCGCGATCACGCCGGCCATCCGCACCACCGCAACGATCGGCGGGCGGGACAGGAACGGAAGATTCATCCCGCAGAGGTGCTTGCGCCCCGCAGGGGATCAAGCCATGCGATGGGACATGCGGGTGACGAAACGTGACCTCCTCGCCCTCGCCGCCGTCGTTGCGGCGGTCGGTGCCATGATCCTCTACCGCGCCGTCGGGGTGGAGCCGCGGGAATGGGGCTCGCTCTGCCTCGACCTCTCCCGCGCGCCGGTGGGCTGCTATCCGCGCGCAGGGCTGCTGTGGTTGCAGCATTGGCAGCTCTGGGGCGCCGCGGCGCTGGTGCTGGGATTCTGGTCCTTCCTGCGCGCGCCCTTCGTCGTGCGGCCGCTCGCCGTCGCGCTGGGCGTCATGGCGGTCCTGAACTTCAACGCCACCTGGGGCATGATCGGCGCGGCCCTGGGCGCCTGGAGTTGGGCGGAAACCGTTGCCCGCCAGGGCCGGAGCCAGCCCGCCCGCTGAAGGAGACAGGATGCCCGAATCCCGCGTCATCGTCGTCGGCGCCGGCCCGGTCGGCCTCGTCGCGGCGACCTGCCTGGCGGAGGCCGGCATCCCCGTCACCGTCGTCGAGGCCGAGGAGGCGCTGCCCGACGGCATCCGCGCCTCCACCTTCCACTCCCCCACGCTTGACATGCTCGACCGGTTTGGGGTGACGGACGCGCTGATCGAACAGGGCCTGGTCTGCCCGACTTGGCAGTACCGCGACCGCGAGGCTGGCCCGGTCGCGACCTTCGACCTGACCCTGCTGAAGGACGACACCAACCACCCCTATCGCCTGCAGTGCGAACAGTGGCGCCTGACACGCCTGCTGCGCGACCGGCTTGCGGGCAACCCCGACGTCACCTTCACCTACGGGCTGAAGGCCGCCGCGGTGCGCCAGGATGATTCCGGCGTGACGCTGACCGCGACGGACGCGGGTGAGGTCTCGCACATCATTCGCGGCAGCTTCCTCATCGGTGCGGACGGGGCGCGCAGCGCGGTTCGCAAGTCGCTCGGCATCGGGTTCGACGGGATGACGATCCCCGAACTCTTCCTCACCGTCTCCACGCCCTACCCGTTCCACGAGGCCATGCCGGACCTCGCCAACATCGCCTACCTGTCCGACCCGGACGAATGGCTGGTGCTTCTCCGCAACCGCTCCCGCTGGCGGGTGCTGGTCCCCGCCGATCCGGAGGAGCCGGAGGACCTGATGCTCTCCGACGCGCGGGTCGAGCAGCGGATGCAGGCCGTCCTTCCAAAGGACGGCCCCTACGAGATCGTCCACCGCACCGCCTACCGCGTCCACGAACGGGTCGCCGAGCACTATGCCATGGGCCGCGTCTTCCTCGCCGGCGACGCGGCGCACGTGAACAACCCGCTGGGCGGGATGGGCATGAACGGCGGCATCCACGACGCCTTCAACGTGTCGGAGAAGCTGATCATGGTCTGGCGCGGCGCGCCGCTGGAGACCATGGGCCGCTACGAACGCCAGCGCCGCAAGGTCGCGCTTGACGTCGTGCAGCAGCAAGCGTTGCGGAACCGGGAGATGCTGAACCAGCGCGACCCGGCAGTCCGCAAGGCGCACCAGGATTCCATGCGCGGGATCGTGGAGGACCGGGAGAAGCACCACGCCTTCCTCCTCCGCACCTCCATGATCCAGTCGCTGCGGGACCTGGAGAAGGTCGCTTGAGCGAGTTGGACATCTACGCCCGCCAGGGCATGGGCGCGCGATCCGGCCTCGGCGTCGCGCCCGCGCTGCTGATCGTCGATTTCGTCAACGGCTTCGCAGATCCCGTGCATTTCGGTGGCGGCAACATCGCCCCGGCCATCGAGCACACCCGAGCCCTGCTGGCCTTTGCGCGCGCGCGCGACTGGCCCGTGGCCCATACCCGCGTCGTCTTCGCCGAGGACGGGTCCGATGCCGGCGCCTTCGTGCGGAAGGTTCCGCCGCTTGCGAAGTTGACCGAGGACAATCCGCTCTCCGCCATCGTACCCGCCCTGGCGCCGACGCAGGGCGAGCTCGTCGTCCGCAAGCAGAACGCCAGCGCCTTCTTCGGCACGGGGCTGGCCGGGTTCCTCGCCATGCGGCGCGTGGATACGCTGCTGGTGACGGGCTGCACCACGTCCGGGTGTGTCCGCGCCTCCGTCGTGGATGCGGTATCGCACAATTTCCGCACCGTCGTCGTGACGGACGGCGTGGGTGACCGCGCGATCGGCCCGCACGAGGCCAACCTTTTCGACATGGGCCAGAAATACGCGGATCTCATGACGCGGGCGGAGGTCGAAGGGACCTACGCCTGAGACGCTTCGCGCCGGCCGTCCCTGCGGACGACCGGCGCGGCGCAGAGGCGTCAGGCCGCCATGCGGTTGACCTTGCCCTCGGCGAGCATGGTCAGCTTCTTGTCCGTCGCCTTCTCCTCCGCGAGGTTTTCCTCCAGCACTGCCGCGCAGTCGTTGCGGCCAAGCTGCTTGGCGAAGGCGATCAGCGTGCCGTAGCGCGTGATCTCGTAGTGCTCGACGGCCTGGGCGGAGGACAGCATCGCCGCGTCCAGCACTTCCTTGTCCGACACGTCGCCCATGATCTCCTGCGCCTCGGAGATGATGCCGTCGATCGCCTGGCAGGTGACGCCCTTCACGGGCTGGCCATGCATCTGGAATACCTTTTCCAGACGCGTGATCTGGTTGCGCGTCTCCTGCAGGTGCAGCTCGAAGGACTGCTTCAGCTGCGCGTCCGTCGCCTTCGCGATCATCTGCGGCAGCGCCTTCGTGATCTGGTTCTCGGCGTAGTAGATGTCCTGCAGCGTGTGGACGAAGAGGTCGTCCAGCGTCTTGATCGGCTTCGAGAAGAGGCCCATGGCTTTGCTCCTGGTTCGCGGTTTAACCAGGGCTATAACGCCACGGGCCGGCGGCTGTTGCCCCGCCCAAGTCCGCGCTAGTCCGCCGTAGCCCCCGTTGCCTCGATGACGGGGCGCCACTTCGCGCTCTCCTCCGCCATGAAGCGGGCGAATTCCTCTGGCGTCCCGGGCCGTGGCACCGATCCCAGCCCGGCGATCCGTGCCCGCAGCTCCGGCTCGTTCAGCGACGCCACCGTCGTCTCGCTCAACTTTGCCAGGATCGGTGCTGGCACCGCCGCCGGCGTGACCACCCCGAACCACCCCGTGGAGACGATGGGCACGCCGGCCTCGGTCAGCGTCGGGATGTCGGGGAAGGCCGCGACCCGCTCCGTCCCCGTCACGGCCAGCGGTCGCATCCGCCCGCTCCGCGCCATCTCCGCGACGGCGGAAACCGACTGGAACAGCACCTGCACGCGCCCTTCCATCATGTCCGTGTTGAGCTGCCCCGAGTTGTTGTACGGCACGTGCTGCATCTGGATGCCCGTCGCCAGCCCGAACTGCGCGCCCGCAAGATGCTGCGACGACCCCGCGCCGATCGAGCCGTAGTTGATCTCTCCCGGGCGCAATCGCGCATACGCGATGAACTCCGCCACGCTCCGCACGGGCAGGCCGGGCGACACCACCATCAGGTTCGGCACCAGCGCGATGAGCGAGACCGGCGCGAAATCCTTCTCGGCGTCGAAGGGCATGTTCCGGTACAGCCACCGGTTGACCGCGTTCGACGCGATGGATCCCAGCCCCAGCGTGTAGCCGTCCGGCGCCGCCCGGGCGACGACGGTCATGCCGACATTCGTCCCCGCGCCCGGCCGGTTCTCCACGGCGATGGGCTGTCCCAGCCGGTGCGACAGCCGCTCCCCCAGCAGTCGCGACAGCACGTCGCCCGCCCCGCCGGCCGGGCCCGGCACGATGAAGCGGATGGGCCGGCTCGGGTAATCCCCGGCGCCTCCCTGCGCCCGGGCGAGGCCCGGTGCGACGAGGGCAGCCCCCAGCAGGGCGCGGCGCGTGGCGGTGCCGGTCATGGCAGTGACGGTCACGGGGGCCTCCATGCTTGCGGCGCGGCACCCTGCCCCTATGGTTCCGGCAGGGCAAGGAGGAGCGGGCGGATGCCGGATGTCCAGGGTTGGCGGCGGAAGTTCGGGGTCATCGCCCCCTCCACCAACACGGTCGTCCAGCCGGACCTGGAGGCGATGCGCCCCCACGGCGTCACCAACCACACCTCCCGCATCTTCACGCCCAACGCCGGCGCCGTCAGCAACGAGACCTTCCGCGCCGGCGCCGAGATCATCGCCGCCAACGTGGCCGATGCCGTGCGTTCCGTCATGACCTGCGCGCCCGACTACCTCGTCATGGGCATGTCGGCCGTTACCTTCTTCGACGGCAAGCCGGGCTGCGACCACTTCATCCGGTCGGTCGAGGAGGTCGCAGGCATCGGCGTCAGCGTCGGCAGCGAATCCTGCCGCGCCGCGCTGGAAGCCTATGGCGGCGTGAAGCGCATCGCGATCCTCTCCCCCTACTGGCCCGCGATGAACACTGAGGTCGCCCGCTACTTTGGCGACGTCGGCTTCACCGTCACGCGCGACATCGCGCTGCGCTGCACCTCCTGGACCGCGATCGCCGAGGTCACGGAGGCGCGCTGCATCGAGGCCCTGAGGGAACTGGACGGTGACGACGTGGACGCCATCGTCCAGGTCGGCACGAACCTGTCCATGGTGCGCCTCGCGCCCTACGCCGAGCTCTGGCTCGGCAAGCCGGTGATCGCGATCAACACCGCGACCTACTGGCACGCCTTGCGCACCAACGGGATTGCCGACCGGATGGACGGCTTCGGCCGGCTGCTGTCGGAGTTCTGACGCGGGTTCAGGCGGCCGGCGCGGCTTCGGCCAGCGCCCGCTCGATCCCCCGGATCAGCGCCGGCGCGTCGGGCTCCACGCTCGTCGGGAAGCCCGTCACGCGGCGACCGTCGCGGGCGACGAGGTACTTGTGGAAGTTCCACCCCGGCGCCCCGCCGCCCGCCGAAGCGAGCCAGCGGAAGACCGGATGCGCCGCGCGCCCGCGCACATGGGTCAGGCCCGCCAGCGGAAACTCCACGCTGTAGATTCCCTCGCAGAACTCCTTGATCCTCCGCTCGTCGTCACTTTCCTGGTTGAAGTCGTTGGAAGGGACGCCGATCACCGCGAAGCCGCGCGACGCGAAGCGGTCCTGCAGGCGCTGCAGCCCCGCGTATTGCGGCGTGAAGCCGCAGAAGGACGCGGTGTTGACGATGAGCAGCACGCGCCCGCGGAACTCGGCCAGGCGCATCTCCCCGCCCTCCAGCCGTGTCAGGGTGAAGTCGGCCAGGTTGGGATCGGCGGCCCGCGCCAGGGCGGGCGCCATCAGCGGCAGGGCAAGCAGGGCACGGCGGTCGAGCATCGGGGCACCTCCGGAAGCCATACGGTCGGGATGCAGGTATGGACGCCTCACGCCACGTCCAGGCCCATCCAGCAGACCAGCCGCACGTGCTCCGTCGTAATGGGCGGCAACGGTGCCGGGGGCACCGAGGCCTCGAGCCCCGTGCCGATGATCCAGTCGATCAGGCTCCGGGCCCGGACCTCGTTCGGACGGTCGCGGTCCCGAAAGCGCTCACGGAGCAGCATCTCCTCCCGCCGCGGCCAGGGGGATTCCAGGATGTCGAGCGCCCGTGTCAGCATGCCCGTCTCCATCCCCGGCACCGGATGGGCGCGGAGGAAGGCAGCGACCTGACGGTTCAGCGGCCGCACCGCCGGCTGCAGGTTGGCCGGGTCAGTCAGCGCGTCCCACTCCGTCACGATGTCGGCCTGCGCCGCGGCCCAGAAGGCGAAGATGCCGTCCGTGAGGCCCGCGGGCAGGTGGCGCGGCGTGCCCTCCTCGCAATCCGCGAGGCGAAGGCAGGTCCCGACCTCCCGCACCACCCGGGTCTCGGGATACCAGGCCGCATCCGCCGGCACGAAGCGCAGGAAGGATCGTCGGGAATCCACCGTCTCGACCTCCGCGCAGACGACCACGCCGCGGCGCGTGCCCCGACGGAAGCCACTGCCGACCTGCCCGGGAAGGCTGGTGATCGCATCCCGATCCGACAGCAGGGCGGTGCGGAGGCGCTGCCGGTATTCCTCGCCGGTCTGCGCCGCCGCCTCGGTCCCCCCGCGATCGAACAGCGTCCCATCCTCGGCCTCCAGCCGGCGGATCTCGGCGAAGACCTGTTCGCCGGCCGTCGCGCCGTCCAGCGGCGGCGTCGCCTGCCCGATCGTGCGGATCGCGCTGGTCAGCTTCGCCATGACCCGCTTCTCCAGCGCCAGCAGGTCATCCAGCCGACGCGACGGAAAGACGGTGCGGAGGAACACGCGGGGATGCCGCGACCCGATGCGGTCGATGCGCCCGTGCCGCTGCACCAGCCGCATCGGGTTCCAGGGCAGGTCGTAGTTGATGATGTGGCGGCATTGCTGGAGGTTCATGCCCTCCGCCAGCACGTCGGTCGTGACGAGGATATCGAACAGGTCCTCATGCGGCGTCGGCGGGTCGGAAGTTTCCGGCGCGAAGCCCCAGACCGCGACGTTGCGGCTCACCTCGTCGTCCAGCCCGCCGCCCGCGACGGCAGCGATGCGGCCGGCATAGGCGGACAGGGCCTTGTCCCGCCCGACCTCCGTCCGCAGGGCGCCCCGCAGCCAGTCCACCGTGTCCGCGAAATATGAGAAGACCAGGACCTTCCGGTTGCGCCGCTCATCCTCGTCCGTCGCCGCGTCGCCGCGGGCTTCCGCGACGATCGTCTTCAATTCATTCACGACCTCCCGCAGCTTCGGATCGTCCCGGTCCCGCAGCGCGCCGACGCGGCCGGCGAGACCGGCGAGGATCGCCCGGTCCCGCTCCACCGCGTCCCGCAGCGCGCGCGCGTCGTAATCCGCGGCGTCGGCGAGGTCACCGGATTCCAGCAGGTCGTCGAAGGCGTCCTCGTCACCCGAGAGTTCTCGCAGGAAGGCGGAGGTCACGACCTTGCCTTTCGCCAGCGCGTCCAGGAAGGCGTCGTGTTCCCCGACCATCCGGTCCAGCGACAGCCGGAACGCGTGCGCCGAGGACTCGAAGCGCTTGAGCAGCCCCGACCGCAGAAGGCCGGAAGCAGCGCCGGCGGCCTCCCGCTCCTCCTCCGTCGCGTCCAGCAGGTAGGCGTCGGGCGTGTAGCGGGCGAAGGACAGGACGTGCCGCCCGTGTTCGGGGTCCAGCGCATCGGCCACGGCGTCGAACAGGCCGGGCGCCGCGCGGTCCAGGTCGTAGCGGACGCTGATCGGCACGGCCTTCGGGAACTGGATCGGGCGCTTCACGCCGCCGATCACGATCTCCTCGTTGGAATAGTGCTTCCGCACGAAGGCGCGGGTGCGCTTGACCGTGACGGCATCGATGACCGGGTAGAGGAAGTCGGGCGAGAGGTCGTAGGGATCCTGCCGCGCCGCGTCCTTGAAGCGTTCGTGGAAGTCCACGATGCCCAGCGGCGCCAGAGCGCCGTGCTGCTTCAGGAAGAAGTGCACGAGGTGGTACAGGTCCCACAGCGAGTTGTTCACCGGCGTCGCCGTCAGCAGCACCACGTCCTTCCGCGGCCCGGCCAGCAGCCTTGTCAGAACCTCGGCGCGGTAGGGCGCGCCGGGATTGCGGTAGTTGTGCGCCTCATCCACCACGACCAGCGCGTAATCCTCGATCGGTTCGCCCAGGACCGCTTGCGTTGCGAGCGGGCGGCGCGGATCGTGGAACTGGCGGTCGCGCGACAATTCGTCGAAGGACACGCATTCGATGAAGCGGCTGGTGCCGTACTCGTGCAGGAAGCGTTTCCAGGTCGTGTCGCGCAGAGCGGCGGGGCAGACGAGCAGCGCGCGCTGCCGGTTCCGCGCGCAGGCGTTGAGGATCTCCCCGGCGATGAAGGTCTTTCCCAGCCCGACCTCATCCGCGACGATGACGCCGCCATACTGCCGCAGGATGGTCTGCGCGCGGTGCACGCCGTGCTTCTGGAAGGCCGTCAGCGGGATGTCACCGACCTCCTGCCTCTCCTGATCCAATTCGGCGCCGTAGAGCTGCCAGAGCATCCGCAGGAAGATGAGGTGCGGGGGGTATTCGGCCTCCCCTTCCTCGAACAGCGCGGCCAAGTCGTAGGGGACGGCGTCCTCCCACAGCGCGTCGTACCAGGCGCGGGCCTGTGCGAAGACACCAGGGTCCTGGAGGCCGAGGTTGAGTTCCCGGTTCCTCTCCAGCCCCGCGCGGGTGAGGTTGGAGGATCCGGCGATGAGTGCGGGCTGGAACCCGTCCAGCAGCGTCGCCTTCGCGTGCAGGAAGGCCTTCTGGTACAGCCGCGTCTCCAGCTTTCCCGAGCGAAGCATCCGCGCCATGTCGCGCCGCGCCTGGCGGGAGGCTGCGGAAAACGGCGTGCGGTCGCGTTCCCGCCGCAGGCCACCTTCCAGCGTGCGGATGGCCTCGGCCACCTCACGCCTCTCGAACCGTGCGGGGGCGGGTCGCCGGGACGGCGTACGGCGCGGACGGCTTCGGGGAACGGCTCGGCACCGAGGAGGAGCCGGACCTTCTCGGCCCGGTCCAACTGCCGCGATACCGCGCCGAAGCCTTGCAGCGTCAGGAAGGCCGTGACGAGCGCGACCTCGGCCAGGGCGGGCGTGCTCTCGGCGAAGCCGGACGCGCCGGACGGATCGGGGATGGCACGCCCAAACGCGGCGAGGAGGGTGTTGCCGTCCTGGTTCGTGATGAAGGACGGCGCGCCGGCGCGATGCGGTTCGGGGCCATCGTTCACGGCAGGCGTTCCAGCATCGCGACGGTGCGGTCACGGCGGGCGTTCCAGTCGCGCTGCTGCTCCTCCCGCGTCCATTCGTGGAACGTGTCGAAGATGTGCGTCAGTTGCGGCGGGGTGAGGCCGTAGAGGCGGGCGACGACGGCATCGAGTTCCTCGATGTGCCGCTGCTTCTCCGTAGTGTCGAGTGGGCCATGCGCGACGCCGACGGCGGCGGCCCAGTCGGCGAAGCGGTCGTCGGAGGCGGCGAGCCGGCCGGCGAGGGTGACGGCACGGCGCCAGTGAGGGTTGGCGCGGTCGGGGCGGGGAACAGGTAGATCGTAGAGAATGCCGAAGGTCAGGTGGAGTTCCACAAAGCGCCGAGCGTACCAATCGAGCGGGACCGAACAGAGCATGCCCAACAGAAACGCCTGATCCATCTCGTCACCACCCGCCCAGATCAGATGAGGAGCGGTGTGATTGACGAAGACCCGGGGCGGCAGAAGTGCTGCGCGGACCGTGCGACTATCGGTCGCACGCGTTACGTCACGAAATGCGATTCGCGGTCTATTGCAACCGAGCGTCTTTTCGTCGCGGAGCCATTCGGCGGGAAGGGCCGCATATGTCGATTCGCTGCTGCGGCGTGCACTCCGGAGCCGCTTGGATATCAAGTGGGCCCGAACCTCCTCAGGAATGGCCCATGCAAAGTAAGTTTTGGAACCGCGATCGTTCTCCCAGACGTCAAAGCTCTCGCCTTTCATAACAGGCCAAACATGACGATCGTACTCAAGTGTCATGAGGCCGCGGTCCGAAGTGGCGTTCAGTTCTTGCTCTGCACGGGCGCGCCATCCGCCGGTAGGTACCTCGGCCAGACGCGGTGCTCGACGCATCGTCGTGAAGACCGGGAGACTCTGCTCACTCGGCAGGAGCGGCAGGGTAGCCAGGGTAGTCCATTCCAACACCGCCGCGGGTTCTACCTGTTGCGGCTGCCGCGTGATGCCAGCCTCCAACTCACGACGGGCGGCATAAGGGCCACGCAACACGACGCCGGATATCCGAGATCCAGGCCGGCATACACTGAGGAGCGCGATAGTGAACTGGTGGTGAACCTGGCCAAAAACCCATCCGCTCCGATTAACCAGGGTGGTCGCCTCGACAGACGAACTTTCGCGAAAAAGATCGCGGCGCCAATCCTCAAGCCCTGGCGTGGTGAGCGCGGCTCTCGGCAGTACGACGCCAAATCGACCACCTCGCTCAGCAGCCAGTTGCCAGAAGCGCCACGCAAAGGCTTTGTAGAGATCGGCGTGGCCTCGTCCCATTCCAGGAAAGAACCCGCACGTCAGGACGGTCCGCTCACGTTCGGCTTCCGCTCGTTCCGCCAGCAACTCGGCAGCAAGATCCGGCCGATCGCGTCGAAGATGCGCGAGGCGCAACTCTCGCTCTGCAGTGTTCAAGCCGCGCAGTCCGGGAAAATGTCGGGCCCAGAACTCGTGAACCTCCACCATGGGCTTCTCCCAAGGCGGGTTCCCCAGGATCACGTCGAAACCCGGGTTCGTCCCCGTGAACACCTCCGGGAACGCCACGGGAAAGTGCAGCACGTCCAGCCCCGCCAGCACCTCCCGCGCCTTGCGCAACGCCGGGTGCCTCTGGATGCGCGGCCTCTCCTGGTCCCAGGTCTCGAACTGGAAGGCGATCTCCCGCGGCGCCACGCGCTCCGCGACCATGATGTCGAACAGCGCCTTCGTCGGCCCCAGCGCGACCTCGGCCGCCGCCATCGCGTCGCGCGCCTTCGCCACGTCCGCCGGCGTCGTGTCCGCCAGCCGCGCGCGGCGCGCCAGGTGCTCCATCGCGTCGCCCAGCAGCGATTGCGCGTCCACCGGGAATAGCAGCGTTCCCGCTTCCCGGAACCGCTCCTCCACCTGCCGCACCGTCGCGACCCCCACCAGCGCGTTCCCGTGCCGCAGCCGCGCCTCCAGCATCGCCAGCGGCAGCCCCGGCACGAAGCCGTGGATCCATAGCGACAGCCGCGCGAGGTCCACCGCCAGCGGGTTCAGGTCCACGCCGTAGATGCAGCGCATCGCAACGAGGCGCCGGAGCAATTGCTGGTCCGACAGCGTTACGGGCTCCGGCGCGCCGGGCTCGGCCTCCCGCCCATTGCGCAGGGCGCGGAACGCGGCCTCCCGCAGGGTCGCCAGCTCCGCCTTGACCCCATTCAGGGGCCGCGCCACCAGCAGGGACGATAGCGCCTGCTCCACCCGGTCCATCGCCGCGACCAGGAAGTGGCCGCTCCCCATCGCGATATCCGCCACGCGGAAATCGAAGAAGGCGCGGGATGCCTCGATGTCGTCAGGCTCCGCCAGCACGCGGGCACGATGCGCCTCCAGCGCCGGCGCCAGCGCGGAATCCAGCAGGTGGTCCACCGCGAAGCCCGGCGTGTAGTAGCTGCCAGAGGACTTCCGCGCGCCGGACCGGTTGTGCAGGTAGGCCTGCCCCTCCTTCACCGCCACGGGCTCCCCGGCCCGTGCCGGCGCATAGACCTCCTCCCCGCCCTGCCGCCGGATCGCCAGGTCCGCCTCGGCGATCGCGAGTTCGGATTCCAGCAGCCCCTCGTAGATCGTCCCGAACTCCCGCACGCGGAGGGACCGGAAATCCACCGGCCCGCCATGCACCGCGAAGTCGCGGGGATCGTTCAGCAGCAGGGCGCGCAGCACCGGCTCGAAGGCCGCGTTGGCCAGCGTGGTCCGCGCCAGTTCCGCCCCGGCGCGGGACACCCCCGAATCGTCGGAGAACAGCGCCCCGCCATAGGCCGGCAGGCCCCAGTCCGGCCGCCCGTCCCGCACGCCGTCGAACAACTGCCGGACGTCGTCCCAGCGCTGGGTTCCTGTCGCTGGCCCGGGCGGGTTCTCATGCAGCTCGGCCGCCAGGGTCTTCAGCGCGAAGCGGCGGTAGCCCTCGTTCGTGCGGGGGAGGAAGTCCCGATCCTCCGCATAGGCGACGAAGAGCAGGCGGAACAGCGTCGTCAGCGCCATCGCGTAGGTCAGGCGCAGGTCGTCGGGGGTGGGCTGCCGCACGCCCCGCGCCGCGAAGAGGGCAGTCGCGAGGCGCGGCACCACCTCGTCGTAGATCCGCTCCCGCAGCTTGTCCGCCAGCGCCGCAGCGAAGCGCTTGCTCTCCGCCAGCAGGCGTTCGAGCGACCCGTTCTCCCGCAACGCCTCCGCCGAGAAGACCAGCGCCAGCAGGGCCGCCTGGTCCTGGCGGATCAGGTCCGTCCGCACTTCCACCCAGGTGTCGGTGCGCCCCCGCCGCCCGACGCCGACGCCGAGTTCCCGCGGGTACAGCCGCACGCGATCGCCCTGGACCATCACGACCCAGGGCAGGCCCTGCTTGTCCGCCGTATCCAGCGCCGACATGATCGGCGACCACCCGCCGAAGCGGTCCGAGGCCGCTTCCTCCACCTCGTTCCGTTGCAGCAGCACCGCGACGGCCCGCCGCTGCTCCCCCGCCAGGAGGACCGAGGTGGTTGAGGTCAGCTTCTCCGCCTTGAAGCCCAGGCGCCGCAGCAATTCGCCGTCCTTGGCACCCGCCGCTGCCTCGCCTTGCCGTCGCGCCGCCTCGATCTCCGTCCCGGCGCCGGCCGCGTGGTGGCGCAGGACGTGGTCGGTTAGCAGCCCTTCGTTCCGGAAGCCCGGCAGATCGGTGTCGGTGCGGGACGCAGGCAGCGCGTCGGCCAGGTAGCGGAGGGCGGCGTTGCGGTCCGGCTCCTCCAGCGCGCGGGCGCAGACGCGCTCCGCCTGCGCCCGGCCCATCGGGTAGATGCCCAGCGCCTCCGCGGCATAGCCGCACAGCGTCGCGTCATGCCCGTTCAGCGCGACCACCAGCAGCGGCGCCGCTCGCCCGCCGTTCCGGGCCCGCCAGGCTTCGCGCAGCGCCGTCCTGCTCGGCGCCGCCTCCAGCACCAGCACTTCCAGCGGGATGTTGCCCTGCCCCAGCAGGTAGCCGCGGGACTGCAGTCCCGGGGGCAGGGCGGTGCTGCGATCGGGGCGCAGGTCGTGTTCGGGCAGGAAGTCCTGCGCCTCGTCCATCACCTCGCCCGGCATACGCGCACTCCCCCGCTGCCGGGAAGCTAGGAGCGAGGTGAAACGACCGTCAACGCGGCGTCAGTCCTTCTCGACCGGCGCGTCCACCGGAACGCCCTCCGGCAGATGGCTCCCCCGCCGGTAACGGTGGGTGGACGCCCCGAAGGCGAGCAGCCGGCCGTCCGACGAGAAGACCTCCGTCCGCGCGAAGAAGATGTTGCGCCCGGAGGAGACGACGCGCCCCTCCGCCACGATCCGCCCCTCGCCGGCCTGCCCCGCGAACCGGCAGTCCAGGTCCACCGTCACCGCGCGACGCACGTTGCCCGGCACCGTGCAATACAGCCCCGCATAGGCCGCCGACTGATCGATCAGCGCCAGGTACACCCCGCCATGTACGATCCCCGAGCGGTTCATGTGCCGCGGCCCCGCCTCACAGGCCACGCGCGCGAAGCCGTCACGCCATTCGATCAGTTCCAGCCCGAGCAGGTCATGGAACGGGGCGGGCGGCGCGGGATCGAGCATGCGCGCCCGGTGCCCGCCGCGGACCCTGCCGTCAAGCGATCTGCAACTCCTGCAATGCCGACTCCAACTCCTGGAAGCTCGGCATGCAGGGGGAGGGCGCGACCTTCCGCCCCGTTTCCACGGACACCTGCGGAGCATTCCCGTGCAGGTGCGCGACCAGCACGGCGCGGATCACCTCGTAGTACTTCGCCTCCTCCTCCACCACGCCCTTCAGCCGCGTGGCCATCGGCCCCATCAGCCCGTAGGCCAGCAAGACGCCGAGGAAGGTCCCGACCAGCGCGCCGCCGATCATCCCGCCGAGCACCGTTGGCGGCTGGTCGATCGCCGCCATCGTCTTGATGACGCCGAGCACCGCCGCGACGATCCCCAGCGCCGGCAGCGCGTCCGCGATGTTCTGC
This sequence comes from Roseomonas sp. CCTCC AB2023176, assembly GCF_042259275.1. Classification (NCBI taxonomy): domain Bacteria; kingdom Pseudomonadati; phylum Pseudomonadota; class Alphaproteobacteria; order Acetobacterales; family Roseomonadaceae; genus Roseomonas; species Roseomonas sp. CCTCC AB2023176. Next base: position 1,617,545 of record NZ_CP170086.1, read on the forward strand.
ATCGCGTGGGAGGGGTGCATCTCCTCCTCCTTCAGCTTCTTCAGCTCCCGCGCCATCACGTCTTCGATCTGGTGCGGGTCGTCGGCGTTCATGCCGACCATGCGGAGGTAGTCGCAGATCATCGAGACGGCGTGATGGTCCTCCTTGATCTTCGGGAACTTCGCGAAGGCCGGGCTGTCTTCCGGCTTCTCGATATGCGGCTCCAGCGCCATCGCACCCTTGGTCTGCACCAGCCGCACGAAGAAGTAGAGGAGCGAGAGCATGTCCACGTAGTCGCCCTTGTGGAATCGCGCGCCCTTCAGGATCTTCCCGAAGCCCGCGAGCGTGTGCTTCACGTCGTGCATCGAGTTCGACATGACGAAGGCGCCGATCGCGGCGCCCCCGATCATCATCGCTTCGTAGGGAAGCGAATGCAGGATGATCCCGAACTTGCCGCCTGCGATGGTGTAGCCGCCGAAGACGGTGACGAGCAGGAAGACGAAGCCGCCGATCGTCGTCATCGCGGCGCGAGCCTGTCCGCGCCCGGCGCGAGCCTGTCCGCGCCTGGCGCGCCTCCGGGCGCGCCACCATGATGCTCCCGCAGCAGCAGGATGGAGACGCGCCGGTTCGCGGCGTTGGTCGGATCCTCCGGCATCAACGGCTCCCTCGCCGCCATGCCAGAAACGCCGCGGATGCGCGATTCCGCAACCCCGCCTTCCAGCAGCAGCCGCCGCGTCGCGTTGGCCCGGTCGGCCGAAAGGTCCCAGTTCGTCCGGTCGCCCGTCCGGAACGGCGTGGCATCGGTGTGCCCGGTGATCGCAACGCCGTTCGGCACGCGGTTGATCACCCCGCCGACGCGCGCCAGCAATGCTCGCGCGCGCGGCTCCGGCGCCGCCCCGCCCAGCGCGAACATCGGCTGCCGCTCCGCGTCCAGGATCTGGATGCGCAGCCCGTCCGGCGTGACCTCCACCTGCATCTGCCGTGCGAGGTCGGCGAGGCCCGGGTCGTCCCGCACCGCCGCGCGCACCTGATCCGCCAGACGCTCCAGCGTCTCGCGCTCCCGCCGCTCCACCTCCGCCCGCAGCGCGGCGTCGGAGGCGCGGGCGATGTCGGCCGCCTCCGCCTCGCTCCGCCCCGCGCCGGCCTGCGCCGCATCCCCGCCGCGCGCATCCCGCCCCGGCCCCGTCCGCGCCGCGGAGGGCACGCGTGCCGGCGTCGCCTCGTCGTCTGGGCCGGGCGGCGCGTCCCGACGCGGGAGCGGCTGGGCCGGCGTCTCCGTCTCGTCCTCCTCGATGTCCATCACCTGCGGCCGCGGTCCCGTCTCGACCCGCGGCGTGCCGGTCGAGGACGCCATCCCCACCGTCTCGTTCGGCGTCTGCCCGCCGAAGGGCTGCCCCGACCCGCTCTGGGACCGCGCCATGACGTTCGTCGGGTTGAAGAAGTCGGCGAGGCCCCGGCGCTGCTCCTCCGTCGTCGCGTTCAACAGCCACATGAGCAGGAAGAAAGCCATCATCGCCGTCACGAAGTCGGCGTAGGCCACCTTCCAGGCGCCGCCGTGGTGCCCGTGCCCCGCTTCCTCGATCCGCTTCAGGACGATGGTCGTGCCACCACCGGCCTTCCCGCCCTTGCCCTTCGCCACGATCCCGGCCTTCTGCCCGGCCGCCGTTGTGACTCCCATTCCCTTAAGCGGAGGTTATCCCGGCCCGTGTTTGTTCGCCGCGCTTCATGGCCCGGGCACGGCGGTGAGCGCCTGACGACGCGGGATATCCGGGACGCCGCGAACAGGATTCGCGTGTCAGTCCAGGCAGGCGGATGCCAGTTTCGCGAAGGCGGCCGCGCGGTGGCTGATCGCGTGCTTCGCCGCGGGCTCCATCTCCCCGAAGGTCTGCGTTCCCCCGGCGGGCACGAACATCGGGTCATAACCAAAACCCCGGTCGCCCCGCGGCGGCCAGACCCAGGTGCCGTGCGCCTCGCCCAGGAAGCCCTCCACGTGCCCGTCCGGCCAGGCCAGCACCAGCGCGCAGGAAAACCATGCCGCACGGTCGCGGTCGTGCCGCGCCAGCCGCTCCACCTTGGCCATGGCCTGCGCGTAGTCGCGCGACCCGTCCGGCTGCTGCGCCCAGTCCGCCGTATAGACGCCCGGCGCCCCGTCCAGCGCGCGGACGGAGAACCCGCTGTCATCGGCCATCGCGACCTGCCCCGCCGCCCGCGCCGCGGCCAGCGCCTTGATGGTCGCGTTGCCGATGAAGGTTGTCTCCGTCTCCGCGGGCTCCGGTAGGCCCAGTTCTCCAGCGGTCACCACGTCGACCCCGCGTGTCGCCAGCAGCGCCGCGTTCTCCCGCGCCTTCCCCTTGTTGTGGGTGGCCAGGACGATCCGGCGCTCGACCAGCCGACGCGGCGTCACGCCTTCCCGGCCTTCGCCGCCGCGGCCGCCAGCGCCGCCGCCATCGCGGTCTGCCCACCGGACGCGCCGGTCATCGCCGGTTCTGGCCCCAGCGCCTCCCGCTGACGGGCAAAGATCTCCGCCGTCCCCTTCCGCGCCAGCGCCAGCAGCGAGGTCAGTTCGGCATCCGAGAACGGCGCCCCCTCCGCCGTCGCCTGCACCTCCACGATCCCGCCCGACCCGGTCAGCACGAAGTTGCCGTCCGTATGTGCCGCGCTGTCTTCGGCGTAGTCCAGGTCCAGGACCGGCACGGCCTCGTAGATCCCGCAGGACACGGCCGCGACCTGGTCGCGCAGCGGGTCCCGCGCCAGGACGTTGTTCGCCCGCAGGTGCCGGAAGGCCAGAGCCAGCGCCACCCAGGCCCCGGTGATCGAGGCGCAGCGCGTCCCCCCATCCGCCGTCAGCACGTCGCAATCGAGGGTCACCGTCATCTCCCCCATCGCCTTCAGGTCCACGACCGCCCGCAGGGACCGCCCGATCAGCCGCTGGATCTCCTGCGTGCGTCCCGACTGCTTGCCGCGCGCCGCCTCGCGGTCCCCGCGCGTATGGGTGGCGCGTGGCAGCATGCCGTATTCCGCGGTGACCCAACCCTGCCCCTTGCCGCGCAGGAAGGGCGGCACCTTCCCCTCCACGCTCGCGGTGCAGAGCACCTCCGTTACCCCCATGCGGACGAGGCAGGACCCCTCCGCATGACGGGCGAAGCCCGGCTCCAGCTTCAGGGTGCGGAGGGCGTCGGCGGTGCGGCCGGAAGGCCGCTTCCAGGCAGGGGAGGACATGCGGAGGGGGTCTCTTCGGGAAGGGGCGGGAGGAACACGCCCGTGCCGCCCCCTGTCAACGGCACCGCCACCAGCCAGGACGGCAGGGCGAGGGCCCAGGCCCCCTCTCTGGTACGCCCCGCACCGCCGCGATCCGCCGCACCACACCGCCCTCCGGCCCTCGACGCCCGCATGGGACCGCGGGGATGAGACGGTGGTATGTCCCGCCCGTGTCGAATTGTGGCGGCCTCCGGGGCCCGGTCCCGCCCGCGTTGACGCCCCTCAACCCGGTCCCTACCTTTTCCCCAAGGAAAAACAGGGGGTTCATCGCGCCATGGGCCCACAGCCCAAGCCGCGCAGCATCCGCGACAGCATCGCCACGCCCGCCAGCACCCCGGCCCCCATGCCGGCGGGCCTGAACAACCGCGCCGCCGCCATCCTGCGGCAGGTGGTGGAACTCTACGTCGAGACGGGCGAGCCCGTCGGCTCGCGCACGCTGTCCCGCCGCCTGCCCCAGGCCCTCTCGCCCGCCACCATCCGCAACGCGATGCAGGACCTGGAGGAGGCCGGCCTGCTCTTCGCCCCGCATACCTCCGCCGGGCGCCTGCCGACCGACCGCGGCCTGCGCCTTTTCGTGGACGGCCTGCTGGAATTCGGCGACCTGACGGAAGAGGAGCGCGAGGCGATTTCCGCCCGATGCGCCGCCTCCGGCCGTTCCCTCCAGGACACGCTGGCCGAGGCGTCGCAGATGCTCTCCGGCCTCGCCGGCGCCGCGGGCCTCGTCGTCGCGCCCTCCGCCGACAGCGCGGTCCGCCACATCGAGTTCGTCCCCCTCGGCCCGGGACGCGCCCTCGTCGTCCTGGTCGGGGAGCGCGGCCAGGTCGAGAACCGCGTCATCCAGGTCCCCCCGGCCTCCCCGCCGGCGCGCTCACCCAAGCCGGGAACTACCTCAACGCCCGCCTCGCCGGCCGCACGCTGGAGGAGACGCGCAGCAACGTCGCCGAGGAGATCGCCGCCAACCGCACCACCCTCGACGCCCTGACGCAGGAGATCGTGGAGGCCGGCCTCGCCACCTGGTCCGGCGGGGGCGGCGGCTCCCTCATCCTCCGCGGCCAGTCCCGCCTCCTCCAGAACCTGGACGAGGCGCAGCGCGTCTTGCAGATCCAGGCGCTGTTCGACCAGTTGGAGACGCAGGAGACGATGCTGCGGCTTCTGGAACTGGCGCAGCGCGGCCAGGGCGTGCAGATCTTCATCGGCGCGGAGAACGGGGTCTTCGACACCTCCGGCCTTTCCATGGTCGTCGCCCCCTTCCGCGACGGGCGGGAGCGTATCGTCGGCGCCATCGGCGTCATCGGCCCGACTCGCATCAACTACGGCCGCGTCATCCCCGTGGTGGACTACACGGCCCAGGTGATCGGGCGGATGCTGGGGTGAAGGCCCGGGCGGCCGGTCTCGCGGCCGTACCTGGCATCGCCCTCGCCGTCCTTTTTGCACTCGCCGCGCCCGCCGCGGCCCGCACCGCCTGCCCTGGCCACTTCGCGAACGGCACCGCCCCGGACATCACCCGCCCCGCCCTCGGGCGCGAGGTGCGGGAACTCTGCTTCGAAGGCTTCGCCATCCTGCACAGCGGCGTTTCGCGCACGCCCCTGGCCGCCGCGGAACACCTCACCCGCGCGCGCCTTGCCGCGGCCCGCGACATGCGCCGCGAAGGCTCGTTCCACGAGGAATCGCGGCTGCCGCAGGACGAACGCGCCGACCTCTCGGACTACGCGCGCTCCGGCTACGACCGCGGGCACATGGCACCCTCCGGCGACATGCCCACGCCGACCGCCATGTCCGAGAGTTTCTCGCTCGCGAACATGGTCCCGCAGCACCCCGCCTCGAACCGCTGCCTGTGGGAGAGGATCGAGACCGCCGTGCGCCACCTCGTCGAGAAGGAGGGCGAGGCCTACGTCGTCACCGGCCCGATCTTCGCCGGGGACAGCATCGACCGCATCGGCGGCCGCGTCCTCGTCCCGACCTCCCTGTTCAAGGCAGTGTATGTTCCGGGCCGCGGCTCCGCGGCCTACGTCACAGCCAACCGGCCCGGGGCGGATTGGCGGGAGGTGTCCCCGGCGGAACTGCGCGACCTCGCGGGACTCGACGCCTTCCCAGGCCTCCCCGCCGCGCTCGAGGCGCGGGCCCTGAACCTTCCCGACCCACGCGCCCCGCCGCGCCACGGCCTCTGCTCGGAGGAAGGCGCGGTCGCAGCCGCCCCGGCGCCCACCCCCGCCCAGCCGGCGAGGGGGCCGCAGGTCGCGGGCTTCGGGGTGACGACGCTGGTTGCCGCGGGCGTGGTCGCGGTCGTGCTCGTCGCGGCGGTCCGACGCATCTTCGGGCGCCGATGAGGAAGGTGCGGCCATGACACGCAAGTCGGACGACGCGCCGCTTCGGCCCTTCGCGGACGAGGCAACCGCTTTCTCCGTCGGGGGCCTGAATGTCGAGAACCGACTGGACCGGGTGTCGCTCCACGGGTCGCTCGACCTGACGCGCGACCAGGCGGGGCTCGCGCGGGCGCGGCATCTCCGGGCGATCCTGGACGCGGTGGTCGGGGTCCTGGAGGCGGAAGATCTGCCGGAGCAGGTCGAGGTCGCGAGGCCGGAGCGGATCCGGAATCCCTTCGCCTGACGCCAGGAGGGCGGGCGCTGGCACCCCGGGCTGCTCCGGGCCTGAGCCGATCTCGTTGGTGTTGCGCTGGAGGCGCAAGGGGGGCCCTGCCCTCCCGGAGTCACCCGCACCACACCAACGAGATCGGCTCAGGCCCGAAGCAGCCCGCCGTCAGTCGCGCACCCGGTCCGGTCGGAACAGCATCGGGCTGACGAGGATGGCGACGAAGCCGACGATCCCGAGGACGACGAACATGCCCTGCTTCCCTCTCGTTCTGCGGGCGGCGCATCCGCCCGGCGCGGTGGCGGCGGAATAGGCGGGGCAGCCGCCCGAAATCCTGAATCCCCCGCTGAAATCCACCGAACGCCGTGGCACGGTATCGTTCGGAGATCGTTCGGAACTCGTTCGGCGCGCTGCCGCGACGGCAGTGGAAAGGAGAGGGATGGATAGGGCCGAGCCGGCGGTGGCCTACCGCTTCGACGCCTTCCGCCTCGACCCCGCGCGCGGGACGCTGCGGCGCGGCGAGGAGGACCTCGTCCTGCGCCCCAAGGCCTTTGCGCTGCTGCGCCACCTGGTCGAGCAGCCGGGGCGGCTGCTGCGGCGGGCCGACCTTCTCGACGCGCTTTGGCCCGACGTGATCGTCTCCGACGACAGCCTGACGCAATGCGTCAGCGATCTGCGCCGGGCGCTCGGCGACCGGGCGGAGCACGTGCTGCGCACGTTGCCCCGGCGTGGCTACGTGCTGGCCGCGGAAGTGCGGCGCGAGGGGCCGGAGCCCGAGGCCGCCGCAACGCCAGCGGCCGCCGTCCCGAGCCCCGCCGCCCTCCGTCGCGACAGCCTGATCGTCCGCCCCTTCCAACGCCCGGACGCATCGCCCGCCGCTTCGGTGTTCGCCGAGGCGCTGACCTCGGACCTCATCGCGGCCTTCAGCCGCTTCGAGGACCTGCGAGTCGTCCCGTCCCCCGCCGGGCAGGCCGTCGGGCTGCAGTTGCAGGGCGAAGTACGGGACGCCGGGACGGACTGGCAGGTCACCGCGCGGCTGGACGCCGCCGACGGCACCGCCTTCTGGGCGGAGCGGCTGCGACACCCGAAAGCGGCCGGGCCGGAACTGCCGCCGGACGTGCTGCAATCCCTCGTCATCCGGATCTACCGGCAGGTGGACCTGGAATGCTTCCGCCGCGCCACCCTCAAGCCGCACGCGGAACGCACGGCGCGGGAGCTGACCTGGCTCGGCAAGGAACTGCACGGGCGCGGAACGGAAGCCGACACGATCGCCGCGCGCGGGATGTTCGACGCGGCGATCGAGCGCGACCCCGACTACGCACTGGCCTATGCGTGGCAGGCCTACACGGTCGCCCGCGGCGCGCTCTACGGCTGGGGCGACCCGTCCGGCGATGCGGCGCGGGACTTGTCGCTCCGCTACGCGCGGCGCGGCGCGCAGCTGGAGCCGGATTCACCGCTCTGCCTCGCGCGGCTCGCCTTCACCCTCGCGATCAACGGGAGGTGGGAGGAGGCGGTGCAGACGGCGCGCGCCGCCCCGCAGACGGGACGGCCCGCGTACTCTGCGACCCGCGCGACCTGCGCGGAGGTGCTGGCCCAGGCCGGCTTCGCGGAGGAGGCGGCGGAGGCCCTGCAACAGGCGCTGGCCCTGGAACCCCTTCGCCCCGCCTCGCTTCGCGCCGTGCTCGGTCGCACCCTCGTCCTCGCCGGCCGGCCCGAGGAAGCGCTGGACGAGTTGCGCTGGTGCGCCGCGCGGCTGCCGGACTACGCGCCCTGCTTCCACTCCCTCGTCGTCGCCTGTGCCGAAACCGGAAGGCTGGAGGAGGCGCGCACCGCGCTGCGCGAGGTGGAGCGGCTCTACCCCGGCTGGGTCCCGCGCAACTTCACGGGCCAGTGGTACTTCCGGCGGCCCGGGGACGCCGCGCGGTTCGAGGCGGCGTTCCGGGCGGCAGGTCACCCGCGCGTCGGCTGACACGCCGGTTCAGCCGCGCCCGGCGCGCTCGAAACGGTAGGGCGTGACCCCCGTCTCCTCCGGGTTCACGACCAGGCGGTGTTCCAGGGGCGGGAAGGCGCGGCTGCGGCAATCCGCGCGGTCGCAGAGGCGGCAGGACAGGCCGATGCCGACGCGGGCCGCGTTCAGGTCAAGCCCGTCGGCATAGACCACGTCCGCGGCGCGGCCGACGTCGCAGCCCATCGCGATGACGTGGGTCGGCCGCGGTTCGCCCCAGCGCAGCGCGGGGTCGGTGACGGTGCGCGCGAAGCAGAGGAAGGCGGCGCCGTCCGGCAGTTCCGCCACCTCCACCCGCAGCGCACCCGGCGTCTGGAAGGCGGTGTGCACCACCCAGCGCGGGCAAGACCCGCCAAACCGCGCGAAGGGGAAGGACGTCGCGGAGAAGCGCTTGCCGATGTTTCCCGCCGGATCCACCGACAGGAAGAAGAACGGCACGCCCCGCGCCCCGTCGCGCTGCAGCGTCGTCAGCCGCTGGCAGGCCTGTTCGAAGGACACGCCGAACCGCGCGGCCAGCAGGTCCACGTCGTGACGCAGTTCCGACGCAGCGTGCATGAACGGCGCATAGGGCATGAGCAGCGCCGCGGCGGCGTAGTTCAGGAGCCCGACGCGTATCAGCGCCGCCGCATCCGGCGTGGACGGCGCGGGGGAAAGGAGTGCATCCACCGCCTCCCGCGCCTCCAGCAGCATCAACTGGAAGGCCATCTGGAAGCCGCGACTCTCGCGCGGCAGGGCTTCCGCAAGGGACAGCCTTCGCGCCTCCGGATCGTAGCGTCGCATGGCCCCAGGCAGCGGTCCCACCGTGACCTGCACGCCGTGGCGGCCACGCAGGCGTTCGGCGACCGCATGGTTCATCTCGGAAGGACGCGTACCGATCTCCGCGCCGATGCGTTCCGCCACGGCCTCAAGCGCGGGGAAGTGGTTCGCACGCTCGTGGAAGAAGTCGCGCGCCTCGTCGTTCGGCAAGATGACCCGGCGGCCGGACGGAAGCGAGATTCCCGCCGCATCCTCCCGCGCCACGCGCCAGGCGCGGTAGAGCGCGAGCACGGCGCGCGCCGCGTTCGGCGCCGTGCCGGCGAGGGCCCGCAGCTCCTCCTCCGGCACCGCCTCCAGCGCCAGCGCGGGATCCGAGACGACCTCGCGCAGCGTCGTTTCCAACTGCCGCTCTGCCTGGCCCGAGAGCGCGGCGAGTTCCACGCCCAGCGCCTCGGTCAGCTTGAACAGCAGGCTCGCGGTGACGGTGCGCTGATCGTGCTCGATCAGGTTGAGGTAGGAGGCGGAGATACCGAGCCGAGCCGCCAACGCCTGCTGGGTGAGCGACCGCTCGGCGCGGAGCCGGCGAATCGTCCGGCCGATCTGGGGGCGCGACATTTACAAAGTTTACTAATCCGAGCCGGCGAGGGTCAAGCGATCTACCTCCTTGCACTCTGCCTTTCGTAACACCCCCTGGTTCCCCGGCGTTGGCGTGTCAAGTTTTCACGGTAGCCGAGGGGCCACCAGAGGATCGTATGACCGACCATTCCACCGACACCATCCGCCGGGACTACGCGCCGGCCGAGGTCGAGCGTCTCGCCGGGTCCTTCCGGGTCAAGCACACCCTCGCCGAGATGGGCGCGCGCCGGCTGCGCGAACTCCTGCGCGACGAGCCCTTCGTAAACACCCTCGGCGCGCTGACTGGCATGCAGGCGGTGCAACAGGTCAAGGCGGGGCTGAAGGCGATCTACCTTTCGGGTTGGCAGGTCGCAGCGGACGCGAACTCGGCGGCGCAGATGTACCCGGACCAGTCGCTGTATCCGGTAGACTCCGTCCCGACCGTTATCCGCCGCATCAATAATGCGCTGCGCCGCTGCGACCAGATGGCGACGCTCGAAGGCCACGGTACGAAGAACGGGGGCGACGACACCTACTGGATGGCGCCCATCGTCGCGGACGCCGAGGCCGGCTTCGGCGGCGCCCTCAACGCCTACGAACTGATGCGCGCCATGATCGAGGCCGGCGCCGCCGGCGTGCACTTCGAGGACCAATTGGCCTCCGAGAAGAAGTGCGGCCACCTCGGCGGCAAGGTCCTCGTCCCCATCTCGCAGCACATCCGTACGCTGAACGCTGCGCGGCTGGCAGCGGACGTGGAGGGTGTGGACACCGTCCTGCTCTGCCGCACCGACGCCGAATCAGCGCAGCTCCTGACCGCCGACGTGGACGAGCGCGACCGCCCCTTCATCTCCGATGATCGCACGTCGGAAGGCTTCTTCCGCATCAAGCCCGGCGTCGGAAAGGACTACGCCATCGCGCGTTCCCTGGCCTACGCCCCCTACGCGGACCTTCTGTGGTGGGAGACGTCGGACCCCGACCTCGACGACGCGCGCCGCTTCGCGGAGGCGATCCACCGCGAGTTCCCGGGCAAGATGCTGGCCTACAACTGCTCGCCCTCCTTCAACTGGCAGCGGAAGATGGGCGTCGAGGCCGCCGCGCGCTTCCAGCGCGAGATCGGCGCGATGGGCTACAAGTTCCAGTTCGTCACCCTTGCCGGCTTCCACAGCCTGAACCTGTCCATGTTCAAGCTAGCGCGCGGCTACGCCGAGCGCGGGATGGGCGCCTATTCCGAGCTCCAGCAGGCCGAGTTTGCGGCGGAGGCCGAAGGCTTCACCGCCGTCCGCCACCAGCGCGAGGTCGGCGTGCCCTACTTCGACGCGGTTGCGACGGCCGCATCCGGCGGCAAGGCCAGCACGACAGCCATGAAGCATTCCACCGAGGCCGCGCAGTTCCATGAGCCCGCGCGCCAGGACCACGACACCCCTGCGCGCCAAGGGCGCGACGAACCCGCCCCGCTTCCCGCGGCCGCGGATTGATCAGAGGAGACAGCCATGCACCACGACAGCTACGACGACGGCCTGGTTCACAACCACAACTGGTCGGGCGAGCCGCCGCATCTCGCGGCTAAGTCCCGCACGCCTACGACATACGTGCCGCACGAAGCCGGGCACGATGACGGCCTCGTCCACGGCCACGACTGGGCGAAGAACGCCTGACGCAACCTGCGCCGCTGCGTCATGCGACGGCGCCGCTCCGCGAGGGGTGGCGCCTTCCGTGCCTCAGTTCGCCAGGGCGCGCGCGAAGACGGCCCGGTCCACATTCCCGCCGCTGATCACCACCCCGATCGTGCGGCCACGTGCCGGGATCTTCTCGGCCAGCACCGCCGCCAGCGCCACCGCGCCGCCCGGCTCAGCCACGATCTTCAGGTGGTCGAAGGCGAAGCGCATCGCCGCGAAGACCTCCTCCCGCGTCACCACCGCCGCACCGGCGAGGCGTGGCTGGTTGACGGCGAAGGTCAACTCCCCCGGCCGCATGGACAGCAGCGCGTCGCAGATCGTCTCGCCCTTTCCGTCATTCTTGATCCGCTCGCCCGAGGCAAGCGATCGCGCCGTGTCGTCCCATCCTTCCGGCTCGACCGCATAGACCTGCGTCGAGGGGCTCGCCCCCTCCGCTGCCAGGGCGCAGCCTGCGATCAGGCCGCCGCCGCCGGTGCAGACCGCCAGCGCGTCCAGCGTCAGGCCCGCCGCCGCCGCATCCTCGAACAGTTCCAGCGCAAGCGTGCCCTGTCCCGCGATGACGTCGGGGTGGTCGAAGGGCGGGATGACCGTGCCGCCGCGCTCCTCGGCCAGCCGGGTCGCCAGCGTCTCGCGATCCGTCGTGGCGCGGTCGAAGGGCAGGATCTCCGCCCCCAGCGCCGCGTGCTCTCCACCTTGATGGACGGCGCATCGGCCGGCATGGCGATGAGGGCGCGCACGCCCGCCGCCGCACAGGCCGCCGCGATGGCCTGGCCGTGGTTGCCGGAGGAATGGGTGATGACCCCACCACCCCGCGCGGCCTCCGGCAGCCGCAGCACCGCATTCGTCGCGCCCCGGAACTTGAACGACCCCGTGCGCTGCAACGGCTCCGGCTTCAGCAGCACGGTCCCGCCAACCGCGGCGTCCAGCACGGGGTGCCGCAGCATCGGCGTGCGCACGACGCGGCCGGCGAGCCGCTCGGCGGCGGTCCGCACGTCGGCATGGGTGGGGAGGACGGTGTCCATCACGGCGCTCATGCGGCAACCCTTGCTTCGAAGCGGCGGGGGTCCACGAGGGGGACGATGGGCGTGAGGTCCCCCGGATCCTCGCCGTTCACCAACGCGCCGAGCAGCCGCCCGGCGGCGGGAGACGTCTGGATCCCGTACCCGCCCTGGCCGACGTTCCAGAAAAAGCCCGTCCGCTCCGACGCCCCGATCGCCAGGCCCCGATCCGGCGTGAAGGTCCGCAGCCCCGCCCAGCGGTGCTCGATCCGGCGGACCGGGAGGTCCATCGCCTCCTGGAAGCGCTCCACGGCGATGGCGACGTCCAGCTCGTCCGGCTGCGCATCGCAGGGGTCGCTGTCCGTCTCGTCGGCCGGGGAGATCATCAGCTTCGTCCGTGCCTCCGTCCGCGCGTACCAGGAATGCCCGACGTCACCGAGCAGCGGCCAGTCCTTCGGCACGTGCGGGGCGGGATCCACGATCGCCGCCGTCCGGCGCTTCGGCTGCAGCCCGAGCGGCGCGACGCCGGCGATCCGCGCGACCTCGTCGCCCCAGGCGCCCGCGGCGTTCACCAGCACCGGCGCAGCGAAGGTCCCGCCGCCGCTCGTCTCCGCGTGCCAGGCGCCGTTCGCGTGCCACAACCGCCCGGCGCGGTGCCGCAGCGCCATCGTGCCGCCGCGGGCGCGCAGCGCCCGCAGGAAGCCGCCATGCAGGGCGGCCACGTCCATGTCGAAGGCGTGCCGCTCGATCGCGGCGGCTGCCGCGTAGCCTTCCCGCAGCGGCGGCACCATCGCGCGGACCTCCTCCTCGATCGCGATGGGCTCCACCCCCGCGCCGTCCCGGATCATTGCCTCCAGCTCCGCAACCTTTTGCGGCGGCGCCAGGTGGATGACGGGCCGCGGCGACATCAGCGGCGCCTCCGCGAAGCCCGGCGGCGGCGCCCGGAAGAAGTCGCCGGATCCCGCCGTCAGTAGCCGTGCATCCGGCGTTCCGTAGTTCAGGATCCAGATCGCGGCGGAACGCCCGGTGGTGTGGTAGCCTGCGCTCTCCTCCGCCTCCAGCAGCGCCACGCGCCGCGTCGCGGAGAGGTGGTAGGCGGCCGTGGCGCCGCCGATGCCCGCGCCGATCACCAGAGCGTCGAAGGTCTGCATCGGCCGATCGTGCGGCGCGGAGGCCGGGCCGGCAAGGCAGCCCCGCCGGTTGACGGGCTTGAACGTGCCTTCTATGTGGTTTCGTACTTAACACGATGTGAAGCGGGAGAATGGGGTTGCGCCGGCGCATTTGGGGCATCGCGGAATCTTCGGTGTGCGGCGCCTTCCGCCCGTGCCAGACGCGCGCGGCCTGACCTCCTCCCGATCCCGCGCCATGCCCCAGCCCGCCCCGCCCGGCCCCGCGCCGGCGATCGAACTGCGCAACCTCCGCCGGATTTTCGCGGCCCGCGGCCCCGCCGTGCGCGCGCTGGATGGGGTGTCGCTGGACGTCGCGCCCGGGGAGATCTTCGGGATCGTCGGCCGCTCCGGCGCGGGCAAGTCCACGCTGCTGCGCACCGTGAACCTGCTGGAACGGCCGGATTCCGGAACGGTCCGCGTGCTCGGCGGGGACCTGACCGCGCTGGACGCGGCGTCCCTCCGCCGGGCACGCCGCGGCATCGGCATGGTCTTCCAGCACTTCAACCTGCTGTCGTCCCGGACCGTCGCGGGCAACGTCGCCTTCCCCCTGGAGATCGCCGGCATCCCACGCGCGGAGCGGGAGGCACGCGTGCGCGAGGTCCTGCCCCTGGTCGGCCTGACGGAGAAGCGAGACGTCTACCCCGCGCAGCTCTCGGGCGGCCAGAAGCAGCGCGTCGGCATCGCCCGCGCTCTGGCGTCCCGCCCCCGCATCCTCCTCTGCGACGAGGCGACGAGCGCGCTGGACCCGGAGACGACGGGGGAGATCCTCGCCCTCATCAAGGACCTTCGGGACCGGCTGGACCTGACGGTCCTGCTGATCACCCACGAGATGTCCGTGGTGAAGGCCATCTGCGACCGCGTCGCCGTGATGGAGGCCGGGCAGGTCATTGAACAGGGCCGGGTCTTCGACGTCTTCACACGCCCAGCCCACCCGACGACGCGACGCTTCGTGGCGGAGGTCATCGGCCACGTCGTCCCGCAGGGAACGGTCGCCCGCCTGCCCGAGCCAGGCCCCGGGGAGGAACGGCGCCTGTTGCAGGTGCTCTTCGCCGGCCCGTCCAGCACGCGCGCCGTCGTCAGCGAGGCCTCGCGACGCTTCGGCGTGGACCTCAACATCGTCTCCGGCCGCATCGACGAGATCGCGGGGGAGCCCTACGGCCTCATGGCCCTCGCTGCCTACGGCGCCCCCGCCGCGATCGACGCGGCCGCCGCCTGGATGCGCTCCCTCGGCCTCGACGTCGCGGAGATCGGCGCCGCGATGCTGGAGAGCGCCGCATGATCCCCTGGCTGCCCCCCGCGCTGACCGACCTGCTGATCGAGGCGACCTGGCAGACGCTGTTCATGACCTTCGGCGGCGTGCTGGTGGCGATCGCCGCCGGCCTGCCCCTGGCCCTGCTGCTCTACGCCACCGGCCCCGGCGGCCTCTCGCCCCCCCTGGGTGAACCGCCCGCTGGGACTGGTCGTGAACGCCGTGCGCTCCACGCCCTTCATCATCCTGATGGTCGCGATCGTGCCCTTCACGCGCCTCGTCGCCGGCACCTCCATCGGCACCGGCGCCGCGCTCGTCCCGCTGGCCCTCGCCGCCACCGCCTTCATCGCGCGCCTCTTCGAGAACGCCTTCCGCGAGGTGGACCGCGGCGTCATCGAGGCCTCCCGCGCCATGGGCGCGAGCCGCACGCAGATCCTGACGCGGGTCGTCCTGCCCGAGGCCCTGCCCGGCGTGATCGCGGCGGTCACCGTCACCCTCGTCGGCCTCGTCGGCTATTCCGCCATGGCCGGGGCGGTGGGCGGCGGCGGCCTCGGGGACCTCGGCATCCGCTTCGGTTATCAGCGCTTCATGCCCGAGGTCATGGCGACCGTCGTCGCCGTCCTCATCCTCTTCGTCCAGGGACTCCAGTCGCTCGGCGACTGGCTGGTCCGCCGCGTGTCACGCCGTTGAAGGGAACCGCCATGCTTGCCCGCCGCACTCTCCTCGCCGCCGCCGCCCTGCTGCCCGCCGCCGCACTGGCGCAGGAGGCCGGGTCCACCGCCCGCCCGCTGCGCGTCGGCGTTACAGCCGGACCGCACGCGCAGGTGATGGAGAAGGTGCGGGAGATCGCGGCGCGCGACGGCCTGGCGATCCGCATCGTCGAATTCTCCGACTTCATCCAGCCCAACGCCGCGCTGGCGGCCGGCGACCTCGACGCCAACTCCTACCAGCACCAGCCCTTCCTCGATCAGCAGGTCCGCGACCGCCGCCTGCCGCTGGTCTCCGTCGGCAAGACGATGGTCTTCCCGATGGGCCTCTACTCCCGCCGCCACCGCCAGGCCTCCGCGATTCCCGCCGGCGGCCGCGTCGCCATCCCGAACGACCCGACGAATGGCGGCCGTGCCCTCGTGCTGCTCGCCTCGGCCGGCCTGTTCTCCCTCCGCTCCGGCGCCGACTTCCGGGCGACGGTCGCGGACGTGACCGAAAACCCCCGCCGCCTCCGCATCGTCGAACTCGAAGCCGCCCAGCTCCCCCGCGCGCTGGACGAGGTGGAGGCCGCCGCCATCAACTCCAACTTCGCGCTCCAGGCCGGGCTGAACCCCGTGCGCGACTCGATCGCGATCGAGAGCGCCGAGAGCCCCTACGCCAACCTCATCGCCGTGCGGGACGCTGACCGCACCGCCCCCTGGGTCGCGCGGCTGCTCCGCGCCTACCAGAACGACGAGGTGAAGGGATTCGTCGAGACGACCTTCTCCGGCGCCGTCGTGCCGGCCTTCTGACGGAGAACCGCGATGAACCGCCGCCAGCTCCTGCTCGCCACCTCCGCCCTGTTGCTCGCCAGGCCCGCCCTCGCGCAACCGCGCATTCCCGGCGCCGGGGGCTTCCCGATCCGCGTCGGCGTCACCTCCGGCGTCCACGCCCAGGTCCTCGAGCGCGTCCGCGACGTCCTGGCCCGCGACAACATTCCCGTGCGGATCACCGAGTTCGGCGACTTCATCCAGCCCAACGCGGCGCTGCAGTCGGGCGACCTCGACGCCAACACCTACCAGCACCAGCCCTTCCTCGACGCGCAGAAGCAGCAGCGCGGCTACGACTTCGTGCCCGTTGGCCGCACGGTCCTGACCGCCATGGGCGTCTTCTCCCGCAAGGTGCGGCGGCTGGAGGATCTGCCGAACGGCGCCCGCGTCGCGATCCCAAACGACCCGACGAACGGCGGACGCGCCCTCGTCCTGCTGGCGCGGGCCGGGCTCGTCACCCTCCGCCCCGGTGCCGATTTCCGCGCGACCGTCGCCGACATCACCGCGAACCCCCGGCGCATCCGGATCGTGGAGCTGGAAGCCGCAACGATCACCCGCGCGCTGGACGACGTGGACGCCGCGGCCATCACCGGCAACTACGCCGTGCCCGCCGGCCTGAACCCCGCGCGCGAAGCGCTGGCGGCCGAGACGGCCGCCGAAGCCGCGACGAACCCCTACACCTGCCTCGTCGTCGTGCGCCGCGCCGATGCGGAAGCCCCCTGGGCGAAGCGGCTGGCCGAGGGATACGGCCACCCTGACGTCCGGCGCTTCGTCGAGGAATCCTTCGGCGGGGCCGTCCTCCTGGGCGTCTGACGAATACTTCATCCGGCGTCGCGACCGTTGCACGGCGCCGTGTGGCCTGCGTAACCTCCCAGCAGGTGAGAACCGGGCGCGCCCCGCGGGGGAACGACGAACCGGCCGCCGAGGAGGAGTCGGGGAATGTCCAACGGGAATCTCTCCCGCCGCGGCGCGCTGCGCGCCGGCGCGGGGGTTCTGGCGGCCGGTACGCTCGGTGCGCCCATGGTCCACGCCCAGGGTACGGGCGGCAACCTGCGAATCGCCTTCTGGGATCACTGGGTGCCGGGCGGCAACGACGCGCTCACGACTCTCGCCTCCCGCTGGGGGGAGCAGAACCGCGTCAACGTCGCGCTCGACTTCATCAACACCACGGGCAACCAGCTGCAGCTGACGGCCGCGGCGCAGGCGCAGTCCCGCAACGGGCATGACGCCATCTCGCTCACGCCCTGGGACCCCGGCGCCTATGCCGACCAGCTGGAGCCCTGCGACGACATCATCAACCGGCTTGTCGCGAAGTACGGACCGATCTCGCCGGTCGCCGAGTTCCTCGTCAAGCGCAACGGCGCCTGGCGCGGCGTGCCTGCGACCTCGGGATCCCAGAACAAGCCGGCCTGCGTTCGGCTGGACCTCATGCGGCAGCATGCCGGCCTGGACTTCAAGGCGATGTGGCCCGCCGAGGGCCGCCCGGGGCAGGGCGCCGACAACTGGACCTGGGACACCTTCCTCACCGCCGCCGAGGCCTGCCACAAGGCCGGCGTCTCCTTCGGCCTGCCGATGGGGCAGTTCACCGACGCGGTGGACTGGGTCGGCGCCCTTTTCCTCTCCTACGGCGCCACCATCACGAACGAGAAGGGTGAGCCGACGATCCGCGGCAACCAGAAGCTCCGGCAGGTCGTGGACTACGCCGTCCGCCTCTCCCGCTTCCTGCCGAACGACGTCTGGGCCTGGGACGACGCATCCAACAACCGCGCGCTGATTTCGGGCCGCTCGGCCCTCATCTTCAACCCGCCCTCGGCCTGGGCCGTCGCGAAGCGGGACGCCCCGCAGGTCGCGGAGCAGTGCTGGACGGTGCCGATGCCGCGCGGGCCGGAAGGGCGCTTCATCGCCTACCTTCCCTACACGACGGGCATCTGGAACTTCTCCCGCAACAAGACCGCGGCGAAGGCCTTCCTGGAGTTCATCACCGAGCGCGACAGCGCGGAGGCCACGACGAACAAGTCGTCGGGCTACGACATCCCGCCCTTCGCCTCCATGAGCGACTTCAAGGTCTGGGAAACCGAGGGGCCGCCGGTCGGCACGGTCTTCAACTATCCGCTGAAGCCGCATCACAACGCGCGGCCCTCCATCGCCTTCTCCCCCGCCCCACCGGAGCTGGCGCAGCAGATGTACATCCAGGCGCTGAACACGAAGGTCATCGCCCGCGTCGCGCAGGGCGGCGAGAACATCGAAACCGCCCTGAACTGGCTGGAGCGAGAGATCAACAACATGCGCCGCGGCTGAGACTGGGATGCCGTCGGAGGCGACCCTCGGGAGGGCGGGGACGATCCCCGCCTCCCGTCCGGCGCCGCGCAGCAGCCTGCGCGGCATGGCGCGGCGGAAAAGCACGGTCGCCTTCCTGCTGACCCTGCCGCTGATCGCGGTGATCGGCGGGCTCGTCGTCTGGCCGGCGGGCTTTGCGATCCACCTCGCGACGCTGAACCGGCGGATGACCGCCTTCATCGGCCTGGATAACTTCGACATCCTGCTGGAAAACGACACCTTCCGGCAGGTCATCTTCCAGTCCTGCTTCTTCGCGATCACCGCCGTGATCCTGAAGGCGCTGATCGGCTTCTGGCTGGCGCATATGCTGCACCACATCCCCACCAAGGGGCAGCGGATCTGGCGCGGCATGCTTCTGGTGCCCTGGGTCATCCCGCCCGCGCTCTCGACGCTCGGCTGGTGGTGGATGTTCGAGCCGACCTATTCCTCCATCAACTGGCTGCTCGCGATCTTCGCGGTGCCTGCCGTGCCCTGGCTCGGAGAGCCCTGGTGGGCCCGCATCTCCATCATCATCGTCAATGTCTGGTACGGCGCGCCCTTCTTCATGATCATGTACCTCGCGGCGCTGAAATCCGTGCCGGAAGCCTTGTATGAGGCCGCGGATATCGACGGCGCCTCGTCCTGGCAGCGCCTGCGCTTCATCACGCTGCCGATGATGCAGAACATCATCTCCATCACGGTGCTGTTCAGCCTGATCGTGACCTTCGCGAACTACGACATCGTGCGGGTGCTGACGAACGGCGGGCCGCGGGACCTGACCCACGTCTTCGCCTCCTACGCCTTCCAGGTCGGCATCCTCTCCGGCAACATCCCGCGCGGCGCCGCGGTGTCGCTTTTCATGTTCCCGCTGCTGGCCGTCGTCGCCTTCTTCATGCTGCGCGGCATCAACAAGCGGACGAAGGAGATTGGGGCGTGAGCGCGACGGTCGCCGGCTTCTCCCGCCGCGTCGGGTCACTCCGCGCCGAGCGGCGCTGGGCGCTCTGGAGCGCCTACGTGTCCCTCATCTTCGCCGCGGTCGTCATGCTGACTCCACCGCTCTACATGCTGATGACCGCTCTGAAGCCTTCGGCCGAGATCGCGGACCTCGGCGGCAATCCCTGGATCGTGCGGTCGCCGACGCTCGCGAACTTCGCGGAGATCCTCGGCAATCCGATGTTCCGGGGCTTCTTCTACAACAGCATGAAGGTCACGGTCTGCGTCGTGATCCTGACGATGCTGATCTCGGTCCCCGCGGCCTTCGCGCTGTCACGCATGCGCTTCCCGGGGTCGCAGTTTCTCGCGACCGGCGTGTTCCTGACCTATCTCGTCCCCGACACGCTGCTCTTCATCCCGCTTTACCAGATCGTCGGCAGCCTCGGGCTGCTGAACTCGACCTGGGGGCTGGTGGTGATCTACCCGACGCTGACGGTGCCGTTCTGCACCTGGATCATGATCGGCTACTTCGCCTCGATCCCGAAGGAGTTGGATGAGGCCGCGTTGATCGACGGCGCGGGCTGGCTCCAGATGCTCGCCCGCATCTTCATCCCGGTGGCCCTGCCCGGCATTATCGCAGCCACGATCTTCGCCTTCACCGTATCCTGGGCGGCCTTCGTGTACCCGACGGCCTTCATCACGCGCCCGGACGAGATGCCGCTGACGATCGGCGTGGTGTCGCAGCTTATCCGGGGCGACACCTTCGCCTGGGGCCAACTGATGGCCGGCGCGCTGCTCGCGGCCTTGCCGCCCGTCGTCGTCTATGCGTTCCTCATGGACTACTACGTCGCGGGCCTGACGGCCGGCGCGACCAAGGGATAGGGACGGGAGAGAGGCGTATGGCGCAGGTAACGCTTCGCCGTTTGGTGAAGGAGTACGAAGGCGGGGTGCAGGCGGTGAAGGGGATCGACCTCGACATCGCGGACCATGAATTCGTCGTGCTCGTAGGCCCGTCCGGCTGCGGCAAGTCGACCACGCTGCGCATGATCGCGGGCCTCGAGGACATCTCCGGCGGCGAGGTGCTGATCGGCGGCGCGGTCGTCAACGACGTCCCCCCGCGCGACCGCGACATCGCCATGGTGTTCCAGAACTACGCGCTCTATCCGCACATGACCGTCTACGACAACATGGCCTTCGGCCTGACACTCCGAAAGTTCCCGAAGGCCGAGATCAAGCGCCGCGTGGACGAGGCCGCCCGCATCCTCGACATCGGCGAACTGCTGCTCCGCAAGCCCAAGGCCCTCTCGGGCGGCCAGCGCCAGCGCGTCGCCATGGGCCGCGCCATCGTGCGCGACCCCAAGGTCTTCCTCTTCGACGAGCCGCTGTCCAACCTCGACGCCAAGCTCCGCGTCCAGATGCGCACCGAGATCAAGAAGGTCCACCAGACCGTCCGCACCACGACCGTCTACGTCACCCACGACCAGGTCGAGGCCATGACGCTGGCCGACCGCGTCGTCGTCATGAACGGCGGCGTCATCGAGCAGGTCGGACCCCCGCAGGAGCTCTACCACCACCCGGCCACCCGGTTCGTAGCCTCCTTCATCGGCAGCCCTGCCATGAACCTCATCCCCGCCCGGCTCGAGAACGGCTCAGGCGCCCTCCGCGTCCACCTGCCCGGCGACATCGTCCTGCCCGTGCCCGCCGAGCGCACGGGCCGCTACCAGCCCCATGCAGGCCGCGACATCATCTTCGGCATCCGCCCCGAGCACCTGACGGAGCTGCGCAACCTCGACCGCCCGAACGTCGCCACCCTCTCGGCGACGCCTGAGGTGACCGAGCCGATGGGGATGGAAACGCTGGTGCACTTCCACATGGCCGGTGCCCCGATCTGCGCCCGCGTGGACCCGTCGGCCCCCGCCCAGCCCGGCGTGCCGCTTCCCATGGCCGCCGACATGAACCAGATGCACCTCCTCGACCCCGGGTCGGGACGGGTGCTGTGATCCGGATGTCCCCGCGCGGCCCGCGCGAGGCTAAAGCGCGGTGACGAGGGCGAAGACGCCGTACCAGAGAAGTCCCGACAGGCCGATGATCGTCCACGCCGCCACGGGCAGGGGCAGGCGATCCACCGCCTCGCCGGCAGCGGTGCGGCCCGCTTCGAGGGCCTGCGTACGATCCAGGGGAATATCGGCCAGCATGCTCTGCACCTTTCGCGATGCGGGTATGCCGCCCTTCTAATAAACGTTCGGTTTCCGCACCGGCGAGGTTCCGTCAGGACTTGTCGTCAAGCGTCGGCCCCATCCCGCCCTGGCCGGATTTCCCCAGTCGCCGCCAGGTATGACCGCCGGCCCGCGAACACCCCAGACAGGAAGGAGAGGATGCCGGTCGAACACGCGCCGGGAACGGTGACGCTCCTCGATTCCCGCACTGCCTGGATCCGCCTTGCCGCCGTCGTCGCACTCTCGACGCTCGGCGGCGTCGGCATGTGGTCGGTCGTCGTCGCGCTGCCCCACGTGCAAGCCGAATTCGGCGCGACCCGCGGCGGCGCCTCTCTGCCCTATGCCCTCACGATGCTCGGCTTCGGGGCAGGCGGCATCCTCATGGGCCGACTGGTGGACCGCTACGGCGCCATGCGCCCCCTGCTCGGCGCAACGGTGATGCTCTCGGCCGGCTACTTCGCCGCCGCGGCTGCGCCGGGCCTGACCATCTTCGCCCTGGTGCAAGGCATCATGATCGGCGGCCTCGGCGCCTCGGCGGCCTTCGGGCCGCTCATGGCCGACGCATCCCTCTGGTTCCACCGGCGGCGCGGCATCGCCGTCGCGCTCGCCGCCTCCGGCAACTACCTCGCCGGCGCGGTCTGGCCCCCAGTCCTGACCTGGCTCATCGCCGCCCATGGCTGGCGGACCGCGCACGTGGTGGTGGGCGTTACCCTCCTCGCCACGATGCTCCCCCTGGCGCTGGCCCTCCGCGCCCGCGCCCCGGGCACCCGGGGCGGCGCGGCAGCCGAGGGCGGCGCGCCGGACCACCCGCTCGGCCTCACGCGGAACGCGCTGACGGCCGTGCTCGCCACGGCGGGCGTCGCCTGCTGCGTCGCGATGGCCATGCCGCAGGTCCACATCGTCGCCTACTGCGCCGACCTCGGCTACGGCGTGGCGCGCGGGGCGGAGATGCTCTCCCTCATGCTGGCCTGCGGTATCGCCTCGCGCCTCGCCTCCGGCCTCATCGCGGACCGCATCGGCGGCCTGCGCACGCTGCTGCTCGGCGGCGTGCTCCAGGGCGCCTCCCTCTCGCTCTTCCTCTTCTTCGACGGACTCGCCTCGCTCTACGTCCTCTCCGCCCTCTTCGGGCTGATGCAGGGCGGCATCGTCCCCTCCTACGCCGTCATCATCCGCGAACACTTCCCCGCGCGGGACGTCGGCGCCCGGCTCGGCATCGTTCTGATGGCGACCCTCGTCGGCATGGCGCTCGGCGGCTGGCTCTCAGGCGTCGTCTTCGACCTGACGGGCAGCTACCGCGCGGCCTTCCTGAACGGCGTGGCCTGGAACGCGGCGAACGTCTTCGTCGTCGCGACGCTCCTGCTGCGCCGGGCCCGCCCCGCCCCGGCCTGACGCGTGGCCTGAGGCGCGGCGGTCCCGCCCGCTGGCACGCGGCGCGGCCATCCGCGGCCCGCCCCGACGACAGCTGGGCCGCGGCGGGTGTAGCCTCCCGCGCGCATGGGAAGGGAACGGCACGCGTGACGGATCTGGCAGGGCGGACGGCCTGGGTGACAGGCGCCGGAACGGGCATCGGGCGCGCGGTCGCCATCGCCCTGGCGCGGGAGGGCATGCGCGTCGCCCTCACCGGCCGGCGCGAGGCCCCGCTGCGCGAAACCGCTGACATGCTCGGCCGCGACGACGCGATCGTCCTCCCCGGTGACCTGACGCGCGCGGACGACGTCACGCGCATGGCCGCATCGCTGGGCGACCAAGGCCCCGACATCCTCGTCAACAACGCCGGCGTGAACCTGAAGCGCCGCTACCTCCACCAGCTCGACCCCGACGCGATCCGGATGATGGTGGACGGTAACCTCACCGCGCCCTTCCTGACGACGCATGCCGTCCTGCCCGCGATGCGCGCCCGCGGCGGCGGCCTGATCATCCAGGTCGCCTCCATGGCCGGGAAGTCGGTCTCCTTCCTCTCCGGCCCCGCCTACACCGCGGCGAAGCACGGCCTCGTCGCTCTCTCCGCCGCCGTGAACCTCGAGAACGGGATCCACGGCATCCGCTCCACCTGCATCTGCCCCGGGGAAGTCGCGACGCCGATCCTCGACCTCCGACCGGTGCCGCCGAGCGCGGAGGAACGCGCGCGCATGCTGCAGCCCGAGGATCTCGCGGCGATGGTCGTCTTCGCCGCGAAGATGCCGCCGCATGTCTGCATCAGCGAAATCCTGACCTCCCCGACCTGGAACCGGAACATCGCGCCGCAGGCGCAATCCGTCGCCGCGATCCCCTGAACCCGGCGAATCCCGGCACCGGCCGCATCGGCCGGGCCGTGAAGAGAGGTAGGGGCGGTGCCCGTCATGCGGGCCGTGGCAAGCGGCACCGGGCCTTTGCCACCGGTGGTGGACCGGAAATGCCGCCCTGGGCGCTCCCGTCCCCGGATGCTCAAGGCATCTCCGTGATCCCCGCGCGACCGCCGCGGCGCGCCCCGCAGGCCGCGCGCGCCGCCGAAACGGGCCGCGGATAACCGACCCTCCCCATCGGAAATCGACGGCCACTTCCACTGTGGAAGCGACGGGCGGTGGCGCCCCGCGGCCTGCGCCGGGAAAAGCGCCGCGCCACCACCCGGACGCATGGCTTGACCGACCCGTCGCCCGAGACGCCACCGGCCATTCCCCTGGCCATCCGCGACACCCTCGCCCCGCGCCTCGCCTGCCTCTCGCGCCGCGCCGAGGAGGCGGGCCTGACCGCCGCCCGGGACCTGCTGCGCGCCGTGCGCGACGCCCTGCCCCCCGACCGCACCCCCGACCGCACCCCCGAAAAGCAATGACGCAGCCCCCAGGGCGCTGTCATGCTGTTCTGATGAGCGTCCGGAACGAGGCCCGCGACCGGCGCATCTCCGTCATGGCGGCCGCGGCCGCTCGCGCGCACGCCACCATGCTCCGCCGCAACCTGACGAGCATTCGCCAGGTCGGCCGGCCCTCCGTCAGGTCCCGTGAGGTCGCCTGGGTCGTCATCGAGGCGCTCGATGCCGCCTTCGAGGGACGACCTCTGACGCATAAGGAACTCTCGGCCACCTCCCACGGCGTGATCGGTGCGGCGACGGTCACCCGGGCCGTGGACCGCGCCGTCCAGCGCGGGCTGCTGCGGCGCCTCCGCCACGCCGGCGATGCGCGCCTGACCCTGCTCGTCCCGACCGAGGCCGCCCATGCCTTCCTGACCGGGCGCGCCGAGGCGGCCTATGCCGAGATCCGCGACGTGGTCCTCGCCGCGGAGCGCGCGCTCGGCGCCCTGCCCCCGTAGCCACGCGCACGGCCCCGGCGCATCCTGCCGGACGGCGGCGGGGACGCCCCCGGTCCGACGGGCCCGTGCCCCCGCAGGAGGGGCAGGCCCGCGCGCTCCGGCGTGCCGGCGCCCCAGGGGACAACAAGGGGGAAACGGCATGGCAGAAGTCCTGGACGGCATCCGCATCGGCGCGGACGCGCTGGAATCCTTCGTCGCGCGGATCATGGGCGCTGCCGGCTGCGCGGAAGCGGAGGCGACGCGCGTCGCGAACCACCTCGTCGGCGCCAACCTGCGCGGCCATGACAGCCACGGCGTGGTTCGCGTCCCGCGCTACGTCGAATGGCTCGGCAAGGGCTTCGTCCGCGCCGGCGCCACGGTCGAGATGGTCACCGACGGCGGGTCCTTCGTCCTCCTCGACGGCGGCTTCGGCCTCGGCCAGACCGTCGCGCAACAGGCCGCGCAGCTCGGCATCACCCGCGCGACGGAGAACGGGTCCTGCATCGTCGCGCTGCGCAACGCCGGGCATATCGGCCGCGCCGGCGACTACGCGGAGATGGCGATCGCCGCTGGCCTCGTCTCCGTCCACTTCGTCAACGTCGCGGGCTCCGTCCTTGTCGCGCCCTTCGGGGGCGTGGATCGGCGTTTCTCCACCGCGCCCTTCTCCGTCGGCGTGCCGCTTCCCGGCGAACCCCTGATCCTGGATTTCGCGACGTCCAGCGTCGCCGAAGGCAAGGTCCTCGTCGCCTCCAATGGCGGCAAGCCTCTTCCGCCCGACGCGCTGATCGAGCCGGATGGCCGCCTCTCCGGCGACCCCCACACTCTCTACGGCGAATACCCGCCTGTCGGCCCGCGCGATCCCTCCGCCGGCCCCGGAGCCATCCGTGCCTTCGGCGACCACAAGGGCTCCGGCTTGGCCCTGATGTGCGAGATGCTGGCGGGCTGCCTTACCGGCGGCGGCCCCGCTGGTCCCATCGGCGAACGCGCGCGCATCGCGAACGGGATGCTCTCGATCTACCTCTCCCCGAAGCACTTCGGCACGGAGGAGGAGTTCCACCGCTCCGCCCGCGCCTACGCGGACTGGGTCGCCTCCTCCCGCCCGGCCGAGCCGTCGGAACCGGTACTCCTTCCCGGCCAACCGGAGACGCGCACGATGCAGTCCCGCCTCCGCGAAGGCGTGCCGCTGCCGCACGCGGTGTGGCAGTCCATCGCGGACACGGCGGCAGGGCTGGGCGTGGCGTCCAACGTTCGGGGGTAGCTTCGGCGGCCTTGGAGGACGGCTCTGCCCTCCCCCGAACCGTCACTCGCCAGGCTGGGAAGCACTGCTTCGCAGGCCTCCTGGACCTCAGTCGATGGACCTGATCGTGCTGACCGGAACTCTCCCCGCGCGCTTACGCCGCGTGGAGAGGCCCCGTCACCAATGACGTCGATGGGATGAGGTCCAGGTGACGATTCCCCTGGCGGATGGAGATCCGGAGGAAGGCCGCGCCTTCCCCCGGGAACCACCCGCTCCGGACCAGCCCGCGTCGCGCCCGTCAGGTCCGGCGGCGACGCTCCGCCGCCTCTTCGCGGCGGAGCTGGATGATCGGCTCGAACTGCTCGTGCGTCACGCGGGCGTAGCCGCGGCCGCCGCCACGCTCGACCTGGTTGTAGATGTCCGGATGCGCCGTCGCGAGCGCGAGGTGGAACGCGGAGAAGTCGTCCTTGAAGCCCTGCGGCAGGTCGCGGCGCACGGTCATCGGCCCGTTCAGGATCGGGCGCGACTTCCAGATGATGCGGAGGTCGCGCATGTTCAGCATGCCCTTCTCGACCATCGCGCGGAGGTTGCCGCGGGTGAAGCCCTGGCTCTCCTCGCCCTGGCCCGAAGCCCAGGTGACCGCGCCGTCGTACTGGCGCTGCAGCACCGCGACCACCGCCTGCTCGTGCCCGCCGCCGAACCCCGTGCGGGAGAAGTATTGGTCGAGGTTGAGCCCGGCGCTGCGCAGCTCGGAGCGCGGCACGAGGTAGCCGGAGGTCGAGTTCGGGTCCGCCCAGGCGAGCGACTTTCCGCGCATGCCGTCGAGGCTCGTGATCCCGGAATCCGCGCGCACGACCATGACGGAGATGTAGGAGATCCCGCCATCGGCCTCGCGCGCGACGAAGAGCGGCTCGACGCCGCCATTGGTGTCGAGCCAGGCGCCCGCATAGGCCGCGGCGCCGAGGGACGCGCCCTCGATCTGCCGCGCGGAGAAGGCCTGCATGACGCCGGCATAGTCGGCGGCGGGGAAGAGGCGGACGGGGACGGCGAAGGTGCGCTCCAGCAGTCCGCGATAGGCCTCGTAGCGGCCGAGGCGGTCACCCTCGTTCTCGCCACCCAGCAGCCCGAGGCGAATGGTCTGGACCTGGTCGGCCCAGGGACGGCGCCCCGGCTGAGGCATCGCCACCGGCGCGTCTGCGTTCGTCCCTTGGGCGCGCAGGGCAGCGGGAAGCAGGGGCAGGCCGGCGGCGAGGCCGGCGAGGGTGCGGCGGGTGATCATGATCGAGGAACTCCGTTCGCGCGAGGGCGCGCGCCGCACGCGGGCATATTCGCCCACCGTGATCCTGATTTTACCGTCGCGTGACGGATCGGTGACTCACGCCGGCGCCGCCACCGGCTCCTTCACGCCGCGCAGCGCCGCCTCGGCCTCCGCCTCGAACTGCTCCTCGGTCACTCCGTAGATCTCGCGCACCCGCTCCCCCGTCAGGGCGGCCGGCGGGCCGTCGAAGACGACCTTCCCCGCCTGCATCGCGACGATCCGGTCGCAATAGCGCCGCGCGGTGTCGAGGTGATGAAGGTTCACCAGCACCGTCAACCCGTCCCGCCGGTTCACGTCGCGCAGCGCGTCCATCACCACCTGCGCATTGCGCGGGTCAAGGGATGCGATCGGCTCGTCCGCCAGCATCATCCGCGGTTCCTGCAGCAGGGCGCGTGCGATCGCCACGCGCTGCTGCTGCCCGCCGGACAGCGTATCGGCCCGCTGCAGCGCCTGGTCCGCCAGGTCGAAACGGTCGAGCGCCGCGAGGGCCATCGCCCGTTCCTCCGGCGAGAAGCGGAGGAAGAGGGAGGTCAGCGTCCCCATGAAGCCGGGCCGGTGGTTCAGCCGCCCCACCAGCACGTTCGTCAGCACGTCGAGCCGCTGCACGAGGTTGAACTGCTGGAAGATCATGGCGCAGGCCGTCCGCCAGTCCCGCAGCGCCTTGCCCTTCAGCGTCGTGACGTCCACGCCGTCATGCAGGATCGCGCCCTCGGATGGCTCCGTCAGGCGGTTGACCATCCGCAGCAAGGTGGACTTCCCCGCGCCGGAGCGGCCGATGATGCCGACCATCTGCCCGTCCGGGATGCTCAGCGTCACCCCATCCACCGCCGTGCGCGCCCCGAACCGGCGCGTAAGGTTCCGGATCTCCAGCATGCCCGCCCCGTCTCTTTCCCCGATCCCTAGCCCATGCCGCACGGCAAGGCGACGACAGAACGGTGACGCCTTGCGCCGGCATCGCCGCCCCCGCCAGGATCGAGGCCAAGCAAGAGACGCACCGAGGAACGCCGATGCCCACCCCCCGCCGCCCCCTGCTGGGCGCCGCCCTGGCCCCGCTCGCCTTCCCCGCCGCGGCGCAGGATGCCTACCCCACCCGGCCGATCACGGTGATCACGGGCTACGCGCCGGGCGGGCTCACCGACCTGACGACCCGCTCCATCGCGGAACGCATGCAGCGGGAGCTGGGCCACCCGATCGTCGTGGAGAACCGGACGGGCGGGGCGACTGCCGTCGCCTCCACCGCTGTCGCGGGGGCCCGGCCGGACGGCTACGTGTTGCTGATGGGCGCCTCGTCGCTCGCCATCAACCCGGCGCTGCAGCCGAGCCTGACGCCACGGGACCCCAGGGCGGAACTGCTGCCGGTCGGCTTCGCCTACCGATCCGCCTTCGTGCTGCACGTCCATCCCGGATTGCCGGTCCGCAACGTCGCCGAGCTCATCGCCTGGGCGAAGGCGAACCCGGGGCGGCTGAACTTCGGCTCCTCCGGGACGGGCGCCGTGAACCACCTGGCGCTGGAACTGCTCCGGACCCGGGCGGGGATCGAGGTCGTCCACGTGCCTTACCGCGGCGGCGCCCCCGCGCTGATCGACCTCCGCCAGGGCCGCATCGGGGCCATGTTCCAGGCGGCGCTGGAGGCGATCCCCGCGATCCGCGAAGGGGCGACGCGGCCGCTGGCCGTCTCCGGCCTCGACCGGCTCGCCCTGCTGCCGGACGTCCCGCCCGTGGCGGACACGCTGCCGGGCTTCGACGCGACGTTCTGGCAGGGCCTCTTCGCACCCGTGGGCACGCCGGCGCCCGTCGTCGCGCGGCTGTCGGCGGCGCTGAAGACGGCGACCGACGACCCGGCGCTGCGCGCCCGTATGGCCGAGCAGGGCGTCGCCATCGAAACCGGCGACGCCTCCATGCTCGCCCGCGTGCTGGCCGAGGACACGGAGATGTGGGGCCGCCTGATCCGCGATGCGGGCATCCGCCCGGAGTAGCGGGGCGGGCGCCGCGGCTCAGGCCTCGTGCCAGGGCCGTGTCGGCGCGGACCCGATCCGGGGGCTCCGTTCCCAGGCCCGTTGCGACCGGGAACCCCGACACTGCCCCGCCGCAGCTACCCGGTCCGAATCACGGGGCGAGGGGCAGGTCGTCCCCCGGCAGGGTGTGGGTTCGGCAGAAGGGCAGTGCCGCCCAGCCGGCGGGCGGCCCCGATCAGGCCATCCCGCCGTTGATCGAGATGGTCTGCCCCGTGACGTAGGCCGCGCGGTCCGAGCAGAGGAAGGCGACGAGCTCCGCCACCTCCTCCGGCGTTCCGGCCCGCCGTGCAGGGACCAGGGCGCGCACCTGTTCCTTCGTCAGCACGGCGGCCGTCGCCGGACTCTCGATGATGCCAGGGGCCACCGCGTTCACCGTCACGCCGCGCGGCGCGCATTCGAGGGAGAGCGCGCGCACCGCGCCGATCAGCCCGGCCTTCGCGGCGGCGTAGTTCACCTGCCCCCGGTTCCCCATGATCGCGGAGACGGAGGAGAGAGCGACGATCCGTCCCCGCCGCGTCGCCATCATCGGCAGCAGCAGCGGCTGCACCAGGCGGTAGAAGCCGTTGAGCGACACGTCCAGCACGCGGTCCCATTGCGCGGGCGTCATCGCGGCCATCGGCACGTCGTCATGCGCGCCTGCGTTGTGGATCACGGTCTGGATCGTGCCGCCCTCAACCAAGGCGGCCAGCGCGGTGGCCGTCGCGGCCGCGTCGGTCAGGTCGAAGGCGACGGCTTCGGCGCTGCCACCCTCCGCGCGGATCGCGTCGGCGACCGACGCGGCCCGCGCGGGATCGGTGCTGGCGTGGACGATCACGTGATGGCCGTCGCGCGCGAGCGCGCGGCAGATCGCGGCGCCGATCGGGGATGCGCCGCCGGAGACCACGGCGCGGATCATCCGCAGGGCTCTGCCGGCAGGATGATCGCGGCCTGCCCGTCCAGCAGGGCGCGGCCCGCGGCCGAGACGGTGAAGTCGTACACGAAGCCCGTCGCCTCCATGGACAGCGCGCGGGCCTCGACGCGCAGATCACCGGCCAACTCGTCGAGGCGCGCGACGTGCAGCGCGACGCGACGCAGGCTGGCGAGGTAGCCGGGCGCCTGCGGCCCGCCGCCGCCGGTCAGCGCCCCATGCGCCGCCATCGCCTGCAGCGCGTATTCCACGCCGGCGATGGCGGGCAGGACATCGTCGCGCCGCAGCGGATTGGCAGGATCACGGTGCGATGCCGCGTCGCAGGCGATCGAGGTCGCGTCATGCGACAGCACGTGCCGCAGCAACCCCATCGCACCGTCATGCGGGATCAGGCCCGCGACCCGCACGGGCGTCAGCACGGGATCACGGAGACGGCGAGGGAGCCGCCATCCATCAGCGGCAGCGCCAGCCGCGCGGCCCGGCCCCGCGCCAGCGCTTCCAGCACGGGCAGCAGCCGCGCCGCGGGGTTGCGGGTGGCCACGGGTCCTTGCGGCAGCGCGGCTTCATCGGGCGACGTCTCCACATCCAGGGCGACCCGACCTCCCGGCGCCGGCGTCAGCACCAGCGCAGCTGCGAAGGGGCACCCCGTCGCGCGCACGGAGGCCAGCGGTTCCGTCAGCGGCGCGTCGTAGGCGACGAGGAGCGTCGGCACGCGACGCGCCGCGACGTGCGACGCCGCGGTCAACAGCCCCGTCGCCACCGAATCGTCGTAGCCTCCCACGGAGACGGACGGCCGCGTGGACCCCACCGCGATCCCCCAATACCCCGCCGCGGCGTTGTGGACGGAGTTGTGGAACTGCGTGGGCGAGATCGCCCCGTCCGGACGCGACAATTCCTCAAGGATGGACCCGACCACCTGCCCGTCGCCGTTCGAGGAGGCGAAGACCGTATCCAGCGAGTCCGGCGCCAAGCCGGAGAGCGACGCGGCCTCCGTCCCGACCGCGAGGGCAAGGCGGACGGCCTGGCTCGTCCGCCGCCGTTCCGTCGGCGGCAGGGCGGCAGGGGGCGGCAGGGTCAGCGGCGCGTCTGCCCAGGCTGCTTCGCCGCGTAGCACGGGCAGGCTCGACTCCCAGCCCGGCAGGCCGGGGCCGAGCACCGATGCCGCGGCGACCCACACTCTCAACGGGGAACCCTCAAGCCGCTCGAAGCCCCCGGGTCACGCCCGGCCGATGAGGAGGGCGACGTTGCTCCCCCCGAAGCCGAAGGAGTTGGACAGCACCCGCCGCACCGGCGCCGCGCGGTTCGCCGTCGCGACCTGCATGGAGAAGGACGGGTCCGCTTCCTCCACGCCGAGGCAGCCGGGGATCAGGTCGTCCTCCAGGCAGATCGTCGCGAAGATCGCCTCCAGCGCGCCGGAGGCGCCGAGGGTGTGGCCAGTCCAGCCCTTCGTCGAGGAGACCGGCACGGTGCCGCCGAAAAGGGCGGAGACCGCCCGGTCCTCCATCGCGTCGTTGGCCCGTGTGCCAGTGCCGTGCAGGTTGACGTAGTCCACGTCCTCCACCCGAACGCCCGCGGCATCCAGCGCCCCGCGCATGGCGGTGATGGCGCCGAGGCCTTCCGGATGCGGGGAGGACATGTGGTGCCCGTCGCTGCTGGCGCCCGCACCGAGGATGAGCGGCGCGCCGGCCGGCGCGTCCTCGGGACGCGTCAGCAGCAGCAGCCCCGCCGCCTCGCCGATCGAGATGCCAGTGCGGTCGGCCGCGCAGGGGCGCGTCGGGCCGCTCGAGAGCAGCTCCAGCGCGTTGAAGCCATGCAGCGTCATCCGGCAGAGCGTGTCCACGCCGCCCACCACCACGGCGTCTGCCAGGCCGGCCGCGATCAGGTCCCCCGCCTCGATCACCGTGCGTGCGCCGGAGGTGCAGGCGGTGGACACAGCGATTGCTGGCCCGCGCAGGTTGAGCCGCGCGCGGACGTAGCGCGGCAGGGCGTGCAGGTCGTGGGTATGGGCGAAGTCGAAATCGGCCGGCAGCGCGCCGGCGGCGTCGCGCCGGGCATAGGCGTCCTCGGTCTGTGCGACGCCGGCGGTGGAGGTGCCGAGGACGACGGCGACCCGATGCGCCCCGTGCCGTTCCGCCGCTTCCGTCACCGCCGCTTCGAACCCGTCGCCGCGCAGGGCGAGTTCGGCCAGTCGGTTGTTGCGGCAGTCGTAACGCGCGAGGTGCGGCGGCGGGGCCGCGTCCTCCAGCCCCGCCACGCGACCGACATGGATGTCGGAGCGCAGGTCCGGCATCCCGGCCGGCGCCAGTCCGGTGCGCCGCCCGTGCAGCGCCGCCCGCGTGGCCGCGATGCCGGCGCCGGTCGCGGCGACGGCGGCGCGGGCCGCGATGGCGAGGGGGAAGGTCATCGCCGCAAGATACGGCGTGTTACCGGGCCGGGAAGGGGCGGCTGTCACGCCTTTCGTGATCGCAATGCCACGGCCAGCAGGAAGGCCGCGGCCACGCCGATCGTCACGGTCACCCCGATGCCCCGCAGGACCGGGGTTTCACAGGTCGCGAGCAGGCCGAAGGTCAGCAGGGTCGTCACGGTGCAGTTGAAGACGGCGCCGAGGGTGCGCTCCGCCTCCTCCGGCTCCGCGGGCCGGGTGGCTAGGAAGATGGCGTAGTCCATGCCCACCCCCGCCGTGAGCAACAGGGCCGCGAGGTGGAAAGGCGTCAGGCGTTCGCCCAGCACGGCGAGGCCGGCGAGGGCGATGATCAACGCGCCAAGGATCGGCAGGACCGTCCGAGCCGCCCGCCACGGGCTGTGGAGGCCCAGTGCCAGCAGGCCGAAGACCCCCGCGCCGCCGACCGCGCACCAGGCCAGGGCGCCGCGCGTGGTCGCGGCCACCATCGCCTCCGTCTCCCCCTTCGCGTCCACGAAGAGGATGGCGCGGTCGCCCAGCGCCGACAGGGTCGCGGCGACCTCCGCCGGGTCCCGCGGGCCGGAGAGGAGGGCGAGGCCGCGCCACCCCGCCTCCGTCCGCGCCAGCAGGGGCGACAGGCGCGCGGCGAGGACCGGGGCGCGCGACAGGTCCTCGACGGTCAACGGGGGTAGGGTGCGCGCCTCCTCCACGGCCGCCAGGACGGGGTCGAAGGCGCCGGGGCGGAAGGGCAGGCCGGCGCGCGCCTCCTCGACGCGCGTCCGAAGGGCCGCGGCCTCCGGCAGGGCGGCGGCGCGCGCGGCCTGGGCGGCGGCGGAGGGCAGGTAGCGCGCCGGATGGTCCAGCCTTGCCAGCCGCCCATCGGCCAGCAACGGGGCCAGAGCCCCCGCCAGACGCTCCGACGCGACCAGCACCGCCTCCGCCGTCGGCGCGCGGAGGGCGACGAGGTAGCGGGCGTCGGGCGCCCCCAACTGGCCGCGGAGCTCGGCGTCCAGCCGGCGCGGCGCCTCCGGCACGGGGGAAAGGTTCGCGAGGTCGTCCTCCCATCGCGGCGGGCCGGCGAGGAGGAGCCAGCCGACGGCCAGCGCCAGCGCCGCCAGCGGCAGGGGGCGCACCCCCTCAAGCCCGGCGGTGATCCAGCGGGGCAGGGGCCGCACCGCCCCGCCCGCCGGCAGCAGCGCCGGTAGGACCCAGCGCGTCACCGCGGCGCCGGCGGCCAGCCCCGCCGCGCCGAACAGGCCGAGTTGGGCCAGGCCCGGGAAGCCGGAGGCGACCATCGCCGTCAGTCCCAGCGCCGCCGCCCCGGCCGCCAGCCGCAGGGAGGGCCAGATGCGCCGCGCGGCCTCTGCCGTCGTCTCGCCGGGGCGGCGGCCTGTCAGGAGAAGGATCGGGTAGTCCACGACGACGCCGAGCATCGTGATCCCGAAGCCGAGCGCCGCGCCCTGCACGCGCCCGAAGACGAGCGCGACCGCCAGCGTGCCCGCGATGATGCCGGCAACCAGCGGCACCCCCGCCGCGAGCAGCAGCGTCGGCGAGCGGTAGCGCCACAGCAGGAAGGCCAGCAGCAGCACGCCCGAGAGAAGCGAGACGCGCTGCACGTCCGCCTGTACCGCGGCCGCGGCGGAGGAAGCGAAGACGCCAGGACCCGAGAGCAGCAGCCGTGCTGGTCCGGGACTCGCGGCCGCGTAGGCGTCGCGCACCGCCTGGACCGCCTCCGCCTGCGCTTCGACGTCGAAGCCCGCGGCGTTCGTGCGCGCGACGAGCAGGGCGCGGGGCGGGCCGTTCCCCGCCGCGAACCAGGCACCGCCGCGGACCTGCACCGTGGACCCGCCGAGCCAGCCGTTCAGCAGCGACAGGAAGGCGCCCGACGGATCGGCGAAGCCGTAGCGGGCGAGGATCGGCGAGGCAGCGGAGCGCAGGCCTTCCAGCAATGCCGTCATGCCCCGCCGAAGCGCCGGCCCGTCCAGCGCCGCGTCGGTCAGGGCGTACCGGTAGCGGAAGAGGAGGTCGCGCTCCTCCGCGCCGATGTCCTCGGCGCCGTTGGCGACGAGGGCGAAGCGGCCGGTCGCGCGCAGCGTGTCACCGAGCGCGCGGGACAGGCGGGCCAGGTCCGGCTCCGGCGCGCCCTCGATGCCCATCAGCAGCACGCTCGTCGCCGCGCCGCCGCGGAGTTCGTCGAGCAGGAAGGTCGCGGCGGGGGTGCGGGCGGGGGGAGGAAGTCCGCCATGTCGGTGCGGACCTCGACGACGCGGAAGAGGGCGGCAAGGAGAGCGCCGAGCAGGGCGAGCGCGAGGAGGGGGCGGAGGAGTGCGGTCACGTGCGCGAGCGGCCCCGGGGAGGCTCTGCCTCCCCAGATCCCTCCGTCGGGGGGTGAGCGCACCCCCGGACCCCGCGAACTGCTTAGCGTCCCGGGCTGGTGGACCCCACTTCGGGGGTCCACCAGCCCGGGACATCCAAATAGATCGCGGTCCAGGGGCGCGTTCGCCCCTGGTGGGAGGGGCCGGGAGGGCAAAGCCCTCCCGGGAATCACCCACCCCACCCCTCACGGCAGCGGCGTGACGACCATCGTCGTGGACTCGTTCCCCACCGTCTCCACCCGCCGGATCGTCCCCCCCTCGCCCGAAAAGGTCACGCGCTGCACCGCCGCCCGCGCCGCGAAGGCCCGGGGCGCCAGGCGCAGGGTCCAGGCGGCGGGATTCCCCGAAAACTCCACCTCGAAGTCGCGCTGCAGTGCCGGCAGGTCGCCCGCCAGCACGGCGCGGAGGCCTTCGGCCAGCGGACGCAATTCGGGCGCCGTGCTCAGGGCGAACTCGCGCCGGATGTTCTGCCCTGGGCGCTGGTAGGTCAGGCGCTCGCCCCGGATCGTCAGGATTTCCTCGAAGGGTTCGGTCGTGTGCCGCTCGATGAGGTCCGGCGCCTGCCAGGACAGGACACCGGCAGAGGCCAGCGTACCGCCAAGGCCCGCGATCTCCTTCGCTTCCTCGAACCGCGCGCGCGACACGCGCACGGACGCCAGCGCGCGCATCACCGCGTCCAACGCATCTTGTGCGCGCGCGGCGATCGGCGCGGCCGCGCCGAGCCACAGCAGGACGCGGCGCCTCACGCGTCCCAGAACCGGTTGAAGTTGAACCAGTTGTCGGGATGGGCGCGCGCCACGGCGGACAGCCGTTCGGCGTAGCGCTCGACGGAGCGGCGGATGGATCCCTGGCGGTCGGCGCGGTCCAGCACCAAACGCTCGGCGAAGGGCTCGAAGCGGATCTCGTAGCGGCGGGGGCCGCGGCGGATGCCGAAGGCGAGGAAGACCGGCGCGCCGAGCACGCCCGCCAGGATATGCGGCCCCGCCGGCAGCGAGGCGGGGGCGCCGAGCACGTCCGCGACGACGCTTCGGCAGGCCGGATCATGGGCGCCGATCGCCGGCGCGCGGT
This sequence comes from Roseomonas sp. CCTCC AB2023176, assembly GCF_042259275.1. Classification (NCBI taxonomy): domain Bacteria; kingdom Pseudomonadati; phylum Pseudomonadota; class Alphaproteobacteria; order Acetobacterales; family Roseomonadaceae; genus Roseomonas; species Roseomonas sp. CCTCC AB2023176. The sequence goes on from NZ_CP170086.1 coordinate 1,653,403, forward strand.
CCGCGAGGATGCCGACAAGCCCGCCGCGTTCCAGGCATTCCTTCGCGCGCAGCATCGCATCGGCCTGCCCGATCTGGAGGACCGCCGGCGTGCCGGGGCGGGCATGGCGCGCGAAGAAGGCGTTCGCCGAGGCCGCGCTGGGGTCATGCATCAGGGCCAGGACCTCGACCGGGCAGCCGGCGGCGGCGAGCGCCCGCATCGCCTCGAAGGAGCCGACATGGGCGCCGAGGAGGATGCAGCCCTGTCCCGCCTCGATGCGCGCCTGCAGGGCGTCCAGCCCCGTCACGCGGACCTCGAAGCCCTTCGTGCGGCCCGTCAGGAAGAAAAGGCGGTCCACCAGCGCTGCGGAGAACGCGAAGTACTGCGCCCAGACGTCGCGCCAGCGCGCGGGCCTGCCCCGGGCGCGCGCCTGGAAGGCGAAGGCGTGGCGCCGCTGCGCGGGGGACGACAGCAGGAAGTACAGCGTCACGGGGTAGAGCAGCGCGTGGGAGACGCGCCAGCCACCGAAGCGGGTGATCCACTCCATCAGCCGCAGCGCGGCGGCAGAGCCGCGCTCGCGCGGCGCGCTCCAGGTCGTCGTCGTGCTCACGGCTCGTACTCGCCGGCGAAGGCGCGGGCATCGCCGCAGGATCCCGCGAAGGCGATGCGGCCGCCGGGCGTGCGGCGCAGCGTCAGCGTGACCGTCTCCTCCGGCAGCACGGGGCGGGTGAACTTGGCACTGGCGATGCGCGCCGGCGGCGGCAGGCCGGCGCGCAGCGCGGCGGCAAAGACGCGGTCGAGCAGCACGACGCCCGGCACCACCGGGCGGCCGGGGAAGTGGCCGGGCAGGGAAGGATGCGAGGCCGGCACGGCGAAGCGGTCGGTGACCTCGTTCATGGCGCCTCCTCCCCATGCCCGTCGCGCAGCGCGGCCAGGCGCCGGCGCGACAGCTTGCCCACGGCGTCGCGTGGCAGCGCATCGAGAAGCACGACAGGCCGCGGCAGGAACACTGCCTCGACCCGGTTGCGCAGGGCGGCGACGATCTGCGCCGCCGTGCGCCCCGGCGCGACGACGAAGGCTGCAAGACGGGCAGAAGGGTTGGCGTCGAGGTCGTCGGGCGCGAAGAAGGTACCGTCCTGCACGCCCTCGACCTCGGCCAGCAGCCGGTTCAGGGCGCCGAGCGAGGCGCGCTTGCCCCCGCGCTTCACGAGGTCCGCGCGGCGGCCGAGCAGGCGGAAGGTGCCGTCCGGGGCCAGCGCGACGTTGTCGGCCAGCGGAACCTCCTCCGGCAGGCCGGGGACAGTGACGAGGGTGTCCTCGCCCGCCGCGCGGAACGCGACGCCGTCATAGGGCGTCCAGGCCTCGCCCCCGAGCGTGCGGCGGGAGGCGACGGAGCCGACTTCCGTCGCGCCGTAAATTTCCAGCACGGGGCAGCTCCAGGCCGCTTCCGCCTCGGCGGCCAGCGCGGGGGCGAGCGGCGCGGTCGCGGAGATCACGGCGTCGGGGCGCGCGGACATACCGGCCGCGACGAAGGCGCGGAGTTGCAGCGGCGTGGTGACCAGCACCCGGCGGCGGGACCCCGCGGCGGCGGTCCGGGCAAGGGATTCGGCGACCTCGACGGGGAAGAAGTAGGGGTCGGCCGTGACGGCGGCGTGGCCGTGCAGCGGCAGGGCCATCGTCGTCTCGAAGCCGTACATGTGCTGCGGGGGCACGGTCGCGATGACGGCGGGGGACAGCGACGGGTCGTCCAGCCCGAAGCGCCGCGCCGCGGCTCGCGCCCCGGCGACGAGCGCGCCCCAGGGCTTTTCATGCGCCGCGGGCTCGCCGGTGCTGCCCGACGTGAAGCCGATCGCGGCGATCAGGTCCGCCGGGATCGCCGGATTCGGGCCCCGCCCCACTCCCTCCGACCTCACGCGAACCAGCGGCAGCGGGCCGCGATCCGCGGCCGCGTCGTCGCAGAGGATCGCCGCCGCGGGGTACCGTGCCGCCAGTTCGCGCTGGCGGTGTGCCGAGCGGTCGGCGGACAGCAAGGTCGTGATCCCGCGTGACAGCGCCGCCCCGAAGGCGACGAGGGCGAGGTAGCGGTCGGCGCAGAGGTTCAGGACGCAGGGCACCGCGGGCAACCGGTCCGCGAGCGCCGCGACGTCGCCGAGATAGGCGGCGACGGTCACGCGGGCGTCGCCGCGATGGGCGATGACCGCCCCGCCCTCCCGCGCGACCAGGGGGAAGGTGGGATCAGCCTGCACGTCCCGCCCTTTCCGCGCGCCAGACCGCGCGCACCGTGTCCGTCGGCCAGGCGAAAGCACGCATCATGACGCCGCGCACCACGTGTTCCCCAAGGAAGAGGCAAAGGCAGAGGATCTGGTTCACCACGGCTACGCGCCCCGCCGCCGGACCGCCGGGCAGGAGCGGCGCGAGGCTCGCGAGCGCCATCAGGCCGAGCGCCGCGGCCCAGACAAGCGTCAGCCGCCGCGCATAGGCGTCGGAGGTCGTGGCCCGGGCCGAGGGGTTGTGGCGGTTCCATAGGACGATCAGCGCCTCGCGTCCCGGCAGGAGGCTGCGGCCGAACCACCAGGACGCCGCGGCGAAGCCCACCGCAGGCAGCAGGGCGGGGATGGCGTGCGCCACCGCCGCGGGCTCGAAGGCCGAGAGGAGGAGGATCGGCCCCGCCGCCAGCAGCAGCGCGCGGCGCCCGCGAGGCGGCAGGAAGGATTCGACGGCGAGCAGGACCAGTGCCGTGGCCAGCACGCCGGTCGCCACGGGCGATTCGGCCAGCGCCAGCCCGCCGGTCAAGGCGAGGCCGAGCGCGAGGCGAACGCCGCCGGGCGAGAGGAGGAATGCCGCCGCGCGGGTCACGGCGCCCAGGTGCTCAGGTGACGCGGCTGCGCGCGATATGGGCCGAGAGCGCGCGGAGCGAGGCGAAGATCCGCCCGTTGCGCTCGTCGTCCGAGCGCAGTTGGAAGCCATAGCGGCGCGACACGGCGAGCGCGATCTCCAGCGCATCGATGCTGTCGAGACCCAGCCCCTCACCGAAAAGCGGCGCCTCCGGGTCGATTTCCTCCGCCCCCACCTCGAGTTGGAGGGCCGACACGATCAACGCCGCCACTTCCGCTTCGAGCGGGGAAACCCCCGTCGGCACCACGCCAGTCCCGTCCACCCGTGTGATCTCCCCTGGCCTTCGCGGCCCTTTCCCGGCGTCGGAGCCGCCGGCTACGATGGCCCATGGCGCAAAGCCTTGAAACTCTGTGAAACCGGGCCTGGTGCCTGAGTGCAACCTAGATCAGGGTCACGTGCGTCACAACGCTTGCACGTCCGCACCGAGTCCTGACATCCGCGCGACCGCAGCGGGCCGGGACCCTTTCGCGGCCTTGCCGCTCGCGGTCACGTTCACCTGCGACGTGGAGCCCTCGCCCACCGATCCGACCGGACAACGCCACGGGGCGGTGACGCGGGCCCTGCTGGACCGGCTGGATGGCTGGGACGTCCGCGGCACCTTCTTCGTCCTCGGGGGCGTGGCGGAGGAGGACCCTGGCCTGGTCCGCGCCATCGCTGCGCGGGGGCACGAGGTGGCGTCCCACGGCCTCCGTCACCTGCCGCTGGGCGGCCTGGACGCCGCGGCGATCGCGCGGGAGGCGCGGCGGGCGCGGGAGGTGCTGGAGGACCTGACGGGCACCGCGGTGACGGGCTTCCGCGCGCCCTATTTCTCCCTGACCACGGACGCCGCGGCGGAAGCGGTGTCCGAGGCGGGCTACGCCTACTCCTCCTCCCTGCTGCCGGCGCGCGGCTTCCTGCACGGGGTCCCCGAGGCGCCCCGGCGGCCATTCGCCTGGGCCTGCGGCCTGCTGGAACTGCCGGCGCCCGTCGCGACGGTCTGGGGGGTCGCGGTGCCGCCGCTCGGGGGGATGTACCTGCGCTACCTCCCGCCCTTCGACCTGCGGGCGATGCTGCCTCGGCTGCAGGGGCCGCTCGCCTGGACCTACTGCCACCCCTACGACCTCGACGAGGCGGAGCCGCAGGGGCGGGCGCCGGGGGTAGGGTGGCTGTCCGCGGCCTTCCTGCGCGCAAACCGGCCCATCACCGCGCGGCGTCTGGCAGCGATCCACGCCACGCGCGTCTCCGTGCCGCTCGTCGAGCGGCTGGAGGAAGCGCGACGCCTCGCGGGTCTCGAAGGTCAGTCGAAGGGATCGGCGGAGGACGCGACCGTCGCGGTCGAGGTGTAGAAGGACCAGGCGAAGCCCGCGACGCCCGTAACGTTCCAGTCGCGCCGGTGCAGCGGCGAGTCCGCGTTGGCCGCGCCGGAAAAGTTTTCCACCCGCCCGCCGAGCACGACCGAGACGTCCCGCCCCACCGGCACGCGGTAGGAGAACTGCGCCCGCGCGCCGAGGTAGCCGCCCTTCGCGTCGTAGGCCGGGCGGGTCGGCAGGGCGAAGCGCGGCGCGACCTCGTAGAAATAGTCCTGGAAGCGCTCGGTCGCGAAGATCGGGCCGATGCCGACCCGGAAGCGGGCGCGCGGCCAGATCAGGCTGCGGTCCTCGAAGGCCAGTTCCGGGCTGAAGGTGAAGCCGCGGAACCGGACCTGCGTCAGGTCGGTCGAGAAGACCGCGCGCACCGGCAGTTCCAGGTTCACGCGGCGCGGGTGGTCCGGCTGGCGCCAAAGGGTGATCCGCAGCGCCGGCCCGACCTCGCCGAGCCAGTCCAGGTCCGGCATCCCGCGGCGCGCGGGGTTGTCGTCGGAGGAGGTCGCGACGGCGCCGGAGAAGGAGAGGTCGAGGCCGATGCGCTCGCCCCGCAGCAGGCGGCCGCGCACGCCCTGGTCGTCGGCGCGCAGGATGTCCCCGCGGTAGATGACGTAGGGCAGGGCGATGCCGCGGACCCGGTTGCGGTCGGCCGCGGGATAGTCGGGGAGGGAGCCGACGCCGCCGGCGATCCCCGCCTCGAAGACGGGAAGGCGGACTTCCCCGGCGGGCGTCTCCGGCGCGGCCGCCGCGGCGGGGAGGAAGGGCGCGACCTGCGCGGCTGCGGGTCCGGCCAGCAGCGCGACGAGGGCCGCGGCGACCGCGCCCCTCACGACGCGCGCTCCGCGACGAGGAGGACGTTCGGCAGCGGAGTCCCGCGCCAGCACGGGGTGACGCTCGTCGTGAAGCCGGCTTCCCGCAGCGCGGCTTCGAGGGCCGGGACGGGGACGGGCCGGTTCGCGGCCTCGTCGCCGCGGATGGCGCGGCCGGCCCGTTCCATCGCGTGGGCGAAGGCGCTGCGCCAGCCGCGGTCCGGATCGAAGGCGCGGATGAGGACGCGGCGGCGGGCGGCGCGGGCCACGCGGCGCAGCAGGTCGAACTGCGCCGCCTCCGGCATCTGGTAGAGGACGTCCACGAGCATGACGGTGTCCGCTTCCGGCAGTTCCGCCGTCGAAAGGTCGGCGGCGGCGAAGAGGGCGGGGAGGCCTCGCGAGGCCGCCTCGGCCTCCGCCACCTTGGCCGCATTCAGGTCGAAGCCCGTGACCTGCGCCGCGCCGCCTGCCAGCAGCAGGGCGAGGGCGAGCTGGCCGCGCCCGCAGCCGAGGTCCAGTACCTCCCCCAGCGCCCCGCGCGACCGCGCGAGGGATAGGATGGCCTCCGTCGCGGGGTCATGCCGGAGCTTTCCCCGGACGAAGCCGCGCGCCCAGCGGGAAGCGCCGGCGTAGCGCGCGGCGACGGCGTCGGCGAGCGCGGCGGGGGCGAGAGGGGCGGCCGCGGCGAGGCTGGCGGTCGGGGCGGACATGCGGGGCTCCAGGGGTGAGGGCGCCGTTATGTCCGGGGCGGGGTGCCCGGGGCAAACCGTCACCTGGTCCGTGCGTCGTCGGATGGCCGGTCAGGCTGGTGCGCGGGGGAGGCTGCGCCATATCGTCGGCCCAATGACCGACCCCGCCCGTCTCTACGAGGAGGACTGGTACGCCTGGACGCAGGACCAGGCGGCGCTGCTGCGCCGCTGGCCGGCGGAGCTGCGGCCCAACGCGCTGGACCTGGAGCACATCGCCGAGGAGATCGAGGATTTGGGGAAGGAGCTCCGCCGGCAGGTCGAAGGGCTGATGCGCCGCCTGATCGAGCATCTGCTGAAGCTGGAATTCTCCCCGGACGAGGACCCGCGGCGCCACGGGATGAAGGAGGTCGCGGCCTTCCGCGCCGATATCAGGGCCCGTTTTGGCCCGGATGATTCGCCGAGCCTCTACGCGCGTCGGGCCGATCTCTATGCGCGTCCCTGGAACGCCGCGCTCCGGCTCTATCGGAAGGACCTGGAGGTTGACGGACAGCCGATTCCGCCTGTCCTGCGCGGTGCCGATGACGCGCCCCGATACGACTTCGACATGTAGGTCCTGAACCCCGACTGGTACCCCGCCGCGCGGAGCGACCGCGCGGCCTGAGGCCGTATCAGGCCTGCTTCATCTCGATCAGGCTGCGCCGGATCTTCCGGCCGCGGCGGATGCGGTCCTCGATGAACCCCGCCTCGCCCCAGCGCACGGCGCGGCCCATGGCCTGCACGTCCTCGGTGAAGCGCGCCAGCATCTCCAGCAGCGCCTCGCGGTTGTTGAGGAAGATGTCGCGCCACATGTCCACGTCGGACGCCGCGATGCGCGTGAAGTCGCGGAAGCCGGAGGCCGCGAAGCGCAGCACCGCCTCCCGCGTCTCCTGCGCCAGGTCGTCCGCAGTACCAACGATCGAGAAGGCGATCATGTGCGGCAGGTGGGAGACGATGGCGACGATCTTGTCGTGCGTCGCGGGGTCCATCGTCTCGAGCGTCGAGCCCGCGCGGGTCCAGAGTTCGCGGACGCGTGCCACGGCTTCGGGATCGGTTCCCGGCAACGGCGTCAGGATGCACCAGCGACCCTGGAACAGCGTGGAGAAGCCGGCATCGGGCCCCGAATGCTCCGTGCCGGCCATGGGGTGCGCGGGGACGAGGTGGACGCCCGGCGGCACCAGCGGCGTCAGGTCGCGAACGACGCTGCCCTTGGTGGAGCCCGCATCCGTCAGCACGCAGCCCGGCGCGAGGCGCGGCGCGATCTTCGCCATGACCGCCGCATAGGCGCCGACGGGGACGCAGAGGATGACGCCGTCGCAGCCCTCCACCGCCTCGGCGGGGTCGGTCGTGGCGGTGTCGGCGATGCCTAGTTCGCGGACGCGGGCGACGGTCGCCTCGGACCGCGCGGTCGCGACGAGGTGGCCGGCGATGTCCCCCTCTCCCGGGCCACGCGGAGGATGGAGGAACCGATCAGGCCGGGACCGATGATGCAGAGGCGCCGGAACAGCGGCGCCGCGCCGGCCGCGGCGACAGGTGCCGCAGCGAGGGCCTGGCCATCAGGCATGCTGCGGCCGGTCGGCCAGGGCGTCGAGGACGGAGGTGCATTCCTCCGCCGTGCCGATGGTGATGCGCAGGCAGGAGGGCAGGCCGTAGGCCCCCATCGCCCGCACGATCAGCCCGCGGGACCGCAGGTGCACGTCGGCAGCCTGCGCCGCCTGAGGCGAGCCGAAATCGGCGAGGACGAAGTTGCCGTGGCTCGGCCAGGGCTTGATGCCCATCCCCGCCAGGCCATCGGACAGGCGGCGGCGCCATTCCGCGTTGTGCGCGACGTTCTTCGCGACCCAGCCCGGCTCCTCCAACGCGCCGATCCCGGCGGCCATCGCGGCGGCGTTCACGTTGAAGGGGCCGCGCACGCGGTTGAGCACGTCTGCGACGCCAGCCGGGGCATAGGCCCAGCCCAGCCTCATCCCGCCGAGGCCGTAGATCTTGGAGAATGTGCGGGTCATCACCGTGTTGGTACCCGAATCCACCAGCCCGACGCCGGGGTCGTAGCCCGGGTCGTCCACGTATTCGGCATAGGCGCTGTCCAGCACCAGCAGCACGTCGTCCCGCAGGCCCGCCCGAAGGCGGTTCACCTCGGACTGCGGCAGCAGGGCGCCGGTGGGGTTGTTGGGGTTCGCGAGGCAGAGGAGGCGCGTGCGCGGCCCGACGGCGGCCAGTAGGCCGTCCACGTCGGCGGCCAGGTCCTTCTCCGGCACCTTGATGACGCGGCAGCCGGCCCAGCGGCCCGTCAGGTCGTACATGAGGAAGCCGTGGGCGGACATGACGAGCTCCGTCCCCTCGCCGCCATAGGCGAGGATGAGGAGGGCCAGGATTTCGTCCGACCCGTTGCCGCAGACGATCCGGGCGGGGTCCAGGCCGTGGGCGCGGCCGATCGCCTCACGCAAGGCGGTCGCGCCGCCGTCGGGGTAGCGATGCGCGTCCTCTGCCATGCGGGAGATCGCGTCGATCGCGCGGGGCGGCGGGCCGAAGGCGCCCTCGTTCGAGGACAGCTTCACGATCCGGTTCACGCCCGGGACCTTCGACTCCCCGCCGACATAGGGCTCGACGGAGAGGATGGAGGGGCGGGGCATCACGGTCATGCGGTGGCTTCCGAGGAGCGGGCGCGGAACAGTGGGATGGGGCGGCGCCCGGCGCGGCGGGCGGTCTTCTCCGGCCCGATACCCCCGGCCGGGCCGCAGTCACCGGGGCGCGTCGGCAGGTCGGCGCGCCGGGGCGTGGATGCGGGTGGGCCGTCGGGCATGGGGCGCCGGGTGTAAAGCCGAAGCCCTTGGGCGCCAAGAAGCAGGCAGCCCGTCGCACCGATCCGTAGGCGGATCGACCGGCCGCTTCCTGTCATCCAAGCGTCATCTATTCGCAACACGGGCGTCGCCACCCCCGCCTAGAAGCGCGCCGCAACGCCAGGGAGTCCCACACGGTGAACCGACGCAACCTTCTTCTGTCCGCCCCTGCCCTCCTGACCCTGCCGGCCCTGATCAGCCGTCCCGCGATGGCGCAGGCGGTTCAGATCACGGGGGCCGGCGCGTCCTTCCCGAACCCGGTCTACCAGCGCTGGGGCGAGGGTGCCCGCGCGGCGGGGATCACGCTGAACTACCAGTCCGTCGGCTCGGGCGCCGGCGTGAACCAGATCCGCAACCGCACGGTCGACTTCGGCGCCTCCGACGCGCCGCTGTCGCAGCAGCAGCTGACCGAGGGGAACCTGATGCAGTTCCCGACGGTCATGGGCTCGGTCGTGCCGATCGTGAACATCCAGGGCGTCGAGAACGACCAGCTGAAGCTCACGGGTGAGCTGCTGGCCGACATCTACGCGGGACGGATCACCCGCTGGAACGACCCGAAGCTGGTCGAGCTCAACCGGGGCGTAACGCTGCCGAGCACGGCGATCGCGCCGGTCTACCGGGCCGACGCGTCGGGCACCTCCTTCGTCTTCACCTCCTACCTCTCCGCCGTGTCGCAGGCCTGGAAGGACGGCCCGGGCGCCGCGACGAGCGTCCGCTGGCCAGCCGGCACGGGCGCCCGCGGCAACGAGGGCGTGGCGGGCACGGTCCGCAACACCCGCGGCGCCATCGGCTACGTCGAGAACGCCTACGCCACCCAGAACCGACTCGTCACCACGCAGCTTCGCAACAAGGCGGGACAATTCGTCGCGCCGACGATGGAGAGCTTCCAGGCCGCTGCCACGAACGCGAACTGGAACGTCCCGGGCTTCGCCGCGAGCATCATCGACCAGCACGGCACGGCCTCCTGGCCGATCGTCTCGCCGACCTTCATCCTCGTGCCGACGAACCCGACCGAAGCGGTGAAGCTGACGAACGTGTTCCGCTTCTTCGACTGGGCCTACACGAACGGCGGGGACGCGGCGCGGCAGCTCGAGTACATTCCGCTGCCCGCGGAGGTGCACAATGCCGTCCGCGCGGCCTGGGCGCAGATCCGGGTGAACGGCCAGCCGGCCTGGCCGGCGCGCTGAGCGGAGGAGGCAGGCAGGCCCCGTGCACAGGTCGTCGTCGCCGAGGTCATCCCGGCCTCCCCCGCGTCCCACGACGCGGCGGGGTCCAGCGGCGGCGACGCCGCCTTCGCCCTGGCCTGCAAGGCCTCGGGCGTCTTCGTCCTCCTGCTGCTCGGCGCCATCATCATCGAGCTGTTCATGGGCGGCCTACCTGCTTTCCGCGCCTTCGGGTTGTCCTTCGTCACCTCGACCGAGTGGGACCCGGTGCAGGAGGTCTTCGGCGCCGGCGTCTCGATCTACGGCACGATCCTGACGGCGGTGCTGGCCCTGCTGATGGCCGTGCCGCTCGCCTTCGGTGTCGCCTTCTTCCTGACCGAACTCGCGCCGGAATGGATGCGCCGGCCCGTCGGCACGGCGATCGAGCTGCTGGCCGCGGTGCCTTCCATCATCTACGGCATGTGGGGCTTCTTCGTGATCGTGCCGGTCATGGCGCAGGTCGTGCAGCCCGCGATCATCGACAGCATCGGCGAACTGCCGGTTATCGGCGACCTGTTCCAGGGTCCGCCTTTCGGCACGGGCCTGCTCACCGCGGCCCTCATCCTCGCGATCATGGTGCTGCCCTTCATCGCCGCGACGATGCGCGACGTCTTCATGCAGGTTCCCGGCGTCTTCAAGGAAAGCGCCTACGGCCTCGGCGCCACGCGGTGGGAGGTGATGCGCAACGTCGTCCTGCCCTATACCCGCACCTCCGTCGTCGGCGGCATCATGCTGGGGCTCGGGCGCGCGCTCGGCGAGACGATGGCCGTGACCTTCGTCATCGGCAACGCGAACCGGATCGCCTCCTCCCTCTTCGGACCCGGCAACACCATCGCATCCCTCGTCGCGCTGGAGTTCGGGGAGAGTGCGGCGGGGAGCCTGAAGCTCTCCGCGCTGCTGGCGCTGGGCTTCATCCTCTTCGTCATCTCCTTCGTGGTGCTTGCCGTCTCGCGATGGCTGCTCCGCTCCAGGCTGAGGGTCTGACGGCATGTCCGCCACCACCGCGCCCACACTCGGGGGCCCTTCGAAGGAGGTGAGCGTTGCCTCCGCCCTCGGGCGGCGACGCAAGCGCACGGATGCGATCATCCGCTGGCTGTGCATCGCCGCGACGGTGCTCGGGCTGCTCTTCCTCGTCTCGATCCTCGCGACCCTGTTCTGGAAGGGCTTCTCGGGCCTCGGGCTGAACGTCTTCACCCAGGTGACGAAGCCGCCGGGATCGGGGGGCGGGCTGCTGAACCCGATCATCGGGAGCCTCATCCAGGTGAGCCTGGCCACGCTCGTCGGAACGCCGATCGGGCTTCTGGTCGGAACCTACCTCGCGGAGTACGCGGGGGAGTCGCGGCTCGGGAATGTCGTTCGCTTCGTGTCGGACATCCTGCTCTCCGCGCCCTCCATTCTCGTGGGGCTCTTCGTCTACCAGTTCCTCGTCCTGCCCTTCGGCGGGTTCTCGGGCTGGGCCGGGGTGGCGGCGCTCGCGATCATCGTCATCCCCGTCGTCGTGCGGACGACGGAGGACATGCTGCGCCTGATCCCCAATACGCTGCGGGAGGCCGTGATCGGCCTCGGCGCGCCGAAGTGGAAGATGATCGTGCTGGTCTGCTGGCGCGCTGCGATCTCGGGGATCATCACCGGCGTGCTGCTGGCTGTCGCCCGCGTGGCGGGGGAGACGGCGCCGCTTCTCTTCACCTCGCTCGGCAACCTCAACTGGTCGCTGAGCCTCTCGGCGCCGATGTCGTCGCTGCCCGTGACGATCTACTCTTACGCCGGAAGCCCTTATGAGGACTGGATCGTCCTCGCCTGGGCCGGCGCCCTCATCACCACCCTCGGCGTGCTGGGGCTGAACATCCTCGCGCGCTCCGTACTGCGCCAAAGGTCCTGAAGGGAATGAGCATGAGCGATACCGGGATGACCCGCGCCCCGGCCCAGACCCCGGCGCCCGTCCCGCCGCCTGCGGGCCTGGAAGCCGCGGCGGCCGGCCAGATCGCTGCCGGGGTGGCGGAGACGGCGAAGGCCTCCAACGCCTCCTTCGGCGGGATGACCGCCCGCTCCTCCGCGACGATCGCGCAGGCGCGGATCGCCATCCGCAACCTCGATTTCTACTACGGCGCGAACAAGGCCCTGAAGGGCATCGCCCTCGACATTCCGGACCGGCAGGTCACCGGCATGATCGGCCCGTCCGGCTGCGGGAAGTCCACGCTGCTCCGCGTGCTGAACCGCATGTACTCGCTCTACCCCGGCCAGCGCGCGGAGGGCGAAGCGATGATGGACGGGATGAACATCGTCAGCGACGACGTGGACCTGAACTCGCTACGTTCGAAGATCGGCATGGTCTTCCAAAAGCCCACGCCCTTCCCCATGACGATCTACGAGAACATCGCCTTCGGCATCCGCCTGCACGAGAAGTTGGGCAAGGCGCAGATGGACGAGCGGGTGGAATGGGCCCTGTCCCGCGCCGCCATCTGGGGCGAGGTGAAGGACCGGCTGAACACCTCGGCCATGGGGCTGTCCGGCGGCCAGCAGCAGCGTCTCTGCATCGCGCGGACCATCGCGGTGCGGCCGGACGTCATCCTGTTCGACGAGCCGACCTCCGCGCTCGACCCGATCAGCACCCTCAAGATCGAGGAACTGATCGACGAGCTGAAGCGCGACTTCACCATCGTCATCGTGACCCACAACATGCAGCAGGCCGCGCGCTGTGCCGATCAGGTCGCCTTCTTCTACCTCGGCGAGCTGATCGAGGTCGCGCCGGCCGCGCAGATGTTCACCGCGCCGAAGCACGCCCGGACGCAGGAATACATCACCGGCCGGTTCGGCTGAGCGGAGCGGAATCGATGCCCCAGGACCAGCCCCACCACATCTCCGCGGCCTACGACGCCGACCTGCGGCGGCTGCGGGAAATGATCGCCCGGATGGGCGGCCTGGCCGAGCGCCAGGTCGCCGATGCGGGCTACGCGCTCGCGCGCCGTGACCCCGATCTCGCGGGCGAGGTCGTGGGGCGCGACGGCCCGATCGATACGCTGGAGCGGGAGGTCGAAACCTTCTGCGTGCGCCTGCTGGCAACCCGCGCGCCCGTCGCGGTGGACCTGCGCTTCATCGTCGCCGCCCTGAAGGTGTCGCAGGACATCGAGCGGATCGGCGACTACGCGCGCAATGTCGCCAAGCGCGCCATCGTCGTGTCCCAGCAGACCTTCAACGGCGGGCTGAACGGCTTCCAGTGGATGTCGCAGCTGGTGCAGCGCAACCTGAAGGACGCGATCGATGCGCTGGTCCGCGACGACGCCGACCTCGCGGAACGGGTCTGGGCTGCCGACGCGCCGGTGGACGACCTCTACACCTCGATTTTCCGTGAAATGGTGACGCACATGATGGAGGATCCGCGGAACATCACCGCGGCGACCCACATGCTGTTCATCGCCAAGAACTTCGAGCGGATCGGGGACCACGCGACGAACATCGCCGAGACCGTCTACTACGCCGTGCGGGGCGACGTTCTGCCGGAGGATCGGCCGAAGGCCGACGTCTCGGCCGACCCGATGCCCGCGCGGGCCTGAACGATCCTTGAGCGGGAGGACGCCGATGCCCGACGGTTCATCCTTCGGTGGGGCGCGCCCCACCATCCTCGTCGTGGAGGATGAGGCGCCCCTGCTCACGCTCCTCCGCTACAACCTGGAGAAACAGGGCTTCCGGGTGGAGGAGGCGACGGACGGGCAGGAGGCGCTTCTCCGCGTGTCCGAGGCGAAGCCGGACCTCATCCTCCTCGACTGGATGCTGCCGGCCATGTCCGGGCTGGAGGTCTGCCGCCAGCTCCGCCGCCGCGCCGAGACCCGCGACCTGCCGATCATCATGGTGACCGCGCGGACGGAGGATGGCGACGCGGTGCGGGCGCTGGATACGGGCGCCGACGACCACATCGCCAAGCCCTTCGCGGTGGATGCGCTGATGGCCCGGATCCGCGCGCTGCTGCGCCGCTCCGGGGCGGCGGCGCCGAAGGGCGTGCTGGCTTGGCAGGACATCCAGATGGACCAGGATGCCCACAGGGTGATGCGCAACGGGCGCAAGTTGCACCTGGGACCGACGGAGTACCGGCTGCTGGAGTTCTTCCTCTCCCACCCCGGCCGCGTCTTCTCCCGCGAGCAGCTGCTGGACGCGGTCTGGGGGCGCGACATCCACGTGGAGCTGCGGACGGTGGACGTGCATATCCGCCGCCTCCGCAAGGCGGTGAACGGGGATGGCGAGGCCGACGTGATCCGCACGGTCCGCAGCGCGGGTTACGCGCTGGACCGGGAGGAGTAGCGGGCTACCCGCCGAGCGCCTCGGCGACGGTGACGACGGGCCCGATGCTGCGCAGGGCCGCCAGCGCCGCCTCGTGCGTCGTCCGGTCGAAGGCGGCGCAACCGTCCGCCAGCGTGGTCACCTCATAGTCGCGAGTATGGGCGTCGCGCGCGGTGCTGCTGACGCCACCGTTGGTGACGATCCCCGCGACGAGCAGGCGCCGGATGCCGGCGCGGCGAAGGACCCAGTCCAGGCGCGTCTGGTAGAAGGCGGAATAGGCGACCTTCTCGACCGAGAGGTCGGCCGGCGCGAGCTCCTCGACCAGCGCGTTGCCCCAGGAGCCTGGGGCGAAGTCGCCGCGGCGCAGGAAGGGGCGGAGCGTCTTCAGGTGCGGGGAGATGAAAGGCTCCCCGCCCTTGCCGGGAACCAGCGTGAAGTGGGTGGAGACGATCCAGGCGCCGTCCGCGCGCACCCGATCGGCCAAGGGCTTCAGGCGCGCCGGCAGGGCGGCGATGTCGGCCGACTTCTGGTTTCCGCGCGCATAGGCGCCGTCGGGGTGGATGAAGTCGTTCTGCAGGTCGCAGAGCAGGAGCGCCCGATCGCTCGAAGGTGCTTCGTTCATGCGGCCTCCAGGATCAGGTTGCCGAAGCGGTCCACGTGGCCGTGCTGGCCCGGTTCGACCAGGATGGTGGTGTCCGGTTGTTCCAGCACGGCGGGGCCGGGGATGACGGCGCCGACGGGCAAGGCGAGGCGGTCGTAGACCGTGGCGTCGTGCCATGCGCCGAAGCGGATGCGGCGGCTGCCGAGCCGGGCGCCGTCCACCGTGGCATCCGCGGCGGGCGCGAGGGAGAGGAGGTCCACTTGCGGCCGCTCCCCGATCGCGGCCGATCGCAGGTTCAGCACGCGCATGGCGGCGCCGGGCAGCGTGCGGCCATAGGCGGTGCGGTAGGTCGTCTCGAAGGCCGCGACGATGCCCTCCCGCGTCGGCGGCCCCTCCGGGAGCGGTACGGCGACGGTATGTGTCTGGCCGACATAGGACATGTCGAGCTCGTGCATCGCGCGCCGCCCCGTGAAGGCAACGCCCGCACGGTCCAGAAGGGCGAAGAGGTCGCGCGCGGCCGCCTCCATCTCCTGCCCGAGCGCGGCGACGTCCAGCACCTCCAGCGGCCGGTTCAGGGTACGCACGCGGTCGTGCCGCATGTCCGCCATGACGCATCCCAGCGCCGAGGTCACGCCGGGGTATCGCGGCACCAGCGCCCGGGCCAGGCCGACCTCCCGGATCAGCGCGCCCGCGTGCAGTGCGCCGCCACCACCGAAGGGCATGAGGGAGAAGCGCTTGGGGTCGTGCCCCCGCTCGATGGACACCAGCCGCAAGGCTCGGGCCATGTGGGCGTTGGCCACGCGGATGACGGCCTCCGCAGCCGCGACGGCGTCCAGCCCCAGCGGCTTGCCGACATGCTCCTCCAGCGCGCGCGCCGCCGCCTCCGCGTCGAGGCGCGCGAGTTTCCCGCCGATCGGCCGCTCCGCGTTGATGCGGCCCAGGACGACGTTGGCGTCGGTGACGGTCGGCCGCGTCCCGCCCGCGCCGTAGCAGACCGGGCCGGGGATGGACCCCGCGCTTTCCGGGCCGACCTGCAGGATGCCCGCCGCGTCCACGTGGGCGATGGAGCCGCCGCCAGCACCGATCGTCGTGATCTCGATCATCGGCGTGCGGATCACCGTGCCGAAGTCCAGCGTGCTCTGCGCCGCCAGCGCGGGCTGGCCGCCGGCGACGAGGGAGACGTCGAAGGAGGTGCCGCCGACATCCCCCGTGATGACGTCCGGGAAGCCCGCGGCGACTGCAATGCGGGAGGCCGCGATGACGCCGGCCGCGGGGCCGGAAAGCGCGGTGCGGACCGGCAGGGCGCGCGCCGTGTCCACCGACATGACGCCGCCGTTGGATTGAACAACCAGAAACTCGCCGCGGAAGCCGCCCCCCCGCAGCCGCTCGTCCAGGGCGCCGAGGTAGCCGCCGACGACCGGTTGCAGCACGGCGTTCAGCGCGGTGGTGGAGGTTCGCTCGAACTCCCGCAGCTCCATCAAGATCTGATGCGACGCGGCGACGTGCGGGTTGGGCCAGATCTCCCGCACGGCGTCCAGCGCCGCGATCTCGTGCACCGGGTTGGCGTAGGCGTGGAGGAAGACGATGCAGACGGCCTGCGCGCCGCGCGCCAGCAGGTCCCGCGCGGCTACACGCACCTGGTCCAGGTCGAGGGGCGTGTGGACGCTGCCATCGGCCAGCATCCGCTCCTCCACCTCGATCCGCATGTCACGCGGGATGACGGGGGTGAAGTTGCCCGTCAGGCCCCAGGTCTGGCGGCGGTCGCGGCGTCGCATCTCCAGCACGTCGCGGAAGCCGCGCGTCGTGATCAGCCCGGCTGGCGCACCCTTGCGTTCCAGAAGCGCATTGGTACCGACCGTCGTGCCGTGGACGATGGCGGAGATGCGCGGCAGTGGCGCGAGGCCGGCGATGCCGCCCGCGAAGCCGTCCGCCTCCCGCCCGCGCGTGGACGGAACCTTGCCGACCGTCGCTTGGCCAGTCGACTCGTCGAACAGGAACAGGTCAGTGAACGTCCCGCCGACGTCCACGCCGACGACCAGGCGATCGGTCACTTCGCGAATCCCATGCGGCGGTCGCGGTCGGCCAGGGTCGCGTCACGCCGCGACGGGTCGCCGCGCCCCCGCCGCCCGGCGTTTCCAGCCGCACGCGGTCCCCGCGGCGAAGCGCGACGCCCGTGACCTTCGATCCCAAGGGCGGTGCCTCCCACGTGCCGTCACGGCGATAGGAAGGGTGGTTCGGCGCGCCGTTGCCGCCGCCCAGCACGCCGCGCGGCGCGAAGCGCGCCCGCTCGGCAAAGATGAAGGCCTCGGCCTGCTCCTCCAGCACTTCGATCTCATAGATCGCGCCGAGGCCGCCGCGCTGCTCCCCCGCACCGCCGGATCCGTCCCGCAGCGCCCATTGGCGGTAGAGCACGGGATAGGCGGCCTCCATCACCTCGACCGGCGGGATGATGGCGGTCGCGATCGGCGGGTTGCCATGGGACAGCCCGTCGCCCTCCGGATTGCCGCCATGCCCGCCGCCGAAGAAGGAGAAGAGCACCCAGGGCCGCCCGTCGCGCCGCCGCCCGGCGATGGAGAGCGCGTTGATGGTGCCATAGGCATTCCCGCAAGCCGCGCCGGGCTGGACGCGGGCGAAGGCGCAGAACAGCACGTCGATGATGCGCAGGATGGTTTCGGTATAGCCGCCGGTGGGCTTGGGCCGGTCCGCATCCAGCAGCGACCCCTCGGGCACGATCACCTCGATCGGCTCCATGACGCCGGAATTGGCCGCGACCTCCGGAAAGAGGTGCTTCAGCGCGACGTAGACGCTGGCGACCGTCGTCGCGCGGGAAATGTTTACCGGCCCCGCACAGGCCGCCGCCGATCCCGTGAAGTCGATCGTCAGCCGCTCCCCCTGCTTGCGCACCGTCACCGCGATCCGCAGCGGCACGTCGGTGCGCCCGTCATTGTCGAGGAAGTCTTCTTCCTGCCACTCGCCGTCCGGCAGGGCCGCCAGCGCCGCGCGCATCTGTCGCGCGGCGCGGGATTGCAGTTCGGTCAGCGCGGCGCCGACCAGCGCGTCCCCTTGTTCATCCAGCAGCGCGTTCATCCGGGCGATGCCGAGTTCCAGCGCGGCCAACTGTGCCTGCAGGTCGCCGTTCGCCACGTCCGGCAGGCGCGACGCCGCGCGGATGATCTCCAGGATGTCCCGGTTCAGCACGCCGCGCGTCACCAGCCGCACCGGCGGGATCAGCACCGCTTCCTGGAAGTACTCCGTCGCCGAGGGGTTGTAGTTCCCCGGCACCGGCCCGCCGAGGTCGTGCCAGTGCCCCACGCTGCCAAGCCAGCAGAACACCCGCCCGTCCCGAACCAGCGGCGCGATCAGCCGCATGTCCGACAGGTGCGTGCCGCCGAGATAGGGATCGTTGAAGCAGAACACGTCGCCCGCCTCGGCGTCGGGGAAGCGCTCGATCACCGCGCGCGTCGCGAAGGCCATGACGCCGACGAAGATCGGCAGGCCCGACTTGCCCTGGATGAGCGTCGCGCCGGTCGCCGCGTCGTAGATGCCGTGGCAGGCGTCGTGCGCTTCGGCGATCGTCGGGTTGAAGGCGGCGCGGAAGAGCGTGGCGTCCATCTCGTCCGCGATTCCCTCCAGCCTTCCCTTCAGGACGGCGAGGGTCACGGGGTCCAAGGTCACCAGCTCCGCCACTCTGCCCCACTCCTCGTTACCCAGGCGTAGGGCCCCAGCGTCATGCCGCTGTCAATGCCGGGGCTTCGAGCGCGGCCAGAAGGACGGCGCTGTCGCTGCGGTCCAGCGCTTCGATCGCGTCCACGATCCGGCGCGCCCCCTTCGTCCCGAAGGTCGGGCCGGCAAGTTCGAAGAACTTTTCCGTGACCTCCTCCGGGCCGTAAGGGTCCTCGGTGTCGCCGCGGTTCGTCAGCGCCTCGGCTGAAAGCACGCGCCCATCCGCCAGCGTTACGCGCAGACGGGCCGGCCGCAGGCCCGGAAGCATCGCGGTCAGCGCCGCGTCCTCCCGCACCGTCACGCGCCGGGCCAGGTCCCCCACCGCCGGGTCACGCCGCGCATCGTCGCGGAAAGCGTCCAGCCCGGCCCCGCCATGCACGATCGACGTCGCGACCGCGAAGGGAAGGGAGAACTTCGCCGCCAGCATGTTCCGCGGCTCCGGGTGGTCCAGCTGCGCCGCCCAGACATAGGTATCCACCTCGACCGACCCGACGGAGGCAGGATCCAATCGCCCGCCGGCCTGCCGGGCGATGTCGGCCAACGCGTCCAGCGCGCCGTGCGTGTACCGGCAGGCCGCGTGGCGCTTGAAGTAGTTGCGCGCGATCTCCCAGCGGGCGCCCAACTCCGCCACCATCTCGGCTGGCCGGAAGTCGTCGGCGATGACGGTACCGAAGACCGTCCCGATCCCGTCGCGTTCCCCCACGAAGCCGGATCGCACGAGGTCCCAGGCGACCAGTCCCAACTGGTTCGACACGCCGGCATAGACGTTCCGGACGGTCCCGCCTTCCAGCATCGTGCGGCGGGAGGTCGTGAGGCCGAGGGAGGACGCGACGTTAATCGTCTCGATCACCTCCTCGTCGCGCGCCCCGCCCAGCCGCGCGACGGCCATCGCCGCGCCGGTCGTCCCCCAGGTGCCGTGCGGGTGCATGGTGACCCGCAGCTTGCTCGCGATCCCGATGCGGGATCCCATCTCGTAGCCCAGGGCAATCGCCAGCAGCAGGTCGCAGCCCGAAGCCCCCTCCCGCGCCGCTGCGACGAGGGCCGCGGGGACGACGTGGATGCCGGGGTGGCCGCGGGCGTACTGGTTGCCTTCGTCCAGTTCCAGCATCGTGCCCGCGGTGCCGTCCGCCAGCGCGGCGGCGTTCCCGGTCAGGCGGCGCCCGGAGCCGACGGCGGGGTAGGTCCCCGCGTCCAGCCGGGCGACGAAGGCACGCATCTCCGGCTCCCGGTGCCCGGCCGCGATGGCGCCGAGGCAGTCCAGCAGGACCAGCTTCGTCCGGGCCACGACGTCCCCCGGCAGGTCGCCGAAGCGGACCGAGGCCGCGAAGCGCCCCCATTCCGCCAGCCAGTCGGGCCGGCCTTCCCGCAGCAGCTCGGATGCGGGAACCACGCCAGGGGTCACGATCGTCATGGGGCTCCTCCGTCGGGCGATGATCGGCCGGTCCGGCGCGCGCGCCAACCCGCCCCCTTTGACAGACACCCGGCGGTTTGTTTCTTGCACGCGACGGCCAGCCCTGCCCCACCGTTCAACAACCCACGTCCCGGAGCGCACCCGCATGACCGAGTTCCGCTTCGCCCCCACGCGCCGCACCGCGCTGCTGGGCGCCGCCTCCCTCCTCGCCGCGCCAGCGGTCCGGGCGCAGGCCAGCACGATCAAGCTCGGCATCCTCCAGCCCGTCACCGGCGCGCTGGCGCAGGACGGCGAACTGGGACGCATGGGCGCGGAGTTCGCGATCAACGAGATCAATGCCGCCGGCGGCATCGGCGGCCGGCAGATCGAGATGGTCTTCGGGGACGCCCGCTCGAACCCCGAGGCCGGCGTCGCGGAAGTCGAGCGCATGGCGGCGGCCGGCGTGACGGCGATCGTCGGCGGCTTCGCCTCCCCCATCTGCCTCGCGACGACCCAGGCCGCGGCGCGCTACGACCTGCCCTACGTCGTGGACGTGGGCGTCGCCGACACCATCGTCACCCGCGGCCTACGCAATACCTTCCGCTTCGCGCCGGGCTTCGGCACGGTGATGCGGGTCGCGGTCGAGAACCTGGTGAAGCTCAACGACGCCGCGGGCAAGCCCGCGAAGACCGTCGTGCTGGTGCATGAGGACGGCCTTTTCGGCTCCGGCCTCGCGCGGCTTATGCAGAACGAACTGCCCAAGCACGGCTTCGAGATCCTGGAGACCATCGCCCACCCGACACCGGCGCGCGATATGTCCAACGTTGCGCTCCGCATCCGCAGCCTGAACCCGGACCTGCTGATCCCGTCGTCCTACTACGGGGAATTCGTGCTGCTCGCCCGCACCATGCGCCAGCAGCGCATCCGTCCGAAGGGCGTCTATGCCGTGCTGAACGGCGCGGCGTCCAACTTCCGCTTCGTGCGGGAATTCGCGGATGCCGCCGACCTCGTGATGGACTGCAACCACTGGCACGACCCGCGGAAGCCCCGCGCCGAGGAGCTGAAGCGCCAGGTGGAAGCGGGCGGCCGCTTCTGGGCCTACAACATCCCGCTGAATTACTCCTGCGTGAAGCTCGTCGCCGACGCCATCGGCCGTGCGGGCTCCGCCGAGCGCGGGCCGGTGCTGGAGGCGCTGGCCGCCTCGACCTTCTCGGACCACATCATGCCCTACGGCCCGACGAAGTTCGAGAACGGCCAGAACACCGGCGCGGGCCCCGTGAACACGCAGGTGCAGGGCGGCGACATCAAGGTGATCTTCCCGTCCGAATTCGCGAACGCCCAGCCGGTCTTCCCGGCGCGCGGATAAGCCGGGGTTGTACTCCCCCGCCATCGTCGCGGAGGCCGTCCTCAACGGGCTGATGACGGGGGCGGTCTACGCCCTCATCGCGCTCGGCCTGACGCTCGTCTACGGCGTGCTGCACATCATCAACTTCGCGCATGGCGCGTTGCTGACAGTGTGCATGTACGCGGTCTGGGCCCTCGTCACCGCCTTCGGGTTGAACCCCTACGTCGCGCTGATCCCGATGGTGCCCGCGGCCTTCGTCGCGGGCTACCTTCTGCAGCGTCTGGTGATCGGCACGGCCAGCCGCGGGGACGACAACGCCATCCTCCTCGTCACGCTGGGCCTGTCCATCGTGCTGGAGAACGCGCTCCTCGCCCTCTTCCGCTCGGATCCCCGCTCCATCCCCGGCGATGCGGCCTTCGAGGTGTTGGAGCTCGGGCCGCTGCTGCTGTCCCAGGCGAAGCTGGTCGGCATGGGCGTCGCGGTCGCCGTCGCGGTCATCCTGTGGTTGGTGCTGACCCACACCGACATCGGCCGCGCCATCCGCGCCGTCGCGAAGGAACGGCTGGGTGCGTCCCTCGTTGGGATCAACGTGGCGCAGGTCTATGCGGTGACCTTCGGGATCGGCCTCGCCTGCCTCGCGGTCACGGCCTGCCTGCTGATGCCGCAACTCACGGTGCAGCCGCAGTTCGGGCGGGCCTACGTCCTCGTCGCCTTCACCATCGTCGTCCTGGGCGGCATGGGGTCCATCCCCGGCGCGCTGCTGGGCGGGCTGCTGATCGGCGCCATCGAGGCGCTGTGCGGCCTCTTCCTCGGCGAATCGCTCGGGCAGATCGGGATCTTCGTTCTTTTCATCCTCGTGCTGCTGTTGCGGCCGCAGGGGCTGTTCGGGGCCAGGGCGTGAGGAAGGGCGCGTGAACCCGCGCGACCTGATCCCCGTCGCCGCCGTCCTCGCGGCGGCCGCGACGCTGCCGCTGTTCGTGACCGCGAACACGGTGCTGAACTTCGCCGTCTTCACGCTGATCGTCGCGCTGGCCGCACAGGGCTGGAACATCCTGGCAGGCTTCGGGGGGCAGTTCTCCTTCGGCCACGCCGCCTTCTTCGGGACAGGGGCCTATGCCACCTCGCTCCTCCAGGCCCGCTTCGGGGTGAATGCCTGGGCGGCCTTCGCGGCGGGCATCGCGCTCGGCGCGACCGTCGGGCGGGTTATTGGGACGCTGTCCTTCCGCGCCGGCCTGCGGGGGTCCTACTTCGCCCTCGTCACCCTCGCCTTCGCCGAGGTGTTTCGGATCCTCGCCAACGCCTGGGACTTCACCGGGGGCGCGGCGGGAATCCTCACCCGCCTCGACGCCCGCCCCGCCAACATGCAGTTCGCGGACCGCGGCTCCTTCTACTGGCTGGCGCTGGCCTTCGTCGGCGGCGCGCTGCTGCTGACCGCCTGGATCAACGCCTCCCGCTTCGGCGCTCGCCTCGTGGCGTTGCGGGAGAACGAGGACGCGGCCCGGGCGCTCGGCGTGGACACGCTGGCGACGAAACTGCACGCCATCACCCTCTCCGCGGGCGTGACGGCGGCCGCCGGCGGCCTCTACGCCCAGTACTTTCTCTTCCTCGACGCCAACATCGCCTACGGCACCTGGATCAGCGTGGAGGCGCTGCTGGCCCCGATCATCGGCGGCCTCGGCACGGTCTGGGGACCGGTGATCGGCGCCGTCGCGCTGCACTCCCTCGGCGAAGCCGCGAAGCTGGGCGCGGGTGCCATTCCCGGGATCGACCTCGTCCTCTTCGGCGTCCTCCTCATCCTCGCCGTCGCTTTCGCCCCGCGCGGGCTGATCGGCCTGCTCCGCGGCCTGGGGCTTCGCCGGTGACTCCATTGCTGGACGTCCACGGTGCCACCGTCCGCTTCGGCGGCCTCGTGGCGGTGGACGATGCCTCGCTCACCGTGCCGGAGGGCAGCATCACCGGCCTCATCGGCCCGAACGGCGCGGGGAAGACCACGCTCTTCACCGTCATCTCCGGCTTCCGGAAGCCCGATGCGGGCCAGGTCACCTATGACGGCGCCGACATCACCGCCGTCCCGACCCACCGGCGGGCCGAGATCGGCATCGCCCGCACCTTCCAGATCGTGCAGCCCTTCGCCGGCCTGACGGTGCGGGAGAACATCGCCGTCGGCGCCCACCTGCGCGAACCCCGCCGCAACGCCGCCCTCGCCGCGGCGGAAGCGGTTGCGGAGCGTGTCGGCCTCGCCCCCATGCTGGACCGCCCCGCCGCGGGACTGACCGTCGCGGGGCGCAAGCGCCTGGAACTCGCCCGCGCGCTGGCCACCCGCCCGCGCCTGCTGCTGCTGGACGAGGTCCTGGCCGGCCTGAACCCGTCGGAGATCCGCGACATCGTCCCGGTGATCCAGGGCATCCGCGCAGACGGCGTGACGATCCTGATGATCGAGCATGTGTTGCAGGCCGTGATGAGCCTCTGCGGCCACGTCCACGTCCTGTCGCAGGGCCGGATGATTGCCGAGGGCACGCCGGCCGAGGTCGTGGCCAACCCTGCGGTCGTCGAAGCCTATCTCGGCCACGGCGCCGCCGCCCGCCTCCAGGACCAGACCCATGCTTGAGGTCCGGGGCCTCAAGGCCGGCTACGGCCTCACGGAAGTCCTCCGCGGCCTCGACCTGACGGTCGGCGCGGGGGAGATCGTGGCGGTGCTCGGCGCCAACGGCGTGGGCAAGACGACGCTGAACAAGGTTCTGTCCGCCGTCCTCCGCCCCACCGCCGGCACCATCGCCTTCGCCGGTGCGCCGCTGCCGGCGAGCCCCGCCGCCGTCGTGGCAGCCGGCCTGATCCACGTGCCCGAGGGGCGAAAGATCTTCCCCGACATGACGGTCGCGGAGAACCTCATCCTCGGCTCCTATCGCCGCGCCAAGGCCAACCGCGCCCGCAACCTGGACCGCGTCTATGCGACCTTCCCGCGCTTGCGCGAACGCATCGCCCAGCGCGCGGGTACGCTGTCCGGCGGGGAACAGCAGATGCTCGCCATCGGCCGCGGCCTGATGGCCGAGCCGCGTCTGCTGATCCTGGACGAACCCTCCCTCGGCCTCTCTCCGCTTCTTGTGGAGGAGATGTTCGCCCTCATCCGCCGCCTGAACACGGACGGCCTGTCCGTCCTGCTGGTGGAGCAGAACGTCGTGCAGTCGCTCGAGATCGCCTCCCGCGCGACGGTGCTGGAGAACGGCGCCGCCGCGCTCTCCGGCACCGCGGCCGACCTGCGGGAGAACGCCGACCTCCGCCGCGCCTATCTCGGCATGTGACGATGCGCGTCCTGCCGCCACGGCCCGGCTACGAGGCCTCCTTCCCCGTCGTGATCGTCGGCGCCGGCGCCGCCGGCCTGATCGCCTCCCTCACGGTACGGGAAGCCGGGCTGGACCCGCTGGTGCTGGAACGCGACGCGCTCCCCCGCGGCTCCACCGCCCTTTCCGCCGGCCTGGTCCCCGCGGCGGGCACGCGCTGGCAGCGGGACGACGGCATCGCCGACGACCCTGGCCGCTTCGCCGAGGACGTGATGCGCAAGGCGGAGGGGATGCCCGACCCCGCCCTCGTCCGCCTCGTCACCGCGACCACCGGCCCGACGTTGGAATGGCTGGCGGACCGGCACGGCCTGCCTTTCTCCGTCATCACGGACTTCCTCTACCCCGG
This sequence comes from Roseomonas sp. CCTCC AB2023176, assembly GCF_042259275.1. Taxonomy (NCBI): domain Bacteria; kingdom Pseudomonadati; phylum Pseudomonadota; class Alphaproteobacteria; order Acetobacterales; family Roseomonadaceae; genus Roseomonas; species Roseomonas sp. CCTCC AB2023176. The sequence goes on from NZ_CP170086.1 coordinate 1,678,211, forward strand.
CCATTCCGCGCACCGCATGCACGGCCTGCCGTCCCGCAGCGGCGCGGAACTGATGGACCGCCTGCGCGCGGCCGCCGAGGCCGCGGAGGTCACGATCCTGACCGAAGCCCACGTCACCGCGCTCCACGCCGACGACGCCCGCCGCATCACCGGCGTTGCGATCACCCGCCCCGACGGGACCGAGGACAGCGTGGGCTGCGACGCCCTCATCCTCGCCTGCAACGGCTATGGCGGGAACAAGGACCTCGTTGCCCGCCACATCCCCGAACTCGCCGGCGCGCTTTACTTCGGCCACCCCGGCAACCAGGGCGACGCGATCCTATGGGGGGAGGCGCTGGGCGCGGCCACGCGCGATCTCCCGGGCCACCAGGGCCACGGTTCCGTCGCGCACCCCGCCGGCATCCTCATCACCTGGGCCACCGTCGCCGAGGGCGGGTTCCAGGTGAACCTGCAAGGCGCGCGCTTCCACGACGAATCCCACGGCTATTCCGAAGCCGCCGCCGCCGTCCTGCGCCAGCCGGAAGCGACGGCCTGGACGATCTTCGACGACCGCATCGCCCGCATCTGCCGGCAGTTCGAAGATTTCCGGAACGCCGAGGAGGCCGGCGCCATCCTGACCGCGCCCGACCCGGACGCGCTGGCCACCGCGACCCGCCTGCCGCCCCACGCCCTGCGCACCACGCTGGACGACGTCGCCGCGTTGAAGACGGCCGGTGCCACCGACCGCCTCGGCCGACTCTTCGCGGGCAGCCCCCTCTCGCGCCGCCCTACCGCGCGGTCCGCGTCACCGGCGCGCTGTTCCACACCCAGGGCGGGCTGGTGGTGGACGGGCAGGCCCGCGTTCTCGGCGCCGACGGTGTCCCCCTCCCTAACCTGTATGCCGCGGGCGGCGCGGCCTGCGGTGTCTCCGGCCCGCATGCCTCGGGCTACCTCTCCGGCAACGGCCTCCTCACCGCGGTTGCGCTCGGCCGGGTCGCGGGCCAGGCGGCCGCCCGCACCCTGGGCTGACGCGGACCGCTGAAGCCGAAGCGCCGTCGCCGCGTTTCACCTCTCGCGACCCGGCGCGGAGGAGCACATGGCCGCCACGGCGAATCCCGACCGACCGGCGACGCCGCGCGGGCAGATCCCGGCGGCCGACACGCCGGCGCTCGCCACCCTCCTCGCGCTCTCGGTCGGGGTCGTCATCGTCGCCGCGCTCTCGCTCGGCCAGGACGTCCTCATCCCCATCACGCTGGCGATCCTCCTATCCTTCGTTCTCGCCCCGATCACGCGGCTGCTGGAACGCTGGCACGTGCCCCGGGCGGCCGCCGTGGCGCTGGCCGTGCTGCTCGCGCTCGGCGCGATTTCCCTTGTGGGCTACGTCATCGTCGGGCAGCTCGCGGCCCTCTCGGCCGACGTGCCGCGTTACGCGGCGGCCGTGCAGCGCAAGCTCGCGGCACTGCAGGATCTCGCGATGGGTCCGCTCTCCGGCGTGATGGACGGCCTCTCCCGCCTCGCCCCGGCGCAGCCGCAGCCTGGCCAGGCCGCGCCCGCCGCCCCGGCACCGGCCGCCTCGGGCGGCACGACCTCGCCCCTCGCGCTCCTCGGCGTCCTCACGCCCGTCCTGCATCCGCTGGCGACGGCGGGCATCGTCCTCGTCGTGACGATCTTCATCCTGCTGCGGCGGGAGGACCTGCGGGACCGCGTGATCCGCCTCGCCGGCGCGACGGACCTGCACCGGACGACGGTGGCGCTGGACGACGCGGCGGCACGCCTCTCGCGCTACCTCCTCACCCAGGTTGCGGTGAACGCGACCTTCGGGGCGATCGTCTCCGCCGGGCTGTTCCTGATCGGCGTACCCTCCCCGTTCCTCTGGGGCGTGCTGGCCGGGCTGCTGCGCTTCGTGCCCTATGTCGGCACGCTCATCGGGCTCGGGCTGCCGCTCCTTCTCGCCGCGGCGGTGGATCCGGGCTGGACCATCGTCCTCTGGACCGCAGCGCTCTTCCTCGTCACCGACATCGTCATCGCGCAGGTCGTGGAGCCGCTGCTCTACGGCCACTCGACCGGCCTCTCGCCCGTCTCGGTCATCGTCTCCGCGATCTTCTGGTCCTGGATCTGGGGGCCGGTCGGGCTGATCCTGTCGATGCCGCTGACACTTTGCCTCGTCGTACTCGGGCGACACGTGGACCGGCTGGAGTTCCTCGACGTCGCGCTCGGCGACCGGCCGGCTCTCACGCCGGCGGAGTCCTTCTACCAGCGCATGCTCGCGGCCGATCCGGACGAGGCGCTGGAAGGTGCGGAGACCCTGCTGAAGGACCGCTCCCTCACGGCCTATTATGACGAGGTCGCGCTGAAGGGCCTGCAACTCGCCGCGAACGACATCGGGCGCGGCGTGCTCGCGCCCGAGCGCGCGGTCGGGGTGAAGGACGCGGCCCTCAGCCTCGTCGGCGACCTCGCGGACCACCCGGACGCGCCCACCACGAAGCCGAAGCCGTCTGGGGAGGCGCCCTCCCCATCCCCCGCCGCGGCGGAGGTCAGCCTCTCCCGCGCCGAGCGGGAGGTGCCGCGCACCGCGCCGCCGCCCATGCCGGCCGACCTTCCCCCGGCCTGGCGCGCGCCGGGCGCCGTCCTCTGCATCGCGGGGCGCGGGCCGCTGGATGAGCCGGCGGCGGCGATGCTCGCCCAACTGCTGCGGTTGCGGGGCTTTGGCACGCGCGTCGTCTCCTATGCCGACGTCGCGCGGAACCGGATCACCGAACTGGACGCCGCGGGCGCCGTGATGGCCTGCGTCTCCTACCTCGACATCAGCGGGGAGCCGGCGCACCTGCGCTACCTGCTGCGCCGTCTCCGGACGCGGCTGCCGGGAGCGCCGCTCCTCGTCGGCCTCTGGCCCGCCGACGCGCCGGTGCTGAAGGACCGCGCCCTGCAACGAAGCGTGGGCGCCGACCTCTACAGCCCGTCGCTGCACGAGGCCGTGACGGCCTGCGTCGCGGAGGCCGAGAAGGCCGCCGGGGCGGCATCACCCGCGGAAGAACGGCCGAAGGCAGCCTGAACCGCTCGGGTCGTCCCCCCCCATTCAAGGGTGGGTGGGAGACGTCCAGTCTCCGTTGATGGGGCCGGCAATCGCCCCGAAATGGGCCTTACCCAAGCCCGCCGGAGAGGAACCGCCGCATGAATGCCGCCTGGTGGACCCTGCTCGCCGCCGGCCTGCTCGAGGTCTGCTGGGCCATCGGCCTGAAGGTCAGTGGCGGCTTCACCCGCCTCTGGCCCTCGGTCGCCACGATCGCCGCGATGGTCGCGAGCATGTGGCTGCTGGCGCTCGCCGTGCGCGACCTGCCGGTCGGCACGGCCTATGCGGTCTGGACCGGCATCGGCGCCGTAGGCACCGCGATCCTCGGCGTCGTCCTGCTCGGGGAGCCGCTGACGGCCGCCCGCGTCGCCGGCATCGCGGCGATCGCGGGCGGGATCGTCACCCTGAAATTGGCGTCCTGACGCGCGCCGGCCTCACCGCGCGCGCTTCACGCCCGCCGCCATCGTGTACTCGTCCGCCCGCGCCTCATAGGTCAGCGGACCGCGCAGCGCCCAGACGTTCTTCTGCATGTGAAGCGGTACCAGCGCCACGTCCTCCATCGCCATGCGCATCGCGCGCTTGAAGATGTCCTCCCGCCGCTCGTCGTCCGCGGTGCGCATCCCTTCCTCGACCAGCGCGTCCACGCCGGGGTTGGAATAGCCGTTGAAGTTCACGGTGCCGAAGCCCTTGTCCGGGATGCGCGTGGTCAGGTTGCCGCGCAGCGCGGTGGAGGGCTCGCCCGCCGTCGCCCAGCCGATGAGCATCGCCGACATGTCGTTCCGTGCCTGGCGCTGCGCCAGCACGGCGAAGGGCATGGCCTCCACGCGCGTGCGCACGCCGATGCGCTGCCACATCTGCCCGATCGCCTGGATGATCTGGCTGTCGTTCACGTAGCGGTTATTCGGCCCGATCAGGCCGATCTGGAACCCCTGCGGATAGCCAGCCTCCGCCAGCAGCGCCCTCGCGCGGTCCGGGTCGTAGGGCGGCGCGGGCAGGTCCGCGACGTAGCCGTTGGCGCCCGCCGGCATCATCTGCCCCGTCGGCACCGCCACGCCCTGCATGACCCGGTCCACGATCGCCGGCCGGTTGATCGCGATGGACAGCGCCTGCCGCACCCGCAGGTCCCGCAGCGGGTTGCGATTGAGTCGCTGCCCGTCCATCCCGGTGATGTAGGGCGAGGAATCGTGCTCGGTGTCCAGCTTCAGGTAGATGCAACGCAGGCTCGCGATCTCGGAGAACGTCACGCCCTGCGTCCCGCGCAGCCGCGGCGTGTCGGCCGGCGGCACGACGTCGATCATCTGCACGTCGCCCGACAGCAGCGACGCGACCCGCACGCCGTCATTCGTGACGAAGCGGTAGATCACCCGCGCCCAGTCCGGCTTCTCGCCCCAATAGGAATCGTTGCGCGTCATCACCACGCGGTCGTCGGGCGAATAGGAGGCCAATTTGAACGGCCCCGTGCCGATCACCGCACGGCCGTTGTTGAAGTCGCCGGTGCTGACGTTCTCACCCACCGCCTTGCAGATGATGTAGACTTGGCTCAGGTCCTGCGGCAGCAGCGGATAGACGCCGTTCGTCTTGAAGCGGATCGTGTAGGGATCGACGATCTCGGACGACGCGACGCCCCGCGTGTAGATCGTGAAGGACCCCGGGGAGTTCACCACCCGCGGCACGCGGTTGAGCGTGAAGACCACGTCCTCCGCCGTGAACTCGTCGCCGTTGCTGAACCTGACGTCGCGGCGGAGCTTGAACTCCCAGGTGTTGTCGTCCAGCACCCGCCAGGATTCCGCCAAGCCAGGGCGCAACTGCGCGCTGGCGCTGCGGCCGACCAGCGGGTCGAAGAAGTGCTCCGCCACCATGTTGTTGGGGGAGAGCGTGTGATAATGCGGGTCGAGCGAGGTCGGCGGCGCCGCGACCGCGAGGGTCAGCGTATCGCTCGCCCCCTGCGCCTGGGCCGAACCGCTAGCGAGAAGCGCAGCCCCCGGCAGCGCCGAAGCGGGCAGCGCCAAAGCGGGCAGCGCCAAGACCGCGCGGCGCGGCAGGCCGTTATTCGTACGCATGAAGCCTCCATCACGGTTCGTGACGGCGCCGCGCCCCCGGGCGGTCGCCTTGTGGCCGGCGACGTGCAGTCATTCGGACACGGGGCGGCGGGACGGTCAACGCGCCCGCAGCGCCCGCCGCAAAGCGTGACCCCCGGGGGTTTCCCCCGGCGGCCGATCGCGGTCATCATCGTCCCCGTCCAGCCGGGAGACGAACCGCCATGTCGCGCCAGGCCATCCTCGACGAGATCAGCACCTACGCCGACGAGCTCATCGCCCTCCGCCGCGACATCCACATGCACCCGGAGGTGCGGTTCGAGGAGGTTCGCACCGCCTCGATCGTCGCGGGCAAGCTGCGGGAATGGGGCCTCGACGTCGCCGAGGGCATCGGCATCACCGGCGTCGTCGGCACGCTCCAGGGCAGCCGTCCGGGGCAGCGCGCCATCGGCCTCCGCGCCGACATGGACGCGCTGTTCATCGAGGAGCAGACCGGCCTTCCCTACCAGTCCAGGGTCCCGGGCAAGATGCACGCCTGCGGGCATGACGGGCATACGGCGATGCTGCTCGGCGCCGCGCGCTACCTCTCGCGCCATCGCGACTTCGCCGGCACGGTCCACTTCATCTTCCAGCCCGCCGAGGAAGCCGGCACCGGCGCGCCCGCGATGATCCGCGACGGGCTGTTCGACCGTTTCCCCGTGGACGCGGTCTACGGCCTGCACAACTCCCCTGGCATGCCGGTCGGGGAATTCGGGACGCGGGCCGGGCCGATCCTCGCGGGCTCCGACTTCTGGACCGTCACCTTCCGCGGCACGGGCGGCCATGGCGGTGCGGCACCGCACCTCGCGACGGACGCCACCGTCGTGCTCGGTCACTTCCTTCTGGCCGTGCAGACCATCCTGCCGCGCAACCTCAGCCCGATCGAGCCGGCGGCGCTCAGCGTGGGCCACGTCGCCGCCGGCGCCCATGGCTCCCCGAACGTCATGCCGTCGGAAGTCGTGGTGCGCGGCACCGCGCGCTACTTCCAGCCAGCGACCCAGGCCACCATGCGCCGCCGCCTCGAGGAACTGGCGCAGACCCTCGCCGCGACGCAGGGCTGCACGGCCGAGTTCGCCTACGAACCGCTCTGCCCACCCACCGTGAACACGGCGGAGAAGATCCCCGTCGCCAACACCGCCGCGGCCGCGCTCGTCGGGGAGGCGAAGGTCGGCGAGGTCCGCCTCAGCACGGGCGGCGAGGACTTCGCCTTCATGCTGCAGGAGAAGCCCGGCGTCTTCATGCGCATCGGCAACGGCGTGAACCCCGACGGGTCCTTCCACAACGTCCACACGCCCCACTACGACTTCAACGACGGCGCCCTGGCGCTCGGCTCCGCCTACTGGGCGAGCCTGGTGCAGGAGGAACTGGGGCTGGAGGACCGCTAACCGAAGGCCCCGCACTCCAGCGACACCACCGCACTCGCCTCCCGCACGAGGGCAAAGAGGACTCGGAGCGGCTCGATCAGTCCCTCGCGCTCCCGCGCGTAGCCGCCGCGGCGCGGGGTCGGTGGTTCGGCGAAGTCCAGTTCCGCGCCCGGCGGGTCCATCGCAGGGAAGACCTCGTCCAGGACGGAGGCCGCGCCGTCCACGTCCAAACGCAACAGCCGGTCCACCAGCGCGGCGCGGGTGACGCCGTGGCGGGGGGAAAACTCGGGAACCGAGACGGCGAGCAGCCAGATGCGGTGGATCAGCGCCAGCCGTACCGCGTGGACGGCGAAGAGCCGGTCGCTCATCCGCGGGGCATCGCCCGTCTTCACGTCCCCGGGCCAGGCCCGGCGCAGCGACGACGCGTCCTCCAGCAGGCGCCGGAACACGCGGCGCACGGGGTCGCCGAGCCCCTGCGTTTCCAACGCCCGCGCGACCGCGGTGAGCGCGGCGGCCCTGCCCGGGCGGCGGGTGCGCGCGGCGCGGTCCAGCCAGGTCGCGGGGTCCAGGCTGCCCGCGTAGCCCCGCAGCACGTCGGCGTCCGACAGCGCCAGCCCCGCCCGCGCGAAGGCCATGGCGCCCGCGAAGCGCGGCGAATGTGCCAGCAAGTCCGCGAAGGTCTCTGGTTCCCGCGCCGCGCCGCCGCCCAGGCCATGCGTCAGGTTCGCCAGGAACCCGAGTTGCTGCAGCACCGCGTTGTTCGGGATGGCGCGCAGTTCCGGGACGTGGCGGATGACCACGGGGCCGCCCGTGTCGCTTTGCCGTGCCGCTGGGCGCGATCCCGTGCGGTCCAGCAACGCCGGACCGAAGCCGCCGAGGAGGGCGGGGTAGCCAGGGTCCTCCAGCAGCGCTGCCATGCCCGCGCGCATGCCCGCGAAGAAGTCCGCGGCGAAGTCGCCCTCGGCATAGACAGGGTCCGGCGTCGGATCGGGCGGCGTGAAGGCGTGTTCGGCAATCCGCGCGACCGTCGCGTGCGCCAGGGCCGGCGTGCCGAACAGCAGGTAGCCGTCGCTGCCCTGGAAGCTGGTCTCCAGCCGCGTCGGCGTGCCCGCGGCGGCGAAGGCGGCGCGCACGGCCGGCGGGTCCAGGTAGTCCAGCCGCGCCGCCAGACCGTCTGGATGGCCGCCGCGCCCCAGCCCCTCGCCATGCGTGTCGAACAGCACGACCTCCAGGCCCGAGAGCCCGTGCCGCGCCAGCAGGTCGGCGACGCGTAGCTTCAGCCGCTCGATGAGGTGGCTCGCCGCGGGCTGGCCGACGTAGCGGCCGGAATCGGAATAGCCGAACTGAAGGCAGAGCCGCCCGACGGAGCGTAGATAGGCGCGCCAATGCGGCGAGCGAAGCGCCTCCTCCAACACCCGCTCGCCGCGCTGCTCCAGCGCCTCCGCGGTCTCGAAAAGCGGGGAGATCTCGACATGTCCCTCCGCCCCGCAGATCCGCGCGAGGAGAAGCGCCGCCAGCAGCGTGAAGCCGCTCTCCGTCTCCGCGACGAGGAAACGGACGGGCTGGGACGAGTCCACGTGCTTCGCGATCTGCGCGACCGTCATCATCAGCCGCATGGCGCTGGCCGATTCCGTCAGCAGCCCGCCGAAATCCACCGGCTCCGCCCGAACCTCGTCGAGCGCGGCGTTGATGGCGGTGAAGAGGGCGCGCCGGCGCGCGGGGTCGTCGGGCGCCAGCGCCGGGACGCGCAGGCGCACCGCGTTATGCAGCTGGGTCGCGTTCAGCCGGACATGGGTGTGCGCCAGCGACAGGCCATGGGCGACCAGCCCGGCCCGCGCGACGGCGAGGACCAGCCGCGCCCGTTCGTCCTCAGCCGCCGCGATCGCGGCCTCGAACAGCGGCAGCAGGGGCGCGGGCGTGGTCATCGCCTCCTCCCGCCGCCCGATCAGGGCCTGCGCGAAGGCCCGCGCGGCCCCGGCATCGGGCATGCCGGGGCCGATGGAAGGAGGGGGACAGGCCGCGACCTGCGCGCGCACCGCGTCCAGCGCTGTCGCCAGGCGCGCGCGGAGCGGGGCCGCGACGGGGTCGGGCAGCGCCTCCATCCCCGCGGCCAGGCGGGCGAGGGCCAGTTCCTTCATCCGCAGCCGCAGCCGCAGCGAGTCCTGCCAGCCGATGTCGGTCCGCCCGTCCGTGTCGTAGCCGACCCAGGACGACAGGATGACGGGCTGCGGTCGCAGCGCCGCCCAGCGGTCCGGCCAGATCCCCCGCGCGACGCCGAGGAAGGAGGCCGCCAGCCGGTCCAGCGCGTCGCGGCCGTTCATCATCGCGGCGGTGGCCTGGTCGAACTCCTCCGCCAGGTCGGGCGCGGAGGGGCGGAAGGTCAGGTCGTCCGGGATCGCCGCGCCGCAGGCGGCCTCGGCCAGGGCCGCGCTCGTCCGTCGCGGGAGGGAGAAGGTCGGGTGCGCCGTGAAGACGGCCGCGGCGCGGGGCCTTTCGCAGGCCGCACGGAAGTCGGCGAAGCGGACCGGGCTGTCGTCCGGGTCGGGCCGCGCGACCCGCATGGCGACCGCGGTCAGCGCGGCGTCGGGAGCGCCGATTTCCGTCCCGCCGACCGAGCGTGCCAGCCGCGCCGCTCGGTCGGCGAAGGCGTCGCGCCCCATGGCCGCCAGCGCGCGCCGCAGCCCCGGCAGGTCCAGCGCGCCGTCATCCAGGCGCCGGCTGATCGCCAATGCGACGGCGAGCGCGGGGTTCGCAAAGGGGTCGTCCGCCGCCGCATCGCGCGCGGCGGCGACCATCCCCATCAGGTCGGCCCCCATCAGGTCGGCACCGCCCGCCCCCGCCTCGTCCGACCCGTCCACGGCGCAAGTCCCATGTTGCACCTGCGAACATAGCGGGACGATCGCGGGTTGCCAGCACGGGACGGGCTGGGACCCCCGCCCGCGCCGGACCGTCAGACGACTTCCAGCCCCACGTCGACGTTGCCGCGGATGGCGTTGGAGTAGGGGCAGATGTGGTGGCCCTTCTCGACGATTCGCTGGACCTCCGCCTTGTCCATCCCGGGGATGTGGACCTGCAGCGCCGCCGTGATCCCGAAGCCGCCATCCGGGCGCGGTCCGATGCCGATCTTCGTCGAGACCGTCGTGTCGGCCGGCAACTGGATCTTCTCCTGCGAGGCCGCGAAGCGCATCGCGCCGAGGAAACAGGCCGCGTAGCCCACCGCGAAGAGCTGCTCCGGATTGTTGCCGTTGCCCGAACCACCCATCGCCTTCGGCACGGCGAGCGTTACGTCGAGCGCGCCGTCATCGGACTTGGAACGACCGTCGCGGCCCCCGCCCGTCGCGGTGGCGCCCACGGAGTACTTCACGTCGGTGACGGCCATCTTCTCTTCCCTGATCGGTGTCGCCGGCCGTCTCCGGCCGCGCGTCCGGAGGTCGTACGGCCCGGCGGCCGGCGCAAGGCGGGCCGGAAGCGCCGCGAGGGCGCATTATCCCGCCGTCACGCGCCGCGCGCGGCTTGCGCCGACGCCCGACGGCAGGAACCCTGGACGGCCACCCGAACCCGGAGTCCCCGACGCATGGCCGAGCCGACCCGCATTCCCGCCACCCCGCAGACCATCCGCTTCGGCGCCTTCGACGCGTCCTTCCCGCCCGTCGCGACGGTGGGTTCCGGCGACACGGTGGTGCTGGAATGCGTCTCCGGCGCGCCGGAGATCATGCCCAAGCCGGAAAGCGGGATGCACGTGCCCGACACGCTCGCGGCCATCCATGCGGCCGACCCGCCGCGCATGGGCCCGCACATCGTCACCGGCCCCGTCGAGGTCCGCGGCGCCGAACCCGGCGACATGCTCCGCGTGGACATCCTGGCGATCGAGCCAGGCTGCGACTGGGGCTTCTGCGGGTTCCGCCCTCTCTTCGGCACGCTGCCGGAGGACTTCCCCTACGCCCGCATGCTGCACATCCCCGTGGACCGTACGGCGCGGACCGCGACGATCCCCATGGGCGGCGGCATCACCCTCCCGCTCGCGCCCTTCTTCGGCGTGATGGGCGTCGCCCCCCCCCGCGAATGGGGCCGGATCTCGACGAAGGAGCCCCGCGCCCATGGCGGCAACCTCGACAACAAGGAACTCGTCGCCGGCACGACGCTGTTCCTGCCCGTCCATGTCGCGGGCGCCCTGTTCTCCGCCGGCGACGGCCACGGCATGCAGGGCGACGGGGAGGTCTGCATCAACGCGCTGGAGATGTGCCTCAACGGCACCTTCCGGCTGAGCGTGGAAAAGGGAGGCGGCGCCTCCGACCCCATCCTGCGCTTCCCGCGGGCGGAGACGCCGACCCACTACGTCACGATGGGCCTGAACGAGGACCTGGACCTCGCGATGAAGCAGGCCCTGCGGGAGATGATCGCCTTCATCACCTCCCGCACGAACCTCTCGGCGGCCGACGCCTACCAGTTCTGCTCCCTCGCCGTGGATTTCCGCGTCACGCAGACGGTGAACGGAGAGAAAGGCGTGCACGGGATGTTGAAGAAGGGCCTGATCTTCTGACGCCGTGTGAAGGTCGCGCGTCAGGGTTCTGACGCGCGACATGCCCACAGACCTGTCCACAGGCCTGTGCCCCGAATCATCCACAAGATTCGGAGTCGGAACCGACTCGGCTATCTTGTGGGGTCGCAACCGCCCGACCTACTGTATCTTGTAGGGGAAGTTGCTGTGGGGACGGTGGCATGGACTGGACGAACGAGGCGATCGAGACGCTGAAAGCCCTCTGGGCCGAGGGACATTCCACCGCGGAGATCGGGCGGCGGATGGGCATCTCGAAGAACGCCGTCGTGGGTAAGGCGCACCGGCTGCACCTCGCCGCGCGCCCCAGCCCGATCCAGCGGGAGGATCGCCCGGCTCCCGTCGTGACCGCCGCACCGGAGGCCGTGGCCCCCGCGCCCCGCGTGGAGCGACCCGCCCCGGCGCCGCGCGCCATCGCCCCGCGCGCGCCTGCGGCGCCGCCCACCGCCGTCGTACGTCCCTTCCAGCGCCTGGGCACCCGCACCTGCTGCTGGCCGATCGGTGAGCCGGGCGACGCGAGCTTCCGCTTCTGCGGCGCGGAGGCCCTGGCTCCCAAGCCCTATTGCGCGGAACACGCCGCCATCGCCTACGTGAAGGCCCGCGACCGGCGCGAGGACGCGGCCTGATCGTGCGGGCGTCGCGGGCAACCACGACGCGCCGGAGCGATTGATCCTCCCGGGCCCGCCCGACGGGCCGGGGAGCTCACGCCATGCCAACGCCCACCGTGCCGCCGCCAGGCCCGGACACGCTCAACTCCTCCCTCCGCCGCAACATCGAGGCGCTGGAGGAACGCCGTCGGCGCGAGGCGGAGACGGCGCCCTGGCAGGCACGGCTCGCCGACGCCATCACGCGCTTCACCGGCAGCATGACCTTCGTCCTGATCCACCTCGCCATCTTCGGCGGATGGATCGTCGCGAACCTGGGCTGGATTCCCGGCGTCCCGAAATGGGACGAATCCTTCGTCGTCCTCGCGATGATCGCCTCGGTCGAGGCGATCTTCCTCTCGACCTTCGTCCTCATCTCGCAGAACCGGATGGCGGAGGTCGCGGAAGCCCGCGCCGACCTCGACTTGCAGATCACCCTGCTGACGGAGCACGAGCTGACGAAGATGGCGCAGGTCCTGCACGCCGTCGCCCAGCACCTCGACGTGCCGATCCCCGACCCGGAGGCGCGGGAGATCGAACGGGACGTCGCGCCGGAGGTCGTCCTGGACGCGATCGAGGAGCGGCGCGAGCGGAGGTGACGCGGCGGGGAGGTGACGCGGCGGGGCGCGTCAGTTCCCCAGCATCTCCCGCCCGCCGATCAGCCGGCGCCGGAGCTTGCCGCTGATCCAGTCGATGGCCATCACCGTGATGACCATCAGGATGATGATAAAGGCCACCTCGTCCCAGTGGCGCACGCGGATCCGCTCGGCGATCTGCAGCCCGATCCCGCCCGCCCCCACCACGCCGAGGATGGCCGCGGAGCGCGTGTTGCTCTCGAAGAAGTACAGGGCCTGCGCGAGCATCAGCGGCAGCACCTGCGGCAGGATGCCGAAGCGGATGGCCATGAGGCGGGACCCGCCGGCCGCGGTGATGCCCTCGGCCTGTCGCTTCTCCGCGTTCTCGATCGCCTCGGCGTAGAGCTTCGAGAGCACCGCGAGGTCCGAGATGAAGATCGCCATCACGCCCGCCAGCGGCCCGAGCCCGACGGCACGCACGAAGGCCAGCGCCCAGATCAGCTGGTCCACGCCCCGGACCGTGTCGAAGATCCGCCGCAGCGAGAAACGCAGGAGGAAACTCGTCACGACGTTCCGGGCGCCGAGAAAGCCGAGCGGAATGGCGAAGAGGGCGGCGAGGACCGTCGCGACGAAGGCCATCGCCACGCTCTCGGCGATGCCCTTCAGGATGTCCTGCCACAGCTCGCCGGGGGAGGGCGGGACCATCAGCCGGACGATCGTCAAGAGCCCGGACAGCCCGTTCCACAACCGCCCCGGCGTGATGTCGAACAGCCAGAGCGCCCAGACGAACCAGCCCGCGAAGGCCGCGATCGCCGCCGCCCGGACCGCGCGCGACCGCGCCGTCGGGAAAGCCCCGGGGTGGGAGCCGCGCCAGCGCGCGACGTCGGCCGGCAGGGTCACGCTCACGCCCGCGCCTCCCCGATGATGCGCTTCCTCAGGCGGTCGGAAAGCAGGTCGATCAGGATGACGACGGCCACGATCATCAGGACGATCGCCGAAATCTCCTCGTAGTAGTTCTGCGCGATGACGAGGTAGAGCTCCTGCCCGATCCCGCCCGCGCCGACGAAGCCGATGACGGAGGCGCCGCGCACGTTGATCTCGAAGCGCAGCAGGAGATACGAGAGGAAGTTCGGCGCGACCTGCGGCAGGATCGCGTAGCGTGCGCCCTGCGCCCAGGTGCCGCCGGCGGCCCGCACGCCTTCCCAGGGCTTCAGGTCCGCGTTCTCCACAACCTCCGAGAACAGCTTGCCGAGCGCCCCCGTCGTGTGCATCGCGATCGCCACGATGCCGGCCAAGGGCCCGATCCCGAAGGCCCAGACGAGGATGAGGGCGTAGACGATCTCCGGCACCGTCCGCATCGCCTCCAGCCCGCGCCGCGCCAGCACGTAGGACCAGGTGTTGCGGGCGATGTTGCGCGACGCGAAGAAGCAGAGGACCAGGGCGATCGCACCGCCGATGGCCGTCGCCATCGCCGCCATGTTCGCGGTTTCCAGCAGCAGCAGCGCCCACTTGTCCGCCCGGTAGAACCAGGAGGCGAGGGAGCCCTCGGTCTCCCAGTCCCGGAACAGAACGGCCCAGCGAAGGTCCGGCACGATGCGGGAGAAGTATTCCCCGACCCGCGGCAGCCCCGCCGCGATGGAAGCCGGCCTTGCCTCGCTCACCCAGGCCGCCACCAGGAAGCAGGCGATCAGGATTGCGAGGCCGAGCAGCGTCATCCGCAGCCGCTCGCGGCGGTGCTGGCGGAAGGCGGCCTCGCCGCGTTCGATGACGGGGTTGGCGAAGGGGTTGCCCGCGACGGCGCTCAACTCAGCGATCCTCGGTTCCGGCCACGGGGCTGCCGTGGTGCCGCGCCCGCATGGTCGTCGCCCCACCCCGCGGGACGGCGGTGGTGAGGTCGGACGCGGTGCGTCGGGGCGGCATGCTTCGATCTGCCACGTGCCGAGCGGGGGCCGCAAGCCGCGGGGCGTGACGGGGCGGTGATACGTCGCGTCTGCGCCCTGGCACGGCCGCATGCGGGCAGCGCCATCAGCCCGGAACGCTCCAGGGGTATCGCTCCGCCCGCCCGGCCGCGAAGGTCCTGATCGCCTCGGCCTCGTTCAGCGTCAGGTCCAGGTCGTCCCAGCCGCGCAGCAGCTTCGTCCGCCAGTCCTCGCGCACGGCGAAGGGGAAGCGCTCCGCATCCGCCGCGATCTCCCGCGCCTCCAGGTCCACGGTCAGCTCGCGCAGCCCGCCCTCGAGCAGCGCCAGCAGCCGTTCCGCGATCCCCTCCTCCACGCGCGCCGGCAGGACGAAGTTGTTCACGGCATTGGCCGAGAAGATGTCGCCGAAGGATGGCGCGACGACGCAGTCGAAGCCCGCATCGGCCAGGGCATAGACCGCGGCCTCCCGCGACGATCCGCCGCCGAAGTTGCGCCGCGCGACCAGGATTCGCGCCCCCGCCCGCGTCGGGTCGTTCAGCGCGAGGTCGGTCCGAACCGCGCCCGACCCGTCCCGCCGGAGGTCGTGCAGCAGCGCGTCGCCGTAGCCCTCCGCGCGCGTGCGCTTCATGAAGCGGGCGGGGATGATCTGGTCCGTGTCCACGCCCGCAAGCGGCAGCGGGACCGCGGGGGCCGTCAGAGTCGTGAAGGGCCGCATCAGACCGGGCGCCCCTCCAGCAACGGTCGCACGTCCGTCAGGTGCCCCGTCACCGCGGCCGCCGCGACCATCGCCGGCGACATCAGGTGCGTCCGCGACCCCGGCCCCTGCCGCCCACGGAAATTGCGGTTGGTGGTGGAGGCCGAGCGCTCACCCGGCTTCAGCAGGTCGCCGTTCATCCCGACGCACATCGAACACCCGCTCTCCGCCCATTCCAGCCCGGCCTCGGCGAAGATCCGGTCCAGGCCTTCCTCCTCCGCGCGGCGCTTCACCGCGCTGCTGCCAGGCGAGACGATCCCCGGCACCACAGCACGCCGCCCGGCCAGCACGGTGGCCGCGGCCCGGAGGTCCTCGATCCGCGCGTTGGTACAGGACCCGATGAAGACCTTGTCCACGCGGATCTCCCTGATCGCCTGGCCCGGGCGCAGGCCCATGTAGTCCAGCGCGGACCGCGCATGCGCCGCGCGGCCCGGATCGGGAATGCGGCCCGGGTCCGGCACGGTCGCGGTGACCGGCAGCGCGTCCTCCGGCGTCACGCCCCAGGTGACGGTCGGCGCGATCTCGTCGGCGTGAAGCGATACCTCCCGGTCGAAGACCGCGCCGTCATCCGTCGCCAGCCCCCGCCAGTCCTCCACCGCGCGCTCGAAGGCGGGCCCGTGCGGCGCGAACTCCCGGTCGCGGACCGCGTCGAAGGTCACCTCGTCCGGCGCAACCAGGCCGGAGCGTGCCCCGCTCTCAATCGCCATGTTGCAGAGGGTCAGACGCCCTTCGATGGACAGCGCGCGGATGGCCGAGCCCGCATATTCCACCGCGTGCCGCGCCGCCCCATCCGCGCCGATCCGCGCGATGATCGAGAGCGCCAGATCCTTCGCCGACACGCCGGGCCCGAGCATACCGTCCACCGTCACCCGCATCCGCAGCGGCCGCACCTGCCACAGCGCCTGGGTCATCAGCACCTGCGCGACCTCGCTCGCCCCGATCCCGAAGGCCAGCGCGCCATAGGCCCCGTGCGTCGCGGTATGGCTATCGCCACAAACGATCAGGAGGCCGGGCAGCGTCAGGCCCAGCTCCGGCCCGATCACGTGCACGATCCCCTGCCGCGGATCGTCGAGGCCGAAGAGGCGGATGCCGTGCTCCGCCGTGTTACGCGTGAGGCGCCCGACCACGTCGGCGATCGCGGCGTCCCCGATCGGCCGGCCGCGGTCCCGCGTCGGCACGTAGTGGTCCGCGACGCCGAAGGTCAGGCCGGGCCGCGCCACGGGCAGCCCCCGCGCTCGCGTCTTGTCGAAGCCGTGGAAGGACCCTTCGTGCACGAAGTGCCGGTCCACCCAGAGCAGGTCCGGCGCGCCGTCCCGCCCCTCGATGATCCGGTGAGCGTCCCAGAGCTTGTCGAGGAGGGTGCGGGGCGAAGTGGCCATGCCCGAAAGATCGGCCGCCCCGTCCCGCCCCGCAACGGGGCGCGGGACCTTGTGCCGGGAACACGGGAAGTCCATGTCCGGGGCACGGACGATACCTTGACCGTCCGGGGGCGCTCCCCCTAGGCTTATGCCTCAGCGGAAGGGCTGCCCGGACCATCGGCCCGAGCCCCCGCACCGGAACCCCGCCGCCCGGCGGAGGGTTCATCCAGAACCCCGATCCATCGGTTCCGCGACACCTCCCCCGCACACCACCCTCACCCTTCCGGGTCCAGCCACACAGACATGCACCTATCCGAACTCAAGGCGAAGACGCCCGGCGACCTGCTCGCCTTCGCGGAGGAGGTCGGCGTCGAGAACGCCTCCTCGCTCCGCAAGCAGGACATCATGTTCGCGATCCTCAAGACGCTCGCGGACAGCGACACGGCGATCTACGGCGACGGCACGCTGGAGATCCTGAACGACGGCTTCGGCTACCTGCGCAACCCGCAGTCCAACTTCCTGCCGGGCCCCGACGACATCTATGTCTCCCCCGCCCAGGTCCGCCGCTTCGCGCTGCGCACGGGCGATACGGTGGAAGGGCAGATCCGCGCACCGAAGGACGGTGAACGTTACTTCGCCTTGCTGAAGGTCAACACCGTCAACTTCGAGCCGCCCGAGGCCGTGCGGCACCGGGTGAACTTCGACAACCTCACACCGCTCTACCCGACACGGCGTCTCAAGATGGAGAACCCGGAGCTCGAGACCCCGGCGGCCGAGAAGGAGAGCAAGGCCAAGGGGCCGATGAAGGACAACACGCACCGCGTGATCGACCTCGTCTCCCCGATCGGCATGGGCCAGCGCGCGCTGATCGTGGCGCCGCCGCGCACCGGCAAGACGGTGATGCTGCAGAACATCGCCAAGTCCATCTCGGCCAACAACCCCGAAGTCTTCCTCATCGTCCTGCTCATCGACGAGCGGCCGGAGGAGGTGACGGACATGGCGCGCACCGTGCGCGGCGAGGTCGTGGCCTCCACCTTCGACGAGCCGGCGACCCGCCACGTGCAGGTGACGGAAATGGTGCTGGAGAAAGCGAAGCGCCTGGTCGAGCACAAGCGGGACGTCGTGATCCTGCTCGACTCCATCACCCGCCTCGGCCGTGCCTACAACTCCGTCGTGCCGTCCTCCGGCAAGGTGCTGACGGGCGGCGTGGACGCGAACGCGCTGCAGCGCCCCAAGCGCTTCTTCGGCGCCGCGCGCAACATCGAGGAAGGCGGGTCGCTGACGATCATCGCGACCGCGCTGATCGACACCGGATCGCGCATGGACGAGGTGATCTTCGAGGAGTTCAAGGGCACCGGTAACTCGGAGATCGTCCTGGACCGCAAGCTCTCAGACAAGCGGACCTTCCCGGCGATCGACATCACGAAGAGCGGCACCCGCAAGGAGGAGCTGCTTGTGGACCGCTCGGCCCTGTCGAAGATGTGGGTTCTGCGCCGCATCCTGAACCCGATGGGTACGCAGGACGCGATGGAGTTCCTGCTGGAGAAGCTGAAGTACTCGAAGAACAACCAGGACTTCTTCGACGCCATGAACACCTAAGTCGTCGCCCGCCCGCCGCATCGCGGCGGGCCTGGGTGCGGATGCGGAAAGGGCCTGCCCCGTCGCCGGGGCAGGCCCTCTTTGCGTCGGGTCCGGGCGCTGCGTCCGAGGGTCGTCGGTCACGTGCCCGGCCCGTGCCGTTCGGCGAGCCGGCCTAGCCCATCACCGGTGTCCCGGTGCGGAAGCCTGCCCTGGCCGCGTCAGCGGGCCGCGCCGCCACCCTGGCCGGAGCTGCTGCCCGCGGAGCTGCTCTCGTTCTGGTTGATCGTGCCCTGCGGCACGCCGGACTGGGAGGTCGGCGAGTTCGGGGCGCCGCCGAGGCTGCCGACCGGCACGCCCGGGGAGGCCGCCATGCCGGTCGAGCCCGCACCCTCGTTCCGCGTCACGCCCGAGGGGGCGGAGGGGGTCGGGGCGGTGCTGGTCAGGCCCTGCGCGAAGGTGGCGCCGGAAATCAGGGTGGCGGCAGCCGCCAGGGCAAAACGGGTCATCATGGTGCGTTCCTCTCGTTACTGGGACGATGGCGATAGAACGTCACGCGGGTTCGACCGGTTGCGGCCCCGTTTCCAACTTCCTCGGCGTCCCGCGGGAAAGCGGCCTGCCGTGCGCCGGCGGTCGTGCCCGGACGGCGCGCTGGACCCGCGCGGTCGGACCGGCGGGGCACCGGTGGGGGGCGGCCGGTTGCTAACCCGCCGGGGGGCGGTCCATCCTGATTCGCAAAGGGCGTCCGAAGTGCCCGAGGGAGGCAGCCATGTCCGAGGATCACCGCCGTCTTGCGCGCGCCCCGTCTGCCCGGACCGGCCTGTCCCGGCGCGCCCTCGGCGCCGCGCTGGCCGCCCCGGCCATCCTTCCCGCGGCGGCGTTGGCACAGGGTACCTTCCCGAGCCGGCCGATCTCGCTGATCGTGCCCTTCCCGGCCGGCGGGACGACGGACGTCACGATGCGCGCGCTCGCCGAAGCGGCCTCGAGACGGCTGCCGCAGCCCGTCATCGTCCAGAACATGCCGGGGGCCGGGAACATCCTCGGCGCGCAGGCCGTGGCGCGGGCGCGGCCGGATGGCTACACGCTCACGCAGCTGCCGGCATCGGCCGTGCGGATCCAGATCCTGCAGCGCACGACCTACGACGTGCTGAAGGACTTCACCCCGGTGGTCCACGTCACCGGCTATACCTTCGGCGCGATCTGCCGGGCGGACCGCTTCCCGAACGGCTGGGCCGACGTGATCGCGCAGTCGAAGCGCGAGCCTGGATCGGTTTCGGCCGGGAACACCGGCGCCAACGGGACGCCGCACGTGGCCTTCGCCGAACTCGCCTCGCGCGAAGGCGTCGAGTTCAACCACGTCTCCTACCGCGGCGACGCGGACGGGGCGCAGGCGATCCTCGGCGGGCATCTCGACATGATGGCCGGCGGGTCGGGGCTCGGCACACTTGTGGACGGCGGGCAGGCCAAGTGGCTGCACGTCTGGACGCGGGAGCGGTTGCGGCGCTGGCCGCAGGCGCCGACGCTGCTGGAGCTGGGCTACCGCGACATGGTCATCACCTCGCCCTACGGGATCGTCGGACCGGCGGGGATGGATCCGGCGGCCACCCGGTCGCTGCAGGAGGCGCTGGCTGCAGCGGTGCAGGACCCGACGCACCTCGCGGCGCTCGAGCGGTTCGACATGACGCCGGACTACATGGACTCCGCGGCCTACGGCACGTTCCTGCGGACGTTGTTCGAGCGGGAGAGCGACCTCGTGCGCCGCCTGGGCCTCCGGGCGGCCTAACCTCCGGGGCGTCTGACCTCCGGGCGGCCGAAAACCTCCAAAGGGCGCCGACCTCCACGGGGCCGGGGTGGACGGCCCTGCCGCCCCGGCGAGAATGGCGGCATGTACGGCGGCGCCCCAGCCTTTGGACCGACCGACGGCATCGCCAGGCTGGAGCGTGCTGCGCTGAACGCCGTCCCGGCGCCCCGGGTCGCCTGGGACGGGCCGTTCGTCGTCCGCGCCTTCCGCGGCGGCACCGGGCGCGGCAACGCGGCCTGTTCGCTCGATCCCGCGTCCGATCCCGGCCTGGAGGCACGGGTGGCGCGGATTGAGGCGCACTACACCCACCTCGGCCTGCCGGCGCGCTTCCGCAGCACGCCGTTGGACCCGCCCGGCTTGGTGGAACTGCTGCAGGCCCGGGGCTATCGGGAGGTGGAGGGGGCGGTGATCCTGGCGGGCACCCTTCCGCCGATCGAGCCGGAAGACGCCGAATGGGCGGATGCCCCAACGCATGACTGGCTCTCCGTCCTCGCCACCGCAGAGCACCAGACGCAGGCCCGCCGGCAGGAGAAGGTGGAGGCGGTGCCGCTGCTCTCGCGGCCGGCAGCTTGGCTGGTACTGCGGCGGGATGGCCAGCCCGCCGCGGTCGGGCATGCCGTAGCCGATGACGGCCTGCTGGGGATCTTCGACGTCGCGACGGCCCCGGCCGCGCGTCGCACCGGCCTGGGCCGTGCCGTCCTGGGTGCTCTGGCGGGATGGGGCATGGCACGCGGCGCAACGCGGTGCTGGCTGCAGGTTGCCCCGAGCAACGCGCCGGCACTCACCCTCTATGCCGGATCTGGGATGACGGAAGTCTATCGTTACCGCTACCTCGTCCGGTACTGACAGGAAAATTTCCGGACCATGAAAAGAACGGTAGCCGCCCTGATTTCGGGAACAGTTATGGCAGGAGCACCGTACTGCCCGTCGTTTTTCTTCCCTCAAGGGCACGATGCGCTTCCGCTGCGTCCTGCAAGGCATAGGTCTGGTTGACGTTGATCCGGACCTTCCCGGATCGGACGACGTCGAACAGGTCGTCGGCCATGGCGACCAGATCGGCCCGCTTCGCCGCGTAGGTGGCGAGCGTCGGCCTCGTCACGTAGAGGCTGCCCTTCGCGGAGAGCACCCCCAGATCCACGCCGGTCACGGGGCCCGACGCGTTGCCGTAGGATACCATGAGGCCAAGCGGCGCGAGGCAGTCGAGCGAGGCGGTCCAGGTGTCGCGCCCCACGCTGTCATAGACCACGGGGAGCCGGCTCCCCCGCGTGATCTCGCCGACCCGGGTGGCGAGGTCCTCGGATGCCAGGATCACGTGGTCCGCCCCGTGGCTGCGGGCCAGCGCGGCCTTCTCCTCCGTGCTGACCGTCCCGATCACCGTGGCGCCGAGTGCCTTCGCCCATTGGACCAGGATCAACCCGACGCCGCCCGCCGCGGCATGGACCAGGATTGTCTCGCCCGGCTTCACGACATAGGTGCGGCGGAGGAGGTACTGCGCCGTCAGCCCTTGCAGCATCATCGCCGCAGCGGTCTGCGAAGGGACGTCGTCCGGCAACTTGACGAGAAGGTCCGCCCGGATCGCCCGGGCCTCCGCATAGGCACCGATCGGCCCCATGGCGTAGGCCACGCGGTCACCCACCTGCAGATCGGTCACGCCGTTGCCCACGGCCTCCACGACGCCGGCGGCTTCCATCCCGAGCGTCGCCGGCATCTGCGGCGCCTTGTACAGCCCCGTGCGGAAGTAGATGTCGATGAAGTTCAGGCCGACCGCCTCGTGGCGCACCAGCGCCTCGCCCGGCTTGGGCGAGGGAATCGGGACCTCCTCCCAGACGAGTTTCTCGGGACCACCGGTCTCGTGCAGGCGGATGGCGCGCATCATGGCGGGCTTTCTCGGCGAGAGGTTGGTTCAGCTCGTAGGCCGCAGGTCGCGGCAGGGCGAAGCCGGCGCCAGAAGATCCGGCAACCCCGGGCGGGTCCGCCGTTCCAGGTCAAGGAGCCAGCGCTTGGTCGAAACCCCGTCCCCGCCGGAATAGCCGCCGAGGGCGCCGCCCGAGGCTACGACGCGGTGGCAGGGAATGATGATCGGGATCGGATTGGCCCCGTTCGCGCCACCGATGGCCCGCGATGCGGTCCCGAGTTCACGCGCCAGGTCACCATAGGTCCGGGTCTCGCCGGGGGGGATGGCACGAAGCGCGGTCCAGACGCGAAGGCGGAAAGCTGATCCGTGCGGTGCCAAGGGCAGGTCGAACGCCGTCCGCAACCCGTCGAAATAGTCCTGCAGCTGGTCGGCTGCCCGACGCAGGAGAGGCGTTTCATCCCGATCGCGGCCACGTCCCCAGTCGAGCGCGACGATCGCTCCATCCTCTTCGGAGAGGGTAAGCATGCCAAGCGGTGAGAGGAGGGGGAGCTGGGGCATGCGGGGCGCCCGATTCCTCACCCCGGGACGGCCCGGCGTCAAGCACCGCGTCTTCCGCGGGTCGCCCCTGGATGAAGCGTGAGGGATGGGGCACATGGGTGGCGCCTCGGCGGCCAACCCCTCCCTTTGGATGCCCCTGCCCGTGTCCCACGATGTCGCCGTTTCACGTGAAACAACGGCCGATCCGGCACCCTACTTCCGCGTCCACCTCTTCGCCTGCACCAACCGCCGACCGGACGGCCACCGACGCGGCTCCTGCGCAGCACGGGGGGCCGAGGGCTTGCGCGACTACATGAAGGCACGGGCGAAGGAGATGGGGCTGCCCGGCGTTCGGGTGAACTCGGCTGGGTGCCTGGACCGGTGTGAGTTCGGTCCGACCTTCGTCGTCTACCCGGAAGGCGTCTGGTATCGGGCCGAAACGCGGCAGGACGTGGACGAGATCCTCGCCATCCATGTGCGGGACGGGGGCCGCGTCACCCGGCTGATGCTCACGGAGAAGGACGTCCCGCCCGGCAAGGCCTGACCTTGGATACGATCGTCGCGCTGGCTACCCCATCGGGCCGCGGGGCGCTCGCCGTCGTCAGGATCTCCGGGCCTGGGTCGCGGAGCATCCTGACATCCGTCGCGGGCCGCCTGCCCTCGCCCCGCGTGGCAAGCCTGCGCCGGCTGCGAGGCGCTGACGGGGACATCCTGGACGAAGCCCTTATCCTCTGGTTCCCCGGCCCGCACTCCTACACCGGCGAAGACGTCGCCGAATTCCATCTGCACGGTGGGACGGCGGTCGTCGGCGCGGTGCTGGACCGGCTCGCCGACCTCGGTGCACGTCCGGCGGAACCGGGAGAGTTCACGCGTCAGGCCGTCCTGAACGGCCGCATGGACCTGACCGCAGCGGAGAGCGTCGTCGACCTTATCGATGCGGAAACCGCGGCGCAGGCGCGTCAGGCCCTTCGCAACCTCGGCGGAGCACTGGCCCGGCAGTGTGATGCCTGGGCGACCCGCCTTACTGGATTGCTGGCGCGGGCCGAGGCCGCGATCGAATTTGCGGAGGACGGCACGCCCGAGGCTTCCGAGGACTCCGGAGGCGCCGCATCCCTCGCTGCCGAAATCCGCACGCAGCTAGCGGCAGACCAGGGGGGCGAACGGATCCGGACAGGGCTGGATATCGCCATCCTCGGGGCGCCCAATGCCGGCAAGTCATCGCTCATCAATGCCCTCGCGGGCCGGGAGGCGGCGATCGTCTCCGCCCAGCCGGGAACCACCCGGGACGTCGTCGAGGCACGGATCGTCCTGGCCGGCCTCCCGATCACCCTCGCAGACACCGCCGGCCTGCGAGAGACGGTCGAGGAGATCGAGCGCGAAGGCATCCGCCGCGCCCTGGACCGTGGTGAGGCTGCCGACATCGTCGTCGCCGTGCTGGCCTGCGATGCGCCCGCGGACGATGCGACGCTTGCGCTGATCGCCCGCCGGCACTGCATCGTCGTTGGCGGAAAGGCCGACCTGGCCCCCCCGCCATCCGCCTGGCGCGCGCTTCCCGTTTCCGTCCGGACGGGCCAG
The DNA here is from genome assembly GCF_042259275.1 of Roseomonas sp. CCTCC AB2023176. Classification (NCBI taxonomy): domain Bacteria; kingdom Pseudomonadati; phylum Pseudomonadota; class Alphaproteobacteria; order Acetobacterales; family Roseomonadaceae; genus Roseomonas; species Roseomonas sp. CCTCC AB2023176. Next base: position 1,701,850 of record NZ_CP170086.1, read on the forward strand.
GGCCTGCGCGAGCTACGCGACCGCATCGAAGCCGAGGCCCAGGCCTTGACGCCCAGTGCCGGCGCCGCCCTGCTGACCCGGCCCCGGCACCGGGCGGCGTTGCGCGACACGGCGGATTGGCTGGACGAAGCATCCATCGCTCCCCTGCCGGAGCTACGGGCGGAGGCGCTCCGCGCCGCCCTCGATGCCCTGGGCCGCCTCACCGGCCGTGTCGGTGCGGAGGATGTGCTGGACCGACTCTTCGCCGATTTCTGCGTCGGCAAGTGACCTGCACGCCCGGCGGGGCCTCCGCTATAGCGTGCGCATGACTGCCGCGTTCGACGTCGTCGTGATCGGGGGAGGGCACGCGGGCACCGAAGCGGCTGCGGCCGCGGCGCGCTGCGGCGCGCGCACGCTCCTGCTGACCCATCGTTGGGACCGGGTCGGCGAGATGTCCTGCAACCCCGCCATCGGCGGCGTGGGCAAGGGACACCTCGTACGCGAGGTGGATGCGCTGGACGGCTTGATGGGTCGCGCCGCCGACCTGGCGGGCATTCATTTCAAGGTCCTGAACCGCAGCAAGGGGCCGGCCGTCCGTGGCCCGCGGGTTCAGGCAGACAGGTCCCTCTACCGCCAGGCCGTGCAGGACCTGCTGCGCGAGACCCCGGGGCTGCACGTCTCTGAAGGTGCGGCCGAGACGCTCCTTCTCGGCCAGGGGCAGGGCGTCGAAGGCGTCGGGCTGTCCGACGGCCGGACCATCCGCTGCGCTGCCGTCGTCGTGACGGCCGGCACCTTCCTCCGCGGAGAAATCCATCTCGGGCCGGAGCGCTGGCCAGCCGGGCGGCACGGCGATCCGGCGTCGCTCGGCTTGGCCCGCTGCCTCGAGGCGCTGGGCCTTCCGGTCGCCCGCCTCAAGACAGGAACGCCTCCCCGTATCGACGGTCGGACGGTGGATTGGCACGGCGTGGAGGCCCAGCCCGGCGACGACCCACCCGAGCCGCTCTCCACCCTGACCACCATCCTGCCGAACCCCCAGGTGACCTGCGGAATCACGGCGACCAGCCCCGCCACGCACGCCATCATCCGCGCCAATCTCGACCGCGCGCCGGTCCAAAGCGGGCAGATTGCGGGACGCGGCCCGCGCTACTGCCCCTCCATCGAGGACAAGGTCGTCCGCTTCGCCGAACGGGAGCGTCATCAGGTGTTCCTCGAACCCGAGGGCCTGGACGACCCGACCGTCTACCCGAACGGCATCTCCACCAGCCTGCCGAGGGAGGTTCAGGACGCGGTGGTCGCGAGCATCCGCGGCCTGGAACGGGCCGTGATCCTGCGCCACGGCTACGCGATCGAATACGATCACCTCGATCCCCGCGCGCTCTGGCCGAGCCTCGAGGTGAAGACGGTGCGGGGGCTGTTCCTCGCGGGCCAGGTCAACGGCACGACGGGCTACGAGGAAGCCGCCGCCCAAGGTCTGGTCGCCGGCATCAACGCGGCCCATCGCGCGGCCGGCGGCGACGAGCCGCGGGTGCTCACCCGGACGGAGGCCTATACGGGCGTCCTCGTGGACGACCTCGTCAACCAGGGGGTGACCGAACCCTACCGCATGCTGACGGCGCGGGCGGAGCACCGCCTGCGGTTGCGGGCCGACAATGCCGGGCTCCGCCTGACGAAGACCGGCATCCGATGGGGTGTCGTCGGCCCGGCTCGGGCCGCCGCACATCGCGCCTTCGCTGCCTCGGTGGCCGACGCGATCGCCCGGGCCCGGGCGACGGTCTCGACGCCCGCCAGCCTGGCCGCTGCCGGACTGGCCGTGAACCAGGACGGGGTACCCCGCAGCCTGCTCGAGGTCATGGCGCTTCCCGCCGCCACCGATTCCCTCCTCGACGCCGCCTTTCCCTGGCTTCGCGGCCTGCAACCGGCCGTGCGGGACCAGCTGAGGGCCGAGGCGCTCTATGCGCCGTATCTCCTGCGTCAGGCCGCCGAATTCGCCGCGCTGGATCGGGAGGAGCGCCTGCGGGTTCCACCTGATCTCGACTTCTCCGTCGTAGGAGGCTTGTCCTTGGAAATGCGTCAGCGTCTGGGGTCAGCACGACCCGCAACGCTAGGGGCGGCCGGCCGTGTCCCTGGTGTGACGCCCGCGGCCCTGGTGGCCCTCGCCGGCCATCTCCGGCGCACGCGCCCGGTCGCTGCGGAGTGAAGCGTCCCAGCCAGCGCAGCACCGTCGGTGGACGGACGCCCTGCCCGGATCCGGTTGTTTCACGTGAAACGGACGTGCGGCTCGAGGCCTTCCTGTCGCTGTTCCTGCGCTGGAACAGCCGGATCAATCTTGCGGCCGAGAGGGATGGTCCCGCGATTCGCCAGCGTCACGTGGTGGACAGCCTGCAGATCCTCGGCCTCCTACCTCCGGGCAATCTGCCGGCTGCCGACCTAGGCACGGGCGGCGGTTTCCCGGGTCTCGTCCTGGCCATCGCGCAGCCGGAACGCCCTTGGCACCTCGTGGAATCGGACCGGCGCAAGGCGGCCTTCCTGACGAGCGCGGCCGCAGAACTCAGCCTCCGGCAGGTCTGGGTGCATGCAGAGCGGATCGAAACCGTCGCGCTGCCGCCGGTCGCCGTCGTGACGGCGCGCGCCCTGGCTCCCTTGCCGGATCTCCTGGCGTATGCCGCCCGCCTCCTCGCCCCCGACGGAGTCGCCATTCTTCCCAAGGGGCGAACGGCCGAGGCTGAATTGACCGCCGCCGCCCCGGACTGGACAATGCAGGTGGAGCGTTTCGCGAGCCGGACCGATCCGGACGCCACCCTCCTTCGCCTCTCCGGAATCCGACGTGCCGGGCCCTGAACGCCCCCCCAAGAAGCCGTCCCGCCGCATCGCCGTTGCCAATCAGAAGGGCGGCGTCGGCAAGACGACGACCGCCATCAACCTCGCGACCGCCCTCGCGACCACGAAGCGCGTGCTGCTCCTGGACCTCGACCCTCAGGGCAATGCCTCGACAGGCCTTGGCCTGCCGCGCGCCGATCGGGGCGCCGGATCGTACGCCATGCTCGTCGAAGGTCGCCCCCTCAGCACGCTGCTCGTGCCCACGAAGGTCCCGGGGCTCGACGTGCTGACGGCCGACAACAACCTGGCCGGCGCCGAAATCGAGCTGGTGGACATGGCGGATCGCGAACGTCGGCTGAAGGACGCACTGACGAAGGAACCGGAGGTCGTCGCCCGCTACGACTACGTCCTGATGGACTGCCCGCCCTCGCTCGGCCTGCTGACCCTCAACGCCCTCGTCGCTGCCCAGTCCGTCCTCGTGCCCCTCCAGACCGAGTTCTTCGCGCTCGAGGGCATCTCCCAGATGACGCGCACGGTGGACCGGGTGCGCCGCGCCCTGAACCCGGACCTTTCCCTCGACGGCATCGTGCTGACGATGTTTGACCGCCGGAACAACCTGTCCGAGATGGTCGCGCGCGACGTCCGTGCCTTCTTCAAGGATCGCGTCTTCGAGACGGTGGTGCCTCGGAGCGTCCGCGTGTCCGAGGCGCCCTCCCACGGCCTGCCCGTGCTGCTCTACGACGTGAAGTCGCCGGGGGCGCAGGCCTATATCCAACTCGCGGCGGAACTGCTCCGGCGGGACCGCGCGCGCGCCAAGGCGACAGCCGCATGAGCAAGAAACCACGCGGCCTCGGCATGGGCCTCTCCGCCCTCCTCGGCGACGGTCCCGCCGAGACCAGCGCCGCCGCGCCACAGGTGCTTCCGATCGAAGCCCTGCAGCCCGGACCCTACCAGGCCCGCGGGCCCATGGACCCAGACAGCCTCCGCGAACTGGCGGATTCCATCCGGGAGCACGGCATCCTCCAGCCCATCCTCGTCCGCCCCAGCCCTGGCGCGGGCGGGACCTACGAGATCGTCGGGGGAGAGCGCCGCTGGCGCGCGGCCCAGATGGCCCGCTTGCATGAAGTCCCGGTCGTCGTGCGGGACCTCGACGACCGCGCTGCCATGGCAGCCGGCCTTGTCGAGAACCTCCAGCGCGAGGACCTGAACGCCCTGGAGGAAGCCGAGGGCTACCGGCGCCTGATGGAGGAGTTCGGCCTGAAGGCAGAAGGCCTCGGCGACGCAGTAGGCAAATCCCGCTCCCACGTCGCGAACACGCTGCGCCTGCTGAACCTTCCGCCGAAAGTGCGGGACATGCTGGGTCGCGGTTCCCTCACCGCCGGCCATGCCCGCGCCCTGCTGACGGCCGAGGACCCGGTCCGCCTCGCCGACCTCGTCGTCACCCGCGGGCTCAACGTCCGCCAGACCGAGGCCCTGGCCGCCAGCGCCGGCGCTGCTCGCGAGCGCCGGGCCCAGGACCCGGAGACGCGGGCCCTCGCGAAGGAACTCTCCGAACACCTGGGTCTCCGCATCGCCATCGAGCACCGGGGACGGGCGGGGAAGGTTACGATCGCCTACCGCGACCTCGACCAGCTGGACGGAGTCATCCGGCTGTTGCGGGGCTGACGGGCCACCCCGTGTTCCCGCGCCGTTCGCTCCTCGCGGCCACGCTGGCCGGCTGCGCCGGGCCCTTGCCGGACGGGCCGGCGGCGGAAACCGGGGACGGCCGTGACCTGCTCGCCCGCGCTGCAGCGGCGCATGGGATGGGCGACTTCCACGCCGTCCGTGCGGTCCGTGTCTCCTACGACGGGACCTGGGCGCCGCTCATCGACCGCCTGCAACCCGCTCTCGTGGACCTCGGCCACCGCGGCGCGTCGGAGGAGCGGATCGCCCCCACGGAAGGCCTCGTCACCCAATCCTACCGCGGTCCCGAAGGTCGGAAGGACGTCGAGCGGCACTGGACCCCGTCCCCGCCAGGAAGCGTGAGCGTCCGCTTCGACGGCCGCGAGGCGACCGACGCCGAACGCCGCGCGGCCGCCGCCCTCGTCGCCGACGGCTATGCCCTCTTCCTCCTCGGCCCCCTCCTGCTCGCTGGACCGTGGCGCACGGCCCGGTCCGTGGTCGCGGAACGGACGGGCGCCGAGGATATCACCGTCGGTGGCCAGCCCCAGGCCTGCGACACCCTCCGCGTCCGCATCACGCCGGGCCTCGGCCTCTCCCCGTCGGAGCGGCTGCTCCTCTACCTCGGCCGATCCGACGGTCTGATGCGGCGCGTCCGCTTCTCGCTGGATGGCCTCGAATCCACCCGCGGCGCCGTGGCCGAGGTGGATGCGTGGGAACATCGCAGGGTGGCCGGCCTGCGCCTTCCCACCCGCTTCCAGGAACGGCTCCTCCGCCCGCTCCAGATGCCGGTGCATGACTGGTGGGCCACCGACCTCGCGGTCGATACGGCCTGACGCTCCGTCGCGTCAGCGGCCGCGCAGCAGGCCGAGCGGCCGCAGCACCTCCGCCATCCGGCCGATCTCGACCGGGATGGACGCTGCGAAGGCGGCCGGCGTGCTGCCCACGACGACGAGCCCCAGATCCTCCAGCCGGGTCCTGGTGGCGGGTTCGGCCAGCACGGCCGCGACGTCCTCCCCGATCCGCCTGACGATATCCGGCGGCGTGCGGCCCGGCGCGATCAGGCCGAACCAGGCCACGGCCTCGAAGCCGGGAAAGCCGGACTCCGCGATCGTCGGGATGTCCGGCAAGGACGGAAGGCGTTCGGCGGAGGTGGCGGCGATGGCCCGCACCTCTCCGCTCCGCACCCGCGGAACGGTCCCCGCGCCGCTTCCCATCATGACCTGCACGCGTCCGGCGAGCAGGTCGGCGAACATCGTCCCCTCGTTCGCGTAGGGCACGGCGACGATGTCCAGGCCTGCCGCCTGCTTCAGCATCTCCATGCCAAGGTGGGAGGAGAACCCGATGCCCGGATGCGCGTAGCTCAATTGTCCCGGCCGCGCCTTCGCCAGCGCGACCAATTCCGCCAGGTTCGTCGCGGGTACCGATGGATGGACAACCAGCAGGTTGCGGGTGCGGACCAGCAGGCTGATCGGCGCGAGGTCGCGCATCGGATCGTAGGGCGGCGGCGGGTCCATGCTGACCCGGACGACCATCGCGCCGTCCCCCGTCAGCCCAATTACATGCCCGTCCGGCACCGCGCGCGCCACGCGGTCCACACCGAGCGTGGCCGCGGCGCCCGGCACGTTCTGCACGACGACCGGCTGTCCCCAGAGCACCGCCAGCCGCTCGGCCAGCAGCCGCCCGATCACGTCCGGCGCCGCCCCGGCACCGAAGGGAATGACGAGGGTAACCGGCCTTTCCGGCCATCCCGCGGCGAAGACGGGCTAGGACAGAGCCGCCCCGGTCAGGCCGAAGAGGGTGCGTCGGGACATCGGGTCCTCCGGTCGAAGGCGCCCTGTCCGGGTTGGGCAGGGCGCCACGACGCTATCGACCGCTCACGCCCCGGTTGAATTCACGTCGGCGTGTGTGAATGCCTTGGGCCCGCGTGGAAGGATGGCGATCCGCAGGCCCCAGGCCACCTCGCGGGCGCCGGCACACGGGGCCAGGACCTCCCCCAGCCCGCGTTCCTGCTACCCGCGGCGCGACAAGGCGGCGGACTGACGGGCGATGGTCAGCACGGCGTTGCGGGCGATGGCACCGTCCGGGATGGGACGCCCGGTGCCGCCGGACTTCACGGCCTTCTCGGCTTCCAGCAGGCGCTCCATGACGGTGGCCAGCGCGTCCGCCCGCCACAGGCGCAGCGCCCGGTCAAAGACGCCCTTCCAGCGGAAGAAGACCGGCGGCTGCAACGCGCCCGTGCCCGCGATGGAGGCCAGGTGCAGGCGCTGGACGTGCCGGAGCAGGGCCCGGAGGACCTGCACGGGGTGCGCGCCCTCCGCCATCGCAACCTCCAGCGCGCGGTCGGCCGTGGCGATGTCGCCGGCGGTCGCGGCGTAGATCGCCTCGTCCAGTTCCAGTGCGCTGCCGTCGCCGATGCAGGCCAGCACATCCTCCTCGGCCAGCCGGCCGCCGGGACCGGCGTAGAGGATCAGCTTCTCCATCTCCCGGCGCATGGCCCCGCGATCCTCGCCGAGCCGCGTGGAAAGCCAGGACACGGCGGCAGGTTCGGCCGTGACGCCCCCCTCCTTCAGCAGGGCGGCGATGGTGGCGACGAGGTCGGCCCCACGCTCGCGGTAGCAGGGGATGGCGACCGCGTCCTTGTGCCCCTCCACCATCACCCGGAGCTTGGAGCGTTTGGTGAGGTCGGCGGCTTCGAGGAGGATGAGCGCCTCGCCCGGCCCGTCCAGGGCCTCCTGCAACGGTGCCGTGACGGCATCCGTCGCGTCCCGCACGCGCACGATGCGCCGCCCGCCTGTGAGCGCGAGCGCCGCTGCCTCCCCGGCCAGGACCCCGCGCTGGACAACCGCCTCCCGCGGCAGGTCGGCGAGCCGGAACGGATCGGCCTCCGGCACCACGGCAGCCTGCAGGGCGTCGGCGCGTTCCCGCGCCAAGCCCGCATCCTCCCCGAAGAGGAGGACGGCGCGCACGGGACCCGGGGCCTTCAGGAAGGCCGGGAGGCGCTTCGCGTCGAGGCGGGCCATGGGCTCAGCGGGCCGGGGCCCGGCTCGGCGCAGCTGGCCCCGTCCCGCCGGGCTGCCGCCGACGCATGGTCAGCCCCGCGCCTGCAGGGCAAGGGTCAGGCGCTCCGTCAGGTCCCGCGCGATCTGCTCCACCAGGCGACGATCGGCCGCGGAGGCGGACTGGACGGCCGCGAAGAACTGCTGGTCCGGGATGTTGTAGGCGTCGAAGGCCGTCACGCTGCCCGTGGCGACGGGCACCGGCGGCACGGCCATCGTGCTGAGCGTGAAGGGCACCGTGTAGGTGGAGCGGACGCGGGAGGGGCTGCCATCCCGCCGGAAGCCCTGGAGGTCCGCGGCCGGCAGGATGGAGACGGTCAGGACGTAGCGTGCCTCGGCCGCGCCGGCGCGAGCCTGGAAGCGCCGCTCCAGCTCCTGCCGGAGGAGCTGGCCGCGACGCTCGGGGATGGGCGCGATCCGGATGGCCGCGAGTTCGGCGGCGGCCGGGACGTCGTTCTCCGGCGCGTAGAGCGGGCGGAAGCCGCAGCCGGACAGGGCCAGGAGCCCCCCAACGCGGCGCGGCGCGGCAAACGGTCAGACAACGAAGTTCACCACGCGCCCGGGGACGTAGATGCGCTTGCGGATGGGCTTGCCACCGATCGCGCGCCCCACGTTCTCCTCCGCTTCGGCCGCCGCCAGCACCGTGGCCTCGTCCGCGTCGGCCGCGACCGTGACGGTGCCGCGCAGCTTGCCGAGGACCTGCACGGCGATCGTCACCGTCTCCGCGGCGAGGAGCGCCGGATCGGCCTCGGGCCAGGGCAGTTCGGCCACCAGCCTGCCGTCGGACGGCTCCAGGCGGGACCACAACTCCTCCGCCAGGTGCGGCATCATCGGTGCGATCAGGCGCACGAGGATCCCGCAGGCCTCCCGCCGGGCGGCGGCGGAGGCGGTGCGTGCGTCCTCGATGCTGTTCGCGAGCTCACGCAGCCGCGCGACGGCGACGTTGAAGGCGAAGGTCTCCAGCGCCGTCGTGACGGCTGCGATGGCGCGGTGCGCGGCGGAGCGGACGGCGCGGTCGCCGGAGCCGTCGCCCAGCGCCTCCCCCCACGATGCGCCATACCCGCTGGACGAAGCGGTGCGCGCCGGCGACGCCGGATTCCGACCATTCCATGTCCCGCTCCGGCGGGTTGTCGGAAAGGATGAACCAGCGCGCGGTGTCCGCGCCGTAGCGGCCGATGATGGCGCCGGGGTCCACGGTATTGCGCTTGGACTTCGACATCGCCTCGACACGGCCGACCGTCACCGGCTCGTTCGTGCCGCGGACGACGGCCACGCCATCGGGGCGCCTTTCCACTTCCTCGGGATACAGCCAGCGGCCATCCATGCCCTTGTAGGATTCGTGCTGGACCATGCCCTGCGTGAACAGGCCGGCGAAGGGTTCGGCCAGTTGCAGGTGGCCGGTCGCCGACATCGCGCGGGTGAAGAAGCGGGAATAGAGCAGGTGCAGGATCGCGTGCTCGATCCCGCCGATATACTGGTCCACCGGCAGCCAGCCATCGGCCGCCGCGCGCGTCACCGGATCGGCCGCGCGCGGGGAGCAGAAGCGGGCGAAGTACCAGGAACTGTCCACGAAGGTGTCGCAGGTGTCCGTCTCGCGCCGCGCGGCGGCGCCGCAGGACGGGCAGGCCACGTGCTTCCAGGTCGGGTGGTGGTCCAGCGGATTGCCGGGGCGCGAGAAGTCCACGTCCTCCGGCAGCCGGATCGGCAGGGAGTCGCGCGGTGCGGGGACGACGCCGCAGGCTTCGCAGTGGATCACAGGGATCGGGCAGCCCCAGTAGCGCTGGCGCGAGACGCCCCAGTCGCGGAGCCGCCAGTTCACGACGCCGGTGCCCATGCCCTTGGCCTCCAGCGCCTCGATCACCCGGCGTTTGGCGGTGGATACATCAAGGCCGTCGAGGAAGCCGGAGTTGAAGATCGTTCCGTCATCCGTGAAGGCCTCGTCCGCCACGGCGAAAGCCGCGGGATCGGTGCCGCGCGGCAGGACAACGGGCGTGACGGTCAGGTCGTACTTCCGCGCGAAATCCAGGTCGCGCTGGTCATGCGCCGGGCAGCCGAAGATCGCGCCGGTGCCGTATTCCATCAGCACGAAGTTCGCGATCCAGACGGGGAAGGTCGCGCCTTCGATGAAGGGATGGGCGACGCGGAAGCCGGTGTCGTAGCCCCGCTTCTCCGCCTGCTCGATCGCGGCCTCGCTCGTCCCCATCGCGCGGCATTCAGCGATGAAGGCGGCGGCCCCCGGGTCGCGCGCCGCGGCGGCCTGCGCGATCGGGTGTTCCGCCGCGACGGCGAGGAAGGACATGCCGTAGAGCGTGTCGGGGCGGGTGGTGAAGACCTCCACCTCCCGCGCGCCGTCCACGGCTTCCGTCAGCGCGAAGCGGACGCGCGCGCCCTCGCTGCGGCCGATCCAGTTGGCCTGCATCGTCCTCACGCGCTCCGGCCAGCGGTCCAGCGTGCCGAGCGCGTCCAGCAAGTCCTGCGCGTACTTCGTGATCGAGAAGAACCACTGCGACAGCAGGCGCTTCTCGACCGGGGCGCCGGAGCGCCAGCCGCGGCCATCGATCACCTGCTCGTTCGCCAGGACCGTGCCGTCCACGGGGTCCCAGTTCACCCAGGACTCCTTCCGCTCGACGAGGCCGGCCTCCAGCATGTCGAGGAACAGCGCCTGCTGCTGGCCATAGTATTCGGGGTCGCAGGTCGCGAATTCCCGGGACCAGTCGAGCGCCAGCCCCATGCGCTTCAGCTCGGCGCGCATGTTCGCGATGTTGTCGTAGGTCCACTTCCCCGGGTGGATGCCGCGCTCCCGCGCCGCATTCTCGGCGGGGAGGCCGAAGGCGTCCCAGCCCATCGGGTGCATCACCAGGTGGCCGCGGGCGCGCTTGTAGCGGGCCAGCACGTCGCCCAGCGTGTAGTTGCGCACGTGCCCCATGTGGATCTTCCCCGACGGGTAGGGGAACATCTCCAGCACGTAGTAGGGCCGCGACCCCTCCGGCGGCACGTCGGGCACGGAGAAGAGCGCGCGCCGATCCCACTCCGCCTGCCAGCGCGGCTCGGCGGCAGCGAAATCGTAGCGCTGGGTCTCGTTCGGGCGGGGCGGTGAGTCGGTCATGCGTGCTGCGGTCAGGACGCGTCGTGAATAGGACCGCGCGGCTTCCGCTGCAAATGCGCCGTCCGCACTCCGGCATGTCGTCACGCGCCGAGGCCATGCTGCCGTCGGCGGCGGCCAACCCGCGCCGGCCACGCGCGAGCCGGAGCGGATGGCCACGAAGCGGGCAGCACCGCGCCATTCACGGGACCCATCACGCCCCTCGGTTCCAGATTATTGAACTGTCGGCGCTGACCACCCTTATGCTCCCTCAGTTCCAAAGGAGCGAACCATGACCGATTCTCTACAGGGCAAGACGGCGCTTGTGACCGGCGGCTCCCGCGGCATCGGGCGCGCCATCGCGCGGCGGCTGGCGGCGGCGGGGGCGGCGGTTGCGGTCGGCTACGGAAGCCGCGCGGCAGAGGCGGAGGCCGTCATCGGCGAACTTCGCGCGGGCGGCACGGACGCGGTCGCGATCGGCGCGGATCTCGCCGAGGGTCAGCCGGCGGTGGACGGCCTGATATCCGCGCTGGACGGCTGGCTCGCGGGCCGGCCGCTCGACATCCTCGTCAACAATGCGGGCATTGCCGTCTTCGCGTCGCTCGAGGAGACGGACCAGGCGCTGCTCGACCGCCACATCGCCGTGAACATCCGCGCACCCTACCTGCTGACCCGCGCGGCGGTGGCGCGGATGGGCGAGGGCGGCCGCGTCGTGAACCTGTCCTCCGTCGTCGCGTCCCGGAACTTCGTGGGCATCAGCGCCTACGCCGCGACGAAGGGCTTCGTGGACACGATGACCCTGCAACTCGCGCAGGAACTCGGACCGCGCGGCATCACCGTGAACGCGGTCGCGCCGGGCGCGATCGACACGGAGATGTCGGCCTGGCTGCGCAGCGAGACCGGGCCGGCCACCGTCGCGGCCATCCAGGCGCTGTCCGGCATCGGCAAGCCGGAGGACGTGGCGGAGGTCGTGGCCTTCCTCGCCTCGCCGGCCGCGCGATGGGTCACCGGGCAGGTGGTACAGGCGGGCGGCGGCACGAAGCTCTGACGCGCGCCAGGTGCGGGCCACGCACGTCGCGTTCCCTTCGCCGTCGCGCGACGGCGAAGGGAACGCGGCGCTGCCGCGACGCCGCGGCTCAGGCCACGTCGAGGTAGAAGGGACGCTGCTTGTAGTGGTCGTAGACGCGCCGGCCCTCGGTGTCCGACAGGTCCGCGGCCGCGCTCGGCTCGTAGTGCGGCGCGCCCTCAAGCTCCTCCCGCGTCAGGCCGACGACGTAGCCGCCCAGGCGCGGTTCGTAGGTCAGGACGGACCAGGGCAGGGGGTGGTGGCGTTCGCCAAGGCCAAGGAAGCCGCCGAAGGACATGACGGCGAAGGCGACCTGGCCCGAGCGCTTGTCGATCATCACGTCCTCGACCGTGCCGAGGCGGTTGTCGTTCCGGTCATAGACCGCCGTGCCCTGGACGCGATGGGCGGAGATCAGACGCCGGTCGCTGTCCGCGCTGACGGCGAGGTTGGCGGAAACGGGGGTGGGATCGATCGTGGTCATGAGCGGCCTCCTGTCCCCGACAAACGCCCGGGCAGGTCCGGGGTTCGCGGGGCACCGGTCGCTCGCCAGCCATCCGCCGGTCGGGCCTGTGTCGATCGGGGCTGTGCCGATCGGGGCTGTGCAAGTCGGTCCTTCGCCGGTCCCAGGCGAGCCGCTCAGGCCTTCGACGGCGGCCGGGGCGGACCATCGGCATAGGCCGCCAGGATGTCGCGGATCGCGCGGTTGTACGGCGTCGGCACGCCGTGCAGATGACCGAGGTCCACGACCGTGCCAGAGAGCCAGGGCAGCTCCAGCCGGCGCCCGGCCTCCAGGTCCTCGTGCATCGTGGAGGTCATGCCCGGCGGGACGGTGTCGGCGCGCCGGAGCGCCCCTTCCACCGCATCGTCGGGCAGCGCGACGCCTGCCGCGCGGGCGACGGCGACGACCTCCGCGATCACGTCCCGCAGGAAGGCACGCGTGCGCGGGTTCTCGCGGATGGGCCCGATCGGCAGGCGCATGGCGGCCGTGGTGCCGGAATGGCCGACGAGGAAGGTGAACTTCTGCCAGATGGCGACGCGGATGTCCGGCGCGTGCTCCACCGCCACGCCGGCGCGCGCGGTGGCGTCGAGCAGCGCGGCGACGCGATCGGTCCGCGTGCCGTCGTATTCGCCGAGGACGAGGCGCTGCAACGGGCCGGTCTGGCCGATGACGCCGGGGCGGAGGATGCGCGTCGAGACGTAGGTGACGCCGCCCATCACCGCTTCGGTGCCGAAGATGACGCGCAGCACGTCGTCCTTCGTCACGCCGTTCTGGAGCGAGAGAATCGCGGTGCCGGGCCGCATCACCGGACGCAGCGCGGCTATCGCCGCCGCCGTGTCCGGCAGCTTTACGCCGAGGAGGACGAGGTCCGGCTGCGGCAGCCGCGCCGGATCGTCCGAGACGACCGGCTCCGTCAGGTGGATCGGGGGCGGTCGCCGTCGCGCTCGATCGTCAGGCCGCCCTCGCGCATCGCGGCGAGGTGCGGGCCCCGCGCCACGAAGGACACCTCGGCCGTGCCGGAGGCGGCGAGGAGGGCCCCGTAGAAGCCACCGACGCCACCCGACCCGAAGCAGAGCAGGCGGAGAGGGCGGGTCACGATGTCGCTTCGTCGGTCCAGGCTGCCGGGGGAGCCTGCGTCACCCCGTTACGGGTGGCAAGCCGTGGCGGCCGGTTCCGCGTCAGTACGCCGTAAGCCTGGCCCGGTCGGGGAAGGCGTTGACGACGCGGAGGCAGACGCGCGGCGCATTCGCGTCCCAAAGGTTCTTCTCGCCCCAGGTCCCGCCGCAGAGGGTGAAGATGAACTCCATGGCGTCGGCCGATTCCGTCAGCGTGCAGCGTTGTCCGGCCCGGGCGAGCCAGCCCGGCCCGATGCAGCCCTCCCACCAGCTCGGCGTCTCCCCGTAATGGACGAGGATGCTCTGGTGGGGTGCCGAGGCCCAGGGATTGATGACGCGCTTGCCCGGGTTCTTGGCGCGCCGCTTGACCTCGGCGTCGTACTCCTCGTCGGTCTTGAACTTCTTGCGGTCGGGTGGACCGGGTCGCCACCAGTACATGACGGCCCGCGTGTGGTCGCCGGCGGGAAGATGGACGTAGTCCAGCCCGGTCGGGCTGTACCGTTCCAGGGTGTCGAAGGCATAGCCACCTACCGTCATCGTACCGACGAGGGCCCGGGCGCTGTTCTGGTTCTCGTTCTCCCGGACATAGGTCGTGCCGCGCTCGTAGGTCACCCTGGTGCTGCTCACGCCCGGCCTCCGTGACGTCTCTCCCGAGGCGGAACGTTACGGATCAGGAGGAGCCGCGGCTAGCGGAGAGGGAGGCCACGGCGGGAGAGCGGTTCAGGAAAGCATGCGCGCGGGGCAGCGCGTCGTGCCGGAACTGGCGGGGCTCCCGCAGCCAGAGCCCCCCATAGGTGCGGGACAGGGCTTCCGAGACGAGGATGGCGGGCGGAAGCGGGACGAGCGTCGCGTCCCATCCCGGCCACCAGCGCCGCGCCTTCGCCCAGGTGTGGCGCAGGAACGCCTCGCGCTCCGCCAGGCCGTGATAGTCGAAGATCAGGCCCGGGCCGGCCGCGACGATGTGGTTGCCGGTGTACCCGGCGGCGGGCTTCAGCCAGAGGGCCTGCCACGTCCCCGTGCCGACGCGTTCGAGGAATGCATGAGTCAGGACGTGGCACGCACCGCAGGCGAAGAAGACGCGATCCGGCAAGGCCCATCGCCTCGCCGGATCGCGCTTCACTTCGCCGGGCACGCGATACACGGGCGCCTCAGCGCCCGAGGCCGTCCCAGAACTCGCGCACCTTGGAGAAGAAGCCCTCGCTCTCCGGCGAGGTCTTCTCGTTCTTCTCGGCCTCCGCCTCGAACTGCTCCAGCAACTCGCGCTGGCGTGCGGTCAGGCTCTGCGGGGTCTCGACGGAGACCTGGACGTACATGTCGCCCCGCACCGCGGAGCGCAGGACGGAGAAGCCCTTCCCGCGCAGGCGGAACTGGTCGCCGGCCTGCGTGCCCGCGGGAATGGTGACGCGCGCCCGCCCGCCGTCGATGGACGGCACGTCCACATTCCCGCCAAGGGCGGCCTGCGTCATCCGCAGCGGTACCTTGACGAAGATGTTGTTGCCGTCGCGGATGAAGAGCGGGTGCTGGCGTATCCCGACATCCACGTAGAGGTCGCCGGACGGCGCGCCGCGCATGCCAGCCTCGCCCTCGCCGGCAAGCCGGATGCGCGTGCCGTCCTCCACGCCCGCGGGGATCGTCACGTTCAGGTTGCGGTCGCGCTGCACGCGCCCGGCGCCCGCGCAGACCTTGCAAGGGTTCTTCACGATGCGCCCGGTGCCGGAGCAGGTGGGGCAGGTGCGCTCCACGAGGAAGAAGCCCTGTTGGGCCCGGACCTTCCCCTGGCCCTTGCAGGTGCCGCAGGTCTCGCTGTTCGCCTTGCCGCCATCCGCGCCGCTGCCGCTGCACGCCTCGCAGGACACGGCCGTCGGCACGCGGATCGTGGTCTTCGTGCCGGCGAAGGCCTCTTCCAGCGAGATGACGACTTCCGTCCGCAGGTCCGCGCCGCGACCGGTAGCCTGGCCCCGCCCGCGGCGGCCGCCGAGGTCGCCGAACATCTGCTCGAAGATGTCTTCGAAGGGCGAACCGGCGCCGCCGAAGGGATTGCCGCCCGGGCCGCCGCCCCCGCCGCCTTCGAAGGCCGCGTGGCCGTAGCGGTCATAGGCCGCCCGCTTCTCCGCGTCCTTCAGGACGTCGTAGGCCTCGTTGATCTCCTTGAACTGGGCTTCCGCGGTCTTGTCGCCCGGGTTGCGGTCCGGGTGGTACTGCATCGCGAGCTTGCGGAAGGCCTTCTTGAGCGCGTCCTCGTTCGCGTCGCGGGCGACGCCGAGGACCTCGTAGTAGTCACGCTTGGCCATGATGTGTCTCGCCTCAGCGAGGGACGGCAGGCAGGGACGCCCGGCGCCGCGTGTGCGGTGCCGGGCGCTCCATGCGCGTGCCTACCCTCAGCCCTTCTTGGGGCCAGAGGATCCAGGACCGCCGGGCTTGTTCAGGTCCTCGAACTCCGCGTCCACGACCTTCCCGCCCGCCTGACCGCCGGGGCCGGCATTCGCGCCACCGGCCGCGCCCGCATCGCCGCCGGCGGACGGACCCGCCGCCTGCGCCGCCTCGGCCTGCGCCTTGTAGAGGGCCTCGCCCATCTTCATGGCCGCGGTCTGCAGGCGTTCGGTCGCCGACTTGATCGCGTCCACGTCGCCGCCTTCCAGCACCGAGCGGGCGTTCGCCAGCGCGCCCTCGACCTCCCCCTTGTCGGCGTCGGAGAGCTTGTCCCCGGCCTCCTTCAGGGTCTTGTCGGTGGAGTGCACGGCGGCTTCCAGCGCGTTGCGGGTCTCGACCTGCTCACGGCGGCGCCGGTCGGCCTCGGCGTTCGCCTCGGCCTCCTTCACCATCCGCTCGATATCGGCGTCCGACAGGCCGGAGCGGGCCTGAATCTTGATCTGCTGCTCCTTGCCCGTCGCCTTGTCCTTCGCCGAGACGGAGACGATGCCGTTCGCGTCGATGTCGAAGGTCACCTCGATCTGCGGCACGCCGCGCGGCGCCCCCGGGATGCCCGTGAGGTCGAAATTGCCGAGGAGCTTGTTGTCCGCGGCCATCTCGCGCTCGCCCTGGAAGACCTTGATCGTCACCGCCGTCTGGTTGTCGTCGGCGGTCGAGAAGGTCTGGGACTTGCGGGTCGGGATCGTCGTGTTGCGGTCGATCAGGCGCGTGAACACGCCGCCCAGCGTCTCGATGCCGAGCGACAGCGGGGTGACGTCGAGGAGGAGGACGTCCTTGACCTCGCCCTTCAGGACCGCGCCCTGGATCGCGGCGCCGATCGCGACGACCTCGTCCGGGTTCACGTTGCGGGCAGGCTCCTTGCCGAAGAAGCCCTTCACCGCCTCGATCACCTTGGGCATGCGCGTCATGCCGCCGACGAGGATGACCTCGTCGATCTCGCCGGCCGCGAGGCCCGCATCCTTCAGCGCATTGCGGCAGGGCTCCAGCGTGCGCTGGATCAGGTCGTCCACGAGGGACTCCAGCTTCGCGCGCGACAGCTGCAGCACCAGGTGCTTCGGCCCGGAGGCGTCGGCCGTGATGAAGGGCAGGTTGATCTCGGTCTGCTTGGAGGAGGACAGCTCGATCTTGGCCTTCTCCGCCGCCTCCTTCAGGCGCTGGAGCGCGAGCTTGTCGGAGCGCAGGTCGATGCCGTTCTCGCGCTTGAACTCGTCCGCGAGGTAGTCGATCACCCGCTGGTCGAAGTCCTCACCGCCGAGGAAGGTGTCGCCGTTCGTGGACTTCACCTCGAAGACGCCGTCGCCGATCTCGAGCACGGAGACGTCGAAGGTGCCGCCGCCGAGGTCGTAGACCGCGATGGTCCCGCCGTTCTTCTTGTCCATGCCGTAGGCCAGCGCCGCGGCCGTCGGCTCATTGATGATGCGCAGCACGTCGAGGCCGGCGATGCGTCCGGCTTCCTTGGTCGCCTGGCGCTGGGCGTCGTTGAAGTAGGCGGGGACCGTGACGACGGCCTGGGTCACCTTCTCGCCGAGATAGGCCTCGGCGGTCTCCTTCATCTTGCCGAGGACGTAGGCGGAGACCTGCTGCGGCGCCATCTTCTCGCCGCGCGACTCCACCCAGGCGTCGCCGTTGTCGGCCCGCACGATGTTGAAGGCGGCGAGGCCCTTCTCCTTCTGCACCATCGTGTCGTCGAAGCGGCGGCCGATGAGACGCTTGACCGCGTAGAGCGTGTCGGTGGGGTTCGTGACCGCCTGGCGCTTGGCGGACTGTCCGACGAGGCGTTCGCCGTTCTTCGCGAAGGCGACCATGGAGGGGGTGGTGCGCGCGCCCTCCGCGTTCTCGATCACCTTGGTGTCGCCGCCTTCCATGATGGCGACGCAGGAATTGGTGGTGCCGAGGTCGATTCCGATGACCTTGCTCATCCGTATGCTCTCCTTTCGGCGGTCCCCGCTGCGGCCCTGAGTGCGGCGCCGTGGGTGGGGACCCCATTCTTCAGATCGGATGGGGATGCGGGCATAGGTCGCCCGCCGCCCTGCATGTATTCAGGCGCGTCCGCGCCGACAAGGCCTGGGCCGGACTTGAGCCAGGAGCGACGCGGTGATGGAGGAGGGGCTGCGAGAGGACATCGTCCCCGTGGACTATGCAGCGGGGGCGGGGATCCCCTGGTGGGGCAAGGTCGCAGCGAAGCTTGCGGTCGCCGCCCTGCGCCTGCCGCACGCCACCCTGCGCCGGGTCGGCGTCAACCGCCACTCCTTCGTCGCCGACGCCGAGGGCCGCTTGCTGCACGAGCCGAGGGCCCGCGTGGCGCGTTTCGCGGCCCTGCGGGGACGCCCGCCGCGGGGGTGCTGGAACTCGGCCCGGGGCGGCTCGTCACCCGCGCGCCAGCCTATGCCGCGCTGGGTTGCGGCCCGGTCTGGTTCGCGGACGTGGAGGACGATGCGCCCGGCGACCCCGCGGCCTATGCCCGCGTCGCCGATCTGGCCCGCGCCGCCGGCCTGCCCGCCCCCTCCATCGCCGCGGCGCGGACCCGGGAGGAGGCTCTGGCGGCCTGCGGGGCGCGCCTGCTTCTCGGTGGGACGGAGGTACTCGCGGCCATCCCCGACGGGTCGGTGGACCTCGTCATCTCGGACGTCGTGCTGGAACATGTCCGGCGCGACGCGTTGGCGGGGCTGCTGTCCGAGCTGCGGCGCATCTCCTCGCCCGAGGCGCTCGGCACCCACGCGGTGGACTTTCACGACCATGTCGGCGGGGCGCTGAACACGCTGCGCTTCCCGCCATGGTTCTGGGACGGCGGGTTGGGGGCGCGCAGCGGCCTGTACGTGAACCGACTCGGCCTCTCCGCGATCGAGGCCGCCTTCTCGGCGGCGGGCTTCGCGACGCGGCCGGTGGAGGTGCGCCGCTGGCCCGCGCCGCCGCCCGGGGCCGCCGCGGCCCATCCCGCGATCCGGCGTCGGGCGGAGGACGACCTCGTCGCCTTCGCCCGGCTGGAGGCGACGCCCCTTTAGCGGGTCATCCCGCCTTCCCCGCGACCACCACCATCGCCGGCTTCAGCAGCCGGCCGTTCAGCGTCCAGGCCGGCGTCCAGGCCGTGACGACGGTCCCTGGCGCCACGCCCTCCGGCGCGGGCTGCTCGGCCATCGCCTGGTGCCTCTCGGGGTCGAAGGGCTTCCCGGCCGGATCCTCCCGCGCGATTCCGTTGCGCTCGAGGATACCGAGGAAGGCGCGCTCGACCCCCTCGATGCCGCCGCGGATCTTGCCGACGACCGGATCCTCGCCCTCGCCCGCGGGCGGCAGGGCGTCCAGGCCGCGGCGCAGGTTGTCCGCGGCCTCGACCACGTCGCGGGCGAACTTCGTCACGGCATAGGCGCGAGCGTCGTCCAGTTCCCGCTTATGGCGGGCGCGGAGGTTCTGCATCTCCGCCTCGGCGCGGAGCCACTTGTCGCGCATGGCGTTCAGCTCGTCCGCCAGCGCGGCCGCGGCGGCCTCGGCGTTCGGGGGAGGAAGGTCGGATGCGGGGGCGGCTGCCTCGGCCCCGGTGGGCGCGGCGCCGGCTTCGGTGTGCTGTTCGCTCATGGGAGTCCGGAGATGGTTCGGGGGCGGGCCATCGCCCGCCGTGTCAAGGCCGGGAGGTAGGCGCCGCGCGCGCCCCGGGGCAACCCGGCTCCCGGACCCAACGGGGTCGCGCTCAGCGCGGGGGCGCGACGTTGATGATCAGGGGCCCGGGCCCGCGATGCGCCCGCGGCGCGGAGGTCGGCAGCATCCGCGGCAGGACGGTGCTGGGCTTGCGGACCTCCTTCACCACGTTTCCTTCCGCGTCCGTCCGCAGGACCTGGGCGCTGCCGCCGCCCGGCAATGCCACGGACTTGCGGGGGACCGGGTCGTAGCGCCGGAAATGCCCGTCCCAGGACCCGAGGAAGGCGGGGATGCCGAGGTCGTCGGCGATGTCGAGGTCGGGCGGGCTGAAATCTGCCTCCCCGTGCATCGTGCCGGGTCCCGTGCCGAACAGCTCCACGGGGTGGGTGTGCCAGAAGGCGACAGGGGTGGTGCCGGCCGGGCAGCCGCAGTTCGGCTCGCGCTGGCCGATGTCCACCGTGTTGCCAAGGCCGACCTTCACCTCCGCGTCGCTCAGCCCGCCGTCGCGCGCCCGGCACACGACGGCCCCCAGCTCCGTCCGGGTGGCGATCGAGGTGGGCAAGAGGTCCCGGAGGCGCTCGAAGACGTGGTTCTCCAGCCTCATCCCGTCCCGGTCCGTGGCGCGGGTCTGCCCCCGCCCCGCTCCATCGCCCGCCATCGTGCCGGCCCTCCGTCGCGCGGCGGGACGGCACACCCGGCGGGCTTCCGCGGTCAACCGGAACGCGGTCGCGCGCGTCGCGCGGCGTGGGCCGCGCTGGGCGTGCAGGGTGGGCCGCGCTTCGCGGGCAGGGGGCCGAATATCGCGGAACCGGCCGATCGCCCTTGACCGCCCCGGTGGGAATGTCATGTCCCCCGACCATGGATGCCATCCCGCCGCAGGGCCGGCCCGCCCCGCGGGTGGCCGTCGTGCTGTTCAACCTCGGCGGCCCGGACGGGCCCGACGCGGTGCGGCCCTTCCTGACGAACCTCTTCACCGACCCGGCGATCCTGCGGGTGCCCGGGATCATCCGCCGCCCCCTCGGGCGCTTCGTGGCGGCCCGCCGGACGCCTGCGGCGCAGGAGAACTACGCCGTGCTCGGCGGCAAGTCGCCGCTCCTGGAACTGACGGAGGAACAGGCGCGGTCCCTCGAAGCCGCCCTGGCGGAGGAGGACGCGACCTACCGCTGCTTCATCGCCATGCGCTACTGGCACCCCTTCACCGAAGCGGCCGTCGCCGCAGTTCAGGAATGGGCGCCGGACGAGGTCGTCCTCCTCCCGCTCTACCCCCAGTTCTCGACGACGACGACGGGCTCCTCGCTCGACGAATGGAACCGCGTGGCGAAGCGCGCCGGCCTGGACGTGCCGACGACCGCGCTGTGCTGCTGGCATTCGGACGACGGCTTCGCGCGCTCCACCGCTGCCATCGTCCGCCGCGCGCTGGCCGAGGCGCGGGCTGCGCTGCCGGAGGGCGTGCCGCTCCGCCTTCTCTACTCCGCCCACGGCCTGCCGGAGAGCATCGTGAAGCGGGGCGACCCCTACCAGTGGCAGGTGGAGCGCTCGGTCGCCGCGGTGACGGAGGCGCTGGGCGATCCGGTGGACCACGTCGTCTGCTACCAGTCCCGCGTCACGCCGCAGAAGTGGATCGGGCCGTCCACCGAGGAAGAGATCGAGCGCGCGGGGCATGAGGGCGTCGCCCTCCTCGTCTGCCCCATCGCCTTCGTGTCGGAGCATTCGGAGACGCTGGTCGAGCTCGACGTCGAGTACCGGGAGGTCGCGCACAAGGCCGGCGTCCCCGCCTATTTCCGCGTTCCCGCGCAGAACAGCGACGCGGCCTTCATCGCCGCCACCGCCGACCTCATCCGCCGCGCGCGGGCGGAAACGCGGGGATCCGAGATCACGCTGGG
The DNA here is from genome assembly GCF_042259275.1 of Roseomonas sp. CCTCC AB2023176. Lineage (NCBI taxonomy): Bacteria > Pseudomonadati > Pseudomonadota > Alphaproteobacteria > Acetobacterales > Roseomonadaceae > Roseomonas > Roseomonas sp. CCTCC AB2023176. The sequence goes on from NZ_CP170086.1 coordinate 1,723,069, forward strand.
CGGGCACCGCGGCGGCCGCCTCTGCTCCTTCGCCGGTGGGCGGCAATGCCCGAAGGACCGGCGGGATTGCCCGCATGAGGGGCGCCCGGCGCTTCGCCCGGCGCGCGACGCGGCGACGGTCGCGTGACGCCGCGCCGCCCTGCGGCCGTCCTGTTCGACTGCGACGGGGTGCTGGCCGATTCCGAGATGCTCGTGAACGCGATCGTGGCGGAGGACCTGACCTCCCGCGGCTGGCCCCTGACCGCCGAGGCGAGCAAGGACGCCTTCATGGGCCTGTCCTGGCCCGACATGGTCCCGCTCGTCGAGGCGAAGGTCGGGCGGCTGCCGTCGGAATGGCCGTCCCTCATCGCCGGCCGGATCGCGGAGGAGGTGGCGCGAGACGTCCCCGCCATCCCCGGCGCGCGGGAAGCGGTGGCGGCGATCGCCGCGGCGGGTCTGCCCATCGCCGTCGCGTCCAACGCCGGACGGCGCGAACTGCTCGCGAAGCTCGGCGCGCTCGGCCTGCGCGACGCCTTCGGGGAACGCGTCTTCTCGTTCCAGGACGTGCCGCGCCCCAAGCCGCACCCCGACATCTACGTCGCCGCCGCGGCGTCCTGCGGCGCGGCGTCCCGGGACTGCGTGGTGATCGAGGACTCGGCCGTCGGCACCCGCGCCGGCGTCGCCGCGGGCTGCCGCGTGCTGGGCTTCGCGCACGACACGCCGGCGCTGGACCTGCTGGAGGCCGGCGCGGCCGAGACCTTCACGGACATGGCGGCGCTGCCGCGGCTGATCGGAATCGCCTGAATGGCCTGGCTCGGAGAGTTCCTGGCGCCGCTCTATCCCTGGACCAAGTCGTTCCACCTGGTCTCGGTCTTCGCCTGGATGGCCGGCATGTTCTACCTGCCGCGCCTCTACGTGTACCACGCGACGGCGCCCGTCGGCGGCGAACTGTCGGAAACACTGAAGGTGATGGAACGCCGCCTTCTGCGCGGCATCATGACGCCCGCCTCCATCGCCGCCTGGGTCTTCGGGATCCTTCTGGTGTTGACGCCCGGCGTCGTGGACTGGCGCGCCGGCTGGTGGCACGGAAAGATCCTCGGCTTCGTCCTGATGACCGCCGCGCTGCACCACCTCACCACGGCGCGAAAGGATTTCGCGGCGGACCGGCGCACGCGGTCCGAGCGCTACTGGCGCATCGTGAACGAGGTCCCGACGGTGCTGTTGCTGCTTATCGTCATCATGGTCATCGTGAAGCCCTTCTGAGGCGCTCCTGACCGACGCGATCCTGACGGGCCGGACCGTCCTCCGCGCCGGGGTGGCCGGCCTGATCGCCGCGCTCGCCGCGCTGACCGTCCAGAAGGCGGCGGAATGGCTGGCCTGGGTCGCGGGCTTCGGCGGGATCCCCCTCTTCCTCGCCTTCCTCGTCATCCTAGCCCCTGTCACCGAGGAACCGGCCAAGTGGCTCGCCCGGCACTGGCTGCGCGTGCCCTGGGGCGCGGCCGGCCTGGCCTTCGGGGTCTGGGAGGCCGTGGCGAAGCTCGGCTTCCTGCCCTGGCATGCGGCGCTGCCCCTCGGCGCCCTGGGCTCCCTCGCGCTGCATTGGGGGCTCGGGCGCTTGGCGGGGCAGCTCTCGCCCGTGGCCTACGCCCTGGCGGTCGCCATCCTGCTCCACGCCGCCTTCAACCTCGTCGGCGGCGGGGCGTTGCTCGCCGGCGCGGGCCTCGTCGCGCCGGCCGTCGTGACCCTTACCCTCGGCGGGGCGCTCCTGGTCGCGACCCGGGCCCGGGCCGCCGGACCGAGCGGGAACACGAGCGGTTGAGGCACGCCGCCTCATGGCATGCGACGCGTTACCCCGAGGCAATGCCATTCCACGAACTCGTCCACCGGGTCGTCGGGTTTTCCCGGGGGCTGCCGACCATCATCCGCTTCGCCGCGACGATCGCGATCGTCCTGATGCTGTTCCTGATCCGGCAGGTTGCCGCGGGAATGCTGCCGCCGGGCTATCCCTTCCTGCTCTTCTTCGTCGCGATCCTGCTCTGCTCCACGCTGTTCGACCGTGGCTCGGGCCTCGTCGCGACCTTCGCTTCGGCCACCCTCGCGACCTATTTCTATCTCGAGCCCGTCGGATCGTTCCGGATCGCAGACCCGCGCGACACGCTGGCGCTGGCGCTTTTCGTCGTGATCGGCGCGACGATGGCCTTCATCATCGAGGCGCTGCACGTCGCCGTCGAGAACTTCAGCCGCTCGCAGCGCGCCCGGACCCTGCTGCTGCGGGAGTTTCGGCACCGCACGCGGAACGACCTCAACGCGCTCGTCGCCCTCCTCAACCTACGCGCCCGCGCCGCGCCGTCCGAGGCCGCGCGGGAGGGGCTGCTGGAAGCGGCGACGCACGCCATGGCCATGGCCCGGGTGCACACGCACCTCACGCCGGTCGAGGACACGGCCGAGGGCGATCCGGCGATGGTGAACACGGGCGACTTCATCCCGCGGCTCTGCGCCGACATCGAGGCGGCGCAGGTGGGGGAGGGGCTGCGGCCCGTGGCGGTGATGGCGGAGGCGGAGCGGCTCCTGCTGCCCTCCGACCGTGCCGTCCCGCTCGGGCTGGTCGTGAATGAGGCCGTAACGAACGCCCTGAAATACGCCTTTCCCGAGGAGCGGTCGGGGACGATCCGGGTCCGCCTGGTCCGCGAGGGGGAGGACTTCGTCCTGACCATCGGGGATGACGGGATCGGCCTGACCGCGGCGGACGAGCCGGAGACCGCGCTACGGGGCGCGTCGCGCTCCGTGGCGCGCGATGCGGGGCTCGGTACCCGGCTCCTCCGCGGGCTGTCGGCGCAGTTGCGGGGCCGGTTCTCCCGGGTCGCGCCCGCGGAGGGCGGCACGCTCGTCACGCTTCGGTTCCCCGCCGGCCGGCCGGGGGAGTAGGGCGGGCCGGAGGGCCGGCGGCCCCGTTCCGTGGCAGGCGGCCGCGTCCCGGGCCGGCCGGCTCACCGAGGTCCGCCGCGCCACCGCCTGACCTGCAGCAGGACCTCGCGCAGCGGCGCGGTGACGCGCCAGCTGGTGCTGCCCTCGAGCGCGGCGAGCCTGTCCTCGACGACCCGGAGCCGATCCTGGGCGGCCGCGAACCGCTCCGCCGTCGTGCGCGCCGTCTCGCGCTCCTGCCAGAGCCGGTACTCCAGCGCGGCGGGGCCTGGCGCCGGGAGGCCGGCGCGCTCCTCCTCCAGGACGGCGCGGTACCAGCGCAGCAGTTCGAGCGGCTCCGCCCGGCCCGGGGCGAGGCCCGCGGCCGCGGCTTCCATTTCCTCCGGCGGCGGGAAGGACAGGGTGCGCGCCGGCTCCCCCCGACGCGGAGCGCGCCGTCGAGGCCTATCGCGGCGGGCATCCGGTCCAGGCCGGCGACGTCCAGGTCGTAGCCGGCATGGCGCAGGACGGCCTCCGCGGCCATGGGGGGCGGAGGCCCGGCCCGGAGCAGCCACTTCTCCACCCAGCGGCGCGCGTCGCCGGCATCGGCGTCGCCGGTCCGGGCATTGCCGGTCCGGGCATCGCCAGTCAGGGCATCGCCAGTCAGGGCATCGCCAGTCAGGCCATCGCCAGTCAGGGCATCGCCAGTCAGGGCATCGCCAGTCAGGGCATCGCCAGTCAGGGCATCGCCAGTCAGGGCACCGCCAGTCGGGGCACCGCCAGTCGGGGCGTGGGCGGCCTGGGCATCCCCGGTCCGGACATCGCCAGCCTGGGCGTACCCCATGCGGAGGGCGACGAGGCCGCGGCCCGTCGTCGCGGCCGCGGGGGTGAGGACCACGGGGTGCACCCCGAGGGCGGGGAGAACCTCTTCCAGCGGGGAGGCGAGGACGGAGGTCGGAGGCAAGAGAAGGACGATGCCCTCCCCCGCACGCAGGAGGGCGGCCGCCGGATGGATTCCCTCGACGGGGTCGAGGACCTCGTGGAACGGACCGTCCCCTCCCCAGTCCGCGCCGTGGCCGTCCGGGCAGAGGCACGTCACCCAGTCCGGATGATGCCGGCGGACGGACCGGGCGAGGACGCGCGCCGCTGCCGCCTCCCCGGCCCGGGCGACGGTAAGGACGCGGACCGTCACGGCAACGCCAGGAGGAGCGGCGCGGCCCCTTCCCCGAAGGCGATGCGGCGCCGGATCCGCGCCGCCGGCGGACCCTCCGGCAGGAGGCCTCGGCGAAGCGGGCCCGGAGCGCGCCCTCCGTCTCGAGAGCCAGGCCGTGGCCCGGCGCCTCGGCCTCGACGAGCGGCCAGACATTGCCCGCGCCGCGACGCGCCACGACGAAGGCCCCGGCGGCGAGGGCTTCGAGGGTGGTGAAGGAGAAGGTCTCGTGGGCGAGCGACCAGTTCATCACGACGTCCACGTCGGCCTCGGCCAGGGTCCGGGTCATGGCCTCCGGATCCCCGCGCGTGACCCCGGCGGGCAGGTCGGTGACGTTCGCCGCGGCATCGCCGTCCAGCCCGAGGCGGAAGAAGGCGTAACGCGGATCGCCCGCATGCGCCGCGGCGAGGTCGCGGAAGGCGCCCCAGCCCTTGTGGTGGACCGGCTGCCCGAGGAAGGCGACGCGGAGCGGCCCCGGGCGGCGCGGGACGGAAGCCTCCGCCGCGCCGAGGCGGGCGAGCGGGATCACCTCGGCCCGCGCATGCGGGAGGGCACCGCGTTCGAGCCAGAGGTCGAGGGCGCTCCGCGACGGGGCAAGGACGGTCGGGCGGAGAGCGGCGAAGAAGGCGCGGACCCGCCCCATCCCGCCCAGCCGATCCCGACCGTAGGCGCAGACGGTGCAGCCGAACGAATGCAGGTCCGGCGCGCGGCAGAACACTGCGTCGTTCCGCAGCAGCGCGTAGTTGGGGCAGAGCGTGAAGAAGTCGTGCACCCAGACCAGAGGCGATGCGAAGGGGGGCGGCCCGGCAGCGGATCCGGCCAGGGCCTGAAGCAACTCGGGCGAGTGTCCCATGAGGTGGTGGACTACCATCCGGCAGGGCGGGAGGCTGTCGCGCTCCTCCCGCAGGACGGCCAGGAGGTCGGCAGCAGCGACGTGGCCGGCCCCGGCCCCGTCGAGCGAGAGGCGGAGGCCGAAGGCAGCCGGATCGACGGCAGGGGCCAGCAGCGGCAGCGGGGCAGCGGGGCAGACGTGCAGGTAGCAGCCGCCGCCGGCGCGGACCGCCCTCTCCTCCTCCCGCATCACGTTCTGCACGCCGCCGGTCGTGACGGCGTAGGCATCCTGGCTGGCCGAGAGGACGAGGACGCGGCGGCCGCGGGCCGCGCCGAGCACCGCGTCGCGCAGCGCGCCGCAGGACAGGCGCGGGCTTCCATCGGCCAAGTGACGGTAATCCGGGACACGGCGGCTGAGCGAGGTGGCGCCCAGGATGGTCCGGCGCAGCGCATCGCCGTCGCTCGTCACCCTGTCCCCCATGACCGGCACGCATCGCGTATAGGGCGGTGCGGCCCGGCTTGGGAGTGGCCCGCCGGGCGTGCAGGTGCCGGGCCGCGTCAGGGACCCTCGCGCCGCGTTGACACCCCGAAGGACCGGGCGCTACAGCGCGCGGCCTGCCGGGTGGGGTACCAGCGTTCTTCGGGACGCCGGCGCCGCGGCGCACGGGACCGCCGGGGCCCGCCCCGCACGGGAGTATCTTTTCGCATGAAGGTTCTCGTCCTGGGCGGCAGCGGGATGCTGGGGCATGCCGCCTACCGGACCTTCGCGGCCGCGCCGGGCATCAAGGCCTTCGCGACCCTTCGCGGCGAGGCGGCGCGGCGGCATTTTCCCGCCGGCCTGCAGAATGGTTTCGTGACCGGCGTGGACGTGCTGGACACCGACGCGCTGGCCGCCGCGATCGCGCGGGTGCGGCCGGACGTCGTCGTCAACGCCGTGGGGCTGGTGAAGCAGCTGGGCAACGCGAAGGACCCGTTGGCCGCGCTGCCGATCAACGCCCTGTTCCCGCACCGCCTCGCGCGGCTCTGCGCGCTGGCCGGGGCACGGGTGATCCACGTCTCCACCGACTGCGTCTTCCTGGGCGATCGCGGCAACTACACGGAGGCCGACCGGCCGGACGCCGACGACCTCTACGGCCGGTCTAAGCTGCTGGGCGAGGTGGACGAGCCGCACGCGGTCACGCTGCGCACGAGCATCATCGGGCGGGAGCTCGGGTCCCGCCACGGCCTCGTGGACTGGTTCCTGGGCGAGACCGGGAGCGTGCGCGGCTTCACGCGTGCCGTGTTCAGCGGCCTGACGACGGACGAGCTGTCGCGCGTGATGCTGCGGCACGTCCTGCCGAACCCGGGCCTGCGCGGCGTGTGGCATGTCTCCGTCGCGCCGGTCACGAAGCATGACCTGCTGGTGCTGCTGCGCGACGCCTACGGGCGCGACACGCGGATCGAGGCAGACGATCGCCTCGTCCTCGATCGCTCGCTCGACAGCACGCGCTTCCGCCAGGCCACCGGCTGGGTTCCGCTGGAGTGGCCCGACATGATCGCGACGATGCGCGATCAGGAGTGGTTCGCATGAACACCGACCTCGCCGGAATCCTCCGCGACCGCACGGTCCTCATCACGGGCGGCACGGGATCTTTCGGCCACGCCGTGGTGCGCCGCTTCCTCCAGGCGCCGGTCGGGGAAATTCGCATCCTGTCCCGCGACGAGAAGAAGCAGGACGACATGCGGAACCTGCTGGGTGATGGGCGCGTGAAGTTCTTCCTCGGCGACGTACGGGACTACGGGTCCGTCCACGACGCGATGCGGGGGGTGGACTTCGTGTTCCACGCGGCCGCCCTGAAGCAGGTGCCGTCCTGCGAGTTCCATCCGATGGAGGCGGTCCGCACGAACGTGCTGGGCGCAGAGAACGTGGTGAGCGCCGCCGTCGCCTGTGGCGTCTCCCGCGTCGTGGCCCTGTCCACGGACAAGGCGGTGTACCCGATCAACGCCATGGGCCTGTCCAAGGCGATGATGGAGAAGGTCGTCGTCGCGAAAAGCCGCAGCGCCGGCAGCACCGTGCTCTGCTGCACGCGGTACGGGAACGTCATGGCGTCCCGCGGGTCGGTCATCCCGCTCTTCGTCAAGCAGATCAGGGAAGGGCGGGACCTGACGGTGACCGACCCCAACATGACGCGGTTTCTCATGTCGCTCGACGAATCGGTGGACCTCGTCCTCTTCGCCTATGCGAATGCGCGCCCGGGCGACATCTTCGTCCAGAAGGCCCCGGCCTGCACCGTCGGGGTGCTGGCGGAGGCCGTGCGACGCATCTTCGACAGCCGCACCGCCATCCGCGTCATCGGCACCCGGCACGGGGAGAAACTGTACGAGAGCCTGGTGTCGCGCGAGGAGATGGCGCGCGCGGAGGACATGGGCGGCTTCTACCGGATCCCCGCCGATGCGCGGGACCTGAACTACGACAAGTTCTTCAGCCAGGGGGAGGAGCGCATCTCCGTCTCCGAGGACTATACCAGCCACAACACGCAGCGCATGGACCTGGACGAGGTGGTGCGGCTGCTGCGGAACCTCGACTACGTCAAGGCCGAGCTGCGGGGCGAGCCCGCGACCGAATACGCCTGACCTCGATGCGCAAGGTCCTGACGATCGTCGGCACACGGCCCGAGCTCATCAAGATGAGCCTGGTCATCGAGCGGCTGGACCGGCTGACGCACCACATTCTGGTCCATACGGGACAGAACCACGACTACGAGCTGAACCAGGTCTTCTTCGACGACCTGGGCATCCGCAAGCCCGACCACTTCCTGAACGCGGCCGGCGGCGGGCCGGTGGACACGATCGCCCGCGTCCTGACCACCGCCGACGCGGTGCTGGAGGCCGAGAAGCCGGAAGCCGTGCTGATCTACGGCGACACCAATTCCGGCCTCGCCATCATCGCGGCGAAGCGCCGGAAGATCCCGGTCTTCCACATGGAGGCGGGGAACCGCTGTTTCGACCAGCGCGTGCCGGAGGAGTTGAACCGAAAGGTCATCGACCACCTCAGCGACGTGAACATGACGCTGACGGAGCACGCCCGCCGCTACCTGCTGGCCGAGGGCCTGCCGCCGGAGCGGACCTTCAAGGTCGGGTCGCACATGGCGGAGGTGCTGCACCGCTACCGCGACCAGATTGCGGGATCGGACATCCTGTCGCGGCTGGGGCTGGAGAGCGGGAAGTACTTCATCGTCTCCGCCCATCGGGAGGAGAACGTGGACAGCCCGGAGCGGATCGCGGCCCTGCTGGCCTGCCTCGACCGCCTCGCGCGGGAATTCGGCTGGCCGGTCGTCACCTCCACCCATCCCCGCACCCGCAAGCGGCTGCCGCAGGACGTGGGGGAAGGGCTTTCGCCGCTCATCCGCTTCCTGCCGCCCTTCGGCTTCTCCGACTACGTGCACCTGCAGCAGCACGCGCATTGCGTCCTGTCGGACAGCGGCACGATCACGGAGGAGGCGTCGCTGCTGGACCTGCCGGCCGTCACGCTGCGGGACGCGCATGAGCGGCCGGAGGGGATGGACGCCGGCACGCTGGTCATGTGCTCGCTGGACCCGGACAGGTTGCTCGATGCCATCCGCTGCGCCCGCGACGGGATCGGCACGCGCCGCGCCGGCGCCGTGCCGGACTACGAGGCGGGGGACGTCTCGGCGAAGGTGGTCCGGATCGTCCTATCCTACATCGACTACGTGAACCGCGTGGTCTGGTCCAAGCCCGCCGGCACGTGACCACGCTGTCCGTCGTCATCCCCGTCTTCCGGTCGGAGGGGACGCTGGCGGAACTGCACCGCCGGCTGTCCGAGACCCTCCCGACCCTCTCGACGGATCACGAGATCATCTTCGTGGAGGATGGCGGCGGCGACGGATCCTGGGACGTGATCGAGGGCCTGACCCGCGCCGACCCGCGCGTGCGGGGCATCCGGATGAGCCGCAACTACGGCCAGCACAACGCGCTCCTCGCCGGCATCCGCGCCGCGCGGCACGACGTCGTCGTCACGATGGACGACGACCTCCAGCACCCGGTGACGGAGATCGCGGCGCTGCTGACGGCGCTGGGGCCGGACACCGACGTGGTCTACGGCGCGCCGCGGGAGGAACAGCACGGCGTCCTGCGCAACCTGGCCTCCCGCCTGACGAAGATCGCGCTGACGGAAGCCATGGGGGCCGACACCGCGCGCAACGTCAGCGCCTTCCGCGCCTTCCGCACGCGGCTGCGGGACGGGTTCCGGGACTACCGAAGCCCCTACGTCTCGATCGACGTGCTGCTGACCTGGGCGACCACGCGCTTCGCCGCCATCCGTGTGCGACACGAGCCGCGGACGATCGGGGTGTCCGGCTACACGCTGCGCAAGCTGGTGGTGCACGCGGTGAACCTGATGACGGGGTTCAGCACCATGCCGCTGCAGGTGGCATCCCTCGTCGGGTTCCTCTTCGTCCTGTTCGGCGGGCTGATCCTGCTGCTGGTCTTCGTGAACTACCTCATCCGCGGGGGGGAGGCGCCGGGCTTCGCCTTCATCGCGTCCATGATCGCGATCTTCTCCGGCGCGCAACTCTTCGCCCTCGGCGTCTTCGGGGAATACCTCGCGCGGATGCACTTCCGCAGCATGGACCGGCCGGTCTACGTCGTGGCCGAGACGACCGGGCCGGGCGGCCCGGGCTGAGGAGGCGCGGCGGGTGTTCGAGGTGGTGACGGAACGTCTGTCGCGCCCCGGCTTCGACATGGCCTACCACCTCGCGCCCTGGGACCGGGAGACGGTCGGCGAGACTGCCGCCATCGCGTCGTTGACGCTGCACGACCCCGGGGCGGCAGCCGACGCCTGGCCGGCCTTTCCCGACTGGTGCGCGGAACGCGGCGTCGTCCTCGTCAGCGCGCGGCTGGCGCACCGGCAGGTCGCGGAATGCGGGTTCCTCGAAGCGCGCGGCTTCCGCTTCATCGAACTGAACTACCGTCCCGCCACGACGCGCCTGTCGGACTTCGTCGCGGACCCGGAGGTCGCCGTGCAGGACGCCGCGTCGTCCGACCGCGACGCGATCCGCGCCATTGCCGCCGAGACCTTCGGGGATGGCCGCTTCCACGCCGACCCGATGGTCGGCCCCGCCATCGGCAACCGGCGCTACACCGCCTGGGCCGACCGTGCCTTCGGCAACCCGGCACAGCGCGTCATCAAGGCCGTGGTCGGCGGCCGCATCGCCGGCTTCATGGTGGTGGAGACGCCGTCGGCGGCGGCACGCTTCTGGTCGCTCGTCGGCCTCGCGCCAGGGCTGGGGGGGCAGGGCCTGGGACGGCGCATCTGGCGGACCGTCCTCGCCCGCCACGCGGCGGAAGGGGTGACGGAGGTCTCAACCAGCATCTCCTCCCACAACCACGCCGCGCTCAACCTCTACGTCGCGCTGGGCTTCCGCTTCCCGGAACCCTCCACCACCCTGCACTGGTGCCCGAAGGGTCCGCTCACGTGACGACGCCGATCCGCATCCCCTTCAACAAGCCCTGCATCGCGGGGGCCGAGCTGTCCTACGTCGCCCAGGCCATCTCCGGCGGCCATGCCAGCGGCGACGGTCCCTTCACGAAGAAGGCGGAGCGCCTGATGCAGGACGCCTTCGGCGCGCATCGCGTGCTGCTGACGACGTCCTGCACCGCGGCGCTGGAACTGGCGGCGCTGCTCTGCGACCTCGGTCCCGGGGACGAGGTCATCATGCCCTCCTTCACCTTCGTCTCCACGGCGAACGCGGTGGTGCTGCGCGGCGCGAAGCCCGTCTTCGTGGATGTCCGCGCCGACACGCACAACCTGGACGAACGGCTGATCGAGCGGGCGATCACCCCGCGCACGAAGGCCATCTTCCCCGTCCACTACGCCGGCGTGCCCTGCGAGATGGACGAGATCATGTCCATCGCCCATCGCCACGGCCTGATGGTGGTGGAGGACGCGGCGCAGGGCGTGAACGCCCGCTACAAGGGCCGCCCGCTCGGCACGATCGGCCAGCTCGGCTGCTACTCCTTTCACGAGACGAAGAATTTCTCCTGCGGCGAGGGCGGCGCCCTGGTCGTCAACGATCCCGCGCTGACGCAGCGCGCGGAGATCCTGCGGGAGAAGGGCACGAACCGATCGCAGTTCCTGCGCGGGCAGGTGGACAAGTACACCTGGACCGATGTCGGCTCCTCCTACGTCCCCTCCGACATGCTGGCGGCTTATCTCCTGGGCCAGTTGGAGAACATGGACCGGATCACCGCCCGCCGCGGTGCGATCTGCGACTCCTACGCCCGCGCCCTCGCGCCGCTCGCCCAGCGCGGGCTGATCGGGCTGCCCTGGACGCCGCCGGACTGCACGCCGAACCACCACATGTTCTACGTGCTGGCCCGTGACATCGCGGAGCGCACGGCACTGATCGCGCATCTCCGCGCGGCCGGCATCCTGTCGGTCTTCCACTACGTCCCGCTGCATTCCGCGCCCTTCGCGGGGACGATCGGCGTGCCGCGGACCGAATTGCCGGTGACCGACGACACCAGCGCCCGGCTCCTCCGCCTGCCGCTCTACTTCGACCTGACGGATGCGGAGGTGACGGAGGTCGCCGCCCGCATCCGCGACTTCTACGAGACGCGGGAGGCGGCGTGACCGCGACCGCGCAGGACCTGGTCGCCGCGGCCGCGTCGCTGGAACGGCGCGACCCCGGCATCTGGTTTGCGCGCAGCAGCGCCCCGGTGTCCTATCCCGCGCACGGCAATGCGCTGTGCCTGCAGGTGGAAGACCGTTCGTTCTGGTTCCGCCACCGCAACCGCTGCATCGTCTCACTCGTCCGCCGCCACGGCGCGGCAGGGCCCTTCCTCGACGTCGGCGGCGGCAACGGATTCGTCGCGAAGGCCCTGGTCGCGGCAGGCGTGGACTGCGCGCTGGTGGAGCCGGGCCTGGACGGGGCATTGGCCGCGCATCGCCGCGGGATCGCGCCGGTGATCTGCGCGCGGCTGGAGGATGCCGACCTGCCGGAGGGCAGCGCCGGCGGCGCCGGATTGTTCGACGTCCTCGAACATCTGGAGGACGAGGCCGCCGCGCTGTCCGCCATCCGCCGCCTGCTGCGCCCGGGCGGCCGGCTGTTCATCACGGTCCCCGCCTTGGGCTTCCTGTTCTCGACCGACGACTTGGAGGCCGGGCACTTCCGCCGCTACACCCTCGCGCGCCTGCGCCGCATGCTGGGGGATACGGGCTTCCGCGTGGACTTCGCGTCCTACCTCTTCGCGCCGCTCGTCGCGCCGGTGCTGCTGCTGCGCACGCTGCCCTCCCTCCTGCGCCTGCGCCGCCCCGGCTCGGCGGAGCGGGCGGAGGCCGAGCACATGCCGGACGGCGCCGCCGCCCGCGCCGTGGACCGGCTGCTGGATGCGGAATTCCGGCGCCTCGATTCCGGCCGGCCCATCCCCTTCGGGACGAGCTGCCTCGCCGTCGCGACGGCGGGGTGACGTCGCCGCGGCCCGCGGCGGGCGCCCCCGGCCGCGTCCGCGACCTCTGGCTCCTGCTGCCCGTCGCGGCGCTCGGCGCGCTCGTCGCCGCGCTGCTCGTCCGCGGGGTGGGGTCGGTCTTCTTCTACCAGATGTTCACGCCGGAGACGCTGATGGCCGCCTGCGGCCGCGGCTTCCGGCACCCGCTCGCCCTCTCGGCGGAGATGGCTGACTTCCTGCTGCGCCGCACCGCGCCGTCCTTCGACTGCGCGACGATCGGGCCGGACGCACCGACGGGGCCCGCAGGCTTCTTCTTCACCCAGCAACTCTACCTCGGCTGGTCGGCGGCCGCGCTCTGGCGGCTGCTCGGCCCGCACCAGATGAGCCTCTTGCCGCTCGCGGCACTCCTCGGCGCGGCCTATGCGGCGGGGGCTTCGTCCTGGCGCGACTGTTCCTGCCGCGGCTCCTCGCCCTGCTCGCCGCCGTCGCGATCACGCTCTCGCCCGCCGCGATCAGCCAGATGTTCTACCTCCGCGACTTCTCGAAGGGGCCGTTCTTCCTCTGGGCGATCGCGCTGCTCGTCCTCGGCGCACGCGGGACCGGTGGTCGGGCGGTCCTGCTCGCCGGGGCGGCGGGGGCCGTCGCGGGCATCGGCTACGGCTTCCGTTCGGACCTCGCCCTCCTCGTGCCGCTCGGACTGCTCTTCCTCACGGTCGCGTCGCGGCAGCGCCTCGTGCCGCGGGCGGCGTCCCTCGGCGCCTTCCTAGGGGGTTTCCTGCTGCTCGCGGCGCCGGTCCTCGTGCAGGGCAGCGGGTCCAACGGCGGCTTCCTCGCGGCGCAGGGCGCGACGGAGCCCTTCCGCGCCTTCGCCCTGCTCCGCCCCGCGCCCTACATGCTGGGCCAGGCCTATTCCGACGAACTCACGCTGAGCGGGATCGCCGCGACCGAGCGCCTGCGCGACCCCGGCTGGGACACGCGGGAACGGTCGCACCGCCCGGCCTACGACATCAGCGGCGCGATCACGCTGTCGTCGCGCAACCTGCTGGAATGGGCGCCGCTCTTTCCCGCTGATTTCGCGGCGGGGGCGTTGAAGGGGGCGGCGTGGATCCTCGGCTACCCCGCGCTCGTCGCGGCCTCGCGCGCGCATCCGGACCCCGGCGTGCCGATCCGGCTGGACGTGCCCGTCGTGCGATGGGCGGAGCCAGCCTATGCCCTCTTCGACCAGGCCTGGCTGCCTCTTCTGGGCCTTCTCGGCGTCCTCGCCTGGCTGTGGCGCAGCGCCGCGCGGAGCGGGCGGGAGGCGACCGGCCTCACCCTGCTGCTGGCCGCACTGGTGACCTACCCGGCGATCCAGTTCTCCACGCGGCACCTGTTCCACCTGGAGTTCGTCTGGGTGATCGGGCTGCTGTCCATTCCCGTTGCCATCGTGGAATGGCGCCGGCTGCGCCCCGTCGCGCCGCACGTGCTCGCCGGCGTCGTGCTGGTGCTCGGCGGCGCGGCGGGGCTGTATGCCGGCCTCGCCGCCCTCCAGCAGCGCGCGCTGACCGCCGAGATCGGGGCGCTGCTGGATCAGGCGCGTACCCCCTCGCACCGGTGCGGGAGGACGGGCCGGACGGGTCCATCCTCTGGCGCATCCCGCCGCCGGAGGAGGCGCGCGCCGTTCTCGACGCTCCGCCGGATTCCATGACGAACCGCATCGCGGAGGTCGGCATCCAGCACGACGTGCGCGCCGCCGCGCGGCGGGTCGTGCTGGCCCTCGGCGGTCCGTCCTGCCCGGCCGCGCCGGCGGCGCTGCGGCTGGCCTACGACCATCGGCCGGAGGTCTGGCAACCGCTGGATTCCACCCTCGCCCTCGCGCCCGGGGAGGTCGCGGTGTTCCCGGCCTTCTACCGCGGGACGCAGGCCTTCGCCGGCGTGCGCCTGCCCGCCTCGCACGCGGGCTGCGCCGTCGGGATGGAGAGCCTGCCGCTCGCCGGGCGCCTGCCCGCGGTCTTCTCCGCAACCCTGCCGGGGACCTGGCGCGCCTTGCCGCTGCGCAAGGGGTTCGGGCGCTTCGCGACCCGGTAGGCCGCGTCCGGCGCGGGACCGCCCCGCGCCGACCCGGCCCCCACCATCAGGTCGGCCCGGACGCGGGCCCGGCGAAGCAGGAGGCGAAGGATGCGTCGGCCCGGGCCGTCAGGATGGCCTCGGCGAGCCGCGCCGCGGCATCGCGGCCGATCACCGGCCCGGCATAGGCGATCGCCTTCGCACGGACGCCCGCCTCGTCCATCGGTTCGCCGGGGATGCCGTCCACGACGACCTCGGTCTCCTCCGGTCCCCGGGCGACGCGGAGGCGCGCGCCGCGCGTGCCCGACGCGTCCCGCGACGGATCGACCGCGAGGGCGACGATCGCTTCCAGGCGCCGCGTTTCCGGATCGGCGAGCGCCGCGGGCCGGTACGCCTCCGGGCCGAGCGTCCCGGCGCGGAGCGCCTGGGCCGTCGCCCAGGAAAGCGAGAACTGCGCCTGGATCGCGCCGCCCGGAGCGCGGTTGCCGGCATAGGTGATGGCTTCGGAATAGGTCTCGATCCCGATCGCCGTGATGCCGTCGGTGCCGCCGTGCCGGGCGCGCCACGCCATCGCGGCGACGGCGGGGTAGTGGGCGTGACGGACGCCGGCGAAGGGCTTGAGGTAGCCCTGGAGCAGGACAGGTTCCGCCGGCGGCGCGAGGGCCAGCCGGCCGGGGTCGAGCCCGAACAGCACCCGCGCCGTTTCCTCCAGCGCGTCGGGGGGCGCGGCGATCCCGGCGCGGATGGCTGCGACGGCTTCGAGCGCCCGCGCCGCGGCCTGGCCGGCGTAGAGGTTCCGGTTCATCGCGCCCCGCGCGATCGGCAGGTAGAGGCTGGCGGGCACGCCGCAGGCGGCGTGCTGGATCGCGGCCATCGTGCCAGGAACATCGAGGCCGGCGATGCTCGCCGCGCCGGCCGCGGCCCCGAAGCCCCCCAGGTGCCGTCCACGTGCATGCCGGGGCGGATCCGCAGGACCTCGCCGAGGCGGCCGGCGACCTCGTAGCCCACGACGATCGCGTCGAGCGTCGCACCGAGCGTCGCGCCGTCCCGCAGGGCCAGCGCGACGACCGCGGGGATGGTGTGCAGCCCCGGGCGGCCATGGGCACGGGCGAGGCCCTCGCAGGCCTCGTCCCAGCAGGCGGCGGTGCCGAGGAGGAGGGCGAGCGATGGCGGGTCGAGTGTCTCGCTGATCCCGGTCGGCCGCAGGGTGCCGGGGCCGGAGCGCGCGAGGTCTCTGGCGAGGGCGCGCAGTTCCGGCGCGGCGGCACCGGCGATCGCGCAGGCCAGCGTATCGAGGAGGAGAAGGCGTGCGCGCGCCAGGACCTCCGGCGCGGGCGGGTGCATCCAGAGATGGTCGAGCAGCGCGGCGACCTGTGCGGAGAGCGGCGCGGCCACGCGCGGCCCGTCGGGCGCGGGCTGGCCGTCGCGCGGGATCACGCGGGCACCAGGCGTCGCAGCAGCGCGGAGAGGCCGAGGCCCGCGGCGCGGCACAGCCACCACGCCGTCGCGACGTTCGAGGACAGCACGGGCACCGGCCAGGGGCGGCCGAGGATGGCGGGAAGGGTGATCATGCCCGTCCCGCTCATCACCACGGCGTCGAGGTCCGGCGCGAAGTGCGTCAGCAGGTCGGTCAATTCCTCGGTTCCGATCGTGTAGGCACGGAAGGTGCCGGGGACCTTCACGACCTGCGCCACGGTGACGCCGGTGCCGGCCCAGTAGGTCACGGCGTCGTCGGTCAGGGCCTCGGAATAGGGCGAGAGCAGGCCGATCCGGTGCGCGCGCAGGGCGGCGAGGGTCTCGACCAGCGCGATCCCCGCCGTGGCGACGGGCGCATCCGCCTTGTGCGACAGTGCCGCGCAAAGCGCGCGGTCACCGGCGATGCCGAGCGGGTAGGAGGCGCCCGTGAGCCCGACGGCGATGGCGGAAAGCCGCAGGTCGCCGAAGGCGGGCAGCGTGTCGCCATAGGCGCCGGGATAGGCGCGGTTCCGCGCGGCGAGGTCGCCCGCCAGGACCGGCAGCCGCGCGGCGTGGAGGCGCGCGTCGGGTGGGAGGAGGCGATGCAGCTCCGGCTCCACCGCCGGGTTCGCGGGCGGGACGAGGACGCCGAGGCTCGTGCCGTCGCGCAGGCCGGCGATGTCGGGCGGGAGATCGGTCACGTCGTGACCCGTGCGCGGGGACCGGCCACCAGGTCGCGCGGGAGCATGTCCAGCATCGCGGTTTCCCGCAGATAGGCCCTGGCGCGCCGAGGGTCATCCGCGAGCGCACGGAGGTCGGCGAGCCAGTCCGCCGTTGCGGCGACGCTGCGGTCGGTGCGCGGCAGCAGCATGTCCTGCGCGACGCGGTGCCGTTCGGCCGCCGCGGCATGGACCGCGCGGAGATCGAGGGCGGGCCAGGACATGGCGATGGCCCGTGCCACCGCCGCAGCGTCGTGGATGCCGGCATTCATGTTCATGCCGCCGCGCGTGTTGGTGACGTGCGCGGCATCGCCGATCAGCACGATGCGGCCCTGCACGACGCGGTCGGCCACGCGCCGGCTGGCGCCGTACACGTCGCGGCGCGCGATCGCCGGCAGGCGCGTCCAGGACGGCAGGACGTCCCGCAGGCGGGCGAGGGTCCAGTCATCGGCCATCGCGACCTCCTCCGGCACCTCCGCGGGCACGCGGAGAATGATTCGCCACAGGTCGGGCATGCGGAGGAAGGAGGCGGAGAAGCGGCCGTTGTGCAGGTAGGAGATCGGCGCCAGGCCGGGCAGGCGCTGCATCAGGTCGTCCTCCGTCATCACGCGCAGGACCTTGTGCGGGTAATCGGTGCCGGGAAAGCCGATGCCCAGCGCGTCGCGCACACGGCTGCGCGCGCCGTCGGCGGCGATCAGCAGGCGGCCCGTGACGCGTACGCCCGATTCCAGAACGGCCGTCACGCCGTCCCCGTCCTGGTCGACCATTGCCACCCCGGCGTCGAAGCGCAGCGAGCCTTGGGGGAGGGCCGCCGCCATGTCCGGGGTCAGGCGGGCCTGTTCCAGGTGGCGGCGGGCGGGAAACGGCGTTTCGTCCGCCAGCAGGTCCAGGCGGAACTCCGCGAGCACGGCATCGGGTGAACGGTGCTGGATGCGGTCCACCAGCGCACCCTCCCGCAGGATTACGCCGGCAACGCCGAGGGCGTGCAGGATCGCGATGGTCGGCGGGTGGAAGGTGGAAGCGCGGGACGCCGTGTTGAGCGAATCCCGTCTCTCCAGCACCGTCACCGGCACGCCGGCGCGCGCGAGCCACAGCGCAGCGGTCAGCCCGACAGGGCCGGCGCCGGCCACCAGCACGCGGTCACGCGTCATCGAGGAGCCTCCGCCGCACCTCGTTCTTCGGCACCTTGCCGTAGCCGGACCGCGGCAGCGCGTCCCACACCACGATCCGCTCCGGCCACTTGTAGCGGGCGAGGCGGCCGGGGAGCAGGGCGCGCACCGCTTCTTCCTCGATAACGGCGCCGTCGCGCGGGACCAGCACGGCCACGCCGCATTCGCCCCATTTCGAGTGAGGGACGCCGACGACGCAGGCCTCCGCGATGGCGGGGTGGGTCAGCAGCACTTCCTCCACCTCCCGCGGGTACACGTTGCTGCCGCCGGAGATGTACATGTCGGACCGGCGTCCCGTGATGTAGAGGAGCCCCCGTTCGTCGAGGTGGCCGAGGTCGCCGGTGCGGAACCAGCCGTCCTTGAAGGCCGCCGCGTTCGCCGCATCGTTCTCGAAGTAGCCGGCGAAGACGGCGTTGCCGCGCACCGCGATCTCCCCGTCCTCGCCGGGCGGAAGGCGCGTGCCGTCATCGGACAGGATCGCCAGATCCATGCCGGTGCGGGGGTAGCCGCAGGAGCCGACGGGCATCCTGGCATCGTCCTCGTCGTGCATCTCCGCCGGCAGCACGGTGATGTTCCCGGTCACCTCGCCGAGGCCGAAATACTGCACGATGACCTTGCCGAGCTTGCGCAGCGCGTGGCGCTGGTCCTCCCGGTACATCGGTGCGCCGGCATAGATGACGTGGCGCACCGACGAATGGTCGTGCAGGTCCACCGCATCGTGCCGCGTCAGTGCCGTCAGGATCGTCGGCACCGTGAACATGTTGGACACGCGGTGTTCCGCGACGAGACGCCAGGCCTCCTCCGGGTCCAGGCGTTCCGATTCCGTCAGCACCGTCGCGGCGCCGCGGGCGACGTTGGACATCGCGTGGATGCCCGCCCCGTGTGACAGCGGCGCGACGACAAGGGAGGCGTCCCGCTCCGTCAGGCCCGGCAGCAGGTCGGCCAGGTGATTGTTCACCACGAAGCCCATCTGCCCGTGGGTCAGCACCCCCGCCTTCGGGCGGCCCGTGGTGCCCGAGGTGTAGAAGAACCAGAGCGGGTGGTCGCGGGAGACGTCCGCATGGTCGGCCCGCGCGTCGGCTGATGCCATCGCGTCCCAGTCCGTCGCGATCGCGATCTCCGCGGCGCAGGCGGGATTGGCCTCGCGCGCAGCCGCCGCGTGCTCCGGAAAGGCGTCGTCGAAGACATGCGCGACGGCGCGCGACGATTGCGCGAGCCACGCGACCTCCGGCGGTGACAGTCGATGGTTCGTGGGCACCCAGACCGCGCCGATGGTCCAGCAGGCCCACATCGTCTCGAACATCGGCGGCGAGTTCTTCGCGTGGACCAGCACGCGATCGCCGGGCCGCACGCCGCGCGCGGCAAGCCCGGCCGCGGCCGCCGCGACACGCCGGTCGAGCTCCGCCCAGGACCAGCGCCGGGCGCCCTGGATCAGGCCGGGACGGTCGGGGAAGCGCCGCGCGGTCCAGCGCAGCAGGGTCGCGAGGTTCGCCGTCGGGATCACACCGCGAAGCGTCGCGCCGACCGGCGCGCCCGTCCAGCCGCGCCGTCCTCGCATTGCGCCGCAATCCGCCGGAGGAGCCGCGCGGCGGCCTGCCCTACCTCGCGCCCCACGCCGATCCCGGCGCCCCGCAGGAGACCACGATGCCCGACGCCACCCGCCGCACGCTGTTCGGCACCGCGGCCGCCGCAACCCTCGCCACGGCCGCGCAGGGCGCGGCCCCGGAGACCACGACCATGCGCCCGATCCCGCCCCTCGACCCCGCCAACCGCTTCGCGACGGCCGGCGCGGCGCCTGCACAGACGCTGCCGGTCCACACCAGCCGCGCGCTGACGGTGCAGGCGCTGACGCCGGAGGCCTTCGCGCCCTTCGGCCAGGTGCTGACCGCGGAGGGCCGGCGCCGGTTGCCAATCAACACCTATGGCGACCGGCTCGACCTGTTCCGCGAGGGATTCGAGAGCGACCAGCCGACGGAATGGTTCATCTTCCTCGGCCGAGACCGCGGGGCGGGCGTGCTGTTCCTGGAACGGCACCAGCAGCTCACGCAGACCTTCATCCCCGTTGGCGGCAAGGGCTTCCACACCGTCGTCGCCCGGCCCGGTGCGCGGGAGGAGGGCGGCCTGCCCGCGCTGGACGAACTGGCAGCCTTCTGGGTGCCCGGGGACGCCGCGATCCAGCTGCACCGCGCAACCTGGCACGAGAACCCGATGCCCGTGGAGGACGGCACGCGGATGCTCGTCACGAGCCACGCCAACCTGACGCTCGCGCATCAGGCAGACCCCGACCCACGGTTGCGCGCCTTGCCGCTGGACCTGGAGCGGCGCTGGTATCGTCATGCCGGCTACGACCTGTCGGTCACGCGCTTCGGATCCCCGATGCCCTGAGGCATCGGGGCAGGGTCGCGCGTTCGTCCGGTGAAGCGGCGGGCGCGCGACCCCATGTCCGCGGGTGCAGGAGAGACGCCATGGACTTGCCGGACCCCGCGCTGGGCACCCCGACCCTGGACCGCGACGCAGTGCGCCGGGTGTCGCTGGGGATCACCTTCGACAACACCTATGCCCGCCTGCCGGAACGGTTCTTCGCGCGGCTACCCGCTACTCCCGTGGCCGCACCGCGATTGGTGCGCGTCAACCGTCCCCTGGCGGAGTTGCTCGGCATCGACGCGGACGCCCTCGAAAGCCCGGGCGGCGTCGCGGCGCTGGCCGGCAATGCGGTGCCGGAAGGGGCAGACCCGATCGCCCAGGCCTATGCCGGCCACCAGTTCGGCGGCTTCACGCCGCAGTTGGGCGACGGCCGCGCGATCCTGCTGGGGGAGGTCGTCGCGCGCGACGGGACGCGACGCGACATCCAGTTGAAGGGATCGGGTCCCACCCCCTTCTCCCGTCGCGGTGACGGCCGTGCGGCGATCGGCCCGGTGCTGCGCGAGTTCATCATCAGCGAGGCGATGTACGCCATGGGTGTGCCGACGACGCGATCCCTCGCGGCCGTGCGGACCGGCGAGCGCGTGCTGCGCGAAACCGTGCTGCCCGGCGCCGTCCTGACCCGGATCGCGGCCAGCCACATCCGCGTCGGCACCTTCCAGTACTTCGCGGCGCGCCAGGACGTGGACGCCCTGAGCATCCTCGCGGATTACGCGATCGCCCGGCACGATCCGGAGGCGGCGCACGCGGAACGGCCCTACGAGGCCTTCCTCGCCGGCGTCGTCGCACGCCAGGCCGCGCTGGTCGCGCGCTGGCTGCACCTGGGCTTCGTACACGGCGTGATGAACACGGACAACACGACGGTGTCCGGCGAGACGATCGACTACGGCCCCTGCGCCTTCCTGGAGGCCTATGACGCCGGCGCCGTCTTCTCCTCGATCGACTACCAGGGTCGCTATGCCTACGGGAACCAGCCGGGGATCGTGCAGTGGAACCTGGCGCGTCTCGCCGAATGCCTGCTGCCCCTGTTCTCGGACCGGCAGGAAGACGCGATGGAGCGCGCGAAGGCCGCGCTGTCCGGCTTCGCGCCGATCTTCACGGAAGCCTATGCCGCCGGGCTCCGCGCGAAGATCGGGCTCGCCACGGCGCGCGACGGCGACGATGCGCTCGTCGAAGACCTGCTGCGCCGCATGGCCGACGGCGAGGCGGATTTCACCCTGACCTTCCGCCGCCTCTGCGACGCTGCCGCCGACCCTGCGGCCGACGCCGCGGTGCGCATCCTGTTCAGCGACCCCGCCGCCTACGACGAATGGGCCCCGCGCTGGCGGGCGCGGCTGGCGGAGGAGCCTGTCGATGGCGTCACCCGCCGTCACGCGATGCGCCGCGTGAACCCGCTGGTCATCCCGCGCAACCACCTCGTCGAGGAAGCGCTGGCCGCCGCGGCCCGCAACGATGACGGACCGTTCGAGCGGTTGCTGGCCGAGGTCACGCGCCCCTACGAGGAGCGCGACGCCGGCCGCTACGCGATCCCGGCCAAGCCGGCGGAACGAGTGACGCAGACCTTCTGCGGCACCTGAGTCAGGATGTCGGCGCCGCCGCGTCCAGCGCCGGCGGCACGCCCGAGCCGTCGGGTCCGCGCATTCCGATCCGCCCGAGCCCCGGCAGCTTGATCGCCGGGCGGCGGACGTCCACGCCCGCAACCGCGCCGAGGATGTTGATCTCCAGCCCCTCCACCCATCCCAGCGAGACGCCCGCGTAGCCGCCCAGCGTCAGGGTGACCCCCGTGCGCGACGGCGTCGGGCGGATCCAACGGCCGTCATAGGGAAAATCCTTCCCGATCGCGGTCGGCGGCAGCGTCATGCCGATACCCGGCACCGCGTCCAGCACGGCGGCGACGAAGGTGTTGGAGTTCGGCCCGGGCCAGGCGCGGTAGTCGCCGAGGTTGCGCCAGGCATAGCCCGCGATCGCGTCCCGCATGCGCGGGATCATCGCCTCCGCGGCCGCCCCGTCCGCGGCAAAGACCACCTCCGGCACGCGGCCGAACCAGCGGCCATCCGGCTCGAACCCGTTCATCCGGACGGGCGCGCCCCAGGCCGTGTAGTCGTAGCGGGTGTAGGACGCCGCGCCGGCATCCTTGAACACGATCCAGCAATGGACGGCAAAAACGCCGCGCCAGCGCACCGTCGGCGCCGCAAAGACGCGCACCACCGCGCCCGTTCCGCGCGCGGGCGGCAGCAGCCCGGCCGAGGACCTGTCGGCCGACCACCAGTCCGCAATGGGGTTCCGCACCTGATACAGGACCGCGGAGACGGCGAGAGGCAGGAGCCAGAAAAGGCCGAAGAGCAGAAGCCCGGTGCGGAGGACCGACATGATCCCCCGTCATGTTTGTCGGCGGGCGTCGCGGCGCAAGCGCCGCGCGGATCAGGCCAGCCCGTCGCGGAAGGATGCGGCCGGCAGTGGCGTGCGTTCGTAGCGCTCCTGCGGCACCGGCATCCAGTGCGGCCGTGTCGGGTCGTCCGACCAGCGCGCCTGCTGCGAGAGCGCGCAGCCCGACATCAACGCGCCAAGGAATACCAGAACCACCCGCATCGGATCCCCCGGCAGACACGCCAATCCCTGAGCCCTGGCTAGCACGGCCTCTCACGGACCCGCGAGAGGTTTCAGCGTCCCAGCCCGCGCCAGATTCAGCGCCCGCCGTTCACGCTCAGGATTTCCCCGTTGACGAAGTCGGCGAGGGGGGATGCGAAGAAGACGACGGCGTTCGCGATGTCGTCGGGCGTGCCGAGGCGCTTCATCGCGATGCGGTCCACGAGGGAACGCTGCCCGTCCTCGCCGTAGCCCTGCCATTGCCGGAGCGAATCGGGATTGCTCGGGATGAAGCCCGGCGCGACCGAGTTCACCGTGATCCCGAACGGCCCGAGCTCATGCGCCAGTTGCCGCGTCAGCCCCACGACCGCGTGCTTCGCGCAGGCATAGGCCTGGATGCCGGTCAGCGAGGGCTGGAGCCCCGCGCCGGAGGAGATGTTGACGATCCGCCCCCGCTCCGCCCGCTTCATCCCCGGCACCGCCGCGCGTGACAGCGCGAAGGCCGCGCCGAGGTTCACGGCGAAGATGCGGTCCCAGTCCGCGTCCGCGATCGTCTCGAGCGGACGGTGCGCCTGCCCCGCCACGCCGCCGGCGTTGTTCACCAGGATGGAGACGGGCCCGCCCGCCGCGGCCTCGATGAAGCCGATCCAGGCCGCCGCCGCCGCGCGGTCCGTCAGGTCCACGGTGGACACGGTGACGCCGGCCAGTTCCGTCTCCCGCAGCCCCGCCTCGTTCACGTCGCAGCCGAAGACGCGGGCGCCGAGGCCGGCGAAGCGTTCGGCGATGCAGCGGCCCAGGCCGTGGCCGGCGCCGGAGACGGCGACGACCTCTCCGTCGAAGCGGATGTTCACGGGATCAGCTCCAGCAGGTTGTCGTCGTGGAGGGGACGTCGCCCTTCCTCGACCTCGTGGATCAGGGCGACGAGGCGGTCGAAGCCGGGGCACGGGATGCCGTGCCCCGCGCCGACCTGCGGCACCACGGCCATCTGCGCGTCCACCTCCGTCCGCCGCTTGCGGACCGCGAGGTCGCGCCAGACGCCGGAATGGGTCTTCGCCGAACCCCGGTTGAACTCCGACATCGCCGCGAGGCTCCGCCGCGTCGCCTCCATCGGCGCCCCGGGGCGGAAGGCGTCGGGGTCGAAGCCGTTGAAGCCGCGGGGCGTCACGCCCTCGGCCGCCGCGACGGTCATCGCCTCCTCGCCCAGGCGGCGGAAACGGGTGTCCAGTTCCGGGCGGGCGAGGCAATCGGCGATCCCCGCCATGCCCAGTGCCTGGGCGAAAAGCAGCGATCCATAGCCGAGCTTGCCCCAGAGATAGGCGTTGATGTCCTCCGTCACGATCGCGTCGGGCTCGAAGATCCGCATCGTCCCGTGCAGGGCGGTCAGGCGCGGCGTGATCCGCCCATCCATCTCGCCGAGGACGACCGCGGCGCGGTTGCCAAGCGCGATCTCGCCCGGGCCCATGTAGTCCGCGCCGAAGTTGACGAAGGCACCGATGACCCGCGGGGCGCCGACGACCTCCGCGATGACGCGCTCGCACAGGCCGTTCTGGAGGGACAGGGCGTAACCCCCCTCCGAAAGGTGCGGCGCGAGCGCGCGGGCGGCATCCGCCGTGTGGTGCGCCTTCACGCAGAGGAAGACCTTGTCCCAGGTGCCCCGCACCTCGTCCGGGGTGAAGGCGGGCGCGGTGACCGTGAACTCCGCGACGGGGCCGGTGATGCGCAGCCCGCGCACGGGGTCCCGCATGGCCGCCACGTGCTCCGGCACCACGTCCACGAAGGTCACGTCCAGCCCCGCACGGCGGAGGAAGGCGCCGACCGTGCCCCCGATGGCCCCCGCGCCCCAGATCAGGATCCGCTCGTCCAACCCATCATCCCCCAGCGAGTCACCGCAGGGTAGGCGCGACGCGCCGCCGGGTCATCCCACCCGCATCCGGAACGATCCCCGGCCCGCCGATTGCTTGCTGCGGAACGCTTGCTAAACCCTGGGATGGATCGGGGGACCAACGATGAGCGCGACCCACGCTGACGCGAGAGGCATCGGCGCACCGCACGCGGCACCGAAGCCGCGGGAGATGATGTACCTGAACACCCGGTCCGACGCCCTCGGCGCGGCGCGGGCGGCGATCCACCTGGGGCTGATCCTGGCCTGCGGCGCGCTGATCGCTGTCTCCCCCTGGTACCTGCTGCCAGTGGCGATGCTGCTGATGGGGATCGTCCAGGCCGCGCTCTTCGCCCCGCTGCACGAGACCTGTCACTACACCGCCTTCAAGTCGCGTCGGGTCAACGCGGTCGTCGGCTGGATCGCGACCCTGCCCTCCACGAACAACTGGCATTTCTACCAGCAGTTCCACCTGGCCCATCACAAGCACACCCAGGACCCGGGGAACGACCCGGAACTGACGCCGCCCCCGCCGGGCGACTTCGGCACCTACCTCGCCCGCATGTCCGGGCTGACCTACTGGCGCGCGCGGATGACGCTCTGGGCCGATGCCTGGCGCGGTGACCTGTCCCGCTACCGCTTCCTGCACGAGGCGATGCACCCGCGGATCATCGCCTCCATCCGCGCCTCCTCCGCCCTGACGGTGGCGCTGGCGGTCCTGGCCGCGGTCGCCTTCGGGCCGCTCGCGGTGTTCCTCTACTTGATCGGGCCGCAGATGCTGGGGCAGCCGATCCTGCGCCTCTACCTGCTGACGGAGCATACCGGCTGCACCGAGGATTCGAACGGGCTGACGAACACCCGGACGATGATGACCTCCCCTATCGTGCGCCTGCTGATGTGGAACATGCCCTTCCACGCGGAGCACCACCTCTACCCGTTCATCCCGTTCCATCGCCTGGCCGAGGCGCATGCGATCCTGAAGGAGAAGCTCGCCCATATCGGCCCGGGCTACGCGGCCTGGCACCGCGACCACATCCGCGAACTCCGCGCGAAAGGTTAGCGCCTTGACCGACTGGCCCGTCGCCGAAGGGACCTTCTCCCTCGGCGACCTGCCGCTGCATCGCGGCGGAACCTTGTCGGACGCGCGGATCGTCTGGCGCGCTCACGGCACGCTCTCGCCGGCGCGGGACAACGTCGTGCTGTACCCCACGTCCTATTCCGCGCAGCATCCGGACATCGAATGGCTGATCGGGCCGTCCGGCGTGCTGGACCCGCGGCGGTGGTTCGTCGTCATCCCCAACATGTTCGGGAACGGGCTGTCCTCCTCGCCCTCCAACACGCCGGACTACCCCGATCTCGTCACCGCCTGGGACAATGTCGGCGCGCAGCGGCGCCTGCTGGCCGAGGTTTTCAGCGTCGAGCGCCTGCACGCCGTCTACGGCTGGTCCATGGGCGCGCAACAGGCCTACCACTGGGCGACGGCCTTCCCCGACCAGGTCGCCCGCATCGTCGTCAACTGCGGCTCCGCCCGCACGGCGGTCCACAACCGCATCTTCCTCGACTGCCTCATGGCGACGCTGGAGGCGGCGCCGGAGCACCTCGGCAACGGCCGCTTCTCCGCCGAACCGGCCGGCGCCATCAGCGCCTTCGGCCGCATCTACGCGACGATGGCGCTGAGCCAGGATTTCTACCGCGCCAACCTGCACCTGACCGCGCTCGGCCACCCGGACCTCGAGACCTACCTGCGAAAGGACTGGGTCGAACGCTACGCCCGCCGCAAGGCCGCCGACCTCTACGCGCAACTGCGGACGTGGAGCGCCGGCGACATCGCGGACCACCCGCGCTTCGGCGGCGACCTTCCGGCCGCGCTGCGCTCGATCACCGCGCGCGTGCTGCTGATGCCCGGCGAGACCGACCAGTACTTCCGCGTCGCGGACAACGAGGCCGAGCTATCCCATCTCCGCCACGCCGCCTTGCGCCCCATCCCCAGCATCTGGGGCCACCGCGCCGGCAACCCCATCCCGAACCCGCCCGACGCCGAGTTCCTGCGCGCGCAGGTGCGGGACTGGCTGGATCATTGATCGGGATCGTGGCCCAGGGGCGTGCCCGCCCCTGGTGGGCGAAGCCTTTCCTGCGGCAGACGACACGGCCCTTGGGTCGCGTCTACGCTGCCCGCGCCATGACGCCCCGCCTCCTCGCCGCCGCGCTGCTCACGCTCCTGCCCGCCGCAGCACCGGCCCAAAGCCCCGGCGCGCTGACCTTCGCCGGCGAGGCGCAGACGGGGGCGACCGTCGGCCAGCGCGCCTGGTCTTCGCCTGCAGCGGCAGCGGCCCCGGTGTCACCGGCGCGCTGTCGCTGGAGATGTTCGTGTCCTCCCACGACGCCCTTCGTCCCGTCTTCGACTTCGATGCCTTCGAAGGGCCGGATGCGGATGCGGGCCGGCACACGCGAATCGGCGCGACGCGGCCCCAGGCCCTCGCCAGCGCGCCCCTTGCGGCCTCCGGCTGGATCGGCGTGGAGGACAACGCCCGGCCTGGCGAAGGCCTTCCCTTCGGCTTCGGCATCGCCGCGCCGATCCGGGGCGATGCGGCGCGGCTGGCAGCGGTGCGGCAGGCCGTCGCCCGCGTGCTGGACGGGCCGGGGACGATCGTCTGGCACCAGGGCAACACCCGCCCCGGCGGCCCGCCGATCGTCGCGACGGTTACGCTGGAAGCGGGGCAGCGCGACGATCTGCGCCGCCGCCTCGCCCCTTGCCTCGGCCAGCCCCCGCGGCGCTGACCGGCGCTCAGCCGACCGCCTCGGCCTCCACCTCCAGCAGGAAGCGCGGATCGGCGAGCCCGGCCACGATCAAAAGCGTGCTCGCCGTCGCCGCACCGCCGAAGGCTTCCGTCCGCGCAGCGCGCCAGGCCGGGATCTGCGACGGGTCGGTCAGGAAAGCCGTGATCTTCGCCACGTTGGCCAGCCCCATGCCCTGCGATTCCAGGATGGCGCGGATGTTCGCCATGATCTGCCGCGCCTGCGCCTCCACCCCCTCCAGGATCGTCCCGTCCGGTGCGGTCCCGACCTGGCCCGAGAGCACGAGGCGCCGCGCCGGGCCGGTGATGAGCGCCGCGTGGTGGTAACGCCCGGCCGTGTCGTGCACGTTCGGCGGGTTGATGAATTCCATCGGCATCGTCCGGTTCTCCCGTCAGGGCGGCCAGGGGCCGCATGCCGCGGCATAGCGCAGCCGCGGCCCGGCGTCGCGACGATCCGCGCCGTCGCGCGTTGCGGGGTGTGGGAGGATCGCCGCATGCCGCGCGAGGTGACGGACCCCGAGGGCACCACCTGGACCGCGATCCAGGTCTTCTCCGGCCTCGGGAAAGACGAAGCGAAGACCGACGCGGCCCGCGTGGAGGGTGCGCCGGACCACGTCCACGTCGTCTGCACGCCGAGCGGCGGCGCACGCTCCGTCCGGGTGCAGTTGCCCGAGGACTGGGAGACGTCACTGGGCGACGAGGAGATCGCAGCCGCCATCGCCGCAGCGGTGCGCGCCTGACGCAGATCCGCGCAGGGCGGAATCGATGGGAACGGTAAACCTGCTCTTCCAAGGAAGTGCTGGGGCGCCGTGCCCGCGGCCCCGCTGTCGGACAGCGGTGCAGGCCGACGGAGGCGCCTCGCTCGGAGCGGCAAGTCCCTTCTTCGAACGCTGACCCCGTCCCGTCGAAGCCAACGGCCGGCCCGAGACGGCCCCCGTATTGCCGTCGCGGCGCTGCGACCCGGTCCACGCGGGCCCGCGGTCGCCGGGATCCCCGGTCAACCGCGGCCGGCGCGCAGCGCGAGGACCTGCTCCAAAGGCAGGGCGGGGACGACCACCCGTCGACCGTCCAGGCGCGTTTCCGTCGTCGTCGCGGTCGTCAGGGCGTTCAGCGCCGCCTCCTCCGTCGCCTCGATCGCCGCGACGAAGAGAGGGGACATCCGGTCGTTCGGCCAGTCCGCGACGCTCGCCATCGCCGCGCGCCGCTCCGGCGTACGGATCACGCCGGGATGGGTCGCGAAGGCGATGGCATAGTCACCGGAGCCGTCGGAGAAGGCGGCGCCCGTCCGTGCGATCCCCGCCATCGCGCGCCGCGCCAGGCGGTGCAGGTTACGGTCCGAGAGCGGCGCATCGGTGGCCAGCACGACGATGACGGAGCCATCCGCATCCGCCGCCTGCGGCAGGTGGTCGGAGAGGTAGAAACGGCGGAGCAGGCGCCCGACGGGCAGCCCATCCATCGTCAGCGCGCCGCCGTAGTTGGCCTGCACCGTCGCACCGACCGTCCAGCCGCCGTACGAGGCCGGCAGCATGCGGGACGCCGTGCCGATGCCACCCTTCCAGCCGAAGGCGACGGTACCCGTGCCCGCGCCGACGCAGCCTTCCGCGACGGGGCCGTCGGTGGCGGATGCCATGGCTTGCGACACGTGCTCCGCCGTCACCCCGCGGCGCCGGATGTCGTTCAGGCGGCCGTCATTCGTCTCACCGACAAGGGCGTTCACGCTGCGGACCCGTTCGTTGCCGGGCTGGGCAAGCGTCCAGTCCACCACCGCCTCCACCGCGCGGCCGACGGCGAGGGTGTTCGTCAGCACGACCGGCGTCTCGAGTTCCCCGAGCTCTTGCACCTGGGTCACGCCGGCCATCTTGCCGAAGCCGTTCATCGTGAACACCGCGGCGGGGACGCGGTGGGTGAAGGGGTTCTCGCGGTGGGGTAGGATGGCGGTGACGCCGGTGCGCGTCGCCTCGCCCTCATGCACGGTGATCTGGCCGACCCGCACTCCCGCGACGTCGGTGATGGCGTTCAGCGGGCCAGGCGGGAGGACCCCCGGCGCGAAGCCGATGGCGCGGGCTCGGGCGGGCGGTTGGGAAGGGACGGGCATGGCGCAGAACATCTACGATACCGACGCCTTCTTCGAGGGCTACGGTCGGCTGCGGCGATCCGTCCTGGGTCTGGACGGCGCGCCGGAATGGCCGGCCCTGCGCGCGATGCTGCCGCCGACGCGGGGGCTGCGCGTGGTGGACCTGGGCTGCGGCTTCGGCTGGTTCGCGCGCTGGGCCGCGGCGGAGGGCGCGGCGCGGGTCCTCGGCCTCGACCTGTCGGAGAACATGCTGGCCCGCGCGCGGGCGGAGACGGAGGACGCGGCCGTCGAATACGCGCGTGCCGACCTGGACGCGCTGGACCTGCCGGAGGCGGCCTTCGACCTCGCCTATTCGTCGCTGGCCTTTCACTACGTCAAGGATTTCGGGCGCCTCGCCGGCGTGATCGCCCGCGCGCTGGTGCCAGGCGGGATGCTGGTCTTCTCGATCGAGCATCCGATCTACATGGCCTCCTCCCGCCCGGGTTGGATGACGGCGGAGGACGGACGGTGCACCTGGCCCGTGGACGGCTACGCGCGGGAGGGGCGCCGCGTGACGGATTGGCTGGCGCCGGGCGTGGTGAAGCACCACCGCAGGCTCGGCACCACCCTCAACACGCTGGTCGGCGCCGGCCTCGCGATCCACCGGGTCGAGGAATGGTGCCCGACGCCGGAACAGGTGGCGGCGCAGCCCTCACTGGCGGAGGAAATGGAGCGGCCGATGATGGTCCTGATCGCCGCGGGGCGGTGAGAGCCGCTATTCCTCGATCCCGATGAGGATCTCGCCGCCCTCGACCTTCGCCGTGTAGGACTTCACGGGCACGGTGCAGGGCGCGCCCGCCGGCGATCCGTCGCGCACGTTGAACAGGCCCTGGTGCAACGGGCACTCGATCAGGTCGCCGTCGAGGTAGCCTTCCGACAGCCGCGCCGCCCCGTGGGTGCAGAGGTCGTCGGTCGCGAAGACCTCCCCGTCCACGAGGTAGAGGGCGAGGCTGCGTCCCTCGACGTTCGCGGCCAGGACGCCATCGGCGCCCTGCAGCTCGGCCAGCGCGGCCGCGCGGACGAACCGCGTCATGCGGGGTAGATGAGGGAGTTGGGGACCATCTCGGAGTCCATGACGACGATGCGCTCCTTCAGCCGCAGCCGGTCCCCATCCCGCACCAGCAGGTCGTGGGACACGCCGCAGAGCACGACCTCGCTCTGCTTGTCCACCAGGGTCTGGACCATCAGCACGTTCATGCGGACGCGCGTGCCCTCTTCCCCCTGCGACTTGATCCGCAGGCCGGAGAGGAAGCGCCGGTAGTATCGCGGCGCGTACATCTGCGTCCGCGTCAGGCCGGTGACGCGGTCCTGCAGCATGCCGCGCGATTCCGCCATCATGGTGCACAGGGCATAGCCGCGCTCGTGGTTCTCGCGCGGGATGACCTGGTAGGTGCAGTCGGCACAGAAGAAGTCCGGCCATTCCTCCAGGCGGACGTCGTCCAGCGCCTCGACGTAGTCGTCGTAGAAGGCACGGACTTCCTCCAGCGTCGGCGCCCGTTCGAGAACGGCGCTCACAGCCCCATCACTCCCCGCCAATAGCGGTACATGCCGCGGATGCCGACTTCCGTGACCATGTGGTCCACGCTGCCGTAGTCGCGTCCGCCCATGGCCACCAGCGCCGCGTCGCCCGGCGCGGCCGTCGCGATCCCCTGCTGCGACATCTCGATGACCTCGCCGTCATCGGCGGAGACGAACCCCGCGGGTCCGAAGAGGTTGGCCTGCCGCGTCCGGCGCCGCCGCATCTCCGCCGTGTCGTCGGCGTAGCACCAATGCGTCCAGTGGAAGTCGAAGGCGCCGGGGCCGGACGGCACGATCTGGCGGGTCGTGAGGGAGTTCACCTGCTGCTGCAGGATGACGGAGGGGAAGACGGTGATCATCCCGACCGTCTCCTCCCCCGGGAATTCCTGCACGACGTCGAGGATGCGCGGGTCGGCCAGGCGCAGGTCGCCCTGGAAGTTCTTCAGGTCTGCCGTGACGTCGTTCTTCACCTGCTCTCCCTTGCGGGAAATCAGGATGCCGTGGCGGCCATGCTCGTCATCCACCTCGGTCGCGCTCTTCTGGTCCGCGCGGAACAGGCCGAAGGTGACGAAGAACACGTGCAGCAGGCCCGCATGGTACGGGTCCTTGATGTTCTCCTGCATCAGCTTCCAGTTGCCGGGGATGCGCTGGCGGTTGTAGCCGAGCACCGCGAGCTTCCGCCCGTCATAGACGCGCGTGTAGTGCTTCCAGAAGCGTTCGCCGAGGTATTCGCGGAAGGCCGGCGTCGCGTCGCTGAACGTGGCCCAGACGACGCCGTTCACCTCCTCCACCCGCAGGCGGTTCAGGCCCCAGTCCTTCGGGTCGAAGTCCGGCGGCATGCCGCCCTGGCGCTTCACGCCGCGGCGGAAGGGCACGCCCATCAGGTTGCCGTTCAGCTCGTAGGCCCACTGGTGATAGGGGCAGAGCAGTTCCTTCGAGTGCCCGAACCGCGCCTGGCAGAACTTCACGCCGCGGTGGCGGCAGCGGTTCTCGACGACGCTGATCTCGCCGGGCGCGGACCGCACCATGACGACGGGCCGTTCGCCGAGCGTCGTCGTCTTCCAGTCACCGACCTCAGGGATCTCGCATTCCAGGCCGACATAGAGCCAGTGCGGGCCGTACCAGATCTTCTCGAGTTCGGCCTGGTACACCTCCGGGTCCGTATAGACCCAGTAGGGCACGCGCCCCGCGGCGTCCCGTGGCCAGGCGCGGTCCAACATGGGGTGGGCAGTGCCCGGGGCATCCATCGGTACGTCCATCGGGCGCCTCCCCCGGCGGTGTTCTGCGCCGCCTACTTGTCGTTCGTATTGTCGAATGTCAAACCCGTTCACCAACGCGGAATAGGGAGGAGCCGCCAGATGCGCGTCGTCATCGTGGGCGGCGGCCATGCCGGCGGCGCCGCAGCCATCGCCCTCCGCGACCTAAGCTTCGGGGGAGAGGTCACGATCGTGGGCGAGGAACCCGATCCGCCCTACGAACGCCCGGCGCTGTCGAAGGAACTGCTGACCGGTGCCGCCGCAGCCCCGCCGCCCGTCTGCCCCGACTGGACGGCGCGCGGGGTCACCCTTCGCCCGGGCCGGCGCGCCACCGCGCTGGACCGGCGTAACCGGATGGTCGCGCTGGACGACGGGGCGGCCCTCCCCTTCGACCACCTGATCCTCGCGACGGGCGGCCGCCCGCGGCGCCTGTCCTTCCCCCGCATCCCCGCGTCTTCACCCTGCGCGACACGGCCGACGCGCGGTCCCTCCGTGCCGCGGCCCTCGAAGCGCGTCGCGCGGTGGTCCTCGGCGGCGGGGTGATCGGGCTGGAGGCAGCGGCTTCCCTCCGCCATCTCGGCCTGGAGGTGGACGTGGTGGAAGCCGCGCCCCGCCTGATGGCCCGCAACGTGCCGGAGGACATGGCAGCACGCCTCGCCGCGATCCACGGGGATGCCGGCGTCCGCCTGCACCTGGGCCGCCGCGCCGCGTCGCTGACGCCGGATCCGCTGGGCGTGACGCTGGACGACGGGACGGAACTGCTCGCCGACGTCGTCGTGATCGGCATCGGGATCGTGCCGGAAACGACGCTGGCGGACGCCGCAGGTCTCGGCGGGCCGGACGGCATCCCCGTGGACGCGTCCTACCGCACTGCCGATGACCGGGTCTTCGCGATCGGCGACGTGGCCTCGGTGGACGGGGCGCCGCGGAACGAATCCTGGGCGCACGCCGCCTCCTCGGCCCGCGCCGCCGCGCGGGCGATCCTGGGGCTGGAGGCGGAGCCGCCCCCGATCCCCTGGTTCTGGACGACCCAGCACGGGCACACGCTGCAAGTCGCCGGCAATCCGATGGCGGCGGACCGGGTAGCGGTCGGCGGCACGGGCGCCTCGGTCTACCTGCGCGGGGATGTGCCGGTGGGCGTCGCCGCGCTGGACGCACCGCGGGATTTCGCCCGGCTGCGGCGCGGGCTCCGGGCCGCGTAGGGCCGATCCGCGCAGACCGATGCGTCCGCCCCCCTCCGGCAACGACTCAGGTCCATCGATGCGGACGATACGCGGCCCGGAACGAGCCTGAGGCCTGACCACGCAGCGTCCCCGCGGCAGCGCAGCCCCGCGTCCCGGCCGGCACGCGATATCAGGCCGCCAGCCCGTCCGGCCGGAGGCGACGGCGCACGCGATGCCGGCGAGACCGGGTGGGCCGGGAGCGATGCCGACGCGGCCGGGCGGGTTCCCCGGCTCCACGTCACGCCGATCATGCGGCCCGACCCCGTAACGCCTCCGTTCCGATCCACACGATCGCGTGGGGCGCGACGCACCCGCTTCCGGCCCCCGCCAAGCCTGCGCTACGCCCGCGACATGATCGCCCGCCGCACGGCGCTCGCCGCGCCGTTCCTCGCCCTGCCTGCCCTTGACCGCCCGGCCG
This sequence comes from Roseomonas sp. CCTCC AB2023176, assembly GCF_042259275.1. Lineage (NCBI taxonomy): Bacteria > Pseudomonadati > Pseudomonadota > Alphaproteobacteria > Acetobacterales > Roseomonadaceae > Roseomonas > Roseomonas sp. CCTCC AB2023176. Next base: position 1,757,034 of record NZ_CP170086.1, read on the forward strand.
TTGCGCAAGGTCGATACCCCGACCGGCCCATCCGCATCGTCTCCGCCTTCCCGCCGGGCGGCACGACCGACGTGCTCGCGCGGGCCCTATCGGCCAAATGGGCCGAACCGCCGCTCTCCGGCCAGGCGGTCGTGGAAAACCGCCCGGGTGGTGGCGGCTCGATCGGGACGGACTACGTCGCCCGCGCGGCGCCGGACGGCTACACGCTGGCCCTCGGCAACAACCAGACGCACGCAGCCAACGCGTCGCTGATCCCGAACCTGCCCTACGATCCCGCCTCCTTCGCGGCGGTCTGCTTCCTCGCCCGCGTGCCGCACGTGCTCGTCGTACCGGCGGCCTCGCCGGCGCGGGATGTGGCGGGACTCATCGCCATGGCGCGGTCCGGGACGAACCTGTCCTACGCCTCCTCCTCCGTCGGCTCCGCGGCGCACCTGATGGCCGAGACCTTCTCGCGCCGGCAGAACCTCAACGCGGTGCACGTGCCCTATCGCGGGGCGGCGCCGGCGGTCGCGGACCTCGTCGCGGGCGTTGTGCAGTTCTCCATGGCGACCTGGGCGAGCGTGGCGTCCCTCGTCGCGGACGGGCGGCTGCGGGTCCTCGGCGTCGGCGGCGACCGGCGCTTCACGGAGCTTCCGGATGTGCCGACGCTGCGCGAACAGGGCTACGACTACCTTTCCGCCGACGCCTGGTTCGGCCTCTTCGCGCCGGGGGGAACGCCGATGCCGATCCGGCAGACGCTCTACGAGGCGACCGAAGTCGCCCTGACCGACCCCGCCATCCGCGCGCGCCTCACCGCCGCGGGCTTCGGCGTCGAGACGATGCCGCCTGAGCCCTTCCAGGCCTTCGTCGCCGCCGAAATCCCCCGCTGGGCCACGCTGGTGCGGGAAGCCGGCGTCACCATCCGCGACTGACCCGCCCCCATTGATCCGCGCCGGTCCACCCGGCGCAACCACCCGCCCCCGCCGGGCGCTTCCCGGCAGAGCCGGAACGGAGAGGATCGTGCGCATCCTGGCGATCGGGCCGCGGCTCTACCTCGGCGACATCTGGCTTACCCTCATGCGCGAAGGCCATGAGGTCCGGGTGCATGCGGAGGAATACGACGACCGCGCCTTCGCCGGCTGGCTCGACCCCGTGCCGGACTGGCGCGCGCAACTGGATTGGGTCGGGCGCGACGGCATCATCGTCTTCGAGCGCATCGGCCGTGGCGCGATCCAGGACGAGCTGCGGGCGCAGGGCTACCGCGTCATCGGCGGTTCCGCCTTCGGGGACCGGCTGGAGGAGGAGCGGGCACTCGGCCAGCAGGTGCTGCGCGACGCCGGCCTGCAGGTCGCGGAGGCCCGGTCCTTTCCCGACGCGGCCGCCGCCCGCGCCTGGCTGCGCGACAACCCCGGCCGCTTCGTCCTGAAGCACGACGCGGTGGGGCGCACGACCTTCGTGGGCGAACATCCGCGCGGCCTCGACGTGGACTTCATGCTCGCGCGCACCGAGCGCGACCAGGCCGCGGCGGATGCCGACGACCCGAGGCGCGTGCTGCTGATGGAGCGCCTCTCCGGCGTCGAGGTCGGCATCGGCGCCTATTTCGACGGCCAGGACTTCCTCCGCCCCGCCTGCATCGACTTCGAACACAAGCGCTTCTTCGACGGGGAGCGCGGCGAGATGACGGGGGAGATGGGGACGCTGGCCTCCTACGAGGGCTCCGAACCACTCTTCGAAGCGACGCTGGCGCGCGTGGCTCCCGTGTTGCGGCGGGCCAGCCATGTCGGCTACGTCAACCTGAACCTGATGGTGGATGAGCGCGGCGTCTGGCCGCTGGAGTTCACCTGCCGCTTCGGCAACCCGGGCTTCGCCGTGCTGGCCGCGATGCAGCGCGACGGCTGGGGCGACCTGTTCGACCGCATGGCGTCCAAGGGAGGACGGGGCGGCGCCGGGACGTTCCCCACGGTGCCCGGCTGGTCCGTCTGCCTCGTCCTCACCATCCCGCCCTTCCCCGCGCACCATGAGCGCTGCGCGCCGGAGGAGGACGCGCCGGTCTTCTTCCTGCGGGAGCCGGCGGGCGAGGAGCTGCGCTACTACCACCCCGTGGACGTGCGGCGCGAAGGCCGGCAGATCCTGGCCATGCGCCGCTCTGGCAACCCTATGATCGTCACGGGCACGGGACCCACGGTCGAGGCCGCGCGCGCCGCCGCGATGCGCCGTGCCGAGAACGTCCTCATCCCCGAAATCCGCTGGCGCCGCGACATCGGCGAACGCTTCCTGGCCGGCGACCGCGATCGGCTGCGGATGCTGGGATGGCTCGACGGGCCTCGGGTGGATCCGGTGCGGCTGCGCTTTCCGGGAGACCGGGCGGCGGGAACGGTGCCGGCGTGACGAGGGTGGAGTAACCCCGGGGCCTGCCGCCCGGATCCTCCGCCGGGTCGTGAACGTATCCCCCGGCCGCCCCGGCCCTTCGGGGTCCGGGGTTGAAGAAGCGCCCTTCGCGCCCCCTCAACCGGAAACACCCAAGCAGATCGCGTTCCAGGAGCGCGCTCGCCCCTGGTTGGATGGCTCCGGGGAGGGCAAGGCACACCCCCGGGGCCACCCGCTCACCCCGGCACAGCCGCCCGCAGGACCGCCTCCAGCAGCCCCGGAAACCGCGCCTCGATCTCCGTCCGCCGCAGCGTGTTGATCACCTGCTTCCCGTCCGGACGGGACCGCACCAGCCCGGCTTCCCGCAGCACGCGGTAGTGGTTCGCCAGCGTCGATTTCGGCAGCCGCACCGCCCCGCAGGAATCCGTGCAGGACAGCCCCTCCGCCGCGCTGTCGAGGTTGCGGACCAGGGCCAGGCGGTCCGGGTCGGACAGGGCGTGCAGGACGGCAGCGAGGGGGACCGCCGCCACGTCCGGATGGGCGAACGGGCGCATGCCCGGGAGATATTGAGGCTTGCCCCCCGGTGCAACGTTCCCGGGCATCCGAACCGTCCGACGGGCGCCTGCCGCAGGCCAGGTCCGGGGTTCAGGCAGCCTCCGCCTCCAGCGGTTCCTGCACCCGCGCCTGGCGGAGCAGCAGGGCCGCCGCGTCGCGCAGGGTATGCGCTTCCGGGATCGTCTCCGCCTCCGCCTTCAGCGCCTGGTAGGTCGGGCTGTCCCGCGTCGCGCCCCAGAGGCCGACGACCGTCAGCGCCGCGGGGAAGCGCCGCCGCAGGCGCCGCAACGCATAGCGGGCCGAAGCGGCGCCGCTGCCGCCCTCGAGTGCCGAGAAGACGACCGCCCGCACCGAGGGATGGCGCGTCGCCAGGTCGGGATCCCGCAGCGCGTCGTTCGGCAGGGCCGCGACGCCGAAGCCACGCCGCGCCAGCACCTGGCCGAGCATCGCCGTCGCCTGCGCATCCAGCCGCCCGCGCCCGGCCACCAGCAGCACGGCCCCCGGCGTGGCCCAGCCTGGCGGCACCGCCTCGGTGTCGGCCTCGGGCGGCGCCGGCGGGTCGTCCGGCGCGACCGGCCCCTCGGTCACCGGCCCCTCGACCACGTCGTCCTCGTGTTCCGCGAGGTCGTCGAGGAGGTCGTCCACCCGCGCCCGCAAGGCGTCCAGGCGCCCCCGGTCCAGCACGCCGCGGGAGGCGTCCTCCTGCGCCAGGGCCAGCCCGCGCAGCGCCACCTCGTCGTAGTAGGTCGCGACGCGATGGGTCCGCAGGTGCAGGTCCGCCTGCTCCGCCAGCCCGTCCCCGTCGCCGGCAAGCGCTCGCTGATAGAAAGCCTCGGCGGGTTCCAGCGCCGCGCGGTCGCCCAGCAGCACGTCGAGGAACTCCAGCCGGTCCACATGCCGGCCGAGCACGACGAGCCCGACCGTCAGCGGCGTCGCCACCAGCAGCCCGACGGGACCCCAGAGCCAAGCCCAGAAGGCGGTGGCCAGCAGCACGGCGACCGGGGAGAGGCCGGTGGAATGGCCGTAGATCAGCGGCTCGAACACCTGGCCCATGATGGGTTCAGATACGGCGAAGAGCGCGACGACCCAGATCAGCATCGTCCAGCCCGGGTCCACCGCGACGGCCAGCAGCAGCGGGAAGGCTGCCGCGATGACGCCGCCGATGAAGGGCACGAAGCGCATCAGCCCCGCGACCATTCCCCAGAGCAGCGGGTTGGGGATGCCGATGGCCCAAAGGCCGATCGAGATGAACACCCCGAAGCCCGCGTTCAGTGCGACCTGGGCGAGGAAGAAGCGGGAGAGCCGCGCCGCCGCCTCGTTCAGCGCGGCGGTCGTGCGCTGGAGGTCGCGCGAGCCGATGAGCTTGATCAGGCGGTCCCGGAGGTCCTCCCGGTAGAGGAGGAGGAAGATGACGAGGACGACGACGATGCCCGTCGTCGCCACGGGCCCGAGGAGCGGCCCGATCACCCGCTGCATGAGGGTGAGGACGCCCGGCGCGGGCTCCCGGATCTCCACGGGCAGGGGCGGGGCGGCGGCGCCGGTTCCCGGGCCGGCCGGCACCTCCGCGCGGGGCCCCAGCCGTTCCCCGAGGTCGCGCAGCAGGTCTGAGGCGCGGCCCAGCAGCCCGCCCCCGCCGCCGAAGAGGCTGTCGAGCTTGCGGGAGACGGTCGCCTGATAGACCGGCAGTTCGTTCGCGAGGTCGGCAAGCTGCCGCCCCATCAGCACCGCGAAGGCCGAGATCATCCCGACCGCCAGCAGCACGGCCACGAGGACGGAGGCGACACGCGGTGCCCCCGCCTTGCGCAACGCCCGCGCCACGGGCGCCAGCACGAAGGCCAGCAGGATCGAGAGGACGAGCGGGATCAGCAGGTCCCGCGCGACGTAGAGGACCGCGACGATCGCAATGCCGACATAGACGAGGCTCGGCCCGCCCGCCGGCGCCGCGGCGGCGGGCACCTCGGCCGAGAAGCCCGGCGGGGCGGAAAGGCGGGCGCGCGGGGGCGTGTCGGACATCGGTGGTCGGGTGATCCGTCGGCAGGTGTGGAGCGTAGCCGGAAGCCGAACGCCGCGGCGGTCCTTTCGTCACAGCTTCGTCGGGGGCGCTCGTCACGGGGATCGCCCTCGCTTCTTAAAAGGAAGATTTAATAGAAGGTGGGGGTAGTTGGTGGATGCCTGTGGGGAATGGGGACGCATCCCCGTCCCCATCCGATCCGCAGCCTTGTCCACAGGCCGGAGCAGAAGGCGACTCGCGGAGTCTCCGACGAGTCGCCCCGTTCATCCCCGGATCGGGTGCGGCGGGCCGAGGATTCTATCCGCACGGGGACGGGATGTGCCTCCTCGTCCCCGGGACTCCTTCCCGTCCGGGGATCGGGCGGAATCATCCCCGTGACTCACGGACCCGTGCCGAGTCCTCCCCAGCGTCATTCCGGTCGGATGCCGTGGGTGCGGACCGTGCGGCCGTACTCCTCGGTCGCCCGGGCGAGGAAGGCGCGCAGCGCCTCCGGCCCCTCCGTCCGCCGCTCGCCGCCGAGGTCGGCGACGCGGGACGCGACGGCCGGCATCGCCAGGACGCCGCGCAGCTCGGCGGCCAGGCGCTCCACCACCGGGCGGGGCGTCGCGCCCTGCACCAGCACGCCCTGCCACGTCCCGGCATCCGCCATCGGCCAGCCCAGTTCCCGGAAGGTCGGCAGGTTCGGGACGGCCGGCAGGCGGGCCTCGCCGGACACGGCGATGCCGCGCATGGAACCGTTCGTGACGAAGGGCAGCGTCGCCGTCGCGCCGTTGACGATCAGGTCCGTCTCCCCCGCCGCGACGGCGGTCAGCGCCGGTGCCCCGCCGCGATAGGGCACCTGCACCGCGTTCAGCCCGAGATGTGCCGCGACCTCGACCGCCGTGAGGTGGTTCAGGGCGCCCACCCCCGAATTGGCGACGTTCAGCCCGCGCGGGTTGGCGCGTGCGAAGGCGGCCAGCGACGCGGCGTCAGTCACCGGCAGCCCGTTCCGCACCGCCAGCACGTAGGGCGCGAAGATCAGCATCGTGACCGGCGCCAGGTCGCGCGCCAAGTCGAAGGGCAGCCGCGGGAACAGCGATGGGTTGATCGCCAGCGCCCCGACATCCAGCAGCAGCAGGGTATGGCCGTCCGGCGGGCTCTTCGCGACGGCATCGGCGCCGATGTTGCCGGCGGCCCCGGCCCGGTTTTCCACCACGACGTTCTGGCCGATGGCGCGGGACAGTTCAGGGGCGATGAGGCGGGCCAGGATGTCGCTCGTCCCGCCCGGCGCGTTCGGGACGACGATGCGGAGGGTGTGGTCGAAGGCGGGCGGCGGAGCCTGCGCTCGCGCCCCGGTCGCGGATAGGGCGGCCGCCAGGCCGGCCAGGATGGGACGACGGTGCACGGCGGTCTCCTCCGGCGCCCCGTCCTTCGGCGCGGGGCTGCGGCGGACCGTAGGGGAAGCGCGGCGCGGGTGGGAACGGCGGCAGCGTCCGCGCCTGCCACGATGCGGGACGGTGGCCCGGCCCGCGCGGCCGGCCCGCCGTGCCGGCTCGTCGCCCCCGCCGCAGCGCGCTGGGTCCGGCCCGGTCCGTCGCCCTTTCCGTTACCGGCCGGCCGGGGTGTCCACCACGCGCCGGACGCCCGGCGCGGGTCCCGTGGTGACCGCCGGGCCGCCGCGGCCCGGAAGGGGCTGCATGGTCGCCAGGGCCCGCCGCGCCACTTCCGCGCCGAGCCGAAGCCCCTCGTTGTTCGCGGTCGGGAAATGCGCACCGGCCCAGAGGCGGCTGCTCGCGCATTCCGTCGCGGTCTGGGAGACCCGGCCGAAGCGCCGCCAGCGGTTGCCGGGGGCACCGACGCCGACGTACTCGATCGGCCCGAGGTCGCGGCCGAAGACGCCCACGATGGCCGTGGCCCCCGCCGAGCAGTCGGACGCGTGGCCAGACGGATGCTCGGGATGCGGCGGCGTCGCGAGGAACGGCGTCCAGGACGCGTCGCGCGGCACGCCGGGGGAGCCGAGGTTGATGGCGGTCACGGGGCGCCAGGAGGAGAAGCGCCGCTTCGCGTCCCAGGCGACCATGACGGAATCGGCCATCGCGACGCTGAAAACCGCCATGGCCCGCGCTTCCCCGTGCAGGTCCATCGGGTATTCGGCGAGGAGCCGGATGATCAGGTCGGCATAGCCACGCTGGACCGAGTGGTAGGCCCAGAAGGACGCTGCATCGGCCATGTCGTCGGTGCGGATGCGAGACTCCGAGCCGCCGATGATCCGCACCTCCTCGAGGTCGCCGAGGTAGCGGGGGCTGCCGACGGGGTTGGGAGGGTTCGGGACGATCGAGGCGGCGTCCTGCAGGAAGGGCCGTTCGCGCGGCATGAAGGCGCTGAGGTTGTCCGGGGGCGTCGGGCGCCACTGGCCGACGCCGAAGGCGCCGGGGAAGGGCTCGGGCGTGGTCGTCGGGTTGGGATAGGCGGCGAGGCGCGCACGGGCGATGGCGTTGCCCAGGCGGATGCCGGCCTGGACGCCGGGCCCCGGCGGTTCCGAGGCAATGGCCGCCCGGTAGATCGAGTCCGCCTCCACGGCCGCTTTCTCAGGATGGCGGGCGATCAGCACCTGGTAGGCGGCGGCCGCCATGGCGATGCGGGGGGAGGCGCCGCCCGGCGCGGGCTCGCCCTGGACGGGACGGGCCCAGCGCGCGAAGCGGGGCTCCGCCGCGTTCAGCGCATCGTGCATGGCGAGGTGCATGATCGCGCGGGTTCGGAAGTTGGGCCCGCCACTCCCCAGCCGGTCGGCGGCCAGCGTCCAGGCAGTGACCGGACTGCCCGGGAGCTCGTTCCCGCGACCCACCGTCCCGCCGTCCCCGGGGAACATCTGCGCCTGGGCGAAGGCGCCAGCTGGAGCGAGCGCCAGCAGCAGGGCGAGGAGCGCGGAGTACCACCGGCGGCCCGGTCGATGGGGCGCAGCGGGGCGGGGCGAGGGCAGACGGTCTTCCATGCCGCAGCATAAGATGACCCACCCCGCGCTGCGCAACGGGCGTTTCGGCCAGGTTGCAATGGAGACCTCCGCTACCGACAACAAGGGATGGTGCGGTCGGCCCCGCATGAGGCCCCGCATGAGGCATGGGGCTGCGCCGCGGGACGGAGCCGTGCGCGCGGGGCATGGCCCGAGCCTTCCGCGGGCCGTCCGTCCGGCCTATGGCGCGGCGATGACCGACGCCCCGCGCCCCATCCGTCGCGCCCTGTTGTCCGTATCCGACAAGACGGGGCTGGTGGAATTCGCCAGGGTCCTGTCCGGGGCCGGGGCGGAGATCCTTTCCACCGGCGGCACGGCGAAAGCCCTGCGTGACGCGGACGTGCCGGTCGTGGAACTTTCCGACCACACCGGCTTCCCGGAGATCCTCGACGGGCGGGTGAAGACCCTGGTTCCCCAGGTGCATGGCGGCGTGCTGTTCCGGCGCGACCTCCCGCAACACGCCGCGCAGGTCGCCGAGCACGGGATCGCGCCGATCGACCTGGTCTGCGTCAACCTCTACCCCTTCGAGGCGACGGTCGCACGCGGCGCGTCCTTCGACGACTGCGTCGAGAACATCGACATCGGCGGCCCCGCCATGATCCGCAGCGCCGCGAAGAACCACGCCGACGTCGTGGTGGTGACGGAGCCCGCGCAGCTCGCGGAGGTCGCGCGGGAGGTATCGGAGACCGGCGGCACCACCCATGCCACGCGCCGGCGCCTTGCGGCCGCGGCCTATGCGCGCACCGCGGCCTACGACGCGGCGATCGCGCGCTGGTTCGCGGGGCAGGAGGGGACGGACTTCCCCGAACGCCTCTCCCTCCCCGGCCTGCTGAAGCAAACGCTGCGGTACGGCGAGAACCCGCACCAGTCCGCCGCCTTCTACCTCGACGGCACGCACCGCCCGGGCATCGCGACGGCGGACCAAGTGCAGGGGAAGGAGCTGTCCTACAACAACCTGAACGACACGGACGCGGCCCATGAATGCGTCGCGGAGTTCGAGCGGCCGGCGATCGTCATCGTCAAGCACGCCAATCCTTGCGGCGTTGCGGAAGGCCAGGACCTGTCCGCGGCCTGGGACGCCGCGCTGCGCTGCGACCCCGTCTCGGCCTTCGGCGGCATCGTCGCGGCGAACCGGCCGTTGGATGAGGCGGCGGCGCGCCGGATCGCGGCGATCTTCACCGAAGTCGTCATCGCGCCGGATGCGGACGACGCGGCGCGCGCCGTCTTCGCGACGAAGAAGAACCTGCGCCTGCTGCTGGCGCGCGGCCTGCCCGACCCGGCCTCGCCGGGCATGACGTTCCGCAGCGTCGGCGGCGGCTTCCTGGCGCAGTCGCGCGATGCCGGGCGGGTTGCGGAATCCGACCTGCGCGTCGTCACGAAGCGCGCACCGACGGATCAGGAAATGCGCGACCTGCTCTTCGCGTTCCGCGTCTGCAAGCACGTGAAGTCCAACGCCATCGTCTATGCCAAGGGCGGCGCCACCGTCGGCATCGGCGCGGGGCAGATGAGCCGCGTGGATTCCGCCCGCATCGCGGCCTGGAAGAGCGAGGAGGCCGCGAAGGCCGCCGGCCTGCCCGAACCGCTCGCGCGCGGATCGGTCGTCGCCTCCGACGCCTTCTTTCCCTTCGCGGACGGGTTGCAGGCCGCCGCGGCGGCGGGCGCTACGGCGGTGATCCAGCCCGGCGGTTCCATGCGCGATGCCGAGGTGATCGCGGCGGCCGACGCGGCGGGGCTGGCGATGGTGCTGACGGGAATGCGCCACTTCCGGCACTGACCGCGGCCGGCACGGAAGCACCCCACGGACGCACCCCTTTCCCCTGCCGCGCGTTTCCCTCGCCCGCCCGATCGCGGGGACGGGGGAAGCGGATGGACAACGAACCGGAGGCGTTGCTCGCGGCACGCCTGATCGAGCGGGCGGCGGGGGCGCCGGGCGGCGTGATCCACCTCGCGCGCTCGCCCTCCCGCGCGGCGCGGCTGGCGGAGGCTGCGCGGGCGCTGGGTGAGGGCGTCGAGGTCATCCACCTCCCGGCCTGGGACTGCTTGCCCTACGACCGCGTGTCGCCCTCCGCCGCCGTGATGGGTGAGCGGATGGCGGCGCTGCACCGAATGGCCACGGCCCCCGGCCAGAGGCTGCTGGTGACCTCCGTCGAGGCCGCGGGGCAACGCCTGCCCGAACCCGCGCGCGCCGCGCCGCTGGTCCTGCGCCGGGGCGAAACGTTGGACGCGGAGGGCATGGCCGACGCGCTGCGCCGCCTCGGCTACGGCAGCGACGACGACCTCGTCGACTCCCCTGGCGAGTTCGGGCCGCGCGGCGAAGTCCTGGACGTCTTCCCCGCGCGCGAAGAGGCCGCACCGTACCGGCTGGAGGTGCAGGACGGCCGGATCGCGGCCATCCGCCGCTACGACCCCGTCACGCAGCGGAGCGAGGCGGAGAGCGAGGAGGTCGTCCTGCCGCCGGCCTCCGAAGTCGTCGCGCTGGCTGGGGAAGACCTGCCGGAGCGTATCCCCGGCCTGGAGCACGCGCTGGCGGCCCTGACCCCGCGCCTGGTCTCCGTCTTCGACCTCTGGCCGGAAACGGAGATCGTCGCCGAGCCCGAGTTCGAGGAGGCGCGCGATCGCCGCGCGGCGGAGGTCGCGGACGCCTTCCGCCTGCGCATCGCCGTCGGGGCGGAAGAGGGCGCGCCGGAGATCGTGGAGCCTGCGCGCCTGACGCTCGACGCCGCGGCATGGAAGGCGGCGCTGAAGGGGCGGAGGCTGATCCACGCCGAGGCGCCGGAGGAGGTGGAGCGCCCGGCCTTCCTGGAGGAAGACGAGCCGGAGGAGGCCTTCCTCGACCTCGTGGAACAGCGCAGCGCGGCGGGATGCCGCGTGGCGCTGGCCGGCGCGGGGGTGCGCGCGAACACGCTGTTCCGGCTCATGCGCCGCCGCCGTGGCCAGGCACCGGTCGAGGTGCCGGGCTGGCTGGCCTTCCGTGCCCTGCCGCCGGGAATTGTCGCCTGGCTCCGCGCGCCGCTGACCGAGGGCTTCGGGACGGAGGGGACCGTCGTCGTCGCGGCGGCCGAGGTGCTGCCCGCCCGCGCGCCGGGACGGGAACGGCTGCAGCGCGCCGCCTTCGGCGAGGCGACGCTGCGCCCGGGCGACGCCGTCGTGCATATCGAGCACGGCCTCGCCTCGCTGCGCGGCATCGAGGCGGTCGAGGCGCCCCCGCGCCGGACGGCACCGAGGTTCCCGCCGCCGAACACCTGCGGCTGGAGTTCAAGGACGGCACGACCCGCCTCGTCCCCGCCGAGGAAATCGACCGGGTCTGGCGCTACGGCGCGGAGGCGGAAGCCGTTACCCTCGACGCCGCGGATGGCCATACCTGGGCCAAGCGCCGGGAGGCGGTCGGCGCGGCGATCGAGGCGGCCGCGCGCGCGATGGCCGAGGCGGCGGAGGCACGCGATGCGCGCACGGCGACCATCCTGAAGCCGCCCCGGCGGGCCTACGCGCGCTTCGTCGCAGGCTTCCCCTACACGCCGACGCCGGACCAGGCGGCAGCGGCGGAGGACGTGCTGGCGGACCTCGCGCGCGGACGGCCGATGGACCGGCTGGTCTGCGGCGACGTCGGCTACGGCAAGACGGAGGTGATGTTGCGCGCCGCGGCTGCGGCAGTGCTCGCCGGCACGCAGGTCGCGGTCCTCGCGCCGACGACGGTGCTGGCGCGCCAGCATCTCGACACGTTCCGGCGCCGCTTCGCCGGCTTCGACGTGATGGTCGAGGGCCTTTCGCGGCTGACATCGGCGGCGGACGCCAGGCGCGTGCGCGCCGGGCTGAAGGACGGGTCCGTGCGGATCGTCGTGGGCACCCACGCCCTCCTGTCGAAGACCGTCGCCTTCAAGGAACTGGCCCTCGTCTGCGCCGATGAGGAACACCGCTTCGGCGCGAAGCAGAAGGCGGCGCTGCGCGCCATGGCGGAGGGCGTGCACTTCCTCGCCCTCACCGCGACGCCCATCCCGCGCACCCTCGGCGCCGCGATCACGGGTCTCGGCGATTTCTCGGTCATCGCGACGCCCCCGGCGCGGCGGCAGCCCATCCGCACCGCCGTCGCGCCGATGGACGACGCGTTGCTGGCGACCGCCCTGCTGCGCGAACGCAGGCGCGGCGGCCAGTCCTTCGTGGTGGTCCCGCGCATCGAGGACATGGCGCCGATGCGCGCCCGGCTGAAGGCGAACGTCCCGCGCCTGCGCGTGCTGGAGGCGCATGGCGACCTGCCGCCGGCGGAGGCCGACGACGCCCTCATCAGATTCGCCAACGGGCAGGCGGACGTCCTGCTCGCGACCTCCATCATCGAGAACGGACTGGACGTGCCGCGCGCCAACACCATGCTGGTCTGGCGGCCCGAGCGCTTCGGCCTGGCGCAACTGCACCAGATCCGCGGCCGCGTCGGGCGCGGCGGCGTGCGCGGCGCGATCTGGCTGCTGACAGACCCCGACGACCGGCCGGGCGAGACCGCGATGAAGCGGCTGCGCGCCCTGGAATCGCTCGACCGCATCGGCGCCGGCTTCGCGATCGCGGCGTGCGACCTGGACCTGCGCGGCGCCGGCGACCTGCTGGGGGAGGAGCAGGCGGGCCACCTCCGCCTGCTCGGCCTCGACCTCTACGCGCACCTGCTGGAGGACGCGCTGCGCGCCGCAAGCGGCCGCAAGCGCCGCGACGTGCTGCTGCCGCACGTCGTCCTGCCGACCTCCGCGCGCATCCCCGCGGACTACGTGCCGGAGGAAGCGCTGCGCCTGGAACTGCACGCGCGCGCCACGAACCTCCTGCGCCGCCACGACGCCGCGGGGATCGAGGACCTGGCCGCCGAGATCGCTGACCGCTTCGGCCCGCCGCCGCCGGAGGTCGAGGCCTGGCTCGACGTGCAGCGGCTGCGCGGCCGCCTCGCCCGCCTCGGCGTGGCGCGCATGGAGGTCGGACCGGCCGCCGCGGCTGCGTCCTTTTTCCGCGGCGTGCCGGAGGTGGAGTCGCCGCTTGAAGTCCGGAACGGCCGCGTCCTCCTGCGGCGCGGCGGCGAGGACGGGACGGCGGCGATCCACGCGGCCTGGGAACTGGCGGCGCGGCTGCACCGGTCGTTCCGCCGACGGGCGGTGCGGCACGCCGCCTGATCCCGCTGCCGATGCCCCGTGCCGCCGCGTGACGTCCGGGCCCGGAGCGGCGAAGAAGGGGCGTAGCAGGCGGGAACGCGACATGCGGACGATGATCGTGGGGTTCCTCGCGGGCGCGCTGTCCGTGGTGGTGGTGCACCAGGGCACGGTCTGGCTCATGGCGCTGGCGGGCTGGGTGCCGGCGGGCATCGCCTGGTCCACCGGCCCCGTCCCGCCCCTCGGCGTGCCGTTCATCGTCAACGCGATGTTCTGGGGCGGGCTCTGGGGCGTGGCCTTGGCGGTGTTGCTGGCGCGTACGCGGGCGCCGGTGTTGCTGTCCGGCTTCCTCCTCGGCGTCTTCGGGGCGGCGCTGGTCTCGCTTGCGGTCGTGGCGCCGCTGAAGGGGGTGCGGCCTTCGCGGGCGGGAATCTCCCGGGCGTCCTGCGCGTGGCCTTCATCAACGGCGCCTTCGGCTGGGGGGCGGCGCTCATCCTCCTGCCGCTGCTGCGGCCGCGACGGCTTGCGGCATCCGCCCCCGCGTGATGGCCTGCGCCCTCCCACAGGTCAGGATTCGCGGATGGCTTCCACCCTCGGGCGGGCGATCGTCATCGGTTTCGCCGCCGCCGTGCTCTCGGTGCTGATCTTCCATCAGGGGACGATCTGGGGGATGCGCGAGCTCGGCTGGATCAACGCCCGGCCCTGGAACCTCGCCACCCGCGTGCCGCCCTACGGCGTGCCGGTGTTGGTGAACCTCTGCTTCTGGGGTGGGCTCTACGGCATCGTCATCGGCGTGCTGTTGCGGATGACGCGCCTGCCGCCGCTGCTGACGGGCTTCGCCGTCGGCGCCTGCGCGGCGCTCGTCGGCTGGACCATCGTGCCGATGATCAAGGGCGGCGCGATGTTCGCGGGGGGCAACGCGAACGCGCTGCTGCGGGGCCTCCTGATCAACGGCGCCTTCGGCTGGGGGACGGCGCTGATCCTCACCACGCTGTCGCGCCGGCGCTGAGCGGGAGACGGCCGGATCAGCCGGCGACCTGCCGAAGGCCGGGGACGCGCTGCATCAGCCAGGTCGTGCCGCCCGAGAGGACGAGCAGCGCCGCCACGCCGAGCGGGATACCGATCCAGGGCCCGAAACTGTTCCAGGCCAGGCCGTTGCCCTGCAGCATGATGGTCAGAAGCAGCGGGTGGATCAGGTAGATCCCGAAGCTGATCGTTGCCCCGAAGCCCAGTACGGCGACGAGGCGCGGGGAGCGGGCGAGCCCCCGCCGTACCGGGCCGCTCGTCAGCAGGAGAAAGGTCGCGAGGGTCATCGCCACGACGTTCGGCGCGACGGGGTCCAGGAAGATCTCGACCAACGCCCCCGCCTTCTTCGTGAGTTGGAACGTCGGGAGGAGCGTCGCCAGCAGCCCCGCCGCGGCCACGGCGAGGCAGGCAGGGATCGCGCGCCCCTCGATCGCGACGTCGCGCAGCAGGCGCCCCGCCACGAAATAGCCGAGGAAGCCGACGGCCACCGGCACCTGCACGCCGATGACGTAGCCCGTACGCGACGCCACGATCGCTGCGACGCACACGCCGAACCAGAGCGCGAGGAAGTAGCCCGTCGCCCCGCGCCCCGCGCGTTCCGCGAAGGGTGCGAGGACGGGCGCGCAGAGATAGGCGCCGAGCAGCCAGTACAGGAAGGGCAGATGGTAGAAGCTGCTGCCGGCCAGCAGGCGCCGCAACGCCTCCGCCAGGCTGTCCGGCTGGCCGATCCGCCAGGCGCTGAAGGCGAGGTACAGGAGCGACCAGAACAGCAGCGGCACGACCACGCGGCGAACGCGCCGCGACAGGAACCGCGCGATGTCCACTGTCTTGCGCGTGTCCAGCAGCGCCGCGCCGCTCGCCATGAGAAAGAGCGGGACGGCGGTGCGGGAGGAACCGTTGATTGTCACCGCAGCCCACCAGTCGCCCCGCGGCACCTGCCCCCAGGCGTAGAGGCCGGAGGCCGAGACGTGGATCGCGAGCACGAGGACGACGCCGTAGCACTTGATCAGGTCCCATTCGGGACGCAGGCCCGCCCCCGGCGCGGCCGCGCTACTCACGGCGCCAGTAGACCGCGGCCCCGTCCACCTCGACCAAGGGGGCGGTGATGCCTTCCCGCGCGCGCCAGTCGTCGATCGCCTTCGCGCAGGCCGGCAGGATGTAGTCATCCACGACGACGAAGCCGCCGGGCGAAACCTTGTGGTACAGCGCCTCCAGCGCCTGCCAGGTGGATTCGTACATGTCGCCGTCCAGGCGTAGCAGCGCGATCCGCTCGATCGGCGCTGCGGGCAGCGTGTCCTTGAACCAGCCCTCCAGGAACCGGACCTGGCCGTCCAGCAGGCCGAAGCGCGCGAAGCTGGCGCGCACCTGATCCGCCGAGACGGCGAGGTCGGCCTGGGTGTGGTGGGTGTCGCCCGCATCGGCCGGGAAGGCCTCGGCGTCCGGTTCCGGCAGTCCCCGGAAGGAGTCCGCGACCCAGACGCGGCGGTCGCGGTCCCCATGGGCTTGCAGGATCGCGCGCATGTAGAGGCAGGCGCCGCCGCGCCACACGCCGGTCTCGACGAGATCGCCCGGGACGCCGTCGCGCAGCAGCGTCTCCAGCAGCGTGCGGATGTTGCGCATGCGCACGGTGCCGATCATCGTCAGCGCGTGTTCCGGCCAGTCGCGGCCGAGCATTCGCACGTTCGGGTCGTAGCCCGGGCCGGCGAAGGGCGAGATCGAGGCGTCGCCGAGGAGCGTCCCGGTCAGGATGCCCTCCAGCAGGTCGAGGTAGCGGTCCGCCCCGCCGCCGGCCGCGCCGGTGCCTGCCTGTCCGGTGCCAGCCTCGCCGGACAGGCGACGCACGCCTTCCTCCACGAAGGCGAGCTTCCCGAGGGCGCTGGAGGCCACGCTGTCGAAGCGGCGGTTCAGGCTGGTGTTCACCTCCGCCAGATGCGCGTAGGCCTTCGCCGAGGCCGCGAGCTGTTCGTGCAGCACGGCGACGGAGACGGAGAGCTCGCGGCTCCGCACCTCCGCGACCCGGCGCGCCTCCTCGGCGACGGCGGCGCGGTTCGCCTCGCGGTCGATGGTGCTGCGCGCCTCTTCCAGCACGTCGTCAAGCCGCGTGCCGAGGTGCTTCAGCCCTGCCTCCACGGACTGCACCTGCCCGTGCAGGGACCAGATCAGCGCCGGCGCCCAGCGCAGCCGGTTGTACGCGTGCACGGAACGCCGCGCGATGCCGATGAGCGGCCGCGCCGGCGTGCGGTCCAGGCGCGCCACGACCGCGCGGCGCAGGCGGACCGTGTCCGGCAAGTCCTCCCGCGGCGGCGGGATCTGCGCCGCCGGGCTGTCGTAGTCGAAGGGTTCCGGCGGGGCGGCGGGGGTCAGCGCCTCCATCGTCGTCCCGAAGAAGGACAGCGCGCGCTCCCGCATCCGCTCTAGCGTGAAGTCCTCGAGGAAAGCCCGGTGCCCGGCCTCTGCCAGCGCAGCGTAGTGGGCGGGGTCCGTCGCCAGGCGTTCCAGCGCGTTGTGCACGTTCGCCGCGCCGGAGCCGAGGGTGACGACGCCCGCCTTGCGCTCCGTCAGGTACTTCGCCGGCGCGGCGAAGGACGGCCCGTGGAACAGCACGGGGCGCCCGGCCGCGAGGTAGGAGACGAGTTTCGACGGAAAGGAAAGACGCGAGACCTCCGCCATGTCCTCGGCGAAGGGGTAAGGGCAGAACAGCACGTCGGCATCCCCCGACAGGATACGGATCGCCTCCTCCTGCGGCACCCAGCCGAGGAAGCGAGACCGGCCCTTCGGGATCGGCGAGTCCGGGACGGCATGGCCCAGCACCAGGAGGCTCACCGAACGCCCGCCGACGGTCCAGTCCGTCGCGTTCAGCGCGCGGACGAGCGTCTGCCACTCCGCGTCCGCGTAGAACTGCCCGGCCATGCCGACCACCATCTCCCCGTCCCGCCGCATCCGCGGCTCCGGCGCGAAGGAACGGCCGCGGTCGTGGCAGGCGATGAGCGCGATGCTGCGCACGCCGTAGATCCGCTCGTACTCCGCCGACATCGCGTTGGACGCGGTGGCGACGGCTCGGCTGCGGCGGATCGTCGCGTCGAACTCGGCCTGCATCGCGCGGCCGGTCCAGCGGTCCACGTGGTGCGCCTTGAGCCACCAGGCCAGCGGGTCCCAGACATGGGTGTGGAGCGGCCCCCCAGCGCGTCGGCGACCCGCGAGGCCAGGCGGACCATCGTCTGGCCTTCCAGCACCGCCCAGACGGTGTCGCAGCCGTGGCGGCGCGCGAAGGCGACGGCCTGGTCCACGATGGGGGGATCGCGACCCTCTCCCGCGTCCGCTCCGCGACGAAGGACCGGACCTCGCGCAGCCGCGTGCCGGGCGACGCACCGGCTTCGCGCGGCTTCGCCGCGTATTCCAGCGGCATCCAGTCCAGCGCGGGGTCGAGGGCAACGTTCTGCAGTTCCGG
Source organism: Roseomonas sp. CCTCC AB2023176 (assembly GCF_042259275.1). NCBI lineage: Bacteria > Pseudomonadati > Pseudomonadota > Alphaproteobacteria > Acetobacterales > Roseomonadaceae > Roseomonas > Roseomonas sp. CCTCC AB2023176. The sequence continues at coordinate 1,774,526 of NZ_CP170086.1, forward strand.
GTTCAGCGCGCAGAAGCAGGCGACGCTGCCGGGCGGCAGGACCCCGACAATCTGCGACAGCACGATCCCCGCCGTGTAGTTCGTGCAGGGCGGCATGTCCGTCAGCAGCAGGATCTTCATGCGGCGGCGTCCATCGGGGCTGCGCGTTCGCCCGTGTCGTCTCGTCGGGCCTTGGCGCGGTAGAGGTCCGCGAGGCGATCGGCATAGAGATCGGCCGAGTAGTGCCGTTCGGCCAGCTCGCGCGCGCGGCGCCCGCGGGCCAGCCGATCCGCCTCGTCCGTCGCGAGGTACTGCACGGCCGCCGCCAGGGCCGCGACGTCGCGCAGCGGCACGGCGATGCCGCATTCCGGCGCGAAGGTGACCTCCGGCAGCGCCGTGCCCTCGAAGACGACGACGGGCTTGCCGCAGGCCATGGCTTCCACCGCCATCATCCCGAAGGCCTCGCCGGTCGAGGGCATGGCGAAGAGATCGGCGGCGGCATAGGCCCGGATCAGCGCCTCCTCGTCGTTCGACCAGTCCAGGCTGACGATGCGGTGTCGCCCGATCAGCCGGTCGAAGGCGCCGTCATCCTGCATCAGCAGCAGCGTGATCGGCGCCGTCACCGCCTCCAGCGCCTGCACGAGTTCCGCGGTGCCCTTCAGCGGGCTGCCGAAGCCGCGCACGGCGACGACGACGTCGTCCGGACGGATGCCCAGCGCGGCGCGGGCCGGCGCGGGGTCGCGCGGCGCGAAGCGCGAGAGGTCCACGCCGAAGGGAACATGATGCAGACGTGCGCCCCGTGCCATCGGGGATGCCTCGGCCATCCGCATCATCCAGCGCGACGCCAGCACGATGTCTGCACGCGTCGCGTTGACGATGCGGCGCTTGACCGCGAAGGACCGCGCGGTGTTGTCGAAGGCCATCTCGAAGGGCCGGCGCAGGTCAGGGCAGGCGCCGCAGCCCGTGCGCCAGCGGCCGCACTCGATCGGGTGCATGCAGTGGCCCGTCATGATCCAGGGGTCGTGCCAGGTCCAGACGCTCGGCTTCAGGCGCGTGAGCAGCGGCAGCGCCGCGATGCTGAAGAAGCCGTCATGGATGACGTGGTAGTGCACGACGTCGGCCCGGCGGAACGCTCGGTGCGCCGGAAGACCGAGGCTGTGCGCCTGGAACAGCGCGTGGTGCCCGCGCCGGTATTCCGCCCGCGACGCCGCCGCGACGAAGCGCCGGCTGCCCGGATAGTCCAGGATGCGCGTCACCGCCGGGTCGTCCGAGAGCGGATCGAAGACGAGATGCCGGGACTCGATCCCGCGCTCCGCCAGGAGGTGGCGGACGGAGAAGCCCGTGAAGCGGCCCCCCATGAGGTCGGAACGGGTGACCTGTGCGACCTGGATCATGCTGTACGGGAACCGAACGGGCCTTGGAACGCGTCGTGCCGTCCCACGTGATCCGGCGCGGAGTCTTTAGGCGGGCGGGGCAGGCCGGGCAACCTTCGCGCCGCCCGTCACCCCTGCGAAACGGCCGAGAGCGTGACGCCCGCGACGATCAGCGCCATCCCCGCGAACTGCCCCGGCGTGATCGCCTCCCCGAAGAGGATCAGGGCGCCGAGCGGGGCGAGGACGAAGGACAGTGCCTGGAACGGATAGGCGACCGCGATCGTCGCCTGCTGCAGCACGAGGGTCCAGCACACCGCCGCGAGCACCGCGCAGCCCAGCCCGCACCAGACGGCGACGTCGGTGAACATCGCGAGGAGGTAGGCCAGCCGGTCGTCCGGCGTCACGCCGGCCGAGGCGGCGACGGCCCTCGCGCGGATGATCAACTGCCCTGCCACGGTGAGGAACAGCGTGGCGAAGATCAGCGCGTATTTCTGCATGGCGGCGGCTCATAGACCCGATCCGGCGGGGGCGGATATGCCTTTGCCGGAGTGTTGCGCAGGTGGCCCCGAAGGAAGGGGCTACCTTCCTCCGGACCTCCAGCCGCCAGGGGACGCGTCCCTTGCACCCCATTCCCTGAACGCCCCCGGCTGAGGGCATCCCCAAATGAAGTGAGGTCCACGAGGCGAGCCTCCTGATGGGGGGAGATTTGGAGGGAGGGCAAACCCTCCGAGGCGAACAGCGCCACACCGCCTCATCCCCCGCCCGGCAGGCGCCAGAGCGTGAAGGCAACGCCCCGTGCGACGACCTCGGCGCCGTCCGGCACACCAACAAGCGAGGTGTCGGTCAGGGCGTAGGCGGGCCGCGCCGGGTCGAGGGTGGCACGCAGCCGCAGCATCTCCGCCCCTGGCAGGGCTCCCCCCGCGGCGGTGGCGAGGGCCGCCGTCATGATCCCCCCTCGCTCGGCGAGCAGCCGGCCCAGCGGCCCCTCGGCGCGGCCGGGCACGAAGGTCAGGGCGTAGTGGCTCATCCCCTGCACCCCGCTCCGCGCCACGGCCCAGAAGGTCCGGCAGAGGAAGGTGCCGTCCGGCGTGCGGGGGATGAGGATGACCACCGCCCGCGGTTCTGTCACCCGTTCCATCAGGGCGGCATCGGCCGGGTCGAGGCAGGTCGCGACGGGCGGCACGGGGGCGGCGAGGCCCGGCACCGCGCGGGCCGCGAGCCAGTCGAGCGCCGGGCCCCGGAACTGCCCGGCGTGCAGCACGGCGAGCGCTGCGACGGACACCAGCGCCGCGAGCCCCGCCGGCCGCCGCCAGCCCCGGTCCGCGACCAGCCGCGACAGCCCGAGGGCTCCGAGCAGCGCGAGCGAGGCGTTGGCGAAGTGCACGAAGGAGAACTGGCTGTAGCCCGGCGCCTCGGTGAGGAAGAGCGCGCTGATCCCCGCGAAGGCCGCCCCCGCCAGCAGCAAGACCGCGGCGCCCCGCCCATCCCCGCCCCGCCCATCCCCGCCCCGTCTATCCCCGCCCCGTCCGTCCTCGTACCGGGCGAGACCCGCCGGCAGGGCAGGCGCGAGAAACCCCGCCTGCCCCAGTGCGAGGACGAGAAAGGCGATCACCCCCGCCGCCAACGCCGGCAGCCCGGCCCCGGTCAGGAGGTGCGGCAGGGTCAGGAGGTACTGCGACGGCTCGGTCAGGTAGCGGAACGGGTGGCCGTTGAACTGCACGAAGCCCAGCCCGTTCAGCCCCGCATCCGGCCGGAAGAAGAGCCAGAGCCCCGCCGCAAAGCCGAGGATCGCGGCGGCGACGTCGGCCGTTTCGCGCCAGGGGACCGTGCGCCGGGTCCAGAGCGCGACGGCGGCCCGCAGGCCGAGCGCGCAGATCAGCACCGGCGGCAGCGCCGCCCGCGCGCCGGTGCCGAGGAAGCAGAGGGCGAACAGCAGGAGCGGCAGCCCGTACCGTCCCCCGGACTGCTCCCCGGAATCCCCCCCTGGCCACTCCACGACCGCGATCACCGCGATGAGGAACACCGCCAGCGCGAGGAAAGGCGAGAGCAGGAGCACCCCGCTGAACGGCACGAAGGTCCCGAAGACCTGTCCCAGCACCGCGGGGATGCCCGCCACCCAGAACACCGGCCCGAGCGCCAGGGCCGCGGCCCAGCCCGGAAGTCCCAGCGCGATGCGTCCCGCCGCCACCAGCCCCGCCGCCGCCGCGCCCGCCAGCACCACCGGCCCGTACCGCGCGACGAGGGCGTCCACCGGCACGCCGGTCACCCGCGCCGCGCCCAGCACCCAGAGATGGGCGGCGTGGTTGTAGGACCAGTTCGTGTCGGGCAGCAGCAGGTTCGGCGCGGGCCAGCCGCGCTCAAGCCCGCGGACGATGATCGCCTGGAAGGCGGAGTGGAAGGAGAACGCGTCCCCCGGATCTCCGGCGAGCACGTTCGCCATCCCGACGAGGGAGGTGACTGCGAGGAGGAGCGCGACGCCTGCCCAGCGCGGCACGTCCTTCCATGCGGGCCATCTCGGCCCCTCCCGGCCGCGTCGGATCGTCATCGCCAGCAGGGCGGCGCCGGCGGGCGGCAGGGTCCAGGGCAGCCAGGACGCGCCGGTCGGCCAGGCCAGGACCGCGGCGAGCAGGTTGGCCACGATCCCGGCCGGCAGCGCCAGCAGCGCGACATCCGCCGCCCCGCGCGCCGGCCCGAGCAGCAGGCGCGCGGCCGCGACCCCCGGCAGGAGGTTGAACAGGAGGACGTAGAGCAGGACGCGTCCCGCCTCCCCGGCCGAGGGCCGGGCGAGCATCAGCGCGCCGAAGCCGAGGAGGATCGCGAGCGCGAGCGCGGCGCACAGCGGTGCCCGCGCCGCCCCCCGCTCCCCGCGGGGCGCGCCCGTTCCGGTCACCGTCCGCGGCATGCGCGGCTTCTGCCGCGATCGCCACGCCTCCTCAAGGACCCTCGGGTTCAGGCAGCGCGGGGCTCAAGGATCGTTGGGCTGAAGCACCGTCGGGACTTCCTCGGCACGCGGCGACGCCCTACACCTCGCCGCGCCGGCGGTCCGTCGGGAGCAAGGGGCGGGTCCGCGGCCCGCGGGCCCGATCAACCCTCCCCGGCGCGCCCGCCAGGACGGGTGCGGTCGATCCCTGGCCCACCATCGCCCGAGGGGAACACGCGTGTCGGAGCAGAAGGTCGTCCCGGTGATCCTGTCCGGGGGCGTGGGGACGCGGCTCTGGCCCCTCTCGCGGCAGAACTTCCCGAAGCAGCTGCAGCCGCTGCTGGGCGAGCACAGCATGCTCCGCGTCACGATGGATCGCGCGCGGGGCGTGACGGCCACGGGCCTGGGCTTCGCGCCGCCCGTCATCGTCTGCTCGGAAGCGCATCGCTTCACGGTCGCCGAGCAGGTGCGGGAAGCCGGGATCGCCAACGCCCGGATCGTACTGGAACCGGCCGGCCGCAACTCGGCGCCCGCGATCGCGACCGCCGCCCTCGTGACGGAGGAAGCGGACCCGGACGCGGTGCTGTGGATCCTCGCGGCCGACCACGCGATCGCGGACGTCCCCGCCCTGCACGCGGCGCTGGCGCGCGCGGCGGCGGCGGCGCGCGCGGGGCGGATCGTCACCTTCGGCATGCGCCCGACCGCGCCGGAGACGGGCTTCGGCTACGTCGAGGCAGGCGAGGCGCTGCCGGAGCTCGAAGGCGTCTCCGCAGTCGCCTCCTTCGTCGAGAAGCCGGACCCGGAACGGGCCGCGGCCTTCGTCGCGGGTGGGCGGCACCTCTGGAACTCCGGCATGTTCGTGGCGCAGGCCCGGGTGCTGGTCTCGGAGCTCGAGCGGCTGGCGCCGGAAATCCTGCACGCCGCGCGCGCGGGCCTGGCGGCCGCGACGCGCGACCTCGACTTCGTGCGCCTCGGCGCACCCTTCGCGGAGGCGCCGGCGATCTCGATCGACTACGCGGTGATGGAGCGCACCGACCGCGCGGCCGTCGTGCCCTGCGATCTCGGCTGGTCGGACGTGGGATCCTGGGACGCGCTCTGGGCCGCCTCGCCGCGGGATGCGCGGGGCAACGCGGTCCACGGGCCCGGCCACGTCGAGCTGCTGGACACGGAGGGCTGCTACGTGCGGTCCGACGGCGTGCTGACGGCGGTCGTCGGCGCGCGTGACCTCGTCGTGGTGACGACGGACGACGCGGTGCTCGTCGTGCCGCGCGACCGGGCCCAGGACGTGAAGGGGATGGTGGACGCGCTGAAGGCCGCAGGGCGGGGAGAGGTCGCGACCCATCGCCGCGCCTACCGCCCCTGGGGCCACTACGAGGGGCTGATCCTCGGCGACCGCTTCCAGGTGAAGAAGATCCAGGTGCGGCCGGGCGGCAAGCTGAGCCTGCAGAAGCACTTCCACCGCGCCGAGCACTGGGTCGTCGTCAACGGCACCGCGATCATCGAGCGCGACGCCGAGCGCCTCCTGGTGCGCGAGAACGAGAGCGTCTACCTGCCGCTCGGCTGCGTCCACCGGCTGGAGAACCCGGGGATGATCCCGCTGAACCTCATCGAGGTCCAGGTCGGCTCCTACCTCGGCGAGGACGACATCGTGCGGCTCGAGGACACCTACGGGCGGGCGTGACCGCGTGGTCGCGCGTCCCGTGGAATCCGCCTACCGTCCGGCGATGCACCCGCGCCTGACGGTCGTCTCCCACCCGCTCGTCCAGCACAAGCTGACCCTGATGCGGCGGCGGGAGACGCCGACGGCGGAGTTCCGCCGCCTGTGCCGGGAGGTCGCGCACCTCATGGCCTACGAGGTCACGCGCGACCTGCCGCTGGCCTCCATCCCGGTCGAGACGCCGCTAGAGCCGATGATGGCGCCCTCGCTCGCGGGGAAGAAGCTCTGCGTCGTGTCCATCCTCCGCGCCGGCGACGGGCTGGCGGAGGGCATCCTGGACCTGATCCCCTCGGCCCGCGTCGGTCATATCGGGCTCTACCGCGATCCCGTCACGAAGCGGCCGGTCGAGTACTACCTGAAGCTGCCGGAGGATATCGCGGAACGCCCTGTCATCGTCGTGGACCCGATGCTTGCGACCGGGAACTCGGCGGCCGCTGCGGTCGCCCGGTTGCGTGCGGCTGGGGCGCGGGACGTGCGCTTCGTTTGTCTCCTCGCCGTTGCGGAGGGCTTGCGCGTGATGGCGGCGGCGCATCCGGACGTGCCCGTCTTCACCGCGGCCGTGGACCGCGAACTGGACGAGCACGCCTATATCCGTCCGGGCCTGGGCGACGCAGGGGACCGATTGTTCGGGACGAAGTAGCGGCGCAGCCGGCCTCCCTGGCGCCGCATGCCGGGCGAAGGCGTCCCTGACCGCGACCGACCTGCACGGCCTGGCCGGAGCCCGCTTGCAGTGTCCTCGACCGGGGAAGATGCACGGAACGGGGTGACGAGGCGTTCATCCGCGCTGGCGGAACGTACGGGCCCCGAGCCTCCCGGAGGCAGGTCAGGACCACCGCGGTCGGAGACCGGACCAAGAACCCCTGAGACAGTCTCAACCGACGGCGAGTCGCGTGGCTCCGGTCGCCCCGACGCCCCCACGTCCCGTCCTGCGCAGCACCCAGGCCGCCGCGCCGATCCCCACCAGCAGGTTCGCCGCGAGGATCCCTGCCAGTGTTCCGACCTCCCCGCCCAGGCGGCTGCCGAGCCAGGCCAGCGGCACGCCGAGGAGGAAGGTGCGGGCGAGGGAGACGGCGACGGCGGACATCGGCCGCTCCAGCCCGTTCAGGGCGGCGTTCACGACGGCGATCGCGCCGACCGCCCCGAAGCCCCAGGGCATGATTTGGAGGTAGAGAGCGGCGGATTCCGCGACCTCCGGCCCCGCCGCGAGCCACCGGGCGAGGACCGGCGCGGCGAGGCAGAGGGGCAGCGCGACGAGGGCGCCGTAGCCCGCGCAGAAGGTCAGCGCGGCGCGCAGGCCCGCCTGCACCCGCTCCAGCCGCCCGGCCCCCGCATTCTGCGCGGCGAAGGGGTTGGCGACGGCGGAAAGGGCGAAGAGCACCGTCATCGCCAGCGCCTCGGCCCGCGTGCCCAGCGCGAAGCCGGCCACCGCCGCCTCCCCATGCCGGGCGATCAGGGCGGTGAAGAGCGCCGCGGCGAGGGGGATGATCGCGTTGGTCGCGGCGGCGGGGACGCCGACCCGCAGCACGCGCCGCGTCGCCTCGGCGAGGCCCGGCCCCGCCCCGCGGCGGCCGCCGATCAACCCGAGGTGCCGCAGCCGTGGGATGGCGACCGCAAGCATGGCGCACCAGGACAGCGCCGCCGCCAGGGCGACGCCCGCGAGCCCGAGGCCCGGCAGCAGCCCCGGCACCCCGAAGGCCAGCGGCCAGTCCAGCGCGAAGGCGAGCACCCCCGCCCCCGCCAGGGCCGCCCCTTGGAACCGAGTGTCCCCCGCCGCCCGCAGCAGGCTCAGCGCGGCCATGCCGACGAGAAGCGGCAGCAGGCCGGGGAGCCAGATGCGCAGGTAGGAGAGGGCCAGGGAGGCCGCCTCCCCCTCCGCCCCGATCGCGCGCACCAGGGCCGGGGCGGCGAGCCAGGCCGGTACGGCGACGATCACCGCGAGCCCCGCCGCGAGGAGCAGCACGTGGCCGGAGAGATGCGCCACCCCTTCCTCCCGCGCGCCGATGGCCCGGCCGATGACGGCGGAGGCGCCGGCGCCGAGGCCGATGCCGAAACTCATCGCGGTCATGACGAGGGGGAGGGCGAAGCCGAGGGCCGCGAGCGCCGCGGGCCCGAGCCGCCCGACGAGCCAGGCCTCGGCGAGCTGGACGCCGAACATGATGACGAGGGCGGCCGCCAGCGGCGCCGTGCTGACGGCGAGGACCCGCGCCACGGGGCCCTCCACGAGGCTCACGCCGCGTGCGGTCGCGGGGCGGGTTCCGTCCGTCACGTGTCCTGGCCTGCTTTCGGGAGGTGTTGTGCCGGTTGCCTTGGAGAGAGGGCTTCGCCCTCCCTCCAAACCTCCCACCCACCAGGAGGCTCGCCTCCTGGACCGCGATCTATCGGGGGATGCCCTTGGTGATGGGTCTCTCCACGCCGCGCAAGCGCGTGGAGAGACCCATCACCAAGGGCGTTCAACAGAGTGGGGTCCAGGGGACGGGTCCCCTGGCGGATGGAGGTCCGGAGGAAGGCAGCGCCTTCCTCCGGGGCCGCCCGCACATCGCCCCGGAAGCAGCCCAGGGCAAGTGCGGCACCGCATCAGCGCACCGGCGACGCAGCGCACCGGCGACGCAGCGATCAGGCGTTGAAGCGGACGCGCTCGTTCTCGCCGCCCTGCGGGGGCTGGCCGGTGACCACGGCCTTCACGTAGCCATAGGCGTGCAGCAGCGTGGAGGAGGGGCTGTCCCAGTATTCCGCGCTCTCGGCCTCGACGGCGATGAGCGTGATGGAAGCGTCCTCCGGCCCGTCGGGGAACCAGGTCCGCATCGTCTCCTTCCACAGTTCCTTCTGCTTCGCGGCATCGCGCACGACGCGCGCGCGGCCGGCGAGGGAGACGTAGTTCTGCGCCTTGGGATCGGAGTAGGAGAGCAGGACCTCCGGGTTCTGCTCGATCTCCTGGTTCTTCTCGGTGCCGGCCTTGGAGAAGAACCAGAGGGTCTTGCCGTCCGCGTCGATCATCGCGCCCCACATCGGGCGGGCGCGAAGGTGCTGGCCGTGATGGGTGACGAGGGTCGCGACCTCGACGTCCTTGATCATGTCGCGCACCTTCTGGCGCTGCTCGTGCTCCGACGAGGCCATGGCTCTCTCCTATGCGTGCGGAAGGGTCGGGGCATGAACGGGGCGGGGTGGACGGGGTTGCCGCCGGGGGTCACGCTGGACCCCTCCCCCGCCGGACGGCCCGCATGACCGCTGCCCCACTGCCCCCGGCGTCGTTCCGCGAGATCATCCGGCTGTCCCTGCCGACCGTGGGCGTGGCGCTCCTGCAGGGTGGGGCGCAGACGGTGGAGATCGCGCTGGCCGGGCGGATCGGGACCGGCGCGCAGGCGGCCTACGCGCTGGTGCTGCCGCTGCTGTTGCTGCTGCAGATGATGAGCACGGGGGCGATGGGCGGTGGCGTCGCCTCCTCCATCGCGCGGGCCTTCGGCGCGGGGCGGGCCGAGGAAGCGCGGGCGCTGGCCTGGCACGCCGTGCTGATCGGGACGGGGATGGGCCTGGCCTTCACGGTGCTGGTCCTGGCCTTCGGGCCCGCGCTGTTCCGGCTGGTGGGGCGGGAGGGGGCGCCGGTGGACCTGGCCTATTCCTACGCCGTCTGGATCTTCGCGGCGGCGGTACTGCCCTGGCTCGCGAACACGCTGGCGGCCGTGCTGCGCGGGACGGGGGACATGGCGACGCCGGCGCGCATCCTCGCGCTGACCTGGGTCGCGGATGCCGGGATGTCAGCGGTGCTGATGCTGGGCATAGGGCCGTTCGGCGGGTTCGGGCTGCCGGGGGCGGGGATGGCCTATGCGCTGGCCTTCCTTGGCGCCTGCGTGGCGATGGCGCGGGTGGTGTGGCGGGGGAAGCTAGGGCTGTCCTCCGGCGGCCTGCCGCCGCTGGAGCCCGCGCTGTTCCGGCGCATCCTCTCGGTCGGCATCGTGGCCTCGGTCATGGCGCTGATGGCGAACGTGACGACGCTGCTGGTCACAGGCCTCGTCGCGGCGCACGGGACGGCGGCGCTGGCGGCCTACGGCATCGGGGTGCGGCTCGAGTTCCTGATGGTGCCGCTGGCCTTCGGGATCGGGGCGGCGCTGGTGACGCTCGTCGGGCGGCGCGTCGGCGCGGGGGCCTGGGCGGCGGCGCGCACCACGGCCTGGCGCGGCGGGCTGCTGGCGGGCGGGATCGCGCTGGCGATCGGCGGGGGCTGCGCGGCCTTCGCGCCCGTCGTGGCCGCGGCCTTCACGGCAGACGCGGCGGTGCGGGAACTGGCGGTGCTCTACCTGCAGATCGTCGGGCCGGCCTTCGGCGTCTTCGGGGCGGGGATGGCGCTGTACTTCGCCGCCCAGGGCGCGGGGCGGATGAGCGGACCCTTCGCCGCGGCGCTGGCCCGGATCGGGCTGGCGGCGGGCGGGGGCGCGGTGCTCGGCGCGGGCTTCGGGCTTCCGGGCGTCTTCGCCGCGATCGCGCTGGGGCTGCTGGCCTATGGCGCCGTGGTCGGCGCGAGCGTGCGGGCGGGGGTCTGGCGGGAACGCGTGGCCTGATGCGGGCGCGGGATTGGGTGGTCGTGCTCGTGCTGCTCGGCGCTGCGGTCGTGGCGGGGGCGGATCACCTCCGAGAGACGCCGATCGCGCGCTTCCTCATGGGGGAGTGTGAGTTCATCCGCGACTGGAGCTTCCGCGACCCGGCGCGGGATTGCAGCGCGGCCCCGCCGCGCTGGGAGACGCTGCCGGAACCGGAGAGGCCGCCCCTCCCCGCCCGCCGCACGTCGTGGCAAGCACCGGCGCGATGAGCCACCCGGACCTGCATGTCTCCCGCGACGGCTTCGTCGCGACCGTGACCATCGCCCGCGCGGCGAAGCGCAACGCGCTCACCCTGCCAATGTGGCGCGGCGTGGCGGGGGCCTTCGACGCGCTGTCCGGCGACACGGACCTGCGTTGCGTCATCCTGCGCGGGGAGGGCGACGAGGCCTTTTCCGCCGGCGCGGATGTCGGCGCCTTCGCGACGGAGCGTGGCACGCCGGAGCGCGAGAGCGCCTACAACGACGCGTTGGTCGCGGCCTTCCTGTCCATCGAGCGCTGCCTGCATCCCGTCGTCGCGGCCGTGCGAGGCTGGGCGATGGGCGGCGGCTGCGGCCTCGCCCTGATGTGCGACTTCCGCGTGGGCGGGCCGGGGACGCGGATGGGCATCCCGGCGCGCAACCTCTCGCTCTTCTACCCGCATGAGGGGCTGGACCCGCTGCTGCGCATCGCGGGCTACGCCGTCGCGATGGAAATGCTGGTGGAAGGCCGCACCTACACCGGCGAGGAGGCGCGCGAACGCCGCCTGCTGACGCGCTTCGTGCCGGACGAGCAGGTCTTCGCCGAAGCCGAGGCGCTCGCCGCGACGATCGGCGAGGGCGGGCCGCTCGCCAACCGCTTCCACAAGCGCGCGCTGCGCGCCCTGCGCGGCGGGCTGCCGATCACCGACGCCGACCGCGCCGAACTGGACGTCTTCCCGCGGACGGAAGACTTCGCCGAGGCCGTCGCGGCCTTCAACGCGCGCCGCAAGCCAGCCTTCCGCGGGCGGTAGCGCGCGAGGGCGGGCTGGCTCCGTCCTGTGGTGTTGCGTTCGTTGCCCCGGGTCGAGGGCTTTGCCCTCCTCCCGGACCCACCACCCACCAGGGGACGCGTCCCCTGGCGGATGGAGGTCCGGAGGAAGGCAGCGCCTTCCTCCGGGCCACGCGGCGCAACATCGCCAGACCGAACCGCCCTCAGGCCGCGATCGCCGCGGTGGTGCGCGGTGCCGTCGCGGGGTCCGGGCCTTCGACGACCTGCGCGTGGACCTGCATGGCCTCCGGCACGATGGGGCCGTGGAGTTCGGCGAAGGCGGCCTCGGCAGCGTCGCGGCCCTGGCCGATGCGGACGAGGGCGTCGAGCGGCGCCTGCCGCGTCGCGTCGAAGAGCCACCAGCGGTCGCCGAGCCAGGCCTCGAACACCGCGTGGAAGTCCGGCGGCACGAGTCCCGGCGCGTGGGCCGAGACGAAGCGCGCGGGGATTCCGAGGGCGCGGCAAAGCGCGATGGAAAGGTGCGCGAAGTCGCGGCAGACCCCGGCGCCGGAGAGGAGCGTCTCCGTCGCCGTGGTCGTCGGCTGGCTGGCGCCCGAGACGTAGGCGATGCGGTCGTTCACCCAGTTGCAGATGGCGGTGACCCGCGCGTGGCCATTCGGGGCGTCACAGAACTCCCGCCGCGCGAGGCGTTCCAGGCGGTCGGACTCGCAGTAGCGGGAGGGCCAAAGGTGGGGCAGGACCTCGGGCGGGAGTTCGGAGACCGGCACGTCGCGGATGGTCGTGGGGTCGGCGTCGCCGGGCGTCAGCTCCACCTCGGCCTCGTGCACCAGGCGGAGCGTGACGCCCCCGGCCACGTGGAGGCGGAGGTAGCGGTTGCCCGTGACGGGGTCTTCCCAGGTTTCGCGGCGGGTGTCCTCCGGCGAGATCGTCAGGGTTTCGCGCAGGATCGCCTGCCGCGCTTGGCGGGCGGGCTGGACGTTGAGGATGAGCGTGGCGGGGCCGGACGTCCGGTAGGACAGGTCGCAGCCGGCGAGGATCTTCATGGCGGGTTTCCCGGGGAGCCGTCCGGGAACGTTCCGGCCTGCCCCGGAGTTGTGCGGCGCAGCAGGCGCGAGGCGGGTCAGGCCGGCATTCGGCGGAGGCGGGCCAGGACGCCCTGCGCCGCGGCGCGGCCCGTGGCAAAGCAGGCCGTGAGGAGGTGGCCGCCGGTCGGGGCCTCCCAGTCCAGCATTTCGCCTGCGACCAAGATGTCCGGCAGGGTGCGGAGGGAGAGGTCGTCTGCGACCTCGCCCCACCGCACGCCCCCGGCGGAGGAGATGGCTCGGCCCAGGCCGGCGAGCCCGGTCACGGGGAGAGGCAGCGCCTTGATGCGGGCGGCGGTGTCGGACGGGTCGGGCAGGCCCTCGCGCAGGAGGGAAATGGCGGCGGGCGGGAGGGCGAGGGTCCGGCGCAGGTGGTTGGCGAGGGACTGGCCGCGGCGGGGGGCGGCGAAGCGGCGCGCGACTTCCTCCTGCGGCAGGTCGGGGCGAAGGTCGAGGTGCAGGACCGTGCCGCCCCGCAATTCGGGAGAGAGCGCGTAGATCGCACCGCCCTCCAGGCCGGCCGCGGTGATGAGGGCTTCGCCGCGAACGGTACGGCCGCCGGCGATGGCGGCGATGCGCTTGAGCGGCGTGCCCGCGAAGCGGTCCCGCAGGGTGGGCGACCACGCGATGAGGGCGCCGGCATTCGAGGGCGTGAAGGGTGCGACGGTGACGCCGCGGGCGGTCAGGGAGGGGACCCAGGCCGCGTCGGAGCCGAGGCGCGGCCACGAAGCGCCGCCGAGGGCGAGGATCGTCGCGTCGGGCCGCAGGTGCAGCGGCGCATCGCCCGGGCGGTCGACGGTGAGGGCGCCGTCCCCGGACCAGCCGGTCCAGGTGTGGCGCGTCATCAGCCGCACCCCGCGCGCGTCGAGGCGGCGCAGCCAGGCGCGCAGCAACGGCGCGGCCTTCATCGCGCGGGGGAAGACGCGGCCGGAGGTGCCGGCGAAGGTCTCCTGGCCCAAGCCTTCCGCCCATTCCCGCACCGCTTCCGGCGGGAAGGCACGGATATGCGGTTCGAGCCGCGGGCGCGACGTGCCGTAGCGGGAGAGGAAGAGGTCGAGCGGTTCGGTATGGGTGAGATTGAGGCCACCGCGCCCGGCGATCAGCAGTTTTCGCGCGGGGCTCGGCATGCGGTCGAGGATCGTGACCGCGATGCCGTGGTCCGAGAGCCCTTCCGCCGCCATCAGCCCGGCGGGACCGGCGCCGATGACGACGACCCAAGGCACCGATGAGGGGGACGCGTGGGTCACGCGTCCCCGTCCCGGTGGATCAGGCCTCGCGCTCCACGAGCAGCTTCTTGATCTGGCCGATGGCCGCCGCGGGGTTGAGGCCCTTCGGGCAGGTGCGGGCGCAGTTCATGATGGTGTGGCAGCGGTAGAGCCGGAACGGGTCCTGCAGCTTGTCCAGGCGGTCGCCCGTGTATTCGTCACGGGAATCCGCGATCCAGCGATAGGCCTGCAGCAGCACCGCCGGCCCGAGGAACCGGTCGCCGTTCCACCAGTAGGACGGGCAGGCCGTCGAGCAGCAGAAGCACAGGATGCATTCCCACATGCCGTCGAGGCGGGACCGCTCCTCCTTCGACTGGAGGCGTTCGCTGTCCGGCGGCGGCGGGGTGTCTGACTTCAGCCAGGGCTCTATCTCCCGCAGCTGCGCGTAGATCTGCGTCAGGTCGGGGACGAGGTCCTTCACCACGGGCATGTGCGGCAGCGGGTAGATGCGCACCTCGCCCTGCACGTCCTCGACCGGCTTGAGGCAGGCGAGGGTGTTCAGCCCGTCGATGTTCATCGAGCAGGAGCCGCAGATGCCCTCCCGGCAGGAGCGCCGGAAGGTGAGGCTGCTGTCCGTCTCGTTCTTGATCTTGATCAGCGCGTCCAGGACCATTGGCCCGCACTTGTCCATGTCCACCTCGAAGGTGTCCATGCGCGGGTTCTCGCCGGTGTCCGGATCCCAGCGGTAGATCTTGAAGGAACGCACCTTCGTCGCGTCGGGCTCCGCCTTGTGCGTGTGGCCCGGCGCGATCGTGCTGTTCCGCGGAAGCGTGAAGGTAGCCATGGGAATGCGGGTTCCTTAGTAGACGCGCGCCTTGGGCGGGAAGACCTGCACCTCGTTCGTGAGGGTGCGCATCTTCACCTCGCGGTAGTCGAGGCGCGTGCGGTAATTGTCGTCCACCCACGCCAGGGTGTGCTTCATCCAGTTCTGGTCGTCGCGCTCCGGGTGGTCCTCATGCGCGTGGGCGCCGCGGGACTCGTGCCGGGCCTCGGCGCCGACCACCGTCGTCAGCGCGTTGCCGATGAGGTTGTCGAGCTCCATCGCCTCGACGAGGTCGGAGTTCCAGATCAGCGACCGGTCCTTGATCCGGATGTCGCCGTAGCCGGCGGCGACCTTCTGCATCTTCTCCACCCCTTCCTTCAGCAGGTCGGAGGTGCGGAAGACCGCGGCGTGGTTCTGCATGGTGCGCTGCATCTGCACGCGCAATTCCGGGACCGCGGTCGAGCCACTGGCGTGCCGCACGCGGTCGAGGCGGGACAGGGCCTTCTCCGCCGAGTCCGAAGGAAGCGGCGCTTGCGACCCGCCGGGCCGCACCGTCTCGATGGCGCGATGGGCCGCGGCGCGGCCGAAGACGACGAGGTCGAGCAGCGAGTTGGTGCCGAGGCGGTTCGCGCCGTGCACGGACACGCAGGCCGCCTCACCGACCGCCATCAGGCCGGGCACGGTCGCATCCTGGTCCTGCGCGGTCGGGCGCAGGACTTCGCAATGGATGTTCGTCGGGATGCCGCCCATGTTGTAGTGAACGGTCGGGAGCATCGGGATCGGCTCCTTCGTCACGTCCACGCCGGCGAAAATCTTCGCGGTCTCGGAGATGCCGGGCAGGCGCTCGTGCAGCAGCTCGGCGCCGAGGTGCTCGAGGTGCAGGTGGATGTGGTCCTTATGCGGGCCGACACCGCGGCCCTCGCGGATCTCCATGGACATGGCGCGCGACACTACGTCGCGGGATGCCAGGTCCTTCGCCGTCGGCGCGTAGCGCTCCATGAAGCGCTCGCCCTCGGAGTTGGTGAGGTAGCCGCCCTCGCCGCGGGCGCCTTCCGTCACGAGGCAGCCCGAGCCGTAGATGCCGGTCGGGTGGAACTGCACGAACTCGTTGTCCTGCAGCGGCAGGCCGGCGCGCAGCACCATGCCGTTGCCGTCGCCCGTGCAGGTGTGCGCGGAGGTGCAGGAGAACCAGGCGCGGCCGAAGCCGCCGGTCGCCAGCACGGTCTTCTGCGCGCGGAAGCGGTGGATGGACCCGTCCTCCAGGCACCAGGCCACGACGCCGCGGCAGGCGCCCTCCTCATCCATGATGAGGTCGATCGCGAAGTATTCCACGAAGAACTCGCAGTTGTGCTTCAGCGACTGCTGGTAGAGCGTGTGCAGGATCGCGTGGCCCGTCCGGTCGGCCGCGGCACAGGCGCGCATCGCCGGCGTCTTGCCGTAGTTCTGCATGTGGCCGCCGAAGGGCCGCTGGTAGATCTTTCCATCTTCGGTGCGCGAGAAGGGCACGCCGTAGTGCTCCAGCTCGATGATCGCGGGGATCGCCTCGCGGCACATGTATTCGATGGCGTCCTGGTCGCCGAGCCAGTCCGACCCCTTCACGGTGTCGTACATGTGCCAGCGCCAGTCATCCTCGCCCATGTTCCCGAGCGCGGCGCCGACGCCGCCCTGCGCGGCGACCGTGTGCGAGCGCGTCGGGAAGACCTTCGTGATGCAGGCCGTTTTCAGCCCGGCCGCGCCCATGCCGAAGGTCGCGCGCAGGCCGGCACCGCCGGCACCGACCACGACGACGTCGTAGGTGTGGTCGACAATCCGGTAGGCCTGCCCGTTGACGCCGGGGCAGGGGGGCACGGGGGAGATGGCGTTCATCGCTCGCTCTCTGCGACTTCCGCGCCGGAGGGCGCGGCAACGGATCGCGCGCTGCGCGGCGCGAGGGGTGCGGCGCGCCGGCCCGGGGACTGCCGGGTAGCGCGCGGGACGTCGGACGATACCGACGCCGCGTTAGAGTGGATGTGGGGTGTCCCGCGGCAGCGGGAAGGACGCGGGATCAGCGACTTGCCGGGAATTTCACCGTTGCGAAAGGCTCGCAACGGCCGGTCAAGCTCCGGGTCCCGGGATGCGGCGGGGCTGTGGCCCGCAGCCTTCACGCCCGGAAGACGAGCCGGAGAACGGAGAGCACCGAGAGCACGCCGAGGAGCAGGAACAGCCCCTTCATCGCCAGGATGACGAGGGCGCGGCGGCTTTCCGGCCGGACGTAGTCCTCGACGACGACCTGAAGGCCGCTCGCCGTGTGATGGAAGCCTATCGCCACCGTCAGGATCAGCAGCGTCGCGTTGAACGGCTGACCGATCCACCGCGCCACGACCTCGTAGGGCGAGCCCGCGAGGGAGGCGACGGCGAAGGCGAACCAGAGCGTCAGGGGCAGCAGTGCCATGGAGGTGACGCGCTGCAGCCACCAGTGATGCGTGCCGCCCCTGGACGAGCCGAGGCCGCGCGCGCGGGCGAGCGGGCTTTCCAGCCGCTGCGGGGTGAGGTGTTCGCTCATGCTGCCCCCTTCCCTACGACGCCCAGGCGACGACGATGATGATCCAGGTCAGGACCGTCAGCACCGCGGTGCCGATCAGGGCGGCCCAGCCGCTGCGGTACATGTCGGGGATCGAGTAGCCGTAGCCCGCGTCCCAGACGAGGTGCCGGACGCCCGCGAGCGTGTGGTACCAGGCCGCCGCCGTCAGCCCGAACAGCCCGATGACGCCGATGAACGATCCCAGGAAGCCCTGCACCGAGGCATAGGCCCGCGGCCCCGAACCCGCCGCGACGAGCCACCAGACCATGAACAGCAGCCCGACCGACCAGATCACCGCGACGATGCGGTTCCCGATCGAGAGGAAACTGCTCATCTGGTACATGTCGTATACTTGAAGGTGCGGCGACATGGGACGGCGGATCGCCGAGCCGTCGGTACGCTTGCCGTCGTAGAGCGCGTCGCGCGCGTCGTGGACCTGGGCCATCACCACCCCTAACGCCGCGGAAGGCGCGACAGTCGCCGCGCTTCTATGGTGCGGTGCGGGAAAGCGTCAATGCGGCACCGGTCCATTCGTTGCCCTTTCGATCGGGTCTGCGCCGTGCGCTTACTTGCGCGCGGCCCGGCCTCAGACCCCGATCAGGTCGTGCTGGTGCGCTTCCTCGGCGACCTGCACGGCGTTCAGCGCCCCACCCTTTCGGAGGTTGTCGCCGGCGATCCAGAGCGCGAGGCCGTTTGATACCGTCGGGTCGCGGCGAAGGCGGGACACGTAGACCAGGTCCTCCCCCGCGGACTCGGCGGCGCTCACGTAGCCCCCCTCCTCCCGCCGGTCGAGTACGGCGAGGCCGGGGGCGTCCCGCAGGGCCTCGCGCGCCGCGTCCTCGTCCACCTCCCGCTCGAAGGTCAGGTGGACGGCGAGGGTGGCGCCGATGAAGACGGGAACGCGGACGAGGGTCGCCGTGACCGGCAGGCCGAGCAGGCCGGCCACCTCCTCGACCAGCCGCAGTTCCTCGTCCGTCGAGCCGTCGTCCTCCGGCCCGCCGACGCCGGGATACAGGTTGAAGGCGATGGGCTTGGGCAGGTGCTCGGGCGGGAAGGGGTCGTTCACGTAGAAGGCGCGGGTCTGGGAGAAAAGCTCGTCCATCGCCTCCTTCCCGGCCTCCGAGGTCGGGATGTGGCCGGTGACGACCGCGCGCGTCGCGCCGAACAGGTCGTGCAGCGGCTTCGCGACGAGGGTGAGCAGCGTCGCCGCCGGGCCCGGGGAGGACAGGATCCGCCCCGATTCCATCGCGCGGGACAGGGCTTCCGGGTTGACCTCCGGTACGATCGGCGGGGCGCCGGAGGCGCCGGTGAGGTCAACGACGAGGACACCCGCCCGCGCCGCGCGGGTCGCGAGCGCCGCGGGCGCCGTCGCGCCGGGCGCGACGAAGAGCAGGTCGGTCCCGGACCAGTCGTGCTTCTCCTGCGACGCGGCGGTGAGCACCGCGTCCTCCCCGTACGACACCTGGCTGCCGACGGCGCGGCCCGAGGCCAGGGCGACGACGCGGTCGGCGGGGAAGGCACGCTCGGACAGGGTGCGGATCACCTCGCGCCCCAGATTGCCCGTGGCGCCGGCGACGGCGACGCGGTGGCCCATGCTGCGATGTCCTTCTGGAAGGGGCAGGGAGATAGGGTCGGCAGGTCCCCCGGCGCAACCTTGCGCGGCCTGCGCCGCGGGGGCAGATCGGGCCCGTGCTGCACCTGATGAAGCTCTCGGTCGGGCCGAAGGACGTGGCGACCCTCGCGCGCCTGCAGGCCGAGCGCGCGCGGCACGGCCCGCTGCGCCACGTGACCCGCATGGTCCCGCGCCGTGCCGAGGAGATCTGCGCCGGCGGCTCGATCTACTGGGTCGTCGCCGGGATCCTGTGCGTACGGCAGCGGATCCTGGCGATCGAGGATGCGACGAAGGAGGACGGCACGAAGGGCGCCGCCCTGATGCTGGACCCCGGCTTGGTGCACGTGGAGTGCCGGCCGGTGAAGGCCTTCCAGGGCTGGCGCTACCTCGACGCCGCCGCGGCCCCCGCCGACATCGCCGCGGGCGCCGCGCGGGCGGAGGGCGTCGAGGCGCTGCCGCCGAAGCTCCGCCGGGAGCTCGCGGTGCTCGGGTTGCTGTAGGGGCGTCAGTGCACGCCGGCGCTGCCCGAAGGTGCAACCGCGCCCTTCGTCGAAAGGCCGGTCGTCAGGACGCTCGTCGCCAGCGCCGCGATCTCGCGCAGCGCGTCGGGCGAGAGCGGCAGGCGGAAGGTGCCGCCACCCTGCGCACGCAGGTGCAGGACGACGCCGCCCGGTCCTTCGGCAAGAGCCGCGCCTTCGACCGGCGGCAGGCTGGACGGGACGCGCGCCGGGGCGCGTCCGGCGCGGGACGTGGCGGGATGATTCATCGCGACCTCCTTCTGAGGGGCTGCCTGAGGGGCTGCCTGAGGGGCTGCCGGATCCGTTCCTCGGCCGGTGCGGGGTAGTCTCCGGGAGCGATGGTGAAGGACGGGTGAACGGCGGGCGGCCGAGGCACGGATTACGTTCCCGTCACGCGCCCGCCCTGAAAACGACCCGCCCTTGCAACCCCTAGGCAGCATGGAGGCTGCGCATTAATGACGCGCCAGCCAAGCCGCGCGAACGCGGCGGCCGAGGAGACACGTCCCACGATGAATCGTCGCAGCCTGCTCGCCCGCGGTGCCGCGGGCGCCCCGGTGGCGGTCGCCGCCGCGCTGACCCCGCTGGCGACCCCCGCCCTCGCCCAGTCCATGCCGGATATCCGCTGGCGCTGCGCCTCCTCCTTCCCGAAGTCGCTCGACACGATCTACGGCGCCGGCGAACGCGTCGCGCAGCGCGTCGCCGCGCTGACCGACGGCAAGTTCCAGATCCGCATGTTCGCGGCGGGCGAGGTCGTGCCGGCCTTCGGAACCGTGGACGCCGTGCAGCAGGGCACCATCGAGTGCTCGCACACCGCCTCCTACTATTTCGTCGGCAAGGACCCGACCTTTGCTTTCGACGGCACGATTCCCTTCGGCGCGAACTTCCGCCAGATCACGTCCTGGCTCTACGCCGGCGGCGGGCGCGAGGTGATGCGCGAGTTCTTCGAGGGCTACAACATCGTCTCCATCCCCGCGGGCAACACGGGCGCGCAGATGGGCGGCTGGTTCCGCAAGGAAATCCGCACGGTGCAGGACCTCCAGGGCCTGAAGATGCGGATCGGCGGCTTCGCCGGCAACGTCATCCAGAAGCTCGGCGCCGTGCCGCAGCAGATCGCGGGCGGCGACATCTACCCCTCGCTCGAGCGCGGCACGATCGACGCGGCCGAATGGGTCGGGCCCTACGACGACGAGAAGCTCGGCTTCAACCGCGTCGCGCCCTACTACTACTACCCCGGTTGGTGGGAGGGCGGGCTGAACCTTTCCATGCACATCAACAAGGCGAAGTACGAGGAACTGCCCGCGCTCTACAAGGAAGTGATGGAGAGCGCATGCCGGGACGCGATGATCGAGACGATCTCGAAGTACGACGCGCAGAACCCGCCGGCGCTCCGCCGCCTCGTCGCCGGCGGTGCGCAGCTCCGCGCCTTCCCGCGGGAGGTCATGCAGGCCTGCTACCGCGCGGCGATGGAGCTGTATGAGGAGACCTCGGCCACCAACCCGCGCTTCAAGAAGGTGTGGGACCACTTCCGCGCCTATCGCGACACGCAGCTCCAGTGGTTCCGCGTCGCCGAGAACTCCTACGACAGCTTCGTCTACCTGATGCAGGCGATGGAGCAGCAGCAGGCCGCGCAGCCGGCCCAGGCGCCGCGGCGCTGAGGGACCGTCAGGAATGAAGCCGTTGCTCGCCTTCTCGCGCGTGGTGGACAGCATCAACGCGGTCTTCGGCAAGGCCGCGGACTGGATGACGCTGTTCGCGGTCGCGATCTCGGCGGGCAACGCCTTCGTCCGCTACGGGGTGTCCTACTCCTCCAACGCCTGGCTGGAGGTGCAGTGGTACCTCTTCGCCGGCATGGTGATGCTCGGCGCCTCCTACACGCTCAACCGCAACGAGCACGTGCGGGTGGATATCCTCTTCGGGTCGCTCTCGGACCGCTACCGGCTCTGGGTGGACATCCTCGGCATCACCATCTTCTTGCTGCCGGCGATGGGGCTGATGGCCTGGATGACCTGGCCGTTCTTCCTGGACTCCTTCTTCCGGAACGAGACGTCGCAGAACGCCGGCGGCCTGCTGCGCTGGCCCGTGAAGCTGATCCTGCCGCTCGGCTTCCTCCTGATCCTGCTCCAGGGCCTCTCGGAACTCATCAAGCGCCTCGCCATCCTCTTCGGCGAGAAGCCGGCGGAGGCGGAGGTCGTCCTCGCCTACGAACGGCCGCTGCAGTGAGCGGCCCCATCACCCGACGGACCACCTGACATGACCGAAGAGATGATGCCGCCGCTGATGTTCGGCGGCATGATCCTGTTCCTCGTGATCGGCTTCCCCGTGGCGTTCTCGCTCGCGGCGGTCGGGCTGTTCTTCGGGTTCATCTCCATCGAGCTCGGCTTCTTCACGACGGCCTACCTCTACAACCTGCCGCTGCGCATCTTCGGCATCCTGTCGAACGACCTGCTGCTCTCCATCCCCTTCTTCACCCTGATGGGCGCGATCCTCGAACGCTGCGGGCTGGCGGAGGATCTCTTGGAAGGCACGGGGCAGCTCTTCGGCAAGGTCCCGGGCGGGCTCGCCTTCGCCGTCATCATCGTGGGCGCCGTCCTCGGCGCGATCACCGGCACCGTCGCGGCCTCCGTCATCGCGATGGGCATGATCTCCCTGCCCATCATGATGAAGTACGGCTACGACATGCGGATCGCGACGGGCGTCATCGCGGCCTCCGGTACCATCACGCAGCTCATCCCGCCCTCCCTCGTCCTCATCGTGCTCGGTGACCAGCTCGGCAAGTCGGTCGGCGACATGTATGCGGGGGCTATCGGACCCTCGATCCTCCAGGTCCTTCTGTTCATCGGCTTCATCGTCGGCGTCGCGATCTTCGCGCCGCACAAGGTGCCGCCCCTGCCGGACGAGGCGCTGACACAGCGCGGGCCCGCCCTTTACTGGCGCGTCGCGAAGGGGATGGTGCCCTCGATCGTCCTCATCTTCCTCGTCCTCGGCACGATCTTCCTCGGCCTCGCCACGCCGACGGAAGCCGGTGCCATGGGCGCGGTCGGTGCCGTCTTCCTCGCCATGATCAACGGCCGCTATTCCTGGAAGCTGCTGCGCGAGGCCATGTCGAACACGATGCGGATCACCGCCATGGTGATCTTCATCCTCATCGGCGCGACCGTCTTCTCCCTCGTCTTCCAGGGCGTGGATGGCGGGCTGTGGCTGGAACACCTGCTGGCGAAGCTGCCGGGCGGCCAGACCGGGTTCCTGATCTTCACGAACGTCTTCGTCTTCTTCCTTGCCTTCTTCCTCGACTTCTTCGAGATCGCCTTCATCATCGTGCCGCTGCTCGCGCCGGTGGCGGCGAAAATGGACATCAACCTCGTCTGGTTCGGCGTCCTGCTCTGCATCAACCTCCAGACATCCTTCATGCACCCGCCCTTCGGCTTCGCGCTGTTCTACCTGCGGGGCATCGCGCCGAAGGAAGTGCGGTCGCGCGACATCTACTGGGGCGCGGTGCCCTGGCTGCTGCTGCAGCTCATCCTCGTCGCCGTCGTCATCTTCTGGCCGGAGAGCGTGACCTACTGGCTCGACCAGGGGACGGGCGTGGACCCCTCGACCGTGCGGATCGACGTGCCGATGCCCGACATGAACGAGGAAGCGCCGCCCATCCAGTTCCGCTGAGCGGCCGATGATCGGCGGGGTGCTGTCCTGGCTCCGCCGCACGGCCGCCGCCCTCTGGCCCTTCGGCGAGCACCTGCGCGCGCCGGACGCGCTTGCCGGTCTGCCGCGCGTGCTGCTCCTCGGCCCGACGGGGGCGGGGAAGAGCACCCTCGTCAACGCCGTCCTCGGGATTGATTCGGCCGAGGCCCGTTCCGGCGCGCCAGTCACCGTCCGGACCACCTGGCACGCGGGACCTGCCTGGCCCGCCGCGCTCGGCGATACGCGCGGCCTCGAGACGGCGGCGGGCCAGGCGCAGGCCGTCGTGCTGCGGCAGGCTCTCGCCGCGCTCGGGCCGGGGGAACGTCCCGACCTCGCCTGGCTCGTCCTGAACGCCGAGACCGGACGCGCACATGCCGGTGCGGGCACCCTCGCCGCGCTCGCGGAGGCATTGCGCGCCGAGGGCATTCCCGCCCTCGTCGTCCTCACTCATGCCGAACCTGGCGAAGACGCGCATGCCGGCCTGCGCGCCCGCATCGCCGGTGTCCTCGGGCCGCTGCCGGTGGTCCGTGTGAATGCGCGGGAGACGCGGGGCGAGGATGGGGCGGTGCTGGTCCCCGAGCACGGCGTGGACGTCTTGCGCGCAGCCTCCGACGCGCTGCTTCCGGCGCGCTGAAAGCGGGGCGACGCACGCGACAGTTCCGCGACTTCCGCACCGGGTGGGGCCGCAGTAAGCGCCCGTCCCGTTCGGTGAGACTTGAGGACACGCCAGGGAACATGACGAAGCATCCGTACGACGAGGCGAAGGTGCGCGCGACGGCGCGAGAGCTCGCGGCCAACATTTATGCCGTGAAGAACCACTGGCCGATTGCCGCCACGGCCGCCATGTCGGCGGTACGCCGTCGCCTGCCTCTCGGTGCCTGCAACCGCTTCATGTCGGACCAGTCGGCCTTCGCCGGTGGCGGCGGGATGCTCGGTCTCTCGGCGTTCGCGGGCGAGGTGAAGCGCGTCTTCGCCTCTCGCGCCGCGAACGTCGAGATCGACGAGGCCGTGGATGCCTGGGGCATCCCTGAATCGGTGATCTCCCAGGGCAACTGCACCGACCCGATCCGGACCGAGATGGCCGAGGCCATGGGTTACCTCGCCATCAAGCTGGGCGGCGGGAACTGCCAGTATCAGGCGGGCGCGACCTACATGGCCTTGCGCGAGGCCGGCGTGGCGCCGATTGATCTGATCATGATCTTCCGGCGCGGCGGCACCTTCACCAGCGAATCGCGGCGCCACGCGACCGTCGTGATCGGCATCCAGTCGGGCTTTCCGAACCAGCGGCAGCCCGAGTTCTCGCGGTGGCAGCCCAACGCCGTCGTGGCGGATACCTGGGAGACGGATCGCTCGGAGGCGCCGGCCGAACTGGCGGCGCGCTATCCCGTGGCCGACCACATCTTCCTGTCCTTCGCGCGCTGGGAGGGCTGATCGCGGTTGGTGCGGCGGGAAGGGCCCTGCCCTTCCCAAACCGTTCCCGCCAGTGACGCACGTGCCCCTGGATCACGGCGCGTTCTGGTCGGGCCCGACGGGGAGCCTTCCGTCGGGCCCGCTTGAACGCGGGCGCCAGCGAAGGGCCGGGGCCGGAAGGCAGGCCCGCCCGGGCTCACCGGCGCGATCGCGATCCAACGACGTCACGACCGGTGCGGGCCCGCATCAGTCGTTGTCGTGCGACGCCTTCTCCGACCGCGGCTTTCCCGCGCCCACGCTGGCGGCGTGATCCTTCTCGGCCTTGCCCTGGGTCGCGCGGCTCGTCCCGTCGGTCGGGTTTCCCTCCGCTTCGGCGCGGGACGCCGCGCCCTTCGCGTGGCCGTGGCCGCCCTCCGTGGGGGTGGGGGCCTTGCCGCCCTCCGTCACCTCGGGGCTCGAAGGAAGGCGGTTCCCGGCCACCAGCGGCATGTCGCCGCGCTGCTGCTTATCCGCCATGGCTTCCTCCAAAGTGAGAGCCCGGACTAACCCACGCCCGCGGCGGGGGTTGCGACCTCCGGGTTCGACGGCCGGGATCCCCGATGGCCAGGACACCCGGCCCGCGCGGAACGCCGCAAAGGCCGCCGGCAGACATCCCGGCCTGCGCGGGGTCGCGGCGTCGATGCGACGCGGCACGTCCCTCGGCCCACCCCGGCGGCGCATGCCTCATGCTCGGCGGCGTCGGCTCCGCCGCCGCCGTCCCGCTTCCTCCCCCGCGCCGCGGTGCGATGCTGCAATGCCATGCAGCACCCCTACGCCGACCGGCCGGATTGGGCCTTCTGGGCCCGCGCCGTGGCCGCCGTTCCGCCGCCGGCCGTGGATCCCGTGGTGTCCATGCCCTTCCGGATCGGGCCGCGCGACCCCGTCGCGACCGCCGGTTCCTGCTTCGCGCAGCACCTCGCGCGGCACCTGCGCCGCAGCGGCTTCACCCCGCTGCGCGCCGAGGGCCACGGCGACCCGCGGCCGGAAGGGGACGCGCTCTTCTCCGCACGCTACGGCAACATCTACACCGCCCGGCAACTGGTGCAGCTGGTGGACGAGGCCTACGGCCTGCGCCGGCCCGCCGATCCGGTCTGGCGCCGCCCGGACGGCCGGTACGTGGACGCGCTGCGCCCACGCATCGCCCCAGAAGGTTTCGCCACGCCCGAGGACGCGCTCGCCGCCCGCCTCCCCCACCTCGACGCCGTGCGGCGGGTGCTGGAGGACTGCGCCGTCTTCGTCTTCACCCTCGGCCTGACCGAGGCCTGGCTGAGCGAGGCCGACGGCACCGCCTACCCCATCGCGCCGGGCGTGGTGGCGGAGGGCGGGCCCTGCCGGTTCCACGACTTCTCCGCGGCCGAGGTCGAGGCGGATCTCGCCGGCTTCGTCGGCCGCCTCCGCGACGTGAACCCTGCCGCCCGCGTCCTGCTGACCGTCTCACCCGTCCCGCTCGTCGCGACGGCGGGCGACCGGCACGTCCTGCCGGCCACCATCCTATCCAAGTCCAAGCTGCGCGTGGCGGCGGAGGAGGTGTCGCGGCGGCTGCCCGGCGTCGCCTACTTCCCCTCCTACGACCTCGTCACGAGCCTCGGGCCCCGTGCCTTCGACGAGGACCGGCGCACGGTCCTGCCGCGCGTCGTGAACGCCGTGATGGCCGTGTTCACGCGCCACCTGCTCGCCGGTGCGGACCCGCCGGCAGCCGAGGCAGCGGCGCAACCGCCGCTGGACGGAACGACGCCGCCCGAGGTGCCGGCCGTGGCACCCAGCCCGAAAGCACCCGGCTCCGACGCTCCCAACCCGGGGACGCCTGGTCCGGCCACATCCGGTCCGGCCACGCCCGAAACGGACGCGCCCGAAACGGACGCGCCCGAAACGGACGCGCCCGAGACGAATGTGCCCGAGACGGATACGCAGGACGACGTCGGCGACCCGTTGCTGACCGTCTGCGACGAGGAACTCTACCTCGCCCGACCGTCCCGCTGACGACCGCATGCAGATCTGCGTCGTCGGCAACTGCCAATCCGCGCTCGTCGCCGATGCCCTCGCGGCCTTCCATCCCGGCGCGGAGATCGTGCGCCACAACATCGGCGACGCGAAAGTCATCGCGGGTGCCGCGGAGATCGCGGCGAGCCTTCCGGCCTACGACCGCGTCTTCTCCCACCCGATCTTCGACGAACGGCTCGGGCCGCTCCGGCGCGACGCGATGCTCGCGGCGCGGCCCGACGTGGTCTTCGTGCCTGGGATCCTCTTCGGCGGCTTCCAGCCCGACTGCATCTACGTCCGGGACGAGGCGGGGCCGCTCCCCTCGCCGCTGAACGTCTATCACTCCGCGATCGCCGCGGCGGGCTTCGCAGCGGGGCTGGACGTGGCGCGCACGGTCCGCCTCTTTGGCGCCCTGACCTACGCGCGCCTCGGCTACTTCGAGGAATACGAGGCTGAGCGGATCAAGCTCATCCGGCACCACGCGCGGCTCGGCCTGGACATCTCGGACCGCATCGGCGCCTGGCAGCGGGGCGGCGCGTTCATGTTCACCGTCAACCACCCCCGCGCGGCGCCGGTGACGGACACCGTCCGGCTGGTACTGCGCCAGCGCGGGGAAGCGGCGCCGGACTACGACGACCTGTCGGACATCGTGGGGGAGCGGCTTTGGAACCACCCCGTTTTCCCCGTCTATCCGGAGATCGGGCGCCGCATCGGCGTGCCCGGACACACCCTCTTCCGCAGCGTGGTCGGGCCGGACGGCGTGTCTGCGCCGATGGATCTCCGGATGTTCGTGGAGCGATCCTTCGTGATCTATGAAGCACACCGCGAGCGCCTGCTCGCGGCCGTGCCCGGCACGCCGAAGCTGGCCGCTGCACTCGCGCTCCTGCGCGGCTGACCGGTCCGGCCCGCGGCCGTGCCGGCCCGACCTGGGGCGGTTCGTCCCGGCCCTGGCATCATCGCGCCCGCAGCGTCGCACGCGTATCGTCGCACCCGGGTCGTTTCGCCGGCATCGTACGCCCGCTTGCCGCCGGGTCGTGGTTCCGACCGTGAGGGCGAGAGGAGGGATCACGAAAGGCCGCGAAGCCGCAGCGCGTCCCTCACCGATCCCGAGAGGCGACGCGCAGCAACCGGCGGGCGTGAACCGGCGGGCGTGCATCGGCGCGCAATCCAGCGCGACGACCGAGAAGCCCACCCGCCCGATCCCCATCCAGCTGAACGGCGACGCCCGGGCCGATCCGCCATCCAGGTCCACGCGGGACCTATCCCGCTCCGTCCCGGTGGCCGGGGGCGATGACCGTCCGACGTGCAGGACGGCCCCGCCCGCGGCCGCCGCATCCTCCGGATCATGCGTGACGAGCAGCACCGGCAGGCCGCGCGCCCGCGCGCGATCCAGCACGAAGCGGCGGACGCGGTCGCGAAGACCGGCGTCCAGCTTGCCGAAGGGTTCGTCCAGCAGCAGCGCGCGGGGTTCGGTCAGCAGGGTGCGCATGAGCGCAACGCGGGCCCGCTGGCCGCCGGACAGCGTCGCGGGGTCCCGGTCGGCGAAGCCGGGGAGTTCGGCGTCCTCGAGCGCTGCCGAGACCCGCGCCGCCCGCGCGGCCCGGCCGCGGATCGCGGCGGGCAGGCCGAAGGCCAGGTTCTCGCCGACAGACAGGTGGGGGAAGAGAAGGTCGTCCTGGAACAGGATGCCGATGCGCCGGTGGTGGGCGGGCAGGTGCGTCACGTCCTCGCCCTCCAGCGTCACGCGGCCGGAGGCGGAGAAGGCTCGGTCCAGCGCGCCGGACACCCAGGCCAGCAACGAGGACTTGCCGGAGCCGGAGGGGCCCATGACCGTCACCGCTTCCCCCGGCGCGACGGTGACATGCGGCAGCGCGACGAGGATCGTCGGTCCCAGCGCGATCCGCACATCCTCCAGGACCAAGGTCACGTGGGCCGCATGCCCCGCCGGTTCCGGTGGAGCAAGGCCGGGACTGCCGCGGCGAGCGCGTAGGCCAGCAGCGGCATGGCCGCCTGCGCCGCGGCATAGACGCCGAGGATACGGCGGTCTGACCCGGCGGCGAGGGTGACGGCCTCGGTCGTCAGCGTCGCGATACGGCCGGCGCCGGCGAAGAGGGTGGGAAGGTAGAGGCCAATGCTCACCGCGAAGCCGATGGCCGCGGCGACGGAGAGCGGCCGCAGCACCAGCGGCACCTTCACGCGCAGGAAGATCCGCCACGGCCCCGCGCCGAGCGCCGCGGCGGTGCGCGCGTAGCGCGGATCCATCGCGCGCCAGGCATCGGCGAGGGAGAGGAAGACGTAGGGCAGCACGAAGAGCAGGTGCGCCCAGACCACGGCGAAGGTGGTCGCATCCAGCCCGGCGCGCACCAGCGCGACCTGAAAGCCGAAGAGGAAGGACAGCTGCGGCAGCAGCAACGGCAGCCAGATCAGCGCGAGGGCACGGCGGCCCGGCCGGAAGCCGTGGCGCGATTCGGCCTCCAGGCAGGCCAGGGCCAGGAGGATCGCGGCGGCGGTGGAGAGCAGGCCAACCATCAGGCTGACGGCCGCTGGGTCCGCGACGGCGGAGGACATGCGGGCCCAGGTCGCAGTGGTGAAGGCCATGGGCAGCGCGTCCGGGAAGCGCCAGGCGCCGGAGAGGGACCAGAGGAGGAGGGAGACGATCGAGGCGGCGCTGGCCGCGAGGATCAGGGCAACGAGCGACGGCCCGGCGATCCGCAGTCCTCGCGCCGATCCGCCGCGCCCGCCCGCCGCGATCCAGCGCCGCCGAGCGCGGCGGTGGCCCATTCGGCGCCGCGCCAGAGGGCGATGGCACCGAGGACGAGCAGCAGAAGCAGCAACGCCCCCGCCGCCGCCGGGAACCACAGCGACAGGTCCGGGCTGGTCATCCACCGCACGACGAAGGCGGCGAGCGTCGGTGGCGATCCGGGGCCGAGGATGAGCGCGACGTCCACGACGGAGAGCGAGAAGGCCAGCACCGCATAGATTGGCAGCCGCAGCAGCGGGTAGAGCATCGGCAGCACCGCCTTCAGCCAGGCGGAGGCGGGCCCGTAGCCGAGGGACCGCGCGACGCGCAGCGCGCCCGCGGCGGGCACCTGCGACAGCCCGGCGAAAGCCATGAGGAGGAGGTAGGGAACCTCCTTCACGACGAGGCCGAGGATGAGGGCGAGGCCCCATTCGTCGTTCACCGTCGCGACGTCGGGCGGCCGCGTCCATCCCGTCGCCCAGGGCGAGACCAGCCGCACGAGCATCCCCGACGGCGCGACGAGGAAGGCGAAGCCGATGGCCAGCGCCGCGTGCGGCGTCGCCAGAACGGGGAAAGCGCGGCCTGCACGCGCCGGAACCACCGGGCATCCTGCGCCGCGATCAGGAAGAGGACGACGACCGCGAGCGAAAGGATCGTCGCGCCGAATCCCGTAAGCAGCGTCAGTCCCACCGCGCGCGGCAAGCCCGGCGCGTCCAGCAGCGCCCGCCAGGGGTCGAGGGAGAGGGCGGTACCGCCGAGCGCCGGCAGCCAGCCGAAGGCCGGCAGCGCCGTCGCCAGCAGCCCCGCCGCGATCGGCCCCACGAAGAGCGCGACGGTCAGCGCAGGGGCGACGCGCAGCACGGGTCAGCGGCCGTAGCGGCGCTCCCACTCCGTCGTCAGCCGCGTCATCCAGGACGGGTGCGGTTCCGGCAGGTCGCGCCCCAGCGCGACGCCCGTCGGCATGGCAGGGGAGGAGGGGATCGCCTCGAACTTCGCACGGTCGACGGCCCGCAGCACGCCGACGTCGAGCGCGGTGGGTGCGCCGAGCACGCGCGGGTCCAGCGCATGGGCCTGCGCTTCGGCGCCCAGCAGGAAGTCGGCGGCGACCATGGCGGCGGCAACGTTCGCGGCGTTGTAGGGGATCGCATTGAAGGAACAGTTCGCGATCGTGCCGCTGGACAGGACGTAAGCGCGCGCCGTCGGCGGCAGCGTACCGCCGGCGATGGCGACGACGGCCTCGGCGGGGTTGAAGGCGATGTAGAGGTCGATCTCCCCGTCCGTCATCAGCGCACGCTGGGCCGGGCCGCTTTCCGGGAAGGCCCGGCCGCCGCGCCAGAGACGCGGGCGAAGGCGGTCGTACCAGGCCCAGAGCAGGTCCGCGGCAGGGCGCAGGGCTTCATCCGTCGCGGGGCGCAGCAAGGCGGCCGGATCAGGGGAGAGTTCCAGCAGCGCCTGCTTCAGGAAGGTCGCGCCCATGAAGTTGCGGACGTTGGGATGCGTCGTGCGTCCCGGGTTCGCGCGGGCCCAGTCCGGCAGCGCCGCCATCGTCATCGGCGGGTTCGGCAGGCGCTGGGCGTCGTGGATGAAGACGACCTTGCCGAGGCGCCAGGGAACAGCCAGCCCGTCCACCGGGACGGTGAAGTCCGTCATCGTCGCGGGCTTGCCCTCGCGGTCGATGAAGCGCGCGTTCGGCAGGCGATCCAGGACGGGGCCGAAGAGCAGCCCCTGTTCCTTCATCGCCAGGAAGTTCGGCCCGTTGATCCAGATGAGGTCCACGGTGCCGGCCTCGTTCCGCCCCGCCGCCTTCTCCGCGACGACGCGGGTCACGGCTTCCGCGGTGTCGCGCAGGCGGACGTGGCGGAGGTCCACGCCGTGCAACGCCCGCAGACGGCCTGCGGTCCATTCGATGAAGGCGTTCGTGCGGTCGTCGCCGGCCCAGGCGTTGTAGAAGCAGGGCTTCCCACGCGCCTGGCGCAGCACCTCCTCCCACGGCGCCGCCAGCAGCGGGTGGCCCGGCGCCTGGGCCCGCGCCGCGAAGGGCAGCGCGGCGGCGGAGAGCAGCAGGCTGCGGCGGGTGGCGTTCATCGTGGACCTCCTCACTCCGCGGGAACTGGCTCGCTGACACGGGCGCGGCGCCGGACGCGCGCGGCCTCGATGCGGGGGGCCAGCACTTCCTCGTGGAACTTGTCGCAGCCGACGCAGAGGTTGGCGTAGGGGCGGCCCATCGGGTCCGTCGTGCGCGACTTCTCCAGGAAGGTCTCGATGCTCCAGCCATGGGAAAGGCCCATGCGCTCGGGCTGGCCGGCGTTGATCGCCTCGTAGACCGGGTCGCCGGCGAGGGATTCGAGGATGTCCTTCAACCGTTCCTCAGCCACGTTGCCCAGCGGCAATTTCGTCTTGATGCAGCACGGATAGACGTTGCCGTTGGGCTCAAGCGACACCTCGGACCCCGAGAAGCCATAGCGCAGGAAGTTCTGCCCGCCCGACCAGTTGTTGCAGAAATTGTCCGCGAGGGTCGCGGTGGACAGCCCGTTGTCCCAGGCGCGACCGCGCGGCCAGAGCTTGCCGATCCAGGACCCGGGCTGCGCGCCGAAGAAGGAGAAGATCGGGCCGTCCTGGTCCATCATGCTGCCATGCGTCGTCGCGCGGATGGAGGGGCGCATGCCCTCCGCCTCCATCATCGCGGTCAGGCGCGCGCGGTAGGCGGCCTGCTTGTCCTCGCCTTCCATGCCGACGTGGAAGTCATCGACGCCGGAGACGGAGATGAGCCACACGCCGCGGTCCACGAGGTCCCGCACGATCTCCGGCGTCAGCAGGTCGCCCGTGGTCTGGACAACGATCTTCACGCCGCCGCGGTCGCGGTAGCGGTCCGCCAGCGCCTCGATGATCGGGTAGGTCACGCGTTCCCGCACGGGGTCTATCAGGGATTCGCCGCCGGATAGGATGATGCGTCCCGTCTTCTCCCGCGGCCCCCCGTCCTCGCCGACGTCGTCGAGGTCGAGGTAGCGCATGCGCTCCGGCAGGTTCGCGATGATGCGGGGGAAGGCGCGCTCGGCTTCCGATACCACGCCTTCCAGGGCACCGCGGACATAGGGGCGGAACTTGTCCTCGTAGCAGTGCTTGCACTTGCGGTGGCAGGCCCAGGACATCACCCAGTAGATCGACTGCATCAGGACTCCCGACCGCGGCTGCGCGGTTCCCGGATAGCATGGAAGGGGGCTCCTGCCCCATTTGAGGCGGGGCCGGCGGATGGGCACCCCCGTCGCGGCAGCTTCGTCCGCCGCCGGGTCACGGTCACGCTCCGCCCCCCAGCAGGCCGCGGCGCACGTCCGGATCGGCCTCCATGCCGATCCAGGTGGCAAGGAGCCGGCGCGCGAAGGCCATGCCGGGCTGGAAGGCCTCCGGCCGCCCGGGGCCGGAGAGCACGACGCCATCGCCGCGGAAGAACTGCCGTTCCACGTCGCCCGCCGCGATCGGGCGGAGCCAGGCGCGGAAGGCGGCGGGCAGGGGCGCGCCGGCCGTGGCTTCCCAGGCCGCGACGACGCTGTCGAGCGGCACGTCCCGGCGGTAGCGCGCCTCGACCAGCCGCGGCGCGGAAGTACCGAGGATGACCGCTGCGTCGTTCGACGGCGCGGGTAGGTAGAGGGCGGCGCGATAGACCTCGATCCGCAGGATGGACCAGGTGCGGCGCGCCGTGCCGTTCAGGACAAGGCGCGTTCCCGCAGCGTCCAGGGCAGGTGGAAACTCCACCTCCGGCGTCGCGGCGAGGAGAAGCAGCTCACGCCGGGTCATGCCGGCACCGGCGAGAGGCGCGCGACGGCGAAGCACAACGCGGCGAGGACGAGGTCCTCGACCGGGCTCCAAACCGTCAGGGGACGGGCGAGAAAGACGCCGAAGCAGCCGCAGTTCTCGAGCGGGATGCCGCGGAGCAGCGTCGCGATCAGTGCTGCGCCGTAGGTGAGCGCGAGGGCACCCGCGGCGATGGCGGCGGGACGACGGAAGCGCGGCAGCACCAGGCCGAGCGCGATCCCGGCCTCCGCGAGGGTGAGCGACAGCGCGCCGGGCATCGTCAGGAATGGCGGCACCAGCCGGTAGGCGTCGGCGACCGCGACGAAGCCCCGGAGATCCAGCGCCTTGCCGAGCGCGGCCGCTCCGTGCAGCAGCGCGAGCGCCCAGGCGAAGCCGATGACGAGAGCGGTCGTGAGGGCCCTGCGCACATCACCCCGCGGCACCGGGCTGGCGGTTGATGGTCCAGTCATAGGGAAAGTACCGGACGGTCCAGTCGTCCGGCAGGGGTTCCCGTCGCCAGCGGTTGACATAGGCAAGGACGGAGGGCGCCTTGGCCGGCACGAAGTCCCGCGTGAAGAAGTCGAAGATCTGCGACACCCAGACCGCGCGGTTGGGCGCGTCGGGGCGGACCTGATACCCGCTCTCGCAGAACTCCCGCGCCGCGCCGGCGAGCTGC
Organism: Roseomonas sp. CCTCC AB2023176; assembly: GCF_042259275.1. Taxonomy (NCBI): domain Bacteria; kingdom Pseudomonadati; phylum Pseudomonadota; class Alphaproteobacteria; order Acetobacterales; family Roseomonadaceae; genus Roseomonas; species Roseomonas sp. CCTCC AB2023176. Next base: position 1,808,185 of record NZ_CP170086.1, read on the forward strand.
GCATCCAGCCGCGCGGCGCGGAAGGGTTCCTGCGGCAAGCGGGGACAGCCGCGGACCATGCAGTTCAGGGCGAAGTGCACGCGCTCCTCGCCCATTCGGCGGATCACGTCGTCCTCGAATGACTTGAGAGAGGTGTCGCGGCCTGAGACGCGGATGCTGGTGTTCGCGAAGAAGCCGAAGCGGCCGAGGAAGTCCAGGCTCTGGGGGATGCCGCGCAGGACGATGCCGTGCATGGCCAGGGCGTTGTAGGCGTTGATCCGCCAGGCCAGCAGGTGGGTGGGGGAACGGGAGTCCTCCGACCCCGCGCGCCCGATTTCCGCGACGATCGTGGGAAGCGGGCCGGGATCGGCGGCGATCCCCGTGAAATCCACGCGGCCCTGCGCGTCAACGCGGCGGCGCAGCACGGTCTCCCACGCTTCGAACCAGGCGGGATCGGCGCCCTGCGCGCCGGCGATCCGCGGCGCGGCGAGGAGGGCGGCACCGGCCAGCATCATGCGTCGTCCCGGCCTGTTCATTCCGCCGGCTCCCTGCGGGCGTGGTTGATCTCCAGGCGCCGCCGCCCGCGGGCGTTCTTGCGCGTCAGCACCGGCTCCGGCGCGACGGGCTCGGCGGTGATGGCCCCGCTCAGCGGGTCCCACCAGCCGCCCTCCTGCGTCGCAAGGGGCTTGAGAATGAAGGCATCCCGCTTCGCGTTGTGCAGGCACATGGAGACCGGGCCGTCGGCCGTCGCGACCATAAAGACGCAGGCGCCGATCCGCTCGCAGTCCAGGTGTTCGGCGTCCATGAAGTCGTGGAGGAAGAAGGACAGCTTGTGGGCCCGCCCGCGCGCGGCGATCAGGTCCCGGCGCATGGCCCAGAGGCGCCGCGCCGCCCAGGGCAGCAGCCGCAGCGTGGCACCGGGCCGCTCCGCGAGACGCCGCGCCAACGCGACCGTGGCACGCCCACGATGCTGCCGGTCGAACTGCACGCCGGCCGTCGCATGGAGGATTGTCGCCAGCGCCTCGTCCTCACCGTACAAGTCATGCACCCGCCCGTTCGCGACGAGGGTCATGGCGTAGCGGTTGCAGTCCGCGTGGCCGGCGATCGGCGTGTCGAAGTTGATGGGCGCCCCGGCGCCGGTCCGGATGGCATCGGCGACCGTCGCGATGGTGATGGGGTTCCGCCGCGCGCGGACCGTGCCGCGGCCGGTGTCGGCCTGCAGCTGGAAGCTGGCGACCCGCACGACGTCGGCGTAGCGGACGAAGAAGGCGGCGACGCCCGGGATCTCGTGGAAGTTGCCGTCGAAGGCCGTGGTGTTGAAGAAGACGGACAGCGGCAGGCCGCGGGTCCGTCCGATGTATTCCTCTCGCACCGCATTCAGCGCGAATTCGCTGTCGTAGCCCTTGCGCTCCTGCGTCAGGTCCACGTGGAAGGCGACGTCCACGAGGCCGGCCTCGCAGAGTTCCGTCAGTAGGTCGCGCGTGGCCTTGATGCCGTTGGTGAAGAGGCTGGGGCGCATCCCCCGTTCCCGCACGCGGCGGACGATCGCGACGAGTTCCGCGCGATCCCGCAGCGTGGGGTCGCCGCCCGTGACTTGCACGTCGGTATCCGCGCCGTAGTGGTCGCGGATCAGGTCGATGCGGCGGAACACCTCCTCCAGCGGGATGTCGCGCACGGCCTCCGAATGGTCGGAGAGGTAGCAGAGCGTGCAGTCGAGGTTGCAGCGCTGCGTGATCTCCAGCGCGACGCAGCCGATGGACCAGCGGCGGCCCATGGACTGGCGCGGGTGCCACTGGCCCGTCTCCTCCATCCGGGCGCGGGCGCGCGCCAGGGGGTCGGAACCGGGGGCAGGGGACGGGTAAGGCTCCGCCGACGCGACCTCATCCCGCGTCATCACGCGCCGACCACAACCCGTCATCGAACCCGCCGTACCATCCCCACCGCTACGGGACGGTGGCATCGCCGGATGCGGTGGCGAGGGCGGCGCGCGACGAATCTCCGCCTGATCACGGAATCGTCAACGGGCCCCGCCGGTTCCGGCGCGGGGCCCGGCGGCCGTCAGCCCCGGCCGCCGGGCGCGGCACCCGGACGTGGGATGGCGATGACGAAAAGGCGGTGGTTCGCGATGTCGATGTTGCGGCGCGCCTTCTCGTTCCAGACGCGCTCCGCTTCCTTCGCGTCGTGGAAGGGGCCGTAGGATTCCTCCGTGTTCGGCTCGAGGTCGCGCCAGGAGCCGTCGGTGAAGATGCCGCCCCAGACGTAGTGGAGCTGGCGGGGGGTGGGATCGTAGGGCATCGCGGGTCCTCAACCGTTCGCGGCGGCCATTACCGCGGGGCGCGCGCTTCCCCAAACCGTCACGCCGCGATGCGGGTGCGGCGGGCGAAGAGGGCGGGCAGGCCCGGCACGGTGGCCACCACGGCGAGCGTCGCCGGGGCGCGGTGAAGGACGAAGGAGGTCAGCCCGGCCCAGGCCATCGGGGCGCGTGCCGCCGCCCCCCAGGCGGCGTGGTGCTCTGCCGCGGGTCGGCCCGCGACGATCGCGCGCGCGGCGGCGAGGCCGGAATGCAGCGCCATCGCGATCCCGTCGCCGGTGAGGGACGGGATGACCGCCGCCTGGTCGCCGACGCGATAGAGGCCGGGTGGCCCGGCCGCGGCGCGGTGCAGGAAGCCGTACGGAACGCCCGCGACGGCCAGGGGACGGTCGGTCGCCGGCTCCGCGCCGGACAGCAGGCGCGCGGCGAGGGCCGACCCCGCCGCCACCCGGGCGAGGAGGGCGCGCGTGTCGCGCGCGGCCTCCCCCGGCGCGTCGCGGATGGCGGCACAGAGGTTCGCACCGCCGATGGTGGGCTGCAGCCCCGCATAGCCGCCCGGGAAGGGCAGCAGGTGGACGGTGCCGGCGAGGTCAAGCCCGCGCAGGTGCAGTTTCAGCCCGGTCGCACCGTCGCGGGCCGGCAGGCGGGGATGGCCGCGCAGGGCGTGCTTGCCCGTCGCCAGCACCAGGGCGCGGCAGGTCAGCGCGGCGCCGTCGCGCAGGCGCAGGTGCCACAGGCCGCCGTTGCGCTCGGCCGCGACCACGGCCCTGCCGACGTACAGGCCCGCCCCGGCATGCGCCGCAGCGTCGCGCAGCGCGCCGTCCAGCACGCGCCGGGGCAGGCCCCAGGCGGGGAACGGAAGTGGCGCCGCGGCCTCGCGCATTCCTGCGCCGATACGCAGTGAGGTGATGGACACCGCTTCCATCGCCGCCGCGTCGAGGCCGAGGACACGCAGGGCGGCCACGGCATCGGGTCCCAGGAACTCGCCGCAGACGACCTCCCGTGGCACTGCGTCGCGTTCCAGCAGCAGCACGTCGCGGCCCGCGCGGGCCAGGCCGGTTGCCGCCGCGCAGCCCGCCGGGCCGGCGCCGAGCACGATGACCTCCGCGTCCGTCATGCCCGGATGCGCGAGACGGTCCAGCGGAAGGGCACGGCCCAGCGGATCGTCGCCTCGACCTCCGCCTCGGCGACCAGCCGTTCCCAGTCGGCGCGGGAAAAGCCGCGGGCGATGGAGATGGTGCTGTCGCTGATCACCATCGGATGCATCCGGAACAGCCGCACCCCCGCCCAGACCGCGCCGAAGGGGATGGGATGCCGGTGCAGGTCGGAGATCATCCAGCCCCGCTCCGCCCGCGCGTCGAGCCAGCGGAGGAAGCGGACGAGGTCCGGGTCGCGCAGGTGGTGCGTGAAGAGGGAGCAGATGACGGCGTCGAAGCGGCGGGCGGGATCGAGCGCGAAAAGATCGTCCGTAATCCAGTCCGCCTCGGTCCCCGCCTCGCGCGCCGCGGGCTCCGCCCAGGGGGAGCGATCCAGGCCGGTCAGGGTCACGGCGACCCCGCGCCGGTCGGCCCAGCGCCGGACCGCGCGGAGCATGTCGCCGCCGCCCGCGCCGACGTCGAGGACGGAGAGCGACGACGCGCCGGTCCGACGGACCAGATCATCCAGCCATCGCAGCGTCGGGCGGTAGGCGAGGGTGACGCGGTTGATCCGTTCGAGGTCGCTCAAGGCCCCGCGGAAATCGGCCTCCGTCGCGGCCTCGTCGTCCATCCACTCCTCGGCCGTGCTGCGGGCGCGGAGCATGTCAGCAGGCCGTGAACCGCATCGTCTCGGCGGACAGGCCCGGGCCGAAGGCGAGGGCGACGCCCCGCTGCCCGGCCTCCGAGCGGGCCAGCATCTGCTCCAGCACGAACATGACGGTGGCGGAGGACATGTTGCCGTTGTCACGCAGGACCGTACGGGAGGTATCGAGGCCCTCGGGCGGGATGTCGAGGCCATGCATGACGGCATCGAGGATCGAGCGGCCGCCGGGATGGACGGCCCAAAGGTCGATGTCCCCGTGGTTGGCCCCGCCGAGGATGGCGCGCGTATGGTCCGGCAGGGCGCGGGCGAGGGTCAGGGGGACCGTCCCGGCGAGCGTCATGTCGAAGCCCGCATCGCCGATGTGCCAGGTGATCTGGTCCGATGCGTCGGGGAAGAGCGCGGCGTGGAAGCCGTCCATCCGGAAGCCCTCCTCCTCCGCCGTGACGAGGGCGGCCGAGCAGCCATCGGCGAAGAGGAGGAAGCAGAGGAGCTGTTCCACCTCGCTGCTCGGCTGGAGGTGGAGCGAGCACAATTCGAGGTTGACGACCAGCACCCGGGCGCGGGGATCGGAGCGCACGGCGTGCCGCGCGAGCTTCAGCGCGTTGATCGCGGCCTGACAGCCCATGAAGCCGACGATCGTCCGCTCCACGTCGTTCGGCAGGCCGTATTCCCGGATGATCCAGTGATCCAGGCCCGGAGCCGCAAAGCCGGTGCAGGTCGCGAGGATGAGGTGCGTGACCTCCGACCCGTCGAAAGCCAGCCGGTCCAGGGCCATGCCCGCAAGGGCGGGGGCCTCGCGCTCGTAGCGCGCCATGCGTTCGCCCGTCCTGGGAAAGCGGTCCAGGCGGTAGAAGCCATCGGCCGTGCCGGTCGCGTCGGGCAGGGGTTCCAGGACGGACCAGCGGGTGTTGACCTGCGACCGTTCGGCCAGCCGGGCGAAGGCAGTGTGGATCTTCGGCTCGGTGATCTGGTAGCCGGCGAAGCGGCGGAACGTGTCGTGGACCTCGTGGCGCGGCGTCGCCGTCGCGATCCGGTTCAGGTGTGCTTCAGCCATCCGTTGGGGAGTTGGGCCGCGAGGGGACCGGGGCAAGGCTGCCCGGCCCGGGCGGGGCAGTCACGAACGCGAATCCTTGCCTTGGAGCGGAGCCTTGGAGCGGAACGTGCGGTGCGGCGCCCGCTATGGGTCGATGCAACAGGCTGCCCCAACGGGGCGACGAACCGGCCGGAGCGGGCGTTCCCCGTTTGTGCTTGCCTGAATCGGGACCCGTCCCCACATTCCGGTTCCAGACAGGACGCGAATCTTGGACCTCCTCCGCAAGCTCGAGATCCTCGCCGACGCCGCGAAGTACGACGCCTCCTGCGCCTCCTCGGGCACGGAGAAGCGGGACAGCAAGGCCGGTGGCCTGGGCAGCACGGAGGGGATGGGCATCTGCCACGCCTACGCCCCGGACGGGCGATGCATCTCCCTGCTCAAGGTCCTGCTGACGAACGCCTGCGTCTTCGACTGCGCGTACTGCATCAATCGCGCGACCTCGAACGTCCCGCGCGCGCGGTTCACGGTGCGGGAACTCGTGGACATCACGCTCGACTTCTACCGGCGCAACTACATCGAGGGGCTATTCCTCTCCTCCGGCATCATCCGCTCGCCCGACTACACGATGGAACAGATCGTGCGGGTGGCCCGTGAATTGCGGGAGGTGCACGGCTTCAAGGGCTACATCCACCTCAAGACCATCCCTGACGCCGACCCCGCGCTGCTGGCGGAGGCCGGGCGCTACGCCGACCGGCTGTCCATCAACGTGGAGTTGCCGGCCGTCGAGTCGCTGAAGACACTGGCGCCGGAGAAGGACGGGCGCGCCATCCGCGTCGCCATGGCCGGCCTGCGCACGCGCATCGATGCCTATGCCGAGGCGAAGAAGGAGGCCACCCGCGCCGCGCCGCCACGCTTCGCACCGGCCGGGCAGTCCACGCAGATGATCGTGGGCGCCGACGCGTCCACGGACGAGACGGTGCTGACGACTTCCGCGAACCTGTATGGGTCGTACCGGCTGAAGCGGGTGTACTTCTCCGCGTATTCGCCGATCCCCGACGCATCGTCGCTGCTGCCGCCTTCCCCGCCGCCGCTGGTGCGGGAACACAGGCTGTATCAGGCCGATTGGCTCATGCGCTTCTACGGCTTCAGCACGGAGGAGATCGTCGCGGGCGGTGAAGGTGGCATGCTCGACCTCGCCGTCGACCCGAAGCTGGCCTGGGCGCTGAAGCACCGCGCCCAGTTCCCCGTGGACCTGAACCGTGCACCGCGGGAGTTGCTGCTGCGCGTTCCCGGCCTCGGCACGCGCAATGTGGACCGGATCATCGCGGCGCGGCGTTCGGGGCCCGTGCGGCTGTCGGACCTTGCGCGCCTGCGCGTGCCGCTGCGCAAGGTCGCGCCCTTCGTCTGCGCGCCGGATCACCGAGGACAGGGAGGGCTGCTGGACCGCGCGGACCTGCGCGCCATCGTCGCGCCGCGGGAGGGGATCGCCGAGCGGGTGGATCCCGCTTTCGTCGCGGCGCTGGCCAAGCCCTACCAGCCCTCCTTGTTCGCGCATGTATAGCGTCAGCCTCGACCTGCCCGATGACTTCGAGGGCTGGCGCGTCGCTGCGCGGAGCCTCGTCATGGCAGGCATCCCGCCGGAGGAGGTGGCCTGGCGCGTCGATGGTGAGCCCGTGCCGCTGTTCGGCGGCCCGCCGCCGCCCGAGCCGCCACCGGGGATCGAGGCGCCGCGCGTTCCCCGCGACTTTCCGAACCTCGCGCGGCTGGTCATCCGCCACCGCGACCCCGTCCGGTTCACGCTGCTGCATTCGCTGCTGCACCGGTTGCAGGCCGACCGCGGGCTTCTGGAGGTCGCGACCGATGCCGACGTCGCGCGGGCCGAGGCGATGGCGCGCGCCGTCCGCCGCGACGCGCACAAGATGCACGCCTTCGTCCGCTTCCGGGAGGTGCGGGTGGAGGATGACGGCGCGCTCTCCGCCCCGATCCGGGAGGCGGTGCGGGCCGAACGCGCGCCGAACGTGCCGGCCGCGCCGCGGAACGCGAAGGCGGTCGCGCTCGCGCTCCGCGACATGGGGGCGCTGGATGACGCCGCCCCGATGCTGGACGCCGCGGAGGAGCAGGCGCCCGCGCCGTTAACCGATCCCATGCCCTCCGTCGCGTCGGCCACGCCCTTCCCCGCGCCCGACCCGAACACGCGCTTCGTCGCGTGGTTCGAGCCGGAGCACCACATCCTCCGCGCCGAGGCCGACTTCTTCGCCCGCCGCTTCGCCTCGCTGCGCTGGTCCATCCTGACGCCGACCGTTTCCGCGCACTGGGACGGGGAGGTGATCCGCTTCGGCCCCGGTGCCCGGCGCGCCGATGCGCCGGCCGAGGATGCGGCGGAGACGATGTGGCGCGCCTACTTCGCCGCGATCTTCAACCCCGCGCGGCTCAAGCCCGAGGCGATGCGGGCGGAGATGCCGAAGAAGTACTGGCGCAACCTGCCGGAGGCCCGGGACATCCCCCGCCTGATCCAGGACGCGCCGAAGCGGGTGGCGGAGATGATCGCCGCCGGCGCCGCCGAGCCCGCACCCCGCCGCCAACGCGCGCTGCATGTGCCCGGCGCGAGCCTGTCCGCGCCCGGCGCGAGCCTGTCCGCGCCCGGCGCGAGCCTGTCCGCGCCCGGGATCATTTCCGCGAAGCCCGACTCCGATCCGGGCGTTGAGGCGGGAGCCATGCCCGATTCCCTCCTGCCTCTCGACACGCCGGCCGACTACGCGGAGGCCCTGGCCGCGCTGCGCCGCGACCTCCTCGACCGCAACGACATCCCGGCCTGGACGGCCAACAGCACCCAACCCGTCATGGGCGAGGGCCCGCAGCATCCGCTGCTGATGTTCATCGGCGAACAGCCCGGCGACGAGGAGGACATCCAGGGCCACCCCTTCGTCGGCCCCGCGGGACGCCTCTGGAACCGCGCGCTGGGCGAGGCGGGAGTGGCGCGCGACGAGGCCTACGTCACCAATGCCGTGAAGCACTTCAAGTTCACGCCGACCGGCAAGCGACGCCTGCACCAGTCGCCCGATGCCGGCGACATCACGTGGTACCGCCCCTTCCTGCAGCGCGAGATCGAGATCGTGCAGCCCCGCCTCATCGTCACCCTCGGCGCGACGGCCCTTCGCGCCGTCTCCGGTCGCGCCATGCCCGTGACGAAGATGCGCGGATCGCTGCTGCGCAACACGGACGGGCGGCCCTTCTACCCGACCGTCCACCCCTCCTACCTCCTCCGCCTGCCGGACGAGGCGGCGAAGGCTAGGGAGTACGACCGGTTCGTGGAGGATTTGGGCCAGGCGGCGGCGACGGCTCGGGGGATGGGGTGACGGCCTTGGAGGAGGGTGCTGCCCTCCTCCGGACCTCCATCCGCCAGGAGACTCGTCCCCTGGACCCCGTTCCATCGAACGCCCTTGGCTGAGGGTTGGTCTCCGCGCGGCGCAAGCGCGCGTGGAGACCAACCCTCAGCCAATGGAATCCGCAAGTAGATTGAGGTCCAGCAGGCAAGCCTCCTGGCGGATGAGGGTCTGGGAGAAGGCAGCGCCTTCTCGCAGGGCCCCTCAGCGCATCACGCCGACACGCCGCAACCGCTCCGCCAGCGCCACCGCGACCGGCCCGATCGCCGCGGGCGGCGTGCCGTCCTCCATCGCTTCCAGCGCCTCAAGTTCCACCATCGTCAGCCGTTCCTCGACGCCCGCGGCGCGGAGGACGGCACCTTCGGGCGCGGCAAGGACGTGGTGGTGCGCCGTCTCGGCCAGGGCGACGGGGCGGGACGGGTCGAAGGGCTCGGGCAGCAGGCCGCGCGCGGACAGGGCAATCCGCTCATCGGCCAGCCGGTTCAGAAGCCGGGCGCGGAGCTGCGCCAGCCGCTCCGGCTCCGCCAGCCGCGCCGCGAGGGAGGCGACGAGGCCCGCCACGGCGTCCGGATCGTCCAGCCGCCAGGTCGGCGTCGCCGCGCGGAAGGCGGCGTCCTCATCCTCCGCGACGTCGAGCAGCATCCGCATCGCCTCGGCGATCGAGGGTTCCAGGAGGCCGATCGTCGCGTGGAGCGACGGTTCCTCCCCCACCGCGACGGCGTCGTGCATGATCCCGCGGGGCACGTAGAGCGCGTCGCCGGGGTGCAGCACGACCTCGGCGGCCTCGCCCTGCGGTTCCACCTGGTTGTGCCAGGGCGTGCGGCGCGTCGGGCGCGGCAGCGGCTCGCCGGGCCAGAGGCGCCAGCGCTTGCGTCCCCGGACCTGCAGCACCAGCACATCATGCGTGTCGAAGTGCGGGCGGAAGCCCTGCGCGCCGCCCCCATCCGGACCATGCTTGCCGCCGGGCGTGAGATAGATGTTGCTCTGCACGGCGTGCAGGAAGGCGCGCTCCAGCCCGCGGCAAAACAGGCCGAGCGGCCGGTGCGTCTCGTGGAACTGGGAGACGACGAGGGTCACGCCGCCGTCGAACAGGGCGTGCAGCCGGGCCGGCTCGACGCGCCCGTCCTCCCGCGTGAAATCCTCGGGCGGGACGGCGGCGCTGCCGCGGCGCCGGCTGTCGGCCATGGTCACGCGCGGCAGGCGCGCCGCATCGGTCGCGAGGTGCGCGTCGAGGTCGGCGACCGAGAGCAGGTGCGCGAAGCGGTCGGGACGGTCTGCCGGGAAGTGGCGCCATTCCTTGCCCTCGCGCAGCGCCAGGACGGCGTCGGGCGACAGCCCCGCGAAGCCCAGGGCGAGGGCGGATTCCACCAGCGACGGGGCCGGGCCGGACGGGGGTGCGTCGGTCATCGGTTCGTCGGGGCGGGAGCCGGCGGGTTACCACCCGCCGCCGGCGCCGCACCATGGGCTTCGGCATCCTCGCGCGCCGGGTCAGGGACGGCCGGCGCGGGTTGGGCGGGTGTCGGCGCCGGACCAGGAGGGGACGCCGCACCCGGCTCCGGGCGGGACGTGGGTTCGGGGGGTGGTGCCGCGGGGCGCGGAGCCACTTCGGTCGGCGGGATCGGCGCGGCGGGGCGGTTCGCCGGCTCGGCGGGACGCGCGGCGGGTTCGGGCGCTACGCGCTCGGGCCGGGGTGCGCTGACGGGCATGATGACGACCGATACGCTGCGCGCCACCGCGTTGCCGGTGGTCCGGCTGAAGCCGGCGACGCGCGCCTCCGACCGCAGCCGCGCTTCCGGAATCCCGGCCCGCTGCAGGGCGTCCCGAACCGCGCGCGCACGGCGCGCGGCAAGGTTCACGCTGGTCTGCTGCCCGCCCTCGCGGTTCGCGTGGCCGAGGATGCAGGCGTTGCGGTCAGGCTCCCGCTTCAGCAACTCGACGGCGAGCGCCAGCGGCGTGCGCGCGGCATCGCCGACACGGTCGCTGGCAGCGGTGAAGGGGACCTCGAAGACATCCTCCTCCAGCGCCTCGGCGCCGACGCATTGGAAGGGCGGCAGCGCGGGCCCGGGGGCCGGGCGGGGCGGCGTGCCCTGCGCGGCGGCAGGACCGGCCGCGAGCAGGGCGATGGCGAAGGACAGGAACCTCATGCCGCGGCCAACACGCCGGCCTGCTTCAGGCGCGACAGCAAGGCCTCCGCATCCACCGTTGGATGGGCGGCGCGCAGGGCCGCCGGGTCCACGTCGCGCCGCGACAGGATCCAGCCCGCGGCCTCCGCCTCCTGCGGCGACAGGGACGTCGCCCCGGCGCCGGTCTTGAGCACCCATTCCGCACCGCGGCGCACGGGCTTCGCCTCGCCGGCGATGACGCGGAAGGCCGGCGCCTCGCCATCGACGGCCGGCGAGGCATCCTCCACCCCGCGCGGCGGTTCCAGTCCGCGCGCGCCAAGCAGATGGTTGCCCCCGCGCGGGAACCGAGCCTCGGCGACATGCTTTGCCAGCGCTTGCAGCACCGCCGGGTCACGCGCGAACTCCGCCAGTTTCTGCCCCAACTGCGCCGCACGCTGCGTCAGGGCGAACTGCGCGGACGGCGTCCCGTCCTGCCGCGGCAGCGGGGCGCGGAACTGCGGATCGCCCATCGCGCGCTCCGCCAGCATCTGGGCGAATTCGACGCCCAGCACGGCGTTCGTGCCATAGGCGACGTGGACGGAGGTCGCGCCCTCCGCCAGCGCGTCGTGGTACCAGCCGCGCGGCAGGTAGAGCAGGTCACCCGCGCGCAGCAGCACCTTCTCCTTCAACTCGCCCTTCGAGCGATCGTGGTGCGCCTGGCCCAGCGAACGGAAGGCGGGGTGCGCGATGGGGTAGTCGGCGCGGCCGGACCAGATGTTCCAGCTCTTCTCGCCCTCGACCTGCACCGCCCAGACGTCGTGCGTGTCGAAGTGCGACGGGAAGGCCTTGTGCGCCTGGAAGGAGATGTAGACGTTCGCCTGCGCGCGGCCGAGTCCCGCATCCTCCAGCGCGCGCGACACGGAGGCCAGGCCGGGCGTCAGGCTGTCCACGTCGTTCAGCACGATCGTCGCGCCGCGCGCCACCCATTCCCGCACGCGCTCCGCATGGGGCTGCAGCACCGGCGCGTTGTCGCGCGACGTCGCGCGGACGCAATAGGCCTCCGGCGGCACCGCCTGCCCGTCCATCTGCATCTTGAGGGAATGCGACGACCAGATATGCGACTGGTCCAACAGCCGGTCGATGCCCCGCCAGGACAGGACCCCCGCGAACTTGCCCGGCGTGCCGCGGACCAGGAGCGGCTGTTTGTCATGGTATTCCGCGAAGAAGCGCGCGGGGTCCATCGGCGCGAGGAGTTCGGCGAGGGTGAGGGACATGCCCCCAAACTAGCCCGCGCCGGCCCGCCCGTCATGCGTCTCGCCGCCGTCACGGTGACGGAATGGTGGCAGGGTCAGCCGCCTGCTTGCGCGGGCCGGGCGGGGGTGGCCATGTTCCCGCCCAAGCCAGGGACGGGAACACCGCCATGCCGGACGACGGAGCGCTCCCCCACGGGACCGGGCAGGGGGCCGGGATGCGCGGGGAGCTGCTTCGGGAGGCCGAGGCCGCCCTCACCCGGCTCGGCCCCGCCCTGCCGCCGGCCGCAGCCGGCATCCTTCACGCCCTGGCCGAGGGCATGCCCGTCGCCGAGCTCGCAGGCCTCGCGCCGGAGACGCTGGCAGCGGAGGCCGCCTCCCTCTTTTCCCTCGCCGAAACCCGCAAGCCGGGCGAGCCGCGCATCCGCGTGACTGCCCCGGGCGGGCCGTCCGGCGTGACGGGCCGCGGGGCCGGGGCGGTGGTCGAGGTCGTCATGGACGACATGCCGTTCCTCGTGGATAGCGCGCTCGCCGCCCTGACCCTCTCCGGCCGCACGGTCCGGCGGCTGCTGCACCCGATCCTCGGCGTCGCGCGCGACGCGGCGGGGCGGCTGCGCGACGCGGGGCCCGCCGTCCCCGGCGGCCCGAACGAGAGCATGATGCGGATCGAGGTCGCGCCCGGCGCCGCCCGCCGCATGGGCCCCGGCGCCCCCGCCCCTGCCGATTGGCCGGGGGTGGAGGCCGCGCTGGTCCAGGCGATGACGGAGGTCCGCGTCGCCGTTTCCGACTTCGCCCCGATGCTGGACCGCCTGACATCGGCCGAAGGCGAGATCGCCGCCCTGCCCGACGGCGCGGAGGCGGCCGCCTTCCTGCGCTGGCTCGGCGAGGGCAACTTCGTCCTCCTCGGCCACCGCCTGCTTCGCCTGACCCCGACGGGCCCCGTGGCTGAGGACGGGCTGGGCCTTCTGCGGGACGACGGCGCGACGGTCTTCGATGCGCTGCGCGACATGTCCGCCGTGCCGCCCGCGGTGAGCGAGGCGCTGGCCCAGCCCATCGCGCTGACGATCGCCAAGGCCAATGTCCGGGTGCGCGTGCATCGTCCCAGCTACGCCGACGTCATTGCGACCCGCGTCCTCGGTGCGGATGGCCGCGTGACGGGCGTTCGGCTGTTCTTCGGCCTCTTCGCCGCCACGGCGTACAACCGCTCGCCGCGCGGCATCCCCTGGCTGAACTCGAAAGTCGCGCGGGTGCTGAAGGTCTCGGGCGCAGCGCCGGACACGCATGACGCACGCGCCTTCCAGTCCATCCTCGACACCTGGCCGCGCGATGAATTGTTCCAGGCGACCGAGGAGGAAATCCTCGCCGGCGCCCGCGTCGCGCTGGACCTGACGATCCGCCCGCGCCCCGCGCTGGCCCTGCGCCCCGATCCCTTCGGCCGCTTCGTCTCCGCGATCGTCTGGATGCCGCGGGAGGGCTTCGACACGCGGCTACGCGAACGCGTGGGCCGTCTGCTGGCCTCGGCCTATGGTGGCCGCCTCTCCGCCTTCTACATCGCGCTCGGCGATTCGCCGCTGGCCCGGGTGCACTACGTCATCGGCACGACGCCCGGCGCGTCACCGGAGGTTGATGCCGCGGCCTTGGAGGCCGCGATCACCCGCGCGGCACGCGGCTTCCCCGATGCGCTGGCCGACGCGCTGGCCGAGGGGGTCGGCGAGGCGGAGGGCGCGCGCCTCGCCGCCCGCTGGGCCGACGCCTTCCCCCTTCCTACGCCGACGCGATACCGGCCGGAACCGCGATCGCCGACCTGCGGCTGGCCGAGGCTGCGCTCGGCTCCGGCCGGCCCGCGGCGACCGTCGCGCGCGTGCCCGGCGAGGGCCCACGCCGGCTCGTCCTGCGCCTTGCCAATCCGGGCGCGGCGCTGCCGCTGGCGGATGCCCTGCCGCTGTTCGAAAGCCTCGACCTCCGCGCGATCGAGGAGCAGCCCTATCGCCTGACGCCGAGCGGGGCCGATCCCGTCGTGCTGCACCTCTTTACGCTGGAGGCCGGGACGGACGCGGTCGAGGACCGCTTCGACGAACTGCTGGACGCGCTCTCCGCGCTGCTGGACGCGCGGGGCGAGGCGGACGGCTTCAACCGGCTGGTGCTGCGCGCCGGCGTGACCTGGCGGGAGGCCTGGCTGCTCCGCACCGTGTTCCGCTGGTGCAAGCAGGTCGGCTTCGCGTTCAGCCAGGGCGCGGTGGAATCCGCGCTGGTCGCGAACCCCGAGGCCGCGCGGATCCTCGTGGACCTGTTCAACCGCCGCTTCGACCCGGCCGCGGCGGACCGCGGCGAGGCCGCGCTGGACGCAGCCTGGTCTGCCCTGATCGAGCGCACCGCAGATCCCGACACGGACCGCATCCTGTCCCGCCTGCGCACCGCCGTCGACGCGGTGCTGCGCACCAACTACTTCCAGGGCAAGGACTACATCTCGCTCAAGTTCGAGAGCGCGCGCGCCGGCGAGATGCCGGATCCGCGGCCCTGGCGGGAAATCTTCGTCCACGCGATGCACATGGAGGGCTGCCATCTCCGCGCCGGCCCCGTCGCGCGCGGCGGCATCCGCTGGTCCGACCGGCGCGAGGACTTCCGGACGGAAATCCTCGGCCTGATGAAGGCGCAGCGGCTGAAGAACGTCATTATCGTGCCGACCGGCGCGAAGGGCGGCTTCGTGCTGAAGGGCACCGTCCCGCCCGCAAGCGATCGCGAGGCCTTCATGGCGGCGGGCATCGCAGCCTACCGGACGCTGATCCGCGCCATGCTCGACGTGACCGACAATTTCGGCGCGGACGGATCGGTCGTGCCGCCGCCGGACGTCGTGCGGCGCGATCCTGACGATCCCTACATCGTCGCGGCCGCCGACAAGGGCACGGCCACCTTCTCCGACATCGCGAACGGCCTGTCGGCCGAGTACGGCTTCTGGCTCGGTGACGCCTTCGCCTCCGGCGGATCGCAGGGCTACGACCACAAGGTCATGGGCATCACGGCCAAGGGCGCCTGGGTGATGATCGCCCGCCACTTCGCCGAGCGCGGGCTGGACATCTTCACCCAGCCCTTCACCTGCGTGGGCGTCGGCGACATGTCCGGCGACGTCTTCGGCAACGGCCTGCTCATCTCCCGCCAGACGCGGCTCGTCGCGGCCTTCGACCACCGTCACATCTTCCTCGACCCCAACCCCGATGCCGACCGGTCCTTCGAGGAGCGGGCGCGGCTCTTCGCGCTGCCCCGTTCCTCCTGGGCCGATTACGACGTGCGGCTGGTAAGCGAGGGCGGCGGCGTCTTCCCGCGCAACGCGAAATTCATCCCCCTCTCGCCGCAGGTGCAGGCCGCGATCGGCCTCGCGAAGGACCGTGCGGAACCGGCGGAGGTCATGCGCGCCATCCTGAAGGCCGAGGTGGACCTGCTCTACTTCGGCGGCATCGGCACCTACGTGAAGGCGAGCACGGAGAACAACGCCGAGGCCGGCGACCGCGCCAACGACGCGCTGCGCATCAACGGCGAGGACATCCGCGCGAAGGTCGTCGGGGAAGGCGCGAACCTCGCCGTCACCCAGGCCGGGCGGATCGAGGCGGCCCAGAAGGGCGATGGTGGTCGCGGCGTGTCTCTGAACACCGACGCGCTCGATAACTCCGCGGGCGTCAGCACCTCCGACCACGAGGTGAACATCAAGATCCTGCTGGCGGAGGCGGAGCGCGTAGGCCGACTGACCCGCCGCCAGCGCGACGACCTTCTGGTGGAGATGACGGAGGAGGTCGGCGCCCTGGTGCTGGCCGACAACGCCGCGCAGTTCGAGGCGGTGAGCCTGGAGGTCGCGGCCGGCGCGGAAGCCCTCCCGGCCCAGGCCGCGCTGATGACGCGTCTCGAGGCGGCGGGGCTGCTTGACCGCGCCGTGCTCGGCCTGCCTTCCGCGACGCAGATGGCGGAACGCATCGCGGCCGGCGATGCGCTGACGCGGCCGGAGATCGCGGCGCTGCTGCCCGTCGCGAAACTCTGGCTGACCGACGCGGTCGAGGAAGCGCCGATCGCCGACGACCCCGCCCTGGTGCCGCTGTTGGTGGCGTATTTCCCCACGGCCCTGCAGGAACGCTACGGCGACCTGATCGCGACGCACCGTCTCCGCCGCAACCTCGTCGCGACGATCCTCGCGAACCGCGTCGCCAACCGGGTGGGCTGCGCGGGCCTGGCGCGGCTGGCAGGCGACGGCGATCCGGTCGCGGCCACGCGCGCGGCCTACCTCGCCGACAGCCTGTTCGGGATTTCCGCCGCCGCGTCGGGCGTGGATGCGGCGCCGATCCCGGCCGACGAGAAGACGCGCGCGCTGCTGACCCTGCGCGGCCTGCAGGAGGCCGCGGCGTCCGAACTGCTCTCCGAAGCGCCGGCGAACCTCGCGGATGCCGAAGCCGCGCTGCGGCCGGGCGTCGAGGCGCTGGTGACGGCGGTGCCCGTGCCCGAGAACCCGTCCCTCCCCGCCGACGCGGCGCGGCTGGTCGGGCGGGCAGGCGCGCTGTCCTCGGCCATCGGCATCGTGCGGCTCGCCGCGGGCGCGGGCGTCGCGCCGCAGGCGGCGGCGGAGGCCTGGGACGCGGCGGGGCGGGGCTTCGCCCTGGACGCGCTGCGGGCCGCCGCGGCGAACGCGCCGGCGCCGGGGGCCTTCGGGCCTCGCGCCCGGGCCGCGCTGCTGGACGACCTCGGCGCGCTCCAGGCCCGGATCGCGCGCGCGGCGCTCTCCGGCGCCGCGCCCGAGCCGCCGCCGGACGCCGTGCGTCTGGCGCGGGAGGCGGCGATGCAGCCCGACCTCGCCGCCGTCACCGTCGCCCTCCGCGCCCTGTCCCGCGCGGCATGAAGCCAGCGGCGTGAATCGGAAAGAATTCGCCTGGGCGCTCTACGACTGGGCGAACAGCGCCTTCCCGACGGTCGTGACGACCTTCGTCATTGCGACATACTTCTCCCAGGGCATCGCGCCTGATCCCGTCACCGGGCAGGCCTCCTGGGGCGCGATGCAGACGGTGGCGGGGATCGCCATCGCGATCCTCTCGCCCATCCTCGGCGCCGTCGCGGATGCGGGGGGGCGCCGGCGCTTCATGCTCGGCCTCTGCACCGTCCTCGGCGCGGGCTTCACGGCGCTGATCTGGTTCGCGCGTCCGGAGCCCTCCTCGGCGCTCTGGGCTCTGGCCTGCGTCGGGCTGGCGACCATCGCCTTCGAGGTCGGCACGGTCTTCTACAATTCCTTCCTCCCCTCTGTGACGACGACGGAGCGGATGGGCCGCGTCTCCGGCCTTGCCTGGGGGCTGGGCTATGCGGGCGGGCTCGCCTGCCTCGTGATATGCCTCTACGTCCTCGTGCGCCCGAACCCGTCGCCGCTGGGCCTGGACCGCGCGGCGGCGGAGCACGTGCGGGCGACGGCGCTGCTGGTCGGCGTGTGGTGGATGGCCTTCTCGCTCCCCGTGCTGCTGTCCCTGCGCGACCCGCCGGGCGCGCGTCCCGCGATCGGCGCCGCGGCGCGGCAGGGGCTCGCCGAGGTCCTGTCCGTCCTCCGCGGCCTGCCGTCGCGGCCGATGATGCTGCGCTTCCTCATCGCGCGGCTGTTCTACACGGACGGGCTGAACACCCTCTTCGCCTTCGGCGCCATCTTCGCCGCGGGCGTGCACGGGCTGACCTTCGACCAGGTCATCCTCTTCGGGATCATGATGAACGTGACGGCGGGCCTCGGCGCCGCGGCCTTCGGTCTGGTCGAGGATCGGCTGGGATCGCGCCGCACCGTGCTGATCGCGCTGGCCTGCATGGTCGTGATCGGCGCCGCCCTCGTCACCGTGCAGACGCCCGCCCTGTTCTGGGGACTGGCGCTGGTCCTCGGCCTGTTCTTCGGACCGGCGCAGGCGGCGTCCCGCACCCTGATGGCCCGCATGGCGCCGCCGGACGAGGTCGCGGCCTATTTCGGCCTCTTCGCCCTGTCCGGCCGCGTGACGGGCTTCATCGGCCCCGCGGTGCTGGCAGCGGTCACGGCGGCGACCGAAAGCCAGCGCTGGGGCATGGCGACGGTGGTGCTGTTCCTCGCGGCCGGGGCGGCGATCCTGGCGACGGTGCGCGGGGCGCGCTGAGGCCCCGTTGCCGCCGCGCCCGGCGGCCCTATGCTGTCACGAAATCATCACCGGGAGGAACGGGATGCACGCTGGGACGCCGCGCCGCGGCCTGCTGGCCGCGGGAGCTGCGACGCTGGCTGCGCCGGGAGTCGCCCGCGCGCAGCAGGCGCAGCAGATGGCGATCGCGACCGGCACGACGGGCGGCGTGTACTACCCGCTCGGCGGCGGCCTCGCGAACATCCTCTCCCGCCGCATCCCCGGCATGTCGGCGACGGTGGAGGTGACCGGCGGCTCCGTCGCCAACCTCCAGCTCCTCGGCGCGAACCGCGTGGGGCTGGTCTTCACGCAGGTGGACGCGGCCGTGGACGCGGAGCGGGGGAACGAACGCTTCCGCGGCCGCCCCGTGCCGGTCCGCGCGATCGCCGTGATCTACACGAACCGCATGCAGGCCGTGACAGTGTCCTCCACGGGCATCACGAAGATCACGGACCTGCGCGGCAAGCGCGTCTCCACCGGCGCGCCGGGCTCGGCCACCGAGGTCATGGCCTTCCGGCTGATCGAGGCCGCGGGCCTGGACCCGCAGCGCGACTTCCGTGCGCGCGAACGCCTCTCCCCCGCCGAATCCACGAACGCCATCAAGGACGGGAAGATCGACGCCTACTTCTTCGTCTCCGGCGTGCCGACGAGCGCGATCACCGACCTCGGCGCGACGCCCGGCACGCAGCTCGTCCTCATCGACCACGACGAGTACACGCCGAAGATCGTGGAGAAGTACGGCCCCGTCTACTTCAACGAGGTCATCCCGGCCGGCACCTATCCGGGCCAGCGCACCGACAACAAGCAGATGTCCGTCGCGAACATCCTGGCCGTCCGCTCCGACATGCCGAACGACATGGTGACCAGCCTGCTGCGCGTGACCTGGGAGGCGCGGGAGGACCTGGTCCGCACGCATTCCGAGGCGCGGAGCTTCACCCTGGACGTCCAGAAGACCGCGGCCGCCGGCGTGCCCTGGCACCCCGCGGCGGAAGCCTTCTGGAAGGGCCTCGGGGCGACCCTGGCGTAATGTCGGGGTCCGCGTCCGATGGCCGGAGGGGCTGATGCGCCGGAGGTCTGAGCCGGACGCACCGGCGTCCGCCGTCGGCGGCGTCAACCGCAACGCGCCGTCCGACGGCCCGCCCGGGGCCGCCATGGGCTCCGCCCTGCCGCCGGAGGTCGCGCCGGGATCGCTCGACGCCGCGACCACCGCGAAGGTCGAGGCGCTGATCGAGGAGGAGGAGGGCGCCCAGAACCGCTTCCGCGGCATCCTCGCGGCCATCGGCACGGCCATCGCGGTGGTGATGAGCCTGTTCCACCTCTACGCCGCCTGGGACATCGTGCCGACGACGACGCTGCGCTTCATGCATGTCGGCTTCGCCCTGGCGATCGGCTTCTACCTGTTCCCCGTCGCGCGGCGCTTCCGGCACCGCTTCATGCCCTGGGACGCGCTGCTGATCGCAGCGTCGGTGTACGTCACCTATTACCTCATCGCCGGCGGCGACGACCTTCAGGACCGGATGATCTTTCCGGAGCCGATGGACCTGATCGTCGGCTGGGCGCTGATTGCCCTCGTGCTGGAGGTGACGCGCCGCACCACGGGCTGGGTCATGCCCGTCGTCGCCCTCGCCTTCATGGCCTATGCTTGGTTCGGCCACCTGCTGCCGCCCCCCTGGGCCCATCGCGGCTACGATGCCGAGCGCCTGATCCCCCACCTAACGATCGGGCTGGACGGCATCTTCGGGACGGCGGTGGACGTCTCGGCGACCCTCATCATCCTCTTCACCATCTACGGCGCGATCCTGCAGCTGAGCGGTGCCGGGAAGTTCTTCGTGGACTTCTCCTTCGCGATCACCGGCGGGAAGGCGAGTTCAGCCGGGCGTACCGTGGTCCTGTCCTCCTTCCTCCTCGGCGGGCCCTCGGGTTCGGGCGTGGCCACGACCGTCACGCTCGGCACCGTCGCGTGGCCGATGATGAAGAGGGTGGGCTACAAGGCTTCCGACGCCGGGGGACTGCTGGCGGCGGGCGGACTCGGCGCGATCATCTCGCCGCCCGTGCTCGGCGCCGCCGCCTTCCTCATCGCCGAGTACCTGAAGATCGGCTACCTCGACGTGCTGCGCATGGCCGCGGTGCCCACGATCCTCTACTACGCATCGCTGCTGTTCATGGTGGAGCTGGACCAGCGCCGCCTTTCCGCCGGCAGCGCGGCGGTCGAAATCCCCGCTGCGACGCCGGCGGGTGAACTGGTGCGCCGCTACGGCTTCCACTTCTCCTCCCTCGTCGCGATCATCGTCTTCATGGTGATGGGCTATTCCGCGACGCTCGCGGTGCTCTACGCCATGGGCGTTGCGGTCGTGCTGTCCTTCCTGCGGCGGGACACCGCGCTTGGACCGTCCCGGCTGACGGAGGCGCTGGCTTCCGGCGCCATCCAATCCGTCGGCATCGCCGCGACCTGCGCCTGCGCGGGCATCATCGTCGGCGTCATCACGCTGACGGGCCTCGGGCTGAAATTCGCCGACATCGCGGTGGACCTTGGCGGCGGGACGCTGCTCGGGACGGCGCTCGTCACGTCGCTCGTCGTCTGGATCGTCGGGCTCGCGGTGCCGGTGACCGCGTCCTACATCATCTGCGCCGTCGTTGCGGCACCGGCGCTGACCAAACTCGGCGTGCCCGACTACGCCGCCCACATGTTCGTCTTCTACTACGCCGTGCTGAGCGAGGTTTCGCCGCCGACCGCCCTTTCCCCCTTCGCCGCGGCGGCGATCACAGGCGCCGGTCCCTATTCCACGACGCTCCAGGCCTGGAAGTACACGCTGCCCGCCTTCGTGCTGCCCTTCGTCTTCGTGACGGACCCGGAGGGCGTCGGCCTGCTCCTCTCCCTCACCCCGCAGATGAACTGGGGTGACGTGGCCTGGCAGATCATCCTCGCGACCCTCGGCCTCGCCGCGCTGGCGGCGGCCTGCCAGGGGTTCGCCCGCACCCGGCTCACGATCCTCGAGAGGACAGGCTTCACCCTCGCCGGGCTGCTCCTCGTCTTTCCCGCGCTGCTGGAGGGCGTCCTG
This sequence comes from Roseomonas sp. CCTCC AB2023176, assembly GCF_042259275.1. Taxonomy (NCBI): domain Bacteria; kingdom Pseudomonadati; phylum Pseudomonadota; class Alphaproteobacteria; order Acetobacterales; family Roseomonadaceae; genus Roseomonas; species Roseomonas sp. CCTCC AB2023176. The sequence continues at coordinate 1,829,251 of NZ_CP170086.1, forward strand.
CCCTGGCTGCCGGCGCCGCACTGGTTCGGCCTGGCGCTCGGGCTCGCCCTCGTCGCCGTCCAATGGGCCGGCGCCTGGCGGCTGCCGGCCTGACGCCGCGCCGCCGGGCGGCGGCCTGGCGTGGCGCCCGGCGACCGGGCCTTCGCCCTTCCGCCCCGCGCCCGCCGCCGGTATCACCCGCGCCCATGGATGCCGTCGCCCCCTTCCCGGAGGTCGAGCACCAGCGCGCCACCTTCCCGGGCGGGCTGGCGCTGGACTGCGGCGTCACGATCGCGCCGCTGGTCGTGGCCTACCGCACCTACGGCACGCTGAACGCGGAACGGTCCAACGCCATCCTCGTCTGCCACGCGCTCACGGGCGACCAGTACGTCGCGGAACGCCAGCCGCTGACGGGCAAGGCAGGCTGGTGGGAAGCCGTGGTCGGCCCCGGAAAGCCGTTGGATACGGACCGCTTCTTCGTCGTCTGCGCCAACGTCCTCGGCGGCTGCATGGGCAGCACCGGCCCGCGCGAGGAGATGACCGACGCCGAGGGCAACGGCATGGGCCGCCCCTGGGGCACCGACTTCCCGACCATCACCATCCGCGACATGGTCCGCGCCCAGAAGCGCCTCGTCGAGCACCTCGGGATCGCGCGGCTGCTCGCCGTCGTCGGCGGCTCCATGGGCGGGATGCAGGCGCTCGAATGGGCTGCGACCTACCGGGACAGCGTCTTCGCCTGCGCCCCCATCGCGACGGCGGCCCATCACTCCGCCCAGAACATCGCCTTCCACGAGGTCGGACGCGCCGCGATCCATTCCGACCCCGACTGGAACGGCGGCCGCTACTGGGAGGACGGGCGCGTCCCGGCGCAAGGCCTCTCCGTCGCGCGGATGGTCGCGCACATCACCTACCTGTCGGAGAGCGCGCTGACCCGGAAGTTCGGCCGCCGCCTGCAGGGCGCGAAGGCCCTGACCTTCCTGGAAGACGTCTTCGCGGTGGAATCCTACCTCCGTTACCAGGGCAGCACCTTCACGCGACGCTTCGACGCCAATTCCTACCTGACCATCACCCGGGCGATGGACCTGTTCGACCTGGCGCAGGAACATGGCGGGGACCTGTCGGCCGCCTTCCGCGGCACGCCCACGCGCTTCCTCCTCTGCTCCTTCTCATCGGACTGGCTGTTCCCGACGGCGGAAAGCCGCGCGCTCGTCCGGGCCCTGAACCGGGCCGCCGCCCGCACCTCCTTCGTCGAGATCGCATCGGACAAGGGCCACGACGCCTTCCTGCTCGATGAGCCGGAGTTCCACGCAGCGCTCGGCGGCTTCCTGCGTGGCGCGGCGGAGTCCCTCGGCGTCTGACGGAGGTCAGGGCCGGTGCGCCGGCACCGCCCCCGTCACCCCCTGAACAGCGACAGCAGCGTCTGCGGCGCCTGGTTCGCGATCCCCAGCGACTGCGTCCCCAACTGCTGCCGGATCTGCAACGCCTGCATGCGCGCCGCTTCCTTCGCCAGGTCCGCATCCACCAGCGCGCCGAGGCCCGCATCCATCGCGTCCAGCCGTTCCTTGTTGTAGGCGATCTGGCTGTCGAGGAACTTGCTGTCGTTGCCGAAGGTGTTCAGCGCCGAGTTGATGGAGGCCATCTTCGTCGCGAAGTCGCCGGACGCGCCGAGCGCCGTCACGGCCGACGCCGCATCCGTCGGCGTCGCCGCGACGACGAGCGACCCTGACCCGTCCACCGCCGTCAGCGTGTAGGTCGTCCCCATCTCGTTACGCGTCGTCGCGATGTCGCCGCCGCCGGAGGCGGTCGCGGTCGTCAGCAGCGATCGCCCGTTGTAGGTCGCGTCGGAGATAAAGTTCGTGATCTGCGTCCGCAGTGCGGAATACTGCGCCTCATACTGCGTGCGCTGCGTGGCGTTCAGGGCGCTGTCGCCAAGCTTGACGAGAACCGACCGCACCTCCTGCATCGCATTCGACACCTTGTTCAGCGACGCCAAGGTCGTGTCCAGGATGCCCTTCACGCCGCCCATCTGCTCGTTGGCGGAGGTCAGGCCGGCGACGTCCGCCCGCACGGTCTGCGCGACCGCGAAGGCCGCGCCGTCATCCTTCGCATCGGCGACGCGATAGCCCGTGGAGACGCGCTTCTGCGTCACCGCCAGCGCGTCGTTCGTGCGGTTGAGCGACTGCAGCGCGACCTGCGCGCCGAGGTTGGTGTTGACCGAGTTCATGGCCATGGGGGTTTTTCCCTCCGCGATCGCGGCCTTCCTGGCCCGCGGAGGGAGGATTCACTCAGCGAAATGAATCGGCGGTGAATCGCGCGATCATTTTTCGCGCCCGCCTCACTCTTCCTCGTCCGCCTCCGCAGGCCCCTTCTCCAGCCGGCTGCGAACGGCCGTGAGCTCCTCCAGCCACCGGTCCAGCATGGCCCGCAGGCCCTCGGGCGTGACGCCCTCCAGGCTGTCGCGGCGGTTCACCACCACCCGGTTGTCGTCCGGAAGCTCCACCCGCGCCCACTGCGTCAGCCCGTGCAGGGCCAGCGCGAGCGCCAGCGCATCCCCCTCCTCCACCGAGATCGCGAGGGAGAAGATCAGCGTCCCGTAGTTGTAGGCGAGGTCCGGGGCCTCGTCCTCCTCCCGCACCGCGTCCACGAGCTCCACCTGGAAGGGCAGCGGCGCGCCGTGCTGCACCAGGAAGGCGGGGTGCCCGTCCTCCTCGTCCTCGCCTTCCACCACTTCCAGCCCGGCCTCGCGCAGCACCCCCTCGACATGAATGGGGCGCAGCCCTTCCAGGAAGGCCTCGGTCTCGGACAGCGAGGTCTCGTGCAGGACCGCGGCGTGCAGGGCCTGGCCGGGGTTCCAGCCCAGCCCCTCCGTCAGCGACGCGTACATCGTCCGGGCGAGCGAGGCGCAGCCCGCCTCGTCCAGGGGCGGCAGGTCGCGCGACCAGTCCTCCCGCCCCCGCTTCGGCAGGGTCAGGCCGAGCTTCCGCATCACCGCCGCCCGCTTGCCGCCGGAAACAGGCAACGCCCCGAAGGTCCCCTTCGGCGCCAGCCGCCCCGAGGCGACCTCGATCGCCGAGGACGCGAAGGGCGCGGAGAAGACCTGGGCATAGGCGGCGTCATCCGTCCCCGGGATGTCCGCGACGACCGTCAGGAACCGCATGTCGCCGAAGGACCAGCCGATCCCCTCCTCCTCCGGGTTCCAGAGGCAGGTGGCCATGATGGCCCGGGTCAGCTTGCGGAGGATCTCGCCCTCGCTCGCCCGGACATTGGGGCGGTGCAGGATCCAGGAACGGGTGCGTCGGTCGAGTGTCACACCCCGGATAGGGGGGTGGAGGGGCGGGGAAGGCAAGGCCCCCCGCCCCTCCGGACCGGCTTCGGCCCCAATCAGGTCGGGGTCAGGTCGGGGTCAGGTTGTGGTGATGAAGTTCAGCAAGTCCGCGTTCAGCCGCAGCCGTTCGGTGAAGAACAGCCCATGCGGGGCGCCGGGGTATTCGACGAGCCGCGCCCCGGGCACCAGCCGCGCCGCCGCCCGTCCCGAGATGTCGATCGGCACGATGTCGTCCGCGTCGCCGTGGATGATGAGCGTCGGCACGGTGAAGGCCACCATGTCCTGCCGGAAGTCGGTGCCGCCGAAGGCCCGCACGCAATCCACCGTGGCCTTGGGCGAGGCCATGAGCGCCAGCCGCTGCGCCCAGTCCAGCGTCGCGCCGGAGACGGAGAAGTTCAGCAGCCCCGCCCCGAAGAACTTCTTGCCGAAGGACGCCAGGAAGGACGCCCGGTCATCCACCAGCCCCGCGATCATCTGCTCGAAGACCGAGGCCGGCGCGCCTGCCGGATGGTCCGGCGTCTGCGCGAGGAAGGGCGTCACCGCACCCACCAGCACCGCGCGCGCGATGCGCCCCGCGCCGTGGCGCGAGAGGTATCGCGCGACCTCCCCGCCGCCCATCGAGAAGCCGACGAGCGTGACGCCCTGGAGGTCCAGCCCGTCCAGGATCGCCGCCAGGTCGTCCGCGAAGGTGTCGTAGTCGTAGCCCGTCCAGGGCTTGCCCGATTCCCCGAACCCGCGACGGTCATAGGCGACGACGCGGCAGCCGTTGGAGGCGAGGAACAGCGCCTGGTATTCCCACATCGCGCCCGACAGCGGCCAGCCGTGGATCATCACGACCGGATGGCCCGACCCCCAGTCGTTGTAGTGCAGCGCGGTGCCGTCGGCGGCCTTGGCGAAGGGCATGGATGACGCGTTCCCGTGGAGATCCGGGCCGCAACCTGCCACGGCGCCGCGGGATGTCGCCGTGACGCCTTCGTGATGCTGCGGCCCGTCTGCGCCCCATCTGTGCTGCGCGGCGCGGACGGGCCGCGGCCGCGCCTACCGCGCCGGCAGCCGCGCCTCGATCGCGTCCCAGATCGCGCGTTCCAGGTGCACGCCGTCGAACCGCGCGACCTCCTGCAATCCCGTCGGCGACGTCACGTTGATCTCGGTCAGGTACCCGCCGATCACGTCGATGCCGACGAAGATCAGCCCGCGCGCGCGCAGTTCCGGGCCGAGCCGCGCGCAGATCTCGCGCTCCCGGTCCGTCAGCGTCGTCCGCACCGCCTGCCCGCCGACATGCATGTTGGACCGCGCCTCGCCCTTCGCGGGCACGCGGTTGATGGCGCCCATCGCCTCCCCGTCCACGAGGATGATGCGCTTGTCCCCCTCCCGCACCGCGGGGACGTATTTCTGCACCACCAGCGGCTCCCGCGACCGCTCCGTGAACATCTCGACCAGCGCGTTCATGTTCGGATCGTCGGGCCGAAGGTGGAAGACGCCGGCGCCACCATTGCCAAAGAGCGGCTTGACGATGATGTCGCCGTGTTCCTCCCGGAAGGCCTGAATGCGGCGACGGTCGGCCGTCAGCAGCGTCTCCGGCATGAAGTCCGGGAAGTGCGTGACGTACAGTTTCTCCGGCGCGTTGCGCACCGAAGCCGGGTCGTTCACCACGAGCGTCTTCGGGTGGATGTGCTCCAGCACGTGCGTCGCGGTGATGTAGGCCATGTCGAAGGGTGGGTCCTGGCGCATCAGGACGACGTCCGTCGTGGCCAGGTCCAGCTCCTCCGCCGGTCCGGTGAAGGTGTAGTGGTTGCCCCGCTCCCGCCGCACCTCGACGGGCCGCGCCAGCGCCGTCACCCGCCCCGCGCGGAAGGCCAGGTCGCGGACGTGGTAATGCCAGAGCGGGTAGCCCCGCGCCTGCGCCTCCAGCATCAGGACGAAGGTGCTGTCGCCGTCGATGTTGATGCTCTCGATCGGGTCCATCTGGACCGCGACTCGAAGGGTACGGGGCATGCGGGGGCCGGTCCTCTCCGTTCGGGGCGCTACGTCGCATCCCGCGCGCCGCGGGGGAAGCGGGGCGGAAGCCGGGGCCTCGAACCTGGGGCCTCGAAGCCGGGGTTTCGACGCAGGGCCTCCTCCGCCGGAAGCACCGGCGGGGCCTCGTCCCGCAGCGCCGCGGTCCCCATGGCCCGCCGCACCTCGCGCCCCGCCCCGGGCGGCCGCGCGTCACCCCTGCGCGATGCGCGATTGACCGCCCCTCACCCCCGACGCAGGTTCCACCTCATGCCAGCGGCCATCCCCCCCGCGACCGAGGCCTCCGACGGGACACCGGGCGGGAAGGACTGGGCGGTGATCGGCCTGATCGGGACCGGCCACTTCCTCTCCCACTTCTACATGCTCTGCCTCGCGCCGCTCTTCCCGATCTGGCGCGACGAGTTCGGCGTCTCCTACGCCGCCCTCGGCCTCTCCGTCGCGCTGATGAGCGCGGTGACGGCGGTCGGGCAGACGCCCGTCGGCTTCCTTGTGGACCGCCACGGTGCACGGCCCTTCCTCGTCGGCGGGACGCTCATCATGGCGCTCTCGGTCTCCGCCATGGCCTTCGCGCCGTCCTACTGGATGATCCTCGTCCTGGCCGTCGTGTCGGGGATCGGCAACTCCGTCATCCACCCCGCGGACTACGCGATCCTCGGCTCCTCCGTGGACCAGTCGCGGATGGGCCGGGCCTTCGCGCTGCACACCTTCACCGGGAATCTCGGCTTCGCCCTCGCGCCGCCGCTCATCGTCTTCCTCGCCGCGCTCGCCAACTGGCGCGTCGCGCTGCTGATCGTGGGTCTCCTCGGCGTTCCCGTCGTCGCCGCGATCCTCTGGCAGTCGCGCATCCTGCAGGACCAGGTGCGCGCCAAGCCGAAGGACGGCGCACCGGTCGGGCGGCAGGTCCTGCTGTCGCGGCCCATGCTGCTGTTCTTCGGCTTCTTCCTCCTCTCCTCCATGGCAGGGTCGGGCATCCAGTCCTTCCTGGTCACCGTCCTCGACGAACTCTGGGGCGTGCCCGTCGCCGTCGGGGCGATGGCGCTGACGGGCTACATGACCGGCGCCACCGGCGGCGTGCTGGTCGGCGGCTGGTTCGCGGACCGCTACACGCGGCACCTCACCTTCGTCGTCGGGCTGACAGGGGTCGCGATCGCGCTCTTCCTCGCGCTCGGCACCCTGCCGATCCCGCACGCGGCGGTGCCGGCGGTGGCTTTGCTGGCGGGTGCCGCGCTCGGCGCCTCCCGCACGCCGCGGGACGTCATGGTGAAGAACGCGGCGCCGCCGGGGCAGATGGGCAAGGTGTTCGGCTTCATCTCCTCCGGCCTGCCCCTGGGTGGGGCGATCACCCCCGTCCCCTTCGGCCTGATGCTGGACGCCGGCCTGCCCTGGCTCGTCCTGCCCACCGTCGCCCTGCTCCTCGTCGCCTCCCTCCTCTGCGTCGGCTCGGCCCGGAGCGAGGTGCTGCGGGAGGCACGCCGCACCGCCCCCGTCGCCGCCGAATAGCCGGGCCTTGGCCGCGCCCTTCGACCTCGTCCTCGAAGGGCTGGGCTGGGTCGGCACCGCAGCTTTCGCCACCGCCGGCGCCCTCGCCGCGGCGCGCAAGCGGATGGACCCGGTCGGCTTCCTCCTCGTCGCCGGCGTCACGGCCTTCGGCGGCGGCACGCTGCGCGACCTGATGCTCGGCCTGCCCGTCGCCTGGCTGTCGCGGCCGGACCTCGCGACGCTCGCCGCCATCGCGGCGCTGACCGTCTTCTTCCTCGCCCCACGCGTGGAGCGGCGCGTCGCCGTCCTCCTCTGGGCCGATGCCGCGGGCCTCGCCGTCTTCGCGGTCCTGGGCGCCGAGGCCGCCGCCCGCGCCGGTGCCGCCGCGTGGACCGCGATCCTCATGGGCGTGATGACCGCAAGCTTCGGCGGCCTCATCCGCGACGTGATCTGCGATGAGATCCCCCTGATCCTCCGGCGGGAGATCTACGCGACGGCCGCCGCGGCGGGCGCCGGTGCCTTCCTGGCCCTGGAAGCGGTGGGAACGGGCCGCAGCGTCGCGATCGGCGCCGGCGCGCTCCTCGCCTTCCTCATCCGTGCCGCCGCGCTCGGCGGTGGGTGGTCACTGCCCGCCTACGGCGGTCACCCGGCCAGCGGCGCGGCCGATCCCGACCCGGGGCCGAAGGGATAGGCGCAGACCGGGGCAGCCGGCAGCCCTCGCCACCCCCGCACCAGACCCGTTCACACTCCCGCGCGCGGCACCGGACCGGCCTGTCGCCGCCCGCGACGGCCGGCCTTGGAGCAAATCCGCGCAGAGCGGTGTCGCTCGGAACGGTGAAGCTACTCTTCGAACAACGTGCTGGAGCGCTGGGCCTGATGCCAGTCGGGTGGGCAGCGCTCTAGCCGACCCGCTTTAACTCCGCTGTACCCCCCACCTCGTCGAGGTCGGGGAAATCGGAAACCTCCGGCGCCGCCGCGGCGGCCTCCGACATGATCGTCCGCATCTCGCGCAGCAGGGCGGAGCCCTTCACGGTACGCTGCACCAGCACGGAGCGCCGGTCCTGCGGGTCCGTCTTGCGGCGGGCGAAGTCCAGTTCACCAAGGCGGTCCAGCGCCCGGGTGATGGCGGGCTTGGAGACGTTCAGCGCGGCCGCGAGGCCACGCACGGTGTGCGGCCCCTCGCCCAGATAGACCGTCAGGAAGACGCCGAGCTGGCGCGCGGACAGGTCGGGACCGTCCCGCCGCACCAGGGCGACGATCGTGTCGCGGAGAATTCCGATGAGTTGGTCCGGGGTGCTCTGTACGGGCATGGGCCCTCATTCCTTCTTCTCGGCCCCCGAATGGAAGATCGAACGTCATCACGATGACGCAACCCCCGCGGGAAACCACCGGCTCCGTCCCGGGCGCCCCGCCAGCTCAGGGGGTGCGGAGTATCGGCAGCAGCGCCGTCACCCCCGCGGTCAGGGCACGCAGGCCCTGCGCCTCTCCACCCTCCGGCCGACCGGGCCGACCCGAATCGTTCCATGCATAAACGTCCAGATGCGCCCAATGGATGCCGTCTGGAACAAATCGTCTGAGGAACAGGGCTGCGATCACCGCTCCAGCCATGGGTTTCGTGGCCACGTTACTGATGTCGGCGGCACTCGAGTCGAGCCAGGAGCCGTATTCGGAATGAAGCGGCAGTCGCCACAGCGGGTCGCGGTTCTCCCGCCCCGCGCGCAGCAACGCCTCGGCCACCCCGTCGTCGTCGCAGAACAGCGCCGGCAGGTCCGGCCCCAGCGCCACCCGGGCCGCGCCCGTGAGCGTCGCGAGGTCGAGGAGGAGATCGGGCTTCTCCTCTGCCGCGCGGGCCAGGAGGTCAGCCAGCACCAGCCGCCCCTCCGCGTCGGTGTTCCCGACTTCCACCGTGATCCCGGCCCGGGTCCGCAGCACGTCCAGCGGCCGCATCGCCGTCGCCGAGACCGCGTTCTCCACCGCACCCACGAGGAGGAGCAGCCGCACCGGCGCGCGGCGCCGCATGAGCGTCTCGGCCAGCGCCAGGGCGATCGCCGCCCCGCCCATGTCCTTCTTCATCCGCAGCATGGCGGCCGGCGGCTTCAGGTCGAGCCCGCCCGTATCGAAGCAGACGCCCTTGCCGCAGATCGCGACGAGCGGGCCGTCCGGCGCCCCCTCCCAGCGCAGCATCGCGACGCGCGGGGCGCGGTGCGACCCCCGGCCGACCGCGGCGACGGCGGGGTAGCCTTCCTCGAGCGCGGCGCCGCCGATTTCCTCGTAGGTGCCGCCGCAGGCCTCCGCGACCTCCCGCACCGCCGCGGCCAGCTCCGCCGGGCCGAGGTCGGCAGCCGGCAGGTTGATCAGCTCGCGCGCGCGGAGGGCCGCGAGGGCGAGGGCGCGCACCTCCCCCGTCCCCGGCGGGGTCACCAGCAGCGCCGGGCGCCGCGACGGCGCCTTGTGCCGCGCGGGACGATAGGCACCGAGCGCCCAGCCCAGCGTCGCTGCGGCGGCCTCGCAGCCCTCGCCGAGAATCCAGGCGCTCCCCTCCGGCAGCGCCATCGGGGCGGCGCCGTAGCCCCAGGGCGAGCCGGGATCGTCGCCCAGCCCGACCAGCGCCGATTCCGCCCCCGACGGTCCGGGCACCAGGGCGACCTGCCCCACCTTGCCGCGAAACCCTGTCTCCCGCAGGTAGGACGCCGCGGCGGGGGCGAGCGAGGACAGGATCTCCTCCGCCCCCGCCTGCGTCACGCCGCGGAGGATGCGGGCCGGCGCGGTGCCCTCCGGCGCCAGGCCGGAGAGCGATCGGCCGCCCCCGCGGCCGCGGAGTCGGTCGCGGGATGGATCATCGCAGCCTTTCGTCGATCAGCGGCCGGGCAGGGCCGCGCGCATTCCCCGCGCCACCGCCTCGGCGAGGCAGGCATAGCCGCGGTCGTTGTGATGAAGCCCGTCCTGCACCAGCATGGCTTCGGGCACCGTCCCGGCCGCGGCCCAGACGTCCATGAGCCTGCGGCGCGAGAAGAGGGGGATGCCCTTCTCGACCGCCATGTCCGCGAGCGCCCGGTCGAAGGTGTCGCGCATCGGCGCCCGGGCCGCCCAGGGGCCCTGCTGGCTGTCCATCAGCACCACGTCGGCGCCGGCGGCCTGCAATTCCCGGACGCCCTCGCGCAGTAGCAGGGTAAACCGGTCCAGCGGGTGGTTCCGCATCGCCGCGTTCGTGCCGACCTGCCAGATCACGACGTCCGGCCGCTCCGCCAGGACGTCCGCCTCCAGCCGCATGAGCATCTCGACGACGTCCTCGCCACCGCGCCCGCGGTTGACGACCCGGACCGCCACGCCCCCTCGCCGCAGCGCCGCCTCCAGCCGCGCGGGATAGGCCGCATCCGGCGTGCTTGCCCCCGCCCCCTGCGTGGAGGAGGAACCGAGCGCCACGATCGTCGCGGTACGGCCCGCCCGCACCGCATCGGCGAGCCGGGGCAGCGGCAGGGCCTGGACCGGGGCGGCTGGGCAGCCCGTCGGCGACGCCGCAGCGGCCATCGCAGCCGGCACCACGGCCGCGACGGCCGCGAGGAGAAGGAGGGCGAAGCGGCGAAGCGCCATCCCGCCTCTATGCAACCACGCCGCGGCTTCGCCAACCCGTTCCGTCGGTCGCACGACTCTCGGACGCGGGACATCGGGCGTACGACAGCCGGGCGCGAGACAGCCGGGTACGACCTTGGGGCGGACGACGGCGAGAGCACCACGGCGGACGCAGGACGGCAGGGGCAGGACCGTTGGGCGCACGACGGCGGGCGGGCCGGAGCCGGCTGCGCGGGGTCAGGGCGCGTGGGCCAAGGCGAATGGGACCAAGGCGCATGGGTCAGGGCGCATGGCGCGAGGGCCGCGTGGGGGCAGGCGCGCGCGGGGGCGGGGCAGGGCGGCGGAGGCCCGGGCGCGTGCGGGCCGGCCGCCAGCGGCCGCGGCGGGTGTCGCGCGCCCCCGCCCGGTGCTACCGGCCGGCCGATGCGCATCCTCCTCTGGTACTGGGGCCGGCGCGGGGGCGGGGCGAGCTTCGCCCTCCACCTCGCGCGCGGCCTCGCCGCCCGCGGCGACGTGGCGCTCGGCCTCTCCCTCGCCGAGCGGAACGAACTGCTGGACGCATTCCGCGCGCTGCCCGCCCCGCTCGACGCCGTCCCGACCTTCGCCGGCGCCGCCGACCTCCTGCCCGCCACGCTGCGCGTGCCCCTGCTCCGCCGCCGGCTCGTCGCGCAGGCCCGCGCGATGGGGGCCGACGCCGTCGTCTCCGCGATGAACCACGTCTGGACGCCGCTGGTCGCCCCGGCCCTGCCGCGGGCAGGGCTGCGCTACGTCGCCGCGATCCACGACGCGACGCCGCATCCGGGCGACCCGGCCTTCGCCTGGGACTGGCGGCTGCGCCGGGAACTCGGCTCGGCGTCCGGCGCGATCGCCTTCTCTGAGGCCGTCTCGGCGGCGGTCGCCGCGCGACGGCCCGGCCTGCCGGTCCTGCGGCTGCCGCTGCCCGGCCTCGCCCCGCCGGCGGCGGCCGGCATGCCGACGACCGATGTGCTCTTCTTCGGCCGCCTCCGGGCCTACAAGGGCCTCGACCTCCTGCGCGACGCCTGGCCCCGCCTCCGCGCCCGGCATCCCCACGCCACCCTCCGCGTCGTTGGCGAAGGCGATCCGGAAGCCTGCGCCCCGGGCCTCGCCGCCCTCCCCGGCGTGACCGTCGAGGCGCGCTGGGTCGCGGAGGACGCGATCGCGGCCCTCCTCGCCACCGCGCGCGTCCTCGTCCTGCCCTACCGCGAGGCGAGCCAGTCGGGCGTCGTCCCCATCGCACTGGCTCTCGGCGTGCCTCCCGTGGTCACCCCCGTGGGCGGCCTCGCGGAGCAGGTGCGGGACGGGGAAACCGGGATCGTCGCCGCGGCGCCGACCGCCGAGGCCCTGGCCGCCGCCATGGCCAAGGCGCTCGACCCCGCGCGGCACTCCGCTCTGACCGCCCGGGCGCGGGAGGCCGGCCGACCCCTCGCCGACCCCGCCGGCGCCGCGGATGCGCTCGTCGCGTGGCTCCGCACCCTGCCGCCCGCCGCGACATAGCGCGGGCGACGCCCATCAGGCAGGGCCGAGGACATCCTCCACCGGCCCGTCCGCGACGATCCGGCCGGATTCCAGGCGGATCGCGCGCCGGCACCAGCGCCGCGCCGTCGCGAAGTCGTGCGTGGCGATGACCATCACGTCCGCGCCGTGCACGAGGTCCACCAGCCGCGCCTCGGCCTTCTGCATGAAATCCGCGTCGCCGGCCGAGAACCATTCGTCCATCAGCAGGATCTCCGGCTGCATCGCGGTCGCGAGCGCGAAGGAGAGGCGGACCTGCATCCCCGCGGAGTAGCCCTTGATCGGCACGTCGATGAACTCGCCGAGGCCCGCGAAGCCGATCACCTCCTCCTCGAGCCGCGCGACCGCCGCGTCGTCCATGCCGCGGTAGAGCGCGCGCAGCCGGATGTTCTCCCGCCCCGTGCTGTCGCCATCCATGCCGGCCGCCGGGTCGATGAGGGAACCGACGCTGCCCTCCACCTCCAGCTGCCCGCCCGCGGGCTCGTAGATGCCGGCCATGGTCCGCAGCAGCGTGGACTTGCCCGCGCCGTTATGCCCGACGAGCGCGACGCGCTCGCCGCTCCCGATCTCGAAGTCGAGGTCGCGGAGCGCCGAGACGACGACGCGGTTCGCGGCATCCGTCCTGACCCGGACGTTGACGCCGGCCAGCAGCCGTTTCTTCAGCGACCGCGCCCCGTGGTGGTAGAGCGGGAACTCGATCGTGAGCCCCCGTGCCGCGATGCTCGCCACGCGCGTCAGACCCAGAAGGCCAGGCGGCCGCGGAAGCGGACGAAGAAGGCGAAGGCCACCCCGGCATGGACGAGGGTGACGAGGACCGCGGCGGCCCACATGCCGGCCGAGGCGCCACCCTCGATCAGCGGGCCGCGCACCACCTCCAGCAGCGGGTAGAAGGGGTTGAGCAGGAGGAACACGTGCCCGACCCGCAGCTGGTCCGGCTTCCAGATCACCGGCGTCATGAAGAACGCGAGCTGCATGACGCTCGCGACGATCTGGCCGATGTCGCGGAAGCGGGCGCAGACCATGCCGAGGAGGAAGCAGGAAGCCACGGCGTTGATGCCGAGGAGGACGAGCCCGGGGATCACCATGATGGCCTCCGCGCCCGGCCAGTGCCCGAAGACGAGGAAGACGAGGAGGATGAGCGGCAGGTTGTGCAGCGCGACGATGGCATTGCGCACCGCGCACCGCAGGGCGTGGACGGAATGCGGCACGCGCAGCTGGCGGACGATCCCCTCAGCCTGGATCATCGCGCCGCAGCTGTCGAGCACGGTGCCGGAGATGACGCCCCACGCGACGAGGCTGACCGCGAGGTAGGGCAGGTACTCGCCCAGCGCGATACCCAGCAGCTGCCCGTAGAGCAGGCCGATCCCGAGCAGCATCGCAGCCGTTGAGAGCGTGACCCAGAGGGGCCCGAGGACGGAACCGCGGTATCGGTTCTTCAGGTCGAGCCGCGCGAGCGCTGAGGCCAGGCGCCAGGAGGTGAACCCGTCCACGACATCGGTGACCGCGAGGCGCAGGCGCTCCGGCCGCGCCGCGTCGAAGCGATAAATCCGGCCTTGGCCGCCGCGGGGCGTGGGCGCGCCGGCGGCGACCGGAGCGGTGGAGATGGCGTGGCCCTCTGGCATGGCGCGGGCCTATAGACCGCCCCCGTTTCCCCGGCCAGCGGCGGGCGCCGGCCCTCAGGCCATGCCGCCGCCTGCCCGTGCCGCACCAGCCCGTGTCCCGGACGCTCCGGCGGCAGGCTGCGGCGGGCCCGCCCGGGCCGGCCTGTCGCCGACGCGGATCAGGCGGGTGCGGTCGCCCCGATCGATCGCGACCCGGTCCCCGACCGCGAGCCCGTCCCCCTCCGCCTGGATCGTCGCGATCTCGCCGCCGCTGTCCTCGCGCACGACGTATTCGACGGCAGCCTGTCCGGGGGCGATCTGTCCGGCGGCGGGCGCCGTGCCGGCCGCGCCTGGGAGCCCGAGACCCGCGAGGAGACTTGCGCGCCAGGCGCCCCCTGTCGCCCGGACGGCCGGACGCGCACCGACGACCGTCCCGTAGGTCGATCCGGCAACCGGGCGCACCGCGGCGGCGCCGGGTGCCGCATCCGGCGCGCAGGCCGGGAGCCCCGCGACGGCGACCAGGGCGACGGCGAGCAGGGCGACGAGCGGGGCAGATCGGGCCATCGGAAGCTCCGGCATGGATGGAGGCGATGCGGGCGAGGCGATGCGGGCGAAGCGGGGCGGGCGAAGCGGGGCGGGGCGGGGCGTACAACGCGGAAGGATGGCGCAACCCGGCCCTCGGGGCGAGCGCGGCCGGCCTGCCGTTCCGGCCAGCGGACGACGGGCCGGTGCGGCATCGTGGCAACACCGCCGCAAAGTCTCCTTGCCGCGGCCTTCACCATCCGGTAGCGCTGATCTCGTTGAACTCGGGCTCTGCCGGCCCACCGCGCGTGATGGCGGGGGCGGATGCGTCACGCGGGGGCGTGGCGCAGGCAGGGACCGCGCCGGACGATGCCGTCGGGAAAACCCGGCGCGCCGCCCGGCACAGGAAGGGGGACCGAGGGGGCATGGCAGCAGGAGTTGCGCGCGGCGCCGGGACTCTGTCCCGGTCGGTCCGGACCTTCGCGGCGCTGTCGGGGCTCGCGCTCCTGGCAGCCTGCGCGAGCCAGGAGGCCGGGCCGCAGACGCCCACCGCACGGCATGCCTCCCGCCCCACCTCCTACGATCCGCCGGGGCCGCCGTCCGACCCCTGGGGCCCCTACATCCGCGAGGCCTCGTCCCGCTTCGACGTGCCGGAGCGCTGGATCCGGGAAGTGATGCGCCAGGAATCGGCCGGCCGGGTCAGCGCGACGTCGCGCGTCGGCGCGATGGGCCTGCTTCAGCTGATGCCCGGCACCTACGCGGAACTGCAGCGCAAGCACGCGCTCGGCGACGACCCCTACCATCCCTGGGACAACATCATGGCCGGCACGGCCTACATCCGGGAGATGTACAACCTCTACGGCTCGCCCGGCTTCCTTGCGGCCTACAATGGCGGCCCGCGGCGGCTGGAGAACTACCTCTGGGGCAGCGGCTCTCTCCCGGCCGAGACGCGGAACTACGTCGCGCGCATCGGGCCGCGCATCGAGGGCGCGTCCCCCACCCGCCGCGCGCCGGCGGAGGTCTATGCGGCGGCCGAACTGCCGCTGAACATCCCGGCCGGGCCGCGCCGCATGGACAGCGGCACGATGCTCGCGCTCCGCGACCAGCGGGAGCAGCGCGTCGCCGAGCGGCTGGCGATGGCACAGGTTCAGCCCTCGCAACCCGTCAACGTCGTCGCCCGGATGGAGCCGATTCCGAACCCGCCGGAGGCTCCCCCGGCACGGACGGCCGTGGCCTCGCTCGGGCCGAACGTCGTCGCGATGGCGCCGATCCCGAACCCGCCGGAGCCCGAGGTGACGCGGATGGACCCCATCCCGAACCCGCCGGAAGCCCCGCCCCGCGGCTTCGCCGAGGCGCCGCGCTCCCCCTTCATGCCGCCCCGGCCGCAGGCGCTGGCCGCCGTCGCGCCGGCCCCCTCGCCGCGCGGCTTCTCCTTCTTCCCGCAGGCCAATGCGAGCCCGCTGCCGCCGGGCGTCCGCACGACGGCCGCCGCGACGCCTTCCGCCGGAAACTGGGCGATCCAGGTCGGCGCCTTCGCGTCCGAGAATCTGGCGCGCGACGCGGCCGGCACCGCCCGCGCCGGCGCCGGCAACGGCCGCGCGATGGTCACGGCCGTGTCGCAGGGCCGCGGGACCCTCTTCCGTGCCCGCGTCACCGGACTGACCCGGGACGCGGCGCAGGCCGCGTGCTCCCGCGTGCGCGGGCAGTGCATGGTGCTGTCGCCGGACGCTCAGGGGTAAGGCAGGGCGGCGCTGGGGGAAGGCTCTGCCCTCTCCCAGGCTGTCACTCGCCGGGCAACTTCTCCCCTTCGGCACGCCCCGTCGGCAGCGCCGGGCACCTCACCCCCGATCGCGGCTCCGGGGTCGGTTTCGTCGCAGGCGCGGGGCCGGGGAGGGCATGGCCCGCCCCGAGGCCCCTCTCGCCATCGGTCTCGGCGCGAACCGCTACGCCGCGTCGTAATCCACCGCGACGCGCGCGGTCCGTGGCCGCGACTGGCAGGTCAGGACGAAACCCGCCTCCATCTCCCAGGGCTGGAGCGAATAGTTCAGGTCCATCGCCGCCTCGCCCTCGGTCAGCCTGGCGCGGCAGGTGCAGCACATGCCGCCCCGGCAGGACCAGGGCAGGTCGAGGCCGGCGCGGAGGCCGGCTTCCAGGATCGTCTCCCCCTCGGCCATCGGAAGAATGCGGGTGACCCCCTCCGCCGTGACCTCCAGCGTCGCGACGGGCGTGGCTTCCGGCGCGACGGGCGCGCGCGGCGCGGCGGGCGAACCCCCGGCGAAGCGCTCCACATGGATGCGGGCGGGATCGAGGCCGAAGGTGGTCAGGGCCTCCGTCGCCGCCTCCGGCAGCCCCGCGGGCCCGCAGAGGAAGGCGTCGCTGACCTCGCCGCGACGGACGAGGCCGGGGAGAAGCGAGGCGATCCGCGCCGCATCCAGGCGGCCATACAGCGCGGCGAGTTCGTGCTTCTCCCGCGACAGCACATGCACGACGGAAAGCCGCGACAGGTGCCGGTCCTTCAGGTCCTCCAGCGCGGTGCGGAACATCACGTCCTCCGCGCCGCGGTTGCCGAAGAGGAGGACGAAGCGGGACCGCGGCTCTCGCGACAGCAGCGATGCCGCGATCGACAGGACCGGCGTGATCCCGCTGCCCGCCGCCACGCCGACCACCGTGCGCGGTGGCGTGGCGGCGTCGGGCACCAAGCCGAAACGCCCCTCCGGCGGCATCGCGTCCAGCACGTCGCCGGCGCGCAGGTCCGCGTTGGCCCATGCGGAGAAGGCACCGCCGGGGACGCGCTTGATGCCGACGCGGAGCTCGCCGTCATCCAGCCCGGCGCAGATCGAGTAGGAGCGGCGGATCTCTTCGCCCCCTACGACGCGGCGGAAAGTGAGGTACTGCCCCGGCGTGAAGCCGAAATCCGCATGCGGCGGCGGCTTCAGCGCAACGGAAACCGCATCGGGCGTCTCCCGCCGGACCTCGGTCACGAGCAGCGGGTGGAAGCGCGTGGAGACGGCGTTCATCCCGGCCCCTACAGGCACTTGAAGTGGTCGAAGGGCTCCCGGCAGGCCATACAGCGCCAGAGCGACTTGCAGGACGTGGAGCCGAACTCGGAAATCTTGTCCGTCTCCGCGCTGCCGCAGCGGGGACAGCCGACGTCATCGTCCATGCCAAAAAGGACGCGGCGGGAGGCGGCCTTGGCGGGCGGGGCGATACCGTAGGCGTGCAGGGCCGCGCGCCCCGCATCGGTCATCCAGTCCGTCGTCCAGGCCGGTGAGAGGACGAGGTTCACGCGTGGATCGGGCAGCCCGGCCTCGCGCAGCGCGACCTCGACGTTCACCGCGATCATGTCCATCGCGGGACAGCCGGAATAGGTCGGCGTGATGTCCACCTCGACGCCGCCGTCATCGCGGACGCGGGCGTCGCGGAGGACGCCGAGGTCGGCGATGCTGATCGCGGGAATTTCCGGATCGGGCACCGTCGCGGCTGCGTCCCAGGTACGGCGGCGCAGGCGTTCGCGGTCCAGCGGCACGGGCGCGTGCGCGTCCTCGTGGGTCGTCGGCGCAGGCGCGGCGCGCGACGGGAAGGGCACGACGGTCCCGCCGGCGCTCACCACGTCGCCCCGGGATAGGCCCGCTGCAGGTGCTGCATGACCGCGAGCATGTGTCCCAGATGTTCGGTGTGCGCGCCGCTCCGGCCGCCGCGCTGCATCCAGGCGCCGGGCTTCGGCAGGGGCAGGGCGGCCTCGTCGAAGACGCGCGCGATCGTCGCGTCCCAGTCCGGGCGGATGGCGGCGGGATCGGGCGCGAGGCCACGGGCGATCAGGTCGCGGTCGGCCTCGTCCGTCTCGAACAGTTCGCCGGTGTAGGGCCAGAGCTCGTCGAGCGCCGCGAGCATCCGGCGGCGCGATTCGTCGGTCCCGTCGCCGAGGCGGATGCACCATTCCCCGGCGTGACGCAGGTGATAGGCCGCTTCCTTCTCCGCCTTCGCGGCGATGGCAGCCAGCGTCGGCTCGGCGCAGGCGGCCTGGGCGCGCCAGAAAGGGTGCAGGAAGGCCGCGTGGAACAGCAGCCGGAGCATGGAAAAGGCGAAGTCGCCGTTCGGCAGTTCGACCAGCAGCGGGTTCCGGTACTGCGGCGCGTCGCGCAGGTAGGCGAGGTCGTCCTCCGTCCTCCCGCGCCCTTCCAGTTCCGCGGCGTGCGCGTAGAAGGCGCGGGCCTGGCCGATATAGTCCAGCGCGACGTTGGCCAGCGCCAGTTCCTCCTCCAACGTCGGCGCCTTGCCCGTCCATTCCGACAGACGGTGGCCGTGCACCAGCGCGCCGTCCGCGAGCCGCAGCGCGTGAAGGAGCACCGGCGTCTCGGCAACCGTGATCGCGGTCACATGTGCCCCACTTCGTCCGGCACCTCGTAGAAGGTGGGGTGGCGGTAGGCCTTGCTCGCGGTGGGCTCGAAGAGCGCGTCCTTGTCGGCCGGATCGCTGGCGACGATGGCGGCACTCGGCACCACCCAAATGGACAGGCCTTCCCCGCGGCGCGTGTAGGTGTCGCGCGCGGCCTGCAGCGCCATCTCCGCATCGGGCGCGTGCACGGAGCCGGCGTGACGGTGGGACATGCCGGAGCGCGCGCGGATGAAGACCTCCCAGAGGGGCATCGGCGCTTCGGTCATTCGGCGGCGGCCTTCATCGCCGAAGCCGCCTTGCGGACGCGGCGCTTCGCGGCATGCGCCAGCGCGGCCTCCCGCACCCAGGCACCCGCTTCGTGGGCGGCGCGGCGGGTCGCCAGCCGCTGCCGGTTGCACGGGCCGTTGCCGGCGAGGACCTGACGGAACTCCTCCCAGTCGATCTCGCCGAAGCGCCAATGGCCGCTCGCCTCATCGAAGCGCAGTTCCGGATCGGGGAAGGTCAGGCCGAGGAAGTGGCCCTGCGGCACCGTGGCGTCCACGAACTGCTGGCGCAGTTCGTCGTTCGTGAAGCGCTTGATCTTCCAGCGCATGGCCTGCTCGGTGTGCTGCGATTCCGCGTCGGGCGGGCCGAACATCATCAGGCTTGGCCACCACCAGCGGTTGAGCGCGTCCTGCGCCATCGCTTTCTGCTCCGCTGACCCGCGCGAGAGCGTCAGCATGATCTCGTAGCCCTGGCGCTGGTGGAAGGATTCCTCCTTGCAGACGCGGACCATGGCGCGGGCGTAGGGGCCGTAGGACGTTCGGCAGAGCGGGATCTGGTTCATGATTGCCGCCCCGTCCACGAGCCAGCCGATCGCGCCGATGTCGGCCCAGGTGAGCGTCGGGTAGTTGAAGATGCTGCTGTACTTCGCCCGGCCGGTGATCAGCCCCTCGAACAACTCTTCCCGCGTCACGCCGAGCGTCTCCGCCGCGGCGTACAGGTAAAGCCCGTGCCCGCCCTCATCCTGCACCTTCGCCAGCAGCGCGGCCTTGCGGCGCAGCGACGGCGCGCGGGTGATCCAGTTGCCCTCGGGCTGCATGCCGATGATCTCGGAATGCGCGTGCTGGCTGATCTGGCGGATGAGGGTGCGGCGATAGGCCTCCGGCATCCAGTCGTTCGGCTCGATCTTGTCCTCGGAGGCGACGCGCGCCTCGAAGCGCTCCACCAGCGCGGGATCCTCGGCCACCTTCGGGGCGGTGGCGTCCTTCTGGTTCAGGGCCTGCGTGTACATGGGCGCGGTCCTCCTGCATCCGAAGATATGTCACAGAACGCCGGACCTTCAAGATAATTCTGTAACGCGTCAGGCCGCGGCGAAACGTCCAGCCAGGGCACGGCCCGGCGGCGGCAGCGACCCGGCCTCCGCCCGACCCTCCGCAGCCAGCCAGGCCTCGGAAGCCGGCAGCAGAGCGCGGTAGAGGCGCGCGGCGAGGGCGCGGGCCTCGGCGCCCGGCCATGGCTCGGGCAACAGCGCCGCCGGCAGGTTCGGGTCGCGCAGGGCCACGCGGCGGAACTCGTGGATGAGGAGGATGCGGAGCGGCAGCGCCTCCTCCGGCGGGGGTTCCGCCCCGTCCAGTGGCGCGAAGGCCGCGGCGAAGCGGGCGTAGCGCGCGGCGACCGCCTCCAGCGCCCAGGCGCGGTTGGCAAGCGCCCGCGCATCCGCCGCGCGGCCGACGGCGCGCAACTGGACGGCCGCCGAGTCCAGTTCGATCCGCAGCCCGCTCTCCGCCTCCGAACCTTCCGACGCCGCCGAGAGCCCGACCAGGAGGTCCGGTCCGACCGTGCCCCACCCCGCCCCGAGCAGCGCCGCCCGCGCCCCGTCAGCCGGGCCGAGGACGAGGCGGAAGCGGCCGTCCCAGGGCCGTTCCTCCGGCGCATAGATGTGGCGGTCGGCCGCGGCGAACTCCTCGCCCCGCGGCCCCAGCCGGTAAAAGGACAGGCGTCCCTGGCGGGAGCGTTCGAGCCAGCCATCCTCGACCAGGCGCGACATGGCCGTGCGTAACCCGCCCGGGTTGACGCCGAAGGGCGCCATGATCCGCTCCAGCGTCCCGAGCCAGAGGGAGCCGCCGCGCGGCACCACAGCGTCGCCCCAGACCGTGACGATCAGGGGCGCCGTACGCGGCAGCCGGTGCAGCCGCGCGATCTGCCGCGCGAGGAGGGAGGGTGAATCGGGCATGGGGCGTGCCGGAGCGTGCCGCGGAACGCCCGCCCCGTCAGCCGGCCCCGTCAGCCCGCCCTCATCGCCCGCGCGACCGCGGGTCCAGCGCGTCCCGTAGCCCGTCCCCCAACAGGTTGAAGGCGAGGACCGCGAGGAAGATCGCGACGCCCGGATAGATGGCCATCCACGGCGCCTGGGACAGGAAGCGCTGCGCCGCGTTCAGCATGGACCCCCAGGAGGGCTGCGGCGGCTGCTGCCCCAGGCCGAGGAACGAGAGCGAGGCCTCCGCGATGATGGCCTCCGCGATCGCGAGGGTCCCCTGCACCAGCAGCGGCGGGACGATGTTCGGCAGCACGTGGACGACGGCGTTGCGCCAGGGCGGGTTGCCGAGGGCGCGCGACGCCTCGAACCACTCGGTCGCCTTCGCCTCCATCGCCAAGCCGCGGGCGAGGCGGACGAAGATGGGCGTCGCGGAGATGGCGATGGCGAGCATCGCGTTCTCGAGCGCCGACCCGAGGAAGGCGGCAAGCGCGATCGCGAGGATGAGGAAGGGCACGGACAGCATCGCGTCGGTGATGCGGGAGATGATCGTGTCCACCCAGCCGCCCGCGAGACCCGCGACCAGCCCGACGGGGATGCCCGCGAGGGCCGCGGCCGTCACGGACACCGCCCCGGCCGCGAGCGACGCCCGCGCGCCCCAGAGGACGCGGGAAAACACGTCGCGCCCGTTCTCGTCCGTGCCGAACCAGAAATCGGCCGAGGGTGGCTTGCGGATGCGGGACCAGGACGTCGCCGTGGGGTCGTAGGGCGCGATCCACGGCGCGAGGAGCGCGGCAAGGACGAAGAGCACGACGACCACCAGCCCGAACACCGCGAGCCGGTGGCGGAGGAAGCGCCGCAGCGCGCGCCGGGCCGGGCTGTCCGGCTTCGGGACGGTAGTGGTGACGACGGTCGCGCCGACGGCGCGCGGGGCTTGGCTGGCGCTCATGCCACGCGCAGCCGCGGGTTGACGGCCATGTAGAGCAGGTCGCCGATAAGGGAGAGCGCGACGTAGATCAGCGCGGTGACGACCACCACGCCCTGAACGACCGGGTAGTCCCGGTTGAACACCGCATCCACGATCAGCTTGCCGAAGCCGGGGATGGTGAAGATCTGCTCCGTCAGCACCGCGCCGGCCAGCAGCCGGCCCAACTCGATCGTGCCGAGGGTGACGACGGGGATGAGGGCATTGCGCAGGGCGTGCTTCGCGACCACGACCCGCTCCTTCAGGCCCTTCGCGCGGGCGGTGCGGACGTAGTCCTGCGACAGCGCGCCGATCATGGCGGCGCGGGTGTGGCGCATCAGCACGCCGGCGATGCCGCTGCCCAGCACGAAGGCCGGCATGATCGTCGTCAGGAGGGACTGCCGCCAGTCCTCCGTCAGCGGCACGTAGCCCGACGGCGGCAGCCAGCCCAGTTCCACCGAGAACAGCAGGATCATCATGATCCCCAGCCAGAAGTTCGGGGTGGAGATCCCGGCGAGCGACACCGCATTCGCCACCCAGTCCAGCGGCCGGTCGCGGTAGGCCGCGGAGACGATCCCCGCCGGCACGCCGATGATGACGGCGATGACGAAGGCCATGAGGCCGAGCTGGAGGGTGACCGGAAGCTTCTCCAGGATCAGCTCGCCGACCGGCAGGCGGATGCGCCAGGAGAAGCCGAGATCGCCGTGCAGCAGGCGCCAGAGCCAGTGCAGGTACTGTTCCGGCAGGGACCGGTCGAGCAGGAGTTCCGCCCGGATCTCCGCCAGCACGCGCGCGTCCCCCCGCTCCTCCCCCGCGAGGATGAGGGCGGGGTCGCCGGGCATGAGCTGCTGCAGCGCGAAGATGAGGATCGAGAGGATCAGCAGCGTGGGGATGACCTGCCCCAGGCGCCGCAGCAGCCAGCCCCACATGACGTCAGCGCAGCCTGAGGTCCTGTACGCGGATCATGCCGTCGGAGATCGCGCGGAAACCCTCCAGCCGCGCGGTGTGGGCGAAGATGTTCTTGCGGTGCCACAGGTAGATGCGGTGGCGGTCCTGCCGCAGCGCGATCTGCCACATCTGCGCGTACAGGTCCCGGCGCTTCTCAACATCCGTCTCGGCCCGCGCCGCGTCCAGCAGCCGGTCCACCTCGGGGTTCGAGTAGCGGCCGTCGTTCTGCGGTCCGCGGGAATGCACGAACGTCCAGATGTTCCCGTCCGGATCGGCCCGGCCGGACCAGGCGAGGTAGTAGGTCTCGAACTCCCCGCGCTCCGCGGCCTGGAGGGAGGAGGCGAACTCCATCGCGTTGATGCGGAGGTCGAAGCCGGCCTCGCGCACCATGGCCTGGATGACCTCGGCGACCTGCCGGGCTTCCGGGTTGTTGGCGACGGTCATCTCCACCGCGAGCGGCGTGCGCACCCCGGCCTCGCGCAGCAGGGCGCGGGCGCGTTCGACGTTGCGCGGCTCCGGCGTCAGCGCGCGGACATGGTAGGGCGACGACGGGGGCACGGCCTGCGCCGTCGGCGCGTAGAGGCCCTCATAGACCACCTGGTTCAGCGCGGTGCGGTCGATGGCCAGCTCGAAGGCCTCCCGCACCCGCGGGTTCTGCCCCATCGGCGTCTGCGCCCGCGCGCCGTTGCCGAGGTTGATGGTGATGGACTGGTAGCCCAGCTCATCCACCTCCGACAGCCGCAGGCGGCGGTCGCGGCGGATCGCCGGCACGTCGGACGGGGAGGTGACCTCGATCATCTCCAGTGCGCCGGATTGCAGGTTCGCCAGCCGCGCCGTCGTGTCGGTGATCGGCAGGTAGGTGATGCGGTTCAGGTGGATGCGGCCGGCGTCCCAGTAATCCGGGAAGCGCTCGACGACGATGCGGTCCTGCGCCACGCGCTCGACGAAGCGGAACGGGCCGGCGCAGACGGGGCGCGTGCCGAAGTTGCGGCCCGCCGCCTCGGCGGCCTTGGGCGAGACGATCATCCCCGCGCGGTCCGTCAGCTGCGACACGAAGGGCGCGAAGGGCGCGCGGAGCTTGATGCGCACGGTCCGCGGGTCCACGACCTCGACCGATTCCATCGAGTTGATCTCGCCGCGGCGGAACGATCCCTGGAGCGTCAGGTGCCGGTTGAGCGAGTAGCGCACGGCCTCCGCGTCCATCACCTCCCCGTCATGGAAGCGCACGCCCTCGCGGAGCGTGATGATCAGCGTCGTCGGGTCCTCCCACCGGTAGCCCGTCGCGAGCTGCGGCACGATCTCCAGCCGCTCGTTGATGTCGAACAGCTTGTCGCAGAGGCTGGCGAAGACGATGCGGCCGACGAAGGTGCGGGCCAGGGTGGGGTCGAGGATGTCGGGATCCTCGCGCAGCCCGATCCGCAGGTTGCCCCCGGCCTGCTGGGCGACGGCCGGCATAGCGGCAAGCCCGGCCAGGGCGGCGAGGATGAGAGCGAGGCGGCGCTTCATGCGGCATCTCCCGTGACGGTTCGGCTAAAGAAGGCTTGCAGGCGGGCCAGGCGCTCGCCCCCGCCGCGATGGTCCGCGGGCGGGGTGGCGGGCGGCAGCGTATCCTGGAAGTGACAGGCCGCGCGATGCGCGGGGTCGTCCGCCGTGGCGCCCGCGACGAGCGGCGGGTCGTCCTGCGAGCAGATGGCCTGCGCGTAGGGGCAGCGCGCGTGGAAGCGGCACCCGGGGGCGGGTTGATCGGGCTCGGCAGGTCGCCGCGCACCGCGGCCGCGCCGCCCGCGCCGGGGATCGAGGCCAGGAGCGCCCGCGTGTAGGGGTGACGGGGGTTGCCGAAGATCGCGTCCGTCGCCCCTTCCTCCACCACGCGCCCCAGGTACATCACGACCACCCGGTCCGCGACGTGCCGCACCACCGCGAGGTCGTGGCTGATGAGGATGAAGGCCAGCCGCAACTCCCGGATGAGGTCCTGCAGCAGGTTGATGACCTGCGCCTGCACCGAGACGTCGAGCGCGCTGACCGGCTCGTCCCCCACGATCAGCCGCGGGCCGCTCGCCAGCGCGCGGGCGATCGCGATGCGCTGCCGCTGCCCGCCGGAGAACTCGTGCGGCCAGCGCTCCGCGTGTTCCGGCCGGAGGCCGACGCGCGCCAGCAGGTCCGCCACGCGTGCGCGTTCGCCGGCGCGGGGGACGATGCCGTGCAGGCGCAGCGGTTCCGCGACCGCCGCGCCGACGGTCATGCGCGGGTCCAGGCTGGCATAGGGATCCTGGAAGATCATCGCCATGTCGCGGCGTCGCGCGCGCAGCGCCGCCGGCGACAGGCCCCGCAAATCCTCGCCCGCGAAGCGGACGGTCCCCGAATCCGCTTCCTCCAGCCGCAGCGCCACGCGCCCCAGCGTGGACTTCCCGCAGCCGGACTCACCGACTACGGCGAGGACCTCGCCTTCCCCGACATGCAGGGAGACGCCGTCCACCGCGCGGACCGCGCCGCGGCGGCGCCCCATCGCGTCGCGCACCGGGAAGTGCCGCGTCACGCCCTCGAGTTCGAGCAGCGCGCTCACGCCGCCTCCAGCAGCGCGTCGAGCGGCGCGCGGTGGCAGGACGCGGCTTGCCCCGGCACGATCGCGCGCAGGGGCGGCACGGTGTCGCAGACGGGGATGCGGAAGGGGCAGCGCGCCTTGAAGCGGCAGCCCTCCGGCGGATTCGCCAGGTCGGGCACCGTGCCCTCCACGGTCGCCAGCCGCCCGCCGCGCGGCCCGTCCAGCCGCGGCGCCGCGCCGAGCAGCCCGATCGTGTAGGGGTGCTGCGGCGTCGCCAGGACCTGCGCCGTGGGTCCGGTCTCGGCCACGCGCCCCGCATACATCACGACGACCTCGTCCGCATGGTCGGCGACGACGCCGAGGTCGTGCGTGACCAGCAGGACCGCGGTCCCCGTCTCCCGCCGCAGATCGTCCAGCAGGGACAGGATTTGCGCCTGCACCGTCACGTCCAGCGCCGTCGTCGGCTCGTCGGCGATGAGGACGCGGGGGCGGCAGGCGATCGCCATCGCGATCATCACGCGCTGCCGCATGCCGCCCGACAATTGGTGCGGGTACTGCCGCGCCCGCCGCGCGGCCTCGGGAATCCGCACGGCGTCGAGCATCGCGACCGCTTCCCGCATCGCCGCCGCGCGGTCGAGGCCGCGGTGCAGCCGCAGCGCTTCCGCGACCTGTTCCCCCGCGGTGAAGGCGGGATTGAGGAGGTCATCGGCTCCTGAAAGATCATCGCGAGCTCGCGGCCGCGCAACGCGCGCCGCGGCTCGGGCGGCAGTTCCGCGATCTCGCGCCCCTCCAGCCGGATTGCGCCGCCGATCGCCGCGTTGCCCGGCAGCAGCCCCATGACGGCGAGCGAGGCGACGGACTTGCCGCACCCGCTCTCGCCGACCAGCGCGACGGTCTTGCCCGCGGTGAGCGAGAAGGACACGCCGTCCAGCACCCGCAACGCCCCGCGCTCGGTGGCGAAGGTGACGGACAGGTCCCGGACATCGAGGGCCGGCGGGGTCACCCGCCGCCGCCCTCGCGCGCCGCGTTTTCCATGCCCTTCGCGACGAGGGCGTTCATCACGGCCCGGTCGAAGACGCCGGGATGGTCGGCCCCGGCCATGTGGCGCCGGAAGTGCACGAAATGGCCCCGCGCCACGCCGTAGAGGCGCCGTAGCTCCTCCAGCGGCTCCGGATGGTCGTCCACGCGCAGATCGAGGTCGGGATAGGGGTCGTGGCTGGCGATGACCAGCGCGGCCGACTGCTTGCCCCGCTTGTCGCCGCCAGCGGCCTGTCCGGCGTCGAGGGCCGCGATCAACCGCTCGGCCAGCGGCCGCCCCGTGCTGCCGAGGAAGGATTCCAGCGTCGCCTCCACCACGCGCGGACCGGCGAGCATGTTGCCGGCGACCGAGACATCGGTCCCCGCAACGTGCCCGGCCCAGTCCACGCAGTTCGCCCCCGTGTGACGGGCGGAGCGCCCGTCGGCCGACAGCGCGTGCAACTGTCGTGCCGCTCCGCCGGGATCGGCCGCGATGACCCCGGCAACGACCTCTTCCGGCCCGTCCCCCGCGCGCAGCCGGTCCAGCACGCGGGGGCCAGCATCGGGTTGACGAGCGCCTGCGTCGCGACCGCGCCGACGCCCGCCTCCACCCGCGGGCAGAGCGCGCCGACGGCGAAGAACTTCGTGGTCACGGCGACGCCCAGCTCACCGGTGGCGGGGTCGCGCGCTAGGATGCTCCAGGTCACCATCCCTTTGTGCCCCCGCGCGGCGGCGACGGGAAGCGGGGCCGGCGAGGGAACGCCGCATCACGTTCGGCACAGGGCGGGCGGCGCGGGTTGACCCAGGGGCGCGGAGGGCGTGCATCCGCGGCATGACCGGTCGGTTCCGGCCCCTCCTCCTCTCCCTCGCGCTCCTGATTCCCGTTGCGGCGCGGGCGCAGGAGGCGGAGGCATGCCGCCGCGCGATCGCCGCCGTCGAGCCCGGGTCGGGCGTCCCGGCTGGGCTGCTCGGTGCTGTCGCGATCGTGGAGAGCGGCCGGGCGGACCCGGCGACCGGGCGGCCGGTCCCCTGGCCCTGGACCTGGAACGTGGCGGGGGAAGGCCGGTTCGCCGCCACGAAGGCCGAGGCCGTGGCCGCCGTCGCCGCCCTGCTCGCCGCCGGGACGCGGTCGGTGGATGTCGGCTGTATGCAGGTGAACCTGTTCCACCACCCCGACGCTTTCCCCGACCTGGACGCTGCCTTCGACCCGCCGACGAACGTCCGCTACGCCGCCCGCTTCCTGCTCTCGCTCCGGGCGCAGACGGGGGAATGGGGCACCGCCGTCGCGCGGTACCACTCCGCCGAGGAGGCGCGCGGCGTGCCCTATTCCCGCCGCGTGGCCCTGGCGCAGCTGGGCGCCGGGTGGGGGCCGCGGCGGTGCGGTCACCCTGCCGGCCGGCGTGGTGCGCGGGCTCTGCGGCCCGGGGCTGGTGCCGGCCCTGAGCCTGCGGCCCCGGGCGGCGCGGAGCGCGGCACCCACGCGGGTGACCTGCCGGCGGGCGCGGTAGGCGGGCGCCACCCCGCCGACGCCGTGTGACCCCCATTTCCCGCCCCCACCCGAACGCGCCCCTACGCGGATCGCCAGGCCGCCGGCGGCCATGCCCGACGTCGCAACCCGGCTGACACAGGGTACCTTTACAGCGCCGGCCCCGTGCGAATGCTTCGCTTCCCACATCGCCAGCCCGCCGGGGCCATGCCCGACGCCGCATCCACCGGGCCGCCCCGGGCCGCTGCACCGGACGCCGGGCCAACCGGCGCATGACGCTCAGGCCGCCCTCGGTTCAGGGGACGCGTGCGCCCCTCATCGTCAGGCGTCATCACCCCGCCGCCGGACAACCTCGCCGCACGGGAACCAACGGCCCAGGACCGATGCGGCCCGGCCTCATGCCCCAACGGACCCGGGCAGGGGCCGCCGCCGCGGTGGACCCGGCCCGCGCGCCGGGGCATGACGCGCCATGCCCGCCCGGACCCTCGGCATCCTGCTCCGCTCCGCCGGGCATGAGCCCGCGCACTACGCCCTCGTGCTCGCGACCGGCGCCGCGGCGGTTGGGCGGTCCGTCGTGCTCTTCGCGACGAATGCCGGCCTCGCCCTGTTCCGCGCCGACGCCCCCCTGTTGACGGACCCGCGGGAGGCGCTGCTCGCCACCCGCGGCGTCGCGGGCATCGCGACCCTGCGGGAGGCCGCCGCCGATCTCGGCATCCGCCGCATCGCCTGCGACGCCGGCCTCCGCGCCGAGGCGATCGCGCCGTCCGCGCTCGAGCACGGGGTCGAGGTGGCGGGCGTCGTGACCTTTCTGGAAGCCGTCGGCGACGGCAGCGTGGTGTCCCTGTGAATCCCTCCGAACCGCTTGACCGCGCCCGCGTGCTGCCGCGTGATGCGCCCGATGCGGCACGTGCTTCCGATACTCCTGACGCTGTGCGCCCCGCTCCTGTGGGGCGGGGCGCTGCCGGCGATCGCCCAGACCCTGCCGCCGCCCGTGCCGCGCAACGCGCCTGCAACCCCGGCGCCCGCGCCCGCGGCCCGCGCCGATGCACCCGGGCCTGGCCAGCGCGCCGACCAGCCGCGGCGGCCTGCGGGTCAGGCCGCCGGCCAGAACCGCCCGCGCCAGGGCGCCGGCAATCAGGCGAACCGGGGCAACCAGGCCAACCGCCGCGGCCGCACCGCCGCCGCCGGCGGGGCTGCCGCCGGTGCCGCGGCCGCTGCCGCCGCGGCCGCCGCCGCCCCGGCGCCCCCGCCCGAGCCGCCGCCTCCGCCCATCGGCCAGGTCACCGGCCTGCCCCTGCCACGCTTCGCCGCCCTCCGGGCCGACGAGGTGAACATGCGCACGGGCCCGGGGACGCGCTTCCCGATCGAATGGACCTACCAGCGCAAGGACCTGCCTGTGCAGATCGTGCGGGAGTTCGAGCTGTGGCGCCGCATCCGCGACGTGGACGGCACCGAAGGCTGGGTCCACCAGTCCAACCTGACGGGCCGCCGCAACTTCGTCGTGCAGGGCGAGGAACGCGTCCTCCGCCGCCGCGCCGAGGAAAACGCCAACGCCGTGGCACGCCTGCGCGGCGGCGTCATCGGCCGCATCCGGAACTGCGCCCAGGGTGTCGAATGGTGCGAGGTGCAGGTCGGCGACCACCGCGGCTGGATGCGCCGCTCCGAGATGTTCGGCGTCCTGCCGGAGGAGGAGGTGAAGTCGTGACCGACGACACGATCCGCGACGCCCCACCGCGCGACACGACGAGCGGCGCCCCACCGCGCGATGCGACGCGTGACGCCCCACCGCGCGATGCGACGCGTGACGCCCCACCGCGCGATGCGACGCGCGAACGCGATCCCCGCGCGTCCCATCACGACCTCGGCGGCCACCCCCGCTTCGTCTGCACCGCCGTGGACATCGAGGACGACGCGCCGAACGACGCCTTCGGCAAGCGCGTGGACGCCATCCGCCTCGCCCTCGGCGCCGCCGGCCTGATGACGGTGGACGAGATGCGCCGCGGCATCGAATCCATCCCGGAGGAGGAGTACCACGCGCTGACCTATTACGAGCGCTGGCTCCGCGCGATCTCCGGCGTGATGGTCGAAAAGGGCATCATCCCCGCCGCCGACCTGTCGCCCGGGGGCGCCCCGTGACGGGCCCCGCAGGCAACGTCGCGCCCCGCGCCGTCGCCGGCGGCGACGCGCCGAAGCCTGCGATCCCCGGAACCCCTGCACCGCGCTTCGCCCCGGGCGATGCCGTCCGGGTCCGCGACGACTGGCCGGAAGCCCGCGGCCCCGCCCATGTCCGCACGCCACACTACCTGCGCGGCCGCGTCGGGCGCGTCGCCGCCACCCTCGGCGCCTATCCCGACCCCTCCGACCTCGCCTTCGCCCGCCCCGCCCCGCGCGTCGTCCTCTATCACGTCGCCTTTCCGCGCGCCGCCGCCTTCCCGGGGCAAGGCGACGACGAACTCCTCGTCGAACTCTACGAAACCTGGCTCACGCCGGGGCAGGAGGACGCATGAGCCACGACCCGCGCCCCGAGAGCCTCGCGCTCCTCGACCGCTTCGAGGCCGCGCTGATCGGCCGCGGCGTCCTCACCCCCGCGCAGATCGCCGATCAGCAGACCCGCGCCGAGAAGGGCTCCCCGGCCATCGGCGCCGCCATGGTCGCGCGCGCCTGGACCGACCCCGCCTACCGCGACCTCATGCTGCGCGACGGCCACGCCGCCGCGACCGTCATGGGCCTCGACATGCGCGGCGTCCTCCCCCTCGGCGTGCTCGCGGATACGGAGGATGTGCACCACCTCGTCGTCTGCACCCTCTGCTCCTGCTATCCGCGCGCCGTGCTCGGCTACCCGCCCGGATGGTACAAGTCCGCCGCCTACCGCGCCCGCGCCGTCTCCGACCCGCGCGGCGTCATGGCCGAATGGGGCACCACCCTGCCCGACGGCATGCGCCTCCGCGTCGTGGACAGCACCGCGGATTGGCGCTGGATGGTCCTCCCCCGCCGTCCCGACGGCACGGACGACTGGCCCGAAGACCGCCTCGCCGCTCTGATTGGCGCCCCGGAACTGATGGGCCTGCGCCTGCCCCGCGCGGCGTAGCGGCTCGTCGCGTCGGGCTCGGTCCTCGCTGCGTTGCGCTGCTTGGCCCCGGACGAAGGCGCTGCCTTCCTCCGGACCTCCATCCGCCAGGGGACGCGTCCCCTGGACCCCCTTTGTGTAGACGCCCCGGTTTGGGAGGTGGTCCCCACGCGGCGCAAGCGCGCCTGCGGACCACCTCCCAAACCGGGGCATCGCTCTCACGGAATGCGGTCCAGGGGGCCGTCGCCCCCTGGTGGGTGGTGGGTCTGGGTGGTGGGTCCGGGAGGAGGGCAAAGCCCTCCACCCGGGACAGCCCGCGCAACACCGAAAGGATCAGGCCCAGCGCCGCACGGCGACGAGTACCGCGACGCCGACCAGCACGAGGCCGAGCGTGCCGGGCTCCGGGACCGTCACCAGCGCCGCCGCGGCGATCGCGATCTGCTGGTGCGCCGCCGTCGTCGGGTGGATGGGGTCCCAGAACAGCGTCGCCGCGGCTTGGCCCGGCGTGCAGCCGATCGTCGCCGCGGCGGGGTCCACGTAGATCGCGGGCGTCGGCCCCGTGACGCAGGACGTCGTGACGTCCGTGAAGCCGAAACTGGCCGGCGACGCGAAGACCCGGTCGAACAGCCCGAAGACGTCGAGCTGCCGCACCTCCACGCCGGGCTGCGCGTCGAAGCCCGCGAGCCCCGCGGCGAGCGCGGCGTTGTACGCCTGCGCCGCCGCCCGGCCCGCCGCGGCCGTTTGCGGCTCCGTGTTGAGGCGCGGCGTGCGGCCGAGATCCGGCAGGTTCAGCACGAGGAAGTCCTCCGCGCCGTCCGCCCGCAGCCGCTCGAGCTGGGTGAGGAGGTTCGCCGCCGCCGCCTGCGCCTCGGTCGCGAGGAAGACCGCCGGATCCGCCTGCCCCGGCGCCGCCGCGAGGGCCTGGAGCATGTTGTTCGCCCCCGCCCAGACCGCGAAGAGCGCGCCCGCGGCGCTCGACGGCCCGTCGATGAAGCTCGTCACCTGTCCCGGCAGGTTGAGGAAGGCCGGCAGCCCGAAGCCCGGCGCGGTCGAATCCGTGCGCGCCAGCCCGTAGGCGTAATCCGTCCCGCCGAGGAGTGACGGCCGCGCGGGGCCGAGCCCGAGCGACTGGGACAGGTAGCCCGCCCAGGTCGGCCCGTTGCTGAACGTCCCGACCGGGTAGGTCGGCGCCGCCGGGATGAGCCCGCCCGAGAGCGTCCGCAGGTTGCCCTGATCGGACAGGCTGTCCCCGAAGACGAACAGGTTGGCGTACTCCGCCCGCGCCCCCTGCACTCCGAGGACCGGCAACAGCCCGATCGCGAGCGCCACGACGCGGAGGAACGCCACCATGCCCAACCCTTTCCGATACCCGGCGCGCCACGCTGTCCCGCACCCCGCGCCCCGCGCAACCGACGAACACGTGGTTACGCCGCAGCATCGTCCGCCCGGGACCTGCCCTGGTGCGCAGGGGTCCTGGTGCGCAGGGGCCCTGGCGCGCAGGCGTCCAGGCGCGCAGGGGCCCTGGCGCGCGAGCGCGCCGCGTCGCTGCGGATCGGAGCGGGGCGGACCACCCGAGGCGGCGAGTGCCCCTCGAACGATGACCTGGACCCGTTGACGCTGACGCCCGTCAGCCCGAAACCGGCGCGGAGCCGATCGCCGCCGCGCGGAATCGCACGGCGCCGTGACGCTGCCCCGAGAATCGGCGACGACGGCGGGTGCGCCCCGACACGGTCGGGCACCCCGCCGCCTCACGCCGGCCCGCCACGGACTCCAGGGAGGAACCCGATGCCGCGCCCCTCGCGCCGCGCCCTTCTCGCCTTCGCCGCCTCCGCGGCGTCCCTCGCCCACCGTGCCGTTGCCCAGGCCGCGCCGCTCCGCCTCGTCGTCGGCTTCCCCGCGGGCACGACGCCCGACACCCTCGCGCGCCTCTACGCCGCGGCCATCGCCGGTCCGCTGAACCAGGCGGTCGTCGTGGACAACCGCGTCGGCGCCGGCGGGCTGCTGGCCGCCGAGCAGGTCGCGCGCAGCACCGCCGACGGCAACACCCTCTTCGTCGGCGGCAATGGCCCGATCTCCATCAACCGGCACCTGACGGACCGCCTGCCCTTCGACCCCGACCGCGACTTCCGCCCCGTCGCCTTCCTCGGCCTCACGCAGCAGGTCCTCGTCGTCCGCCCCGGCCTGCCGACGGACCTCCAGGCCCTCATCGCTTATGCGCGCGCGAACGAGATCAACTACGGCTCCGTCGGCGCGGGCTCCGGCGGGCACCTCTTCATGGCTGGTGTCGTGCAGCAGACCGGGATGAAGGGACAGCACGTCCCCTATCGCGGCGCGCCCCAGGCCCTCGTGGAGATCGCCGCCGGCCGCCTCGACGCCATGGCCGCCGCCACCGGCTCCGCCCTGCCCCTTATCCGGGAAGGCAAGGTCCTCCCCGTCGCCGTCAGCGGCCCCGAACCGCTGTTGCCGGAGGTCAAGACCTTCGAGCAGTCCGGTGTCCCCGGCTTCAACCTGCAACTCTGGAACGGCATCTTCGCCCCGCGCGCGACGCCCGACGCCGTCGTGGACCGCCTCGGCAACGCCTTCACCGCGGCCGCCGCGGACGAGACCGTCCGCCGCGGTGTCGCCGCCGCCGGCTTCGCGGTCCAGCCCCTCGACCCCGCCGCCATGACCCGCTTCATCGCGGCCGAAAGCACCCGCTGGGGCGAGATCGCCCGGGCGACGGGAGTGCGGCTCGCGGATTGAGGGGGCTGCGTCGGGTGGCCCTGGAGGAAGGCTCTGCCTTCCTCCCGACCTCCATCCGCCAGGGGGGTCGTCCCTTGGACCCTATCACCAAGGGCATCCCCCCAACAGAATGAGGTCCAGGAGGCAAGCCTCCTGGTGGGTGGGAGGTTTGGAGGAAGGGCAAAGCCCTCTCTCCAAGGCAACCAGCGCCACCCCCGCAACCGGAAACCCGCATGCCCCGACCGCCCATCGAGCAATCCGTCACCTTCCTCTATTCTGACGACCTCGAGGCGCACGCCGCCTTCTACCGGGACGTGCTGGAGCTGGAGCAGGTGCTGGACCAGGGCGTCTGCCGCATCTTCCGCGTCAGCGGCACGTCCTTCCTTGGCGTCTGCAACCTGCCGCACCGCCCGCGCGGGACGCAGGGCGTGATGTTCACCTTCCTCTGCGAGGACGTGGAGGCGATGTACCGCGACCTGCTCGACAAGGGCGTCACCTTCGACGGCCCGCCGGACATGAGCGGCGGCCGCACCGTCTACTCGGCGTTCTTCCACGACCCCGTCGGCTACATGCTCGAGATCCAGGAGTTCCGCGACCCCGACTGGCCCTACCCCGGCGGCCGCAAGTTCCGCGGCCAGGCGGACTGACGCCCGCTTCTGTTGCAGTTCCGTGAAGTCCCGCGGCCGGACCGTTGCGGCCTCGGCGCGGGCCCATCATGGTCCGCCCGGATCGAGGGAGGGGCCGCCATGCGCTTCGAGGTCGTGGAGGACGGGGCGGACACCATGCGGATCGCCATGACCGGCCGGCTGGATGCCGCCGGCGCTTCGGCGATCGAGCTTCCCTTCACCGCGACGGTGTCCGGGGCCGACAAGGACATCCTCCTCGACCTGTCCGGCGTCACCTTCCTCGCCTCGCTCGGCCTGCGCGTCCTCCTCGCCGCGGCCCGCGTCGCGCAGCGGCGCGGCCGGCAGATCGTGATCTACGGCGCGCAGCCCCAGGCGCAGGAAGTCTTCGAGACGATCTCCATGGAGAGCCTGGTCCCTGTCGCCTCCGACGAGGCCTCCGCCCGCGCCGCCCTCGCGGCCTGAACCCACGTCGGCTGAACCATGTCGGCCGCGCTGCGGCTGGAGGCCGAGACCGGCCTCGCCGGCCTCGCTGCGGCTCAGGCGCGCCTGGCCGATTGGCTGACGGCCCGGGGCGCCACCCAGCGCCTGCAGGACCGCGCCGCGCTCGTGACCGAAGAAGTCGTGCTGAACATCGGCATGCACGGCTTCGACGACACGTCGCCGCATCCGCTTGCGATCGAGGCCCGCCTCGACGGCGCCGCCCTCACCCTGACCTTCGAGGACGCCGCGCGCGACTTCGACCCCGTCGCCGCCCCCGCGCGCCCCCTGCCGCAACATCTGGAAGACGCCCCCGTCGGCGGCCTCGGCCTCGTCCTGCTGCGCCGCATGACCGACGCCCTGTCGCACGAACCGCGCCCCGGCGGCGGCAACCGCCTGACGGCGGTGATCCGGGCGGATTGATGGCGCCGGGCTTGGGTCCCTGCCCACGGTGCGGGTCCGAGAAGTCCCCCCAACCGCCTTCCGAACCACGCCGCCGTCCGCGCCGCCCGTCAGCGCTGCTCGGAGGGTGGCCACCTCGGCTGGGATCGGCCGGCCGGCATGGGAAGGCCTGACGGTACGAGTTGCGGCCCACCTGGACTCGCCCATCCTACGGCGGGCGGCGCGATCCCCTTGGACCTCTGAAGGAACCGATGGACACGACCCCTGACCGCGGCATCCACGTGCCGTCCGCATCGTCCCCGGCACCCGCGCCGCCCTGCACGCTCGTCATCTTCGGGGCGAACGGCGACCTGACGCGTCGCCTGCTGATGCCCTCGCTCCACAATCTCGCCATGGCCGGGCTGCTCGCGGACGGCTTCGCCGTGCTCGGCGTGGATCGCAACGCGCGCACCGACGAGGCCTGGCAGGAGCAGCAGACGGATTCGATGCGGGACTACGCCGGCGGCAAGGGCGGCCTCGACGAGGAGGGATGGGCCTGGCTGCGCAGTCGCCTCGCCTACCTCACCGGCAGCTTCGAGGACCCGGAGACCTACCGGCAACTCGCGGCCTGGGCCGCGCGGCGGAGGGAGACGGAGGGGAACGCCAACCTTGTCTTCTACCTCGCGACGCCGCCCCGCTTCTTTGAGGTCATCATCGGCGGCCTCGCCGAGGCGGGCCTGATGGGGGAGGGCCCCGACGCCTTCCGCCGCATCGTCGTCGAGAAACCCTTCGGGACCGACCTCGCCTCCGCCAAGGCGCTCAACGCCCGCATCCTCGGCCTCGTCGAGGAGCGGCAGGTCTTCCGGATCGACCACTTCCTCGGCAAGGAGACGGTCCAGAACATCCTCGCGCTGCGCTTCGCGAACGGCCTCTTCGAGCCGCTCTGGCGCCGCGACCACATCGACCACGTCCAGATCACCGTCGCCGAGACCGTCGGCGTCGGCACCCGCGGACGCTTCTACGAGCCGACGGGCGCGCTCCGCGACATGGTGCCGAACCACCTCATGCAGCTGCTCGCGATGGTCGCGATGGAGCCGCCCAACACCCTCGGCGCCGATGCCATCCGCGCGGAGAAGGCGAAGGTCGTCCAGGCCATCCGCCCGCTGCGCGGGGACGATCTCGCGCGCGCCGTCGTCCGCGGCCAGTACCGCGCGGGGGCCCTGCGGGGCGAGGCGGTGCCGGCCTACCGCGAGGAGGCGAACGTCGCCCCGGATAGCGCGACCGAGACCTACGTCGCGCTCCGGCTCGAGATCGACAACTGGCGCTGGGCCGGCGTCCCCTTCTACCTCCGCACCGGCAAGCGGCTGGCGGCCCGGCGGACGGAGATCGCGATCCACCTCAAGCAGGCGCCCCACGCGCTGTTCCGCGGCACCGCCGTCGGCGCGCTCCCGCCGAACGTCCTCGTCCTGCACATCCAGCCGGAGGAGGGCGTCTCCCTCGGCCTCAGCGCCAAGGTCCCGGGGCCGCGGATGCGGCTCTCGGGCGTGCGGATGGCCTTCGACTACGCCGGCCATTTCGGCGTGCGTCCCTCCACGGGCTACGAGACGCTGCTCTACGACGCGCTCTCCGGCGATGCCTCGCTGTTCCAGCGCGCCGACAACGTCGAGGCCGGCTGGGCCGCGATCCAGCCCGTGCTCGACGCGCCGCCGCCGGTGCAGGACTACGCCGCCGGAGGCGAGGGACCCGAGGCGGCGGAGCAGCTCCTCGCCTGTGACGGGCGGCACTGGCTGCCGCTCGGGTGACGGATCGGGACGCCCTCAAGCGCGCCGCGGCCGAGGCGGCGGTCGCCGAGGTCGAGGACGGGATGGTCGTCGGGCTCGGAAGCGGCACGACCGCCGAGACGGCGCTGCACGCGCTCGCGGCCCGCGTCGCGGCCGGGCTGCGCGTGCGGGGCCTCCCGACCTCCGAGCGGACCGCCTCCCTCGCCCGCGCCCTCGGCGTTCCGCTCACCGGCTTCGCCCGCGACCCGGTGCCCGACCTGACGATCGACGGGGCGGACGAGGTCGAGGCCGCCTCCCTCGCCCTCATCAAGGGCCGCGGCGGCGCGCTGCTGCGGGAGAAGATCGTCGCGGCCGCGAGCCGGCGCGTGCTGATCGTCGTGGACGATTCCAAGCTCGTCCCGCGGCTCGGCGTTGGCGTGCTGCCGCTGGAGGTCGCCCCGTTCGGCTCGCAGGCGACCCTCGCGCACCTCGATGCGATGGGAATGCGGCCCGTTCTGCGCCGCGCGGCGGACGGGGCGCCCTTCGTCACCGATGGCGGCAACCTCGTCGCGGACTGCCCGACGGGGCCGATCGCCGATCCGGCAGGCCTGTCAGCGCGCCTCCTGCACGTGCCCGGCGTCATCGAGACGGGCCTGTTCCTCCTCCCGACCCTCGAGGTGATCGTCGCGACCGGGCACGGGACGACGCGTCTGCCGGACCGTCAGCAGCGGTGACGCACGCTCACGCGCCGTCGCGGCCGCCCGCCAGGTGGACACGCGTCAGGCGGACACCCGTCAGGCGGACACCCGTCAGGCGGCCGCCCGGCGGACGGCCGGCGTGTCACGCGCTCTCCGCCACGCGCTCCCGCACCAGCGCCCCCGCCGCACGCAGCCCCGCCTGCAACTCCCGCACGTCGACCGCCCGCGGCGCCAGCCCGCGATCCGCCGCGATCGCGGCCGCCACCCCCGTCGCCTGCCCCGTGAGCCAGCACTGCGGGACCTCCCGCAGGAAGGAATGCGACGTCGTGTCGCAGGACAGGTGACGCCCGGGGCAGAGCAGCCCGTCCACCCCCTCCGGCACCAGCGCGCGGTAGGGCACCGACACATTCGCGAATTTCGGCGACAGCGACGGCGACACGCCGATCTCGTCCACGAAGATGCGTTCGCCACCCGCCGGGGCCCAATCGCCACGCGTGACGGCGCCGACCCCGCGCAGCCGCCGCGCATGCCGCACCCCGATCTGCGGCGCCGACAGCATCAGGAACGCTCCCCCGAACCCCGGCACGTGACGGCGATACAGGTCGAGATGCGCGACCATCAGCCGGTGCGACCGCACCTCCACTTCCGACAGGTCGTCCACGTCCAGCCCCGAATACCCCGCCAGACGCGGCCCCATGAACAGCGCGACGTCGTCGCGCCAGGACACGAAGGCCTTGTCGAAGGTTCCCACCGCTTCCCGCCCGATCCGCAGGAACGCGGAAAACTCGTCCGGCCGCTCCGCCCGCCATTCCAGGTAGCGCCGCATGTCCACGCCGCCGAACAGCCAGGCCGTGTTGATGCAGCCATGGATGTCCCGCTCGTCCACCGCCGTCTCGTGCGCTGCGCCGGCGCGGGCGAACAGGTCGCCATCCCCCGTCGCGTCCACGACGACACGCGCCAGGATCGCGCGCCGCCCCTGCTTGCTCTCGAAGATCGCGCCGACCACCGCGCCGCCACGCACCACCGGCTCCGCCCCCCAGCAATGGAACAGCGGCTCCACCCCCGCTTCCAGCGC
The DNA here is from genome assembly GCF_042259275.1 of Roseomonas sp. CCTCC AB2023176. Taxonomy (NCBI): domain Bacteria; kingdom Pseudomonadati; phylum Pseudomonadota; class Alphaproteobacteria; order Acetobacterales; family Roseomonadaceae; genus Roseomonas; species Roseomonas sp. CCTCC AB2023176. The sequence continues at coordinate 1,867,669 of NZ_CP170086.1, forward strand.
CATTTCCAGCGACACGTGCTTCAGCCATTCCGGGTCCACCGTCGGCGAATGCGTGACGATCCCGTGGAAGGCCGCGGTCCGCTGCCCCCACCATGCCGCCGTCGCCGCGTCGCGCGACCCCCATGCCTCCCGCGGCGGCCCCGCCACGGCGTCGCGCGGCAGCCGCGCCAGAAGCTCCTCGGCAAAGCCGCGGATCACCGGCACCCCGTCCCAGTCCGTCATCCGGTCGATCCAGATGACCAGCCCGCCCGTGCTCAGCCCGCCGAGGTGGTTGGTGCGCTCCAGCAGGATCGTCCGCGCCCCGCGACGCGCCGACGCGATCGCGGCCGCCGTCCCGGCCGGCCCGCCGCCCACCACCAGCACGTCGCATTCCGCGTGCACCGGCACGTCCCGCGCCGGCTCCGTCACGCTCGCGACGGGAGGCACCGGCCGCGCCCGACGGCTCCCCCGCGCGAAGGTCTCAGACCGGAAGAACAGCCGCCCGCCCTCCGCATCGGCATCCGGAAGCGTACCCATCTGCGTCTCCACCCCTTGGCGGCCCCGACCGCTTCGGGCGATAGCACGCCCGGCCCGGGACCGCTTCCGTCCCCCACATCCCTCGAGGAACCGGCGACCGCGCGCGATGCCCGACCTGCCGCCCGCCCCCGATCCGGTCGCCGCCCCCCTCCACCCGCGGGAACGGGACGGGCTCCTGGCCGCCCTGCGCGCGACGCTCCGCCGCGCCCCGGTCGGGAACCGCATGGTCGCGGGCCTCGCCGCGACGCCGTCCCCGGACGCTCCGCTCCGCGCGCTCGACAACGCCGTCGCCGCCGCGGCCCTCGCCGCCGCCGACCTCCGCGCGGCCGATCCCGTCCTCGCCACCGCCCCGCTCGGCTTCCTCGCCGCCCTCGCCGAGGCGAGCCCGGAGGCCGGCCTGCCCCGCTCCGTCGCGCCCGCCGTCAGCCGGGTCACGATCGCCCGGGCCGACCCGGACGCCCTCCGCGTCGTCACCCCTTGGCACGTCCTCACCGGCGACCTCACCCGCGGCCTGCTCGTCCAGCACCTGCGGGGGAGGAAGCGGATCCGGCCCGCGGCATCCACCACACCGGCAACCTCCTGCGCCTCTGGCCCGGGGGCCTCCGCGGCCTGCCGTTCCGGCTCGGCCTCCGGCGCGCCGTCCTGGACGTCGAGGAAGCCATTGCCTCGGCCGGGGTCGAGCCCGAGGACCGCGGGGCCGTCCTCTTCCACGAAGGACCGCTCCGCGTGGCCGGCGCCGTCGCGGGAACGGTCCGGTACGAATACCGCGTCTCCGCCGCCGACCCGCTGCTCCGCGTCACGGTGATCCTGCGCGCCGCGCCGGGGCACCCCTTCCGGAACGTGCGCGTCACCGTCGCCCTCGACGGGCTGTCGCGGCTCGTGCCGCCGGTCCGCGCCGCCGCGGTGACGCCGCCCGGCGGCACGCCCTCCCCGACCGGGCCGCAGGCGCCCTGGGGGGCGCCGTCCAGCTCGCCCCGCCCGGCGGGACCGAGATCCTCCACCTCTGGGCCGGGGAGGAGCCGGAGCCGCTCTCCCTCCACCTCCGCCCCCGTCCCGGCGCCCGCCTCGCGGACATCCGCGCCCGCGGGGAGGCCCCGGAGGCCCGCTCGGAGGCCCGCTCGGACGCCCTCTCTGACGCCCGCGGGGAGGACGCCGTGCTGCACTGGGTCGCCCCGCGCTACCACACCGGCCCGATCCGCCCCGGCACCGCCGCGCGCGTCGGCGAGGACCGGCTGCTCGCCCGCGGCAGCCTCGCCGAGACCCTCCCCGGCGCCGCCGCGCGGCTCCGCGACCCCGCCTCGGCCGGCCCGACCGATCCCGCGGCGACCGCCAGTCCCGCCTTGCTCGCCGCCCTCGCCGAGGCCCTGGCACGGGCACCGTCCCCGCCCCTCCTCGCCTGGCTCCGCGGTGCGGTGGACCGCGCCCTAGCCCGTCCCGGTACCCCGCCCCCCGGCACCCTCCTCGCGGCGGCGATTCTGCACCGCGACGACGCCCCGCGCCTGGCCGAACTGGCCGGCCGCCTCGGCCCGGTGGAGGACGCCACCGCCCTCCTCGCCGCCGCGCGCCTCGCGCGTCGCGCCCCGGAGGCCGCAGTCGCGCTGATGGAAGCGCCGCTGCTGCACGACCGCGGGGCGGTCGCCCCCGAAAGCCTCCCCACCGTCGAACTGGCGACCCTTCTGCGCGCGCTCCGGGCCGCGGCGGCCGCGGGCGCCATCCCGCCCGGCCGCCTCGACGACCGCATCGCGAGGACCCTCGACGCCCTCTCCGCCCGCATCCGCGAACGCGACGGCGCGCTGGAGGTCGTCGCCTCCGACGCGGCGACGGAGGGCGACACCCTGTCCACGGCCGCGACCCTCCTCGCCCTGCTCGGCCCTGCCGGCGATCCGGGCTGACCGGGTGACGGCACGCCTCGCCGCGCTCCTCGCGCCCCTTCTGCTGGCCGCCTGCGCGGTCGCCCCGCCCCCGCCGCGCCGCGACCCGCCGATCGCCTACCCCGCCTCGGTCCGCGACCGCATCCTCCGCATCGCCGAGGCCGAATGGGCGGAATGGGGCCGCATCACCGTCGGCCGCGACCTGCCGCGCCCGCCGTCGGGCCTGGAAGGCCTGCCCGACAACTTCCCCCGTGTCCTCGCCTACTGGCGTGCTGTGCCCGATGCGGAGGCCGCCGGCGCCGTCGCCGCCAACCGCGCCCTCTGGGTGGCCGCCCCCGGCGGCGCCGCCGGCCTCTGGGCCGAACCCGCCTGGTCCGCCGCCTTCGTGTCCTACGTGATGCGAAGCGCCGGCGTGGACACGCGGGAGTTCACCCCCTCCGCCGCCCATTCCTTCTACCTCGACGCCATCATCCGCGACGCCCGCGAATACCCCGCGACCGCCCCCTTCATCCCCCGTGACATCGGCGAACGCGCCCCCGAACCCGGCGACCTGATCTGCGCCGACCGCTCCCGCACCCCCCTGCGCTCCTGGCGCGACCGCGTGCCGGAGGCCGGGCAATTCCGCCCGATGCACTGCGACATCGTCCTCCGCGCCGCCCCCGGCGCGGTTGAGGCGATCGGCGGCAACATCGCCGATGCCGTCACCCTCACGATCTACCCCGCCGACGCGACGGGCATCCTCCTCCCGCGTGAGCGGGGCTCCGCCCTCGTCACCGTCGTCGAGAACCGCCTGGGCCGCCTGCCACCCTTCGGCCCGTCTCCGCTCGTGCTAAGCCCCCTCCTGAGCGACGCCGCGCGCTGACCGGAGTTCCCGCCTTGCCCCGTCTCTTCGATCCCCTGACCCTCCGCGGCGTCACGCTGCGCAACCGCATCGCCGTCTCCCCCATGTGCCAGTACTGCGCGGGCACCGACGGCAAGCCGACGGACTGGCACCTCGCGCACCTCCTCCAGCGCGCGGTCGGCGGCGCGGGGCTGGTCATCACCGAAGCCACCGCCGTGATGCCGGAAGGCCGCATCTCCCCCACGACCTCGGCCTGTGGGAGGAAGCGCAGGTCGCCCCCCACGCGCGCCTCGCCGGCGCCATCGCCGCCGTCGGCGCGGCACCCGGCATCCAGATCGCCCATGCGGGACGCAAGGGCAGCCAGAACCCGCCCTGGCGCGGCGGCGCGGCCGAGCCGGGCTGGGAAACCCTTGCCCCGTCCGCCGTCGCGATGGACGGCATGCCGCCGCCCCGGTCCATGACGGAGGAGGAAATCGCCGACGTCATCGCCGCCCACGCCGCGACGGCCCGCCGCGCCGTCCGCGCCGGCTACCGCGTGGTCGAGATCCACGCCGCCCACGGCTACCTGCTGCACGAGTTCCTCTCTCCGCTCTCGAACACCCGCAACGACTCCTGGGGCGGCGACTTCGACGGCCGCACGCGCATCGTGCGGGACATAGTGGAAGCCGTGCGCAACGCCGTGCCGCCGGACGTCCCGCTCCTCCTCCGCGTCTCCCACACCGACTGGCTGGAGGATGGCTGGACGACGGAGGAATCCGTCGAACTGGCACGCCGCGTCGCGCCGATGGGCGTGGACCTCGTGGACGTGACGTCGGGCGGCATCTCCACGCGTGCGAAGATCCCCGTCGGGCCCGGCTACCAGGTCCCGGGCGCCGAAGCGGTCCGCCGCGGCGCCGGCCTCCCCGTCTCCGCCGTCGGCATGATCACCGAACCCGCGCAGGCCGAGGCCATCCTGGCGGAAGGAAAGGCCGACCTGGTCATGCTGGCCCGCGCGGTGCTGCGCGACCCCTACTGGCCCGTCCGCGCCGCGCGCGAACTCGGCGCGGAGGATCGCCTCGCGATCCCCCCGCAATACGAGCGCGGCTGGGGCAAACTGCCGATGCGCGACGCGACGGCGGAGCCGCTGCCCGCCATCTAATTCTTGGCACTCGACGGCGGAGCGCCGGCCCCGCGACCCTCCGGGGATGCGGTTGCTGCGGGTCCTCGCGTTCCTGGCCGTCTTCGCCGGCATCTCAGCCCTCGCCGCCTGGCCCGACATCGTGCTCCTCGGCGCGACGGTCGGGGCCGCCGCCGTCGCGGGAATCCTCGCCTGGCTGGGACCGCATTGGCGGCGGATCTGGGAAGCGCGGGTGCCGGTCATCGTGGGCCTCGTCGGCACCATCGCCCTCGCGGTGCCACCCCAGACCCGCGATCTCCTTGTCGGCACGGATACCATCCTGAAGGTGCCCGTGTTCTTCGTCGCGCTCTTCCTCAGCGGCGTCTCCGCCTGGTTCTGGACGCGCTGGGTCATCAACCTTGCCCGGGTGCGCCGCACCTGGAAGGGCGCGCCGCGGGGCGCGACCGAGACGGCGCTGCCCCGGGTCATGGCCGTGCTGCCGCCGATCGCCGTCCTGGGGACCGTCCTCGCGCGGACGGAGGCGTTCGGGACGGGACGCCTCGTCCTCCTGCTCGCCGGGACCGTCGCCGTCGCCGTGGCCCTCGTCGGGCTCGCCTGGAATCGCCGCGGGGTGAGGTCGCCGTGGCTGCGGATGCTCTTCGTCCACGACGAGGAGATCGACGCGCCGCCCCACCACCCGCCCTGGCGCGACCCGGCGCCGGTGCATGGGCAAGGTGATGCGCCCGCGCGCCCGTCGCTCCGGGAACAGGTGGAACGCGCCTTTCCGTTCCATCCCCGCTTCGTCTGGGAGTCCTGGCGGTCCTGGCCGCCATGGTCGGGGGCGCGCTCCTCTTCCCGCGGGCCCCGATCCCCGCCCTCCAGGCGATCGGCGCCGCGCCCGTCGCCCTCCTCGGGCTGGCGGGGCTGATGGCCTTCGTCACGCTCGTGACGACGCTGGTGCACGTGAAGACGGGCTGGCCCGCCCTCGCGATCTGGGCCGCGCTGCTCGTCGGCGCGGGCGGCATCACGCTCAACACGGTCGTGCGCGATGACCGCCGGACGCCGCCCCTGCCGGAAGGGGCCGCGTCCGGCCGCCCGACCCTTGAGCAGGCGGCCAGCGCCTGGCTGGAGCACTGCGCCCGCGCGGGCGACGGGCCGGTCCGCGCCGTCGTCGTGGCCTCGGCGGGCGGGGCCAGCCGGGCCGCCCTCTGGACGGCCTCGGTCATGCGCAGACTCGAAGGAATCGACCCGGACGGGAAAGTGGCGGAAGGCGCAGATCTCGACCCGGCGCGGCAGCTCTTCGCCCTCAGCGGGGTGAGCGGCGGCGCGCTGGGCGTCGCCGCCTATGCCGCCTCCCTCGCCCGGGACGGCGCGGGCTGCCGGGGCATCGAGGGCCGCGCGCCGCAGCCCGCAACGCGCCACGACGCGCTCTACGAGGCGCTCGGGCGCGACCACCTCGCCGCACCGCTCGCGGGCATGCTTTTCAGCGACGCCTACTGGCGCCTCGCCTTCCCGGCCGGGCTCGTCTCCTCGGCGCTGGGCTGGCGCCCGGTGGAGCGGACTGGCTGGCTGGAGCGCTCCTGGGAGGAAGCGATGGTCCGCGAAGACGCGGGCACGCTCCTCGGCGGCCTCGTGCGACGCACCTTCCCTGACGCTCCGGCGCCCGCTGGATCGGCACCCGGGGCATCGGCGCCCCAAGCATCGGCGCCCGGCGCGCCGGGTCCCACCACGCCCGGTCCCGCCACGTCCGGTCCGTTCGCGGCGCGGCCGGCGATCCCCGTCGTGATCACGACGGGCACGCATCAGGAAAGCGGCAACCCCGTCGTGACGGCGGCGCCGCGGCTGCCCCCTGCATCCGGCGCGGTGGATGCCCTCGCCGTGCTCGGGCGCGACATTCCGCTCTCCGTCGCCGCCTCGAACTCCGCGCGCTTCCCCTACATCTCCGCGCCGGGGCTGCTGGCAGGGCCGGGCGGCGCGGGGCCGGTGGGGCAGATCGTGGATGGCGGCTACACGGACAACCTCGGCACGCTCGGCGCCCGCGCCGCGGTCCGCGCGCTGGAGGCCGCCTACCGCGACCGCGGCTGGCACCACGGCCTACGGATTGCGGTGGTGCAGATCCTGAGCGACCCGGACCGCGACCCCGCCTCCGTGCCCCGTTGCGACCCGCGGCCTGGGCCGGTGAGGCTCCAGCCACGCCGCCCCGGCGCGCTGGACTTCGTCGCCTCCCCGATCGGCGCCCTGACGGAGGTCCGCGGCGTGCGGGCCAACGAGGGCGTGGCGGAGTTCGTGGAGGAGTTCTGCGGGACGGGCGCCGGCCCGGTCCGCCGCGACCTCTATGTCTTCAGCCTCGGCCCTGGCGCGAGCGGCGCAGGCGCCGAACTCTCCTGGTCGCTCAGCGGAGGTGCCCGGGGAGACATCCGGACATGGAACTTCCGGTCCGACGCGGCGGGCCTGAACAGCGCAGAACTCGCCCGCTTCCGCCGCGACGGCACCGTGGGCTCCCCGTGATCCGCGCGGCGGGCAAGGCCGACCCCGTCATCCCGGCCCGCGCGGTGCTGCGCGACCTCTACCGGCCCGTCCGCGCGCGAACTCGGCGCGGAGAACCGCCTCGCGATCCCGCCGAAATACGAGCACGGCCGGGGCAACCCGCCCTTATTGCGAACGCCCTTATTGCGGCAGAAGCCGCGCCCGCGTCCTACGCACCTTCACGCAACCTCGGGCAGGTCCCTGCGACGTGAATTGACGCGTCACGACCGAGCCGGCGTTGCTGCGCGTAAGCGCTCCGTGCTGCGCCGGGGAGACGTCATGGACATCTCAAGGCTCCTGACCACCGCCGCGCTGACGGTCGTCGTTGCGGCACCGGCCGCGCAGGCTTCCGTGATCTACACCTTCACCACGACGTCCCGCAGCTACGCGGATCCGGATGACGGCTACCCGGGCCCGAACGTCACGCTCACGCTCGAACTGAAGGACGCGGCCGTGCGATCGGGCGGGTTCGGCCTCAGCCTGCTATGTGGGGGCAACAATGTCTGCCGCGATCCGCCTTACTACGGCGGGGACGTCGAAGGGCTCGTCCGCTTCCAGCTCTTCGGGACGGGTGACCTCGAAGTCGCCACGCCGGACTACGTATACGGCAACGCCTCGTTCGGCTTCAGTTTCAACGACGTCGGTGACGTCACGTCCAGCGACGTGGACTACCGTGGCAGCCTTAACAGCACCCTCCTCTCGGGGGTGGGAGCGACGGCGTCCGGAGCCCTCACGAGCGACACGGTCCTCCCCTGCTTTGGAGACCTGAACGACCTGCCGAGGTGCACCTTCTCGGGCGTCTGGACCCATTCCCGCCTCCAGGCCGTCCCCGAGCCCGCATCGGTCGTCCTCTTCGGTGCCGGACTTCTGGGGCTCGGGTTCTTCCGCCGGCGAGATCGGCGAAGGGACCAGCGTCAGGCCGGATCCCGCTCCAGCCCCGGTTCGCCAACCAGTGCTGCGAGCGCCTCGCCGGAAAGGACGTCATGCATCTTCTCGGAACCGATCGCGCCGAGACCGTCGTAGAGCGCCGGGGACGCGGCGTTCGATGCCGCGGTGGACCACTCGACCCGTTCAGCCCGCGCGCGAGGGCGACCCGCGCCACCGCCGCCACGAGGTGCCGCGCCACGCCCTCGCGACGGGCAGCCGCGGCGACGTAGACCTGCTGCACGAGGAGAAACGGCGCGAGGTCCGCGACAGGGAGGAGGGGCGCGAAGGTCGCGAACCCCACGATGGCCCCGCCGCGGTGGGCGACCAGAATATCGAGCGAGTGCGCCTGCCCGATGATCTCGTCCGCGACGCGGCGTTCGGGCGCGACCCGCGCACCGTACGCCTCGGCCATCTCGCGCATGAGACCCGCCAGGGACGCGGCATCGGCCTCGACGAAGGAGCGGATCGTGATCACGGGCATTTCCGTACCACGCGTGCGGTGGCCCGGAACGGCCACCGCCCACCCTAGAGCTCGCGCAACCCGGGCCTGGTCAGGTCAGGACCGGCCCGTTGCCATCACCCCATCCAATGCAGGACGAGGTCGCGCAGCTCCTCCTGGGTGAAGACGCCGCCCTGCGGCGAGGCGTCTCCGTTCGAAGAACGGTTCATCGCCGTCCTGTTCGCTTCCGCCGTATCCGCGCGGAAGGCGTGGTGAGTATCGAGTACGATAGACTTGTTCATCTTGTTCCTGAGTGGCCGCCCGCGCGTCACGCGGTGCCGGCGTCTTCCCGTCATGGTCCGAGTGTCCTGCCGCAACGCGGCGGACCCGTGTCGGATGCGTGACCCGGTCGTGACACCATCTCGGCGCCGACCGGACGGGAAGGGGTGGTCCGCCCCGCGACCTCACACGGAAGGGTCGGGCGGGGCGGGGTAGGCAGGCCGTCTCCGGCCGGGGAGGGGTGTCACCCTCCCGGAAAGGCCTCAGGCCTTCTGGAGATTGCTCGCCGAGAGCTTGCCGCGCTGATCCTGCTGGACGTCGTAGGAGACCTTCTCCCCTTCGTTCAATCCCTGCAGGCCGGCGCGCTGAACGTCGGAGATGTGGACGAACACGTCCTTCGAGCCGTCATCGGGGCCGATGAAGCCGTAGCCCTTGGTCGCGTTGAACCACTTCACAGTACCGGTCGCCATGGTCGTCTAGTCTTTCGTCGAACGAGGAACCCCGCGCGGGTTCGCACGGGGCTGCCGATCCAGGATCTGGGTGATGCAGGCCCGGGCCCCGGTGAGGGGGTGCGGAAACGCCGCCGGACCATGAACTGGCCACCCGAAGGTGGGCCTTTTCCGCGCCGCTTACAACCGGAAGCGGTGGCGCGGGTCCTGACGATTCCGCGAAACCGCTGGCGTTCCGCGGTCCGGCCGGGCATATGGGGCGCGCCGGGCAGTCCTTCTCAGGTCTGCCCGCCCTCCGCGCAGGCGGTGGGCTGACAGGAACCACCGCGCCGCGGCGTTTCCGGCCACATGGACCCCCGACCCGCGGGACCTTTCGAGAGAGAGGGCGGGCGGACCCCATGCCGCCCGAGACGCCGGGCATCCCCACCCGGGTCACCCGGGGGAACGGGGGCAGGCGGACACCCCCTTCATCCCACGCGCGCGCACCCACACCCCGCCGGCCCCGGAATCGTTCCGGGCGCCGCGCGGGGCGACAGGACGCATGCATGTTCGAATCCTATTTCCGCAAGGACATCCCCTGGGGCGGCAAGACCCTGACGCTGGAGACGGGCAAGATCGCCCGCCAGGCCGACGGCGCCGTGCTCGCCCGCCTCGGCGACACGATCGTCCTCTGCACCGCCGTCGGCGCGCGGGGCGTGAAGCCCGGCCAGGACTTCTTCCCGCTGACCGTGAACTACCAGGAGAAGACCTACGCCGCGGGCAAGATTCCCGGCGGCTTCTTCAAGCGTGAAGGCCGGCCTTCCGAGGCCGAGACCCTCATCTCCCGCCTCATCGACCGCCCGATCCGCCCCCTCTTCCCCGATGGATTCCGGAACGAGGTGCAGGTCGTCGCGACGGTCCTGTCGCATGACCTCGAGAACTCGCCGGACATCGTCGCGATGGTCGGCTGCTCCGCTGCCCTGACGCTCTCGGGCATCCCCTTCTTCGGCCCGATCGCCGGCGCGCGCGTCGGCTACGCCGCGGGCGAGTACATCCTCAATCCCACGATCGAGCAGATCAAGACGAGCGAGCTCGACCTCATCGTCGCCGGCACCGCCGAGGGCGTGCTGATGGTCGAATCCGAGGCGAAGGAACTGACCGAGGACGTGATGCTCGGCGCCGTGCGGTTCGGCCACGCCGCCTTCCAGCCGGTGATCCAGGGCATCATCGAACTGGCCGAGCGCGCCGCGAAGGACGCCTGGCCGATGCCGGAGCCCTCCGAGGCCGAGGCCGCGCTGAAGGCGAAGATCTCCGAACTCGGCCGCGCCGCGATGGCCGAGGCCTACAAGGAGACGCAGAAGCTCGTCCGCCAGGGCAAGGTCTCCGCGGTCAAGAAGGACATCGCCGCGAAGCTGGAGGCCGAGGGCATCGACGCCTCCGCCGCCAAGGGCCTGATGAAGGACCTCGAGGCCGACGTCGTCCGCGGCAACATCCTCGACACGGGCATCCGCATCGACGGCCGCGACACGAAGACCGTCCGCCCGATCGTGGCGGAGGTCGGCATCCTGCCGCGCGCCCACGGCTCCGCCCTCTTCACCCGCGGCGAGACGCAGGCGCTCTGCGTCGCGACCCTCGGCACGGGCCAGGACGAGCAGATCATCGACGCCCTCGCCGGTGAATACCGGGAGGACTTCATGCTGCACTACAACTTCCCGCCCTACTCCGTGAACGAAACGGGCCGCATGGGCTCCCCGGGCCGCCGCGAGGTCGGGCACGGCAAGCTGGCCTGGCGCGCCATCCATCCGCTGCTGCCCCCGAAGGAGCAGTTCCCCTACACGATCCGCGTCGTGTCGGAGATCACGGAGTCCAACGGCTCCTCCTCCATGGCCACCGTCTGCGGCACCTCCCTTTCGCTCATGGACGCCGGCGCGCCGCTCGTGCGCCCCTGCGCCGGCATCGCGATGGGCCTGATCAAGGAGGACCGCGGCTTCGCCGTGCTCTCCGACATCCTCGGCGACGAGGACCACCTCGGCGACATGGACTTCAAGGTCGCGGGCACCGAGCAGGGCATCACCGCCCTGCAGATGGACATCAAGATCACGTCCATCACCTTCGACATCATGAAGACCGCGCTCGACCAGGCGCGTGACGGCCGCGTCCACATCCTCGGCGAGATGGCGAAGGGCCTGTCGGGCTCCCGCAGCGACGTCGCGGTGACCGCGCCGCGCATCACCGTCATCACCGTGCCGAAGGAGAAGATCCGCGAGGTCATCGGCACCGGCGGCAAGGTGATCCGCGACATCGTCGAGCGGACCGGCACGAAGATCGACATCGAGGACGACGGCACGATCAAGATCGCGTCCAGCAGCACGGAAGCGACGCAGAACGCGATCGACATCATCCGCGGCATCACCGCGGAGGCCGAGGTCGGCGCGATCTACACCGGCACGGTCGTGAAGGTCGCGGATTTCGGCGCCTTCGTGAACTTCCTCGGCAGCAAGGACGGCCTCGTCCACATCTCCGAGCTGAACAACGAGCGGGTGTCGAAGACCTCCGACGTCGTCTCTGTCGGCGACAAGGTGCGCGTGAAGGTCATCGGCTTCGACGACCGCGGCAAGGTCAAGCTGTCCATGCGCGTCGTGGACCAGGCGACCGGCGCCGACATCACGGAGCAGGTCGGCGCCCGCCGCCCCCGCGCCGAGGGTGAGGGCGAGGGCGGCGAAGGCCGCCGCGACCGCAGCGACCGGGGCGGCGACCGTGACCGGGGCGGCGAGCGCCGCCCCCGCCGCGACTGACCCGAACCGCCGGCCTGGGCGGGGGACCAACTCCCCCGGCCGGGCCGGCACCGCCCGGGCCTTCCCTGGCTCGGGTGCCGTCATCAAAGGCGGTTGATCCGTCGCGGCGTGGAGGCGGAACGATGGGGGGCCTTCCCTGTTCCCGCAGCCGACGCGCGGCCATATATTTCCGAACATGTCAGCCCGGTGACACGATGCCCGGGACGTCGGGGACAAGGCACGAACAGACCGTGAAGGCGATCAATCCCATCCGCATGGGCGGTGTCGAAGTCCTGCCGCTCGTCGAGGGCGGCAAAGGCGTGTCCGCCTCCAACGGTGCGTCCTGCGGCGAATGGGCCGCGGAGGGCGGCATCGGCACCTTCTCCGCCGTCAACGCCGACAGCTACGACGCGGGCGGCCGCGTCATCCCCCAGCTCTACCACGGCCGCACCCGGCGGGAGCGGCATGAGGAACTGGTGGCCTACGGCATCGCCGGCGGCATCGCCCAGGCGAAGGAGGCCCACGAGCGCGCCGGCGGCCAGGGCCGCATCCACGCCAACATCCTCTGGGAGATGGGCGGGGCCGAGCGCGTGATCCGTGGCATCCTCGACGGCGCCAAGGGGATCGTCCACGGCGTCACCTGCGGCGCCGGCATGCCCTACAAGCTCGCGGACATCGCGCGCGAATACGGCGTGCACGTCTACCCCATCGTCTCCTCCGCCCGCGCCTTCAACGCCCTTTGGAAGCGCGCCTACTCCAAGGCTTCCGAATGGCTCGGCGGCGTGGTCTACGAGGACCCCTGGCTCGCCGGCGGCCATAACGGCCTCTCCAACTCCGAGGACCCGCGGCGCCCCGAGGACCCCTACCCCCGCGTCCTCAAGCTCCGCCAGCAGATGCGCGAGTTCGGCCTGGGCGAGGTCCCCATCATCATGGCCGGCGGCGTCTGGTGGCTGGAGGAATGGCAGGACTGGATCGACAACCCCGAACTGGGCCCGATCGCCTTCCAGTTCGGCACCCGCCCCCTCGTGACGCGCGAAAGCCCGATCCCCGATTCCTGGAAGCAGCGCCTGCTGGGCCTGAAGCCGGGCGACGTGTCGCTCCAGAACTTCTCCCCGACCGGCTTCTACAGCAGCGCCGTCCGCAACGACTTTCTGATGGAACTGGAGGGCCGCTCCGCCCGCCAGGTCGCCTATTCGACCGAACCCATGGGCGAGCACGCCGTCACCTACGGCGTCGGGCCGCGCAAGCGCCCGGTCTACCTCGTCTCCGCCGACCTTGACCGCGTGCACCAATGGGAAGCCGACGGCTTCACCGAGGCCATGCGCACCCCGGACGAGACCCTTATCTTCGTCACGCGCGAGGAATCCAGCGCCATCCTGAAGGACCAGGTGGACTGCATGGGCTGCCTGTCGCAGTGCCGCTTCTCCAACTGGTCGCAGCATTCGGAAGACCACTCGAACGGCAAGAAGGCGGACCCGCGTTCCTTCTGCATCCAGAAGACGTTGCAGGACATCGCCCATGGCGGCGACACCGAGCGGAACCTCATGTTCGCCGGCCACAACGCGTACCGCTTCGCGCAGGACCCGTTCTACTCCAACGGGTTCATTCCCACCGTGCGGGAACTCGTCGGCCGGATCGTGACGGGGCGCTGACCCGCCGGTCTTGCCCCCGGGCGCCTCGCGCCCTGGAATGACGATGCGGGGCCGGGAAGGGCACTTCCCGGCCCCGCACCGCGTTCGGGGGGAAACAGGATGTACGTCGGCACGCAGGTCCCGGCGCGGGACGACGACGACTACCGCGTCTTCGCGCAGCTCGGCGTCACCCATGTCTGCGCCGACCCGCCCGGCAACCCCCACGACTGGACGCTCGAAATCCTGCTGCGCCACCGTGAGCACGTCGAATCCTTCGGCCTCACGCTGGACATGGTGCAACTGCCCCTGTCCTCCCGCCCCATCGATGAATCGCAGTCCCCGGACATCCTGACCGCGGGCCCGGAGCGCGACCGCCAGATCGATTCCATCTGCCGCCTGATCGAAAACCTCTCCCGCGCCGGCATTCCCGCCGCGAAGTACAACCTGAACATCATCGGCATCCCCCGCACCCCGCTCGAAGCGGGCCGCGGCGGGTCGCTCAACGAGTCCTTCCGCTGGGACCGCGCCGACCAGGCCGCACCGCCCACCATCGCCGGCGTGCTGCCGGAAGAAGAGAACTGGGCCCGTATCGACCACTTCCTCGAACGCGTCGTCCCCGTCGCGGACGCCAACCGCATCCGCCTGGCCTGCCACCCGCACGACCCCTACACCCCGCCGGGCTTTCGCGGCGTGACGCGCGTCCTCGGCACCGTCGAGGGCCTGAAGCGCTTCGTCGGACTGCGGGAGAGCCCGTATCACGGCCTGAACTTCTGCATCGGCACCGTCGGCGAGATGCTGGACGACCCGGCGCGCGAGGTCGGCGACGTCATTCGCTGGTTCGGCGAGCGGGGAAAGCTGTTCAACATCCACTTCCGCAACATCCGGGGACGCAAGCTGAGCTTCATGGAGACCTTCCCCGAGGAAGGCGACATGGACATGGTGCAGGCCGTCCGCATCCTCGACGACGTCGGCTACGCGTACATGCTGATGCCCGACCACGTCCCGAAGATCAGCGGCCGCGACCCGCAGGGCGTCGCATTCGCCTTCTGCTACGGCTACATCGTGGCCCTTCTGCAGGCGCTGAAGGCGGAAAAGCGGGCATGAGCGAGTTCGACGGCAAGCGCGTCCTCATCACCGGCGCCGCCGGCATCTACGGGCGCTGGTTAGCGGCGGCCTTCGCGAAGGCCGGCGCGCGCCTCCTCCTCTCCGACAACCGCCCCGACGCGCTCACCCGGACGGTCGCCGACCTCAGCCTGCGCGACACCCTGACCCACGCCACCGAACTGCTGGACGACGCCTCCATCGCCGACCTCGCCGCGACCGTCGCGCGCGAATGGGGCGCACCCGACATCGTCCTGAACAACGCGGGCATCTACCCCGGCAAGCCGCTGCTCGAGACCGAGGCCGCCGACTACGACGCGATGTTCGGCATCAACTGCCGCGCGCCCTTCCTCATCGCCCGCGACATGGGCCGGCTGATGATGGCGCAGGGCGTCCGCGGCAACATCGTCAACATCGGCTCCGGCGCCTCGCGGAAGATGCGCCCCTCCCGCGTCCTCTACTGCACCTCCAAGACCACCCTCGAACGCCTCACCAAGGGCTTCGCCCTCGAACTCGCCGAGCACGGCATCCGCGTGAACCTCGTCGAACCCGGCTTCGCCGCGGGCTCCGAGGTCACCCCGCTCTCCGAGGAACACATCCGCACCACGACCGCCAGCATCCCCCTCGGCCGCCTCACCGCACCGGAGGACGCGGCGAATGCCGTCATGTTCCTCTGCTCCTCGCGCGCCTCCTACATCACCGGCACGGTTCTGGCGGTCGAGGGCGGGAACTCCCTCCGCGCGTGACGCGCATTATGGTCCGGTGAGGCGCGTCAGCAGGTCCTGCGCCAACACGCGGCGCTCCCAGATTTCTCGCGCCTCGAGCCGAATGCCCGTCGGAAGCGGACGACCTGGCGTTGGCATGTCGGACAGGTCCAGGTCCTCACGGGCTTCGGACAGGATGAGGCTCAGATCGATGCGAGCGGCCATCCCCTCCTCCGTGCAGTACCTCGCGTCACCCAGGGCGACGCCGATGTCGTCGAGCCAAGCGCTTCGGCTCGGATGCTCAGGCCCACCCGCGACACGAAGCGCTCCATCAAGAGCTTTGCGGAGCAGGGTGCGAGCCTCGCGCAACTCGGACGCTCCTACGCCCTCTACCTCCCGATCAGATTGGGCCAGTCGATCCCTCGCACGTCTTCGCCCTGCTGCAAGCGGCGAGGCAGGTCGGCCCGGGTCGCCGACCAGCCAACAATGTTCGTCCAGTAGGGGTCATCCTGCATCGCGGTAGCAGAATAGAAGGAGCGCTGACCGGATGCGCCGTCCGCACGAGGCCGGCAACTACGACACCGCCAGCGCCCGCAGCGCCGGCAGGTCCACCTTCCCCAGTGCCGTGCGCGGCAGGTCCGTCACCGTGACGACGTGATGCGGCTGCTTGTAGCGCGCGAGCTTCCCCTCGAAGTGCCGCAGCACCGCCTCCGGATCGTAGCCCTCGCCGGGGACGACGACGGCCACCGGAACCTCCCCCCATTGCGGATGCGGCACGCCGCAGACCGCGCCCTCCGCGATCCCCGGCGCATCGACCAGCACGCGCTCGACTTCCGCAGGATAGACGTTTTCCCCGCCGGAGATGATGACGTTGTTCAGCCGCCCGACATGGTGGAACCGCCCGGCCTCGTCGCGCATCGCCGTGTCGCCGGTGCGGAACCAGCCATCGGCCAGCGCGGACGCGTCCACCGCCCCGTCGCGCCAATACCCCAGCATGACGTTGGGCCCGCGCACCGCGATTTCCCCCGCGACGCCCGGCGCGACGGCCCGCCCTTCCGCGTCCACCGCGACGGCTTCCGTCAGCGGCGCCGGGAAACCCAACGCGCCCGGCGCCGCCAGGGCGTCACGCTCATCCTGCGCGATCGCGATCGGCGCCGTCTCCGTCGCGCCATAGACGTTCTGCACGGGCATCCCGCGCGCCAGGAACGCCTGCACTGCCCGCGCCGGAAGGTCCGACGACCCCGCCGCGACCGCGCGCAGCGACGAAAGGTCCGCCTCCGCCCAGCGCGGATGCCGGATCAGCGCGCTCATCACCGCCGGCACCAGCAGCGTCAGCGAGGGCCGCTCCCGCTCCACCGCGTCGAACCAGGCCTCCGCGTCGAAGCGCGAATGCAGCGTGACCGTCGCACCGACGGACAGCGCCGGCAGCGTCTGGATGTTCAGCCCGCCGACATGGAACATCGGCAGCACCGTCAGCACGTGATCCTCCGCCGTCAGCCCGAAGACCGAAGCGGCGTTGCGCGCATTGGCCGCGACCGCCGCGCCGTCCAGCACAGCTCCCTTCGGCCGCCCCGTCGTGCCCGAGGTGTAGACGACCAGCAGCGGGTCGGATGCATCGCCCACCGTGATGCCCGCCTGCCGCTGCGGTAGCGGCTCCGTCGGGTCCATCACGAAGTCGCCCGCGTTCACGCCCTCCGGCGCGAGCCCCCGCGCCGCATCGCGATGCGACCGCGGCGCGACCAGCAGCCGCACGCCGGCATCGCGCAGGATCCAGGCCTGCTCCTCCGCCGCCAGCCGCCAGTTCAGCGGCAGCATCGCGGCCCCCAGCCGCGCCAGCGCGAACAGCACGACGAGCTGCGCCGGATGGTTGAACCCCAGATACCCCACGCGATCCCCGCGCCGGACCCCCCGCGCCCGCAGCGCCGCCGCCATGTCGCGCGCCAGGCCGTCGAGCGCGCCGAAGGACAGCACCCCGCCCTCATGCCGCAGCGCCGCCTCGTCGGGCCGGTGCAGCCCGGGCCACGTCCAGACCGGCGGAAACGCAGCGGCCCGCGCCGGATCGCGCGGCGGCGCAGGCGGCGCCTCCGGCGCTGTCTCGACGGAAAGGAACCCGATCAGCGGCCCGAGCGAGGCATCCGCCATCGCCGGCGGCAATCTCGGCAGCGCGCTCGGCAACGGCGCGGGCACGGGCCGCGGCGGCTCCTTCTCCGCCAGCAGCCGCGCCAAGCCCCGCAAGCCCTTCGCAGCCGCCTCTTCGAGGCTCATCCCCTCGGCCGCCGCCTCGGCGCCCGGCCGCGCGATGCCCATCCCCTCGCGCTCCGCCGTCACCGTGTCTGCCGGCTCGTCGCCTGGCCGCGCCCCGACGATACCCTCGCGCACGGCGCCCCGCGGGTCGGCCGCCTCCTCGTCCGGCCGCGCGGCGTCCATCCCCTCGCGCCCCGCCACGTCCCGGCCCGCCAGCAGCACGTCCGGCCTCACGACGCCCGCGCCGCCGGGCTGCGACGTCTCCCGGCCCGCCTGCTCCCGCGCCGCACCCGCGAGGCCCGGCCCCACCGGAGCGCCCGACGCGTCGTCAGTCATTCGTCTCGCCCCGTTCGTACAACGCGTCGCGCCCGATGCGGTCCAGGCAGAGCTCCGCCGTCCAGGGCAACATCAGCGCGCCGCAGCGGCTATCGCGGAAGATCCGTTCCAGCGGAAGGGTCTTCAGCATCGCCTGCCCCCCACAGGTCCGCACCGCGAGCGACGCGATCGCATGCGCATTCTCCATCACCGCGTGCTGTGCCGCCCAAGCCCGCAGGACGGAATCCTTCGACGGATCCGGTCCCGCCTCCGACACCGCCTGGAACCACAGCGCCTTCGTGGCTTCCAGCATCACCCGCATCTGCGCCACCGCGATCTGCTTCGTCGGGTACATCCGCCGCTTCACCGGCGGCGTCCCCGGCTGTTCCCCGCGCAGGTAGCGGACGCAGAAATCATACGCCGCCTGCGCCAGCCCCATGTAGGTCGGCGACAGGGTCAGGAACATGTGCGGCCACCGGATCGCCGCCTGCGCGTAGGCGCCCTCCGGCATCAGCAGCGAATCCTCCGGCACGAAGACGTCCTGAAAGATCAGCGTCCGGCTGACCGTCCCCCGCATCCCCAGCGGATCCCATTCCCCCACGACGGACACCCCCGCCGCCTTCGCCGGAACGCCCAGGTACAGCGTATCCCGCCGCGACGGCTTCCCATCCCCCCGATCCTCGGTGGCGAGGATGCCGTAGTGATCCGCATGCCCCGACAGCGAGGCAAAGATCTTCTTCCCGTTGACGACGAACCCGCCCTCGACCCGCCGCGCCGTGGTCCCGAAGGCCGCCCCACCCGCCGCCGCCGCCCCGCCCTCCGAGAAGGGCTGCGAGTACACCGCCCCCTCCCGCACGATCTGCGCGAACTGCCGCGCCCGCCGCACCCGATGCGCCGCCCGCGCGCCCTCCTCCATCTCCAGATCATCCGTGAGCGGCCCGGTCCACAGCGTCGAGCACACGTGCATGTTCCACGTCAGCGCCGTCGCCCCGCAGGCCCGCCCGAACTCCGCCGCAGCGAGGCAATAGGTCCGGAAATCCGCCCCCATCCCCCCCTCCTCCTCCGGCACGCAGATCGCGAGCCACCCCTCCCGCGCCATGTCCGCATAATTCTCCGCGGGAAACGCCGCCTCCCGGTCCCACCGCGCGGCACGCGGCGCCAGTACGCGCCCCGCAAACTCCCGCGCCCGCCCCACGATCTCCGCCTCCCGCGCCCCCAACCGCCACGCCCGCGGCTCGAAGATCGGCGCATCCGTCGCAACGCCGGCAGGCAAAGCATCCATGGTCAGCCTCCCTCGTGCACGGGAACCCCGTCCCGCACGACAACCTCACCATCCAGCATGATCGTGCAGCCCCGGACCGGCAGGTCGAAATGCCCCTCCGTAAACCGCCCCGCGAACTCGTTCGCCCCCGTCGAGAACAGGAAGTTCCCCGCCGCGCAGCGCAGCTCCGTCCCGTTCGTATCCCGCCGCCCATACATCGCCAGGGCCTCCCACCGCGCCCGCGGATTCAGCCCCCACCCCACATGCGACACCGCATAGGCCGCCCGAGACCCCTCCACCTCCGCAAAGGCCGCGAGATACCGCCGCATCACCTCCGCATCCGTCCCGGCCCCCTCGACCGCCACGACATGATCCTCCTCGATCACCAGCCGCACCGGCGCCTCCAGGTACCGCTTGAACGTCAGGTTGATGTCCCCCGCATCCAGCACGACCACCCCCCGCACCGACCCCGCCCGAGGAAACGACACCACCACCCCGCCGGGCCAATGCGCCACCGTCCCCGGCCGGTCCGTCCACCCCCAGACCCCCGCCGTCGCCGCCCCTTCCATCGCAACCGTCAGGTCGGTGCCGGCGGCCGAGGTCACCCGCATCTCCCGCGCCCCCCGCAGCCGCTTCACCGCCGCCTTCACCGGCACCTCATCCCCCACCCGAGGCACCAGCCGCGCCAGCGCCTCCGGATGCTCGTCCGACACCATCATGACCCGCGACCCAGCCTTCAGGATCGCCGGCAACTCCGGCGCATGCAGCAACCCCTCGACGGTCAAATCCAGCACCACCGGACAGGCGGCCAGCAACGCCATCGCCCCGGGATGCCCCCGCAGGGCCCGCGACGCCCCCGTGGACCGGATCGGCAGCGCCCCCACCGGCGGCATCGGCACCACGCACCGCACGGGCCGAGCCCCCACCCGCAAACAAGCCAGCTCCGCCAGGTCGAGGTTCACCCCCCGCGACCCGCTCTCCCCCAGCACCGCCACCGGCATGCCCGGCGCGACCGCACAGAGACGCAGCACCTCGGCAAACGCCTCGACCCACTCATGCTCGATCCGGTCGTGCAGGGCCGCCTCCCAGGCTCAATCCATGAAAACGCATGAAACACCGCTTCGCAACCACCGAATCGCGGCGCACACTCCCCCCGTGCCCCACCGCGCCGCTTTCCCGGACGCCCCCGCCGACCCGGCCGACGCCGCCTCCTTCATCCAGGACTACCTCCTCTACCTCCTGGCACGCGCGTCCCAAGACCTCTCCGCCGAGTTCCACGCCCGCCTCCGCCGCATGGGCTTCTCCATCCGCGAATGGCGCGTCCTCGCCACCCTCTCCGGCCCGGCCGGCGTCACCGTCGGCACCCTCGCCGAGGCCTGCCTCACCCAGCAGCCCACCATGACCAAGCTCCTCGACCGCATGGAGCGCGCCGGCCTCGTCGCCCGCACCGCGGACCCGGGGGACCGCCGCCGCACCACCGTCACCATCACGACCGCCGGCCGCACCCGCGTCGCCGGCATGCTCGCCGCGGCCCGCGCGCATGAGGCCGAAATCCTCACCCGCCTCGGCCCGATCGGGGAGGACCTGAAAGACGCCCTCCGCCGCCTCCTCGCGCATCCCCGGTAAAGGGGGCCCGCTGAACGGCCCCCCCCTGAACGGCCCTCCTGAACGGCCCCGCTGAATGGCCGGCGACGCCACCCCACCTCCCCCGCCATGCCCGACGCCCCGCACCCCCTCCTCGTCGTCTCCGACACGATCTGCCCCTGGTGCTGGATCGGGAAGCGCCGCCTGGATGCCGCCATCGCCACCCTCGCCGCCGAAGGCCTGCACTTCGAGAGGCGCTGGCACCCCTTCCTCCTCAACCCCGACATGCCCCCGGGCGGGATCGAGCGCGCCGAATACCGCCGCCGCAAGTTCGGCAGCGCCGAACGCTCCGCCGCCCTCGACGCCCGCGTCGCCGGTGAGGGCGCGAAGGAAGGCCTGGCCTTCCGCTTCGACCGCATCGCCCGCACCCCCGACACGCGCGGCAGCCACCGCCTGATCCGCTGGGCGACGGAGGTGGCCGGCCCCGCCGCCGCCGACACGCTCGCCGAGTCCTTGTTCCGCGCCTACTTCGAGGAGGGCCGCGACATCGGCGACCCCGTGACCCTCGCCGCCATCGCCGGCATCGCCGGCCGACGCCGACGCCGCCGCGTGGCTGGCGGGCGACGCGGAACGCGAGGCCCTGGAGGCCGAGATCGCCCGCGTCGCGGGCCTTGGCGGCGTCCCCGCCGTGATTTTGGGCCGCCACCTCGTCATCCACGGGGCAAAGCCGGCGGCGGAGGCGGTGGTAGCGTTACGGGAGGCGGTGGGGCGGCTCACAACTACGGTGGGATGATCTAAAAGCCGTCGATCTCGCGTCAGATTGAGTCTAGGTTGGCGTAAAAGTCTTGAATTCTGGTTCCCAGGCCGAGCCCGGGAGTTTCTTGAGAAAAGCGATCTCGGACATTCCTTATCCGCGCTAAATTTAGCAACTGTCTGTAGTGTCTCCTCGCCCAACTCAATCTGACGTCATTTGGCGTGAACTGGTCTCTATCGTAAGCTGCGGCCTGCAAGCTAGTGGTGTGCCATGATATCACGCGCCCAGAGTATTCAGCGTAATACTCGCGCAGCTTCTCTTCTCGCTCACGGGCGAAGTAACGGGCTCTATCCTGCGCCTCCACTGGTAGGTCTGCATCGACGTAAGCGAGCCTTGCAATAGCCAAGCTCGATGCAAAATCGTTCCTTGCGTCATCTGCGTACATGAGTCGAGTATACTGCTTGACAAAAGTCCCATCGTAGATAACTGAGATGGGGCTAAAACTGCCAGCCGCGTACTCGGGAAGGACCCAACTTTCGGATCTAGTACTCATCTGTCTATACTTTGCCGCAAATCGATCAGACAGACGCGTGTACGTCGGTGGGAGCGGGTCCAGGCGGGCTTCGCGCATGAATCTGGAAATAATCGTGTGCTGCATTATATGAGCTAAGTCATTTATCGCCAGCACACTGTTTGTATCGACCACGTCGAACATGCGGTAGAGGATTGAAGCTGACGCGCTTAGTGAGTACCTCGTGAACCACTCACGCGCCAGATCACCAAGCCTCCCCCGTACAATAGCGTCACCCAACGCAGGTTGATACGAAGCTTCCTTAACTGCTTGGCAGAAAAGATCGACCCAGTATTTTGAATGGTTGACTTGATTCAGATCAGGATTATCCAGAGCAATTTCGAGCTTGGTCGTGGCTGCGACAACCTCGCTTCTGCCGGCCCGAGCAATTTCGGCGGTTTCTAGCAGATTAGCAATTAAGGCCTCACTCGCTCCACTGGACCTGAGATCATTCATTGAATTCGATACGTTTGACGCGCGAACTACCAGTGTTCGCCCTTCCGTGTAGACGACGATGGGCGCTTCACTTCCTATCTTGTACGGTTCCTGAACGACTTCTGCGGGAAGATCAAAGTCCAGACGATACCCGTACTCGTTGAGAAATTGAAGGAATGCCGTAATTAGCAGTCGATTATCCGACTGCGCCATGTACATGTAATTGGAATGACTTTTCGTGAACACTGGCAACGATAGTTCTTCACGCTTCCGCGTGAGGCGCATACCTGCCTTTAGCCAGTAATCCTCGCTCATGGAGTGGCCCACTCTTCAGAAATTTCAACAACCTTGCTGTATATTTCCGAGAAGTAGCCCTCTACGTTGAGTGGCCACATTCGATACCGTTTTACATTGCAAGCGAATGCCTCGAAGTACGCACGAACGTCATCATCGTCGAAATACGCTTGTGGTATCACCACACCCAGCAACTGACCCAAACCGAGAGGTATTTCGTGCGCCACCTGCACTTCAATTGATCGATTTCGGTCGTCAAATCTATCGCTGTAGGTTTCATGAAGCAGCCTACCAAGTGCGCTGATCGCTGCATGACGCGGCGTGAGGCTGTATTCGCTTATAAGGGTTTCGACCGACTTAGCTCGCCCAGACAGATAAGATGACTGGTTGCCGAAGAAGGTTGAGACGAGCTTCGTAATACTTTCTTGACCATCCGTAAGCTCAAAATCGCTCAATTGGAAACGCCGCATATAAGACGGGTAAAGTTGACTTACAAAGGCTCCGCTATCAAACGGAAAGACGCGCCGAATTTTTGCGGATTCAATTGGTTTGAAGACAAAAGCGACAGGAAGCTGATGCAGTGACGCCTCTCCCGTAGCCTTCCATTTGTATGATGGCCGCCCGGCGAAGAAATATAGCAGTGATTCGCCGGCAAAGACATTACAAGGTCTGGGAAGCAATTTTCCTTCGTTGATGATGCTGTAAAGATGAACACCTTCGGTGGTGTGAATTTGACATGGTGCGGAGTTCGTACCCACGGGTAGTCCGCTTATGAACGAGCCGAGGGACTGCACCTGCTCTCTCCATGCTCTATGCAATAAATTGAAAATTATGAAAATATACTACGACGGATCTGGCAGGCTTGTACATTCGACACTCTGAATCTGTTTCGTTCGGTAGCCATCTAGACCGGAAGACTTAGTCGGCTTGTAGAAGTTCGATGCGTTGCTTTGCGGCGGCCATCCGTAAACTCCGGTCCCGCGTTGCCAACGGTAACCCGCGTCGCTGTGCTAACTCCAGATATGCCGCGTCACATGTAGAGAGCGCATGTCATTGCGCTAAGCTCAGCGTCGCGCCCCACGCCTGCTCAGCCATCTCGCCATCCAGAGTAATGGGCAACTCGCGCAAGAAGCCCACCAACTCCGCCCGCAGCGCCGAATCCAACCGCTTCTGCCGCTCCGCAACCAGTAGCCCGTTCATCGCCTCCAACGGCCAGATCAGCGGCGCAACCGCCCCCGTCTCGGCCACCCGGTCCAGCAACGCCATCACCGCCGGCGTCGGCTCATCCGCGAAGCACCACGCCAGCGCGACCGAGTTGTCGAGGACGAAGCTCAAGACCTTCCCTCGTCCACCAGATCCTTGATGCGCAGGCCACCGAGCGTCGCCCGCGCGCCCGCCCGCCGCAGCCCCTCCGCCGCCCGCTGCGCCTTCTCCCGGTCGAAGGTCGGCCCCACCGGCACCAGCTTCGCGATTGGCACGCCCCGCCGCGTGATCGTCACCTCGACCCCACGCGCGACCTCATCCAGCAGCGCGCTCAGCCGGTTCTTCGCATCGAACGTCGCGACTTCAATGCTCCACCTGTCTAGCTACCTAGCCATAATCGCTACCACGCCAGCTGCCCCCACCCGAAGCGCTTTCTAAAAAATCCTTGCATCATGCCTATAATCCTAGTACATGTGGCTGCTGCTGACCGAGGAGCCCGCCACATGACCGCACGGACCTCGGCCTTCACCCCGCCCCGCCCCTGGGCGCCGATGAGCGACGCCGAATGGGGTGCCCTCTGGCCTTACGTCTGGCGTCGTGCGCCCCAGGGCCGTCAGGTCGGCGACCTGCGGGCGCGAATGGACGCGATCTTCCACATGGCCTGCCGCGGCTACGGGGTGCCATGGCGCGAGATGCCGGAAGTATACGGGAAGCCGGACACGGTGAGCCGGTTCTTTCGGCGGGTGACCCACAAGCGGCTGTGGCACGCGTTGCTGGAAAGCCTCGCTTGGCCCGAACTCTCGCCGGACCACCCGCTGCGTCGGATTGAGCATTTCATCGTCCGCGCGTGCCGCCGTGCGGCCCGCCTCGGCGGCCTGCGCCTTCTGTTCCTCATCAAGCGCGTCGGCCTGCAATCCGCCCTTCCCGGCCCCTACTGGCTCCTCCCCGACCAGCTTTTGTCCGAAGCCGTGCGGAAGATGGGAATGGCCTTCGCCAACGACTGGCAACAACGCCCCGACGAACGCCACCGCGCCTGGCGCGCCCGCCTCCGCGACACGATCATCACTCTCAAGCGCCTCCACCGCATGGCAGCCGGCCGCCGCTACATCCACCCGTCGCTCCGCCGGAACTGGCCGTGACGCCCCCGCCTTGCCCCCCGCCCCACCCTGCGGCACACCCCCGCCCCGCACACCCCGCGCGTCGCCCATGACGCGCGGCCTCGTCTCCCAACCGCAGGACCCAGCCACACCATGCGCGTCAAGGACGTGAAGAAGGTCGTCCTCGCCTATTCCGGCGGCCTCGATACCTCCGTCATCCTCAAGTGGCTCCAGACCACTTATGGGGCGGAGGTCGTGACCTTCACCGCCGACCTCGGCCAGGGCGAGGAACTCGGCCCCGCCCGCGACAAGGCCCGCCTCCTGGGTATCCGCGACGAAAACATCTTCATGGACGACGTGCGGGAAGAATTCGTCCGCGACTTCGTCTTCCCCATGTTCCGCATGAACGCGCTCTACGAAGGCTGCTACCTCCTCGGCACCTCCATCGCCCGCCCCCTCATCGCCAAGCGCCAGATCGAGATCGCCGAACAGGTCGGCGCCGATGCGGTCGCGCATGGCGCGACGGGCAAGGGCAACGACCAGGTGCGGTTCGAGCTCTCCTATTACGCCCTCAAGCCCGACGTGAAGGTCATCGCCCCCTGGCGCGAATGGGACCTCACCTCCCGCACCCGCCTCATCCAGTTCGCCGAGGAACACCAGATCCCCATCGCGAAGGACAAGCGCGGCGAAGCCCCCTTCTCCGTGGACGCCAACCTCCTGCACAGCAGCAGCGAAGGAAAGGTCCTCGAAGACCCCTGGGTCGCGGCGGATGAGGTGGTGTGGCAGCGCACCATCTCCCCCATGAACGCCCCGGACAAGCCGACCGAGATCACCGTCTCCTTCGAACGCGGCGACGCCGTCGCCATCAACAACGAACGCCTCTCCCCCGCGACGCTCCTCACCCGCCTCAACGCCCTCGGCAAGGAAAACGGCATCGGCCGCCTCGACCTCGTCGAGAACCGCTTCGTCGGCATGAAGTCCCGCGGCGCCTACGAAACCCCCGGCGGCACCATCCTCTACACCGCCCACCGCGCCATCGAATCCATCACGCTCGACCGCGAAGCTGCCCACCTCAAGGACAGCCTGATGCCCCGCTACGCCGAGCTGATCTACAACGGCTTCTGGTTCGCCCCCGAACGCCGCATGATCCAGGCCATGGCCGACGCGTCGCAGGCCTCCGTCACCGGTGACGTCCGCCTCACCCTCTACAAGGGCAACGTCATCGTCACGGGACGCCAGTCCCCCAACAGCCTCTACAGCATGAAGGTCGTGACGTTCGAGGAAGACCAGGGCGCCTACGACCAGTTCGACGCGCAAGGCTTCATCAAGCTCAACGCCCTCCGCCTCCGCCTCGGCGCGATGGCAGGACGCCGGGGCGGTGCCCTCTAGGGGCCGCCCGCCCGCGCGCGCCGGTGCCTCAGTTCGGCACCGGCACGCATTGCTGGCTGCCGTCCGGCGCCGTCCGCATCCACATGGACGGGTTGCGCGACTGCCAGGTCAGGTCGCCGTTCGGCCCGTAGCAGACCTGCAATCCCTCGAAGCTCGTCATCATGTCCGGCGGCACGTCGGTGGGGCTCTCGCACTGCGTCTCCGTCGCCGCGACGAGGTAGCAGCCCACCCGCTTCGCCATCTCCGAGCAGAACAGGTTGCCGTCCCGCTCCGGCGTCGCCCCGATATGCGCGACGAGGCAGTTCGGCAGCCAGATCTTCTCGATCTTCCCCTTCCAGGGATCGAGCTTCACCAGGTCCGCTCGCCCGATGCCCCGCCCCACCTGAAGGTAGGCCTCGTTCCCATGCCCCGACAGGACGAGGTGCTTGAGCTTCCCGCCCGTCGCACGGGACGCCACGTACGCCACCCACTCCACCATGTGCTCGACGGTTTCGTCGGTGGAGATGTCCCAGGTGTTCTCCATCTGGAAGCGGCGCTTGAAGGTCCTCCCCCCGACCGTCGCCGACACCCGGGGATCGTTCAGCGCCGTGTTGGGCCGTTCGAGGCGGAACATCGCTTCTCCCTCCATGATCCATGCAGCCGCGATTCATGTGGCCGCACCGGCCGCGTGAGCCCGGAACGTGCGCCCGCCGCGTCCCCCGCCACACCGCCCATCCTGTCGCGTCGGTCGCGCGGTCCATGCTGACCGTCCCCGCATCCGCCCCGCACCAGCACGCCCTGCGCGCCCGCCTGCGCACCCTCTACCGCTCCGCCGCCCCCGGCGCCGTCCGCTTCCGCTACGCCCTCCTCGCCCTCGACACCGCCTCGGTCGCCTGGATCGTCGCGACCTCCTTCCTCACCCCCGGCTGGTTCGTCTGGACCGTGGACATCGCCCTCGGCGCCGTCCTCCTCGCCGAATTCGCCGCCCGCTTCGCCGCGACGCCCCGCCCCCTGCGCGAAGCCGTGCGCCTCGTCTCACTCGCCGACCTCGTCGCGATCCTGTCCCTGCTGCTGGCCCCGATCCTCCCCCACTCCGCCGCCTTCCTCCGCGCCCTGCGCCTCCTGCGCCTGGCCCGCTCCCCCCGCGTCCTCGCCCAACTCCGCGCCGACCTCCCCGGCTTCCGCCGGAACGAGGAAGCGCTCGTCGCCGCCACCGACCTCGCCACCTTCCTCTTCGTCATGACAGCCGCCGTCTACGAATCGCAGCACCTGCTCAACGGCGCGATCAAGAACTACGGCGACGCGCTCTACTTCACCGTCACCGCCCTCACGACGACGGGCTTCGGCGACATCACCCCGCGCGACACCTTCGGCCGGCTGCTGACGGTCGTCATCATGCTCGCCGGCGTCACGCTCTTCCTGCGCCTCGCCCAGGCCCTCTTCCGCCCGGCGAAGGTGCGCTTCCCCTGCCCCACCTGCGCCCTCCAGCGCCACGACGCCGACGCGGTGCACTGCAAGGCCTGCGGCACTGTCCTCAACATCCCGGACGAGGGCGATGGCTAGGCGGCTACAGCTCCGCCTCGATCTGCTCCTGCGTCATGAACGGAAACCGCGCCCACAGCGTGCTTCTGAGGTCGTCGCGGATCGCATGGATCCACTGCGGGATCTTCCGCGGCGGCGCCAGCGTGAACCCCACCTCCCCACCCCCGCTCGGATAGACCCGCACCGTCGGGTTCCGCGTCGAATGCCCGGGCAGCGAATGCCCGTAGACCTTCAGCCCGTAGGACCACCACCCCCGCAGGTTCTCGGAGATGCGATACGCGATCCCGCCCGGCTCCGCGCAGGAACAGGCGTAGAGCACGACCTTGCAGTCCACCGCCCCCAGCCGATCCACCGCATCGGTGAAGGACGCGATGGAATCCGCGTACCACCCGCAGGTCTCCAGCCCCTGCTTCGTGCCGTGCCCGAAGTAGCAGATGGCGTCGTAGCCGGCGCTCCCGCTGTCGCCGGCATACATCGCGTCGAGGATCTGCTGCTGCACCCGCGCCGCCCCGAGCCCCGCCCCGTTGTTGAAGAAGCACGTCGTGACCGTGCCCGTCGTCCCGTAGAAGCGCTGCCAGTCGCGCATCGCCGGGTGGAAGGCGCCCGTCGCGTCGTTGTGGTCGTGGTTCGGGCGGGTATCGTTGTTCATGGGCCCGAAGATGAAGCTGCGGCCGACGACGGGCAGATCGGGCATGGCGCGTTCTCTCGTAGGAAGAGTGAACGTTACGCACGCTGTCCCGCCATCCGCCACCGCCGCGTGCCCTGCGCGCGGGAACGTCATGCAGGCGTGGCACTTCTCCCACGCGGTGGGACCCGCCTAGTCTGCCGCGCCATGTACGTCCCCCCGGCCTTCCGCGAAGACGACCCGGACATCCTCCGCGCCCTCATCGCGCAGGCCCGCCTCGCCCTCCTCGTCAGCAACGGGGAAGGCGGCACCCCCGACCTCACCCCCCTCCCGCTCCTGCTGGACGGCGACGTCCTCATCGGCCACCTCGCCCGCGCCAACCCGCACGCCGTCGCCCTGCGCGGCGCCGGCCGCGCCCGCGCCGTCTTCCTCGGCGTGGAGGCCTACGTCTCCCCCGCCTTCTACCCGGCGAAGCAGGAACACGGCCGCGTCGTCCCCACCTGGAACTACGAGGTCATCACCGCCGAGGGCCCCGTCGAAATCCTCGACGACCACGAAGCGCTCCGCGCCTTCGTCACCCGCCTGACGGACCACCACGAGGCCCCGCGCCCCGACCCCTGGGCCGTCACGGACGCCCCGCCCGCCTTCACCGACGCCCAACTGAAGGGCATCGTCGGCCTCCGCCTCACGGTCGAGCGCCTGACGGGCAAGCGGAAGCTCTCCCAGAACCGCAGCGCCGCCGACGTCGCCGGCGTCGTCGCAGGCCTCTCCGCCTCCCTGGACCCCCGCGACCAGGCCGCCGCCGCCGCCATGTCCCGCCCTGCCCGAATCCCGGCCAACCCCGAGACCTCCGCATGACCGCCCGTATCGGCATCCTCGGCATCACCGGCCGCATGGGCCGCCTCCTGCGGGAGGAAGTGGAAGCGGCCGGCGCCAGCCTTGCCGGCGGAACCTCCCGCCGCGGCGAGGACTGGCCCTCCGACCCCGCCGCCCTCGCCCGCACCGCCGACGTCCTCGTGGACTTCACCCATGCCGAGGCCGCGATCCCCCACGCCCACGCCGCCGCGGATGCGGGCGTTCCCCTCGTCCTCGGCACCTCCGGCCTGTCCCTCGATCAGGAATCCGCCCTGCGTGACGCCGCGTCCCGCACCGCCATCATCTACGCCGCGAACTTCGCCCCCGGCGTGAACCTCCTCTTCGCCCTGGCCGAGCGCATGGCCGCCGCCCTGCCGCCCGAAGCCTACGACGCCGAGATCGTCGAGATGCACCACCGCCAGAAGGTGGACGCCCCCTCCGGCACGGCCGTGGGCCTCGGCCGCGCCGTCGCGAAGGGCCGCGGCACGACGCTCGAGGAGGCGGGACGCGAGTCCGGTCGCGACGGCCATTCCGGCCCCCGCAAGACCGGCGCCATCGGCTTCGCCGCGCTGCGCGGCGGCCAGGTCGTCGGCGAGCACACCCTCCTCTTCGCCGGCGGCTCGGAACACATCGCCCTGACCCACCGCGCCTTCGATCGCCGCGTCTTCGCGACCGGCGCCATCCGCGCCGCGCTCTGGGCCATCGGCAGGCCGCCCGGCCTCTACGACATGAAGCACGTGCTGGGCATGGCGTGACGCCAGGGCCCGTGGGCGACGGCGCGGCCCGCTTCGCCGCCCGCTTCCCCCGCGCCTTCCACGTCACCGATCGCGCGAACCTGCCGGGCATCGCGCGGGACGGTCTCCTCTCCGCCGAAGCCCTCGCCGCCCTCTACGCCGTCCCCGACGCCGACCGCCTGCTGTCGGAGAACCGCGGCCGAGGCCACTTCGTCCACCTGTCCCGCGACGGCCTCCCGGGCGCCACGCTGCGCGACCAATGGATGCCCGACGAACCCCTGACAGCCTGCCTGCGCGGCGCCTACGCCGGCCGCCCCGATTGGTGGCGCTGCCTGATCAACGCCCACGTCTTCCTCTGGCTGTCCGAGCCCCAAGCCCGCCGCCTCGCCGCCGTGAACCGCGCACGGGATCAGGTCGTGCTCGCCTTCGAAACCGCCCCGCTGCTCGCCGCGACGGCGGGGCGCGCCTTCACCACCCCGATCAACACGGGCATCGCGACCGGCCGCTACGGCCGCCCCGGATCGCCGCGCGACGAGACGACCTTCCACCCCGTCGCCGAAACGCCTCGCCCCGACCGCCGGACCCTGAAGGAACTGGCCATCCGCGGCGGCACGGGCCCCGGCCTGCCCCATGCCGTGCTCGACCCCTGACCGGTCATGCCGGCCTGCCTTGGTCCTGAGCCGTTTCGTGCTGCGCCCGCCGTCCCGGCAGGAGGGCGGTCCGGACCGGATGGATCGCTGCCGGATGGATCGCTGCCGGATGGATCGCTGACGGTGTTATGCGCGAATGCGAGCATCCGCGCAGGGGTCCGGGAAGCAGAGCCTCCCGAAGTCACCCGTACGATACCAACCGGATTCACGACCGGCACACCCCTCGACGGGCCGGCGCACCCGGCGCCCCTCCCGCGGGCGGGCCTCAGGCCGCCTCGCTCTCCGCCCGCCGCGCGTGGCGCTTGCGCTCGTGCGGATCGAGGTACCGCTTGCGGAGCCGGATCGCGGAGGGCGTCACCTCCACCAGCTCGTCGTCCTCGATGTAGGCGATCGCCTGTTCCAGCGACATGCGGCGCGGCGGGATCAGCAGCAGCGCGTCATCCTTGCCGGCGGCGCGGATGTTCGTGAGCTTCTTCTCCTTGATCGGGTTCACTTCCAGGTCGTTGTCCCGGGAGTGCTCGCCGAGGATCATGCCCACATAGACCTTCACGCCGGGGTCCACGAAGAGCGCGCCGCGCTCCTGCAGGTAGAACAGCGCGTACTGCACCGCCTCCCCATCGGAGTTGGAGATGAGGCTGCCGTTACGCCGCCCCTCGATCGGCCCGGCCCAGGGCTGGTAGCCCAGGAACAGCCGCGTCAGCATCCCCGTGCCCCGCGTGTCCGTCATGAACTCGCCGTGGTAGCCGATGAGGCCGCGCGACGGGATGTGGAAGGTCAGCCGCACCTTGCCGCCGCCGGACGGACGCATGTCCTGCATCACGCCCTTCCGCTGCGACATCTTCTCGACGACGACGCCGGAGAAGCCCTCGTCCACGTCGATGACCGCTTCCTCGAAGGGCTCCTCGCGCTCGCCCGTCTCCGGGCTGTCGCGGGTCAGGACGCGCGGGCGGCCGATCGTCAGCTCGAAGCCCTCGCGCCGCATCTGCTCGATCAGCACGCCCAGCTGGAGCTCGCCGCGGCCGGCGACTTCGAAGCTGTCGGCCTCCTGGCTGTCGGTCACCTTGATCGCGACGTTGCCCTCCGTCTCCTTGTAGAGCCGGTCGCGGATCTGGCGGGACGTGACCTTCTTGCCCTCGCGGCCGCCGAGCGGGCCGTCATTGATGCGGAAGGTCATGGCCAGCGTCGGCGGGTCCACGGGGATGGCGTGCAGCGGCTCCATCACCTCGGGCGCCGCGATCGTGTCGGGGATCGTGGCATCCGCCAGGCCCGCGATCGCGATGATGTCGCCGGCCCGCACCTCCTCCACCGGAACCCGCTCCAGGCCCGAGAAGGTCATGAGCTTGGTCAGGCGGCCGGATTCGACGACGCTCCCATCCTGCCGCAGGACGCGCACCGGCATGTTCAGGCGGCCCACGCCCTGCTCCACCCGCCCCGTGAGGATGCGGCCGAGGAAGTTGTCGCTCTCCAGGATCGACGCGTTCATCGCGAAGGGCTTGTCCAGGTCCACCTTCGGCCCCGGCACGTGCGAGAGGATGAGGTCGAACATGGGCGACAGGTCGCGGCGGGCCCCTTCCAGCTCCGGATCCGCCCAGCCCTGACGGCCCGAGGCGTAGAGGATCGGGAAGTCCAACTGCTCATCCGTGGCGCCAAGGGCGGCGAAGAGGTCGAAGCACTCGTTCAGCACCTCGTCCGGGCGCGCGTCCTGCCGGTCCACCTTGTTGATGACGACGATGGGACGCAGTCCGCGCGCCAGCGCCTTCGTCAGCACGAACTTCGTCTGCGGCAACGGCCCCTCGGCGGCATCGCAGAGGACGACCGCGCCATCCACCATGGACAGGATGCGCTCGACCTCGCCGCCGAAATCGGCGTGGCCCGGGGTGTCCACGATGTTGATCTTCGTGCCCTTCCAGGCAACTGCGGTGGACTTGGCGAGGATGGTGATGCCCCGCTCGCGCTCCAGGTCGTTGCGGTCCATCGCGCGTTCGGCCACGTGCTGGTTGGCGCGGAAGGCGCCGGCCTGCTTCAACAGGTTGTCCACCAGCGTGGTCTTGCCGTGGTCGACGTGCGCGATGATCGCCACGTTGCGGATGTCAGTCGTCATCGGAACCGTATCGCCGTTCGCCGCGACCCGACGCGGGTCAAGCCGATGCGCCGGCGACGCCCCCGGTCGGGGCGGCCCGTCACGCGCATCGGCCTATCGGCTTGTTGCGGCGCACATAGCGACTCGCGCGCCGGATTGCGAGTGCGAACCGCCTCAGCCCGCCTCCTCCCGCCCGAGCCTCCGCAACAGCCGGAAGTGCGACCGGACCAGGTCCCAGGGCCGCATGGCCCGGTACGGCAGCCCGTGCCGGGCCGCGACGGCCGCGATCACGGGCGTCACCGTCCGGTAATGGATATGGCTCAGGTTCGGAAACAGGTGGTGTGCCACGTGGCAATTCGCCCCGCCCGACAGGAAGGCGGCGATGCGGCTCCCCGGGCTCCAGTCCACCGAGGTCCGGACGGCGTGCGCGGCCCAGTCCCCGGGAAGCGCCCCGTCCTGCCCGAGCACGGGGAACTCTGCCTCCTCGGCGAAATGCGTCCCGATCAGCAGCATGACGAAGGCCAGCGACGCCGCCGCGCTGGAGACCAGGGCGCCCAGGACGACCTGCCACCACGGCTGATCCACGACCGTGAGGGGAATCACCAGCGTGACGGCCAGGAAGATCGCCTTGCCCAGGACGAAGGCAGCGATCCGTCCCGGCGGGTGCCGGATGTCCCGCAGGTCCGCCAGTTCCCGCTTCCGCAAATATGCCACGTCCCCGAAGAAGGTCGTGTGCAGCCCCACGAGCGCGTAGGCCAGGGGCGCGTAGAGATGCTGCCAGCGCTGCCAGGGCCGCAGCGGATGGTGCGGCGACAGGCGCAGCACCGGGTTCTCGTCAATGTCGATGTCGCAGCCCGCGGCATTGGGGAAGACATGGTGCGACCGCACGTGCCGCAGCCGCCACAGCGACGCGTCGCAGCCCACCAGCGCGAAGGTCA
Source organism: Roseomonas sp. CCTCC AB2023176 (assembly GCF_042259275.1). Classification (NCBI taxonomy): domain Bacteria; kingdom Pseudomonadati; phylum Pseudomonadota; class Alphaproteobacteria; order Acetobacterales; family Roseomonadaceae; genus Roseomonas; species Roseomonas sp. CCTCC AB2023176. The sequence goes on from NZ_CP170086.1 coordinate 1,901,352, forward strand.
GGTGCTGCGCCAAGCGGTTCACCCAGCGCTGGCGGCTCAGCACATCGTGCGCGGCGTCGTGCCCGATATTGATCGCCAAAAGCAGCGTCGCGATGCCCCAGACCGCCGCGGCGGCCAGGCAGGCCCAGGCCGGCAGCACCCCGGCTAGCAGGGCCGCATAGGCGGCGATCGCCACGGCGCACAGGACGACCCCCTTCAACCAGAGCCGGCCATCCGCGAGCCGGCTGTCCCCCCGGGCCGCCAACACCGCCGCGACCTCTCGCCGGACCTCCTTCAGGAAGGGGGTTGCCGCGGGATGGGCGAAGTGGATGGGGATCTGGGCTACACTCATCGCGACCGTCCTGAACAACGTTCAGAACGCACTCAAGCCGATTCCTGAACACCGTTCAAGGCGGAAATGAACACCGTTCAGAAAACCGCGCCCCGCCCCGGCCGCTCCGCGCAGCGCGACGCCGTGCTGGCCGCCGCGACACAGATCCTGGAGGCCGAGGGCTGGCGAGCCATCACCGCCCGCCGCCTCGCGGAGGCGGCCGGCTGCTCGCTCGGCCAGATCTACAACCTGTTCCCGGGGACCGAGGCCGTGCTCCAGGCCCTCAACCTCGAAACTCTTCGCGCCCTCGATGCGGCGCTCGCGGGCACCCGTCCCGAGCGGCCCCTCGCTGCCCTCGCCCGCGCCTACCTCAATTTCACCATCGCCCACCGCCCACGCTGGGCCGCCGTCCTCGAGGTCTCGGGTGCCGGCGACGCCGAACTGGACGCCGCCGTCACGGCGCTCGTCGCTCGCCTCGATGCGGCGCTCGCACCGCTCTGCCCGGACCCGGATCGACGGCGCCGGCATGCCGCGACCCTCTGGACCGCGCTCGAGGGCATCGTCGGCCTCGCGAGCAGCGGCAACGCCGCCCGCCTGACGGATGCGGATCCCTCGACCCTCGCCGAAACCCTCGTCACCACCTACGAGGCCGGCCTGCGCCGGTCCGGCGCGTAACGGGATCAGCCCCGCCGGTCCGCCAGGGGCCGCGCGCCCGGCCGAGGGACGACCTCGTCAGCGCCCTCGTCGCGGCGGAGGAGGAGGGCGACCGGCTCAGCGCGGACGAACTGCTCTCGACCCTCGCGCTGCTGCTGACCGCGGGGCACGAGACGACCGTGAACCTCATCGGCAACGGCACGCTCGCGCTGTTCCACGACCCCGCGGCGATGCGGCGGCTGCGCGAGGAACCCGGCCTGATGGCCGGCGCCGTCGAGGAACTGCTGCGCTTCTCCGGCCCCGTCGAGACCTCCACGAACCGGTACGCGCGCGAGGCGATGGAGATCGCGGGAACGCCGATCCCCGCCGGCACCGTCGTGCTCGGCGTCATCGCTTCGGCCAACCGGGACCCGGCGCAGCTCGCGGATCCGGACCGGCTCGACCTCGGCCGCGCGCCGAACCGGCACCTGACCTTTGGCCAGGGCGGGCGCTACTGCGTCGGCGCGCCCCTCGCGCGGCTAAAGGGGGCGGTCGCCTTCACCGCCCTGCTGCGGCGCTTTCCATATCTGCGTCGAGCGCGGCCCGACGAGCCGCCGGCCTGGCGACCGGGCCTCGTCTTCCGCGGGCTGGATCGGCTGCCCGTCGCCGTGGACTGACGCGACGGGCAGCGCCGCGCCCGCCAAGGGGACGATCCGCCTTCGCGGCGTGGAAGGCGCCGCCGCGCGCCAGAACTACGCCGCGACTAGTTCCCGCAGGTCCGCCACGGGACGCGCGCCGACGTGGCCGATGACCTCTGCCGCTGCCACGCTTCCCCACCGCCCGCGCTCCGCCAGGGGCAGCCCGCGGACATGCGCCGCCAGGAACCCGGCCGCGTAGGCGTCACCCGCCCCCGTCGTGTCCACGACCCGCGTCGGCTCCGCCCGGACCGCGACGACATGTTCGCCCTTGATCACGAGGCTGCCGTGCTCGCTCCGCGTCAGGGCGGCCAGGGGCACTGCCTTCCCGAGCGCCCGGGCCGCCTCCCGCACGTCCGACACCTCGAACAGCGACAGCGCCTCGGCCTCGTTCGCGAAGACGATGTCGCAGGACCCCAGCAGGTCCCGGAAGGCCTCCCGGTGCCGCCCCACGCAGAACGGGTCGGACAGGCTCAGCGCCACCTGCCGTCCCGCCGCCCGCGCGATCGCCGCCGCGCGCCGGAAGGCCGCCTGCGCCGCCGGCGGGTCGAACAGGTAGCCCTCCAGGTAGGTCACCGCCGCCGATTCCACCGCCGCCTGCTCGACGTCGCCCTCCCCGAAGGCCACGCAGGCGCCGAGGAAGGTGTTCATCGTCCGCTGCCCGTCCGGCGTGACGAGGATGACGGAGGTCGCCGTCGGCGCGTATCCCGGTTCCCCGGCCTGCAGCCGCGCGGTGGGGAAGTGCACCCCCACCCGTTGCATGTCCGACGCGAAGTCATGCCCCAGTTGGTCCTCCGCGACCTTCCCGAGGAACCCCGCCCGCGCGCCGAGCATCGCCGCCGCGACGCAGGTATTGGCCGCCGACCCGCCCCCGCTCCGCACCGTGTGCCCCGGCAGCGCCGCCAGGATGTCCGCCGACCGGGCCCGGTCCACGAGCGCCATGGTGCCCTTGGCCATGCCGAGCCGCTGCACCAGCGCCTCGTCCACCTCCGCGATCACGTCCACGATCGCGTTGCCGATCCCCAGCACGTCCAGCGCCGCGTTGCCTGCTGCCATCATGACCCCTGCGGCGCTCACGCCGACGCTGTCCGTTTCGCCGGACGCGCGGATAGCACGCCCCCCGTCGCCGCGAAGCCCCGGCGATCGGGGAAATCACGCGGCTATCCCCGCTTTCCCCGCGACGCGACGCATTCCGCCGATTGTGCCGTCTCTCCCCCCGTGATAGCCGGATCGCGTGGCGAGGGGTGCCACGCGCGCCGACCAACCCGGCCCGCCGCGCCGCGAGGGGCTTCGGCCCCCCGCATCATCGTTCTGGGGGAGTTGTCATGTCCGTCTTCCGCCGCCGCCCCGCCGAGGGCGGCACCGAGCCCGAACCCGCCCGCGACGCCGACCTCTCCATGCCGGCCTTCCGGCCGCAGCAGCCCACCCCCGCCAAGGATGCGTCCATGAGCGTGCCGCCGAAGCCCACCACCCCGACGGCCGCCACCCCGGGCGTCACCATGCCGCCCCGCCCCGCCCGCGCGGCCTCGCCGGAGCGCCGCACCCTCGTCGTCGGCAAGGGCATCTCCCTCCAGGGCACCGTCTCCGACGCCGAGCGCCTGGTCGTCGAGGGCACGGTCGAGAGCCAGATGATCCAGGCCCAGGAACTCCAGATCGCCCATGCCGGCGTCTTCAAGGGCGAGGTCCAGGTGGACGACGCCGAGATCGCGGGTGTCTTCGACGGCACGATCACCGCGCGCGGCTCCCTCGTCATCCGCGCAACCGGGAAGGTCCTGGGCGTCGCCCGCACCCGCAAGCTCTCGGTGGAGGAGGGCGGCCAGCTCTCCGGCCGCATGGAGATGCTGACGGACGCCCAGGCCGCGGCTGCCACCGGCGGTGCCCCAGCTCCCGCCCCGGCCTACCAGGCGCCCGACCGCACCTGACCCCCTCCCGCGGGCGCCCATCCGGTGCGCCCGCGGGAACCTGCCTTCGGCCGCTCTGGCCAGGCGCCCCAACCCGCGACCCCTCCACAGACGTGAACCGCGCGGTCCCGCCCCTGCTCGCCGCCCTGCTCGTCCTCACGGCCTGCGGTCCCGGGCCCTCGCAGCAGCAGGCCGCCGACGTCCTGAACCGCGTGCTCGAGGAGCACCGCGCGACGATCGACGGCCTCGGCCGTCCTTCGGCCGCCGGCCCACCGCGGCTCGAGCCGCCCCGCCGCCTTGGCGCGGGGGGCACGCCGGCGGCCGCATCCGCCCTGCTCGGCCAGGCGCCGGACGCGATCCTCGCCGCCCTCGGCACCCCCACCCTCCGCCGTCCGGATGGCGACGCGGAGGTCTGGCTCTACCTCGGCGCGCACTGCGCCCTGGACCTCGTGCTCTACCGCGCGGGCGGCACCCCGCGCGTCGCCTACGCTGCGGCCCGCGCCAACTCCACCGAGCCCCGCACCGAGTCCGCCTGCCTGCGGGAGGTCGCCGGTAGCGCCTAGGCCCGCCTCGGGCCAACCGCCGCCGGCCCCGACGGTGCCAGGTCTGCGCTTCAGCAGCAGGTTGGGCCTTCCGGCCGATCGCCCTGCCTGGATCCGCCCAAGGACCGTGGCGACCGCAACCACCGCCCGCGGCCGCCCGTTGCCGGCCGATGCGCCACACCCTCCCCGCCCTGCTCTTTACCCTGTTCCTCGCTGCTCCGGCCTCGGCCCGCGCGCCGACGCCGGAGGAGACGGGCCGGATCGAAGCGGCCCTCCGCGCCGCGGGCTACGTGACCTGGGGCACCGTGGAGGTCGGATCGCAGGGCGAGCCCATCCGGGTCACCGCCGCCCGCCGCACGAGCGAGGGCCCGGCCTCCGAGGTCGTCGTCGAACCGACGACCATGCGCGTGACGGAGGAGACCGCCTCGCAAGGCGCAGGCTGACCCGGCCGCCTCGGGCCAGCCCCGGCGGGCGCCGGACCACGCGCCGCACGGACAGCCACATCGTCATGGCAGCGACGCCGTCAGGGTGTCCAGGAACCAGGCCAGGCCCGCGTCCATCAGCGCCGGCCGCGGCACGACCGCGTGCAGCCGGAACCGCGCCGAGATCTCCGGAAGATCCACCCCGGCGATCCCGAGGCGCGCCGCATGCAGCCCCGCCAGCCGTCGCGGCACCGCCGCCACCAGATCCGTCTCGGCGACGAGGGCGAGCGCGAGCATGAAGTTCGGCACGGTCAGGACGACCCGCCGTGACCGCCCCTGGTCCGCCAGCAGCCCGTCGATGAATCCCGCCGGATCGCCGCCATGCGAGACGAGGAGGTGCCGCAGGCCGCAGTACCGGTCCAGGCTCGGCTCCGCCGCGAAGGGATGCCCGATGCGAACGGCCACGACGAGATCCTCCTCGTAGAGGGGCCGGCGCGCGAAGCGCGGGGGAACGGCATCGGTCGGGATGACCGCGACGTCCATGGCCCGGGCTTCCAGTTCGACCAGCGCCCCGCGCCAGGCGCGCTCGACCGCGTTCTCCCCTTCCGTCGGCAGGACCTGTCGCACGCCGATGGCGATGCCCGGCGCGCGGCCGCGCAGGGCCTCGAGAAGGGGCGGAAGGATCACCGCCGAGACCCCGTCCGGCGCGCCGATGGTGAAGCGGCGCGCGGACCTGGCGGGGTCGAACCGTTCGGCCGTGCCGACCACGCCCCGCGCGCGGGCCAGGAGTTCGGCGACCGGGCCGGCCAGCTCGGCGGCGCGGGACGTCGGCACCACGCCCTTCGGGGTCCGCAGGAACAGCGGATCGCCCAGGAGGCGCCGGAGCCGCCCGAGGCCATGGCTCACGGCTGACGGCGTGAGGCGCAGGCGCTCCGCCGCCCGGCCGACATGCCGTTCCTCCATCACCGCCTCGAACAGGACGAAGAGGTTCAGGTCGGTCCGGGACAGATCGATCTGATTCAGCATATCGCTGAAATCATATCGGTGGCTTCAGGGGAAGGAAGGCTTGATCACGCGCCGCAGGGGGCACGACCCGGCCCCTTGCCCAGCCTTCACCGAGAGGAAGCCCCGATGACCGCCTCACCTTCGAGAATGCTCCTGGCCGCCGCCCTCGGGGGCACGGCCCTCGGCACCCCAGCGCCGGCGCATCCCTCCGGCGCCGGGGAGGTTCCCGCCATCGTCGCCGAACTGGCCTTCCGGTCCGAACAGGGCAATGCCGCCCTGATGCGCGGCGACCTGCAGGGGTACCGCGCCCATGTCGTCATCGGCGACGACTTCACCCTCATGTCCCCCTTCGGCGGCCGTCCGCAGCCGCCGCGGCGCCGGACGGAAGAAGAGTGGGACGCGATCGCGCGGTTCTTCCGGAACGGGTCCCTGCGCCAGGACCTGCTCCAGTCCTACGCCTCCGCCGACATGGTCGTGCTGGTGCTGCTCGAGCACGCCCATGCCGAGGTCGGCGGCCTGCCCGCGCAGGACTGGTCCCTCCGCGTCACGCTCGTCTATCGGAGAGAGGGGCCCGAATGGCGGCTGGCGCATCGCCACGCGGACCCGCTCGCGGGCGGCGTGACCGTCACCGAGGCGGCGGCCCTGGCCCGACGCGCCGCCCCGTGACGTTCAAGGGCCGTGACGTTCAAGGGCCGGGATGCTCACGAGCATGGTCCGCCGGCCCGGACGCGTGGCCGGCGCGCGGCTCCTAGGCTGCGACCCGCCCGGCCTGCGGATCCAGCCGGTACCCGCCGCCCTCCGTCACCAGCAGCGCCGCCGAGGCCGGGTCCGGCTCGATCTTCTGCCGCAGGCGGTAGATGTGCGTCTCCAGCGTGTGCGTCGTCACCGCGGCGTTGTAGCCCCAGACCTCGTTCAGCAGGATCTGCCGCCCGACCGGCTTGCCGCCGGCGCGGTAGAGGAACTTCAGGATCGCGCACTCCTTCTCCGTCAACCGGATGCGACGGTTGCGCCCCATGTCCTGCAGCAGCTTCGCCGCGGGCCGGAAGGTGTAGGGCCCGATGACGAAGACCGCGTCTTCGGAATTGTCGAAGACGCGGAGCTGCGCGCGGATGCGCGCGATCAGCTCGTTGATGCGGAACGGCTTGGCGATGTAGTCGTTCGCGCCGGAATCGAGGCCGCGGACCACGTCCGCCTCCCCATCCGCGCCGGTCAGCATGATGATCGGCACCCGGATGCCCCCGCGCCTGAGTTCCGCGCAGAACTCGCGCCCGTCGCCGTCGGGCAGGCCGATGTCCAGCAGCACGGCGTCCTGCCGCGCGTCGCTCGCGGTGAGCAGCGCGCGGGCCTCGGCGATCGTCCCGGCCTCTGCAGGCTGGAACTCGCCGTCCACGGCCAGCTGCTCGGCGAGGGTCGCGCGGAGCGCGGCGTCGTCCTCGACGATGAGAAGGGGACGCGGATCCGACATGCACTCTCCATCCGGTGGGCGGGGCACGGCACGCGAAATGCCACCTCTGCGATCCGCGATATGGCCCCGCATGCGGCCATCACGCAAGGTTACGCCATAGCCCAAGATAATTCCGGGTCAGGCCTTGGTAACGCCGCCGTGACGCCACATTCAAGGCGCCTGTTCCGCTCGCGCTTCGGCCCGCTTCGCGTCCGGGCGACCGCATGCAGCGTAACGATCAGCGAACTCGGGGGTTTGTCGTGAAGGTTGCGAATCACAGCGCGGCGGAAAGTCTTCGGTCTGCGGCGATCCCCGACACCCGCATCGCGCCCGCCTTCCCGGGGCGTGCCCGCGACGTGCCCGACGCGCACGCCGGTGACGTGCGGGCCAGTGAAGTGCGGGCCAATGAAGTGCGGGCCAATGAAGTGCGGGCCAATGAAGTGCGGGCCAATGAAGTGCGGGCCGGTGACGTGCGCGCGGGTGACGTGCTCGCCCGTGCGATGCGCAGCGTCCACCGCGCGGTGTCCGACCTGCGCCGCGGCACGCCCGTCGTGCTGGAAGGCGTCGGCGAGGCGCTCGTCCTCGTTGCCGCTGAAACCGTGGGCGCGCGCGGCCTCACCGAGCTGGCAGCCCTCGCCCTGACGCCGCCTGTCCTGCTCCTCGCCCCGACCCGCGCCGCCGCCGTCCTGTCCCGTCCGGTGGCGCAGGGCCTCGGGGCCGTGGATGCGGTGCCCGTCGCCCTCCGCCTTCCGCACGCCCTCCTGTCCGAGGATGCCCTGCGCCGCCTCGCCGACCCCGTGGCGGAGACGCTGTTGCCGGAGCCGCCCGCCCTCGCACCCCTCCCCTCCGACACCCTCGCCCCGGCCGCCATCGCCCTCGCGAAGATCGGCCGCCTGCTGCCGGCCGTCGTCGCGGCCCGCGCTGCGCCGGGCGGCGCACTGGCCGGGCTTCTCTCCGTCCCCGCAGCCGACGTCCTGTCCTACCCCCTCTCCGCCGCGACGAGCCTGACCCGCGTCGCCGAGGCCACCGTGCCGCTGGAGGACGCGCCGGACGCCCGGATCGTCGCCTTCCGCGCGGCCGAGGGCGGGATCGAGCACCTGGCCATCCTCGTCGGCCGGCCGGAGGAGCAGGAGGCGCCCCTCTGCCGCGCCCATTCCGAATGCTTCACCGGCGACCTGCTGGGCTCGCTCCGCTGCGACTGCGGCCCGCAGCTCCGCGGCGCCATCGCCCGCATGGGGGCCGAAGGCGGCGGGGTGCTGCTCTACCTGGCGCAGGAGGGTCGTGGCATCGGCCTCGTGAACAAGCTCCGCGCCTACGCGCTGCAGGACACCGGGCTCGACACGCTCGATGCCAACCGCGCCCTCGGCTACGGCGCGGATGAGCGCTCCTTCCTCGTTGCCGCCACGATGCTCCGCGCCCTCGGCATCGAACGCGTGCGGCTCATGACGAACAACCCGGACAAGGTGGCCGGCCTCACGGCCTGCGGGATCGAGGTGGAGGGCCGCGTCTCGCACCTCTTCGCCGCCAACGGCGTGAACGACGGCTACCTCGCGACGAAGAAGCGCCGCTTCGGCCACCTGATGCCGTAACCGCCCTTCCCAAGCCTCCCCGCCCCGTGGAACCCTGCGGGCAACGGGAGGATTGGGAATGGAGCGGGACGTCAACCTGACCGTGGACGGGCGGACGCATGTCGTCCGCGCCGATCCGGACATGCCGCTGCTCTACGCGCTGCGGGACGACCTCGGCCTGAACAACCCGCGCTTCGGCTGCGGCCTGGGCCAGTGCGGCGCCTGCACCGTGCACGTGGATGGGGCGGCGACGCGCTCCTGCCTCACCCCCGTCTCGGCGGTGGAGGGCCGGGCCGTCACCACCCTCGCCGGCCTCGGCACGCCCGAACGCCCGCACCCGATCCAGGCCGCCTACATCGCCGAGGAGGTGCCGCAATGCGGCACCTGCATCAACGGCTGGATCATGACCGCCGCCGCCTTCCTGCGCGACAACCCCCGCGCGACGGACCCGGAGATCCGCGACGCGCTCACCGGTCTGAAGTGCCGCTGCGGCACCCACCTCGCGATCCTCAAGGCGGTGCGCCGCGCCGCGGACGGGATGGCGCAAGCCGACACGACGGGGAGGGCGGGCTGATGGACTCGCCGCACCTTTCCCGCCGCGCCGCGCTCGGCGGCTTCGGCGCCCTCGTCGTCTCCCTCGGCGCGCCGGTCGCGCCGGAGATGCTGGCGCGTCCCGCCCACGCCCAGGGCGCGCCGGCGCAACCCGTGCCGCCGCTGCCGACGCAGCTCTCCTCCTACGTCGCCGTCGCCGCGGATGGGTCCGTCACCGCCTTCTTCGGCAAGGTGGACGTGGGGCAGGGCCTCGACGTCGCCATCGCCCAGGTCGTCGCGGAGGAACTGGACGTCCCGCCAGCGCGCGTGACGGTCGTGATGGGCGATACGCGGCGCTGCGTGGACCAGGGCGGTGCCAGCAACGCGTCCGGCGTCGCGCAGGGCTCCATTCCCCTCCGCAACGCGGCGGCCGAGGCGCGCCTGCTGCTGACGGAACTGGCCGCCGAACGGCTCGGCGTGGCCGTCGAGCGGCTCCGCACCACGGACGGCGCGGTCTTCGTGGACGGCGAACCGGCGCGCCGCGTCACCTACGGCGACCTCGTCGCGGGACGATACTTCAGCACCGAACTCCGCTGGAACGGTCGCTACGGCAACATCCTGAACGTCGAGGGGCGCGCGCGCCGAAGCCGCCGGCGTCCTACGCCGCGGTCGGCACGCCGCAGCCCCGCCGCGACATCGCCGACAAGGTCTTCGCCCGCTACGAATACGCCTCCGACGCCCGCCTGCCCGGCATGTGGCACGCCCGCATGGTCCGCCCGCCCGTCGCGGGGGCCGAGGCGCAGTCGGTGGACGAAGCCTCGGTCCGCGACATCCCGAACGTCCGGATCGTCCACAACCGCGGCTTCGTCGCCGTCGCTGCGCCGCGCGAGTGGGACGCGGTCCGCGCCGCGAACGCGCTGAAGGTCACCTGGACGCAGGTCACGCCACCCTTCCCCGATCAGGCCGCGCTGCACGACCACATCCGCAACGCCCCGGTCCGCACGCGCAACGCGCCGCTGGAGCAGGGCGACGTCGCCGCCGCCGTTTCCTCCGCCGCCCGCGTCCACACTGCGGAATACGAGTGGCCCTTCCACTCCCACTCCTCCATGGCGCCGGGCGTCGCGCTCGCCGACGTGCGCGCGGACGGCGCCACGGTCTACACCGGCACGCAGAAGCCCCACGCGGTGCGGGACGGCGTCGCGCGCCTCCTCGGCCTTCCCGCGGACAAGGTCCACGCGGTCTGGATGCAGGGCCCCGGATCCTACGGCCGTAACGATGCGGGCGATGCCGCCTTCGACGCCGCGGTGTTGTCGAAGGAACTCGGCCGGCCCGTCCGCGTGCAGTATTCCCGCGCGGAAGGCCATGGCTGGGACGTGAAGGGCCCGGCCTCCGTCCACCGCCTCCGCGCCGCCCTCGACGCCGAGGGCCGTGTGACGGGCGTCGAGCACGTCGTCCGCGCCTTCTCCCGCACCGGCGTGTCCACCAGCGAGTCCGACCCGCGCGACAGCCTGGCGCGCATGCTCCAGGGAGACATGCAGGCGGCCGCCGACACATGGCTCTTCCCCGGCGACTACGTTGCGCTCTCCCCCTATTCCTTCGGCGCGAAGCGGATGGAATGGGGCATCGTGGCGCCGCTTCTGGACCGCGCCTCGCCGCTCCGCACGGGCCACCTGCGCGACCCGTCGGGCCCAGAGACGATCTTCGCCGCCGAATCCTTCGTGGACGAACTCGCGCGCCTGACGAACACGGATGCGGTCGAGTTCCGCCTGCGCCACCTGACCGATCCCCGCGACCTCGCCGTGCTGCGCGCCGCGGCGGAGAAGGCGGGGTGGGAGGCGCGCCCCTCCGGCCCGCGCAGCGCCTCGGGCGACGTCGTGACGGGACGCGGCGTCTCGCTCTCCCGCCGCGACGGCTCCCACGTCGCGACCGTCGCGGAGGTCGAGGTGGACCGCCGCACCGGCGCCATCCGCGCGCGCCGCCTGGTCTGCGCCCACGACTGTGGCCGCATCATCAACCCCGCCGGCCTGCGCCGCACGATCGAGAATGGCCTGACCTACGGCCTCTCCCGCGCGACGAAGGAGGAGGTGACCTTCAGCCGGGAGATGGTGACGAGCCTGGATTGGCAGACCTACCCCATCCTCGACATCACCGAGACGCCCGACGCCGTGGAGGTCGTGCTGATCAACCGGCCCGAACTCCCCTCCACCGGCGCCGGCGAGCCGATGGTGCGCTCCGTCGGCGCGGCCGTCGCGAACGCGATCTTCGACGCCTCGGGCGCCCGGATCCGCAAGGCACCCTTCACGCCGGAGAGGGTGAAGGCGGCCCTCGCGGGGGCCTGATCGTGTTCGCAACCGTCCGCGACGGCCTGTTGACCCTCGGCTGCGACCGCTGGCGCTGCGCCATCGGCCGCGGTGGGGTGCGCCGCGACAAGCAGGAGGGCGACGGCGCCACGCCGCTCTCCCCCATGCCGCTCCGCCGCGTCCTCTACCGCGCTGACCGTGGTCCCCCGCCGCGCTGCGCCGTGCCGGTGGAGCCGATCGCCCGTGATGATGGCTGGTGCGACGACCCCGCGCACCGTTCGTACAACCGCATGGTCCGGCTGCCCTTCGACGCGTCGCATGAGGAGCTGTGGCGGGCCGACGCGCTCTACGACATCGTCGGCGTGCTCGGCTGGAACGACGATCCGGTGGCGCGGGGCCGTGGCAGCGCGATCTTCCTCCACGTCGCCTCGCGCGACTACGGCCCGACGGCCGGCTGCGTCGCGCTGTCGGAGCGCGACCTGCGCGCCGCCCTCTCCTGCGGCCTCACCGGCGTGGACGTGTTGGAATAGCGACGCAACCTTCCGCCTGTGTCGGGAAGCACAACTTTCCCGAAGCCGAGCGTTACTCGTCGGCAACCAGATCCTCAGCGGGAGGCCCGCCATCCCGGACATTGCGTCCCCCCGACCGGATGCCGGCCGCGTCAGCGACGAGGCGGCACGGGTGGCCGCCCTGCGCCGCTACCGCATCCTCGACACGCGGGAGGAGGGTTCCTTCGCCCGCCTGACGGAAGAGATGGCGCATACCTTCCGCGTTCCCATCGCGGCCGTCACCTTCGTGGACGAGAGGCGGCAATGGTTCAAGGCGGGGTACGGCCTCGGCGTGCGCGAGACGCCGCGCGCCCTCTCCTTCTGCGCGCAGGCGCTGGAGCGCGCGGAGCCGCTGGTGGTGCGGGACGCGCGGCTGGATCTCCGCTTCGCCCGCAACCCCTTGGTGTGCGGCCCGCTGGGCGTCCGGTTCTATGCCGGTGCCCGCCTGCTGGACCCGGAGGGCCATGCGCTCGGCGCGGCCTGCATCATCGACCGCCGCCCGCGGCCGGAGGGGCTGTCACCCGTGGAGACGGCGCGGCTGATGGCCTTTGCCGAGCGGGCGATGGCGCATGCCGACCTCCACCTGTTCCGCCTGGAATGGCTGGAGCACCTGCCGCGGGCGGCGCTGGAGCGGGCGGCGGCGGCCTGCCAGCGGGGCGAGACAGGGGTGGCGAACCGGCTGGTGAACCTGGCCTACGCCGCCGTCGAGCGCCGGGAGGACATCTTCGACATCCCCTGACCCGGGTCAGGCGCGGCGGAAGGTCCAGTAGAGGGGCGTCCGGCCTTCCCGCAGCGCCTTTGCCTCGTAGCGCGTGCGGGGCCAGTCGGGGGGCGGGGCGTCCTGTCGGGAGACGCGGGCGAAGAGGGTCTGGGCGCCCATCACGTCCTCGACCCAGGCCTGATAGGTCGGGTCGTCGCTCGCGATCCGCCATTCCGCGCCGGGGCGCAGGACGCGGGCGAGCAGCGGCAGCAGGGCGGGGTGGACGAAGCGGCGCTTGGCATGGCGCGCCTTCGGCCAGGGGTCGGGGAACATGAGGTGGAGGCGGTCGAGCGCGCCGTCCGGCATCGCCGCGAGCAGGTGGCGCGCGTCGCGGGGCCAGAGGCGGAGGTTTCCGGGAAGCGGGGCGGTGTCCTCCTCGCCCTCCGGGATGATGCGGGTGAGGAGGGAGCAGAGTCCGTTCTCGAAGACCTCCGACGCGATCAGGGCGATGTCGGGGTGGCGGGCGGCGAGTTCGAGGGCGTGCTCGCCGCCGCCGAAGCCGACCTCGAGCCAGAGTTCGCGGGGGGCGATGCCGAAGGCGGCACGCGGGGATGCGGGGTCGGGCAGGGTGATCCGCGGCAGGGCCAGGTCCAGCAGGCGCTGCTGGCGGGGGCGGAGGGGGTGGCCGCGGCGACGGCCGTAGAGCCGGTCCGGGATGCCCTCCGCGACCGGCGGGCGGTCGCTCACCGTCGCGGAGGGGGGCGGAGGAGGGAGGGCATCGGGTCCACGCGGTGCGTGAAGCCGAGGCCGGCGGAGAGGACGGGGTCGGCGGCGGCGATGCCGGCCGCCGCCTCCGCATCGGTTGCGTCGAAGACGGCGAGGCCGAAGGTGCCGTCGGGCGCGAAGACCGGCCCGACGGCGGTGGCGGCGCCCGAGTTGATCTGGGCGAGCCAGTAGGCCCCGTGCCGGGCCATCGCGGCGTCTTCCTCCTCCGTCATGCCGGCCGGGAAGTCGGGGCGCGGCGGGAACAGGCGGTAGAGGAAGTGCGCCACGGGGTCAGCGCCCGAAAGCGCGGCGGAGTTCCTCCACGAGGTCGGTGCGTTCCCACGTGAAGGTGCCCTTCTCCTCATCGGGCGTGCGGCCGAAATGGCCGTAGGAGGAGGTGGGAACGTAGATCGCGCGGTTGAGGTGCAGGTGTTCCCGGATGCCGCGCGGGGAGAGGTTCACGAGGCCGTCGATAACCTTGGCGAGCTTCGCCTCCTCCACGTCGCGGCCCGTGCCGTGCAGGTCGAAATAGACCGAGAGCGGCTTGGAGACGCCGATGGCGTAGGAGACCTGGATCGTGCACTTCTCGGCCAGGCCGGCGGCGACGACGTTCTTCGCGACGTAGCGGGCGGCATAGGCGGCCGAGCGGTCCACCTTCGTCGGGTCCTTGCCGGAGAAGGCGCCACCGCCATGCGGGGCCGCGCCGCCATAGGTGTCCACGATGATCTTGCGGCCGGTCAGGCCGCAGTCGCCGTCGGGGCCGCCGATGACGAAGGTGCCGGTCGGGTTCACGTAGAGCTCGGCCTCCGGGCACATCCAGCCCTGCGGCAGGCTGCTCTCGATGACCGGGCGGACCATCGCCTTGATCTGCGCCTGCTCCATCCCTTCCTCGTGCTGGGTGGAGAGCACGATGGAGGTCGCGCCGACCGGCTTGCCGTCCACGTAGCGCAGCGTGACCTGTGACTTGGCGTCGGGCAGCAGTCCCTTCACGGACAGGTCGTTGGCGCGGCGCAGTTCGCTGATCCGGCGCAGGATCAGGTGCGCGTAGTAGAGCGGCGCGGGCATGAGGTCCGGCGTTTCCGTGCAGGCGTAGCCGAACATGATGCCCTGGTCGCCGGCGCCTTCGTCCTTGTTGCCGGCGGCGTCCACGCCCTGCGCGATGTGCGCGGACTGCGCATGCAGGTGGCATTCGACATGCGCGGTCTTCCAGTGGAAGCCGTCCTGCTCGTAGCCGATGTCGCGCACGGCCATGCGGGCGTTGTGGCTCAGCAGTTCCGGCGTGATGGAGGCGGGGCCGCGGGTCTCGCCGGCGATGATGATGCGGTTGGTGGTGACGAGGGTTTCGCACGCGACGCGCGCGTAGGGGTCCTCTGCCAGGAAGGTGTCGAGGACCGTGTCGGAGATGCGGTCCGCCACCTTGTCCGGGTGGCCCTCGGACACCGATTCCGAGGTGAAGAGGTATTCGCCCGAGTCGCGCATGGCTTGGTTCGGCCTCTTGTCGCGTGGTTGGAGGGAATGCCACGCGGGGTTGGCCGTCGGGGCGCGGGGGGTATCGCGGAGGCGTGAGGGGGGGTCAAGGCATGGACCGTTGCGGCGCGGTCGCGGCCCGCGGCGCCTCAGCCCTCACGGCCCGGCGCAGGGACCTCCGGGCTGCGCGGCGACGCTCCGGACCAGCGTCACGAACTCCGCCCGCCGCCCGTCCTCGTCCCGTCCCAGGGCGGCGGATGCAATCGCGGCCATGTCCCGGCAGGACCAGCCCCGGACGTGCGGCGAGGCGCGCAGCCGCTGCGCGAAGCCCGCCACCGCCGCCGCGAAGCGCGCGTCGCCGGATGCTGCCTCGAAGTCCGGCCGCGCGTCGCGGGGCGTGATGGCACGTACGGTCTCGCGGCTCCGCGCCTCCCCCGGCAGCTTGTACCGAAGACGCAGGTAGGCGAACTCGCCGGAGCGCGGCACCGGCGATGTGCGTGCGGCGGGGGCGTAGCGCAGCGGGTCCACCGCGGGCTCGCCGCCCCGCGGGATGAATTCGTACAATGCGGTCACGCTGCGTCCCGAACCGATCTCCCCCGCATCCACCGAATCGTCGCGGAAATCCTCGCGGCGGAGGACCCGCGTCTCGTACCCGATCAGGCGGTATTGCGAGACGAGCGCAGGGTTGAATTCGACCTGCGCCTTCACGTCGTCGGCGACGGGGATGACGTTCGCTGCGAAATCCTCGATCAGCGCCCGCCGCGCCTCGGCGGGCGTCGAGGCGTAGATGTAGGTCCCGTTCCCCGCGCGGGCGATCGCGCTCATCCGCGTGTCGTTCAGGTTGTCGAGCCCGACGCCGAGCGTCGTCAGGTAGATCCCGCCACGCCGCCGCTGCGTCACCATGTCGGCCAGCGCCTGCGGGCTCGTCACGCCGAGGTTGAAGTCGCCGTCGGTCGCGAGGACGACGCGGTTCACCGCGCCCGGCTCGAAGGACTTCGCCGCCTGATCGTAGGCCAGCGCGAGGCCTGCGCCGCCCGACGTGCCGCCCTCCGCGCGCAGGCTCGCCAGTGCCGTCTCGATCTCCGGGCGCCGGTCCGCGGGTGTTGGCGGCAGGGTCACCGCCGTCTTGCCCGCATAGGTCACGATGGCCACGCGATCGCCGGGCCCAAGGCGTTCCACCAGCCCGCGCATCGCGTCGACAACCAGCGGCAGGCGGTCGGGCGGCGCCATGGAGCCGGAGACGTCAAGGAGGAGCGTCAGGTTCACCCTGGGACGCGCGACCGGCGCCGCCGTGCGCAGCCCGACATGCAGCAGTCGCCGGGCTGGGTTCCAGGGCGAGGGATGGACCGAGACGAAGGGCGCGAAGGGCTGCGCCCGGTCGTCCGGCAACGGGTAGTCGTAGGGGAAGGCGTTGATGAACTCCTCGGCCCGGACGAAGCGCTCGGCGCCGCTTCCCAGGCGCGGCCAGGAGCCATCGAGCAGGAGCCGCCGAACGACCGAATAGGATGCCGTGTCGCCGTGGAGCGAGATCGTCGAGACCGGGGCTTCAGCGGCGGACAGGAACCCGCCCTGCGGCGCGTTCCGCGCGGAGGCGGGATCGGGCGGCGCCTCCGTCCGGGGCAACGCGACGCCGGCGGCCATGGGGGACGGAACGGCCGCCGCTGCCATGGCAGGGGAGGCCATCACCGCCCGCGGCGCGGAGCCGGGCGCAGTCTCGCACGCGGTCAGGATCGTGAGACCGAGTAACAGGCAAGGGGGCGCGAATCGCATCGTCGGGGTATCCTTCCAGGCCGCGATCGTTCGTAGCCCGTGTGGCCGGCGTGGGGCAGCCGGGCGGAAGTGGTGCGACGGACGGGACTTGAGTCGCCGAGCGAGCCGGCGGGTCGGCAGCGTCGGGCGGGCGCGATGCGACTCCCTTGGGACGGAACCTGCATGACCCGTCGCCGCACCTTCGTCGGCTGCGCGAGCTGCGGAACGGGGTGGCAACGTCGAAGCTCGCGGTCAACTACCTCTTCCAGAAGGGCAAGCCGCTGCCGACGCCGGCCTGACGCGGCGCCGAGAGCGCTACGGAGGGCTGGCGCGGGCGACGCGCGATCCCGCAGGATGCGGCCCGCGACACGTTGGAGGAGGCCTGCGATGTGCGATGCCTGCGTGATGAAGTCGGTGGCGACGTCCCTTGGGCGGCGCGGGATGTTCGCGGCGGCCGCCGCCGCGGCGTCGGTCTTCGCGCTGTCGGCGCGGCCGGCGGTGGCGCAGGCGGTGCGGAGCGCGCCGGTCAGCCGGGTCGTGGACCTGACGCATACGCTGCGGCCGGACTTCCCGACCTTCGGTGGTGATCCGGCCTTCCAGCAGGAGCGGATCCTGACCTTCGCGAAGGACGGCTACAACCTGAACCGCTTCACCTACGGGGAGCATGTCGGTACGCATTTCGACGCGCCGATCCACTTCTCGGAAAACGGTGCGACGGTGGACCGCATCCCTGTCGAGAGCCTGGTGTGCCCGCTGGTCGTGCTGGACGTGCGGGAGAGGGCCGCCGCGAACGCCGACTACCAGGCGACGGCGGAGGACCTGGCGGCCTGGGAGTCGCGTCACGGCCGCGTGCCGCCGGGCGCCTGCGTCGCGCTGAACTCCGGCTGGGATGGGCGGGCGGGCGGCGCGGGATTCCGGAACGTGGATGCCGGCAACGCCATGCGCTTCCCCGGCTTCCGTCCGGACATCATCCCCGCGCTGGCGGAGCGCGGGGTCGCGGCCGTCGCGGTGGACACGCTGTCGCTCGACCACGGGGGATCCACGACCTTCGACTTCCACAAGACCTGGCTCGGCGGCGGGCGCTGGGGGATCGAGTGTGTCGCGGGGTTGGGGAACGTGCCGCCGGTGGGGGCGACGCTCGTCGCGGGGGCGCCGAAGATCGCGGGCGGCACCGGCGGGCATGGGCGGGTGATCGCGCTGGTCTGATGCCGGCCGGCGTCGAGCCTGATCCGGTTTGGGGCGCGCGGGTTGGCCCCTGGGAAGGCGAAGCCCTCCCAGGGGCCAGTCGCGCAAGAACCAGCCCGGGCCCAACGCGCCCCGTCGTCAGAAGCCCGGCCCGACCCTCTCGCCCCCCGCCGGCCAGGCAACCGGGGGCAGGCGGGCGACGGGGATGCGGGCGACGGTGAGGGACCGGTCCTCCAGCGTCAGGGGGACTTCGATCTGCGGGGGACCGCCACCCTCTGCGGGGCGGGACAGCAGGCCGATCACGCCGCGCGCGAGCCCGGCGGAGCGGGCGGGAACGAGGCCGGCCGCGACGAGCGAGTCGAGCACGGCATTGGCGCCTGTCAGGCGCAGCGTGCCGGCCCCCATGGGCTGCAGGGCCTCGTCGAGCGCCACGGTGGCCGTGCCGCGCGCCGTCGCGGGGCCCCAGGTCGCGTCGAGGCGGCGGATCTCCACCGTGCCGCCGGCGTCGCGCCAGGTCGCGGCGCGGGTGGCGGGGGAGCGGCCGCCGGGCACGGGACCCGTCAGGCTCGCATCGAGGGCGAGGTGGGCGATCGCCCGGCCGAGCGAGCCGGCCGTGGGCAGCAGCACGTCCCGGACCTCACCCTGCACGGTCAGGGCGGGCTCGCCCTCGATGGCGGAGGCGCGGGTGTCCAGGGTGAGGTCGAGTTCGGCGATCTCCACCCCGCCGGCGGGCGTGCCGATGCGGAGGCGCCGGGCCCCGAAGCTCCCGCCCTTCGGCAGCACGTCGGCCTGAAGGGGCACGCTGCCCTCCAGCCGGTCGGCGCGGAAGGGGAGGTCCAGGTTGCCGAGGCGCAGGCGCTGGGGGCCGCCCGAGCGGATCTGCAGCTCGTCCAGCCGGGGCAGCCGCACGGCGAGGACGACCTCGGCGGAGGACCATTCGATCCCGCCGGGCAGCGTGGCGGTGCCGCCGGAGAGGCGGAACTCCGGCAGCCGGAGGGTGGCGGCGAAGGGCCAGCCGCCGCGGACCGGGGGCGCGTGCTCGACGCGCCAGCCGGAGGCACGGCGTGCGGCGGCCCAGATGTCGAACCCGGCCTGGAGGCGGCTTGCCATCGTGTTCCAGAGGACCGCGTGGCCGGCGGCGAGGACCGCGAGCAGCAGGGCCGTGAGGAGCAGGAGGCGGCCGGGGCGGAGCCAGGGGCGGAGGGTCACGGGCGATTTATGGGGTGGATGCGCCATCCTGTCGCGGCTTCGCGGCTGAAAGCGGGCACGGGGCCGCGTTCCCCCTGATTGGCGGGGCGCGCGGCGGGGCGTAGGGACGGCGCACGCCACCGGCCCATCGCATGACCGCCGATTCCGTTCCCGAGGCCCTCGATCCCGACGGGCACCTCCATGTCTTCGCCTACGGCTCCCTCATCTGGAAGCCGGGCTTCCCGCACGTGTCGGCGCATCCGGCGCTGCTGCGGGGCTACCACCGGCGCTTCTGCATCTGGTCGCACAGCTACCGCGGCACGCCGGAGGCGCCGGGTCTGGTCCTCGGGCTGGACAGGGGCGGGGCCTGCCGGGGGGTCGTGTTCCGCGTGGCCCCGGACCGCGCGGCGGAGGTCCTGGCCTATCTCGACGAGCGGGAGATGTCGGGCGGCGTCTATCACCGCCGCCTGCTCCCCGTGCGGCTGCTGGACACGGGGGAAGCGCGGCGGGCCGTCGCCTTCGTCGCGGACCGGCGGGCCGGGCAGTATTGCGCGGATCTGGCGCCCGATGCCGCCGCGGCGGTCATCGCCCGCGGTGCCGGGGTGATGGGCGCGAACCGGGACTACCTCCTGAACACCGTCTCGCACCTCCGGGAACTCGGCGTGCGGGATGCGGGGCTGGAGCGGATCGCGGCGCTCCTCGCCGCTTCATCCCCGGATTCATCCACAGGATCGGCCGGTCCGGCGGGTGAATCGTCCGAGGTTTCCACAGGATATCCACAGGAGGGGCCTGCGGGCCCCCGGTCGGGATTCAAGTCATTGATCGGCAACACGGATTTTTACCCACAGGCTGGTGAGCCGGTGGAAAAACCCTGATTCGTTAGAGGCTTGGGCGGGACTCTTCGGGCGCCCTGGGAGCCGGCTCCGCCGCCCTTTCCACCGCCTTGTCCACAGGGGCCGGGATGGCCTCCGCGACCGCCGCCTGGGCGCGGTGGAGGAGTTCCGCGCGGGGCAGGTCGGGCGACAGGGGCGGCAGGATCGCGACGGTGATGGTGCCCGGACGCTTGCGGAAGGCGCGGCGGCCCCAGAACCGGCCGGAATCCGTGGCGACGGGGATCAGTGGCAGTCCGGTCGCCGAGACGATCGCGGCGACGCCCGGCTGCCAGGGGCGGCGTTCCCCGAACTCGGTCCGCGTGCCCTCGGGGAAGATGACGATCTGCCGGCCCGCGGCGGCCGCGGCCTTCGCGGCGCGGACGAGGTCGCGCAGCGCGGCGCCGCCAGCGGCGCGGTCCACGAAAATGGAGCCGACGTGCTTCGCCATCGCGCTCCAGATGGGGATGCGCAGCAGCTCGACCTTCATGACGTAGACGGTGCGGGGGAGGACGGCGTTCCAGATCACCGTGTCGAAGGCCGACTGGTGCTGCGCCGCGAGCAGCGCGGGGCCCGAGGGCGGCAGGTTCTCGAGGCCGGTCATCCGCCAGCGGACGCCGCAGATCACCCGCAGCAGCCACAGGGTCAGCCGCGACCAGCCCCGGATGTAGGTGAGGAGCGTCTCGGGCCGCGCGAGCAGGAGCGGCAGGCCCACCAGGAGCGTCGCCGGCGTCAGGGTGAAGATCAGGACGTTGAACAGGGCGGATCGCAGCAGCGTCAGGGGGAAGGCTCCGGGTTGGGTGGTCCCGCCGATCCGTCCTGGGCGGCCTGCGGAGCGGGGCGGAGGGCGGCCGGCGCCTCCACCCCGCGCGGGCGGTCCACGAGGGCGGAGAGGCCGAGCGCCGCGCCCACGAGCTTCCCGTATTCCCGCAGCAGCGGCGTCGGGCGGGGCAGGTAGGGCGGGACGGGGTGGGGTTGGAAGGCGGCGTCCGGCAGGGCCCGGCGCAGTTCCAGCAGCGCGCGGGGCATGTGGAAGCCGGCGGTAACGATGGTGATCTGGCGCAGGCCGGTGTCGCGGGCCCAGGCCGCGACCTCCCGCGCGTTGCCGCGGGTGCTTGTGGCGGTGTGGCCGAGGGTGATGCGGGCGCCGGTCGCGCCCAGGTCGGCCGGGACGACCGCGTGCCCGACTCCGGAGATGAGGAGGCGGGCATCGGGACGTTCGGCGAGCAGGGCGAGGCCGCGCTCCACCCGCTCCGGCCCGCCGGTGAGGACGGCGATGCCGGGCCCGGGCGGGGCGGGCGGTCCGGGCTCCGCGACGCGGATCGCGAAGAGGAGGAGGCCGAGACCCGTCGCGAGCGCGGCGGCGGCGCCGACGGCCGCGCCCAGGCCGAGGGCCCGGCGCAGCACCTTCGGGAGGTCACCGCGAACAAGGGCGGCGAGAGGCTTTCTCGTGGGGGATGCGCCGCCCG
This sequence comes from Roseomonas sp. CCTCC AB2023176, assembly GCF_042259275.1. Taxonomy (NCBI): domain Bacteria; kingdom Pseudomonadati; phylum Pseudomonadota; class Alphaproteobacteria; order Acetobacterales; family Roseomonadaceae; genus Roseomonas; species Roseomonas sp. CCTCC AB2023176. The sequence continues at coordinate 1,922,643 of NZ_CP170086.1, forward strand.
GCGGGGCGGCGGACGGGCGGCGCGCGGCGCGTGGCCCCGGGTCTTCGGGCGCGGTCACGGCAGGCGCCGCAGCCAGCGGCGGACCGTCGCCTGCGCCGTCGCCCAGCCGATCGCCGCCGCCGCGGCGGGCGGCAGGGCGAGGAGGGGCGCCCAGGGCAGGTCGCGCAGCGCCGCGCCGGTGGTGGCGGCATCGGGGTCCGCCCCCGTGAAGGGCGCGGCGATGCCGGCCAGGGCGGCGAGGGCGGGGACGGCGAGGACCGCCCCGAGCAGCGCGCCGGACCCCGCCAGCAGCCCCACGCGCCGCGCGAAGCGGCCGGCGATGTCGCGATCCGTGGCGCCGAGGTCATGCAGCACTGCCAGCGCGTCCCGCCGCGCCGCGAGGCCGGAGCGGGTCGCGACCGCGACGACCGCGACCGCGACCGCCGCGACGAGGGCGAGGACCGCGATCGCGACCCCCTGCACCGAGCGCGCAAGCGCCGCGAGGCGCGCGACCCAGAGGCCGTGCGCCTCGAGTTCCGCGCCCGGCACCGCCTCGCCGAGGCGGGCGGCGAGGTCGTCCAGCGGCGGGGCAGCGGCGCGCAGGCGCAGTTCGATCACGCCGGGCAGGGCGATGCCCGGCGCGTCGCCGAGCCAGGGGCGGAGGAGTTCGGCGACGCGGGCGGCGTCCACCGGCGTGGCGGCGGCGACGGCGGGGTCGTCGCGGAGGAGGGCAAGGCTTGCGGCCAAGCGCGCCGGGGAGGGGTCGGGGACCTGCACCGTCACGGCCGCGGCGGCGCCGGCCTGCCAGCGGTCGGCGAGTGCGGCCGCGCCGCCCGCCCCGGTCAGGGCGAGGGCAGCGAGAAGCGCCATCGCGGCGACCAGGCCGGGCAGCAGCCGGTCCGAGAGGGCGCGGCGCAGGCCGAGCGGGTCGCGGGAGAGGCGTCGTGCCACCGTCAGGCCTCCGCCTCGCCCCGCGCGGTGGGGTCGCGGGTGGTCCAGATGTCACGCGGGCGCTGGTGGGGCGGCGGCGCAGGGATGGGGGCCGGCGGTTCCGCCGGCGCCGGCTCGGGCCCGCTGGTCCAGGGCCAGGGGATATGGGCGACGATGCGGCCGGCGTCGATCGCCATGACCTCCCCGGGATGCGCGGCCATCAGGTCCTGCGCGTGGGTCGCGACGACGACGGTGGTGCCGAGGCGGTTCATCTCGGCGAGCAGCGCCAGGACGCGGCGCGCCTGGTCGGGGTCCAGGTTGCCCGTGGGTTCGTCGGCGACGAGCAGGGCGGGGCGGGTGACGACGGCGCGGGCCAGGGCCACGCGCTGCTGCTCCCCGCCCGAGAGTTGGGGGGGAGTGCGCCCGCCTTCTCCGACAGCCCGACCCAGCGGAGGATCTCGGTCACGTCCGGTCGCAGCGATGACTCGGTCCGGCCCGCGAGGCGCAGCGGCAGGGCCACGTTGTCGAAGGCGGTGAGGTAGGGGAGGAGGCGAAATTCCTGGAACACCGCCCCGATCCGCCGGCGCAGCGCCGGCAGCGCGCCGCGGGGCGCGCGGGCGACGGGCGTCCCGAGGACCTCGACCTCGCCCGAGGTCGGGCGCAGCGCCAGTTGCATCAGCCGGAGGAGCGAGGTCTTCCCCGCGCCCGACGGACCGGTGAGCCAGGTGAAGGAGCCCTGCGGGAGGGTGAAGGAGAGGTCGCGCAGCGTCTCCGCGCCGGAATCGCCGCGGAGCGGGTTTGGGTATCGCAGCGAGACGCGGGAAAACCGCACCATACCGCGCGGTGTGCCATGGCGGGCGGGCGGGGGGTAGGCCGGGGCCGGGTGTTGCTCTCGGTGGCCCTGGAAGGCGCTGCCTCCCTCCGGACCTCCATCCGCCAGGGGGCTCGGCCCCTGACCCCACTCCGCCGACGCCCGCGGCTGAGGGGTGGGTCCGGGAGGAGGGCAACGCCTTCCTCCCGGGACAGCCTGCGCAGCACCCGAGCGGGTGTCAGCCCACCCGTGCCGGGGCCAGGGCCAGGAGGGCCATCCGGACCCGTTCCCCGCCGGACAGGCGCGGCCTGATACGCGGCGCCGCAAAGCCGCGGGCGGCGAGGCGCGCGAGGAGACGGCGGTAGCCCCACATCATCACGATGGCCGGGCGCAGTTTCGACGGTCCAGCGTGGCGAGGGTCCGGTCGGCCTCGGCGAAGCCGTCCTCGGCGCGGCGGAGAAGCGTGGTGCAGGCCGTTGCAAGCGCAGGGCGGCGGAGGAGGTCGGCGGCGGGCGCGTCTTCGCCGAGGAGCGAGAGGGGGACGTAGACGCGGTCGCGTTCCGCATCCTCGTCCAGGTCGCGGAGGACGTTCACCAGCTGGAAGGTGCGGCCAAGGGCGAGACCGAACTCGTGCGCCTCCGGCGCGCCGAAGATGCGGACGGCGAGCGCGCCGACGGAGCCGGCCACGCGGCGGCAATAGAGGTCGAGGCCGCCATCATCCGCGATGCGGACGCGGGGGGTGGAGTCCGTCTCCATTCCCGCGATCATCGCCTCCAGTTCCTCGCGCGGCAGGGCGAAGCGGTCCGCGGCGATCGCGAGTTCGCGGGAGAGGGCACAGTCCGGGGCATCGAGTTTGGCGCGCCATGCGGCGAGGAAACGGCGTTTCTCCGCAACGGGCATCGCGCCGTCGGCGATGTCGTCTACCGCGCGGCAGAAGGCGTAGACGGCATAGAGGGCGCGGCGCCGGTCGCCCTTCAGCACGGCCATGCCGCGGGCAAAGGAGGAACCGGCGCGCGTGACGCGGGCGCGGACGACGGCGTCGTCGGACAGGCCGCGGCGCGGGGATTCGAGCAGCGCGGCGGCGAATTCGGTCTTCGTCAGCGCGACGCGGCCGGCCATCGGGTCTGCGGCGCGGAGACGCGCCAGCAACCGCCAGGCGCAGCCCAGCGTGACGGCGGATTGCAGGGCGAGACGCGTGGAGGAGAGCACGCGCGGCAGCCGTGCGGCGCGTTCCAGCAACGCCTCGGTGCGGTCGAGCATCGCGTCCAGCAGCGGGCGACGCGCGGCGGGGTCGGTGAAGACGGCGCCTTCGCCGCCCGCCTCCGTCATCCAGGATTCGGGGATGTAGATGCGGCCGATCTCGTCGCGGTCCACGCCCATGTCCTGGACGTGGTTGAGGATCTGGAGCGCGGTGCAGAGGGCGTCGGCTTCGGCATGGCCCTGCGCCTCGCCGTGGGCCCGCAGCAGGAAGCGGCCGACGGGCTCGGCGGAGTAGCGGCAGTAATCCTCCAGCGCGGCCCAGTCGGCGCAGCGCTGGTTCACGGAGTCGCGGCGGAAGGCGGTGAGCATCGCCCGCGCCTCCGGCATGTCGTCGGGAATGCCGGCATCCACGACGTCCAGGCGCCGTAGTTTTTCCTCGGGCGTCAGGTCGGGGCTGTCGGCGATGTCGTCGGCGGTGCGGACGATGCGGTAGAAGGCCAGGACCTGCGCGCGCACGGCGGGTGCCAGGAACAGCGAGGCGACGGGGAAATTCTCGCTGTCCGGGCCGCGCGTGGCGGGCAGCGCGACGGCAGCCGTTCCCTCAGGCACGCTCGTGTCAAGCACCGGGCGCCGCTCCGTAGGCACGCCCCTTCCAGCCCGCGGGGCGGCCGAGCAGGCCGCGGATCATCGCGGTCCACTGGATCGCCAGCGCCATGAGGACGATCGCGGGATGCAGCGGGATGGTCCAGGCGGGTTCCCGTGCGCGGACCGTTATGGCGGCACGCATGATGTAGGTGAGCGTCAGGGCAAGCGCGGCCTGCGCGGAGGGCAGCAGCAGCCAGGGCAGCACGTGGCCGCCGAACAGCAGGACGGTCCAGATCGGCAGGCCGATGGGGGTCGCCATGCCTTCCCGCGCGTTCTTCAGGAAGCCGCGCCAGGCCTCGCCGAAGGACTTGTACATGCGGCAGGTCGCGAGCTCCGCGCCATCCACGATTTCCGTTTGGTGCCCCGCGGCGCGGAGGTTGCGGGCGAGGCAGAGGCCGTCGTGCAGCTTGTCGCGGAACGTCGCGTGGCCGCCCACGGCGTCGTAGGCGCCGCGCTCGACGAGGATCAGTTGTCCGCACGCCGCGGCGAGCGCCTTGTGCCGCGTGAAGGCGCGGCCTGCGCCGGGCAGGTAGCCCATCATCATCAGGTTGATCGCGGGCACGGTCAGCGCCTCACCGATCGTCTCGATGTCCTGGCGGGGGACTCCGCTGACGAGCGCGATGCCGGTGCGCGCGGCATGGCCGGCCATGCGCGCGGCGGCATCCCGCTGCAGGCGGACATCGGCGTCGATGAAGAGCAGGTGCGTCCCGCGCGCGGCATCGGCGAGGCGCTGGCAGGCATGGACCTTTCCCGTCCAGCCGAGCGGCAGCGCCGGCGCGCGTTCCAGCCGCAGGCGCGGGTCGGCGGCGGCGCGGGCCGCGACGATCTCCGCCGTGCCGTCGCGGGATCCGTCATCCATGACGACGACCTCGATCGCGACGCCGGTGCTGGCCAGCGCCGCGTCGAGGCAGGTGCCGATGTTCTCCGCCTCGTCCCGCGCGGGGATGAGGATGGACACCAGCGTGTCCGTCGCGGCTACGCCCTTCGCGTGCGGCAGGAGCAGCAGGTTCAGCGCCGTCATCCCCGCCGGGATGGCCGCGAGTTCCAGCGCGATGGGACGAGATCCGGCATCATGGCGTGGACGGGGGCGTCGCGTGCCGCGGGTCGAAGCGCCGGCCGCGGATGGCGGCGAGGGTCCGGCGCCAGGCCTCGTAGATGCCACCCATGCCCTCGGCGCCCTCCGCGACGACGGTGAAGCGGGCGGGGTCGCGGGTCATCGCCTCCTCCGCCAGCCGGTCCATCGTGGCGGTGAGCGCAGCGCGGATCGCCTCCTCCCGCGCCTCGCGGTCCAGCGCGTTGAGGTCGGCGGCATGCAGCGGCTCCCCGAAGGCCGCGAGCATGTCGGGGCGGCGTTCGGTCCAGAAGACGTAGTCCAGCGCGAGCGGGACGACGACCGCATCGGGCGCCATCTCCGTCAGGCGCGTCACGCCGGGGGCGAGGAAGACGGGGCGGTCGCGCACGTCCTGGAAGCGGCCCGGCGCGTTCATCCAGAGCATCGCGCGGGGCGCGGCCAGCACTTCCTTCGCCGTGCGGAGGAAGGCGACGGCGCCGCGCGGCCCCGGCTCGATCCCGAAGCAGCCGATGCGGCGCATGAAGCGGTACTTGCCGAGGGCTGCGGCATCCATGGGGATGTAGATCTCGCGGCGGGGAAAGAGCCGTGCGGAGAGCAGCATGAAGGCGACGCCGTCCCACCAGGACGGGTGATTCGCGAGTACGATCAGCGGGGTCCCCGCCGGCGGATCCTGCGGCAATCCCCAGGGCGGGATGCGCAGCGCGCCCATGTGCCGCCCGAAGAAGCGCGAGAACACCACGTGGAAGAACCCGTAGTGGCGCGCGCTGCGGAGCGCGACGGGGGAGGCGGGCGCCGCGTCCGCCACGCCCGTTACTCCGCCGCTTGGGGAATGGGGGGAGCAGCCGGTCCCGCGTGCCGGCCACCCGCGCCGCATCGGACATGCCGCGCCCGCCGAGGTCGCGGTCCAGCGCGTCGGCCGCGATCCAGCCGGACATCATGACCATCGGCATGCCGGGCCCCGGATGCGCCGCGCCGCCGGCGAGGTAGAGGCCGCGCACCTCCTTCGACCGGTTGCCCGGCTTGAAGGCGCCGGTGAACCGGCCGTGCGAGGCGAGGCCGTAGATCGCGCCTTCAAGCACCTTGTAGCGCTCGTGGATATCCTGCGGCGTCAGGGCCTGCTCCACGACGATGCGGTCCTCGATATCCTCCATCCCCGCGGTGCGCTTGAGCTTGTCGAGGATGGTCTGCCGGTACTGCGGCAGCATCGTCGACCAGTCCTGTCCCGGTCGCAGGTGCGGCGTGTGCACCAGCACGTAGAGCGCCTCCCCACCCTCCGGCGCCACGGTCGAATCCGTCGCGGAGGGCGCGGCGAGGTAGGCCGTGGGATCGGGCGCGGGAACGCCGCGCTTGTAGATAGCGTCGAATTCCTCCTCCGCGTCGCGGGAGAAGACGAAGCAGTGATGCGCCAGGTGGTCGTAGCGGCGGTTGAGTCCGAGGTAGAGGACGACGCCGGAGCAGGCGGGCTGGAAGCCCTTGCGTTCCACCTTCCGCGCCGGCTTGCCGCCGACCAGTTCCTTGTAGGTGCGGACGGCGTCCATGTTGGAGATGACGGCGTCGAAGGCGATCGTCTCCCCGTTCGCGACGACGCCGGCCACGCGCTGCCCGCCCGCGTCCTGGCGCAGGTCGAGGCCGGTGATTTCCGTGCCGGGGCGCAGGTCGGCGCCGAGGTTGGCGGCGAGGTTCGCCAACCCCTCCGCGACGGCGCGCGTGCCGCCGACGGGATACCAGATCCCCTCATGCGCCTGCATGTCCCCGATGCCCGCGATCACCGCGGGGGCAAGGTAGGGCGAGGACCCCACGTACTGGGTGTAGTGGTCCAGCATCTGCGCGAGCCGCGCATCCGGCACGTGCCCGCGGATGACCTGCGCCACCGTCTGGCCCATGCGCAGCGCCATCACGTCCCGCAGCGTGTCGGGATTCAGATTGGCGCGGAAGTCGAGCGTGTCGGAGATGCCCTCGACCGGGCGCCAGAAGAAGAAGCCCTCGCTGATGCGGTGCAGGTTCTCGGACACGGCCTGGAAGCGCTTGTAGCCTTCCCCCATACCCTTGCCCGAGGCGAAGGCGTCCATGTCGCGCGCCATCGCCTGCACGTCCTCGCGCAGGTCGATGCGCGTGCCGTCCTCGAAGAAGCAGCGCCATTGCGGGTCCAGGCGGATCAGCGGCAGGTCCTGCTGCAGCGTCCGGCCCGCTTCCGCGAAGATGCGGCGAAGCACGCGGGGCACGGTCAGGATCGTCGGGCCCATGTCGAAGCGGAAGCCCTGGTTCGATCCGGGGCGGGTGGGGTCGGGCAGGTTCAGGACCGCCGCCTTGCCGCCGAGCCAGGGGTTCTTGTCGAACAGCGTGACCTCGTGCCCGCGGGCCTGCGCCACGCAGGCGGCTGCGAGGCCGCCCAATCCGCCGCCGATGACTGCGATCTTCGCCATGGGGTAATCCTAGATGCGGGTCGCGCTAGATTCGAGTGGGCACGGGCGCGAGGCCGAGGTCGCGGAGGAGGAGGCCGGCGCTGATCCGCGCCCCCTCATAGATGACCGGCAGGCCGGAGCCGGGATGCGTCCCGCCGCCGACGAGGTACAGCCCCTCGGTGCCGTTGAAGCGGTTGCCCGGCCGGAAGAACAGCATCTGCCGCAGGTCGTGCGCCAGGTTGAAGGTCGCGCCGAAGCCGATCGCGAACTCGTCGCGCCAGTCGCGGGGCGTCACGATCTTCTCGTAGCGGATACGGTCCTCGATGTCGGTGATGCCGAGGGTGCGGATGCGGTCGAGCGCCGTGCGGCGATAGGCCGCCGTGTCGGCCTCCGACCATTCCTGCCCGTGCAGCATGTTCGGCACGGGTACGAGGACGTAGAGCGCGGAATGCCCCGGCGGCGCCATGCTCGGGTCGGACGCCGCGGCGTGCTGGACGTAGAGGGAGGGGATTTCGGGCACGATCCCCGCCTCGATGTCCCGGATGTTCTTCTGGTACTCCTGGCTCAGCAGGATCGAGTGGTGGGCGAGGCCGGGGAAGGTCCCCTCCACGCCGAGGTAGAGCATGAAGGTCGAGCAGGAATAGCGCGCCTTCGCGATCCGCCCATCATTCCATCGGGCGCGCACGGATTCGGGTACCAGCTGCGGCATAGCGTGGGCGAAGTCGGCGTTCATGACCACGGCGTCCGCCGCGATGTGCCGCCCGCCCGCGACGACGCCCGTCGCGCGCTTGCCGTCGAAGACCACTCGTTCGACCGGCGTGCCCAGCCGGATGTCGGCGCCCACCTGCTCCGCCACGCGCGCCATCGCCTCGCTCACCCGGCCGATGCCGCCGCGCACGTGGAACACGCCGTGCTCGTATTCGAGGAAGGAGAGGATGGTGAAGAGGGAGGGGCACCGGAACGGGCTCATCCCGAGGTACTTCGTCTGGAAGGAGAAGGCGAGGCGCGTCCGGGGGTCGCGGAAGTGCCGGCGCAGGTCGCCGTCCACCGACTTGCCGGGCCGCATCAGCGGCAGGGCCCGCAGCATGTCCGCCGCCATGACGTCGGTCGCGCGGGTGAAGGCGCGCTCCAGCACGGGGCGGAAGGCCGTGAGCTTCCGGCGGTTCTCCTCCATGAAGGGCCGGACCCCCGCCGCGTCGCGCGGGTCGAGGCGGGCGACCTGCTCCTCCATCCGCGCCAGGTCGGGGGTGGCGTCGAGCGTGGTGTTGCTCCCCTTCCCCTCGAAGATCAGCCGGTACTGCGGGTCGAGGCGCATCATCTCGACCTCCCGCTCCAGCTCCGCGCCGCATTCGCGGAAGATCTCCGACAGGATGCGGGGATAGAGGAAGAAGGTCGGCCCGAGGTCGAAGCGGTAGCCGCCAGGCGCCGCGATCGTCCGGGTGCGGCCGCCGACCACGGGGTCACGCTCCAGCACCGTAACTCTCAGGCCGCGGGCGGAGAGGAGCATGGCCGCCGCCAGCCCTCCGGGGCCGGCCCCGATCACCACGGCATGGGGCCGGTCCGGGCGGTACGCAGGCTGGGGAAGCGCATTCATCGGGCGGGGGAAGGCTCCGAACGGCGGGGCAGGGGTGAGGTGACCAGGGTGGACGTGTCTCTGCCAAGGTTTGTTCACGAAGGACAGGTGCAAGGGCAAGACGCGGCGGCCCTGTTTCGGGTATGAAGTTCCCCCCCTCGTCCACCGAATTCGACCGGACGTCCCAGGAATGCTGCAGACCGTTGCCGACCTGACCTACGACCTCGTCCAGAACTGGGGAGGTTACGCCCCGCACGCGGTCTGCCTGCTCCAGGACCCCGCGATCATCGCGACGACGGTGCTCGCGAACCTCGGCGTGGCCCTGGCCTATTTCGCCATCCCCTTCGCCCTCTGGCGCTTCCTGCGGCACGCGGAGGCCCTGCCCTTCCGCTCCGTCGGGGTCATGTTCGTCATCTTCATCCTGGCCTGCGGGACGTCCCACATCACGAAGGTGATGACCCTCTTCGTCGGGGGTTGGGCCTATTGGCTGGACGCCGGTGTCTGTATCGTCACGATGATCGCCTCCCTCGGCACGGCGATCGGGCTGGTGCGGCATGGGCGCCGAATCGCGGCGCTTGCCGGGCGGTTGCTGATGCAGCCCGCATGACGCGGCCTTGATTCGCGACTACGCGTTCTGGGTCGGCGGGATCTCCGCGGCGGCGGGCCTCGCGACCTTCGCCCTGCTTCGGATCTGGGACCGTCAGGTCGGGCGGGAGGAGCGGGAGGCGCGGCGCCTCGCCGAGGAACGGGAAGCCGCGGCACGCCGGGCCGCGCTGGAAGAGGCCGCCGCCGCCCAGCGGAACCGTGCCCTCGCCGAAGCCTGGGCCATCGTCCTGTGGCGGGTTGCGCCCGACGGGGGCTCCGCGACGCCCAGGGCTGGTCCGCCTTCACCGGCCAGCCGATGGAGAAGGCCCTCGACCGCGGTTGGTACGCCATGGTGCACCCGGAGGACCTGCCGCAACTCCGTGACGTCTGGTCCCTCGCACTCGAGGAAGCGGCGCCGGTGGACGTGGAGCACCGGGTCCGCACGGCGGGCGGCTCCTGGCGCTGGTGCCGCGCCCGCGGCGTGCCGGTGCCCCCGGTGGACCCCGCCGCGGCGGACCAGCGCCCCGAATGGGTCGGCGTGCTGGAGGACGTGGACGACCGCCGGCGCGCCGAGGAACGCCGCCTTCTGATCGCGCGGGAGGTGGACCACCGCGCGAAGAACGTGCTGGCCGTCGTGAACACGATCCTGCACCTGACCCGGGCGGACGACCCGAAGGACTACACGCGGGCCGTAGTGGACCGGGTCGCCGCCCTGGCCCGCGCGCACGACCTGCTGGCCGAGGGCGGGTGGCAGGGCGCGGACCTGCGCGCGGTCGTCGAGCGGGAGTTCGCGGCCTTCCCCCGGGGAGCCCTGATTGCGGAGGGTGAGGCGTTGCCGCTCTCCGCGCTGGCCGTGCAGCCGATCGGGATGGTGCTGCACGAGCTCGCGACGAATGCGGCCAAGGCCGGCGCCCTGTCCCGCCCGGAGGGGCGCGTCCGCCTGGCCTGGCGGGCCGAGGCCGGCACGCTGCGGCTGCGCTGGGCGGAGGAGGCGGGGCCCGCGATCAGCGGCCCCCCGCCGCGGCAGGGCTTCGGCGTGCGCATGGTGGACAGCACCATCCGGCGCCAACTGGGCGGCAGCATCGCCCGGCACTGGGAAGCCTCCGGGCTGGTCGTGGAGATCGGGCTGCCGGCCGATCGCGTCCTCTCGGCCGAGGCCATCCCGTCGCCGGATCGGGACCGGTCGGCGGCGTGACGCCGGCCGGGCGGGGACGGCATCGGCCGGGGTTCGGGGCGGGCCGTATCGGCTGGAACGGCAGGGGGCCAGCATGGGCCGGGCATCCGCGGGTCCGCGGCGGGCCGGGACCGGGGGAGGAAGCGGCGTGACCGATCACGGAAGGCGGGTGGTCCTCGTGACCGGAGCGGCGTCCGGAATCGGCGCGGCGTGCTGCCGGCGCCTGGCGGGGCCGGGCATCGCGATCCTCGTCCACACGCGGAAGAACGAGGACGGGGCCGGACGGGTCGCCGAGGCGGTGCGGGCCGCCGGCGGCGAGGCGGTGGTGATGCTCGGCGACATGGCCGACCCCGCCCTGCCAGCGGCCCTCGTCGCGCAGGCTGCGGCGCGGTTCGGCGGGCTGGACGTCGTCGTCGCCAATGCCGGCTTCGCGGACAAGACGCCCACGCGCGACCTGGACGACCCGCGGATGGCCGCCTCGCTCGATCCGATCCTGTGGGGGTTCCTGCGGCTGGCGCGGGCGGCGCTGCCGGCCCTGCGGGGGCGACCGGCGCCGCGGATCGTCGCGGTTTCCTCCTTCGTCGCGCACGTGTTCCGGACGGACGTCGCGACCTTCCCCGCCAGCGCCGCGGCCAAGGCCGGGGTCGAGGCGCTGGTGCGCGCCCTCTCGATCGAGGCCGCGCCGGATGGGATCACGGTGAACGCGGTCGCGCCGGGCTTCACCCGGAAGGACCCGGGCACCCACGCCGCCTACTCCGCCGCGCAGTGGGAAGCGGTGGTGGCGCGCATCCCGCTCGGCCGCCTCGGGCTGCCGGAGGACGTGGCGGAGGCCGTGGCCTACCTCGCCTCGCCGGCCGCGGGGTACGTCACGGGGCAGGTGCTGCACGTGAACGGCGGGCTGGGCTGAGGGTGGGCGGCGTTGGCTGTCCTGGGTGGAGGGCGTTGCCCTCCTCCGGGGCCACCGGGAGCAACGCCCCGGACGCGGCCAGGACCGCCCCGGGTCGTCAGGCCCCCGACGTTTCCGACAGCGGCACGGGGTAGCCGCGTTCGGAGGCGCGGGACTTCGCGATCCGGTCGAGCATGCGGGTCGCGTGGCTCGCCGCTTCCTCGAGCAGGGCCGTATCGTCGGGCGGCTGTTCCAACTGCGTCGCCGCATCGGCACCCTTCGCGACGAAGACGAGGAGGGCGACCACCTCCTGCAGGTCCGCCTTCGGCAGGCGCGCGGCGATGGCGGCCACCGTCATCTCGAGGACGTGCAGGCGGGTCTGGAGATCGCCCCCGGACTCGTCTGGGGGGATGAGGTGCTCGCCGGGGTTCATATCCCTCGTGTTCCGGGTCACTGGCGTGATGACGCTACCGATAGCGAGCGACGGTCCGCAAGGGACGGCGCGGCGGTGGCGCGCCGGTCGCGTCAGCCCTCGGTGGCGGCCGTCGCCTCCTGCAGGCGCGACGCGGCGCGGGGCAGGATACGGCGCAGGAAGAAGCGGGACGCCTCGGCGAAGCCGGGCTCGAGGGCGGCGGCGCGGGCGAGCCAGGCGCCGCCGAGGATCCAGCCCGCGGCGTCGAGGAGCGGGACCGCACCTTCCCCCGGGTCAGGGGAGGTGGAAACGGTCTCCGCCGCGCGCGCCAGAGCCGCGGACGGGCCGGCGAGGAGCGGATCGGCGGCGGCGGCTTCCTCGGCCAGCGCGCGGAAGGCCGGCAGCAGCTTCGGCAGTTTCCGGGCGGCGAGGTCCATCGCCTGGATGCCGTTCGTGCCCTCGTAGATCGCGGCGATGCGGGAATCGCGCCAGATCTGGGCCGCGCCGGAGTCTTCCACGTAGCCCGCGCCGCCGTGGACCTGCACGCCGATGGACGCGACCTCGATGCCGCGGTCCGTGCACCAGGCCTTGACGATCGGCGTCAGCAGCGCGGCGCGGTCGGCGTCGCCGCGATCCAGCGCGACGGCGCAGTCCAGGGCGAGGAAGCGGGCGGCGAGCGTGACCGCACGCATTTCCGATAGCATCCGCGCGACGTCGGCGTGGCGGGCGATGGCGGCGCCGCCCTGGATGCGCGTTTCGGCATAGGCTTCGGCGAGGTCGAGGGCGCGCGCGGCCTGGCCGACGCCTTCGACGCCGACGGCGAGGCGGGCGTTGTTCATCATGGCGAACATCGCGGGCAGGCCGCGATGGGGTTCGCCGATGAGCTCGGCCTCCGCTTCCTCGAACAGCATGGTGCAGGTGGGCGCGGCGTGGATGCCGGGCTTGCGCTCGATCCCGCCGCAGCGGACGCCGTTGTGGCGGCCATCCCGCAGCATCTTCGGCACCGCGAAGAGCGAGATGCCGCGCGAGCCCGGCGGCGCGTCGGGCAGGCGCGCGAGGACAAGGTGCAGCGTGTTCGGCGTGAGATCGTGCTCGCCGAAGGAGATGTAGATCTTCTGGCCACTCACCCGGAAGCCGCCGTTTCCGTCCGGCACGGCCTTGGTCCGCAGCGTCGAGAGGTCGGAGCCGGATTGCGGCTCGGTCAGGCACATCGTGCCGTTCCACTCGGCGGAGACGAGCGGCGGCAGGTATCGCGCGGCCTGATCCGGCGTCGCGTGCTTCGCGAGCAGCTCGATCGCGCCGGCCGACAGGATCGGCAGCAGCATGAAGGCCATGTCGGCGGAGGAAGCGCGTTCCAGCACCGCGACCCAGAGCGCCTGCGGCAGGCCCTGGCCGCCGTGTTCCGCCGGCGCCGGGAGGGACTGCCAGCCGCCCTCGCGCCAGGCCTGCCTTCGCCGCGTAGTGCGGGGCGGTGCGGACGCGGCCGTTCTCGAGGACGCAGCCGTGGCGGTCGGCCTCGGCGCGGCCGGGGAGAGTACCTCCTCCGCCATCCGCGACGCCTCGGCCACGATCGCCGCCACGTCCTCGGTCCCAAGGGCGCCGCCGGTCAGCGCGGGCAGGTCGTGCAGGCGGGTCAGGGCGAAGGTCAGCGCGTCCGCGTGGGACAGAGGGGAAGAATGGGTGGTGGATGCGGCGTGTGGGGCGTCAAGCATGGGCGGCCTCCTCCGTCAGTCCGGGGACCGGGTTCTCGCGCCCGGCCGCCCACCCCGGGAGGTGTGGCATCAGCGCCCGGTTCGTCAACGCCGCCGCGACGCCTTGCCCAAGCACCGCGCCGAACTTGAAGCCGTGGCCGGAGAAGCCGGACATGACGACGCAACGATCGGAGAGCGGTTCGACGACGAACTCCTCCCGGTCCTCCACGTCGTAGTAGCAGGCGCCGGCCTTGAGCACGCGGTAGGCGCCGAAGTCGCGCAGGCGCGGCGCGGCGAGGGCGAGGATGGCGTCGCGTTCCTCGGCGGACGCGTCCCGCGGCTGGTCCGGGTCGCCGGAGCGGGAGAAGCGGTGGTCGCCGATCTTGAGCGCGGTCCCGGCGACGGGCGGGACGGCGTAGAAGCCGCCGGCCACCGACAGGTCCAGCAGCATCGGGGCTTGCGCCCAGGCGTCGCGGAGCGAGGCGGGCGGGTCGAGATAGACGACGATCTGGCGCGACGCGACGACCCGGCCGGACAGGGCCGGAAGGAGGCGCGGCGCCCATGGGCCGGCAGCGAGGACCAGCGCGTCGCCCTCCAGCGCCGTGCCATCGGAGAGCGCCAGGCGGGCGCGGGCCGGGTCGGCGTCGCGCGCGGCGGCGCGGACGAACGTGACCCCACGCGCCGTCAGATACCGGTGCAGCGCGGCGACGATGCGCCGGGCGAGCAGGACGCCGCCCCCGGGCGCCGCGAAGGCCGTCGAGAGGCCGTCCGGGACGAGCCAGGGGTGGCGCACGGCGGCTTCGGCCGGGGTCAGGTCCCACCCCTCCCGCCCTGCGTCGCGGTAGTCGGCCCGGCTCGCCTCGATCCAGGACCGATCTTCACCCGCCAGGGCCAGGACGCCGGTTCGGACGTAGGGCCGCTCGCCCACCGCGTCGAAGACCTGGTCCCAGGCGCGATAGGCGTCGTCCACCATGCGGGCGTAGAGGCGCTGGGTGCCGTAGGCGTGGCGGATCAGCCGGTGGTCGTCCACCGAGGCGCCGCGGGGGTTCGGGACCTCGTCCTGCTCGACGACCGTGACGCGCCAGCCCGCGCGGTCCAGTGCGAAGGCCGTGGACAGCCCCATGATGCCGGCGCCGAGGATGAGGGCGTGCTGCATGCCCGCAATCTGCCCCACGCTGCCCGACCGGGCCAGGGTGGTTGCCGGGGGAGGGCCCCCGGCGCATGTTCCGGCCGACCGATCGGAACGCCCCCATGTCCAAGATGCGCCTCGAAGGCTCCTTCGTCGCCCTCATCACGCCGTTCAACGCGGACGGCTCCGTCGATTTCGGTGCGTTCCGGACGCTGCTGGACTGGCACGCCGCCAACGGCACCTCCGCGGTCCTCATCATGGGCTCGACCGGCGAGGTCTCGCTGCTCACGCCGGAGGAACGGCGCGCGATCGTGGAACGGACGGCGGCGATGAAGGACGGCCGCATGCGGCTGTTCTACGGCTGCACGGGCAACAGCACGGACACCACCATCGCCTACCTGCGGCACGCCAGGGCGAACGGCGCGGACGGCGCGATCCTCGCGGCGCCGGCCTACATCTGCGCGCCGGAGGATGACATCGAGGCGTTCTTCCGCGAATGCGCCGATGCGGTGGACCTGCCGATCGGCATCTACAACAACCCGCCGCGCGTGAAGTCCGACCTGCACTGGGACCACCTGCTGCGCCTCATGCGCCACCCCAACATCGTCGTGCTGAAGGAAAGCACGACGCGCGTCGGGCAGGTGGCGCAGGTGCTTGCGGCGAACCCGGACTGCGCGGTGATGTGCTGCGATTCCCCTAACCTCGGGCTGGTCGTGCCGACCATGTCGCTCGGCGGGCACGGGACGGCGAACATGACGGGCAACCTGGACCCGGCGGGGATCGCCGCGCTGTCGAAGCCCTGGACCGACCCGGCACAGAGCATCGTCTTCCGCGAGACATACCTGCGCCTGCTGCCGTTGCTGCACTTCACCTATTCCGCCATCAACCCGGTCGCAGTGAAGTCGCTGATGAAGGCCGTCGGCCTGCCGGCGGGCGACCTGCGGCGGCCCCTGCGGGGGCTGGACGCGGCGCACCTGGCGCGCGGGGTGGAGATCGTGCGGCGCCTGGGGCTGGACGCGCGCTACGGCTGGCGCCTCTTGCCCGAGGTGCCGCGGCTCGCGGCGGAGTAGGGCGCGGGCCGGGGATGTGCCCCGGCCCGATCCTGTTCAGCGGGGCTTCCGCGTCGCCGGCTTCTTCGCCGGCGTTCCGCGCGCCGCCGTCCGCGGCCGGGCAGGCGCAGCGAGCTTCCGCGGACTGGGCTTGGCCGCCGCGCGCTTCGCGGGCGCCGTCTTCCGCGCGGGGGCGGATGCTGCCTTGCGCTTTGACGCCGGGCGTGGGGCGGGCTTGCGCGTCGCGGCCGTTTTCCGGGCCGGCGCCGCACCGGATGCCTTGCTGGGCTTCGAACGCGACGCGGCCGGCAGGGTCTTCGCGGCAGCCGTGCGGCGTGCCGGGGCGGCGCCGCCCGTCGCCGGCTTTTGGGCCGGCGACCGCCGGGCTGCCGCCCCCGTCGCCTTCGGACGCGCCGCCGCGGTCCGGCCAGCCGATGCCTTTGCACCCGCCACGCGCTTGGTCCGGGCCTTTCGGGCCGGAGCCGGCTTGGCGCGGGGGCCGCGGTGGTGCCCGACGAAGCCTCCGCGCCGGCCTTCCGAAGGGCCGGCGCCGCCCGCGTGCGGGACGGCGCCTTCGCGCGACCGGCGGGCGGCTTCCGCTGGGCCGTGGCGCGGGACGGCGTGACCGCCTTTCGCGCGGCGCGTCGCTTCGGCTTCGCTTCGCCCCGCGCCTTCAGCGGGTCGTGGCCCCAGTTCATGAGTGAATACCGCCAGCGCGAATGCTCCGCGTCGTCTTCCGGCCCGCCCTGCGCCATGTGGCGATGGACGTAGCCCACCACCTTCCGCATGTGCGCGACGTCGTCCTCCGACGGTTCCCCGCCACCGGCCTCGAGCAGCCGGACGATGTGGCCGCCCATCTCGTGCCCGACGGATTCCGTCTCTCCTTCACGCACCCAGCCGACGGACCGGCTCTCCTCCGTGCCGAGATGGGCGCGGAGTTCATCGGGCGTCATGTTCGCGGCGGCGCGGAAGTCCCGCACCACCGCGTCGCGGTCCTCCGTCCCGCTCACGCGCGGGGACCCTTGCGGGCTGGGGCGCGCTTCGTGGGCGTGCTCGCGCGGCTGGCCGCGGCGCGGCGCGCGGGCGCCTTGCGGGTCGCGACGGAACGCTTCGCAGCCGGGCGCTTCGTGGCGGCGGGGCGCTTCACCGCGGGCTTGCGCTGCGTCGTTGTGCTCCGCTTCGCCGGGGCCCGTGTCGCGGCCTTCGTCGTCCGGGCGGCAGGCTTGCGAGCGGTGGTCGCGCGCTTCGCGGCCGTCGTCCGCCTGGTCGGGACCTTGGCGGATG
This sequence comes from Roseomonas sp. CCTCC AB2023176, assembly GCF_042259275.1. NCBI lineage: Bacteria > Pseudomonadati > Pseudomonadota > Alphaproteobacteria > Acetobacterales > Roseomonadaceae > Roseomonas > Roseomonas sp. CCTCC AB2023176. The sequence continues at coordinate 1,939,465 of NZ_CP170086.1, forward strand.
GCGTCTTCCGCACGGGGGCCTTCCGCGCCGTCGTCTTTCGCACGGGCGCGCTGCGGGGCGTGGCGGTCCGCTTCGTCGCGGGGCTGCGCCGCGTAGCCGCCGCCTTCGCGGGCTGGCCCCTCGCGCCGGCGGCTGCCCGCTTCGGGGCGGCCGTGGTGCGCTTCGCCGCCGCACCCTTCCGCGCCGTTGCGGCCTTGCGCGCGACGTCGCGCGGCTGCGCCGAGAACTGGCGGCCCTTCGCCGTGTCGCTCCGCTTCTTCGCGGTGGTGCGGGCGTATTCGTCGTCCGACAGATCTTCCCGCGCCTTCTTCGGCAGGTAGCGCTCGCCGCTATCCTTGCTCTTGCGGCCGGACTTCGTTCCCCAGTCCTCCTTCTCCCACTGCCGGAGGTGGTTGTCCTCGGTCTTGCGGCCTTCGTAGCCGCCGCCGGCCTTCTTGTATTCCTGCACGGCGAGCTGCGCCTTGCGCGCGGACCATTCGCCGGCGTCGCCACCCTTCTTGCCCTTCGTGACGCGAGCCTTCACGCGGTCCCACAGCTTCGGGTCGGTCTTCTTCGCGGTCGCGGCCATGATGCGGCAGTCCCTTCTTCGCGTTCGCGCGACAACGCGGCGTGCGACGCGGGGGTTGCGAGTTGCATCACGTCACCGACGGTCGGGCGCGACGGCGCGTTCAGCCGCGGCGCAGCGTGACCTCGCCGGTGATCGTGCCGCCGCGCGGGAGGCGGGTCATGTCGCCGTATCCGGCGAAGGCGCGGCGGTTGATCACGTCGGGCACGTGGCTCACCGGCTCCACGCAGAGGATGCCCGCGGCGCCCGGCGCGAAGAGTTGCAGGTTGCGCGCCCAGGCGCCGCCCGCTTGCAGCACGTATCCCGCGTCGCCGAGCGTCATGTGCGCCGTGCCGTCCCATCCGACGTAGTGCGTGTCCCGGCCGGAAATCGCCTCCTCCGCGCCGTCCACGCCGTCCGACGGCTCGACCGCGACGGGCAGGTTGCGGGTGTCCCGCGACACCGCGCCGGTCGCGCGGAAGGACAGGCGCGTGCCCTCCGGCCGGGTGAAGAAGGGGTGCCAGCCCGTGCCGAAGGGCGTCCCGTCCTCGCCGTCGTTCGTGACATCCAGTCGGAGCGTCACGTCGTCGCCGAGCGTCACGGTCAGCCGTGCGGCGTAGCGGTAGGGCTGTCCGTGAGCTGCGTAGCGCTGGTGCAGGACGGCGCGCGCCGCCGAGACGTCGCCGACGTCCCACGCTGCCTCGCGGCCCAGGCCGTGCAGCGCCGTGCCCTCGACGGGGCGGTTGATCGGGAAGCGGTGCTCGCCACCCGGATAGGGCAGCCGTCCCTCATCCAGCCGGTTCGTCCAGGGCAGCATGAGGAAGGCACCGGCCCAGGTTGCGTTGGGATCGGCGCCGTCGGGCAACGGCACGAGCACGTCCCGCCCGTCGCAGGTCAGGCGTGCCATGGCGGCGCCCCGGTCCGGCAGGATCCCTGCCGTCCAGCCGCCGCCTGAAAGCCGCACCACCGCTATTCGAGGGAGAAGGCATCGCGCGGCGACGGCGCGCCGCGCGTGTAGTCCATCGCGGTATAGGCGCCACCCTGGTAGCGCTCGGTCACCACGTTGCCGCTGACCTTGCCCGCGACCTTGTCGCGCCAGGCCTCCGCCGTGTCCTGCGGCTGCCAGCCGATGCGGTCGCGATGGTCCTCGCCCCAATAGGTCTTCGGGTTGGCCGAGGCGCCCCAGACCACGGCGTGGCCGACGCGCCCGGCCTCCGTCCGCAGCAGGCAGGCCATCATCCGCGCGAGGTCGGCATAGGACAGCCAGGTCGAGAGCATGCGTTCATCCACCGGTTCCGGGAAGCAGGAGCCGATGCGGACGTTCAGGTTCTCCACCCCGTGCTTGTCCCAATAGAGGCGGCCCATCAGTTCGCCATAGGCCTTCGACAGGCCGTAGAAGCCGTCCGGGCGGAAGGCGCAGTCGAAGTCCAGCAATTCGTTGTTGCCGGTGGGACGCGTGTGGAAGCCGATGGAGTGGTTGGAGGAGGCGAACATCACCCGCGCGCCTTCGCGCCGTGCGGCTTCATAGACGTGGAACAGGCCGCGGAGGTTCGGGCCCGCCACGACCTCCCAGGGATATTCGCTGGAGATGCCGCCGTAGTGCAGGATGTGGCTGCACCCCTCGGCCAGGCGCAGCAGGGTCACGCCGTCCGACAGGTCGGCCTTCGTGAAGGCCGCACGCTCCGGCATCGGGTCGGGGAAGGGCGCGATGTCCGTCAGGCGGACCGTCCAGCCCTCCTTCGTCAATTCCCGCGCGAGCATGCGGCCCAGGTTGCCGGAGGCGCCGGTGATGAGGACGGGGCGTGACGGGTCGGGCAAGGCGGGCGTCTCCGGTATGGTTGGGGCGATGGTGCCGCGCCGGACGCCCCGCGTCAGCCCCCGCACCCTGGACGCGCCCGCCTCCCGCGCCATGATGCGGGACATGACCCTAGAGACCATCGAAGCCGCGGCGCGGCGCCTCCAGGCCGGCGAGACGACGGCCCTCGCCCTGGCAGAGGAGGCCCTGGGGCGGATTACCGATCCTGCCGGTGAGGGCTCCCGCGCCTTCCTGGCCGTGCAGGCGGAAGCGGCGCGGGCCACCGCGGGCGCGATGGACGTGCTGCGCCGCGCAGGCCGCGCGCCGAGTCGCTATGCGGGCATCCCGATCAGCGTGAAGGACCTGTTCGACCAGGCGGGCGTGGTGACGACGGCCGGTTCCGTCGCGCTGCGCGACGCCGCGCCCGCGACGCGGACGGCGCCGGCGATCGCGCGGCTGGAACGTGCGGGCTTCGTCGTGCTGGGGCGCACGAACATGGTGGAATTCGCCTTCTCCGGCACCGGCTTCAACCCGCACCACGGCACGCCGCGGGCGCCGTGGGACCGCGTGACGGGGCGGCTGCCGGGCGGGTCGTCCTCCGGCGCAGCGGTCGCGGTCGCGGACGGGATGGGGTTCGGCTCCATCGGGTCGGACACCGGCGGGTCCTGCCGCGTGCCCGCCGCGCATTGCGCGATCGCCGGCTACAAGCCGACGGCACGGCGCGTACCGACGGACGGGGCCTTCCCGCTGTCGCAGACGCTCGACAGCATCGGGCCGCTGGCGCCCACGACCGCCTGCTGCGCGACGCTCGACGCGGCAATGGCGGGGGAGGAGGACCTGGCGCCGCCGCCCGCCATCCCCGTCGCCGGGCTGCGGCTCGGAATCCCCTCGGCCACCTACCTGTTCGACGGCGTGCAGCAGGAGGTGATCGCCGCCTTCGACCTGGCCCTGCGCCGCCTGGAAGCGGCGGGCGCGCGCCTGTTGGACGTGGCAATGCCGGAGGTCGCGCAGATCCCCGCCGCCAATGCCCGCGGCACCTTCGCCGCGTCCGAGGCCTGGGCGATCCACCGCGACCTGATCGCCCGCAAGCGCGGGGAGTACGACCCGCTCGTCCTCTCCCGCATCGAGGCCGGCGCGGCGATGACCGCCGCCGACCTGATCGCGCTGCGAACGGAACGCGCGCGGATCATCGCGGCAGCGGACGCGCATACCGCGCCGTTCGACGCGATCATCGCACCGACGACGCCGCTGGTCCCCCCGCGCATCTCCGAGATCGCGGAGGCATCGGAGTTCGGGCGCATCAACCTGCTGCTGCTGCGGAACACGGCGGTCGGCAACTTCCTCGACCGCTGCTCGATCTCGCTGCCCTGCCACATGCCCGGCGATCCGCCGGTCGGGCTGATGCTGATCGGGGAGACGATGGGCGACCGCCGCCTCCTCGCGATCGCGCGGGGGGTGAGGAGGCGCTCCGGGCCTGACTCATCCTTCGCCGCCGCGCCGCGTTGTCGCGCCCGGTCTTGCGGGACGACGGCGAGAGGAGGCTTGGGCGATGCGGAACGCGACGTGGTGGCTGGCGGCCTGCGCCGCCGCGATCCTGACGATGCCCGACGCAGATGCGACGAACACCGACCGGAATGAGCGGGAGCAACGCGCCGGTACCGGCGACGACACCTCCGGCCGCCCCCAACGCGGCGCGGCCTCCTTCTACCATCGCAGCCTGCACGGGCAGGAGATGGCGAACGGGGAGCCCTTCGACGTCCGTTCCAATTCGGCGGCCAGCCGCACGCTCCCGCTCGGCACTACCGCGCGGGTGACGAACCTGGAGAACGGCCGCTCCACGACCGTCGAGGTCGAGGACCGCGGCCCTTATGCGCGCGGCCGCATCCTCGACGTCAGCCCGCGCACCGCGCGGGAACTCGGGATGACGCGCGACGGTACGGCGCGGGTCGAGGTCGCGCCGATCGAGGTCCCGCAGCGCGACGGCAGCACCCGCCCCGGCGCCGGCGCGCGCTGGTGCTGGAGGAGGCGGCCTGGTCCCCCCTGCCGGACTCGAACCGACACGCCCCTACGGGCAAGCGATTTTAAGTCGCCTGCGTCTACCATTCCGCCAAGGGGGGCGCGCCTATTTGCCCTCCCGCGCGATGCGACGGCAATGCTCCAGCGCGGCCTCGATGAGGTTGTCGCTCGCTTCCGGCGTGCGGAAGGCGGAATGGGCGGACAGCGTCGCGTCCTCCACCGTCGCGATGGAGGCGCCGGCGGGCAGGGGTTCCGTGCCGTACACGTCCAGTGCGACGCGGATGCGCCCGGCGCGGGCGGCGGCTTCCATCGCCGCCTCGTCCACCACCGCGCCGCGGGCCGTGTTCACGAGGATCGCGCCGGGCTTCATGCGGGCGATGCGGTCGGTGGAGAGGAAGCCGCGTGTTTCGTCGTTCAGCAGCAGGTGGACGGAGACGACGTCGGACTGCGACAGCAGGTCATCCAGTTCCACGAAGTCCACCCCTGGCGCCTCGCGTGGTGAGCGGTTCCAGGCGATGACGCGCATCCCCGCGCCGTTGCACAGCCGCGCCATCTCCGCGCCGATGCCGCCGTAGCCGATGAGGCCGACGGTCTTGCCCGTCAGCTCCACGCCGTCGGTCCGCAGCCACTGCCCACCGCGGATGCCGCGATCCATGCGGCAGAGCCCCTTCGCCGCGGCCCACATCAGGGCGAAGGCCATCTCCGCCACCGCGGTGTCGCCGTAGCCCTTGATGATGTGGACGGCGACGCCGCATTCCGCCGCCAGCTCCTCCGGGTTCATGTAGGACCGCGCGCCGGTGCCGAGGAAGACGACGTGCTTCAGCGACGGGACCTGCTTCGCGATCGCGGTCGGCAAGGCGGTGTGGTCGATGATCGCGATCCCATGCCCCGCCAGGACGCCGGGCAACGCGTCGGGACGGATGTCGGGCTGGCGGTTCACCGTAACCGGCACGTCGGACGGCCGCCGGAGCCGCTCCATCACCGCGGCCAGGCCGTCCCCGGCATCCACGAAGCACGCGCGCACGGCATTCTCCCCCTTCGGCTCCGCTTCGGAACCGGCGGGACAGTAGCCGCGGGCGCCGGGGGGCGTTAGGGGGCGGGGATGGGCCTGAAACTTCGCCTCGACCTCGGGCTGGGGAACCAGCCGCTGAAACTGGCGGCGCTGATCATCGCCGTCTGGCTGGTGCTGTCCTTCGTCGTGTTCCACGACAGCCTGACGGGGCCGTGGGACGCGGCGACGCGGGACATGCTGGTGCTGATCGCCGTGCCGCCGGTGGTGGTGCTGTGCTTCGCAGGGGTGCTGCGGGTGCTCGGGAACGGGCGGGGCTAGGTCCGTCGGGCGGGGCAGGGCCAACCGCCGATCGGGATGATCTCCGGGGCCTCCGGCGAGAGCGGCGCGCCGTGCCAGTCACCCATCCACGATTCCGCGACGAGGCCGGCGGCCTCGATGGCATCCGCCACCTCTGCCCGTGCCGGAAAGGCGATGCGGGACGCGGAACGCAACGTCCGGCCGTCGGCCACGACCTTGTAGAAGCTCTCATAGGTCACGACGCCCGTCGCCGGGTCCTGCGACACGTCGTTCCAGGCCCGCACCGCGCCGAAGACCGGATGGTGGAGGACCCGCAGGTCGTCCGGCGTCCAGCGGCGCCAGGCCTCGAGGTCCGGGTTCCGCGTGTCGAAGGCGAAGACGCCGTCCGGCGCCAGATGCGCCGCGATCGTCCGCAGCACGGCGCTTCGATCCTCCCGTGTCAGGAAGACCTGGAAGGCGTGGCCCGTCAGGACGACCAGGTCGAAGGGCCGCTCCAGCCGCACCGTCCGCGCGTCGCCCTGCACCCATGCCACCCGATCGCCGCCGGGACGCCGGCGCGCGATGTCGAGCATCGGCCCGGCCGGATCCACGCCGCAGACCGTCAGGCCTTCCCCCCCCGCGAGGGTCGCGGCGAAGAGCCCCGTGCCGCAGCCGAGGTCCAGCACCCTCGCCCGTCCCCGCGCGAGCCTGCGACAGACGTCCAGGCTGGGACGCCACTGGTTGTCGAGGTCGTAGAAGGACGCGAGGTCGGGGTCGGCGTAGAGCCGGTCCTCCTCGTCCTTCGGGGTCCGCGCGCCGCTCACCGCGGCCAGCACCACATCAACTCGTGCTTGTTGTGCGCCCCGTGGAACAGCATCCCGCCCTCGATCGCGCCGAAGGCCGCGGCGGTGTCGTGGTCCGTCCCGCCCTGGAACTTCACGGTCACCACGATGTTCCGCGCCGCCCCCGCCTCCATCCAGCGCCGCACCAGCCCGAGCAGCCGCGCGGGGTAGCAGATGACGTCGGAGAACAACCAATCCACCGGCTCCGGCGTCAGGCCGAAGGCGCTTTCCTGCCGGACGGAGACGCCGGGCATGGCGGCGATGCGCGGCTCGATCTCCGCCTTGTCCACCGCCGTCACGCGCGCCCCCAGCCGGGCCAGCGCCCAGGTCCAGCCGCCGGGGGAGGCGCCGAGGTCCAGGCAAGTCTCGCCCGGTCCGGGCCAGCGCCCCAGGCGGGTCAGGGCTTCCCACAGTTTCAGGTAGGCGCGGCTCGGCGGCCCCTCGCGGTCCTCGACGAAGGCGACAGCGCCGTTGGCGAAGGGGCTGGTCTTCGTCGGGCTCGCGAGCATCCGTTCCGGCGAGAGCAGCGTCCAGGTGCCGAGGTGGGAGGTCGGCCCCGGCGTCGGGAAGGCCAGCGGCTTCGGCCGCAGCGGCGGCAGCGCGTCGCGGATCAGCGCGGCGCGGCGGTGGTGCGAGACGTCGAGCAGCGCCCAGTTGCGCTGGATCGCGCGCAGCGCGTCGGCGGCCGCCTTGATGGAGGGCACGGCGATCTCCCGCGGCGCGTCCCAGGCCTCCAGCGCCCAGGGCACCGCGTTGACCGCATCCGGCACCGGGTCGGGCGAGAGCGCGAGCGGTCCGTGCCATCCCGACACGCCTCGCCCTGCACGTTGCAGGTCCTCGGCGAGTTCGGCCTCGAAGCCGGGGGCGGAGAGGTAGGCCGCCCGGATCATGCGCCGGGCGAGGGGCGGCGCGTCAGCGCGGCGACCGCCAGCAGCAGCCAGCCGAGCATCAGCAGCGTCCCGCCCACCGGCGCGACCGGCCCGGGCGAGACCCCGCGCAGCGCGACGAACAACACCCCGCCGCAGAACAGGACCGTGCCGAGCAGGAAGCAGGCGCCTGCCGCCACCAGAAGCCGCCCGCCCCAGCGCTCCGCCAGGATGCCGGTCAGGATGAGCGCGAGCGCGTGCCAGCCGCCCTGCGTCAGCGCTGTCCCGGCCAGCCGCGCGGCCTCCGGCGACAGCCCGTGCGCGGCATAGGCGGAGAGCGCGACGGACAGCAGGCCCAGCAGGGCCCCGGCGGCGATGAAGGCGCGTGGCATGCGCCCCCCTCTAGGCCCTCGGGGCCCGCTCGGGGAGGGCCGCTATCGGCGGCCGGCGCGTCAGGACGACGGCGTGGGGACCTGGCCCTTTCCGGACGCCCGGTCCCGCGCGCCGTTCCGCTTCAGCCGTCCTGGTCCGGCTCCGGCCCGCCATCGCCGGCCGCACGCACGCCGTGCGAGCGCTGCCCGCCCTTGCGTCCGGCCTGCGCCGCGAGGTCCCGGTCCTGCGAGAAGGACCGGCTTTCCGCCGGCACGCTCTGCCCACCCTTGCGGCCCGCTGTCGCGGCGAGCGTGGGGTCGCGCGAGAAGGACCGGCTCTCCGGCGGCACGCTCTGGCCGCCTTTTCGCCCCGCCGCCGCGGCGCGTGCGGGGTCCGCGGCGAAGTTGCCGCGGTTGACGCGTTTCGCCGACGCTCCGCCCGCGGCGTGCCGCGCATGGCCCGCGGAAGAAGAGGTGGACATATCGCTCATGGGCACCTCGAAGCCTTGATCCGTCCCTCAACGCAGGAACGGTCTTCGGGTGGGCATCGTTTCCCGCGTCATTTGCGAAGCGCGGGCGATACGGACGCGACATGAACGCGGTTGCGGAAGGTAAGTTCCCCCGGGCACATCGCGGCCACGAACATGCGAGAGACCGTGATGACTCCCGAACAGATCGAGCTCGTCAAACGGAGCTTCGCGAAGGTCGTGCCGATCAAGGAGACCGCGGCCGCGCTCTTCTACGGCCGCCTCTTCGAAGTGGACCCTGCGCTCCGCGCGCTGTTCCGCGACACGGACATGGTGGAGCAGGGCCGGAAACTCATGGCGACGCTCGGCTTCGTCGTGATGAACCTCGGCCACCCCGGATCGGTCGTCCCGGCCGCGCAGGGCCTGGCCCGACGCCACGTCGGCTACGGCGTGCGGGAGGAACACTATGCCACGGTCGGCGCGGCCCTGATCTGGACCCTGCGGCAGGGCCTGGGCGAGGCCTTCACCCCCGCGGTCGAAGACGCCTGGACCGCCGCCTACGCCATGCTGTCCGGCGCGATGATCGAGGCCGCACGCGAGGTCGGGGTGCAGGCCGCCTGACGCGCGCTCAGCGCGTCGCGACGGCGACCGCGGCGCCGGCCATCACGACGCCGGTGCCGCGGTTCACGCGCCGCATCGCACGGGGCGACGTGATGAGGCGCCGCGCCCGCGCCGCCGCGACCGTATAGGCCGCGAGCACCGCGGACAGGATCACCGCGATCATCGCCGCCAGTTCCGCGAAGCCGAGCGGCGTGAGGGCGCCGAGGTCCACGACCGTCGGCAGCAGCGCCAGGAAGAACACGATGACCTTCGGGTTGCCGAGCGTGACCGCGAGTCCCGTCAGGAACAGCCGCGCGGGACCCTCCGCAACCGGCGCCGCGACGTCGGACGGCGCCTGGGCCGGCGCGGTCCAGAGGCGCCAGGCGAGGTACAGCAGGTAGGCGGCGCCGGCATACTTGATGACCTGGAACAGGATGGCGAAGGTGCTGGCCAACACGGCGAGCCCCGTCGCGGCGACGGCGAACCAGATCAGGTCGCCGGCGACGAACCCCGCGATGAAGGCGGCACTTCCGCCCCGCCCCCGCGCGAGGACGCGGGCGACGACCGCCGCGATTCCCGGCCCGGGCGAGGCGGTGGCGACGAGGTAGGCCCCGGCGAAGACCAGGAGTCCGGCGATGTCCATCGGGATCGCTCCGCGCTCGATGCCGCCACGCTCCCGCGGCGCGGGCGGGGCGTCAAACGCGCCGGCGGCGGATCAGCCCCGCAGCATCTGCCGGAACACGGGGACCGCAGCCGCGAGGTCGTCCAACGCGACGCCCTCGGCCGGCGTATGCGCCTCCGCGATGTCGCCGGGGCCGAGGATGATGCACGGGGCAATGGCGTTCAGGCGCGTGGCGTCGGTGCCGAAGGGCGCGGTCGTCGCCTCCCGCCCCGTCGCGGCGACGGCCGCGCGGACCATCGGATGGTCCGCTTCGACCTCCGGCGGCGTGCCGTCGCGCACGACCTCCAGCGCCAGGCCCGCACGGTCCGCGGCCGCGCGCACCGCGTCCACGATCGGCTCCGGATCCAGCGCGCGCGAGAAGCGGAACTTCACCCGCGCCGTCGCGCGCCCGACCGTGACGTTGATCGCGGTGCCGTGGTTGTCGAGCACGAGGTTGAAGTCGGCGAAGGGCGGGTCGTAGGCGGCGTCCTGCAGCGACGGCTCGCTCCGCAGCCGCGCCTGGATCGCCTGCAACTCCACCAGGAACGGGATCAGCGCCCAGTTCGCGTTGACGCCGCGACCCGTCGAGGAATGCGCCTGCACCCCCGTCGCGACCGCGGCGAAGTTGATCGCCGCGCGGTGGCCGCGCACCGGCACCAGCCGCGTCGGTTCCGCCACCACGATCCCGCGCAGCCCCGCGCGGCGGGCGAGCTCCGACCGTTCCGCGAGGAGCGTCGCGCCCTGCTTCGTCGTCTCCTCGTCCGTCGTGATCAGCAGGGTCGCCGGCACGTCGGCGGGCAGCCCGGCGGCCGCGACGACGCAGGCGGCGACGGGACCCTTCATGTCCGTCGAACCCAGGCCGTGCAGGCGCCCGTTCGCGTCCACTGCCCCGGACCACGGGTCGTCCTGCCAGCCCGTCGCGGGCACCGTGTCCATATGGCCGGACAGCGCGATCCCGCCGGGCCCTCCCCGATGCGCGACGAGGACGCGCTTCGGCACGCCCGCGGCGTCCGCGTAGTCCAGCCGCTCGACCTCGAAGCCCGCCAGCTCCGCCTCGATCCGGGCGGCGACCGGCAGGTTGGACAGGCTGGATCGGCTGTCCAGGCGGACGAGGTCGGCGGCGAGCGTCGCCACCCTATCGCGGTCGGTCATGCCCCCGTATCCCTTGGCAGAACGCCGCCAGCAAGGAGCGCCCGTGGCCGACTACCTCGATCCCCGATCCGGCCGGACCTACCCGCTCGCGCAGCCCCGCTGGCGCGGCGAGGACGGCGCGCCGCTTCTGCTGACCGACCTGCCGGGGATCGGCCCGGACGATATCGAGCGCGAACAGCCTGGCCTCTGGCGCTACCGCGCCGCGCTGCCCTTCCAGCCCGCGCGCCCCATCACGATGGGGGAGGGCCGGACGCCGCTGGTGATGCGGCGCCTGCATGGGCTGGATGCGCTGCTGAAATGCGAATGGCTGATGCCCACGGGGTCCTTCAAGGACCGCGGCGCGACGGTGATGCTGTCCCTGCTGCGCGACCAGGGGATCGGCGCGGTGCTGGAGGATTCGTCGGGCAACGGGGGCGCCGCGATCTCCACCTATGCCGCGGCGGGCGGGATGCGCGCCCGCATCCTCGTCCCGGAATCCACGTCACCCGCGAAGACCGTGCAGTCCCGTGCCGCCGGGGCGGAGATCGTGCTGGTGCCCGGCACGCGCCAGGACACCTCCGACGAGGCCGTGCGCCAAGGGGCAATGTATGGCAACGACCCCTCGTCCGGCTTCTTCTACGCCAGCCACAACTGGCACCCGTTCTTCCTGCACGGCACGAAGACCCTGGCCTACGAGATCTGGGAGGATCTGGGCTTCCGCGCGCCGGACGCCGTGGTGATCCCGACCGGCGCCGGCTCCAACGTCCTGGGCTGCGACATCGGCTTTTCCGAATTGCTGCGGGCGGGCCGGATCGCGCGCCTGCCGCGCCTCTACGCCGCGCAGCCTGCGAACTGCGGCCCGATCGCGCGCGACGTGCTGGGCCTGCCGCCCGAGCCGCCCAAGCCCACGATCGCGGAGGGCACGGCCATCGCGCGGCCCATCCGCCCCGCCGAGGTCGCGGGTGCCATCCGCCGATCCGGCGGCAGCGCCGTGCTGGTGGAGGAGGCGGCGATCGCGGAAGCCGCCCTCTTCCTCGCGCGCCAGGGCATCTACGTGGAGCCGACCTGCGCGCAGGCCGTTGCCGCGCTCGGCCAGCTTTCGGAAGCCGGGGCCATCCAGCCGGGCGAGGCCGTCGTCGTCGTCCTGACCGGGACCGGCCTGAAGGCGACCCCGCGCTACGCCGACTTGCTCGGCGTGCCCGCCTGACCGCGGCAGGCAGGGGCGGACCCCGGATGGACGCCCCCGGGGCCCTGCCGCATAACGCCCCGGTGTCCGAGGCCCCTCCCGTCCGTATCGCGCCCTCGCTCCTCGCCGCCGATTTCACCCGGCTGGGGGAGGAGGTGCGCGCCGTCGCCGCCGCCGGCGCGGACTGGCTGCACCTCGACATCATGGACGGTCATTTCGTTCCCAACATCTCCTTCGGCCCCGGGCTGGTGAAGGCGCTGCGTGGGCAGGCCCGCATCCCCTTCGACGTCCACCTGATGATCGCCCCCGCCGACCCCTACCTCGCGGCGTTCCGGGAGGCCGGGGCGGACGTCATCTCCCTCCATCCGGAGGCCGGGCCGCACCTGCACCGTTCCCTGCAGACCATCCGGGCGCTGGGGGCGAAGGCCGGGGTGGTGCTGAACCCCGCGACGCCGCTCGATGCCGTCGCGCACGTCCTGGACCTCGTGGACCTCATCCTCGTCATGACCGTAAATCCCGGCTTCGGTGGGCAGTCCTTCCTCGAATCCGGCCTCCCGAAGATCAGCGCCCTGCGGCGGATGATCACGGAGAGCGGCCGCGACATCGCCCTCCAGGTCGATGGCGGCGTCACCGCGGCGACGGCCCCGCTCTGCGTGGCGGCGGGGGCGGACGTGCTCGTCGCCGGCACTGCCGTCTTCGGCGCGCGGGACTACGCCGCGGCGATCCGGTCCCTGCGCGGCGACCCCCTGCGCGGCGAGGCGGCCGGCCAGGTGGCGGCATGAGCGGCGGCGGGTTCTTCCGGGGCGTCCGGCAGAAGGTCTCGGGCCTCAAGCCCGTGCGCGTGCCTGAGGCACCGTCGCGCGCCTTCCGCGACCTCTGGCCTGGCGATGCCGCGCGCGGCCAGCGTATCCTGAAGGGCGAACTGGAATGCGGCGGCAGCGCACGCCCCATCCCCGAGGGCGCCACGGGCTACGGCCCCTCCAACGGTTCCCCGGCCTGGCGCGCGGCCCTGCACGGCTTCACCTGGCTGCGCGACCTCCGCGCCCTCGGCACCGATGCCGCGCGGATGCGGGCCCGCGACATCGTGGCGGACTGGCTGTCCCGCGGCTCCACGGATCCTGTGTCCGAGGTGCCGGAGGTCGCGGGTGCCCGCATCTCCGCCTGGCTCGGCCACTGGGACTTCGTCGCCGCGACCGCCGAGGACGCGCTGCGCAAGGCCATGATGGCGCGCCTGGCGGCCGATCTGCGCGCCCTCGTGGTCGGGCTGCCGTCGGAGGCGCGCCACCGCGGCGCGCTCGTCGCCCTGAAGGGCGCGCTGGCGGCGGGCGTCGCGGTCGAGGAAGAGGCCTGGATCACCCGCTGCATCCGCTTCCTGCCGCAGGAGATCGAGCGTCAGATCCTGCCGGACGGCTCCCACGTCGAACGCTCCCCGATCGCGCTGCTGCTGGCGATCCAGGACCTGATCGAGATCCGCAACCTGCTGCACGGCGCGGAGATCGAAGCCCCGCCGGCGCTTGCCCTGGCGCTCGACCGCGCGGCGCCGGCGCTGCGGCTGTTCCGCCACGGCGATGGCGGCCTTGCCGCCTTCAACGGGACGCGGGAGGAGGCGGCGAGCCTCCTCGACCTCGTCCTCACCCAGGCCCAGGCGCGGGGACGGGCGCCGCTGATCCTGCCCGAAGGCGGCTTCCAGCGCCTCCAGGCCGGGCGGACCCTCGTCATCGCGGATTGCGGCAAGCCGCCGGAGCGGGGAGGGGCGGCCATCGCCGGCCTGTCGCGGGGCGCCGACCGGGTGCACCACGCCGGCACCCTGTCCTTCGAGATGTCGGTCGGCCGCGACCGCCTGATCGTGAACTGCGGCGCCGCCCCGGCCGCGGAGGGCGCGTGGCGCGACGCGATGCGCGCGACCGCCGCCCATTCGACGCTGATCCTGTCCGAGACCAACTCCTCCGAACTCACCGAGGACGGGTTGGGTCGTCGCCCCGACCGGGTCGAAGCCGAGCGGCACGAAGCCGGCGGCGCGCAATGGCTGGAAGCCTTCCACGACGGCTACAAGCGGGGCTTCGGCACGATCCATCGCCGCCGCCTCTACCTCGCGGAGTCCGGGGACGACCTGCGCGGCGAAGACCTCGTGGAGGGCGAGAACACGCCGGGCTTCATCGTCCGCTTCCACCTCCACCCCGGCGTCGCGGCGAGCGTGCAGGAGGACGGGTCCTCCGTCCTGCTCCGGCTGCCCTCCGGCGCGGGCTGGCGCCTGCGCGCCGGCGGCGGCCGCGTGGGCGTGGAGGAGAGCGTCCAGTTGTTCGGGGAGCCGCGGCGCACGCAGCAGGTCGTCGTGACGGCCGATGCGGGCACGCAGAAAATCCAGTGGGCGATCGGACGGGTCGCCCCGGCGGAGGGCTGACGGTCCCGCGCGACCGGCGCGTCCCGACCGGCCACACCGTTCCGGATCGCGCCGCGGCGCTGGTCCCGCTGCCGGTCCCCCTGACGGTTCCCCCGGTGGCTCGGGGCGACATCATCTGACGAGGCGATACGCGTCCCCGTGAAGGTCCTCTTCGTCGTCAACGTGGATTTCTCCCTCCGCCACTTCGTGCTGCCGCTGATGCGCGCGGCGCGGGAGCGGGGGCATGAGGTGATCGGCGCCTGCGCCGAGGGGCCGCTGCTGGACATTCCGCGCTCCGAAGGTTTCCGGGTCGTCGCCATGCCCTTCGTGCGCGGCCTGTCGCCGGCGGCGAACTGGCGCGCATTGCGGGAACTGCAGGCGCTGATCCGGGCGGAGAAGCCCGACCTCGTGCACGGCCACATGCCGATCTCCGGCCTGCTGGCGCGCATCGCGGCGCGGCGGGAAGGCGTGCCGCGGGTCGCCTATACCTGCCACGGCTTCCTCTTCAACCAGCCCGGACCGATGTGGCGGCGCGGCCTGTCGCTCGCGCTGGAACGGCTGGGTGGCAGGCTGACCGACGTGTTCATCACGGTGAGCGAGGAGGAGGCGCGGGACGCCCGCCGCCTCGGCATCCACCGGGAGGCCGTCGCGGTGCTGAACGGGCGCGATCCCGACCGCTTCCGCCCGGACCCGGAGGCGCGGGCCGCGATCCGCGCCGAACTCGGCGCGGCGGAGGGCGACTGCGTCGTCACCGCCGTGTCCCGCCTGGTGCGCCACAAGGGCCATCCGGAATTGCTGCGCGCCATGGAGTCAGTCCCCGGCGCGATCCTCTGGGTGGTCGGCGAACGCCTGGCCTCCGACCACGGGGAGGACCTGGAACCCGCCTTCGCCCGCGCCGCGGAGGTGCTGGGGCCCCGCCTGAAGCGCCTGGGCTACCGCCACGACGTGGGACGCATCCTCGCGGCGAGCGACATCTTCTGCCTGCCGTCCCATTTCGAGGGGCTGCCGATGTCGGTCATCGAGGCGATGCTGACCGGCCTGCCCGTCGTTGCGACCGACATCTCCGGCCCGCGCGAGATGGTGGCGGACGGGGAGACCGGCCTCATCGTCCCGCCGATGACCGTCGAGCCCCTGGCGCGGGCGTTGAACCGCTTGGCGGAGGATCCGGCGCTGCGCGTGCGGATGGGGGCGGCGGGCCGCGCCCGGGCCATGGATCGCTACGACGAGCGCGGGCAGATGGCGCGCACGATGACGCTGCTCGGGCTCTGAGGTCGGCCAAAGCGAGCCGACGCGGCGGGCGGGACGGGCGCGCGGGGCGTGGC
This sequence comes from Roseomonas sp. CCTCC AB2023176, assembly GCF_042259275.1. Classification (NCBI taxonomy): domain Bacteria; kingdom Pseudomonadati; phylum Pseudomonadota; class Alphaproteobacteria; order Acetobacterales; family Roseomonadaceae; genus Roseomonas; species Roseomonas sp. CCTCC AB2023176. The sequence continues at coordinate 1,954,934 of NZ_CP170086.1, forward strand.
CCGAGGACGGCGCTCGACCCCGCGCCGGGCCCCGGCGCCGTCCCGCGCCACGAGCCGCAGGGCTCCGCCCCGTCGTGCCCGCGGCCGTACCCAGCGCGTCGAGCGCCCCGCCTCGCCCTATCCGAGCGCCCAGAGAAGGAGGAGGGCGATCGCGACCCAGAGCCCGCCGGAGAGGAGAAGCACGATCCCGGCGGCGAGGCCGCGTGGCAAGCGGTCCTTCCGGGCCCGTCCTCCGGCCCGTACCCCGCGGAGCAAGCTGGGGACCCCGAGGGTCCGGACCGACGGATCCTCCTGCTTCGTCGCCACCTTCGGCGTGTAGGTCACGGGCTATGCCCTCCGACGCGACATCGTGACGCTCCGGTCTTCGGATGGGGTGCACCCCTCGGCGCTGCTACGCGGCCGATCTCCGGCAGGACGCGCCTGCCCTGCGCCCGGGGCGCCGGCCGACTCCCAGGTCTTCTCCCGTGCGGGCCTTCGCGGATCATCCGCACGCCGCATCGACGGTGCGCGGGGGCTGGATCCCGGGCGACGGGCCTCGTGGGCGCATGCGTCGGGGTGATGGACGGCGCGGGGCATACCGCCTCGCCGCCGGGTGGGGCCGCTCCGGAAGCGGCGATGCATCGGATCTCCTCCTCATGGGCTTCGGGCGCGCGGGGGGGCAGGGCTGCCTCCCCATCTTCGAACCTCGCATACCTCGCCGCCCGAATACACGTTAAAGTTGTGTGCGGTTCCGTAACCTGGGGCGGAACAGCGCCCTTCGCCCCTCCTGGCCGGGTCGTTGCTCGAAGCCGGCCCGCTCCCGGCCGCGATCCCCGTCGCCGCCGGCAAGGCAAACCGCGGGCCGATGCCGGCAGGAGCGCCGGATGACGGCGTCGCCGTGGCCACCGGGACCCGCGGGGGGCGGGAGATCCTTCGCAGGGCGGCCTCGGTGGCGGTGCGGCGCGCGGCCGCTTGATCTAGGCTGCGCGGGCCATGGCCACCCACGTCACCAACCTCCACCTCGTCTCCGACAGCACGGGGGAGACGCTGAACTCGGTAGCCCGCGCCACTCTCGCGCGGTTCGAGGCGCCGAACGTCATCCAGCACCGCTGGTTCCTCGTCCGCTCCCGGTTCCAATTGGAGCAGGTGCTGGAGGGGATCCAGGCCGAGCCGGGGCCGGTGCTCTTCACCCTCGCAGACCGGTCGCTCCGGCACTCCATCGAGGAGTTCGCCGGGCGCCTGGGCGTTACCTGCATGTCCGTCCTCGACCCCGTCCTCGACCTGCTGCAGCGCGAGATCGGGATGACGGCGAAGGAGAAGCGGGCCGCGCAGCACGTGCTGGATGCCGACTACTTCCGCCGGATCGATGCGATGCACTACGTCCTGGCACATGACGACGGCCAGGGCACGGCCGGGATCGCGGAAGCCGATGTCTGCATGGTCGGCGTGTCGCGCAGCAGCAAGACCCCGACCTGCTTCTACTTGGCGAACCGTGGGATCAAGGCGGCGAACGTGCCGATCGTGCCGGGTGCCGCCCTGCCGCCGGAACTCGACGTGCCGCCCTGCCCCGTCATCGGCCTGACGATCGAGGCCGGCTCCCTGATCGAAATTCGCCGTCACCGCCTGAAGCTCATCGGCGCCGGCGGCGTGCGGCAGGACACGACGGACTACGTGGACCTGGAATCCGTGAAGGCCGAGGTCCTCGCCGCGCGACGCCTGTGCACCCAGCGCGGCTGGCCCGTGATCGACGTGACGCGCCGCAGCATCGAGGAGACGGCGGCGACCGTGCTGCAGCTGATGGAAGCCTGGCACGCCCGCGCCCGCGGCGGGGCCCCCGCGGCGTGATGCCGCTGCAATCGGATGTCCCGACGCTGATCCTGGCGAGTGCCTCCGCCGCTCGCCGCGCGGTGCTGGACGGGGCAGGGCTGCGCTTCGAAGCCCTGTCCGCTGCGGTGGACGAGGCCGCGTTAAAGGAATCCGCCCGCGCCGAAGGCCTGACCGCCGGCGAGGCGGCGACGCTGCTGGCCGAGGCGAAGGCCCGCCGCATCGCCTCCCGTCGGCCGGAGGCGCTGATCCTCGGCTGCGACCAGATCCTCGTGCTCGGCGAGACCTGGTTCGACAAGCCCGTCGGGATGGAGGGCGCGCGTGCCCACCTGACCGCGCTGCGGGGGCGCACGCATACCCTCGCGACGGCCGTCGTCGCCTGGCGCGGCGGGCAGCGCATCTGGGGCCACGTCGCGGAACCGCGGCTGACGATGCGCGACGTCACCGACGCCTTCCTCGACGCGTATCTGGCCGTGGAGGGAGAGGCGGTGCTGTCCTCCGTCGGCGCCTATCGCCTCGAGGGCCCGGGCGTGCAGCTCTTCTCGCGCGTCGAGGGCGAGCACGCCGCGATCCTCGGCCTGCCGCTGCTGCCGCTGCTGGAGTTCCTGCGCGGCCACGGCGTGCTGCTCCGCTAGCGCCGGCCCACGGGTTGCCGCCCCGGCCACCCGGGGCGACGATGCGGCCGGAGGAACGCGATGCAGGACTGGCCCGAGACCATCCGGGACGAGGAGGCGCTGGAAGACGCCCTCTCCCGCCCCGACGACGCGCTGCGGGCCGACCTGGCCGCCGTTCCCGGCGACCTGCTCGTCCTCGGCGCCGCGGGGAAGATGGGCCCGACCCTCTGCCGCATGGCGAAGCGTGCCGATCCGGGACGCCGCGTCATCGCCGTCGCCCGCTTCTCCGAGCCCGGGCTGCGGGAGCGGATGGAGTCCTGGGGCATCGAGTGCCGGACGGCCGAGCTGACGGACCCCGCGACCCTCGCCGCGCTGCCCGATGCCCCGAACCTCGTCTTCATGGCCGCGCGCAAGTTCGGCTCGACGGGCGCGGAGGAGCAGACCTGGGCGATGAACGTGCTGCTGCCCGCCCAGGTCGCGGCGCGGTTCCCGCCTTCGCGCATCGCCTTCTTCTCGACCGGCAACGTTCTGCCGCTGATGCCCGTCGCCTCCGGCGGCGCGGACGAGAGCGTCACGCCCGCGCCGGTCGGGGAGTATGCGGCCTCCTGCCTCGGCCGCGAACGGGTGTTCCGCCACGCCGCGGTCACGCGCGGGACGCCCTGCTTCGGCATCCGCCTGAACTACGCGATCGACCTGCGCTACGGCGTCCTGCACGACGTCGCGGTGAAGGTCCGCGACGGCGTGCCGGTCCCGCTCGCGATGGGCCACGCCAACGTCATCTGGCAGGGCGACGCGAATGCCTGGACGCTGCGATCCCTGCGGCACGCCTCCGCGGAATGTCCGATCCTCAACGTCACGGGGCCGGAGACCGTCTCGATCCGCTGGCTCGCGGCGCGCTTCGGCGAACGACTGGGCCGCGCGCCCGTCTTCAGCGGGGAGGAAGCGCCGACGGCGCTGCTGTCCAATGCCGCGCTGGCCTTCGCCACCTTCGGCTACCCCAGCGTACCGCTGCTGCGCATGGTAGGCTGGGTGGCCGACTGGGTCGCCGCCGGCGGCCGCTCCCTCGGCAAGGCGACGAAGTTCGAGGTGCGCGATGGGCGCTTTTGATTGGCGCGCCCGCCTACGCGCGGGCTGCGCGATCCCCGCCCATCCGCTGGCGCTGACGGCAGAGCGGACGCTCGACGAACGGCGGCAGCGCGCCCTGTCCCGCTACTACCTCGACGCGGGCGTCGGCGGCCTGGCCGTCGGCGTGCACACCACGCAGTTCGCGATCCGCGACGTCGGCCTGTACGAGCCGGTGCTGCGATTGGCGGCGGAAGAGGCGCGTGGACGCGACGCGGTCTTTGTCGCCGGCCTGGTCGGCCGAACGGAGCAGGCGTTGCGCGAGGCCCGCGTCGCGCGGCAGGCGGGCTACCACGCCGGCCTTCTCAGCCTCGCGGCCTGGAAAGGCGCCAGCGAGGACGCGATCGTCGAGCACTGCGCCCGCGTCGCGGAGGAAATCCCGGTCTTCGGCTTCTACCTCCAGCCCGCCGTCGGCGGCGTGCCGCTCTCCGCCTCCTTCTGGCGGTACTTCGCGGCCATCCCGAACGTCGTCGCCGTGAAGATCGCGCCCTTCAACCGCTACGCGACGCTCGACGTGATCCGGGGCGTGCTGGAAGCGAACGCCGGGGACCGCGTTGCCCTCTACACCGGCAATGACGACCATATCGTCGCGGACCTGCTGACGCCCTTCACCCTGTCGCATGGCGGGGAGCGCCGCACGTTACGGATCGTCGGCGGGCTGCTCGGCCACTGGTCCGTCTGGACCCGCGCCGCCGTGCAGTTGCAGGCCCGCTGCGCCGCGGTGCGCGACGGCGCAATCCCGGCGGACCTTCTCGCGCTGGACGCCGCGGTGACGGAGATGAACGCGGCGGTCTTCGACGTCGCCCACGCCTTTCACGGCGTCATCGCCGGCTGCCACGAGGTGCTGCGGCGCCAGGGCCTGCTGGATGGCACCTGGTGCCTGGACCCGGGCGAAGGCCTGCGCCCCGGCCAGGCCGAGCTGCTCACCGCCGTCGCGACGCGCTACCCCGAACTGACCGACGACGACTTCGTGCGCGACAACCTGCGGCGCTGGCTGGCCTAGCCCCGGGTCACATCCCCGCGCGTGCGAAGTCCTGGGCCCAGTAGATCATCCCGTTCGCGCCGCGCGCCGCACCCACGCCGAAATGCGTGTACTCCGCGCCCTCCATGTTTCGCCGGTGCGCCGGGGAAGCCAGCCACGTCCGCATCACTGCCTCCGGGGTCGGGTCGCCGGAAGCGATGTTCTCCGCCGCCCCCAATGCACGGAAGCCGCAAGCCTCGATCCGTGCCGTGAAGGTCCGCCGGATCGGTGGGGCGCGGTCGTCGTGTTCCAGATAGCGCAGCCAAGCCGTGTGCCTCGCCTTCCACTCCGCCGCCGCGTCCAGCCGCGGGTCGGCCCGTAGCGCCGGCAACCCGCGCGAGGCCCGGTGCGCGTTGACGAGGGTGCGAAGCCGCGCCGCGCCGGGCTCCGCCGCGGGCCAGTCGCGCCCGGCGTTGCAATCGCCGACAGCGACCGTCGCGCCGGGCGCCGTTCCCTCCGCCGCGCAGGCCGAGAGCGCCAGGAGGAGAACGAGCGCCCCGCGCATCACCGCTGCTGCACCGCGAGACGCGCGCCGAGGGCGACGAAGGCCGCGGCAAAGCCCCGCCGCATCCAGGCCAGCACACGGGGCCGCGTGATCACGTGGTCCCGCACCGCCGCCGCGAAGAGGCCGTAGAGCGCGAAGACCGCGAAGGTCATCAGCATGAAGACCGCGGACAGCGCCGTCATCACCGCCAGCGGCCGGGCCTCGTCCGCCGCGACGAACTGCGGCAGGAAGGCGAGGAAGAAGATGGACAGCTTTGGGTTCAGGATGTTGATCAGCACCGCGTGCACGATGATCGCGATGGGGGGCCGCGGATCGGGATCGCCGCTGACCCGCATCGCCCCGCGTTCCTTCAGCGTGTTCCAGGCCATCCACAGCAGGTAGAGCACACCCGCCCATTTCACCGCCTCGAAGGCCAGCGCGCTTGCGTGCAGGATGGCGGCGAGGCCGAGCATGGCAGCCGCCATGTGCGGCACGATGCCGAGCGTGCAGCCGAAGGCCGCGACAACGCTCGCGCGGGGACCGCGGCCCAGCCCCGTTGCGATGGTGTACAGCGCGCCCGTTCCCGGCGATGCCACGACGATGAGGGAAGTGAGGAGGAACTCTGGGCTCACGGCGCGCGCCACTCCGACCGGGGCATGGGTTGCATGGCGTCGAGGTCGGGCATGACGGTCGCTCCCAGCCCCGGCGTGTCGAGCGACCCGATCTCCAGCGCCCCGTTCCGGATGCGCAGCCGCGGGCCGTGACGCGTCACCCCGTACAGGTCCGGATGCGCCAGTGCGAAGCGTTCCGCTTCCGCCTCGGGCCGCCCCTCGAAGCCCGCGATGAAGTGATGTCCGTTCCGTTCGACATGGGTGATCCCCATCAGGGCGACGAGGGCCAGGTCCTGCTGCACACAGGTTCCCGGCAAGGTCGTCAGGTCCTCTGCGGACATGAAGTGGCGGTAGTCACCCGCCTCCGCGTTCCAGGCCCGGCAGCGCGCGTGGTTGATGAGCGACCGCCAGATCCCCTTGCAGGCCTTCGTGGACACGCCCGAATAGCCCATGCCGCGCGCCGTCACGAAGGCATCCATCGGCCCGTCGCTCTCGTCCACGATCACGGGCCGTGACGTCGCCAGGGCCGTCATCGGCACCGACAGCGCCTTCGCCCGCTTCACCGGCTGTTCGATGAACAGGATGGAGGCGCGCAGCCGATCGAGCCGGGGTTCCCGCTCCATCGCGCGCCACAGTTCGGCCGCGCCCTCCGCGTCCTCATACTGCTCGTTCCCGTCGAGCGTGGCGTGGTACCGTGGCCCGATATCCAGCACGGCGGCGATGCGGCACAGCCGGTCCACGTCGGCTTCCACGTTCCCCCCGACCTTCAACTTCCAGTACCAGTGCCCGTAGATCCCCGCGACTTCCTCCAGTGCTTCGGGCAGCCCGTCGCCCACGCGCTCCGCCTGGTCCGCGATCGTGATCGGATCCACCAGGCCGACCGTATGGCGCGCCTGGATCGTCGTCGCCGGCTCTGTCTTGTCCAGCATGCGGTCGAAGTCGAAGTCGCCGAGGTCGGCGCAGACCGCGTGCGGCCGCAGCCCCCCGATGTTCGCCTGCATGCCCGCGAAGAAGGACATGTCATGCGCCCGCAGCAACGCGTCGAGGATCGCGCGGTCCAGCAGCGCGCGGCCGTACGCGACCACAAGCGGATTCAACCCCTCCGCGGCCCCCGTCGCCTCGCAGGGTGCCCAGGATTCCGCGAAATGCCCGAACGCCGTGTTCGTGCCGGCGGCCAGCGTCGCGTCGGAAGCAATTTCCAAAGCACGCCGCAACTGGTCCTCGTTCTGCGCATCGGTCCAGCGCGGGTCCTTGTCGAACCACTTGGCCGCGAGCGTTTCCGCCGCGATCCCCTCGGCTTCCCGCCCGTCTTCCAGGCGGATGCGTGCGGTCACCACGGCCTGCCGGCCATGCGTGACGGTGATGACGCCGAAGCGGAAGGGCAGGCGCAGCCGGAACGGCCATTCGCGCCGCTCCGTCGCGATCAGTCGGAAACGTGGCGCCGTCATGCCAGCGACTCCTCGATGCCCCGCAGGTAGCCGATGGCACGCGCCGCGGCCGTCGGCCCGTCGGGGACGTAATCGAAGGGCTCCACCGCGCACCAGCCGTCATATCCATGACGATTCAGCGCCGCGACGATCGGTGCGAAGCGGTCGTCGCCCTGTCCCGGTCCGCGCCGGTTCCGGTCGTTGAAGTGAACGTGCCGGATCAGCCCCGTCGGCAGCCAGCGGTCCAGCAGATCTGTCACCGGTTCGAATTCTCCGTTCCCCGCCGCGGAGACGTCGATCATCGTCGCCAGCCCCGGGGAGGCAACGCGCCGGACGATTCCCGCCGCCTCTTGCACCGTTCGCGCCCAGCTCGTCTGCCCCGCATCCAGCGGTTCTAGGCAATAGGTCACGCCGGCATCCTGCGACCATTCGCCGGCCAGCCGCAGCGTCTCCTCCGCTCGCGCCGCGCCTTCGGCGTCGCGCACCGGCCGCTGCGCCGGGGAACCATGCACCAGCACCCGGGCACCCAGTTCCGCCGCCAGGACGATCAGCCCGCGAATGACCTCCCGCGTCCGATCCAGCAGCGCAGCGTCGTCGGTGCAGATCGAAAGTCCTGCCGGCGCGACCAGCAGCCAATGCAGCGACGTGATGGGGATGCCCGCATCCGCCGCCGCGCGCCGCAGTTCCGCACGCCGCGGCGCGTCCAGGCGATGCGGCGCCTCCGCGTCCAGCGTGAAGGGCGCGACCTCCAGCCCGTCATAGCCCAGCCGCGCCGCGAGGTCGCATTGCGCCGCGAAGGACAGGTCGCGCACGACCTCGTTGCACAACGCGATCCGCAGAGTCATCGGACCCTCCCGCCGCATCGGTGCACCTCGCCGCGCGCCTGTCCAGGCTTGACGCGCCCGCCGTCCCGTTGCGCCATCTTGGGCGTGGAGGCATGGCGCGACCTGACCCCGGACGCCCTGCCGCGCGCCGCCGCGCTCTCGGCCGCCTGCGGCTGGAACCAGGTGCAGGCGGATTGGCGGGTCTTCCTGGACCATGGCCGCGCCCGCGCGCTGGATGACGGCCACCCCGACATGCTCGCCGCGACGGCGGCCGTGCTGCCCTTCGGCCCGGACCTGGCCTGGATCTCGATGGTGCTGGTTCGCCCGGACCGGCGCCGCGCCGGCCTCGCCACGGCGCTGATGCGCTGGGCGCTCGACGCGCTGGCCGCGACCCGCTGCGTCGCCCTGGACGCGACGGCCGAGGGCCGGGAGGTCTATCGCCGGCTCGGCTTCGCCGACCTCTGGACCTTCACGCGCTGGTCCCTGCCCGACGCGCTGCCGGAAGCGACACCGGGGCGGGGCCCGCCCGCCGACGCCGCCGCGCTGGACCACGCGGCACTCGGCGCCCGGCGCGACGCGTTGCTGGACCACCTCCGCATGCGCCTGCCCGCGGCGGCGGTCACTCTCCCCGGCGGCGCCGCGCTCGGCCGGGACGGCCGCCTCGCGTCCCAGATCGGCCCGATCCTGGCGGAGGACGACGCCACGGCGCGGGCCCTCCTCTCCCGCCTCCGATCCGCCGTGAACGGTCCGCTGATCGCCGACCTCCGCGACGGCACGGACCTCGCCGCCTGGGCCGCGGCGTCGGGCGGCACCGCGCGCCGGCGCTTCACGCGCATGGCCCGCGGCACGTCCCCGCACGGCAGGACCGCCCTGATCCACGCCGTCGCCGGCCCCGAATTCGGATGAGGCGCTGGCCCGCGCGTGCTGCTCACCCTCGTGCTCGGCCTCGCCGGCCTCTGGCTCCTCTGCGCCGCCTTCCTCTGGGCGGCGCAGGAACGGCTGATCTTCTACCCCGATGCGCGGCCCCTCGCCGTACCGCGGGAGGCTGAGTCCTTCCGCCTCGAACGGCTGACGACGGCCGACGGCGTTGCGCTCGGCTTCCTCGCCGCCCCGCCCGCCCCGGGGCGGCCCGTCATCGTCCTGTTCCACGGCAACGCCGGCAACGCGGCGGACCGCGTGGCCCTGCTGCGTCCCGTGACCGCGGCGGGATACGGACTCGTCCTCGCCGAGTACCGCGGCTACGGCGGCAACCCCGGCGCACCGTCCGAGGCCGGATTCCTCGCCGACGCGCGCGCCCACCTGGACTGGGCCGCCGCGCGCTGGCCCGATGCCCCGCTCATCCTCTGGGGCGAGAGCATCGGCACGGGCGTCGCGACGCGCATGGCCGCCGAACGGCCCGCCTCGGGCCTGATCCTCGATGCGCCGTACACCTCGGTCGCCGCGCTCGCCGCGCGCACCGCGCCGTTCCTGCCCGTGCGCCTGTTCCTGCGGCACCCCTTCGACAGCCTGGCCAATGTCGCCGCGATCCGCGCGCCCGTCCTCCTCCTGCACGGGGAAGCGGATGGCGTCATCCCCGTTGCGCAGGGCCGCCGCATGGCCGCTGCGATCGCGGAAGCCGGGGGCCGCGTCGAGACCGTCGTCCTTCCCGGCGTCGGGCACCCCGCGCTCTACGCCGATGCGTCGGGGCGTGCGATGGCCGCGGTCCTCGCCTTCCTCGCGCGCCTCACCCCGGCTTGACCCCCTCCCGCGCGCGGGCGCAGGCTTTGCGTAACCAGCCGGTTATGCGAGCAGGGAAGGGAACCGTCCGATGAAGCGTCGTCATCTCCTCGGGGCCGCCGCTGCGGGCCTCGCCGCCCCGCCCTCCATCCGCGCGCAGGGCACGGCCTGGCGTCCCGAACGCCCGGTCACGCTCATCGTCCCCTGGGCCGCGGGAGGCTCCACCGACCAGATGGCCCGCCTCGTCGCGGCGGAGATGGAAGGCGCGATCGGACAGCGCTTCGTCGTGGTGAACCAGCCCGGCGCGTCGGGTTCCATCGGTACGAAGAACGCGCTGGAGGCGGCGAAGGACGGGCTGACCTGGGCCGCCGGCGCCGCCGTGGATGTCGGCTGCTACAAGACCCTCGGCCTGCTCGACACGCAGCTGTCGGACTGGAACCTGTTCTTCGCCGTCGCGAACGTGAACACGATCTGCGCGAACCCGTCCTCCGGCTTCCGCGACTTCGACGCCTTCCTGCAGGCGCTGCGCACGCGGGGCGGTTCCGTCGCGATCTCCACCGCCGGCGTGTCCTCCGCGGGGCACAACTTCATGGAGGCGATCCGCGCCGCGACGAACATCCAGTACCGCCACGCGACCTATGACGGCGGCAACCCTGCGACCATCGCGGTCGTGTCGGGCGAGGTCCCCGTCGGCGCCATGCTGATGGTCGAGGCGGCGGAGATGATCAAGGCGCGCCGCCTGATCCCGCTGGCCGTGCAGAGCGAACGGCCCGTCATCCTCTCCGGCTTCGGCGAGATCCCCTCGATCCAGCGCTGGCTGCCGAACGTGCCCGCGCCGCTGAACTACTTCGGCGTCTGGACGCCGAAGGGCGTGCCGCAGAACGTCGTGGACACGGTGTCCGCGGTTTGGCGCGACAAGATCGCGAACTCCCAGCGCCTGAAGGACTACGCGGACCAGCGCGCCGCGCTCTTCACGCCGCTCGCCGGGCAGGAAGCCTACGACGAGGCCTGGAAGATGGTTCGCCAGACCGCCTGGCTCTACTTTGACGGCGGCAAGGCCCGCGTGTCGCCCGACACGCTCGGCATCCAGCGGCTCTAGGCGGCGTGACGCGCCGGTACGGGCTGCGGCCGTGAACTGCGCGGGAGTGGCCGCGTGAGCGACGGCCCGGTCGAGACGGCCTCCCCTTCGAGGGGGAGAAGGCGCCGCCCTCGGTCCGTGCCGACCTGGTCACTGCCGCGGTGCTGCTCGCCTTCGGCATCGCGGTGGTGGTCGAGTGCCTGGGCATGCCCACCTTCGCCGAGCAGTCGGGCACCGGCCTGACCGCGCCAGGCATCGTCCCCGGCTTCTACGGCGTCGTCATCGCGATCCTCGCCATCTTTCTCGCCCTCCGGACGCTCCGGCGCAACGATCCCGCGCGCCCTGCCGGGACGGGGCCTGCCGAGACCGGTAACGACAACGGCAGCCTGGCCCTCGCAGCCGGCCTCGCCCTCCTCTACGCGGTCGTCCTGATCGGCCGGCTTCCCTTCTGGCTTGCGACGGCGGTCTTCGTCTTCCTCTTCATCGCGGGCTTCGAATGGCCGCGCGGCCCCGCCGGGCGCCCGCGGCGGCTGGCCGACGCCGCGCTGATCGGCCTCGCTACCGGCGGCGCCGTCACGCTCCTGTTCGAGCGACTTTTCCTCGTGCGACTGCCCTGACGGCCGAGGCCCCATGAACGACGCGCTCGGCCACCTCGCGACCGGCTTCGGCCAGATCCTCTCCGGCGGCATCATCCTGCACGCCTTCTGGGCCATGTTGGTCGGCATCGTCATCGGCGCGCTGCCCGGACTGACAGCTACCATGGGTGTCGCGCTGCTGACGACGCTGACCTTCAGCATGGACCACAACGTCGCGATCTTCGTGCTGATCTGCGTCTATATCGGCGCGATCTACGGCGGCTCGCGATCCGCCATCCTGCTGAACATCCCGGGCACCCCGGCCTCCGCCGCCTCGACGCTGGATGGCTACCCGCTGGCGCGCCAGGGCCTGGCAGGCCGCGCCATGGGCATCTCCACCACGGGGTCCTGGCTCGGGACGCTCTTCGGCGCGCTCTGCCTCGCGATGTTCGCGCCGATCTTCGGGGAGTTCGCGCTGAAATTCGGCTCCTACGAGATGTTCTGGGTCGCGCTCTTCGGCATCGTCATCGCGGGGTCACTGTCCGGTGGCGACCCGCTGAAGGGCTACATCGCCGGATTCATCGGGCTGTTCATCGCGACGATCGGGCAGGAATCGAACCACTCCTACGCCCGCTTCGCCTTCGGCAATGCCGACCTCGCCGGCGGCCTCGGCCTGCTCCCCGTCCTCGTCGGCGTCTTCGGGGTCGCGGAGGTGCTGCAATCCATGCGCGGCCCCGCGGCGAAGGCCGTCATCAGCAAGGTGGACAGCATCTTCCCCCGCCCGCGGGACGTGCTGAAATACTGGCGCACCATCCTGCGCTCCGGCGGCATCGGCACCTTCATCGGCGCCATGCCCGGCCTGGGCGAGGACATCGCGGCCTGGACCTCCTACGCCGCGGCCAAGCGCGGCTCGGCCGAGGCCGACAAGTTCGGCAAGGGCAGCATCGAGGGCCTGATGGCCGCCGAGACCGGCGAGAGCGCCTGCGTCCCCGGTGCCATCATCCCCGTCCTCACCCTCGCCGTCCCGGGATCCGCACCTGCCGCCGTCCTTATGGCCGCGATGATGATCCACGGGATCAACCCGGGACCGATGCTCGCGATCACCACGCCGGAGTTCATCTATTCCATCGTCGCGATGCTCATCGTCGCGGACATGGTGAAGCTCTTCTACGGCTACGTGCTCGTCCGCCCGCTGCTCTACGTCCTGCTGATCCCGCGCGAGAGGCTGATGCCGATCGTCCTTGTCCTCTGCGTCGTCGGGGCCTTCGCCATCACGCAGCGGCTCTTTGACATCTACGTCATGCTCGGCGCGGGGCTGCTGGGCTTCGTGCTGCGGGAACTGCGATTCCCCATGGCGCCGCTCGTCCTCGGCATCGTTCTCGGCGACCTGCTGGACAAGAACCTGCTGCGCGGACTCGTGCTCTCGGGCGGGGACGTCACGCCGTTCTTCACGCGGCCGATCTCGGCGGTGCTGTGCGTGCTGACGGTCGCCGCGGCGGCCTGGTCCGTCCCGGCGATCGCCGACCGGCTGCGCGGCCTCGGGCGGCGGGAGGCACGCCTGTCGTGACGTCGTCCGGGGTGTCGCGGCGGTTGTCCCGGGAGGAGGGCAGCGCCTTTCTCCCGGACCCGCCACTCGCCAGGAGGCTAGCCTCCTGGACCTCGATCTTCCGGACGACGCGCGGCCGGTCCCGGCGCGCGCTCGCGCGACCGTCGGCGCCGCGCGCGTCACCGGACCCGTCGCAGGCCCGCCTATCACAACGGACCCTTGCCCGCGGGCGTCACGGCACCCTCCGCCGCCGCGCGCCTCACCGCGAAACCTGATCCCCGTCCGTCACCGCAAACGCCGAACCGCGCGCGTTACCGAAAACCCTGATCCGCGTGCGTTACCGCAGACGCTGATCTGCGTGCGTTACCGCACGACGCCCTTCGTCACGATGATGTTGCCGTAGAGCCGCCGCTCTCCCGTCGCGACGATCGGGAAGGCGTCGCGCGCCGCGGCGCAGAAGTCGTGCCGGGTCAGTCGGGCGGGCGGGGCGGCGCTTATGCCGGCGGAGACTCTCGTGACATCCGTCACCGCCTCCGGCACCGCAGCGGGATCGCCCACCACCTCGATTACGCCGGCCGGATCGGGCTTGAAGTCGTCGGGCGGCAGGGCGGAGAGGATGGCGCGCAGGGCCGTCGCCGCATCCGCGCCGGGCAGTCGCACAGGCGTCGCGCATTCGCTGCGGCGGGGAAGTTCGCATCCACCACCGCGATGCGGTCGCCATGCCCCGCGCTCGTCAGCGCGTGCAGCAGGTCCGGCGTCAGCAGCGGATCGAGGCCGCGCAGCCGCGCCCTATTCCGCCCGGGCGCCGGACGACCGCACGGCCTCCGTCCAGGTCCGCCGTTCCCGCGTCAGCAGGGCGTCCGCTTCCGCCTGGGTCAGCGGCATGGGGTCGGAAAAGAGGCCGGCGAGCTCGGCACGATAGGCCTCGCTCCGGTTCAGGGCGTCCATCTCCGCCCGCAGGCGTGCCAGGATCGGGGCGGGCGTCGCGGCCGGCGCGGCCAGTCCGAACCAGCTCGGCGCATCCAGTGCGGGGAAGCCGGACTCGACGAGCGTCGGCACCTCCGGCAGCGGCGCGATGCGCGCGCCCGTGGTCACCGCCAGCGCCAGCAGCCTTGCGTCGCGCACCGGCGGCAGCGCCACGGGCGTGGCCGTCAGGCAGAAGCCGATCCGCCCGGCCAGCAGGTCCGTCAGGAGCGGCGCCGCGCCGCCATAGGGCACGTGGAGGAAGGAGATCCCGGCCTCCTTCGCCAGCACCTCCACCGTCAGGTGCGCGAGCGATCCCGGCCCGTTGGAGCCGTAGGCGATCGCGCCCGGCCGTGCCTTCGCGACCGCGATCAGTTCCCCGATCGTCCGCGCCGGCGCCGCAGCGGGATGGCTGATCAGGACGTTCGCGGAGATCCCGGCCATGCCGAGGAAGGCGAAGTCGGCCGCGGGGTCATAGGACAGCCGCGGGTAGAGCGCGGCGTTGATCGCGAGGATCGCCTGCCCCGCCAGCAGCAGCGTGTGCCCGTCCGGCGTGGAACGCGCGACGTGTTCCGCCGCGATGTTGCCGCCGGCGCCCGCGCGGTTCTCCACCACCACGGGCTGGCCGAGGCGCCCCTGCAGCACCCGGGCCGCGAGGCGCGCGGTCAGGTCGGCCGTGCCGCCGGCAGGAAAGGGCACGACGATCCGCACGGGGCGGTTCGTGTAGTCCTGTGCCCGCACCGCGGACGGCATGGCGAGGATTGACGCGCCGCCCAGCAGCACCCCGCGTCGGCCGCCGAGGGACGGTCCGGTCCGGGACGCCGACGATGCTCGGCCCCGGACGAAGAATGGCGGAACGTTCATCGGCACCTCCGCCGACGAAGCTTCCACCGGGCCGTCCCCCGGTCAACGCCGGGGGCGATGGCGTGACCGCGTGCCTCAGCCGCGCCACGATACGCGGAACCCGGAAGGACCGCCCTTGACCGAAACCACCCTCTCCGGCCGCGTCGCCCTCATCACGGGTGCCGCCGGCGGCATCGGGCGCGCGACAGCCGCGCGCTTCCTGCGCGCCGGGGCGCGCGTGGCGCTGCTCGACCTCGATGCCGGCCGCCTCGAGGCGGTGGTTGCCGAGGACGCGCTCGATCCGCCCCGCATCCTCGTGATCGCCGCGGACATCACGGAGGAGGCGGCCTGCGCGGAGGCCGTGGCGCGCACGCTGGACGCCTTCGGAACCCTCGACATCCTCGTGAACAACGCCGCGGCGATCACGCCGCCCTTCCCGATCGCGGAGACGCCGACGGCCGAATGGTCCCGCGCGCTCGATGCGAACCTCACCGGCGCCTTCCTCATGGCGCGCGCCGCGCTCGCGCCGATGCGCGCGCAGTGCCGGGGCGTGGTGATCTCCATCGCCTCGCAGCTCGGCCATGTCGGGCAGAAGGACCGCGGCACCTACGGCGTGACGAAGGCGGCGCTGATCGCCCTGTCCCGCCACATCGCGATCGACCACGCGCAGGAAGGGATCCGCGCCGTTTCCATCTCACCCGGCGCGGTCATGACCGGCCGCATCCTGCCCCGCTTCGGGTCGGAGGAGGCGACCGACGCCGCCCTCGGCCCCGCGCACCTGCTGAACCGCGTGGGGCGGCCGGAGGAAATCGCGGCGGCCATCGTCTTCGCCGCGTCCGACGAAGCCTCCTTCCTCACCGGCACCGACATGCTCGTGGACGGCGGCTACACGGCGCGTTGAGCGAGGGGGCGCTGAGCGAGGGGGCGTTGAGCGAGGGGGCGTTGGGCGAGGAGGCGTCAACTGGGGGGCGCGAACCGCGCGGACCCGCCCATATCGCCAGCGATGGACATCCTGCCCGAACTGCCGCCCGGCGCCTTCCGCAAGCCTGACGCCTCGCCCGACCCGCTGTTCTACGGGCAGCCGCGCTTCGTCACCCACATCGACGACGCGGCGATCGGCGCGGTCACGGCGCTTTACCGGGAGGTGCTTCCGGCGGGCGGCCGTATCCTCGACCTCATGTCCTCCTGGGTCAGCCACCTGCCGGAGGAGGTCGCCTACGCCGAGGTCATCGGCCACGGGCTGAACGCCGAGGAACTGGCCGCCAACCCGCGCCTGACCCGCCACTTCGTCCAGGACCTCAACGCCGACCCCCGCCTGCCGCTGGACGATGCCTCCCTCGACGGCGCGGGATGCTGCGTCTCCGTCCAGTACCTCCAGCGCCCGCTGGAGGTCCTGTCAGACCTGGCCCGCGCGCTGCGGCCGGGGGCGCCGGTCGCGATCACCTTCTCGAACCGCTGCTTCCCGACGAAGGCCGTCGCCGTCTGGTCCGCGCTGGACGATGCGGGGCATGTCGCGCTCGTGGACCTCTACCTCCGCCGCGCCGGCTTCGCGTCGGTGGAGGCGCGGGTCCTGCGCGACGGGCGGCGGAGCGATCCCCTCTACGCCGTCATCGGCCGCACCGCGGACCGGCATGAGCCCCGCCTGACCCGGCCTTGACGCGTCCGGCTCCCGGGCGCCCCTTCCCCGGCCATGCCACCCATCATCCCGCTGCTCACCCTCGCCGCCCTCGCGGCCGGCTGGGGCATGCGGCTGATGGACCCGATCCTGCCCGGCCTGGCGCGCGACTTCGGCGTCACGGTGTCCGAGATGGCGCCGGTCGTCGCGGGCTTCGCGCTAGCCTATGGCGGCGGGCAACTTCTGGTCGGCTGGCTCGGCGACCGGCTCGGGGCGCTGCGGGTGCTCGTCACCGCGCTCTTCCTCTACGGCGCGGTGACGGCGCTGACGGTCTTCGCCTCCTCCCTCGTCGGCATGACGGCCTTCCGCACGGCGACGGGCCTCGTCGGCGGCGCGGTGATGCCGCTCGTCCTCGCCTATCTCGGCGCCACGACACCCTACGAGGAGCGGCAAACGACCATCTCGCGGGTCCTGACCGGCGTCGTCCTCGCACAGCTCCTCTCGGGCCCGGTCTCCGGCCTCATCGCGCAGACAACGGGGTGGCAAGGTGTGTTCCTCCTCGCGGGCTTCGGGGCGCTGCTGACGGCGGCGGTGCTCGCCTGGCGGGTCCGGGTCCTCGCGCTCCCGACCGGCCCCGACCCGGCGGCGCGGGCGCCGGGGTTCCGGAACTTCCTGCTGCTGCTGTCGCGCCCGGGGCCGCGTCGGCTCATGCTCGCGACGGCCGGGGACGGCGTCTTCCTCTTCGGCGGGGGCTTTCCCTTCGTCGGATCCTACCTGATCGAGGAATTCCACCTCTCCCCCGGCGGGGCCGGCCTCGTCGTCGCAGGCTTCGGCCTTGGCTCCCTCGCCTACACGCGCCTGGCCCACCGGCTGGTCGCGCGCCTGGGCGAGCAGGGCCTGCTCACCGCCGGCGCCTCCACACTGGCGGTGGCCTTCGCCGCCGTGGCGGTCGCGCGGGACTGGTGGTGGGTGGCACCCGCCCAGGTCACCTTCGGGCTCGGCTTCTTCATGCTGCACGGAGTCCTGCAGGCCCGCGCGACCGAGGCCCTGCCCGAGGCCCGCGCGACGAGCGTCGCGGGCTTCGCCATGGCCCTCTTCCTCGGCCAATGCGTCGGCAGCCTGATCTTCGGGGCGATCATCGGGGCGGCGGGATACCGCTGGTCCTTCATCGGCGCGGGAATCGGGATCCTGGCGCTCGGCGCGTGGCTGCGGGCCGACCGGGGGTGAGGCCGGGCCGCGTCGGGCGGGGTCTTTGGTGTCGGGGATCAGGCGGCGCCGAGGCTGGCTTCGCCCCCGGTCCCCGGACCGTTGCCCCGAGGGCCGGGCGCCCCGCTCCGGGCGGTCCCGCCCTGGACCCGCTGCAGGCCGACTGCGTCGGGATCACCGGGTCTGGGCTCCTGGATGAAGAGCAGATTCGCCGCTTCGAGCGATTCCGCCCTGCGCGGACCCGCTCTAGTCGGCACTCCCCGATGCCATGAGGCCTTCGACGAGGGCGCGGAGGATCCCGACGGCATCCGCGACCCGCTCCAGGGCCAGCGGCCGGCCGGCGGGATCACCGCCGGTCGAGAGCGACGCCCGGTCCTGCGCCAGCTCCCGGGCCGAGAGCCGTCCGTCCCCGTCGTAGTCCAGGCTCTCCACCAGAACGCGCGCCGCGGCCAGCCCGCCGAGCGCCCCGGCGCCGCCCACCAGCCCGAGCGAGCCGGCCGTTCCCTCCTGGCTCGCGGCGACGACCCAGGCGAAGCCCCGGACCATCCGCGCGACCTCCGCGACGCTGAGCAGGCCGTCGCCGGATACGTCCCCCGCGCGGATCGCCGCCTCGGCGCAGGCCTGCATCGGGCCGTGGGCGCAGGCCGCCTCCAGCGCCTCGAGCCCGCCGAGCATGGCCAGCCCTTCCCCGTGCAGGATGGCGAGGTTCGGCGGCGGCACGGCGCAGCGGTGCCAGCGGGTGACCGGCGCGTCGCCCGGCAGCCGGTCGTCGCGCACCTTGTTGGACGGCTCGGCCGTGTCCAGCGCCCCGGCGTCGCCCCGCAGCACGATCCGGGGGCCTCCGCGCCCCGACCCGTGCCGACCATCCAGTCCCCCTCCCGGCGGGTGGCGGTGAAGCGGAGCAGCCGCGCGCCGCCATCCCCCGGGATGCGCACGACGGCGCGGGCGGAGAGCGCGAGCATCGCGCCGGGGTTCCCGCACTCGCCGGTGAACCAGGCGCCGCGCAGCGCCTCGGGGACAGGCAGCGCGATGTCTTGCGCGGTCGCCGGCGCGATGCCGAGCAAGACCGCGGCGAGCAGGGCCGCCGCGACGACGGCACGCGACCGGCGGCGAAGGATCGGGGGAGGGATCGGATCATGGCAGCGCGACCTCCGTGCCCGCGCAGAGGTCAAAGGGTTCCCGCACGACCTCCCGCCCGTCGCGGAAGATCGCGGTCAGGCGAACGTTGCAGGCGCCTGGCTCGGGCGGCGCGAGGTCCAGCGTCTCGTTCACGCCGAGCACGGTCGCGCCGAGGCGGTCGGCGCCGCGCGGTCCGCTGCGGGAATGGCCGGCAGGGCCGCCCGGGGGATCGAGGTAGAGCTCGACCAGCGGCACGCGCGCGGCGTTGCGCAGGCGCACGGCGCCGGGCGTCGGGCCCTCCGGCCGTTCCGCCTCGCCCTCGTCCAGGCGGGCAGCGAGGGTCCAGCCCGCACGCACGACGACGGTCGGGCCGGCGCAGACGTCGATCTCCCGCCGCTCCTCCGCCGCGCCGTTGGGGAATACGACGCGGATGTCCACGCTGCATTCGACCGCGACGTTCAGCGTTTCCCGCGCGCCGCGGGCCAGGCCGCCGGGCAGGCGTTCCGGCCCCCACTCGCCGTCGGTGGAGGAGGAGACGTAGATCTCCTCCAGCATCGCGCCGTGGCGGTTTACCAGCGTGACCGGGCGCTGCACGGGGCGCGGGATGCCCGAGCCGTCGAAGACGATCGTGCCCTCCCGGCACAGGTCGTGGCCGCGCTTCTCCTCCGCCCGCCCGTCGGCATAGGTGGCGCGGAGGTCGGCGGCGCAGGCGGGCAGGCGCAGCCGCAGCCGGAACCGGGCGCCATCCGCGAGCGTCGCCTCGTTCAGGCGGTCGGGGCCCCAGGCCTCCGAACGGGTGTTCCCGGTGGGCGCGCGTCCCGCGGGGACGGCATTGAGCGCGACCATCGGACGCCCCGCACGGTTGATCACCCCTGCCTCCCGCCAGGGCACGGCCGGGTCGGCGAGGGTGAGGCGGGTGTTGCGGCAGAGGTCGAGGTTCTGCCGAGAGACCTCCGACCCGTCCTCGATCACGGCGACGACGTCGAAGACGCAGTCCCGGGTGCGCCCCAGGCGCAGGCGGAAGGAACGGCCGGGCGCGATCACCTCCGCCCCCAGGCGGTCCGGGCCGCGCCCCGAGGGGGAGACCGCGGCGCCGGGCGGGGTGACGTAGAGTTCGCGCACCGTCATGTCCGTGTCGTTCACCACCGTCGCCTCCCGCAGCGGGAGGGAGGGGTCGCCGAAAGTCACGCGCGGGTTGCGGCAGAGGTCGAGGTTCCGGCGCTCCTGCACCGATTCGTCGGCCATGACCGCGCGGAGGTTGAAGACGCAGGGCTGGCTGCGGCCGAGCCGGATGCGGAAGCTCCCCCCGGCGGCAGCGTGTCCGCGCCGAGCCGGTCGGGGCCCGGGTCGGGCTGCCCGGCCGGCGCGAGGTAGAGTTCGCGGATCGCGAGGCCGAGTTCGTTGACGACCGTCGCCTCGCGCTCCGCGGGGGTGCGCGGTGCCTCGGCACGCGGCGATTCAGCGCGCGGGGTTTCGGGTCGAGGCGACTCAGGCCGGGGCGATTCGGAGCGGGGCGATTCGGGCCGGGCAGGATCGGGGCGCGGCTGGGCCAGCCCTGCGGCGGGAAGCAGGAGGCAGAGCCCGAGACCCCAGAGGACGGCGCGCATGGCGGGTTCCGGTCGCAGGGCCAGCGGATGGCGGGGGACCCGTCCGGTGGCGTGCTGCGCCGCAAGATATCGGCGCGATTGCCACAGGGCCATGACCCAAAAGACACAGTCGGCCGATGTTTCCGAAGACACGCCTGCATCGCATCGTGCCGTTGCGCGTCTGCGCTCCGCGGGTAAGGTCCGGGGCAAGAGGGCGAGACGCCCCCTGAGGAGACGCCGATGATCGAACGCCGCCACCTGCTGCGGGGCGCCGCTGCCCTGCCGTTCCTGCCGGCCGCCGCGCGCGCGCAGGCGCAACAGCAGCGCTACGCCTCGCTCAACATGTTCATCCCCGCCGGCCCAGGCGGCGGCTGGGACGGGCTGGGCCGCGCGATCGAGCAGGTGGCACGCCAGACCGGTATGGTCGGTTCCATGCAGTTCGAGAATGTCGGCGGCGCCGGCGGCGTCGTGGGCCTGCCGCGCTTCATCCAGCAGCGCCGCGGACGCCCCGACGCGCTGATGGTGGCGGGCGCGGTGATGGTGGGGTCCACGCTCACGAACCGCTCGCCGGTCGGCATGAAGGACATCACGCCGTTGGCGCGGATGACGGACGAGGTCGCCGTCATCGTCGTGCCGGCCAATTCCGAGTATCGCGACATCCGCGGGCTGCTCGACGCGCTGAAGGCCAATCCGGGCGCGGTCGCGGTCGGCGGCGGTTCGGCCGGCGGCGTGGACCACATCCTGCTGGGGCAGATGCTGAAGGCGCTGGGACGCAACGCGCGGGAGGCCTCCTACGTCGCCTTCGCCGGCGGCGGGCCCGCCCAGGCCGCGATTCTCGGCGGGCAGGTGAAGGCCGGGATCTCCGGGCTGTCGGAGTTCTCCGAGCAGATCAAGGCGGGGCGCATGCGGGCGCTGGCGACCTCCGGTGCCGCACGGTCCGAGGCCGACATCCCCACGCTGAAGGAGAGCGGCCTCGACATCACCAGCGGCAACTGGCGCGGCGTCTTCGGCCCTCCGGGTCTCTCGGCCGACGCACGGCAGAAGCACATCGAGTTCCTGACGGCGCTGCACGCGATGCCGCAATGGCGGGAGTTGCTGCAGACCCGCGGCTGGGACGACGCCTTCATGGCCGGCGACGAGTTCGTCACCTTCATCCGCCGCGACGAGGAAGCGACGGGCGCGGTGCTGCGGGACATCGGGCTGGCCTGAGGTCACCCCGGGCGCGTGGCGGTCCGCTACGCGTCCGGCCCGGGCTCAGCGCACCGACAGGTCGGTCAGCCCGCAGGTGTTGACGCCCCGCCGTTCCTGCGACGTGCCGTCGGCGAAGACGACGCGTATGTCGTTCACGCACTGCCCCATCGGCAGCCGCACGACGAGCCGCGCGCCCGGCCCCATCACGTCCTGTCCCAGCCGGTCCGCGCCCCAGCCTGAATCCTGGGAGGAGGAGACATAGACCTCCCGCACCGTGCGCCCGCCGCCGTTGTTCAGGCGGAAGGACGGGTCGGCGCCGGCGGCCTGCGACGGTGCGGCGGCCTGCGGGACGCCCGCCGCGGAGGCCTCCCGCTGGCGCTGCCACTGCAGCTGCTGTGCGTGGCGCTGCAGCATGTGCTCGTTCACGGTCCCCATGAACGACCCTTGCGGGTTGTTCCAGGTCGTCCCGCCCGGGCCGTTGGGAAGCCAATACTGCTGCGCCATCGCGGGCGTCGCGAGCAGCAGGGTGGAGAGGGCGAGCAGCGTGCGGTGCATGGCGTGTCCTGGCATCCGGGTCGGGGCGCGCCTGATGCCCCGGCCGGCGCCCCGGCGCAGCATCCATCCGGGTCGCGTTCGTCACGCCGGCTGGTGGCGCGGCGGGCCGTCCCATGCCAAGCCTACCGGGACGAGTCGGGAGGATACGGCCGTTGAGCGATGACCCCTTGCCCGATGCGGGCCCCGTGGCACCGGCGACCCCGCGGGCGGACCTGGCCGTCGGCGGCTTCGTCACCTTCCTCGGCGCACTGACCCTCTACGGCGCCTACGCGGTGCCGGCCTCGCCGCTCTACGCGCAGGTCGGGGCGACGGCGATCCCGATCGTGGTCGGCGTCTTCCTCGTCGTCATCGGCGTGCTGCTCTCCCTCGTCGGCCTGCGCGGCGGATGGTCGCACGGACTGGAGGAGCTGATCGACGCCCCGCCGGTGAACTGGCGGTCGCTCGCGATCATCTTCGCAGCCCTTCTCGTGCAGCTCGCGCTGATCGAATGGCTCGGCTTCGTCATCGCCGCGACGATCCAGTACGTGTTGGTCTGCGCTGCCTTCGGGTCGCGCCACCCGCTGCGGGACCTGCTGATCGGGGCGGTCGTCTGCCTCGCCGCCTATCTCGGCTTCGACCGGCTGCTCGGCGTGAACATCGGCGCGGGCATCCTCGAGGGGATCATCTGATGGACCCGATCGCCGGTCTCACCCTCGGCTTCGCCAACGCGCTGACGGTCACGAATCTCGGCTGGGCGCTGCTCGGCTGCTTCCTCGGTACCGCGATCGGCGTGCTGCCGGGCATCGGGCCCGCGCTGACCATTGCGCTGCTGCTGCCCATCACCTTCAAGGTGGAGGCCACCGGCGCCTTCATCCTGTTCTGCGGCGTCTTCTACGGCGCGATGTACGGGGGATCCACGACCTCCATCCTGCTGAACACGCCCGGCGAGTCCGGCTCGATCATCACGAGCCTTGAGGGTTCGAAGATGGCGAAGAACGGGCGCGCGGGCCCCGCGCTCTTCACCGCGGCCGTCGGGTCCTTCGTGGCGGGCACGATCGGGACGCTCGGCATCTCCTTCCTCGGGCCCGTCGTCGTGGAATACGCGCTGCTGCTGGGGCCGGCGGAATACTTCTCCCTCATGGTGCTGTGCTTCATCACCGTCTCCGCCGTGCTCGGCGGCTCCGCGCTGCGGGGGCTGGCGTCGCTCGGTTTCGGGCTGATGCTCGGGCTGATCGGCATCGACCTGCAGACGGGCCAGCCGCGCCTGACCTTCGGCATCCCCGAACTGCTGGACGGCGTGAACGTCGTCCTCGTCGCCGTCGCGCTCTTCGCAGTGGGCGAGACGCTCTACCTCGCCTGGCGCCACGTCGAGGGCGGCCAGGTCGTGCTGCCCGTCGGCCGCCTGTGGATGAGCGGGAGCGACTGGAAGCGCAGCATCGGACCGTGGCTCCGCGGCTCGCTGCTCGGCTTCCCCTTCGGCGTGATGCCCGCGGGCGGCACCGAGATGCCGACCATGCTGTCCTACTTCGCCGAGCGGAAACTCGCCTCGCCTGAAGCGAAGAAGGAGTTCGGCACGACCGGCGCGATCGAGGGCGTGGCGGGGCCGGAGGCCGCGAACAACGCCGCGGCCGCGGGAATCCTCGTGCCCATGCTGACGCTGGGCCTGCCGACCTCCGCGACCGCCGCCATCATGCTGAGCGCCTTTCAGTCCTACGGCATCCAGCCCGGGCCGCTGCTCTTCACGCAACAGGCCGCGCTGGTCTGGACGCTCATCGCATCCCTCTACGTCGCCAACGTCATGCTGGTGGTCCTGAACCTGCCGCTGGTGGGCCTGTGGGCGAAGATCCTCAAGATCCCGACGCCGCAGCTCTATGGCGGAATCCTCGTCTTCGCGACGATCGGGACCTACGGCATCAGCAATTCGGTCGTGGATCTGGTGCTGCTCTACGGCATCGGGATCATCGCGATGTTCATGCGGCGCTTCGACTTCCCGACGGCGCCGGTGGTCATCGGGATGATCCTGGGGCCCATGGCGGAACAGGCGCTGCGGCAGGCCATGACGATCAGCCAGGGCGACTGGACGACGTTCCTGACCCGGCCGATCTCCGCGTCGATCCTGGCGGTCGCAGTGATCGCACTGGCGGGGCCGTGGATCTGGGCGGCGGTGCGCCGCCGTCGCGCTGCCTGATCGACGCTGCCTCACGCGGCGATAGATGGAATTAATGTAACCGTCGGTTGAGAAGCCGGACAGATTCCGGGCAGAAACGATCCGGTCCCGACAGGTTTGGGCCGGATATCTGACCGGAGCGCACTGATGGCCTTCTCTCCCACCCCGACGACCGGGGCTGACCTCATCAACTCCGACGATGCGGGCGACGTGATCGACGCCCTCGGCGGGAACGATACGGTTTTCGGCGGCGGCGGCGCGGACACCATCCTCGGCGGGTTCGGGGATGATTCGCTCGATGGCGGGGCGGGATCCGACTCGCTCGACGGCGAGGGCGGACAGGACACGCTGCTCGGCGGCAGCGAAGGGGACCTGCTGCGGGGGGCGCGGACGACGACACCCTCCGCGGCGGCACCGGCTTCGACCTGCTGAACGGCGGGGCCGGGGCCGACCTGCTGGACGGCGAGGCGGATGGCGCCCTCGCCGACTACCGCGACGGCGCGACGGGCGTGAACGTCAGCCTCGCCACAGGCTCCGGGAGCGGGGGCGAGGCGGAGGGCGACACGCTCGTCGGCGTCGTCGGCGTCTTCGGGACGGCCTTCGACGACACGCTCGAGGGCTGGAGCGGCGCGGACTCGCTCTACGGCGGCGCCGGGTCGGATCTCCTCGTGGGCAGTGCGGGGGCCGACTTCCTCCTCGGCGATGTCGGCCTCGATACCGTGGACTACGGCGCGAGCGCGGCGGGCGTCACGGTGGACCTCGGCGCCACGGGCCCTTCCTCGGGCGGCGACGCGGAGGGCGACGTCATCATCGCGGTCGAGGTCGCCTTGGGCTCCGCCTTCGCGGACACGCTGACCGCGAGCGACTTCGGCAGCCAGCTCGTCGGCGGCGAGGGCGACGACACGGTCGTGGCCGGCGCGGGGGCGACACGCTCCTCGGCGGCGACGGGGTGGACCTGCTCGACTACAGCGGGGCGCGGTTCGCGGGCGTCGCGGTGAACCTGCAGAAGGACAGCGGTGCCGGCGGCATCGCGCGGCGGGACATCCTCATCGGCTTCGAGCAGGTCCGCGGCGGCGAGATGGGCGACCTGCTCGTCGGCGGGTCGCGTGCGGAAACACTCTTCGGCGCTGCGGGCGACGACGCGATCGACGGCGGCGACGGCGCGGATTCGCTCCTCGGCGAAGACGGGGCGGACCGGATCCGCGGCAGCGGCGGCGCCGACGTCCTTGAGGGCGGCGAGGGGAACGACGTGCTCGACGGCGGGGCGGATGCCGACATGCTCAGCGGCGGCCTCGGCGACGACACGCTCCGCGGTGACGACGCGGACACGCTCGACGGCGGGGATGGCGACGACGTCATCGTCATCACGGCTGGCGCCGTCGGCGGCGCCGTCGGCCCGGTGACCGGCGGCGACGGGGCGGACACGATCATCGGCAGCGACAGCGGCCGCGCCCTCGACGGCAACGCGGGGGACGACGTGATCCGCGGCGGGGGGCTCCGACCTCCTGCGCGGCGGCGCCGGCGCGGACGTCATGGATGGTGGGGGCGGGGAGGACTTCCTGTCCTACTCCGACGCGCTCGCGGGCATCGCGGTGAACCTCGCCGCGGGGCGCGGAACAGCGGGCGACGCCGCAGGCGACCGGTTCCGCAGCGTGGACGGCGTCTTCGGCTCGCTCCTCGGCGACACGATCTACGGCTCCTCGGGCGCGGACTTCCTCTACGGCGACTCCGGCGACGACTTCCTCTCCGGCGGTGCGGGCGCCGACGTCCTCATCGGTAGCGACGGGCAGGACACCGCGGACTACCGGTCGAGCTCGGCGGGCATCAGGATCGACCTGCGGAACACGGGAGCCCAGTCGGGCGGCGACGCCGAGGGCGACGCCCTCACCGCGATCGAGAACATCATCGGCTCCGCCTTCGCCGACGACCTGACCGCCAGCTTCGCCGGCGGCCGGCTCGACGGACGCGACGGCGACGACGTGCTGCGTGCCGGCGGCGGCGTCGACGTCCTGGTTGGCGGCGGCGGCATCGACCTCGTCCACTACGCCGCCGCGCGGTTCGAAGGCGTGACGGTGGACCTCGCGCGCGGAATCGGCCGCGGCGGGGTTGCCGAGGGCGACCGGTATTCCGGCATCGAGCAGGTGGTGGGCGGCCAGGTTGCCGACGTGCTGACCGGCGGCTCGGCCGCCGAGACGCTCGACGGTGCCGAGGGCGACGACCGCCTGAACGGCGGCGGCGGGGCGGACGTGCTCATCGGCGGGCTCGGGGCGGACGCGCTGACCGGCGGCGGCGGTGCCGACCGCTTCGTCTGGACGGAGGTGGCCGAGGGCAGCCCGGCCGCGCGCGACCTCGTCACGGACTTCGACGGTGCCGCCGGCGATCGCCTCGATCTCTCGGCCTTCGGGGCGGTCTATGTCGGGACGGGAGCCCTTCCGGGTGGTGGTCAAGCGGCGGTGTCCTGGTCGTCCAACGCGAACGGCACGACGCTCGTGCGGCTGGACGCGGACGGGGACGGGACGCTGGACCTTGCGTTCAACCTCAAGGGCGTGGCCAGCCTCTCGGCCGGTGACTTCATCCTGTAGCGGGGAACGCCGACCCGGCCCTGCCGGACTTCCCCTGGCGCGTGGCGGCCAGCGCCGCCCCGCAGACGGCCGGTGCGCCATGCGGCGCGCCGGCCGACACAAGCTCGTCATGTGCAAGGCGGCGCGGTGATCCGATAGGCTCGAGTCCCGGGCCGGTCGGCGGACCGCCTCAGCCGCCGCGGTCGGGGAGCACGGCACATGGTCGGGATCTTTCGCTACACGATCGGGGCCGGCTACGACCCCGCGAACAGCGCCGACTTCCTCGTCGCGTCCAGCGGGACGCCGCTGACGGGTACGATCCGGCCGGACGATCGCGTGCAGGCCGGCCCCGGCGGGTCCATCCCGGTCTTCGACCAGCCCGGCATGGCCTTCCGGCTCCTGCGGGAGGACGGGACGGAGCTGACGGGCGGGCTGACGACGGCTACGGGTGGCACGTTCGACAGCACCACCTCGGGGGGCGTGCTGTTCGACGTGTCCGGCACCTCGGGGGATTCCCTCCTCCGCGGCACATGGTTCGCCGACACGCTGATCGGCGGATCGGGCGATGACTCGATTTCGGGCAGCCGCGGCGCCGACCTGCTGTCGGGCGGCGCCGGCAACGACACGATCGACGCCTTCGGACGCGGCACGGACACCCTCGACGGCGGGGAAGGGTCCGACACGCTGGTGCTGACCTTGCAGGCCTTCTTCGAGGTGGATCTCGTGACCGGGGTCGCCCGCGTGGACGGCGAGGCCCACGTCATCTCGGGCTTCGAGAACGTCGTCGGGGCCAGCGCCGGCAACAGCTACGTCGCGAGCACCGCCGCGAACCGGTTGGAGGGCAGCACGGGCACCGACCTCGTGTCCTACGCCGCGTCCGACGCGGCGATCATCGTCTTCTTCGGCGACGAGCCGCAGGAGGGCGGCTTCGCGGAGGGCGACGTCCTCATCGCGATCGAGAACCTCACCGGAACGCCCTTCAACGACGTCATCTTCGCGGACGAGGCGGCGAACGTGCTGACCGGCGGCGGCGGGGACGACCGGCTTTCGGGAGAGGGCGGGAACGACTCGCTGGCCGGCGGGGCCGGGCGCGACGACCTCGTGGGCGGGGCGGGGGAGGACACGCTGCGCGGCGGGGACGGGGACGACTTCCTCCTCGGCGCGGCCGGCTTCGACGTGCTGGAGGGCGGCGCGGGGGCCGACCGGATCCTCGGCGGGGCGGACGGAGATACCGCGTCCTACGAGGGATCGGTGCGGGCGGTGATCGTCAGCCTCCTCACCGGGACTGGGACCGCCGGAGACGCGGTGGGCGACACGCTGGCGGGCGTGGAGTCGCTGATCGGCTCCGGCCGGTCGGACCGGCTGGAGGGCAATGGCGGGCAGAACACGCTGACCGGCGGGTCAGGCAACGACACGCTGGTCGGCGGGGCGGGCTCCGACGCGCTTTATGGCGGCGACGGCTGGGACACGGCGGATTACGGCGGCAGCGCCGCCGGCGTCGTCATCGAGTTCGGGGCCCAGCAGGACGGCGACGGATCCGCCGACTTCTTCGACAGCATCGAGCAGGTTCGCGGCTCGGCCTTCGCGGACTCGATGCTTGCGGACGCGACGCGCACGCTCTTCGACGGGCGCGGCGGCGACGACACGCTGACGGGCGGTGCGGGGAACGACACGCTCGCCGGCGGCACCGGCGCGGACCTCCTCGACGGTGCGGGGGGCGTGGACACGGCGGACTACCGGGGCGCTGCGTCCGGGATCGCGGTGGACCTCATCCTCGGCCGCGGCTCCGAGGGGGAGGCTACGGGCGACACGGTCCTCGGCTTCGAATCCGTGCTGGCTTCGGCCTTCGCCGATACGATCTCGGGGTCGAACGGGGGCAACCGGCTCGATGGCGGCGGCGGGGCGGACGTCGTGGACGGGCGGGACGGGAACGACGTCCTGAACGGCGGCGCGGGCGGCGATACCCTCGTCGGCGGAAACGGCGGCGACAGGCTGCTCGGCGGGACGGGGGACGATTCCCTCAACGGCCAGGCCGGGCGCGACGTGCTGGACGGCGGCGCCGGCGCCGACACGATGCGCGGCGGCCTCGGGGCCGACATCCTGTTCGGCGGCGCCGGGGCCGACCTGTTCGTCTGGGCCTCGACCTTCGACTCCGCCCCGGCCGAGCGGGACGTGATCCGCGACTTCGACGGGGCTTCGGGGGACCGGCTGGACTTCCGCGAATACGACGTGTCGTTCGGCGGCAACGGCCCCGTCCCTGGTGGCGGGATACCGACCGTGTCCTGGGTGGCGCGGGCCGGCGGCGTGGCCGTTTCCCTCGACGCCGACGGGAACGGGACGGCCGAGCTGGTCGTCGTCCTGGCGGGCATCACGAGCCTCTCCGCCTCCGACGTCCTGCTCTGAGCGGCGGCGCCGGGCGCGATTTCGCCATCCTTCCGTGACACGGTGCGTCCGTGCCCCACGAATCCGTCCTCCTCCGGCGCGCCGCCTTCGCCGCGCTTTGCTTGCTCGTCTGCCTCGGCCTGTGGGCGCTGCTCTGGCGCGTCGTCGCGCCCGGCGGCTGGACGGGGTGGGAGATGGCGATCGCGGCCGCCTACCTCGTCACCCTGCCCTGGACGGCGATTTGCGTGGGCAACGCGGTGCTCGGCCTCGTCATCCTGCTCGCGAAGGAGGACGCGCCGGCCTTCCTCGTCCCGCAGGTCGCGACACCTCCGGCCGGGCCGCGCCTCCGGACCGGCATCCTCGTCTGCGTCCGCAACGAGGACATGGCGGCCGTCCTGCCGCCCCTCGCGCGCCTGCTCGACGGGCTGGAGGCGACGGGCGCGGGGGGAGCTTTGTCCTTTGCTTCCTCTCCGACACGCGCGACCCGGTCCTCGCGGCCGCGGAGGACGCGGCCATCGCGGCCTTCGCCGCCGCCCGCGCCGGCGCGGGCCGCATCCCCGTCCGCCTGCGCCGCCGGACCGACAATGCGGGCTTCAAGGCCGGGAACGTGATGGAGTTCCTGGACCACCACGCGGCGGGGCTGGACCTCGCCGTCATGCTCGATGCGGATTCGGAGATGTCGGCGGCCGCGGTCCTGCGCCTCGTCGCGGGGATGGAGGCCGATCCGCGCCTGGCGCTCATCCAGCAGCTCATCGTCGGGCGGCCCGCGCCGCGCGCCTTCCCCCGACTGTTCCAGTTCGGCATGCGCGCGGGGATGCGGACCTGGGCGACGGGGCAGGGCTGGTGGCAACTCGATGACGGCC
Organism: Roseomonas sp. CCTCC AB2023176; assembly: GCF_042259275.1. NCBI lineage: Bacteria > Pseudomonadati > Pseudomonadota > Alphaproteobacteria > Acetobacterales > Roseomonadaceae > Roseomonas > Roseomonas sp. CCTCC AB2023176. The sequence goes on from NZ_CP170086.1 coordinate 1,984,785, forward strand.
CCTACTGGGGCCACAACGCCGTCTTCCGCATCGCGCCTTTCCGCGCGCACGCCCGCCTGGCGCCGCTGCCCGACGGCTCCCCCATCCTGTCGCACGACATGGTCGAGGCGGTGCGGCTGCGCGCCGCTGGCTGGAAGGTGCGCTGCCTGCCGGCCGAGGACGGGTCGCTGGAAGGCAATCCGCCGGCCCTGCCGGAGTTCCTCGCGCGCGACGTGCGCTGGGGCGCGGGCAACATGCAGTACCGCCACCTGCTGTTCGGGCCCGGCCTGCACGCGATGGGCCGCTGGCAGCTGGCGCAGGCGATCCTGCTGTTCCTCTGCGCGCCGCTCTGGGTCGTGATGCTCGTCGCGGCGGTCGCCAACGCGGTGACGGGCGGCGGGGCGGCGACACCGATGGGCGCCCTGGCCGCGCTGCTGTTCCTCACCTGGGCCTGCAACGCGGCGCCGAAGCTCTGTGGCTATGCCGAGGTGCTGGCGAAGCCTGGCCTCGCGGCGCGCTACAGCGGCCGGGCGGCCTTCCTCCGTGGCGCGGCGGCGGAGGTCGCCTTCAGCCTCCTCGCGGAGCCCGTCTCCACCGTGAACAAGGCGATCGCGCTGGCCTTCCTCGCCTTCGGCCGGCGCGCGACCTGGGCGCCGCAGAACCGGGTGGACCGCGGCGTGGCATGGCGCGACGCGGCGCGCCTCCTCTGGCCGCACACGCTGCTCGGCGTGATCTGCCTCTTCGCCCTGATGTCGGTGTCGGCGGCCGCGGCGCTGCTGTCCCTGCCCTTCCTTGCGGGGCTGGCGCTGGCCGTGCCGCTCTGCGTCGTCACGGCCGCGCCGGGTTTCTCGGCCATGCTGGTCGCGCGCGGGATCGCCGCGACGCCGGAAGAGGTCGGGGCTGGCTCACGGGACGTCGCCGCGCGTCCCGTCGTCGCGTGCCAGGCCGGCGCGCGCCAGCCCTGACGCAAGAGCCACGGCAGTGACCCAATGCCGCCGGCAGGGCGCGGGCGGCAGTGGGTCGAGTTTGACCGGGACGGGGGAGCAGCGGCCGGCTCTCCCGGCGGATGGAGAGGCCCACCCGGTCGGGGCGGCGTTCCAGAGGTGGGGAACCGGCCCCGGATGATCCGCCGTGCCGGAACGCGGTGCCGCCCCGTTACGCCGCGCAGCGCACGACGACGGTGGACCGCAACTCGCCATCGGTCGGCCTAACGGGGGTTACGCCGAGCGGCACCCGGACGAGGCCGCGCGGCGGCAGGATGAAGCCCCCTCCCGCGTCGCCGCGCTCGCCTCCGACGCCTCGAAGGTGACTTCCACCTCGAGCGGGCGGGCGAGCCGGTTCCGCAGCGCCGCGACGTGCAGGAAGCCGGCGCCGGTCAGGTCGCGCCCCCGAGGGAGGCCCTCGGTCACGATCGACTCCACGGCCGCGTAGCCGAGCGCGACGCAGTCGCGCCGCGGCTCCGCCGCGGAGGCCCGCGCTTCCACCCGGCGCGCCGCGGCCTCGCCCGCGCAGATCGCGAGGAGGAGGGAGAGCAGGAAGACGGCGGCATACATCGGTCGTTCGCCTGTCCGGGGCATGCGGCGAAGGTCGCGCCGGCGCAGTGCCGAGGCCATTCGATCGTGGCGATCCCCGCGATAGGCGGAGCGGCGTTCCGGTCAGCGTCCGGGCTCGGGCCCGTGTCCGGCCACGGGCCGGCCTACCGGCAGGTCGACCGGCCCGGCCGGGGCGGGGTTGCCGAAGGCCCCCTCGCGCCCGCGGGCAGCCCGGCCGACCGCCGCGCCGGACCAGCCGGTCAGGCGGGAGGTGCCATGACTCGGAGGCGATGGCCGTCCGGGTCGGCCGCAACGAAGTTCCGGCCGAACTCCGCGTCGGCGGGCGGCTGCAGGATGGTGATCCCGCGCGCCCGCCACTCGGCATGGGCCGCGTCCACGTCCTCCGCCGGGAAGACGAGCTCGCCGCCGCCCCGGCCTTCCGCGGCGGGGGAGACCCCGGCCCGCGTCCAGAGGCCGAGCGCGCCGCCGGAGGGCAGCGGGAACATTGCGAAGCCCGGGGAGGCTTCGGCGGGCGCGTGCCCGAGCAGGGCCTCGTAGAAGGCCGCGCTCGCCGGCGCGCTCTCGACGTAGAGGATGGTCATGCGGGGGTGGGACATCGCGCTCGCTCCGTGTGGGTGGCGGGCGCAAGGTCGCAGGGGGCGATGACAGTTCCTGTCAGCAGCCGCTCGTCACGCCGCGCTATCGCAGCAGGACCGGCAGAAGGGCGTCGAGGCGGAGCCGCCCCTCCCCCGTCGCCCGCAGGCGGCCGTCGGGGAGCCATTCCAGGTAACCCTCCTCCCGCAGCGCCTGGAGCATCGGCGGGTCCACCACGGCCTCCCAGGCCAGGCCGGCGCGGCGCGCGATCCGCGCGGGGTCCACGCCCTCGGTCAACCGCAGGCCCATGAGCATCGCCTCGCGCCCGCGCTCGACGTTGGACAGTGCCGCTTCTTCCACCCGCGCGTGACCCTGCGCTTCGACGAGGGAGAGCCAGACCTCCGGCGCCCGGTGCCGCCGGGCCGCCAGCACCGCGCCGCCCCGCGTCAGCCGCTGGTGCGCGCCGGCGCCGATGCCGAGGTAATCGGCGTAGCGCCAGTAGGCGAGGTTGTGGCGGCTCTCGGCCCCGGGCCTGGCGTAGTTGCTGACCTCGTAGGGCAGCAGGCCGAAGCGCGCGGCTTCCTCCGCGGTCGCGGCGTACATCGCCGCGGCATCGTCGTCCGCGGGCAGGGCGAAGGCGCCGCGGGCGTGCTCGGTCGCGAAGCGCGTGCCCGGCTCGACCGTGAGCTGGTACAGCGAGAGGTGATCGGCCGCGAGCGAGAGGGCGCGCCGCAGTTCCTCCCGCCACGCCGCCTCGGACTGGTCGGGACGCGCGTAGATCAGGTCGAAGGAAAGCCGCGGAAAGGTCGCGCGCGCATGCTCCAGCGAAGCGATCGCCTCCCCCGCCGAATGGTTCCGCCCGAGGAAGCCGAGCGCCGCCGCGTCCAGGGCCTGCACGCCGAGCGACAGGCGGTTCACGCCTGCATCCCGGAAGGCCCGAAGCCGCCCGGCCTCGACGGAGGTCGGGTTGGCCTCCAGCGTCACCTCCAGGTCCGGATCGGGGTCGAAGAGCGAACGCGCCGACTCGACCAGCGCCGCCACGGCCTCCGGCGGCATCAGCGAGGGCGTCCCGCCCCCGAAGAACACGGAACCCAGGCGCCGCCGGCCGGTCCGCGCCGCCTCGTGCTCCAGCTCCGCCAGCAGGGCGCGGCCATGCCTTGCGGCATCCACCCCCTCGCGCACATGGGAGTTGAAGTCGCAATACGGGCACTTGGCCGCGCAGAAGGGCCAGTGGATGTAGAGGGCGAGCGGATGGTCCACGGCCGCATCGGCCGGGGCTGCCGCGATCACCGTTTCGGACACGTTCTCGGACAGGCTTTCAGGCACTGGGGCGATATGGGCACGACGACGGGCGAGGCGACAGGGTCGGTCGAACGGGTCAGGGCCGCCCTCCGCGCGGCCGGGCACGCCGACGCCGTGCAGGAGTTTCCCGACGGCACGAAGACCGCCGCCGACGCGGCCGCGGCCATCGGCTGCACGGTCGCGCAGATCGCGAAGTCCGTGATCTTCCGGGGCGGGGAGACCCCCGTGCTGGTGATCGCCTCCGGCGCCAACCAGGTGGACACGGGCAAGGTCGCTGCCCTCACCGGCCTGCCGATCGGGCGGGCGGACGGCGCCTGGGTGAGGGCGACGACGGGCTTCGCGATCGGCGGCGTCGCCCCGCTCGGCCACGCCACCCCGCCCGTCGTGCTGGTGGATGAGGACCTGTTCGCCCTCGACCCCGTCTGGGCCGCCGCCGGGTCGCCACGCCACGTCTTCCGGACGACGGCGGCAGATCTTCTGCTGATCAGCGGCGGACGGCGTGCCGAGGTCGCCGCGCGCGGGTGACCCCCAGTTCCAAACAGGCCCCCGGACAGGCCCCCGAACAGGCCCCCCGACAGGCTGACGAACAGGCCCCCGAGGCCGACGGCCTGCCCCAGCCCCGCCGGACTTGGGCGATGGCCGCTGTCCTTCTCTCGGTCGCGGTGTCCGTCCTCGACGGATCCATCGCCAATGTCGCGCTGCCGGGGATCGGGCGGGCGCTGGGCGTGGCACCGGCCGAGACGATCTGGGTTGTCAACGCCTACCAGCTTGCGATCACCGTCGCCCTGCTGCCGCTGGCGGCGCTGGGGGAGATCGTGGGCTTCCGGCGCGTCTACCTCACCGGCCTCGTCGTCTTCACGGTGGCCTCGCTGGCCTGCGCCTATGCGGACTCGCTCGGCTGGCTCATCGCGGCCCGCGCCGTGCAAGGACTAGGGGCGGCGGGGCTGATGGGGATCAACTCCGCCCTCGTCCGCTACATCCAGCCGCGTGCCCGGCTCGGGCGCTCGATCGGGCTGGTGGCCGTCGTCGTCGCGACCTCGGCCGCGGCGGGGCCGGCGATCGGGGGGCGATCCTGTCCGCGGTGGGCTGGCCGTGGATCTTCCTCATCAACGTGCCGATCGGGATCGCGGCCTTCGCGGTGGGGCTGCGGACCCTGCCGCAGACCCCTCGGGCACGGGATCGCTTCGACTGGCTCTCCTCCCTCCTCACCGCGCTCGCTCTGGGCGGGCTGATCCTGGGGCTGGACGGCATCGCGCACGGGCAGGGCGCGAGGGCGATCATCGGCTGGCTCGCCCTGGGGCTGGTCACCGGCGCCTGGCTCGTCCGCCGGCAACTGCACGCGCGGCGCCCCGTGCTGCCGCTGGACCTGCTGCGCATCCCGCCCTTCCGGATGGCCATCGCGACGTCGATCTGCACCTTCGTCGCGCAGGCGCTGGCCTTCGCCTCGCTCACCTTCCTGCTGCAATCGGGCTTCGGCTTCAGCGCGCTGGCGGCGGGGCTGCTGACGACGCCCTGGTTCGCGACGACGGCGGTCACGGCGCCGCTCGCGGGGCGGCTGGCGGACCGCTATCCGGCGGGGCTGCTCTGCGGCATTGGGCTGGGGACGCTCGCGCTGGGGTTGGTCGCGTTGGCGCTGCTGCCGGCGCAGCCGCATCCGCTCGACATCGCCTGGCGCATGGCGGTCTGCGGCGGCGGCTTCGGCTTCTTCAATACGCCGAACAACCGGGCGATGCTGACGGCCGCACCGCGGGAACGCTCGGGCGGTGCGTCGGGGATGCTCTCCACCGCGCGGCTGTCGGGGCAGACGATCGGGGCGGTGCTGGTGGCGCTGGTGCTCGCGCGCGGCGCCGAAGGCGCGTCGGCACAGGCGATGACGGCGGGGCCGACGAACGCTCTGTGGCTCGGCGCCGGTTTCGCCGCGCTCGCGGCGGTCGTCAGCCTGATGCGGCTGCGGGATCGAGGATGATGCGGAAGCGCAGGCCTTCGCCGCCGTAGGCCGCGGCTTTGGCGAAACGCTCCACCAGCACCCCGCCATTCACCAGGATCACACGCTGGGACACGGCGTTGTCCGGATCCGTCGTCAGGTCGATCCAGGGCAGGCCGAGCGCCCGCGCCTCCGGAAGCAGCAAGCGCAAGGCTTCCGTGGCGTAGCCGCGCCGGCGCTTCCAGGGCACCACCGCGTAGCCGCAGTGGCCCAGCACGTGCGGTGGCAGTGCCGCCGTCCCCGGTTGCCAGCGCAGGCCGATGGAGCCGCAGAACGCGCCGTCCCACATCCAGCGCCGGAAGCCGGGCAGGCGCGGCATCCGCGACCCGTCGGGCAGGGTGATCGGCGGCCCCTTCGCCTCCCGGTCCTCCAGGCCCGCGATGAAGGCAGCGGGGTCGCGCGCGATCGCCTCCAACTGCTCCGCCGCAGCCTCGGGCCGCGTGTTGTCCGGCGACCACCCGGTTTCGAGCGCCGCGGCGTAGGAGGGCAGGTGCTCCGACGCGGGACGGACCAGTTGCAGCATCACGCCCCCAGGCGCCGCCGCAGCGCGCGTACGGCGGAGTCGGGCGTCGTGAACACCGGCTTGCCCGTCGCTTGCTCCACCAGCGGCGCCGCGCGGGCGAGGGAGAACTGCGCCAGCGCGATCGCATCGCAGTCCGCGATCCGCCGCGACGCCTCCGCCGCGAGGCGGTCATGCGCCGTGGCGTCGCCCGCATCCAGCGCGGCCAGCGCCCCCTCCGCCAGGCAGGGCACCACCATCACGCCCGCCGGGAACTCCGGCGGGATGGAGACGAGGGAGGCGGGGAAGGTCGCCAGCAGCCCGACCCGCGCGCCGGCGCCGACGCTGGCAACGACCTCCTCGATCATCGCCTCGTTCGGTTTCAGCACGGGCCGGGGCGCGAGGTCCCGCGCGCAGGCCTCGATGCACGGCCCGAAGGCCGAGCAGGTGAAGAGGATGCCGTCCGCCCCCGCCCCCACGGCGTAGCGCGACAGGGTCAGGAAGCGCTCCGTCATCACCGGCGTCAGCGCGCCGTCGCGCGCGAGGTCGGCCGAGAGGCTGTCGTCCAGCAGGTTCGCCAGCCGGGCTTCCGGCCACAGCCGCGCGAAGGCCGCCTCGATCGGTGGCGGGGAGTGGCGGAGGGCATGGATCAGGGCGACACGCATCGGGGCACGGTCGCGGGCGCGCAGCGTGGCCGCAAGCGCCCCCTACGCAACCCCGCCCTGCCGGGGCACCATGTCCGCATGCCGTCCCACATTCTCCACCGCACGATGACCGCGACACCGCCCCTGGCGGTGCGGGGCGAAGGGTCCTGGCTGCACCTGGCCGATGGCCGGCGCATCCTCGATGCTTCCGGCGGTGCCGCGGTGTCCTGCCTCGGCCACAACCACCCGGACGTGGTGGCCGCCGTGCAGCGGCAGGTCGGGGTGCTGGACTACGCCCACACCGGCTTCTTCACGAACGAGGCCGCGGAGGCGCTGGCCGATCGCCTCGTCGGCCATGCGCCGGGTGGCCTGACGATGGCCTACTTCGTCTCCGGCGGGTCGGAGGCGATGGAGGCCGCGCTGAAGCTCACCCGCCAGCACTTCCTGGAGAAGGGCGAGCCGCAGCGGACGAAATTCATCGCGCGCCGCCAATCCTACCACGGCAACACGCTCGGCGCGCTCGCGGCTGGCGGGAACGCCGCGCGCCGCGCGCCCTACGCGCCGCTGCTGGCTGGTTCCTTCAGCCACGTCTCCCCCGCCTTCGCCTATCGCGGCCGGCGCGACGAGGAGGACGAGGCAGCCTACGTGAATCGCCTGGCGGGAGAGTTGGAAGCGGAGTTCCATCGCCTGGGCTCCGCCAACGTCGCGGCCTTCATTGCGGAAACCGTGGTCGGCGCGACCGCCGGCTGCGTTCCGCCCCCGGCCGGCTATTTCCGCCGCGTGCGGGAGATCTGCGACCGCCACGGCGCACTGCTGATCCTCGACGAGGTCATGTCGGGCATGGGCCGCACCGGCACCCTCCACGCCTGGGAGCAGGAAGGGGTCGCCCCGGACATCCAGGCCATCGCCAAGGGCCTCGGCGGCGGCGTGCAGCCGATCGGCGCGATCCTGATGAACGACCGCGTCATCGCACCGATCCGCGAGGGATCCGGCGCCTTCCAGCACGGCCACACCTACCTCGCGCATCCCGTGGCCTGCGCGGCGGCGCTGGCGGTGCAGGACGTCATCGCGCGCGACGGGCTGCTGGACCGCGTGCGGGTGCTGGGCGCGCGGCTGGAGGCGGGGCTGACCGAACGCTTCGGGAACCACCGCCACGTCGGCGACGTCCGGGGACGCGGCCTCTTCCTCGCCATCGAACTCGTGGAGGACCGCGCGACGAAGGCGCCCTTCGACCCGGCGCGCCGGTTGAACATGGCGGTGCGGGAACGCGCGTTGGGACTGGGCCTTGCCATCTACCCGGGCGGCGGCACCGCGGACGGGCACGCGGGCGACCACGTCCTCATCGCCCCGCCCTACACGGCGACGGAAGCGGAGATCGACCTGACCATCGAACGGCTCGGCGCGGCCGTCGATGCGGCGCTGGCCGCCTGATGCCCCGCGCCACGCTCCTCTGGGCCGGGTTGCTCGGCCTTGTCTATCTCGGCCTCGCCGTGCGGGTGATCCGGGCGCGGGGGCAGGCCCGCACCGCCCTCGGCCATGGCGGCGACCGGACGCTGGAACGGGCCATCCGCGCCCACGGCAACTTCGCGGAATACGTGCCCTTCGCGCTGCTCCTCCTCCTCCTCGCGGAACTGTCGGGAATGGCGGGCTGGGCGGCGCACGCCGCCGGCGCGCTGCTCCTCGCCGGCCGCGTCAGCCACGCGCTGGGCATCGCGCAGGAACCGGAGAACTTTCGCTTCCGCGTCACGGGCATGGCGATCACCTTCGCGGTCATCGCGTCGCTGTCCTTCACCTGCCTCATCGGCGCCCTGCGCTGACCGGGGCGGGCGGGGCTTCCCCCACGGCGTCGTTACGGCGCGGCTCCCGTCGCGCGAATGTCACGTGCGCACCCCTGAAGGGCGCCTTAACCGGCGCCGCGCCACCCGTGCCCTCGACGGCCCGGGGGCCTTGGGAGCAGCACGATGGGTGAAGCGAAGCGACGGAACGAAAGCTCGACCGTGCGGGTCAGCACCCCGCCGGGCGGGCCGGTGGATCCCGGACCCTCCCCGCTCTCCGGGGGACTCTTCGGTTATTCCTGGCCGGTCCTCGGGGCGGCGGCCGTCCTCCTCCTGCTCCTCATCATCGGCTGGTCCATGGCGATCTCCCGGGGCAACCGGCTGGAGAGCGCGGAGGCGACCGGCCGCAGCAGTGCCGCCCGCGCGGCGGAACTGGAAGGCACGCTGAACCGGGAACGCCAGGCCAATGGAGACCTCGCCGCCCTGAGCCAGCGGCTGGAGGCCACGCGCGCCGGCCTCGGCACCGCCGAGACACGGCAAGGCGAACTCACCCGCACGAACACCGAGGCCGAGGCGCGGAGCCGCGAACTGGCGGGACAGGTCACCGCGGCCGAGGGACGCCTCGCGCAACTGGCGCAGAGCGTGACGGCCGCCGAGGCGCGGACGACCGAGCTGCAGACGGCCGCCCAGCAGGCGCAGGCCCGGGCCGAGGCGCTGCGGGGTGAGATCACCGCAGCCGAGGCGGCCGTTGCGGAGCGCCGGGCGCAGGTGACGCAGCTCGAGGCGACGCGCGACACCCGCACCACCGAGGTCCGCGACGCCGAGGCGCGGGCCCGCGAGCTCGCCGCCTCGATCCAGGCCGCCGAGGCGCGGGTGGCCGCGCTCTCGGCCGAGGCGGGGCGGGCGCAGGAAGCGCTGACGGCCCGCCAGGCCGCGATTGCGGGAATCGAGGCGCGTCAGGCCGCGCTGCGCGACGCGCTGGCCGCGGTCGAGGCCAGCCTGGCGTCGCGCAACAGCGCGCTCGCCGGGGCCGAGACGCAGCTCGCCGAGGTGACGCGCGCCGCCGAGGCGCAGGCCGAGCGGGCCCGCGGCCTGGAGGCGCGGGTGACGGAACTGCAGTCCGCGGTGACCACGGCGGAGGGTGAGCGCGCCCGCCTCGCCGCCGCGGTGGAGCAGGCGACGAGCGCCCGCGGCACGGCCGAGGCGCGCCAGCGCGAGCTCACGGCAGCGCTGACGGCCGCGGAGGAGAACGTCACGGCGGCGCGGCGTCGTGCCAGCGAGGCGGAGCAGCGCGTCGCCGCACTGGGCGGCCAGGCGTCCCAGGCCGAGGCCGCGCTGAACGCCCGCCGGTCCGAGACCGAAGAGGCCGAGCGCCGCCTGGCCGAAGCCCGCAACGGCATCGCGGCCGCCGAGAACGAGGTGGCCCAGCGTCGGGAGGCGGCGCAGCGGCAGGTGCAGGAGGTGGAGCAGCGGGCCGTGGCTCTGCGGACCGAGGTGCAGGCGCGGGAGGCGGAGCTGGAGCGCCTGCGGGCCGAGGTGCTGCGGCTCGAGGGACAGGTGACCGACCGCCAGCGGCAGACGGAGGGCACGGCGCCGGCCGGGACCCAGCCCGCCCCCGCCCGCTGACGGAGCCTTGTTCCGGTACGAGGCCGTGCCGGGCTCGGCCCGATCCTCGTGCCATGGTGTGGGTGAGTTCGGGAGGCACTGCCTTCCGGCCCCCTGCGCCAACGCTTGCGTTCGCGCACCGACGGGGGCGAATGGATCTTCCGGATCCCGCGTTCCGGTCGACGTCCCGGACTAGAGCCTGTTTGCTTCACGTTGAAGCGTAGCCTGCGTGGCGGAGGTAGTTGCACCCACCGAAATCCCGAAAGCGATTCAGACAGAAACAAGCATGCTCTAAGGAGGCCGCCTTCGGGCCTCCTCAGCCCAGGACATCACAAATGGCCCGTGGTCCTGGGGCGCACTCGCCCCTGGTGGGTGGGTCTGGGAGGGCGAAGGCCGCCCCGGGGCCACCGGCCCGCCAGCAGCGTCCGTCCCCCGACCAGCGCAGCCCGGCATCACGCCTCGCCTTCCGTCGGTGCCTCGGGCCGCCGGCGCCCCGGGGCGGAACGTCCTCGGCACGACGCCGCGGTGCGAAGGTCGGCCGGTCGCGGATCGCTCTGCCGACCGTCGCGGGCCGAACGGCCGGGGCCGGAGAACAGGCAGGTCGCGCGATGGCGTCCGGTCCCGGTGAGCCCGGGTCGGTCCAGGCCGATGGGCGCTGGCGTCGATCGGTCTGGGCCGTCCCTCGAAGGGCAGGTCTGCCGGTGCGGGCGATCCCGTTCTGCGGGGGTCTGCCCTACGCGACGGGGATCGGCACCCGCGCCAGCACGGCCTCGCCCTTGCCGCCTGCGGCGAGGCCGCCTGTGCCGAGGGCGTAGAGGGCGCGACCGTCAGGGGTGACGGCGACGGCGGTGCTGCCCTCGACGCCCGGGGCGGGGATGGGGAGCGGCGTCGCGGCGCCGGGCGGCAGGCGTGCCAAGCCCTCCGCATGGGTCGCGGCGTAGATCGTGCCGTCGGGCGCCACGGCGAAGTCGTCGATGCCGAGCGGCATCGAGGCCGCCACCGCCAGGCCCCGGCCGTCAGGGGCCACGCGCAGGAGCTGCCGCGTCGCGGAGTTTGAGAGGAGGATCGCGTCGCCGGCGCGCTTGATCCCGTTCACGCCGGGATAGGGGTGCGCGGGGTCCGGACGGAGGAGCGGGTCGTCGAGCCAGACGGACGCAGTGCCGGCGGCGAGGTCCACGAGCCAGACCCGGCCGAGCGCGCTATCCGCCAACAGTAGCTTGTCCGGCGCGAGGAGCAGGCCGCCGTTCGGGAACACGGCCTCGGGCAGCGCGATACGGCGCGTCACGGCGCCGGCGGGGTCGAGCAGCAGCACGGCCGCCTGCCCCCGCATCGCCGCGGGCCCGTCCATGAAGGAGGCGCCGTGGACGGCCAGCGCCTGCCGCCCGCCGCCGAGCGCGGTGAGGCTGACCGGATGGGCCGGGACCTCGGCGAAGGTGGCGTGGCCGCCTGAGGGCGACCAGGCTTCCAGCCGACGCGCGAAGTAGTTCGTGAAGAGCACGCGGCCATCGGGCTCGACAACGAGGTTCTCGAGGAAGGTGCCGTTCGGGAAGCGGACGAGGATGTCCACGGCCCCCTGCGCGCGGGCGATGCGCAGGGCGGGAAGGGCGGCGAGGAGGCCGAGGGTGCGGCGGTTGATCATCGGGTTTCGCCCAGGATCATCGGTGCGAGCATGGGGGCCATGAGCATCTCGAATTCCAGGTTCGTGGCACTGACGATGTTCTCGACGATCAGGCCGTCGCGCAGCCGCGCCACGTGGGTCTCGTCGAAGAGGACTACGCGGCCCGTCGCGGGCACGCCGAAGAAGTCGCGGGCGTGGCGCTGGCGGGAGTGGAAGCGGGTGACGACGCGCGTGCCGTCGGCGGATTCGAACTGGTCGATGATCTGGACGGGTGACTCGGCCGGGAAGGCACCGACGAAGGCGGTGAGGATACCCTTGTATTCGTCGAGCCCGTCGATCGGGCCCGTCGGCTTCAGGCCGGTGATGCCCTGGATGCGGGGGTGCGCGGTCGCGTCGGCGGCGGCGAGGTCGGCGCGGCCGAGGAAGTCGGTCACGAAGCGGCGGACGGTGTCGATATTCCGGGACATGGCATGAACCTCCGGGCGGGTCAGCCCTTGAAGATGATCTCGGCGCGGAAGGCGCCGGCGGGGTCGGCGTGCAGGTCCCAGAAGGCCTCGGCGATCCGGTCGGGGTCGAAGGCGGTTCCGGGGGCGACGGCGCCCGCGATGGTGACGGTGCCCGCGTGGATGCCAGCGGGGGCGAGCTCCGCATGCAAGGTCTGGGCGAGGCTGCGCAGCCCGGCCTTGCCGACCGCGAGCGAGGCGGCGGGGAGCCATCCCGTGGGGCTGAGCGCCAGGCCGCCGCCGGTGAGGAGGATGCTGCCGCGTCCCGCCGCCCGCATGCCCGGCAGCACGGCCTGCGCCGCGGCGAGCGCGCCGACGACATTAACCGCGAGGTCCGCCGCGAGGTCGGCCGGCGCGAGGGCGGAGGGGCCGGGCGTGGCCATGCTCGCGCGGTAGGCGTTGTAGACGAGCACCTCGGCGCCGGGCGGCACCGCCGCCGTGAGCGACGCGTGGTCGGCGGCGTCCGCCGCGCGCAGGGTGATCCCGGGGCCGGCCAGGGCGGCGTGCCGCGCGGGGTCGCGGGCCAGCCCGACCACGTCGAAGCCGCCGGCGACGAATCGGCGGGCCACCGCGGCCCCGACGCCAGGCCCGAAGCCGATGATCGTGCAGAGGGGGCGGGTCATGCAGGGTTTCCGTCGTGCATCGTCGTGGGCTCATTCACGACCGGGGCCACCAGTCGGGCAGGGGCGTCGCCTTCTGCTCGTGAACCTGTGCGATCGCCGGCATGCCGATCAGCGGCGTGTAGTCGAACGCGATCAGCCCCCGGGCGACCTGCGGGTAGGTGTCGAAGCGGGCCTTCGCGGCTTCGACGCTCTCGGCCTCCAAGACCATGAAGGTGCGCTTGTAGGCAGGGTCCATGTAGGCCTGGAGGATCAGGCCTTCCTCGTAGAAGCGGCGGCCCGCCGCGAGCTCCTCCTCCATGTCCGCCATGAGGGCGGCCTCGGTGGCGGCCGGGGTCGGCTTGCTCGTCGCGAAGATGCGCATGTTGGGGGTCGTCCCTGATACGGCATCACGGATGCTGCGCCTTGCCCCGGGGATGCCGCCATTCGATAGTCGGCATAGTTCGTATCATCCGTGACGATGAACCTCTCGGCCCTCGACCTGAACCTGCTCCTCGTCTTCGAGGCGCTTCTGCTGGAGCGCGGGGTGTCGGCCGCGGCCCGGCGCCTCGGCCTGGGGCAGCCCGGCACGAGCGCCGCGCTCGGGCGGCTCCGCGCGATCCTCGGCGACGAGCTGTTCGTGCGGTCGGGCGGGGAGATGCGGCCGACGGCGAAGGCGCTGGAACTGGCGCCGGGCATCGTCGCGGCCCTCTCGGGGCTGCGGCACACCTTCGAGGCGGGGATCGACTTCGAGCCGGGCGCGGCGTCGCGGGGGTTCGCGCTCGGCAGCACGGACTACACCTCGCTCGTCCTGCTGCCGCCGCTCGTCGCGCATCTCCGGCGGCGCGCGCCGGGCGTGGACCTTCACGTCATCGGCTACGAGAAGGGGACGGTGGCGGAGATGCTGGACCGGGGGAGGTGGACGTGGCCGTAGGCGTGTTCCCGCGGCCGCCGGAGCGCGCCGTCGTGGCGCCGCTGTTCGAGGAGCGCTTCGTCGGCGTGGCCCGGCGGGGTCATCCGGGGATCGTGGGCGGGCGAATGGATGCGGCGACCTTCGCGGGCCTGCCGCATGCCCTGGTCACGACGCGGCGCGACGCGACAGGTGCGGTGGACGAGGCGCTGGCGGCGCGCGGCCTGAAGCGCCGGATCGCGCTGACGCTGCCCTACGCGATGGCGCTGCCGGTCGCGCTGGAGGGGACGGACCTCGTCGCGTCGCTGCCGTCGCGCCTCGCCCGGCGGGTGGCGGAGGACGGGGGCGTGCAAATCTTCGACCTGCCGGTGGACGTGGAGGCTTGGACGGTCTCGATGCTCTGGCCCGCGAGCGCGCGGAACGACCGGGCGCTGGGTTGGCTGCGGGAGACTATCCGGGGGTTGGCTGCGGCAGTGTAGGGGCGGTGACCGTCGGCCGTGCGACCTGACCCAACCAGTCCTCGAGGTTGTAGAAGTTCGTCACGCGGGCGATGCGGCCGTCGCGGAGGGCGAAGAAGGCGCCACCGGGGAGGGTGTAGGTCTGGCCGCGTGCCTTGGGCAGTCCTTCGTCGGTGGCCAGGTAGGTGCCATGCACGACGTATTCGGCCGATGCGCGGGTGCCCGCGCTGTCCGTCATCACCACGATGTCGGACAGGCGTTCGCGGTAGCAGCGGTCCATGCGTGCCATGAAGGCGGCGAAGGCGTCGCGTCCCGTCTCGCGGCTGCCCTGGTTGATGTCGTGGACCACGTCGTCGGTGAGAAGCGCTAGCATCGCGTCGCGGTCGCCGCGGTCGAAGGCATCGTAATAGGTGCGGATGAGGCGTTCGGCGTCGGTCACGGGTGCTGCTCCGGCGTGATGATGCGCGGCGGCGGGATCTGCGCGGGCCAGTCGCGATGGTTGCGGACGGCGCCGTCTTCCCGCACGCGGGCGATGGCGTGGGGGTCGAGGGTGGCGAAGGTCCAGCCGGGGGTGTCCATCGCGCCGGCGGCGATGATGCCGTCTTCGGGGAAACCGCGATCCACGGGGCCGGAGATGACGGCGCGGCCGCGGTTGACGTCGAGCGCGGCGAGCCAGGGGGCGTCGCCGACCGTCGGGGCGACGGCGACGTGGCACTGGTTCTCCATCGCGCGGGCGCGTGCCGCGATCTCGACGCGGTTGAAGCCGTGCGGGGTGTCGGTGCAGGTGGGGACGAGGATGAGCCATGCGCCGGCCTCGACCTGCGGGCGGACGAGCGTGGGGAACTCGGCATCGTAGCAGATGGCGAGCCCGATGCGGCCCCAGGTGGTTTCGAAGACCACGGGCGGCGCGCCTGACGTGACGCACCAGGATTCGGCTTCGAAGCGCGTCATGGCCGACTTGTCCTGGAAGGCGACGGCGCCGTCGGGGTTGATGAAGGGGGCGCGGTTGACGACGGCGTCGCCGCTGCGCCAGGGGAGAGTGCCGGGCTGCAGCCAGACGCGGCGGCGGCGCGCGGCGTCGCGCATGATTCGAAGGATCGTGGCTGCGGCGTTGGCAACGGCGCTGAGTTCGTCGGCGGGGTCGCCGTCCGCGCCGAGGGCGGCGGCGGTTTCCATGCACGCGTATTCCGGCATGAGGAGGAGGTCCGCGTTGCGCGCGCCTTCGGCGACGAGGACGTCGAGCTTGGTGGCCCAGGCGTCGAGGGATCCGACCCGCGTCACGGGGTAGGCGAGCGTGCCGAGGCGGAGGGTCATGCGACGGGGAGCGGCTCATCGCGGAGGGGCTTGGCCCAGAAGCGGAGGGTCTTTTCCGTCTCGTCGGGCTGGCCGAGGTCGCGCCAGCACATGCGGCATTCGACGGCGATGGGTACGTAGCCGCGCTTCCGCCAGAAGGCGTGCAGGTCTCCGGTGGCGGGTGGGCGCAGCGGGTGGTCGTCGGGGCGGATGACGGCGCAGAACGTGGCGAAGGCGGCATTGCCGTGCGCGCGGGCGATGGCTTCGCGGGCCTCGAAAAAGCGGACTCCGAGGCCGGTGCCGCGGTAGGCGGGCAGCAGGACAGATTCGCCGAAATAGAAGAAGCGGGTGACGTCGAGGCCAGCGGATTCGAAAGGGGCACGGACGTTCGCGGACTCGTCGCGGAGGGGAAGGCAGGTGGCGGCGCCGATCGCTTCCTCGCCGTCGAGCGCGAGGATGAGGTGCATGTGCGGCGATCGCGCGTAGGCGCCCTGGTATTCGTCCTCCTGCGCCGCATCGGCTTCGTAGAGGTAGGGCCAGTCGCGGAAGACGGTCGCGCGGAGGCGGGCGAGGTCGCGCAGGCGCGGGCGGATGGCCTCGCCGGTCAGCGTGACCAGGCGGGGTTCAGCCACCCCGCAGGCCCCGCGTGTTCGTGCCGACGGTGTAGAGCGAGCGGGAGGCCGCCATGAACAGGCGGTTGCGGTGCGGGCCGCCGAAGCAGACGTTCGCGCAGCGCTCGGGCAGCGTGATGTGGCCGATCGGGGCGCCGGCGCTGTTGAAGACGCGGACGCCGTCCTGCTCCGCGGTGCCCATGCCCCAGCCGCACCAGAGATTGCCGTCCTCGTCCACGCGGAAGCCGTCGGGCGTGCCGCCGGGTTCGGCGGTGACGAAGTCGCGGCGCGGGCCAAGCGTGCCGTCGGCGCGCACGGGATAGGACAGGATCTTTCGCGGGTCTGTGCGGCATTCGACGACGTAGAGGAGGGATTCGTCGGGGGAGAAGGCCAGGCCGTTCGGGCCGACGACGTCGTCGGCGACGATGCGCAGCGTGCCGCGCGCCGGGTCGGCGCAGTACACGGCCCAGGGAAGTTCCTGTTCCGCGCGGCCGCCTTCGTGGTCGTGCAGGATGCCGAAGGGCGGGTCGGTGAACCAGATCGTGCCGTCCGATTTGACCACGACGTCGTTCGGGGAGTTGAGGCGCTTGCCCTGGAAGGAATCGGCGATGACGGTGATGCTGCCGTCGTACTCCGTGCGGGTGACACGCCGGCCGCCGTGTTCGCAGGTGATCAGGCGGGCCTCGCGGTCGCGGGTGTTGCCGTTGGCGAAGTTCGAGGGCTTGCGGAAGACGGTGGTGGCGCCCGTCTCCTCGTCCCAGCGGAGGATGCGGTTGTTCGGGATGTCGGACCAGAGGAGGCAGCGGTGGTCGCCGAACCAGACGGGGCCTTCGCTCCACATCGCGCCGCCGAAGAGCTTCATCACCGGCGCGTTCATCGGGCGGTAGCGCGCGAAGGACGGATCGAGGTCGCGCCAGCGCTCGTCGGGGTAGCGCTGCGAGGGGGTCCAGGGCGTCTCGTTGTGCGGCGTCTCGCTCATGCGCGGCAGGCTAGCCGCCCGTGAAACCGGCCGCGAGCCCCCCGCGTTGGAGCGATACCGGAACGGAGGATCGGCGTCATGATGAAGGGTGGTCTGATGTGGCTCATCGGGATTCCGATCCCGATCATCATCCTGCTGTGGCTGTTCGGCGCGCTGAGCTGACGACGAGGGGCTGACGGGGCGCGGGCAAGGGTCCGCGCCGCCGTCGGCCGTGGTTGCCGGGGCGCTGGCCTTCCCCGGCCTGGGCGCACAGGATGCGTCCATGGACCAGCCGATCGCGGACCCGCTGTCCGCCCGTGCCATCCCCCGATCCCCGCGCGCCGAGGCGACGCGGCAGCGCATCCTGGACGCCGCCCTGGTGGAGTTCGCGGCAAATGGGCTTGCGGGAGCCCGGGTGGATGAGATCGCGGCGCGCGCGGGCGCGAACAAGCGGATGCTCTACGCCTATTTCGGGTCGAAGGAGGACCTCTGGCTGACGGTGCTGGAGGCTGCCTATGGCCGGAAGCGGGAGGAGGAGCGGTCGCTGGCGGTGGACGGGCTGCCGCCCGACGAGGCGATGACGCGGTTGGTGCGGTTCAACTTCCGCTACACGGCGCGGCACCCGGAATTCGTCGCGCTGCTGAACCAGGAGAACGTGCACCGCGCGGCGTACCTGGCGCGCAGCGCGGAGGTCCGGGCGCTGTACTCGCCGATGGTGGACACTCTGCGGCGGGTGCTGGAGCGCGGTGCCGTGGCGGGGGTGTTCCGTGCGGGGGTGGATCCGGTGCAGGCCTACGTGACGCTCGTGGGCATCGGGCACTTCTACGTGGCGAACCTGCATACGCTGTCCACGATCTTCGGGACGGACCTTGCGGCCGAGCCGGCGCTGGAGGCGCGGGAAGCGCATTGCGTCGAGGTCGTGCTTGGGTGGTTGAGGCCGTGATGTGACGGGGCGCTTGACGCGGGTTCGTGGCGCCGCTTAGGTAACCGACTGGTTACTTAGATCGAACCTGGGGGAAACGGATTCATGGCGCAGCGGCGCATCGGGCTCATCATGCACGGCGTGACCGGGCGGATGGGGATGAACCAGCACCTGATCCGCTCGGTCGCGGCGATCCGGGCGGATGGCGGGGTGCCGCTGGCGAACGGGGACCGGCTGATGCCCGACCCTATCATCATCGGGCGGAACCGGGAGAAGCTGGAGGCGCTGGCGCGGGCGCACAGCGTGGAGCGCGTGGGAACAGACCTCGACGCCGCGCTCGCCAATCCGGACGACACGGTGTTCTTCGACGCGGCGACGACGCAGATGCGGGCGGAGCTGATCCGCAAGGCCATCGCGGCGGGGAAGCACATCTACTGCGAGAAGCCTTCGGCGGATAACCTGGCGGATGCGCTGGACGTCGCGCGGTTGGCGAAGGCGGCGGGCATCAAGCATGGGATCGTGCAGGACAAGCTGTTCCTGCCTGGCCTGCGCAAGCTGAAGATGGTGATCGATTCCGGCGCCCTCGGGCGGTTGCTGAGCGTGCGCGGGGAGTTCGGGTACTGGGTCTTCGAAGGGGATTTGCAGCCGACGCAGCGGCCGTCCTGGAACTACAAGAAGGCTGAGGGCGGGGGGATCATCCTCGATATGCTCTGCCACTGGCGCTACGTGCTCGACAACACCTTTGGGAGTGTGAAGTCGGTCTCCTGCCTCGGGGCGACGCATATCCCGAAGCGGTACGATGAGCGGGGCATGGCGTATCACGCGGACACGGACGACGCGGCCTACGCGACCTTCGAGCTGGAAGGCGGGGTGATCGCGCAGATCAACTCGTCCTGGGCGACGCGGGTGCGGCGGGACGACCTCGTGACCTTCCACGTGGACGGGACGCATGGTTCCGCGGTGTGCGGGCTGACGGATTGCTGGACGCAGTCGCGCGTGAACACCCCGAAGCCGGTGTGGAACCCCGACGTGCCGCAGCCCATCAATTTCTACGAGGGGTGGTCGAAGGTGCCGGACACGCAAGCCTACCCGAACGGGTTCCGGGTGCAGTGGGAACTGTTCCTGCGCTACGTCGCGGGGGAGGTGGCGGAGTATCCGTGGGACCTGCTGGCCGGCGCGAAGGGCGTGCAGCTGGCGGAGGCCGGGCTGCAGTCCTGGGCGGAGCGGCGGTGGGTTGATCTTCCGGCGCTGGAGGTCTGAGGCAATGCCCACCGTCAACCTGCCGACCGCCTCGGGTGCCATCGAGGCCTACGCGACCGGGGCGCCGGGGGACTTTCCGGTGGCCAAGCCGCCCTATCCCCGGATCGCCTTCGCGGCAGCGCATGTCGTCGCGGATGCGCGGGCGGAGCAGGATCCGTGGCTCGACGCGAAGGTGGACTGGGATCGGACCATCGCGTTCCGGAAGCATCTCTGGTCGCTGGGTCTGGGCGTCGCGGAGGCGATGGACACGGCGCAGCGGGGGATGGGGCTGGACTGGAACGCGGCGCAGGAACTGATCCGGCGGTCGCTGGACGCCGCGAAGGACGTGCCGGGGGCGGTGATCGCGTCGGGCGCGGGAACGGACCATGTCGCGCCGGGACCCGACGTGACAGTGGACGACGTCATCCGCGCCTATGAGGAGCAGTGCGAGGCGGTGGAGGCGATGGGCGGACGGATCATCCTCATGGCCTCGCGCGCGTTGGCGAAGGCGGCGCGGGGGCCGGAGGATTACGTCCGAGTTTATGACCGTGTGCTGTCGGGGGTCCGTGCACCCGTCATCATCCACTGGCTCGGCGAGATGTTCGACCCGGCGCTGGAAGGGTACTGGGGGCACGGCGACCACATGCTGGCGATGGAAGTCGCGCTGCAGGTGATCGCGTCGCATGCGGACAAGGTGGACGGGGTCAAGATCTCGCTTCTGGACGACCGGAAGGAGGTTGCGATGCGGCGGCGGCTGCCGCGTGGCGTGCGGATGTATACGGGGGACGACTTCAACTACGCGGAGCTGATCGCGGGCGACGCGGAGGGACATTCGGACGCGCTGCTCGGCATCTTCGATCCGATCGCACCGGCGGTGGGCGGTGCCTTGGCGGCGCTGTCGAGGAACGACCTATCGACCTTCCACGGCATCCTGGCGCCGACGGTGCCTCTGTCCCGCCACATCTTCCGGGCGCCGACGCGGTTCTACAAGACGGGCGTGGTGTTCATGGCCTGGCTGAACGGGCACCAGGACCATTTCGTGATGGTAGGCGGGCAGCAATCCGCGCGGTCCATCCAGCATTTCTCCGAGCTGTTCCGGCTGGCGGACAAGGCGGGGCTGCTCCGGGATCCGGACATGGCGGTCGCGCGGATGCGGAGCCTGCTTGCCGTGCACGGCGTCGCGTGATGGCAGCGCCCGGGCCGCTCTCGCTCAACACCGTCACGGTGAAGGAGAAATGGGGGCTGCGTGAGTGCATCGAAGGGTGCGCGCGGCACGGGATTCCCGCGATCTCGCCGTGGCGGGACGTGCTGCAGGCGATGGGGGTGGCGGAGGCGGTGCGGGCGATCCGCGATGCAGGGCTGGCGGTGTCGGGGCTGTGCCGGGGCGGGATGTTCCCAGCGATGGATGCGGCGGGGCGTGCGGCGGCGATCGAGGACAATCGTCGCGCGATCGAGGAGGCGCATGCGATCGGGGCGGCGTGCCTCGTCATGGTGTGCGGGGGACTGCCGCCGGGGTCGAAGGACCTGGACGGGGCGCGCGGCATGGTGCGGGACGGGCTGCATGCGATCATGGGGGATGCGCGAGCGGCCGGCATGACGATCGCGCTGGAGCCGTTGCACCCCATGACCTGCGCGGACCGGAGCGTCCTGTCCACGCTGGGGCAGGCGCTGGATCTGTGTGACGAACTGGGCGAGGGCTCGGGCGTCGCGGTGGACGTGTACCACGTGTGGTGGGACCCGGCATTGCGATCGCAGATGGCGCGGGCGGGGCGGCGGATCGCGGCCTTCCATGCCTGCGACTGGAAGGTGCCGACGGTGGACACCGTCTTCGACCGCGGGCTGCCGGGCGAAGGGTGCATCGATATTCCGGGCATCCGCGCGATGGCGGAGGAAGCGGGGTATCGCGGGCACGTGGAGGTCGAGATCCTGTCCAGGCGCTGGTGGGCGGAGGATCCGGACCGCGTGCTGGAGGAGATCGTGCGGCGCCACGCCGCGTCTTGCTGACGCTTCGGGAGGAACGAGACGAATGATCACCCGCCGCACCGCCTTCACGTTGCCGATGCTGGCTGCGCCGTCCATCGTTCGTGCGCAGGCCTGGGCGCCGGCGCGCCCGATCCGCTTCGTCGTGCCGTTCCCGGCGGGGGGCGCGACGGACGTCGTCGCGCGCGTGCTGGCGGAGCGGATGTCGGAACGCCTCGGGCAGCCCGTCATCGTCGAGAACCGGACGGGGTCGGGCGGTAACATCGGCGTGGAGAACGTCGTGCGGTCCCCGGCGGACGGAACGGCGATTCTGATGGGCACGACGGGGACGCTGACGATCAACCAGCACCTTTACGCCAGCATGGGGTTCGACCCGGCGCGGGACCTGATGCCGGTGTCCATGGCCTTCGCGACGGATCACGTGCTGATCGTGAACCCGGCCGTGCCGGCCCGGACGGTGCAGGAGTTCCTGGCCTATGTCCGCGCCAATCCGGGGCGGGTGTCCTACGGCTCGGCGGGGGCGGGGTCGTCCACGCACATGGTGGCCGAGTTGTTCCGGCTGGCCGCGAACGTCGAGGTGACGCATGTGCCGTATCGCGGGTCGGCGCCGGCGCTCAACGACACCGTCGCGGGCAACGTGCAGTTCATGCTGGACCAGTTGCCCTCGGCGATCGGGCAGGTGCAGGGCGGGCGGGTGCGCGCGCTGGCGGTGACGGGGCCGCGTCGGTCGCGGCTGCTGCCGGACGTGCCGACGGTGGCCGAGATCGGGCTGCCGAACGCGGAGGCGACGTCCTGGGGTGCCGTGATGGCACCGGCGGGGACGCCCGCGCCGATCATCGAGCGGCTGAACGCGGTCATCGTCGAGGCGCTGGCGAACGGGCAGGTTCAGGAACGGCTGGCGGCGGCGGGGGCGGATGCGGTGTCGTCCACGCCGGCGGAGGTCGGGGAGCGGATGTCCCGGGAGATCGCGACCTGGGGGCGCGTGGTACGGGAGGCGCGGATCACCGTGAACTGACACGGCGGCTTTCACGCAGGCGACCCGCCTCCGTCACTGACTCGTCACGACGCCGCCTTAGCGACGGGCCGTCTCTCCGGACGGTCCGCCGATGCGAATCCTGCTCCTCGTCGCGATGCTGTTGCTGCCGCGCCTCGCCAGCGCCGAGCTGCCGGACCGGCCCGTCCGCGTCATCGTCCCGTTTCCGCCCGGCGGCTCGTCGGATTTCGTGACGCGCGTGGTGGTCGAGGGGATGGCGCCCTTCCTCCGCCGGGGCGCGGTGGTGGAGAACCGGGCCGGCGGGGCCAACGGCGCGGTCGGCATGGCCGAGGTCGCGCGGGGGCCGGTGGACGGCTCCGTCCTCGGCCATTGCTTCCTCGGGCACTGCGCGCTGGGTCCCGCGCTGACGCCCGACCTGCCCTACGACCTGCTACGCGACTTCGCGCCGGTCGCGCTCGTCGGCCATGCGATGAATCTCATGACGGTGCACAGGGACGTGCCGGCGGCGGATGTCGCGGCCTTCGTCGCGCTCGCCCGGACGCAGCCCGGGCGGCTGGCCTTCGCCTCCTCCGGCATCGGCTCGACGACGCATCTCGCGGCCGTCCTCCTCGCGGCGCGGACGGGGATCGAGCTGCTGCATGTTCCCTATCGCGGCGGTGGCCCGGCGCTGAACGACCACCTGGCGGGCCGCGTGGCGCTGTTCTTCAACCCGACCTCGGTGATGCTTCCCCATCTCGGCTCCGGCGCGCTCCGTGCCCTCGCGGTCACCGGCGCGGCGCGCGACCCCTCGCTGCCGGAAGTGCCGACGATGGCGGAAGCGGGCTTCCCGGACCTGGTGCTGGAGCCCTGGTATTCCTTCGTCGCGCCCGCCGGGACGCCGGCACCGGTGGTCGCCGCACTGAACGATGCGGTGAACCGCGCCCTCGCGACGCCGTCGGTGCGGGATCGGCTCGTCGCGGCGGGCGTGACGGTGACGCCTGGGACGCCGGAGGCCTATGCCGCCTTCCATCGGGCGGAGATCCTTCGCTGGGCCGCCTTCGTGCGGGAGCAGAACATCCGGGCCGAGTGAGCGCGGCCGTGCCGCTCGTCATCCAGGTGTCCGACACGCACCTCCGGCGCGGCGACGAGGCCGCGGACCTTGCCTTCGCGACGGCAGCGGGCTGGATCGCCCGGCGGCGTCCCGACCTCGTCGTGCACACCGGCGACATCGTGGGTGGCGCGGTGGACGAGGAGGCGGACCACGCCCATGCCGCCGCGCTGCTGCGCGCCCTGCCCTGCCCCGTTCGCTGCATCCCCGGCAACCACGACGTGGGCGACGGCCCGCCGCGGCCGCCGAGCGTCACGGCCGAACGCGTCGCGCGCTTCGAGGCCTTCTACGGCCCGGCGCAATGGCACACGTTGCTCGATGGCTGGACGCTCGTCGGCGCGGACGCCATGCGCTGCGAGACCGGGCTGGACGAGGCACTGGTCTGGGAGGAGGTCGCGCTCGCGGCCCTGGCGCCGCGCGCCATCCTGTTCCTGCACAAGGCGCCGTTCCTGCTGGATCCCGCGGCGGACGGCACCGCGACGCGCGCGACGCTCCCGGCGGCGTCCCGCCTGCGGCTGGCGGAGGAGTTGTCAGGTTTCCGGGGCATCGTCGCCTGCGGCCATCGGCACGAGTTCCGGCTGTTCCATCGTGGGGGCGCCACGGTCGTCTGGGCGCCCGCGGTCGCGCCGCTGCTGGCCGAGGCCAACCCGCCCGCGGCGCCGCTGCCCGCCTTCCCCGGCCTCATCGAGTACGACCTGCGCGGGGAGACGGCCATCATCCGGCACGTGCCGCTCGACGCCGCGCGGATCGCGATCGCCGCCGATCAGCGCGCGTAGCCCCCGATCCCCCGCCGCACCGCGTCAACCCGCCCGTCGCGCGTCACCTCCCACAGCGGGTTGTCCACGGCCAGGCGTTGCCCGCCATCGCGCTGCACCGGGCGGATGAGGGCGGTGCCGACGCCGCGCGTCGTGCCGCCGAAGAGATCGAGGGGGATGCGGACGTAGATGCCCTTGTCGAAGGAACCTTCGCCGAAGCGGCGGAAGGGGACGTTGGTGAGGGTGGCGAAGCCGCCGACCTCGATGCCGGAATCGAAGCGGCGGCCCAGTTCGAGCGTGCCGCCCCAGTCGCCGGCGAGGTAGCGTCCCGCGCGCACCACGGCGTAGAGGTTCCAGACCGGCAGGTCGGCGTAGAGCGAGAGGTGGCCGGTCGCGACGGAGTAGCGGCGGAAGCCGACCAGGCCGTCGAACTCGCGCTGGCGGACCCAGTTGAGATCGAGGCCGACGGCGAAGAAGCTGTCGTGCGGACGCCACAGGACCTCGGCGGAGACGCCGCCGAACATCGGTTCGAGCAGGCCGACGGTGCCGCGGGCGAAGAAGTCGGGCGCGATGTTCCAGATACGCTCGGCGTAGAGGCCGGGGATCGAGGTTTTGCCGTCCCGTGCGTAGCGGGCGTAGTCGCTGCGGACGCGGGGCAACTGGCTGTCGGAGGGCAGGCCGCGGTCGAGGTTGCCGAAGGCGACCTGCTGCACGGCGCCGGCCACCGCCCAGCCGCCGTCGAAGGACAGGCGCGCGCCGGCGGCGCCGGCGGCCTGGTAGCGCGCGGTGCGGGACGGGTCGCCGAGTTGCAGGTTCAGGCGAGGCTCCAGGACCCAGTCGAGGCGGGGACCCGGGTTCTCCACGCTGCCGATCCAGAGGTTGCCGGTGGCGGGCGAGAGGGTCGTCGCGGACCAGGCTTCCTCGACGCTCGCGGCGGAGGCGGCGACGGCCTCGAGGTCGCGGCGCGGGACAGCGAGGCTGCCGATCTCGGCACCCGCGCTCCACCAGGAAACGCGGAGCATCTCGACGCCGGGCGGGAGGGTCGCGTTGACGGCGCGGAGCACGCGGGAGGCGACCTGGGGAAGCGTGCGGAAGCCGCCCTCGGCGACGGCGATGCGGGATTCGGCGTCGGTCTCGGCGTAGGCGATGGCGCGGAAGCCCGCGGCCTCGACGGCCCGGAACACCGCCGTTGCGCGGTCGGATTCCGTCGCGTCGGCGGGGAGCGCGGGGTAAGTGCCGGCGCGCCGGGGCATGGCGGGGGCGGGGCGCAGGGGCGGCGCGGCGGGCGGGTTCGCGGGGTCCATCCGGAACGCCACGCGGAAGAGGAGGTCGGTGCCGTTCACGAGGGCGATGCCGGCATCCACGTGTTCCCCGGACCATTGGAGGCCGGCGTTGAGGCGGCTGGCAGCTTCGCCGCGTAAGGGGCCGCGGCGGACGGGGTAGCCGCCGCGCTCGTCGCGCAGGCGGTCGCCGGAGAATTCGAGTTTGGCGCGGAGGCCTTCGACGTCGCCCCAGGGGGTGGGGACGGGCGGGACGGACCATTCGACGCCGCCAAAGAGGGCGACGTCGCGGCCGCGGAAGAAGTCGAGCCGCAGCGTGCCGCCCCGGCCGACGTCGCGCGGGCGGACAGCGAAGCGATCGCCGAAATGGGTCAGCGGGTTGTCGAAGTCGCGATAGGTGCCGAGGCGGCCGAAGCCCGCGCCGAGCGTGAAGTCGAAGTCGTGCCAGCGGCGGGACGCCACGACGTATTCGCCGCCGTAGATGCCGGTGCCGATCAGGTCCTGCAGGCCGATGGCGACGGCGGGGGTCCAGGGCCCTTCCTCGATCAGGCGGACCTTCACGTCGAAGGAGCGGTCGGTCGTGGTGCCACTTCCGGTCGTGGCGTTGAGCCGTTCGGAGAGGCGGAAGGTCGCCTCCAGCCAGGGCAGGGCCTGGAAGTTGATCCAGTAGAAGCGGCGCTGGCGACGAACGGAGCCGCCGGCCTCCAGCGTGCCGTCGGGCTGGAAGCGGGCGTTGCGCATCTCCAGCAGGCCGGCGCCGCCGAAGTCGCCGGCGGAGGGCGCCTGCTCCTGCGCCATGGCCGCGTGGGTGAGCAGCAACAGGCAAAGGGCGGCCAGGACGACCCGCAACCGAGCCTCCCGCCCGCTCTCGATTTCGTGAGGTCTCCGTGACGCAACCGGGGGTGGTGGTCAAGTCGCGATCTGCCCGGGCCGGCTGCCATGACGATCCGCCCCATGGCCGATGCAGCGTTCCTTCAGCGGAATTTCCCTTGAGGGGCTCTGCCTGCCCTCGACATCCTTTCGGGCCGACGATGGGGCATGCGCAACGTCCCGGAGCGCTCCACGATCGGTCGGAACCGGAAGGACGAAGCCATGGCGAGCAAGGTCGTGACCACCACCGAGCAAGCCGCCGTCACGCTGGGCAACAGCGAGACGCTGTTCGTCACGACCACGGGTACCCTGTATCGAGAGTCCGGAACGCCGGTCATGGCAAACGGCACGAACATCACCATCCTCAACCTCGGGTCCATCGTGGCGATGGGTGATTCGACAGCCGCCGTGGGGGGCGGACAAAGCGGCCTGCTCACGAACCACGGAACGATCATCGGCGCCGGTGTGGCGGTTTCGATCGGACCGCTCGACGACCTCGACATCGTCAACACCGGCGTCCTGTCCGGGGAAACCGGGATCATCATCTCGAACGGCGCTGCCCCTGGCTCGATCAGCAATGACGGGACGATCACCGGTGCGACCGGCATCTTCGTGGACCGCGTCGTGGCGATCGTGAACACGGGGACGATCAGCGGCACCGCCACCGGCATCGCCGGCACGGCGAACGGCCAACTGACGTTGGACAATGGCGGGACGGTCTCGGGCGCGGACAGCGCGATCGGCGGCACCGGCCAGGCGGATACCGTGAACAACCTGGGACGCATCCTCGGGAAGGTCAGCCTGCTGCTCGGCAACGACCTCTACGACGGTGGCTCGGGCACCGTGAGCGGCGTGGTGGATGGCGGCGCTGGAGACGACACGCTCGTCGGCGGAAGCGGCGGCGAAAGGATGGCGGGCGGCGCCGGCCTCGACATGCTGCGCGGTGGCGGCGGCGACGATCGCCTGGCGGATGAGGCGGACGGCGCGACCCTCGACGGCGGCGCCGGGAACGACACGCTCAACGGCAGTGCGGCGGCGGACGTGCTGCTCGGCGGCGACGGGGACGACATCGTCGCCGGGGCTGGCGGCGGCGATCGTCTGGATGGCGGCGCGGGCTTCGACCTCGTCTCCTTCGCCGGCGTCACCCTTGGCGGCCTCCTCGCGCCCGTCGCCGTGGACCTGCAGAACGAAGCGGGCAACCTCGGTCCCGCGGTGGATGCGATCCTCGACCGTTTCGAAGGCGTGATCGGGACGGATCTCGGCGACACGCTCTTCGGGGATGCGAACGCGAACGACCTTCGGGGCGGCGACGGGAATGACGTGCTGGACGGGCGCAAGGGCGCGGACACGCTGCGCGGCGGCGCCGGCGACGATACGATGTCCGTGGACAGCGCCCTCGACCGGATCGTCGAGGGCGCCCTGGGCGGCACGGACACGGTGATCGCCTCCGTCACCTACCGCCTGGGCGGGAATGCCGAGGTGGAGTTCCTGCAGACGAGCGACGCGGCGGGGACGGCGGCGATCAACCTGACGGGATCTTCCACCGCCAACGCGATCACCGGCAACGCGGGCGCCAACCGGATCAACGGCCTGTCCGGAAACGACACGCTGGAAGGGCTGGGCGGCAACGACGTGCTGTCGGGCGGGACCCTATTCGACATGCTGCGCGGCGGCGACGGCGACGACGTCCTGTTCGGTGACGAGGGTGGGGACACCCTGGAAGGCGGCGACGGCAACGACCGGCTGACAGGCGGGGCCGCGAGGGATTTCATGACCGGCGGCGCGGGGCTCGATACCTTCACGCTGGATACGCCGTTCTCCTTCTACACGCCGGTGGACGTGATCACCGACTTCAACTCGGTGGATGACCGGATCCTGCTGACGTCGGAACTCGTGCCGGGCATGGCACTGGGGAACATCGGGGCCGCAGCCTTCATCGCGGCGTCCAGCGTCACCTACACGACGGAAAGCCAGCGCATCCTCTACAACACGTCGAACGGCTACCTGTACTACGACGCGGATGGGAGCGGCGCGGCCAGCACGGCCCGCTCCATCGGCCTGCTCCAGAACATCCCGGCCACCGTCACCGCGAATGACTTCACGGTCATCGCGTAGCGGCCGCGGGTAAAGCGTGGCCTGGACAGGCATCCGGCCGGGTCGCAGCATCGGGGGGCATGACCTACTCCCTCCTCGGCCGCTGCGCCCGCACCGGGCAGTTCGGCGCGGTCGCCGCGACCTCGAACATCGGGGTGGGGGCGCGGGTGCAGCACATCGCGGCGGGCGCGGGGGCGGTGCTGACGCAGCACCGGACGGACCCTCGGCTCGGGCCGCGCGGGGTGGGGCTGCTGCGCTCCGGGTGTTCGGCGGGGGAGACGGTGGAGGCGCTGGTGGCGTCCACGCCGCATCACGGGTGGCGGCAGTTGGCGGCGATCGACGCCCAGGGAAGGACGGCGCATTTCCACGGGGCGCGGGTGAAGCCGGCGCATGGGCACGCGCACGGGCAGACTGTGTCGCGATCGGGAACATCCTGGTGGATGACGGCGTGCCGGCGGCGATGGTCGCGGCCTTCCTGCGCAACCCCGCGGCGCCGCTGGCGGAACGGTTGCTGGACGCCCTGCAAGCGGGGGAGGATGCGGGCGGGGAGCACGGGCCGGTGCTGTCGGCCGTGATCGAGGTGCATGGCACGCACGACTTCCCGCTGGTGGACCTGCGGGTGGACCGGGCGGAGGAGCCGATCGGCGTGCTGTCGGCGCTCTACCGGGACTATGCGCCGAGCATCGAGGAGTTCGTGCTGCGGGCAACGGATCCGGACCGCGCCCGGGGCGGGTGACGCCCCGGGCCGGCGGGGCTCAGTGGGGGCCTCAGTGGATCGGGTCGAGGAACGGGGTGCCGGGGTCGCCGACGTAGAAGATGACGAGCCGGATCGGCTCGGAGGCGCTGCGGTTGTGGCCGGTCATGCGGACGTTGGGCGGCTCGACGAAGGACTGGCCCGCGCGGACGGCGATGGGCGGGCGGCCCTCCATCTCCAGCGTGAAGGTGCCTTCGAGCATGTACACGGTCACGGGGAAGCGGTGGGTGTGGAACACCGTGCTCTGCCCCGGCGCGATGTTCGCGGTGAGGACCTGGATCTCCTGTCGCTCGCCCCGCGGCATGCCCTCGACGGTTTCGCGCAGCACCGGGTCGGGCCTGGCGGGTTGCGCCGCGGCCGGCGCGGCGGCCCAGGCGAGGAGGAGTGATCCGGCGAGGATCATGGTGCGCATCGGCGATTCTCCCGTGTGGCCCGTGCCGTTCCGGCGGGATCGCCGGGTCGCATCACCGCCTCGCCCGGCAGCCTAGACCTCCCGATGGCGTGGACGCGCGGAAAATCGCGGTGGCGCCGTGGCGTGGGGCGGGTGGTGACGGCACCATCGGCTGAAGGGGCGGCCCCGGCGGCCGCCCGAAGAAGCCGTTCGGAGGAGCCATGACGATCCCCACCACCGTTCCGCGCCGTGCCGCGATGGCGGCCGCCGCCACGTTCTTCGCCGCGCCGTCCCGCGCGCAAGCCCCGCGGCAGCACTTCGCCAGCCTCAACGTCTTCGTGCCGGCCAATCCCGGCGGGGGTGGGATGGGCTGGGGCGGGCGGTCGAGTACGCGGCGAAGGCGGCGGGCCTCGTCGGCACCTTCCAGTTCGAGAATGTCGGCGGTGCCGGCGGCACGGTCGGGCTGCCGCGGTTCCTCAACACGCGCCGTGGGCGGGGGACGCGCTGCTCGTGTCCGGCGCGGCGATGGTGGGGGCGACGATCACCAACCGGACGCCGGTGACGCTGGGCGACACGATCCCGATCGCGCGGCTGACGGACGAGTCCGCGGTCATCGTCGTACCGGCGGACAGTCCATACCGCACCATCGCGGACTTCGTCGCCGCGCTGCGGGCGGATGCGCGGGCGGTGCCGGTCTCGGGCGGCGGGGTCGGGACGACGGATCACGTCGCTTTCGCCCTGCTGCTGCGGGCGATCGGCAAGTCGGCGCGGGACGCGTCCTTCGTGGCCTTCCCTGGCGGCGGGCAGGCGCAATCGGCGGTGATCGGCGGACAGGTCCGCGCGGGGATCGCCGGCTGGGCCGAGTTCTCCGAACAGGTGCGCGCGGGGCGCGTGCGGGCGTTGGCGACGACCGGCGAGCGGCGCGCGTCGCCCGACGTGCCGACGCTGCGGGAGAGCGGGTTCGACGTGGTCTCGACCAACTGGCGGGGGCTCTTCGCCGCGCCGGGCATCAACGCGCCGGCCCGCGCGGCGCTTGTGGAGTTCGTGACGGCGCTGCACGGGAGCGAGGCCTGGCGCGGGCTGCTGGCGGAGCGCGGTTGGGACGATGCCTTCCTCACCGGTGCGGAGTTCGACGCCTTCCTGGCCCGTGATCGCGCGGATACCGAGACGGTGCTGAAGGACCTCGGGCTCGCTTGAACCGGGGTGTCGGGGACGCCTACCGTCCCCGCGACCGGAACGGGGGCAGGCCATGGACCGACGACTCTTCACCACCGGCGCCGCGCTCGGCGTCGCGGGCGCGGCGATGAGCACGGCGGGGGCGCAGCCCGCCGCGCCCGCGCGCCTTCTCGGCGGCGCGATCACCGACGTCGCGGGGATCAGGGTCGGGCACTTCACGCATGACCGGCGTCCCACGGGCTGCACGGTCATCTTGACCGAGGACGGCGCCACCGCGGGCGTGGACGTGCGCGGCGCGGCGCCGGGAACGCGGGAGACGAACCTGCTCGATCCCGGGAACCTCGTGGAGCGGGTGCACGCGGTGATGCTGTCGGGCGGGTCGGCCTTCGGACTGGACGCGGCGACAGGCGTCATGCGGTGGCTGGAGGAGAAGGGGATCGGGTATCCGGCCGGGCCGGCGCGCGTGCCGATCGTGCCGGCGGCGATCCTGTTCGACCTGCCGATGGGGGATCATCGCATCCGTCCCGACGCGGCGTCGGGCTACGCGGCGTGCCAGGCGGCCTCGGCGAATGCGCCGGAGGAAGGGTCGGTCGGGGCAGGCGCGGGCGCGACGGTGGGCAAGTTGTTCGGGCTGGCGCGGGCGATGAAGGGCGGGATCGGCACGGCCTCCGCGAAGGTCGGCAACGTCACGGTCGGCGCGATCGTTGCGGTGAACGCGGTGGGCGACGTGATCGATCCCGCGACGGGGCAGGTCGTCGCCGGTGCGCGGACCGCGCCGGACGCGACGGGCTTCGTGCGGGCCACCGACGCGATCCTCGCGGGCGACCTGCCGCAGAACCTGCGGGCGGGGATGGCGACGACCATCGGCGTCGTCGCGACGGACGCGACGCTGACGAAGGCGCAGTGTGGGCGTCTCGCGACCGCCGCGCATGACGGGCTGGCGCGCGCGATCGACCCGATCCACACGATGGTGGACGGCGACACGATCTTCGCGGTGGCGACGGGGAAGAACCCGCTGACGGGCAACATGCTCGCGCTGCAGGCCATCGTGCCGCGCGTGGTGGAGTCCGCGATCCTGCGCGCGGTCGGGAACGCCCGCGCGGTGCGCGGTGAGGGCGTGCCGGCCGTGCCGGCGCTGGTGGGGTGAGGGGCGGGTGGCCCCGGAGGAACGCTCTGCCTTCCTCCGGACCTCCATCCGCCAGGGGACTTGTCCCCTGGACCCCACTCTATTGGCGCCCTTGGTGATGGGGGTCTCGCACGCGGCGCAAGCCCCCGTGCGAGACCCCCATCACCAAGGGCATCTCCCGAATAGATCGAGGTGCAGGAGGCGAGCCCCCTGGCGGGCGGGAGGTTTGGAGGGATGGCAAAGCCCTCCCTCCAAGGCCGCTTCCCCCTACACCACCGACGCCGGGTCGCAGTTCCCGCCGCAGACCAGCACGCCGACGCGCGAGCCCTCCGGCGGCGTCCAGGCGCCGCAGAGGAGAGCGGCCAGCGCCGTCGCGCCGCCGGGTTCGGCGACGATGCGGGCGGCCTGCCAAAGGCGGCGCTGGGCGTCGCGGATGGCCTCGTCGGGGACGAGCACGGCGGCGTGCACGAAATCGCGGGCCAGTTCGAACATCAGGCCACCGACACGACGCGCGCCAAGGCTGTCGGCCGCAACGCCGCCGACGCGGGCGTCCACGGGCTGCCCGGCCTGGAGGGCGTCGTGCAGGGCGGGACAGCCCTCGGGTTCCACGCTGACGATCCGCGCGTCGCCGCGGGCCCAGGCCGCCATGCCGCCGATCAGCCCACCGCCGCCCGTCGCGACCAGCAGGTGCGTGACCTCCGGCGCATCCTCGAGGAATTCCTTCGCGACCGTCCCCTGGCCCGCGAGGGTTTCGGCCTGGTCGTAGGCATGGACGGAGAGGGCGTTCGTCTCGGCCTGGCGCTCGACCATCGCGGCGAGTGCCTCGACGTAGGTGGCGCCGCCCTGGACGACCGTCGCGCCGATGTCCCGGATCAGGGCGACCTTCGCGGGGGAAGAGATGGCGGGGACGAAGATCTCGGCGCGGAGGCCGAGGGCGGTCGCGGCGTGCGCGACGGCGGCGCCGTGGTTGCCGCCGGACGCCGCGGTGACGAGCTCCGCACCCTCGGGCCGTTGCAGCAGGGCGTTGAAGGCACCGCGGGCCTTGAAGGAGCCGCTGACCTGCGTCTGTTCCAGCTTCAGGATCACGTCGCAGGGCGTGCCGAGCGCGGCCGCGGGCAGGCGCAGGACCGGCGTGCGGCGGACATGGGGTGCGATCCGCGCGGCGGCGGCGGAGATCTCGGGACGGTCGATCATGTCGCGGGACTGCCCCAGCGGCGCCACCTCCGCAAGCGTGCTTTGCGAAGCGGCGTTGGCGGTCCAGGATCGGGTTGCGATCCTGGGGGACTCCGCATGAGGCTCGATGGCCAGCGCGAACGGATCGAGGCGCACAACAGCGACCTCTCCGGTTCCGCCTTCGACGACGTCAATCTCGCGGGCACCACGATAGTGAACGCGAACCTCGCGGGTTGGCGGTTGCGGAAGGTGAACTTCGCGGGCGCGCGGATCGAGGACTCGAACCTCGCGGGCTGGCACCTGGACGCCGTGAACCTCGCGGGGCTGAAGGTCACGAACGCTAACCTCACGGGCGCGGCCATCGTCGATGCGCGGATGGAGGGGATGACCATCGAAGGCATCCCCGTCGCGGAGCTGCTGGCGGCGTGGCGGGAGCGGGCCGGCGCTCCGGCCTGACCGCGGCGCTTCCGCCCGGACTCTGTTTTTGGCATCGTCGCGCCGGCCGGGACCGGCCGGGGGAACAACACGCAACCATGCTGCAACACGGCAGCGTTGCCGCGCGGGACGGCGAGGGCGTGCTCCTGCTGGGGCCGTCCGGCGCCGGGAAGTCCGATCTCCTGATCCGCCTGCTGGATTCGGGATGGACACTCGTCACCGACGATCAGGTGCTGCTGCGGGACGGCGGCGGACGGCTGCTCGCGGCGGCGCCGGAGCGGTTGCGCGGGACGGTCGAGGTGCGGGGGATCGGGCTGCTCACGGGTTTCCCGACCGCCGCCGAGGTTCCGCTGTGCCTCGCCGTGGACTGCGCGGCGCGGGCCGAGGTGCCCCGCCTCCCTTCCCCCGCTGCTTCGAGGCCCTGGGCTGCGCCGTCCCGCGGATCGCCCTGCACGCGACCGACGCCTCGGCACCCCGGCGGGTCGCGCTCGCGCTCGACGTGCTCGCCGGGCGCCTGGCCTGCACCGCCGGCGCGCTGGAGCCCGCGGCGTGATGGGCCGGGTCGGGGGCGTGGGCCGTCCGGCGGCGCCCCGAGCATGACCGACGACACCGCCGAGGATGGCCGCGCCGCGGCCGATCGTCGCGTCGCGGACCGGCGCCGGGCGCCCGAACCGTTCGAACCTCCGGGCAGCGACAGGGCCCCGACCCGACGCGCCATGGTCGTCACCGGCCTGTCCGGCGCGGGCAAGGCGAGCGTGCTTCGTGTGCTGGAGGATTTGGGGCACGAGACGGTGGACAACCCGCCGCTCTCGGTCCTCGCGGACCTCTTTTCCGAGGCGGGCGACGCGCCGCTGGCGCTGGGGATCGACGCGCGGAGCCGGGGCTTGGACGCGGCGCTGCTCGTCTCCGGCCTCGACGCCATCCGGGCCCGGGGAGCGGGGGTGGAGATCGTCTTCGTCACGGCGGATGAGGACGTGCTGCTGCGGCGCTATTCCGAAACGCGGCGGCGGCACCCCTTGGCGCCGGGCGGGGCGCTCGGAAACAACGTCGCGGACGGGATCGCGCGGGAGGAGGAGCTGCTGGCCCCGCTGCGGGCGGCGGCGGACCTGCTGATCGATACGTCCAGCCTGGCAGTGCCGGACCTGCGGCGGATCATCGAGCGGCGCTACGGCGCCGATGCGCCGCCGCTCTCGGTCGCCGTGATGTCCTTCGGCTATCCGAAGGGCCTGCCGCGGGAGGCGGACCTGGTGCTCGACCTGCGCTTCCTGCGAAATCCGCATTACGAGCAGGAGCTGCGTCCCATGACGGGGCGGGACGCGCCGATCGCCGCCTACGTGACGGCCGACCCGGCCTGGGAGCCGTTCTGGCGGCACATGACGGCCCTGCTGGACCCGCTCTTGCCCGCCTATGCGGCGGGGGGCAAGAAGTACCTCACCGTGGCGCTGGGCTGCACGGGCGGGAAGCACCGATCCGTGCTGACGGCCGAGCGGTTGGCGCGACACCTGGTCGCAGGGGGATGGCCGGTGGACCTGATCCACCGGGAGCTGTCCCTGCGCGAGAGCCTGAAACCCCCCTCGTCCGCCCCCCTCGCTTCCGGGTCCGGCGGCGCCTATATGACCCGTACTGGCATGCCCCAAGATGCTCCCGGCGGAACGCCGGACCTGTCCGGCCCCGAACCGGACCCTCTCCCAGCCCGGACCACGACGCCCGCCCCGGCGCCGCGTGCGCCGCTGACTTCGCGATGACCGGCACTCCGCGATGATCGGTCTCGTCCTTGTGACCCACGGCCGTCTGGCCGAGGAGATGCGGCTGGCGATGGAGCACGTCGTCGGGCCGCAGCAGGCGGTCGAGACGGTCTGCATCGGGCCGGATGACGACCTGGAGGGGGCGCGGGCCCATATCCGGGACGCCGTGGCGCATGTGGACCGCGGCGACGGGGTGGCGGTGTTGACGGACATGTTCGGCGGCACGCCCGCGAACCTCGCGGCCTCCATGCAGGACGTCTGCCAAGGACATGCGGTCGAGGTCGTGGCGGGAATCTCCCTGCCGTTGCTCGTGAAGCTCGCGCGCCTGCGCGGGTCCGAGCCGCTGGCGGACGCGGTGGACCGGGCGGTAACGGCCGGTCGGCGTTACATGGCGACGACGTCCGAGTTGAAGGACGCGACCCTCAACGGAGTGAAGCGCTGATGGACGGTTCCCTGGAGACCTCGCCGAGCCTCTCGGGGCGGAGCATGTCCGGCGATTGTCCCCCGCCGGAGTCCTCGGCCGTGGTGCTGCGCCGGAGCGTGACGATCCCGAACTGCCGCGGGCTGCACGCGCGCGCCGCGGCGAAGCTGGTGACCCTGGCCGAGAAGCATTGCGCTTGCCTGTCCGTCACGCATGACGGTCAGACGGTGCCGGCGCGGTCCATCATGGGGCTCATGCTGCTCGGCGCCGGGAAGGGCGCCACGGTGCTGCTCGAGGCCGAGGGCTGGGACGCGCGCGAGGCGCTGGACGAGGTCGCGGCGCTGATCCAGGCCGGCTTCGGCGAGGATTGATCCGGACCGTCGCGCACCGCACGGCCAGCAGGGGGAGGGAGCGATGAAGTCCGACGCGCCGTCCCCGAAGGCGCCCGACGCGAAGGGGGCGACGGGAAGGGACCCGACGGCAAGGGGGCGGAGGCGCGCGCGGCGGACGTGCGGGCTGCGGCCGCCGAGGCAAAGTCCGCCGAGCGCCGCAAGCGGCCGCGGGAACTGACGATCAAGGGCATCCCCGTTTCCCCCGGCGTCGCCATCGGCGCGATCTGGGACAGCGAGGGGCAGCCCGCTGCGCCGCCGCGCCGGAGCATTACCGCCGAGGCGGTGGAGGCGGAGCGCGTGCGGCTCGGCGCTGCGGTCGCCACGTCGCGCAAGCAGGTTTCGAAGTTGAAGGCGCGCCTGGCGGTGTTGCCGGAGGAGGCGCAGGAGGAACTCGAGCCGCTGCTCGACGCCTACGCGCTGATGCTGACGGATTCGCGGCTGATCCGCGGCGCGCGGAAGCGGATCGAGACGGAGTTGCTGTCGGCCGAGACGGCGGTGCTGGATGAGGCCGACGCGATCGCGGAACTGATCCTCGCGGCGCGGGACGACGACAAGGCGGGGCTGCGGCGCCGCGCCGGCGAGGTGCGGGAGATCGCGCGGCGGCTGACGCGGAACCTGACGGAATCGGGTTTCCGGTCCTTCAAGGACGTGCCGGCGGGCGCGATCCTCGTCGCGGAGGAGATGACGCCGGCGGATGCGGCGCTGCTCGATCCCGGGCGGATCGCGGGGGTCGCGACGGAGGAAGGCGGGGCAGACGGTCATACGGCCATCTTGCTGCGCGCCCTGGGCATCCCGAGCGTCCTCGCCCTGCCTGGGCTGACGAGCGCGGTGGGGCGCGGCGACACGGCGGTGCTGGACGGCGCCGCCGGGACGATCGTGCTGCGGCCCGGGGAGGCCGCGATCGCGGCCGGGCGCGACGCCATCGTGGCCTATGCGAAGGAGCGGACGCGTCTCGGAAAACTGCGGCGCCTGCCGGCGGTCACGACGGACGGGGAGGAGATGGAGCTCCAGGCCAACCTGGAGATCCCCGCCGAGCTGCCGCTGATCGCCCAGGCCGGGGCGCAGGGGATCGGGCTGCTGCGCACCGAGTTCCTGTTCATGAACCGCCGCACGCTTCCGGACGAGGACGCGCACCACATCGCCTACCGCCAGATCGTCGAGGCGATGGACGGCGCGGGCACGACGATCCGCGTGCTGGACTGGGGCGGCGAGAAGGACATGGAGGCGCTGGCGGAGGGGGAGGAACCCTTCCATGCCGGGCCGAACCCCGCCCTTGGCCTGCGCGGCATCCGGATGCTGCTGCGGCGGCCCGAGCTGCTGGACGTGCAGTTCGCGGCGATCCTGCGCTGCGCTCATCTCGGGCCCATCCGCGTGCTGCTGCCGATGGTGACGATCCCCGAGGAGGTGCGCGCGGCGCGCGAGATCTACGACCGCGTCGCGAAGCGGCTTCGGCGCCGCGGGGACCGGCTGCCCGACAAGCTGCCGGCACTCGGCGCCATGATCGAGACGCCGGGGGCGGCGCTGGCGGCGGATGCCATCGCGCTGGAAGCCGATTTCTTCGCGATCGGGACGAATGATCTCGCGATGTACACGCTGGCGGTGGACCGGGCTGAGGCGGATGTCGCGCACCTCTACGACCCGCTGCATCCCGCCGTGCTGCGGCTGATCCAATTCGCGACGGAGGCCGCATTGCGGCTGCGGATGCCAGTGTCCGTCTGCGGGGAGATGGCGGGGAACGCGAAGTTCGTGCCACTGCTGCTGGGGCTGGGCATCCGGTCGCTGTCGATGTCGGCGGCCTCCATCCCGCGGGTGAAGCAGATGGTGCGGACGCTGAACGTGGACGACTGCGCGCGCCTGGCGCGGCGGGTGATGGAGCAGAGCGATCCGAAGCGGATCGCCGAGCTGGTCGAGGCCTTCGTGCCGGGGGAGCGGTCATGATATCCGACCGTACTGCTCGGGAAACGAGATGACGGAGACTTAACCCAGGTTAGCGCAACGCTCGCGCCCCTGCCTCCGTTTTCGTTGCGGCAGTTGAGCGAACGACCCATGTCCGAGGATTCCCACCGCGTTCCGTCGGCCTTCACGCGCACCTTCAACAAGGCCGCGAACTGGGTGTCGCATGCGACGGGAAAGCCGGTCACCTTCATGCTTTGCGTCGCCATGGTCCTGGCCTGGGCGCTGAGCGGACCGTTCTTCGGGTTTTCCGAGAACTGGCAGCTCGTGATCAACACGGGGACGACGATCGTGACGTTCCTGATGGTGTTCCTGATCCAGAACACGCAGAACCGGGACGGGGCGGCGATCCAGGCGAAGCTGGACGAGCTGATCCGCACTTCCGCGGCGGCGAACGCCTATATCGGAATCGAAAGGCTGACGGAGGAGGAGCTTCAGGAGATCCGGGACCGCTGCGAGGCCCGGGCCAACCTGTCCCAGGCTGCGGACTGCGCGGAGGAGAAGGCGAACCGGCGGGCCGCGCGGGCGGCGGAGCGGGCCACGACATAAGGATATCCTTATGTCTGTGTGATTGATCTTGGCGCCCCGGGTGAGCCGTGCTACCGGCGGCGGCCTTTCCGGAGACCCGCCCGTGCCTGACGCCCTGCCCTTGAAGACCGACTACGTCGTTCGCGACCTTTCCCTTGCCGCCTGGGGCCGCAAGGAGATCGCGATGGCCCAGGACGAGATGCCCGGCCTCATGGCCGTGCGCGCGGAATACGGGCCGTCCCAGCCGCTGAAGGGCGCGCGGATCGCGGGCTGCCTGCACATGACGATCCAGACGGCGGTGCTGATCGAGACGCTGCAGGCGCTCGGCGCCGATGTCCGCTGGTCGTCGTGCAACATCTTCTCGACGCAGGACCATGCCGCCGCCGCCATCGCGCAGACCGGCACGCCGGTCTTCGCGGTGAAGGGCGAGACGCTGCCAGAATACTGGGAATACGTCCGCCGCACGCTGGAATGGGCGGATGGCGGTGAGCCGAACGTGCTGCTGGACGATGGTGGCGACATGACGATGCTTGTCCACCACGGCCTGCGGGCGGAGCAGGGCGACACGGCCTTCCTCAAGACCGCCTCGAACGAGGAGGAGGAGGTTTTCTACGCCCTCATCGAGGACACGCTGAAGAAGAAGCCCGGCTGGTTCCGGCGCCTCGCCGATTCCATCAAGGGCGTGTCGGAGGAGACGACGACGGGCGTGCACCGCCTCTACGTCATGGCGAAGGAGGGGCGGCTGCTCTTCCCCGCGATCAACGTGAATGACTCCGTGACGAAGTCGAAGTTCGACAACCTCTACGGCTGCCGCGAGTCGCTGGTGGACGCGATCCGCCGCGGCACCGACGTGATGATGGCCGGCAAGGTCGCGATGGTCTGCGGCTTCGGCGACGTGGGCAAGGGCTCCGCCGCGTCGCTGCGCAACGCGGGCTGCCGGGTGATGGTGTCGGAGGTCGATCCGATCTGCGCGCTGCAGGCGGCGATGGAGGGTTACCAGGTCGTCACGATGGAGCAGGCGGCGCCGCAGGCCGACATCTTCGTCACCGCCACCGGCAACCTCGACGTCATCACGCTCGAGCACATGCGGGCGATGAAGCACCGCGCGATCGTGTGCAACATCGGGCACTTCGACAGCGAGATCCAGGTGTCGTCCCTGCGCAACTACAAGTGGGACAACGTGAAGCCGCAGGTGGACGAGATCGAGTTCCCCGACGGCAAGCGCCTGATCCTGCTGTCCGAGGGGCGGCTGGTGAATCTGGGGAACGCCACGGGGCATCCGTCCTTCGTCATGTCCGCATCCTTCACGAACCAGACGCTGGCGCAGATCGAGCTGTGGACCAACGGCAAGGCCTACGGGAACCAGGTCTATACGCTGCCGAAGCACCTCGATGAGAAGGTGGCGACGCTGCATCTGGCGAAGGTCGGCGCGACGCTGACGACGCTGAACGCGGCGCAGGCCGCCTATATCGGCGTGCCGCCTGCGGGTCCCTTCAAGGCCGAGCAGTACCGCTACTGATGGTGGAGCCCCTTTGATGGAAACGGTCGCCCTTCTCGCGACCGCCCTCCTCCTCGGGGGCATGGTTTACTTCGCGGCGGGCCTCGCGCCCGTCGTGTTCGCGCACCTTCCGGGGAGCGTCTCCGGGCCGTTCATCCGAAAGGTGTTCCCAGTGTACTACCTCTACGTCCTCGCGACCTCGGCGGTTGCGGGGCTGGCGCTGCTCTTCGTGCGTTGGCCCGATGCGGCGGCGATGCTGGTCGTCGCGGCGGTGACCGTGTGGCTGCGGCAAGGGCTGATGCGGCAGATCAACCGCTGGTCCGACGCGGCGCAGGCGGGGGACGCGGAGGCTCGGGTGCGGTTCAACCAGGGGCACCGCGGGTCGGTCATCGTGAACGTCGTGCAGATGGTCGTCGCGGTGGTGGTGCTGGCGCGCTTCGTTTGACGTGACGGAACGCGTTGCCTTTGGATTGCTGGTGCTGATCCTGGGTATCGCCTGCCTCGTCGCGACTTGGCGACGCCGACACTGGGTTTCGCGACCGGCCACAGTGGTCGGCCAGAGCCCGGACGACATGTCGGTGAGCGTGTACATCGGGGGAGGCGGGCTACCCCGACTTCGCGACCCCCAGGTGGGGTGGCGAGCACCTGCCAGGCCTCGGCACAACCATCCAGGTCAGTCACCCGCCGGGGAGGCCGGGCGCTCTGAGCGCCGGTGCCGAATCCGTCAAGGGCGGCATCTTCGTCGCGTTGTGCCCCATCGGCATCGCCGTAAGCCTCCTTGTTTTGGACGGCTGACAGCAGGACATCCCCGCCGGTGATGGAACGGAACACGCGCGGGTCTATGCTCAACCGGCCATGCGTGCTCACGATGCCCTCGCGAGCCTCGCCAGTGTCCCGTTCCGCGACCCGATCACGGGCAATTTCCAGCGCGCGGCGCTGGAGTCGGGGCAGGTGCCCGATGCCGACTGGCCGCACCTCCATCGCGCCCTGACCGAGGCGCCGATCGAAATGATCGCCTCCGTCGTCTTCGAAACCCCGGCCCGCCCCGCGATGCCCTCGTCGGGCGACTGGCGGAGGTGGCGCCCACCGTCGGTGCGTCCCCGAGGATCAGCCGCTGGCTGCGTGGCTGACGCTGTTCGAAGCCGCGCTCCGCATCATCGCGGAGGCCGAGGGGCTAACCGGCGGCAGGCTGGGCTGGACCTTCGGCGGCGGAACCATGTTGTACGGCCGGTTCAGGCATCGGCCGAGCAAGGACATCGTCATCTTCTTGACGGACCCGCAGGTCCTCGGTGCCCTCTCCCCGCGGCTCAAACCGGAGGCAGCGTGACGGGCCGACCCGGCGTCCTAAGTCGCGCAGTCGAATTTCGTGAATATTGTCCTGCCGGAGGGTGAGATCAACTTCATCGTTGCCTCTCGCCTGACGAAGCCGCATGCACTCCCCGAGGTCGTCGCGGACCCTCCCGTCATGGTCGAGATGCCGCTCGAGATCCTGGCGAAGAAGGTCTTCTACCGCGCCAAGGACTTCACGCCCGCGACGTCTTCGATCTCTCCTTCCTGATCGAGGCGGGGGAGGCGGAAGGGCTGCTGCGGGAGCCCGCGATGTTCGCGCCGAAGCTGGCCGTCATCCTCGAACGGCTTCGGACTCAAGCCGATCTGCTCGGCCGTTCCTTGGCGGCGGTGGAGGGGGAGTCCTGCCGGTCGACGTTCGCATGATGCTTGGAGGTGATCACGGGCTTCGTCCAGCAGGGGCGTCAGGACCGGATGGCCTGCTGCGCGGCGTCGGTTCTCGGGAGTAGTCTGCCGGCGTCGTGTCGCCCCCGGAGGAGGCGTGCAAACGCCGGGGCCTCCTGGAGATCCGGGGCTGATCCACGCTTCCCTCACCGTAGGGTTCCTCGCCGTCCTTCTGACGGCCGGCGTGCTGTCTCACCGTGCCGCGTCCCGGGAAGCTGTGACAGGCACTTCCGTGAATGACGGGACGATGAACGGCGTGTAATCTCTGGGCTGCCCGGCTGCATTCCGGGCAGCGTCAGCTCCGGGAGGTCACCATGCCGTCCACCGCCCCGCGCAGCGCCGTGACTCCGCCTTCGACACGGTCCCGGACCGCCTTCT
Organism: Roseomonas sp. CCTCC AB2023176; assembly: GCF_042259275.1. Taxonomy (NCBI): domain Bacteria; kingdom Pseudomonadati; phylum Pseudomonadota; class Alphaproteobacteria; order Acetobacterales; family Roseomonadaceae; genus Roseomonas; species Roseomonas sp. CCTCC AB2023176. The sequence goes on from NZ_CP170086.1 coordinate 2,026,571, forward strand.
TCGTCGCAGTCGCAATCACCGCGGCCTTCGTCGTCCTGGAATACGCCTTCGACTGGCCGATCCACCTCGCCCGTTGAGGGGCCTCAGCCCCGGCCCGTCCGCAAGGCGACCTGGCGGGCGTGGCGGGGCTGGGCGTAGAGCGTCGCGCCTTCCGTGCCGGCGGGCCAGCCGCCGCTGGGCAGGCCGACGTTCCGCTCGGAGGGGTGGGCGGTGACGAAGGCCTCGTCGATGTCCACGCCGAGGCCGGGGCCGTCGGGGACCATCAGGTAGCCGTCGCGGAGCTCGGGCATGGCGGTCACGGTCTGCGCGCGGCCCGGCCAGTCCGGGTCCATCTTCTCCTGGATCAGCGCGTTCGGGATGGCGGCGAGCAGGTGGAGGGAGGCGAACTCCGCCACGGGGCCGAGCGAGCCGGCATGGGGGGCGATGGTGCAGAAGCGGGCCTCCGCCACCGTCGCGATCTTCCGCAGGCCGGTGATGCCACCGGCGCGTCCCGTATCGGGCTGCGCGACGTCGATCAGGCCCTCTGAGAACAGGGGCGCGATGTCCCACAGGCCGCCGTGGCGTTCGCCGGAGGCGAGCGGGACGTCCACCTTGCGGCGGAAGTTCCGGTAGCCCTCGATGTCCTCGGGTGCCACCGGTTCCTCGACGAAGAGCGGGGCGAGGGGTTCGAGGGCCTTCGCATAGGCGATGGCGTCGGCGGCCTGCAGCCAGGGCGGGCCGTGCAGGTCCACCATCAGGTCAACGTCGGCGCCGACGGCGTCGCGGATGGCGTGGGCCTTCTCGACCGGGTTCTTCACGCCGCCGGTCTTGATCGCGGTGTAGCCGCGGGCAACGGCGTCGCGCGCTGCTTCGGGCGTCGAGGCATGGGCGTAGGCGCGAACGCGGTCCCGCACCCGGCCGCCAAGCAGCTGCCAGACGGGCACGCCCAGCGCCTTCCCCTTGATGTCCCACAGCGCCATGTCGATCGCGCCGATCGCGCCCTGTCCCACGACGCCGCTGTTGCCGTGGCCCATCATGGCGACGTGCATCTTCTGCCACAGGCGTTCGATGTCGAAGGCGTCCTCGCCGATGACGACGTGGGCCATGTCCTCGACGGCGGTGCGGACGACGCGGGGCCAGCCGCTGCCCTCGCCGACCCCGCTGATGCCGGCATCCGTGTCCACCTTCACGAAAAGCCAGTTGCGGGTCTTCGTCGTGATGCTCGTCTTCACCTCGCCCCAGGCGGAGGCGCCGAGGGGACCGGCCTGCATGAGGAAGGTGCGGATGCCCGTGATGCGGGGGCTGCTGGCGTTCATTGGATGGAGATTCCCGCTTCACGGATGACCGCGGACCAGCGGTCGAGTTCGGAGAGGTAGAAGGCCTGGAAGGTGGCGGGGTCGGGGCTCGTCACCGGTTCCATGGCGTTGCGGCGGAGGGCGTCGCTGACCGCCGGACTTTGCACCGCGCGGGTGAGGGCGGCGTGCAGCGCGGTGACGATCGGCTCCGGCGTGCCGTTGCGGACCATGAGTCCGTGCCAGGACTGGAACATCAGTTCTGGCCCGTAGCCGGCGGAGGCGACGGTCGGGACCTCCGGCAGGGCAGGGATGGGCTTGTCCTGCAACGTGACGAGGATGCGGAGCTGGCCGGCCTGCGACATCTCGATGTGGTAGGGGGCCATGGGCTCGAACATCGCGGCGGTGTCGCCGGCGATGAGGGCCTGCACGGCGGGGGCGCCGCCGCGGAAGACGACATGCGTGAAGTTCACGCCCGTGGCCTTCGCGAGGAGGGCGACGCCGAGATGCGACGACGTGCCGACGCCGCCGGAGCCGAAGGGCAGTTCGGTGCGGCGGCCCGCTTCGACGAGTTGCTGGAGGTTGGTGTAGCCGGAGCGCGTGCCGGTGATGAGGATGACCGGCAGCGCGTCGATCTGGCCGAGCATGCGGAGGTCGGTACGCGGGTCGTAGCCCATGTTCATCATCGCGGGATTGGTCGCGAGGTTGATCCCCGCGAAGCCCAGCGTGTGGCCGTCCGGCGGGGCGCGCAGCATGGCCTGTGTCGCGAGGTTTCCGCCGGCGCCGGGGCGGTTGTCCACGGTGATGGTCTGGCCGAGCATCGGGCCGAGTTCGCGCGCGACGAGGCGGGCGACGTAGTCGATGCTGCCGCCCGGCGCGAAGCCGACGATGAGCGTCATGGGCCGCGTAAAGGCGGCCTGGGCCCGCGCGACGGCGGGCGCGGCGAGGACGGCGGCAAGCACGGTGCGGCGGCCGGGGAGGACGCGCGGGGTCATGCGCGCTACTCCGGCCGGATGCCGGCGGTGCGGATGACCTCGGTCCACCGGCGCATCTCCGAGATGTAGAACGACTGGAAGGCGGCGGGGCTGGCGCTGCCGGCGGCTTCCACGCCGACTTCGTTGAAGCGGCGGACCAGGTCGGGGGTGCGGAGCGTCGTCTGCGTCGCGGCGTGCAGGGCTTCGACGACCGGCGCCGGCGTTCCGGCGCGGACGAAGAGGCCCTGCCAGGAGCGGAACTGTACGTCGGGGCCGAGGCCGAATTCCGACACGGCGGGCACGTCGGGGAGCGCCGCTTCGCGCGTGTCCTGCAGCACCGTCAGTATCCGGATCTGGCCCTGCTGCGCGGCGGGGATGTGATAGGACGCGGCGATGTCCACCATTGCGTCGCAGTCGCCGGACAGCACGGCCTGGAAGGCCGGCGCGCCGCCGCGGAACAGCACGGGCTGGTAGCGCCCGCCCGCGGCGCGGATCAGCTTCTCCGGCCCGATGAAGGAGGAGGTACCGTAGCCGCCGCAGGCGATCAGCGGGCCGTCGTCCCGCTTCGATCGTTCGACCAACTCGGGCAGCGTGCGGATGCCGGATTTCGCGGAAGCGAAGACGCGGACCGGGACGGCGGTGATCTGGCTGACCATCTGAAGGTCCGTCGCGGGGTCGTAGCCCAGGCGCGCGATCAGTGCGGGGTTCACCGCGAGCTGCAGCCCGGCGAGGCCGATGGTCGCGCCGTCGGCCGGGGAGGAGGTGACGGCCTGCGTCGCGAGGTTGCCGGAGGCGCCGGTGCGGTTCTCGATGACGACCTGCTGGCCGAGGAGGTGGGACATCTCCATGCCCACGACGCGCGCGGCGAAGTCGGCGGAGCCGCCGGCCGCGAAGCCGACGATCAGGCGCATGGGCTTATCGGGGCGCCAGCCGCTTCCCTGCGCGCGTGCCGCCATGGGCAGCAGGGCGGGCAGCGCGAGGGCAGCCCGCCGGGTGATCCCGGTCATGTATCGTTTCCTTCCCTTGCCTTCTCGTCGTTCAGTCGCGCGATGAGGTCGCGCTTGGCCGCCATGGCGTGCGCGAAGGCCGCGGCGGCGGCGCCCTCCGCGTCCCGGGCCGCGATCGCGTGCAGGATCGCGCCGTGCTGTTCGGCGGCCTCCTCCATGCGGTTCGGGCCGAAACCCAGGCGTAGGCGCGCGGTGTTCACGAAAGCCGAGCGCGCGCGATAGACGGCGCTGGCCTGGGCGTTGCCGGCACCGAGCTCGATCGCCTCGTGGAAGGTGTCGTTGTGGCGGATGGCGGCCTCGGCATCCCCGCGGCGGGCGGCGTCCCGGTAGCCCGCATCGGCCTCGGTCAGGATGGCCAGCACCTCTGGCGCCGCGCGTTCCGCCGTGCGGCGGGCGAGGAGGGATTGGAGGGCGCCGCGAAGGTCGTAAAGGCCTTCCAGCATCGCTGCGTCGAGGATCGGGACGACGGCACCGCGGTGCTGTCGCATCTCGACCAGGCCCTCGCCCTCCAGCCCCAAAAGGGCTTCCCGGACGGGTGAGATCGAGACGCGGTAGCGGCCGGCGAGGGCGGACAGGGTTCGATGCTCACCGGGCTGCCACCCACCATCCAGGATCTCGGCCCGCAGGACGTCCCGCATCCGGGCATAGGCGGGGGTGGATGGACTCGCGTCTGGCGGCATGATGCCGTGCAGGGTGACGAAGGATTTTATAAAATGCAAGATGTGAAGACCCGAGTGCTGCCGACCCCCCATGCGAAGGTCGGCGAATCTCCCGTCTGGGACGCCCGGGCCGGCGTGCTTTGGTGGGTGGACATCCCCGCCCCCGCACTGCACCGCACGAACCCCGCGACGAACGAGACGCGGACCTGGCCCTTGCCGGAAGCCTGCGGCTCCATCGCGCTGACGCGGGGGGACCACATCGTGCTGGCCCTGCGCTCCGGCCTGCACCGCTTCCACCCGGAGAGCGGGGAGGTCACCTTCATCGTGAACCCGGAGCCGGACCGGCCGATGAACCGGCTGAACGACGGCAAGGTCTCGCCGGAGGGGCGCTTCGTCGTGGGCTCCATGAACGACCAGCCGGACAAGACGATGACCGGCGGGCTGCACGTGCTGCACCCCAACGGGACGGCGGAGCGGCTTCTCGACGCGCTGATCGTCTCGAACGGGCTGGCCTGGGGGCCGGACGGGCGGACGGTGTGGCATTCCGACAGCCGGGGCGGGGTGATCTGGATCGGCGACTGGGACCGGCGCGTCGGCGCGGTGACGAACCGGCGCCTGGTCGCGACCGTGTCGGAGGCGCAGGGGCGCCCGGACGGCGCGGCCTGCGACGTGGAGGGCGGGTACTGGTCGGCTGGGGTCTCCGCGGGCGTGCTGAACCGGTGGCTGCCGGACGGGACGCTGGACCGGGTGGTGCCGCTGCCCGTGAAGTGGCCGACCATGCCGTGCTTCGCCGGGCCGGGGCTGCGGACCTGCTACGTGACCAGCCTTATTCGCGATCCGACCCAGGCCGGGCCGGATGACGGGCGCATCGTCGAGGTTGACCTGGGCGTCGCGGGCGTGCCCGTCGCGCGCTACGCGGGATGACCGGACGATCCGACCGTCTGGACGGGCACGGGCCTGCCCGCGCGACGACCTGCGCCGCGTCCTGGCGTCGTCGAGCCCGCGCAGGGTGCAAGGCGGGCACCTGCGGGCTGCCGCGCGCGGCCCTCGCTGCGCCGGGCACCCCGGGGGACGCGGCCCGCGGTCCGGTCGGTCGCCGCCGGCGACGGCCGTGCGCACGCCGCGACCGCATCGAGCGCCCCGACGATCCGGGACGGGTGTGGCGCGCACGCCAAGGACTTAGGCTATAAACCTTGCATCGGGCGTGAACCGGGGGGTCGCGTCCGCCCAGGGGACTTCAGGGGGGATCTAGAGGGATGCCGCGCGCCACCGCCGCCGTCGCCGAGCCATCACGCGGGCCGTCGGCGCGCGAATCCGTCGCGTCCCGATTCGCGTCGCCCGCCGTCCGCGCCGCCATGCGACGGCGCGGGGCGGAGATGGTGGGGATGGTCCTGGGCCTGCTGGGGCTCGCCGTCGTCGTCGCTCTCGCGACCTACAACCCGGCCGATCCGTCTCTGTCCACGGCCACCGCGAACCGGCCGACGAACCTCGCGGGGCCCTTCGGGGCCATCGTGTCGGATGCCCTGCTCCAGGGCTTTGGCTGGGCGGGCCTGCTGCCGGCGGCCTGCCTGCTGACCTGGGCGCTGCGCCTCGCGACGCATCGGGGGCTCTCGCCCTTCCCGCTGCGGCTGGCGGCGGTGCTGGCGGGGCTGCCGCTGCTGGCGGCGGCGCTGGCCGCGGCGCCGCTGCCGCCGCTGACGCCAGGGGCCAATCCGGGCGGGGCGATGGGGCCGCTGATGCGCGGCGTGCTGGAGGAATCCGCGGCGAAGGTCTTCGGGCCGCTCGGCACGCTGACGGCCAACCTGGCCTTGGCGGGGCTGTCGGCGCTGGCCTGCTACGTCGCGCTCGCCGTGCCGTTGGCGTCCTGGCGGCGGGCCGGGCGCGTGGCGGCGACGGGGGGCGTAGGATTGTTCGGGCGGCTGCGGGCGGCACGGGAACGGCGCGCGGCCCGGCGGGAGCGCCTGCGATCGCGGCGCGAGGATGGGCGCACGCCCGGCATCCTGTCGCGCACCGCGGGGTCCGTCGGCGGGCTGTTCCGGCGTCGCGCGGAACCCTCGCCGGAACTGGCGACGCTGCTGCGCAACGCCGACCGCGCGGCAGACGCGCAAGAAGTGCGCGCGCCGGTGGTGCGGGAGGCGCCGCGCCCGGCGGCCGAACCCGAATTGCCGCCGATCCCCTCCCCCATCGCGCCGCGCGTGGCGAAGCCCGTGGTCGCGAAGAAGCCGGCGCGTGCGCCGGAGCAGCCGGCCCTTGACCTCCAGGCCGAGGGCTTCCGGCTGCCGCCGCTCGCCCTCCTCAACCCCGCGCCGCCGCGTCGGGATTCCGGGCCGTCGGAGGAAAGCCTTCAGGCCAATGCACGGCTGCTGGAGTCGGTGCTGGAGGATTACGGCGTGCGCGGGCGGATCGCGGAGATCCGGCCGGGGCCGGTCGTGACCTTGTACGAGCTGGAGCCGGCACCGGGAACGAAGTCGGCGCGGGTCATCGGGCTGGCCGACGACATCGCGCGGTCCATGTCCGTCATGGCGGTGCGCATCGCCGTCGTGCCCGGCCGCAACGTCATCGGCATCGAGCTGCCGAACGCGAAGCGGGAGATGGTCTACTTCTCCGAGATGATGGGGTCCGACGATTGGGCGCGGAATACCCACAAGCTGCCGCTGGCGCTGGGCAAGGACATTGGCGGCGGGCCGGTCTTCGCGGACCTGGCGAAGATGCCGCACCTTCTGATCGCGGGCACCACCGGATCGGGCAAGTCGGTGGGGATCAACACGATGATCCTCTCCCTCCTCTACCGTTTCGGGCCGGAGGAGTGCCGCTTCATCATGATCGATCCGAAGATGCTGGAACTGTCGGTCTATGACCGCATCCCGCACCTGCTGGCGCCCGTGGTGACGGAGCCGCCGAAGGCGATCGGCGCGCTGAAGTGGACGGTGCGGGAGATGGAGCGCCGCTACCGCGCGATGTCCCAGCTCGGCGTCCGCAACATCGGCGGTTACAACGAGCGCGTGGTCGCCGCCCGGCAGAAGGGCGAGGTCCTGTCGCGGCGCGTGCAGACCGGCTTCGACCCGGAGACGGGCAAGCCCGTCTTCGAGGACCAGCCGCTGGCGCTGGAGCCGCTGCCGATGATCGTCGTCGTCATCGACGAGATGGCGGACCTGATGATCGTGGCGGGCAAGGAGATCGAGGCGGCGGTGCAGCGCCTCGCGCAGATGGCGCGCGCGGCTGGCATCCACGTGATCATGGCGACGCAGCGTCCCTCGGTGGACGTCATCACCGGCACGATCAAGGCGAACTTCCCGACCCGCATTTCCTTCGCCGTCACGTCGAAGATCGACAGCCGCACGATCCTCGGAGAGCAGGGGGCGGAGCAGCTGCTGGGCCAGGGCGACATGCTGCACATGGCCGGCGGCGGGCGCGTGAACCGCGTGCACGGCCCCTTCGTGTCGGACGAGGAGGTCGAGCACGTCGTGAACTTCCTGCGGGAGCAGGGCGAGCCGAACTACGTGGACGAGGTGACGGAGGTCGACGACGACGGCGGCGATTCCGGCCCGGTCATGCAGGCCTTCGGCGGCGAGGGCATGGGCGAGCGCGGGCTCTACGAACAGGCGGTCGCGCTGGTGTCGCGGGAGGGCAAGGCCAGCACCTCCTTCGTCCAGCGGCACCTCAACATCGGGTACAACCGCGCGGCCAAGCTGATCGAGCAGATGGAGAAGGACGGGATCGTCGGGCCGGCGAACCACGTCGGCAAGCGCGACGTGCTGCGCGCCGCGGAGGACTGACCGCCGTGCGCGCCGTCGTCGCCGTCCTGCTCCTGTTGGCCGTCCCTGCCGCCGCACAGGACCAGCGTCCTCGCTTCTTCCCCACGCGCGACGCCGCCGTGACCTACCGCGTCAGCAGCCCCGCGACGGCCGGCACGGACGGCGACGTGCTCCGCATCGCCTACCTCGCGGCGGAGCGGAAGCAGCGGATGGACACCGCGCCCGGCGCCTGGACGGTCATCGAGCGCGCCACGAACGTCGGCGTGCGCATCGACGACGGATCGCGCACCGCCCTGCGCGTGCCGCTCAATCCCGCGATGATGGCGCAGTTCGAACCGGCCGAGCACGCCGCCCTGACCCGCGGGCGGGAGGAGCGGATCGCCGGGACCCCCTGCACCACCTGGGCCTATCGCAGCGCCGAGGGCAACGGCCGCTTCTGCGTCACGCCCGAGGGCCTGCCTCTGCGGATGGAGGCAACGATCGGCGAGCAGACCATCCGCGCCGAGGCGACGGAGATCAGCCTCGCGCCGCAGGACCCCGCGCGTCCGCGTGCCGTCCGGCTACCAGGTGAGGGAGGCCGTGCCGCCGCGGGGACGCACTCAGCCACGCTGAAACGCAGAACCCGGTGAGGGATGGCGATCCGCGCCGGCGAAGTTTGGAAGGTACAATCGGCGGGCCGAGACCGGGCCATGGCGGCGAGGGATCGGCCGCCGGGGCCTTGCGCGATGTGCCCGGGGTCAGCGGTCATGCGTTCCGCCCCGCATCGTCGGAAGTCGGTTCCGCAGGCACGGCGGCATCGTCGTCGCGCTTCAGCCGCCACTCGCGCAACAGCGTACGAACGGCGGTGATGAGAGGTTGCGGGTCCTCGCTCATCAGCAGCGGCGCGAGCGGGCGAATGTCCTCGATCGGCAGGTCCCACCACTTGATGCGTAGGAGTGCTGCACGAGCCTTCTCGTCGAAACGATTCCTGATCTTGCGAGCGGGCTGCCCAGCCCAGATTTCGTAGGGCCCAACATCACGCGTGACGACGGATCGGTGCCCGATCACCGCGCCGTCCCCGATCCTCACACCAGAAAGGATCGACACTTCCGAGGCGAGCCAGACGTCGTTCCCGATGTGGATGGGGCCGCGGGAACGCGGGTGTCCCCCAAGCTTGCGGACCTCCGGCCATTCACGCCCAAACAGTACGTTGAACGGATAGGTGGTGACGAACTTGGTATTGTGGTCGTGGCAGAGGAACAGTGTCACCCCGTTCGAGATCGAGCAGAACCGGCCGATGGTAAAGATATTCTCGGCCGCGAGAGCCGGAGCCAGACCGGTCACCTTGATGGGCCCGTAACTGTACTCGCCTATGAACCCGCCAAGTCTTTCCCAGGCCGCGTGCAGTTCGGGTGGGCAGCTCTTCTGGAAAAGGTCACGGGCCTGGCGCATGCGTCCGCCGTCTCCACGGTATCCTCTGACTGATGCAGCGTCGAACACGACGGCGTCCTCGTCCAGGCTAGGCATTCCTGGAGGTGTCCACGGCACGTGAGATTCCTTTCGGCTCTCCTGTGGCAGGTCGCTCCGCTTTTCGGCTTCCACCGAGGTGACCTGGCTGACACAGGCGTGACAACGCCCGGCTTGCGTCGGCAAGCAGGCAGTCGTTCCCTCTCTCCCCAGTCGTCTCGCGGCGGGCCATTTGTGGCCGCAGAGCAAGTTTGTTTTCTCCCCCTGATCTGGTTCGCTGGTTTGGGATGCATGCTCTCCCGACCAAGACGGGATCCGACGAAAGGCATCGCCGATGCAGAGCTTCACCCGCGCCGCGCTCGCCGCCGCGCTCACCCTCGCCGCCGCCGCGCCGGCCATGGCGCAGGAGCGGCCCGCCAACATCTTCCCGACGCGCGACGTCGTGCTGAACTACCGCCTGCTCGGCGCGGCGCCGCCGCAGGGGGCGCGCAGGGCGGCGGGGCCCCGCCGGAGATCGGCATGGCCTACCTCGCCGCCGAGCGGAAGCTGCGGGTGGACATGAGCGCCGTGATCCCCGGCATGAACGCCTGGGGCCTGACCGACCTCGCCACCGGCCGGTCCGACGTCGTCATGGAGAACCTGCGGGCCGTCATGACCAACCCCGGCGGGGCGGACCTCGCGCGTGGCCTGCGTCTCGCGGAGAACGCGCGGATGACGCGCGCGGACACCGCGACCATCGCCGGCGTGCGCTGCACGAACTGGCGCTGGGAGAGCGAGGGGCAGCGCGGCACCTCCTGCCTGACGGATGACGGCGTCATGCTGCGCTCCGCCAACGAGCGCGGGGAGGGGATGGAGGCCACGCGCGTGACCTACGCGGCGCAGGACGCGTCGCGGTTCCGCGTGCCGGCGGGATACCAGCAGATGGACATGCAGCAGATGGGCCGCGCACTCGGCGCGATGCCGCCGGCCCAGCGGCGGTAGGCGGGATCGGCGCCGGGGAAGGCGAAGCCCGCCCCGTCATGCTGGCCCGCGTCGGTCCCAATCCAGTGCGTGGTGCGCCGGATGTCCCGGGTGGAGGGCGTTGCCCTCCTCCCGGAGCCACCCGGCGCACCACGGACCGCGTCAGGATCAACGCGGCCTCGTATCAGACCCCGAGCGTCCCCGCCTTCGCCGCGGCGTAGCGCTGCCCGACCTTCTCCCAGTTCACGACGTTCCACCAGTTCGCGAGGTATTCCGGACGCCGGTTCTGGTACTTCAGGTAGTAGGCGTGTTCCCACACGTCGTTGCCGAACAGCACGCGCGTCCCGTCGAACAGCGGGTTGTCCTGGTTCGGCCGCGTCGCGATCGCGAGCTTGCCGTCGCGCCCGACCGTCACGAACACCCAGCCCGATCCGAAGACCCGCGCGCCCGCCGCGTTGAAGTCCGTCTTCATCTTGTCGAAGCCGCCGAGGTCGTTCTGGATCGCCGTCGCGACCTCGCCGGAGGGCGTGCCGCCGCGGCCATTCATCACCTCCCAGAACATCGTGTGGTTCGCGTGCCCGCCGCCGGAGTTGCGGATGGTGGCGCGCACGGCCTCCGGCAGCTCCCCCATCTTCGACAGCAGGTCGGGCACTGGCATCGTCCCGATCTGCGGGTACTCCCGCGCCGCGGCGTTCAGGTTGGTGATGAAGGCCTGGTGATGCCGCGTGTGGTGCAGCTCCATCGTCTGCGCGTCGATGTGCGGCTCCATCGCGTTGTAGGCATAGCCCAGCGGCGGCAGCGCGAACGGTCCCTGCTGGGCCGGCGCCGCCGCGCCCTGGGCCGCGGCGCGGCGCGGTTCGGCGAAGGCCAGGGCCGCGAGGGCCGCGCCGGCGCCCAGGGCGGCACGGCGGGTGGGGGTGGGGGTCATCGAGCGGTTCCTCTCATGTCGGGCCGCGCCGGGTCTCCCGCGACGACAGGCCTGCCTTCGTTACGCGGCACAGATCAACTCGGATGCTTCCCGGCGCGCGCAATCCCGTGAGGAGCGGTCGCGGCCCGGCGCAGGGGATGTTCAGGACGCGCCGGATCGCGTCGGCCGTGGGGCTCCCGTCCCGCGGTACCGGCCCCGCGCCGGCGCAGCGCGAGCACGAAGCACAGGCAAGCGACGCCGGCCGGAAGCAGCGCGAGCAGCGCGGCGAGGGCGACGCCCGGCAGAGCCTCCGGCCCCGCAGCATCGCGCAGCCAATCCGGCAACGCGGCCGGCAGCCCGCGCCAGCCCGGCGGACCGATCCGCGCCGCGACCGTCGCCTGCCCCGCTGCAGCCGCGCCGCCGAGCGCCGCGCCGATCGCGGCCCCGCGGGCCAGCCGCGGCAGGAGGAGGCGCCGCAGGATCAGCCCCGGCGTTGCCCCGGCCAGGGCGGCGACGCGGAGTTCCACCTCCGCCACCCCGCGGATGGCGAGCCAGCCCGCCAGCGTGACCGGCCCGGCGGCCAGCAGCGCCCCAGCGAGGATCACGCCCGCTGCACCGCCCCCCGCGCGCCCCACGACGGGCGCGACGGCCAGCGCCAGCACCTCCGCCGGCACGAGCCAGGGCAGCGCCAGGAGGGCGAGGACGATCCCCCGCCCCCGAGGCCCAGCCGTTCGCAAGGCCAGCCCCGCGGGCAGGCCGACCGCCAGGGCCAGCGCGGCGGAGGCGACGGCAACGCCCATGCCACGCGCGAGGGCCGCGACGGCCTCGGCCGGAAGCGGGAGGCCCGCCGCGGCCACCAGCCCGCCCACCGGCGCCAGGACCAGCGCCAGGGCGGGCAGGGCGAGGACCCACCTCATCCCCCCCGGCGCCCCGCGAGCAGCCACGCCGCCCCTGCGGCGGCCGCCAGCACGGCGAGCAGCAGCACGGAGGTCGCGGCCGAGAGCCCGGGGTCGCCCGCCACCCAGGCATGCCGCGCGATCCGCTCCGCCAGCCCCGGCGCCGACGAGAGGAGGGAGGGCGCGAGCGACTCCCCGGCCGAGAGCCCGAAGACCGCGGCCGCCCCCGCCCAGAAGGCGCGCCGGGCGGAAGGCCAGAGGACCCGGCGGAAGATCCGCCACCCCGATGCGCCGAGCGACCGCGCCACGCCCCGGACCTCCGGCGGGACGGCGCAGCGCCGCCGCGAGGGGCAGGACGAGCGCGGGCAGGAAGGCGGCCGCCGCCGCAAGCGCCCCCGCCCCCGCCCCCGGCAGCCTCGGCCATCCCTGGAGGATGAACCACCACCCGACGCCCCGCACCGCCTCGCCCCCGAGGAACGGCAGCAGGGTCAGGGCAGCCAGCCCCGCGGCGATCCCGGGCGGCGCGGCCGCGATCAGCAGGGACAGCGGCACGCCGAGCAGCACGGCCAGGGCCGTCGCCGCCGCCGCCCGCCGCAGCGTCCGCCAGAGGGAGGGACGGTGCATCGCCTCCTCGGCCGGTATCGCCCGCACCGCCCCGTCCGCGCCCTGCCGCAGGTCGAGCGCCGCGAGCAGGTGCGCCGCCGCGGCCGGCCCCGTCGCCGCGCGGATCGCCGCCCAGGACTCCGCCCGCCCCCAGGCGGGATGGGCCAGCAGCACCGAAGCGGCGGGCGGCACGAGGCTGTCCGACAGCCGCCGCGCCGTCTCCGGCAGGGCCGCGCGGAGTTCCGGTGCGGCCTCCGCCAGGCGCCGTGCGGCCCGCGCGACCGCTGCCGCCCCGCCGTCGCGCATCGGGGCGAGACGCAGGTCCTCCGCCAGCGCGGCGTAGGCGTCGTCCTCCGGCAGCCCCCGGCCGTCCCAGGCCGCGAGCGTCGCGGTGGTGCGCGGCAGGATGGCCGCGACGTCCCGCTCCGCCACGGCGTTCCACAGGAAACGCCCCATGGGCCAGGCGAAGCCGGCCGCCAGCAGCCCCAGCAGCGGGAGCAGCAGCAGCAGCCCTCGCAGGGGCTTCGGCGAGGGGTTCAACGCGCCAGCCAGGCCTCGAAGCGGCGGGACAGCCGGTCGCCGTGCCGCGCCCAGAACGCGTCGTCCATCCCCAGCCCCTCGGCCGCGCGTTCCGGCGCGTCCGGCAACGTGGCGCGCAGGTCCGCGGGCAACGCTTCCAGCGCCGCGCGCGCCGTGACGGCATAGGGAATGCGCGGCGGCAGCGCCGCCTGCACAGCCGGGTCTGCGGCGAAGCGCAGGAATTCCAGGGCCCGGTCCCGGTTCGGGGATTGGCGCGCGAGCGCCCAGTAGTCCATCGCCCGGATCGCCCCGCGCCACACCGTCCCGAAGTCCCGCCCCGCGTCGCGGTTGGCGACGGCGACGCGCCCGCTGTAAGCGACGGCCATGACGACCTCGCCCGCGGCGAGTTGCCGCTGCGGCGCCGAGCCGCGCTCCCACCATGCCAGCCAGTCGCGGATGGACTCCAGCCGCCGGAAGGCGCGGTCCGTTCCCGCGCCCGTCGCGAGTTCGCCGTACACCGCGGCGGGCGGCACGCCGTCACCCATCAGCGCGATCTCCAGCGTGCTCTTGGCCGAACGCCGCATGGCCCGGCGCCCGGGGAACCGGGAGAGGTCGAAGAAATCGCCCCAGCCGACCGGCGCCCCGGGCATCGCCGCCCGGTCGAAGGACAGGGTGAAGGCGTAGGTCGCAGCCCCCAGGCCGCAGGGCTGGACGGCGCCGGGCACGAAGCGATCGGTGCCGCCGAAGGCCGCGGGGTCGAGCCGCTCGAACAGCCCTTCCTCGCAGCCCAGGGCGAGCTCGTCGCCCTCCACCACCACGACGTCCCAGGACGCGACGCCCGCCGCGAGCCGCGTGCGGAGCGCGCCGAGACCGCCATCCCAGGTCTCCTCCAGCAGCCGGACGCCGGCCCGTTGCTGGAAGGGGCGGAAGAACACCTCCCGCTGCGCCTCCTGGTAGGCGCCGCCCCAGGACACGATCGTCAGGTCCCGCACCGCCTGCGCGCGGGCACCCGCCGCCGTGCCGAAGGAGGGGAGCAGGAGGGCGGGCAGGGCCCGGCGCGGGACGCGGTTCATTCCGGCAGCACCCGCGCGGTCCCGGCATCCCAGGCCACCGCCGCCTCGCCGCCCGGTTGCGGCAGCGGCAGGTGCGCGGGGCGGCGCGCCAGGATCTCCGTCCCGTCCTCCAGCCGCAGCCGCAGCCGCGCCTCCGCACCCGCGAAGGCCGCGTCGAGCAGCACGGCGGGCACGGCGTCCTCCCCCATCTCCTCGGCGGAGAGGGCGGCGACGGCCACGTCCTCCGGCCGGATGAGCAGGATCGCGCGCGCCCCCGGCGCGAGGTCGCCGACCGGCTGCCCGATCGCCTCCAGCCCGCCATCGAGGCGCAGGACGCAGGAATCGTCGTCGCGGGACGAGACGGTGCCGGGCAGCAGGTTCGCCTCCCCCGACAGTGCGGCGACCACGGCATCCGCCGGGGCGTCGTAGAGCGCCCGGGGCGTCCCGACCTGCCGCACCCGGCCCGCCTCCATTACCGCCACGCGGTCCGACAGCGCGAAGGCCACCGCCGGATCGCGCGTGGCATGCAGGACGGTCAGGCCCAGTTCACGCAGCGCGCGCCGCAGGGCCGGCGCCCGCGCCGCCGCGTCGGGCAGGCCGCCCAGCGGGTCATCGAGCAGCACGGCTTCCGGCCCGTGCACCGTCGCCCGGGCGACGCGACCGCCAGCGCGTCCTCCGCCGGCAGGTCGGCGGGACGCGCGCCCGGCGCGTCGCGGAAGCCGAACCGCGCCAGCGCCTCCGCGGCTCGCCTTTCCCGCTCGGCCCGGCCGATGCCGCGCGCTTCCAGCGGGAAGGCCGCGTTCTCCAGCGCCGTCAGGCGGGGAAAGAGGGCGAGGGGACGCGGCACCAGGCCCATGCTCCGCTCGGCCGGCGGCAGGTGGCCCAGCACCTGCCCGCCGAGCGCCAGCCGCCCGCGATCCGCCGCGACGAAACCCGCGAGGAGATGCAGGCAGGCCGTCTTGCCCGCGCCCGCCGGGCCGAGGAGCGACACGATCTCCCCGCGCCCGACCGAGAGGTCCAGCCATTCGATCGCGGGCGGGGCGGCCCGGCCCCACCGCCCGCCGGCCGGCGTGAACGCCACGCCTTCGAGGACCAGGTGCGGCTTCGGCGCGCTGCGCGCGGACCGTGCCGGGGCCGCCTTGTCGAAGACGGTCCCCTCGGTCCCGAAGGCGAGGAAGCTGCGCGCCACGGCCCTGCCTGCCCCTCCGGTCCGGTTCGGTGAAGGGCGAGGCTTCGCGACCCGGGCGCGGCCTGTCAACGGTGCCGGGCAACGGTGGCGCGCGATGGTGGTGGCCAACGGCGGTGCGGCAACGCCGGTACGGACCCATCCTGCCGTCGCCGCGCGGCGGGGTGGCCACGGCGCTTCCGCCCCGCCCCGATCTGCCCTAGCCACGCGGGCGCAGCACCGGAGGGGCGGATGGATTCGTCGGAGCAGAGCGTGGTCGCGCGCATCGAAGGCCGCGCCGGCACGATCCTCATGAACCGCCCGCGTGCCCTGAACGCCCTGGACCAGCCGATGATCGACGCGATGGCCGAGGCCGCCGCGCGCTTCCGCGACGACCCCGCCGTGTCGCTGGTGGTGCTGGAGGGCGCGGGCGGCCGCGCCTTCTGCGCCGGCGGCGACGTGCGCGCCATACGCGACGCCGCGGTCGCCGGCGACGCCACGACGATCGAGCGTTTCTTCACGAGCGAGTACGGGCTGAACCGTGCCATCGCCGAATACGCGAAGCCCTGGGTGTCGCTCATCGACGGCGTGTGCATGGGCGGCGGCATCGGCGTCTCGGTTCACGGCTCGCACCGCGTGGTGACGGAATCCGCGCTGCTCGCGATGCCCGAGACGGCGATCGCGCTGTTTCCGGACGTCGGCACGTCCTACGTCCTGCCGCGGCTGCCCGGTGGTGTCGGCATGTGGCTCGCGCTGACCGGCGCGCGGCTGCGCGGGGCGGAGGCGGTGGAGGCGGGCATGGTGACCCACTTCGTCCCGAAGGGCCGCCTGCCCGAACTCCGCGCCGCGCTGCTGGACGGCGATGCCGGCGCCGTGGACCGCCTCGCCGCCCCTGTCCCGCCTGGCCCGGTCACCGCGAACCGCGACGCCATCGACCGGATCTTCGCGGGTGTCACCGTGCCTGCAATCCTCGGCGCCCTCGACGCGGAGGGGACGGAATGGGCGGCCGCCCAGGCCGCGACGATCCGGCGCATGTCGCCGACCTCCCTCGCCGTCACCCATGAACTGCTGCGCCGCGGCGCGACGATGGACCTGCCGGCCTGCCTTGAGATGGAACGCGGCCTGACCCGCGCCGTGACGCGCCACCCCGACTTCGCGGAGGGCGTGCGCGCCGTCGTCGTGGACAAGGACAACGCCCCGCGCTGGTCGCCCGCGCGGCTGGAGGAGGTGTCGGAGCGCGACGTGGCCGCGATGTTCGGCTGAACGTCCGTCGCGCGGGGGCATAGGCGTGCCGCAGAGGGCCAGCCTATCCTAGAGCCGGAACGACCGGAACCGTGCGGATGATGCGCCTTCTCGCCTTGATCCTCCTGCTCGCCGGCACGGGAACGGGCGCGGCCCAGGCCCCGGATTGCCCGCCCGGCGCGAACCGGGACCTCTGCGCCGCGGAACGCGGCCTGCGCGGTGCCGCCGCCGCGCTCGCGACCGTCACCCCGCGCCACGTCACCGCCGCGCAGCGCACAGCCTCCGCCCTCGCCGCCCTGCCGGGGGAGGACGAGGCCGACCGCATCGCCCGCCTGACCGGCGAGGCCGAGGACATGGCTGAGGCTGCCCGCATGGACCGCGCCGTCCGGACCGCCGGCCGGCGGTCCGGCTGCCGCGAGGGCCCGCGCGCCTGCGTGCCGCATCCGCCGGGCATCCCGCGCCCGGCGGATTGGGAGACGCGCTGCTTCTCCGCCGCCCTCTCCGGCTGCCGCGTCGCCGCCGCGGGGATCCTGAACGGGGAAGGGAGCACCGGACGCCTGCTGTTCCAGGTTCAGGCCGGACGCACGGAGAGGGATGGCCTCCGCGCGGGAATCGTCCTGCTCTCGCCCGCCCAGAACGGAACCTGGGCGCCCCTGGCCTGGGCCTTCGAGGGCGCAGCCTACGAGGCACCGCGCCTCGTCGAGGGCGATGACGGCCCGCTCCTCCTCATCCCCGGCCGCCGCGGCGGTTCCACGGGCGGCAACGCCGAACTCCTGTACCGCCGCACGCCGGGCGGCTGGCGGGACGTCGGACTGGACGGGTGGCAATCCGACCTCGCCGCGCGCCTCCCCGCCGGGCTCGAGCTCCGCGGGCCCGTGGATTACGACATGCGCCGCCTCACCGCCCGCACCCGGCTCTGGCGCGACGGCGACGCGAATTGCTGCGCAACCGGCGGCTGGGCGACGCTGCGCTTCCGGCTGGACGGCGACGCGCTGCGACTGGAGGAGGTGCGGCTCGACGAGGCGCGGGTCGGGTTCGAGGCCTCGCGCTGATCAGCCGCGCTCCAGCCCCTCGCTCAGCAGCCGCGCCAGGCCGAAGACGGCGCGGGTGAACGGAACGTCCTCGCCCACGGCGTCGGCGATCTCGACGACCGCGCCGAGCAACGCGCCGATCTCCAGCGGCCGCCCGGCCTCCGTGTCCTGCAGCATGGAGGTCCGGAACGCGCCGAGGCGCGCGGCGATCGCCAGCCGCTCCTCGGTGGTGGAGTTGATCCGCAGCCCGAAGCGCGCGGCGACGGCCCCCGCCTCCTCCATCATCCGCCCGCAGAGGCGACGCACCTCCGGATCGGCCCCGATCCGGTCGCCTGATGCGCGCGTCAGGGCGGAGATCGGGTTGAAGGAAAGGTTGCCCCAGAGCTTGTACCAGACCTCGTAGCGCAGGTCGGAGGCGACCTCCGCCTCAAACCCCGCGCGTGCCAGCAGGTCGCGCACCGGCCCCGCATCCGGCCCCGCATCCGGCCCGTCCGGCGTCGCCGTGCCGAGGACCAGCCGGTTGGCCGCCGTGCGCCGGACGAAGCCCGGGGCCGGATTGCTCGCCGCGAGGTGGACGACGCAGCCCACGACCTGCCCCGGCGGCAGATGCGCCGTGACGACGCCGCCCGGATCCACCGCTTCCAGCCGCCGACCCTCCAGCGCACCGCCGTAGTCCGCGAAGAACCACCAGGGCACGCCGTTCAGCATCGGCACGAGCACCGTGCCCCGGTGGATCATCGGCGCGAGGGAGGGCGCCAGCGCGGGCAACGCGCCGGCCTTCGTGCACAGGAAGACCACGTCCTGCGGTCCGAGGGCAGCGGGATCGTCCGACGCGTCCACCGCCACCGTGCGGACCTGGCCGTCGCCGTCATCCAGTCGCAGCCCGTCGCGGCGGATCGCCCCCAGCGTCGCCCCGCGCGCGAGCGCACGCACCTGCCCCGGCCTGATCGCCGCGATCCGCGCGGCAACCAGCCCGCCGACCGATCCCGGACCGACGATGCAGATACGTCCCTGTGCTTCCGCCACGCCTGTCACCCGCCCCCGAGATGGGGAGGTGATGCCGCGGAATCCCCGGCACGCCAAGCCGCGCCTACTCGCCCCCGTCCGCCCGAACCAGACGCCCAGCAGAACGCCGGCCGTCACCACCAGCAGCCCGCCATTGACGACGACCAGCAGCGCGCGGGGGATCTGCCGCACGTCGGACCGCCGCGGCGAATCATGGCCCGGATGCAGGTTCCGCCACACTGCCGCGACGAAGCAGAACCCGGCGAAGAGCACGAGGAGCGTCGCGTTGAACAGGATGAGCCATTCCGGGATCACCCCGCCGAGCGTCGTCTTGGCCCCGACGCCGCCGACCAGCGCGACCAAGCCCGTGCGCACCCAGGCCGCGTAGGTGCGCTCCGCCGCCAGCACGGTACGGTCGGCGGCGTAGAGCACGCGCGGGTCGTCCGAATTCTCGGGGGAACTCTCGGGGGAACTCTCGGGCATGGCGGGGGCGAACGCGCCGCCGCGCGCCCGGTTGGTTCAGGACAGGCCCAGCAACCCGCGCCGCAGCCCGTCGCTCGGCGCGTCAGCGCCGATGAAGTAGGCGAGCAGCCGCGGCGCGTCGGCCGCCGGCACCCGCGCCGGTGCCTCGTTGCCGTAGCGGACCTCGGCGCCCGCCGGCGTGAAGAGCCAAGTCTCCACCTCCCCCTCCCGCAGGTCGCGGAAGCGCGCGCGGAAGTCGGGCGGGACGGCGCAGCCGCAATGGGTGGCGAAGGCTTCCTCCCAGGTCGAGACGAGGCGTCCCCGGTCCACGTCGCGGAGATACACGAGCCGCAGCAGTTTCGGTTCCGGCGAGGCGATGATCCGCGCCGCATCGCTCTCCCGCGCAACGAGGTAGAGGTATCCGCGGAACACCTGGAACCCGAAGAAGCGCCGCACGCCCGTGCCGTTCAGGACGAGGCGCCGGCTCGCGGCCTCGGCGAAGGGCTCCTGCGCCCGGGCGGGCGAGGCCAGGAGGGCGGCGAGGATCGCGCGACGCGCGAGACGTGATGGGCCGCGCGCGGCGATGCCGTCCGGCCGTCCCGACACGATGCTCCGGTCCATGCGCGCTCTCATCCTCCCCGCCCTCGTCCTGGCGAGCGTCCTGCCGAACCCGGCCGGCGCACAGGCCGGGGTGGCGGCGCGGGCCCAGGCCTGCAACGGGGCCGCGGACGCGCCCCGGCCGCTCGAACGCCCCGACAACCTCGCACGGAACGCCCGCGCCGGTCAGCCGTCGTCACGCCGCGTACCGGACTTCGCCGATTTCCCCACCGGCCGCGACGCCGCCGGCGCGCAACGCGCCCGTGGTCCTCCGCACGCCGCAGGAGATGATGTTCCGCACCCGGCTGCACGACGCGGCGGCGCAGGCCCCGAACTTCGCGGGACACTACGTCGTCGTGACCTGGGGCTGCGGCTCGGGGTACGTCATGGGGGCGGCGGTGAACACGCGGAACGGTCGGGTCACCTTCCTGCCCGCCACGGTTCAGACCCCCCATCGACGAGGAGCCGGCGCCGGGCGGGCCGGTCGAGCTCCGTCGGGACAGCCGCCTGCTGATCCTGAACGGCCTCCGGAACGAGGACGACGACAACGGCGCCCACGCCTACCGCATCGAGGGCGACCGCTTCGTCCACCTCCGCGGCGTGCCGCGACCGCGTGCGGGACGGTAGCGGCCGTCAATCGACGACGATGTTCGCCTCGCGCGCCAGCGCGCGGAACGATTCGAGCTCCCGCTGCATGAAGGCCGTGAACTCCGCGGGATTTGCATGCTCGGGCAGGTCGAGGAACAGGCCCCTGTAGCGTTCCGCCGTCTCCGGCAGCGCGAGGAAGCGTGCGGCCTCGGCGGCCAGCCGCCCGATCACCGGCGCAGGGGTTCCCGTCGGGGCCGCGAAGCCGTGCCAGGACGCGAGCTCCGCGCCGGGATAGGTCTCGTTCAGCGCGGGCAGGTCGGGGTAGTCGGGCAGGCGACGCGGCGCCGTGGTCGCCAGCGCGCGGATGCGCCCTTCCCGGATCAGTTGTCCCGTCGTCGCGGCGACGTCGAGCGACGCGTCGATCGTGCCGGCCGTCAGCGCCTGGAGAAGCGGCCCGCCGCCGTTGAAGGGGATATGCGTCATCCGGATCCCCGCCTTCTGCATGAACAATTCCATTCCGAGATGCAGCGAAGAGCCGACGCCGGACGACCCGTAGTTGATCTCCTCCGGCCGCACGCGCGCCGCAGCGACGAGGTCCTGGATGGTCCGCACCTGCGGCAGGCGCTGCGGGTTCACCAGCACGATCGCCGGCGTGACCGCGAGGTTCGCGACGGGCGCGAAATCATCCACGGGCCGGTAGGGCAGGGGCTGGCGCCGCACCGCCGGCAGGATGGCGTTGGCTGCGATGTTGATCAGCCCGATCGTGGCCCCGTCCGGCGCGGCTTTCGCCAGCGCGTCCACGCCGATGGAGGACCCCGCGCCGCCCCGGTTCTCCACGACGAAGGGCCGCCCGAAGGCCGTGCCGAAATGCGCGGCGAGCATCCGGCCCACCAGGTCCGCCGCGCCGCCCGGCGGGAAGGGCACGATGAGCCGCACGGGCCGGTCGGGCCAGTTTGCCTGGGCGAGAGCGGGCTTTGCGAGGAGGGCGGCGCCGGCGGCTAGCAGGCCGCGGCGGGTGGCATGTCGCATGGGCGGGATTCCTCCGGGGCGGGTCGCGCCGCCCGCCTTTACGGGGCAGTCTGCGGACGCCGCGCGCCGCGTGACAAGACAAGGCGCGGCGAGACGGGGGAACGGACGCGCATGACCGCATCGCTGCACGGGGTCTTCCCCGTCCTGCCGACCCCCTTCGGCCCGGACGGCGCGCCGGACGGGGCCGCCTTCCCCCGGCTGATCGACTTCGCGGTCGGTGCCGGCGTGCAGGGCGTGGTCTTTCCGGGCATGGCGAGCGAGGTCGAGACCCTTTTACCCGAGGAGCGCGCCGGATTGGTCGCCGCCCTCGGCCGCCACCTCGCGGGCCGGCTCCCCTTCATCGTCGGCGCCTCCGACGCCGATCCTGCCCGCGCCGCCGCCCGCGCGCGGGAAGGTCGTGAAGCGGGGGCCGCCGCCGCCATGGTCATGGCCCCGCCCGCCGCGGGGCAGGACACCGCGAAGCAGGCCGCCTACTTCGCCGCGGTCGCGGAGGGCGTGCCGGGCCTGTCGATCATGCTGCAGAACGCCCCGCCCCCGAACGGCGCAGGCCTTTCGCCCGACGCCGTCGCCGAAATCTGCCGCGCCGTCCCCGCCATCCGGTTCGTGAAGGAGGAGACGCTGCCCTGCGGCCAGAACGTCACGCGCATCCTCGCCGCGGCACCGCACCTGGACGGCGTCCTCGGCGGCGCCGGCGCGCGCTTCGTGCTGGACGAACTGGCCCGGGGCGCCTGCGGCACCATGCCCGCGCTGGAGATCGCCGACGCCCATGCGGACCTCTGGCGCGCCTGGCAGTCCGGCGACCGCGCGACGGCCCGCCGCATCTATGACGCGACCCTGCCCCTGCTGGTGTACCAGATGACCTTCCGCGTCCGCGCGACGAAGGAAGTCCTGCGCCGCCGCGGCCTGCTGGACAGCGCCGATGCCCGCGCCGCGGGACCGAAGCCCGACGCAATGGACCTGGAGGAGATCGGCCACCTCCTCGCCACCGCCCGCCCTGTCCTTCGGGATCCGCTTCCGTGTCCCTGAAAGCGAACAACGACGCCATCGAGCGGATCGAAACCTTCGTCATCCAGATCCCGCGCGACACGCCCTATCTCGGCCCATTGCGCGCGGGGGAGGCGGTGAACCGCGCGGGCTACGTCGTCCGCCGCGGTAACCGCACGATCTATCCGGTGACCGATCGCTCCCTGCTGCTGCGTATCACCACCCGCGACGGCATCACCGGCTGGGGCGAGACCTACGGCATCGTCGCCCCCGGCGCCGTGCGCGAACTCATCGCCGACGTCGTCGCGCCGATCCTGGAAGGCCACGACCCCACCGCCCCCGCCGCGATCCACGACGAGCTCTACGACCTCATGCGCGTCCGCGGCTACTTCGGCGGCTTCTGGCTCGACGCGCTGGCCGCGGTGGACATCGCGCTCTGGGACATCCTGGGCAAGCGCCTCGGCGTGCCGGTGTCCACGCTCCTCGGCGGACGGCGGCACGACACGATCCCCGCCTACGTCTCCGGCCTCCCCGCCGCCACGCTTCCCGAACGCTGCGACCTCGCCCGCCACTGGATCGCCCAGGGCTTCCCCGCCGTGAAGTTCGCCGCCGTCGTCGCCGATGATGGCGCGGAGGCAGAGATCGCCGCCCTTCGCCGCGCCCTCGGCGAGGGACCGCGCATCATGGCCGACCTGCACTGGAAGAACACGGCGCCGGAGGCCATCCGCCTGATCCGCCGCATGGAACCGCATGGCCTCACCTTCGCCGAGGCTCCCTGCGCGCCGGAGGACATCGAGGGCGTCGCCCTTGTCGCACGCAGCGTCGGCGTCCCCGTCGCGCTCGGCGAGGAACTCCGCACCGCCCATGAATGGCTGCCGCGCTTCGAACGGCGCTGCATGGGCATCGCGCAGCCCGAGATGGGCCGCACCGGCATCACCGAATTCGCCCGCATCGGTAGCCTCTGCGACGCCTTCCACGTCGCCGTTGCCCCTCACGCGACGATCGGCGTCGGTGTTTTCCTGGCAGCTTCCCTGCAGGTCGCGAGCACGCTGTCCCGCACGACCTGGCACGAATACCAGCACTCCGTCTTCGATCGCGGCCGCGCCTTCGTCACCGGCGACATGGACTGCCGCGCGGGACATTGGACCGTGCCGACCGGCGCTGGCCTGGGAGTGGAGCCGACGGAGGCGGTCCTGGCGCACGCCCTACCCTGACCGGCACGCGCCTTGCCTGCCCCGGGGCGCATCACGGAGGCCACGCCATGTTCCCGACCCGCCGCGCCGTCCTGGCCGCCACCGCGACGCTCGCCGCCCCGCGCATCCTCCGCGCGCAGGATCTGACCCGCGTCCGGCTCGTCCTCAACTTCAGCGTGGATGGCTCCACCGCGCCCTTCTACTTCATGCGGGAACGCGGCTACTTCCGCGACCAGGGGCTGGACGTGCAGATCGACCCCTCCGGCGGGTCGGGCGACGCCATCTCCCGCGTCGCGTCCGGGACCTACCAGTTCGGCATGGGCGACATCTCCACCCTCACCGAATTCGCGGTGCGCCAGCCCGACGCGGCGCCGCGCGCCGTCATGGTGATCCAGAACCGGTCGCCGCAAAGCGTGATCAGCCTCAAGTCGGCCGGCATCACGTCCCCGAAGGACCTGGAAGGCAAGGTCATCGGCAACGGCGCGGCCGACGCCGCGTCACGCATGTTCCCCGCCTTCCTGCGGCTGAACAGCGTGGACGAGGCGAAGGTCACGCGTCGCCAGGTCACCGCGCAGCTGCGCGACCAGATGCTGTTGACGCGCCAGGTCGCCGGCGTCACGGGCTTCGACTACACGACCTGGTTCAACATCAAGGCCAACGGCGCGCGGCTGGAGGACGTGTCCTTCCTGCACTACGCCGACCACGGCCTCGACTCCTACGGCAACTCCATCCTCGCGGGGCAGCCGATCCTGCGCGACAACCCCGATGCGGTGCGCCGGTTCCTGCTGGCGGCGGCGCGCGGGTGGCGGGAGGCCGCGGCGAATCCCGCAGCGCCCGCCGCGGTCATCGCCGCGCAATCCTCCCTCATCGACGCGTCGCTGGAAGCGGATCGCCTGTCCTGGCTCGCCAATCGCCAGATCCTGACGCCGGCCGCCCGCGCGCGGGCATCGGCGACGTGGAACCCGCCCGGCTCCTCGCCACCATCGCCAACACCGCGACCGGCTTTGGCCTTTCCCGCACCCCGCCGACCGAGGAAATCTACGACGGCCGCTTCCTACCCCCGCAGGATGCGCGGATGCCCGTCGCGTGACCCGGCCCGCGGCCTACTCCGCCGCCTCGGCCTCCGTCGGAGAGAGGCGGCGCACCTCCTCCCGCCGCCGCAGCCACCAGGCATAGGGCTTCGGCAGCAGGTCCAGCCCGTCCAGCCCGAGTTCCGCCGCGGCGTGGGCCGGCCAGTTCGGGTCCCACATCAGCTCCCGCGCCAGCGCGACGAGGTCGCAGCGCCCTTCCGCTACATAGGCATTGGCCTGCGTGGCGTCCGTGATCAGCCCCACGGCCATCGTCGGCATCCCCGCCTCCCGCCGGGCCCGTTCCGCGAAGGGCACGTGGTAGCCCGGCACGCGCGGCACGATGGACAGCGTCAGCGGCCCCTCGATCCCGCCGGAGGAGCAGTCCAGCACGTCCACGCCGCGCGCCGCCAACTCCACGGCCAGGGCGACCGTGTCGTCCATCGTCCACCCCGCGCCGTCCACGGCGGAGACGCGGAAGAACAGCGGCCGGTCCGCCGGCCAGGCCGCGCGTACCGCCTCCGCCAGCTCCAGCGCGAAGCGCATGCGCCCGCGACGGTCGCCGCCATACCCGTCCGTCCGCCGGTTCACGACGGGCGAGAGGAACTGCTGCACGATGTAGCCATGCGCGCCATGGATCTCGACCACCTCGAACCCCGCCTCGCCGCAGCGGCGCACCGCGTCCACGTGCAGGGCGATGACCTTGCGGATGTCGTCCGCATCCATCTCCCGCGGCACCGGCCCGCCCGGCTTTACCGGCACCGCGCTCGGCGCGATGCCCTGCCACGGCACCCGCCCGCCCGCCGCATCCGCCTCGGTCAGCGACGCAAACCCCTCCCAGGGCGCCTTCGTCGAGACCTTCCGCCCCGCATGTCCCAGCTGGATGCCCGCCAGCGCCCCGTTCGCGCGCAGGAAGTCCGTGATCCGCCGCCAGCCCCGGACCTGCGCCTCCGTCTCGATCGCCGGGTCGTCGTAGGTCTTGCGGGACGTCATGGAGACCGACGTCTCCTCACAGAACACCAGCGCCGCCCCACCCAGCGCAAACTTCCCGAGGTGCACCAGGTGCCAGTCCGTCGGCGCGCCCTCCACCGCCGCGTATTGCGACATCGGCGACACCACGATCCGGTTCTTCAGCGTGAACCCCCGGATCGCCATCGGCGTGAACAGCGCGGGGATCTGGGGCATCAGGGCGGCTCCGTCGGAAATCTGAGGGGTTTCGCGGGCGGCCTTGGAGGAAGGGCCTTGCCCTCCCTCCAAACCTCCCAGCCACCAGGAGGCTAGCCTCCTGGACCTCAATCTATGGGGATGCCCTGGTTTGAGAGGTGGCCGCTATGCGGCGCAAGCGCGCATGCAGACCACCTCTCAAACAAAGGCGTTCAGGAGAACAGGGTGCAGGGGACAAGTCCCCTGGCGGATAGAGGTCCGGAGGAAGGCAGCGCCTTCCTCCGGGGCCACCGGCGCAACCGCCCGCTCAGTTCCGACGACGCCGTTCCGTCGCCTCCGTCCGGCGCATGTCCACGAAGACCGCGTAGTCCTCGTGCCGCGTGGGCGCCCAGCCGATGGCGCTGCCGCGTTCGACCGCGCGGTGGATGTCCGGGTGGCTGGTGGGCAGCGCCAGGTGGAAGTCCACCATGTCCTTCTTGAACGATGCCGGCGTGTCGCTGCGCACGACGACCGGCCCGTTCTGGATGGGGCGGGACCGCCAGAGGATGCGCAGGTCGCGCATGTTCAGCAGGCCCTTGTCCACCATCGCCCGCAGGTTGCCGCGCGTGTAGCCCTGCGATTCCTCGCCCTGGCCGGAGGTCCAGGTGACGCCGGCGTCGTACTGGCGCTGCAGCACGGCGACGACGGCCTGCTCGTGCCCGCCCGCGAAGCCCGTGCGGCTGAAATAGGCGTCGGGGTTGATGCCGGCCGCCCGCAACTCGGCGCGAGGGATGAGGTAGCCGGAGGCCGAGTTCGGATCGGCCCAGGCCATGGACTTGCCGCGCAGCCCCTCGAGCGAGGTGATGCTCGAATCCGCCCGCACATAGAGCACTGCGATGTAGGACGTGGACCCGTCCGCTTCCTTCGTCACGAGGATCGGCTCGACGCCGCCATTGGTGTCCATCCAGACGCCTGCATAGGCAGCCGGCGACATGTTCGACAGTTCAAGCGTCTTCGCCGCGAAGGCCTGCTGCACCCCGGCGTAGTCCGAGGAGAAGAAGAGCCGGCAGGGCACGCCGAAGGTGCTCTCGAACAGCGCGCGGTACCCGTCGTAGCGGCCGAGGCGGTCGCCCTCGTTCTCGCCGCCGAGGACGCCGATGCGGATCTGCTGGACCTGCGCCGCCCAGTCGCGCCGGCCGGCGGCGGGCATGGCCGGCGCCTGGGCCTGTGCCTGGGCCGCGACGGGCAGGAGGGCGGAGGCGGCGAGGAGGGCGCGACGGCGAATCATGCGGGGGGACTCCGGAGCGGACGTTTATGACGATCAGGTGACACGGATGGCCCCATCGTGGGAAGCGCCGTTGCGCGCCTGGCCGCACCTGCCCATCCTGATCTCTCGCAGGTCACCGAAGGGACGGTGCGCCGGGGATCGCTGCGCCAGTGCCGGGAACCACGCCTCCGATGCCGCCCCCCGCCCCCTCTCCGATGCGCCGCTCGCCGCGCTCGCCGCGCTGCGCTGGGTGCTGACCGACATAGACGACACGCTGACCGAAGCGGGCCGCCTCCCCTCCGCGACGCTGGCCGCCATGGAAGCCCTCGCCGAGGCGGGGATCGAGGTCGTACCCGTCACCGGCCGCCCTGCCGGCTGGTGCGACGCGATCGCCCGCCAATGGCCCGTCGCCGCTGTCGTCGGGGAGAACGGCGCGCTGTGGTACGCCGAGGACCGGCGTGCCCGCCCCATGCTCCGCTGGCAGGCCCAGCCGGAGGCCACGCGCCTGGCCGACCGCGCCCGCCTGATGGCGCTCGCCGAGGCCGCGATCGCCGCCGTTCCCGGCGCCCGCATGGCCGCCGACCAGCCCTTCCGCCTGTTCGACGCCGCCGTCGACTTCGCCGAGGATGCGGGACCGCTCGATCGTGACGCTGCCGCCCGCGTCGCGGAGGTCTTCCGGAACGGTGGCGCACAAGCAAGGATCTCCTCCATCCACGTCAACGCCTGGTTCGGCGACTGGGACAAGCTGTCCGGCATCGCGTCCCTCTTCGCCGCGCGCTTCCGCCCGCTGGATGCCGTGCTGGACCGCGTGGCCTTCGTCGGCGACAGCCCGAACGACGCGCCGATGTTCGGTGCCATCCCCTTCTCGGTCGGCGTCGCCAACGCCGTGCCGTTCCTGCCGATGATGGAAGCGCAGCCCGCCTACCTCACCCGCGCCGCGGGCGGCGCTGGCTTCGCCGAATTGGCAGGGGCCGTTCTTGCCGCGCGCACCGCGGCACGGATCCCCGCGTGACCGATACCGACCTCCTCGTCATCGGCGGGGGCGCCAACGGCTGCGGCATCGCGCGCGACGCGCAGGGCCGCGGCCTCCGCGTTACGCTCGTGGAGCGCGGCGACCTGGCCGAAGCCACGTCCTCCTCCTCCTCCAAGCTGATCCATGGCGGCCTGCGCTACCTCGAATACTACGAGTTCCGCCTCGTCCGCGAAGCGCTCGCGGAGCGCGAGGTCCTGCTCTCCATCGCCCCGCATATCGTCTGGCCGCTGCGCTTCGTCCTGCCGCACCGCCCGGAGATGCGCCCGCGCCTGATGATCCGCGCCGGCCTCTTCCTCTACGACCACCTGGCCCGCCGGAAGTCCCTCCCGGGCAGCGAGGCGCTGGACTTCCGCACCGCTCCCCAGGGCGCGCCGCTCAACCCGCACCTGACCAACGGTTTTGCTTACTCCGACTGCTGGGTCGAAGACTCCCGCCTCGTCCTGCTGAACGCCCGTGACGCCGCCCTGCGCGGCGCGACGGTGCTGACGCGCACCTCCTTCGTCTCGGCCCATCGCGGCGCGGACCACTGGACCGTCACCCTCCGCGCCGCCGACGGCACCGAACGGACCCTCACCGCCCGCGCCATCGCCAATGCCGCGGGGCCCTGGGTCATGGCCGCGACCGACGCCACGGGCACGACGGTGCAGGGCCGCGTCCGCCTCATCCGCGGCTCCCACATCGTCGTCCCCGCGATCTACGAGGGCGAGTGGGCCTACACCTTCCAGAACGACGATCGCCGCGTCGTCTTCGCCATCCCGTACGAGGAACGTTTCACCCTTATCGGCACGACCGACGTGCCGCACGACCCGGACGCCGGCCCCCCGACCTGCACGCCGGACGAAGCCGCCTATCTCTGCCAGGCCGTGGACCGCCAGTTCCGCCGCCAGATCACGCCGGACGACATCGCCTGGACCTATTCCGGCGTCCGCCCGCTGCACGACGACGGCTCCGACAATCCCTCCGCCGTCACGCGGGACTACACGCTCGCGCTGGACACCCGGGGCCCGCCGCTGCTGACCGTCCTAGGCGGCAAGATCACGACCTACCGCAAGCTCGCCGAGGATGCGGTGGACCAGGTCGGCCGCGCCCTCGGCCGCCCCGGCACGTCCTGGACCGGCACGGCGGCGTTGCCCGGCGGCGACCTCGGCGGCCTCTCCCGCGATGCCTTCCACGAGGAGATGGGGCGCAAGCACCCCTGGCTCCCCCGTGACCTCCTGAACCGTCTCGTCCGCACCCATGGCGGCGAACTGGACCGCGTCCTCGACGGCGCGCGGTCGCTGGACGATCTCGGCGGCGACCTCGGCGGTGGCATCACCGCGCGTGAACTCGCCTGGATGCGCGAGCACGAATGGGTGGCGACGCCCGACGACGTCCTCTGGCGCCGCACCAAGCGCGGCCTGCACATGGCGCCCGTTGAGCGGGAGCGGTTCGCCGAACACTTCGCGATGACGGCAACCAGGGCCTAGCGACCATCCGCGCCGGGCGGAACCGCTCGGATCGGCGAAGCCGCTCTCCAGATCGCATGTCAGAGCCCTTGCGGGCGGTGAAGTCGGCCTCAAGCGGGTCTAGCCGGCGCTTCCCGCCGCGTCGGGGGCGCGCGATGCTGGCCGCCATGCGCGTCCTCGCCGTGCTCCTCGCGACGCTTCTCACCTGCCCGGTGGCAGCGCAGCCCACGGCCACGGACCTGCCGCGTCCCATCCCGCGCGCCGAGCGCCCCGGCCTCGGTCCCGACGACCCCCGTCGTCCCGCGGATACGGCCAGCCCGCCCTGGAACGCGCTGGGCCGCGTGCAGACCGAGGTCGGGACCCGATGCACCGGCGCCCTCATCGGCCCGCGCCTCGTCCTCACCGCCGCGCATTGCCTGCTCGGCCCGGTGTCTGGCCGACCCGTTCAGCCCGCCTCCGTCCACTTCCTCCTCGGCTACTCCCAGGGCCGCTGGACCGCCGAGGCGCGCGCCGCATCCTACGTCACCGGTCCCGGCTTCGACGCCGCCACGCGCGGCCCCGCCGGCGCCGACTGGGCGCTCGTCACCCTGGCCACCGACCTCGCGCCGCGCGCCCGCCCGCTGGACCGGCTGCTTGACCTGCCCGAGCCGGGCACCCCGCTCCTCCTGGGCGGCTACCAGCAGGATCGGCCGGAGGTGCTGATAGCCGACGCATCCTGCCGCGCCCTCGGCTCCGCCCGCGACGCGACCGGCCTGCCGCTGCTGCGCCACGACTGCAACGCCACCCGCGGCGCCAGCGGCGCCCCAATCCTCGCACGCACGGCGGGGGTGCCTGGGCCGTCGCTGGCATCGCCTCCCGCTCCCTTCGCGGCGAGGCCGGCGGCGTCGCCGTCCCCGTCTCCGCCCTGCCGCGCTGACTCAGCGCGCCAGAAGCACCCGCGCCAGCCGCTCGAACTCCGCGACGCTCAGCGTCTCCGCGCGCCGCGTCCCCTCGATGCCCGCCGCCTCGAGCAGCGCGTCAGCCTGCCCGAGCGACTTCAGCGACCCCCGCAGCATCTTCCGCCGCTGCCCGAAGGCCGCCGCCGTCACCCGCTCCATCACCGCCGCCAGTGCCGGTTCCGGCTGCACCGCGTGCGGCACCAGCACCACCACCGCCGACCACACCTTCGGCGGCGGGGAGAAGGCGCCGGGCGGCAGCGACATCCCGACCGCGCAGGCGCAGCGCCACTGCGACACCACCGCGAGCCGCCCGTAATGCTCCGTGTCCGGCGCGGCGACGATACGCTCCGCGACCTCCTGCTGGAACATCAGCACCAGCCGCTCGAAGGCCCCCGCATCCCGCAGCCAGCCGATCAGCAGGGGCGTGCCGACATTGTAGGGAAGGTTCGCCACGACCTGCCGCGGCGCCGGCAGCAGGGCGGCCGCGTCCACCCGCAGCGCGTCGCCCTCGGTCACCGTCAGCCGCCCCGGATAGGCCGCCTCGACCTGCCGCAGCGCCGCGACCGCGCGCGGGTCCAGTTCCACCGCGTGCACCTGCGCCGCCCCGGCCTCGAGAAGCGCCCGCGTCAGTCCGCCCGGCCCCGGCCCGACCTCCAGCACGTGCCGCCCGGACAGGTCGCCCGCCAGCCGCGCCACCCGCGCGCAGATCGCGGGATCCAGCAGGAAGTGCTGCCCCAGCGCCTTCCGCGCCGCGAGCCCGTGGCGCTCGACGACCTCGCGAAGGCTGGGAAGTTCCGGCACGCGGCCGGCGCTAGCTCCGCATCTCGATCACCGCGCGGCGGCGCAGGTCGCGCAGCTGCTGGCGCGACAGCGTCTCCAGCCGTTCCCGCAGCAATTGCGCCCGCGCCTGATCCGGCGTGAGCGCCGCGACGTTGCGCGCGTCCCGCGAGCAGACCGCGATGACGAGGATTCCCTCCGGGGTCACGATCGGCTGGCTCGCCCGCCCGACCGGTAGCCCGGCGACGAGCTGGCGCAGCGCCGGCGGCTGCAACCCCTCCACCCGCACCTCGCCCGGATCGGCGGGGCGGACGGATCCGGCCGCCGTATTGGCCGCCTCCACCGCCTCGCAGCCGCCGCGGATGCCCTGCGCGCGCGCGAGGACCGCGCGCTGCTGTTCCGTCGGGTTCTGCGGATCGAGCCGGCCGGGGAAGGGCAGGAAGGCCTGCCGCAGCGACACGACCGTCGCGTTCTCCCGCCCCGTCTCCCGCTTCTGGCGCAGCGCGAGGATCTGGAACCCGCCGGGCACGTCGATCGGGTTGGAGACGGCGCCCGGCGGCATCCGCTGCAGCACCGACGCCGCGTCCGGGTCCATCTGGTCCGGCCGCACCCACCCGAGGTCGCCGCCCGACAGCGCAGTCTGGCTCTGGGAAAACTGGGTCGCCGCCACGGGGAAGGGCAGGCCCTGTCGCAGCCGCGCGATCACGTCGTCCACGAAGCGCCGGGTCTGCGCCGCCTGAGACGGGTCCTCGACGGGAATGAAGATCTCGGAGACGAGGTATTCCGGCTGCCCGACCCGCGCGTTCTGCGCCGCGATCGCCTCGCGCACCGCCTCGTCCGTGATCCCGCCGCCCTCGCCAAGCAGCGCGCGGATGTAGCGCGACCAACCGATCTGCGACCGGATCTGATCGTACAGCACGCGCGCCTCCACGCCCGCGGAGCGGAGCTGCGCCCGCAGCCCGCCCGGCTGCAGGTTGTTACGCCGCTCCAGGTCGCCGATCGCCTCGGCTACCTCGTCGTCGCTCACGGGGATGCGGCGGCGCGCGATCTCCTGAAGCCGCAGCCGCTCCTCGATCACCTGCCGCTGGATCTGGGGCCGGATGCGCGCGAGCAGGTCGCCGTTCGGCTGGATGCCCGCCGAGATCGCGAACAGCCGCGTCCGCGACCGCAGTTCCGATTCCGTGACGACGTCGCCGTTGACCACCGCGACGATGCGGTTCGTCCCGGACGGCGCGGACTCGGACGGCGCGGACCCGGACGGCGCTGCCTGGGCCGGCGCGGCCGCGCGGCCGGAAGGCTGGGCCAGGGCGGGCACCGCCGCGGCGGAGAGGGACAGGATCAGCGCCGGCAACAGGAGGGCCGGCGGGCGGGGACGTCGCATCCGCGCTCCTTACCCCGGTGGCGCGCCGGGGGCAATCGCCGGCCCGACGGGCAGCCGCCCGACCCTGGACCCGCATCGGGCCGAAGGTCGCCGGCGTCCACGAACCCCGGCAGGCGCCCGCGGATCGGCCGCAACGCCCCCGGCCGCGGCCGCCCCCGCGGACGCGCCTTACAGCGCCCGGAACCCGAAATCCCCGACGGTCTTGAGCGACACCCGGAACAGCAGCGTCGTCCCGCCGCCATAGGCCGTGTTGCGGGTCGTGCTGTTGGCGTAGGAATGGTAGAAGCGCGTGTCGAAGACGAAGCACTCGTCCTCGTAGGTGACGCCGGCGCCGACGGCGACGCCCACCCGCTCCTCGAGGTCGTACCGCCCGAAGGCCGAGGCCCGCCACTGCGGGCTCAGGCGCGTGCTGACGCCGCCATAGATCTCCCGCGTGAAGCGGCGCGGCGTCTGGTAGTCCAGCGGGATGCGGTAGAGGTACCCGGCGGTGACCGACGTCCCCTCCAGCCCCACCGGCCCGAGCCCGAGCGTCCCCGACACGTCCACCAGCCGGCGGTCCAGCGTCTCACCCTCCAGCCGCGTCCGCCCGGTGACGCCGAGCCACGGGGTCGGCTGCACCCGCGCCCGCGCCACCCAGTCCGAGGCCCGCTCCTCCAGCCCGGAGCGGACGTCGAAAACCTCCTCCTTGCTGAAGCGGTAGGACCGGCCGACCAGCCCCTCGACCATGCCGCCGTTCGGGAAGAACCAGGCGGACCGCAGCGCCGCGTCCACCCGCGTCCCGCCCTCCTGCCGGTCGCGGCCGGGGAAGCGGTTAAGGTCGAAGAGGTTCGCGTCCGTGAACTCCAGGTCCACGCTGTCCTCGTTCGGGATGCGGGTCTGCCGGCCCATGCTCGGCCCGGTCACGACCTGCACCCGCGGCTCGATCAGGATCTGGCCAAGGCCGCCGAACTCCGTCACCTGCCGCACGAAGGGCATGCGCCAGTCCAGCGCCACGCGGATGTTGCCCGTCGCCTCGTTGATGTTCGCCTTCGGCCCGAAGAAGGGCGCCTCGTCCACCCGGTCCGCATTGTAGGCCAGCCCGTCCGCCTGCGCGCGGAAGGTCCAGGCGCCGCCCAGGCCGTCGAAGCGCGGCAACTCGTAGCTCAGCCGCGTGCCGGCCCGCCGCGTGCTCGTCCCCCCCGTGCGGTAGAGGTTGAAGGCCGTCGCATCCAGCCCGAGCCAGCCGCCGAACGAATCGCGCGCGAAGCGGTGGTCGAAGTAAAGATTCGGCGCGACGTAGGGGATCAGCGCCACGTCGTCCTGCTGTCGCAGCCCCTGGAAGGCCAGGCCCTCCGCCAGCGCGTAGGTCCGGCTGCCCCAGAAGCCCTCGGCGAAGGCGCGGCTGCTGAGCGCGAGGCTCACCGGCTCCCGCCAGACGCGGAGGAAGTCGACGGAGGTCGCCCGGTTCAGGCTGAACCCCGCGCGCCAGTTCTCGTCGAGGACGAAGTTGCCGCGCGCGAAGATGCTGCCGCCGAGCCCGGTCGAGCCGTCCGTCTGGTCGCGCGTGAGGGAGCCGATCGTGCCGCGCGCGCTGATCTCGCCGAAGTTGAAGCGCTGCCGGTAGGCCAGGTTCAGCCCCGGCGGCAGCTCGGACGCGATGATCGGCTTGATCGTCAGGTCGGTGGAATCGTCGATCGCCCAGAAATACGGCGTCTCCACGAAGGCGCCGAGGAACCGCGTCTGCCCGAAGGAGGGCGAGAGGAAGCCCGACGACCGCGGGTTCGACGGGTCGGGCACCGAGAGGTAGGGCGTGTAGAACAGCGGCAGCCCGTCGAAGTCGATCGCCGCGTCGCGGAAGCGGATGCGCCGCTGTTCCCCGTCCTGCGTCGCGAGGCGCGACCGGAGCTGCCACAGCGGCGGCTCCGCCGGGTTCTCCGCGCAGAGGTTGCAGGCCGTATAGACCGGCCGCGCCAGGTCGAGGATCGCGGCCCCGCCCGGCGTCACGACGCGGTTGCCGCCGTTCGCGACGAGCCGCCCGTTCTGCGCCAGCAGGGCGCGGATGCCGTCCACCGCCGCGTCGCGCATCCCGCCCTGCAGTTCCACCCGGTCGGCAAAGAGCACCTGTCCGTCCGGCTCGAGCAGCTGCACGTTGCCCTCGGCCACCGCGACGCCGGTGTTGCGGTCATAGGTGAAGCGGTCGGCGCGCAGCAGCCGGTCGTTCTGCCAGGCCTCGACCCGGCCGCTCGCCGTGACCCGGTTGGCGCCCTGGTCGTAGGTCACGTCCTCCGCCGTGAAGGTCACCGGCGTGTTGCGGTCGAAGGTTACGGGGTTGGGGCCGATCGACCCGGCGCGGGCGGGGGCCG
This sequence comes from Roseomonas sp. CCTCC AB2023176, assembly GCF_042259275.1. Taxonomy (NCBI): domain Bacteria; kingdom Pseudomonadati; phylum Pseudomonadota; class Alphaproteobacteria; order Acetobacterales; family Roseomonadaceae; genus Roseomonas; species Roseomonas sp. CCTCC AB2023176. The sequence continues at coordinate 2,061,309 of NZ_CP170086.1, forward strand.
TGGCGGCCGCCGGGCCCGGCTGGCTCGCCACGGGCGCCCCGGGGACCACGCCCGCCGGCAGGTCGCTCCCCATCTGCGCCAGCGCGCGCCCGATCCGGTCGGAGGGCGGCGTGGCGAGGAGCAGCGCCGCGAAGGCCACGCCCGCCGAGAGCATCCGCCGCCGCGACCGCCCCGGCGCGACCGGCCGGGCCAGTGCGTCCGGCAGCGGCGCGCGCGGGCCCGGCCGCCCGCGACGCGGCACCCGCCGCCCGGCATCCGTGACCCGCACTCCCGTCACCCGCTCCCCCCTCGCGCCCACCTCGGTCATCCATCCTCCAGGTGAAGCAGGAGCGAGAGCGCCAGCATCATTCCCGCCGCCGCCGGCGCCCAGGCCGCGAGCACCACGGGCAGCGTGCCCGTCTCCCCGAACTCCCCGGTCACGCGGTCCAGCAGGAACAGCGCGAAGCCGCAGGCGACCCCCGCCCCGAGCATCTGCGCCACGCCCCCCTTTCGCGCCTCCCGCATCGAGAAGCAGGCTGCCAGCAGCGCCATGGCGGCCGCCAGCATGGGCAGGGCGAGGAGCGACTGGAAGTGCAGCCGGTGCCGCACCGCCGAGAATCCCGAATTTTCCAGGACGTCGATGAATTCGGGCAACGTCCAGAAGGACAGCGTGTCGGGGCTGGCAAAGGAATCCGCGATCCGGTCCGGCGTCAGGTCGGTCGGGAAGCGTACCGTCCCGGCCGGGCGGGGCTGGCGGTCCGTGCCGTAGACCGTCGCGTCCTCCAGCACCCAGGCCCCGTCCGACAGGGCGGCGCGCGGCGCCTCGATCCGCTGCAGGAAGCGGTCATCGGCGCCGAGCCGCCAGAACGACACGTCCTCCAGCCGGAAGGCGCTGGCGGCGGCGGGCAGCGGCGCCCGCTCCGACACCGGCCGCCCCGCGAGGATCGCGACCCCGTTGGGATCGAGGCCCCGGTCCCCCTGCCGCAGCCAGAGCCGCCCGCCGGCGAGGGTCGAGACCCCCCCCGTGTTGCGCAGGTAGAGGGAGTCCAGCCGCTCCGCCCGCGACAGCATGACGGAGGACAGCGGCGAGACCCCCGTCGTCGCGGCCACCCCGAGCAGCGATGCGACGATGACCGGCCCGATGAGGACCGGCCGCGCGATGAGGAACCCCCAGGCCGAGATCCCGGCGGACCGCGCGACGACGAGTTCCGAGGCCCGCGCCATCCGCCAGAACGCCAGGATGCCGCCGAGCAGGATCGAGAAGGGAAGCACCTGCAGCGCGATGAAGGGCACCCGCAGCCCCGCGATCGTCGAGACGACCGCGAAGGACGCGTCCTGCCGCGTCGCCGCGCGCCGCAGCAGCTCGATGAAGTCGAACAGCGCGACGAGGCCGGTCAGCGCGGCCAGCATCATCAGCGCCATCCACAGGAACCGGCGCGAGACGTAGGCGCCGAAGGTCAGCGGCAGCCTCACTCCGCGGGGACCCCCAGCCTCTCGTCCCCGCCCGGCATGGCCGGGGCGCGGCGCGGCCATCCCGGTGCCCCGGACAGCACCCAGGCCGCGATCACCCCGGGTCCGACCGCGTGCAGCCAGATCAGTGGGATGAAGCGGTTGTCCCGCGCCGCGAGATTGCCGACCGCGAGCCCGACCGCCAGCAGGCCGACGACGAAGGCGACCCCCATGACGGCGGCCGCGCCGCCGCCGTAGCGTCGGAAGGTGCTCGCCAGCGCCGCGGCCAGCCCGACGAGGGTGAAGGACAGCGTCGTCAGGGGCGAGGCCAGGCGGCCGTATCCCTCGGCCCGGAACCGCCTGACGTCGCGGGGCTGGAGCGCCTCGGCCGGGTCGGGGTCCAGCAGCTCGCCGACGAAGCGTTCCCGGCTGTCACGGTTCCGCGCCTCCTCCGCGCGTCCGGTGCGGGCGAGGTCCACGGAGTTCTCCTCAAAGGCGAGGACCGTCAGCCGCGGCGTCCGGCCGGCCCCCGCCCGCTCCACCTGCTGCCGCTGCCCGTTGAACAGCGTCACGCGGGGACCGTTCGCGCCGCTCCCGATCACCCCGCGCTCGGCGAGGATCGTGACCGGCGCGCCGGGGTCGCGGCTGTCGTGCACGACGATGCCGCGCAACGTCCCGTCGGGCTCCCGGACCCGCGCATAGACCGTCAGGTCGTTTCCGACGCTGCTGAACACGCCTTCCTGCAGCAGGATCGCGGCCATCTGGTTCCGGATCTCGAACTGCCAGGTCCTGAAGGCTGCGTGCGATACCGGCACGAGGTAGAGCTGGAGGAAGAAGCAGATCGCGGTGGAGACGGAAGCGACGAGCAGCGCCGGCCGCGCCAGGCGCCAGTCCGACAGCCCCGCCGCGCGCATCACCACCAGCTCCCGGTCCGAGGACAGCCGGACATAGGCGAAGAGCGTCACGACGAAGGTCGTGATCGGCAGGATCACCGCGAAGAAGGACGGCAGCAGCAGCCCCGTGAGCTCGATGAAGACCGAGAAGGGCAGGCCGCGGTCCAGCACGAGCTCGATGAACCGCAGCGACTGGGTGAGCCAGATCAGCGCCGCAAGCCCGACCGTGACCGCAATCAGCGAGAAGGCGATCTGTCGCGAGATGTAACGGGTGACCCGGCTCATGCGGGCCGCAACCTACAAGCGGTGCCGGGGCGGGGCAACGAAGCCCCTTGTTACGGAACCCCGGCTCCAGGATGGCCGGTCAAGCCGCGGGGGGCGCTACTCCCGGGCCATGCCGGACAGCGGCGGGGCGTCGCGCTCGGCGCCCGGCTCGATGTCGTCGGCGGGCTTCACCCCGGCACCCGCGACCATCTCCGGCTTCGCCTCCCGCATGCTGTCGCTGCTGCCTTCGTGATCGCCCTGGCCCGGCTTGTAGTCGCGCTCCGGATTCAGCCCGGGGCCGGATTCGTTGCCCTTGTCATGGAAGGGGTCGTGCTGGCCGACGCTGCTGGGGCGCGCGGTCTTCTCCTGGAAGCCCCAGTTCTCCGTCTTGCTCGGCGGCTGGCTCGTGCGGTCGTCCGGCATGGTGTTCCCCTGCGGAAGGTCAGGACGGGGAACGCCGGGCGTGCCGGCCGGTTGTCAGGCCGGGGCGGCCTCGGCCCCGGATGGGGCGGGCGACGGCGTGAGGGCGGCCAGGACCGCGCTCCGCAGCCCCTCCACCTTCCGCCCATTGTCGAGCTTCAGCCCGAACAGGTCCTTCACGTAGAACACGTCGACAGCCCGCACGCCGTAGGTCGTGACGTGTGCCGACGCGATCTGCACGCCCTGCTCGGAAATGGCCTGGGTCACGTCGTGCAGCAGCCCCGGGCGGTCGCGCCCGTTCACCTCGATGACGGTGTGCGTGTTGCTCGCGTGGTTGTCGATCACGACCCGCGGCGGCACGGTCACGGCCCGCAGCCGCGCCGGCTCCCGCCGGACCTTCCGGATTTCCTCGGCCAGCCGCAGCCGCCCCGACAACGCCTGCTCGATCACGACGGCCAGCCGCGCGAGCCGGTGCGGTGCGTCCAGCGCCCCGCCCGCCGCGTCCTGCACCCAGAAGGTGTCGAGCGCCATGCCGTTCGTCATAGTGTGGATGCGCGCGTCCACGATGGACGCACCGGCCACCGCCAGCGCGCCGGCGATGCGGCTGAACAGCCCGGGATGGTCGGCGGTATAGACCGTGACCTCCGTCACCGCGCGGGACTCCAGCACTTCCGTCCGCACGGTCAGCGGCGCCCCGGTGCGCTCCACCTCCCGCATCAGCCCGGCGTGGCGCGCATGCGTCTCGGGGTCGAAGGACAGCCAGTAGCCGGGATAACCGCGCGAGAGGAACCGCTCCCGGTCCGCCGCCGACCAGTCGGCCAGCAGCGCCGCCGCTGCCTCCTTCGCGCGCGCGACGCGCACGTCGCGTTCCGGCACGGACAGCCCACCCGCCAGAACCTCCGCCACGCGCCAGTAGATCTCCCGCAGCAGCGTCGCCTTCCAGCCGTTCCAGACCTTCGGCCCGACGGCCCGCATGTCCGCGACCGTCAGCACCAGCAGCAGCCGCAGCCGCTCCGGCGACTGCACGACCTCCGCCAGGTCCAGGATCGTCTTGGGATCGTCGATGTCCCGCTTGAAGGCGGTCTGCGACACCAGCAGGTGGTTCAGCACGAGCCAGGAGACCGTCTCCGTCTCCTCCGGCGACAATCCGAGCTTCGGGCAGAGTTCCTGCGCGATCCCCGCGCCCAGCTCGGAATGATCCCCGCCCCGTCCCTTCGCGATGTCGTGCAGCAGCAGCGCAACGTAGAGCGCCCGACGCGACTGGATCTGCCCGATCAACTCCGACGCGACGGGCGCCACGTCCTTCAGTTCGCCCCGCTCCATCGCGTTGAGCACGCCGATCGCCTCGATCGTGTGCTCCTCCACGGTGAAGACGTGGTAGGTGTCGAACTGCATCAGCCCGACGATCCGCGCCCAGTCCGGGATGAGGCGGGAGATGATCCCCGCCTCGTTCAGCGTCCGCAGCCAGCGCGCGGATTGCTTGCCCGTCAGGATGTCGAGGAAGAGAGCCGCCGCCCCCGCCTCCTGCGCCATCTCGTGCCGCAGCCGCGCGGCGTAGCGCGCGTTTCGGATCAGCGCCCGCAGGGCGAGCGGATGCACCTCGACCGCCCGGTCGCGCGCCGCGCGCACGAGGCGCAGCATCACTGCCGGGTCCGCCGCGACGTCGTAGCCCGGCGCGAAGAGGATCTGCCCCTCCGCCATCGCCAGTCCCGCCGCGGCCAGCGCCTTGTCCCCCACGGGCTGCAACGCCGGCGCGCCGAGCGTCGCCCGCTCGATCGCCGGTTCCAGCAGGCGCTTGAGCCGCACGACCTCCCGCGCCGTGAGGAAGAGGTGCTTCATGAACCGCTCGACGCCATCTTGCTTGCCGTGGCGCGTATAGCCCATGCGGGCGCCGACCACCGGCTGCAGGTCGAAGGTCAGCCGTTCCTCCGCGCGTCCCGTCACGTAGTGCAGGTGGAACCGCACGGACCACAGGAACGACCACGCCCGACGGAAGGCCCGCGCCTCCTGCGCCGTCAGCAGCCCCCCGCCCGGGCTGTCCGGCCCGACCAGCTGCCACATCTTGTCCACGTTGAACGCATACTTCGCGAACCAGTACATCGTCTGAAGGTCGCGCAACCCGCCGCGCCCCTCCTTGATGTGCGGCTCCACGAGGTAGGGGCTGTCTCCGTAGCGCTTGTGCCGCGCCCCGCGCTCCAGCCGCTTGGCCGCGAGGAACTGGCCCATCCCCCATTCCGCCCGCGCCTCCGCGAAGCGGTCGGCGAAGCGCGCATAGGTCGAACGGTCGCCGCCGAGGAAGCGATGGTCCAGCAGCGCCGTCTGCACCGTCAGGTCGGTCCGCGCATCCTCGATGCACTCCTCCACCGACCGCGTGGCGTGCCCCACCTTCACCCCGAGGTCCCAGAGTAGGTAGAGCATGAACTCCACGGCCCGCCGCCCGTGCTGGTCGAGCGGGTTGTCCGATAGGAACAGCAGGTCGATGTCGCTGAAGGGCGCGAGCACCCCGCGCCCGTAGCCCCCCGTCGCCGCAAGGCAGAAGCCATCCGCCGGCATCCCCGGCGCCGGCGCGGTGACCGCGAGCGAATAGCGGTGGATCGCGGCGATCAGCCCGTCCATCGCCTCCGCCAGCGTCCGCGCTGCCGCGAGGCCGGCGAGCCGCCCCGCCTCGAACTCCGCCTGCACCTGCCCCTGGATCTGCCCGAGGTGCCGTCGCAGCAGCACCAGCGCCCGGTCGCGCGGGGGCACGGCGGAAAGCGCGTCGAGGTCGCCACCGAGGGTTGGTCGCCATCCCGTCCCGTAGGGCAGGTGTGCTTCGGCCAGTCGGCCGGTTTCTGTCATCCCTCCGAAGATAAGCGCTTCTCCTGCGCTGCAACAACGCCGTCACGGGGGTCGAGAAGCATTTTGAGACGATAAAGCGCCTCCAGCGCCTCGCGCGGGCTGAGGACATCCGGGTCCAGCGCCTCCACCGCCGCCGTCAGCGGGTCCCCTGCGGCTGGGGGGGGCGCCGACGTTGCGGGTGCCGCGAACAACGGCATCTCCCCCGCCAGCGGGTCCAGCCCCCGCGCCCGCTCCTCCAGCGCGGCCAGCACCCGTTCCGCGCGGCCCACCACCTCCCGCGGCACGCCCGCGAGACGCGCGACGTGCAGCCCCCAGGACCGCTCCGACGCGCCGGCCGCGACGAGGTGCTGGAACACGACGCTCCCCCGGTACTCCCGCACCGTCATCGTGGCCGGCGCGACCTCCGGCAATTTCGCCGCGAGCCCCGTCAGTTCGTGGAAATGCGTGGCGAAGATCGTCCGGGGGCGCAGCCTGTCATGCAGCGCCTCCAGCACCGCCCAGGCGATCGCGAGCCCGTCCCAGGTCGCGGTTCCCCGCCCCACCTCGTCCAGCACGACGAAGGACCGCGGCCCCGCGGCGTTCAGAACCGCCGCCGTCTCGGTCATCTCCACCATGAAGGTGGACCGCCCCCCCGCGATGTCGTCCGCGGTTCCGACCCGCGAGAACAGGCGGTCCACCAGCCCGATCCGCGCGCTCTCCGCCGGCACGAACAGCCCCGACTGTGCCAGGATCACCACCAGCGCGTTCTGCCGCAGGTAGGTGGACTTGCCCGCCATGTTCGGCCCGGTCAGCAGGCAGAGCCGCTGCCCCGGCGAAAGGTCGCAGTCGTTCGGCACGAAGGCCGGCCCGCGCGCACGCCGCAGCGCCGCCTCCACCACGGGATGCCGCCCCGCGACGATCCGGAACTCCGGCCGCTCCACCATCTCCGGCCGGCACCACCCGCCGGAGGCCGCCAGTTCCGCGCCCGCCGCATGCACGTCGATCTCCGCCATCGCGCGCGCCGCCGCCGCGATCGCGGCCGCTGCGTCGAGGCACAGCGTCCGCAGGTGCCGCACCACCAGCGCCTCCCGCCGCGCAGCGTCGTCCCGCGCGTCGGAGAGCCGCTTGTCGAGGCTCGCCAGCGCCTCGCAGGTGAAGCGGTGCGCGTTCGCCATGGTCTGCCGGTGGATCGGCGCCATCGGCCCGGGCCCGCGCGCCTCCCGCAACAACTTCTCCCCGGCGGACGCCGGCACCTCCGCCAGGAAACCCAACTGCTGATGGTGCCGGATCTTCAGCGACGCGACGCCCCAGGCCTGCGCCAGGTCCATCTGCAACGCGAGGATCGCCCCCCGCGCATCGTCCCGCAGCCGCCGAAGCCCATCGAGTTCGCCGTCGTAGCCCGCACCGATCACCCCGCCATCCTCGACCCGCGCGGGCAGTTCCTTCGCCAGCGCACGCGCCAGTTCCGCGCGCGGCGACGCATCGGGCAGAAGCGCCGTCGAGGCCTGCGCGACGAGCATCGGGGCATCTGCGCCGGCCAGCGCGTCCCGCATCGCCTCGGCACGCGCGAGCCCGTCCCGCACCGCCGCGAGGTCCCGCGGCGAGAACCGTTCCACCGACAGTCGTGCGAGCGCCCGCGCCATGTCCGGCGCCCCACGCAGTTGTTCGCGAAGCGCCCCCGCAGCAGCGAGTTCACGGCGAGGAACGCCACCGCATCGTGCCGCGCCGCGATCGCCGCCAGGTCCGCCAGCGGCGAGGCGAGCCGCGCCGCCAGTTCCCGCGCACCCGGCGCCGTCAGCGTCCGGTCCACCGCGGCCAGCAGGCAATCCTTCCCGCCGCGCTCGGCCCCCCTCTGTCGGAACGCAGGATGTCGAGCGACCGCCGCGTCGCCCCATCCATCCTGAGCGTGCCCTCTCCCCCCGCGCCTCGGGCGGCGAGAGGCGCGGCAAGGTCCCCGCCCCTGTCCCCCGCACGTAGTCCAGCGCCATCGCCAGCGCCGCGACCTCCGCCTCCGAGAAGGCGCCGAAGGCCGCAAGGTCCGCGATGCCCCAGGCCTCCGCCGCCCGCCGCCCGGCGTCGCGGGGCGGCACCTCCTCCCGTACGACGCCACCCAGCGGCGTCAGCGCGTCGCCCTGGGCGAGGGCCGGCGGCGCCAGCACCTCCGCGGGTTCCAGCCGCGCGAGCAGCGCGCCGAGTTCCGCCGCCACCAGGACTTCCGTGCACACCGCCCCCGTCGAGACGTCGAGCCAGGCCGCCCCGATCCGGTCGCCCTCCGCCGGCGCCAATGCCAGCAGCCAGGACGGCCGCGCGCCCTCCAGCAGCGCTTCCTCCGTCACCGTCGCCGGCGTGACGACCCGCACCACCTCCCGCCGCACGGCGGACGCCCTCCGGGCCTTGGCTTGCTCCGGCGTCTCCATCTGCTCGCAGATCGCCACGCGGAAGCCGCGGCGGATCAGCCGAGCGAGGTAGGATTCCATCGCGTGCGCCGGCACGCCCGCCATCGGCACGGGCTGCCCGTCATGCTCGCCCCGGTGCGACAGGGCGAGCCCCAGCGCCTCCGCCCCCGTCACCGCGTCGGCGAAGAACAGCTCGTAGAAGTCGCCCATGCGGAAGAAGACCATCGCGTCGGGATGCGCGGCCTTCGCCGCGAACCACTGCGCCAGGGCCGGGGTCGCGCCCGCCGGGTTCGGAAGGTCGGGCGGCGTCGGGGGCAGGACGACGTTCATCCCGTAACTCCTAGACTGGAACCCGCCCCTGCCGAAGCACCCCGGGGCAGGCGGCGGGACGGTGTGGCGGAATCGCACCGATCCGCTTGCCCGAAGCGCGCTCCCCGGCGCAGGCTCGGGCGCAGGGCCCGGACCGAGGCCCGTCGGGAGAATCGCCGAGCATGAAACGCCGCAGCCTCCTCGGGGCCGGAACCGGCATCGCTGCCGGGGCCGCCTTCGCCAGCCTCGCCGCCCCCGCCGTCGCCCAGGATGCCCGCGCCCGAGTGATGCGCTTCGTCCCCCAGGCCAACCTGACCAGCCTGGACCCGATCTGGACGACGGCAACGGTTACGGGCAACCACGGCTACTACGTCTTCGACACGCTCTACGCGACGGACGGGCAATCCCGCGTCCAGCCTCAGATGGCCGAGGGCCACGAGGTGCTGGAGGACGGCAAGCGCTGGCGTTTCCGCCTGCGCGAAGGCCTGCGCTTCCACGACAACGAACCCGTCCGTGCCGCCGACTGCATCGCGAGCCTCAAGCGCTGGTGCGTCCGCGACCCCGTCGGCCAGTTGCTGGCCCGCGCCGTCGCGGAATGGCGCGCCGTGGACGACCGCACCTTCGAGGCACGGCTGAACAAGCCCTTCCCCCTCATGCTCGACGCCCTCGCCAAGGCCGATGCCTCCACGCCCTTCATCATGCCGGAGCGCCTGGCGAACACCGACCCGAACCGCGGCCTGACGGAGATGGTGGGCTCCGGCCCCTACCGCTTCGTCGCGAACGAGTACAATTCGGGGTCGCGCGCCGTGTACGAGAAGTTCGACGGCTACGTCCCCCGCCGCGAGCCGCCCGACCGCCAGTCGGGCGCGAAGGTCGCGCATATCCCGCGCATCGAATGGCACATCATCCCCGATCCCGCGACCGCGGCCGCCGCGCTGCTGAACGGGGAAGTGGACTGGTGGGAACGCCCGCTCTCCGACCTGCGCCCGATGCTCGCCCGCAGCCGGGACATCCGGCAGGAGATCCTGGACGTGGACGGGCGCCTCGCCCTCATGCGCCTGAACTGCCTGCAGCCGCCTTTCGACGACGTGCGGATGCGCCGCGCCGTCCGGCTCTCCGTCATCCAGGAGAACTACATGCGCGCGGCGCAGGGCGACGACACCGCGCTTTGGACGGATAGCCGCAGCCTCTTCCCGAAGCGCACGCCCTACTTCCGCGACCACGCCGACCTGATGCCCGGCAGCCTCGACGCCGCCCGCAACGCGTTCCGGGAAGCCGGCTACGCGAACCAGAAGGTCGTCGTCATCAACCCCACCGACTTCCCCGACATCGGTCCGCTGGGGCAGGTGACGAACGACGCGCTGCGCCGCATCGGCGTGAACACCGAACTTGCCGAGAGCGACTGGGGCACCGTCATCCAGCGCCGCAACTCGCGGGAGCCGGTGGAGCGCGGCGGCTGGTCCATTTTCCACACGACCGGCACGACCGCCACCTACGGCTCCCCCGCCACCTCACCTCTCGTCCGTGGCCAGGGTGAGGCGGGATGGTTCGGCTGGTGGAAGTCCGACCGCGCGGAGGAACTGACGGCCGCTTGGCTCGACGCCCCGGACGAGGCGGCCCGCGCGCGTTACGCGGGTGAACTGGGCCGCCTGGCGTTGGACGAGGTCTCAACCGTCCCGCTGGGGCAGTTCACCATCCGCACGGCCTTCCGTCGGAACCTCACCGGCCTGTTGCAGGGCAGCATCCCCTACCCCTGGAACATCCAGAAGACCTGACGCGGTCCCATCACCCGAGGAGGACCGGACCCGACGGTCCGGTTCGGTCTGCCGAAGTCTCGTTCCGCCGCCATCACGCCGCTTCCCGCGCCGGTGCCCCTTCCCCATACTCGGCACCGACGCGGGAGGAATGACGAATGGACGACGTGCGGCGCACAGGCCTGGACGGGGATACCCGCACCGCCCGCATCACGGCCGAGGAGGCGCTGGCCCTCCACGCCGAGGGCAAGCCGGGCAAGCTGGAGATCCGTCTGACGAAGCCGCTGGCGACGGCGCGCGATCTTTCGCTGGCCTATTCCCCCGGTGTTGCCGAGCCCTGCCTGCACATCCACCGCGACGCGTCGCTCGCCTATGACTACACGGCGAAGGGTAACATGGTCGCCGTCATCTCGAACGGCACCGCGGTTCTGGGCTTGGGCAACCTCGGCGCCGTCGCGTCGAAGCCGGTGATGGAAGGCAAGGCAGCGCTGTTCAAGCGCTTCGCCGACGTGGACAGCATCGACCTCTGCGTGGACACGGAGGACGTGGACGAGTTCGTCAACTGCGTCCGCTACCTCGCCCCCTCCTTCGGCGGCATCAACCTCGAGGACATCAAGGCCCCCGAGTGCTTCGTCATCGAGCAGCGCCTGCGCGAGCTGATGGACATCCCCGTCTTCCACGACGACCAGCACGGCACCGCCATCGTCTCGGCGGCAGGGATGATCAACGCCTGCCACCTGACGGGCCGTGATATCCGCGACACGAAGCTCGTCATCAACGGCGCCGGCGCCGCCGGAATCGCCTGCGCGGAGCTGGCGCGCGCGATGGGAATGCGGCAGCAGAACATCATCATGTGCGACACCAAGGGCGTCGTGTACCGCGGCCGGACCGAGGGCATGAACCAGTGGAAGTCGTCCTTCGCGACCGAGACGGACGCCCGCAGCCTATCGCAGGCGCTGGAGGGCGCCGACATCTTCTTCGGCCTGTCGAAGAAGGGCGCGCTGACGCCGGACATGCTGCGGTCCATGGCGCCGAACCCCATCATCTTCGCCATGGCCAATCCCGATCCGGAGATCACGCCGGAGGAAGCCCGCAGTACCCGCCCCGACTGCATCATCGCGACGGGACGCAGCGACTATCCGAACCAGGTCAACAACGTCCTCGGCTTCCCCTTCATCTTCCGGGGCGCGCTGGACGTGCGGGCCAGCACGATCAACGACGCGATGAAGATCGCGGCCGCCGAGGCGCTGGCCATGCTGGCGCGGGAGGACGTGCCGGAGGAGGTCGCGGGCGCGGGTGGCGGCCAGGGCCTTCGCTTCGGCCCGGACTACATCATCCCCCACGCCTTCGATCCCCGGCTGATCTCCCGCGTGTCGCCGGCGGTCGCGAAGGCGGCGATGGAGAGCGGCGTCGCCCGCCGTCCCATCGCTGACCTGCATGCGTATGCGCGGTCGCTCGCGCAGAAGCTGGACGTCGCGGGCTCCGCGCTGGAACTGATCACGGAGCGCGTGCGCCAGAACCCGCGGCGCGTCGTCTTCGCCGAGGGCGAAGAGGAGAAGACGATCCGTGCCGCCATGGCCTTCCGCAACGCGGGCTACGGCACGCCGGTGCTGGTCGGGCGGGAGGAGCGGATCAACGCGGTCGTCGCAGCCCTCGGCGTGCCGATGCCTGAGGGGATCGAGCTCCACAACGCCGCGCTGTCCGACAGCAACCGGCGGTATGCCGAATACCTGTACGCCCGGAAGCAGCGGGACGGCTTTCTCCTCCGCGACGTGCAGCGCGCGGTGAACCTGGACCGCAACGTCTTCGCGGCCTGCATGGTCGCGATGGGCGACGCCGACGCGATGGTGACGGGCACCACGCGGTCGTATTCCGCGTCGCTCAAGGGGATCACCATCGCGGTGGATCCGGCGCCGTCGTCCACCGGTGGGAAGGGCGTGCTGTTCGGGCTGACGATGATGGTCTCCCGCCGCGCGGGCACGGTCTTCATCGCGGACACGGCGATCCATGAACGGCCAGATGCCGAGACGCTGGCGGAGATCGCGATCCAGTCGGCGGCGCAGGCGCGGCGCTTCGGGGCGCAGCCGCGGGTCGCGTTCCTGTCCTTCTCCAACTTCGGCGACCCGCGGGGGACCATCCCCGGATCGATCCGGGAAGCCGTGCGGCTGCTGGACGAGCGGGGGGTGGACTTCGAGTACGAAGGGGAGATGGCGGCGGACGTCGCTCTCGATGTCTCGCTGCGGCACCTGTATCCGTTCTGCCGGCTGACGGGGCCGGCGAACGTGCTGGTGATGCCGGGGCTGCATGCGGCGCAGATCCTGACGAAGGCAGTGCCGCAGCTGACGAGCGCGGTGACGATCGGGCCGATGCTGATGGGTCTGTCGAAGCCCGCGCAGCTGCTGACGATCGGGGCGGGGGTGAACCAGATCCTCGACATGGCCTGCCTGGCTGCGCATGAGGCGATTGGGCGGTAGGCGGTCACCGGCCCGCGACCACGACGAAGCCGAGGGAGGTGACGGCGAAGCCGCGGTAGGCGAGGCGGAGGTGCGGGACGGGCGCGCGCGGCAGGAACCAGGGCTGCGCGTCGAAGGGGGGGAGGTCCACGTAACGGTCGAGGACGCCGTCCCCCAGGTCGAAATCGACGGGGAGCATGCGGTGGCCGGCGGCTTCGAGGCGGGCGGCGAGGGCTTCGATGTGGCGGCGCTGGTAGAGGACGGTGCGGCCGCGTTCGAGGGTGGGGCCGTCGGGGTCGAGGTTGAATTCGGTCGTGTGCACGGCGACGCCGCCGGGGCGGAGGCAGCGCATGGCGTTGACGACGAAGTCCATGCCCTTCTGCAGCGTGCCGCAGTGTTCAAGGGAACAGACGGACCACAGGAAGTCGAAGCCCTCGAGGCTGCCGGGGATGTGATTCATGTCCACGGGGCGGAGGGTGACGTGGCGGCGGAAGAGTTCCTCCGACACCACCTCGGGCTTGAAGAGGGCATCGGCGTTGCCGCCGTGCTGGGCGGCGTTGAGCCAGGGCCTGGCACGGCGGTCCTGTGCGGGGAGGTCGGTCGCGACGACATCCACGCCGGCTGAGGCGAAGAGGGAGGGGAGCCATTCGCTGCCGACGGCGAAGCCGAGGGCCCGCTTGCCCGGGGTGAGCATCCCGCGCTCATAGAGCATCTGGACGGCGTAGCAGTCCTCCCAGAGCTTGCGGTGGTAGACGGGGGCGAAGTTCAGTTCGGCGCACCAGAAGCGGAGCCAGTCGGCCTCGATGTCGTCCTGACGGCAGAGGCGGCCGCCGAAGTTGGTGCGGGAGGGGCGGTCGGGGGTGGGGGTGGCGAAGCCCTCGGCGTAGAGGCGGGCGGCGAGGGCGGAGCCCATCACCTTGGCGTTCCAGGAGAGCAGGCGGGACTCCCGCGCGGCGATGCGGGCGGGGCGGTCGTGCCACCAGGTGCGGAGGCGGGAGAGCATCGCGATCACGGCTGGGCGAGGCCGACGGGGGTCGGCTTGGGGCGGGGATGGGCGGGCCAGCGGGTGGAGGCGCCGGTCGGGCGAGACTGTCGTCCGGGGCGAAGGGCGGGGGGCGTGGCGGGGCGGCCGCCCGGGGATGGCGGGCGGTTGCCGGCGAGGCCGAGGCGCCGCCCCGGTCCGGGGCCAATGCGGGTGGTGCGGGGCGGCGGGTTCCGCCGGGCGACGAGGTGGGCCGGGGGTGGCGGCCGCCGGTGAGGAGTGGCGGCCTGGCCGGGCCGCGTTCCACCGCGGGCGGCGCCGGGCTGGGCGCGGCGGGGCCTGCCTTCGGACGTCAGGGGCATCGCTTCGGGCCGGGGGGCCCGGAGGGGGCGGGGTTAGCTGTCGAGGCGGATGCCGAGTTCACGGATCAGGGGGCGCCAGACCGCGTTGTCGCGGCGGGTGAAGTCGGCGAATTCCGCGGGCGTCATCGCGGCGCTTTCGATGCCGAGGGCGGTGAAGCGGGCCTGCATTTCCTCGGACGCGATGGCGCGGTTGAGTTCGGCGTTCAGGCGGGACTGGATCGGGGCGGGGGTGGCGGCGGGGACGGCGAGGCCCTGCCAGCCGTAGGCGACGGCGTCTGTGCCGAGTTCCTTCATGGTGGGGACGGCCTGGGCGGAGGGGGAGCGGGATTCGCTCATCACCATCAGGGCGCGGACGCGGCCGTCGCGGATGAAGGGGATGCCGGTGGCGCAGTCGATGACGACGCAGTCCACGTTGCCGGCGAGGAGGTCCTGCATAGCGGCGGGGCCGCCGCGGTAGGGGACGTGCGTCGCCTCGAGCCCGGGGACGCGGCGCTTGAGGTATTCCATCGCGAGGTGGTGGGGGGAGGCGACGGCGGGGGTGCCGTAGGTGGGGGCGCGGGTCTTCGAGGCCGCGACGAAGGCGGCGAAGTCGCGGGCCGGGCTGTCGGGGCGGATGACGAGGAAAAGGGGGAAGCGGCCGATGAAGCCGATGCCCGCGAGGTCCCGGTCCGGGTCGTAGGGGAGGCGGCTGTAGAGGGCTGTATTGTAGCCGATGATGCCGTTGTCCACGTGCAGGACCGTGTAGCCGTCGGCGGGGGCGCGGGCCGCGGCCTCGGCCGCGACGACGCCGCCGCCGCCGGGGCGATTTTCCACGACGACGGTCTGGCCGAGGCGGGGGCCCCACTGGCTGGCGATGATGCGGCCGAAGGTGTCGGAGGCGCCGCCGGGCGGGTAGCCGATGATGAGGCGGAGCGGGCGGTCGGGCCAGGCGGCCGCCGGCGCCTGGGCGGCGGCGCGGTGCGCGAGGGCGGCGGGGAGGGCGGCGGCGAGGGCCGCGCGCGCGAGGTCGCGTCGCGAGGGCATGGGCGGTCCCGGGGTGGTGTCGCGGCGCATCATGGGGCGGCGCGGGCGGGGGTGGGAAGGGGTGGGGTGGGGCGTGAGCGCGCGGGGGGCGGGCAGGCTCGCGCGGGGCGCGGACAGGCTCGCGCCGGGGTCACGGCCAGTTCCGGCGGAGGGAGGGGTGGATGTAGGCGCGGCCGGCGGCCATGCGGTGGAGGCGCTTGAGGGTGGTGATCGTGTCGCGGAGGCGGGCGCGCCAGTCGCGGTCGCGCTCGCCGGGGCGTTGCTGCCAGTCCTTGCCGAAGGCCATTCCCATCCTCCGCACGGCTTCGGACAAAAGCTGGTCGGGGAGCAGCCAGTACGGCCCGGGCAGGGCGGATTGCAGGCCGAGGCGCTTGATGAGGAACAGGAGGCGGAGGCCCCCGAGGCGTGCGGCGCGGCGTGCGGCGCGGACGACGTAGTGCTCGATGCGGCGGAGCGGGTGATCCGGTGAGAGCTCGGGCCAGGCGAGGCTCTCGAGGAGGGCGTGCCAGAGGCCGCCATGGGTGAGGCGGCGGAAGAAGCGGGAGACGGTGTCGGGCTTGCCGTAAACCTCTGGCACTTCCCTCCAGGGGACCCCGTAGCCGCGGCAGGCCATGTGGAAGATCGCGTCCATCCGCGCCCGGAGGTCGCCGACCTGCCGGCCCTGGGGGGCGCGGCGCCAGACGTAGGGCAGGAGGGCGCCCCATTCGGTGTCGGAGAGGGGGGACCAGGGGCGGGGTGGGGTGAAGCCGGAGGCGTTGGGCATGGTCGAACCCTCGACAAGACATACTACCTATAATAAGAATATTTGCTTCATGCAAGGGGAATTCGCACCGTGCGTGAGTGTCCTCGTCCGAACGAAGCGGATCGCTGCGCGGACCAAGCCCCGACCGGCTCAAGCGAACGCATGGGGGGCGGCATCAGGGAACCGCCACAGGCCCTCCGGACGGCCTCACTTTCCGATGGTTCACGCCCCGAGCGGCGCTCCGCTCGCGCTTCAGCGCTCGGCCTCTTCGGCCGCCTGTTCGAGGCGCGGGATGAAGAGCCGCACGCACAATCCCTGCGGTCGCCAGTCGTAATCGACGGAGCCCTTCAACTGACGCTCGGCGATGCTGCGGATGAGGAGCGAGCCGAAACCCGCCGAAGCGCTGGGCGGCATCACGGCCGGGCCGCCACTCTCGGACCATTCGAGCGAGAACGCACCGGTCGGCGCTTCCTTGTCCCAACGGACCGTCAGGGCTCCGCCCTCGACGGACAGGGCGCCGTACTTGGCGCTGTTGGTCGCCAATTCGTGCAGCACCATGGAGAGGGCCTGGGCCGCGGGCGGCGACAGGCTGATCGCGACGCCGTCCAGTTCGACGCGCTGGGCCGCCGCCAGGAAGGGCGACAGTTCCTCCTCCAGCATGGCGCGGACCGATGCGCCTTCCCAGCGCGAGGCGGACAGGAGCGAGTGCGTGCGCGACAGAGACATGAGCCGCCCGAGCAGCTTGTCGCGGATCTTCGTCGGGTCATCGTCGCGCGTCATCCGCACCAGGGCGAGCACCACCGCCAGCAGGTTCTTGGCGCGGTGATCGACCTCGCGGGTCAGGAGGCGCTCACGCTCCTCCTGCCGACGCTGCTCCGACACGTCGCTGCTGTGTCCCACCAGGCCGACGACCGTCCCGTCCGGGGCGCGGATCGGTGCCTTCACGGACCGGAAGGTCCGCGACACACCGTGCGCGCCGACATGCGTCTCGTCGACCTCGATGGTCTCACCATCGACGAGCACGCGCCGATCGTTGGCGACGTACGCGTCCGCCTCGTTCTCGCTCACCCAGAGTTCCCGGTCCGTGCGCCCGAGGATGTCGTCCCGGGACCGACCGTGGAGACGCGCGGCCGCCTCGTTGACATGGATGATCCGGCCCTCGCGGTCCTTCGCGTAGATCAGATCGGGCGTGCTGTTTCCGATCAGCTCCAGCAGGGCGGTGGCCCGGCGCAGCTCCGCTTCCTTCAGCTTGGCGTCGTGGATGTCGGTGCAGGTGCCGTACCATCGGATGATCTGGCCATCGAGGTCGGAGAGCGGCCGGGCGCGGCCCAGGACCCAACGGTACTCGCCGGAACGGTGCCTCAGGCGGTACTCGATCTCGTAGGGGGTCCCCGTCCGCAGCGAGTGCTGCCAGCGGGCCCGGGCGCGGTCCTGGTCGTCCGGGTGGAGCATGCCGTTCCACATCTCGCCGTCGGTCGAGCCCGGCTCGACGCCGGTGAACTCGTACCACCGGTCGTTGTAGTGCTCGTGATAGCCGTCGGGACGGGCGATCCAGATCATCTGGTCCACGGCGTTGAACACCGCGAGCGCGTCGCGCTGGGCGGCCGACTTCTCGTAGGCGGCCCAGATGCGGTCGGCGACGGTTTTGACGAAGCCGAGGTCGGCGATGCTCCAGACGCGAGGTTGCCCGGAGTGGAGGAACATGTAGGCGACGAGTTCGCCGTTCCTGAGCAGCGGGACGAAGGCGACCGCCCTGACATCCCATTCGGCCCAGACCGCAGCGACGCGCGACGTCCTCGGGTCGGCCGCCAGATCGGCGATCGCGACGGTCTCGCCTTGCAGCAACGGATCGAGGAAGTGCCCGTAGTCCGAGGCCCGGTATGAGCCGGCACCGCTGCGTATGCTCGCGTCCCTGACCCAGTCCCGCTTGATGACGGCATGCTTGCCGCCATCACTCGCCAGGGCGAAGCCGCAGCGGATTAGGTCGAGGCTGCGCCCGACGATACTCGCCCCGAGCACGTCGACGTGGGCGAAGTCCGTGAGGTTGCGGAGCGTCTCGCCGAGTCCTGTCAGCGCCTCGCGCTGGCTCTCCGCGCGACGTGCCACGAGGCTCGCCTCGATCTCCGCCGTGATGTCGATGTTGATGCCGAAGAGACGCTCCGCGGCACCGTCCGGGCCGCGCTCGATGACACCGCGGTCGAGGATGTGGCGCACGGTTCCGTCGGGGCGGACGATGCGGAACCGGTGATCGAAGGCCTGGCCTGACGCCAGGAAGGCGACGATCTCCGCCTCGACGCGGGTCCGGTCGTCCGGGTGCACCGTGTTCAGGAAGTCGATTTCGCCGCGTTCCGGATCGCCGCCCACGCCGTAGAGCTGCTTCTGGGCGTCGGACCAGGCCAGCCGGTTGGAGACGACGTCCCACTCCCAGACTGCCAGACCGGGTATGCTCGCGAGCCTGGCGGGCGGCAGGACCGATCGCCGCAGATCGACCAAGGACATGGCTTGGCACCCCCCCGTACCGGTGCTCGTGTCGCGACCCAGCCGCGATGCCGATCGCGCCTGAGTTTCAATGGGTCGGAAAGAAGCGAGAGGCCAGTGGGAACATTGCTCGTTGGCGGAACAAAGTGAGGAAGACGGCCGGGTCGGTGAAGCCGTAGGTCCGATGTGTCGGGCGGACGACGGAGGCAGAATGCTTGTTCTGGCCCGTAGGCGGGGCTGAACCGACCTGTCCTACCCGCGCACCAACGGCTCCAACCCGGTACGCCGCAGCGCCGGCGCGGCCTCGGGGGAGGCGAGGTAGCGGATCAGGGCGCGGGCTGCGTCCGGCTCCCGCGCGTTCGCGGTGATGACGGCAGTGAAGATGGTGGGCTGCTGCACAGCCTCGGGGATCGTGCCGACGAAGGTGGCGCCCGCGATCGGCAGGATCTCGCTCACCTGCTGGAAGCCGATCTCGGCCTCGCCGCGCGCGACGACGGCGGCCACCCGTTCGGAGAGGATGCGGCGGGCGTCCGGGCGAAGTCGCTCGGGCGGAAACGGCCGCGACGCAGCGCGTCTTCGACGGCCTCCAGGCTCCGGCCGCTCAATTCCGGCAGGAAGCGCCAGATGAACAGGAAGGCCAGCGCGTTCAGGCCGGCATAGACCCACATCGCGCCGCCCGCGCCGATGTGGTGGATCAGCGAGAGCGCCGTGCCGGTGAGGAGCAGGTTGGAGCCCCAGACCGTCCCGGCTTGCGCGCTCGTCCCCGCCGCACGGACGGAGAGCGGATAGACCTCCGACCCCGTGAGCCAGCCGATGACCTGCAGCCCGCCGGCCTGGAAGACCATGAACAGGAAGAGGCAGGCGATCACGTAAGGCGCGTCGCCCGGGCCGGTCTTGCCGAGCGCGAAGAGCGTGCCGAGGACGGCCAGCGACAGCGCCGCGCCGGGGAGCGTGACCAGGGCCAGGCGGCGTCGCCCGACGCGGTCCACGATGGCGAGGCCGAGCGCCGTCATGACGAGGTAGATCGCGGCGATCCCGACATTGACCTGCAGCGCGCTGGTCTCGGCGAAGCCGACGCCCTTCAGCAGGGTCGGCGTGTAGTAGATCATCATCTCGATGCCGACGAGCTGCGTGAAGGCGGCGGTGCCGCAGCCCGCGATGACGGCGGGCCGGACCCAGGGCTGCGCCAGCCCGCGCCAGCCGCGCGTGCGCGATTCCCGGCTGCGCCGGACGGTTTCGGCGACGGCTTCGAGTTCGGTGCGGAGGTCGGCGCCGGGCATCCGCACGCGTGCGAGGGCCCGGGCGGCTTCGTCCGGGCGACCGCGCGCGATGAGCCAGCGCGGGCTTTCGGGCAGGGCGAACATCGCGACGAAGAGCACGGCCGCGGGCGCCGCGGCGACGGCGACCATCCAACGCCACGACAGCACGCCGTGCAGGCCGTATCCCACGAGGCTCGCGGTGACGATGCCCAGGCCGATGGCGACGCTGAACATCAGGACGAGCATGCCCCGGCGAGCGGCGGGGGCGAGTTCCGCGACATAGGCCGGTATGGATTGCGAGCAGGCGCCGACGGCGATGCCGAGCGCGACGCGGGCGAGTGCGAGCAGGAGGGCGCTCGGTGCCAGGCTGGCGGCGACGGCCGCGACCGCGAAGAGGGCGGCAATGGCGATGACGGTGCGCCGCCGCCCGAACCGGTCGGAGAAGGCGCCGGCGCCGACGCCGCCGATCGTGGCGCCGAGCAGGATGGAGGCTGCCACGACTTCCTGCATGCCGTGGGTCAGGTTGTACTCGGCGCTGATGGAGAGGAGCGCGCCGGAGATGATGCCGGTGTCGTACCCGTAGAGGAACCCGCCGATCGCGGCCGTCCCGGCGGCAAGCCACATGAAGCTGCTGATGGCGGGCCGGGATGCCGGTCCTGGCGTGATGTCGCTGTGCGGCATGGTGGCGTCCCTTCTCCCGAACAACCACGGCTTGCCTCGACCGTTCCGGCGTGGCGGCGCGACGGGTTGCCGCTCGCGTCCCGGCTCGAGACGGGTCATGCAACGGTCTTGACCGCGGGGTAGGCGCTGGCGGGCGCCCGGTCGCTAACCCACGCGAAGCCGGTGGGCGGTGTTCTTCACGAGTGCGGGACCAGCTGCGCGGCGGTGCGTCGTGGCGCGGGTGGCCGGAGCAGGTTCGGCCGGCGTCGTTCGGTGGTCACGTCGGGGTTCGCGCGGCCATCGCCCTGCCTGGTCGGGCGGCGTTCGCGCGGGCCGCGTCCGATTGCGTCGTCGGGCGGCGGGCGGTGGGGGGCGTGTGCGGTCGGAGCTTTCGCCCGTGCTGACTCCGTCAGCCGCCGGTCCGCTTTTGGCCTGGGGTGATCAGGGCGTGACGGACGGGCCGTTCGGCGCCTTGCGCCGGCTACTCCCTGGCCAGAGGGTCCAGACCCGTCCGCCGCAGGATCGGCGCGGCCTCGGGGGAGGCGAGGTAGCGGATCAGGGCGCGGGCTGCGTCCGGCTCCCGCGCGTTCGCGGTGATGACGGCAGTGAAGATGGTGGGCTGCTGCACCGCCTCGGGGATCGTGCCGACGAAGGTGGCGCCCGCGATCGGCAGGATCTCGCTCACCTGCTGGAAGCCGATCTCGGCCTCGCCGCGCGCGACGACGGCGGCCACCCGTTCGGAGAGGATGCGGCGCGCCTTCGGCATGACCTGCTCGTGGATGCCGAGGCGGCGGAACATCTCGTTTTCGATGTACACGCCGCTCGCGCTCGCGGAGTAGGCGATGGAGGCGGCGCTGAGGAGCGCCCCGCGGAAGGCGTCGAGGGTGGAGATGTCGGGCTTCGGCGCGCCGTCGCGGACGCATAGGCCGATGAGGGAGCGGGCGATGTCGGTGCGCGTCTCCGGGCGGATGAGGCCGCGGGCGGCGAGCGGGGGAGGCCGCCATCGGCGAGGAGGAGGAGGTCGGCGGGCTCTCCGCGGGCCAGGCGCTGGGGGATGGCGTCGGGGGCGGCGCCCATGGAGGAGGCGTTGACGGTGGTGAGGGTGTGGCCGGCCGCGCGCTGGAAGTCGGGGGCGAGGAGGAGGTAGGCGGCGTTCAGGCCGCCGGAGGAGAAGACGGTGAGCTCGGCGGCGGTGGCCTTGCGCGCCAGCCACGGGAGGGTGGCGGCGGCGAGGAGGAGGGCGCGGCGGGTCGGGGCGGGCATGGCGTGGGTTCCTCCGCCTTCAGGCTAGCGGGCGAGCCACCAGACCCACAACGGGAGGGTGACGATGGCCGCGAGGTGCTGGGTGGTGGTGATGGCGGCCATGAGGGGGGCGTCGCCGCTCATCAGGCGGGCCTGGACGTAGGAGGTCGCGGCGGTCGGCTGGGCCATGAAGAGGGCGGCCATGGCGGCGGGGAGGGGCTCGACGCCGAGGAGGGTTGCGAGGGCGTAGGTCAGGGCGGGCATGGCGAGGAGTTTCCAGGCTCCGGTCGCGGCCTGGAGGGGGATGCGGTCGCGCAGGGCGCCCATCCCGACCGGTGCGCCGAGGGCGGCGCCGACGCTGAGGAGGCCGAGGGCGACGGAGGCCTGGCCGAGGGTGCGGGTCAGGGGGGCGAGGCCGGGGGGAGTCCTCCGAGGGCCGCGAGGGCGAAGCCGGCGGCGCAGGCGATGATGAGGGGGTTGAGGGCGACCTGGCGGAGGACGGTCAGGGGGCGCGGGGGGCCTCGGCCATTCTCGCCATTTGGGCCGAGGGCGAAGGCGAGGGTGGTGATGGTCTGGACCGCCGGGACGATGAGGCCGGTGGCGATGGCGCCGAGGGCCAGACCGGGGGGGCCGAAGACGGCTCCGGCGATGGCGAAGCCCATGAGGTTGTTGAAGCGGATGCCGCCCTGGAGGACGGAGGTCATCGGGGGGTGGGTGAGGGCGAAGGCGCGGGCGATGGCGAGGGAGGCCGCGGTGCCGATGGCCAGCGCCGTCCAGATGGAGAGGGCCATGCGGCCGAGGGGGAGTTCGGCGAGGTTCACGGCGGAGATGGCGGAGGCGAGGAGGCAGGGGAGGAGGACGTAGAAGACGAGCCGCTCGATGCCCGACCAGACCGCGTCGTCTCGGAGGAGGCGGCGGCGGAGGAGCACGCCGAGGGCGAGGAGGCCGAAGGCGGGAGTGAAGGCATCGAGCCAGGGGGTCATGGCGCGGGGTGGGTCAGGCGGTGCGGTCCTCGTGGGGGATGTTGCGGGCGAGGCCGCCGTGGAGGTCGAGGAGGCGGGCGCGCCAGGCGTGGACGGGGTCGTCCTGGGTCAGCAGCGGGAAGTCGCTGACGACGCGGGCCCATTGGAAGCCGCCGAAGACGATGTAGTCGGCGGCGCCGGGGTTGTCGCCGGAGAGGAAGGGGCTTGAGCGCAGGGCGGCGCGGAGGGGGTGCAGTTCGCGGCGGAAGGTTTCGACGTGCTGCTCGCGGTTGGCGGTGAGGGCGGTGAGCGTCGTGCCGTAGCGGGCCTCGCGGGTGCGGGTGAAGTAGTCGGCGTCCTCCGGCGCGAGGTGTCGGGGGATGTCGGAGACCACGCAGCGGGCGGCGGAGGCGATGGTGATCAGGTCGGCCCAGCCCGCGACGAAGCGGGCGGTGGCGCGGCCCCCGGCGCCGGCGAAGAGGGTGGGGGCGTCGGGCCAGGTGTCCTCAAGGTATTCGAGGATGCGTTGGGATTCGAAGACGGCTTGGCCGTTGTGGCGGAGGACGGGGACTTTTTCGGCGCCGCAATCGGCGATCGCGGCGCGGTCGGTGAAGCGCCAGGGCAGGGTTTCGTGCGCGATGCCCTTGTGGGCGAGGGCCATCCTCACGCGCCAGCAATAGGGGGAGAAGCGGCGGGTCGGGTCGGCGCCGCAGAGGTCGTGGAGGAGCACGGGCATCGCGACTATCGTGCGGCGTGAACGAAGTGGGGGGAAGCGCGTGGGGCGCATGACGGTGCTGCTGGCCCTGGACCAGGGGACGACCTCCACGCGGGCCATCGCCTTCGATGCGTCGCTGCGGCCGCTGGCGGTGCATCAGGTGGAGCTGCCGCAGCATTTTCCGTCGCCTGGCTGGGTCGAGCATGATCCGGAGGAGATCTTCGCGCATTCGGTGACGTGCCTGCGGGGGGCGCTGGCGGGCAGCGGGGCGGATGTCGAGGACGTCGCGGGGATCGGCATCACGAACCAGCGGGAGACGACGGTGCTGTGGGACCGCGCGACGGGGCGCGCGGTGCACAATGCGATCGTGTGGCAGGACCGGCGTACCGCGGGGATCTGCGAGCGGTTGCGGGCCGATGGCGTGGAGCCGCTGCTGACGGATCGGACGGGGCTGCTGGCGGACCCGTACTTCTCGGCGACGAAGATTGCCTGGTTGCTGGAGGAGGTGCCGGGGCTGCGTGCGGCGGCGGAGGGCGGGGCGCTGGCCTTCGGGACCGTGGATTCGTGGCTGCTGTACCGGCTGACGGGCGGGCGGGTGCATGCGACGGATGCGACGAACGCGTCGCGGACCGCACTGTTCGATATCCGGCGCGGGGATTGGCATGAGGAGTTGCTGCGGGCGCTGCGGGTGCCGCGCGCGGTCCTGCCGGAGGTGCGGGATTGCGCGGCGGAGTTCGGCGTGACGGAGGCGTCGGTGCTCGGCGTGCCCGTGCCGGTGCGGGGGATGGCGGGGGATCAGCACGCGGCGACGCTGGGGCAGGCGTGCTTCTCGCCGGGGATGCTGAAGGCGACCTATGGGACCGGGTGCTTCGCGCTGCTGAACACGGGGGATCAGGCGGTGCGGTCGGGGCATCGGTTGCTGACGACGATCGCGTGGCAGTTGGGCGGGCGGAGGACCTATGCGCTGGAGGGGGCGATCTTCGTCGCCGGCGCGGCGGTGCAGTGGTTGCGGGACGGGCTGGGGATCATCGCATCGGCAAGCGAGGCCGGGGAGCTGGCGGCGCGGGCGGATCCGCGGTCCGGCGTGCATCTCGTGCCAGCGTTTGCCGGGTTGGGGGCGCCGCATTGGGATGCCTCCGCGCGCGGGGCGATCCTGGGGCTGACGCGCGGGAGCGGGCGGGCGGAGATCGCGCGAGCCGCGCTGGAGAGCGTGGCGTGGCAGACGCGGGACCTGCTGGATGCGATGCGGGCGGATTGGCCGGCGCTCGATGCGTATGGGCCGCGCGCCAGTGGCGCGACGACGCTGCGCGTGGATGGGGGGATGACGGCGAGCGCCTGGACGATGGGGTTCCTCGCCGATGCGTTGCAGGCACCGGTGGAGGTGCCGGAGGTCGCGGAGACGACGGCGCTGGGGGCGGCGTACCTTGCGGGGCTGGGGGCGGGGCTGCTGCCTTCGCCGGACCATCCGGCGACGCATTGGCGGCTGGCGCGCCGGTACGAGCCGGGGATGGCGGCGGAAGAGGTGCGGGAACGGCACGCGGCGTGGCGGGAGGCGGTGGGGCGGGTGCTGAGGGGCTGAGGGTGCGGGGCCGCGCTATGCTTGCCGCGACCAGGCCGGTCAGAGGCCGACCGTCGGCGGCATTCGTGGACGCGTGCCTTGTTGGTCGTGAGGCCGATCTTGCCGGCCGTGTGTCGGTGGCGCCGGGGCGGGCTTCGCCCCTCCCGGACCCCTCCCACCAGGGGCGAACGCGCCCCTGCACCGCGGTCCGACCAGGACCCACCCCTCTCGCCGCGCCCGCATGGTGCCGTGCTCCCGGGGCGCGCCGCGTGTCAGCCCTGGACGCTGCCGTCCTCGCCCTCCGACCCGAGGTCGCGCGCGACCTCCGGCCGCTTCAGCAAAGCGTCGATCTTCATCGCATAGTCCAGCGACGTGTCGGCCTCGAAGTGCAGTTCCGGCGCGAACTTCAGGCGCACGGCGCGGGCCACGTCGCGGCGTAGATCCGGCTGGTTGCGCCGCAGCAGGTCCAGCAGCGTCCGGTCGGCGGCCTGGCCGAGGCGCGAGACGAAGCAGGTCATGTGGCGCAGGTCGGGGGAGGCGCGGACCTCCGTCACCGTCAGGCGCGCATCGGCGAGCTCGGGGTCGCGCACGTCACCCCGCGCCAGCACGGCGGCCAGGGCGTGGCGCACCTCCTCGGCCACGCGCAGCTGGCGCTGGGACGGCGGGGCGGATGCGGGCTTCTTGTTGGGCATGGTGAACTCCTGAAACGCGACCGCCGCGCCCGGTTTCCCGGACGCGGCGATCAGGCCGTGGCCGACGACGGCGCCGTCACTCCGGCGCGATCGTCTCCACCTCGTAGCACTCGATGATGTCGCCGACGCGGATGTCGTTGTAATTATGGAAAGACATGCCGCATTCGTAGCCGTTCGTCACTTCCTTCGCGTCGTCCTTGAAGCGCCGGAGCGTGGACAGCGTGCCCTGGTGGATCACGACGTTGTCGCGCAGCAGGCGGACGCCCGCGCCGCGGCGCACCACGCCCTCCGTCACGCGGCAGCCCGCGATGTTGCCGAGGCGCTTGACCTCGAACACCTGCAGGATGGTCGCGTAGCCCAGGAACTTCTCGCGCTGGATCGGCGCGAGCTTGCCCTTCACCAGCTTCTCGATGTCGTCCGACACCTCGTAGATGATGGAGTAGTAGCGGATCTCCACGCCGTCGCGGTTCGCCATCTCCCGCGCCTGGGTGGTGGCGCGGACGTTGAAGGCGACGACCACGGCATCCGACGCCTTCGCGAGCTGGATGTCGGATTCCGTGATCTGGCCGACCGCGGAGTGCAGCACGCGGACCCGCACCTCCTCCCGCGACAGCTTGTTCAGCGTAACCCCGAGGGCTTCGGCAGAGCCCTGCACGTCCGCCTTCACGACGACCGCGACCTCCTTCTGGTCGCCGGCCTGGATGCGCGCGAGCATGTCGTTCAGCGTGCCGCGCCCGGCGGAGATCGCGGCGGCCGCCTTCTCCCGCAGCTTGCGCTGGCGGAACTCGGAGACCTCGCGGGCCCGCGCCTCGTCCTCGACCGCGACGAGCGTCTCGCCCGCCGCCGGCACGCCGGAGAGGCCGAGGATCTCGACGGGCTGGGACGGCTCGGCGTCGCGGATGTTGTCACCCTTGTCGTCGAGCATCGCGCGGACGCGGCCCCATTCGGCGCCGGCCACCACGATCTCGCCCTGCTGCAGCAGGCCGCGCTGGATGAGGACGGTGGCCACCGGGCCGCGTCCCTTGTCCAGCTTGGACTCGATGACCACGCCCTCGGCCGAACGGTCGGGGTTGGCCTTCAGGTCCAGCACCTCGGCCTGCAGGACGATCGCCTCGAGCAGCTTGTCGAGGTTCGTGCCCTTCGTCGCGGAGACCTGGATCTCCTGCACGTCGCCGCCGAGGGATTCCACGACGACCTCGTGCTGGAGGAGTTCGTTCCGCACGCGGTCGAGGTTGACGCCCTGCTTGTCGATCTTGTTGACGGCGACGATCATCGGGACCTTCGCGGCCTTGGCGTGGTTGATGGCCTCGACCGTCTGCGGCATCACGCCGTCATCGGCCGCGACCACCAGCACGACGATATCCGTCACCGACGCGCCGCGGGCGCGCATGGCGGTGAAGGCCTCGTGGCCCGGCGTGTCGATGAAGGTGATCTTATCGCCGGCCTCGGTCTCGATCATGTAGGCGCCGATGTGCTGCGTGATGCCGCCGGCCTCGCGCCCCGCGACGTCGGTCTTGCGCAGCGCGTCCAGCAGCGACGTCTTGCCGTGGTCCACGTGGCCCATGATCGTGACGACGGGCGGGCGGGGGAGCAGCTGCTCCTCCGTATCCGCGTCGCCCTCGAGGCCCATCTCGACGTCGCTCTCCGCCACGCGGCGGATGCGGTGGCCGAACTCGGTCGCCACCAGCTCCGCCGTGTCGGCGTCGATGGACTGCGTCGCCGTGGCCATCACGCCCATGCGGAACAGGACCTTCACGACCTCGCCCGTGCGGGCGGCCATGCGGTTCGCGAGTTCCTGGATCGTGATGGTCTCGGGGATGATGACGTCGCGGACGACGCGCTCACCACCCGAACGTAGGCGTGCCAGTTCCGCCTGGCGCCGCTCGCGCTCACGCGCGCGGCGGACCGAGGCGAGGGAGCGCCCGCGATCGTCGTCGCCCTCGATCGCCGCGGCGAGGTCGATGCGCCCTTCGCGACGGCGGTCGGACGGGACGAGGGTCGGCTTCTTCGGCGGCAGCACGCCCTTGCGGGCGGTCGTCGAGGTCGGCGGACCGGCGCGGCGCGCGATGGCGCGGCGGTTCTCCTCCTCGATCGGCACAGGCGTGTCGGCGGGGCGGGGACGCAGGCCCATGCCGCCCGGCGCCGCGCCGGGGCGGCGCGCGCCCATCGGACCGGCACCGGGACCGCCCGGACGCGGCGCGTAGCCGCCACGGTCGCCGCCGGGACCAGCCGGACGCGGGGCGTAACCACCGCGGTCACCACCCGGGCCAGCGGGGCGCGGGGCGTAGCCGCCGCGATCACCACCCGGGCCAGCGGGGCGCGGGGCGTAACCACCGCGATCGCCGCCCGGACCCGCGGGACGTGGGGCGTAGCCGCCACGGTCGCCGCCGGGACCAGCCGGACGCGGGGCGTAGCCGCCGCGATCGCCGCCGGGACCAGCCGGACGCGGGGCGTAACCACCGCGGTCACCACCCGGGCCGGCCGGACGGGCCGCGTAGCCGCCGCGATCACCACCCGGGCCAGCGGGGCGCGGGGCGTAACCACCGCGATCGCCGCCCGGACCCGCGGGACGTGGGGCGTAGCCGCCACGGTCGCCGCCGGGACCAGCGGGACGCGGGGCGTAGCCGCCGCGGTCGTCGCGCGGGGTGAAGGGACGGGAGTCGTCGCGCATCGGGCGCGCGTCGTCGCGGACCGGCGGCCGGGCGACGGGCGTCGCCGGTGCCGACGGTGGGACGGGCGGGGCCGGGCGCGGTGCTTCCGGCTGCGGCGCGGCCGCGCGAACCGGCTCCGGCGCAGGGGCCACGGCGGGCGGAGGCGCGACGGGCGCCGGGGCGGGCTGCGGGCGCGGCGCCTCCGCCTGCACGGGCGCCGGGGCCGGCACAGGGGTCGGCGCCGGTGGCGGGGCAGGGCGCTCCGCCACGGGTGCCGGCGCGGGGGCCGGGGTTGGCGCAGCGGTTGGTGCAGGGGCCGGCGCGGGCGCGGGCGCTGCGGCGGCCGGGGCTCCGCGGCGCGGGCGGCCTGCGCGGCGCGTTCGCGCTGCTGGCGCTCGGCTTCCATCCGGCGCTGTTCCTCGAGCGCCTTCAGGCGGGCGGCCTGCTCGCCCTGGGTCAGCGCGCGGGGCGCGGGGCCGGCGGGGCGGGGGGACGCACCGGGACCGGCTGCCTTCGGGGCGCCACCGGTGGGTGCGGCCGGGGCCGCGGCGGGGCCGGCGATGGCGGGGCCGGTCGGCTTCGCCGCCGCGCCGGGTCCGACCCGCTTCTTCACCACCTCGACCTGCACGGTCTTGCTACGGCCGTGGGAGAAGGACTGGCGCACGCTGCCTGCCTGCTCGGTCTTGCCGAGGCCCACACCGCCGCTCGGGCGCAGCGACAACCTGCCGCCCTTCACGCCGTCCTTCGTGTTCTCGTCGCTCATTCGATGCCTTAAACCTGACCCGTCCGCCCGTCGCCGCGAGGCGACGTCTTGTGGCTGTCGCCATGGGGCGACGTCCTGTGACTGCCGCCGCGAGGCGACCGCTCGTCGCTGCCGCCGCGAGGCGACCCCGTCGCACTGTCGCCGGGTCGCGACCGCACGGCCCTGCCGCCATCAGGCGACCCCGGGGTGCTGCCGCCATCCGGCGACCCGATGGTGCGGCTGCCCTGCGGCGACCGCTTTCCGTCGCCATCGGGCGACCCGTGTTGCCCGGCGGCGCGTCGCGTCGCCCGGTCGTTCCCGCCGCCCTTGCGCAGCTCTTCCTTCGCTGGCGCGGACACCCCGCGCCAGCGCGCGGCCTCCGCGACGATCGTCTGGGCCAGGCGGCCCGGCGCCACGGCGACATGCACCGCGTGGTCGCGCCCGAATACCCCGCCCAGTTCCGCGGCGGTCAGGGCACCCACGACCGTGGCGTCGCTGCCACCGATCAGCCGCGCCCGCTCGGCAGGGCTTCCGTCCATCGCCTCCACCAGCACCGCGGCGCGGCCGGCCTGGAGCCATTCCCGCGCCTGCTGGAACCCCACCACTGCCTGACCCGCCCGTCGCGCGAAGCCGACGAGATCGAGGAGGCGGCGTCGAAGCCCGTCCTCGATCGTGGCGGCCAGCCCGGCGGGGGGATGAGAACCGGCCCGCGCGCCGCCTTCAGGAAGGCCCCGCGGGATACCGCGCGTTCTAGCACATCGCCCCGCGCGCTCAACCACATTCCCCGTCCCGGCAGTCGCCCGGCCAGGTCGGGCACCAGTGACGGTGCCCCACCATCGGCGGAGGGTGCCAGGACGAAGCGGATCATGGCCTCCTTCGGCCCGACCTCCCGCGTCACGATGCAGCGACGGAGGGGGCCGCGTTCGGCGTCGGCCTTCGCTTCGGGGCTGACATGGGGAAGCGGCGGTCGCGTTTCACCCTGCGCCGCCTGAGACGCAGTCCCGGGCGCAGGCGCAACCCAGGCGCCCGCCGTCTCAGCGGCGGGGCGCGACCGCGGCCCGGTAGGGCCGCCCTGCACTGTCCGGGGTCGCCCAGGGCGCCCGGCTCTCACGGGTCACCTCATGGCGCGCGGTCGGAGGCGTCGGCCGGCGCTTCGGCCGCCTCCGCTTCCGCCGCACCATCGGCCGCCTCGTTGCCGTCACCGGCGTTACTCGCAGCCGCGTCGCTCCCAGGCGCGTCGCTCCCAGGCGCGTCGCTTTCGGGCGCGTCGCTTTCGGGCACGTCGCCGAACCAGCCGGCGCGCTGCCGCGCGGCCATGATGATCGCGTTCGCCGTCTCCTCGTCCACGCCGTCGGACCCGATGATCTCGATCAGCTCGTCCGAGGCGAGGTCGGCCAGGTCGTCCAGCGTCTTCACGTCCTTCTCGCCGAGCGCCACGAGCATGGCTGGCGTGAAGCCGCCGGTCTCGGCGACCGCGTCGTCCACGCCCATCTCGCGGCGTTTCTCGTCAAGCTCGGCGTCACGCTTCTCCAGGCTCTCGGCGGCGCGGCGCTTGAGTTCCTGCGCGATGCTTTCGTCGAAGCCCTCGATCTCCGCCAGTTCCTCCTCCTCGATCTCGACGATCTCCTCGAGCGTGGAGAACCCTTCCGTGACGAGGAGTCCGGCGATCACGTCGTCCACGTCCAGGCCGTCGACGAAGAGGTCGGAGCGCTTCTTGAAGTCGGCCTGGCGCCGCTCGCTCTCCTCCGCCTCGGTCAGGATGTCCACGTCGTAGCGCGTGAGCTGGGAAGCCAGCCGCACGTTCTGCCCGCGCCGCCCGATGGCGAGCGAGAGCTGGTCGTCCGGCACCACGACCTCGACCCGGTGCGCGTCGTCGTCGAGGACGACCTTCGTCACCTCCGCCGGCGCCAGCGCGTTCACGATGAAGGTCGCGGGGTCCTGCGACCAGGGGATGATGTCGATCTTCTCGCCCTGGAGCTCTGCCACCACCGCCTGCACGCGCGACCCGCGCATGCCGACGCAGGCGCCGACCGGGTCGATGCTGCTGTCGCGGGAGATCACGGCCATCTTCGCGCGGGACCCGGGGTCGCGCGCGACTGCCTTGATCTCGATGATGCCGTCGTAGATTTCCGGCACCTCCTGGGCGAAGAGCTTCGCCAGGAAGCCGGGATGCGTGCGGCTCAGGAAGATCTGCGGTCCGCGCTGCTCCTCCCGAACGTCGTAGATGAAGGCGCGCACGCGGTCGCCGTTGCGGTAGGCCTCGCGCGGGATCGTCTCGTCGCGGCGCAGCAAGGCCTCGGCGCGGCCGAGGTCCACCATCAGGTTGCCGTACTCTGTGCGCTTGACGACGCCGTTGATGATCTCGCCGACGCGATCCTTGTACTCGTCGAACTGCTTCTTGCGCTCGACTTCCCGAACCCGCTGCACGATGACCTGCTTCGCGGTCTGCGCGGCGATGCGGCCGAAATCGATCGGCGGCAGCGGGTCCACGATGAACTCGCCGGCCTTGGCGTCGGGCTTGAACTTCAGCGCGATGCGCAGCGGGATCTGGGTGGATTCGTTCTCCACCGGCTCCGCGTCCACGATCTCCGTCCACTTCTGCAGGGTGACGCGGCCGTCCTTGCGGTCGATGAAGGCGCGGATGTCCTTCTCCTGCCCGTACTTGGCGCGGCCGGCCTTGCCCATGGCCTGCTCCATCGCCTCCAGCACCTCTTCCCGCTCGATCATCTTCTCGCGGGCGACGGCGTCGGCGACCTGGAGCAGCTCCGGCCGGGCGAGGGCGATGTCCGTGGCCATGTCTCTCTAGTTCCTCTCGGAGGGCGGCTTCGCGGCCGTACCATCATCTTGACGACGGGTCTTTGCGAAGCGGCCAGGGCCGCGCCGGGGCTTGTTCGCGGTATCCGCCGGGTTGCGCCAGCGGAGCGGCGGTGGCTTCGGAGCCTCCTCCGCCTCGTCATCGTCCGCGGCCGGCGCGGCGGTCGCGGCAATCAGCTCGTCCGTCAGCACCAGCTTGGCACGGCGGATGGCGGAGTGGGGGATGGTCACGGCCTCCCCACCCTCCTCCGGCTTCATCGTCACGCCTTCCTCGTCCGCGGAGAGGATGCGGCCCCGCCAGCGGCGGCGCCCGTCCTGCGGCACGTGCAGTTCCGCCGTCGCGACGTGGCCGGCGAAGCGCACCCAGTCCTTCGTGCGCGTCAGCGGCCGGTCGATGCCCGCCGACGACACTTCGAGATTCCACAGACCAGGGAACGGATCGTCCACGTCGAGCACGGCGCCGACGGCGTGGGAGATGGCTTCGCAGTCGCGGACGCCGATGAGCGATCCGTCCGCACGGTCGGCCATGATCTGGACCGTCGGCCGTTCCTTCCCCTGGACCTGCACGCGCACCAGCTCATACCCCATGGCGCCGAGAGTCGGCGCGATGGCGCTGGCGATGCGGGCCTCGAGGCCCCCATCTTCGTGCATGGCGTGCTGCGGAACGTCGCTGTCCAAAAACAAAAAAGGCGGCCCGTTAAGGCCACCCCCCGTACGAAGCGGAAGATTTCTGATGGCACCCATATACGAGAGCCGACGTGCCACGGCAAGGCCCGGCCTCCGGCGACCTCCCGCGCGCTGAACGCGTCGGGAATGTTGCGCAGGACGTCGGCGTGAAGGCTGCGGCCGGCGGAGCCGTCGGGGACGACAAGGGGCGCCTTGCGCGTGGTGCGGGTCGGCCTTCACTGCCCTTCCCGGCGCCGCCCCTCCCGGCGCCGCCCCTCCCGGCGCCGCCCCTCCCGGCACCGCCCCTCCCGGCACCGCCCCTCCCGGCACCGCCACGTCGGGGCCGGGAACCTTGTAGCGCCCCGGCCGCACGGCGGATTTCGCGATCCGGTGCGCGTCCGGCCGGATGCGGGGGCGGAGAACGGCCCCAATCCCAAGGCCCCGGAAGCTGGCCTCGGCCAGTCGGGCGCAGGCTCGGGCGGTCTTCGTCAGGCTCCCACCCCTGAGGCTGTCGTGAGAGCCACGGGTCGCGTCATGCACGAGGACCGACTGGTCGTCGGGATCCTTGGTGGTGAACGTGGGCGGTGGTGGAGGTGGGCGCGACCTGGTCCCGCCACCCGCCGCCGCAGTCCGAGCCGCCCGATCGCGCGCCGGTCCCGGCAGGCCTAATCGGGCATGCGGTGGCGACGTAGCGCCGCGGGGTCAGGCCGGAGGCCCCAGCCGGGACCCTGCGGCACGGCGAGGTGGCCGTCCTCGACGAGCGGCGCGTCGGGAAAGAGCTCCGCCCAGTCGGCAACGCCCTTGGTGGGCCATTCCAGCAGCCAGGCATTGGGCAAGGCGGCCAGCGCATGGGCATGCGCCACGACATTGAGCAGCGTGGTGTAGGAGTGGCTGCACAGGCGTGGCGCCTGCGGCGCAGCGTCCAGCGCGGCGAGAATGCCGCAGCGCGTCACGTCGGGCTGGAGGATGTCCACCGCCGGGACCACGCGCGACAGCCCCGCCGCCGAACACTCGCCTTCGCCCGCGGCGATGGGCACCGGGCTCGCCGCGCGCAATCGCGCCAGGGCGGCCAGATCGTCCCGCGGCAATGGCTCCTCGATCCAGGCGAGGTCGAAGCGCCGGAAGACCCGCGCGCGCGCGAGGGCGGTCGGCTCGTCGAAGGCCTGGGCGGCATCCACCATCAGCAGCGCACCGGGTGCGGCCGCATCGCGCGCCGCCTCGAGGAAGGCGAGATCCCCCTGCAGCGAGGCGCCGAAGGGCGGCCAGCCGATCTTGTGGGCGGTGAAGCCCGCCGCGCGTTCGGCGGCGACGCGGACATGGGTTTCCTCGGGCGTCGGCGGCACCTTGGCGCTGGCATAGCAAGGGAGCGCGGCCCGCGGGTCGGCCCCCACCAGCCGGGCCCCCAGCAGCTGGGCCACCGGCAGGCCGGCGCGCCGCGCCGCGATGTCCCAGAGCGCCAGCTCGGCCGCGGCGATGGCCTGCATGACCACGCCGTCCCGGCCGATCCATTGCGTGCCGCGTTCCATCAGCCGGCGCAGCCTGGCCACGTCGTCCACCGCCTGCCCGAGCAGGATATGACGGAGCCCCTGGGCCGTCGCATGGGTGTGCGGCGCCTCGATGGCGGCGCGGGTCAGCCAGGGGCTGCCATGCGCCTCGCCCCAACCCTCGGTGCCGTCCTCGGTCACGATGCGAAGCAGGAAGCACTCCTCGCGGCGCCCGCCGGGCACCTGCGGCGCCAGGCGCAGCGGGTGCGGCTCGACGGCGGTGATGCGGCTCATGCGAGGCGGGGCTCGCGCATCGCGGCGTGGCGGACATGCAGGGGACGCGTCGGCATGCGCGGAGCTTCAGCGGCCCGCAGGCCGCCGGTCAACGACGGCGCGGCCTTGCAGGGTGCTTGCCTTCGGCGCCGCGTCCTCGGCAGGATGTTGCGGTGCACCCATTGCGTTTCCTGCGCGCCGCCGCTGCGGAGCCGCGATAGGGGGCGCCGCCGATGCTACTCCGCGGAGAACCACAGAATGATTCGCGTCACGCGTCGCGCCGCTGGCGTCGCGCTCGCCGCCCTGGCTGCTCCTCCGGCGCTGGCCCAAGGGGCGGGCCTGCTGCGCATCGTGGTGCCCTTTCCGCCCGGCGGGTCGGCGGATGCCCAGGCGCGGCTGCTCGGCGGGATGGTCGCGGAACGGCTCGCCTTGTCGGCGGTGGTGGAAAACCGGCCGGGCGGGGGCACCATCATTGCCACGCAGGAGGTGGCACGCGCGCCGGCGAACCCGCCGACCCTCCTCATGGTGTCCAACAGCTTCACCATCAATCCGTCGCTGCAAGCCAACCTGCCTTACGACATCTTCCGCGACTTCCGGCCCGTGGCACTCGCCGCCGCCATTCCGCACGTTCTGGTCGTGAGCCCGGCGGTGCCGGCACGGAACGTCGCCGAGTTCCTGGCGCTGGCCCGCGCCCAGCCCGGCGCGCTCCACTTCGCCACGCCTGGCATCGGGACCTCGAACCACCTCAACACGGAGCTGTTCGCCCGGCGGTCCGGGGTGACGTTCACCCATGTCCCCTACCGCGGCTTCGCGCAGTGGTTTCCGGACCTGCTGGCGAACCGCGTACAGTTCGTCATCGGCACCGTCACGGAATTGCTCGGGCCCGCGAGGGACGGCCAGGTGCGGATCCTGGCGGTGGCGCAGGATACCCGGCTGCCCAGCCTGCCGGATGTGCCCGCACTCGGCGAGGACGGGGGCCCCGCCGTCGCTTCCAGCTCCTGGTTCGGCTTCATGGCCCCGGCCAGCATGCCGGCCGCACTCCGCGAACGGTTGGAGTCCGCGCTGCTGGATTCGCTGCGTGCGCCGGAGGCGCTCCGGCGGCTGCAGGACATGCAGATCACGCCCGCCGCGCGCGGAGCGGACGCCTTCGCGTCCTTCCTGCGCGAGGAACACGGGAATTACGCGGAGGCGATCCGCGTGAGCGGCGCGCGGGTGGATTAGGCCTGTCGCCACGACGAGCGGCGCCGGCATTCCCGCTGCAAGGTGACCCGCTACAAGGTGACCCGCTACAAGGTGAAGAGCCGGCCGTGCTGCGGCATGGCGTCGGCGATGCCTTCCCGGCGAAGAGCCCGCCAGTAGAGGACGGGGTTGGCGGCCAGGACAGGCGAGCCCAGTTCCGCCTCCATCTCGCGCGCCAGCACCCGGAAGGCCGAGTTGGTGCCGACCTGCACGATCGCCTCGACCTCGGGCCCCGCGAGGTCGCGCACGGATTGCACGATGCGTTCACGCGGGATGCGCGCGATCGCGGCGGGGCTTGGCGCCTTCAGGCCGATCAGGCGCACGACCTCATGTCCCGCATCCTCGAACAGGGCCCGGGCGGCGGCATCGCCGACCGGCATGAAGGGAGTGAGCAGCGACAGCCTGATCTTCCGGCCGAACAGGACGTCCAGCGCGGCGAGGATGGCGCTGGTATAGTCCGTCACGCGACAACCGGCGCGGGCGGCGCAATCGGCCACGAGCCTTTGCCCGGCGGCCCCGCCACCCACGAAATTCTCCGCCATCACGCCGAGCACGACATGGCCGGGCGTCGCCGGGACCAGCGTGTCCAGCGCGGCGTTCAGCCCGTCCACCATTGATGCCCGCACGGCGAGCGTATCGGCGTCGCCCGTCACCGAACGGTCGGGATTGGGGATGCGCGCATGGGCGTTGATGACGCCGGCCGGGCGCAGCGCCTCCATCTCGGGCTGGACGGAGATGTTGGTGGCGGGCGCCACCACGCCCATCAGCAGCCGTGGCCGTTCTTCCTGCATGGCGTGAGGTTAGGTCAGTCCCCGGCCCCGCGGAATGACCGGCGGGGGACTCCTCGGTTCCAACCAGGAGGACCGGCGCCGGGTCTGCCGGTGCGGTGCGACATACCCGCGGTCGTCATCGCCGATGCGCCGGAGCCGCGTCGTTCCCCTCGGCCCTGCTCCAGGGCTCGCGTCCCGGCAAGCGGGTCGGCCCGCGGGCGTACTCGCCCGGTTGCGCCCGCCGTATCGGGGCCGCGTCAGCCGCCGCCGATCCAGTTGCGGAAGGGCAGGAGCAGCAATTCCCACCAGGCCATGTGCGCCACGCCGTAGAAGCCCGCCTTCCACATCAGCGCGGAGCGGAAGCCGAACATGACGACGAGCAGCGGCAGCAGGCCGAGCGTCGCCGCGCGGATCAGTTCCCGTCGCACCGGCCGCGCCAGCGCGTCGGCCAGCGCCAGCGCCACGCGGTCCCGGTCGTCCTGGTAGAAGGTCTGCGCCGCCCGGATCGCCATGCGCGGAACGAAGGTCGCGGTGCGGCCGACCTCCTCGATCC
This sequence comes from Roseomonas sp. CCTCC AB2023176, assembly GCF_042259275.1. Classification (NCBI taxonomy): domain Bacteria; kingdom Pseudomonadati; phylum Pseudomonadota; class Alphaproteobacteria; order Acetobacterales; family Roseomonadaceae; genus Roseomonas; species Roseomonas sp. CCTCC AB2023176. The sequence goes on from NZ_CP170086.1 coordinate 2,097,910, forward strand.
TCGCCTCGACGGTCGTGATGGCGCGGCGCGCGAGGACGAAGAGGGCGAAGCGGAAGACTGGCGCGCCGCGGAGGAGGAACAGCGAACGCGCCAGCGGCCAGGCCGCGACCACCCCCTGCAGGAAGTGGACGAGGTACCACAGCAGCACGACGAGCGCGGCCGCGAGCGCCCAGGTCACGTCGGGCAGGTAGGGCGAGGCGAAGGCCAGCGCGAAGAAGATCGCCGTGACGCCGATGGCGACCAGCGCCTCCTCCGTCACGAAGCGGAACATGGCGTTGCCGACGAAGGCCTCGACGACGGGGGTCAGCTGCTCCGCGATCTCCGCCTCGCTTCCGGCGACGAGGGCGGCGATGAGGGAGGACTGCCCGCCCTCGTCGGGGGCGGGCGCCAGGTTGGCGGGGGGGGGCGGTGGGTTGGACGGGCGGGGCCATGCGCGGCAGATACGGCGCATGGCCGATCCGTCCAACGATCCGATCCCGACGGCCTTCCGCTTCGCGCGCGCGCGGCGGTTCGGGCGGGGGACCCTCTGCCGCTGCTGCTGCTGCTGACGCGGGAGGAGCGGCGGGAGGTTGCGGTGGCGGCCGGCTTCGGTCCGCTGGAGGACCCGCTGGCGCTCGCGACGGCGCTGCGGCCGGCGCTGGTCGAGGGGGCGGAGGCGCCGCCGGCGCTGCCTGCCCTCCTCGCGGCGCTGCGCGTGCGGAAGCTGGCGGCGCTGGGGGATCGCGCGCCGGTGGCGCATGGCTTCACCCGGCCGGCGCCGCGGCGGGGCACCTGGTTCGGGCGGCTGCTCGGGCGCGGGACGGGGTTGGTGGACGACGCGATGGCGGCCCTGCCGGGCCTGGAGTCGCGGATGCACGGGATGCTCCGTGCCAACGTGCTGCTGGCCGGGCGTTCCGGGGCGGGGAAGAGCACCCTCGTCAACGCCGTGTTCGGCCGCGTGGTCGCGGAGGCGGCGGAGGGCGCGCCGGTGACGCCGGGGGTGACGTGGTACCGGCATCCCGCCGGGCCGCTGCGGCTGGCGGACACGCGGGGGCTGGAGCCCGGGGCCTACGCCGCGACGCGGGCGGAGCTGGAGGCGGAACTGACCCGCCTCGCGGCCTCCGAGGACCCGGAAGAACGCCTGCATCTCGCCTGGCTCTGCGTGGACGCGGCGGCGGAGCGGGTGGAGCCGGCGGACCGCGACCTCGCCGCGCTGCTGGCCTCGCATGGCGTGCCCGTGCTCGTCGTGCTGACGAAGGCCTGGGGGGAGGACCGGCTGTCGGAGGCGGCGCGGGACCTCATCCCCGGCGCGCGTGCCGTGCTGCGCGTCGTCGCGGCGCCGCGCCTCTTCGCGAGCGGGGCGCGGGTCGAGGCGCGGGGGCTGGAGGCGCTGGTCGAAGCGACGGTCGCGGCCCTGCCCGAAGGCCGCCGGGCTGCCGCCGCCGCCGCCAACCTCGTCGCCCTCGGCCCGCGGATCGCGGAGGCGGAGGCGCTGATCGAGCGCTACGCGGCGGCGGCGGCGGGGACGGCACTCATCCCCGTGCCCCTTGCGGACGCCGCCGCCCTGTTCGCGACGCAGGCGAAGATGATCGTGGACGTGACGGTCGTGATGGGCACGCCGGTGGACGAGTTGCCGACGGAGACGGTGGTGGCCGCCCTCGTCGGGTCGGCGACGGCGGGGCTCGGCGGGCGGCTGGCCGCGCGGGGGCTGGGGCCGCTGCTGAAGTTCATCCCGGGCGTGGGCACCGTCGCGGGGACGGCGGTGGGGGCGGGCCTCGCATACGGGACGACGCGGGCGCTCGGCGCGGCCTACCTTGCGCTCGCGAAGGACCGATGGGCGCTGCTGTCGCGGCCGCCGACGCTGGCGGAGGTGACGGAGTTCCTCGGGCGGTTCCGGCCGCGGCTCTGACGCCGGCTCGGCCGCCCGGCCGCGGGGAATGCCCCGGTCCTCCCACAGCCGCCAGGCGTTCAGCGGAAGCAGGGACGCGTGCAGCAGCAGGATCGGCAGCAGGCCGAGCTGCGCCGCACAGACGATGAAGGCGAGGTCGCTCGCGATGGCGGCGAGTCGCCGCGGGCGCATGCGGCGCATGGCGAAGGCCGGCGGCACGCAGCCGCTCGCGATCCGGCCCCAGGCCGGGAGCATCGGGCCCATGGCGATCCCGTCCGGCGCGCGGCTATTCGATGCGGACGCCGGCGGCGCGGATGAGCGCGGCATCCTCCTCGAAGGCGCGCGCGAGGAATTCGCCGAAGGCGTCCCGGCCCATCACCCGCGGCGGGATGCCGAGCGCGACGAGGCGCGAGGCCGTCGCGGGGTCGGACAGCGTGCGGTTCAGCGCGGCGTTGAGGGAATCGAGGATCGTCGCCGGAGTCTCCCGCCGCGCGGCGAGGCCGAACCAGGCCCAGGTCACCGCGCCGGGGATGCCGGCCTCGTCGAAGGTCGGGATCTCCGGCGCCAGTGGGCTACGCCCGACGTCGCGGCGGATCAGCGGCAGCGTGCCCGACGGGTTCGCGAACGCCAGCGCGACGTGGCCGACGGCGACGTCGCGCAGCGCTGGCGCCGCCCTGGTCGGGCAGGTGCAGCGGGGTGATGCCCGCCGCGGCGGGCCGGCCGGGGCGGGTGTGGGGTCGGTGGGAGCCCCGAGCCCGCGGGCCCTCCGGCGTCCGGGCTTCGCCCGCCGGGCGGGTGGGGAGGCGTGCTGCCCTTGCGCGATGCGCCGCGCATGCGCCATGTCCCACCAGCCCGGCGTGCGCGTGGCCGACGTGGCGGCCTGCACCGGCATGGATTCCGCGTCGTGGACCGCATCCGGGGTCAGCCCCGCATCGCCGGACAACCGCGCGGTGGTCCGCGCCGTTTTCCCGGGCACCGGCGATGTCCTGTCCTGTTTCTGGAGTGGCCTGAACGTGACCAAGTCCGAGATCGAGCGCGTGCAAGCCTACCTGCGGCGGCTGCTGGGGACGGAGCGCATCCGGATCATCGCCCCGCCGCGCGCGGGGATGAGCATCGAGGTCGCGGCCGGCGACGAGGTGATCGGCACCCTCCACCGCGACGCGGAGGACGGGGAGGTGTCCTACGCCGTGCACCTGACGGTCCTCGAGGAAGACCTGCCGCCGGCCGCCCAGCCGGCGCCGGCGACGGCCGCCGGGGCCCGGCGCGGTCGCTGACGGACGGGATCGCTGACGGACGGGGTCGCCGAGAGACTGGCCGTCAGGGTCCTGGATTCGGGGCGGACGGGGGTGCCGGCCCGGACGCTTTCGGCGAGGATGGTCAACCTCTCGCGACGGGCTATCTTCCGCCGTGCAGCCGGGCGGTCCTTGCCCGCGGAAGGGTGTATGGTCCCTCGAAGGGCCATTGCCCGGCCCCGGGTCTGGGGACCCGGCGTCACCGGTGTTATCGGGCACATGGCCGTTCCCGGCCGGGGAGTTCACGGGGAGTTCACATGGCTTCGGATTTTCAGGGCCGGCGCATCCTCGTGGTCGAGGACGAGCCGATGATTACCTTCCTACTGGAGGATGCGCTGATGATCGCCGGCGCCGGCACGGTCGTGCAGGCTGCGCGGGTGGCGGAGGCGCTCTCGGCGATCGGGACGTCCATGGCCGAGGGCGGGATCGACGCCGCGGTGATCGACTACACGCTCGCGGACGGGAAGACGGCGCTGCCGGTTGCCGACCGCCTGGCCGAGCTGGGCGTGCCCTTCGTCTTCGCGACGGGCCTTGAGCCGTCGGAGGTGAACAAGGGCCGGCACGTGGACGCGCCCGTGATCACGAAGCCCTACGACCCGGAGGACGTGCTGGCATGCCTCGCCCGGATCATGGGCAAGGTCTCGGCCGGCTGAGACTGCGGAGGCCGGGGCGCTTCGGGGCGGGCTTCCTGCCGGGGTGACGTCGGTTGTCCCGGGGGGAGGGCGTTGCCCTCCTCCCGGACGCACCACCCACCTGGGGCGAACGCGCCCCTGGACCCGCGATGTGGAAGAAGATGCCCCCGGCTGAGGGGTGGTCTCCACGCGCGCTCGCGCCGCGTGGAGACCACCCCTCAGCCGGGGCGTCTACAGAGTGGGGTCCAGGGGACGCGTCCCCTGGCGGATGGAGGTCCGGAGGAAGGCAGCGCCTTCCTCCGGGGCCACCAGGCGCAACACCTCGGCAGAAAACCAGCCGCGAAGCGCCCCGCCTTCAGAGCATCTCCAGCGGCCGCTTGCGTCGCGGCGGCGGGAAGGCGGCATCGAGCTCGGACAGGTCTTCCGTCGTGAGGGTCAGGTCCGCGGCCGCGGCATTCGCGCGGACGTGGGCGGGGTCGGCGGCCTTGGGGATGGCGATCAAGCCGGGGTGGCGCAGGGTGAAGGCGAGGGCGGCCTGGGCTGGCGTCGTGCCGTGGCGTTCCGCGACGCGGCGGAGGGCGGGGTGGCGCAGCAGGCTCCCGCCCTGGCCGACGGGGGAATAGGCCATGACCGGCATGGTCCGGCCGGCGCAGAAGGGGATCAGGTCGTACTCCACGCCGCGGGCCTCGAGGTTGAACAGGACCTGGTCGGTCGCGCAGTCCGGCAGGGCGGGGCCCAGTTCCTCCAGGTCGTCCACGTCGAGGTTGGAGACGCCCCAGGCGCGGATCCGGCCGGCCTCGCGCAGCCGTTCGAAGGCCTCGACGGTCTCGGCGAGGGGGACGGAGCCGCGCCAGTGGAGGAGGTAGAGGTCGAGGGCTTCGACGCCGAGGCGCTTCAGGCTGGCGGCGCAGGACTTCGCCATCTGCGCGCGGGAGGCGTTGTGCGGATAGACCTTGCTGACGAGGAAGACCTCGTCCCCCCGTCCCGCTATGGCGTCGCGCACCACCTCCTCGGCGCCGCCGTCGGCGTACATCTCCGCCGTGTCGATCAGCGTCATGCCGAGGTCGAGGCCGAGGCGGAGCGCATCGGCCTCGGCGCGGCGGTCGGCGCCGCGCTCGCCCATCTTCCAGGTGCCCTGGCCCAGGGCGGGGACGGATCGGCCGTCGGGGAACCGGACCTGGCGCATCGTCGCTCCTCTCGCGTCGCGGCGGAGATGGGGTGCCGCCGGCGCCGTCACCCGTCCACCGCGGCCCCGTCTTCCGTGGCCCTGTCCTCTGCGGCGAGAAGGGCGGCGATGGCACGGAACGGGCCGATGAGGCGGTCGGCCTCCAGCGCCTCCGCGTCATTCCAGGTGGCGACGAGGCCGTGCTGGCGGCCGTCCTGCCCGGTCAGGAGCGCCGCGAGGCAGAGCACGCCGGGGAGCGACCCGCCCTTGTAGGCGACGCGCCGCCACGGACCGCGCTCGACGGGGCCAGGGTTGATGCAGGGCGCGGGCAGGTCCGCGACGGCCCGGAGGTGCCCGAGGAGGTCTTCCGCGCTCGCGAACCAGCCGATGTCCGCGTCCACGATGAGGTCGGGCGGCGGCTTGGGGAGGGGCAGGGGCGCAAGGCGGGGCAGGAGCGCAAGGCGGGCCTCCGGGCCGGCCGCCGTCCATTCCCGGAGCAGCGCGGCGTTCCCGGGATCGCGCAGGGCGAAGAACTCGCGCGTCGTGGGGAAGGGGCGGTCGTGGGGGGACAGCGCCTCCAGGGCGTCGCGCCCGACGAGGTGGATCAGGGCGTCCGTCGCGGTGTTGTCGCTGAGCGAGATCGCGAGGTTGGCGAGGGTCGCGACCGTGACCGGCGCGCCGTCGGGCCAGTCCTGGAGGATGCCGGAGGGGAGCGACCGGAGGGCGGGGTCGAGGTGCAGCACCGTGTCCCAGGCGATCCGTCCCGCCCGCACCGCGTCGCGCACGGCGCGGAGCAGGGCGAGCTTGAAGGCCGAGCCGACCGCGAGGACGGCGTCCGGCGCATGGGCGGCCCGCACCGCCTCCCCCGTCGTGACGAGGAGGGCGCTGCGGCCGGGCAGCGCGGCGATGGCGAGCACCTGCTCCTCCAGCCCGCCGCGCGGGACGGCTGAGCGGAAGAGAATGCCCGCGATGCGTCCCGCCGGGTCGAGCCTGATGGTGACGGGCACCTCGGCGCGGGCGAGGTGGACGGTCGGTTCGGCGGCGTCGCCCGTGATCTCCCCCGCCGGGCCGTGGTCGCGGAGGAGGCGGGCGACGATGGCCTCGACGCCGCCGGCGGGGAAGGCGGAGAGGAAGGCGGGGGCAAACCAGGCCTCCGGCACGGGGCCGCCGGCGAAGAGGCGGCGCAGGGCGGCGTGGGTCTCGGGCGGGGCGTCGGGGGGCCTGGGCATCGGGCGGGTCCTCGGTCCGGGGCGGGTGGGGGCGGGATCCTCGTCGGCCGATCGCCGTGCCCCTATCTGGGGTGGCATGCCACGCCCCGCCGCCCTGCCCTTGCTCGCCGTGCTCCTCCTGCCCGGGGTCGCCGCGGCGCAGTCGGCCGCCGGGGGGACGGAGACCTTCGGGCCCTGGCTGCTGACCTGCTTCCAGGACCGCATGACCGACACGGCGGAGTGCCGGATGCTGCACCGGCAGCCGGTGGAGCCCGCTGCCCCCGGCCACGCGGCGCTGGCGCTAGAGGTGGTGGATCGGGGCGGGCGGCTGGTGCCGGCCGTGACGGCGCGGGACCTGACGCTGGAGGGCGCGGCGCGCGGCGTGCTGGCGGTGACGGGAACGGCGCAGCTGCGCTTCCCGCCGAACCGGTTCTACGACATGCCCTGCACGCTGGAGGGGCGCTCGCTCGTCTGCGCGCCGCGGGATGCGGACCTGGCGCGTGCCGCGACCGAACTGCCGGCGGCGGACCGGGCGCTGGTGCGCATCACCGGGCTGCTGGTGCCTGAGGCGCAGGCGATGCGGGAGCCGGTGGAGATCCGGGTGTCCGACACGGGGCCGGCGCTGGCCCGCTTCCGGTCCCGCGTGCCGGCGGGAAGCGCGCCGCCCCCGCCGCCTGGCTTCGACGTGCGGGAGATGCTCGGGCGGCTGCTACGGCTGCTGCAGGGGTGAGGGGTCGTCCTCGGCGGCGCCACGGCGGAGGAGCCAGAGGCCGAGGATGACGGAGACGACGAAGAGGGCGCCGCCGAGGACGAGTTGCGCCGTGCGGTCCACCGCGACGCCGTCGCCGAGCAGCGCGAAGACGAGGGTCTGCGGCAGGTAGCCGATCGCGGACGCCGCGAGGTAGGGGGCGAGGCGGATGCCCCCGATTCCCGCGAGCAGGTTGAGGGCGAGGTTGTTCCCGACCGGCAGGAGCCGGATGGCGAGGGTCGCGCCGAAGGTATTGCGGGCCAGTCGGTCGCGCAGCGGGCGGAGGCGGCGGCCGAAGCGGCCCTGGAGGCGACGTTCCGCCCAGGCCCGGCCGACGAGGCGGGCCCAGGCGAAGGAGGCGGCGCAGCCCAGGAGTTGGGCGAGGAGCGACCAGGCGATCCCCTCCCCCGCGCCGAAGGCGTAGCCGCCGAGGAAGGCGACGGCCTGGCGCGGCAGGCCGGCGGCGGTGGCCGCGCCGCCGATCGCGACGAAGATCGCCTCGCCCCAGAGGCCCTGTCCCCGGATGAAGGTGTCCACCCAGGCCATGCCCGTGTCCGTGCCCGGGGCGACGCCGAGGGTGCGGACGATCCAGCCGGCGAGGGCGAGGCCGACCGCCATGACGCCGAGGCGCAGGGCGGCGCGCAGGCCGGACGGTCCGGCGCCGGACGGGGTGGCCGCGGTCACGGGACGAGGGTGGGGCGTTTCGCCCGGCGCTGGAGCCAGGCGACGCCGAGCAGGTCCACGAGGCCCACGGCCAGCCGGTCGAGCGTGCCGTAGTTGGACCGGCCGCGCATGCGGGGGCGGTGGCCGACGGGTTCGCTGACGACGCGGCCGCCGGCCCGGATGACGAGGGCCGGCAGGAAGCGGTGCATGTGGTCGAAATGCGGGAGGGCGAGGAAGAGGTCGCGCGGGAAGACCTTCAGGCCGCAGCCGGAATCCGGCGTGGCGTCGCCGAGCAGTCGGGATCGCACGCGGTTGGCGACGCGGGAGGAGAGGCGCTTGATCCTCGTGTCGCGCCGGGTGGTGCGCCAGCCCGCGACCATGATTGGCCCGCCCTCGGCGCGGGCGCGGTCCCAGAGGCGGGGGAGGTCGGCGGGGTCGTTCTGGCCGTCGCCGTCCAGCGTCCCGATCCAGGCCGCGCGGGCGTGGCGGATGCCCGTGGCGACGGCGGCGGACTGGCCGCAGGATTCGGCATGGCGGAGGAGACGGACGGGGCCATGCGCGGGCGCGGCGGCGGCGGCGGCCTGGACGGCATCCGCTGTCCCGTCCGAGGAGCCGTCATCCACGCAGAGGACCTCGTGCGGCGCCGGGCCGAGGGCGGCGGCGATCTCGGCGAGCAACGGGCCGATGTTGGCGGCCTCGTTCCGCAGGGGGATCACGACGGAGAGGGAGGGGAGGGCGCCGGGGCCCTCGGACCCTCCATCACGGGGTGCGGGGCCGGTGGCAGGCGATGGCCCGGGCATGCGGCGGCGGGGGGTAGCAGGGGGCGCCGGGGGCGTCCACCCGGGCGGGCCGCGCGGGCCGGGCGGGTGGTGGCAGGGGGCGGGTCCGTCCTGCCCGTTTCCGTCCTTCCAAGTCCCTCCCGCCGTGGTCCGTCCCGCCGGAAGCCTTGCTGCCGAGGTCACTCCTGCCAGGGGCGTTCCTGCGGCGGTCCGTCCGGCAGAGATCCGTCCCGACGGGGCCGGGCCGAGGTTACGGGCCAAGAGCGGCGGCCCACTCGACAGGGGCTGCGCGCAGGCCAGGCACCACGCGGCCGGCGGGGCGCGTCATCGGCCGGCGTCGCGGGGACGATCCCCGACAGGTGACCGTCGCGCGGCGCGGAGGTGGTTTCCTCCCCCCGCATTCGGCCGCATGTTGTGAGGCCGCGGTTGTCGCCCCAAGTCCCGCGGTACCCCCGCACCGCCCGGACCGCATGCCCTTCGACGCCGCTTCTTCCGCCTTCGGAACCGCGACCGCCCCTGACGGGAAGCGGCGCGCGGTCGCGTTCTGGCTGCTGACCGTTGCCGGCATGGTCTGGGTGATGGTCGCGATCGGCGGGGCGACGCGTCTGACGGGGTCGGGCCTGTCCATCATGGAATGGGCGCCGCTGTCCGGCTTCCTGCCGCCGCTGTCGGAGGCCGAGTGGAACCGGCTCTACGATCTCTACCGCACTATCCCGCAGTACCGGCTGGTGAACGCCGGCTTCGGGCTGGAGGGGTTCAAGGAAATCTTCTGGCTGGAATGGATCCACCGCTTCTGGGGGCGGCTGATCGGGCTGGTCTTCGCGGGCGGGCTGGCGTGGTTCGCGTGGCGGCGCGCGATCCCCCAGGGCTACGGGCGGCGGATGGTGCTGCTGCTCGTGCTCGGCGGGCTCCAGGGTGCGGTCGGGTGGTTCATGGTGGCCTCGGGCTTCCAGGCGGACCGGACCGCCGTGTCCCCCTGGCGGCTGGTGATCCACCTGGGCCTCGCGCTCGTGCTGTTCTCGATGCTGGTCTGGACCGCGCTGACGCTGTTGCGGCCGATGCGGAACGCGCCGCCGGCGGCGGCGCCGCTGCGGGGAATGGCGCACGCGACGGCGGGGCTGCTGGCGCTCGCGATGCTCGCGGGCGGGTTCGTGGCGGGGACCAAGGCGGGCTTCACCTACAACACCTTCCCGCTGATGGACGGGGCGCTGGTCCCGCCGGGCTATGCGGACCTGTCGCCCTTCCCGCGCAACCTCGTCGAGAACCTCGCGGCGGTGCAGTTCAATCACCGGCTCCTCGCGACGCTCGCGGGCGTGGCGGCGCTGGTGCTGGCTTGGCGCGTCATCCGCGCGGTGCCGCGGGGGCGGGTGCGGACGGCGGGGTTGATCCTCGGCGGCGTGGTCGCGGCGCAGTACGCGCTGGGTGTCGCGACGCTCGTCCACGTCGTGCCCGTCTGGCTCGGCACGCTGCACCAGACCGTGGCGGTGGGCGTGCTGGCGGCGGTGCTGCTGCTGCTGCATTCCCTGCGCGCGCCGCGGCCGGTGCCGCGCGCCGCGCCGGCGCCGAGCCTGGCGGAGCGTGCGGCGCGCACGAGTCCGCCGGACCGCGTGATGTGAGCGGGGGTCCCGCCGGGACCGTGTCCGAGGAGCGGCTGCGGGCGCTACTCGACTCGCTGCCGGCCGGGGTCGCGGCCTATGACGCGGACGGGCGGCTGCTCTACGCCAATCCCGCGATGTGGCGGCAGGCGGGCGAGGACGTGCCCGCCCTGCCGGCCGGCTCCACGCTGGAGCAGGTGATCACCGTCATGGCCAGGGCCGGCCATTACGGGCCCGGCGACGCGGCGACCCGGGTTCGGGAGGGCCTGGTCCTGGACCGCGGCCGGTCCCGGCACCGCCTTGCGCGCAACGTCGCGGGGCGCTGGCACGAGTTGCGGAGCGAGCCGCTCCCCGGCGGCGGGTCGGTCAGCCTGTCGGTGGACGTCACCGACCTGCACCGGACCGAGCCGGAGGCCATCGCGCGGGCCGCGCTGCTCGACAACATCCTGCAGCGCCTGTCGAGCGGCGTCGCGGAGTACGACCACAAGGGGCGGCTGCGCTACTTCAATTCGGCCTATCGCAGCCTCACCGGCTTCCCGCCGGGGTCGCTCCGCCTCGGCATGGCGCTGGCCGAGGTCTTCGAGGTGCTGGAGGCCGCGGGGCAGCTCGTGAACCTGACGCCGGAGCAGATGGCCGACCTGCCGCGGGGGGCTCCGCGGGGCGCGTTCGGTCGAGCGCCGGCGTCCGGACGGGGCGGTGCTGTGGACGCGGTCCAGCCCCTTCCCGGAGGGCGGGCACCTCGTCGAGGTGGACGAGATCACGCCGCTCCGCCGCGCGGAGGACGAGGTGCGGCGCCGCGCGGCGATGCTCGACGCGGTGCTGGCGGCGCTGCCGCACGGGGTCTGCGTGTACGGGCCGGACCGGCGCGTCGCGATGGTGAACGCGGCCTACCAGCGGATCATGGCGGGGTCCGAGGTGAGGGTCGGCGAGCACCATGACGAGATCGTGGCGCGGCGCCTGGCGGAGGACGAGTACGACGCGGAGGCGCCGGCCGCCGTGATGCGCGCGCTGGAGGAGGGCGACCCGGCCTTCGACCGCATCAGGATCCGGCCGAACGGGACGGTCCTGTCGGTGCGCGCGGGCCGGCTGCCGGATGGCGGGCACATCACCGTCATGACGGACATCACCGCGCGGCACCGTGCCGAGCGGGAGGCGGAGCGGCGCGCGACGACGCTGCGCGACATGCTCGACAACCAGAAGGACGGGGTGGCGCTGTTCGACAGCGCGGGCATCCTGATCGCCTGCAACGCGCTGGCGGCGCGGCTGTCCGGCCTGTCCCCGGAGGAGATGCGGCCCGGGCTGTCGCTGGACGAGCTGCGCCGCCTGCAACTTGCGGTACGGGAGTTCGGGGCACCGGACACGCCGACCGCGCTGGAATACGTCGCCCGGTCGTCCACCACGATCGGGAACCTGCCGCGGCGCTACGTCCGGCGGCGGCCGGACGGGTCGCTGCTGGAAGTCCGGACAGACCCCACGCCGGATGGCGGGTTCATCCGCACCTACCGCGACGTGACGGAGGAATACGAGGCGCGGGCGGAACTGGAGCGGGCGCGCGACGTGGCGGAGGGGGCATCCCGCGCCAAGTCCGGCTTCCTCGCGGCCGTGACGCATGAGTTGCGGACCCCGCTGAACGCGGTGATCGGCTTCTCCGAGGCGATCCTGGAGGAGACGCGGCCCGACCGGATGCGGGCGCATGCGGCGGAGGTGCTCTCGGCGGGGCGGACGCTGCTGAGCCTCGTGGACGGGATCCTGGCGGCGACGCGCGTCGAAGCGGGGGAGGACGCGGTGGGCGGCCCGGCCTTCGATCCGGCGCCGGTGCTGCGGGCCGCGGCGGCCGACTTGGCGGGCGCGGTGGAGGAGGCGGGGCTGACGCTGACGCTGGACGTGCCGCGGCGGCTTCCCCAGGTAAGGGGGATCAGCGGCGGCTGCGGCAGGTGGTGGACGCGCTGCTGTCCAACGCGGTGAAGTTCACGCCGGCGGGCGGGATGGTGCGGGTGACCGCGGCGGCCGAGGGCGAGGCGGTGGTGGCGCGGATCGCGGATACGGGGATCGGCATGGAGCCCTCCCAGGTCCCCCGCGCCTTCGAGGCCTTCACCCAGTTGGAGAGCGGGCTGAACCGGCGCTTCGCGGGATCCGGGCTGGGGTTGTACCTGGCGCGGGCGCTGACGACGGCCATGGGCATGGACCTGGCGCTGGAGAGCGCGCCGGGCGCGGGAACGACGGCGGTGCTGCGGATGCGGGCGGAAGCGGCCCAGCCCGCGGCGCAGGACGTGCCCGCGGCGCAGGACGTGCCCGCGGCGCAGGACGTGAAGGACGGAGAGTTGGCATGACGGGCGAGACGGCGCTGGAGACCGCGCTTGAGACGACGGGGCGGCTGTTCTTCCGGGAAGTGGACCCGGCGGAGGCGGCGCGCATCACCGCACACGCGCTGGACGGGAGCGAGGACGGGGAACTGTTCCTCGAATACCGGGAGAGCGAGGTGACGAGCCTGGAGGACGGGCGCATCCGCTCCGCGTCCTTCGACACGACGCGCGGCTTCGGCCTGCGCGCGGTCCGTGGCGCCGCGGCGGCCTATGCCCATGCGGGGGAGATCACGGCGCCCGCGCTGAAGCGCGCGGCGGAGGCGGTGCGCGGGCTGCCGGGGGAGCGTGCCGTCGTCGTGGCCGAGGGGCCGCGGGCGACGAATGCGCGGCTCTACGACGCGGCGAACCCGCTGGGTGCGATGGACTTCCCGGCGAAGGCGGCGCTGCTGGCGGAGATGGACGCCTATGCGCGCGGGCTCGATCCCCGCGTGGTGCAGGTGATGGCGTCGCTGTCGGGGGAATGGCAGGCGGTGCGGATTTCCCGCCCCGACGGGCGTGAGGTCGCGGACCTGCGGCCGCTGGTGCGGCTCTCCGTCTCCGTCGTCGTCGAGGCGAACGGGCGGCGGGAGACGGGGTCTTACGGCACCGGCGGGCGCTTCGGGTATGACCGCGTGACCTCCGCCGCGACCTGGCGCGCGGCGGTGGACGAGGCGCTGCGGCAGGCCGTGCTGAACCTCGATTCCGTCGCGGCCCCGGCGGGCGAGATGGAGGTCGTGCTCGGCCCGGGCTGGCCGGGCATCCTGTTGCACGAGGCGATCGGCCACGGGCTGGAGGGCGACTTCAACCGCAAGGGGACATCGGCCTTCGCGGGGCTGATGGGGCAGCGCGTGGCCTCCCCCGGCGTGACGGTGGTGGATGACGGGACGATCCCCGACCGCCGCGGTTCGCTGACGGTAGACGACGAGGGCACGCCGTCGGGCCGCACCGTCATGATCGAGGACGGCATCCTGACCGGCTTCATCCAGGACAGGCAGAACGCGCGGCTGATGGGCGTGCGGCCTACCGGCAACGGGCGGCGACAGAGCCACGCGCATGTCCCCATGCCCCGGATGACCAATACGGTGATGCTGGGTGGCCAGCATTCGCCGGAGGAGATCATCCGGTCCGTCAAGCGCGGGATCTACGCCGTGAACTTCGGCGGGGGGCAGGTGGACATCACGTCGGGCAAGTTCGTGTTCTCGGCGTCCGAGGCCTACAAGATCGAGGACGGGAAGATCGGCGCGCCGGTGAAGGGTGCGACGCTCATCGGCGACGGGCCGACGGCGCTGACGAACGTCACGATGATCGGCAACGACATGTCGCTCGATCCGGGGATCGGGGTCTGCGGCAAGCAGGGCCAGGGCGTGCCGGTGGGCGTGGGGCAGCCGACGCTGAAGATGACGGGGCTGACGATCGGCGGGACGGCGGTCTGAGCACCCGGACGGGTGCTCGACCCTCTCCGGCTGGGGCTCGCGAACGCGGCGATCGCGGTCGCGACGGTCGTGCAGCTGTCGGTCGGCCTCGGCTTCGCGATGGTCGGCGCGCCGCTGCTGCTGCTGATCGACCCAAGGCTGGTGCCCGGGCCCTTCGCGGCCTCGGCGCTGCCCGTGCTGTTCTACCAGTGGCGTGCCGATGCGGGGGAGGTGCCGCGCGGGCTGCTGCTGCCGGCGACGACGGCGCTGCTCCTCGGCACCGCGGCCGGCATGGCGCTCGCCGCCTGGCAGCCGGCGGTGGGGTCGCGGCGGGGCTGCGGCGTGGTCATCCTGCTCTGCGTCGTGCTGACGCTGGCGGTGCCGACACTGCGGACCAGCACCCGGCTGCTGGCGGGGAAGGGATTCGCCTCCGGCGTCATGGGAGGGATCGCGGCGGTGCACGGGCCGCTGATCGGGTTGGCCGTCTCGGGCCTGCCGGCGCGGGCGCTGCGCGGGTTTCTCGGCGCCTTCTACCTCGTCGCGCAGGCCTCGGTGCTGCTGCTGGCCTTCCCGGCGGGGCGGGCGGATTCCGGGACCTGGCTGCTGGCAGCCTCGCTCCTGCCGGGGATGGCGGTCGGGGCCCTCGCCTCGCCTCCGGCGCGGCGCTGGCTCGTCGGGCCGCGGCTGCGGATCGCGATCCTAACGGTCGCAACCTTCGCGGGCGGCCTGCTGGTGGCGGTGGGGTGAGGCGGTGACGACGCTCGCGGGCATCGCCCTCGCCAACCTCGCGATGGCCGCGGCGACGGTCGTGCAATTGGCGGCGGGGATCGGCTTCGGGCTGGTCGGGGCGTCGCTGCTGCTGGCGGTGGACCCGCGGCTGGTCCCCGTGCCCTTTGCGGCGGCGGGGATCGTGCTGCTGTTCGGCCAGTGGCGGTCGAATGCGGCCTCCGTGCCGAAGGGGGTGCTGCTGCCTTCGGTACTCGGTGTCGTCGCGGGGACCGTCGTCGGGATGGGGCTGGCGGTGGCCTGGCCGGAACTGGGATCGCGCCGTGGCTGCGGCGTGGTGGTGCTGGTCGCCGTCGCGCTGTCGCTGCTGGTCCCGCCGCTGCGGCCGACGGGTCCGACGCTGGCCGCCGCGGCGGCGGTGTCCGGTGCCATGGGCGGGATCGCCGGGACGCATGGACCGCTGATGGGGCTGGCGGTGACGGGGATGACGGCCCAGGCGGTGCGCGGGTTCCTCGGGCTGTTCTGGATGATCGCCTATGGGACGATCCTGGTGATCGCGCTTCCGGCGGGACGCATCCATCCGGGGGATCTGTGGATGGCCGTGGCCTTGCTACCCGGACTGGCGCTCGGCGCGGCTCTGTCCGGGCCGGCGCGGCGCTGGCTCGTGGGGCCGCGTCTCCGCTGGGCGATCCTGCTGCTGGCGACCGTGTCCGGCGCGGCGCTGGTGATCGCGGGATGATGCGTCGCGCCCGGCCGGAGGAGGCGGAGGCCCTGCGCGCGCTGACCGAGCGCGCCTATGCCGATTACGTGCCGGTCATCGGCCGACGCCCCGCACCGATGGACGACGACTTCGCCGCGCGCATCGCGGCCGGCGGGGCCTTCGTGCTGGAACGCGATGGCGCGATCGCCGCGCTGGCGATCCTCGAGGACGCGCCGGACCACCTGTGGATCGAGAACCTTGCGGCGGAACCGTCCCTGCACGGTGGCGGGATCGGCCGCGCGCTGCTGTCCTTCGTGGAGGAGGAGGCGCGGCGGCGCGGGTTCCGCGACGTTCGGCTGTGCACGAACGAGCGGATGGAGCGGAACCTCCGCATCTACGCGCGCGCCGGCTTCGTCGAGGTCGAGCGGCGGAAGGAGGACGGGTTCAGGCGGGTCCATATGCGAAAGGCGCTGCCGGAGCAGGCGGGAAGATAGGCGCGGGCGCGGACCGCTACGTGCCGCGCGGCAGCATCGCAACCGTGTCCAGCAGAATGGGCACCGAGGCGGCGGCGCGGTGGAGGATCGCGGCCGATACGGCCGGCTCGTCAGGATAGACGTGCGAGGGAATGTTGCGGACCTTGCCAGCCTCGCGGAAGGCGTCGGCCGAAGGAACGTAGCGCAGGCGGTCCATGAGTTCGACGACGTCGCGCCGCGACATGCGCGTCGGGTCTCGTTCCTCAACCTCGACGACGATGCCGCGGAAGACGGATTCCTGCAGGTGGTTCGTCAGGTTCTCGAAGCGGAGGAGGAAGGCGTCCAGGAACTCCGGCTGGGCGGCGTCGAGCCGCGCCAGGGCTTCGGCGTCCAGCGGCAGGTGGGGCGACAGCCAATCGAAGGACCGGCGCAGGCGGGCAGCGAGGTGTTCGGCCGTCACGACCGCGTCGGCCAAGCCGGTCACAGTGGGATACCGGTTTCCGCCGCCACGCACTCGATGCGCAGCGGTTCGCGGTCGCGGGAGCGGACGATCAGATCGGTCGAGAGGTCGTCGAGCGCACGCTCGATGCGTCCCTGCGCCTGCCAGCACAGGTCGTCGGGCACAGCGCGCGGCACCTCGACGAGGAGGTCGAGGTCGCCGCCCCGCACGTCCAGGCGGGCGCGCGATCCGAAGACGCGGACGGTCGCCTCGGGACCGAAGACCTCCGTCACGATGCGCTTGACCGCGGCGATCTCCGCTGGGGTCAGTCGCACCTTCGGGGCCTCCGCCGCGCTCACAAGGCCGCTTCCCCGAACACCCGGGACACGTCGCCGCCCCAGGAGCCGGCGTTGAGGCGCAGCCAGGCATCGGCCTGCGTCTCGCCGCTCGCCGCGATGGCGTCGAGCGGGTCGAGGTAGCGTTCCTCCCCCAAGCCCCGCGCGCGCAGGCCGTCGCGCGCGATGGCGAGGACGTCCACCGCCACCTCCCGCAGCGTGCGTCCGCCGATCATGGCGTCCAGGGCCCGCGTCGGTACGTCGGCGCGCATGGCGTGAAGCTGGGCGACGGACCAGTCACGGGTCAGGGCGCGCGCGGCCTTCTGCGCGGCATCGTCGTAGATCAGCCCGACCCAGAAGGCGGGGAGCGCCGCGATCATGGCGGGCGTCGCGCCGACATCGGCCCCGCGCATCTCCAGGAAGCGCTTGAGCCGCACGTCCGTGAAGACCGTCGTCACGTGGTCCGCCCAGTCGCCCATGGTCGCACGGACCTCCGGCTGGCCGGGCAGGCCGTGCGCCATGAACTGGCGGAAGGTGGCGTTGGTCGCGTCCACGAAGCGGCCGTCGCGCATGACGAAGTACATGGGAACGTCCAGCACGAACTCGGAGAAGCGTTCGAAGCCGAAACCGTCCTCGAAGACGACGGCGGGGATGCCGGTGCGGTCGGGGTCCGTGCGGCTCCAGACATGGCCGCGGAGGGTGCGGTATTCCGTCGGCTGGCCTTCGCGGAAGGGGGAGTTGGCGAAGAGGGCGGTCGCGAGCGGCTGCAGCGCGAGGGAGACGCGCAGCTTCTCCACCATGTCCGCCTCATCCCCGAAGTCGAGGTTGGCCTGCACGGTCGCGGTGCGCAGCATCATGTCGAGGCCCATGTCCCCGACCCGGGGCATGTAGTTCCGCATGATGGCGTAGCGGGTCTTGGGCATCCACGGCATGGATTCGCGCGTGGCGAGCGGGTGGAAGCCGATGCCAGCAAAGCCGATGCCCATGGGCTCCGCGACCTCGCGAAGTCCCGTCAGGTGCGAGTCCAGCTCGGCCGACATGGCATGCAGGGACGCAACGGGTGCGCCGGACAGCTCGAACTGCCCGCCCGGTTCGAGGGAGATCGAGGCGCCGTCTTTCGTCAGGCCGATCGTGCGTCCCGTGTCGAGGATCGGTTCCCAGCCCCGCGCGGCCAGGGCGTCGAGGATCGCGCCGATCCCGCCACGCCCGGCCGAATCCGTCTCGTAGGCCGGCGGGGAGAGGTCGGCGAAGCGGTAGCCGATCTTCTCGTGCTCCGTCCCGACGCGCCAGGCGTCGCGCGGCTTGCTGCCCGCCGCGAACCAGGCGGCGAGGTCGCGAAGGCCGGTGACCGGCGTGGGATCGGCCTCGCCGGGGTTAGACATGCGCGTTTTCCAACCCCGATTCCCCCACAAGCCAGCGCATCACCGGCCGGCCCAGTCGCCCCGCAACGCCTGGATCACCGCGAGCGCGGCGACCGCGGCGGTCTCGGCCCGCAGGATTCGGGGGCCGAGCGACGCGGCTGCAACAAAGGGATGGCGGGTCAGGGCGTCAAGTTCCTGAATCGTGAACCCTCCCTCGGGTCCGACGAGCAGGGCGGGCATGGCTGGGGCGTTCCCCACTGCATCGGCCAGCGGCGCGGCGCCGCGGCGTTCGGCGGCGACCAGCAAGGGCGTGCCGTCCCATCGGTCGAGGGCGGCGTGCAGCGGGACCGCCTCGCCGACCTCCGGCACGTCCAGGCGCTCGCATTGCTCCGCGGCCTCGCGGGCGATGAGGGTCAGGCGGGTCGCGTTGACGCGGTCCGGCACGGCGCGGGCGGTGAGGACGGGGCGGATGGCGCGAACGCCGAGTTCCGTCGCCTTCTCGACGACCCATTCCATCGCGTCGCGCTTGACGGCGGCCATGAGCAGCACGGGGCCGGACGGCGCGACCTGGGGGCGCACCCGTTCCTCCGGCACCACGGCCGCGTCGTCCTTGCGGAGATGGGCGATGCGGCCGCGCCACTCCCCGTCCCGGCCGTTGAACAGGGTTACCGGATCCCCCACCCCCCGCCGCAGCACGCCGCCGAGGTAGCGTCCCGAGGCGGGGACGGCCTGGCCCGCGACCAGGTCGCTCTCGGTGAACAGGCGCGGGATGGACATCGAGGGACGTTCCGGGCTTCGTGCGGTCCGTGACCTCCTACACCGACATCCGGGCGGAAGGCGCGGCCCGCTGGTTGCCGCCCGCCCTCGTCCCCTACGCACTGCTGATGCGGCTGGACCGGCCGATCGGATCGTGGCTGCTGTTCCTGCCGGGGCTCTGGGCCTTCGCGGCGGCGGCGCCGAGCGCGGGACGGGCGGCGTGGCTGACCCTCCTCTTCGCGATCGGGGCCGTGGCGATGCGCGGCGCGGGCTGCGTCGTGAACGACCTGTGGGATCGCGACCTGGACCGGCAGGTGGAGCGGACGCGAGGCCGGCCACTGGCCTCCGGCGCGGTGTCGGTGCGCGGGGCCCTCGGCTTCCTCGTGCTGCTGTGCTGCATCGGCCTCGCGGTCCTGCTGCAACTGCCGACGACCGCGGTCTGGCTGGGCTTCGCCGTGCTCGTCCCGATCGCGCTCTACCCGCTCGCGAAGCGTGTCACGGACTGGCCGCAGGCGGTGCTGGGCGTCGTCTTCTCCTACGCCGCGCCGATGGGGTGGGTGGCCGCGACGGGGGCGCTGACCATGCCCGGGCTGCTGCTGTGGCTCGCGGGCTTCTGCTGGATCCTCGGCTACGACACGATCTACGCACACCAGGACCGGGACGACGATGCCCTCGTGGGCATCCGCTCCTCCGCGCGCACGCTGGGGCAGCGGACGCGACCCTTCCTGATCGGCGTCTTCGGCGGGACGGTCGCGCTGCTGGCGGCCGCCGGGCTATCGGCCGGGCTGAACCCGCTGTTCCTTGCGGGTCTCGCGCTGCCGGCCGCCCATTTCGCCTGGCAGGTCCGCCGCCTCGACATCACCGATCCTGCCGCCTGCCTGCGGCTGTTCCGGTCGAACCGCGACGCGGGGCTGCTGATCGCGCTGGCGTTGCTGCTCGGCCGGGTGTGAGAGACGCGGAGGCCTTCGTCGCGGCGAACACCGTCGTCGCGCGGCCGCCCCTGGTGCCGGAGGTCGCGCTGCACCTCGCGACGGAGATCACGCCGATCTGGCAGGCGACGGAGGCCTGGCTGGGCGAGGAGGGGATCGAGCCGCCCTTCTGGGCCTTCGCCTGGCCGGGCAGCCAGGCCCTCGCCCGCTACGTGCTGGATGAACCGTCCCGCGTCGCGGGGCTGCGCGTGCTGGACTTCGCGGCAGGCGGCGGGCTGGCGGCGATCGCGGCGGCCATGGCGGGGGCCGCGGCCGTGGAGGCAGCGGAACTCGACCCCCTTGCCCATGCCGCGACCCGTCTGAACGCGCGCCTGAACGGCGTGGTGGTCACGGAGGCCCCAGGCGACGTGGTTGGCTCGCCGTGCCGCTGGGACCGCATCCTCGCCGGCGACGTCTGCTATGAGGCGCCGATGACGAACCACGTCCTGCCGTGGCTGCGCGCGATGGCCACTGCTGGCGCCGAAGTCTGGCTCGCCGATCCCGGCCGCGCCTACCTGCCGAGGCACGGCCTGGAACCGCTCTCGCGCCACCTCGTCCCGACCAGCCGGGAACTGGAGGACCACGACGAGCGGAACGTGACGATCTGGCGCGTGTCGCACCCGTCGCAAGGCGCCTGACGTTCCGCGTCCGGATCGCAACCGCGTGATGCCGGCGGCCGTTCACCAGACCTCATCCACAAACCAGCGTGATGTCCCATGCCGGATCGCGTATTGATCGTCGAAGACGAGATCCTGATCGCGCTGGATCTTTCGCACACGCTCCAGGCCATGGGCCTGGACGTCGTGGCCGTCGCCGCGGACTCCGCGACGGCGCGGGCCGCCGCGGCCGAGCGTCCGGGCGAGGTGGAACTAGCCCTGGTGGACCTGAACCTGCGCGACGGCCCATCCGGCCCCGCGCTCGGGCGGGAACTGGCGGGGAGCTTCGGCATCACCGTCGTGCACCTCACGGCCAATCCCCGCCAGGCCGCGGTCGGGATCGAAGGCCCGGTCGGCATCCTCCCCAAGCCCTACACCGAGCAGAGTCTCAAGGACACGGTGAACTTCGCTCTGGCGATGCGGGCGGGCCGGCCGCTGCCGGTGCCGAACGACCTACGGATCCTGCCCCGCCCGGCCGAGGACGGCGCGACGCCGTCGCAGCGCCCCCGCGGGAACGCGTACCTCCACCTCCAGCCCATCCGGTAACCAGCGTCGCTCCACGCGGCCGGAGAGCTGGCCCTGGACGCTGAGCGTCGCGATCTGGGTGCCGAAGCCATCGCGGGCCGGCGGGCCGCCGACGCGGGGGCCGCCGCCTTCGCGCCAAGTCAACAGCAGCTCGTCTCCGTCCGGGCGTACGTCGATCGCGACGTGGCCGACCGGGTCGGAGAAGGCGCCGTATTTCGCGGCGTTCGTCGCGAGTTCGTGGAACAGCAGCGCGAGCGGCGTGGCCGCACCGTCGTCGAAGATCTGGTCCTCGCCGTCCAGGCGCAGGCGCCCCTCCACCCCGCCCGCATAGGGTGCCAGGAGTTCCCGCAGGAAGGCGAAGAGCGTGCCCCGGCCGAGGCCAGGGCGGCTGTCCTTGCTGTGCGGGCGCGCGAATTCATGCGCGTGGCCCAGCGCCTCGATCCGGCGGCGCAGGTCGGCGGCGAAGGCCAGGGCCTCCGGATGCCGCCGCGCCGCGAGCGAGACGAGCGAGGCAGTGACGGAGAAGATGTTCTTGATCCGGTGCGACAGCTCGTGACTGAGGAGCTCCCGTTCCTCCGCGGCGCGGCGCATGTCGTGGATGTCGGTGCAGGTGCCGAACCAGCGGGTGATGGCGCCGGCTTCGTCGCGCACGGGGACGGCGCGGCCGAGGAACCAGCGCCAGCGGCCGTCGGCCAGGCGAAGGCGGTACTCCACTTCATAGGGTTCGCCTGTCGAGAGGGAGTGGTTCCAGCGCCGCCAGGCTTCCGGCTGGTCGTCCGGGTGAAAGATGCCGGCCCAGCCCGCACCGTCCGTCTCCCCGGGCTTGGTGCCCGTGACCTCGTACCAGCGGCGGTTGTAGTAGTCGTGGTGACCATCGGCCCGGGTGGACCAGACGATCTGCGGCATCGCGTCGGCGATGGTGCGGAAGCGCGATTCGCTCTCGATCAACGCGGCTTCGGCCTGCTTGCGGTCCGTGATGTCCACGGCGACGCCGGGGAAGCGGATCGAGTTCCTCGCGGTGTCGCGGAGCGCGCGTCCACGGGCCAGGACCCATCGCACGGAGCCGTCGGGCTGCACGACGCGGTACTCCGCGCGGTAGAGGCGGTCTTCACGGAGTGCCTCCTCGATCGTGGCCTGCACCGGCGAGCGGTCGTCGGGGTGCATGGCCGCGAGGAAGGCGGCGATGGGAACCCCGTGAGCGCCTTCCTCCTCGGACACGCCGAAGAGCCGGCAGAAGCGGGCATCGGCGACGACGCGGTCCCGCGCGACGTCCCAGTCCCAGCAGCCCACGACATCCGCGACGTCGAGCGCGAAGGCCAGGCGCTCGAGCGCCCATGCCGGCTCGGCGGCGAGGAGGGGATCATCCTTGGACAAGGGCGCGGGGGAGAAGGGCGCGTGGGAGAAGGGCACGGGGCTCCTTCCCTCGGCTGCTCCGGAGAGAAGCGCGGGGCGCGGCGCGGGGTTGCCGGTCAGGCCGGTTCCAGCAGCGCGACGGGAAGCCGGCGGAGGAGGGCGGAGAGGGGAAGACGCCCGCTGGCCGCGAAGGCCTCCCCGGTCAGCGTGTCGCGGAAGGACTGGCCGGCGAGCGTGTCGGGCAGGACGAGGTCGGTGCCCGCCCAGGCGTCCGGCGCAACCTGCGGTGCCGTGTCCGTTCCCGGCAGCCGGGCGGAAAGGCGCGTCGCGACGGCGATGCAGGCCGCGTCGCCGGCGCGCCGCGCGAAGGCGAGGACGTGGGCTGCAAGCGGGCCATCGGTTTCCAGGGGCAGGTACTCGCCTCCGGTAAAGACGGGGGCGTGGCGCGCGCGCAGGTCCAGGGCGCGGTGCAGGATCGCGGCCTTGACCCGCCCGTCGCGCCAGTGCGGGAGCAGGTCGGCGGGCGGCGTCCCGGCCTCCAGCGCGGCGAGGCGGGCGGCGAAGTCCACGGGGCGGCGATTGTCGGGGTCCACGAGAGAGAGGTCCCAGAACTCCGTGCCCTGGTAGAGGTCTGGGATGCCCGGCGCGGTGCAGCGCAGGACGAGTTGCGACAGCCCGTTCAGCGCGCCGGCGGGCGCGAGGCGGTTGACGAAGCCCGCGATGTCGTCGCGGAGGCGGCTGACGCGGTCGGGCGCGAGGATGGCGCGGAGGAAGTCCTGGCACGCGGCTTCGTAGGCCTCGTTCGGCGCGGCCCAGTCGGAGCGCCGCTTGCCCTCGCGCAGCGCCTTCTCCTGCCACTTCGACAGGCGTTCGATCAGGGTGTTCACGCCTGCGTCGTCGGCGGGGTCGAGCTCCATCGGCCAGGCGCCGACGAGGCTCTGGTAGAGCATCAGCTCGTCGGTGGAATCGGGGGCGGGCTCACCCTCGATCTCCTTCTTCAAAGGGGCGTTCAGGCGGGTCCAGCGGGTGAGGGCGGCGGACCATTCCTCCGGCAGTTCCGACAGGACGGCGAGGCGGATGCGCGCGTCCTCACCGCGCTTGTGGTCGTGTGTCGCGGTCGCGAGGATCTGGCGCGGAAAGTGCCGCGCGCGTTCGCGGTTGCCGGCATGGAAGGCGGCGGGCGTGAGCGCGAGGTGGGAGGGTTCCGACCCCACCTCGTTGCGGGAGATCAGGCGGCCATAGCGGTAGAAGGCCGTGTCCTCGACCGACTTGGCGGCGACGGGGGCGGAAAGCTGCTGGAAGCGGATGGCGGTGCGCCAGCGTTCCCGCCGCAGCGTGGTCGGCAGCGTGCGCGGCGTGTCGCCGCCGAGCCAGGCGTCGAGCAATTCCAACAATGGGCGTTCCGTCGCGCGGACGGTGCGGCGGGCGCCGGCCATGGCGCGGGCGAGCAGACGCTCGTCCTCCTCCGACCGTCCGGCGGCGCCGACGTAGGATCGGTAGGCGGGGAAGTGCACCAGCACCTCCGTCAGCGCGCGGCGGATGGCGGTGAGGGTGAAGTCGCGCGTCGCGAGGTCGCGCGAGGCGATGCGGCGCAGCGCGGCGGAGGTGCCGTTGAGTTCGGACGCCAGGTTGTAGCGGAGAATGTGGCGGCGGGCATCCTTCGCCTCCTCCGCGAAGTCGCGGGGGCGGCCGGTATGGGCATGCCAGAGGTCGGTCAGCGGTTCCGCGCCAGCGGGGTCGTGCAGGACGGCCGCGACCGCATCCATGAAGTCGTAGCCCGTGGTGCCGTCCACCAGCCAGTCGCGGCGCAGGCGTTCGTTCGGGGCGAGGATCTTCTCGATGACGAGAAGGGCAGGGCCGGCGGGCGCGTCGGCCGGCCGCGTGGGTTCCAGGGCGGCCAGGCGACGGCGCAGCTTCCGGCAGTAGCCGCGCGGGTCGGCCAGGCCATCCACGTGATCCACGCGCACGCCGTCGATCAGCCCGTCGGCGTAGAGGCGCAGGATCGTGGCATGGGTCGCGTCGAAGACGCGGGGACGCTCGACCTGGAGGCCGCCGAGGGAGGTGATGTCGAAGAAGCGGCGCCAGTTGATCTCGTCCGTCGCGGCGCGCCACCAGGCCAGGCGGTAGTGCTGCTGTTCCAGGAGGGCGTGGAGGCGCGCGCGGCCTTCCGCCGTCTTCGCGTCGTGCGCGGCGGTGACGGCGGCGATCTGCGCACCGCCCTCCGTCGTCGCGGCGTGGCGCGCGAGCAGGTCGAGCGCGAGGCCCGCCGCGGCGCGCGCCGCATCGCGCGAGCCGCCCGTGCCGAGCGCGCGGAAGGTCTGCGCCAGGCCTTCCAGCGCGGGTTCCTCGGTTGCGGAGAGGATGTCGGCGTAGGTGCGCGGCGCGATGGGGAAGCGGTGTTCGTAGTAGGCGACGTAGAACTTGCCGCTATGCGCCTCGAAGTTGAAGGTCAGGTCGCCGGCTTCCAGCGCGGTGCCGTAGGGCGCGCCGAGGAAGGGGGCGAGGAGCTTGTCGTGCAGCCCGGGATCGGGCGGGTCCCAGTCGATGTCGAAGAACTCGGCGAAGGGGGAGCGGCGGCCCCATTCCAGCACGTCGAGCCACCAGCCATTGTCCGCGCCGCCGACGCCCATGTGGTTCGGCACGATGTCGAGGATGAGGCCCATCCCCTCCGCCCGCAGCGCGGCGACGAGGCGGGACAGCGCCTCTTCCCCGCCCAGTTCGGGGTTGATCCGGTCGGGGTCCACGATGTCGTAGCCGTGGGTGGAACCGGGCCGCGCCTTCAGGATCGGCGAGGCATAGACATGGCTGATGCCGAGGCGCCGGAAGTAGGGCACCAGCGGCACGGCGGCATCCAGCGGAAAGTCCTTGTGGAACTGCAACCGGGCGGTGGCGCGGATCGGGCGGTCACCGCTCATGACGACCGGGCCTTCGCGAAGGCGGCGACGCGCGCCGTGACGTCGGCGGGGTCGAGGAGGGTCGCGGCCTCGCCGGGCATGCGGCGGCGCCAGTTGG
This sequence comes from Roseomonas sp. CCTCC AB2023176, assembly GCF_042259275.1. Classification (NCBI taxonomy): domain Bacteria; kingdom Pseudomonadati; phylum Pseudomonadota; class Alphaproteobacteria; order Acetobacterales; family Roseomonadaceae; genus Roseomonas; species Roseomonas sp. CCTCC AB2023176. The sequence continues at coordinate 2,122,917 of NZ_CP170086.1, forward strand.
GGTGCCCCTCCGTCGTGCCGGGGAGGTTGGGCTGTTCCTCCTGCGCCAGGGCGTCCTCCAACGGCAGCAGGGCCAGGGTGCAGGCGGCGCGGCCGACGTGGCGGGCCGCGGCGTCCACGACGGCCGTCGCACGCGCTTCGTCGGGCATGTCGCCTTCCGCCGATCCGGCGGCGCACAGGGCGTCCCACATCAGGCGGCGGTCGCGGACGCGTTCGTCGCGCTGCTCGGCGCCGTCATTCCCTTCGCCGAAGAGCCCGAGTTCCGCACGGCGCAGGATGTCGCGGCCCTTCCACCAGCCCGCGACGGTCGGCAGGTCGTGGGTCGTCGTGACGGCGACGGCGCCGGGGGACCATTGCGCAGGTGGGATGAAGGACTTGTCCTGCCGCTGCTCGAACCACAGGACCCGAAGGCCCATGACGCCGGCGGAGTCCAGCTGTTCACGGAAGCCCTCGGGCAGGGTGCCGAGGTCCTCGCCCACGACGACCGCACCGTGCCGCTGCGATTCCAGCGCGACGAGGCGGAGCATGTCGCTGACCGGGAAGTACAGATACGCGCCGTCGGCCGCCGAGGCACCCTCCGGCACGAGCCAGAGCCGCGCGAGGCCCATGACATGGTCGATCCGCACGCCGCCGGCGTGGCGCATGGCCGCGCGCAGCATTTCCAGGAAGGCGCCGTAGCCGTTGGCCTGCAGGCCGTGCGGCGAGAACGCCGAGATGCCCCAGGACTGGCCGAGCGGCGAGAAGATGTCGGGTGGTGCGCCGACGCCGACGCCGCGGAGGATCTCCCCTGCCGCGACCAGACGTGGGAGCCGCCGGCGTCCGTGCCGACGGCGAGGTCGGCGATGAGGCCGATCGAGGCACCGCCGTCCTTCATCGCCGCCTGGGCGGCAGCGAGGCCGCGACCGGCGAGGAATTGCAGGAAGGCGTGGAAGGCGACCTCCCGCGCGTGGTCGCGCGCGAAGGCTTCGACGCCCGGCGCGTCGGGGCGCGCGTATTCGGCGGGCCAGGTGCGCCAGTTCCAGAGGTTCTGGTCGCCTCCGTAGAGATGGGCGTGCAAGGCTTCGAAGCGCGCGTGGCTTTCCAGCGCCTCGCCGCCTTCGGCGCGGAAGCGGTCGAAGTGGTCGGAGCCCGGCCAGGAATCGAACATCGCGCGGAACAGTCGCAGGCGAAGGCGCGCCGCGTCCGGCCATTCGACGAGATCGGCGCGTTCCAGGCGTGCCAAGGCCTGTCCCGTGCCGGTCCGGTCGAGCGCAGCGGCCAGCGCCGCTTCGCCCAGCGCATCGGTCCGGGCGTGCAGGACATTCAGGAACAGGCGCGATGACGGCGCATAGGGCGAGAAGCGTTCGGGATCCGCGGAGAACTGGGCGTGAACGGGGGAGATCGCGAGCGCGGATGCCCCCGCGCCGTCGTCGCACGCGCCAGTTCCGCCAGCGCGCCGAAATCGCCGATGCCGCCGTCGCCGCGGCGCCGCAGGCCGTAGAGCTGCGCGGCGAGGCCCCAGGGGCGCGTTCCCTCCGCCACGCCGTGGCAGCGCGGGGGGCAGACGGCGAGGACCGTGCGTTCGCCGCCGATCTCCAGCCGGTGGTAGCCGGGCTGGTCCACCGCGTCGAAGGTCAGCAGCCCGTTGGCCTGAAAGGCGCGGCCTTCGCGGACCGTGCCGTCCTCCAGAGTCAGCCGGTAGGCCGGTGCGTCGGGCAGGCCGAGGAGGACGCGCTGCCCGGCGACCGCGGTGCAGAGCGGCGGCAGGCGCAACCGCCGCTCCTCCAGCCGCGCGCGGCTGTCCGCGACCTGCCCCGGCGTCTCCGCCGGCAGGTCGAGCGCGCCGAGGAGGTGGCGCATCGTGTCGGGGGAGACGTCGTGTTCCTCCCCGCGCACGTCTCGCCACCGAGCGGCGATGCCGGCGGAGCCGGCGAGGGCGAGCAGGGTTTCGGTCATGCGATGTCCAGAAGCGCGACCGTCGTGCGGGGCGGGATGGTGCCGGCGGCGAGCGTGGTGGCGGCGCCCGGCGCGGTCTCGTGCAGGAGGCGTCCGGTGGCCGTCACGGCCGCGGGCGCGTCGGCGAAGTTGCAGGCGATCGTCAGCCGCGCGCCGTCGCCTAGGCGCCAGCGGGCGAGGACCGCCTTGGGACCGACGGCCTCGGCGCCCTCGGCCGTGGCGCCGGGCAGGCGTGGGATGATCTCGGCGTGGCGCAACGCGAGGAGGTGGCGGTGCTGCGCGAGGATCGCGTCGTGCGGCGGGCGCGATGCTTCGGTGGGGGCGGGGATGGAAGCGGCGAAGGTGGACTCCGCCGTCGGGTCGGGGATGCGCGCGCGTGCTGCGGGATCGCGGAAGGCGGCGAAGTGGGAGAACTCGCGGCGGCGCCCCTCGCGGACGGCATCGCCGAGCGCCGGATCGGGGAAGAGACGAAGAACAGGAAGGGCGCCGTCGCGCCCCATTCCTCCCCCATGAACAGCATGGGAATCTGGGGCGACAGCAGCAGCAGCGCTGCCGCGGCCCGCAGTGCGCCGGGATGCGCCAGCGCGGGCAGGCGTTCCCCCATCGCGCGGTTGCCGACCTGGTCGTGGTTCTGCAGGAACAGGACGAACGAGGTCGGCGGCAGGTGCGCCGAGGGCTCGCCGCGCGGGCGGCCCAGGTGCGGCATGACCTCGCCCTGGAAGAGGAAACCCCCTTCCAGCACGCGCGCGAGTTTCCGCGCGCCGTCTTCGGCGAAGTCCTCGTAGTAACCCTCCCGCTCATCGGTCAGCAGGGGGTGCAGGACGTTGTGGCCGTCGTCGTTCCACTGGGCGTCAAACAGGTGCGGGGAGAGTTTCGACGCCGTGTTGCTCTCATTCTCCAGGACGAGGTGGACGTGGCGATCCGTGATCTCCCGCCGGACGCGGGTTGCCAGCGCATCGAGCCAGGATTGTTCGGAGATGGCATGGACCGCGTCGAGGCGCAGACCGTCGAAGCGGTAGTCGCGCAGCCAGGTGAGTGCCGCTTCCTCGAAGTAGGCGCGGACCTCCGGGCGGCGGAAGTCGATGGCGGCGCCCCAGGGCGTGTGCTGGCCTTCGTCGAAGAAGGGCTTCGCATAGGCGTGGAGGTAGGCGCCGTCGGGGCCGAAATGGTTGAAGACGACGTCGAGGAACATGGACAAGCCGAGGCCATGCGCCTCATCCACCAGCGCCTTCAGTTCGTCCGGCGTGCCGTAGGCAGCGTCGGGTGCGAAGGGCAGCACGCCGTCATAGCCCCAGTTCCGCGGGCCCGGGAAGTCGGCGATGGGCATGAGCTCGACGGCGGTGACGCCGAGGTCGCGCAGACGCGGCAGCATCGCGCGCACGCCTGCGAAGCCGCCGCAGGCTCCGGCATGGAGTTCGTACAGCACCGTCTCGTGCCAGGGCCGGCCGCGCCAGTCGGCGTGGCGCCAGCGATAGGCGCCGTGGTCCACGATCACCGAGGCGTCGTGCACGTCGCCCGCCTGGAAGCGCGACGCCGGATCGGGCACCAGCAGGTCGCCGACGCGGAAGTGGTACTGGTAGCCCGGAAGCGCCGGCGCCTCCGCGGCGAACCAGCCCGAGGCGTCGCCGCGCATGGGGAGGGCCGCGCGGCCTGCCAGCTGCAGCATCACGGCCTCGGCCGACGGTGCCCAGAGGCGGAAGGCCGCCGTGCCGTCCTGTCGCAGGACCGGGCCCCAGAGCGGGTCAGGCATCGCCGGCCTTGTCGAGCCGTGCCCAGAGCAGCGCGACGGAGCGCGCGCCGACCGTGAGCGTCGTCTCGCCCTCGTCCAGCATCCGCTCCTCCGCCTTAGGGTCGGCGCTGTCGAGGAGGAGGCACCAGTTCCGGCCCGTCGCCGGCACGGTGAAGGGCTGGTCCGCGGAGTCCGCGTTCAGCATGAACAACACGGTGTCCACGCCGCCGTCCGGCGCCACGTCGGCGCGGAGCATCTGGAATGTCTTGGCGATCGGGTCGTTCCAGGAGTCGGGCGTCAGCACCGCACCGTCCTGGCCAAACCACTGCGTGTCCTGCAGGCCGGGGAGCGGCTGCGACTGGCCGTGCGGGAAGCGCGCGGGGCGGAGCGGTGCGAGGCGGCCACGCAGCCGCGCCAGGCGGCCCGTGAAGTCGATGAGGTCTTGCGCCTTCGGCGTCGCGGCGCGTTCCCAGTCCACCCAGGAGATCTCGTTGTCCTGGCAATAGGCGTTGTTGTTGCCGCGCTGCGTGCGGTCCATCTCGTCGCCCGCCAGGATCATCGGCGTGCCGGCAGAGAAGAGCACCGTCGCGAGCATCGCGCGCTTCAGCCGCGCCCGGGTCTTCCCGATCTCCGCGTCGTCCGTCTCGCCCTCGAATCCCCAGTTGCCCGAATGGTTGTCGCCATGGCCGTCGCGGTTGTCCTCGCCGTTCGCCTCGTTATGGCGATCGGCGTAGGTGACGAGGTCATGGAGCGTGAAGCCGTCATGCGACGCCACGTAGTTCACGCTGGCCCAGGGGCGGCGCCCGCGGCGGTCGAAGAGTTCGGCCGAACCCGTCAGCCGCGCGGCGAGGTCGGGGCGACGATGCTCCTCCCCACGCCAGTAGCGGCGGACGCCGTCGCGGTACTTGTCATTCCACTCCGCCCAGCCCGGGGGGTGGTTGCCGACCTGGTAGCCGCCCGGGCCGACATCCCAGGGTTCCGAGATCAGCTTGACGCGGTTCAGCACGGGGTCCTGCCGCATCGCGTCGTAGAAGCCGGAACCGGGGTCGTAGCCGGTTGGCTCGCGGCCCAGGATGGTGCCGAGGTCGAAGCGGAAGCCGTCCACGCCGAAGGATTCGACCCAGTAGCGCAGGCTGTCCGTCACCATCTGCAGCACGCGGGGATGCGAGAGGTTGACGGTGTTTCCCGTGCCCGTGTCGTTGATGCAGTGGCGCGGGTTGTCCGGCATCAGCCGGTAGTAGGAGGCATTGTCGAGGCCGCGCCAGGAGATGGTCGGCCCCATCTCCGACCCCTCGCAGGTGTGGTTGTAGACGACGTCGAGGATGACCTCGATCCCCGCGTCGTGCAGGCGCCGCACGGTAGCGCGGATCTCGTCGAGGTTGCCGGTCGAGAGATAGGCGGGCTCCGGCGCGAAGAAGGACAGCGTCGAGTAACCCCAGAAATTCGTCAGCCCCTTCTCCACCAGGAAGCGGTCCTGCATGAAGGCGTGGACCGGTAGCAGCTCCACCGCGGTCACGCCGGTCCGGTTCAGGTGCTCGATGATCCGCGGATGGCCGAGGGCGGCGAAGGTCCCGCGCGCGCGTTCCGGGATGTCGGGGTGCTGGCGGGTCAGGCCCTTCAGGTGGGCCTCGTAGATCAGCGTGTCGTTCCAGGGGCGCCGTGGCGGCCGGGATTCGCCCCAGGAGAAGCCCTCGGCGGTGACGATGGCCTTGGGCATCGCGGCCGCGCTGTCGCGGCGGTCGAAGGTCAGGTCGCCACGGCCGGCGCCGACGCGGTAGCCGAAGAGCGCGTCGGACCAGGCGATGCCGCCCACCAGTTGCCGCGCATAGGGGTCGAGCAGCAGCTTCGTCGGGTTGAAGCGATGCCCGCGCGCGGGGTCGTAGGGGCCGTGAGCGCGGAAACCGTAGATGGTGCCGGGGCCGGCATCGGGCAGGTAGCCGTGCCAGACCTCGTCGGTGTGTTCCGGCAGGTCGAAGCGCGCGATTTCCCGCCGCCCGCCACCGGAGAAGAGGCAGAGCTCGATCCGCTCGGCGTGCGCGGAGAAGACGGCGAAGTTGACGCCCAGGCCGTCCCAATGGGCCCCGAGAGGGTAGGGGCTACCGGGCAGCAATCGGTCGGGCGTGGCGGGCATAAAACCTCAACTGTCCGTGTTCGGCCTAGAGGAACGGCCCGGACCGGTCACGGTTGAGCCGCAACGAGAATAAGCGCGGCCAGGGGCGGCAACGTCAACGAAACGGAATGAGAGCGGCCGTGGGCGGGGACATCCTCGGCGAAGACGACGCCGTCATTGCCGAGGTTGGATCCGCCATAGCCCGCGGCATCGCTGTTCAGCGCCTCGGTCCAGGCGCCCGCGACCGGAACGCCCAGGCGGTATTCTTCGCGGGGTACCGGCGTGAGGTTCAGTACGACCAGCACGGGTGGCGCGCCAGGCGCGTGGCGCGTGAAGGCCAGCACGGTATTGACCGTGTCGTCCGCCACCACCCAGGCGAAGCCCTCCGGGGCCGTGTCGCACGCATGCAGCGCGGGCAGGTCGCGATAGAGCCGGTTCAGGTCGCGCAGCAGCGACTGCACGCCGCGATGGCCCGGATCGTCCAGCAGGTGCCAGGGCAGTTGCGAATCATGGTTCCACTCCGTGGGCTGTGCGATTTCCGTGCCCATGAAGAGCAGCTTCTTCCCCGGATGCGTCCACTGGAAGGCAAGATAGGTGCGGAGGTTCGCGCGCTTCTGCCAGTCGTCGCCCGGCATCTTGCGAAGGAGCGACCCTTTCCCGTGCACGACCTCGTCGTGCGACAGCGGGAGGACGAAGCGCTCGGTATAGGCATAGACCATCCCGAAGGTCAGGCCGGAGTAATGCCAGCGCCGGTTGATCGGGTCTTCCTGCATCGTGTGCAGGGTGTCGTGCATCCAGCCCATGTTCCATTTGTAGTGGAAGCCGAGGCCACCCTCCTCGACAGGGGAGGAGACACCCGGCCAGGCGGTGCTTTCCTCGGCGACCATGATGGCGCCGGGGACGCGGTGACGGACGACGCCGTTCAGTTCCCGGATGAAGTCCACGGCTTCCAGGTTCTCCCGCCCACCGTAGCGGTTCGGAACCCATTCGCCGTGGTTGCGGGAGTAGTCGCGGTACAGCATGGACGCCACGGCATCCACCCGCAGCCCGTCCACGTGGAAATGCTCGAGCCAATGCACCGCGGAGGCGATGAGGAAGCCGCGCACCTCGTTCCGCCCGAAATTGTAGATCAGCGTGTTCCAGTCGCGGTGGAAGCCCTCCCGCGGGTCGGCATGTTCGTAGAGCGCGGTGCCGTCGAAGCGTCCGAGACCGTGCGGGTCCGTGGGGAAGTGCGCGGGCACCCAGTCCAGGATGACGCCGATCTCCGCGCGGTGGCAGGTATCCACGAAGCGCGAGAAGCCGGCGGGATCGCCGAAGCGCGCGGTCGGCGCGAACTGGCCGAGCGGCTGGTAGCCCCAGGATCCGCCGAAGGGGTGCTCCATGATCGGCAGCAGTTCGATGTGGGAGAAGCCCATGCCCTTCGCGTAGGGAATGAGGCGCCCCGCCAGCCCGTCCCAGTCCGGCGCGTGGCCGTCCTCCGCGCGCCACCACGAGCCCGGATGCACTTCGTAGATCGCGATCGGCGAATCCGGTGCTTGCGCGGCGGCGCGTCGCGCCATCCAGGCCTCGTCACGCCAGGCATGCGGCGCGGGATCCGCCACGATGGACGCCGTGCCTGGCGCCAGTTCCGCCTGCAGCGCGACGGGATCGGCCTTCTGCGGCAGGGGCGATCCGTTGGGGTCCAGCAATTCGAACTTGTAGCGCGTGCCGGGCCGGAGGCGTGGGACGAAGAGCTCCCACACGCCCGCTTCGCGCCGCAGCCGCATGGGGTGGCGACGCCCGTCCCAGGCGTTGAAGTCACCGACGACGGAGACGCGCCGCGCGTTCGGCGCCCAGACGGCGAAGCGCACGCCGGGCACGCCCTCCACCGTCATCACCTGCGCGCCGAGGACGCGGCCCATCTCGTGGTGCCGCCCTTCCGAGAGCAGGTGGATGTCCAGTTCGCCGAGGAGCAGGCCGAAGGAATAGGGGTCCTCCGTCTCCTGCACGCCGCCGTCCCACGTGATGCGCAGCGTGGCGCGGCCGGCCGGCGCAGGTCCCTCCCAAAGACCCGCGGGATGGACGAGCTCCAGCGCCTGCCCGCAAGCCTCCACCGCCCGCGCGCCGGGCTGGAAGGTGCGGAGGCGCCCGTCATGCACACCCAGCACGGCGAAGGGATCGCCGTGGCGTCCCTCCGCGATCGCGTCGGACGCACTCACGCCCGCACCAGGCGGTCGGCCAGCGCCGCGAGGCCGCGCAGCGGGATCGGCAGCCAGCCCGGACGGTTCGCCGCCTCGTAGCGCACCTCGTAGGCCGCCTTTTCCAGCGTGAAGAGGTCGATCAGCGCATCCGTCGTCGCCTCAGGCGCCCACTTCACCGGTGCCGCGGCCTCGGCCTCCCGATACGCCGTCAGGAAGGCCGCGCCTGCCTCCTGCCGGAAGCGCGCCAGCAGCGCGTCGCGGCGCTCCGCCGGGGCGGCCGACAACTGCCCGGCGGCCGCACCCGCCGCGTAGTCGAGCGACCGCAGCAGCCCCGCGACGTCGCGCAGCGGCGAACCCTTCGCGCGCCGCTCCTCCAGCGTGCGCGCCGGCTCCCCTTCGAAGTCCACGATCACGGCGTCGCCCTGCGCGACGAGGACCTGGCCCAGGTGGAAGTCGCCGTGCACCCGCGTCTTCAGCGCACCATCGGCCGAGGCCGCCAGCCGCCGCGCCGCGGCCCGCAGCCCGTCCGCACGGGCGAGGACGGAGTCGCGCAGTGCCGCGTCCTCTTCCGCCAAGTCCTGCGCGTCGCGCAACAGCGTCAGCGCCGGGTCGAGCTGCGCGATGGCGCCGGCGGCCCAGGACGTGCGGTCGGCCGTCCCCGCTTCCTCCGGCGCGAAGGCCGGATCGTCACTCGGTCGCGCCAGGACCGCGTGCAGTTCGCCCAACCGCTTCCCGAGCGCCGCGATGAAGGCGAGGTACCCCGCCAGCGCGTCGTTCCCATCCTCCGGCTGGTCGGCTGCGCGGGACAGCCAGTCCAGCGTCCAGCCCCAGGCATCGCCCTGGTTCCGCACGAAGCCCTGCACGAGCATCAGGGTCACCGGCGTCCCGTCGGGCGCGTGGCGCACGACTTCCCCCAGCAGCGGCGGCGCGGATTCGTAGCCGGCCGCGGTCAGGTAGCGGGTCATCTCCACTTCGGGATGCACGCCTGCCGTGAGCTTGCGGAGGATCTTCAGCACCGTGGCCTCTCCCACGATGATCGAGGTGTTGGACTGTTCCCCAGGCAGACGCCGCACCTCCGGCGTCGGCCCCAGTTCCAGCGTAAGGAGACGTTCGTCCGGGACGAAGTGGACTTCCCCGTCCTCCGTCTTCGCGACGGCCCGGCCCCGCAGCGCATCGAACACGCGATGGATGAAATGGTCCGACGCGAAGGCATCGGTCAGGTAGCCAACGCGCCGCCCCTGCCGCAGTCGCGTCAGCGCCAGCTGGTAGGCCAGCGGCGAAGCCGTGTCGTCATCCTCCACCACCGCCAGCGGCAGCGCGTAGCGTTCGGTACGGCCGGGCAGCGTCACCTCCACCTCGGCGAGCAGCGTGAAGCGGCCGCCCGGGATCGGCGCGATGGCGCGCAGTCGCACGCCTTCCAGCGCCTCACCCTTCGACGCGAACCAGCGCCGCTTCGCGAGCCATTGCGGCAGCGCGTCGCGCTCGATCGCCTCCCGCTGGGCACCCGCAAGCTCCGTCGCGGTGGTCGGGAAGACGAGGGTGCGGAGATCTGGCAAGGGCTCGGGCGCCTTCACGTGCCAGGCCGGCATGACCTGATCGGTGGCAAGCAGGAACCAGTAGAAGCCGTAGGGCGGCAGCGTCAGCAGATAGGTTAATTGCCCGATCGCGGGGAATGCCGTGCCGCCCAGCATCTCCACGGGCACGCGCCCGGCCAGCGATGAAAGGTCAAGTTCGACCGCCTGCGCCGTGCGGGACAGGTTGAAGACGCATAGCGCCGTCTCCCCCTCGTATTCCCGCAGGTAGGCCAGGACCTTGCGGTTGCCGGGGTAGAGCAGCCGCATCGTCCCGCGCCCGAAGGCCTGGGATCGCTTGCGCGTCGCCAGCATTCGCTTCGTCCAGTTCAGCAGCGAATGCGCGTCGCGCTCCTGCGCCTCCACGTTCACGGCCTGGAAGCCGTAGAGCGGGTCCTGGATCGGCGGCAGCACCAGCCCGGCCGGATCCGCCTTGCTGAAGCCGCCGTTGCGGTCGGGCGACCACTGCATCGGCGTCCGCACCCCGTCGCGGTCGCCGAGGTAGATGTTGTCGCCCATCCCGATCTCGTCGCCGTAGTAGATGACCGGCGTGCCGGGCATGGAGAGCAGCAGGCCGTTCATCAGTTCGATCCGCCGCCGGTCCCGTTCCAGCAGCGGCGCAAGGCGCCGGCGGATGCCGAGGTTGATCCGCGCGCGGCGATCGGCCGCGTAGGTGTTCCAGAGGTAATCCCGTTCCTTGTCCGTCACCATCTCGAGCGTCAGCTCGTCGTGGTTCCGCAGGAAGATCGCCCACTGGCAGCCCTCCGGGATGTCCGGCGTCTGGCGCAGGATGTCGGAAATCGGGAACCGGTCCTCCTGCGCGATCGCCATGTACATCCGCGGCATCAGCGGGAAATGGAAGGCCATGTGGCACTCGTCGCCACTGCCGAAATACTGCTGCGTGTCCTCCGGCCACATGTTGGCCTCGGCCAGCAGCATGCGGCCGGGGTGCCCGCGGTCGAGTTCCCGCCGGATCTCGCGCAGGATCGCGTGCGTCTCCGGCAGGTTCTCGTTGGACGTACCGTCGCGCTCGATGAGGTAGGGAACGGCATCGAGACGCAGGCCATCCACCCCGGCGTCGAGCCAGTAGCGCATGACCTTCAGCACTTCCTCCAGCACCGCGGGGTTCTCGAAGTTCAGGTCGGGCTGGTGGGAGTAGAACCGGTGCCAGAAGTACTGGCCGGCGACGGGGTCCCAGGTCCAGTTGGACTTCTCGGTATCCAGGAAGATGATGCGCGTGCCGGAATACAGTTCGTCGGTGTCCGACCACACGTAGAAGTCCCGCTCCGGCGACCCCTTCGGGGCGTTGCGCGCGCGCTGGAACCAGGGATGCTGGTCCGACGTGTGGTTCACGACCAGTTCGGTGATGACCCGCAGCCCCCGCCGATGCGCCTCGTCGATGAAGCGCCGCGCGTCGTCCAGCGTGCCGTAATCCGGATGCACACCGACATAGGTCGCGATGTCGTACCCGTCATCCTTCCGCGGGGAGGGATAGAACGGCAGCAGCCACAGCGTGTCCACGCCGAGGTCGGCCACGTAGTCCAGCTTCTGCAAGAGCCCTTCGAAATCCCCGACCCCGTCATGGTTGGAATCGAAGAAGGACTTCACGTGCAGCTGGTAGATGACGGCGTCCCGGTACCATTGCGGGTCGCGCGGATCGGCCTCCCGCACCGGCGGCAGGTTGTCGGAGGGAAGCGCGTCGCCGACGCTTTCTGGGGGCATCAGGTGTTCCCGTCGCGGGCGGTCGGGCGCCAGCCACCCTGCGGGGCGGCGCGCCAGATCAGGAAGGGTTGTTCGGGGGTCAAGGTGATGCGGCCCTGCTTTCCGTTCCAGGTGAATCGGCGACCGGTCATCAGGTCTTCGACCTCCAGCGCTGCGCCGTCGGGAAGGTTCCAGTGCCACAGCGGCATCTCGATCGCAGCGTCCTGCGGACGCGACGGGTCCATGCTGACGGCGATCAGGACGACATTGGACCGGTCCGCCGTCGCCTTCTCGTAGAACAGCACGGCATCGTTCGCCGCGGGCAGGAAGGTCACGCCGAGATGCGTCCACAGCGCGGGGTTCGCGCGCCGGATGTGATTGAGGCGCGTGACCTCATCCACGATGTCACCGGGGCGGCGCTCCGGCCAGACGCGGATCTGGTACTTCTCGCTGTCCAGGTACTCTTCCTTCCCCGGAAGCGGCGTCGCCTCGCAAAGCTCGAAGCCCTGGTACACGCCCCAGAGTCCCGACAGGGTCGCCGCCAGCGCCGCGCGCGCCAGATGCATCGGCCGCCCGCCCGTCTGCAGGTGGCGCGGGTTGATGTCCGGCGTGTTGACGAAGAAGTTCGGGCGGAAGAAGTCACACGGCGCCCCACCCGAAGGACTCGGCGTCGAGAGTTCCGTCAGGTACTCCGCCATCTCGGCCTTCGTCTCGCGCCAGGTGAAGTAGGTGTAGGACTGCGAGAACCCGACCTTCGCGAGACGGTACATCACCTTGGGGCGCGTGAAGGCTTCGGACAGGAAGATCACCTCCGGGTTCGTCGCCCGGATCTCGCCGATCATCCACTCCCAGAACGGCAGCGGCTTCGTGTGTGGGTTGTCCACGCGGAAGATCTTGACGCCCTGGTCCACCCAGAAGCGCACGGCGTCGTGCAGCGCGACCCACAGGGAAGGCTTCGCGCCCTCCGCGTAGAAGTCCACGTTGACGATGTCCTCGTACCTCTTCGGCGGGTTCTCGGCGTACTTGATCGTCCCGTCGGGACGCCAGTCGAACCAGCCGGGATGCTCCTTCAGCCAGGGATGATCGGGGGAACACTGGATGGCGAAGTCCAGCGCCAGTTCCAGCCCGTGCTCCGCTGCCGCGTCGCGCAGGCGGTGGAAATCCTCCAGCGTGCCGAGTTCCCGGTGAATCGCGTCGTGCCCGCCCTCCTCCGACCCGATGGCATAGGGCGAGCCCACGTCCTCCGGCCCCGGCGTCAGCGTGTTGTTGCGCCCCTTCCGGTTCTTCCGCCCGATCGGGTGGATCGGCGGGAAGTACAGCACGTCGAAGCCCATCGCCTGCACGCGGGGCAGGATGCGGATGACGTCGGCGAAGGTGCCGTGCCGCGTCTCGCTGCCGGACTGCGACCTCGGGAAGACCTCGTACCAGGACGCGAAGCGCGCCTCCAACCGCTCCGCATCCACGATCCCGTGCGGCGATTGCCGGATTCGCTGCGGGCGCGGGTCCGCGGCCTGCATGAGCGCCGCCGTCTCCGGCGCGGTCAGCAAAGCCAACCGCGTCGCGTCGTCCGCGCCCTTCACCGTCGCCGCCAGCGCCTCGATCGCACGCCGCAGGTCCTTGCCCTTCACGTCGCCGCGCGACGCGAGGAGGCGGCGCCCTTCCTCCAGTTCCAGCGTCACGTTCACGCCGGCGGCGGTCTTCTTCGTCACCTCGTCGCGCCAGGCGGCATAGGCATCCACCCAGGCCTCCACCGCGAACTGGTGTCGCCCCAGTCGCGACAGCGGGAAAGACGCGGTCCACCGGTCGTTGCCGAGCGGCCGCATCCGCACTTCGCGCCACTCGTCCTCGTCCGCCGCGCGCCAGAGCAGGGCGGCGGCGAGCGTCGTGTGCGTGTCCGCCACGATGTCGGCCTCGACGGTCACGACCTCTCCCACCGTGCGCTTCACGGCGAAGCGGCCGCCATCCACGAGCGGCGTCACCGCCTCGATCCCGATGCGCGGGACGGCGACGCCCTCCTTCGCGTCCCCGCGCCCTGGCCGGCGGACCGCCGCCGCGCGCGCGGCGCGCAGGGCCAGCACCTCGCCGGCGGCCAGCGCGACCGGCCCGTCCGGCAGCGTGAAGGCGCCGAGCCCGGCGCCGATCGCCGCCGGATCGAGGGTGGCCGGTGCCGTATCCGCATTCGCCAGCACGACCAGCGCGTCCTCGGCCACGCGCAGGTCAGACCCCGCGCGCGCGACCGCGAGGACCGGCGCGCCGGGGGCGCTGAGCACCCGCGTCGCGCCGCCCATTCCCGCCGTCTCCCGCAGGGTCGCGCAGGCCGCCCGCAACGCGTCGTCGGACGCGCCGAAGCCGTCGGGCACCAGCAGCGCGTCGCCCAGCGCGGCGGCGAGGCCCAGCCGCAACCTGTCCTCCGGCGCAGGGCGCGTGCCGGGGAGCGCCGGGAAGGCCAGCAAGGGCCCCGGCAGGGCCGCCCGTTCCTCCATCAGCCACGCGTCCCGGCCGTTCCACCACGCGACGGAGGAGGACAGGGCGTCGAACCCCGCGCCCTTCAGCGCCCGCGCCTCGTCCCAAGGCTGGCCGTTCGTGAGCGCTGCGAACATCACCTCGGGCCGTGCGCCGCGCGCCGCGGCGATCAGGGCGGCCCAGGCCTCGGCCGACAGGCGGCCGGGCGAGCCCGCGAGGAACCCCGCCACCCCCGCGCCGACCCAGTCCGCCAGCCGCTCGCCCCACCAGGCGCGGGTCTCCGGCAGGTCCAGGTCCATGACCGCCACGTCCAGCCGCACCGGGCCCCGCCGCGGGTCGGGCGGCGCAGCCTCGTCGCGGCGGAACAGGTCGGGTCGCGTCCCCGCCAGCGCGCCGCCGGCGGCGAAGGCCTCGGGTGCCAAGTCCAGCCAGAGCGCCAGCCCGGCGGCGCCCGCGGCCTGCGCGACGGCCGCGATCGCCTCCGTACCAGCACCCAACCCGGCGCCGAGCGCCGGGTGCGCCCGGTCCGGATCGCCCATGGCCACGCCGGACGGTCCCGGAGCCACCGGCGGCGGCACGCAGACCGCCGTGAAGCCGAGCGCAGCGACGCGGGACAGCGCCGCCGGCCAAGCCGGAAGCGCCCCCAGCCGAAGGGGGTCGAGGTGATGGATCGCGAGGGGGGGCACGGGCGGGGAACGGCCGGTGCCGCTCATGGTTCCCTTCCGACGGCGACGTTTCATGGGGATGTCTCGGTGTTCGCAGGCCGTGTCGCGACCGCCAAGCGCGGCCCCGTGCAAGAGGGCGTGAGGTGTCACCGATTCCGCAACGATCCCGTTCTGCCCTGCGGTTCGCACCCCCGGGGGAGGCTGCGCGGGGGGGCGTGCTGGCACCGCGGCGTCGAGGAGCCGGCATGCCGGGGCGGCGGGACGCGGCGCGACCGCCCCCCCCCCCGCGGGCCGGCGCCACAGGGGGCGGCCCTACCGATCGGCCCTACCGATCGGCCCTACAGGTCGAAGGAGGAATCCTTCGGCACGTGGTAGGCGATCCCCTCGTAGGTGTATTGCGGCAGCCGCGCGATAACCGCGTCCCGCTCGGCCGTGCTCGTCGTGAAGAAGTGTCCGCCGGCGATCGTGTTGAAGAAGCGGTACACCGCGGCGTAGCCCTCCTCGGCCCCCGGCATCGCGAAGTACCCCACCCCTTCCTCGCGCAGGTGCGGCAGGCGGGCCCGCACGGCGTCGCGCTCGACCGGATCGGTGGTGAAGAAGTGCCCGCCCGCGACGGTGTTGAAGAACCGGTAGACGGGGACCGCGCCGGGCGTGTCGCCGTCCTCGGCGTAGTAGCCCGTGCCCTCGTAGCGGTACTGCGGCAGCGTGGACCGAACGGCGTCGCGCTCCACCGGGTCGGTGGTGAAGAAGTGGCCGCCGGCGACGGAGTTGAAGAAGCGGTATACCGCGGACTTGGCGAAGGAGAGCGTCTCGACGCCCGTCAACACGTCCGTCCCGTCGCGGCCCGCCACCCGGTCGGAGACGGTGACGACACCCCCCGCGTCTGTGACGGCGTAGTCCGCCCGCGGGCCGCGGAAATAGGCGGTGTCACGCCCCCCGCCGCCATCCAGCTGGTCGTTCCCGCCGCCGCCGATCAGCCGGTCGTTCGCGTCACCGCCGCGTAGCGTGTCGTTCCCCTCGAAGCCCGAGAGGATGTCGGCGTCGGCCGTGCCGGCGAATTCGTCGGCACCGGGCCCGCCCTTGCGCTGGACCGGCGTGCCGATCAGCACGTCGTTCGCGTCGAGGCGCAGCCGGATCGCGTCCTGTCCCGCCGGGTCCGCCGCCGCCAGCCGCGTCGAGACGATGCCGACGACGAGCCTGTCCGCCCCCGACTGCACGTAGACCGGCCCGCCGGAGCTGCCGGGACTGATGTCGAGGAGGCTGGTCCACACGAAATCGTCGCGCAGGTCGTCGAACACGTAGGCCGTGTCGGTGACGAGGCTGCCATAGCGCGCCGGGTAGGCGGCGAGGGTGGCGGTGCCGCTCCGGAAGCTGTCGGAGAAGTCCACCTTGTACCACCCGGTCTGGTCGCCGATCGGCACGGAGAGGTCGAGCAGGGCGATATCCAGCTCGCTCCCGCCCCGCGTCGCGGCGCGCCCGTCGCCCGTCAGGAGGTAGCCGTCCCCGTCCGGGTCGAAGGCGGTGGAGTAGGTCGCCTTGATGGAAAAGTAGGTGCCGAGGAGCCCCGTGCCGATCGCCGGGTCGTAGGCCGGCTCGATCTCCACCTTCGTCGCGGCGCCGCCGTCGCGGAGGCTGAAGGCCATGTGCGCGGCCGTCAGCACGTCGTTCCGGCCGACCACGACGCCGCTGCCGCCGTAGACGGCGCCGCTCGGGAAGGTGCTGGTGATGTGGACGACGGGAAGCCAGGGCTTCGCCGTGGCGTCCGCGACGTACTGCGCGCTCATCGCGTCCTTATTCCCTTCTTCCCTTCGCGGGCCGGCGGGCTTCCCGACGGCGCCGTTCACGCAAATCCGATAACCTTTCGCCCGCACCCGGGGAAGCCGCGGGACGCTGCTGTTGCGGCGGCGGCCCGGCGCCCGCATCTTCCGGGCGATGCGCGTCGCCTGCCCCCATTGCAGCGCCGAATATGACCTGCCGTCCGCAGTGGTGGCGCGGCTGAACGGCGCTCGCACGGTCCGCTGCGCGCGCTGCGGAACGGCCTGGGCGCCGCCGCCGCCCGCGGCTGCCCCGCCGCCCCCGTCCCTGTCCCCGTCCCTGTCCTCCGTCTCGGCCCCCCTCTCGGCCCCCGCCCTGGCGGTCCCGGAGAATACCCGGGACCGGGCCGGCGGGGGCGAAAGGCCCGGGACGGCGGTCCCCCCTTGCCGCCATCCATGCAACCCCCGGTGCCGGAGGTCCCGCCGACCCCCGGGCCACCCCGCGTTCCCCGCCGCCGCGCCGCACCTCGGAGGAAGGGCCGCGCGTCGCCCTCGCCTGGACCCTGTCGCTCGTGATCCTGGCCGCGGCGGCCTGGGCCGCCTGGGCCTACCGGGCGGAGGTCATGGCGGCCTGGCCGCCCTCGATCCGCGCCTACGCCGCCCTTGGGCTGGCGGGGTGAGCGGGACGCCCGTCCCTGTCCTCACCGCGGATATCCGGCCCTTGTCCATCGCCGGGGGCGAGGCGGGGGGATCGTGCCCGACCTGCTGCGCGCGGCGGCGGCGCGGATCGGGCGGGACGCCGCCTTCTCCTTCCTCCCCTTCCCCGAGGCCGTGGCCCGCGCCCGCGCGGCGCGCGGGCTGCTGATCGCACCGCTCGGCCGCGAGCCGTCGCGGGAGGGCGACTTCACCTGGGTCGCGCCGCTCCTCGACGTGCCGCAGGTGATGGGGACGCTCGGCACGGCGGTGGACCTGGACGACGCCCGGCGCCTGTCCCGCATCGCCGTGCCGCGCGGCGGGGTGCAGGAGAGGTTCCTGCGCGACCGCGGCTTCGAGAACCTCCTGCCCGTCGAGGAAGCGCACGAGGCCGCGTGCGCCCTGGCGGAGGGCCGGGCGCAAGCCTGGTACGCCACGGCGAGCCAGATCGCCTGGGAGATGGCCGCCCTCGGCCACGCCGCCCGCCTGGGGCCGCCGGTGGTGACGGCGACCGCCTGGCTCGCGGCCTCGCCGGACCCGGGCGACCTGCCGCTCGCGGCGCTGCGGGAGGCTCTGGCGGCAATGGCCGCGGAAGGGGCGGTGGACCGGGCCTGGCGGGCCTACGTGCCGGGCTGACCCGCGGGGCGGCGAACCATCGTCATCGAGTCCGGGTCGGCGGGCGCGCTCTCGAAGCCGAGGCGGGCATAGAGGCCGTGGGCGTCCCGCGTCGTCAGCGTCCAGTGCGTGACGGTCGCGAGTGCGGGATGCGAGAGGACATAATCGACCATCGCCCGGCCCAGGCCGAGCCCGCGCGATGCCGGCCGCACGAAGACGTCGGCGAGGTGCGCGCGGAGGGCGCGATCCGTCACCAGCCGCGCGAAGCCGGCCACGGCACCGTCCGGCGCGGTGACGACGACCGGCAGGGAATGCGCCCAGGCCCGTTCAGTGACGGCGCGCGGGCGGCCAGCGGACCAGTAGGCGGTCGAGAGGGCGGCGTGGACGGCGTCCATGTCCAGCCGGCGCCGGTCGTCGCTGACGACGTGGCCGTCGGGCAGGGTCACGGCGTGGACGGGCGTCATGGTCCCAGGCCTGGGCGGGCCGGGCTGCGGCGCGAAGGCCGGCGTGGCCCTCGCCTCACGCGACGACGAAGAAATCGGCGTAGGAGGGCATGGGCAGGCCCGCGAGGGTCGCGATCAGGACCGCCTTGCCCGGCCCGTCGCCATCCGCATCCCAGCGCAACCGGCCCGTGTCCGTCTCGTAGGTGAATTGCGGGTGGTCGCCGTAGGGTGAGCCGGTCACCGACGGCTGGAAGGCCACGACGTAGAGCCGTCCCGGGGGCAGGCCGAAGGTGGCCGCGGAGACCTCGATCCGGTCCTGGCCCGGCGTGAAGTCCAGGATGACGTCGCGGCCCTCCGACGGGCTGCCGAAGCGGAAGCTGTCCGCCCCGTCACCGCCATGCAGCCCGTCGGCGCCTGCCCCGCCGATGAGCGTGTCGTCGCCGCCCTCGCCCCGCAGCCGGTCCGTGCCGCCCCCGCCGACGAGCAGGTTGGCCGCTGCATCGCCGCGGATCACGTCGTCGAAGGAGGAGCCGATGACGTCCTCGATGCGGGAGAACACGTCGCCCGCCGCATCGCCGCGGTTCGCGGCGGGGCGGAGGAGGTTGACCGTCACGCCCGCCGCCGAACCCGCGTAGGAGACGGCATCCCGGCCCGCACCGCCCAGGAGTTCGTCGGCGCCGACCCCGCCCTCCAGCGTGTCGTCGCCCTCGTCGCCCTCCAACCGGTTCACTCCGGCATCGCCGACGAGGAGATCGCCGGATCTCGAGCCGATGACGTTCTCGATGCCGATCAGCGTGTCGCCCGCCGCGCCGCCGCCGGTGATGCCGAGCGCGAGGTTCACCGTCACCGCCGTCGCGCCGGACCCGTTCGTCAGGAAGGAGGCGGTGTCGCGCCCCGCCCCGCCATTGATCAGGTCGGCGCCGGGATCGCCGCGCAGCGTGTCGTTCCCCTCGCCGCCCAGCAGCACGTCGTCGCCCTCGCCACCCAGGAGGAGTCGGCGCCCTCGCCGCCATCCAGCACGTCGTTGCCCGCGGCTGCGGCGAGCGTGTCGTTGCCGCCGAGGCCGAACAGGCCGTTGTTCCCGGGGTTGCCGATGATGGTGTTGTTCGCGGCATTGCCCCAGCCCCGGAGGTTGCCGCCCGACCCGATGAACTGGAGATCCTCGAAATGCTCGGGGAGGACGAAGTCGATCGAGGCCTGGACGATGTCATGGCCGCCGTCCGCCTCCTCGGCGACCGTGGTGCCGGCAGACACGATGTAGAAGTCGTCGCCCGCACCGCCGATCAGGGTGTCGGCGCCGCCGCCGCTGACGAGGATGTCGCCGTCCTTCCCGCCGACGATCAGGTCGTTCCCTCCGCCGCCCTCCAGGATGTCGGAGCCGTCACCGCCCTGGAGGGTGTCGTTGCCATCGAGTCCGCCGAGGTAGTCGCCCCTGGCTCCGCCCGTCATGACGTTGTCCCGCGTGTTCCCGCGAGCCTCCAGGTACAGGTCGGGATCGAGATCGGGACCGTAGAGGAAGACGAGGTCGTCCAGCCCGTCGCCGAGCGTCCAGTTCACGCCTTGCGCGACGACGAGGCCGCGGCCTGCCCCGGGAGCGACCAGGATCACGTCCGCCGCGTCGTCCACGGTGTAGGTCGTGTCGCCGGCGCCACCCTTCATCGTGTCCGCCCCCGCACCGCCGTCGAGGGTGGCGGAGACGGAGCCGACGCTGTTGTCCAGCAGGTCGTTGCCGGCGCCGCCGAGCATCGCGGTCAGCGCTGCCTGACCGTAGAGGGAGTCGTTCCCCTCCCCGCCGTCCAGCGTGCTGCCGCCGCCTCGCGTCAGCATGCTGTCGTTCCCGCCCTCGCCCTTCAGCAGGTCGGCGCCGCCTTCGTTGAGGAAGACGTCGTCGCCGCCCCCGCCGAGGACGCTGTCGTTCCCCCGGCCGGAGTTGATGCGATCCGCGGCGGCGCTGCCCGTCAGCGTGTCGTCGAAGGCGGAGCCGGTGAGCGCCTCGATGCCGGTGAGCAGGTCGCCCGCCGCCTCGCCGGCCGTGCCCTTCCCGAGTGCCAGGCTGACCGCGACGGCCGCGCCGGCGTTCGCATAGGTCGCGGTGTCCGTGCCGATGCCGCCGGTCAGCGTGTCGGCGCCGATGCCGCCGTCCAGCGTGTCATCGCCCTCACCGCCGAGGAGCAGGTCGGCGCCGCCGCCGCCGGCAAGCTGGTCCCCGCTGCCGAGGCCCGAGAGGATGTCGTCGCCGTTGCCCCCCAGCAGCTGGTTGCCGCCGGCATCGCCGACGAGCGTGTCCGCGTAGGCCGAGCCCAGCAGGCCCATGATGCCGACGAGGGTGTCACCCGCGGCATCCCCGATCGTGCCGATGCCCGTCGTGAGGCTCGCCGACACGCCGGACAGGGCGGTGCCGTAGGACGCGACATCGGCTCCGATGCCGGGCCCGCCGTCCAGGAGGTCGGCCCCGGGCCCGCCGATGAGCGTGTCGTTCCCCCCGCCGCCACGCAGCGTGTCGTTGCCGCCGAGGCCGTCGATCAGGTCATCGGCGTCGTCCCCGGTGATGCTGTCGGCGCCGGAAGTCGGGGCGGGGCTGTAGGCCATCGGGCGGTTCTCGTGGCGCGTGAGGCTCCACGCGGGCGCCACCGGTGTTGCGCCCACGCTCCCCACGGAGGGTTGCAATGCCGGAACGTTGCCGAGGATCCGGACGGCCGAACAGGGCGTCCCACCCTTCGATGCGGATCAAAAACGGGAAAGCCGGGACGCCCAGGCGGCGATCAGAGGGTCAACTTGTACCCGTAGTGGCTCTGCTCGAAGCCGAGCCGGTCGTAGAAGCGGTGCGCGTCGGTGCGGGACTTGTCCGTCGTGAGCTGGACCATGGAGCAGCCGCGTTCGCGGCAGAGGGCGACGGCGTGCCGGATCATCCGCTCGCCCAGCCCGGCGCCGCGGCTGGAAGCGGCGACGCGCACCGCTTCGATCTGCCCCCGCCACGCACCCTTCCGCGACAGGCCGGGAGTGAAGGTGACCTGGAGGGTGCCGACGACCTCGCCCGCGTCCTCCGCGACGAGGAGGAGTTGGTTCGGGTCGGCCTCGATAGCGTCGAAGGCAGCCTGATATCCCGCATGCGCCGGAAGCCCCGGTTCCTCCCGCGCGGCGCCGAGGGGATCGTCGGCGAGGAGGGCGATGATCGCGGGCAGGTCCGCCGTCGTCGCGGCCCGGAAGGCCGCCACGCTACGCCTGCCCCGCCTCCCCGGCGCGGAGCTCGGCGAGCTCCCGGCGCAGCGTCGCGATCTCCTCCCGCATCGCCTCCACCTCCTCCGCGGAGGAAGGCTGCCCGCCGCCGGGATGGGGCGCCGCGCCGTTCCCCCCGCGCGGGAAGGGCGAGAACAGGCTCATCGCCCGCTCGAACATCGCGAGGTTCTGCTTGCCGATCTCCTCGAACGCATGCGCGGCGCCGCCGAAGCCGCCCATCGCGTTCTCCGCCGCGCGCCGCACGCCTTCCTGCTGGCGCGCGAAGTGGCCCATCGTGGCCTCGAGGTAGCGCGGGACGACCGCGCCCATGCTGTCGCCGTAAAGGCCGATCAATTGCCGTAGGAAGGGGATGGGCAGGAGGTTCGTGCCCTTCGCCTCCTCCTCCACGATGATTTGCGTGAGGACGGAGCGCGTGATGTCGTCCCCCGACTTGGCGTCGGAGACAGTGAAGTCGCGGCCCTGGCGGACCATCGCCGCCAGATCCTCCAGCGTGACGTAGGAGGAGGTTTCCGTGTTGTAGAGGCGGCGGTTGGCGTACTTCTTGACGATGACGGGGCGGGTGTCCGGCGCGGCGATCTCGGCCATGTTTCGCGTCTCCCCCGCGGCAGATCGTCCGCGGATTGGGACGGCGCCGGGAGGCGATGCTAGACCCGCCATGCCGCATTGCGGAAGACGCGGGGACCACGGGCCGGGGATGCATGGCGGGAGACGAGGAGGGGCCGGACGTTGCGCGGCTCGCGGCCGAGTGGGTGGCGCTGTGGCAGTCGGAGGTCGCGGGACTGGCGGCCGACCCGGAATGGGCGGTGGCCTCGGCGGCGTGGTCGCGCGCCATGGCCGAATGGGCGCGGGCGATGGGCGCGCCGCCGCGGGGTGCACCGGCTTGGCCAGAACCCGGCGCGGTGCCCTGGAGCACGCCGTGGCCGGGGCCAGGGGCCGGGATGGCGGGACCATCCATGCCGTCGGGTGCGCCCGTCCCGCCCTGGGTGTCCCCATGGCCACCGTCCTGGCCGCCCGCTTGGCAGCCTCCTGGACCACTGGACGCCGCGACGGGCCCCTTGCCACCCGGCGGCGCGGCCCCGGTCGCCGGGTCCAACCTGCCCGCCGCGGCCGCACCGCCTCTCCGGACGGCGGCGACGGGACAGGATTCGGGTGACCGGCGCGCTCCCCCCGACGCCGCGGCGCGGCCCGCGGCCGATGCCGATGCACCTGGCCCTGGCAGCGGGGCGGGCCTGGGCGGCGATGGCGGCGCTGCCGGGCTCCTCGGGCGGGTCGAGGCGGCAAGGCTCGCTGAACGACTCGAGTGGCTGGAGCACGAACTGGCCGGGCTTCGCGCCGCGCTCGGCGGAGGGGAGGCGGGAGGCGGCACGGATCCTCGGCGCCGTCCGGGGGCGAAGCGGACCCGACGGACCTGACGGCCTCCGCGCCGCGGTCTGGCGGCACCTGCTGGAGGAGGACGCGGCGCTGCTCCGTGGCCTCGTGGCCTATCGGACGCATCCCTACGCGCGGGACCTGCCGGACCCGCCTTCCCTCTGGGCGGAAGGGCCCGCGCGGCTGCTCGATTTCGGCGGGCCGGGTCCCGCGATCCTGCTCGTTCCCTCCCTCGTCAACCGCGCCTTCGTCCTCGACCTCGCGGAGGGACGGTCCATGTGCCGCTGGCTCTCGGCGAGTGGCGTGCGGCCGATCCTGCTGGACTGGGGCTGGCCGGGGGCGGAGGAGAGCGGCTTCACGCTGACCGACTGGATCGCCGGCCGGCTGGAACGCGCGCTCGCCGCGGCAGTGGCGGCAGCGCGAGGGCCGGTGCTGCTGCTGGGCTACTGCATGGGCGGGCTGCTGACGCTCGCGGCGGCGCTGCGGCGGCCCGACCTGGTGCGCGGGCTGGTCCTGCTGGCAACGCCCTGGGATTTTCACGCGGGCGGGGAGGAGGAGCGGTCGCGCGCCCGCGCCGCCGCGGCCCTGTTGCCGGCACTCGAGGCGTGGATGGAACCGACGGGCGCCCTGCCCGTGGACGTGCTGAACGCGCTCTTCGCCGGGCTCGACCCGTACGGCATCGCGCGGAAGTTCCGCGCCTTCGGGCGGCTGGACCCGGCCTCCGCCAAGGCCGCGCACTTCGTGGCGCTGGAGGACTGGCTGAACGACGGCGTGCCGCTGCCGGCCCCCGTCGCACGCGAATGCCTCGGCGGCTGGTACGGGGAGAACACGCCGGCCCGCGGCCTGTGGCGGGTGGCCGGCGCGCCGGTGCGGCCGGAGGCGTGGCGGGGACCGTCCCTCGTCGCGATCCCCCGCGGCGACCGGATCGTCCCGCCGGAGAGTGCCCGAGCGCTGGCCGAGGGCCTGTCCGGCGCGACGGTCCTGGACGTCCCCGCGGGCCATATCGGCATGGCCGCCGGCGCGGGGGCCGAGGCGGTCCTGTGGCGCCCGCTGCGGGACTGGTGCCGCGCCGCCGCATGACGGCCCACCCGGTTCGCGCTTGCGGCGCTGCCCGCCCCGGCGCACATCCGCCGTAACGCCAGCCAGACGGGATTACAGACGCCCATGGACGACATCGTCATCGCCTCCGCCGCGCGGACCCCCGTCGGGTCCTTCAACGGCGCCTTCGCCGCCCTCCCGGCCCATGCGCTGGGCACCGTCGCGATCAAGGCGGCGCTGGAACGCGCGAAGGTCGACGCCTCCGAGGTGGACGAGGTCATCCTGGGCCAGGTGCTGACCGCCGCCACCGGCCAGAACCCGGGCCGCCAGGCCGCCGTCGCGGCGGGCATCCCCGTGGAGCGCACGGCCTTCGTCATCAACCAGCTTTGCGGTTCCGGCCTCCGCACCGTGGCGCTTGCCGCGCAGCAGATCGCGACGGGCGACGCGGACATCGTCGTCGCCGGCGGGCAGGAAAGCATGACGCAGGCGCCGCACGCGCAACAGCTCCGCGCCGGGCAGAAGATGGGCGACCTGCAGCTGATCGACACGATGATCCGCGACGGGCTCTGGGACGCCTTCAACGGCTACCACATGGGCAACACGGCGGAGAACGTCGCGCAGAAGTACCAGATCACGCGCGAGCAGCAGGATGAGTTCGCCTATAACTCCCAGCGCAAGGCCGGCGAGGCGATGAAGGCCGGCAAGTTCCACGACGAGATCACGCCGGTGACCGTCAGGGGCCGCAAGGGCGACACCGTCGTCGAGAACGACGAGTACCCGAAGCCCGAGACCTCGATGGAGGTCCTGACGAAGCTGCGTCCTGCCTTCGCGAAGGACGGCTCCGTCACCGCGGGCAACGCGTCGGGCATCAACGACGGCGCGGCCGCGATCCTGGTGATGCGCGGAGCCGAGGCGTCGAAGCGCGGCATCACGCCGCTGGCCCGCATCGTGTCCTGGGCGACGGCCGGCGTGGACCCCGCGATCATGGGCACCGGCCCCATCCCGGCGTCCCGCAAGGCGCTGCAGAAGGCGGGCTGGAGGATCGAGGACCTCGACCTCATCGAGGCGAACGAGGCCTTCGCGGCGCAGGCCTGCGCGGTGAACAAGGACCTGGGCTGGGACCCGTCCAGGGTGAACGTCAACGGCGGCGCGATCGCGCTGGGCCACCCGATCGGCGCGTCCGGCGCGCGCGTGCTGACGACGCTGCTGTTCGAGATGCAGCGGCGCGGGGCGAAGAAGGGCCTTGCGACGCTGTGCATCGGCGGCGGCATGGGCGTCGCGCTGTGCGTCGAGGCGGCCTGAGGGCGCGGGTGACTCCGGGGAGGCTTTGCCTCCCCAGGCCCCTCCGCCGGGGGGTGAACGCACCCCCAGGACCCCGCGGACTGTTCAGCGTCCCGGGCTGATGGACCCCCGAAGTGAGGCCCATCAGCCCGGGACACCGAAATAGATCGCGGTCCAGGGGCGCGTTCGCCCCTGGTGGGAGGGTCTGGGAGGGCAAAGCCCTCCCGGCGCCGCCCCTCGCCGCGGAGTCGGTGAAGCGCTCCTACCTCTCGCCGCCCCGCGGCGGCTGCGCCCGCCACTCCACCGCCGCCCTGTCGGCCCCGGAGGGCAGCGGGGCCGCCGGTGCCCGCATCCAGGCGAGGAGATCAGCGATGACGATCGGCGCCGAGGAGTCCCGCAGCGCCAGGTGGTAGGATCGCGGGTAGTAGGCGACCCGGCACGGCGCGGCGTCCGACAGGCGGGACAGCAGCAGCCGCGTCGCGACGGGCGGCACCAGCTGGTCCCGCCCGCCATACACCAGCAGCATCGGCGGCATCGCGGCGGGCAGGCGCGGCGCGACGGCCAGCGCGTCGTCCATCAGCCCCACCAGGCCGTAGGCCGCGTCCACCCGCGTCTCCCGGATCGTCAGGGGGTCGCGCGACAGGCGGCGCAGCGCTGCCTCATTGTCCGTCGGCGTGATCGCGAAGGCGTTGCCCGGCTCCGTCGCGACGATCGGGATGGTGTGCGCCAGCGCGTCCAGGAGCCCCACGACGAAGCGCGGCATCGTCACGCGCCCCCAGACCGCCGGCGCCAGCAGGATCGATCCCGCGACCGGCGGCGGATCGTCGGAGGCCGCGGCGACCAGCACCACCGCGCCCCCCATGCTTTCACCGAGGAGGAAGAGCGGCGCGCCGGGATGCCGCGCGGCCAGCAGCCGCGCCACCGCCGACGCATCGGCCGCGAGCGTCGCGGCGCCCGGCCAGATCCCGCGGTTCGGCGCGCCGCCGAAGCCCCGCTGGTCATAGGCATAGACCGCGACCCCCGCCGCGTTCAGCGCAGGCGCCGGCTCCACCATGAAGTTCCGGCTGTCGTTGAAGCCGTGCAGGCAGAGCAGCACCGTCCCAACCGGCCCGTCGGGCAGCCAGGACCGCAGCGGCAGCCGCGCCCCGTCGGACATGACGAGTCGGTCCGGTGCATCCGCGATCCCGGGCTCGCCCGTCACGGGCCCGGCCGGGATCACCCGCGGCGCGCAGGCGGAGAGCAGCAGCGACGCGGCGAGCGCGCGCCGGGATGTCGGGGTCGGCGGAAGCATGGAGGCCTGATGTGGCCCGGCCCCGCGCGCTGCGGAAGGGCGCGGCCCGGACGGACGCCCCGACACGGGGAGATCGCGCCGCCATGCCGGGGCAGCCTTCCCGCACCGGGTCCTCCCCGTGGCAGAATGGACTCCATGCCCGGATGCCCTGCCGCATGACGCCCTTCGGTGCCCGCCTTCGTGCCCTGCGCCGGGAACGGGGCGTGACGCTGGCCGACCTCGCCGCGGCGCTCCAGGTCTCCTCCGCCTACCTCTCGGCGCTCGAGCATGGCCGGCGCGGCACGCCGTCCGACGGCCTGGTGCACCAGGTCTGCGAGTATTTCGGCCTGATCTGGGACGATGCGGACGACCTGTCGCGGCTCGCCCGCACGTCCCGCCCGCGTGTCGTGCTGGATACGGCGGGCCTCACGCCCGAGGCGACGGAATTCGCCAACGCCCTCGCGGCCCGCATCCGCGCGCTGCCGCCCGAGGCCCTGGCGGAGATGCGCGCGGTCCTCGCGCGCACCCCGGCCAAGGCGCGGTAGGCGCTGGGTTCAGACGCCCAGGTCAGACAACCGTCACCACCTCGTCGAAGGGCAGCCGCGGCAGCCGGTCGAAAGTCTTGGAGTGGTCGGCATAGCCGAGGTTCACGAGGACGGTGGACTTGAACCCGGTGTCGGCGAAGAAGGCCGCGTCCACCTTCGCCGCGTCGAAGCCCGTCATCGGCCCCGCATCCAGCCCGAGCCCGCGCGCCGCGAGGATGAGGTAGGCGACCTGCAGCGTGGAGTTCAGGAAGGCCGACCGTTCCGCGAAGTCCGGCTTGCCGACGAACCAGGACCGCGCATCGGCATGCGGGAAGGTGCGCGGCAGGTATTCATAGAACTTCGGGTCGTAGGCCACGATCGCGGTGACCGGCGCGGACAGGGTCTTGTCCAGGTTGCCGGCGGACAGCGCGGGACGCAGCCGCTCCTTGCCCTCCGCGCTGCGCACGAAGACGAAGCGCCCGGGCTGCTGGTTCGCGCTGGTCGGCCCCATGGCCACGAGGTCGTAGAGGTGCCGAAGCGTCTCGTCCGGGACGGGCGTCGGGTGGAAGTGGTTGGCGGTGCGCGCGGTGCGGAACAGGCGGTCCAGCGCGGCATCGTCGAGACGGCTGGGGAGGGCGGCGTCGAGCATGGGAGGGATCTCCTTCGGCCCGACCATCTCGTCGTTGCCGCGCCGGGCGCCAATCGGCCGCCCGGATCACCTCCATGCGCGCGGCGAATGATCGCCGCGCGGGTGCGTCAGGCCTCGACCTGCTCCACCGCCACGACTTCCGGCACGTAGTGACGCAGCATGTTCTCGACGCCGTGCTTCAGCGTGGCGCTGGAGGACGGGCAGCCGGAACAGGCGCCCTGCATGTGCAGCCGCACGATGCCGTCGCGGAACCCGCGGAAGACAATATCGCCGCCATCGCCGGCCACCGCCGGGCGGACGCGGGTGTCGAGCAGTTCCTTGATCTGCGCGACGACCTCGGCATCGGCCGGGTCCACGTCCTCCTCCATCTCGGCGTCGTCGCCCTCCATCACCGGGCGCCCGGCCATGAAGTGCTCCATGATCGCGCCGAGGACCTGCGGGCGCAGCGCCTGCCACTCCGCCGCCTCGAACTTCGTGACCGTCACGAAGTCGGAGCCGAGGAACACGCGGGCCACGCCGTCCAGCGCGAAGAGGCTCGCGGCGAGGGGGAGCGGGCGGCGGCTTCCTCGCCCGCGAAATCGGCGGTGCCGCGCGTGCCCATGACGTCCTGGCCCGGCAGGAACTTCAGCGTGGCCGGGTTGGGCGTGGCTTCGGTCTCGATGAACATGGCGTGATCCCCTTCAGCCCGGCATCTGGGACGGGCGGCGGCGTCGTGCAACCACCGCCCTCGCAGTGCTGCCTCGCGCTCTCGGTCAGCCCCGCGCCGGCTTCAGGGCCGTGGCCCAGCGGTGCAGCGCGTCCAGCATCGTCTTCGCGCTGGTGTCGATCATCTCGTTCGAGTGGAAGGCCCCATCCTCCCGGATGTGGGACGCGAAGTTCGGGATCGGCACGCCCTCGGGGATCGGCATCATCCGCAGCGCGGTGAGTTGCAGCTTCAGCGCCTGCGCCGCCCGCAGCCCGCCGGAGACGCCGCCGTAACTCACGATCCCCGCGGGCTTGAAGCCCCATTCGTGCACGAGGAAGTCGAGCGCGTTCACGAGCGAGGGCGGCGGGACGAAGTTGTATTCCGGCGTCACGAAGGCGAAGGCGTCGGCCGCCCCGACGATCGCACTCCAGCGCTTCGTGTGCTCGTGCTCGTACTGGCGCATGGCGGGGTGCTTCGCCTCGTCGAACATCGGCAGCCCGACCTCCGCCAGGTCCACGAAGACCGGCTCGAAGGCGCCGTGGGTGCGGGCATAGCCGTCGATCCAGCGCGCGACGGCCGGGCCCTTGCGGCCGGGGCGCGTGCTCGCGACGATGACGTTGAGCTTCAGCATGCGGTCGTTTTCCTTCAGGTCACGCGATCGAGTTCGGCATCTTCCATCCCGCCGGGGACGAGCGTCACGGGGCAGCGCAACTGCCCGGCGTGCCGCCCGGCGAGCGCCGTCACCAGCGGCCCCGGCCCGCCCGTGCCCGGCGCCGTCGCGAGGACGAGGATGGAGATGCGGGGATCCTCCTCCAGGACGGTGATCACGGTTTCCACCGCCTCGCCCTCCCGGATCAGCAGCAGCGGCAGCCCGCCGGTGATTTCCTGCACCTCCGCCGCCAGCGCCGAGAGCGTCTGCTCCGCGGCCTGGCGCCGCTCCTCCTGCATCAGCGCGCCGACGCCCGCCCATTCCTGCAGGCCGACGGGCTCCGTGATGCGCAGCAGCGCGACGCGCCCGCCGGACTTGCGGGCGCGCAGGCAGGCGTAGCGCAGCGCGACCGCGCGCTCCGGGCTGTCGTCCACGACGACGAGGAAGACGCGGTCGGCCTGTGCCGTTCGTTCTGGCATCGTCCCCCTACCCCCTCCGGAACAAGACGCTGCCGACCCATCCCGCGAGGGCGGCCAGGGCGACGCAGACCACCCCATACAGCAGCGGCAGGTCGCGCGACACGTCGGCCACGCGCGCGGCGGTGCCGACCCGCTCCACCCCGAAGGTCAGTTCCTGCCGGGCCGCGACGCGGCCGTCGCGCACCAGCAGCACCGCCACGCGGTAGTCGCCCGTATGCACCGTGGAGGGCACGCGGAGCCGCGCGTGGAACAGCCGCCCGCCGGAGACGGGGATCGGGTCCTCGTCCTCCCCCACTCGCCGCGGGCCGCCTTCAGCTCGCGCAGGGCATCGCGGAAGACGGGATCGCGCGATCCCGACAGCCGGTCGGCCACGACCTCCAGCCCGATCCGGTTCTCGAAGCGCGTATCCTCGTCCAGCAGCGTCCGGACCGGTGACGTGGCCGCGAGGGCGTAGTAGTGCGGCACGTCGCGGTAGCGCGCGGACGGGCCGTTCACCCAGATGCCGAACCAGCGGACGCGGCGCCGCACGACCAGGTCCTCCGCATGGCCCGTCGCGGTGACGACGACGTTGTCCCCGCCCGGCCCGATCGGCCGGTCCGTCGTGCCGAAGACCAGCAGGTCCGTCCCGGTGAAGGCTGTGCTGACCTCGATGCGCGGGGCGCCGAGTTCCGCGGTCAGCGCGGCGCGCGGCGCCTCCTGCGCCGCGGCCCCGCATACCACCCCACACACCGGCATCGCGAGCAGGATTCCGGCGAGCAGCCCCCTCGATGCACCCCTCACCGGGCCGGACCGATGGTGAAGGGATGCGCCGGCGTGCGCAGCAGGTCCACGAGAAGCGCCAGGGCCACCGCGAGGACCAGGGCGCCGAGCAGCGCCCGCGTCTGCTCCCCGCAGGCGCGTGCCCATGGAGGCCCCGAACTGCGCGCCCGCGACGCCGCCCGCCAGCAGCAGCAGCGTCAGCACCACGTCCACCGACCCGTTCTGCAGCGCCTGCAGCATCGTCACGTTGGCCGTCACGAACACGACCTGGAACAGCGACGTCCCGATCGTCGTCGCGGTCGGCATGCCCAGGAGGTAGATCATGGCTGGCACCAGCATGAAGCCGCCGCCCACGCCCATCACCGCGGACAGCACGCCGATCCCGAACCCGACGAGCGCCGGCGGGATGACGGAGATGTAGAGCCGCGACTTGCGGAACCGCATCTTGAAGGGCAGGCCGTGCAGCCAGGTGTGCTCGTGCAGGCGGGGGACCGCGGTGCCGCGCCGGATGAGCGCCCGCACGCTCTCCCGCACCATCAGCGCGCCGACGGTGCCGAGGACGACGACGTAGAAGAACGACACGGCGAGGTCGATCTGCCCGAGCCTTCGCAGCAGCACGAACAACTGCGTCCCCAGCGCCGAGCCGAACAGACCGGCGAGCAGCAGCACCGTGCCCATCCGCACGTCCACCTGCCCCCGCCGCCACTGCGCCATGAGGCCGGAGACCGAGGCGCCCACCGTCTGGTTCGCGCCCGAGGCGACGGCGACGGGGGATGGGATGCCGATCAGGATGAGGATGGGCGTCAGCAGGAAACCCCCGCCGACGCCGAACAGGCCGGACAGCCAGCCCACGCCGAAGCCGATGCCCAGCAGCAGCAGGGCATCCACCGACATCTCGGCGATCGGCAGGTACACCGGCATCGGTGGCCTTCCGGGCGCGCGCCCGCGGGGACGGGCACGCCGTTCCGCGCGGTCCGCGCGCGGGCGGGTCGCGCGTCTCGCGCGCGGGCGTTTCGCGCGTCTCGCGCGCGGATGGGTCGCGGCAGGGGGCGCGACGTCGGGGGTATGGGCCGGTTTGGCCCGGTGTCGCGCCGCGGGCAAGGGGGCACCGGGCCGGTGCGCGGCGGAGTCACGCAGCCGTCGCTTCGACGGACGTCACGACCGCGCTAGGCTGTCGCGATGACGACGTCCCTCTCCCGCCGCGCCCTCTTCGGCGCCGCGCTCGCCGCCCCCTTCGTCCGCCCCGCCCTCGCGCAGGTCGCGGCGCGCATCGCCGTCCTGCACATGAACGACTTCCACTCGAAGCACGAAGGCGTGGCGGAGACCGGCGCGGTCTGCCGCCCGGACCGCCCCTGCCTCGGCGGCGCCGCGCGGCTGGCCGGCGCCATCCGCGACGCGCGGGCCGAGGCCGCCGCCGAGGGCCGCGCGACCCTCTTCCTCGACGCCGGCGACCAGTTCATGGGCAGCCTGTTCTACACCATCCACCGCGGCGCGGCGGAGGCCGCGGTGCAGCGGATCACCGCCCCCGCCGCCATGTCGCTCGGCAACCACGAATTCGACAACGGGCCGGAGAACCTGGCCCGCTACCTCGAGCTCCTTTCCTTCCCTGTCCTCTCCGCCAACCTCGACACCGGGCGCGAGCCCGCCCTGAACGGCCGCGTCGCCCCCTCCACGATCGTCGAGGCCGGCGGGCGGCGGATCGGCATCGTCGGCCTCACCACGCCCGCGACCGCCGGCTCCTCCTCCCCAGGTCCGAACCTCCGCTTCACCGACCCCCTGGAGGCCGCGGAGCGCGAGGCCTTCACCCTCCGCCGCGCGGGCATCGGCACCGTCATCGTCCTCTCCCATCTCGGCCTGCCGGAGGACCGCCGCCTCGCCGCGGAGGTCGAGGGCTTGGACGCGATCGTCGGCGGTCATTCCCACCTGCTCCTCGCCAACGGCCTGCCCGGCGCGGTCGGGCCACACCCTCTCGTCGTCGCGGGCAAGGGGCGCGACGTGCGGATCGTCCAGGCCATGTGCCATGGCCGCTACCTCGGCCGCCTGGACCTCGACCTCGCGCCGGACGGCCGCATCGTCGCCCATGGCGGCACCGTCCGCCCGGTGGACGCGACCGTCGCGGAGGACCCCGCCGTCGCCGCCGTCGTCGCGGAGTACGCGGCCCCGCTCGGCGAGCGCCGCCGCCACCCCGTCGGCCAGGCGCTGGCCGCCTTCCCCGACACGGAATGCCGCACGGGCGAATGCGCCCTCGGCAACCTCGTGGCCGAGGCCATGCTGGCCGCAAGCCACGGGGCGGACGTCGCGCTCTTCAACGGCGGCGGCCTGCGCGCGGCGTTGCCGGCGGGCCAGGTCACCCTCGGCGACGTGCTGGCGGTGCTGCCCTTCTCCAACACCATGGCGACGATGACGATCCGCGGCGGCGCCCTCCGCGCGGGGCTGGAGAACGGCGTCTCCCGCCTCCCCACCCCCGCCGGCCGCTTCCCGCAGATGGCCGGGATGCGCGTGGTGCTGGACCCGGACGCCCCCGCCGGCCGCCGCGTGCGGGAGGCCACGATCGGCGGTGCCCCGCTCGACCCCGACCGCGCCTACCGCGTCGTCACGAACGACTTCATGCGGCGCGGCGGCGACGGCTACGCGACGTTCCGCGACGACGCCCTGGAGGCCTACGACGACGGCCCGCTGCTGGAGGACGTCGTGGCCGACTTCCTCGCCGAACGCGGCCCCGCCGCGCCCCGCACGGACGGGCGGATCACGCGGGGGTAGGCCCGGTCCGCGCCGTCGCGCCCGATGCCGCGCCGGAGGATGCTCCTCGCCCGCGCCGCCGGGCCGACCGGTCCCGGCACCGGGCGAGGGCCGGCGGGGCCCCGCCTCACCGGAACACGAAATCCCGCGCCGTGAGCTCGAGCTCCTGCACCCCGAGCAGGAGGATCGAGGCGCCGGCGAGGTCAAGCCGCAGGTCTGGCCCGACATCGGCGGCCGCCGCCAGCGCCTCGGCGAGCGTGTCCACGCCGTAGGTCCGGAGATCGAGGCGGTCCACGCCAGGCGCGTAGTCGAGGATCACATCGGCGCCCGACCCCGGGCCGAAGACGAAGAGGTCGCGCCCGCCGCCGCCGATCAGCCGGTCTGCGCCTGTCCCGCCCTCCAGCGTGTCGCTGCCGCCACCGCCGTTCAGCGCATCGGCACCGTCGCCACCGCGCAGCGCGTCGTTCCCCAGCCCGCCGGCGAGCACGTCGTTGCTGCCCCGGCCGTCCAGCGTGTTGGCGCCCGCGTCGCCCGTCAGCCGGTCCCGGAAGGCGGAGCCGCCGAGGGCCTCGATCCCCGACAGCGCGTCCATCCCCGCCCCGCGCGTGTCCTGCGGCCCGCTGAGGAGGAGGGAAACGGCGACGCCGGCCGCCGCGCCTGCATACTCCGCCCGGTCCGTGCCGGCATTGCCCTGGACGACGTCATCGCCCGCGCCGCCTTCCAGCGTGTCGTCGCCCGCGCCGCCGGTCAGCGTGTCGTTGCGGTCATCGCCGGACAGCGAGTCGCCCTCGTCACCCGCAATGAGCCAGTCGTCGCCGTCCCGTCCGGCCAGCGCGTTCCGCCCGGAGCCGCCGTTCAGCACGTTCGCCGCGTCGTTCCCACGCAGCGTGTCCGCGAAGGTCGATCCCGCGACGTTCTCGATACCCGTCAGGACATCCGTCCCGGCCCCGCCCGTCGCGCTCCCGGCCGCGAGGTCCACGACGACGCCTGCCCCGGCCAGCGCGTAGGAGGTCGTGTCGGTGCCCTCGCCCCCGTCCAGCGTGTCGTTCCCGCCCAGCCCGACAATCAGGTCGTCCCCGCCGAGGCCGGAGATCAGTTCGCCGTAGTCGGAGCCGAAGCGGCCGTCCTGGCCGGGCGTCCCGATGATCGGCCAGCCGCCCTGCGCGAAGCCGGCGCTCGGGCTGAAGTTGACGGCCTGCAGATCCGCCGCCCTCACGCCCTGCAGGATGACGAGCGAGGCGTAGGCCCGCCCCGGCCCGGTATCCGTGTCGACCTGGAGTTCCGTGGTCGCCTCGCCGCTCTGCAGCAGGCGCAGGCGACCGCTGGCGAAGGCGTCGCCCGCATCCAGCGGGCCGAGGACCGAGAGGTCCAGCACGTCCCCGCCGGCCCCGGTCTGGAAGTCCAGGATGAGGTCGGCGACGCCCGTTCCCAGCGCCGCGACGACGTAGGTGTCGCGCCCCGTGCCGCCGTCCAGCGTGTCCTGCGCGCCGCCGGCCGCGAGGCCCTCGATCCGGTCGTCGCCGTCGCCGCCGGAGATGCGATCCGCCGCGTCGGGAATTCCCGCGCCCTCGCCGAGCAGCGTGTCCGCGCCCGCGCTCCCCTCCAGCGTGTCGGCCCCACCTGCGCCTTCCAGGCGATTGGCGTTGGCGTCCCCGCGGATCAAGTCGGCGAAGGCGCTGCCCACCACGTCCTCGATGCCGGAAAGCGTGTCGGTGCCCTCCAGGCTCCCCGCCCGTCCCGTTGCGATGCCGGTACCGAGGTCAACCGTCACCCCCGCCCCGCCCACCCCGAAGCGGACGAGGTCCCGCCCGACACCGCCGGTGAGCAGGTCGTTGCCGGCGCCGCCGGTCAGCGTGTCGTTGCCGTCCCCGCCATCCAGCGTGTCGCTGCCGCCGAGCCCGACCAGGTCGTTGCCCAGGGCATTGCCGGTCAGCCGGTCCGCGCCCTCGGAGCCCGTGGCGTTCTCGACGTTGCGGATCACGTCGATGCCGCGCCCCGTGTCCTGCGCCACGGTGAGCGCGAGGAAGACGCTTACGCCCGTCGTCCCGTCGGCGAAGGAGACGCGGTCGGTCCCCGCGCCGCCGTCGATCGTGTCGTCCCCCGTCCCGCCGAGGAGCGTGTCGTCCCCGTCCCCGCCGCGCAGCACATCGGCCTCGGTGCCTCCGTTGAGCAGGTCGTTGCCGCCCTCTCCGCGCAGCGCGTCCTGGCCGGCAGCGCCGGTGACGGTGTCGTCCCCGCCGCCGCCGAACAGCGCGTCGCGCCCGCCGGCGCCGACGACGTTCTCCGCCCCGTCACCGCCGGTGACGTAGATGCCGTTGTTCAGCGCGTCGAAGGCCGCGATCTCGGCGCGCAGGTCCGTCAGGCCGAGGTACTTCCGGTCCAGCGCGTAACCCTCGGCTTCCGCGGAGGCCGGGCTGCCCGAATAGCTGCCCGTCCGCACGATCGGGCCGTCGGTCCCCAGGCGCTCGGTGTACCCGCCCTCTACCGTGCGCGAGAGGACCCGGCCGGCCTGCCTCTCGACTGACTCGCCGTAGCTCACGGCGAAGGTGCCGGTGTCGTTCACGTAGCTCCACCCCGTCGTGGTGGTGATGATCGGCGGCCGGAAGTCGTAGTCCGTGAAGGTCCGGGTCGTGACCCGCGGGACATCGCGCGTCAGCGTCGCCTCGACGCGGCTCGCGAAGGCGGTGGCGGCGTTCACCGCGTTCTGGATCGCCGTGGAATACGCGGGCGCGGCGAAGGCGCCGTCATCCAGTTCCCGGCCCACGCGGATTCGGACACCGAGGATGTAGAAGAGCGGCCCGATGAGGAGGTCCGTCTGCTCCGGATAGGTCGCTGCGACGTTGTTGATCGCGTTCAGCGCCTGGATCGAGTTGTTGCGCGCATTGTCCAGGTCCCCCTGCGATCCGCTGAGGCGGTAGGACTCGATGTTGTCGATCGCGGTCGAGGCGAAGTTGTAGGCCGCCCGGACCTCCGCCCCGCGGATCTGCGCCGAAGCCTGGTTCGTGGCCGTCAGGATGTTCTTCGCGAGTTCGGTGAGGTTGTCGATCTGGTCCTCGATCGTGTTGAGCCGCGCCTCGATCTGCGCGGCCGTCGTGCTGAAGGAGGTGTCCGGGCCATCGAACCACCCCTTGATGGTCTTGATGGTATCGACGCCCTCCTTGATCGCCGTGAGCACCTCGAATGCGGCCAAGACAGATCTCCCCCGGATGAGCGGGCCGAGGCTCCCCGGGGCCGGCCGGCCGCCGCGTCCCCCGATCGGGGGAGGGCGACATCGCAAGCGCGTGAGGGAAGGGGGCGCCCGCTCCGGCCGGGTCGGGCACCCTCTCCTGCGGCCGATGACCACTCGCCGCCGGGACCGCGGCGCACCCCGCACGGGCGGGCCTCGGCCGCCCGGGGCGGGCCACGGTCCTCCCCTTGCAGCCCGCCCGGGCCGCCCGCAGGTTGAACGATCAACCAGGGGGTCCGCACCGCATGCCAGAGGCCTCGGGCCGCCCGGCCTACGACGACACCAACGTCTTCGCCCGCATTCTCCGTGGCGAGATCCCGTGCAAGCGCGTCTACGAGGACGCCTTCGCCCTCGCGTTCCACGACATCGCGCCGCAGGCGCCCGTGCACGTCCTGGTGATCCCGAAGGGCCCCTACCTCTCCCTTTCCGACTTCGGCCGGCACGCGAGCGAGGCGGAGATCGCGGGGTTCTGGCGGGCCGTCGCGACGGTCACCGCGCAACTCGGCCTGGAGGACGCGGGTTACCGTGCGCTCACGAACATCGGACAGGACGGAGGCCAGGAAGTGCCGCACTTCCACGTCCACCTCTTCGCCGGACGGCGGCTGGGCCGCATGGTCCCGGCGAGCGGCTGAGAACGGCAGCCCCGGCATGTCCGAGCTCGGCCCCGAGGCGCTGGCGGCGCTCGACGCGGCGGGCCGCCTGCCGGACGACGAGCTCGACATCGGCGCCGTCGCGATCCAGTTCGCGCGCGTGGACCGGCCCGAACTGGACTGGCGCGCGGCGATGGGGCGGCTGTCCGCCATCGTCCGCGACGTGCTGGCCGAACCCGATCCGGGCGACGCGGAGAAGCGCCGGGCCCTGCTGTCCCAGGTCATCCACGACCGCCACGGCTATGCCGGCGACGCCGAGGCCTACGACCACCCCGACAACACCAACCTCATCCGCGTGACGGAGCGGAAGCGCGGCCTGCCCGTCTCCCTCGGCATCCTCTGGCTGCACGCGGCTTCGGCGGCAGGCTGGCTCGCGCGCGGCCTGGACTTCCCGGGCCACTTCCTCCTGGCACTCGAGGGCACCGGCGCTGCGACCGTCGTGGACCCCTTCAACGGCGGAGCGCCCCTGAACCCGCCCGCCCTCCGCGCCCTCATCAAGTCGGTGGAGGGCGACACCGCCGAGCTCCGCCCCGGCCTGCTGGTCCCGATGAGCCGCCGCGCCGTCCTGCTGCGCCTGCAGACGAACATCCGCCTCCGCCGCCTGCACGCCGGCGAGACGGAAGGCGCGCTGGTCTGCACGATGAACATGCTGCGCCTGGCCCCCGACGCCGCCCCCTGTGGCGGGAAGCGGCGCTGATGAACGGAACCCTCGGCCGCTTCTCTGCCGCCATCGCCGCGATGGAACGCTTCCTGGAACTCATGCCCGCTGGCGAAGCCACGGCCCGCGCCCGCGCCGTCGTCGAGGAATGGCGCGCGCGGCTGCACTGACGGGGGGCGTTCGTCTTGGCCACTCTCCGGGTCGTGTTGTGCTGGGTGGCCCCGGAGGAAGGCGCTGCCTTCCTCCGGACCTCCATCCGCCAGGGGACTCGTCCCCTGGACCCCACCCTATTGACGCCCTTGATCGGCGGGGTCTCGCACGCGGCGGAAGCGCGCGTGCGAGACCCCGCCGATCAAGGGCGTCCCAAATAGATCGAGGTTCAGGAGGCGGGCCTCCTGCTGGGTGGAGGGTCCGGGAGGAGGGCAAAGCCCTTCTCCCGGGACAACAGGCGCGACACGGACCGAAGAGAGGCCGCGACGAACACCCCCTTCAGTCGCCGACCGCCGCGCCGTCCCGGCGCGGGTCGGCGGCGCCTTCCCAGCCGCCGGGGATGCGGCGGATGACCTGCAGGCCGGTGTTCATCTCCAGCACGCGGGGGCGGTGGCCCATGGCTTCCAGGGTGGGCGCCAGGGTCGCGGCGGGGGTGCCGGCTTCCAGTTCCTCCACGCCGTTCTGGGCGCCGATGCGGGGGCGGGCGGTGGCGCGGTGCGCGTCGGCGTTCCAGGCCAGGACCTCGACGATGGCCAGGGCGACGGCGTCGGGGATGCGCGCCCCGCCGCCCGCGCCCACGACCATCTCGGGTGTCCCGTCCGTGCCGAGGACGATCGTCGGCGCCATCGTCGTGATGGGGCGTTTGCCGCCCTCCATCCGGTTGAGCGCGGGGGCGGAGGCGGGGCCGGGGTCCGTCGCGAAGTTCGTCAGACCGTTGTTCAGCGGGAAGCCGCCGGCCGAGCGCTCCGCCCCGAAGTTCAGGTTGTTCGTCGTGGTGAGCGACACGGCGTCACCCCGCGCATCGACGATGGAGACATGCGTCGTGCCGGCGAGGGAGAGAGGTTCGGACTCCGCGGGCAGCGCGCCGTGGCGCTGCGGCGGCGTGCCCGGCGCGACGCCGGCCATCGCGCGGTCCGCCGCGACGAGGCCCGCGCGTTCCCGCAGGTAGTCGCCCGCAACGAGCCCGGCCGTCGGCACCGCGCCCCGGTCCGGGTCGCCAAGCCACCGCCGCCGGTCCGCCGCGGCGAGGCGCGACGCTTCGAGGATCGCGTGCGCCGCGGCGGCGGAGTCCGGCGCCATGGCCGCGATCCCCAGGCGCTCCATCACGCCGAGCTGCTGCGCCACCGCCACCCCGCCCGAGGAAGGCGGGGGGCAGAGCAGACGCGGCGCCCGAAGGCCTCGGTGCAGACGGGGTCGCGCCGCACGGCGCGGTAGGCGGCGAGGTCCTCCACCGCCAGCCATCCCGGCCTGGCTGCCGCGAGCACCGCCGCCCCGAGCGCGCCGCCGTACAGCGCCCTGGGGCCGTCGGCCGCGAGCTGCCGCAGCGCCGCCGCCTGATCCGGGTTCCGCAGGATCGCGCCCGGCTCAAGCGGCCGCCCCGCCGCGTCGAGGTAGAGTCCTGCCAGCCCCGCATCGCCGGCGAAGGCGCGCGTGCGCCCCGCCACCGCGCGGGCAAGCGAGCGCGGGACGGGGAATCCCTCCTCCGCCACGCGGATCGCGGGGGCGAGGAGGTCGGCCCAGGGCAGCCGCCCGTGGTCCGCGTGGGCCAGCGCGAGCATGGCGACCGCGCCGGGGACCCCGACCGCGAAGCCGGACCGCGCTACCTCCGCCGGGCCGAGGCCCGCGGCCCCCAGCGTCGGCCGCGCCGCGGCGGGCGCCGCGGACAGGCCCTCATACCCCGTCATGCGCCGCGCCGCGCCGGACCAGTGCAGCAGCAGCGACCCACCGCCGATGCCCGAGGCATGCGGCTCCACGACCGACAGCACCATCGCCGTCGCGACCGCGGCATCGGCGGCGGAGCCGCCCCGGCGCAGCATCTCCAGCCCCGCCCCGGCGGCCAGCGGATGCGCAGCTGCGACCATCTGGCGCTCGGCGCGCACCGCCTCGGCATGGGCGGGTGTGGGCAGCAGCAACCCCGGGGGCAGCAGCAACAGGGTGAGCAGCAGAAGCCGGATCATGCAGTCGCCTCCTGGACCCAGCGATCCTGCGGCGGCACGCGGGCCGCGTCCAACGCCGCGACGCACGTTGCCGTGACATGCCGGCGGATCGTTCCGCTCCTGGCCTTGTTCCATCGCCCGCGCGGACCCCTATGCGGCGCGCCGAACGGAGACCGACGCCATGACCGCCAAGCCCCTCCCGCTGCTTGCCCTCCTCGCCCTCGCGGCCTGCGTGCCGCCGGCCGAGGTCGCCATGCCCTACGCGCCGGACACGGCCCCGGTCCCGTCCGCGCGAGTGGCGACCCTCGTCTCCGTCGGCCCCGTGACGGATGAGCGCCGGGGTCCCTGGGCCGGCACATCCCGCTTCGGCACGATCCGCGGCGGCTTCGGCCAGCCGGTGCGCCGGATGGATGCGCGGCTTCCCGTGGGGGAGGTCGTGGCCGGCGCGGTGCGCGACGGGCTCGCCGCGCGCGGCGTGCTGGCCGGGGACGGCGCGGGCGGGCTGGAACTGCGGGTCCGCGTCGCGGATTTCGGGGCGTCCCAGCTGCGCCGCACCGAGGCCAACGTCACGCTCGACGCCAGCCTCCTCCGCCGGGCCGACGGCGCGGTGGTCTGGCGGGGGAGGGCGTCGCGAACCTCATCGCCAGCGGCCGCGGCCGGCCGCAGGGCATCGCTGCCGATCCGGGCGACCTGCGCAACACGACGACCCGCGCGCTGGCCGAGGCCATCGACGACCTGCTGGACGACCCGGGGTTCCGCGCCGCCCTGCGCTGAGCAGCGCCTCGCCGGCCCCACCGGAGCGGATCGCGGCCCAGGGGCGCGCCCGCGCTTGGTGCAAGGGGGCCGGGGAGGGCGAAGCCCGCCCCGGAGTCACGGGCCCTCCCCCGTCAGAACCGCAGCGCGACCGCCCCCAGACCCGACAGCGTCGCCGTCACCGCCACCCCCGCTTCCGCGAGCGGCATCCCGTGCAGCGACCCCGTTGTCACGACCTGCCCCGCACGCAGGGGCAGGCCGCGCCCGGCGGCATGCGCCGCGAGCCAGCGCAGCATCCGCCACAGGTCGTCCGGCGCGCGCGTGCCGCGGGTCGTGGCGACGGTGCGGTCGTCGAAGGTCAGCACGAGTTCGACGCGGCGCAGGTCCAGCGCCTCCGCCGTCATGGGGGACGGCGCCCCGAGGACCAGGGCGCCGTGGGTCTGGAAGTCCGCAAGCTGCGCCAGCGGGTCGCTTCCCGGGAAGTCGGCGAAGCGGGACTCGCAGACCTCGATCACGGGCAGGACGGCGTCGAAGGCTTCCGTCGGATCGGCCGGCAGGTCGGCGCCGAGGTCACGGCCGACGCGGAAGGCGACCTCCGCCTCCACGCCGCGCAGCCGCGTGCCGGGGCCGGTGAAGGACGCGCCGGACGCGACGAGGCCGGAGGCGGGAAGGGGGCGGCGGAGGGTTCCGGCGCCGCCGCGCCCTGGCCGACCTTCCAGCCGCCGACCGCACCCAGCGCTGGCAGGGTCGCGTCCTGGACCGCGTAGGCCGCGGCGGTGTCGGCGGGCAGGACCTCGCGCCAGGGGATCGGGGTGTGGTCGCGGCGGGCGGCGATGAGGCGTTCGGCGGGGGATGGCATCGGCGGGATCCGGTCGGGTGAGGCGGTCAGGGCAGGGCGGCAACGGCGCGGGCCCCGGACCGGATCGCCGCCTCGATGGTCGCGGGCAGCACGGGGTGGGTCCAGTCGCCGGCGAGGGCGAGGTTCGCCAGCGCGCGCGGCGCCGGCGGGGGCGGGGCGCCGACGACATGGCGCGGTGTCGCGCGGCGTTCCTTCACGGCACGGCAGGGCGGCGGCGCGTCGGGCCACGCGCCGGGCAGCGCGAAGGCCGCGGCGAGCGCGCGGATCTCCGCCCAGGCGCGCGGGGCCAGGTCGTCCGCTGCCTCGTGCTGCTCGGCATCCGCGGCGCTGACCGTGACGGCGATGCCGCCCGGGCGTACGAGCACCCATTGGCACAGGCCGCCGAGCACGCCGAGGAAGCGGACCGGGCCGCCCCTCTCGTCGGCGGACGTCGCATGGGCGAAGTGCAGATTCAGGATCGGCGCGTGCTCGGCGGGGACGGGCGTGGCGGGCAGGAGACGCGCGACTTCCCAGGGCGGCAGCGAGAGGACGACCGCATCGTCCGGCGCCAGGACGACGTCGGCCTCGCCGAAGCCGAGCGACGCGGCGCGGCCGGCCTCGACGGAGAGCGTGCGGAGGCGCGCGCCCATCCGCACCTCCCCGCCACGCGCGCGGATGGCGGCGAGGGCCGGATCCACCATGTCCGGCCCCAGCCCGTGCCGGGCGACATAGAGCCGCGCGGCCCCCGGCGCGCCGACCCGGTGCAGCACGGCGGCCAGCCGACGCGACGACGCCTCGCCGACCGGCGTGTTCAGCGCGGCGATGACGAGTGGCTCCACGAAGCCGCGGAGGAAGGCGGGATGCGCCGCCATCGCCGCGCCGATCGCGCGGTCCCGCCCGCCCGCCAGGCCGAGGAGCGACAGGAAGGCGCCCGCCGTCAGCCCCGGCGGCCGGCGCGACGCGCGCCACCATCCCGCCGGCGAGAGCGCCACGCGGCGCGCGCTGCCGTCGGCAACATCCAGGACGGGCAGGCCGGCGGGTTCCGGCTCCACCCATCCGTCGCGCGCGCCGACATCGCGCAGGAAGCGCAGCGCGGCGCGGTTGGCGCCGAGCAGCGCGTGCGTGCCGTTGTCCGTCCCGTCCGCGAGCGCACGCGCACGGCCGCCGGGCGTCGCGGCCTCGTGCAGCACGACGCGGCGGCCGCGGGCGAGGGCCGTGAGCGCCGCGGACAGGCCGGCGACGCCGGCGCCGACGATGTGCGTGGTTCCCATCGGGGCCGTATCTGCCACGGCCCCGCCGCTCCGTCTGCCCTGCGGAACCGACGGCGGCCGTGCTTCGCTGACGTCATCCGGGGTGATGTGCTTGTGGCCCCGGAGGAAGGCGCTGCCTTCCTCCGGACCTCCATCCGCCAGGGGACTCGTCCCCTGGACCCCATCACCAAGGGCGTCCCAACTAGATCGACGTCTAGAAGGCGAGCCTCCTGGTGGGTGAGCGTCCGGGAGGAGGGCAAAGCCCTCTCCCGGGTCAACAGGCGCAACCCCGGCCGACGTCAGGCGCGCCCGGCGCACTCCATCGCGTCCTGCATCGCGCATTCGCCGGCGCGGCTGCTGAGCGCCCAGGTCACGCCGAAGGGGTCGCGCACCTGGCCGTAGCGGGCGCCCCAGAACATGTCCTGCGGCGGCATGATGACGGTGGCACCGGCCTCCAAGGCCCTCGCGAAGGAAGCGTCCACGTCGTCCACGACCTGCATGAGGTTGAAGCCCGCGGGTGCCTGGAAGCCGCAGCCGTGCTCCGGGAAGGGGTCGCTCAGCATGACCGAGGTGCCGTTGACGTAGAGGTGGACGTGCATCGTCCGCCCCTGCGCGTCTGGCGGCATGCGGCCGACTTCCGTCGCACCGAAGGCTCGGACGTAGAAGTCGGAGGCGGCGAAGGCACCTTCGAGGCAGAGATACGCGACGACCCCGCCGCGGACCTCCGGCATCGGGGGAGCCGTCTGCGCGGCGGGGGCCTCGCGCTCCAGGGTGGTGGCGCTCATGCTGGTGTCTCCTCCGGGTCAGCCCGGGATCGGGTCTTGACCGTAATGTTGATATCAACATATAACGGCTCATGTCAACGACCGAATCGCTCCCCCTGGCGGCGTCGCAGCGCGTGTACCGCAGCTGCCTCTGCCTGCATTCGCAGCGCGCGGCGCGGGCGATCGGGCGGCGCTTCGACAACGCCTTCCGTCCCCTCGACCTGACGAACGGCCAGTTCTCCCTCCTCCATTCGCTCAACCGGTCGGAGGTCGCGACGGTGTCGCGCCTCGCCGCGCTGCTCGCGATGGACCGCACGACGGTGACGGCCGCGCTGAAGCCGCTCGAACGCCGCGGCCTGCTGGAATCGCGTCCCAATCCGGAGGACGCGCGCAGCCGCCACCTGTTCCTCACGCCGGACGGGCACGCGCTGCTCGCCCAGGCCATGCCGATCTGGGAACGCACGCTGGCGGAACTGGAAGCCACGCTCCCCGATGCCGACCGGCTGCGCAGCGAATTGCGCGGCCTGGCCTGACCACGACCAAACCGCGAAAGGAACCCGCCCCATGCGCTTCATGCTCATCGTCAAGGCGACGCCGGAATCCGAAGCCGGCGCTATGCCGGAGCCCGGCCTGGCCGAGGCCATGATGGCCTTCAACCAGCAGATGGTGGACGCCGGCGTGATGAAGGCCGGCGAGGGCGTGCACCCCTCCTCCCGAGGCGCCCGCGTGCACTTCTCGGCCGAGGGCACGCGTGTGGAGCGCGGGCCCTTCCCCTGGCAGGGCCTGCTCGCCGGGTTCTGGATGATCGAATGCGCCTCGCTCGAGGACGCGATCGGCTGGGCGCGCCGCGCGCCCGCGCCGATGGGCCAGGGCAAGCCCGCGGAGATCGAGGTCCGGCAGATCCTCACCTTCGAGGATTTCGGCGACGCCATCACGCCGGAGGTGCGCGC
Organism: Roseomonas sp. CCTCC AB2023176; assembly: GCF_042259275.1. Taxonomy (NCBI): domain Bacteria; kingdom Pseudomonadati; phylum Pseudomonadota; class Alphaproteobacteria; order Acetobacterales; family Roseomonadaceae; genus Roseomonas; species Roseomonas sp. CCTCC AB2023176. The sequence goes on from NZ_CP170086.1 coordinate 2,166,689, forward strand.
ACAGGAGAGCGCGATGCGCGCCGCGCTCGGCGACGGCTGACATGCCGGGCGCATGGGCACGCCGCGTCGGCGTCGCGCTGACCGGGATCTTCGCCCTGTTCATGGCGCTCGACGTCGGGATCAAGCTCCTCGGCCTGCCGGTGGTGGACGAGACGCTCGCGACGCTCGGATGGCCGGCGGGCGCGGGGTGGTGGATCGGGCTGCTGCAATTGGGGCTGCTCGCGCTCTACCTCGGGCCGCGCACGGCGGTGCTCGGCGCGGTGCTGATGACCGGCCTGCTCGGTGGCGCCGTCGCGACGCATCTGCGCGTCGGCAGCCCGGTCGCGACGCACGTCCTGTTCGGCGTCTATCTCGGCCTGCTCGCCTGGGGCGGGCTGTGGCTGCGGGATGCGCGTCTCCGCTCCGTCCTCATCCACTGGGCCTGACCCGCTGAGGGTGGACGTCGCGGCGACGTGACGGCGGCGGCGGCGCGGGATGCCGCGCCGCCACGCCCGCGCCGCAACTTCGCCGCAGACGGCGCGTCACCCTGGCCTGCCGACCCCCGCGTCGCACGACGCCCCGCCAGGAGGACCGCGGCATGCCCGTCCCGTTCCGACCTTCGCTCCTTGCCGCCGTCGCAGTCGCCGCGCTCCTCGCCGGCGCTGCCCCGGCCCAGACGCCGGGGTCCGTAAAGGACCCGGCGGCGGCTCTGGCCGGCAAGCCCGCCCGGATCGCCGCGCCGGAGCCCGGCGCCGCTGCTGACCGAGAGGATCACCCCGGCGGCGCCCCACCCGCGTTCTTCCCCACCCCGGGATCCGGCCCCGACCTGCCTCCTGGCCCGCCCGCGCAGGCCGGCCGCGAGCCGGGACCGGACGTGACCCAGCCCCCTGCCCAGGGCACCGCCCCGGCCGGGGACGAAGCGCCCGCTGCCTTCGTGGACCCGCCGGCCCGCGTCGGCCGCATCGCCCGCGTCGGCGGCCCCGTGGAGGCGCGCATCGCGGGTGGCGAGGCCTTCGAGCCGGCGCGGCAGAACCTCTCCGTCACCGCCGGCGCGGCCTTCGCGACGGGGCGCGGCGGGCGCGCCGCGCTGGAGGTCGGGCCGAGCCGCTTCGGGCTGGAATCCGGCTCGCGCCTGGAAGTCACGGCGCTGGACGACGAGACGCTGGCGGCGGGGCTGGAAAGCGGGATCCTCGCTGCGATCCTCAGGCCAGAGGCCGCGCCACCACGGATCGAGATCGGCACCCCCCGTGCGACGGTCGAGCTGGCCGTGCCCGGCCGCTACGGCATCGAGGCTGGCGGCCCCGGCACCCCGACCCGCGTGACCGTCTTCGACGGCGCGGCCCGGCTGACGGGACCGGGGGTGGAGGTTTCCCTCACCCGCGGCCAGGCCGTGATCCTGGCGGGGGAGGACGGCTCCCCCGTCGCCGTTACCGCCGCCCGCGCAGGCGCGCCGCCGCCGATCCTCGCGTGGACCGACCCGGTCGTGCCGGGCGCGCGGCCCCTGCCGCCCTCCGCCCGCGCGATGACCGGCGCGGCGGAACTCGCCGTTGTCGGCACCTGGGACCGGTCGCCGGACTACGGCGACGTCTGGTACCCGCCGGAGGTCGGGCCGGACTGGGTGCCGTTCCGCCAGGGTGCCTGGGTGCCCGTCCCCGTCTACGGCGAGACCTGGGTGGACGACCGCCCCTGGGGCTACGCGACGAGCCATTACGGCCGTTGGGTCCGCCTCGGCCCTCGCTGGGCCTGGTGCCCGCAGCCCATCCACGCTGCGCCCCCGCCGCGCATCCCGGTCTGGGCGCCGGCCGTCGTCGGCTTCGTGGGTCCCGGGCCGCGCTTCGCCCGGCCGGCGGGCTGGGTGCCCCTCGCGCCCTTCGAGCCCTACTACCCGCCCTTCCGTGCCTCACCCCGCTACGTGGAGCGGGTGAACGTGACGAACGTGCGCAACATGACCGTCGTCACGAACAACTGGACCACCGTCGTGAACCGGGCGCCGCGGGACCTCGCGCCCGGCTTTGTCGCGTCCGGCTTCGTCGCGGCCCCTGGCGCGCCTGGCTTTGTCGCGCCGCCCGGCGCGCCTGGCGCGTTCCCGCCGGGGCCGGGCGGTGGGCCAGCCGCCGTCGCGCCGGGTGGCCTGGGCTTCCGCGGCGCAGCCCTCGCCGCCGCGGCGGCAGCGGGCGGTGCCGCCGGCCTCGCCGCCGCGCGCTACGCCAATGCCCCGGCCGGGACCGCGTTGCCGGAGGCCGGCCTGCGCCCGCGCCAGCCCGTGGCGCCCGTCGCGCGGCCCCTTCCGCCGGCGCTGGCGAGCGTCCCGCCCGGCATCCGCGATGGGCGGGTCACCTTCGGCGCCGGCCCAGACGGGATTCGCGGCACGGCGGATGACCGGTTCAGGACGCCCGGCGCGCGCCCCGGTCCGGACGGCGTCCCGGGCACGGCCGACGACCGCGCGCGGGCCGTCCGCGTCGGACCCGACGGCGTGCCGGGGACCGCGGACGATCCGGCCCGTGGCGGCCGCTTCGGCGGCGCGATGGTTCCGGGGCCGGCCGGTGGCCGCGTCGGGACCGGGCGGGTCGAGGCGGGCCAGGTCGAGCCAGGGCGTGTCGAGCCAGGGCGTGTCGAGACGGGGCGTGTCGAGACGGGGCGCATCGAGCCAGGGCGCATCGAGAACGGCCGCGCCGGACCCGACGGGATCCCCGGCACGCCCGACGACCGTGCGCGCCTCGGGCGCGCGGGGCCCGTCGGCGTGTTCGGGACGGCCGACGACCGGGCGCGGGCCGATCGCGGCCGCGTCGAGGGGCCGCGGGGCGCGCCGGCGGCCCCGCGCATCGGCGCCGCGGGCCCCGACGGCCTGCGCGGGACGCTGGACGACCTGCCGCGCGCCGGTATCGCGCCCCGCCCGCTGCCGCCGGCCGGGGCGGGCCGCGTCGGGCCCGACGGGATCGCGGGGACGGCCGACGACCCGCGGGGCCGCCGCGCGCCCTCCATGCCGCCCGCCGTCGTGCCGCGGGCCGAGGCGGTGCCGCCCCGCGCGAGGCCCGACGGATTCGCGGGGCCCGCCTTCGAGCCGCGGCGCCCCCCGCCCGTCGCCGAGGTGCCGCGCGGTGCGCCGCCGCCCCGCTTCGCGGCGCCCGCCCAGGCCGCGCCCCGGCCCGAGCCGCGCGCCAGCCGCCCGTCGCCGCGGTACAGCCCCGGGTCTTCGCGCCGCCCCAGCCACGGCCGGAGCCGCCGCGTGCCGCGCCGCCACCCCGGCCGGCCCCTCCGGTCGCCGCGGCACCGCCGTCCCGGCCGCCGCCGCAGGTCTCGGCCCCCAGGCCGGCGCAGCAGGCAGAGCGACGCGGGCGGGAGCGGGGTTAGGACGGGTCCGGGTGGCTGTTCGGCGCGAGGAATCCGCTCTCCGGGGAATGGCCCAGGATCGCCGACGCCGGTCGGCCTGACCCGGGCCCGGCGATGCGACCGGGCGCCCCGGGAGCGCGCATCGGCTCCCCCGTCCCGCCGCCACGCGGTCCGAGGCCGGCGACGGGCCGGGGACGGTCTCCCTCGGTTGCCTGCGACGCGCTGGTCAGAGGGGCGGGCCTGCGCGGCCCGCGACCGGGCGTCCGCCCCGTCACCGCTGGGTGCGGGGGCAGAAGAAGGTGGATCGCCCGGCCTGCACGATCCGGGCGATGCCAGGGCAGGCCGGCGGCCCCGGACAGCGCGCGCAGGGCTGTCCCGGGCGGTCGTAGACGTCGAACCGGTCCTGGAAATGCCCCAGTTCCCCGTCGGCGCGGACGTAGTCGCGCAGGGAAGAGCCGCCCGCCGCGATCGCGTCGGACAGCACGGCCTTGATCGCGGGCACCAGCCGCGCGGCGCGCAGGCCCCGCACGCTGCCGGCGTTGCGCCGCGGCGAAATGCCGGCGCGGAACAGGGCCTCCGCGACGTAGATGTTCCCGAGGCCCGCCACGACGCGCTGGTCCAGCAGGGCGGCCTTGATGGGCGTGTTCTTCCCCGCGAGCGCGGCGGAGAGGGCCCGCGCGTCGAAGCCATCGTCCAGCGGCTCCGGCCCCATGCCGGCGAGGAGCCTGTGCAGATCCTCCGCCGCCGTCGCCACGAGGTCCACGCAGCCGAAGCGGCGGGGGTCCTGGAACCCGACCCGCCAGCCATCCTCGGTTTCGAGGAGCAGGTGTTCATGGGCCAGGCCATCGCCCGTACCGCGCGCGTCGGAGGCGGCGCCCTGCGGGCCGTCCCGCGGCACAGGCGCCTCGCCCGGCGCGCGCGCGACCATGCGGCCGGACATGCCGAGGTGGACGAGGACGGAGAGGCCGCCGTCGAGCCGCATCAGCATGTACTTGCCGCGGCGGCGGAAGCCCTCGACCCGCGCGCCGGACAGGGCGTGGGACAGGTTCTCGGGGAAGGGCCAGCGCAGGCCGGCGCGGCGGGTCTCGGCGCGGGCGATCGTCCGGCCGGTGAGCACGGCGGAGAGGCCGCGCATGACGGTCTCCACCTCAGGCAGTTCGGGCATCGGGAGGAATATGGGCCGGCGGGGCGGGCGTTCGACAGGTGGCTCGCCGGTGTCCCGCGGCAGGCTGCCCGGAGGGGCTGGCCGACCCCGAACCTCCTGCCGGGGACGAGAGCGCGGCTGGACCGCGATCGACCCCGATGCGCGCCGTCGAGGGGGCGCCGTCCCCGGCCGGGGGCGTCAACGATCCGGCGGCCACGTTCACCCTCTGCCGGTGCGCGATCCCGCGCCGGCCGGAGGTCACCCGAGCGCCATCAGCCGCCGCGCGACCCAGCGCGGGCCCGCGGCGAACAGCCGTTCGAGCCCGGGCCGGCCTGCCGCGCGCTTCACCGCCTCGGCGCGCGTGGGGTAGGGCACGATGAGGTTCGTCAGCGCGGAAGCCGGAAGGCCCTTCGCGACGGCGTGGGTGAGGAGGCCGATCATCTCTCCCGCATGCGGGGCCGCGATGCCCGCCCCCAGCAGTTTCCCGCGCTTCGACACGACGAGGCGGGCGAGGCCCTGCGGCCGGCCTTCCGCGATGGCACGGTCGTTCTCGTGCATCGGCCAGTCGAGGACCTGCACCGCCTGGCCGGACTTGCGGGCCTCCTCCGCCGTCAGGCCGACGCTCGCGAGCTCCGGGTCTGTGTAGGTGACGCGCGGGAGGGCGGCGTAGTCCAGGCGCGCGGGCAGGCGGAAGATCATCCGGCGCGCGAGAATGGTCGCGTGGAAGGAGCCGACATGGGTGAATTGCCGGGGGCCGATACCCTCGGGGTCCGCGATATCGCCGGAGGCGAAGACGCGGGGGTTGGTGGTGCTGCGCAGGCCGGCATCGGTGGCGACCCCGCGCAGCGTGTGGGCGACGTTGCCGGCGTCGAGGCCCAGATCGTCGATGTTCGCCCGGCGTCCGACGGCGACGAGGAGGTGCGTGCCGGTGATACGCCGCCCGTCTTCCAGCACGAGCGTGGGGCCGGGTTCGACGGCCGTGACCTTCGTGTCCTCGATGATCGTGACGCCATCCTCAACGAGCGCATCGCGGATGACGGCGGCGAGGTCGGGATCCTCCCGGTTCAGGAGGCGCGTGGCCTCGACGAGGGTGACTTGGCAGCCCAGCGCGGCGTGGGCCTGCGCCATCTCCGTCCCGATCGCGCCGCCGCCGAGGATGAGGAGGTGCGCCGGCCGCTCCCGCATCTCGAACAGCGTCTCGTTCGTGAGGTGCGGGGTTTCGGCCAGGCCAGGGATCGGCGGGATCGCGGCGCGGCTGCCGGCCGCGACGACGATGCGGCGCGGCGCGTAGCTGCGGCCTGCCGCGATCAAGGTGCCGGGGGACGCGAAGCGCACTTCGGCGCGGACGACCTCCGCGCCCAGGCCGCGGTAGCGCTCCTCCGAATCCATCGGCGCGATGGTCTCGATCGCGCCATGCACGTGGGCGCGGAGGGCGTCCCAGTCCACCTCCGGCTCGGGCAGGCGGATGCCGTAGCGCGCGGCGCGGCGCGCGTCGCGCGCGACGCGGGCGGCGGTCAGCAGGGCCTTGCTCGGCACGCAGCCGTTGTTGAGGCAGTCGCCGCCCATCCGCGCGCGCTCGAAGATCGCGACGCGGAGGCCGAGCCCGGCGGCGACGAAGGTGATGGACAGGCCGGCGGCGCCGGCGCCGATCACCGCGAGGTCGAGGTCGAGGTTGGCGGGCAGGAGAATGCGTCCCGCTACAGCGCCAGTTCCACCATCACCGGCACGTGGTCGCTCGTCTGCGGCCAGTCCCGCGCGTCCTTCAGCACGGCGTGGCGGCGGAGCGACCCGGCCAGGTCGTCGCTGACCCAGACATGGTCGAGGCGGCGGCCACGATCCGCGGCACGCCAGTCCTTCGCGCGGTAGGACCACCACGTGTACAGCTTCTCGTCATGCGGGACGAAGTGGCGGAGGGAGTCGAACCAGCCGCCGGCTTGCTGCCAGCCGGTCAGGGCCTCGCGCTCGACGGGGGTGTGGGAGACGACGTCGCGGAGCTGCCTGCTGCTCCAGACGTCATGTTCCAGCGGGGCGATGTTGAGGTCGCCGACGAGGATGGCGCGCTTCGCGTTGCCGCGGGACTGCGTCCAGCGCGTCGTCTCCGCGACGAAGTCGAGCTTGTGCGCGAACTTCTCGTTGGCGTCGCGGTCCGGGACGTCGCCGCCGGCGGGGACGTAGAAGTCGTGCAGCTCGATCGGGCCGCCCGGCGCGTCCACGTCCACGCCGAGGTGGCGGCAGTCGCCCTTGCCGCACCAGTCCGGCTCGCCCGGGCGCAGCGAGACCGGGTGGCGCGAGAGGATCGCGACGCCGTTGTAGCCCTTCATGCCGCGGATGACGCGGTGGGTGTAGCCCAGCGCGTCCGCGGCCTCGTGCGGGAAGAACTCGTCGGGCGTCTTCGTCTCCTGCAGGCACAGGACATCGGGGTCCAGCGCCTGCACGAGGTCCCGGAGCAACCCCGCGCGCAGGCGGACGGAGTTGATGTTCCAGGTCGCGACGCGGAAGGGCCGCGCGCGCTTCGGCATCAGACGATCCCGGTCACACGATACGCGTGCGGACGGTGCCGACGCCCTCAATCATCCCTTCCAGCACGTCGCCGCGGACGACGGCCGCGACGCCTTCCGGCGTACCGGTCATGATGAGGTCGCCGGCTTCCAGGCGCACGAGGCGCGAGAGGTTCGCGATGACCTCCGGCACGGACCAGATGAGCTTCGCGAGGTCGGAGGACTGGCGCACCTGGCCGTTCACGCGGAGTTCGATCTTGCCCTTGGACGGATCGAAGGAGCCGGCGGGCATGAGTTCGCCCATCGGGGCGGACTGGTCGAAGCCCTTGCCCATGTCCCAGGGGCGGCCGGCCTTCTTGGCCTCGCCCTGCAGGTCGCGGCGCGTCATGTCGAGGCCGGCGCAGTAGCCCCAGACATGCTTCAGCGCGTCGCTCTCCGCGATGTCGATGCCGCCGGCGCCGACAGCGACGACCAGCTCCATCTCGTGGTGCAGGTCCTTCGTCATCGGCGGGTAGGGCATGTCGCCGCCGTCGAGGATCATCGAGTCGGCGGGCTTCATGAAGTAGAAGGGCGCTTCGCGGTCGGGGTCGTGGCCCATTTCCCGCGCGTGCTCGGCGTAGTTGCGGCCGACGCAGAAGATGCGGCGCACGGGGAAGGACCCGCCGCCGCGCACGGGGACGGCGGCGATGGCGGGCGGGGCGATGACGTAGTCGGCCATGGGTGATCCGTTCCGGTTTGGGCGCGGCCCCGGACCGCCGGCTTCGAACCGGTCTCGCGGGGCAGGCTGCGAGGCGCCCTTACACCCCGGACCGCGGAACGGCCAGCGGGGGGCCAAACGAGTTGGCGCCCGGTGAGGGGGGTCACCGGGCGCCGATACGCACTCTATTCCGATCGGATCTAGTCGTGGTCGGGTGAGCCGGCAGGGGATACCGGAACACCACCGGACCTTTCGGGCCGGTGCTCAAACATTACCGCTATCCACAGGGGGAAGCAACGGGAAGGCGCGGTCAGCCCCCGGTTTCAGGGGGAGCGGATGCATCACAGGCGCGTCATTCCGCCTGTGTTGGTTTTTCCAACTATTCAGCAGCCATCGGCATCGATCCGGAGGTGCGATTGAGGACGTGCGCCCGGGCAGCCTCTCCGAAACGCTCGAAAATGCGACGCGACAGCGGATCGCGATCCCAGTCGTATTCCGGGTGCCACTGCACACCCACCGCGAATCCTGGCGCGCCGGCGATGCTGCCGGCTTCGATCGTGCCGTCCGGCGCCCAGGCCTCCGGCCGGAGCCGGTCGGCGGACCGCTGGACTCCTGGTTGTGGAGGGAGTTCACCGGGACCGCCGCCGCATCGAAGGGCAGGCCGGCCCAGAGTCGCGCGAGGGTGCTGCCCGGCGCCACGCGGATCGCATGCGCCTTGCCCTGCTTCACGCGGCCGAGCGTCTGCTCGGTCGGCGTGGAGTGGTCCATGCGGCCCGGAAGATCCTGGATCCGCTGATCCAGCGTGCCGCCGAGGGCGACGTTCAATTCCTGGAAGCCGCGGCAGATGGCGAGCAGCGGCAGGCCGCGGTCGAGGGCCGCGCGGATCAGGGGCAGGGTCGTCGAATCGCGGTCCGGGTCCTCCGGCGTCCCTTCGGCGTGGCAGGGGCCGTCATAGTGGCTCGGGCACACGTTGGACCGGCTGCCCGTCAGCATCAGGCCGTCGAGCTGCCCGAGGAGGGAGAGGCCGGTGTCCTCGCCGGCCGCGGGGATCAGCACGGGGATGCCGCCGACCGGGCCGAGGACGACGCGGACGTAGTGGTCTGACACCGCGTGGTTCGGCATCGCCGATGGCCCGAAGGCCTTCACGCAGCAGGGGATGCCGATGAGGGGCCGCATGGCTGCGCATGTTGGAAGCCGCCCGTGGCACGATCAAGGCGGCATGACCGTCCCGTGACCCGCCCGGGGCAGGGCTGCTGCGCGGGAATCGCGCAGCCTGCCGCGGGACGGGTCAGCGCGCGCCCGGGATGGCGTCGAAGAAGCCGGGCGTGTTGAAGTCGAAGGCGGCGGCGGGCAGGCGCACGCCCGTCTCGATTTGCGACAGCGACACGCGGGTGGTCCGGCTCTGGCTGTCCTGGACGAGCCACTGGCGCAGCTCGAAGGGTTCCTCGGCGAAGACGAGGGTGAGGCGTCCCTCGGTCGGCGCATTGGTCCGGTAGAGGGTGATGCGGAGGAAGCCGGCCTCGCGCTGAACGGCCGTGACCGTCACGTCGCCGGCGAGGCTGATCTGCGGGCGCAGGAGCACGCCGAGCGGGGTCTGGGAGACCGGGATGACGGAGGGCTGCCGCAGCTCCTTGTCGAAGTGCAGGAACTGGCCGCCCATGGCGATCAGCAACAGCGGTTCCGGCGGGTCGTAGTCGAAGCGCATGCGGCCGGGGCGCCAGATCACCGCCGTTCCCTCGGCCGAGGCGCCGTTGCCGGCGATCTGCACGAAGCGCGCGCGCAGCGTCGTGATCCCGTTCAGGTAGGTCTCGGCGCGGCGGAGGTCGGCCTGGTCCCGGGCGGACAGGGCGGCGCCCTGGCCCCGCGCCCCTCCGGGGGCGAACGCCGCGAGGGCGAGGGGGCTGGCGAGGAGGGAGCGTCGGAGCATGCGGTGCATGTGGCCCGGCCGCGAGGGCCCGTGAAGGGCGGACGCCGTCGGCGGGATGATGGAACCCGAGGCTCCCAACCCTGTTAATCACCCGTTCAATCTTAAGTCTGCACACTGTCCAAGGATTGGGGGGCAACGGACATGCCGGCGTACCCGGGTGACATGGGCTCGCGCCCGCCGCGCGTCGCGCCGCATGCCGTCCGGCCCGGCGCGGTGGTCGCCGTGGCCGTCCTGCCCGGCCGCGCGGCCTGCCTTCCGCGCATGCTCGACGCGCTCGCTGCCGCGATCGGGCCGGCCGACCTGCCGATCGCGGCGGGCGGCTTGGCCGTTCTCGTGCTCTCGACCGAGCCCGAGGTCGTGGCGCCGATCCTGCGAGACCGGGAGAGCGACTTCCCGCACCCCCTCCGCCTGCACGCCACGGCGGAGGCGCCGGACGACCATGCCTGCGTCCGCCTCGCCGCCCGGGTGGCCCGGATGCTCGGCGTGGCGGAGGCCCCGGTTTTCCTCCTCGACGTCCGCCGGCCGCCGGCGCCGGACTGGCTGTACTGGGCCGCGGCCGCGCTGCGGGACGGGGAAGCCGTGGTCCGCGCGCGGTGCGGCCTTGCTTCCTGGCTCGGCTTCGGCCCGGCGGCGCCGCGCGGTGTCGCGGGAGGGGCACGAGACCTGTTCCGGCCGGGGCATTCCTCCCCGCTCCTCCGCCCGCGGCATCGCCCGGCGGTGGTCTGAGGCAGTGATCTGAGGCGGGAATCCGGGGGCGGGCCGTGATCCCAGCGGCGCCCAGTGCCCAGGAACCGTGCGGGCCAGGCGGTTCCGCGCGGCGTTACACATTACCCGGCGTCGTGCCGAAGGCCGCCCGGAACGCCGCCCCGAAGGCCGACGCGGAGGCGTAGCCCACCGCCGCCGCTGCCCGGGCCGGCGGCATCCCGCCCGCGAGCAGCGCGGACGCTTCGGTCAGCCGCAGGTTCTGGCGCCAGGCCGCGAAGGACAGCCCCGTCTCCCCGCGGAACAGCCGCGACAGCGTGCGGGGCGATGCCCCGACCCGCGCAGCCCAGTCCTCCAGCCCAAGCGGGGAGGCCGGGTCCGTCCGCAGCGCCTCGGCGAGACGCCGTAGGCGGGGGTCGCGGACCTCCGGCACGCCGAAGGGCAGGGCCTTCGCCCGCCCGATCTCGTCCAGCAGCAGCGCGGCGAGGTGTCCGCCGCGGCCGGAAACGTCCCATTCCAGCGGCTCCTCGCAGGCGGCGAGGATGAGTTCGCGAAACAGCGGCGTCGTCGCCAGCACCGCGACGCCCGGCGGCCCGGCCGCGGCCGCGTCGGCGCGCAGGAACAGGGCGCGCATCGCGACCTCGCCGACGATCGTCACGGCATGCGGCTCCTCCGCCGGCACCCAGAGGGCGCGCCCCGCGGGCACCACGAAGGCAGCGCGGTCCGTCGCGATCCGCATCACGCCGCGGAGGCCGTAGATCAGTTGGGCGCGGGGGTGGGCGTGCCGCCCCGTCGTCTCCCCATCCGCATAATCCCGCGCGAAGGCGACGAGCGGCCGGTCCACCCCATCCTGGGGAAGGGGGCGACGCGGGGCGCGGGGTTGGCTCTTACTGGGTTGGCCGGGGCGCGACATCATCTGGCCGAACGTCGGGACCCGGCCAGCCTAGAGTGCTGCCACGGAGAACGCCAGCCGATGCCCCTCAACCTCGACCAGCCCGCGACGCGCCAGATCTGGTTCATCAACGCGGCGCACACCGTCTGCCACTACATGCTGCTGATCCTGGCGACGGCCGTGCTGGGCATCGTCACGCAGGATCCCGGGCGCTTCGGGAACGAATACGGGCCGATCATCGCCCTCGGCACCTTCATGTTCGTGCTCTACGGCGTGGGGTCGCTGCCGATGGGCTGGCTGGCCGAGCGGATCGGGCGCCGCGCGCTGATGGCGGCCTTCTTCCTCGGCGTCGGGACGTCGCTCATCCTCGCGGGCTTCGCGCCGGGGCCCTGGGCGCTGGCGGCAGCCCTGGCCTCGGCCGGCGCCTTCAACGCGATCTACCACCCGATCGGCACGGCGATGCTGGTGGAGGCCGCCGGCGACCGCGTGGGACGGGCGGTCGGCAACAACGGCGTCTTCGGCAATTTCGGCGTGGCGCTGGCCCCCGCCGCCACGGCCTTCATCGCGGCAACTGTCGGCTGGCGCTGGGCCTTCGTGGCGCCGGGCGTCGTCGCCCTCATCCTCGGCGTCCTCTGGCTGCTGGAGACGCCCTACGACGCGCGGCACGACGCGAAGAACAACCGGCCCTTCCCCGCCATCCCCCGGGCCGTCGTGCGCCGGGCCATCACGTCGCTCCTCCTCATCGCCGCAGCGTCGGGCTTCGTTTTCAACGCCTTCACCCTGCTGATCCCGAAGCTGATGCAGGAGCGCCTCGCCGGCTCCCCCGACCTCCTGCCCGTCGTCGGCGCGCTGGCCTTCGCGGCCACGCTCTTCGGTGGCCTGACGCAGTTCACGGTGGGGCGGCTGATCGACCGCATGACGTTGAAACGCGTCTTCCTGCCGCTGGCGCTGGCGCAGGTGCCGGCGCTGCTAGCGCTGTCCTTCCTCGGCGGCTGGGCGGTGCTGCCCGTCGCGGCGCTGGCGGCCGCCGCGATCTTCGGCCAAGTCACGGTGAACGAGACGATGACGGCCCGCTACGTCGCCCCGGAGCTGCGGGCGAAGCTCTACTCCATCCGGTTCTTCGTCGGCTTCGTCGGCGCCGCCGCAGCCTCCCCGCTCGTCGGCTTCCTCCACGACGCGACGGGGAACCTGGCGCTGACGATGATCGTCCTCGCGGTCGTCGGCAGCGTGACACTCGCCTGCGCCATGCTGTTCCCCGACCGGGAGGAGGAGCTGAAGCCCGAGCTCTGGGCCCGCGCGCACCCGGTCGCGGCCGAATAGGCGGCGACCGCAAGCCGGCTTATCCAGGCCGCGTTACGGGAGCCGCAGGCCGCATGCCCCTCTACGCCCTCGACGACATCACCCCGACCGTCCCCGGGGAGGGCCGTTACTGGATCGCCCCGGACGCCCACGTGATCGGCAACGTCCTCCTCGGCGACGAGGTCGGGGTCTGGTTCGGCGCGGTCATCCGCGGCGACAACGAGCCGATCCGGATCGGGGACCGCACGAACATCCAGGACGGCGCCGTCCTGCATTCCGACCGCGGCTCGCCGCTGACGATCGGCGCGGACGTCACGATCGGCCACCGTGCAGTCATCCACGGCTGCACGGTCGCCGACGGCTCGCTCATCGGGATGGGCGCCACGCTGCTGAACGGCGCCCGGATCGGGGCGGGCTGCCTCGTCGGCGCGAACGCCCTGGTGACGGAGCGCGCGGAGTTCCCCGATGGCAGCCTCATCGTCGGCGCGCCCGCGAAGGTCGTCCGCTCCCTCGGCCCGGGCGTGTCGGAACGCCTGCGCGAAGCGGCCGCCGCCTATGTCGCGAACTGGCGCCGCTTCGCCGGCGGCCTGCGCCCAGCAGGCTGATCGCCGCTACAGCGGCGTCGGAACGCCGGCCAGGCGCACCGTCCCGTCCGGGGCGACCTCCAGCGGGGCGGGCGTCAGGCGGCATCCCTCCGGCACTCCCGCGAGGGCCCGCCCGTCCTCAGCCGCGAACTCCGCGCCGTGGACCGAGCAGCGGATCCGCGTGCCATCCGCGCTCAGGACACCCGCGCCCCTCCAGGTCAGCGGCAGGTACTGGTGCGGGCAGAGGTCGAGGTACGCGCGCAGGGCCCCGCACTGCCGCAGGACGACCAGCCCGATCGTCTTGCCGCCGGCCTGGACCCGCAGCCGCGTCACCGCGCCGTCCGGGAAGGCCCCGAGGTGCCCCAGGACGGGCGCATCGCCATCCTCCGACACGGCACTCCTTCCCTCCCCATACCTGCCCTCAGCCATGCCCGCGCATCCGCAACGACGCCGCGTTCAGCGCGGGAAGCCGCGCGGGGTTCGCCGCGACCTCCTCCGCCACCGCGACCGCGGCGGCAAGTTGCGCGTCGCTCAGGTGCTGCACGGCCGGGCGCCGCACCACCCCGTCCCACCGCGCCCCGATCGCGGCATCGAGGCAGACCCGCATGAAGCAATGGTCCAGCGCGATCGGCCAGCCCTCCGCGGCCGCCATGCCCGGCAGCACCGTCCGCGTCAGCACGTCCCAGCGCGCGAGCAGCGCCTCGCGTCCTCGTGCCTTCCGCGGGGGGTCGAGCCCCGGCAGGTTGGCCTGTCCTTCCGGAGTCACGCGATGTCCACCGCCGCCGTCGCGATCGTCTGCAAGACGCCCATCCCCGGCCGCTCGAAGACCCGTCTCCTTCCGCTCGTGGGCGCGGAATCATCGGCCGCCCTCTCCGCCTGCTTCATCCGCGATACCTCCCTCGCGCTGGAGATGGTGCCGGAGTCGATCGGGCGCACGAACTACGCCCTCTACGCGCCGGAGGGGACAGAGCACCTGCTGCGCCCCTTGCTGCCGGCCGGCTGGGGCATGGTCGCGCGGGACGATCCGGATTTCGGGCAGGTCCTCCTCGGCGGGATGGAGGCCTTCCTGGGCCCCGAGGCGGGTGGGCGGCACGACTGTGCGATCATCGTGAACTCGGACTCGCCCACCCTGCCGCCGGGGCTGGTGACCGCCGCCATCGAGGCGCTGCGCGCCCCCGGCGATCGCGTGGTCTATGGCCCCGCGACGGATGGGGGCTACACCCTCGTCGGCCTGAAGCGTCCGCATGCCCGCCTGTTCCAGGGCATCCACTGGAGCACGCCGGAAGTCCTGCCCCGCAGCCTTTACCGCGCGGAGGAAATCGGCCTGCCCGTCACCCTGCTGCCGACCTGGTACGACGTGGACGACGCCACGACCTTCGCCGTCCTGCAGGGCGAGTTCCAGGGCCGCACCCCGGATTTCTGCAAGCCCGGCCTGACCGCCGCGCCCGCGCCCTACACGCGGAGCCTTCTGGCGAGCCTGACGCTCCGCGCGATGGCCTGACGCCCCGCCACGACAACCGCGCATCTCCGGATCGCTGCAGCCGAACCGCCGCGCCGTCCGTTTGCGGCCGGAGGCCAGCAGGCTGGCCCCCGACTTTCCAACTCCTGCAGGGGAGCACCATCGTGCGCATCAGGCCGAAACGCAGCCGGAAGACCGCCCGCAAACGCCTCAGGGTGCAACGCAGACAGGCCAACAAGGGCTGATGCCACGGTTGCCCTGATCCGCCGGGGGTTAGGGCATCGTTGCGAGGGCAACTGGACTGCTAACCCGGCGGCGTGCGCCGCCCCGCCCCGATGTCCAGCACCACCCGCGCCGCCGCGTCCACCCCGCCGCCCTCGCGCACCAGCGCGCCGGCCTGAGCGCGCGGCGCGCGGCCTCCCCCGGATCGTCGAGCACCGCGCGCAGCGCCCGCGTCATCGCCTCCGCCCCGCCTGCGGCATCGAAGCCCGCGCCCTCCCGCACCAGCGCCTCGCCGAGGCGGCGCGTCTCCTCGATCGGCCCGGGGCGGAGGAGGAGGGGCGTGCCGAGCGCCGCGGCTTCGTGCATCGTGCTCGTCCCCTCGCCCACCACCGCCGCGGCGGCGGACAGGCGCAGCAGCGCTTCCTTGGCCGGCAGCATGCCGTGGACGGTGATCCAGCCCGGCAGCGGATCGGGTAGGCCTGGCACGCCGCGCAGCGCCGAGGGATCGGTGACCGCCGTCAGGTGCAGCGACAGGGCGGGATGCGCGGCCCGGGCCGCCGCGACCCCGGCCACCGTCGCGGCCAGCGCCGCGTGCCCCCATTCCGCGCCGAAGGGAAAGCCGCGCGGCGCGTAGAGCACCGTCGGCCCCCCCAGTCCCAGCGCCGCCCGCGCCGCGTCCCGCCCCGGCACCTCCCCGAAATCGAGGAACGGCCCCGTCACCACCAGCCGGTCGCGCACCAGGTCGAGTTCCGGCAGAAGCCCGACGAGGGGCGCGTAGGCCCAGATCACCGCGTCCATCTGCCGCATGAACGGCCAGTCCAGGAAGATCTCGTCCCCGATCGGGTGCATCGGCACCGAAACCCACCCGGCACGCGGCAGCCGCGCGCGATGCGTGATGAGGTAGCGCGTCGAATCATCCACGATCACGTCGGCATCGCCGAGAACTTCCGCGATCACCGCATCTCGCACCGGTCGTGGCCGGGGTGGCATGAGGCGTGGCGGGAAGCCCATCGCCGCCGCCGCCTGCACGTTGAAGGGCCGCATCCGGTCCGTGTCGAAGACGAACTCGACATCCGCACGGGGATCGAGCCGCCGGACCGCACGGGCGAGCGACGCGCAACGCGAGATATGGCCGAGTCCGCCGCCGGCCGAGGGGATCATCAGGACCTTCACGCCGCGATCATCGCGGCCCGGCCTGGCACCGCAAGGCCGGGCCGGGGGCACTCCCTTCGCCGGATACCCGCCCGCGAGACGGCGACGCCGCTTATCGCCCGTTCGTCGCGCTGCGCGCGATGACTGCGAGCGACGCGGCGGAGATGGACACCTGCCCCAGCACCTGCGTCACGTCGCGGATGAACCCCCAGGTCTCGTAGGGCGAAGGATCCTGCGGCACGACGACGAGCGACCCCGGCGGCACCGGCGGCCCGCCCGCCTGCCAGGACCCAAGCCCCGCGGGGACGCTCTGCCCGTTCGGCAGCACGACGAAGGCGCGGGATTCATCGGCGAAGCGCTGCGGCCCACCCGCCGCCCGCACGTACTGCGACGCGCGCCACCCCGTGGTGAACTGCAGCGACCCAGGATTCAGGACGGATCCCACCACCGTCACCTCGTTCGGCCGCTTCGGGATCGCGATCAGGTCGCCGGGTTCCAGCAGCACGTCCAGTTCCGGCCGTGCCGCCAGCACGACGGGATTGGCCTCCACCGTCATGCGCCCTGCGGCCCGCGCCTCGCGCAGCGTCGTCGCCAGCGCCTGGCCCGCGTTGATCGCGCCCGCCAGGTCCACGCCGCCGGCGCGCGACCCGGCGACCGCCTGTCCCGCCGCCACCTGCAGCAGGCTGGATTCCAGTTCCCGCGCGGTGCGGGCGAAGCCTTCCTGCTGCCGCTGCCGCACGCTTTCCCGCGTGAAGACCGCGCCGTAGGGGTAGGCCTGCGGCGTCAGCCCGCCGGCGCGGGCCAGCAGTTCCGACAGCCGCTCCCCGCGCCGGATGTCGTAGGTACCGGGCCGCGCGACCTCGCCCACCAGCGCGACGGGTCCCGTGTCGCGGTCGCCGAAGCCGCGCGGCACCCGCACCGCGTCGCGCGGGGAAAGCCGCACCGCCGCGAAGTTGCGCGACCGCAGGTCCAGGATCGTCCGCGACAACGGGATGGCGCCGGCCTGTTCCGTCGGCTCCCGCGCGAACTCCACGGCCGCGAGGTCGGCCGTCTCCGTCACGTCGCCCGCCGCGGCGATCACAGCGTCCAGGCCGGTGTCGTCCAGCAGCGGATACAGCCCGGGCAGGCGCAGTTCCCCCGTCAGCAGCACCGACTGGTCCAGCAGGAAGGGCAGCAGGGCCGGGTAATCCTGGAAGACGTGCGGGCAGGGCGGCGCGCCGATGTCGGGGAAGCCCGCGCCGCGCGCATGCGCGAAGCGCAGCGGCGAGGACCGCGCGGCGACGGCCAGCGCCGTCAGCGCCGGGCAGTCCGGTGCCGGGGCGGGCGCCGTCCCTCCCGCGGGCGCCGGCGCCGCAACCCCCACCTCCCCCCGCAGCGCCCGCTGCACGGGCGGGGAGGCCAGCCACAGCACGTCGGCCTGGGACAGCAGGATGACCTCGTCGGACTCGCGCAGCGGCAGGTCCGCGCCGCCGGCCATGACGCGCCCGAGGTCGAAGGCCACGAAGCGCCGCACCCGCGTCCGCTCCTCCACCCGCCAGACCACGCCGAGGCGGACATAGGGATCGGGCCGGATCAGCCGGGGGTCGTAGAGCAGCGCACGCAGCCCCACACGCCCGCCCGCGGCGCGCGTCACCGGCGCCGTCACATGGCCCGCCAGTCGAAGCCCGCCGGCCGCCACGTCGTTGCCCGGCGTGACCGTCACGGCGTCGCCGCGGCGGATGGCGGAGGCCGGGGAGAGTTCGGACACCGCGCGCCGCCCCCCGGCATCCGTGCCCGTCGAGAGATACCGGTTCCCCTGCGGCCGCAGCGCCCCGCCCGCGAGGTCCAGCATCGCGCCCAGCGGGACGGAGGCCGCGCGGGCCGGCATCTCGTAGATGGCGGGCCGCGTCACCTCGCCCCCGATGGCGACGACGCCGCCCAAGGGTGGCACGACCACCCGGTCCCCCTCGCGCAGCGACAGGTCCGGCGTTCCCGGCGTTCCCGCGATGACGGCGTAGAGGTCGATCACGCGCGCCCCGCCCGGCCCCTCCACCCGGATGGCGCGCAGCGACCCCGTCTTCCGCACCCCGCCCGCTGCACCGAGCGCATCGAGCACGGAGGTCAGCGCGGGCAGCGGCGCGAGGCCGGGACGCACCACCTCCCCTGCCACGAAGATGCCGATCTGCCGGGTTTGGCCGATCGAGACGAAGGCCTCGGACCCGCCGAGTTCCCGCGCCACGCGCGCGACCACGTCGGCCCGCAGTTCCGCCAGCGTCCGCCCCAGCGCCGGGAAGGGCGGCAGGTCCGGCATGACGAGCGTCCCGTCCCGCTGGACCCGCAGGCTGAACGAGGCGCGGGACCGCCCGCGGATCGCGATCACCACCTCGTCGTCGCGCCCGAGGACGTAGTCGTCCGGCAGCGACCCCGCGACGGCGGAGGGGACGGAGCCGGGCGGCGCGAGATTCCGGAAGGTGTCGTAGCCGAACTGCCGCAGCGGCGGCGCATCCGGCAGGCGGGCGGCGAAGAAGGCCTCGGTGCCGGACAGCGGCTCGCCCGCCGCGGTGGGGGCGGCGCCCGGGGCCGGGGTGGCGGGCAGGGCAAGGGGCGGGGCGGCCGGGGCGGGCGGCGGCGCGGGCGTCGCGGGGGACGGCGCGCGCCCGGACGCCTCGAGGATGCGCTGGAGGACGTCGGCGGCGGTGCCACCGGGCGGCAGGAACCCGGGGGGAAGGTTCGAGGGCAGGCTGGGCGGCGCGAGGATCTGGTCGGCGCCGCGCGGGACCGCCTGGCCGAAGGCTGGCCCGGTGAGGAAGCCGAGGGCGACGAGCGCGGGGACCCATCCGACGCGGCGGATCATCCGCTCTGCAATCCCAAGTCGCATGCACGGCTCGTTAACATTTTCGTGATCGTGCTACCATGCGGCGAAATGGCTTTCCAGACGCCCCCGCGCCCGTTGCGGCTCGACGCGGCCCTCCGCCTCGGCGTTGTGCCGCTCGTGCGTCTCGCACGCCACCGCTCGCGCGTGGCGTCGGGATGGGTGCGCCGGACCCTCGGCCAGCCCAGGGTGCCGTCCGGCCCGTTCCTGCACTCCGCCCCGCCCCGGCCCGCGCCGGAGGGGGTAACCGGGGCCGGGATCCTCGCCGCGTCGGCCCGGCTCGGGCCGGCCGCGTTCCACGGCCCCTTCGACCCCGGTGCACCGGCCCTGTCGCTCGACCTCTTCGCTCCGGGCGACGTCAGGCCGGTCTGGGAGGCAAACCGCCTCGCCTGGCTGCCGCTCCTCGTCCAGGCGCACCGGCTGGACCCGGCGGGCGGCTACCTCGCCCGCGCCGAGGCGCGGCTGGCCGAATGGATCGCGGCCAACCCGCCCTGGCGCGGCCCGAACTGGGCCTGCGGGCAGGAGGCGGCGCTGCGCGTCCTCCACCTCGCCCTCGCCCTCGCCCTGCTCGGGGCCGGGCCAACGCCTGGGATGGCGGACCTGCTGCGGCTGCACGCGCGGCGGATCGCGGCGACGCGCGACTATGCGCTGGCGCAGGACAACAACCATCCAGTCAGCGAGGCGGCCGGGCTGCTCGCCGCCGCCCTGGTGCTGGACGACGCCCGGGCCGCGGCAGGGGCCGCGCGCGACCTCGCCGCCGTCGTCGGGCGACTGGTCGGGGCGGATGGGGCCTTTGCCGTGGTTTCCAGCGGCTATCACCGGCTCCTGCTCGACACCCTGTCTGCGGTCGAATGGCTGCGCCGGGTCCATGGCGCGCCGGCCCTGCCCGCCCCCATCCCCGCCGCGCCGCGGCCGCCACGCGCTGGCTCGCCCGGCTCACCTGCCCCGAGACCGGCGCGACTCCCCGGCTGGGCCACCAGGACGGGTCCTGCCTCGCCGACCTCTCGCTGCGCGGTCCCGCCGACGCGCGCGGCAGCGTCGAGCGCGCAGCGCGGCTGTTCCTCCGCGCGACGGCGGGCGTCGCGGATGACCCGGGCTGCGCGTGGCTCGGCCTGCCGCCCGGCCCGCCGACCCCCGCCGACACGGCTTGGCGGTGCGACGGCAGCCGCGGCTGGCGGGACGGGCGGGTGCGGGTCCTCCTCCGCACCGGGCCGCTCCGCTTCCGGCCGGGGCACGCGGACCTGCTGCACCTCGACCTCTGGGACGGGCTGGAGAACGTGCTGCGCGACGCGGGGACAGGGGCCTACAACCCGCCCGCGCAGGACGCGTGGTGGTCGGACCACTTCCCCGCCGCACGGGCCCACAACGTCGTTACCTTCGACGACGCGGAGCCGATGCCGCGAGCCAGCCGCTTCCTCTTCGCCCGCTGGCCCGCGACGGAGGTCCTGCCGGGCGGGGCCGCGACCCGCGACGCGCGCGGCAACCGCCACGCCCGCACCGTCCGGCGCGAGGGGGCGGAATGGGTGGTGGAGGACCGGGTTTCCGGCCCGTTCCGGCACCTCGCCCTCCGCTGGCACCTGCCGCCGGGCCCCTGGGAGGTGTCGGGCGGGTCGGTCACGGACGGCCGCATCCGCCTCATCCTCTCCGCCGATGCCGCCGTGTCCCTCACGCTCGAACCGGCCTGGGAGAGCCCGGGCTACGGGGAGGTCCGCGGCCTGCCCTGCCTCGTCCTGCGTGCGCCGGCCCCCGTTACCTGTCTGACGACGCGAATTCGCCTCGGCCCCGCAACGGGGGATTGCGCCCCGGCGCGCCAGGGCGTCTAAGGACGATCACGTATTCGTGAGGACCGAGGCGGGGATGCCGCTCGACCTGCTGCTCCGCGGCGTCTGGGCCCTGCGCTGGCAGGTGGTGCTGGCGACCCTCCTCCTCCTCGCTGGCGGCGCGGCAGCGATCCTCCTCTGGCCTCGGCAATACGTGGCGGAGGCGGTCGTCGCGCCGTCCGAGACGACGGGCCTCGCCACCTCCACCTTCATCCAGAACGGGCTGGCCATGCCCGGGGCGCTGCTGGACACGCGGGCCTCCGGCAACTTCGCGATCTACCTCGCCCTCCTCCGCGCGCCGGAAGCCGCGGAGCTCCTGGCGCGGGAGACCCCGCTGCTGGACTACCTCACCGAGCGCCGGCGGGCCGGCCTGGTCGGGACGCTCCGCACCGCGTTCGGCGCCCCCCGGCCGCCGACCTCGACGATGCGCGGATGTGGCTGGAGCGGAACCTCGCCGTCACCCAGTCGCTCCAGACCATCACGACGACGCTGGCCGTCACGCACCGGGACCGGGACGCCGCGCTCGACATCCTCCGGCGCGTCCACGCCTTCGCCGAGGGGCAGGTCCGCGCGAGCCTCGCCGAGCTCTGGCGCCGCCGCATCGCGGCGCTCGAGGGCCAGCTCTCCGCCGAGCGCGACGTCTTCGTCCGCACGCCGATCTTCGAGATCCTGGCCCAGCACCAGCGCGCTGCCGTCGTGACCTCGGCGGACGAGGCGGTGGCGGCGCGCCTCGTCTCCCCGCCGATGGTCGGCATCTCGCCGGAGGTGCCGAACCGGCCGCTCCTCCTCGTCCTGCTCGCCGCGGCCGCGCCGGCCGCCGCCCTGCTCGGGGCCGCCTGCCTCGTCCTCGTCTTCGGGCCGCCCCGGCCGCGTCCCCGGCGCGCCGGCCGCGGGCCCGAGCCGATCCTCGCCGTGGCCCGTGCGCGGGAGGACTGACGGGGCGGGCGGCCCCCTCCTGGCGCTGGTCGTCCCCAGGCCGACCATCCCGGCGCTCGCCGCGCTCGCCGGCGCCCCGGCGGCCGCGATGCACCTGGCAGGCGCGCTGAAGTCCACGCCGGCCCTGGCGAACCTCTCCTTCGACCTCACCCTCGCCGCCGCGGCGTTGCTGCTGCCGGCGCTGCCGCTGATCCTCGCCGGGCGGGCCTGGCGGGTGGACCGCATCCTCGCCCTCCCGCTCGCCTGCTGCGCGGGCCTCCTCCTCTGGCTCGTCGCCGCGGCGCTGTGGAGCCCGTCGCGCGTGGTCCTCGAGGCGAAGCTGCCGGAGGTCGTGCTCCTCGGCCCCGCGATGCTCGCGGCGGGGCTCCTCACCGGCGCGGACCCAGCGGCGCGGCGGGTGCTGTGCGCCGCGTCCCTTGCCATCGGCGTCTTCGTCGCGGCCTCCGTCGCCCACGGGCTCGCGACCGGCGGGGTGGTCCTCGGCGGCCTGGCCGGGGCCAACCCCGACCTCGTGCGCGTGCAGTACCAGCTCGCCGGCCTCGCGATCGCCGGGGCGGCCGGGCTGGCGGCGGTGCGTGTGGCGGAGGCGCGGGGGCTCCGGCGCCTCCTCCCCGGCGTCCTCGTCGCTGGCCTCGCCGCCGCCGCGCTCCTGCCCGGCGGCCGCGCGGCGCTCCTCGCCCTCGGCGCGACGGTCCTGCTCGCGCCGGCGGCGCTGCACTGGTCCCGCGGCCGGCCTGACTCGGCGGTCGGGTGGGCGGGACTCTGCCTCGCGGGGCTCGCGGTCGCGCTCGGCCTGCTCGCGCTGAACCCGCAGGCCGCGGAGGGGCTGCGCACCCTCGAGCGCTTCACGGGCGAGGGCGTGGCTGCCTCCGCCCGACCGATCCTTTGGGGAGAGGCGCTGCGCTGGGCCGGGGATGCGGCGCCCTGGGGCCTCGGCACCGGCGCCTTCACGATCGCCTCGGGCAGCGGCGAGCGGCGCGGCCTCTACCCCCACAACCACGCCCTCGAAGCCCTGACGGAGGCCGGGCTGCCGGGCCTTCTGCTCTGGCTCGGGGCCTTCGGGGGCGGCGCCGCGGTGCTGCTGGCCCGGATCCGCCACCTGCCCCCGGGCGACGCGGCGCGGCTCGTCGCGCTGGTGCTGCCGGTCGCGATCGGGATCATGGTCTCGACCGACCTCGGCAACCGCATGGCCTGGTTCGCGCTCGGACTGGCGCTGTCGCCGGGCCTCACCGCCGCGCCCCGGCATGGCTGAAGCCGGGAGCTGGTACGCACGCTGGGGAAAGCGGACGCTCGACGTCGTCGGGGCTTCCATCCTGCTGGTCCTGCTCGCGCCCGTCCTCGCCGCGGCGGCGCTCATCCTGCGGGCGGCGGACGGGCCGGGGATCCTCTTCCGGCAGGTCCGCGCCGGGCGGGGCGGCAGCCCCTTCACGCTGCTGAAGCTCCGCACCATGCGGCCCCCGGCCCATGCCGGCGAACCGGATGCCGACCGGCTGACGCCTCTCGGCCGCGCGCTCCGCGCCACGGCGCTCGACGAGGTGCCGCAGCTCGTCAACGTGCTGCGGGGGGAGATGAGCCTCGTCGGGCCGCGCCCGCTACCGGTGGAGTACCTGCCCCTCTACTCCGCGCGGGAGGCGACGCGGCTCCGGTCCGGCCGGGGCTGGCGGGGGCGGCCCAGGCGCGCGGCCGCAATGCCGTTCCTTGGACGGAGCGCCTGGAATGGGACGCGCGATACGCCGAGGGCGTCACGCCCGCTGCCGACCTCCGGGCCGTCCTCGGCTCTCTCCTCGTGGTGCTGCGCGGGGCGGGCGTGAGCGCGGCGGGGCATGCGACGATGCCCCCGTTGCTGCCGGCGGAGCAGCGCGGGTTGCTGTGCCACGGCAGGGGTCGGACCAACGAAAACGTGCGAAGAACCAGAAAATGTTAATCAAAGGTTGAGCGGCCTCTTGCCGGCACACCCATTCGTCAGCACTTTCACGAAGTCGTGAGGATGAGGGCGCCAGATGGCCTTGCGGTTCACCCCTGCGGCCGACCCTGCCGAGACCCGCGTGATTGCCTTCCCCCTCCATCCGGCCGGGGCGCCGCGGCGCGACCGCATCCTCCTCTCGCCGCCCCAGCTGACCGGCGGCGAACTGGCCGCGCTCGGCCAAACGCTCGAGGCGGGCTGGCTCGCCCCGGCCGGCCCCGTCCCCACCCGCTTCGAGGAGGCGATCGCGGAGGCCTGCGGCATCCCGCACGTCGCGGCCGTCGCCTCCGGCACCGCCGCGCTGCACCTGGGCTACCGTGTCCTCGGCCTGGAGCCCGGCGAGGCGGTCTGGACGACGACCTTCACCTTCGTCGCGACGATCGCCCCGGCGGCGCAGATGGGCGCGCAGATCACCTTCCTCGACGTCTCGCCGGATTCCTGGACCCTGGACCCCGACCTGCTGCGGGACGCGCTGGCGCGTGCGGCGCGGGTCGGGAAGCTGCCGCGCGTCGTCGTGCCGGCCGACCTCTACGGCGGCTGCGCCGACCTCGACGCGATCGTCGCGGCCTGCGACCGCTGGGGCGTGCCGGTGCTGAGCGATTCCGCCGAGAGCCTCGGCGCCACGCTCCGCGGCCGTCCCGCGGGATCGGGGCGCGGCTCGCCGCCTTCTCCTTCAACGGGAACAAGATTGTCACGGCCGGCGGCGGCGGGGCGCTCGCCTCATCCGACCCCGGGCTGATCGCCCGCGCGCGGCACCTGGCGTCGCAGGCGAAGGACCCGGCGGCCCACTACCAGCACGAGACCACGGGCTATTCCTACGGGCTCTCCTCCGTCCTCGCGGCCGTCGGGCTGACGCAGGTCGCGGCGCTCGGCATCCGCGTCGCCGCACGGCGGACGGTGTTCGAGCGCTACGTCGCCGGCCTGTCCGACCTGCCCGGCGTGACCTTCATGCCCGAGCCGGCCTGGTGCCGCTCGACCCGCTGGCTGTCCGTCGCGCTCTTCGACCCCGCCCTCGGCCCGGACCGGGAGGCGGTGCGCCGGGCGCTGGACACCGCGGGCATCGAGAGCCGGCCGGTCTGGAAGCCGCTGCACCTCCAGCCCGCCTTCCGCGGCGCGTCGGTCGTCGGCGGCGAGGTCGCGGCCGGCCTGTTCGAACGTGGTCTGTGCCTGCCCTCCGGTGCGATGTCCGGGGCGGAGCAGGCGCGGGTCGTCGAGGCGATCCGGGCGCTCTGGCACTGACGCACGGCGCCGCGCCGCGCCGGGGCGCCGCCGGGCGGCGCGGCGCTGCCGCCCGGGCCGTCGCGTGCTGCACTCTTTTCGGCCCGGCGAAGCGGCAGCGCGTGCCCGGGCCGCCGGTCGCGCCGCCGGTTGGGCCGCCGGTCGGGCGGCCCGGCGGGCCGGGGCAGGCCGTCGCACCGCGGCGGGACCGGCTTGGACGCTGAGGACGCGACGCCGGAGGAGGAGCGGCCGGCCCCGCTCCGCATCCTCTACCTGCACCAGCACTATTCGGGGCCGGGGGCTCCACCGCGACGCGCGCCCACGCCATGGCCGTGGCACTGGCGGCGCGCGGCCACCGGGTCACCCTCGCCTGCGGCCGCTATGCCGGTGCCGAGACGGGGCTGGGCGAGAGGGTGGGCGGTGGCCGCCGGCGCGGCCCGGTGCCCGGCGGCTTCGAGGTGGTCGAATTCCCCATCGCCTACGGCAACGACCAGTCCCTCCCGCGCCGCGCCGCGGCCTTCCTGCGCTACGCCATCGCGGCCACGCACCTCGCGCTGCGGGAGGGGCCGGATGTCGTCCTCGCCTCCTCCACGCCTTTGACGGTGGCGCTGCCGGCGCTGGCGGCGCGCCGCCTGGCGCGGATCCCCTTCGTCTTCGAGATCCGCGACCCCTGGCCGGAACTGCCCCGCGCCCTGTCCGAGGCCTGGCCGGACGGGGCGGTACCGGGCCCGGTGCTGCGGGCGATGGATCGGCTGGCCGACGCGGCATGCCGCCACGCCGCTGCCGTGGTCGCCCTCACCGAGGGCATGGCGGAGACGGCCGTCGCGCATGGCGCTGATCCCGCGCGGGTCCATGTCGTGCCGAACGGGTGCGACCTCGGCCTCTTCGGGCCCCAGATCCCATCTTGGCGGCCGGCGATGGCCCAATCCTGGGAGATGCTCGCGACCTATGCCGGCGCGCATGGCCGCGCGAACGGGCTGGATGCCCTGCTCGACGCCGCCGCCGCGCTGCGGGACCGCGGCGAGCGGCGCGTGCGGATCGTCCTGGTCGGCGAAGGCGGCGAGAAGCCGCGGCTGGTCGTCGAGGCGCGGCGGCGCGGGCTGGAGAACGTCACCTTCCTCGATCCCCTGCCCAAGCCGGCGATCGCGGCCCTGCTGGCGGGGAGCGGCGTCGCCCTGCACTGCCTCGCCCCCATCCCCGGCTTCGCGGAGTGGACGGCGCCCAACAAGCTCATGGACGGGCTGGCCGCGGGCCGTCCCGTCGTGACGAACGTGCCGGGCCGAGCGGCGCGGATCGTGGAGGACGGGCCGTCCGGCATCGCCGTGCCGCCGGGCGATGCGGGCGCGCTCGCTGCGGCGCTCGCGGGCCTGGCTGCCGATCCGGCCCGGCGCGCCGCGATGGGCCGTGCCGCGCGGGCGCAGGCGGTCACGCGGTGGGACCGACGGCTGCAGGCGGCGCGGCTCTGCCGGGTGGTGGAGGGGGTCGCGCGGCCGGCAGCGCGGGACTCCGTGGCCAGCCGGGTCTCCGCCGATGGGCCGAGGGCGTGACGCCGTTGAGGTTGCCGCCCGCTCGGTCCGGCTCGGACACTCGGCCGTATCGAGACTGGAGCAGCGGGCCCGGAGGGCTCGCGGCCCGCAAAGGCAGGCCGCATTGGGGAAGCGTGCGATGAGCCACCCCGGAGGGGGAGACGAGGGACGTCCGGGCGGGGGCCGGGACGGTAAACGGGCGTGCCGTGGCCGCGGCGTCACGGCACCCGCGCCCGGCGCGCCGCCCTGGCCGTGTGGCGACTTTCGGAGGTCCGGCCGGCCATGGCAAAAGGAAGTAGTAAAGGGTGAATCTCCTGACGCAGATCGGATCCGTGAACCGCCGCGGTCGCCACGCCCGCCCCTCTGCCGCCCGCCCCGTGGGCGCGGCAGGACGATGGGCCACGCCCGGCCCGCATGGCCGCAACGCTCGGGCCACGACGGCCCGTCCGGGCGCCCGGGGCCATGTTCGGGGGCATGATCGGGGGCATCGGGCGACCACCCTCCGGCGGACCGTCACGGCGCGCGCCTCCCTCGGGGGATCTCGGCAGATGGCCCATGGACGAAACGAACCCGCGCCTGGGCTGCGGAGCGCCTGACGTGAGCGACGGATCGGCCAAGCCTCCCGGCGCCTCGCCTGCCCCGGCCCTCGCCCCGCCGCTGGTGCTGATGTTGTCCTCGGCGCATCCGCCGGCCGACGTCCGCATCGTCGCGAAGGAAGGAGCCGCGCTGGCCGCCGCGGGTTGGGAGGTCATCCACCTCTGCCCGGAGCCGGAGGATGGCGGCCGCGCGCCGGACAGCGTGCAGGGGGTCAAGATCAGGACCTTCCCCCGCGCCTATGGCTGGGTGGCGCGCTACCGCGGCATCAAGGCGCTCGCGAAGCGGGCGGAGGCGCTGCTGCCGGACGTCGTGCATGCGCACGAGCCGGATTCCTGGCTCGCCGCCATCCGCGTCGCCCGGCGGACCGGCGCCTATGCCGTGCTCGACGTGCACGAGCACTACCCGTCCCGCCTGGACCACCGGGTCTGGCGGCCCTTCCGCGGCCTGGCGCGCTGGGCCATCCGGCGGATGTGCCGGCGCGTGGCGCAGCGTGCGGATGCCGTCATCGTCGCGAAGGACGGGCTGGCCGACGCCTTCCCGCGGGTCTCCGACATCGTGCCGGTGCGGAACTACGCCGCGCCGGTGCCGGTGGAGCCGCGGCAGCACCGGGCCGGGCCGGTGACTCTCGTCCACCTCGGCGCCCTCGGGCACTCCCGGGGCGCGATGGAGATGCTGCGGACGCTGCGCCTGCTGCCGACGGACACGCGGCTGCTGCTCATCGGCCGCTTCACCGACGGGTCGGAGGAGGAGTTCCGCAAGGCGACCGTCACATTCGGCGTCGCCGACCGCATCGAGGGCCATGCCTGGATGCCGCATGACGAGGCGGTGCGGATGGCGGCCGGGCGGGCCGATATCGGCCTCGTGCTCTTCCAGCCGGGGATCGAGAACCACCGCCTCGCGCTGCCGCACAAGCTGTTCGACTGCATGGTCGCCGGCATCCCCGTCATCGTCCCCGCCTTCGCCGAGGAAGTCGCCGAGGTGGTGCGGGAGGCCGGTTGCGGAGTCCTGGTGGACACGACGGACCCGAAGGCGATCGCGGCGGCCGTGAAGGCGCTGTCCGACCCGGCGCTGCGGCAGGAGCTGGGGGAGAACGGGCGCCGCGCCGCTCTCGGACGCTTCTCCTGGAACACCGAGGCGGAGCGGCTGGTCCGGCTCTACCGGGAACTGGTGCCCTTGCCGGGCGGGGTCGGGCAGCCCGCCCAGAAGGGCCCCGCGGCGCGGCCTGCCGGCCAATCCGGGCCGTCGCCAGCCGCCCCTGCCGTGACCCTTGCCCCGGTCGGGTCCGAACCGGCGGTCTTCCCCGCCGTGACCGTCGCCCCGGCGACCGAGCCGGTGGCCGTCGCCAGGCCCGCCGCGGCGGCTCCCCCGTCCCCGCCGGTCGCGGCGCCGGGACCCGAGGCGGTGGCCCTGGCCCGGTCCGGCGGCGAGGCGGCCGCGGCGCGCGCGACCGATCCGGAAATCCTTCGTCCGGCCGCTGTCCTCCCTGCCCCCGAGCCGCCGCCGCCCGGCGCCGCCGAACCGGGCGCCGTACCGGCCACCCTGCCCGACGCATCCGGGCGGGTTGCCGAGAAACAGGTGCGGACGGCGGCGGATCCTGCGGGCGTCGGAGCGCCTGACGTGATTACGCGGCCCCTTCCCGTCGCGGCCGCCGCACCGCCGCCGCCGGCCGGCGCGGTGCAGCGGTCCGCCGCGCCCGGCGCCACAGCACCCGGGGGAGTCCGGCGCCGCCGCCGGCCCGCATGCCGACCGAACCGCCACCGCAGGTGCCGGCCGCCGTTCCGGCCGCGGCGCGGGACATGCCCGCCCTCTTCGCCGCGCTGGAGGCGGCGATGCCGCCGAGGGGGATGGTGCGGCACGCGAACCGCTCGCGCCCGCCCCTGGCATGTTGCCGCACCCCGGCCCGGGGACGGGTCTGGCGGGACCGGCCGCCCTGCCCCGCCCATCCGGCGGCGCTCCGATTCCGCCGGGCGCTGCGGCCGACGCTTTGCCGCCCGCGACCTCTGCGCCGGCGGACCGTTCGCCCGCGTCCGCTTCGCCCGCGTCCGCTGCGCCCGCGTCCTCTTCGGCTGCGGACCACCGGCCCGCGAACCGCTTGCCCGCTGACCGTTCGCCTGAGAACCGGCTACCCGCGCCTGGCCTGCCGGCGGGTCGGGCCACCTCGCCCGCGGGGGCGGCGCCCGCCGGGGTCCCCGCCCTCTTCGCGGCGCTCGAGGCGGCGATGCCGAAGGCGCGGGATGCCGCCCCCGCCGGGGCGCCGACGGAATCCGGCCCCGTGGCCCCCCGTCCCGCCCATGCGCCGCGGCCGGCACCCGTGCCGGGGCTTCCCGCCCCCTCGCGCGGCGCTGGACGCGGCGATGCCGCCGCCCTCCGGCCCGGCCATGCGGTTCGGGGCGCCGTCGCGACCGGAGCCGGCCGTGCCCTCCGCCGCCGGCAGCGCGCCGATCCCCCTGATCTCGGCGCTGGACGCCGCCATGCCGGCGGGCCCTGTGGCGATGCCGGACGTCGCGAAGCCCGACGTCTCGAAGCCGGGGAGGCTGCGTCCGCCGACCCGGCGCCCGCCCCCGTCCGGACGCGCCGCGGTTGCTGGCCGAGGCCAACCTGTCCACTACCGCGAAGCTGCCGGACCGGATCGCCGGCTTCCTGGCGCAGCCGCCCGTCGAGGGCGAGGTCGCCACGACGCCGCCCGGGCGCCTGCGGCTGCTCAACGCGGCGGCGCGGCACGTGCCCTTCGCGCCGCGGCAGCCGGACCGCGACCCCGCGGCCTGGGAGATGCTCCGCGCGGCGGAAGGACCCAAGGGAGCGCCGGCGAAGGACGCGGGGGTGATGGCGCCGCCCCGCATCCTGCTGAACCTGGCGCTGGACCTGGCGCTGGCGGCGGCGGCGCTGCCGGCAGCGCTCGTCCTGTCCGGCGTCGGCGGATCGCCGCCGGCGGCGTGGTGGGTGCCGGCGCTGGCGGCGGCGACGGTCGCGTTCCTGGCGGTGGCGCTGCCCCTGCGGCTGCCGCGGCAATACTGGCGCTATGTCGGGCTGCCGGACTTCCTGCCGCTGATGGGCGCGGCGGGGGCGGCGGCCTTGCTGTTCTGGGCGGTCGCGGCCTCTGGCCTGCTCGGGTGGCAGCCGGCGAACGGGGCCTTCCCGCTGCTGCATGCCGGCGTGCTGACGGCGCTGCTGGGCGGGGCGCGGCTGGCCGGGCGCATCCGCCACGCGCACCGGACGGGGCCCGAGGCCTCCGGCCCGCCGCAGCCGGTGGTGCTGGCGGGGTCGGGGGAGACGGCGGACCTCTTCATCCGCGCGCTGACGGCGCAGCGGGGGCCGGGCTACCGCGTGACGGGGATCCTGGCGCCGCGGGCCCGGGCAACGGGGCGGCGTATCCTCGGCGTGCCGATCCTGGGGGCGGCGGAGGATGCGGGGGCGGTGCTCGACGCGCTGCGGGCGGAGGGGCGGCTGCCCGGGCTGCTGATTCTGACGGACCCCGCCCTGTCCGGCGAGGCGCTGGGCGCGCTGCTCGACGCGGCGGACCGGCACGGCATCCCGGTGCGCCGCGCGCCGCGCGTGACGGAACTGGACCCCGCGGAGGCGCGGCCCGACGGAACCGCGCGGCCGGCCAAGCGGATGGACCTGCGGCCCGTGTCCATCGAGGAACTGCTGGACCGCCCGCAGGTGCCGCTGGATCGGGAAGGCATGGCGCGGCTGGTGCAGGGACGGCGCGTGCTGGTCACCGGCGCTGGCGGCACGATCGGGTCCGAGTTGTCGCGGCAGATCGCGGCGCTGGGGCCGGCGAACCTCGTGCTGCTCGATCACGGGGAATTCGCGCTCTACGAGATCGACCTGGAATTGTCGGAGCGGCATCCCGGCGTTCCCCGCCGTGCCGTGCTGGCCGACATCCGCGACGAGGCGCGGGTGCGGCGGCTGATGGAGGAGGTGCGGCCGGAACTCGTCTTCCACGCCGCGGCGCTGAAGCACGTGCCGATGGTGGAGAACGATCCGTCGGAAGGGCTGCTGACGAACGCGCTGGGCACGCGCGTCGTCGCCGACGCGGCGCGGGCGAACGGGTGCCGGGCGATGGTCTTCATCTCGACGGACAAGGCGGTGAACCCGACCTCCGTCATGGGCGCGACGAAGCGGCTGGCGGAGATGTATTGCCAGGCCTTGGATGTGGCCGCGCGGCAGGGGAGCGTCGCTTCGGGCGCGTCCAACGTGCCGATGCGCTGCGTGACCGTGCGGTTCGGGAACGTGCTGGGCTCCACGGGGTCCGTCGTGCCGCTGTTCCGGCGGCAGCTGGAGCGCGGCGGGCCGCTGACCGTCACGCATCCCGACATGCGCCGCTACTTCATGACGGTGCGGGAGGCGGTGGGGCTGGTGCTGCAGGCCTCCGTCGTCGGGGCGGAGGACCGGGAGGATCAGCCGCCCGAACTGCGGGAGGGCGGGATTTTCGTCCTCGACATGGGCAAGCCGGTGAAGATCGTGGACCTGGCGCGGCGGATGATCCGGCTGGCGGGGCTGCGCCCGGACGAGGATGTGGAGATCCGCTTCACCGGGCTGCGGCCCGGGGAAAAGCTGTTCGAGGAGCTGTTCCACGGGCAGGAGCCGCCGCGGCCCACGCAATACGCCGGGCTGCTGGTGGCGAAGCCGCGGACGTCGGACGCGGCGCTGGTCGGGCGCGCGATCGACGAGATCGCGGCGGCGGCGCGGGGCGGGAACGCGCGGCTGGCGCTGGTGGGGCTGGGGCGGATGGTGCCGGAGTTCGAGCATGCGCCGAATGTGCCGGTGGCGGGGCGGGCGTGAGGATCGGGCGGCGCGGCCTCGCGCTGTCCGCCGCCGCGTCACTGGTTGCCACGGTTCACCGCGCAGGCGCCCGTTCCTCCCTTCCCCTCGCGGCTTCCGGCGTTATCTCGAGGGTGTCTGGTTCATTTCTCCTGTTCTTTTTCGATTGGAACAGCATCGCGCTCAGTGAACGTTCGATGCAGTTCGCAGACGAGGCCGTTCTCATTCTTGCAAACCGGCCCGGGTCGGCCCGTATTGAGATGGCAGGACATTCGGACTTATCGGAGCCGGAGGCAGAAGGCCTGAGTCGACGCCGTGTCGAAGCCGTTGCGGCGGCCATCTCCGCTCGTGGGGTATCCAGAAGCCGTTTGCGCCTCGTCGCGTTCGGGGCGACGCGCCCGCTTGTACCGACCGGAGTGGGCATACCGGAGCCGCAGAACCGCCGAGTCGAGTTGGTCCATCGGTGGGATTAAGGCGTCCTCGCGTTCCACTTGGACACACATCGTTCGAGGCGCAGCCTGATCGCCATTTTACGGCGTTCTCGGTCTGCATACAGACCACGAAGATTGGAAGCAGCACGATGCTTCCTGCGACACTCGACCCAATGGCCGTGCGGTCGTGAGAGGCGGGCAAGACGGGCCGCAAAGTCGCCGGCGCCCGCGGTCAGAAAGAACGCGATCTACCTTCGCCTGATCGCCCCCAACACCCCGCGCAGCACCGCCGTCCCCAACTGCCGCCCGACGGAACTCCCCATGCTCCGCGCCGCCGACTTGGCCAGCGCGTCCAGCGCGCCGTCGCGGCGGCCGTCGCCGGTCAGGACGCTCCCCAGCACGTCGCCCCAGGGGCTCGATGGCTCGGGCGCCGGGCCGGACCAGGGGCCGCCGGACCGGGCGCGGCCGGTCTGCGGCACGCGGGCGGTGTCCGGGCGGCGGTAGGAACCGGATTCCGGCGCCGGCCGCGGCGGGCGGGCCAGGCCGCCCCAGGGGTCGTTCGCGCGGACGGGGGCCGGCGTGCCCTGCCACGGCCCGCTCGCCGGCGCGGCGGTCGCGCGGCCGACCAGCATTTCGTAGGCGCTCTCGCGGTCCACCGCCTCGTCGTACTGGCCCGCGATCGGGCTGCGACGCATCACCTCCGCCCGCTCCTCCGGCGTCAGTGGCCCGATGCGGCCGCGCGGCGGGACGATCTTCGCGCGCTCCACCATGCTCGGCGTGCCGTCGGCTTGCAGGGTGGAGACGAGCGCCTCGCCGACGCCGAGCGCCGTGATCGCCTCCGACACGTTCACGCGGGGGTTGGGGCGGAAGGTGTCGGCGGCGGCGCGTACCGCCTTCTGCTCCGCGGGCGTGAACGCGCGCAGCGCGTGCTGCACGCGGTTGCCCAGTTGCCCCAGCACCGGCGCCGGCAGGTCCAGCGGGTTCTGCGTCACGAAGTACACGCCGACGCCCTTGGAGCGGATGAGGCGCACCACCTGCTCCACCTTCTGCACCAGCACGCGCGGTGCGTCGTTGAACAGCAGGTGCGCCTCGTCGAAGAAGAAGACGAGCTTCGGCTTGTCGAGGTCGCCGGCCTCCGGCAGTTCCTCGAACAGTTCGGAGAGGAGATAGAGCAGGAAGGTGGCGTAGAGCCTTGGCGAATGGATCAGCTTGTCCGCGGCCAGGATGTTGACGGCCCCGCGCCCGTCCGGCGTGACGAGCATCAGGTCCTGCAGGGACAAGGCGGGTTCGCCGAAGAAGCTCTCTGCGCCCTCCTGCTCCAGCAGCAGGAGCTTTCGATGGATCGTGCCGATCGTCGCCTTGCCGACCTGGCCGTACTCCTCCCGCAGGTCGCCCGCGCGCTCGCCGACATGGTTCAGGATGGCGCGGAGGTCCTTGAAGTCCAGCAGCAGCAGGCCCTCGTCGTCGGCCAGCTTGAAGGCGATGTTCAGCACGCCCTCCTGCGTCTCGTTCAGCTCGAGCATGCGGGACAGCAGCAGCGGCCCCATCTCCGCGACCGTCGTGCGGAGGGGGTGGCCCCCTTCCCCGAAGACGTCCCAGAAGACAACCGGCACGGCCTCGTAGGCGTAGTCGGGGACGCCGATGGCGCGGGCGCGTTCCTCCATCTTCGGGTTGGGCTTGCCGGGCACGGCCATGCCGGAGAGGTCGCCCTTGATGTCCGCGGCGAAGACGGGGACGCCGGCGCGGGAGAAGCCTTCCGCCAGCGATTGCAGCGTGACCGTCTTGCCCGTGCCGGTCGCGCCGGCGATCAGGCCGTGTCGGTTGGCGCGGGAGAGCAGCAATTCGCAGGGCCGATCCCCCCCGCCGATCAGGATGTCCGCCGCCATGGCCCCTCACACTCCGCAGATGCGGAACGGTATAGGGGATCGGACCGCCGGCTTGCAGGGGCCGGGGTTGCGGCGTGAAACGCTGCTTGATTTGGACAGGCGGGGGTGGGGCGCCTAAACCCCGGCGCCATGGACATGCCGACCACCCGCCCCATCGCGCTCTTCGACATGCGGGCGCAGCAGGACCTGATCCGGGCGGAGCTGGACCGGCGCATCGCCGCCGTCCTCGATTCCGGCCGGTTCGTGCAGGGGCCGGAGTGCCAGGAATTGGAGGAGAAGCTCGCGGCCTTCGCGGGCGTCGCGCACGCCGTCGGCGTGTCCTCCGGCACGGATGCGCTGCAGATCGCGATGATGGCGGAAGGGATCGGGCGTGGCGATGCCGTGTTCCTGCCGGCGTTCACCTATACCGCGACGGCGGAGGTGCCGCTCGTGCTCGGCGCGACGCCGGTCTTCGTGGACGTGGACCCCCACACCTTCAACATCGACCTCGCGGACCTGGAACGGCGGGTCGCGCTGGTGAAGGCGGAAGGCAACCTGCGGCCGCGCGCGGTGATCGGCGTGGACCTCTTCGGCCTGCCCGCCGACTGGCCGGCCATCGAGGCGATCTGCGCGCGGGAAGGGATGTTCGCGCTGGACGACGCCGCACAGGCCTTCGGCGCGCGTCTCCACAACAAGCGGCTCGGCGCCTGGGGTGGCGCCGCCGCGCTGTCCTTCTATCCGACGAAGACGCTGGGCTGCTACGGCGATGGCGGCGCGCTGCTGACCGACGATGCGGAGCAGGCGGACCTTTACCGCTCCCTCCGCACCCACGGCGAGGGCAAGACGCGCTACGAGGTGCTGCGCACCGGCATGAACGGGCGGCTCGACACGCTCCAGGCCGCGATCCTGCTGTGCAAGCTGCCGTTGCTGGAGGATGAACTGGCGTCGCGCACCCGCGTTGCGGTCTGGTACGGGGAGCGTCTGCGCGGACGCGTGCAGGTGCAGGCCGACCTGGCCGGCGCGGAGAGCGCGTACGGCCTCTATTCGATCCTGCTGGCCGATGCGGCGCAGCGCGCGCGTGTGCAGGAGTCCTGCAAGGCCGCGGGCGTGCCGACCGCGATCTACTACCCGCTGCCGCTGCACCATCAGCCCGCCTATCGCGATCACCACGCCGCGGCCCTGCGCGATGCGCCGCCGCTTCCCGTCAGCGAGGCGCTGTGCACGCGGATCCTGTCCCTGCCGATGCACCCCTACCTCGACGAAGGCCAGGCGGACCGGGTCTGCGAGGCGGTCGTCGCCGGGCTGTAGCGCCCCGCACCGGCCTCCGCGACGCAGGCGACGCGCCGTGCCCCATGCCCCCGCGTCCGGGCCAGCCCGCGCCCGCCAGTACCTCGGCCAGCACCTCGGCCAGGAGTTCGGCCAGGAATTCGGGACAAGTCCCTCCCCGGCGAGGACCGGCCCGTGACCGGCGGCGGGATCGGCGGCATTCCCCAGCCCTCGCTTCCGGCCGCGCCGGTCCTGGCCTAAACGGCGCCCCCATGCCCCCCTTCCCGCTCGCCGGCTGGCTGGACCGGCTGCCGGAGACGCGGCGGCCCCGGCTGGTGCTCTCCCTGCTCTGCCTCCTGCTCTGGGCGCCGGGCCTGTGGACCATCCCGGCGGGCGACCGGGACGAGAGCCGCTTCGCCCAGGCCACGCGGCAGATGGTCGAGACGGCCGACTACGTCCGCATCCGCAACGGGGAGGTCGAGCGGAACAAGAAGCCGGTCGGCATTCATTGGGCCCAGGCCGGCATCGTGCACGCGCTGGAGGCGGTCGGGGTGCCCGCGCGGGATCAGATCGGGGCCTATCGGCTGGCCGGGGCGATCGGGGCCTGGCTTGCGGTGATCGCGACCTTCTCGCTCGGGCGGGGGCTGGTGGGGCGGCGGGCCGCGTTCCTGGCAGCGGCGGCGCTGGCGGCGACGATGCTGCTGGTGGTCGAGACCCACATCGCCAAAACCGATGCGGCGCTGCTGGCGACGATCGTGGCGGCGATGGGGCTGATGGGGCGGGCCTATCTCTCGCCGGCGACCTTCGGGACGCGGTCTGCGGTGTGGTTCTGGCTGGCGCTGGGCGCGGGGGTGCTGCTGAAGGGGCCGATCGCGCCGATGGTGCCGCTGCTGGCGGGCGTGACCGTGTATGTCGCGGACCGGGGGTGGCGCAGCGGCGTGCCCTGGCTGCGGGCGCTGCGGCCGATCTGGGGCGTGCCGCTGATGCTGGCCTGCGCGCTGCCCTGGCTCGTCGCGATCGGCATCGCGACGGAAGGGCGGTTCTTCGCGCAGGCGATCGGCGACGACATGCTCGCGAAGGTCGGATCGGGAGAGGAGGCGCATTGGGGGCCGCCGGGCTATTACCTGCTGAGCTTCGGGATCGCGGCCTTCCCGGCGGCGTTCCTCGTGCTTCGCGCCGTGACCGATGCGTGGTCGAACCGGCTGCGGCCCGCGACGCGGTTCCTGCTGGCCTGGGCGATTCCGACCTGGCTGCTGTTCGAGGCGGTGGCGACGAAACTGCCGCATTACGTCCTGCCGGCCTATCCCGCGCTGTTCCTGCTGGCGGGCGCCTGGGCGACGGATCCGCTGCACCGGGCCGCGCCGCGGTGGCTGGCGTGGCTGGGCTGGGCCTCGCTCTGGGGCACGGGGATCGGGCTGGCGGTGGCCTGCATCGCGCTGCCGGTGGTGGCGGACCGGGCGCTGCTGCCGACATCGCTCCTCGCGCTTCCCGCGGCGGCCCTGCTGCTCTGGGGCGTCACCACCGCGATCCGTGACGCGGCTTGGCCGCGTGCGGTGCTGGCGGCGGCCCTGCTCTCCGTCCCGCTCTACTGGGTGGTGCTGGAAGGGACGCTGCCGCATCTCCGCGCGCCCTGGGTATCGACCCGCGTGGCGGCGCTGGCGGCGGCGAACGGGGTCCCGCCGGAGCGGCTGGGCATCACGGGGTACCACGAGCCCTCGATGCTCTTCGCGACGGGCGCGGCGCTGAACCTGATCCAGGATGGGGAGGGCGCGGCGCGCTTCCTCGCGGGGGCTCCCGGCCGCGCCGTCGCGGTCGAGGGGCGGCAGGCCGAACGTTTCCGTGCCGAGGCGGCGCGGATCGGCCTGTCGCCGCGCGCGATCGGGGCCACCGACGGCTTCAACTACGTCCGCGGCCGGCGCGTCGCGATCACCCTCTACGCCGCGGGATAGGGACCCATGCTCGAGACCGTCGCCGGCATCGTCGCGCAGCTCGGCGTGCCCGGCATCTTCCTGCTGATGTTCGCGGAGAACGTGTTCCCGCCGATCCCGTCGGAGGCGATCATGCCGGTCGCCGGCTTCAACGCGGCGCGGGGGAGCTGCCGCTGGTCGCGACCTACCTGGCCGGCGTCGCGGGCGCGGTGCTGGGAAATGCCTTCTGGTACGAGGGCTCGCGGGCCGTGGGGCAGGCGCGGGTGGAGGCGCTCGCCGACCGGTACGGGCGCTACCTCGGCGTGATCGGGGAAGACGTGCGGGAGGCCTCCGCGGTGTTCCGCCGCTGGGGGCTGCCGGCCGTGTTCCTGTGCCGCTTCCTGCCGGGGCCGCGGACGCTGATCTCGGTGCCCGCGGGGATCGCGGAGATGCACCGCGTGACGTTCTACGTCGCGACGACGCTCGGGACGATGGGGTGGACGGCCGTGCTCATGGGGGCCGGGTGGCTGTTGGAGGGACATTGGGAGCGGGTGAAGCCGTACTTCGATCCGCTGCTGATCGTCGTCGTCCTCGCGGTGGTCGGGACCTATGCCTGGCACCTGTGGCGGACGCGGCACCGCTGGATGCGCCAGCGGGGGTAAGGCCGCGGGGGGGGTAAGGCGGCGGGGGTGACGCGGCGTCAGGCGCGGTCGGGCAGGGGCAGGTCCAGCTGCTGGCCGCCGCGGCGACGGTCCAGGAAGGCCATCGCCGGCGTCACGGTCGTCCCGTGCAGGAAGACGGAAACGAGGACGACGGTGGTCGCGGCGGACCAGAGGGTGCCCGCCTCCTCGAACTCCGCGTGGCCCAGCGCGAAGGCGAGGTAGTAGAAGGTCCCGAGGCCGCGGATGCCGAAGAAGGCGATCGTGGCCCGCTCCTCCGGCGGGCGGCCGGCGCCCCATAGCCCGACCCAGCCTGCCAGCGGCCGCACGACGAAGACGGCCGCGAGCGCGAAGGCGACGACCCAGCCATCCGCCGCGTGCAGCAGCCCGCCCGCCGCGGCGGCGCCGCCGAGCAGGACGAGGAGCGCCATCATCAGCAGGCGTTCGAGCTCCTCGGCGAAGTCGTGCAGTTTCTCGTGGTAGGCGTGGCCGCGCTCGGCGGAGCGGAGGGTGAGGGCGGCGACGAAGACGGCAAGGAAGCCGTAGCCGCCGAGTTTCTCCGTCGCGCCATAGACCAGCAGCGTGATGCCGAGCGCCACGAAGCCCGCGCCGGTGCGGGACAGTTTCGCGCGGTTCGGCATGCGGAAGGTCGTCCAGGCCAGGACGCGGCCGAGGACGTAGCCAGCGGCGATGCCGGCCGCGACCTTCCAGAGCACGGCGTAGGTGAACCAGCCCCACCAGCCGTCGCCGCCCCGCTCGCCGCCGGCGAGCATCACGGCGAGGAGCACGAAGGGGAAGGCCAGGCCGTCGTTCAGCCCGGCCTCGGAGGTCAGGGCGAAGCGGACTTCGTCTTCCTCCCCCGAACGGGGCGGGCCGACCTGGACGTCGGAGGCGAGCACCGGATCGGTCGGGGCGAGGCAGGCGGCCAGCAGGACGGCCGAGGCCGCGCCGAGGCCGAGGATGAGGTGCGCGAGGACCGCGAGCATCGCGATGGTCAGGAGCATCCCCGGGCCGAGAAGGCGCCAGGTGATGCCCCAGCCACGCCAGCCGAACGGGCGGTCGATCTTCAGCCCCGCACCCATGAGGGAGATGAGGACGACGAGTTCCGTCAGCCGCTCGGTGGCCGCGCGGTTGCCGATGGGGTCGGGCGGCGGGCCGGGAATGGGCAGCAGGCCGAAGATGGCGGCGCCGAGGAGGACGCAGGCGATGGGGAGGGAGAGCGGCGCCTCCTTCAAGACCATCGGCAGCCAGGCGGTCAGGAGGATCAGGACTCCGAGGGCGACGAGGAGGAGGATGTAGGTGTCCAACGGGCGGTGTCTCGGGCGGGGGCCGGGGCGTAACGCCGGGCGCACCGGTTCGTCCGGGGTTCGTCATGTGGGAAGGCCGGCCGTCGGGAGTGCTGCGCGCCGTCACGCCGCCTTCGCCATACCCGATGCGTCGCGCTTGGCCCGGCGGGCCCAGCACGGCGAGCCCAGGAAGGCGCGCCTGACACGCCGTGGCAGGTCGGCGCGCAGACGTCAGGCGAGAACGGGGGCGTCAGGCGAGGTCGGGGGGCGCGGCGCGGGCCCCCCACGTCACCTCAGGGCCAGGTTCCGCCCACGGCCTCCGTCGCGGTGCGGCAGGCATCGAGCAGGGCATCTGCCGCAAGCGGGTCGCCTGCCGGGTCAGTGGCGGCGGTCGCGATGGAGGTCGCCACGAGGGCGAGGCGGCCGCCGGCGTCGAAGACCGGGGCGGCGAGGGCACGCAGGCCAGGGATGAGTTCGCCCTCGACCCGGGCCAGGCGCTCGGTCCGGACGGCGGCGCGGAGGGCGGCGATGTCGGGCGAGGTGCCCGCGCGGTCAGTGGCGAGGGCACGGGCGGCCTCGGCGTCCATGGCCGGTGCGTCGCCGTAGGCGAGGAAGACGCGGCCGGTGGCGGAGCGCAGGAGCGGGAGGACGGAGCCGAGGGAGAGGGTGGTCAGGACCGGCGGGGTGCCGGCGATCCAGCGGACGACAGTGGGGCCGGCATCGCCCCAGACGGAGATCATGGCGGTGCGGCCGGTGGCCTCCACCATCGTGCGGAGGGCGGCGTCGGCGCGATCGAGCGGTGCGATGCGGGAGAGGGCGGCGAGGCCGATGCGGAGCGTGGCGGAGTCGAGGTCGTAGAGGGACCCGCCCTGCGGCTGCGTCGCGAAGCCCGCGGCGACGAGGGAAGCGAGGTAACGGTGCGCGGCGGAGGGGGAGAGGCCGGAGCGGCGCGCCACGTCGGAGAGGGTCGTTGCCCGGCCCGCGTCGCCGAGGGCGGCCAGGACGCGCAGGCCGGTCTCGAGCGAGCCGATGCCGCGGCGGGGCTTGGCGGGGGACATGGGCGATGGGTCGCCGGTTCCGGCGGGGGTGGCAAGGGCCGGGCGGCGTGTGCGGGGCGGCGTGACCTGCAGGCGGATCGGCGTATCGTCGGGGGATGAGCGCCCTGGCCACACCGCCCGATCCCGTCGAAGCCTTCGACCTCGGGCACCTGGATGATGGGTTCTACGCGGACCCGTACCCGATCTATCGCGCGCTGCGGGAACGGGACCCGGTGCACCGCATGCCCGACGGGTCGCTGTTCCTGACGCGCTGGGCGGAGCTGGACCGGGTGTACCGGGACACGCGGGCCTTCTCATCCGACAAGCAGGCGGAGTTCGGGCCGAAATACGGGGACGGCCCGTTGTTCGAGCACCATACGACGTCGCTCGTCTTCAACGATCCGCCGCTGCACACGCGGGTGCGGCGTCTGATCCAGGGGGCGCTGATGCCGCGGGCCCTGAACGCGATGGAGCCGGGGCTGCGTGCGCTGGTGGACCGGCTGCTGGACGGGTTGGCGGAGAAGGGTTCCGTGGACCTGATCGAGGACTTCGCGGCGGCCATCCCGATCGAGGTCATCGGCAACCTGCTGGCGGTGCCGGTGGAAGAGCGGGGGCCGTTGCGGGAATGGTCGCTCGCGATCCTCGGCGCGCTTGAGCCGCGGCTGACGCCGGAGCAGGAGGCGCGGGGGAATGCCGCGGTGGCGGAGTTCCTGGCTTACCTGCGGACACTGGTGACGCGGCGTCGCGTGGCGCCGGGCGATCCGGCGACGGACGTGCTGACGCGGCTGATCCAGGGGGAAGAGGATGGCGAGCGGCTGACGGAGAAGGAGCTGCTGCACCAGTGCATCTTCCTGCTGAATGCGGGGCACGAGACGACGACGAACCTCATCGGCAACGCGCTGGAACTGCTGCACCGTTTTCCTGACGAACGCGCGCGGCTGCTGGGTGATCCGTCGCTG
This sequence comes from Roseomonas sp. CCTCC AB2023176, assembly GCF_042259275.1. Lineage (NCBI taxonomy): Bacteria > Pseudomonadati > Pseudomonadota > Alphaproteobacteria > Acetobacterales > Roseomonadaceae > Roseomonas > Roseomonas sp. CCTCC AB2023176. The sequence continues at coordinate 2,207,659 of NZ_CP170086.1, forward strand.
ATGCCGACCGCGATCGAGGAGGTGCTGCGGTACGAGTCGTCGAACCAGCTGGGGAACCGGCGGGTGGCGGCGGACACGGACGTCGGTGGCGTGATGGCGCCGGCGGGCACCCTGCTGACGCTCTGCATCGGCGCGGCGAACCGGGACCCCGCGCGGTTCGAGGACGCCGAGCGCTTCGACGTGGCGCGGCAGCCGAACCGCCACCTGGCCTTCGCGGGCGGGGCGCATATGTGCGTGGGGATGAACCTGGCGCGGATGGAGGGACGGATCGCCTTGGCGGCGTTCCTGGCGCGGTTCCCGGGCTATGCGCTGACGGAAGTGCCGGTGCGGGCGCGGCGTGCACGGTTCCGCGGGTTCACGCATCTGCGCGCACGCGTGAAGTGAACCGTCGTCGCTTTCCGCTGGCGTGGGGCGTGTGGCCCCGGTGTAGGCTTCCCGCCGCAGGGATGGGGAGCGTCGCATGAACGGGAAGCGGATCGGGCGTCGCGCGGGGCTGCTGGCCTGTGTCGGGTTGGCGGCGGGGCGCACGGCCGCGGCGCGCGGAACGACGCCGTTGCGGGGACTGTACGACGCGGCGGGCGAGGCGCCGTCGGTGCTGGCACGGGGGCTGGACGGGCGGCGCGTGGCGCTGCGCGGCTATCCGATGCCGGTGCCGAGCCATGCACCGGGCTGGTTCGTGCTGGCAGAGACGAGCGTCGCGCCCTGCCAGCTCTGCGGGTTGACGCATGACTGGCCGGTCGGTGTCGTCGCGGTGCATGCACCGGACGCGCCGCACATCGCATCGCCCTACGTGACGGTGGAGGTGGAGGGGCGGCTGACTCTGGCGCCGGACCCCGTGCCGGACCTGCCGGGGCGGCTGGTGCTGCGCGACGCGACGGTGGCGGTGGGCTGAGGATGCGGCGGCTTCTCCTCACGGCGCTCGTCGCGCTGGCGCCGGCGGTCCTGGCCCTGCCGGCGCTGGCGCAGCCGGCGGACCTGCTGCTGCGCAACGGGCGCGTGCACACCGTGGATCGCGCGGGGACCACCACGACGGCCGTCGCGGTCCGGGACGGGCGCTTCGTCGCGCTCGGCGCGGAGGCCGAGCGGATGGGGGCGCGGGAGACGCTTGATCTGGGCGGCCGTGCGGTCATCCCGGGGCTGATGGACGCGCACCTGCACCTGCACGGGTACGCGATGAACGCGCCGACGGTGCAGTTGCTCGGCGCACGGTCCATCGCGGACGTCGTGCAGCTGATCGGGGAGCGCGCGGCGGCGACGCCGCCGGGAGAGTGGGTGATCGCCTCGTCGCTCTGGCACGAGAGCCTGCTGGCGGAAGGGCGGTTGCCGACGCGGTGGGAACTGGATGCGGTTTCCCCGAACAATCCCGTCTTCATCCCGCGCGGCGGGCACGTGGTGACGGTGAACAGCCAGGGGCTCGCGCGGTCCGGGGTCACGCGGGACACGCCGCAGCCGACGGGTGGCGTGATCGTGCGGCGCGACGACGGGGAGCCGACGGGGGTGCTGCTGATCGCCGGCGCGATTTCCATCGCGCGGCGGGCCTTGCCGCCGCCCCCGCCGGCGGCGGAGCAGGCGCGGCTGATGGTCGAGGCGATGCGGGAGCTGAACGGGCTCGGCATCACCGGCATCTTCGAGCCGGGGATCATGGGGCCGGAGGCCGCGATCTACCGGCAACTGCGTGACGACAACCGCATGACGCTGCGCGCCTGGGTGGCCTGGCGCGGGCTGAACCGGGAGAGCATCGAGCGCGGCATCGCGGCGCAGCGGGACTGGCCGCAGCACCCGATGGTGCGGCCCGCCGGCATCAAGTTCCTGCTGGATGGCGGCGTCGAGGGCGGGTGGATGACCGAGCCGTACCGCATCGTGCCGGGCGAGCAGACGAATCCGGGATACCGCGGCATCCTGCTGCTGCCGGCGGGCGGCGAGGAGGAGATGCTGGAAGGCCTGCGCGCCGTGCACCGCGCGGGGATGCAGTTCCATACGCATTCGGTGGGCGATGCGACCATCGACCTGATCACGCGGCTCTACGAGCGGGTGGACGGGGAACTGGGGCCGGTCCGGAACCTACGCTGGAACGTGATGCACATCTTCCTGCCGACGCCGGAGGCGCTGTCGCGGATGGCGCGCCTTGGCATCATGGCGACGGTGCAGAACCATCCGGTGCTGCTGGGGCACAACCAGCGGCGGTGGTGGGGCGACGAGCGGGCCGCCTATTCCATCCCCATCCGCGCGATCCTGGATGCGGGGATCCAGACGGCGGGCGGGACGGACGCGCCGGTGGTGCCGGGCGATCCGTTCCAGTCGATGTGGTGGATGGTGACGCGCGGGACGCTGGCGGGATACCGGCTGGGGCCTGAGCAGGCGATCACGGCGGCGGAGGCGCTGCGGATCTACACGCGCGGAACGGCGGCTCTGCTGGGGGCGGAGGAGGAGCTGGGGTCCATCGAGGTCGGGAAGCGGGCGGACCTGGTGGTGCTGTCCCAGGACTTGTTGACGGTGGAGCCGGAGCGGATCCGGGAGACGCGGGCGCTGATGACGGTTGTGGAAGGGCGCGTCGTGCACCGTGCGGGGATGTAGGGCGCGGTCCCTCCCTCCGTTGCGGCTCGGCGCGGGGCGCGTTCGGCATCGGACGGGGCGGTGGAGGGAGGGACAGGTCGGTCGGGGTAAAGAAGACCGCCAGGGAACCCCGCGCCGCGGTGGGAGTTGTCGTCGGCGAAGAATGAGAGGTGTCCGATGGCCCGGGGTTTTCCGTCCATGACCGCGTTGCTCGGCGTACTGGCCGTCGCCGGCTACCAGAACCGCGACAAGCTGGGGGAGATGCTCGGCAACTTGACCGGCGGCCACGCACCGGACCCGAACGGCCCGTCGGCGGCCGGAGCGTCGGCAACCGCCGGAGCAACGGCCGGGGTGACGGGCGCGGGCGGCATCGGTGGCTTCCTTTCCGAGGGCATCCGCGATCTGGTGGACCGCTTCCGGCAGGTCGGGCACGGCGACGCCGCCGAGTCGTGGGTGGCGCATGGGCCGAACCGCGCGGTGGCGCCCGCCCAGGTCGAGACGGCGATCGGCGGCGACACGCTGGACGCGCTGACGCGGCAGACTGGGCTGCCGCGCGAGGAGATCATCGCGCGGCTCACGCGCGAACTCCCCGACGCGGTGGACCGCTACACGCCCGACGGGCGGTTGCCCAGCGCCGACGGGCCGGGGCGGGCGACGTAGGGCGACCCTGGCCGCCACCTGAGGAGGGCTCGACGGAGCCTGACACCGAGCCTCTTCTGTGATCGCCAAGCGTCTCCGGAGATCAGGTCCAGTACAGGATGCGCGCCGCCGGGAGGTGGCGCGCGACGGACGCTTCCAGCGCGCGGCGGAGGTCGGCCATCGTCGCCTTCGGATAGACGTACTTGGCGGAACCGAACTTCGTGAGTTTCCGGCTGCGCTGGTCCGGGTCCATCTCGAGCGCGGAACCGGGGTACCAGCCGTCCAGCACCTTCTTCGAACCTTCGGTGAAGCGGTGGGTGATGAGTTCGACCGTCAGGTCGGGCTCGGGCACGCCGTCGAGCGCCGCAGCGCAGTCGGCGAAGAGCGCGTCGTAGGCCGCTTCCCAGCCGGGCACGGGGATGATGGGGGCGATGGTCAGGCCGATGCGGTAGCCCGCCCGGGCCATCCGCTGCATGGCGGCGAGGCGGTTCGCGACGCGCGGCGCGCCGCCTTCGAAGCGCTCCGTGCCCTTCGCGTTGAGGGAGAAGCGGATGCGGGTGCGGCGGGTGTGGGGGAGGGTCAGCAGGGGCTCGACCGCATCGTACTTCGTGGTGAAGCGGAGCTGGACACCGTTGGCCCCGGCGGCGTCCCAGGCGCCGAAGTGGCGGATGGTCTCGGCGAGGCTGCCGGTGATGTGCTCGATGCCCAGCGGGTCGGTGTAGCAGGAGGCTTCGAAGGTCGTGCCCTCCGCGGCGCGGGCGGCGTCGGTGGAGGTGACGCGGCCCTGGCCGAGGAGGGGCGGGAGCTCGGCGAGGATCTCCGGCAGGTTGGCGTACGCGCGCACGATCGGCGGGCCGGCGAGGGAGCCGGCGAGGTAGCAATACGAACAGTGGGCGGGGCAGCCCTCGGCCAGGTCGAAGCGGAAATCGGCGGAGGGCGGGATGGGCTGCGGGCGGCGGCGGCTCGGGGAGGCTACGACGACGGCGAGGGTGCGCTTCGCGTCCTTGTAGGCGTCGGGGAGGTTGGAGAGGCGGTCGGCCTTCAGGCGCACGACTTCGGCGCCGAGGGCGGCCGCGCGCTCAGCCATAGCGGTGCCGTGCGGCCAGGACAGCGCGCCGGGGGTTACGAGGACGCGGGCGGGGGTCCAGGGCCGGGTCGGGCGCGTCGCGGCGTCGGGTGAGAGAGTGCCGTCAGGCATCAGGCACGTCCGCCCGGGAGGTGCGACGCGATCAAGGCGGTGGCGGCGTCGGGGTCCAGGCGCGCGGTGTCGAGGATCAGGTGCGGTTCGGGCCAGGTCTCGTAGTGATGGCGCGTGACGGAATCCCAGTCCGGCGGGGCGTGGCCCGGGATGTCGGCGACGCGGCCTTCGACGCGGCGGCGGTGTTCTTCCGCGTCGGTGCAGACGATCTCGACTTCCAGCAGCGCGGCGCCGGCACGGGCGGCGGTGGCGCGCCAGGCCGCGCGGCTCTCCGCAACGGGGTTCACTCCGTCGGCGACGACGGATTGGCCGAGGGCGAGGTTGGATACGGCCAGCGCGTTCGCGACGCCGTATCCGGCCGGGCCGATGGCGGTCAGGCCCGCGTCGCGCAGCGCCTGCTCGATCACGTCGATGCGAAGGTAGGCCGCGGGGATGCGCTGGGCGAGGCGGCGCGCGATCGTGGTCTTGCCCGTTCCGGGCAGGCCGCCGAAGGCGATGAGGATGGCGGGCATCAGAAGGCGTAGCGCACGCGGCAATAGGGCATCCGGGCCTCCAGCAGGTCGAGGAAGCGGCGGAGCCAGCGGCCCTTCCAGCCCGCGCGGTAGCGCAGGTTGGCGGCGCCGGTTTCGCTGCGCTTCTCCTCCTGGATGTCGGGGCGCCAGAGGAGGTCCTCCGCGCGCGGGTGCCAGGCCAGGTTGATCTCGTGCAGGCCGGCATTGTGGGTGAGCATGATGACCTCGGCCGCGAGCTGATCCTTCAGCGTGGCGGGAAGGACGTCGTCGAGTTCCTCGAACAGCGCGCCCCAGTCGGCTTCCCACCCCTCCCGCAGCACGACGGGGGAGAAGTTCAGGTGGACCTCGTAGCCCGCTCGGTGGAGGCCGGGCAGGGCGGCGATGCGCTCCGCGATGGGGGCGGTGCGGACGTCCAGCAGCTTCGCCATGCCGGCGGGCATGAGGGACATGCGGATGCGCGTGCGGCCCCGCGGGTCGTAGGCCAGCAGGTCGCGGTTCACCCACTTCGTCGCGAAGGAGCCCTTGGCGTTGGGGATGCCGCGGAAGAGGGCGACGAGGTCGCGGACGTTGTCGGAGATCAGCGCGTCCACCGAGAGGTCTCCGTTCTCGCCGAGGTCGTAGACCCAGTCGCGCGGGTCCACCTGGTTCGGTTCGTGCTTCGGCCCTTGGCGCGCGGCGTGGCGGCGGGTGGCCTCGGCGATCTCCTCGATGTTGACGAAGACGGAGACGGGGTTGGTGTGGCCCTTGCGGCGCGCGACGTAGCAATAGGCGCAGGCCATCGCGCAGCCGTTGGAGGTGGAGGGCGCGATGAAGTCGGCAGAACGGCCGTTGGGGCGGAAGGTCAGGCCCTTCTTCACGCCGAGGACGAGGGTGTCGTGCTTCGTGCGGAGATAGTCGGTCGGGTCGGCGTCGCGCAGGTCGGTGATGCGCCAGTGGGATTCGACGGGGATCCGCTCGGCATCGGGGTAGCGGGCGAGGACTTCCCGCCCGCGGGCGAAGGTTTCGACGGCGGGCTCGAGGTAGATCCGGTCGATGTCGAGGAGGGTGTCCGCGCGAACCATGGCAGCGCGGATATGGGGATTCCCGACCGCGCTTATCAGGTATTCAGCCCAAGGTCAGCGCTGGCCGTCCCACTTCTCGATGCCGTCCTGGGTCAGGCCGCCGACGCGGGCGTGCGGCCGGCCGCCGGTGGTCATGGCAAGGGCGAAGAGGATTTCGTCGGCGCGCGGGCCGTCGGGGACGGTGCAGGTGATGCCGTCGAAATGGGAACGGACGTAGCAGGCATCCTTGTGGTGGATGGGGATGTCGAGCGGCGCGCCCATCGGGCCGACCTTCGTCATGGACGGCACGATGGCCAGCGCCCGGCCGAGCAGCCCTCGCATCGCGTAGCCGCCGGCGATATGCCAGAGCGCACCGTGCTCCTGCTCACCGGCGGTGCCGACGATGGAGCCTTTTCCGTAGGCTTCGATGCGTGTGGGGTCGTTGCCCATGGCTTGCAGAAGTGCGGTCGCGCATTCCAGGCCGAGAGGCTTCAGGTCCTCCATCATCCACGCGATGTCCGGTTCATAGCGGCCGGCGAACGGGTTCTTCAGGACGACGGCGACCCAACCCTTCAGGATGGGGGTGGCGAGAGGGGGGCCGCCGTCGTGGCGGACCTGCTCGATGGCAGTGACGATCTTGCGGACGTCGATCATTCGTTGAGGTTGTCCGACGATGGCATTTGCACCCCTGTCGTCACGTAGCCGCTAAAGCGATCACGGCAAAGATCGCGATCATCACGCTCATTGTCTGGACGACGGTGGCATATATCCGGACAAGACGGGCTTCCTCAGTATCGTCACCCCACTCCGAATGTAGAGCGATGGCAGCTGGATGTTGGGGAGCGTAGCAAGAACGAACAGTCTACGTTGAGACACGCTCTTCGTAATTGATCCGCGGTAAACCTGCCGCGCGATGAGCCGCGTGGCGACGATGTTGAGCAGCAAGCAGCACAGAATGATACTGAGTGAACCACTGATGAATGGAGTCATGTCGCCGCAATCATTCAGCACACAAGGCGATCATGCAGCCAATCGCTCCAGCCCGAGCGTCACGCGGGCACGCCCGACCAGCCGCAGTGCGGCAGCGCAGATCAGGCCGCGTGTGATGTAGTCTTCCGCCCGCGCGAGCCCGCCATCCAGCGCTGACACGACCTCCGCCTCCGCCAGCGGCCCGACCTCCGTCGTGACGAGACGGGCGCCCAGGTCGCTGTCCGGGTCGAGGTCGCGCGCCGGCACACGAAAGATCGAGGGGCTGTCTAGGTCCACCGCGTTGGCGACGAGCGTCGCTGCGGCATCCGCCGTCGCAGCATCGGTGGCGAGGACCGTCACCGCGTCGGCGATGCCGAGGGAGAAGGAGCGGCCGTGGCGGCCGGAGGTCGCGACGCCGCCGATGCCGGATCCGCCGGGCAGACGCAGCGCGCCGTCATAGGCGACACCGCGGGACGGGTCGGGGTGGGCGACGAGACCGAGGGTCAGGGCTTGGCCGGGTGCGGCGTAGACGGCGATGTCGCCGCCGTCATTGACGAAGGCGCGGTCGAGCGGGGCGGCGTGCAGCATGACAGACAAAAGTTCGTCGGCGACGGCGCCGGCGACGGCGGCCATGGGGGTGACGAAGACCGGTGCGAAGGAGGCGCAGGCCGCGACCATGCGGCGGGCGACGGGGCCGGTCACGCGCGGCGCTTCGGCCATGGGGCGGCGGAGTTCGCGGAGTTCCTCGCAGAGTTCGGGGAGGATTGCCGGGAAGCGGCGGGCGGCGGCGTCCTCGGCGGCGCGGATCGCGTCGGGCGCGCCCCAGGCGCGAAGCACGACGTCGATCGGGCCGTGCTGCAGGTGCAGGCGGCCGTCGCGCAGGCGCGCGATCACGGCGCGAAGGGCCAGGGATTGCGGTCGGCCCAATGGTCCACGCGCAGCGACGGGCCGAGGGACCGCAGCACGTCCTCGACCCGCACCACGTCCTCCATGTGACCGCCGAGGCGCTCGTAGAGGGTGCGGGGAAGGGTGAACTCGATCGGTGCGACGAGGGCGGGGGTGGGCACGTAGCCGAAGGAGCCCTTGGGCATGCGCGTGACGTCGGCCATGACGGTGATGCCGCCGCCCGGCCAGAGATAGGCGGGGGCGCCGCCCAGCGTGACCTTGGTTTCGCCTGCGGCGACGGAGCGCGTGAGCAGCACCGGGTTCTCCGTCACCCCGGCGCGGAGGGAACCGCCCGCGCCGGCCATGAACAGGACGTTGCAGAGGGAGGGTTCACAGTTCTCGCCGATGCGGTCCACGACGGCGCGGATGGCACGCGGCATCTCCGCCTCGACGGGACGCAGCGCCTCGTCCAGCACGTACCACGCGGCGTGGTCGCCGGTGGTGGAGGTCATCAGCAGGCGCAGGCCGGGCCAGGCGATGGCGGGGTCCACGCGCTCGACGATCGAGAGGGGGTCGGTGATGTCGGTGCCGCCCCAGCCGAGGCCGGGGCTGGCGACCTGGAAGTATCGCCCCGGCGTGGAACGGCGGCCGCGCACGCGGAGGCCGGCGGGGCGCATTCCCAGGACCTTGCCGGCCTGGTGCTCTGTCAGGACGCCGGTGATGTGGTCATCCACGACGATCACCTCGTCGGCATGGCCGAGCCATTGCTTGGCGAAGATGCCGACGGTCGCGCTGCCACAGCCAACGCGCATGCGGCGCTCGGGCGTGCCTTCCACCACGGGGGGCTGGTTCGCGGCGACGCGGACGCTGTGGCCGCCGTCGATCGTCAGTTCCACCTCTCCGCCAGCGCAGAGGGTGAGGAGGGTTTCGCAGGTGGCCGTGCCCTCCCGCTTCGAGCCGCCGGTCAGGTGGCGCACGCCGCCGAGGGAGAGCATCTGCGAGCCGTATTCGGCGGTCGTGACGTGGCCGACCTGTTCGCCCTTCGCGCGGACGGGCGCGGTTTCGGGGCCGAGGTGGCGGTCGGTGTCGATCTTCACCTTCACGCCGCAGTAGCTGAAGATCCCCTCGGTCACCACGGTGACGGTATCCACGCCGGCATGCTCGGCGGCGACGATGAAGGGTGCCGGCTTGTAGTCGGGGTAGGTCGTGCCGGCGCCGATGCCCGTGACGAAGGCGCGCGAGGGATCCAGCAGCTTCCCGTCCCACTCGGCGCCGGCGAACTCCGCGACGCGGCCTCCTTCGTCCACCGTGCGCGCGAGCACGACGGCAGGATCGGTGCGGATCAGGTGGCCGTCCTCGTTCGCGTAGCGGCTGCAGGCGCCGGCGCGTCCCGGGCGGATGCGGCACAGCACGGGACACGCGTCGCACCGCACGATGCCGTCGCCCTCGGCCGCGCCGAACCGCGCCGACCGCGCCTCGACGGTCAGCCGGTCGCTCATGGGAAGCGCCCTTGCGCGGTGATGGGTGATCTTGTGGCCCCGGACGAAGGCCCTGCCTTCCTCCGGACCTCCATCCGCCAGGGGACTTGTCCCCTGGACCCCATTCTATTGAACGCCTCGGGTTGATGGGTGGCTCGCACGCGGCGCAAGCGCGTGTGCAAGCCACCCAGCAACCGGGGGCATCTCTTCAACAGATCGAGGTCCAGGAGGCGAGCCTCCTGGTGGGTGGGAGGTTTGGAGGGAGGGCAAAGCCCTTCCTCCAAGGTCGCAAGACCAATCCTCATCCCTGCAACGCCTCCCAGAGCCGATGCGGGAGGACGGGGACGCGGGTGACGCGGACGCCCGTCGCGTGGCGGATGGCGCCGAGGATGGCGGGGGCGGTCGGGACCAGCGCGGGTTCGCCGACGCCCTTGGCGCCGTAGGGGCCTTCGGGGTCCGGGTCCTCGATCAGGTGGACGGTGATGGGGGGAACGTCGCCGACGGTGGGGATGAGGTAGTCGTGCAGGTTCTCGGTGCGGCCGGGGATGAATTCCTCCATCAGGGCAAGGCCCAGGCCCTGCGCGATGCCGCCGTGGATCTGGCCTTCGACCAGCGTGGGGTTGATGGCGCGCCCCACGTCCTGGGCCGCGGCGATGCGCAGGACCTTCGTGGTGCCGAGGGCTGTGTCCACGCGGACGAGGGCGCATTGGGCGGCGAAGCCGTAGGTGGCGTAGGGCGTGCCCTGGCCATCGGCGTCGAGCGGGGTGGTCGGCGGGTCGAAGTATCCCGTCGCTTCCAGCGGTTCGGGGAGGCTCGAAAGGTCGATTGTCCGCGTCGCCTCGCCGTCGTTCACGCGGAGGGTCGTGCCGTGCAGGTGCAGGTGCGCGTCGGGGCCGGCATTGGCGAGAGGTAGGATGCGGCGGCGCAGAGCGCTGCCCGCTTCGTAGGCGGCGCGGCCACTCACGAAGGTCTGGCGTGACGCGCTGGTCTTCCCGGCATCGGGAGTCAGGTCGGTATCGCCGATGACCTGGCGGAGCTGCGCGACGGGCAAGCCGATGGCGTCGGCGGCGATCTGGCCGATGACGGTCGTGCTGCCCTGGCCGATGTCGCAGGCGCCGTTGAAGAGGGTGAGCGTGCCGTCGCGGTCCAGCACCACGCGCATGGTGGAAGGGTTGGAGAGCGAGGTATTGCCGCAGCCGTACCACATGCAGGCGATGCCCGCGCCGTGGCGGTAGCGCGGGCTGCCGGCATTTAGGCCCGCCGCGTCCGCCAGCATCGCGTCCCAGTCGGGGCGCAGGGCATCGAGGCATTCGGGCAGGCCGGCAGAGGCGTGCAGGACCTGGCCGGATGGCGTGGCATCGCCGTGGCCGATCGCGTTCAGGCGGCGGATGGCCCAGCGATCCATTCCCATCGCCTCGGCCAGGTCGTCCACAAGGCATTCAGTCGCGATCGCGGCCTGCGGCACGCCGAAGCCACGGAAGGCGCCGGCCGGTGTCTCGTTCGTGTAGATCGCGCGTGTCCGGTTGTGGACGTTCGGCACGCGGTAGGGGCCGCTGGCGTGCACGGGGACACGGTTGGCGACGGTCGGGCCCCAGGAAGCGTAGGCGCCGGTGTTGAAGTCGCCTTCCATCTCGTAGGCGGTGAAGCGGCCCTCGGCATCGGCGGACATGCGGGCGCTGATCGAGGCGGGGTGGCGCTTCGTGCTGCTCGCCATGCTCTCGATGCGCGAATAGACGGTGCGCACGGCGCGGCCGGTGACGCGGGCGGCGACGGCGAGAAGCGGCTGGACGGAGACGTCGAGTTTCCCGCCGAAGCCGCCGCCGCAGGCCGTGGGGATGATGCGGACGTGGGCTTCGGGGATGCCGAGGACGCGCGCGGTCTCCTCGCGGTCGATGGCGGGAGCCTGGGTGCAGGCGGTGACCTCGATCCGGTCGCCGACAGGAACGGCGTGGCCGGCTTCGGGTTCGATGTAGGCGTGCTCGACGAAGGCGGTTGTGAAGTGGCCCTTGGCGGTGGCGGCGGAGGCGGCGTGGGCTGAGGCGACGTCCCCGCGTCGCAGGTGGCCGCGCGTCAGGACGTTGTCGGGCGCGTGAGCGTGCAGGGCCCCGCCGGCGAGCGCCGCTTCCGTCCCGGCCAGCGGTGGCAGGGGTTCCCAGGCGATCGGCAGGTCGGCGTCGCGCACTGCTTCCACCGCGGCGCGTTTGCCGACGAGGGCGAGGACGGCCTCGCCGCGGTAGCGCACATGGCCCGGGGCGAGGACGGGCTGGTCCTTCAGGTTCGGCATGATGCCGAAGCCGTTATGCCCCGGCACGTCGGCAGCGGAGAGGATCGCGGTGAGGCCGAGGCGGCTGCGCGCGGCATCGAGGTCACCGAGGGTGAAGCGAGCACGCGGGTGGGGGAGCGCACGGCGCGGAGCCAGAGCGCGTCGGCGGGCGGCGCATCGGCGGCGAAGAGGTCGGTGCCCGCGACCTTCGGCCATCCGTCCAGGCGCGCGATGCGGGCGCCGACGGCGGCGCCGGCTTCGGGATGCGCGGCGGGTGCGAGGTTGCCGGTGGCGGCGTCCAGCACGGCCTCGATGATCTTGCGGTAGCCGGTGCAGCGGCAGAGCACGCCGCCGAGGGCGTCCTCCACGGCCGCGGCATCGGGGGTCGGTTCGCGCGCCAGTAGGTCGGCGGCCGCGAGGATCATGCCGGGCGTGCAGATGCCGCATTGCGCCGCGCCGTGCGCCAGGAAGGCGGCGCGCAGGCGGGGGATGGCGCCGTGATCCGCCTCGATGGTCGTGATCGCGGTGCCTTGGGCCTGCGCCGTCGCGATGAGGCAGGAACAGACCTGGGCACCGTCCAGCAGCACCGTGCACGCGCCGCAGTCGCCGGCCTCGCAGCCGACCTTCGTGCCGGTCAGGCGCAGGCGTTCGCGCAAGGTGTCGGAGAGCGGCGCGAAGGGCGGCGCGACGACGGAGACGGGTTCCCCGTTCAGCGTGAAGGTGACGGGGGCGAGGCCCGGGGCGGCGTCAGGCATCGGCACAGCCTGCCAGAAGGTCACGGACGATCTGCAACGCGGCGGATCGGCGATAGGCCGCGGAGGCACGGACGTCGTCCAGCGGGGTCAGCTCGCGAAGGAGGTGTTCGGATGGCACCTCCGCCGCCTCGCGCAGGGGCACGCCGATCAGTGCGGCCTCCAGTGCCGGCAAGCGCTGCGCGACCGCCGAACAGGCCCCGACCGCGACGCGCGCAACGGCGATCCGGCCCGCCGGGTCGCAGGCCAGTACGCCAGCCGCCATCGCGATGGAAATCACGAGGTAGCGGCGGGCGCCGAGCTTCTCGAAGCAGCCGCGGCCGCCCTCGAGGCGGGGGACGTGAAGCGCCGTGACGATCTCGTCCGCAAGGATGGCCGTGGACCGTAGCCCGTCACGAACTGCGCGACCGGAAGGTGCCGGACGCCGCCCGGGCCGGTCGTCTCGACGGCGGCGTCGAGCGCGAGGAGGTTGGGAATGCCGTCGCCGGCCGGCGAAGCGGTGCAGAGGTTACCGACGATCGTGCCGCGGTTCTGCACCTGCCGCCCGCCGACGTCCCGCGCGGCGGCGCGGAGGCCGTCGAAGAGCGGCGGCAAGGCGGCGTCGCGGATCGCGGACCACGTGACGAGAGGGCCGATGCGCCAGCCGGTGTCCGTCGCCTCGATCGTCGAAAGACCGGGGATGGCGGAAAGGTCCAGCACCGGCGGATGTGTCGGATCGCCCCAGGCTGCGCGCGTGGCGCGGGCGGGATAGACATCGGTCCCGCCGGCGAGAGGCATCGTGCCGGGACGAAGCGCGATGGCTTCGGCGAGGCTACGGGGGCGGTGGTACGGGGTCACTCCGCGGCTCTCCGCACGCCGCGCAGGGTCGACGTGCCCGCGCCGTCCACCGCGCCGGAATCGTCTAGCGCCACGCCCCAGAGGCGGCGGGCGTCGTCGGGGGTGTAGTAGCCGCGGGCCACGTCACGCGCGACGAGGGCCGGGTCGCGCGCGAAGGGGTTGCCGTAGCCGCCGCCCCCGGGCGTCAGGACCTCTACGCGGTCGCCAGGGGAGAGCGGGATGCCCTGGTCCTTCGAGAGGTGTTTCGGGATCAGGGTTTCGCCGCCGCGGTGCACGCGCACGACGTTGGGCGCGCCGTCGGCGCCGCCGAGCACGCCGGGCGGGCCGAAGCGGCCGTGGTCCATGACGAAGGATGCGCGGGCTTCGCCGCGCAGAACCTCGACCTCGTATTCCACGCCGAAGCCGCCGCGCGTCGCGCCGGCGCCGCCGGAGCCTTCGCGAAGGCAGAAGCGGTGGAAGCGGATGGGGAAGACCTGCTCCATCACCTCGACGGGCGCGGTCTTCGAGATTCCGATGGTGGAGCAGCCGTTCGTCAGGCCGTCGGTGGCGGCGCTGCCGCCGTAGCCGCCGCCGGTGATCTGGTACATGACGTAGCCCACCTCGCGCTGCGGATCGAAGCCACCGAGGGCGAAGTTGCCGGAGGTACCGGCAGGCGCGGCCCAGACGAGGTCGGGGACGGCCTGGACGAGGCAGAGGAAGACCGCCTCGGCGATGCGCTGCGAGACCTCGGCGGCGCAGCCGGAGACGGGCCTGGGGTAGCGCGCGTCGAGGAAGGTGCCCTCGGGGCGGTGGATGACGAGGGGCGCGAAGGCGCCGGCGTTCAGCGGCACGTCGGGGAAGACGTGGCGGACCGCGAGGTACACCGCGCTGCACGTCGTGGACCAGACGGAGTTCATCGGGCCCTGGCAGGGCGGCGAGGATTGGCTGAAGTCGAATCGCAGTTCGTCGCCGCTTCGCGTGACGGCGAGGGCGATACGCAGCGGTTCGTCGACGACGCCGTCGGAGTCCACGAAGGCTTCGGCGGTATAGGTGCCTTCAGGAATGCGGCGGATCTCGGCGCGCATGCGTTCTGCCGAGCGATCGCGGATCAGGGCGATGGCGTTCCGCAGGCCGTCGACGCCGTAGCGGGCGATGATCTCGCGCAGGCGCGTTTCGCCGACAAGCAGGGCGGCGGCCTGGGCCTTGATGTCGCCGATGCGTTGCTCCGCGACGCGGATGTTGGACTGGATGATCGAGAGGATCTCGCGGTCCAGCTCGCCGCGCTTGAAGAGTTTCACGGGCGGCAGGCGCAGGCCTTCCTGCTCCACCTCCGTCGCGTGGGCGGAGAAGCCGCCGGGGACCATGCCGCCGACATCAGGCCAGTGCCCCGTGTTCTGGAGCCAGCAATAGACCTGCCCTGCCACGAAGACGGGCTTGGCGAAGCGCACGTCCATCAGGTGCGTGCCGCCGAGATAGGGGTCGTTCACGCAGTAGATGTCGCCGTCTTCTGGTGCCGCGACGGCGCCTTCGCGGATGAGGCGGATGATGTGCCCGGCGGAGTGCTGCATGACGCCGACGAAGACGGGCAGGCCGAGCTCGCCCTGCGCGATCAGGGAACCGTCCACCGCGTCGTAGATGCCGTCGGCGCGGTCCTCGGCCTCCGCGATGACGGGGGAGAAGGCGGCGCGCGCGAAGGCGATGTCCATCTCGTTGCAGGCCTGGGAGAGGCTGGCCTGGATGACCGCGAGGGTAAGGGGATCGGTCCTCATGCGGAAATCCTGAGGTTGCCGGTGCCGTCCACGATCGCGGTGCAGCCGGGCTCCAGCACCGTCGTCGCGTCGGCCTGCTGGAGGATGGCGGGGCCGGGGATCATCGTGCCTGGCGCGAGGCGTTCGCGCTGCCAGACCGCGGCGTCGTGCCAGGCGCCCTCGGCATAGAGGGGGCGGGTGCCGATGCGGGCGTCCTTCGACCATTCGGCGGGGTCGAGCAGGGCCGATAGGGCGAAGGGGCGGCGGCGGCCGATGACGGAGGTGTTCAGGTTCACGAGTACGGCCCGGATTTCCGGCAGGCGCACCTGGAACCGGGCGAAATAGGCGGCCTCGAAGGCAGCCTGGATGGCGGCGCGGGTCGGCGTCGCGTTGCCGAGCGGGACGCGGATCAGGTGGGTCTGGCCGCGGAACTGCATGTCGGCGGAATGCAGAATTTCGGTGCGGACGACTTCGCCGGCTTCGCCCGACAGGGTTTCCAGTGCCTGCATCTTCTGGGTCGCGAGGATGGAGGCGATCCGGTCCGCATCCACCTCGTCCAGGCCGCGGTTCATGGTGTTCACCACGTCCTGCCGCAGATCGGCGACGAGGCAGCCCAGCGCATTCGTCAGGCCGGGGCGAGCGGGGACCAGAACCTCCGGGATGCCGAGTTCGCGGGCCAGCGCCACCGCGTGCAGCGGCCCGGCGCCGCCGAAGGCGAAGAGGACGAAGTCGCGGGGATCGTGCCCCCGCGAGAGCGAGACCATCCGGATGGCGCCGGACATGTGGACGTTGGCGAGGCGGATCGTGGCCTCGGCTGCTTCTCCACGCTCAGGCCGAGGGGGCGGCCGATGGTCTCGGCAAAGGCTTCGCGCACCCGCTCCACCGTGACGGCGTCGCGCACGGCCAGCAGCCGCGCCGGATCGAGGCGGCCAAGGACGAGGTTGGCATCGGTCACCGTCGGCCGTGTGCCGCCTCGGCCATAGCAGATTGGGCCGGGCTCGCTGCCCGCGCTCTCCGGCCCGACGCGCAGCATGCCCGCGGCGTCGAGCCACGCGACGGAGCCGCCGCCGGCGCCGACCGTCCGCACGTCCACCATCGGCAGGTGGATCGGCAGGCCGTAGGCGATGGAGAGTTCCGCCGAGACCTCCGGCACGCCGCCTGCGATGAGGGCGACATCGGTGGAGGTGCCGCCCATGTCGCAGGTGATGGCGTTGGACAGGCCGGTCTGGGACAGCGTGGCGGCCGCAGCCATGACGCCGGAAGCGGGGCCGCTCATCACCGTCTTCGCGGCGTCGCGGGCAACGAGGCTCGCGGGGACGGTGCCGCCGTTGCCGTTCATCACCAGCAGGTCGCGGCGATGCCCGCGCGCCGTCAGTTCGCCCTGCAGGCAGGCGACGTAGCGATCGAGGATCGGCTGCACCGCGGCGTTCACGCTGGCGGTCGTGCCGCGTTCGTATTCACGGAACTCCGACAGCAGTGCGTGGCCGAGGGTGACGTAGGCATTGGGCCAGAGGGCGCGGACGATGTCACCCGCGCGCCGTTCATGCGCCGGGTTGGCATAGGCGTGAAGGAAGTGGACCACCACGGCCTCGCAGCCGAGGGCGAGAAGGCGATGCGCAGCGTCCCCAACGGCGTCCTCGTCCAGCGGCGTCACGACCTGCCCGCGCGCGTCCATCCGTTCCGGCACTTCGAGGCGGAGTTCCCTGGGGATCAGCGGCTCGAAGGTTCCGAGGAGAGAATAGGCCCGGGGCCGCGTGCGGCGCCCCAGTTCCAGCACGTCGCGGAAGCCGCGGGTGGTGATGAGGCCGACGCGGGCGAGCTTGCGTTCGAGGACGGCGTTCGTCGTCGCCGTCGTGCCGTGGATGATGAGATCGAGCTCGGCGGGGGAGGAACCGGCGGCCTCGATGGCGGCCAGCACGCCGCCCGCCTGGTTCGCGGCGGTGGTCGGCACCTTTGCGAGGCGCACGGCGCCGTCCGCCTCCTGCAGCAGCAGGTCGGTGAAGGTGCCGCCCACGTCGATGCCGGCAACGCGCCTCATACGGACAGGTACGCGTCGCGCACGGCGTCGTCCGCGCGCAGCGCTTCCATCGTGCCTTCGTAGCGGACCACGCCCTTCTCGATCACCGCTGCGCGATCGGCGACGCTGCCGGCGAAGTGCAGGTTCTGTTCCGACAGCAGCACCGCGATCCCATCGGCCTTCATGCGCAGCACGGCGTCGGCCATCTGCTCGACGATCACGGGAGCCAAGCCCTCGCTCGGTTCGTCCAGCAGGACGGCGATGGGGTTGCCCATGAGGGTGCGCGCGATCGTCAGCATCTGCTGTTCCCCGCCTGACATGGCGGAGGCGCGGCGCCCCCGCATCTCCGCGAGGTTGGGAAAGATGCCGAAGAGGCGCTCCGGCGTCCATGCTTCGCGGCCGGCCCCGGGAGTCGGGGTTGGGGCGGGGCGGCGGCCGACCTCCAGGTTCTCGGCGACGGTGAGGTCGGTGAAGATGCGCCGGTCCTCCGGCACGTACCCCAGGCCAAGCCGGGCGATTCGGTAGGGCGCCATCCCCGCGATGTCCCGGCCGGCGAAGCGCAGGCGGCCGCCGCGCGGGGGCAGCAGGCCCATGACGGCCTTGAAGGTCGTGGACTTGCCCGCACCGTTCCGGCCCATCAGCGCCAGGACCTCGCCGGCGCGAAGGGTGAGGGAGACGCCGAAGAGGATCTCGGCCGGGCCATAGCCGGCGCGGAGGTCGGAGACGTCGAGGATGGGATCAGGCACGGGCACGGGCCGCGATCTCCGCCCCGTGCGCGCCGAGATAGACGCGCTTGACCTCTGGATCCGCGCGGACCTCGGCGGGCGTGCCGCGGGCGATGATCTCGCCGCGGACAAGGACGAGGATGCGATCGGCATGGGCGAAAACCGCGTCCATGTCGTGTTCGGTGAAGAGGACGCCGATCCCCTGCGAGCGTGCGATCGCGGCAGTGAGCGTCATCAGCGCCGAGCGTTCGCGCGGGGCCATGCCGGCAGTGGGTTCGTCCATCAGCAGCAGGCGCGGATCGGCGGCGAGGGCGATAGCGAGTTCGACGCGCTTCACGTCGCCGTAGGAGAGCTCGGACATCGGCCGCTCCGCCGCATCGGCCATGCCGACGCGGGACAATAGGGTGAGGGCGTCCTCGCGGTAGAGTTCGCCGGCGCGCGACCAGGGATCGCGCGTACGGCGGTGATGGCTGATGAGGGCCATGCCGACATTCTCGGCCACGGTCATGGAGAGGAAGGTTTGCGCAACCTGGAATGTGCGGCCGACGCCGAGGCGCCAGACCTCCCGCGGCGGTCGTCCCGTCACGTCCTGGCCGCCGAGGAGCACGCGGCCGGTGTCGGGTCGCAACTGGCCGCCGACCATGTTGAAGGTCGTGGACTTGCCCGCGCCGTTGGGGCCGATGATGGCCAGCATCTCACCAGGCGACAGAGTGAAAGACACGTCGCGCGCCGCCACGACACCGCCGAAGCGCTTGCCCAGGCCCTGGACGTCGAGCAGCAGGGTCACGGGGCCGTCGCGCGCTCGGCCGCCGGTTCCCGGACGGCGCGTCGGCGCGGCAGTCGCGCGCGGAGCTCGGCATAGGCGCCGCCCAGGCCGCGCGGCGCCAGCAGGACGACGGCGATGATCGCGGCGCCAAGGAAGAAGCGCCAGAAATCCGTCAGCGGCAGGAAGACGTCCTTCGCCCAGTGCAGCGCGGCCGCGCCGGCCAGCGGGCCCATGACGGTGCCGATCCCGCCGAGCAGGATCATCGAGAGAAGGTCCACCGAGAGCGGGATGGAGAGGAGCGTTGGGTCGATGGAGCCCTTGGTGAAGGCGTAGATGCCGCCCGCCAGCCCCGTCGCGGCGCCGGAGACGGTGAAGGCGAGCCAGCGGTGGTCGCGGACGCCGATCCCGATGGCATCGGCGCGCGCTTCGGAGTCGCGCGCGGCGCGGAGCGTGTAGCCGAAGGGGGCATAGACCGCGCGCCGCAGCAGGGCGATCGCGCCGACGCAGAGGACGGCGGTGAGATAGTAGTAGGTCGTCCTTGGTACCGCCCAGGCGGAGGGCCAGACGCCGACGATGCCGTTGTCACCGCCCGTGACCTCGACCCATTGGAAGCAGACGGCATAGGCGATCTGCGCGAAGGCGAGGGTGAGCATCGCGAGGTAGATGCCGGAGAGGCGCACGACGAACCAGCCGAAGGCGAAGGCGGCGAAGCCGGCCGTGAGCGGTGCCACGATCAGCGCCGGCTCCATCGGCATCCCGGCGCGGGTGACCAGCAGGCCTGCGCCGTAGGCGCCGAGGCCGAAATAGGCCGCGTGGCCGAACGAGACGATTCCGCCCGCGCCGACGAGGAGGTGCAGCGCGAAGGCGGCGAGGCCGAAGATCACGACCTCCGTCGCCACCTTGATGAGGTAGGCGTCGGCGAAGAGGGGCAGCGCCAGGATGACGACGGCCAGCGCGGCGAGAAGCGCCTTCTCCACTGCCCCGAAGCGGCGCAGGTCCAGGATGCCTTCCGGCAGCGCCGCGCGCCCGACCGTCTCGGGCCGACCAAACAGGCCCCAGGGTTTCACGACGAGGACCACTGCCATCAGCAGGAAGACGAGTACCAGCGTGATCTTCGGGAAGATCAGGACGCCGAAGGCCTGCAACTGCCCGATGATGACCGCCGCGATGAAGGCGCCGAAGACCGAGCCCATGCCGCCGACGACGGTGACGACGAAGGCCTCCGTAATAATCGTCAGGTCCATGCCGTTGGAGACGGAGACGCGGGGGATCTGCAAGGCGCCGCCGAGGCCCGCGAGGAAGCAGCCGAGGAAGAGAGTCGCGGTGAACAGCACGGCCTGGTTGACGCCCAGCGCCCCGACCATCTCCCGGTCCCGGGTCGCGGCGCGGATGAGGATTCCGAAGCGGGTACGGTGCATCAGCAGCCAGAGCAGCAGCAGCACCACGGGGCCGACGCCGATGAGGAAAAGCTCGTAGGCCGGAAGGCGCTGGCCCAGGATCTCGACACCGTGACGCAGCCCGGGCGCGCGGGGGCCGGGGACTTCGATCGGGCCCCAGACCCATCGCACGAGGTCCTGCACCATCAGCACGACGCCGAAGGTCGCCAGCAACTGGAAGAGTTCCGGTACACGGTAGATGCGGCGGAGCAGCAGGACTTCCATGAGCACGCCGAGCACGCCAACCACGACGGCGGAGATCAGGACACCCGCGAAGAACAAGGCGGGGGAGCGGTCGATCTCCAGCAGCCAGGGCACGACCGTCACGGCGACGTAGGCGCCGAGCATGTAGAAGGAGCCGTGCGCGAAATTCACGATCCGCGTCACGCCGAAGACGATCGTCAGCCCCGACGCGATGACGAAGAGCGACGAGGCGCTGGCCAGCCCCGAAAGGGACTGGGCCAGCAGGAAGGACAGGTCCACGCGTCAGGCGGAGCGGCGCGCGGCCCGCACCTCGGCTTCCGGGATCAGGTAGCGTGCGCCGTCCTGGTAGACGGCGTTGCGCATGGCGCCGTTGCGGCCACGCAGCGTCGTCTCGCCGACCCAGGTGCCGAGCGTGCCCTGGTGGTCCAGGCCGCGCATCGCGACCGGGCCGACGATGGTGTCGGTGGAGAGGTCGCTGAGGCCATCGATCAGCTTCTCGTTGTCCAGGTCGCCGACCTTGTTGAGGAGGTTGGCGATGATCTGCACCGTGACGTAGCCGAGGATCGAGCCCTTGCGCGGCGTCTCGTTGAAGCGGCGGGTATAGGCGTCCACGAAGTCCTTGTGCGGTCCGGCCGGGGCCTGTTCCGGCGGGTAGCCCGTGACGATCCAGCCCTCCGGCGTCTCGTCGCCGAGGGGGATGAGGTATTCGGGCTCGCCCGTCAGGAGGGAGACGACAAGTCGGCGCTCGAACAGGCCGCGCGTGTTGCCCTCCCGCACGAAGGCGGTGAGGTCGGGGCCGAAGAGGGAGTTGAAGATCGCGTCGGGGCGGGATTGCAGCAACGCGCCGACCGTCGCGCCGGCATCCACGCGGCCGAGCGCGGGGAACTGTTCCGTGACGATCTCCGCGCCGGGGATGGCCTCGGTGATCAGGCGCTTGAAGACGGCGGCGGCGGACTGGCCGTATTCGTAGTTCGGATTCACCAGCGCCCACCGCTTCTGCTGCCGGCCGCGGATCGCCTCCACCAGCATCTTCGTCTGCATGTAGGTGCCGGGGCGCACGCGGAAGGTGTAGCGGTTGCCCTGCGCCATCGTGAGCGCGTCCGTCAGCGGCTCCGTCGCAAGGAACAGGCGCTTGCGCTGGTTCGCGAGGTCAGCGACCGCCAGCCCGACGTTGGACAGGAAGGTACCCGCGAGGAACGCGACGTTCTCCCGCGTCAGCAGTTCCTCCGCGACGCGCACGGCATCGCCGGGGGTGGAGCCGTCGTCGCGGAAGACGAACTCCAGGCGCCGGCCGCCCATCACGCCCCCCGCCGCGTTGATCGCGTCCTGCGCCAGTTGCATCGCGTTGCGGTAGGGCACGGCGAAGGCGGCCATGCGGGCGTAGGAGTTGAGTTCGCCGATCCGGACCGGCGCGCCGGTCGCGCCTTGTGCCCGCAGCAGCCCCGGCGCCGCCATGGTGCCCGCGGCCCCCGCGATCACCGCGCGCCGTCCAACCGAAAGGATCGCCATCGTCTTGCCCCCGCGCCTGCGATCCGACCGGCGGATCGCCACGGGGTGACAGGTTACGGGCCGGCGATCCGACCGCGCAAGCGGCCCCGGGTCGCGCGCCGGGCGGCCAGCGCCAGGGTCGCGTAGGCCTTGCCCAGCAGCAGCCCTGCGGTCCAGGTCACCGTCCCGAAGGCAATCCAGCCGAAGGCAACGCTGTCCGCCAGCGCGCCGACGAGGCCAGAGACGAGGACGGCCAGGGCCGGCGAGCGTTCGCGCAGGGCGGCGTAGATCGCGAGGTCCGCCGTTTCCGACAGGACGAAGGACAGGCCCGAGGCGAAGGCCAGCGCCGGCGGCGTGAACGGGAGGGACGCGGCCGCCCCCGCCAGGATGGCCGCCCCGCTCCAGGCCGCGCCGAGGCGGTCGTGCACGATGTCCCGCAGCGCGAAGGACAGCCCGATCAGCAACACGCCCGACGGCGCCATCAGCCCGAAGCCGACGGGGATGAGGCAAGGCCCGTTGGGGATGCAGACCGTGCCCCAGTGCTGGATGAGCCAGTTGGCGGCGGGTGCGCAGCCGACCAGCGCGACCCAGGCTGCGATACCGGCGCGCCGCCCCGCGACCAGCCCCGCCATCAGACCGGCGTGACCTCCCAGATTTCCGCCGCGTATTCCCGGATCGTACGGTCGGAGGAGAACCAGGCGACCTTCGCCGTGTTCATCACGGCCGAGCGCCACCAGCGCGCGGGATCCTTCCAGCGCTCGGACGCCTCGCGCTGCTTGTGGGCGTAGGACTCGAAATCGGCGGTGATGAGGTAGCGGTCGTCGTTCAGCAGCCCCTCCATCAGGCCGCGGTAGCGTCCCGGCTCATCGGGGGAGAACACGCCGGAGGCGATGGCGTCCAGCGCGCCCTTCAGTTCGGGGCAGGCTTCCACCGCCGCGTGGGCGTCGTAGCCGTCGCGCTTGTGCGCGGCGACCTCGGCCGCCGTCAGGCCGAAGATGAAGATGTTGTCCTCGCCGACCCGCTCGCCGATCTCGATGTTCGCGCCGTCGAGCGTGCCGATGGTCAGCGCGCCGTTCAGCGCCATTTTCATGTTGCCGGTGCCGGAGGCCTCGAAACCGGCGGTCGAGATCTGCTCCGACAGGTCGGTCGCCGGAATCATCACCTCAGCGAGGGAGACGTTGTAGTTCGGGACGAAGGCGACCTTCAGCAGCCCCCGCACGGACGGGTCGTTGTTGACCACCGCGGCAACGTCGTTCGCGAGCCGTATGATGGCCTTGGCGGTGTGATAGGACGCGGCGGCCTTGCCCGCGAAGAGCTTGACCCGCGGCGTCCAGTGGCTGCCGGGGATCGCGCGCATCGCGTTGTAGAGCGCAACGGTCTGCACGATGTTCAGCAACTGGCGCTTGTATTCGTGGATGCGCTTGATCTGCACGTCGAACAGCGCATCGGGGTCGAGCGTGACGCCGAGGCGGGCGGAGACAAGATCCGCCATCCGGACCTTCGCGGCCCGGCGCACCGCGGCGAAGCGGTCCCGGAAGGCGGGGTCGCGCGCGAGGGGCAGGAGGTCCTGCAGCCGCTCCGGGTCGTCGAGCACGGCGGGACCGATGGAGTCCACCAGCAGGGAGGTCAGGCCGGGGTTGGCGCGGTGCAGCCAGCGGCGGAAGGTCACGCCGTTCGTCTTGTTCGTGATCCGGTCGGGCAGGACGGCATCCAGTTCCCGGAACACCGTGTCCTTCAGCAGGCGCGAATGCAGCGCCGACACGCCGTTGGTCTTGTGCGCACCGACGAAGGCCAGGTGCCCCATGCGGACGCGCCGCCCGTCATGCTCGTCGATGAGGGAGACGGAGGAGACCGTGCGATCATCCGCCCCCGACGCACGCGCAGCCTCGAGATGCGCTGCGTTCAGCAGGTAGATGATCTGCATGTGCCGCGGCAGCAGGCGTTCCATCAGCCCGACGGGCCAGGATTCCAGCGCCTCCGGCAGCAGGGTGTGGTTGGTGTAGGAGAAGGTAGCGCGCGTGACGCTCCACGCGGTCTCCCATTCCAGCCCATGCTCGTCCATCAGCAGGCGCATCATCTCGGCGATGCCGATGGCCGGATGGGTGTCGTTCAGCTGCACCGCTGCATGGTCTGGCAGGGTGCGCAGGTCGTCATAGCGGGCCATGTGCCGGCGCACGATGTCGCGCAGCGACGCCGCGGCGAAGAAGTATTCCTGGCGCAGGCGCAGCTCCTGCCCGGCCGGCGTGTCGTCGCCGGGATAGAGGACGCGGGAGATGGCCTCCGCCCGCATCCGCTCCTCCTGCGCGCCGAGGTGGTCGCCGCGGTTGAAGTCCTCGAGGTCCAGCGGCGCCGGGGCACGGGCGGACCAGAGGCGCAGCGTGTTCACGCGCTTCCCGCGCCAGCCAGGCACCGGCGTGTCGTAGGCGATGGCGCGCACGATCTCGGCCGGCGTCCAGACGGGGCGCGCGCCCCCTTCGGAAGAATGGGCCGGCCCGCTCCCGACGCGGACGGTGCCGCCGAAGCCGATCTCGTACGACAGGCCGGAGCGCTCGAACTCCCAGGGGTTGCCGAGGGTGAGCCAATCCTCCGGCACCTCGCGCTGCTCGCCGCCGGCGATGACCTGGCGGAACAGCCCGTGCTCGTAGCGGATGCCGTAGCCGAAGGCGGGGACGCCGACGGAGGACATGCTCTCCATGAAGCAGGCCGCCAAGCGCCCGAGGCCGCCATTGCCGAGGGCGGCGTCCGCCTCCTCCCCCATCACGGCGTCGAGGTCCACGCCGATGCCCGACAGCGCCGCGCGCGCCGTCTCCATCAGCCCGAGGTTGCCCAGCACGTCGGACATGACGCGGCCGATGAGGAATTCGAGCGAGAGATAGCAGACCACCTTCCGCCCGTGCTGCCGCACATCGTCGTAGCTGGCCTGCCAGCCATCCACGACGTGGTCGCGGGCGGCCAGGGCGGTGGCCATGAACCAGTCGCGGTTGCTCGCGCGCTCCCGCCTGCCGCCCACGTTGTAGGCAAGTTTCGCGAGGATGGCCTGCCGGAAGCTCTCGACCTCCCTCTCCGTAGGGGGACGGCCGAGGAGGCGGTCGGTGCGGGGCAGGTTGGTCATATGCGTCATGTCCGTCGGTCTTGTGTCGCGGGCGCGGCGCGGGATGTCCAGCACGATCTCACGTTTCGGTGAACACGGTGAGGCCTGAACGCGATATCGCAACGACCTCACGGTACAGCGCGGCGTAGCGGCGCGCCGAGGCCTCCCAGCCGACCTGCGCCGCCATCGCGTTGCCCTGGGTGCGCGCCCATGAGTCCCGGTCGTGCCAGAGCGCGGCCAGCCGGGCCAGTGCGCCCTCGAAGCCGGCGGGCGTGACCGGCGCGAAGACGATGCCCGTGGCGGCGCCGACGGCCAGCGCCGCCTCGTTCGCGTCGATCACCGTATCCGTCAGACCGCCGACGCGGGAGACGACGGGCAGCGCGCCGTAGCGAAGGGCGGCCATCTGCGTCAGCCCGCAGGGCTCGAACCGCGACGGGACCAGCAGGGCGTCGCAGCCGGCCTGGATCAGGTGCGCCAGCGCCTCGTCGTAGCCGATCCGGACGGCGACGCGGTCCGGATGCTCCGCCGCGGCCCGCTGCAGGCCGTCCTCCAGCCCCGCCTCGCCGGCGCCGAGGACCGCGAGGCGCATCCCCGCGGCGAGGATCGCCGGCAGCGCCGCGAGGATCAGGTCCGTCCCCTTCTGCGGCGTCAGGCGCGTCACCGCACCGAGGACGAGCGCGGCGGGATCATCGTCCAGCCCCATGCGGTGACGCAGGGCGGCCCGGCTCGCCTCCCGCGCCGTCATCCGCGCGGCATCGAACGGCTTGGGCAGGTGCGGGTCCCGCGTCGGATCCCAGACCGCCGTGTCCAGCCCGTTGAGGATGCCGCGAAGGTCCGTCCCCCGCGCCCGCAACAGCCCGTCCAGGCCGTAGCCCTCCTCCGGCGTCGTGATTTCCCGCGCGTAGGTGGGTGAGACCGTCGTCACGCG
This sequence comes from Roseomonas sp. CCTCC AB2023176, assembly GCF_042259275.1. Classification (NCBI taxonomy): domain Bacteria; kingdom Pseudomonadati; phylum Pseudomonadota; class Alphaproteobacteria; order Acetobacterales; family Roseomonadaceae; genus Roseomonas; species Roseomonas sp. CCTCC AB2023176. The sequence goes on from NZ_CP170086.1 coordinate 2,233,167, forward strand.
GTCGGCCAGGCGCAGCCCCGCCTTCAGGAAGCCGATGCCTCCGTAGAACTCCACGCCCTCGATGTCGAAGGCGTGCGCCGGAAGGCGCAACGCGCCGAGCAGGTCCGCCGGGAACCATCCCCCGAAGGCGAGGTTGTGGACGGTCAGGACCGTCCCCGGCCGCCTTCCGCCGCCATAGTGCAGGTAGGCCGGCATCAGGCCCGCCTGCCAGTCATGGGCGTGCACGACGTCCGGCGCCCAGCCCTCGACCGCGCCGCGCCCGACGGAGGCGGCCATCCACCCCAAGGCGGCGAAGCGCTGCGCGTTGTCCGGCCAGTCCCGCCGGTCCGGCCCCGCATAGGGCCCGCCGGGGCGCGCGTAGAGGTGCGGGGCGTCGAGCACGAACAGGTCCAGCCCGGCCGCGCGCACCGCGAGCAGCCGCGCAGGACCGCCGAACAGGTCGTCCTCCGCCTGCACCACCTCCGTGCCGTGCAGCGCGTCCACCACGCCGGGGTAGCCCGGCAGCAGCGTCCGGACCTCCACGCCCTCCGCGGCCAGCGCCGCAGGCAGCGCGCCGACGACGTCCGCCAGCCCGCCCGTCTTGACCAGCGGGTAGCATTCCGACGCGACGGAGAGGACGCGCATCAGTTCGCGAGCGCCTCGATCATCGGCTTGGTGATGAGGACGATGCCCTTCTCCGTCCGGCGGAAGCGGCGCGCATCCTCCTCAGGGTCCTCGCCGACGACGAGGCCCGGCGGGATGCGCACGTCGCTGTCCACGACGAAGTTCTTCAGCCGGCAGCCCCGCCCCAGATGCACGCCCGGCAGCACCACCCCGCCCTCGACCGTGCAGTAGGAATGCACCCGCACGTTGGTGAAGAGGATGGAGCGGCGGATGCAGGACCCCGAGACGATGCAGCCGCCCGACACCAGGCTGTCCATCGCCATCCCGCGCCGCCCGTCCTCGTCGAAGACGAACTTCGCGGGGGGCGTCACCTCCCCGTTTGTCCAGATCGGCCAGTCCCGGTCGTAGATGTCGAGGGAAGGCACGACGTCCGTCAGGTCGATGTTCGCCTGCCAGTAGGCATCCACCGTGCCGACGTCGCGCCAATAGGCCTCGGCCTCGTCGCCGGAGCGGACGCAGGATTCCTCGAAGCGATGCGCGACGGCGCCGCCGGCGGCGACGATGCGCGGGATCAGGTCCTTGCCGAAGTCGCGCGACGATCCGGGATCGGCCGCGTCCTGCCGCAGGGCCTCCGCCAGGAACCGCGTCTCGAAGACATAGATGCCCATGGAGGCGAGGGAGATGCCGGGCTTGCCGGGGATCGAGGGCGGATCCTTCGGCTTCTCGAGGAAGGAGATGATCCGGTCGGACGCATCCACGTGCATCACGCCGAAGCCGCGCGCCTCCTCGCTCGCGACCTCCAGGCAGCCGACCGTCACGTCCGCGCCGCTGTCCACGTGCTGGCGCAGCATCGTCTCGTAGTCCATCTTGTACACGTGGTCGCCGGCCAGGATCATCATGTAGCGCGGGCCGTAGGACTCGATGATGTCGAGGTTCTGGTACACGGCATCCGCAGTGCCAGCGTACCATTCCGTCTCGCTCACCCGTTGGCTCGCGGGCAGGATGTCGAAGGTCTCGTTCCGCTCGGCGCGGAAGAAGGACCATCCCCGCTGCATGTGGCGGATGAGGGAATGTGCCTTGTACTGCGTCGCCACTGCGATGCGCCGGATGCCCGAATTCAGCGCGTTCGAAAGCGCGAAGTCGATGATCCGCGATTTCGCCCCGAAGAACACCGCCGGCTTCGCGCGCCGGTCGGTCAGTTCCATCAGCCGCGAACCGCGCCCGCCCGCCAGCACATAGGCCATGGCGTGGCGCGCGAGCGGCCCCTCGGTCCCGGTGCGTCCGTACATCCGCCGCTTCCCTCCACGCCGCAGGGGAGGCTACGCCATCCCGGGCGGAGCGGGAACGCCGCCGTTACAGCCCGAGTTCGGTCAAGCCGGGGTGATCGGCCGGCCGTGGGCCGGACGGCCAGCGGAACCGGCGGTCTGCCTCGATGATCGGCACGTCGTTGATGCTGGCCTCCCGCCGCCGCATCAGCCCCGCCCCCTCGAACTCCCACTGCTCGTTGCCGTGGGATCGATACCACCCGCCGGTATCGTCGTGCCATTCATAGGCGAAGCGGACCGCGATCCGGTCGCCGTGGAAGGCCCAGACTTCCTTGATCAGGCGGTAGTCCAGCTCCCGCGCCCATTTGCGGCGCAGGAAGGCGACGATCGCCTCGCGCCCCTCGAAGAACTCGGCGCGGTTCCGCCAGCGGCTGTCGGAGGTGTAGGCCAGCGCCACCGCCTCGGGGTCGCGCCGGTTCCACGCGTCTTCCGCACGGCGGGCCTTGGTCGCGGCGCTCTCCGCGTCGAAGGGCGGGAAGGGCGGCCGCGACTCGCTCACGCCGCCCATTCGCCCCCGCGCATCACCGGATCCGCCCCGCCATCGAAGCGCAGCCCGTCCACCTCGACTTCGGGTGAGCCGATCATCCAGTCCACGTGGATGTTCGACCGGTTGGCGCTGCGGCGCGCCAGCTCCTCCTCGGACAGGTCGCGCTCCACGAAGCACTTGGAATAGGCCTGGCCCAGCGCGACGTGGCTCGCCGCATTCTCGTCCAGCAGCGTGTTGAGAAACAGCAGCCCGGTCCGCGCGATGGGGTTCGACGCGGGTACCAGCGCCACCTCCCCAAGCCGCCGCGCGCCCTCGTCCGTGCCGATCATCTGTTCCAGCACGGCTTGCCCCTTGTCGGCATGGGCCTCCACGATCACCCCGCCCTCGAAGCGTACGCGAATGCCCTCGATCAGGGTGCCCTGGTAGGACAGCGGCTTCGTCGCGCTGACGGTGCCTTCCGTCACGCGCCAGTCAGGCGTCGTGAAGACCTCCTCCGTCGGGATGTTCGGATTGCCGTAGAGGCCGTTGCGCGCGGTGGACGCGCCGCCCATCCAGGAATGGCCCTCGGCAAGGCCGACGACCAGTTCCGTCCCCGGGCCGCGGTAGCGCAGCGCGCGGTAGCGCCTGCCGTTCAGCCAGTCCCGCCGCGCATCGAGGCGCGCGTTGTGCTCCGCCCAGGCGGCGACCGGATCGGCCTCATCCACCCGCGTCACGGCGTAGAGCGCGTCCCACAGCCGCGCCACCGCTTCCTCCTGCGGCAGGGACGGGAACACCGCCCGCGCCCAGGCCGGGTGCGCGAAGGGCACAAGGGTCCAGTTGATCGCGCTGTCCACGATCAGGTCCATCGCGGGCTTGTAGGCCTTCGACTGCGCGCGGTTGGCGCGCGCGACCTTCGCCGGGTCCTGCTCCGCCAGCAGCGAAGGGTCGTTGCCCACGATCGCCATGCGCGCCGCGTTGCCGCGGAAGGCCTGCGCCATGCCCTCGAACAGCCAGGCCGGCGCGACGTCGAAGGAGCCGTCGCTCGCGAGGCGATAGCGCGCGAGAGACTGCTGCTCATCCGAGAAGAGCGTCGTCACGAGCGTCGCGCCGGCCTCGTAGGCGTGTTCCGTGATGCGGCGGACCAGCGGCACCGCCTCGACCGGCGCCGTCATCACCAGCTCCTGCCCCGGCGCAAGGCCGAGGCCGACCTTCACGGCCAGTTCCGCCAGCCGGTCCAGCCGTGCCGCGTCGGAGGATACCATCGGCGCGTTCGTATCCATGCTCTGTCTCCTCTGTCGCGCTCAAGCGATCGCGAGCACCCGGGGCCCCGAGCCCCTTGCTAGCCTGTCGCGAACGTCCTGGGCAGCCCCGGCCATGATCATCAGCGCCATCGGCTACTACACGTTCCGCGACTTCGACACAGGCAAGTTCTCCCTCACCTCGGTCGGCAAGAAGCTGATGCAGTGGGGCGACGTGGCGACGACGCCCAATCCCGTCGTGGTCGGCAACGTGTACGACATGGCGAACAAGGTCCTCGCCACGCTGGGCGAGAAGACGATGACGACCTTCATCGTCCTGGACCACGGCAGCGAGCAGCACGTGCGCATCGGCCGCTCCGTCCTCACGCCCTCCACGATGCCGGCGCTGACGCCCGACCTGGCGCGGCTCGCCGGGCATTTCGCGGAGAACGCGCGGCTGATCTTCATGAACTGCCATGCTGGGCGCAACGTCGACGTCCTGAAGGCCATCGCCGCCCTGTGGGGGCGTAAGCTCTACGGCGGCCGCGGTACGACCTACAACGTCGGCGGAATGGCCTACAACGCGGAGAGCTGGACGGGCTTCTCTCCCGACGGAACGGTCGAGGAAAACGCCAACCCCGGCGCGATCTGGTGGTGAGCGGAGGCCCTGCGGCCCGGACGGTTGGGGCTGCACGGGACGAGCGTCCCCTGCGATGGCCTCGGCGCGCTCACTCGATCGCGCGGAACCCCGTCGCGCGCACCACCTCGGCCCAGCGTGCCCGCTCCGCCGTCATGCGCGCCCCGAAGGTCTCCCGCCCGTTCGCGGCGACGCGGAAGCCCGCCGCCTCCATGCGCGCCCGCGTCGCGGGGGCGGCCAGCGCGCGCAGGGCCGCGGCCTCCAGCGTCGCCAGGACCGCCGCCGGCGTCGCGACGGGCGCGACGAGCCCGAACCATGCCTCGAAGGCCAGGATGGGCTGGCCGACCTCCGCCGCCGTCGGCACCTCCGGCAGCAGCGGGGACCGCGCCGGGCTCGTCACCAGCAGCGCCCGCAGCCCGCCGGAGCGGACCAGCGGCGCGACGGAGGAGACCGTTCCGAACATGCCCTGGACATCGCCGTTCAGGATCGCCGTCGTCGCGTCGCCCTGCGCGCGGAAATGCACCGGCTCCACCGGCAGCCCGGCGCCGAGCGAGAGCAGGGAGGCGCCGAAATGGCTCGGCGTCCCCGCGCCGATCGTGCCCATGAAGACCTGCGGCCGCGCGCGCGCCAGGCGAGGTAGGCGGCGAAGTCCCCCGCCGGCGTACTCGCGGGAACGGCAAGCGCGAAGTCCACCGCCGCGACCTCCGCGACCGCCGTGAAGTCGCGCGCGGGGTCGTAGGACAGGCGCGCATAGGTGGAAGGCGCCATGGCGAGCGTCCCGACCTCCCCGAACAGCAGCGTGCTGCCGTCGGCGGGCGCGCCGCGCGCGACCTCCGCTGCCGCGATCATCCCGCCGGCGCCGGGCCGGTTGTCCACGACGATGGCGACCGGCAGCGCCTCCCGCATCCCCTCCGCGAGGAGGCGCGCGGCGACGTCGGGCGCGGAGCCGCCGGGGAAGCCGAGCACGACGCGCAGCGGCCGGTCCGGCACCTGCGCGCGCACCGTCGGCGCCGCGAGCACGCCGATCGCCGCGAGGGCCGCGCGGCGCGGGATAATCGGGCGTTCCGCCGTCATGGGCGTTCCTCTCCTCCGAGCTTGTCCCGGCCCCAGGCCGTCGTGCCGGTCACGCAGGCGCCAATCCGATCGACCGGGCGCGGCGCGCCCTGCATCGCAACGGCCGCGCACGCGTCCCCGCTGGCCGGAACCTCCGCCGCGGGCGTGCCCCTGGCGCCAGGCGCCGCGCGGCGCGACGATGCGCCCGTGCCGACCGACACGCCCCGCCTGAAGCATCGCACCGAAGGAAGCGTCGCCGCGGGCGGCAGCACCTTCTTCCAGTTCGTCCTGCTGGTGAACCTCGTCGCCCGCCCCTTCGCCCGGGTGCACGAACGCGTCCACGGCCTGCGCCTGGCGGAATGGCGCGTCCTCCGCGCCCTCTCCCTCGCCTCCGGCCCGATCACCGCCGGCGTGCTGGGGGAGGCGCTGGGGATGGACAAGATGGCGGTCTCCCGCGCCGTCCGCGCCCTCGAAGCCCGCGCCCGCCTGCACCGCCGCCCGGACCCGGAGGATGGCCGCCGCATCGCGCTGGAGATCACGCCGGAAGGTCGCACCCTCGTCGCGCGCATCGAACCCTCCGGCCGCGAGCGCGAGGCCGCGCTCCTCGCCGCGCTGACGGAGGAGGAGCGCGCAACGCTCGACGCGCTGCTGGACCGGCTCGTCGCGCGGGCGCGGGCCCTGCCGGACCCGGATCTGGACCGGCGCACGGATCAGAACCCGTAGGGTTCCGGGCGCGCGTCGCCGTCGAGCCAGCTCACCGGCCCGTCCGCCCAGGCGATCAGGCGGACGCCGAAGTCGGAGACGATCTCAGCCTCCGTCCCCGCTTCCACGATGACGAAGGACCCGCCGCTCGCGCGCGTGTCGCCGACCCGCACCTCGCCGCCCAGCACGAACCATTCGATGTCGGCGGAGGCGCGGTGCGCCGGCACGCGCGTCCCCGGCAGGAGGTTCCAGACGACGAGGCGCCGGTTCTCCCCGATGATCCGGTGGTCGAAGACCAGCCGCCGCGTCAGCCCGCCGATCCCCGTCGCCTGCACGGGCAGGTCGGCGACGACGATGTTGATGTCGGGCGGCACCTCCGGCGCGGGGTTGCGGAACTCCGCCACGCGCGCGCCGGTGTGCACGCGCCCGTCCGCCCCTTCCTCCGGCGGATAGAGCACCGGCCCCTCCAGCCGCGCCGCCAGCACGCAGCGGTCATAGGCCACCGCGTCATGCGTCGTGCCCGCGAGGTTGATCCCCATCTCCCCCTTGCGCGCCGCGCCGTCGTAGTCGTGCAGCGTGCCGTCGAGGAAGTAGGAGAATGCCGGCGCCTGGTGCTGGTGCAGCCCGCTCTTCGTCATCGGGTCGAAGCCGATGAGGCCGAGGTACTGCCCTTGCTCCCGGCTGGCCCGCACCGCCTTCTGCGACAGGCCAGGCCGCCCCGTCGGCGTCCAGGGCGCCGCCAGCATGTCGTAGGCGTAGGTGCCGCCGGGACGCTGCCGGATGGCGAGGGAAGCGGACATCGGTCACCGGAGGAGTGTTGGTAACGGACGTTACTAAACCCCTGGCCCACCGCGCCAGCCCTTTCCGACCCGCCTCCCTTCCCATCCCCGTGTCTCGCGGTTGCAGCATCGCCGCGGCGGCTTGGCCCCGCCGCCCCGCCATGCCCACCATCGCCGCGGAGAACGCGCCCCTTGCCCCAGACCTTCCTCTTCGATCCCGGCACGGCCGGCGCCACGCTCTTCCTCTGCGAGGGCGCGATCCACCTATTCCTGACGGGCGTGCCGGAAATCACCGCCCCCGCCCTTGCCGCACGCCTTGACCGGCCGGGACGCCCGATCGTCCTCGACGTCCGCGCGCCGGAGGAGCACGCGGTGTCCCGCATCCCCGGCGCCCGGCTCGTTCTGCCCGACACGCCGCCCGCCGCCCTCCTGCCCGAACTGGGCACGGAAGACCGGCTCGTCGTGCTCGCCTGCTCCGTCGGCCTCCGCTCCGGCCGCCTCGCGCGCGACCTCATCGCCGCGGGCCTGCCGGCGCGCCGCGTCGCCAACCTGCGCGGCGGCCTGTTCCGCTGGTCCCGCCTCGGCCTGCCGATGGAGGACGACCGCGGCCCCACCACCGCCGTCCACCCCTACGACGCCCGCTGGGGCCGCCTGCTGCTGGGATGAGCGCCCCGGCCGGCCCGCCGCGCCCCGGCTGCCGCTCGGCCCTCGTCGTCCTCGTGCCGCAGGCCGAGCCGCTCGTCGCCGATACCCGCTTTCAGCACGATCCCGCGGCGGCCGAGGGCGTCCCGGCCCACGTGACCGTCCTGTATCCGTTCATCCCGCCGCACCGCCTGGACGAAGCAGCCGTGGCGCGCGTCGCCGCGTGCTTCGCGGTCATCCCGCGGTTTGGCTACGCGCTGACCCGCGTTGCCCGCTTTCCCGGCGTGCTCTACGTCGCGCCGGAGCCGGCCGAACCGCTCCGTGCGCTCACCCTCGCGGCGTGGCGCGCCTTTCCGGACTTCCCGCCCTATGGCGGGCGGTACCCGGACATCGTGCCGCACCTGACCGTCGCGGCCACCGCGGACGAGGCCGCCCTGTCCCGCGTGGCCGCCGCCTTCGCGCCCATCGCCGAAGCCGGCCTGCCGATCCGGGCCGAGGCGCGGGAAGTCGCGATGCTCACCGACGAATCCGGCCCTTGGCGGACCGTCGCGACCTTCCCCCTCGGCGGCTGACCTCGCCTATTCCCGTCGCACGTTCAGCGGCACCGTCAGCCCGCGCCGCTCTACCTTCAGGCCCCGGCGATACGCGCTCTCGACGTAGTACTGGCCCAGCGGCCAGTAGGGCACGTCCTCGAAGAACACGCGTCCGATCTCCGCGCCGACGCGCCGCTGCGACGCGTCGTCCGGCGCCTCGAACCACTCCTCGCGCAGCGTCTCCAGACGCGGCGAAGTCGGCCAGCCGAACCAGGCATCGCCGCCATTGCCGCGCAGCAGCGGATGGCCGCCCGGGTTCGTCAGGTCCTCGCCGCCGAAGGCCACGAAGACCGCGTTCCAGCCGCCCCCGCCGGCGGTTCCTTCCGCGCGCGGCGTGCGAGCATCGTCGTCCAGTCCGAGGTCGCGGCCTCCGCGTCCAGCCCGACCTTCTTCATCAGGTCGATCGCGACCATCGTCAGCGTCGAGTTGTTCACCTGGTCCGCCGGATTGAGCGTGATCACCTTCGCCCCGGCCTTGCCCGTCGCCCGCAGCATCTCCCGCGCGCGCTCCAGGCTGCGTGCGCCGGCCAGCGGTCCCGCGCCCGCGGCCTCCGCCATCGGCGAGCCCGGCGTGAAGGGCCCAACCCCCGTGCGGAAGCGCGTGCGGTCATCCCCCATCACGGCCTGCATGAAGTCGTCCTGGTTCAGCGCGGGCAGCAGCGCGCGGCGCACCGCCGGGTCGTCGAAGGGCGGATGCAGGTGGTTCGGGCGCAGCATCCCCATCGTGCCGCCGCCCTCGATCCGGTCCACCACCACGTCGCGGCGGCGCTGCAGCACCGTCCGCAGGTCCGGCGCGACCCGTTCCCACCAGTCCAGTTCCCCCGACTGCATCGCCGCCGCCGTCGTCGCGGGGTCCGGCAGCCAGCGCCACTCCACCCGCTCGAAATGCGCGATCTTCGGCCCTGCCGTCACCGCGATAGGCCCGCCCGGCGCCGGCGAATACCGGTCGTACTTCGCGTAGACCGCGACCTCGCCCGCGCGCCGCTCGTTCGCGACGAAACGATACGGCCCGGACCCCACCACCTCCGAAATCCCGGGCGTCACCGACATCGCCGCGAAGCGCTCGGGCATGATGAAGCAGGGGTAGGAGGACGACTTCGCCAGCGCATCGAGCATCGCGCCGAACGGCTTCCTCAGCCGCATCTCGAAGCGCCGGTCGTCCAGCGCCCGGATGTCATCGAGACGCCCCGCCAGCGTCTGGCCGTGCGTGTCCCGCGCCATCCAGCGCCGGATGGAGGCCACCGCATCGGCCGCGCGGATCTTTTCCCCGTCATGGAACGTCGGCCCGTCGCGCAGCGTGAAGGTCCAGCGCCGGCCGTCATCCTCGACCGCGTGCTGCTCGGCCAGCTGCGGATGCACCCGGAACTGCTCATCGATGCCGTACAGCGTATCCCAGCACATGTGCCCGTGGTTCCGCACCGCGTAGGACGTGGTCGTCAGCGGATCGAGGACGCTGACATCGGCCTGCGGCACGAAGCGCAGCACGCGCGCGGAGTCGCCCTGCGCGAACACCGGCGCCGCCAGGACAGCGCCCGCGGCGGACAAGGCGGCTCGACGGGTGATCATGTCGGTGGGTTCCTTCTTCGGGTCTGGCGCGCCGGTGGCCCCGGAGGAAGGCTCTGCCTTCCTCCGGACCTCCATCTGCCAGGAGGCTTGCCTCCTGGTGGGTGGGAGGTTTGGAGGGAGGGCAAAGCCCTCCCACCAAGGCAACCCGCGAGCCCGGAACCCGAAGAGGACCCGCCGACGCGACTACCCGTCAAGCCGCACGTTTGCGGCGCGGGCGACCTCGCGCCACTTGGCGATCTCGTCGCGGACGAAGCGGGCGCATTCCTCGGGCGTCTGCGGGGCGGGGCTGCCGCCGAGCTCGGCCATGCGGGCCACGAGGGCGGGGTCGCGCAGCAGGGCCGTCACGTCGGCGTTGAGGCGGTCCACGATCGGGCGCGGCGTGGCGGCGGGCAGCGCCAAGCCGGCCCAGCCGATGGCCTCATAGCCGGGAAGGGCTTCGGAGACGGCGGGGACGTTCGGCAGGGCCGGCACGCGGGCGGCGGAGGTGACGCCGAGCGCGCGCACGCGGCCCGCCCCGATCTGCGGCAGGGCGCTCGGCAGGCTGTCGAACATCAGGGGAATGTTGCCGGCGAGCAGGTCCGCCATGGCGGGGCCGGAGCCGCGGTAGGGCACGTGGGTGAGGCGCACGCCCGCGCGATGCGCGAAGAGCTCGGCGGCCATGTGCTGCGACGTTCCGGGGCCGCCGCTGCCGTAGTTGATGATTCCCGGCGCGCGTCCCGCGGCGGCCAGGAGCTCCCCGATGTCACGCGGCGCGAAGGAGGGATGCGCGATGACGACGAGCGGCACGGTGAAGACCGTCGTGACGAAGGCCGCGTCGCGTTCGGGGTCGTAGGGGATGTTCGGGATGACGCTGGGGCCGATGCCGAAGGTGCCGGAGGTCGTGACGGTGACCGTGTAGCCGTCCGGCGCCGCGCGTAGCCCGGCTTCGGTGCCGACGACGCCGGCGCCGCCCGAGCGGTTCTCCACCACGGCGCGCTGCGGCCAGCGGGCGGAGAGCGCGTCGGCCAGCACGCGCACGAGGGTGTCCGTCGCCTGTCCCGGCGGGAAGGGAATGATGAAGCGCACGGGCTTCGCGGGCCAAGCTTCCTGCGCGAGGGCCGGCAGGCCTGCGAGCAGGGTCACGCCGGCCAGGGTTCGGCGGGGGAGGAGGGGGCCCGTCATCATCGGGCCGCAACGTCCCACTGCGGCGCGGCGGCGTCCACACCGCCGCGCAGGTTGCGCTTCACGACCCGCGGCGTTCTTCCCCACCGGCGGGCGAGCGGCAGGGCGGCCGCTTCCGCGCCGATGCTCCGCGTCTCAGAGCGTCTTGAGGAACTCGACGATGTCCCAGCGCTGCTGGTCGGTCAGAGCCGGGCCGACCACCCCGTTGCCGCGCGGCGCGTCCCGGAACTCGTGCCCACGATTGAGATTGCCTGGGACCGCCGTATCGAACCGGAAGCCGCCGTCGAAAGGCGTCGTCTCGAAGCCGACCTCGCGCGGGTTGAACTGTCGGCTGCCGACGAAGAACACGCGGTCCCGCCGGTCTGCGGGCAGGAGCATCTGGTAGAGCGTCGGTACCGAGCCGTTGTGCAGGTAGGGCGCCGTCGCCCAGACCCCGTTCAGCGGCCGCGCGCGATAGGCGGCCGGGGCGCGCCATTCGTTGACGCGGTAGCCGTCCATCTCGCGCCGCCGCTCCGGCGTGATGCCGTTCGCGTCGTACCAGCGCCCGATGACCGCGCTCGTGACGCGCTGCAGCCCTTCAGCCCCGGACACCGGCGCCGGGTCGTTGGGGGACAGGTAGGCGCGGCGGCGGACGAAGTTCATCGCGGCCGCAGGATCGGTCCCGACCCGCTCCATCGGGACCATGGTCAGCCGCAGCTCCCGCCGCGCCGGCTCACCCGGTGCACCGGCCACGGTGGCCCAGCGCCCCTCATGGCAGCCGGTGCAGAGGCTGCGGTACAGCACCTCGCCGCGCCCCGCCGCCGTGCGGTCGATCGGTCCGAGCAGGTCCTCGGGCCAGGCCGGGGGCGCAGTCCGGCGCCCGGTGCAGGACCGGCCAGCTGGCGCTCCATGGCATGGATCGTCTCGATCCGGACGGTGGACTGGTAGAGATCCTCCGGCGGCCCCGAAAGCTTCGTGCCGGCGCGCACGCCCATCGCCTCGGCGACGTTGCGCCCCATCGGCTGCCGGATCGCGCCGTTGTACTGCACCCAGTCGAACCACGGCGCGTCCCACAGGGCGGGGAAGCTCACCGGCGCGTCCGCCACGGCGAAGTTCCGTCTGTCGTTGAGGACCGTCCCGAAGAGGAAGTTGCCGCCCCGCCCCAGGGCATCGAGGCGCCCGAAGCCCTCCGCCACGGGATAGAGCTGGTCCTCCCGGGCAATCCCCGCCTCGTCACGTCCGGACGCGATGGCGCGGTCCAGCCGGGCGCGCAGGGCGTCGCGCGCGCCGGCCGTGGCGCCCGCGCCGAGCACGGATCCGGCGAAGCGGTCGAAGCGAAGTTCCGATTGCTGCGTCAGCAGCAGCGCCACGCCGAGCTGCCGTTGGAACGCCGCGGTGTCGGTCATCGCCGGCCCGCCATCGATCCGGATGGCGCGGCCGCCTCGCTCGATCTGCCCGGTGTGGCACGCCGCGCAGGTCAGGCCGACGATGGTCTCCGGCGATCCGTCCTCGCCGGCGAAGCGGTCGTCCGGCGCGAAGCCCAGGGGCAGCCCGTGCGGATTGGCGTCGGAAGGCGGGTCGGGCAGGAAGCCGAAGCGCGCAAGGTATTCCGGCGCCGCGAAGCGCGGCGCGCCTGTCGCGCTGAGCTGCGGCTGTTCCAGCGCGAGGAACCAGGAGAGCGGCATGAGCCGCGTTCCCTGCGATGCGTGGTAGAACCAGCGTCGCTGCGCATCGGTCCAGTTCTGCTCGGCGAAGGTCAGCTGCTCGGTGGGTCGGTAGGCCGGAAGATCCGTGCAGCCCGCGATGCCGCCGACCAGAACCGCGGCGATCGCGATGGCACGCATCGGGCTGCTGTGCATCGGCGGCACTCCACGAGGACCGCTCGCGACGGTAGGCGTACCCGCGTCGCGCCACAACCAGAATAAGGTGGCTTCCGATCCTCTGGTCCCGCGTCGCCATTGGCGTGCCGCGCCGAGGATCGGCGCCGGCGCGTCGAGACGCGTTGCTACCGCGCCAGCGGGTCCGGCCGCATCTGCACGCGGAAGACGCGGGGGCGTTCGGTCACGCCGCCCTCGCTGTGGAAGGGCGTGCGCGTGCCCGTCGTCGTCCAGACGCCGCGCCCGCGCCAGCCGGCGTTCGCGTCGTCGATGCGGCCGTCCACGTTCTTCGTGAAGAAGCCGAGCGGGTAGGGGATGCGCAACTGGTGCAGCCGCCCGTCCACCAGGACCGTCAGCGATTCGCTGCCGTTGGTGCTGGCGACCGGCACGTCGTTGCCCAGGCCGAGCGTGTTGAAGCGGTCCACCCAGATGTAATAGGCGTGGTCGGCGCTGCCGCGCGGGTCCACGCCCTCGAACTGCGGGCCGGGGAACCGGTACAGCGTCCAGCCCTCGTAGCAGTGCTGTCCCGTCGCGGCGTTCGGGCCCGTCAGCGGTTCGCGGCACCTGGAGCGGTCGAAGCTCGCCATGTGTCCGCTCGCGAGCGTCGTCCATGCGACGCCGCGGCTGTCCACGTCGAGCCCGCGCGGGGAATAGGCGCCGGGCGGCGGCTGGAAGATCTCGGCGAGGCCGGTGTTCGTGGGATCGGGGCCGGGGATGAAGCGGATGAGGTATCCCGCCTGGCTGGTCCCGGTGAAGCCCGCATCCATGGACTGGCCCCAGACCGAGCCGTCCGTCGGGCTGGGCTGCACGCCGTAGAGGCCGGCGATCACGCGCCGCTGCTTCGCGGGATCGAAGGGCTGGTCGGCTTCCGTGTAGTCCCCGCGCCGGCCCCAGCCCGGCACGTCCACGATCAGCGGCGCCCAACCCTGCGACGCGCGGGCGTCGCGCGTCTCCAGGTACTGCCGCGTGTTCAGCCAGCCGATGGCGCCGCCTGTCGCGCCGCCCCAGCTCGTCCAGAGCGTGTGGTCCGCGTCGTAGCCGAAGTAGAGGTGGTGCGTGTTGAAGCAGGTGTCGATCAGGTCGAAGCGGCCCGTCGCGGGGTCGTAGACCGAGAGATGTCGGTTGGCGGCGGCCAGCGGCGCGACGCGCGCGGACGGATGGTCGCCGCCCGCGCGGCACCAGGCGGGCTGCGCGCTGCCGGGACGGATGCGCGCGGTGAACCAGACGAGGCCGCGGTGGTCCATCATCGGGTTGTGGTTGCTCGTCCGGCTGTCCCAGATCGCGCGGTCACCCCAGAAGGGTGAAGGGCCGCGCGGGTCCTCCGCCGTGCTCGGCGTGCGCGGGTCGGCGACGGGGTGGCGGATCGTCCAGGTGCGGTGCGTGCGGGGGTCGAGCACCGGCACGTCGTCCGTCGATTCCTCGGGCGAGCCGTAGATCAGGCCGTTGGCGTTCAGCGCGGGGTCGCGCTTGTCCGTCGCGATGGAGTCGTGGAGGTAGGTCGTCGGCTCCGCCCAGTCCCAGAGCGTCACCACCATGTTGCGCTCGAGCCCCTCGGGACGCGGCGGCTGGGCGGGGGGCAGGGCGCCGCGGGCGACGCGCTCCGTCCATTCTGCGAACATGGAAATCCCGCGCTCCGGGCCCAGGCGGGTGATGGAGCCCGCCATCTGCGTCATGGCCTGCCCGGACTGGATGCGGCGCCACCACAGGTCCACGTGGTTCGGGAACTCGCCGAGCGCCGGGCTGGGGTGGCGGATGTTGCGGCTGCCCAGCGCGTGGCAGGATTGGCAGGACTGCTTCAGGACGTCGATCCAGCCATCCTGCGTGCGGAGGTTGGCGGGGATGCCGTTCTCCGCCGTGCCGGGGAAGCGATCCGTCCCGGGGATGCGCAGCATCGAGTACCAGTAGACCCCGGGGTAGTATTCCGCCGCCGCGGCTTGGGTGGGCGCGGGGGTGGCGGTGAGGTCGAGCGGGCGGCCCGGGGTCGCATCGGCGCGGGGACTGTCCACCAGGCCGTAGCCGCGGACCCAGACGCGGTAGGTCGCCTGGGGCAGGTCGGGGATGAGGTAGCGGCCGCGGTCGTCCGTGACGACGATCTTGGCGAAGCGGGTCGGCAGGTCGGTCGTTTCGGCGATGACCCAGACGCCGGCCTCGGGGCCGGAGGGACCGGTGACGGTGCCGCCGATCTCCGACCCGCGGAGGTCGATCGCGCCGGGGACCTGCGCCGCCGCGGGAAGCGGCGCCGCGCCAAGCAGCGTGGCGAGGACGGCGGCGTGCCCCGACGCCCCCCGGTTCGCGTGGACCATGCGCCTGTCCTCCCCTCTACCGGGGGCGATAGCAGCACGGACGGCGGCCGCGGTGTCAACGACGGCAAGAGCGGGGTCGGTCGCCCCGACCGGGGCGTGTTCCCGGGCCTTCGCCCGGCCTGGTGCCGGCCTAGCCGGCAGCGGCCGGCTCCGGGGCGGGAAGGGAGTCGGGCAGGTCGGGCTCGGCGGCCCGGCGGTCGGGGCGGAGGAAGCCGAGGAGGCGGGCGAGGGTGGCGCGCATCTCCCCGCGCTTGACGACCATGTCGAGGATGCCGTGTTCGAGGAGGTATTCGGCGCGCTGGAAGCCCTCGGGGAGTTTCTCGCGGACGGTCTGCTCGATCACGCGGGCCCCGGCGAAGCCGATCATCGCGCCGGGCTCGGCGATCTGGAGGTCGCCGAGCATCGCGAAGGAGGCCGTGACGCCGCCGGTCGTCGGGTCGCAGAGCACCACGATGAAGGGCAGCCCGGCCTCCTTCACCATCCGAGTCGCGATGACGGTGCGGGGCATCTGCATCAGGCTGATGGCGCCTTCCTGCATGCGGGCGCCGCCCGAGGCGGTGAAGACGATCAGCGGGGCGTCCTGGAGAACGGCGAGGCGGGCGGCGGTGACGAGGGCCTCGCCGACGCCGGCGCCCATGGAGCCGGCCATGAAGGCGAACTCGAAGGCCGCGACGACGGCCGAGCGGCCCTCGATCATGCCGTGGGCGACGACGACGGCGTCATCCATCGCGTGCGCGCCCTGGGCTTCGCGCAGGCGGTCGGCGTAGCGGCGGCTGTCGCGGAAGCGCAGCGGGTCGGCGGGCGCACGGGGCAGTTCGATCTTCTGCCAGCCCGGATCGAGCGTGACCTCCAGACGCTTCGTCGCGGAGATCCGCATGTGGTGGCCGCAATGCGGGCAGACGTGCAGGCCGCGTTCCAGGTCCTGGTGGAAGACCATCTGCTCGCAGGACGGGCACTTGTGCCAGAGGTTGTCGGGCACGTCGCGCTTGGCGCCGAAGAGCGTCTGTATCTTGGGCAGGGCCCAATCGCTGATCCAGTTCATGGGCGCGGACCTAGGGCCGGGGCCACTGCCGCTGCAAGGGGCGGGGCAAGGGGCGGGGCAAGGGGCGCCGGGGTCACGCGGGGACGCGGGCGTTGCGCACGCCCTCGGCCAGGGCGCGGACGTCGTCGAGGACGGTGCGGACCGTGGTCGCGGTGGCGCGGCCGTTCTCGTCCAGCGTCGCGGCGAGGCGTTCGATGAGGGCGCTGCCGACGACGGCGCCGTCGGCGATGCGGGTGGCCTGGGCCGCCTGGTCCGGCGTCTTGATGCCGAAGCCGATGGCGATGGGAAGGTCGGTCTGGGCGCGGACCTTCGGGATGGCGGCGGCGAGGTCGGCGGCATCTGCCGAGCGGGTGCCGGTGATGCCGGCGATGGCGACGTAGTAGAGGAACCCGCCTGCACCGCGCAGGACCAGGGGCAGCCGCGCCTCGTCGGTCGTGGGTGCGATGAGGCGGACGAGGTCGAGGCCGGCGGCGTGGGGCGCGATCTCGTCGGCTTCCTCGGGCGGCATGTCCACGACGATGAGGCCGTCCACGCCGGACATCCGTGCGTCCTGGCAGAAGCGGGCGGGGCCGTAGGCGAGGATCGGGTTGAGGTAGCCCATGAGGACGATCGGCGTCTCGTCGTCGTCGCGGCGGAAGTCGCGGACCATGGCGACGGCGCCGGCGAGCGATCCCCCGGCCCTGAGGGCGCGCTGGCCCGCCTGCTGGACGGTCGGGCCGTCGGCGGCGGGATCGGTGAAGGGGACGCCGAGCTCTATGAGGTCGGCGCCGGCACCGGGGAGGCCGCGGAGGATCGCCATGGAGGTGGCGGGGTCGGGGTCATAGGCCTCGACGAAGGGCATGAGGGCGCCGCGGCCCTCCTGCTTCAGTTTCGCGAAGCGGGCGGCGATGCGGGTCATGGGGCGGTAAGCCCTTGATCGCGCCGGGTTTGGGCGGTTTGGCCGGCAAGGAGGCGGGGTTCGGACAAAAGGCCCGGGCGCCGGCGGCTGGCCTGGCCGGCGGAGGTCCGGACGAGGTTCGGGAGGGACGTGCGGGCTTCGGACAAAAGCCACCCGGAGGCGGGCCGAGGCCGGCTGCGGGTCGCGGCGCGCGCGCGGGCTGCGGGCGGTCGGCGTGGCGGGGTGCGGCGGGCGGGCGGGCCGGACGACCGGTGACCCGGATCCCCGAAGGACGCGCGGGCTTCGGACAAAAGGCCCGGGGCCGTGCGGGGAGCGGTCACAGCGAGACGCCCATGTGGTGGGCGACGGTGAAGATGTCCTTGTCGCCGCGGCCGGAGAGGTTGAGGACGATGATCTGGTCCTTCGACATCGTGGGCGCGCGCTTGATGATCTCGGCGATGGCGTGGGCGCATTCGAGGGCGGGGATGATGCCCTCCAGCTTGCTGCAGAGCTGGAAGGCGGCGAGGGCCTCGTCGTCGGTCGCGCCGACGTATTGGGCGCGGCCGATCTCGTGCAGCCAGGAGTGCTCCGGGCCGATGCCGGGGTAGTCGAGGCCGGCGGAGATGGAGTGGGCCTCGGTGATCTGGCCCTTCGCGTCCTGGAGCAGGTAGGTCTTGTTGCCGTGCAGGACGCCCGGCGCGCCGCCGTTGATCGCTGCGGCGTGCATGCCGGAGCCCAGGCCGTGGCCCGCGGCTTCCACGCCGATCAGCTGGACGTCGGGGTCGTCGAGGAAGGGATGGAAGATGCCCATGGCGGAGGAGCCGCCGCCGACGGCGCAGATGATGGCGTCGGGCAGGCGGCCTTCGGCCGCGAGGATCTGTTCCCGCGTCTCCTCGCCGATGACGCACTGGAAGTCGCGGACCATCTGCGGGTAGGGCGCGGGGCCGGCCACGGTGCCGATGCAGTAATAGGTGTCGTGGACGTTCGCGACCCAGTAGCGCAGGGCCTCGTTCATCGCGTCCTTCAGCGTCG
Source organism: Roseomonas sp. CCTCC AB2023176 (assembly GCF_042259275.1). Taxonomy (NCBI): domain Bacteria; kingdom Pseudomonadati; phylum Pseudomonadota; class Alphaproteobacteria; order Acetobacterales; family Roseomonadaceae; genus Roseomonas; species Roseomonas sp. CCTCC AB2023176. Next base: position 2,251,041 of record NZ_CP170086.1, read on the forward strand.
CGGCGCCGGAGGTCACGGCGTTCACCTCGGCGCCGAGGAGCTTCATGCGGAAGACGTTGGGCTTCTGTCGCTCGACGTCCGTCGCACCCATGAAGACGAGGCAGGGGAGGTCGAAGAGGGCGCAAGCGGTGGCCGTCGCGACGCCGTGCTGGCCCGCGCCGGTCTCGGCGATGATGCGGGTCTTGCCCATGCGGCGGGCGAGCAGGATCTGGCCGAGCACGGCGTTGATCTTGTGCGCGCCGGTGTGGTTCAGCTCCTCCCGCTTGAAGTAGATCTTCGCGCCGCCGAGGTGGTTCGTCAGGCGCTCGGCGAACCAGAGCGGCGACGGGCGGCCGACATAATCCTTCAGCAGGCGGCGCCATTCCGTGATGAAGGCCGGGTCTTTTCGCGCGGCTTCGTAGGCGGCCTCGACCTCCAGCACGTTGGGCATGAGGGTTTCGGCGACGAAGCGGCCGCCGAAATCGCCGAAGCGGCCGCGGAGGTCGGGGCCCTGACGGAGGGAGTTGAGGGGCGCATGGACGTTCATGGGGGTGTCATAGCGGGCCGGGAGGTTGCGGGACAGGCTGGCAGGTGGTCCGTGACGGCGGCTCGTCCACTCGGGGCGTGGGCCGGGGCGCGGGCCTGGGCGCGGGCCTGGGCGCGGGGTAGTAGGATCGCTGTCCCTTCGCGACGGGGGCTGGGTGCGCCGGGGCGGTCCGTGGCCGCCTTCCCGGCGGCTGGCCGGCAGAGGACGCCGCCGTCGCAAGGCCGATCCCTGGGGCGGGATGAAGGCATCGGTTGAGCGGGGCCGGGAGGAGGCCTCCATGCCGTCGAGCGTTGAGGGTCGGTTGGGTGGGAGGACGAGGCAACGGCTGTCCCTCCAGCGCTTGACCGCTATGGCTAGGGTATTTCTCCATGATATGCAACTAAATTCCTAGCTGGCCATGAGCAGGCCGACCCACAGGCCCTTCGCAGCGGGCGGGTTTCGGCCGGGGGCGGCCAGGATTCGGCGAGGCTTCGCGGCTCTTTCGGGACGGGGAGGGCGATGGCGGGCCAGCCTCGGGGTTCGTGATCCCAGGAGGTTGCCGTGCTGATGTCGGACTTGCGTCCCGCCCCCTTCCTTTCCCTGCCCGACTTCGTGGCGGCCGGCCGCGCGGCGGATGCGCGGCGCCTGTCGGACCGGCTGCTGCGGAGCGACAGCGCCGTGCGGACGCTCCAGGAGTGGTGCGAGGAGCGTTGCATCGGCGAGGGACGGATCCGCCTGGTCCGCGCGGCCGGGGAGGGCGAGCCGACGCCGCCGGGGCTGCTGGGGCACCTGGAGGGCGAGGACGGCGAGATCGTCCGGCATCGCCGCGTGGTGCTGACCCGCGGCGCGGTCGGGCTGTCGGACTGCGACCTGTGGTGGCTTCCGGGGCGACTGCCGCGGCGGCTGGCGGAGGCGCTGGACACGACGGACCATCCGTTCGGGCTGATCGTCGCCCCGATGCGTCCGCGGCGGCGGACGGTGTTCGTGGACGTCATGAGGGGGCGTCACGTGCTGGAGCACCAGGTGGTCGTCGAGGTGCCGGTGGAGCCCGGGACGCGGCCCGTGGCGGTGGTGCGGGAACGGTATCGGCTGGCGCTGGCGCGGCTGGGGTAGGACCGCGCCGCGCGGTGAGGCTGGCCGTCGGGCGATGTGCCCGGCGCGGCCGCGGCGATGACGGTCGTTTTCGGGGCGTCGGCGGTGAGCGTTGTGGCGGACGCTGTCCCCGGCGATTGATCCGGACGTCCGGCGGGAGCGGATCGGCGAGGGACGTCGCGGCCCCGCCAGACGCCCGGAGCATGGCTGTCGGCGAGCCGGGCAAGGTGTTGGGGCGCGAACGATACGCCGGGACGCGCCGTCCGGGACCTGGGGTCAGGCGCTCATGCCGGTTCGCTTCGCCCGACGCCGCCGTGGTGGAGATGGCAGGCGGCCGATCCGCCCGGCGTGACGGGGAGCAGGGCCGGGACCTCCGCGCGGCAGCGCGGGCCGGCATGGGGGCAGCGCGGGTGGAAGTGGCAGCCGGGCGGCGGGGCCAGGGGTGAGGGGAGTTCGCCCTGGATGGGGCGGAAGATGCCGCGGCCCTGGCCGAGCCGCGGGACGCTGTCCAGCAGCGCGCGCGTGTAGGGGTGGGCGGGGGCGGCATAGAGGGTCGCCGTCGGCGCGGTCTCCACGATGCGGCCGAGATACATGATGGCGACGCGGTCGGAGACGTGCCGGACGACGCCGAGGTCGTGCGAGATGAAGACGCCGGTGAGGGACGAGTCGCGGCGGAGGTCGAGGAACAGGTTGAGCACGCCGGCCTGGACCGAGACGTCGAGGGAGGCGACGGGCTCGTCGAGGACGAGCAGGTCGGGGCGCATGGCGAGCGCGCGGGCGATGGCGACGCGCTGGCGCTGGCCGCCGGAGAACTGGTGCGGGAAGCGCTGGCGCAGCGCGGGGTCGAGGCCGACGCGGGTGAGGATCTCCGCGACGTAGGCGTCGGCGCCGGCGCGGGGGACGAGGCGGTGGGCGATCGGGCCTTCGGCGACGGTTTCCGCGACCTTCATGCGGGGGTCGAGGCTGGCGAAGGGGTCCTGGTGGATCATCTGCACGCGCGCCGTGCGCTTGCGGCCGCCGCGCATGACGGGGGTGCCGTCGAAGAGCACGTCGCCGGACGACGGTTCGTAGATGCCGGCGATCATGCGGCCGAGGGTAGACTTACCGCAGCCTGATTCGCCGACGAGGCCGAGGACCTCGCCGCGCGGGAGGGTGAAGGAGACGCGGTCCACGGCATGCACGGTGGCGGGACGGGGGGCGGCGCCGAGGAGCGCGGCGATGCGGTCGCCGATGGGCGTGGGCGGGGTGAAGCGCTTGGAGACGTCGCGGACGTCGAGGAGGGCGGCGGTATCGGGGAGAGGGGCGGGGCGGAGGGCGGCGCTCATGCTGCTCCCCCTGGGGACGCTTCCTGGGGGGACGCTTCACGGGGGGCGCTTCATGGGGGGCGGGTTCCCCCAGCGGGTAGCGGCACAGGGCGGACTGGCCGGCACCGAAATCGCGGTCGGGGGGCGGCAGGGCGCAGTCGTCCTTCGCGCGGGGGCAGCGGGTGCGGAAGGCGCAGCCCGGATCGTCGCTCGGCGGTGGCGGGGCGGCGTTGATCTGGGGGAGGCGGGTGCCGGGTTCGTGGCCCGTCGGGACGGAGCCGATGAGGGCGCCGGTATAGGGGTGGCGCGGGGCCGCGATGACGCGGTCGGCGGGGCCGCGTTCCACGATGCGGCCGGCATACATGACGCAGACGTCGTCGGCGAGGGAGGAGACGACCGCGAGGTCGTGGCTGATCCAGAGGAAGGCGGTGCCGGTGTCGTCGGCGAGGCGGCGGACCTCGGCGAGGATCTGGCCCTGGATGGAGACGTCGAGGGCGGTGGTGGGTTCGTCCGCGATGATGGCGGCGGGGCGGTGCAGCAGGGCGGTCGCGATGGCGACGCGCTGGCGCATGCCGCCGGAGAGCTGGTGCGGGTAGGCGCGGAGGCGGTCGCGGGGGAGGGGATGCCCACGATGCGGAGCGCCTCCTCGGCGCGGGCGAGGGCCGCGGTCTTCGAGACGCTGTCGTGGGCGCGGACGGCAGCGGCCATCTGCGTGCCGACGCGGAGCACGGGGTTCAGCGTCATCAGCGGGTCCTGGAAGACCATGGCGACGCGGGCGCCGCGGACCGCGCGCATGGCGGCGGGCGGGAGGGCGGAGATGTCCTCTCCATCCAGCAGCACCTGTCCCGCGGTGACGCGGCCCGGCGGGTCCACCAGGCGGAGGATGGAGAAGCCGGTGACGGACTTGCCGGAGCCGCTTTCGCCCACGAGGCCGAGGATGCGGCCGCGGCGGATGGCGAAGGAGACGCCGTTGACGGCGCGGACCGTGCCGCCGCGCGTGGGAAATTCGGTGCGCAGGCCGCGGACTTCGAGGGCGGGTGCCGCGTTCACCGCGTCGGCGCGAGGGGCGGGCGTCGCGACGGCGGTCATCGGCGGCGCTTCGGGTTGAGGACGTGGCGAAGGCGATCGCCGACGAGGTTGATGGCGAGCACCGTCACCATGAGCGCGAGGCCCGGATAGACGGAGATCCAGTAGCGGCCGGAGAGGAGGAACTGGAAGCCGTTGGCGATGAGGAGGCCGAGGGAGGGACGCGTGACGGGGAGGCCGAGGCCGAGGAAGGAGAGCGTGGCCTCGAGGGAGATGGCGGTCGCGACCTGCACCGTCGCGACGACGATGAGGGGCGGGAGGGTGTTGGGGAGGAGGTGGCGCCAGAGGACGCGGGCACCGGAGAGGGGCGTGGAGAGCGCGGCTTCGACGTAGTCGCGGCGCCGTTCGGCGGTCGCGGCGCCGTAGGCGGTGCGGGCGAAGTAGGCGTACTGCGCGATGACGAGGGCCGCCACGAGCTGCGGGATTCCCTGTCCGAGCATGGCCACGATGACGAGGGCGAGCAGGATGGCGGGCATGGAGAGTTGCAGGTCCACGATCCGCATGAGCACTGCGCCGAGCGTGCCGCCGTAGTAGGCCGCGGAGAGGCCGATCGTGATGCCGACGAGCAGCGCGGTCATGCCGGCGGTGATGGCGATCACGAGGGAGGTGCGCAGGCCGTAGAGGATGGCGGAGAGCAGGTCGCGGCCTGCATTGTCGGTGCCCAGGATGTGGATGGTGCCGGAGGAGCCCTCGCTGCCCGGTTCGAGGCGCGCGTCCATCAGGTCCAGCGCGGCCTGGTCGTAGGGGTCCTGGGGGGACAGGACGGGGGCGAGGATCGCGGCGGCGACGATGAGGAGGACGACCAGCAGCGCGATCACGGCGACGGGGGAGCGGCGGTATTCCTCCCAGGCCTCGCGGAGGCCCGTCATGGGGCCGTCCTCATCGGGCGCCGCCGGCACGGGCGCGGGGGTCGAGGAGGCCGTAGGACAATTCGACGAGGAGGTTGATCGTCACGAACAGCAGCACGACGAGGATGAGGTAGGCGACCATCACGGGACGGTCGAGGGAGGTGATGCTCTCGATGATGAGCTTGCCCATGCCAGGCCAGTTGAAGACTGTCTCCGTCACCACGGCGAAGGCGAGGGTGGAGCCGAACTCCAGGCCGAAGACGGTGACGACGGGGATGCCGATGTTCTTGAGGACGTGCAGGCCGACGACCTGGCGTTCCGGGAGGCCCTGTGCCCGTGCGAAGCGGACGTGCTCGCTGCCCATGACTTCCTCGGTGCCGGCGCGGACGAGGCGGATGAGCAGGCCGAGCTTGAAGAAGGAGAGGTTGAGGGCGGGCAGGAGGATATAGCGCCAGCCGTCGGGCGAGAGGATCGAAAGGCCGAGCGAGCCGGACTCCGCGCGTCCGCCCGACGGCAGCCAGCGCAGCTCCACCGCAAAGGCGAGGATCAGCAGCAGCCCGACCCAGAAGGTCGGCACGGAGAAGCCGAGGGTGGAGATCGCCATGATGAGGCGGGACGACGCCGCATCGGGCCGGTAGCCCGCCCAGATGCCGAGGGGGACGCCGATGATCGTCGCGATGAGCATCGCGAGGACGGTCAGTTCGAGGGTTGCGGGGAGCCGCGAGAGGATCAGGTCGAGGACGGGGATGCGGAAGACGAAGGAGCGGCCGAAATCGCCGCTCGTGACGTTGCCGAGGAAGCGGAGGTATTGCTCCCACAGCGGCAGGTCCAGGCCGTATTGCCGGATCAGCGCCGCGCGGATCGCCTGCGTCGCCGCGGGATCGATCAGCACGTCCACGGGGTTCCCGATGGCGTAGACGCCTAGGAAGACCAGCAGCGACATCGCCAGCACGACGAGGGCCGCCTGCGCGAGGCGGCCCAGCACGAAACCCAGCAGGTCAGTGGCTCCCGGTCAGCGGCGTCCCGGCGTCATCAGGTGCGCGAGCGATTCCTGATCCACGCGGGCGGTAAAGGAAAGCGCGCCCTTCTTCAGCGCCCAGACGGTCTGCGGCATGACGGTCGGCAGCATCGGCCGCTCGTTCATGCTGATCTCCGCGGCGCGGGCGAACATCTCGCGCCGGCGGTTGTCGTCGAGGGTGCGGCTGCCGTCGAAGAGCAGGCGGTTGACCTCGGGGTTGTCGTAGCCGGAGCGGTTGAAGTTGCCGAAGCCCGAGGCGGGGTCCGGCTTGTGGATGGTCGCGCAGTAGGTGTAGGCGGCCTCGCCGGTCAGCGTGCCCCAGCCCGACATCTGCAGCGAATAGTCGCCGCGGGTGGAGGCGGGGAAGAAGACGGTGCCGGTGGTGGGCAGCGGGTTCACCTTCAGGCCGAGGCGCGACCATTGCTGGGCGATCGCCTCGCAGAGCGGGCCGTCGCCGGGGAGGCGGTTGGCGGTGGAGTGGAAGTCCACCTCGAAGCCGCGGGGGTAGCCGGCTTCGGTGAGCAGTTGCCGCGCGCGGTTCAGGTCGGGGCGGCGCTCCGGCAGGTTGGGCGAGGCGCCGAAGAAGTTGTCCGGCATCAACTGGCTCATGGGCTTCGCCAGCCCTTCGAAGACCACGCGGGACAGGGCGCGGCGGTCGATCGCCAGGTCCATCGCGGTGCGGACGCGCAGGTCGCGGAACGGGTTGGCGTCGATCTCGCGCCCGTCCACCTTCACCTTGCGCGGCAGCGTCTCCCCGAGGTGGAAGTAGATGTTGAAGACGTAGACGCTGTCGCCAATGACCACGTCCAGCGTGTTATCGCGCTGCAGGCCCGCGACGTCGGTCGCCGGGACGTAGTTGATGAGGTCCACGCCACCCGACTTCAGCGCGGCGACCCGCGCGGCGTCGTTCGGGATCTCGCGCCGGATGATGCGGCCCCAGGGCTGCTGGCCGCCCCACCAGCCGTCGAAGCGCTCGGCGACGAAATCACCGCGCGGCTCCCAGCGGACAAACTTGAAGGGGCCGGTGCCGATCGCGGCCTGTCCCGAGTTGAACTGCTCGTTCCGCGGGGTCATGCCGATCTTCGCGGGTACGATCATCAGGCGGGTGAAGTCGTTCGGCAGGGTCGGCGCGGGGCCGTCGGTCTTCACGCGGACGGTCAGCGGATCCACGACCTCCGCGGACTGGGCGCGCTTGGTGTAGAGGGTCATGGACATCGGGCCCGTGACCTGCGGGATGCGTTCCAGCGAGAACTTCACGTCCTCAGCGGTGAAGGGCGAGCCGTCGTGGAAGCGCACGCCCTCCCGCAGCTTGAACTCCCAGACGTCGTCGGCGACGGCGCGCCAGGAGGTGGCGAGGGCGGGCTTCAGGCCGAGGTTCTCGTCCTGGCCGATGAGGCTGTCGAAGACGTGGCGCAGCGCCTCGATATGGCCGCCGAGGGTGGACCAGTGGGGGTCGATGGATTCGGGACCGGTGCGGAGACCCATGGTCAGGGTCGGGCCGCCGGCGGCCTGGGCGTTCGCCAGGCGCGCGCCGGGGACGGGGGCGACGGCGAGCGCGGCGGCGCTCGACAGGAACGTGCGGCGGTTCATGATCGGAAGCCTCGGCCTTTTGGGGGTGCCTGACGGGGGGTGCCTATCGGGGGGGCCCTGAAGGGCGAAGGGTAGGAAGCGCGCGGCGCGCGCGTCAACACGGGGTGGGGCAGGGCAGGGCATGCGAATCGCGGAGATGGACTGGCGGGCGGTAGAGAACTGGCTCGCCCATGACGACCGGTGCGTCCTGCCGCTGGGGAGCACGGAGCAGCATGCGGGGCTGTCGCTCTCCGTCGACTCGATCCTTTCGGAGCGGGTGGCGACGGAGGCGGCGGAGCCGCTGGGGGTGCCCGTCTTCCCGGTGCTGGCCTACGGGATCACGCCGCTGTTCACGGCCTATCCCGGGACGATCACGCTCTCGGCGCGCACCTACCTGACGATCCTGACGGAGGTGCTGGACGGGCTCTATGCACAGGGATTCCGGCGCGTGCTCCTCTGCAACGGGCATGGCGGCAATGGTCCCGGTGCGGCGGCGGGGCTGGAGTTCATGGCCCGGCATCCCGACGCGCGGGTGCGGTGGCATGATTGGTGGAACGCGCCGCGGACCTGGTCGGCGGTACAGGCGACCGACCCGGTCGCGAGCCATGCGTCCTGGATGGAGAACTTTCCCTGGACGCGGCTGGCGAACGCGCCGCGCCCGCCGGAGGAGCGCAAGCCGATGACCGACACGGCGCGGTTGCGGACGCTGTCGCCGGTTGCGGTGCGGGCGCAGCTGGGGGATGGGAACTTCGGCGGGCTCTACCGGCGTGCGGACGACGACATGCTGGCGATCTGGCGCGTGGCGGTGGAAGAGACGCGGGGGCTGCTGGAATCCGGGTGGGGCTGACGCGGTACGCCGGCCCCGCGCCGCCTACGGCCCGATCAGGACGGTCGGGAACCCCATGACGAGGGTGCCGCCATGGGCCGTCATATCCCCGATCCGCACGGCCATGAGGCCGTTGACGAGCACGGTCGGGCTGCCGAGGACGATGATGTCCGGCGGCCCGACGCAGACGCACATGTCGGTGATGCGCGCCTGCGGCATCGCACCGGTCAGGACGGTGACGGCGCAGGGTGGCAGCACCGGCCCGCCGACATGCGGGATCGGCGGCACGCCCGGCGTCACCATGGGGCAGACGTGCATGTCGCCGACGCGGGAGGCGGGCATGCCCATGGCTCAGCCATCCTCCGGTGCCATGCGGCCAGCGCCGCCGGCGGCGATCTCCCGCGCGGCGCCGATGAAGCGGGCGTAGCGTTGCGGCGCGCGTTCCGGCGCGACGCGGACCGCGGCGAGCGTCACGCCGCCCGCGATCGCGACGCCGGTCAGGTGCGGCGCGGGCGGCACGTCGGGCTGGCCTGCCGGCGCCATGCTGCCGCCGGACCAGAAGGCGCCGACGGCGGCCCAGGCTTCCGGCGTGCGGAAGGCCGTCTTCTGTGCGAGGTCCATCGCGGCGCGGCGGATCGAGTCGTCGGGCCGGCGCACCCAGTTTTCCGCGGCGACGAGGGCCTCGGCGTCGGGGGCGGGCAGGCCGGGATCGGGTACGGCGCGGGCGCACATGCAGCACCACCACACCGCCTCGCGCTTCGGCAGCGCGTGGGCGACGAGTCGCACGGCTTCCGGGTAGGCGGCGGCGGCGAGCAGGGCGTCGAGTGCCGCCATGGCGTCGGCCGCGCCGGCGATCGTCGCGGCGAGCGGCGCTTCCAGTTCCAGGCGCGGCAGGAGCGGCGCGAGCGGCACCTGCAGCTTGTTCGGGGGGGGTTTGGTTCCGGCCTCGCTCATGTCAGTTGATCATCACGATCCCGCCCTTGATGATCATCATCCCATCGGCGTTGTGCTGCGCCATCGGGGCCTTGGTCTGCAGCATGGCGGTGCCTTCGATCTTGATCGTGATCCCCTTGATGGTGATCCCGGTCTGATCGATGACGATGGAGTTCTGGCCGACCTTGAGGGTGATGGACTGCATCGCCTCGGAGGTATTGCTGCCGAGGTCCACCTTCTCGGTGATGTTGCCCATCTTCACGCGGTTGTCCTGGTTGCCCATGGACACTTCGGTGGACATGTCACCCTTGGCGACGGTGAGCTTCTCGTTCCCGTCCTCGATCGTCGTCGTGCGGTTGTTCTTCACCTTCTCGGTGTGGTCGTGCTTCGTGTAGATCGTGGTGTCGTTCTTGACGAGGAGGTCGTAGTCCTTCTCGGCCTGCATCTGCAGGAGCTCGGATCCTTTGAGGTCCTCGAACTTCAGCATGTTGAAGTTGCTGGCGCCGCCGTTCTTCGTCGAGCGCGTCTTGTAGCCGCTTTGCGTCCTGTTCGCGGGCAGGGCAAAGGGTGGCGGCGCGTCGGAGGCGTACATGCTGCCGAGCACGATGGGGTGGTCCGGATCGCCGTGCAGGAAGGAGACGGCGACCCAGTCGCCGACGCGGGGGATGTATTGCATGCCGCCCCAGACGCCCGCGAGCCCCTGCATGACGGGGCACCAGCGCGATGACGTGTCGTCGGTCTTGCCGGCGCGGTCCCACATGAAGCGGACCTTCACGCGCGCGTGCTGGTCGGTGTGGATCTCCTCCCCGCTGGGGCCCGTGACGCGGGCCCATTGCAGGCCGGGGATGACGGGGCGCCGCGGCAGCGGGTAGGGCCGCCACGGCCGGGTCGCAGGCATGAGGACCATGCGGTTGCCGTAGCTGGGCAGGCCGCCCTCGACGAGGTGGGTTTCGTCCACGGCATCGTGGATGATCTCGGAGACGACCCAGGTCTCGGCGCCGACGCTGCCGAGGCCAGGCTTCACCTTCAGGCGGCCACCGGCGAAGATCATCGGGTCGTTGCCCGTGGTGGTCACGAGCTCGGAGGCCGCCTCGGCCGCTTCCATCGCGAGCTTCGCCGGATCGACCTCCGGACGGACGGACTTGCTGCTGGGGAAGAGGAAGGTTTCCGCGTTCCCGGCATGGGCGGCATGAACGACGGTGTTCGCGTTCGTGCGGATGTCCGTCGCGAGCTTCGGATGATCGTGGTCGAGGGCGACGACGCTTCCCGTGGGAAGGCGGGACCAGCGGTGCCAGTTCCAGACCGTGCCAAAATCAAGCGCGTTGTCGGCGCGGAGCACCTGCGGGTCGCCGGGGATCATCGGGAAGTCGGCGTTCGAGCCGCCGAAGTTGAGCGTGTGGTTGCCGTCCTCATGCACGAACCACCAGGCCCAGCCGCATTCCGCGGCGAGGCGGGAGACGAAGTCGAGGTCGGTCTCGTCGTACTGGGTGCAGTATTCGCGCTGCGTCGCGTCCACCGTGCCGAAGCGGACCGGGGCGGCCGATCCCTCGTCGACGAGGGTTTGGATGATGGCCCTCACCGCCTTCTGCTGGAAGATGCGGCTGTCGCTCGTGCGTGAGAGGTTGAAGAGGCGGGGCCGTGCCTCGAGCCGGTAGGTCGTGAGGTTGCGCTCGTTCGTGCCCACCCGGGCGAAGCCGTACACGATGCCATGGAAGTGCCGTTCCGGGCGTTCGGCGTGGACGACGCTGCAGGTCACGGCTTTGCCGACCATGGTCGGCGGAGCGATGTTCGGATCGGCGGACAGGACCTCGGCCTCGATGAGGAAGCATTCGCCGATCGCTTCCCGCACCGTCAGGCGACGGAGCACGAGTTCCCCGGCGGGCCCCTTGATCTTCAGCAGTCGGTTGGTCTGGAGCGGTGTTTCGGACACGTGCTCGTCTTTTCAGGGCCGGGATGCCGGAGCCGGACCGCCGCGTCCCGCACGGGCGGGACGCGGCGGCCGACCGGACTCAGACGTCAGCCTTCGAGATGTCGTAGGTGACGTGACCGGTCGTCGTCGACTTGAACTTGTCGTCGATGTTCAGGTACTCGCTGTCGATCGCCGCGTAGGAGAAGGACGCGGAGATGGCCGGCCGCTCGCCGCCGCTCGAGAGCGAGTAGGAGGAGATCAGCACGCGCTCCAGCTTGTACTTCTGGAAGGCGACGTGCTTGCCCTTGCCGTCGGTCTGCGTGATGTGGATCTCGACCTTCTTCGCCTCGCCGCCGATCGCCTCCTTCAGCATGAGCTGGTCGAAGCTGTCCATCGACTTCGTGATGACGAACTCGGAGAGCGACGGGGCCGAGGCCTCACGCTTGGAGCCGCCGCCGGAGCCGATGGAGACGCCGCGGCCGACGCCGAACTGAAGGCTGCCGGCCTCGACCCACTTCTCGTAGCCCACTGCCGTGACCTCGCCGTTGAGGCCTTCGTACTTGAAGAAAATTGCCATGTTAGGGTTCCTTTCGCCGCTGATCGGGGGGTCCCGTGCCGCTGCGGCGGCGGCACGGGGCGGGGGGGAACGCGCCGGGGAAGCTAGGCCTGCGCCTAGGCTTCCTGGGCCAGCGCGTAGGTGAAGCCGCCGTCGGCGCCCAGGCCGACGCGCACGGCGCCGATCTGTCCACCCGACGCCAGCCGTTCGAGAACCTGCGCCGAGAGCTCGGGCAGCAGGGTCCGATTCAGGATAGTCTCGATGTTGCGTGCGCCGCTCTCGCTTTCCTGGCAGCGGGCGACGATGGCATCGAGGACCTCGGGCACGACCTCGAAGCCCGCGCCGTAGGATTCGCGCACGCGGCGCGCGATCCGCTTCATGTTCAGCCCGACGATCTGCCGCAGCGTGTCGTTCGCCAGCGGGTAGTAGATCACCGTGTTCACGCGGCCGAGGAAGGCCGGCTTGAAGGACTTGAGCAGGTCGGGGCGCAGCGCCTCCGCCAACTCGTTCGGCGCCGGCGCCGTATCCGGATCGGCGCAGAGCTTCGCGATCGTGTCGGTGCCGGCGTTGGAGGTCATGATGATGACGGAGTTGCGGAAGTCGATGTCCCGCCCTTCGCCGTCCTTCATGTTTCCCTTGTCGAAGACGTTGTAGAAGATGTCCTGGACGCCGGGATGCGCCTTCTCCATCTCATCGAGCAGGATGACGGAGTAGGGGCGACGTCGCACGGCTTCCGTCAGCACGCCGCCTTCGCCGTAGCCGACATAGCCGGGGGGGGAGCCCATGAGGAGCGAGACCTTATGCTCCTCCTTGAACTCGCTCATGTTGATCGTCGTCAGGTTCTGTTCGCCGCCGTAGAGGAGGTCGGCGACGGCCAGCGCCGTCTCCGTCTTGCCGACGCCGGAGGTGCCGGCGAAGAGGAAGACGCCGATCGGCTTGCGGGGGTCGGCAAGGCCGGCGCGGGAGACGCGGATCGCCTGCGCGATCGCCTCCAGCGCGTGGGACTGGCCGATGACGCGCTCCTCGAGCTTCTTCTTGAGGTTCAGGACGGTGCTGATCTCGTCCGAGACCATCCGGCCCACGGGGATGCCGGTCCAGGTTTCCACGACCTCGGCGACGGCGACGCCGTCCACGACGGGGTGAACGAGCGGGTTCTCGCCCTGGAGCGACTTCAGTTCGGTGGAGGCCGCGGCGAGGGCTTCGCGGTTCTTCGCGGCGTCTTCGGACGCCTCCGCGCTTTCCAGCGCGCGGCGGAGGTCGAGGAGCTTCGTGACGAGGCCCTTCTCCGTCTCCCAGCGCCCGGTCAGGGCGGCGAGGTCTTCGGCGACGGCCTTCGCCTCGGCTTCCAGTGCCTCGCGGCGCTTGGCGTGATTGCCGCCGGCGGCTTCCTCGCGCTTGAGGGCGGCGAGTTCGGTCTCAATGAGCGCAGCGCGGCGCTGGCGGTCCTCGATCGCGGCGGGGATCGCGGCCTGGCTCATGCCGACGCGCGCGCAGGCGGTGTCGAGGAGGGAGACGCCCTTGTCCGGCAGTTGCCGCGCGGGGATGTAGCGGGCGGAGAGGCGAACGGCTTCCTCGACGGCGCTGTCGAGGATGCGGACGCTGTGGTGCTTCTCCAGCACGGGGACGAGGCCGCGGAGCATGGCGGCGGCGAGGGGAACCGACGGCTCCTCGACCTTCACCACCTGGAAGCGGCGGGTGAGTGCGGCATCCTTCTCGAAGTACTTCTTGTACTCGGCCCAGGTGGTCGCGGCGATGCAGCGGAGTTCGCCGCGGGCGAGGGCCGGCTTGAGGAGGTTGGCCGCGTCGTTCTGCCCGGCCTGGCCGCCGGCGCCGATCAGCTGGTGCGCCTCGTCGATGAAGAGGAGGACGGGGGTCGGCGAGGACTTCACGCCGTCGATGACGCCGCGCAGGCGGTTCTCGAACTCGCCCTTCACGCCAGCGCCGGCTTGCAGCAGGCCGAGGTCGAGGGAGAGGAGGCGGACGTTCTTCAGCGCCTCCGGCACGTCGCCCGCCGCGATGCGGAGGGCGAGACCTTCGACCACCGCGGTCTTGCCGACGCCGGCTTCGCCCGTGAGGATCGGATTGTTCTGGCGGCGGCGGGTCAGGATATCCACCATCTGGCGGATCTCCCCGTCGCGGCCGAGGATGGGATCGATCTTGCCGCTGCGGGCCTGCGCGGTGAGGTCGGCGCAGAACTGGTTCAGCGGGCCGTCGCCGGCGCCGGGGGCGCCCGGCGCCGCGCCGCCCGACGCCGGGACGCCGCCGGCCGGACCGCCGGGGCCGGCGATCTCGCCGGCCTGCGCCGCCTCCTCGGTGTTGGCCGCGGCCTCGCCGAGGTTCTTGCGGACGGTCGCCTCGGGGATCGCGGCGAGGCTCGGCGCGCTTTCGCGCAGCGTGCGGTTGAGGGATTCGTCGCCGAGGAGCGCGGCGAGCATGTGGCCCGAGCGGATGCGGCCTGCGCCGCCCTCGAGCGAGGCGATGAGCCACGCCTCGCGCAGCCAGGTGACGAGGTCGGGGGAGAGCGCCGGCGCCCGGGCGTTGCCGGTCTTGAACTTGTCCAGCGCGCGGTTCAGCTCCGCCGCGACGCGTCCCGCGTCCACGTTGCAGTAGGTGAGGACGGCGGCGATGTCGCTGCCCTGCGCCTCGACGAGCTTGAGCAGGACATGCTCGATCTCGACGTTGTAGTGCGTGCGGGAGAGGGTGAGGCCCGCCGAGGCCTCCACTTGCCGCCGCACGAGGCCGGTCAGCCGGCCCACCAGCGCCTTCAGGTCGATCGCCACCACGATACGGTTACTCCTTCCGGCGCATTGCGGCGGCGCTCCGACGGAGCAATCGCCTTCGATGCGGGGAACCCTATTTCGGTGCCAAGCCGAGTGTCCAGGGCGGACGGTCGCGCCGATTGTCGCGTGCGTGTCGCTCGCGCCCGTGCCGCACCTACGGGGGCGCGTGCGGAAAATGCGACGCGCGCCGCGGGGCGGGCAGGCATGTTCCAACGCGCGCGAAGGCGGTCTAGCCTCCGCGTGCGCGACAGGGGGATGGCGATGGCGGACGTGCTGGACGTGGACGCGTTGCTGGCGCCGCCCGAGGGGGCGACTCGTCGGCCGATCGGCTGCGCGTCAAGGACGCGCGGACCGAGGCACGTGACGAGGAGCGCGCGCGGGACGCAGAGGGGGAGGAGGACAACAGCGTCGCCGACGGGTGGCGGACCGTGCTGCGCCTGGGACAGGACGTGCTGCGCGCGTCGAAGGACTTCGAGGTGGCGGCGTGGATGACCGAGGCGATGGTGCGGCAGCACGGGCTGGACGGGTTGATCACGGGATGCCGGCTGCTGACGGGGATGCTCGAACGGTATTGGGACGAGGGCTTCCCCGAGCTGGACGAGTACGGGCTGGAGGACCGCGCGATCACGCTCGGCGGGCTGTCCGGCGCGTCCGCCGACGGAACGATCATGCAGCCGCTGCGGCGGCTGACCGTGTTCATCCGCTCCGACAACACGCCGCTGCCGCTTTACCGCTACGACCAGGCGGAGGAGGTGGCAGGGCGGCCGGATGCGGAATACCGGCAGCGCCGCTACGAAGCCGGGGTGCCCGATCTGGAGATCGTGCAGGCCGAGGCACGCGGGGCGCGGCCGCAGATCCGCGGCTTCGGCGCGAAGGCGGCCGAGGCGCTGGGGGCGTGGCGCGCCTTCGACGCCGCGCTGACGCCGCGCTTCAGCGAGCATGGCGAGGTGCCGACGTCGCGCGTCGCGCACCTGCTGCAGCGGATGGTCGAGGTTGCGACGACGCTGGCAGGCGCGCCGGCGGAGGCGCCCGCGGCCAGCGAGGCAGGCGCGGCGGGGCAGGCGGGCGTGCCCGGCGCGCCGATGGCAGGGGTGGCGGGCGGCTTCGTGGTCGGCGACACCTCCGGCGCCATCGCCTCACGCGAGGCGGCGCTGGAGACGCTGGAGCGGATCGCCGACTTCTTCGAACGGACGGAGCCGCATTCCTTCCTGGCCTTCACGCTGCGGGATGCGGCGCGGCGCGGACGGATGACGCTGCCGGAATTGCTGGCGGAGGTGCTGACCGACCAGTCCTCACGCGACGGGATGCTGACCGCGCTCGGCATCCGGCCGCCGCAGGAGTCCGGTTATTAGTACCTCGTAACCTTTTTTCGGCGTGACCGTCGCGACAATGACTGTCCCGCATCGTCGTTGACGCCCGGTTTTTCAGGCGTCTAGGCTTCCCGTCGGTTTCGAGGCGCGCGAGGCGGCGGAGGCCGCGGCGCGCCGTCCTTACACCAGCAACACCCACGATCCCGGGGGGACCACCATGTCCGGCGTCCACGACAAACTGAGCCGCGTGCGCAAGCCGCGCGTGCACATCACCTACGAGGTCGAGACGGAAGGCGCCGCGATCCTGCGGGAGCTGCCCTTCGTCGTCGGCGTCATGGGCGACTTCGCGGGCGACCCGAGCGAGCCGCTGAAGCCGCTGGCCGACCGCAAGTTCACCCAAATCGACCGCGACAACTTCAACGACGTCATGGCGCGCATCGCGCCGGGCCTGAAGCTGAAGGTGGACAACACGCTCGCCGACGACGGCAGCGAAATGGCGGTGGACCTGAAGTTCCGCTCGCTCGACGACTTCGACCCCGCGAAGGTGGCGGAGCAGGTGCCCGCGCTGAAGGCGCTGCTCGACACCCGCGCGAAGCTGCGCGACCTCGCGAGCAAGGCCGACAATTCCGAGGAACTGGAAGGGCTGCTCGAGCAGGTCCTGCAGGACCAGGACAAGCTGAACAAGCTGTCGGCCGACCTCGGCCTCGGCAAGGAGGGCTGAACCGATGAGCGCGACGCAGACCGCAGCCGCCGGTTCGGCCACCACCCTCGAGGAAGGCGGCCTTTCGCTCCTCGACCAGGTCGTCGGCGCCACGAAGCAGACCGAGAAGGACCGGGCGCAGGACCTCATCAAGGCCCTGACCGAGGAGGCGCTGAAGGGCACCGTCACCTTCAACCGCAACCTGACGCAGACCTTCAACCGGGCGATCGCCGCGATCGACGAGAAGGTCAGCAAGCAGCTCAATGCGATCATGCACAACGAGCGCTTCCTGAAGCTCGAGGGCTCCTGGCGTGGGCTGCACTACCTCGTGGACAAGTCGGAGACGGGGACTTCCCTGAAGCTCCGGATGGTCCAGCTCTCCAAGAAGGAGATGCACCGCGACCTGACGAAGGCCGTGGAGTTCGACCAGAGCCAGCTCTTCAAGAAGATCTACGAAAGCGAGTTCGGCCTGCCGGGCGGCGAGCCCTATGGCGCGCTGATCGGCGACTACGAGTGGACGAACCACCCGGACGACATCGAGGCGCTCGGCCACATGGCTTCCGTCGCGGCCTCCGGCTTCGCGCCGTTCATCTCGGCGGCGGGCGCCGGGCTGTTCGGGTTCAAGGACTGGACGGAGCTGTCGAAGCCGCGGGACCTCGCGAAGATCTTCGATACGCAGGAATACACGAAGTGGCGGTCGCTGCGGGACAAGGATGACGCCCGCTTCATCTCCCTCGTCGCACCGCGGGTGCTGGCGCGGCTGCCCTATGGCGAGGCCACGAAGCCCGTCGAGGAGTTCAACTACGAGGAGGCGCCGACCAACCCGGACGGGTCGCCCGCGAAGATGAACCACGAGCACTACTGCTGGATGAACGCGGCCTACGCGATGGGCGCGCGGCTGACCGACGCCTTCGCGCAGTACGGCTGGTGCACCGCGATCCGCGGCGCGGAGGGCGGCGGCAAGGTCACCGACCTGCCGACGCACGTCTTCACGTCCGATGACGGCGACACCGACACGAAGTGCCCGACCGAGGTTGCGATCACCGACCGGCGTGAGGCGGAGCTGTCGAACCTCGGCTTCCTGCCGCTCTGCCACTACAAGAATACGGATTACTCCGTCTTCTTCGGGGCGCAGACGATCCAGAAGCCGAAGAAGTACGACCGTCCCGAGGCGACGGCGAACGCCGCCATCTCCGCGCGGCTGCCCTACATCATGGCGACGTCGCGCTTCGCGCACTTCCTGAAGGTGATGGCGCGGGACAAGATCGGCTCCTTCATGGAGGCGTCGGACTGCGAGACCTGGCTGAACCGCTGGATCCAGAACTACGTCAACCCGATGGAGGGCGCGGGCCAGGCGAACCGCGCGCAGTACCCGCTGCGCGAGGCGAAGGTCGAGGTGAAGGAGATCCCGGGCAAGCCCGGTTCCTACAACGCCGTGGCCTACCTGCGTCCCTGGCTGCAGATGGAGGAACTGACGACCTCCATGCGCATGGTCGCGCGCATCCCGCAGAAGTCCTGATCGGGGCTTCCCGACCGGAGATGCCGGCATGACGCGGGTTTCATGACCTCGGCCCGCACGGCCCTGCGGGACGCCGTGCGGGCCGGACGCTTCTTCGGCGCCCGGCACGCGGCTGCGGCCGGGGCGCTCGCTGAGTTCCTGGTCGAACGGGGCGCGGCCGACGCGCTGCGCGCGTGGTTCGGGGACGCGGCGCTGCGCGAGATGCTGCGCCGGCCCGATCCGATGCAGCGGGTCGGCGAGGCGTTGGACCGCGACATCGCGCGGCTCGATGCCCTGATCTCACGCCAGTTGGACGCCGTGCTGCACCAGCCCCGGCTGACGCGGCTGGAAGGCTCGTGGCGCGGCCTCGCCTGGCTGACGGAGCGGGCCGAAGCGGACCGCGTCATCCGCATCCGGCTGCTGCCGATCCGCAAGCCGGAGCTGTCGCGCGACCTGGAGCGCGCGGTGGAGTTCGACCAGTCCATCACCTTCCGCAAGCTGCACGAAGAGGAGTTCGGCATCGCCGGCGGCGAGCCCTATTCCCTCCTGCTCGCGGATTTCGAGGTGAGGCCGGGGCCGGGCGGCGGCGATCCGGTGGACGACATCTCCCTCCTCGGGCGGCTCGCGGCGACGGCGGCGGCCGCCTTCTGCCCGATCCTGCTGCCGGCGTCGCCCGCGCTGCTGAACCTCGACAGCTTCGGGGAGGCGTCGGCGGCGGGCGACCTTGCGGCGGCGCTGCGGGCGCCGGACCGGGCGCGGTGGCGCGCGCTCTCGACGCGGGAGGACACGCGTTTCCTCGGCGTCGTGCTGCCGCGCGCCCTGGGGCGGCCGGCCTGGCGCAACGACGGGACGCGGGCCGACCGCTTCGTGTACCGGGAACGCGTCGCGGGCGATGCGGACCGGGTCTGGACCGCGCCGATCTACGCCTTCGCGTCCAACGCGGTGCGGGCGTTCCGGAACTTCCGCTGGCCCGGCGACCTGCGGGGGGCGGAGCCGTCCGCCGTCGCGTCGGGCGGCGTGGTGGAAGGGCTGCCGCTGGAACGGCTGCCTTCCGACCCGCCGGGGCCGCCGCCGCGGCCGCCAGTCGAACTCGCCTTGACCGACGAGCAGGAGCGGGCGCTGGCCGACGCCAACCTCATCGCCTTCTGCGGGCTGGACGCGCTGCCGGAGGCGTCCTTCTCCGCCCTGCCGACGTTGCACCGGCCGCCGCGCATGACGACGGAGGTCGCGGACGCGAACCAGCGGCTGTCCGCGCAGATGAACAACGTGCTCTGCGTCTGCCGCTTCGCGCATTGCGTGAAGGTCATGGGGCGCGACATGGTCGGCGCCTTCCTCTCGCCGGAGGAGGTTCAGTTCCGGCTGATGCGCTGGATCGGCGGCTATGTCAGCGGCCTTGCCGGCGGTGGCGACGCGGCGGCGCGCTATCCGCTGCGCGACGCGCGGGTCGAGGTGCGGGAGCAGCCGGGACGCCCCGGCACCTATGGCTGCGTCGTCCACCTTCAGCCGCACCACCAGCTCGACGACGTCGGGGCGGTGTTCCGCCTCGTCACCGACCTCTCGGGGCCGAAACCGGCATGACGCCGCCCCGCATGATCGCATTGGGAGACCGAACGTGAGCACGACCACCACCGCCGACGCCCTCCGGGAGGGCGACCTCGCCGCTGCCGTCGCCTCGGCCCAGGCCAAGGTGAAGGCCGCCCCGCGCGACCAGGAGGCGCGCTGGCTGCTCGCCGAGGTGCTGCTGCTGCAGGGCGACGCGGACCGGGCGGACAAGATGCTGGACGCCGCCGTGCTGGACGAGCCGGTGCCGGCTGTCCTGGAGTTCCGGCGCCTGCTGCGGGCGGAGGTCGCGCGGCAGCAGATGTGGAAGGAGGGCGGGCGCCGCGCATCCAGGGCGGCGAGACGACGCCGGCGCAGGAGGCAGCGATGCGCGCCATCGTGCTGGCGCGCGCGGGCGACGTCGCGGGGGCCGCGGCCGCGGCGGCCGAGGCCGAGTCGCTGCGCCCGCGTTCGCCGGGTACGGCGGAGCTGGTGAACGGCAAGACGATCGCGTTCGACGACATGCGCGACGCGGACGACCTGATTTCGCCGGGGATGGAGGTGCTGACCCAGGCCGGCGACCACATGCTCGTCGCCTTCGAGCGGGTATCGTCGCTCTCCTTCGCGCCGGGGCGGCGGGCGCGGGACCTGGTATGGCGGCGCGCGGAGATCACGCTGAAGGACGGGACGGAGGGGCTGATCTTCCTGCCGGCCGTCTATCCGCCCGTCGGTGGGGCGATGACGGACGCGGCGCGGATGGGGCGCGTGACGGAGTGGCATGAGGAGACGGCTGGCGGCGCGACGCTCGTGCGTGGCGTCGGGCAGCGGCTCTACCTGCTGGGCGAGGAGGCGGTGACGGCGTCGGAACTCGCCTTCGTGAAGTTCGACTGAGCGCGGTGTCAGGGACCCAGAACAGGCCGGGATCGCTCCGCGTCCGCTTGCCGTTGCTCGACCGGCTGCTGGACCCGGAGCCCGAGCAGGTGCGCGACGCTCCGGTCAGCGCGGCGGCGGCGCTGGATGCGCTGCGCGCGGGGGTACGGCGGGACCTGGAGGCGCTGCTGAACGCGCGGCGGCGGCGGTGGCTCCTGCCGGCGCATCTGGAGGAACTGCCGGCCTCGCCCCTGGGCTACGGCATTCCCGACGCGACGGCGGGGTCCTTCCTGCTGGACAAGGCGCGGGAGGCGCTGGCGGAGGAGGTGGCGGAGGTGATCCGGCGGTTCGAGCCGCGGCTGATGAACGTGACGGTGAACCTGCGGAGCGGGTCGGACCTCGACCGCACGCTGCGGCTGCGGATCTCCGCCGTCCTGCGCACCGATCCCGTGCCGGAGCCGATTTCCTTCGACACCATGGTGGAGGCGGTCTCGCACGAGGTGCGGGTGGTCGAGGGATGAGCGAGAGCCTGCTGCCCTTCTACAACGCGGAGCTCGAGGCGCTGCGGCGGCTCGCGGGGGAGTTCGCGGACGCGCATCCGAAGGTCGCCGGGCGGTTGCGGGTGACGCGGGACGGCACGGGGGACGATCCCCATGTCGAGCGCATCCTGGAGGGCGTCGCCTTCCTCGCGGCACGGGTGCAGCACCGGCTGGAGGACGAGCTTCCGGAGTTCTCGGACGCGCTGCTGGAACTGCTGTCGCCGCACCTGCTGGCGCCGGTGCCGAGCATGACGACGGTGCGCTTCACGCCGAAGCCGGACCAGCGGGGACGCGCGACGATCCCGCGCGGGACGGCGCTGGACACGGAGCCCGTGGCGGGGGGCAATGCGCTGCGCTACGCGACCTGCCACGACCTGACGCTCTGGCCCGTGCGGGTGGAGGGGGCGCGGCTGATGGGGCAGCCCTTCGCGGCGCCGGCCAATCCGGGGGCGCCGCGGGCGGCGGCCTGCCTGCGGCTGACGCTGCGGAGCGGGGCGCCGGACCTGACCTTCGCGGCGATGGGGCTGGACCGGCTGCGGATCCACCTGCCCGGCGCGGGGCCGACGGCCTTCGCGTTGCACGACCTGCTGACGAATGCCTGCCTCGGGATCGCGCTGGCGGACACGGCGGTGGACACGGCGCCCACGCTGCTGCCGCCGACGGCGCTGCGGGCCGCCGGCTTCGCGCGGGAGGAGGCGGCGCTGCCCTGGCCGCGGCGGGCCTTCGACGGGCACCGGCTGCTGACGGAGTACTTCGCGTTCCCCGACAAGTTCCTCTACCTCGACCTCGAGGGGTTGGACGCGCGGACGCTGCTGCACGACAAGGACCGGCTGGAGGTCTTCATCTATCTCTCCCGCGCGGTGCCGCAGCTGGAGCGGAGCGTGGGGGCGGAAACCTTCGCGCTGGGCTGTACGCCGGCGGTCAACCTGTTCCCGCAGCGCTGTGAGCCCATTGCGCTGGACGGGACGCAGTCAGACTGGCTCGTCATCCCCGATGCGCGGCGGCCCAACGCGCTGGAGGTGCATTCGATCCGCGCGCTGCGCGAGACCGGGCCGGACGGCGCGCGTCGCGTCGTGCAGCCCTTCCTGCGCCTGGCGCGGGAGCCGGTGCCGGCGGGAGAGGAGGCGGCGCAGGCGGAGTGGGTGGCGCGCCGGCTGCCCGCACCCTCGCCGCTGACGGGGACGGAGACGCGGGTCATGCTCCGTGATCCGGCCTTCGACCCGATGGCGCCGGCGGACGGCGTGCTGACGGTGGAGGCGCTCTGCACCAACCGGGACCTGCCGGAACTGCTGCCCTCGGGCGGGAACCAGCCGCCGCTGCGACCGGTGGATCCGATCGCGGCGGAGCGGGCGGAGTACATGACGGCGCCGACCTCGACGCTGCGCTTCCCGCTGCGGGGGCGCGGCGGGTGGCGGCTGGTGTCGCACCTCGCGCTGAACCACCTCGGCGTCACGGGCGGGGAGGATGCGGCGCTGGCGCTGCGGGAGATGTTGCGCCTGCACGACCTGCGCGACGCGCCGGAAACGCGGAACGCGATCGCGGGGCTGCTGGCTGTGGAGGCGAAGCCCGGGCTGGCCCGGATTCCGGGGCAGCGGCCCGGGATCTTCACGCGCGGGATCGACGTGACGCTGACCTTCGACCCGGGGGCCTGGACATCGGGCGGGCTGCATCTGCTGGCGGCGGTGATCGAGCGGTTCCTGTCGCTGCAGATCTCGGTCAACGGCTTCGTGCGGACGCGGGCGGTGCTGCGCGGGCGGTCGGAAGCGGCCGCGTCCTGGCCGGCGCGCAGCGGGACGCGGGTGCTGCTGTGAGCGTCGGCGAGGGGCCGCCCCCGCCGGATGACTCCGACGCGACGCTGAACGTGCCGCGGCGGGCGACGTGGCCCGCCGCACCGACGGAGGAGGGGCGCGGGACCGGGATGGGGCCGTCCGCCGGCGCGGACCTGCTCGAGGCCGCCCTGGCCGCCACGGCGCCCGATGCCGCGGGGATGGCGGCCGGCGGGGCGGTGCCGAACGGGTCGTCGGGGCCGTCGCCGTCCGGGGTGCCTGCGGCCGGCGCGGGACTGCTGGAGGCCGCGCTGGGCGCGACGACGGCGGCCGGCGAATCCGCCGCGCCGGCGGCCGCCGCGCGGGATGCGGAGGGGGAAGGCGGGGCGGCCGACCTGCCGCCGCCCTTCGGCGTCATGCCGCCGGAGGCTCCGGCGCCGAGCACGGCCCGGCTGCTGCACGAGCAGCCCGATCGCTTCGACCTCGATCAGGCGGCGCACGTTGTCTCGCGCGGCCGTGCCTTTGCGGATCTTCCGTACCGGGCTGCCGTCCGGCTGAACCTGCCGCATGGCGAGGTCTTGGCGGGCGACGTGGAGTCCGGGTCGGTCACCGCACCGACCTTCGGGCTACTCGGGGGCGGGGCGCTGCCGCGGCACTACGTCGCGACGGCGGCGGCGGAGCTGCGTAACCTCCCGGCGAACCTGCGGCGGCGGGGCACGGCGCTCGGCAACTTCCTCGAGCTGCTGTCGCGGCGCTTCACGGGCTTCTGGGTGCAAGCGGGGGCGAAGGTGCGTCCGGCGCGGGAGCCCGAGCGGGCGAAGACCGTGCTGGCCGCGGTGATCGGCATGGCGACGCCGGGCCTCGCGGAGCGGACGACGACGCCGCTGCCCGGGCTGCTGTACCACGCGGGGAACCTCGGGCACCGGACGCGGAGCGCGGAGCGGCTCTGCGCGATGCTGGAGGAGGAGATCGGCCGCCGCGTCGAGATCGTGGAGTTCGCGGGGGCTGGCAGCGGTTGCCGGTGCAGGAGCGCACGCGGCTCGGGCGGGTGCATGCGCGGCTCGGGGCCGACGCGGCGGCGGGGTCGCAGGTCTGGGACCCCGCGGCGCGGTTCATCATCCGGGTCGGGCCGCTGGACGAGGCGGCGTTCCGCGAATTGCTGCCGGGCGAGCCGCTGTTCCGGCGGGTCTGCGAGCTGACGCGGCTGCATGTGGGGCCGGAGACGGATTTCGCGGTCAACCCCGTGCTGTCGGCAGCGCAGGTGCCGGCGGCGCGGCTGGGGGCGGGGCGCGGCTGGGACGCACCGGGTGGATGGCGATGCGGCGGCCACGGTCGAAGGATGCGGCGGACGCGTTGCTGCGGCCGTGACGCGCGACGATCATCGGCAGCGCCCGATCCGCCGCACGACAGGCGTGACCAACCGCACCGTCCCCCGCGCGACCGCCCCGATCTAGAACGGACGGCGCATCGCATCGCGACCGGGGAAACGCAGGATCATGACGAGCTGGAGCCGGGGTTACGTGGCGGACGCCCCCTACGTCGTGTCGTACAACCACCAGCAGACGCCGGCGCACGTGGCGATGGCCCTCGCGGTCAACGGCGTGGACTGGCGGCCCCGGCCGGGCATGACGCTCGTGGACATCGGCTGCGGGCGCGGGCTGACGACGGCGGTGCTGGCGGCGGCCAATCCGACCTGGATGGTCATCGGCCTGGACTACAACCCCGCGCACGTGGCGGAGGCGACGGCCTTCGCGGAGGAGGCGGGGCTCGACAACCTCCGGTTCCTCGAGGCCGACCTCGCCGCGATGTCGGACGCGGACCTCGCCGCGATCCCGGCGGCGGACATGATGATGCTGCACGGCGTCTGGACCTGGGTCGCGGACCCCGTACGCGCCGGGATCGTCCGGCTGCTGGCGCAGCGGCTGAAGGCGGGCGGCGTGTTCTACTGCGCCTACAACGCGCTTCCCGGCTTCGGGGAGAACATGGCGCTGCAGCGGCTCGTGCGCGTCGCCGCCGCCATGCCCTCGCGCGGGGACAGCGTGTCGCGCGTGCTGTCGGCCGCGCCCTTCGTGAAGCGGGTGCGGGACGCCGGCGCGATGCACCTGAAGGACACGCGCATGCTGAAGATGGTGGTGGGGGAGGAGGGCAACCCCGACCCCGCCTATCTCGCGCACGAGATGATGACGGACCACTGGCGCCCCGTCTTCTTCGGCGACCTCTTCGAGGCGCTGGCGCCCGCACGCATGGAGCATGCAGGCAGCGCCACCCTGGCGGAGAACTTCCCCTCGCTCGTCCTCGAGCCCGAGCAGATCGCGATCGTGGAGGAAGTGCCGGAAGGACCGCCGCGGGAACTGGTGAAGGACCTCTTCCTCGTCCGGCCGTTCCGGCGCGACCTCTTCGTCCGCGGCGCGCGGCGGGCGGACCGAACCGCGCTTCTGGACCGCATCGTCGTCGGCCTGTCCGCGCATCGCGCGGACGGAACGTTGCCGCCGCTGCGGACGATCGTCGGCAAGATCGAGGTGCCCGAGGCGATCTCGCGTCCGATCCTCGCGGCGCTGGAGGAGCGGCCGCGGACGCTGGGCGAGTTGCGGACGCTGCCGGGCAGCGGCCGGATGTCGCCGGAGGAACTGCTGGTCGTGCTGGATGGAACGGACACCGTCCTGCCGATCTGGAACCCGCAGCCCGATGCGGCCGCCGTGGCTCGGGCGCGGCGGTTCAACCGCGTGCTCGCGCAGACCTTCGCGCCGCAAGGGGTGGGGGATACGCGCCTGGGGCTCGCATCGCCGTGGATCGGCGCGGGTCTCGGCTGTTCGCCGCTGGAGGCCGCGCTGACGGCACGGGACGACCTGGCGACGCGCGCCCCAGCGGAACTCGCGGTCGCCGTCGCCGGGGAGCTGGAGGGCGAAGGCCTGGCGCAGGCGACCGCGGTAGTGACACAGACGCTACAGGAAAGGCTGCCGGCCTGGCGGCGCTTCGGTGTAGCGTGAAAACGTCGGAACACGCCGCATCGCCGCTTCGGTGCGATGCGCGCAACGACCACCGGAGAGACGCCTCGATGTCCCGTTCCCTTTTTCCCGCTGCGTGCCTCGCCGCCCTGTTCGGCGCGGCGGCGCTGCCGGAGCCCGCGGCGGCCCAGTCCCCCTCCGCGCTCGACATGATCCAGCGGCTGCAGCCGGGGTCCGGCACGCGCGGCATCCGCCGTCCCGGCGCCGAGACGCCGCCGGCGGAGCAGGCCGCGCCGACGCTGTCGCCGGGCGCGACGGTCTCGCCCGCGGCGCCGGTGGCGGCGGCTCCCGCGCGCCCGGCCCAGACGCCCGCCTCGCAGTCGCCGCCGCCGATGGCGACCACGGCGCCACCGGAGGTGCCGGCCGTTTCCATTACCGTGCAGTTCGCGACGGGATCCTGGACGATCACGCCTGCGGCCGAGCGGGCGCTGACGCCGCTGGGCCAGGCGCTGGCCTCCCCGCAGCTCTCGGCTTATCGCTTCCGGATCGAGGGGCATACCGACACCGTCGGCCCCGACGTCGCGAACCGTGAGCTGTCGCAACGGCGGGCGGAGGCGGTGCGCGACTACCTCGTCAAGCGCTTCGGCGTGACCGCGGAGCGGCTGGAGGCGATCGGGCTGGGCGAGAGCCAGCTTCTGATCCCGACCGGCGACAACGTGTCGGATGTGCGGAACCGCCGGGTGCAGGTGCTCAACCTCGGTTCCTAACCGCAGGAGCGTCCAGGGGATGGCGCGGCCCGGGCCGGTCGATCCGGACGAGACGGTGCGGCTGACGGTGCCAGCCGCCCTTGCGCCCGCCCCCTTCCGCGCGCCGTCCCTCCACGCGCCGGCATCGGGGCCCGGTCCCGGCTGGCCGTGGTGGTCGGCGCCGTTGTCCTGGGGTTGATCGCGGCCGGGGGCGGGGCGTGGTTCGTCCTTCGGCCGGTCTCCGACACCGTGTCGCTGCCCGAGGCAGCGGCGCCTGTGCCCGGGCCGTCCGAGGGCCCGCCGGCGCTTGCCGTGCCGCGCTTCGCGCTGCGGGACCGTGCCGCGATCCTTGCCTGGCAGCCGGAGGTGCCGACACTGGCGCGCTTCGCGGAGCGGCCGTCGGTGTTCCTGCTGGCGCTGCCGGACCTCGGCACCCAGGGGCGGATGCTGAACCGGATGGCCGCGCTGGTGGAGAAGGCGCGGGCGCCGCGCGACCGCGTGCTGACGGACCGGGAACTGGCCGCCGCGATCGCCGCGGACAACGAGCGGCCCGAGACCTACTACTACGGCCACAACTACGCGCTGGCGGACATGGAGCGCTTCTTCGCGATGGCCGCGTCCGGCGACATCGCGCTGAACGCGGAGGAACGTTGGCTGCTGGCGCAGATGCCGGCGATCCGCGCGGCCGGCGGGACGGGACCGCTGGCGCTGATCTCCCTGCCGAACGAGGGGCCGGATTTCGACGCGGACTCCCGGCGTTCCGTGCTGGAGCATGAGTTCGGGCACGGGGTGTTCTCGACCGACCCGGCCTATGCCGCGCAGGTGATCCGGGTCTGGCGGGAGGTGTTCACGACGGCGGAGCGCGCGGCGTTCCGCGCCTTCCTTTCGCGCGAGGGATACGACACGGCCAACGAGACGCTGATGGCGAACGAGGCCTACGCGTACCTGCTGCACACGCCGGACCGGCGCTTCTTCGAACCGCGGCGGGACGTGGCGTTGGACGACGTGGCGGTGGAGCGGCTGCGGGCGGCGTTGCGGCGGTGACACCGGGGGGCAGGCGTTGCCCTCCCTCCGGACCTCCCACCCGCCAGGGGCGAACGCGCCCCTGGACCCGCGTTCCGTAAAGAAGATGCCCCGGCTTGGATGGTGATCGCCACGCGCGCTTGCGCGGCGTGGCGATCACCATCCAAGCCAGGGCGTTTCACCGAATGGGATCCAGGGGACGCGTCCCCTGGCGGATCGAGGTCCGGAGGAAGGCCGAGCCTTCCTCCAGGGCCACCCAGCGCAGCCCTCAGGCCGGCGTCGTCGTCCGGCGGCGGCGCAGCGTGTGGCGGCGGCCGTCGTCGCTGATCCAGAAGCGGGTGCCGCGGCTGGACGTACACGGCGCAGAGCGCGGGCAGTCGGCCGCCGTCTGCGTCGGGCGGCGCGTGCGGCGGGTCGCCGCTTCGGCCGAGGTCGCGGTGAGCCCGGCCAACAGGCCGAGCGAAAGGGTGCCGAAGAGGGCCCTGCGATTCATGATAAGAAATTCCCCTGTCGCCAGCACGTCCCCCGACGTCGCCGGCTGTGGCTGACCCTATGCGAACCGGGCGAATCCGTCCACGATTTCGCGGTGGTTCCCGCATGAACATGCTGCAATTCCAGTCGGCCTTCGGGCTGCTGGCCTTCACGTTCCTTGCCTGGGCGTGCGGCGGGTTCCGGCGGCCGGTGCCGTGGCGCGCCGTCGTCGCGGGGCTGGTGCTGCAGGTCGTGCTGGCGGCGGCGATGCTGCACGTGCCGCCGCTGCGCGCGGCGCTGTCTGCGGTGGGCGCGGGCGTGGACGCGCTGGCGGCCGCGACTCGGGCGGGGACGACCTTCGTGTTCGGTTATCTCGGCGGCGGCCCCTCACCCTTCGACGTCGCGCGGCCCGAGGCGGGGTTCATCCTGTTCTTCCAGGGACTGCCGCTGGTGCTGGTGGTCGGGGCGATCTCCGCCGTGCTGTACCACTGGCGCGTGCTGCCGCTGCTGGTGCGCGGGATGTCGCGCGTGCTGCGCGCGGCCTTCGGGCTGTCGGGCGCGACGGGCGTCTCGGTCGCGGCGAACGTCTTCGTCGGCATGGTGGAGGCTGTGCTGTTCATCCGCGGCTGGTTCGGGCGGCTGTCGCGGGGGGAGATGCTCGTCGTGATGACGGCGGGGCTCGCGACGATCAGCGGGAACGTGCTGGTCCTCTATGCGACGTTCCTCGCGCCGGTGGTGCCGGATGCGGCGGGGCAGTTGCTCGCGGCATCGCTCGTCTCGGCGCCGGCGGCGATCCTGGCCGCGCGGCTGATGCTGCCGGACGAGGGGAGCGGCGGCGAGGCGGAGGCGGATCCACCGCGGCTTTACGAGAGCACGATGGAGGCGCTGGTGCGCGGGACGTCGGACGGGCTGGCGCTGCTGCTGAACATCGCGGCGGCGCTGATCGTCTTCGTGGCGCTGGTGGCACTGGCCAACATGATCCTGCGTCCGGTCACGGGACTGACGCTGGAGGCCATGGTCGGGACACTGTTCTGGCCGCTGGCTTGGTTGACCGGCATTCCCGCCGAGGAGGCGGGTGCGGCCGCGCGGCTGCTGGGCGTGCGCGCGGTGATCAACGAGTTCGTGGCCTACCTGTCCCTCGCCGGCGAGGGTGGGGCGGGGCTGTCACCGCGCAGCCGGATCATCCTGACCTGGGCGCTCTGCGGCTTCGCGAACCTGGCGAGCGTGGGGATCATGGTGAGCGGGCTGGTGACGCTGTGCCCGGAACGCCGCGCGGATATCGTGCGGCTGGGCTTCCCATCGCTTGTGGCGGGGACGATCGCGTGCCTCATGACCGGGGCGGCGGTGGGGATGCTGGTGGCGGGCTGATCGGGTTGACGTGGCGCGGGTGAACTCCGGAGGGCGGGCTTTGCCCTCCCTCCGGACCTCCCATCCACCAGGGGCGAACGCGCCCCTGGACCCGCGACCTGTGAAGAGAGACGCCCTGGGTTGAGGGATGGACGCCGCGCGGCGCAAGCGCGCGTGGCGTCCACGCTTCGACCCGGGGCGTCTACAAGATGGGGTCCAGGGGCCGCTCAGTGCAACGCAGGCCGGATCAGGTCGGCCCCGGCGTTCCCTGCGGCGCTGGCCGGCGCTCGATCGCGCCGGTCATGGGGATGAAGAACACGCCGACGTCGCGGCGGGAGCGCACGCGTCCCTCCTCGTCCTTCGTGTAGACGTAGAGGACCTGTCCCCGGCGGAAGGGCTGGCCGATGGGGATGATCATCCGGCCGCCGGGCTTGAGCTGGCGGAACAGGTCGGGCGGCGCGTAGGTCGCGGCGCAGGTGACGATGATGATGTCGAAGCCGCCCTGGACTTCCGGCCAGCCGAAATAGCCGTCGCCCACGCGGGAGCGGACGTTCGCGTAACCAAGCGGTTCGAAGATGCGGCCGACGGCGCGGCCGAGCGGTTCGATGACCTCGATCGAGTAGGATTCGCGGCAGATGCGCGACAGGACGCTGCTCTGGTAGCCGGAGCCGGTGCCGATCTCGAGGGAAACGTCGCCGGCCTTGGGCTGGCAGACCTGCGTCATGTAGGCCTGCCCCAGGTAGTCGGAGAGGGCGGAGCCGTAGCCGAGGCCCCAGGGCTTCGGGTCGGTCTCGTAGGCGGCTTCGGCCTGGGACGCGTTGGCCTGGTAGAGGTAGTGGTAATACTCGCGCGGCACCTCGGAGAAGGCGCGCATGACCTCCGGATCGGCGGAGCCGAGGCGGTCCTTCAGGTAGCGCTCGATGCGCTGGAGGGCGGCGGGGCGGCGGGCGTTGATGGCGGCCCAACCCTGCGGCGTGAGGTTCGTGTTGCGGCCGCTCTTGCGCATGGCCTCGAGGAAGGCGGCGTGGTTCCAGCCCTCGCCGGCCTTCGCGCCGGGGTTGGCGGCGCGCGGGGTCGCGGGGACGGACGGTGCGGCGGCCGGCGGCGTCGCCGGCGCGTCCGCGGCCGGGGCGGCACCCTGCGCGAAGGCCGTTTGGGCGAAGGCCGTTTGGGCAAAGGCGGGCGTACCGAGCGCAAGCGCGCCGCCTGCGGCCAGCAAGCTACGGCGTGTCGGGTTGAAGGCGGAGGGAGGCATCGCGGACCACTCGGACGGGGGAAGGGAAGGCCAGCAACGCGGTAACATAGAGCAGCACCCCCGTCAGCACGATGGCGTCGAGGCCGGCCTCGCGCGCCATCAGATTTGCCAGCGGTGTGGCCACGACGGAGAAGGCGCCGTTGAGGCCCCAGGCCCAGGGGAGGAGGCCCGCGGCGTCCCGGCGTTCTGCGACCCGGGCGAGGCCGAGGGGGAAGAACATCCCGAGGGCGACGGACACCGGCGCGACGGCGAGAAGGGCGAGGCCCGCGCGGGCAAGCCAGGGCAGGTCGAGGGCGGCGAGGATCAGCGGCTCCGCGACGGCGACCATCGCGATGCCCCAGGCCACGACGACGGCGCCGCAGGGGAGCAGGGCGCGCATCGGCGCGGCCTCATGCCGCACGGCCAGCAGGCTACCGAGGCCGAGGAAGACGAGCATGCCCGTCAGCACGATGGCGAAGCCGGCGGTGCGGTCGTTGAGGAGGAGGGAGGCGCGCTCGATCGCGATGATCTCGAGCATGAGGAAGCCGAGGCCGAGGCAGGCGAAGTAGATCATGGGGCGCGTCACGCCGCCTTCCGCGCTGCGCAGGCCCGCGCCGCCGAGGAGCGGGACGAGGAGGACGATCCCCGCGATGACGAAGGCCTGCGCGAGGACGGCGAGGTTGATGAGGGCGCCGATCTCCTGCTGCGGGAGCAGTTCGAGGCGCTCTAGGAGGGAGCGGGCCTCGGAGAGGCGGAGCGCGGCGAAGAAGGCGGGGCGGTCGAGGGTGACGGGGCGCAGCGAGAAGGCCTCGCCCGTGGCGGTGGGCTGGCCGGCGAGGATCGGGCCCACTTCCTCGGCCAGCGCGTCCTGCGTGTCGGAGCCGACCGTGCCCGTGTCGAAGGCCATGGCGGGGAGTTCGTTGAAGACGCGTTCGCGGTCGGCGGGGGTAATGCCGGGAAAGTAGGAGACGTCGAAGGAGCGTTCCTCGGCCCAGCGGCGCAGCGCGGCCACGTCGGACGGCGCCCAGGCGCGGTTCGTGACGAGGATGCGGACGCTCCAGGCTGAGCGATAGACGATGACGTGGGCCGGCGCGTCACCGAGGCCGGAGGAGACCACGCCCTCGCGCACGGTCGCGAGGAGGCGCGGGGCATAGACCGGGAAGTCGCGAATGGAGACCGGCAGCGACAGGATGCCGCCGGGCGCGAGGGCGCGGAGCGCGGCGGCGATCGCCTCGACCGTGAAGGCGGTGCCGTTGACTTCGCCGGCCTCGAGGAAGTCGGCGGAGAGGTCCACGATACTGTAGCCCGCGCCGTCGCGCAGCGCCGCCAGGGGCGAGGCGCCCGAGATTGTCAGGCGCGGGTCGGGCGGCAGGGCCGGGGACGGGCCGAGACCGTTCAGAGCGCGCGCCGCGGAGGACGGGTTCCGGTTCCAGCACCGTGACGCGCGAGGCGCCGAGGGAGAGGGCCGCGGTGGGGCGGAAGCCGCCGGAGGCGCCGAGCATCAGCACCGCCGCGCCCGGACGCAGCGCGTAGGGGGCGGAGTCGAGGGTGGACGGGGCATAGCCGACGTCCAGCGCGCCCTGTCTTTCGGGATGGGGCTTCGGAAGGGCGGCGATGCGGTTGCCGTCGCGGTACAGGCCGAAGGAGGAGGGCGGGCCGGGCAGGCCCATCATCCCCGCATTGTTCGAGAGGTCGGTGTCCACCCGTTCCAGGAAGTCGTCGAGCAGCATGTAGTGGCCGCGCGGCAGGCGGCGTTCGGCGAGCACCCGCGCGTCCGGCGTCTGGAGCGGCGCGTAGATCGCCTTGAACTCGTTGAAGCCGCCGGGATGGGAAAGCAGTAGCGCCCCGCCGCCCAGGAGCGCGGCCACCGCTGCGACGGGCACCCCGATCCGCCAGGCGCGCGGCCAGGACGGCATCGTGAAGAAGGCCGCCAGCGTCAGCGGCACCATCAGGGCCGGCGGCAGGTGGAAGGGGTCGAGGACGAGCATCAGCGCGAGGCCGGTGACGGCACCCGCGCCGGCGCCAAGCAGATCGTAGCCGTAGACGCGGCCGACGTCGCGGCTGTTCAGCACGAAGCAGAGGGAGATGTAGAGCCCGGTCAGGAAGAAGAACGGGAAGAGGGCGGCGTAGTAGCCCGCGATGTTCCAGATCTCGGTGGACCAGGTCGTCGCGTTCTGGAGGCGGAGCGGGTTGAAGGGGTTGGCGACGGTGAAGTGGAAGCCCGCGGCGGCGGCGACGAGCAGGAGCGGCGGCAGCCAGGCGCGCATCGCCTCCCCGCGGCGGACGAAGCCGTCCCGGAAGATCGCCATGGTGGCACCCGATAGCGCGAAGCCGACCATCGCGATGGAGATGATCCAGTAGCCGTACTCGGACCACTGGGCGACGGCGAAGAAGCGGGTCAGCGCGATCTCGAATCCGACCGCGCTCATGCAGATCAGGAAAAGCGGGGCAAGGGTGCGCAGGCCCGCCCGCTGAGCCGTGGCGATCACGCCGCCACCTTTCGCCGCACGAAGTCGGCCACCATGGCGTTGAAGCGGTCCGGCTCGTCGGCGAACATCGCGTGTCCTGCTTCGGCGAAGACGACCGTCTCCGCATTGGGGTGGCGGGCCTGGAGGTTCGCGGCCTGGCCGGCGAAGCGCGGGCGCACGGCGTAGAGCACCGGCTTGTTCGTCGAATAGACGGCGTCGCGCCAGTAGGTGCGCGGCACGGGGTAGGAGAGCAGCGCCTGGCTGGCGTCCGGCGGCATCCGCAGCGCCTCGTTCGCAAGGCGGTCCAGGACGGATTGCGCCGGCGGGTAGCGGAACATGCCCCGCACGAAGCGGCGCATCCATTCCTCGCGCGACAGGCGCGGGCGCGGCGGGCGGGGGCCGGGGGCGGTGGGCGGCGGGTCCTCGCCGATCGAGTTGTCCACCAGGATCAGTCCGGCCACCCGCGATCCCCGCGGTTCGCGACGTAACCCAGCGTGTCCAGCACGCCGAGCGACCAGCCCAGGATCACCGCGCGGGGGATCCGCAAGGCGTCCAGCACGTCGCCGATGTCGGCGCCGCGGCGGTTCTGGTCGTAGCCCCAGCCCGGGATGTCCGACTGGCCCTGGCCGCGGGGATCCATGACGACGACGCGGAAGCGGGACGACAGGCCACGCAGCTGCGGTTCGAACAACCAGCCGGGCATGCACCAGCCCGGCACGATGACGATCGGCGTGCCCTGCCCCGCCTCCTGGACGTGCAGGCGCACGCCGTCGGTGGTCTGGATGAACCGGCTCTGGGCGGCTCGGGCGGGGCGGGACAGGGGCGCGAGCGCGGCGAGGGCCAGCGCGCCGCGCCGCGTGACCCGGGCGGGCATCGGCATGGGCGCATGAACCGGCCCGGCCCGGCCCGTGTCAACGGACGCGGGCGCAACGGTCGTGGGCGTCGGCTGAACCCGGGGATGTGCGGCCCGGGGCACACGCTCAAGCACGCGGCGGCCGCCCCGGGCGGGCCCGCGCCGTGCCCGGCGGCTGCCGCCCGCTTCCGCGGTCCCGGCAGCTACTGGAAGATCCGCGCGGAGAGGGCGGTCTGGTAGATCAGCTGGAAGACATCGCGCGTCACCTGGAACAGCTTGGGGTCGAGCACGGGCAGGGCGAGCACCTCGTCGCCGGGGCGCGGCCCTTCCGTCGGGTTCAGCACGATCTCCCCGCTCGCTCGGCGGATCATGATGTTGCGCAGGTTGCCGCGCTGGGAGAAGCCGCCGGCCCGGTCCACGTAGTTCTGGAGGGTGAGGTTCGGCGCCCAGAGCACGGCCTGCGGCGCGTTCACCTCGCCGGCGATGAGCACCGTCTCCGTCCGCTCGGGGATGACGATGACGTCGTCGTCCAGCAGGCGGGTGTTGGTGCAGCGTCCCTGGCGGTCCACGGTGACGAGCCGCCCTTCCGGCTGCACGCGGCGGGCGCGGGAGATGTAGGTGGATACGAGCTGCGCCTCGCTCGAGCGGATCTCCGCGACGCCGGTGGTGGAGGAGGTCGCGGTGAAGAGCTGCCGCTCCAGCCGGTCCAGCGTCTCGTTGATCGTGCGCTGCTGCTGCGCGGCGATGGAGGGACGGAGGATGAAGACCGAGGAAGTGTCGGCCAGGCGCGGGTCCACCGCCACGTGGTCGAGGATCTGGCAAAGGCCGATATCGCGGTCGGCGATGAGGACGGAGGGGCCGAGGCGGCTGCCCTCGATCGTCACGCGCACCGTCTGCGCCGGCGCGTCGGTGATGAAGGAGGCGACGTCCTGGTCCTGCAGCGCGGTACGCCGCAGGTCGGCCAGCGTGGTGTAGCGGGAGAAGGGGGCACCGTTGCGGCTGCCGCGCACCACGACGTTGGTGGCGGACGGCAGCGGGGAGGCGAGGCCGATGAACTCATCCCCCGACATGGCACGCCCGGGAACCTCGAAGAGGTAGTTGTTGCGCACCGCGCCGTCGGCCGAGACGAGGGCGCCCTGGCGCGCGACGATGATCGTGTCCCCCTCCACGAACTGGTGGAACGGCAGGCGACCCGTCAGGAGGAAGGGGTAGAGGTCGATCTGCTGGACGGTGCGGCCGCGGCGCTGGATCTGGATGTCGCGGAAGGACCCGCGGGCCGGGTCCACGCCGCCCGCGCGCATGAGGAAGTCGAGCACGCTCTCGGCCGGCGAGCCGAGGTGCCGGCCCGGGGACTTGACGAACCCCGTGACGAAGACGCCGACGCGGTTGACCGAGAGCAGGACGGCGTAGACCTGGACCTGCTGCGTGTAGATCCGGCGGACCTCGGCCTCCACGACGCGCTGGAGGTCGCCCGCGGTGACGCCGGCGAGGCGGAGCGGGCCGATGGAGGGGAGGAAGAGGTTTCCTTCCGCATCCACCTGGCCGACCGTCTCGGCCTCCACGGCGCCCCAGACACGGACGGAGACGCGGTCGCCGACGCCGATGCGGTAGTTGGGGTTCGGCGCGTCGGTGGCGTTCGGCGCGGGGCGGGTGAAGAGCGCGGCGCCGAAGACGGTCTGCGAAGGCGAGGTGCGGCGCCCCTGCTCGCCGAGCGGGCCGGTGACGGTGACGGACGCCTCGGCCGCCGTCGTGGTGCCCTGGCGTTCGACCTGGTTTTGGTCGGCAAGCTGGCCGGTGTTGACGGGCGCCGTGCTCAGGGCGCTGCCGCCGGCCAGGCGGCCGGGGATCGCGGGCAGGACGGGGGAGGATGGGAACTGGGCCCGGGCCTCGCCGGCAAGGCCGGCGAGGAGGACGGCCGCGAGCGCGAGGGCGCGCGCCGGGGCGCGCCGGCGCGTGTGATCAGGAAGCATGTTCGCGGAATCCGGCCATCAGGAGAGCGCCAAGTCCATAGAGGGCACAAAGCACGGCGAAAAGGCTGAGGAGGATGTAGCTGGCCCGCGGATAGCGGGCGCTGTCCGCGACCTGCGGATGCACGACGCGGGAAAGCCAGAGCTGCTGGCGCTCCGTCTCGATGCGCGCGTATTCGAGGCCGGCGAGGGCGGAGGTCAGCTGGCGGTCGGCGAATTCGCGCTCGACCAGCAGGCGCTCGTAGCCCGCGAGCTGCTGGGGGAGGGCCTGCTCGCCGGCGGTGACGCGGGTGCGCTCCAGCGCGATCTGGCGTTCCAGCGCGCCGATGCGGTTGCGGACGACGGCCACCTGCGGGTTGTCGGTGCGCATGTAGCCGCTCTTCTCCTGGAGTTCGGCGCGGGCCTCGGTGAGGGCGCCTTCCAGGCGGAGGATGGTGTCCATGTTGCCGCCGACCTCGCGGGTCGGGTCGATGGCTCGCTCGGCGAGGCGGAAGCGGGTCAGGGAATCCCGGGCGGCCGAGACGCGGGCCTCGGCGCGGCCGACCTCGGCGCGGGCGGATTCGAGCGTGCCCTCGCGCTGGCGCTGCCCCAGCGTATTCACGAGGCGCTCCGCGGCGGCGAGGAGGGCCTCGGCGATCGCCTTCGAGTCCTCGGCGCGGAAGGTCTTCACGAGGAGGGTGACGGCGTTCGATTCCTGGTCGTAGTCCACGGCGACCATGCGGCCGTAGTAGCGGTGCAGCTGCTCGCCGGTCGGCTCGCTCCACCAGAGCCGCGCCGCGAGGTC
Source organism: Roseomonas sp. CCTCC AB2023176 (assembly GCF_042259275.1). Lineage (NCBI taxonomy): Bacteria > Pseudomonadati > Pseudomonadota > Alphaproteobacteria > Acetobacterales > Roseomonadaceae > Roseomonas > Roseomonas sp. CCTCC AB2023176. Next base: position 2,287,527 of record NZ_CP170086.1, read on the forward strand.
GGCTTCGGGGCGGCGCCAGATGGAGACGAGGTCCACCTGGGGCGCGATGGTGCGGATGGCGTCCTGGGAACGCAGGAAGTCGCGGACGGCCATCGTCTCGTCGGACGCGGTGCGGGTACCGCCGCTGAGGAGGCTGCCGAGGGAGCCGGAGGACGAGGAATTGCCGCTGCCGCCGATGGGCGGCGAGGCGGTGCGGACGAGGATGCGGGCGTCGCTGGCGTACTGGTCCGCCGCGATGCCGTAGAGGTAGCCCGCGGCGATCAGCGTCGGCAGGACCACGGCGAGGAGGAAGCCGCGCCACTTGCTCGGCCGGCGCGACGGGCGCGCGGGCGGTCGCGGCGGCCGCGCGGCCCGCGTCGAGGCCGGCGGGTCAGAGGCTGCTATAGACGGCGATACCTTCATCGATGTCCTCGTACAGCTCCAACCGGCCGTTCCGGAGCACGACGGCGGTGCGGCAGTATTGCCTGATATGTTCGGGGAAATGCGAGACCATCAGGATGGTCGCGCCGGCGAGGCGCGTGTCGAGCATGGCCTGGCAGCGGCTGACGAAGCGCTGGTCGCCCGTCGAGATGACCTCGTCCACGAGGTAGCAGTCGAACTTCACGGCGAAGGACAGCCCCATGAGGAGCTTCCCCATCATGCCGGAGGAGTAGGTCCGCACGGGTTCGTGGAAGTAGCGGCCGAGTTCGGCGAAGGCGGCGACGAAGTCGAGCGTCTCCTCCACGTCCTGGCCGTAGATGCGGGCGATGAAGCGGGCGTTGTCGGCGCCGCTGAGGCTGGCCTGGAGGCCGAAGCCGGAGCCGAGCGGCCAGGAGACGGTCATCCCGCGGATGACGCGGCCGCTTGTCGGCGCCTCGACGCCCGCCATGACGCGCATGAGGGTGGACTTGCCCGCGCCGTTGCGGCCGAGGATGCCGATGGCGTCGCCCCGTTCGACGACGCAGCTGATGCCGCGCAGGATATCGCGCTGGCCGCCGCGGACGGGATAGGCCTTCCAGACGTCCTCGAGGACCAGCACGGCTAGAAGATCGTCAGCTTGCGGCGGGCGCCGCGGAGGGCGGCGACGCCGAGGAGGTTCGTGCCGAGGATCCAGAGCGAGAGGTAGCCGAAATCCGCGTAGGACGGGATGCGCGGGCCGAAGATGCCTTCGCGGATGGCTTCGTGCGGGTGGACCAGGGGGCTCCAGACGAGGAGTTCGCGCCATTCCGGCGGCATCTGGGCGACGGCGAAGAAGGCGCCGGAGATCGGCAGCATGAGGTAGGTGATGGGGTGCACGAGCCGTTCGAGGCCTTCCCAGCGGGCGGTGAGGCCGGCGACGCACATCGACAGCCCGTTGGCGAGGAGGAAGGACATCAGCAGCGCGACCACGACGAGCGAGGGGTCGTGCGGCAGGCTCTCCGTCACCCAGGACGCGACGGCGATGATGAGGAGGACGACGCCGAGGACTGCGACGCCCTCGAGGATGTTGCGCGCGAGGACGATGTCGAGCGGCGTGACCTGGCGGTGGAAGAGGAGGGTGAGGTTGGCGTGCAGCGCGGCGGCGGAGCGGCCGACGATCGTGCGGAACATGAAGAAGGGCACGTAGCCCATGACGCTGAAGTAGAACGGGTCGACGCCGCCGATCACGCCCTTGTCCGTGACGGAGTGCATGAGGCCGACCATGACGCCGAGGAACAGCGGCTCGAAGAAGAGCCAGGCGAAGCCGAGGTTGTGGCGGCCGAAGCGGGTCTGCATCTCCCGCAGGATGAGGGCGTGGATGACGCGGGTGCGGACGCCTAGGAAGCCGCCGACGCCCCGCGCCTGTCCCGTCGCGCCGCCGGCGGGGCCGGCGGGGGGAATGGGGAGGGCGGCGTCGCTCATCGGGGCGGGCGTGTCAGGAGGGTGTCAGGGGCGGGCGACCGCGCCGCCGCGCAGGAGCGGGCGCGCGGCCACCCAGCCGGCGGAGGGGTCGTTGCAGTAGATGGCGCCGCCGCCGGCGCTGAACTGGACTTCCCGGCATTCGCGGCCGGAGGCGGCCTGGTAGGTGCGGGCGAGGCGCGCCGTGACGAGGCGGCCGCTGTCCGGGACGGGCACGCTCTCCTGCTGGCCGATTTGGGCGCGGCCGGCGAAGGCCGCGACGGGGTCAGCGGCGCGGACGGGGAGGACGACGCCCGTGGCCGGCGGAGGGCTGGTCGGGGCGGGGGCGAGGCCGAGCGGGTTCCACCAGGTCTGGTCGCCCGCGCTCGCGCTGCAGCCGGCGAGGGCGAGGAGGAGCAGGGCGGGAACGGCATGTCGGCGCCGGCGCGCGTTGCCGGTCGCAGTGGCTTGGAGCATGAGGCGGAGGATACCGTGTCCCGCCGTAGGTAGCAAAACCGTGAACGATCTTTCCGCCTCCGATCGGGACGGCGCTTCCGCCCGGGGCGGGACGGGCGGTCCGCTGGGCGGCGCCGGCCTGGCTTCGGACGATGATGCGCGGTTCTTCCGCGGAGCGGCGCAGGAGCCATTTCCGGCGATCGCGGTTCCCCGGGCATTGCTGGACCGCTGGCCGCACCTGCCGGCCTTCTGGCCCGGACGCCGAGTGGTGGCGGCCGAGCGGGCCGGGGCGGGCGCCGTGCTGTTGCTGCCGGAGGACGACGAGGCGCCGCGCGGATGGCCGGGCGAGGTCCTGCGGTTCACCCTCGCCCCCTTCGCTCCGGCGCGCTTCGCCGGCCGGGACGCGCCGCCGCTGATCGTGCTGGCCCTGGGGGAAGCCGGGGGGAAGTCCCCGGGGATGTTCGGGGCGAAGAGGGCGCGGCGGTCGGGGATCCGGACGGGCTGGGGACGGTGATCGCGCATGGGCGGGTCGGCGGGCCGGCGGGGCTGCCCGATCCGGGGCATGCGGCCTTCGGGCTGCCGGAGCGCGGCTGTGCCGTGGTGCTCGATCCGTGCCGCGCCGGCGCGGGCCAGGCGGCGTTGCAGGCGGCGCGGGCGACGGGGCGGCCCGTGCTGCTGGCGCGCGACCCCTGGGCGGCGGCCGAGGCCCCGCCCTCGCTGGTGCCCGAGCCGGGCGAGCGGGTGCTGCCCCAGCCTCTGGCGCCCTGGACCCTGCTGGACGCCGCCGCGTCTCTGCATGGCGCGGGGGAGGGCCTGGCGGCGCTGGCCGAGGCGGCGGGGGTGCCGCATGACGGGCCGGCAGGGGCGTTGCGCGCGGTGCTGTCGCGGGCGAGGGCGGCGGACCCGTTCCGCCGGAAGCCTTGGGGACTGGGGGAGGCGTTGCGGCTCCTGGCCGACTGGGCTGCGGTGGAGCGCGAGAACCGGACGGTCTCCGCCTGCCTCGGCATCGCGTTCTGGAAGCGGCGGCACGTGGCGGCGCTGCTCGCGCATGGCGGCGGCGGGCCGGTGTTCACGCTCGACATCCCCGGCGCGATCCAGCGCGCGCGGGCGGAGGCGGGGGCCATCGTCTCCTGGGCCTCGGCCACGCCGGACGAGATGGCGTCGATCATCCGGCGGGAGGGCGCTGAGGTCCGGCTGCTGGAGGACGGATTCGTGCGGTCCCGCGGGCTGGGGGCCCGGTTCCTGCCGGGGGCGTCCTACTGCCTTGACCCGCACGGGGCGCATTACGACGCGCGCCGGCCCTCGGGGCTGGAAACGCTGCTGGAGCGCGGCGGGTTCCCGCCGGCGCTGCTGGAGCGGGCGGCGCGGCTGCGGCAGGCGATCGTGGCGCGGGGGGTGACGAAGTACAACTTGGCGGGCGGCGCGGCGCCGCCCGCGGTGCCGGCCGGGCGGCGGGCGGTGCTCGTCGTGGGGCAGGTGGAGGACGATGCCTCCATGCGTCTCGGCGGGACGGGGGTCCGGACGATCTCGGCCTGCTGCGGGCGGTGCGGGAGGCGGAGCCGGAGGCCCACGTCCTCTACAGGCCGCATCCGGACCTGGAGGCGGGCTTCCGCCGCGGCCGGCTGCGCGCGACGGAGCTGCGCGGGCTCGCGGACGCCGTCGTCCCCGCCGCGACGCCGCTGGTCGCGCTGTTCCCGCTGGTGACGCGGCTGCACACCGTCACCTCGCTCTCCGGCTTCGAGGCGATCCTGCGCGGCGTACCCGTGACGACCTGGGGACGGCCCTTCTATGCGGGCTGGGGCCTGACGGAGGACCGCGACCCGCTGCCGGAGGGGCGGCGCGGGGTGGTGCGGACGCTGGACGAACTCGTCGCGGCGGCGCTGATCCTCTACCCCCGCTACCTAGACCCCGTGACGATGCTGCCCTGCCCCGTGGAGGTCGTGCTGGACCGGCTGGAGGAGCCCGGGGCCTGGCGGCTCTCGCCGACGACGCTGCACCGGGGCCTGGAGGGGGTCGTCCGCGGCACCCTGGCGCGGCTGGCGGGGCGGCGGTGAGGGGCGCGGCCGACAGGAGGGCCGCGATCCCCGGCCGGTCCGGGGCCGCACGGTGAGCGGGGTGGAACCCGGATTCGCGTCGGTCGTCATTTCCGGCGCGTCGCGTGGGCTGGGCGCGGCGCTGGCGCGGCGCTTCGCGCGGCCCGGCGTCACGCTCGGGCTGATCGCGCGGGGAGAGCCAGGACCCGGCAAGGAGGGGTTGAACGAGACGGCGGCGGCCTGCGCGGCCATGGGCGCGGCGGTGCGGGTCGCAGCCCTCGACGTGCGGGACGCGGAGGGCGTGGCGCGGGCGCTGCTGGATTGGGACGCGGCGGCGCCGGTCACCCTCGTCGTCGCGAATGCGGGGATCGCGACGGGCACGCGGCCGGGCGGGGCCTGGGAGACGCGGGAGGACGCAGCCGCCGTCGTGGGCGTCAACCTGATCGGGGCGATGAACCTCGTGCATCCGCTGCTGCCGGCGATGCGGGCGCGGGGGCGGGACGGATCGGGCTGGTGGCGTCGCTCGCGGCCTTCCGCGGATTGCCGGACAGCCCGGCCTATTGCGCGTCGAAGGCGGGTCTCTGGTCCTGGGGGAGTCGCTGCGGGCGGGGCTGCGCGGGAGCGGGGTGGGCGTCACGCTCGTCGCGCCGGGCTTCTTCGAGAGCGACATGGGGCGGCGGTGGCGCGGGGCACGGCCGTTCTCGATGACGACGGACGCGGCGGCGATGCGGATCGAGGCTGCGCTGCGCGCGGGGCGGTCCGCGGTGGCCTTCCCCTGGCCGCTGGCGCTGGGGCTGCGGGCCGCGTCGCTGCTGCCGGCGCGGCTGGCAGACCGGGCGGTGGGGGCGCTGCGCTTCCGGGTGGCGGAGCATTGAGCCGGGCCCGGGGTCGTCGCGATGCCACCCGGCCGCGTCCCGCGTCCGTGTGCGTCGGGGCTTCGCTGCGTGGGTCAACCGCGACGGTGCGTGTCGTGTCCCGTCGCTGCCGTGGGAAGCAGATTTTCGGCGCTGGATGCGCGATCCGGGTGCGTGAACAGGGCTCCGTCGTCGGACGGCGCGCGAGGCCTGATCGGACAATCGGTCGCGATGGCCGATGGCGGGGCGGGTCCCGGAAGTCAGTCGGTTAGCGCTGGGCTAACCGACTGAAATCCTTGGTGGAGCCAATCGGAATCGAACCGACGACCTCTTGAATGCCATTCAAGCGCTCTCCCAACTGAGCTATGGCCCCCCAGCGGGAGCGGCCGTATAGCGCCGGCCGGATGGCCCGGCAAGCCCGCGGCGGACGGGTCGTAACGCCCGCCGTTGCCAGCGCGAAGTGAGCGCGTGCCGGGACGTTTTCAGCGGGCGACGATCTGCTCTAGGTTCCGCCGCATCACGACGCGCCAGCGCGGGGAGATCAGGGTTGAGCAGGAAGTTGTACCCCGACGCGAGGGCCGCGCTCGACGGCCTGCTGCGCGACGGCATGCTGATCCATGCCGGCGGCTTCGGCCTCTGCGGCATTCCCACGCTGCTGATCGAGGCCATCCGCGATTCCGGCGTGAAGGGGCTGACCTTCGTCTCCAACAACGCGGGCGTGGACGATGCGGGGCTCGGCCTGCTGCTGAAGACGCGGCAGGTGAAGAAGATGATTTCCTCCTATGTCGGGGAGAACGCCGAATTCGCGCGCCAGTACCTCGCGGGCGAGCTGGAGATCGAGTTCAACCCGCAGGGCACGCTGGCCGAGCGCATCCGCGCGGGCGGAGCCGGCATCCCCGCCTTCTTCACCCGCACCGGCGTCGGCACCGAGGTCGCGAAGGGCAAGCCGACGCAGGACTTCGACGGCGCGACCTACGTGATGGAGCGCGGGATCGTCGCCGACCTCGCGATCGTCCACGCCTGGCGCGCGGATCCGGAGGGCAACCTGATGTTCCGCAAGACTGCGCGGAACTTCAACCCGGTGATGGCGACCGCCGCGAAGGTGACGGTCGTGCAGGTCGAGGAGTTGGTGCCGCAGGGCAGCCTGGACCCCGACGCGATCCACACGCCCGGCATCTACGTGAAGCGCATCGTCGTCTGCCCGCCCGGCTACGCCAAGCGGATCGAGCAGCGGACGGTCCGGCCGCGCCATTCCGATCCGGCGCCGGCGCCTGCGGCCGCCGGAAGCGAACCGTCGCCGTCCTCCGTCGCCCAATCCCCGCGCAGCTGAGGAGCACGCCCATGCCCTGGACCCGCGACCAGATGGCCGCCCGCGCCGCGCAGGAATTGCAGGACGGCTTCTACGTGAACCTCGGGATCGGCATCCCGACCCTCGTCGCGAACCACATCCCCGACGGCATCTCGGTGCAACTGCAGTCCGAGAACGGCATGCTGGGCATCGGCCCCTTCCCCATCGAGGGCGAGGAGGACCCGGATCTGATCAATGCGGGCAAGCAGACGGTGTCCGCGCTGCCGACGACGTCCTTCTTCAGCTCCGCCGATTCCTTCGCGATGATCCGCGGCGGGCACATCGACCTCTCCATCCTCGGCGCGATGCAGGTCGCGGAGAACGGCGACCTCGCGAACTGGATGATCCCCGGCAAGATGGTGAAGGGGATGGGCGGCGCGATGGATCTTGTCGCCGGCGTGAAGCGCGTCGTCGTGCTGATGGAGCACACGGCGGGCGGCAAGCCGAAGCTGCTGCACCGCTGCAACCTGCCGCTGACCGGCCAGGGCGTCGTGGACATGGTCGTGACGGAGCTCGGCGTCTTCCAGGTGGACAAGGACGCGGGGCGCCTGCGCCTGACCGAACTCGCGCCGGAGGTGACGGAGGAGGAGGTGCGGTCGAAGACCGAGGCCTCCTTCGACGTGGCGTTCCAGAACGCCTGATCCGTCCCCGGCCCGGATGGGCGTCGCGGTGCACGGGGAAACCGGGTGCCTCCGTCCCGGCGCGAGGAGAGCGGGGCGGCGGGCGAGGTCGTGGGCGTGAACCCCCGCCCGGCCTTGCCTACGGCACGAATTCCAGCGTCGCCCGGGTGCCGGGATGCGAGGTGTCGTAGGTCAGCGTGCCCTTCAGGCTCGACGCCATCGCGTTGATCAGCCGGCTGCCGAGCCCGGTGCCCTGCACCGGCCCCTCGCCCCGCCAGCCGATGCCGTCATCCTCGACGGAGAGGGACAGCCGGCCTTCCTCCGCGCGGCGCAGCGCGATCCGCACCTCGCCCTTCCTCCCGGCCGGATAGGCGTATTTCAGCGCGTTCGTCACGAGCTCGGTCACGACCACGCCGAGCGAGACGGCGCGGTCCGTCGGCACCTGCACGCCGGGGTCGGAGCGGACGAGGACGCGCGCCGCCCCGTCCTCGCTGCCCACCGCCGCGCCGAGTTCATCGGCAAGCGATTGCAGGTAGGCGCCCATCTCCACCGACCGCACGTCGGCCGAGGTGTAGAGCTTGCGGTGCACGCCGGCGATCGCGGCGATCCGCGCCTGCATTTCCACCAGCGCCGTCCGCGCCTCCTCGGACCCCGTGGCGTTGGCCTGGAGCCGCGCGAGCGAGGCGACGAGGTTCAGTGAATTGGCGACGCGGTGGTTCACCTCGTGCAGCAGCATCTCCGCGCGGTCGCGGGCCTCGCGCACTTCCTGCTCGGCGCGCTCCTTGGCGCGGCGCAGCTCCTCCTGCCGCAATGCCTGGCCGATCGCCTCTGCCAGCAGGTCGCGGTAATGGCCTTCGATGTCCTTCCAGACGTAGTCCACGGCACCGGCCTTCAGAGCGGCCACCGCGATGCGCGCGTCCTCCGACCCCGTCACGTAGACCACGGGCGGTGCACCGGTCAGCGCGCCGACCCGCTCCAGCACCGTCAGCCCCGTCTCGGCCGCGAGGAAATGGTCCAGCGCCACGGCGTCGTAGCCGCCGACGGAGAGGCGTTCCACCGCCTCCTCCCCCGTCAGCACGTGGTCCACGGCGATGCCCTTCGCCGCGAAGGCGCGCTGCAGCAGCCGGCCCAGGCCGGGTTCGTCGTCCACGTAGAGGACGCGGACGGCGGGGCGCGGGGGCGTGTGGTGCTCGCCGGCCGGCACCGTCAGTCGTGTTCCGTCTTCGGGACCTGCATCACCGAGAAGAACAGGCCGAGTTGCCGGATCGCGTGCGCGAAGGCGTCGTAGTCCACGGGCTTCGTGATGTAGACATTGGCGCCGAGGTCGTAGCAGCGCTGGATTTCCCGCTGGTCGTCTGTCGTCGTCAGCACCACGACGGGCGCGCGGCGCAGGATCGGCGACTCCTTCACCCGCGCCAGGATGTCCACGCCGGACATGTCGGGCAGGTTGAGGTCGAGCAGGATGAGGAGCGACTGCCCCGACGCCGTGGCGGAACCCTGGAGGTATTCCAGTGCCGCGGTGCCGCTGGCGTAGTGCACGATCTCGTTGTTCACGCCGGCCCGCCGGACGTTGCGCTCGATCAGCCGGGCATGGCCGTCGTCGTCCTCGATCATCACGATCTGGACGGGATGGCCCTTCCTGTTCTCGCTCATGCGGCTTTCCTGCCGGTCGGCACGGTCTCGGGGACGGCGGGGATTGATACGCGGAAGCGGCTGCCCTGTCCAAGGACCGACTCGACCGTGACGTCGCCGCCCAGGCGCCGCGCGAGTGCCCGGACATGTGCGAGCCCGATCCCCTCGCCCGGCCGGTCCTGCACGCCGGCGCGCCGGAACAGCTCGAAGACGCGTTCCAGGTCCCCGGCGGCGATCCCCCGGCCGTTGTCGGCGACCGTGACCTCGACCATCCCGCGCCGCCGCTCGGCGGAAAGGGTGATGGCCCCGGGCCGGCCGCGATCGAGGTACTTCACGGCATTGTCCACGAGGTTGCCGAGCACCTGTTCCAGCGCCAGCCGGTCTGTCGTGAGCGCCGGCGCCCCTCCGCGCACCTCGATCCGCGCCCCCGCCGCGTCGGCCTGGTGCTGGACGTTCGCGGCGACGCCCTGGAGCACGGCGCCGAGGTCCACGCGCTCGGGCCGCAGTTCCCGCCGCCCCTCGCGCGAGAGGCGGAGAATGGCGTTGATCAGCCGGTCCATCTTGGCGGTGGAATTGCGGATGAAGCCGATCGCCTCCGGCATGTCCTCCCGGACCGCGGTCCGCGCTTCCTCGACCACCGGGTCGGGTGCGCCCGGCTCCAGCGCCGGCGTCACGGCCCGCAGGCCCGTCTCCAGCTCGCTCGTGAAGCCCATGACGTTCACGAGCGGGGAGCGGAGGTCGTGGGAGACGATGTAGGCGAAGCGCTGGATCTCGTCGTTCGCGCGGGAGAGGTCGACCGTGCGCTCCCGCACCCGCTCCTCCAGGCCCTCGTTCAATGCCTCCACCTCCCGTTGGGTCGCGATCAGCGCGCGGGTGTAGCGGAGGAGGAGCCACACCGCCCCCGCCCCGAAGGCCAGCACCGCGAGCGCGCCGATGATCGTCGCCCAGGTCAGCCAGCGCGCCGTGGAGGAGAGGCCGTCCAGGGCGTCCCTCAGCTGGCGGTCCCGCAGTGCGACCCGTTCACCGAGGAAGCGCCGCAGCTCGTCCATCGCCGCCTTGCCCCGGTCGGTCCGGACGACGGCGATCGCCTCGGCGCGCCGTCCCGCGCGCTGGAGGGCGATCGTGTCGTCCAGTTCGGCGAGCTTCTGCTCGATCGCGTCGGCGACGCGGACGGCGTTCGGGCCGTTGGTCCCCCGCAGGCGCCCCGCTTCGGCCCCGAGCCAGGCGCGGGAGGCGTTGAAGGGCTCGAGGTAGGCCTCGTCCCCCGTCAGCAGGAAGCCGCGCTGGCCGGTCTCGGCGTCCCGGAGGTTCGCGAGGATCTCGGTGTTGCGGGCACGGAGGGCGCCGGCTTCCTCGACGCGGTCCACGAAGTCGTCCGCGCGGGTCGCGAGCGCGATGACGCCGGCGATGATGAGGAGGAGGGCAAGGACCCCTGCCGCGAGCAGGACGGTGGTCCGCCGCACGACGGCCGCACTGGTATCGGGCATGGGGGCGCTTCCTGCCCCGCCGGCGACTTGGGCGGAACCGGTCGCGGGATCACGACCTGCGGCGCGGGGGTGCTGGAAGCGGATCGGCGCCGGCCTTCGCCGGCGGCCGCGCGTCCCGTCCGCGCGGGGCGGATGCGGGGTTCCGGGCGGAGCGGTTTCCGGCAAGTCCCTACCCGTTCAGGTGGGCGGAGAACTTTGCCATCCAGAAGTTGGCCGTGCGCTGGTCCGCCCCCCGGGGCATGCGGATCATCCAGATCGGCTCGCGGGGGTTCCCCGTCTCGACGATGAAGTCGTAGCCGCGGCGGCGGCCCTTGACGTCGTAGATCGGCTCCGCCCGCCACTTCCGGACGATGTCGAAGGGCAGGACGCGCCGCTGGCGGAGCGAGGCGACGCCGAGCAGCGCCTCCCCCGAATCGAAGAGCAGCGCCCCGGTCTCCCCGATCAGGCGATCGTCGAAGCCGCCGTGCTGCGTCATGAGGGAGGAGATGGCCTGCTGCCGGACGAGCCAGAGCGCCCCGCGCCAGAGGCCCCAGGCGAGGGCGGCCAGGACCGCCGCGGTCACGGCCCAGCGGAGGGCGAGGGCGGCATAGTCCCACCACGGCACGGCGAAGAACCGCGCCATCAGGTCGTTCACGAACTCCAAGCCGCACTCCCCCAGCCGCCGCAGGCGAAACGAGCCGTCCCCTGCCAGCGGCACGCGTGCGGCGCAACAGCGGGGCGCGCGAGTCCCATGCAACCGCAGGGGCGCGCCACCATTCTCCCTCCGCCATGAGTGAACCGAACACGCGCGCCGGGACGACCCTTCCCGCTCTCCTAACCCTGCCGGGGGACCAGCAGGCCGACCTGGCCCGCGCGGTCGCGACGCTCGAGGGCCCCTCCGTCGCCGCGCGCATCGCGGGCGTCGTCGGGACCTCGGTGGACGCGCTGAAGGCGCGCCTGCCGGGGAACGTCCGCGACGGCGTGGACGGCGCGGTGCGGCGGGCGCTGGAGCAGGCCTGGCGCACGGCGGTCTCGACCGAGCCGCGGCGGACCCCGCTCGGGATGTCGCCGGCCTGGTTCCACCGCGGCCTCGTCGCGGCGACGGGGGCGGCGGGCGGGGCGCTGGGCTTCCTCGGGACGCTCGCGGAACTGCCGATCTCCACGACCCTCATGCTGCGGCAGATCGCGGCGGAGGCGGCCGCCGCGGGCGAGGACCCGAAGATCGCGGCGACGGCCGCTGAATGCCTCGCCGTGTTCGCCCTCGGGTCGCCCCGGACGGCCGAGGACGATCCGGCGGAGTCCGGCTACTTCGCCGCGCGGCTGGCGCTGGCGCAGTTGCTGCCGAACGCCGCGACGTCCCTCACCTCCTCGATCCTGCCAGGGTTCCTCGGCGCGATCGCCGCGCGGTTCACGGGGGCGATGGGCCTGAAGCTGTCGGCCCAGGCCGTCCCGGTGGTCGGGGCGGCGACGGGGGCGGCGATCAACCTCGCCTTCATGAACCACTTCCAGAGCACGGCCTGGGCCCACTTCACGGTGCGACGGCTGGAGCGGCAATACGGGGAGGGCCGGATCGCCTCCGCCTACAAGGCGCTGCGGGACGGCACGGCGGCCTGAGGTCGGAGGCGGCCCGCCGCCCCCTTCGGTTCCGCGTCGATGCCACTCGGTAGGGATGGACCCCGCGGCTGTGGTGTTGCCGGGTGGTGCCGGTCCTGATGCATGTCTTGGGGCGCCGGTCGTCCCCGGAGGAAGGCAGCGCCTTCCTCCGGGGACGACCGGCGCCCCAAGGAGCGGATCAGGATCAACGCGGCCCGGCAGGAGTGGCCGGCCGGCCGCACCGGGCGGGACGGCCCCGGCTGAGCCAGCTGCCTATTGCAGGTTTCCCCATCGGGGCACGGCCGGTTCCGCGGCGGCCCAGGACCAGCTTCCGTCCGGAGCGCGGCATGCCGTCGTGACGAACCAGGCCGCCCCGCCGTCCTCCGCGACGGAGAACAGGGCCTCCCGGCACGTCGCGAGCGGGGAGCGGATCTCGCGGAGCACCCGCACCTCTCCCTCCTCGTTGCCGATGGGCAGGCTGTGGCGCACGCGCCAGGGACGGGATTCGCCCGGCGGGGTGGCGCCGATGACGGCGGCAACCACGTCCTGCTCCGTCCGGTGCCAGCGGCGGGCGCCGTAGCGCAGGGCCTCCGCCGCCCCGGCGCGGACGCCGAGCCCGATGCCGTAGCCCAGCGCCGGGTTGCCCGTGGCCGTCCCCGCCGCGATGCCGGACACCGCGCCCGTCGCGTCCGCGACGGTGTCGCAGCCCGCGAGCAGGAGGGCCGCGACGCCGCCGAGCAGAACGCCCCTCACTGCAAGTTGCCCCAGCGGGCAACGGCCGGCTCGGCCGTCGCCCAGCGCCAGGTGGTCCCGGCACGGCAGATCGTCGCGGTGTAGAAGCCGCGGGCCGCGTCCTCCTCTCGCTCCCGCACGTCCACCGAGAAGACGATTTCCTTGCAGGCCAGGGGATCGTGGGAAACCGTCCGGGTGACGGCGACGCGCCCGCGCTCCTCCGGCTCAAGCGGCAGGGCGTGGTCGGTGGACCAGGCAGCGACCTGACCGGGGCGGAGCGGTCCCGCGACGGTGGCAATGCGATCCTGCGCGGCCGCCCGGACGCGGCGCTGCGCGTATTGCAGCCCGGCCCGGGTGACGGCGCGGACGCCGAGGCCGATCCCGGCTGCGGCCGCGCCGCTCGCCCCCAGCGCGTCGGATACGGCCGCGCCGCCGATTCCCGCGACGTCCGCCGCCGCTTCGCCCTGCAGGGCGGAGCAGGAGGGCAGGAGGGCCACGACGAGGAGCAGCGGCAGGGCGGACCTTGCGGAGGCGACCCGCCTCAGGGGCACGGGCGGTGGAAATGCGGCACGGGGACGGCTGGACGCGGCATTTGCCGCCCATGCGAAGGATGCGGCCAATCGAGCGGTCAGGAGTCCCATGGGCCGGGAACGCCGGGTACGCCGCGCGGTTGAACGGGGCCGGCAGGAGGTCGCTGGCCCTTCCCGGCCGTGTGGGGGCGCCCGGGGGCGGGAGGGCCGTCCCGCTTCGGCTGACCCTCCGCCGCCGCCGCCCCGCCGGCGCGGAGGAGCGCGGCGGATACGGCGCCGGGACGCGCCTTCACCCCGTGCCCGGATCGTCCCGGTCGTGGACTGCGCGCCCCGCGACCCAGGTCTGCCGCACGCAGCGCTCGTCCCCGAGCGTCATCAGGGCGAAGAGCCGGTCGGCGTCGTCGGGTGCGTTCTCCATCCGGCGCGCCAGCAGCGGCGTCGCGGCGGGATCGAGGACGACGAGGTCGGCCTCCATCCCGACCGCCACGTCGCCGATCCGGTCGGCGAGGTGCAGCGTTTCCGCCCCGCCCCGGGTCGCGAGCCAGAGGCCCTGCGCGGCGGAGAGCCGCGTCCCCGTCCCCGCCGCCATCTTGTAGGCGTCGCCGAGCGTCCGCAGCGCGGAGAGCGAGGTCCCCGCCCCCACATCCGACCCGATCCCCACCCGCACCGGCCGGTCCGGCCGCCGTGCCGCGGACAACCGGAAGGACCCGCTGCCGAGGAAGAGGTTGGAGGAGGGGCAATGCGCCACGCCGCAATCCCCGCGGTGCAGGGCGGCCCAGTCGCGCTCGGCCAAGTGGATCGCGTGGCCGAAGACGGCGCGCGGGCCGACGAGCCCTGCATCCGCATAGATATCGAGGTACTCACGCCCGAAGAGGTCCCGCACCCAGGCGCATTCATCCGGCGTCTCGGCGAGGTGGGTCTGGAGGGTGGTCCCGGGGTGGTCGCGCCAGAGCCGGCCGGCCGCCGCGAGCTGTTCGGGGGAGCAGGACGGGGCAATCGCGGCGTGACCGCGTAGGTCAGGCGCCCGCGCCCGTGCCAGCGGGCGATGAGGCGTTCGGATTCGGGGATGCCGAGGCCGGGGCCGTCCAGCAGGTCCGCCGGGGCGTTGCGGTCCATCAGCACCTTGCCGGCGATTAGGCGCAGGCCGAGGGGTTCCGCCGCCTCGAACAGGGCGTCCACCGAATGGGCGTGGACGGTGCAATAGACGGCCGCCGTGGTGGTCCCGGCGCGCAGCATCTCCCGCAGGAACAGGGCGGCGGCGCGGCGGGCGACGGCCGGGTCGGCGAAGCGCGCCTCCTCCGGAAAGGTGTAGCGGCGCAGCCAGTCCAGCAGCGTCGCGCCCCAGGCGCCGATCATGCCGACCTGCGGGTAGTGCACGTGGGCGTCCACGAAGCCCGCGACGATCAGGCCGTGCGGGTGGTGGGCCACGGGCATGGCCGCGGGGTGCCGGGGCCGTTCCGCCGCGTGGTCGCCGAAGGCGGTGATCCAGCCGTCGCGCATGACGATCAGCGCGTCGGGATGGGATTCCAGCGCCGCGTCGGGGTCGTGGAGGAAGGGGTCATGGCGGAGCCGCAGGACCGGGCCGCGCAGGCCGACCGCGTTCGGGGCGTCGCCGGGCCGCCCGGCCGCGTGGGCATCGGGTTCGCCCGCGGCGGGGCGCGGCGCGTGCCGACCTGACGCTTCCGAACCCAAGCCGCCGCCCCCTTCCCGCCGCGGCGCAACCTTCGGGGACCATCGGCGGAGCGGCAAGCCGACCGCGGCGGATCGGCGGCCTTCATCGTTTCGGGCACTAGAAAGTAACGTTTGCTCCGCTATCGTGGGTTGAGCGAAGGAGAAGGCCTACCCGCGCCGATGCAGGATATCCAGGTCCACCCCCTCCGCCACCTCGCGCGCGGCTTCGTCGGGGCCGCCGGCGCGCTGGACCACGCGCCGCTGACCGAGGCCGGTGTCCTCTTCGAACTCACGGCGGTGGACGGGGTCAGCCGTGCGGGCCTGTCCACGACCCTCGGCCTGGGTGAATCGAGGCTGCAGGACGTGCTGGAACGCTTCGCGTCGCGGGGCTGGCTGACGGGCGACGCGCTGAACGGGCCCGTGCGCCTTTCGGCCGCCGGCCGCGCCGCCGGCCAGCGGCTGCAGGACGACGCGCATGGCCGCGTGACCGACCTGCTGGGCGTCCTGTCGCATTCGGTGCGGGAGGGACTGGCGGATGGGGCGCGCGGCCTGGCCCAGGCACTCGCGGACCTGGCGCCGGCGCCGGCGGTGATCCGGCGTCACCGGCCCGGCGACCTCGGCTGGATCGCCGAGCGGCACGCTGCGCTCTACGCCCGGGAATACGGGCTGAACGGGCGTTTCGAAGCCGTGGTCGCCCGGATCTGCGCCGACTTCCTTGCGGAGCACGACCCGTCCTGCGAGGCCGCCTTCATCGCGGAGCAGGGCGGGCAGCGCGTCGCCTCGACGGTCGTGGTGCGTGAAGACCGCGAAACGGCCCGCCTCCGCCTCGTGCTCGTGGAGCCGGAGGCGCGGGGATCGGGCCTCGGCAAGCGCATGGTCGGGACGGCGGAGACCTTCGCCCGGGCGGCGGGCTATCGCCGGATGGTGCTCTGGACGCTGTCGCCCCTGACAACGGCACGGGCGATCTACGCGGGGACGGGGTGGACCATCATCTCCTCGACGCCCGATTCGTCCTATGGCCCGGTGGTGGAGTCCGAGGTTTGGGGGAAGGCGCTGTAGGACCGGCGCGCATTCACTTGACGAAAGCAAGCGTCGGGCGCGCGATGGCCCGATGCTGGACGAACAGGTCGCCGCCCTCCGCCGCGCCTCCCGCGCGCTCACCCGCGCGGTGGGGGCGCTGGGGCCGCTGCCGGGCGGCGACCTGCCGCTGACCGAAGCGCGGGTGCTGTTCGAGCTCGCGGCGTCGGACGCGAGCGTGGCCCGGGACCTCGCGGCCGAACTTGCCCTGGATGAGGGGCATCTCTCCCGCATCCTCGCGCGGTTCGGGGAACGAGGCTGGCTCGACCGGCCGCGGGACGAGCGGGACACGCGCCGGCGGCGGCTCGTCCTCACGGCCGCGGGACGGGACGCCTTCGCGCGGCTGGACCGGGGCGCGCGGGACCGGGTCGCCGCCCTCCTCGCCGGCCTGCCGGAGGGAGCGCGGGGCCGGCTGGCGACGGCGGCGGGGGAGTTGGCCGGGACGCTTGGCACCGCGACGCCGGACATCCGCATTCGGCGACACGGCCCGGGCGACCTGGGCTGGGTCGTGGAGCGGCACGGGGCGCTTTATGCCGCGGAACATGGGCTGGATGGGCGCTTCGAGGCGCTCGTCGCCCGGATCTGCGCCGACTTCCTCGAACGCGGCGACGGGGCGGCGGAGGCGGCCTTCATCGCGGAGCGCGACGGGGTGCGCCTCGGCTCGGTGATGCTGGCGCGGGTGGATGCGGAGGTGGCGAAGCTTCGCCTGCTGATCCTGGATCCCGGCGCACGGGGCCTCGGCCTGGGCAAGCGGCTCGTCGCGGCGGCGGAGGAGTTTGCCCGTGGCGCGGGGTACCGGCGGATGACGCTCTGGACGATGGGGCACTTGGCGGCGGCGCGGGGGACCTACGCGGCGGCGGGCTGGGCGCTCGCCTCGGCGCGGGAGGAAGAGGGCTTCGGCCGGCGCTACGTCTCGGAGGAATGGGTCCGGGGGTTATAGGGGCGCCTCGCCGGATCGTGCATTCGGCGCGGGAAAGGACGACCCGGGCGCGCGTTGCATCGGCATGCCGCCGCTCTCCGCCTCGCTGCTCGACACCGCCTCGCCCCCGATCCCCGAGGTGCAGGCCTGGGGCCGCGCCTATGACGGGTCGTGCGGGCCGCTGATGAACCTGTGCCAGGCCGTGCCCGCCTACCCCCCGCCGAACGCGATGCTGCGGCGGCTTGCGGAGGCGGCCGGGGAGCCGGCGAGCGCATCCTACGGGCCGATCCTTGGCGAGCCTACGCTGCGGGAGGCGGTTGCGGAGGAGCTGCGCCTGACGCTTGGCGGGGGAGAGGCGGAGAACGTCGCGATCACCGCCGGCTGCAACCAGGCCTTCTTCGTCGCCCTGACCGCGATCGCGGATGCCGGGGACGCCGTGCTGATTCCGACGCCCTGGTACTTCAACCACGCCATGGCCGCGCGGATGACGGGGATCGAGCCGCGACCGCTGCCCTGCCGGGCGGAGAACGGCTTCGTGCCGGACGTGGAGGAGGCGGCGCGGCGCATGGCCGATGGCCGCGTCCGCGCGGTCGTCCTCGTCACCCCGAACAACCCGACCGGCGCGATCTATCCGCCGGAGGTGATCGCGGCCTTCCACGCGCTGTGCCGCGACCGCGGCGCCTGGCTGATCCTGGACGAGACCTATGCCGACTTCCTGCCCGACGGCGGCCGCGCGCACGACCTGCTGGCGGGCGGGAACTGGCCGGAGGCGCTGATCCGCCTGACCTCCTTCTCCAAGTCCTTCGCCATCCCGGGGCACCGGCTCGGCGCGCTGGCAGCGCCGGCTTCGGTGCTGCCGGAGATGACGAAGGTGATGGACTGCGTGCAGATCTGCGCCAACCGCGGGGCCCAGGCCGCGCTGACCTGGGGCCTGGCGGCGCTGGACGGCTGGCGCGCGGAACGCCGGGCCGAGGCGACCCGGCGCGCGGGGCGGGTGCGGGAGGCTTTCTCGCGGCTGGACGGGTGGCGGCTGGAATCCGTCGGCGTATATTTCGCCTATGCGCGCCACCCCTTCGGCGCGGAATCGGCCTGGCGTGTCTGCGAGCATCTGGCGCGGGAGCATGGCATGATGGCGCTGCCCGGCCCGGCCTTCGGCGGAGAGGAGCGGCACCTGCGCATCGCCTTCGCGAACCTGTCGGAGACCGACATCCCGGCGCTCGAGTCGCGGCTGCGGGCCGTGGCGACCGCGGCCGTGCCGGCCTAGCGACCGTGGACGAAGCCCGACAACGGCCCCTGCGCGTCGTCATCGTCGGGGCGGGCTTCGCCGGGATGCAATGCGCGCGTGCCCTGGCGCACGCACCGGTGGAGGTCACGATCCTCGACCGCACCAACCACCACCTGTTCCAGCCCCTGCTCTATCAGGTCGCGACCGCCGCGCTGTCGCCCGGCGACGTGGCCTGGCCCGTGCGGTCCGTGTTCCGGAACCAGCGGAACGCGACCGTGCTGATGGCGGAGGTGACGGGCGTGGACACGGCGTCCCGTGTCGTCCTGACCGCCGGCGGCGACCGTGTGCCCTACGACGCGCTGGTGATCGCGACGGGCGCGACGCATTCCTATTTCGGCCGCGACGACTGGGCGGAGTTCGCACCGGGCCTCAAGACGGTCGAGGACGCGACGGCCATCCGCCGCCGCCTGCTGCTGGCCTTCGAGGCGGCGGAGGTCGCGCCGGACGAAGCATCACGGCGTCGCCTGCTGACCTTCGCCGTGATCGGGGGCGGGCCGACGGGCGTGGAGCTGGCCGGCGCGCTGGCCGAGGTGGCGCACCGCACCCTGAACGGTGAGTTCCGCCGCTCCGACCCCGGCCGCGCGCGGATCGTGCTGATCGAGGCCGGGCCGCGGCTGCTGCCGGCCTTTCCGGAGGATCTGGCGGCGGAGGCAGCGCGGTCGCTGGAGCACATGGGCGTCGAGGTGCGCACGGAGACCCGCGTCACCGGCGTGGACCGCGCCGGCGTGGATTGTGGCGACGAGCGGATCGACGCCAGCAGCGTCGTCTGGGCCGCGGGCGTGCAGGCCTCGGCCGCCGGGGAGTGGCTGGATGCGCCGCGCGACCGCGCCCGCCGCATCCAGGTCGGGCCGGACCTGACGGTGCCGGGGCATCCCGAAATCTTCGCGGCGGGCGACACGGTCACGGCGACCGATGGGACGGGGCGGCAAGTGCCGGGCATCGCGCCGGCCGCGAAGCAGATGGGGCGCTACATCGGGGAGGTGCTGGCCGCGCGCGCGACGGGCGGGCCGGCGCCCGGACCCTTCGCCTACACGGACCATGGGAGCCTCGCGACGGTCGGGCGGCGTTCCGCCGTCGTCAGCCTGCGCAGCGGGGTGAAGCTGCGGGGCGTGATCGGGTGGTGGTTCTGGGGGATCGCGCACGTCTTCTACCTGATCGGCTTCCGGAGCCGGGTGGTCGTCTCCTTCATCTGGTTGTGGAGCTACCTGACGGGGCAGCGCGGGGCACGACTGATCACCGGCGCGGCGCCGCCGCGGGTCGGGGAGGGCACGGGCTTCGCGGCGGCGGACGACCGGGTGGACCGGGCGGCATAGCCCCGGTCCCGGCGGACCGCCGGCGGCGTCAAGGAAGCCCGGTCAGCGTCCGGGATGCGGGTCCGTTAGTCCCGGAACGGGGTTGGAGCGGATCCGCGCAGAGCGGCACCGCCCGGAGCGGCGAAGCCGAGACTGGAACGAGACTGGTACCAGACTCCGGGCTCGTTGATGCCGACGGCCGGCGGCCTGAAGCGGGGTCAGCCCAGCAGGGTCTCGATCTCCCCGCGCAGCTTCTCCGGCGCGGTCGTCGGTGCGTGGCGGGAGACGACGCGCCCCTCCCGGTCCACGAGGAACTTGGTGAAGTTCCACTTGATCGCCTCGGTCCCCAGGGCGCCGGGGGCCGCAGCCTTGAGGTGGCGGAAGATCGGGTCAGCGTTCGCGCCGTTCACCTCGACCTTCCCGAGAACCGGGAAGGTCACGTCGTAGCGCCTGGTGCAGAAGGTCGCGATCTCCGTCGCATCCCCCGGCTCCTGCCGCCCGAACTGGTTGCAGGGGAAGGCGAGCACCGCGAGGCCGCGCGGGCCGTAGTCCCGGTGCAGGCGTTCCAGCCCCCCGTATTGCGGCGTGAAGCCGCACTTGCTCGCCGTGTTGACGATGAGCATGGGCCGCCCGCGGAACTCCGCAAGCGGCAGCGTGCCGCCCTCCGCCGTGCGCGCCGTCAGGTCATGGATCGTGGTCATGGTGCCCCCGCGTCGGGTGCGTGATAGCACCCCGGCGACCGGCGGGAAGGAATGGCGCATGGATGACGGCGTGCGGCTGACGCAGGATGAGGTCCTGTGGCAGGGCTGGGCCACGCTGCGGCGTGCGATCTTCGACCTGCGCCGCCGCGACGGTACCTGGCAGACGCAGGAGCGCGTGACCTACGAGAGCGGGAACGGCGCGGCCATCCTGCCCTACGACCCGGAACGGGGCGTGGTGCTGCTGATCCGCCAGTTCCGCTGGCCCACCTGGAAGGCGGGCCGCGCCGCACCGATGGTGGAGGCAATCGCCGGCCTGCTGGACGGCGATGCGCCGGAGGACGCCGCGCGCCGGGAGGCGCAGGAGGAGGCGGGGGTGCGGATCGCCGCCCCGCAGCGGTTGTTCGAGGTCTTCAGCAGCCCCGGATCCATCACCGAACGACTGACCTATTTCGTGGGACGCTACGGCGCGTCCGACCGGGTCTCGGAGGGAGGTGGGCTGAAAGGGGAGGGGGAGGACATCGAGGTCCTGGAGCCGACCCTGGACGAGGCGCTGGCGATGATCGGGCGCGGGGAGATCCAGGACGCGAAGACGATCATCCTGTTGCAGCACGCGAAGCTGCACGGGTTGCTGGAACAGCGCTGACGCTGGCCCAACCCGGGACATCGCCCCGCCGCTTGCGGGTAGCGGGCGTTCGTTCGCCCCCTGGTGGGTGACAGGTCCGGGGGAGGGTTCAGGCCCTTCACCGGCAACCGGCGCGACGTCCGGGCGAGGGTGGCTCAGGCCTACCCCGCTGGCTCCAGCCGAAGGATCGCCCCGTCGTTCTCGTCGGTCAGGAGGTAGAGGAACCCATCAGGTCCGGGCAGCACGTGGCGGAACCGCGTGCGGCCCCATAGCATCCGCTCCTCCCCCGTCACGCGGTCGCCTTCCGTCGTCAGGCGCACGAGGCCTGGCGGCGACTGGCCCGCGAGGAAGAGGCTGCCGCGCCAGGCCGGGAAGGCATCGCCGACGTAGAAGTTCCCGCCGGAGGGGCTTGCCGCGGGCGTCGCGTACCAGAGCGGCTGCTCGGTCCCCGGCGCCGCGGTGCGGCCGCTGCCGATGGCGCTGCCGTCGTAGTCGATGCCGTAGGTCACAATCGGCCAGCCGTAATTCGCGCCGGGGCGCAGCAGGTTGACCTCGTCGCCGCCCCGCGCGCCGAACTCGATCTCGAAGAGGGAGCGGGTCGCCGGGTTCATCGTCAGCCCCTGCGGGTTCCGCACGCCGACGGCGAAGATCTCGGGCCGTGCGCCCGGCGTGTTCGCGTAGGGATTGCCCGCGGCGGGACGCCCGTCCCGTTCGAGGCGCAGCACCTTGCCGGCGAGGTCGTTCAGCCGCTGGGCCCGCGGCTTCTCGATGTAGCGGTCGCCCGTGGTGAGGTAGAGCTTGCCGTCCGGCCCGAAGAGCACGCGGCAGCCATAGTGGTTCCGTCCCCGATCCTGCGCCGGCGTGGCGTCGAGGAGGGTGCGCACGCCGTCCAGCCGCGTCCCGTCGGGCGACAGGCGGCCCGAGGCGAGGCGGGTCAGAACGCCCCCCTGCGCCGCGCCGGCAAGGCAGAGGAAGACCTCCCGCGTCGTCGCGAAGTCCGGGGCGAGGGTCACGTCGAGCAGGCCGCCCTGGCCTTCCGCCACGACGTCCGGCACGCCGGCGATCGGCGGGCCGACCCGGCCGTCGCGGGCGATCAGGCGCAGGCGTCCGGGACGCTCGGTCACCAGCAGCTGCCCGTCGGGCAGGAACACCGCACCCCATGGCCGGGCCAGCCCGGTCGCGAAGGAGGTGACGCGGAACGAGGCGAGGGAGGTCCGGACCACGTCCGGCCCCGGCCGGCCACTCCAGGTCGAGGGGGTGCCGGTGAAGCTCGGCGCCACCTCGAACTGCGAGAAATCCCCGAAGCGGGGCATGGATTCGGCGCGGCCGCCGGTCGCCGTGGCCCCGGCCGGCTGCGCCGGTGCGGGCTCGGCCGCGCAGGCGGCCAGCAACGCGGCCGCGGCCGCCAGGGCGGACCGGGCCGGGCGGCGCATGGTCAGGCCTTCGCCGTGCCGAGCGCGCCGTCCACCCATTCCTTCAACTGCCCCTTCGGCCGGGCGCCGACCATCGTGTCCACGGGCTTGCCGTCCTTGAACAGGATCATCGTGGGGATGCCGCGGACCGCGTATTCGTTCGGGGTCATCGGGTTTTCGTCGATGTTGACCTTCGCGACCGTCAGCTTGCCGCCGTAGTCGCGCGCGATCTCATCCAGGATCGGGCCGACCATGCGGCAGGGGCCGCACCACTCCGCCCAGAAATCCACCAGCACGGGGCCGGGGGCATCGAGGACGTCCGCCTTGAAGCTGTCGTCGCTGACGGCCTTGGTGTGCTCGCTCATGGAATCCGTGTCTCCGGGCGCCCGGCGGCTGCGGCAGGCGCATTGGCACTTAGGTCGGCGTGCGCGGGTCGGCGGTCAAGCGGTATGGCCGGAGTGCGGGGCCGGAGTGCGGGGCCGGAGCGCCGGGCATGGCCGCCCGGACCGGCGCGGATGGGCTGGGGGCGGGCGCAGGATGACGCGCGCGCCCGGTTCCGACCGGGTTCCGAGC
The DNA here is from genome assembly GCF_042259275.1 of Roseomonas sp. CCTCC AB2023176. Lineage (NCBI taxonomy): Bacteria > Pseudomonadati > Pseudomonadota > Alphaproteobacteria > Acetobacterales > Roseomonadaceae > Roseomonas > Roseomonas sp. CCTCC AB2023176. The sequence continues at coordinate 2,310,179 of NZ_CP170086.1, forward strand.
CCGGTCGTCCGCCCGATGATCGGCCTGCATATCAACCCCTTGCGGCGGTTCCGACCGGGCCAACCTTGGTGGTCAGGACGGGGATCGCCGCGCACCGCGCCAATCTTGTGCGGCGCGGCGAAACGTGATGTGTGTCGCCGCTGCCTGGGACCGGGGGTGCGCGCTGGATGCGCCGCCGCGGGTATGGGCGCGGCACGGCGCACGGCGCGACCGGCCTGACGGCTTTGCGGCTTTGCGGTGCGTGCCGCGGCGACCTCGCCGCGAGACTGGCGCCGGGATCGGAATGACGGGATGCGGCGGACACTTCTCACGACCTTGGCCCTGACGGGGGTCCTTGCGGGGTTGGCCCTGGCGGTGTTCGGCGCGGCCGACGGCGCGCTGGCGCAGCAAGCGACCGCGCCGCTGTCCGGCGCCCCTGCGGGCGAGATGATCGGCGCGCCGGTTCCCTGGGGCATCGACCTTCAGACGCCGGGCGGCGTGCTGAAGCAGGCGATCCACGACTTCAACCAGCTCGTGCTCTGGATCATCATCGCCATCACGATCTTCGTGGGCGGGCTGATGGCGTACACGATCTGGCGGTTCGATGCGCGCCGGAACCCCACGCCGTCCCGCACGAGCCACAACACGCCGATCGAGATCGCCTGGACCGTCATTCCCGTCCTGGTCCTGCTGGTGATCGCGATCCCGTCCTTCCGCCTGATCTACTATTCCGACCGGGCGCGCGACGCGGACCTGACGATCAACGTGCAGGGCCGGCAGTGGTACTGGCATTACGCCTATCCGGACCACGGCAACTTCCAGTTCGACTCCTACCCGATTGCCGACAGCGACCTGCGGCCGGACCAGGGGCAGATCCGCAACCTGTCGGTGGACAACCCGCTGGTCGTGCCGGTGGGTGCGACGGTGCGCGTGATCACGACGGGCCACGACGTGATCCATTCCTTCTTCGTGCCTTCGCTCGGCATCCAGAAGTACACGATCCCCGGCCGCACGATGGAGGCCTGGATGCGGGCCGACCGGCCGGGCACGTTCTACGGCCAGTGCAACCAGATCTGCGGAACGAACCACTGGTTCATGCCGATCGCGGTCCGTGCCGTACCGCGCGAGGAGTTTGACGCCTGGACTGCCCAGGCCCGGACGCGCTTCGCCGAGGGCCAGGGCCCCGGCTGGCCGGAGCGCGATCGTGCGGCCATGACCGCCGCCACCTCGACGCCCATCCAGACTGCGACAACCCAGACTGCACCAACCCAGACTGCGCCAACCCAGACTGCTGAGGTCCGCCGGTAAGGCGGCCCGCAGGGGACAGACACGATGGCCAATGCCGCCCACGACGCCCACTCCCACGGGCACGACGACCACCACGACCACGCGCCGGGCTTCGTCCAGCGCTGGCTGTTCAGCACGAACCATAAAGACATCGGCACGCTCTACATCGGCTTCGCGATCATCGCGGCCTTCGTCGGCGTCGGCCTGTCCTTCCTGATGCGGCTGGAGCTGCAGAGCCCCGGCCTGCAGATCTTCGCCGACGGGCAGATGTGGAACGCCTACGTATCGGCCCACGGCTTGGTCATGGTGTTCTTCGTCGTCATGCCCGCGCTGATCGGCGGCTTCGGCAACTGGTTCGTGCCGCTGATGATCGGCGCGCCGGACATGGCCTTCCCGCGGCTGAACAACATTTCCTTCTGGCTGATCGTGCCGGCCTTCCTGCTGCTGACGGGCTCTCTGTTCGTTGGCCAAGGCGCGGGCGCGGGCTGGACGATCTACCCGCCGCTGTCGGACGGGCAGTACCATTCGGGTCCCGCGATGGACATGGCGCTCTTCGCGCTGCACCTGGCCGGCGCGTCGTCCATCCTCGGCGCGGCGAACTTCATCACGACGATCTTCAACATGCGCGCGCCGGGCATGACGCTGCACAAGATGCCGCTCTTCGTCTGGGCGATGCTCGTGACGGCCTTCCTGCTGCTGCTGTCCGTCCCCGTCCTCGGCGGCGCGATCACCATGCTGATCACCGACCGGAACTTCGGCACGGCCTTCTTCCGGCCGGAAGGCGGCGGCGACCCCGTGCTGTTCCAGCACCTGTTCTGGTTCTTCGGCCACCCCGAAGTCTACATCATGATCCTGCCGGCCTTCGGGATCGTGTCGCACGTCATCTCGACCTTCTCGAAGAAGCCGGTGTTCGGCTACCTCGGCATGGCCTACGCCATGGTCGCGATCGGCGTCGTTGGCTTCGTCGTCTGGGCCCACCACATGTTCACGTCGGGCATCGACGTGGATACGCGGGCCTACTTCATGGCCGCGACGATGGTCATCGCGGTGCCGACGGGGGTGAAGATCTTCTCCTGGATCGCGACGATGTGGGGCGGGTCCAACGAGTGGAAGACGCCGATGCTCTTCGCGGTCGGCTTCGTCTTCCTCTTCACCGTGGGCGGCGTCACCGGCGTGAAGCTGGCGAATGCGGGCGTCACGATGATCCTGCACAACACCTACTATGTGGTGGCGCACTTCCACTACGTGCTGTCGCTCGGCGCGGTGTTCGGGATCTATGCCGGCTTCTACTACTGGATCGGCAAGATGTCGGGCTACCAGTACAATGAGCGCCTGGGGCAGATCCATTTCTGGATGACCTTCATCGGGGTGAACATCACCTTCTTCCCAATGCACTTCCTTGGCGCACAGGGCATGCCGCGGCGCTACCCAGACTACCCCGACGCATTCGCGGGCTGGAACATGGTGGCCTCGATCGGGTCCTATATCTCCGTCGCGTCCTTCGTGTTCTTCATCTACGTCGTCTACGACACCTTCCGCCGCCGCGCCGTTGCCCAGGCGAATCCGTGGGGGGAGGGCGCGACGACCCTGGAATGGCAGGTGGCTTCGCCCCCGCCCTTCCACACCTTTGAGGAGCTTCCGCGCATCCGTTGATGCGCGGGGGGGCGAGGAACGGCCGCGCATCTGTTGAGTGCGCGTGAACCGGGGCGGGTCCCTTTTCTGAAGGGGCGCTGCCGCGGCGGGGAGTGAGATGAGCGACACGACGCAGACCGCCACGGGGGCCTCGGCCCCCGTTACCCGTTCCGGGGAGGATCTTTCGGAGGTCCGCGACTGGATCGCGCTGCTCAAGCCGCGCGTCGTCACCCTCGTCGTGCTCACGGGCATCGTCGGGATGATCGTGGCGCCGGGGCAGTTGAACCCCGTCCTGGCGGTGGTCGCCGTGCTCTGCATCGCCGTCGCAGCGGGCGCCGCGGGCGCCATCAACATGTGGTACGACCGGGACATCGACGCGCGGATGCGCCGTACGGCGCGCCGGCCCATCCCGGCCGGCCGCATCACGCCGGAAGCCGCGCTGTTCTACGGCATCGCGCTGTCCGGCCTGTCCGTCATGCTGATGGGGCTGGCCACGAACTGGGCGGCGGCCGCCTGGCTCGCGGGTTCCATTCTCTTCTACGTCCTGATCTACACAATGTGGCTGAAGCGCCGGACGCCGCAGAACATCGTCATCGGCGGCGCGGCCGGCGCCTTTCCGCCGGTGATCGGCTGGGTCGCCGTGACCGGCGGCGTGGACGTGCTGCCCCTCATCCTCTTCGCGATCGTCTTCTTCTGGACGCCGCCGCATTTCTGGTCGCTGTCGCTCTGGGCCCATGGCGACTACGCGCGCGTCGGCGTACCGATGCTGCCCGTCGTCGCCGGTGCGCGGGAAACTCGGCGCCAGATCATGCTCTACACGATCGTCCTCTTCGTCATCGCCCTGCTGCCCTGGGCGCTGGGCCTGGCGGGCGCGATCTACGGGGTCACGGCGCTGGTCGCCGGGCTTGGCTTCCTGTTCCACGCCTGGCGCGTGCTGCGCGAGGAGCAGGACGAGACGGGCCGCTCCCTTCTCAACGACACGGCGGCGCGCAAGGCCTTCCGGTTCTCCCTGCTCCACCTCGCGGCCCTCTTCGCCGCCCTCGCGGTGGACTACTGGGTCCCGCTGTGAGCGACACCCGCCCCGAGATGAACGCGCCGGAGCTGTCCGCCGAAGAGCGCGCCGAGTTCTATCGCCGGCGGCGGTCCCGCAACATCGCGATGCTCGCCTTCCTCTGCGTGCTCGTCGTGATCTTCTATGCGATCGCCATGGTGAAGGTCAGTTCGGGCGATCCGCCATCCCGCTCGGTGACGGGCGCGCTCGCCGTCCCCACCTCTGGCGTATCATGAGAACGCCTGCCGACCGCGCCCGGATCAGCCGCAAGAACGGCCGCGTGGCCTTTGCCGCCTTCGCAACCGTCGCGGGGATGGTGGGCCTCTCCTTCGCGGCCGTGCCGCTCTACGACATGTTCTGCCGCGCGACGGGCTACAACGGCACCGTCCAGATCCGCAGCGCCGCGGCCCCCGGCGCGACGGAGCGCCAGGTCACCGTCCGCTTCGCCGCGATCATCCACCCCTCCATCCCCTGGCAGTTCGAGGCGGGGCAGGGCCCCATGACCGTCCACCTCGGGGAACAGGGCGTCGCGTTCTACCGCGCCGCCAACCCCACCGCCGGCCCGGTGGAGGGCACGGCCACCTACAACGTCACGCCCGAAGTCGTCGGCCGCTACTTCCACAAGGTCGCCTGCTTCTGCTTCGAGGCGCAGACGCTCGAGCCCGGCCAGAGCGCCGAAATGCCCGTCATGTTCTGGGTGGATCCGAAGATGGCGGAGGACCCGAATACCCGGGACATCCGCACGATCACGCTGAGCTACACCTTCTTCCGCACCCTCGCCGACGCCGAGCGCGCCGGGGCGCTGGCGAGCGCCGGGCCGCATGTCGGGCGTGCCGTGAGGTAGCGGCCCCGCCGCGGGTCCTGCCGATCGCCTCGCCGGGGCGGACGGAGGCCCGTCGGTGCCGGCCCGCCCTACTCCGCCGGGCGTGGGCCGGGGAGGGGCATTTCGCGGCCGGCCTGCGAGCCGGCGCCGGCCATGGGGATGCCGTGCATCTCCGACCGCAGCCGGACGGGATCCAGTTCCCCCTCCCACCGCGAGACGGCGAGGCAGGCGACGCCGTTGCCGATGAGGTTCGTCAGCGCCCGCACCTCGCTCATGAACTTGTCGATGCCGACGAGCACCGCGAGCGCCGCGATCGGGATGTCCGGCAGGACGGAGAGCGTCGCCGCCAGAGTCACGAAGCCCGCGCCCGTGACGCCGGAGGCACCCTTCGACGTCAGCATCGCCACCAGCAGGATCGTCAGCTCCTGCCCCAGCGTCAGGTGCGTGTTCGTCGCGTAGGCGAGGAACATCGTCGCCAGCGTCATGTAGATGTTCGTGCCGTCGAGGTTGAACGAATACCCGAGCGGCACGGTGATCCCGACGACCTTCGGCGAGGCGCCGAGCGCCTCCATCTTCCGCATGAGCTGCGGCAGGACGGATTCAGAGGAGGAAGTGCCGAGGACGATCAGCAATTCCTCGCGGATGTAGGCGATGAAGCGGAAGATCGAGAAGCCGCACCACCGCGCGATGGCGCCGAGCACGACGATCACGAAGACCAGCGCCGTCAGGTAGAAGGTCGCGACCAGCTCGCCGAGCCGCAGCAGTGACCCGACGCCGTAGGCGCCGATCGTGAAGGCCATCGCGCCGAAGGCGCCGACGGGGGCCGCCTTCACGATGATGGCGACGACGCCGAAGAAGACCCGCCCGATCGTGTCCACCGCATGTGCCGCGGGTTCCCGCAGCCGGTCGGGCATGGCGTTGATGGCGAAGCCCGTCAGCACCGCGATGAACAGGACCTGGAGCAGGGCGCCGTTGGCGAAGGCACCGACGAAGGTGTCGGGGATGATCCCCAGCAGGTGCGAGACGATTGAATCATTCGCTGCGCGTTGCGCGTAGGACTGCACGGCGCCCGCGTTCATCTGCGACGGGTCGATGTTGAAGCCCGACCCGGTCTGGAACACCTTGGCAACGATCAGCCCGAGGACGAGGGCAAAGGTCGAGACGACCTCGAAGTACACCAGCGCCTTGATGCCGACGCGCCCCACGCTCTTCGCGTCGCGGACCGAGGCGATGCCGTGCACGATCGTGATGAAGACGATCGGCGCGATGACCATCTTGATGAGCTTGACGAAGCCGTCTCCCAGCGGCCGCATCGCCGCGCCGAAGCTTGGCCAGACCGCGCCCACGAACACGCCGAGCACGATGGCGATGAGGACCTGGACGTAGAGGAGCGAGAGGGCGCGGCGGAGCATGGGACGTTCCCGGATGCCGCCGGCAAGGCGCCGAGGCGGCGCGTTCCACACCAGCGCTTGGCGCCGGCCCAGAGTTGCCGACGCGGGTCAGCTCAGCAAGCGCGGATTGAGCCGTGTCAGGGGCGGCCGGAGGATTTCATCCCGGGTGGCGCTCCCGTCCGCGCGGAGTCGCCCTGAGCGACGACCTCCGTGCGGCGCGTCTCAGGCCGCGGGCGCGGCGTCGTAGCGGATGGCGCCCGGCGCCTCCGGCCTGGCCCCGCCGGGCGTCACGCCGTTCACGACCGCGCCGTTCAGCGGCGCGCCGCGCTCAAAGGGGGCGTTCGCGTCCGCACCGTTCAGCATCTCCCCCTCCGTCGGCCCGCGCAGGATGGGTGCGGCGGGATTGCCGGGCGGAGCGACGATGCCCGACCCTTCCATCCGCGCACGCCCCGGGCGACGCTGCAGGGACCAGTTGGGCTGCATCCGCACCTCCGGGTTGGGCACGGTCCAGCAGGCGCCGTCGGCGTCCAGGAACACGACCCACATCAGGTGCGTCTCCGGGCCGTAGTCGATGAGGAAATGCGCCAGGCCGGCACCGCGGACCGTGTCCATCGGCAGCGGGGGATCGAGTTGCAGGATCATGCGGCGGGAACGGAGCCGTCTCCGCCCTGGTTGCCGATGCGGCCCCGAAATTCTTGCGGATGCAGGACGGGTCGCCAGCCCTGGGACGGCGTCGCACCCATGGCACGACCGTCGCGACGCGTACCGCCCTGGCGGCACGTGTCACCGCGGCCGTAGCCTAGGGGCGGATGTCTCGAGGACCCGCCGTGCTTCGTCTGACCCGCTTCCTCCCCCTTCTCGTTCTCGCGGTGCCCGCGGACGCCGACGAGTTGCCGGTGCGTGCCGTCACCCTCTCCAACGCCGGCCTGGTCCAGGTCGAGCGGAGCGGACCGTTGGCGCCCGCCGCCGCCGTCACCCTCCGTGTTCCGACCGAAGACGTGGACGACGTGCTGAAGAGCCTCCTCGTCCGCGACCCCGCCGGCGTCGTGGAGGGGGTGCGCCTCCCCGCCCGCGACCTGGCCGCCGAGGCCTTCCGCGGCCTGCCGCTGCGCCCGGAGGACTTCGCGGGCCGCACCGCCCTCCTGTCCGCCCTGCGCGGGCAGGCGGTGGAGGCGGGTGGCGTCGCCGGCCGCCTGGCGGATGCCGAGGACGTCGAGGTGCGGGAGGGCGGCGCCACCGCCACCGCGACCCGCCTGACCCTCGTCACCGAATCCGGCCTCCGCACGATCACCCTGCGCGAGGGCGACGACGTCCGCCTGACCGACCCGGACCTTGCGGCCCGCGTCCGCCGCGCGGCCGAGGCGCTGGCCGCCAACCGCGCCGCTGATTCCCGCGTGGTCGAACTCCGCCTCCGCGGGGCGGCGGCCGCGCGGGAGGTGACGGTCGCGACCGTCACGGCCGCGCCGGTCTGGAAGCCGTCCTGGCGCCTCCTCGTCCCGCCCGGCGACGGCCCGGCCCGCCTGCAGGGGTGGGCCGTGGTCGAGAACCGCTCGGGCGCCGACTGGGACGGGGTGCGGCTCGCGCTCGTCTCCGGCAACCCGGCGGCCTTCCACCAGCCCCTCTACACCCCAATCACAGTCAGCCGCCCCGAACTGCCGGTGCGCGTGGCGGAGGGCGTGACGGTCCGCCCGGACACGGGTGCCCTGCCGCCCCCGCCCGCCCCGCCGCCGATGGTCGCGATGGCCGCACCCACCATGGCGCCCGCCGCGCCGACGCGCGGCCGGGCCGTGGTGGGCGGCTTGGTGCAGGAAGCGGAGCCGCGCTTCGCCGATACCGTCGCGGCCCTGCCGCCCGCGCTGTCCGCCAGCGCCGCAGGGCGCGTCGCCTTCACCTTGCCAACGCCGGTGACGGTGCGCGCGGGGAGACTGCGAACCTCCCCTTCCTCGACGCCGCGCTGCCGGCGGAGCGGCTATGGTGGGTGCAGGACCTCTCGGCCCGCAACCCGCTCTCGGCCGTGCGGGTCCGGAACACCAGCGGCGCGACCCTGCCGGACGGCCTCGCCACCCTCTTCGGGACCGAGGGCGCGGAAGCCGGCGGCTACCTCGGCGACGCGGAGATCCGCGCGGTCGCCCCGGACGAGGCCCGCATCCTCGCCTTCGCGCGCGACCGCGACGTGCGCCTCTCCTCCGCGACGTCGTCGTCCGAGCGCCCGATCGGGGTCGAACTGCGGCGGGGCGTCGTGGCCGTCCGCGCCATCCGGTCGGAGGAAGCGGCGCTCGCCGTCGATTCTCGCGGCGCCGCCGGGGGCGGCCGCGGTGCCCGGATGATCGTGGACCTCGCCCGGCGGCCCGGCATGACGCCTCGCTTCCTCGTCGCGGCCGAGGGCGATTTCGGCCTGCGCCACGAGGCGACGCTGGAGGCCGGCCAGACCACCCTCCGCTTCGCCTGGGAACGCGAGGCGCGGGTGGATATGCCGGTCTGGGACGCAGGCCTCGGCGATCCGATCCTGCTGCGCTGGCGCGAGATGGACGTGGAGGCCAGCCTGCGCCGGCTTCCCGGCGGCCCCGGCACGCTGGAGAACCTGCGCACCATCCTGGACCGCCTGCCCGCCAACGCCCCGGGCCGCGACGCTCTGGCCGATCTGGTGACCCGCCTGACCGACCTCCGCCGCCTGCTGGACGAGGCGCGCGGCGCCATCCGCACCTATCGCGGCGCCGAGGCCACCCTGTCCCGCGCCCGCACCGCTGCCGAGGACCGCACCGGGCCGGAACGGGAGGAGGCGCGCCGCCGCCTGAACGCGGCCAGCCTGGCGGCGGAGCGGGCGGGCGCGGCGGCGGATGCGGCGTGGGACTCGTGGGCGCGGGCGGCCGGGGAGCTGATCGGGCGGATGGGGTGAGCCTGGCCCCGGAGGAAGGACTGCCTTCCCCCGGACCCCCTTCCATGGAATGCCGTTGATGGGCGGGATGGTGTTCACGCGGCGCAAGCGCGCGTGGGCATCATCCCTCCCATCAACGGCATCTCTCCCAAAGATCGAGGTCCAGGAGACGAGCCTCCTGGCGGGCGGGAGGTTTGGAGGCAGGGCAAAGCCCTCCCTCCAAGGCCGCCTCATCCTCAACCGAACCCGAACAGCGCCCCGCGGATCAGCAACGCGACCACCCCCACGGCCGCTACCCCGCCGAGCCACAACCCGACGAACCACAGCAGTCTCCGCCCCACCTCAGTGGTACCCGCTGTCGGGCGTCACCTTCGCGCGGAACAGCCAGTACACGTAGCCGGTGTAGCCGAGGATCACGGGGATCAGCACCGCCGCCCCCACCAGCAGGAAGGCTTGCGACGACGGCGGCGCCGCGGCTTCCCAAAGGTCGAGCGCCGGCGGCACGATCATTGGGTACATCGAGATACCGAGTCCGAGATAGGATAGCAGGAACAGCCCGAGCGCGAGGAGGAAGGGCCGCGCATCCGCCAGTCCCCCGCGTCCCGTATCCGCCGCCAGCGCCCGGAAGAACGCCACGGCGATCACGACGACGAGGATCGGCACCGGCGCTCCGATCAGAAGGTGCGGGAAGCGGAACCACCGCGCCGCGAATTCCGGCTGCAGGAAGGGCATGGTCGCGGAGACCGCGGCGATGGCGACGAGGGTCGCGATCGCGAAGCCCCGCGCGTAGCCCGCCGCGCGCCGGTGCAGGTCACCCTCTGTCTTCCACATGAGCCAGCAGGAGCCGAGGAGCCCGTAGCCCACGATCAGCGCGCCCGCCGTCAGGACCGAGAAGGGCGTCAGCCAGTCCCACCACCCCCCGGCATAGGACCGCCCCTCGACCCGGATCCCCTGCACGAAGGCGCCGAGCGCGATGCCCTGCGCCAGCGTCGCCGCGATGGAGCCCCAGGAGAAAGACCGGTCCCAGAAGCGCTGCTGCCGCGGTGATTCGGCGCGGAACCGCATCTCGAAGGCGACGCCGCGGAAGACCAGTCCCAGCAGCATGATCGTCAGCGGCATGTAGAGCGCGGGCAGGACGATCGCGTAGGCCAGCGGAAACACCGCCAGCAGTCCGCCGCCGCCGAGCACGAGCCAGGTCTCGTTCCCGTCCCAGACCGGTGCGACCGTGTTCACCGCAACGTCGCGGTCGTGCTTGCCGCGCAGGACCGGGAAGAGGATGCCGATCCCCAGGTCGAACCCGTCCATGACGACGTAGAGGAAGACCGCCGTCGCGATCAGCACGCCCCAGATGAAGGGCAGCCACCACGCCCAGCCCGTCAGGTGTTCCACGGCTGCTACTCCGCCGGGGCCGGCTGCGGGCCGGGCGAGGTCCCGGCCTGCATGGAAGGCGCGGGCGTGATCCCCGCGCTGCGGATCGGCTGGCCCTGCGGCGGCGCTTCCTCATGCGGCTTCGGCGTCTGGGAGAAGAGGCGGAAGAGGTACCAGACGCCTGCCCCGAAGACGACGAAGTACACGATGACGAAGATCGCGAGGGACGTCGCGACCGCCGGCATCGCGATCGGGGACACGCTGTCGGCGGTGCGCAGCATCCCGTACACCGTGAAGGGCTGCCGCCCCGCCTCCGTCGTGATCCAGCCCGCGGTGACGGCGGTCAGCCCCGCTGGTCCCATCGCGATCGCGGCGCGCAGCAGCCAGGGCGTGTCGTAGAGCCGCCCGCGGACGCGCATCACCAGCCCGGCCAGGCCGAGCGTCACCATCAGCATCCCCAGTCCGACCATGACGCGGAAGGACCAGAAGACGAGGGGGATGTTCGTGGGCCACTGTTCCCGCGGGATGTCGTTCAGGCCGCGCACCTCCCCGTCCCAGGAATGGGTCAGGTAGAGGCTCGCGAGGTTCGGGATCGCGACGCGCAGGTCCACGCGCCCGGCCTCCGGGTTCGGGATGCCGAAGAGGATGGCGGCCGCGCCCCGTTCCGTGTCGAAGTGCCCCTCCATCGCCGCGAGCTTCGCGGGCTGGTGATGGAAGGTGTTGACCCCGTGCAGGTCGCCGAGCACGACCTGCAAGGGCGCCACGATCGCCAGCATCCACATGGCCATGGAGAACATCAGCCGCGCGCGGGGGTTCGGCCCGCGCTCGTCGTGCTTCGCACCCCGTTCATCCGCCGCGCTGCCAGGCTCGGGCCGCGCCGCTTCCACGCCGCCGGTCTCCGCCGCCGTCTCCGGCCCGTGCACGACGACGCGCCGCCCCTGGACCGAGGGATCGCGCCGCGGTGGTGCGCCCTGGCGTTCCCGCAACAGGTGCCAGGCGCCGACGGCGCCCACGATCAGCGCCGTCGTCAGGTAGGCGCCGGTGACGGTATGCGCGAGGCGATAGGGGAAGGACGGGTTGAAGACGATCGCCCACCAGTCATCCGGCAGGAACCGCCCCGTCGCGTCCCGCACGTATCCCGCCGGCGTCTGCATCCAGGAGTTCACGGACAGGATCCAGAACGCCGACATCGCGGTGCCGACGGCCACCAGCGCCGTCGCCGCCATGTGCAGCGCCGGCCCCACGCGGTTCAGCCCGAACAGCATGACGCCGAGGAAACCGGCTTCCAGGAAGAAGGCCGTCAGCACCTCGTATCCCATCAGCGGCCCGATCACGGGCCCTGCGAGATCGGAGAAGCGCGACCAGTTCGTGCCGAACTGGTAGGACATGACGATGCCCGACACGACGCCCATCGCGAAGGTCACGGCGAAGACCTTCAGCCAGTAGCGGTAGGTGTCGAGGTAGACCGCGTCCTTCTTCCACAGCCACAGCGCCTCGAGCACCGCGAGGTACGACGCAAGGCCGATCGTGAAGGCCGGGAAGAGGAAGTGCCAGACCACGACGAAGGCGAACTGGAAGCGCGAGAGGTCGAGCGCGGAGGGCAGCAGGGCGTCGAGCATGTTCGGTGGGATCCCCACCCGGTCAGGTGGCGATCCTAGCCCGGAACGTCAGCGCACGTGCAAGCGATCCGTGCGTCACGCGCCTTTCACGACGCGCCCTTCACGACGCGCCCGCGCTCCACCTCGAGCCGCGCGACGCCGACGACGCGGCGCAGGTCGCCGGCGATGCGGTTCGCCGTGTCCTCGTCTGCCTCGACGGCGATTTCCGTCCGCAGCATCGGGCCGAGCCGCCGCGCGCGGAACAGGTCCGGCGTCAGGTCGCGCTTGGCGAGGAATTGCAACATGCGCGGCAGCAGGCCGGGCGAGGGCTCGGCGAGCAGCACGTAGCGCATGGCGTAACGTCGCTCCCCCGCTTCGGCGGAGCAGACGGCAGGCGAGAGCGCGGGAACGGGGGACGCGGCATCGAACATGGACGGACCTGGGACGAAAGGGCGGGCGGGGCGGGGACTGTTCCGGTCGCCATCCCCGCCGCCACGGGGTCAGCCCCGCGCGACGGTCAGGCGACCGGGCTGGTAATTCGCCGCATTCGCCCGAAGGCGGTCCCGAAGGTCGTCATGGGACGGAGCGTAACGGACATCGTGCGGCCGGTGCAACCGTGCCCGCCGCGCCCACCTCCGCCCCGCGCGCGTTGCAGTCCCGCGCGATGCGAGGATCCTCCCGATGCCCGACCCGAACCGCCGTTCCGTCCTTGCTGCCCTCGCGGCGACTGGCTGCGCGGCCGCGCCGAACGGGGTGACGGCGCAGGGCGTGGGACCGCTGGGTCCACCCGGCGCGCCCGCAGGTGCCTTCCCCGCGCCCGACCGGCCGGTGGCCGAGATCGTCTCCCCGATCTGGGCCACGGAACGCGAGCGCGACGCAGTGGACGAGGTGGGACAGATCGTCCGCGCGCTCGACATCCGTCCCGGGATGACCGTTGCCGACGTCGGCGCGGGCAGTGGCTACCACACCGTCCGCCTCTCGCGGATCGTAGGGCCTGAAGGGCGCGTCATCGCGAACGACGTCATGCCCGACTACCTCGCCGGCCTCGCACGCCGTGTCGCGGAGATGCGGCTGCCGAACGTCGCGCTCACCCTCGGCGAGCCGCACGACCCGCGACTGCCGGAGAACTCCACCGACGTCGCGATCCTCGTGCACATGTACCACGAGATCGCGCAGCCCTACGCATTCCTGCACAACCTGGTCCCCGCGTTGCGGCCCGGCGCGCGCGTCGGCATCGTGGACCTGGACCGCGTGACCTGGCAGCACGGCACGCCGCGCGCGCTGCTGCGCTGCGAGTTGGAGGGGGCTGGCTACCGTTTCATCGGCTTCACCGAACTTCGGGGCAACCTCGGCTACCTCGCGACCTTCTCGGCGCCGAGCGCCGCAGGACGGCCCGCGCCGGACTCGATCCGGCCTTGCCGTGTGCAGGAGGTCCCGCGGGGCCGGCGCTGATCGGGGTGGGTGCGTGGTCGGCGCGGGGTGTCCTGCCGAGGCCGTGCTGGTGGCGCCTGGAAGGGCTTTGCCCTCCCGGACCCTCCCACCAGGGGCGGACGCGCCCCTGGACCGCGATCCCGTTGGAATGTCCCCGTCGGCAGGCCCCGAAGTGGGGGCCTGCCGACGGGGACGTCAAACAGTCCGCGGGGCCCGGGGTGCCCGTCGGCAGCCCGGTGGAGCGGTCTGTGGAGCGGTCTGGGGAGGCAAAGCCTCCCCGGGGCCAACCGCATGACGCCGGCAGGACACCCCGCGCCGACCGCGCGCCCTACCCGACCGACGCCATTTCCGCCGGCTCCGGCCGCGCCGGCACGCGCTCGTAGCCGCGGGGCGTGCTGCTGCCGGGGCGCAGGGCCGGCAGGAAACGGCCGGCCTTGATGTCATCCCAGCTCTGCTGCAGCGCGCGGCCGATGGCGGCGACGGTCGCCTCGACCACGTCGGTGATGGAGTCCCGCCCGATTGTCGCCTTCTCCCGCAGCCCGTCGGCGCGGGCGACGCCGACGCCGTGTTCGTAGGACATGCGCCCGCCGAGATAGGCGGAATAGCCCATCGCGCCGAGCGCCAGCAGGCCGACGGCGAAGTACCCGCGCCCCGGCTTCCGCACCACGGCCCGCTCCGCCGCCATGCCGCCGAGGAGGACGCCGAGCGCGACGTTCATCGTGCGGTGCGTGGTGAGGAGGTCGTTCGCCTCCTCGTTCTCGATCCTGGAGGCGCCCTGGGCCAGGGCGCCGGTCACGGCGGCCGCCATGGCGCTGGCGAAGGCCGCGCCGATCAGGAGACGGCCGGCATTCATCATGCCCTTGCTGCCCGCGGCCGCACCGATCGCGTCGAGCGCGAGCGCGGTCGGCGTCAGCGCGATGGGCAGGTGGACGACGCTCGGGTGGATCTCGGTCAGGCGCAGGGTCATGGCGGCGGGTCCGTGTTCGTTCCGCGGCACAACGCGCGGCGCGCCCCGCCGGCTTCAGGCCGCCTTCGCCGCTGACTCCGCGACGGCTGGGTCGTCCTGCATCGCCTCCACCCGCCAGGGCGAGGGAATGCGGATCCCCTCCGCGTCGAAGCGGGCGCGGATGCGGCGGTTCAGCTCCCGCGCCACGGCCCAGCGCTGCGATGGCTCGGTCTTCATCCGCACGCGCATGAGCACGCCGGTTTCGAGGAGCTTCTCGACCCCCATGACGTCGAGGTCGTCACGGATCGCCTTTTCCCATTTCGGGTCGGCCCGCAGCTCGGCGCCCGCGGCCTTGAGGGCGGCCGCGGCGCGGTCCGTGTCCTGGCCGTAGGCCAGGGAGACCTCGACCACGGCGAAGGCGAAGTCGCGGGACTGGTTCGTGACGAAGGTGACGGTCGAGAAGGGGATGATGTGGATGGACCCGTCCAGCGCGCGCAACCGGATGGAGCGGATCGAGAGCTGCTCCACCGTCCCGGACATGCCGCCGATCGTCACGACGTCGCCGACCGCGACGGCGTCCTCGAGCAGCAGGAAGATGCCGGTGATCACGTCCTTCACCAGCGTCTGCGACCCGAAGCCGATCGCGACGCCCAGCACGCCGGCGCCGGCGATCAGCGGAGCGACGTTCACCCCGATCTCCGACAGGATGTTCAGCGCGACGAAGACCGCGATCACGATGAACAGCGCGGTCCGCAGCATCGGCAGCAGCGTCCGGATGCGGGCGGATCGCGCGGCCTGCGAGTCGCGCGACAGCTTCAGGAGCCGGCGCTGGATCGCGGCGTTCGCGACCTCCCACACCGCGATCGCCGCGACGACCGTGAACCCCATGGAGACGAGGGAGGTCACGAGCCGCGCCCCGACCCGGCCGCGCGAGAACCACTCGAAGGCGTCGAAGCCCCAGGCCTCGAGAACGGAGAGGAAGGCGACGACGGTCACGATGGTCGTCGCGACGCCCTTGAGGACGGGCAGGTAGCGGTTCGCCCGCTGCTCGAGGCCGGGGTAGCGCTTGGCCAGGTCCGGAGTGATCCGGAAGCCACGGTCCAGAACCTTCCGCAGCAGGGCGTCCGCCGCCTTGGCGCCTGCCATGATCGCGAGGGTGAGGACGGAGATCCACAGCAGCCGCGTGAACCCGTCCCGGATCTGCAGCGCCCAGACGCCCCAGAGGGCGACGAGGTAGAGGATGGCGAGGATGTGCCAGATCTCGGCGAGGCGGTCCCGCAGGGCACGGAAGAACCGGCGCGACCGTTCCGGCTCCTCGCCCGGCTTCAGTTCCGGCGCACGCAGGGCCTCGGCCACGGCGTACCGGTTCTGGAGGATGACGATGACGAGGAAGAGGGTCGCGACCAGCAGCACCAGGCGGGTGATCGCGTCGTACACGGCCCAGGGCACGCCGAAGAGCAGCGCGGCTTCCGCCACCGCCCAGCCCACGACCAGCACGATGACGATCCGCCGCAGCCAGACGGTGATGTAGGCCGCCGTCTCGTCGTGCAGGGGCACGAGGCGGAGGTGCGCGGAATTGGGGGAGAAGAGCATCCGCGCCGCCACCAGCACCGCCCTGCACGCGATGTACGCGTTGTTGGCGATGAGCAGCGCCAGTTCCGTCGTCGGCAGCGGCCGCAGCGCCCCGATCAGCCCGTAGGAGACGAGGGCGAAGGCGCCGACCGGCAGCAGGTCGAGGAACAGCCGCGCGACGACGAAGGGAATGCGCCGCAGCCAGGTCCAGAGGTCGGCGCGCGGCGGTGCATGGGCGTCGAGCTTGTCCCGCCAGCGGCGCAGGAGCCGCCAGACCAGCCATTCCGCCAGCAGCCCGAGGCCGAAGACGAGCGCAACCTTCCAGGAGGCGTCGGTCACCCGCGTCTGCGTCACGGGATCCCGCGCGACGCCCGAGGCCCAGGAGGCGATGCCCGGCAGGTCCGTCAGCGTCTGCACGGCCGAGATGATCTGGTCGGTCAGCAGCGCCAGGCGCGCCGAAATGTCCTGCAGCACCTGGCCACCGAGCGTGTTGGGGGCCAGCAGTTCGGTGCTCGGTGGCGGCGCGGCGGGGGTTGCAGCCGGCGGAGTGGCGGCGGGAGCCGAGGCGGCCGGTGCCGCGCCGGGTGCTCCCGCCCGGGATGCCGCCGACAAGGCTTC
Source organism: Roseomonas sp. CCTCC AB2023176 (assembly GCF_042259275.1). Classification (NCBI taxonomy): domain Bacteria; kingdom Pseudomonadati; phylum Pseudomonadota; class Alphaproteobacteria; order Acetobacterales; family Roseomonadaceae; genus Roseomonas; species Roseomonas sp. CCTCC AB2023176. The sequence goes on from NZ_CP170086.1 coordinate 2,326,750, forward strand.
GAGGTTCCGCACCAGTTCGGCCCGCTGCGCGTCGTCCCGCAGGATGCCGAGAAGGCGCTCCGCCTCCGACGCGCCGGGCGATGCTGCGGGCGCGGGAGCCTGAGCCCAGGCCGGCGCGACGGCGAGCACGAGCGCGAGCAGGAACGGGAAGAGGGTCCGGTGCCGCATCCGCCGGGTTGGACCCGCCCGGGCTGGCCGGGTCAAGCGCGGCGCGCCCGAGGCGGGATCAGGAGGGGGTCAGCGGACGAGTCGCCGGCCGCTCACGCCCGCGCCCGCGCCGGGGCTGGGGCCGATGCTGGGCGCCAGGTTCGTCCCCCGGAGGGTCGAGGCCGCCGGCGTGGGCGCCCTCTGCCAGTTCGAGGTGTCGGTCGTCGGCCGGGCGGGAGCGTCCGGTGCGGGAGCGGCCCGCGGCGGTTCCGGTGCGGGGTCGGCCGCACAGCCCGCGAGCGCGAGGAGGGTCACGAAGGTCAGGCGTCGCATCCCGTGGTTGGACCCTCCTTCGTGAGGCCGGGTCAAGTCGCCCGAGGCAACGGGAGGCCCTTCGGCCTCCTCAGAAAGGTCGGCGGGGCGCGCCCGGCGGTGCGGCGGTGAAGCGGGCTGGCCAGTCGTAGGCAGAGCGGGGGAGGCCACGGGGGAACGGACCTCCCGCACGCGCGGCACCGGCGCGGTGATCCAGCCCCCTTGCCCCGTGGCCCCCGGCGCTTTCGCAGTCGGGTCCGGCTCGGCCGCGCAACCGGCCAACAGCAGGAGCGCCAGCGGCAGGAGGCGGTTCGGGACCATCCCCGATGTTGCGTTCGCCCCCGCAATAACCGCAAGCGGGCCGTGGCCTGGACGCCTGGCGCCCCGCACCGCAGCATCGCCGCATGAGCCCGGGGCACTCCGTCTGGACCACGGTGGGGGCGCTGCTGGCCGTTCACTTGGCGGGCATGGGCGCCTTCCTCGTCACGCCCGTGCTGGCGCCGGCGATCGGGGCGGAGCTCGGGCTCGATCCCTCACTCGCCGGGCTGCACACGGCGCTGGCCTATGCGGGCGGGCTGCTCAGCATTCCCTTCACCGCGACCCTCCTCCGCCGGTTCGGGGGCTGCGGACCTGCCAGGGGGCGCTGCTGGTGATCGCGACGGGGATCGCGGTCACGACCCTCGCCTCCCACGATCTTCCGTCGGTGGCGAGCCTTGGGCTGCTGGCCCTCGGGTCGCTCCTCTGCGGGATGGGGCACGGCCCCGTGACGGCCTCCGGGTCGCACCTGCTGGCGCCGCGGACGCCGCCGGCGCGGCGGGGGATGATCTTCTCCCTCAAGCAATGCGGCGTGCCGGCGGGGGCGATGCTGATCGCCGCCATGGCGCCGGCGATCGGGGTCGTCGCGGGGTGGCGGGCGGGGGCGCTGGCCTGCGCCGCCTGGGCCGTCACGGTCGCCGTCGCGTTGCAGCCGCTGCGGCGCGGGCTGGACGCGGATCGCGCCCCGGCCGGCACGCCGGGCAGACCGGGCGCGGCGATCCGGGAGGCCGTCTCCTCCCTCGCCCTGCTGCGCGACGAGCCGGCGCTGCGCGCGATCACCCTCGCCGGCGCGGCCTTCGGGGTGGCGCAGTTCTCCTTCGCGTCGTTCTTCGTGGCTTGGCAGGTCACGGCGCTGGGGGTGCCGCTGGCGGAAGCCGGGCTGCGCCTGTCCATCGGGCAGGCGGGCGGGCTGGTCGGGCGGGTCGTCTGGGGCTTGGTGGCGGACCGGATCGGGGCGCGGCGCGTGCTGATCCTCTGCGGCCTCGGCACAGCGCTCTCGACCGGGCTGCTCGCCCTCGCCGGGCCGTCCTGGCCCGAGGTCCTGGTCACCCTCGTCGGGGTCGTGCTGGGGGCGACGGCGGTCGGCTACAACGGCGTGCTGCTCGCCGAGGCGGCGCGGATCGGCCTCACCCTCGGCCCACCGGGACAATCCGGGCGCGTCGGCGCGGCGACGGCCGCCCTTCAGGCGGCCTTCGCGCTGACGCAGATCGTCATGCCCACGGCCTTCTCGGTGCTCGTCGCGACGACCGGCTCCTATGCGCCGGGGTTCAGCCTGTGCGCGGCGTGCGGGCTGTTCGGGGTCTGGTGCCTGCGAGGAGGGCGGCGGTGATTCCGGAGGTTGGGCGTTGCCCTCCCTCCCGAACTCCCGCCGACCAGGCGGCGGCCTGGACCGCGGTCCAAACCGGGGCGTCTACAGAACGGGGTGCAGGGGACTGGTCCCCTGGCGGATGGAGGTCCGGAGGAAGGCAGAGCCTTCCCCCAGGGCCGCCGCGGAACCTACCGCCGCAGGCCCAGCCGCGCGATCAGCCGCTCGTAGCGCCCGCCGCCCTTCTTTTTCAGGTAGTCCAGCAGCCCGCGCCGCTGTCCGACGAGCACGAGCAGGCCGCGCCGGGAGTGGAAGTCCTTCGGGTGCTGCTTCATGTGCTCCGTCAGCATCGAGATGCGGTCGGACAGCAGGGCCACCTGGACTTCGGGGGAGCCCGTGTCGTTCGGGCGGGTGGCATATTCGCGGATGATCGTCGCGCGACGCTCGAGGGTGATGCTCGACATCGTGTGTTCCTGGAATAGGGGTGTCAGGCGCCGCGGGCGAGCCAGCGTTCGGGGCGGACCAATCCGCCTTCGAGCCGGCACAATCCCATCAGCCGCTCCCCCGCCAGCGCGCGGACCAGGCCCCCATCGGGGTTGGCCGCCGGCGGCACCCGGCCCAGGAACTCGACCAGGGAGATCTCCTGACCGAAGCCCAGGCGGGCGGCCTCGCTCTCGGTGACGGCCAGGGCCGGGATGTCGTCCAGCGCGGTCGTCACCGGCAGCAGGGGCGCCGGGGGAGGGGCGGGGGTATCCGCGCTGCCGACAAGTTTGTCCAGCGGAATCGCGTGCTCCTCCCGGAAGGGCCCGACGCGCAGGCGCCGCAGCGCGGCGATGTGGCCGACCGTGCCGCAGGCGCGCGCGAGATCGCGCGCCAGGCTGCGCATGTACACGCCCTTGCCGGACTGGACGTGGAAGACCGCGGTGTCGGCGTCGGGACGCTCGATCAGGTCGAAGGCATCCACGCGGGCGGGGCGGGGCTGCAGCTCGACGGCCTGACCCTCGCGCGCGAGGTCGTAGGCGCGTTCGCCGGAGACCTTGATGGCGGAATAGATCGGCGGGACCTGCATGATATCGCCGCGGAAGGCGGGCAGCGCCGCCTCAATCTCCGCATCCGTCGGGCGATGGTCATGTGTTCCGATCGTCTTGCCGTCCGCGTCGTCCGTGTCGCGCGCATCCCCGAAGCGGAGGGTGAAGCGGTACACCTTCGTGCCGTCCATGACGTAGGGCACGGCCTTGGTCGCGGCGCCGAAGGCGATCGGCAGGATGCCGGTGGCCAGTGGGTCGAGCGTGCCGCCGTGCCCGACCTTCTGCGCATCGAAGGCGCGCTTGAGCTTCGTGACGACGTCGGTCGAGCCCATGCCGGAGGGCTTGTCCACGATCAGCCAGCCGTCCATCGGGCGGCCGCGCGGCTTGCGCTGGCGGTGGGACCCGCGCTTGGGGCCGCCCTGGTTGGGACCGCCTTGGTTGGGGCCTCGGTCCGGACGGTCGCGTGGGGGGAGTTCTGCTGCATCGGCCGCGTCCTAGCCCTGATTGCCCCGGGCAGGAACCGCCTGGAGCCCGCGGGGCTGACCCGCGGGGTGCGCGAGCTACCCGCCCTGCCGGCGCACGCGCGTTCAGGCCGCCGCCGCCCTCGTCAGGACAGGGCGCGTCGCGCCAGGACCCTGAGGAGGTCGGTCATCGGCGTGCGCGTGACCGGCCGCACGTAGGAGCCGGAGAAGAGCTTCACGATCAGGCTGCGCCGCGCCTCCGTCGAGGGCAGGAAGGCGAGGTGCAGCCGCGTTCCGCTGCGCCGCCGCACCCGCGCGCGGACAAGCCCGACATCGGGGATGACGAGGCTGACCGCCTCCTCTCCGCAGGCTGGCTGGGCCGCGAGGAGCACCGCGCAGCCCGAGACCGACAGGTCGAGCAGCCGCCCCTGCCCGCCCGTGCCGTCCGCGAAGCGGATGGCAACGGGCTCATCCGTGCCGAAGCGCTCCTCCGCCCGGAAGCGTGGCTGCTCCACGCAGATCAGGATGGTGATGGCGAGCGTGCCGAGGTTGAAGACGCTCCAGAACAGGTTCATCGCCTCGATATCCGGCGGCGTGTCGGGCAGCGCGCCGGTGAAGAGCCGCCAGGCGATGCCGCCGATCGTGGCGACGGCGAGGGCGATGTAGGGCGCGGCGATGCCCCACTGCATCACCACGCGGTCGCGGCTGGCGCCCTTGGCCGTCACCTTGAACTTCTGGTTCCGGCTGCCGAAGGTGCCGACGACGCTCGCCCGCATGGCTTCCTTCGTCACGAGCAGGCCGATGGCCTCCGCCATCATCGGGATGTTCGTCCCGCGGCTGACCCAGCCGAGATAGACGACCATGCAGATCCAGAAGGGGCCGAGGTTCAACAGCAGCCCTTCCAGCGTCGTCTGCATCACGACCAGCCCGAACCACCAGTGCAGCACGGGGATGACGAGGCAGAGCACGCGCATCAGCGACCCGACCGTCCAGAACAGGACGGTGTCCAGCGTGTGCAGCCGCATGATCGGCGGTACGCCGCCGCGGGAGGAGAAGGGGCTCCAGGGCGTGCGGAGGATCTGCATGGTGCCGAGGCACCACCGGCCGCGCTGCGTCAGGTATTCCTGCAGCCCCTCGGGCGCGAGGCCGACCGTCAGCGGCTCGTTCAGGTAGACGGTGCGGTAGCCCGCGGCGGTGAACTTGATGGACAGGAGGAGGTCCTCCGTCACGCTTTCCGTCGGGAAGAAGCCGATCTCCTTCAACGGCCTGGTGCGGATCAGCGCCGATGTGCCGCAGGAGAAGGCGGTCCCGTGCGCGTCCTTGCTCGCGAGGATGATGTCGAAGAAGAACCGCTGCTCGTCCGCCAGCACGGAGAGGCCGCGCAGGTTCAACTGGATCGGGTCCGGGTTGAAGAAGAACTGCGGCGTCTGCACGCAGGCGACCTTGGGGTCGTGCAGCAGGGCGGCCGCGCGCCGGAGGAATTGCGGGGAGGCGATGAAGTCCGCGTCCAGCACGGCGATGGTGTCGGGCGGCTCCGGCAGCTCCATGATCCGCTTCAGCGCCGCGTTCATGTTGCCGGCCTTGCCGTGCGCGTTATCGGCGCGCGTCAGGTAATGCGCCCCATGGCTGGCCGCGAGGTCGGCGAGCCATGGCCGCTTACCGTCGTCCAGCACCCAGACCCGGAACCGCGGGTAGTCCTGCGCCGTCGCACCGACGATCGTGCGCTCCAGGATCTCGCGCTTCTCGTTGTAGGTCGGGATCAGCATGTCGATCAGCGGCGGCCCGCCGGGGTGCGACCCGACGGGATGCGCGTCCACCTCCGCCGAGCGGTTCACCGTGCGCGACAGGACCTGGAGTAGGAGGATGCCCGCCGTGCAGCTCAGCACCTCCACCGCGAAGAAGCCGTGCGCCAGGACGAAGGTGCCGAGGTCGGTCCAGCCGCCGTCGCCCATGCCCGGCAGCGTGTCCGTCGCCCGCCAGAGGAGGTAGCGCACCATCAGCGCGATGGTCAGCATCGCGCCGATCCAGCGTGGCCAGGCCTGGTCGTGCCGCAGCAGCGGCAACGCCGCGCCCGCGAAGGCGACGAGAAGCAGCGCCGGCGCGGCCGCCAGCAGCAGGTCGGATTCCGGCACGGCGATGCCTCAGAAGGCGAGGCGGCCGAGGCGTCCGCTCTCGCAGGCCCGGGTGCTGCCGACCTCCGCGGGGAAGGAGACGACGACCTCGAGCCGGCGTGCTGAGTTGGATGTCGCGCCGGGCTCGGCCCGGAGCGCGGAGACGGTCCCGTTGCGCCAAGCGTCGTCCTGCGCCGCCTTGAAGCGGGCGGTCTGACCGACCTGAAGGCGACGGAACACGGCGGGCGAGACCGTCGCCGTGGCTTCGGGGTTGGCGCAGTCGGCGAGGATGGCGATCTCCTGCCCCGGCTGCACGTGCTCGCCGGCCTGTGCCACCAGGCGCAGCAGGCGGCCGGGGGCGTGCAACTGCAGCGCAGCCTCGCCCATCCGGGCCGTTCGCTCCGTCTCCGTCGCGATCAGCGGACGCAGCGCGGCGACCTGTGCCTCACGCTCGATCTGCTGCGCCGCAAGGTCCTCCAACTGGTCGCGCAGCCGGTCGCGCTGTTGCTGCGAGGCCGAGCGATCGGTTGCGGCATCCGCGACGTTTACCCCCGCCCGGGCAGCCCGCAGTTCCGCGTCCGTGGCGGCGCGCCGGTTGCGGGCGCCGTCCAGTTCCGCGTGCGCCACGGCTTCGGCCCGGCGCGCGGCTTCCAGGGCAGCCACGGTGGCGACGCCGCCGGCGGACAGCGCTTCCGCCCGACGCAGGCCCCGCGTGGCCTCGGCCAGGCGTGCACCGGCGGCGCTGACCGACTCATCGATCTCCCGAACGCGGGCGGTCAGCGTTTCCGTCCGGGCGTCGCGGAAGGCACCGAGATTGTGCTCGGACGCCGCGATCTCGCCCTCGACGTAGGCGATGCGCCGGGTCAGGGCGGTCAGCGACGCCTCGGCCGAGGAGAGAGCGAGGGTAAGGTCGGACAGGCGCGACGTGTCGGCGCGCGGATTGACGACCGTTCCGAACCGCGTGTCCGCCGGGATGACGTTGCCGACCGACAGCGCCGGCGCGAGGCTCACCGTCCCGCTGATCGGCGTGCGAACCGCTATGGGCGCGCCGTCGAGGAAGGCCCCATCCGCCTCGGTTGAGAAGAACCGGTCCTGGACGAAGTATCCGATGAGGGCGAGCAACCCGAGACTCACGGCGACGCGGAGCAGGCGACCGCGGTTGGGGGTGGACGTGGCGACCGCCGGTGCAGGCCGCGGATCGGGCAGCGGCGGCCGAGGCTCGGCGGCCGGGGCCGCCATGTCGGGCGTGAGGGCCGTGACCAGGCCAGGTTGATCGCGCATCGTTCAGGTGTTCCTGGCCCGACGTGTAGGTCCCGCTCGCGATGCCGTGACATGAGGTCGCTGCAGTGAATGCTCGGGCACATCACGCGTCGCGGTCGGCCTGATTCTTGGCATCGTCTGGTTGCTACTTCGCAAAGACTTTGTTCGGCGAAGCGACGCCGCGCACATCCTCCGCCAATGCCGGCGTTGCCGTGTGTCGGGTTTTGCAAGCAAGGGTCGGGGTGCCGGGCTGGCCGGCCGGCCGCCGCGAACTCGGTGCGTGCGGAAGGCCGCGGCCCGAAGGTCCCCCGTGCGGCGGTGTCAGCGGTCCGACGTGCCGGATTCCGCCTTTCGACCTGCCCTCGCCGTCCGCCGCGGCTTCCGCATCACCACGGTGTCGGCACTGGCAACCGGGGCGCCGAGCGCCGAGCGTCGCGGCTCGAGGACCGTGCTCTCCGCCGAGGCGGGTTTCCGGACACCCTTCCTGCGCGGTTCCGGCGTCGCGGGCGCCGCGGCCGCCTTCCTGGCGCGCACCGGCTTTACGTAGGCCGGCGGCGGCTCGACGAACTCCACCAGCCCCGCCGCGACGGCGAAGTCCTGGGTGGCGAGGTTCTTGTCCTTCGCCTCCACCTCGATGTCGGCCCAGGCCAGGTGGCCGGCGGCCCAGGCGGCGTGGGCGCGGTTCCACAGGCGGTTGGAATGGGCGCGCAGGTCCCGCGTGTTCGCGCCGGCCTCCAGCATCGCCGCGCGGTCGGGCAGGGTGTCGGGGTCCATGCCTTCCACCAGCGCCTCCTTCGGGGAGGAGACGTGGGCGACCGGGCGGGTGCCGCGCCAGGATTCGATCACGCGCGTGATCCGCGGGTCGTCGGGGCGGATGTAGTCGCCCGTCATGACCCAGTGGTGGTGGATGTCCAGCACCACCGGCAGGGCGTCGGCCACCGGGAGCACGTCGTCCAGGCCGTAGGCGATCTCGTCGTTCTCGATGGTCAGCAGTCCCTGCGCGTCCTCCGACAGCAGGGCGAGGCTCGCGCGGAACGCCTCGATCCCCGCGGCCCTGCCGCCGCCATGGACGTTCACGTGGGCTCCGTGGGGGTGCCAGCCTCCGGAATGGCCGAGCAGGCGCATGACGTGGACGTGGTACTCGATCTCCTCGATCGAGGCCTGGCGCACGGCGTCCGATTCCGTCGCGAGGACGCAATACTGCCCGGGATGGGTGGAGATGCGGATGCCCGCGTCCTTGATGCGTGGGCCGAGCGGGGCCGTGACCTCCTCGATCGTCGCGCGCAGCGCGGGGTCGTCGTAGATCGGGCGCACCGCGGGGTGGGAATAGCAGGGCAGCAAGTGCGTCGCGATCCGCATCGCGCGGCGCGGCGGCGGCAGGACGGCGGTCAGGTTCACCTGGTTCGTCAGCGCCGTGGCGTTGTGGCGCACGAGGCCGATGAGTTTCTCCACGCGCGCGGCCGGGTCCTGGCGCATCAGGAAGGCGACGGTCGTGTCGCTGAAGTTCAGCAGCCGTGCCTCGTCCTCCGGCAGGGAGGGGTCGAGCCAGTTGCAGACCCAGGCCACCTTGGGCCAGGCCATCTTGGGCCAGGCCACCTTGGGAGTGTCCCGGGCGGTGCTGCGGGGGGGCGGTCCATCCATCGTCGGGACGGAACGCCCGGGGGACGGGGCGGTTCGTCGGGTGGGGCGGGGTCGCCCGCCGGGTCAGCCGGCTTCGGGCGGCACCGGCCGCGGGCGGCCTTCCTCGTCGATCGCGACGAAGGTGAAGGCGGCCTCGGTCACCCGCTCCGCCGCGTCGCCGTGCCGGTCACGGCGCCAGGCCTCGACCATGATGCGGAGGGAGGTGCGGCCGACCCGTTCCAGGCGGGCATAGACGCTCACCTCGTCGCCGACATGGACGGGGCGGTGGAAGGTCATGGCGTCCACCGCGACGGTGGCGCAGCGGCCCCTGGCGCGCCGGAGGGCGACGTTGCCGGCCGCGAGGTCCATCTGGGCCATGAGCCAGCCGCCGAAGATGTCGCCCTGGGCGTTGGTGTCCGCGGGCATGGCGATGGTGCGGATCTTCGGGGCTTCGTCGGGCGGCGTCTCGCTCATCGGCCGAGGGTGGCGCGGCGTCCCGGGTCTGTCGACGCGGCCGCCGCCGCGGGGCGGCGCCTGGAACGGCAGGCGAACCCGCTTGTGGTCCGGCGCCGAGTCGCGGGCCCAGGTCTTGTGTGGGCGGAACGGGGCGGGACCGTCAGCGATTCGTTCGCGCGACTCGGGCCAAGTCCCTGATCCCCCGGCGTATTGGCGCGGTGTCGTTCGTGCTTCGTTCGATCCGGCCCCCTTCCGGCCCGGCCCGTGCTCACGCCGGGCGGTGCATGATCCGCGACAGCCAGAGACCCAGGGCCAGCATCGCGGCGCCCGCCGCGACGAGGGTCAGCGGGGCCCCCACCGCGGCCAGCCCGGCCCCGAAGAGCGCCGGCCCGACGGACTGGCCGAGGAAGAAGCAGAAAGCGTGCATCGCCACCGCCGATCCCCGGGCCTTCGGCGCCACGTCCGTCACCCCCGTCTGGATCGAGTTGTGCATGGCGAAGTAGCCGAGGCCGAGGACGAACATGCCGGCGATCAGCCCCGCGATCGCCGCGGGCTGGCCGGGGCCGAGCCAGCCCGTCGCCGCGAAGGCCAGCATCCCCAGCCAGCCCGAGGACGCCCGCGACGGCGAGCATCCGGGTCAGGCCGAGGCGCCGGAGCAGCACGCCCGACAGCGCGGCATAGGCGATCCCCGCCGCCCCGAAGGCGGAGAGCGCCAGCCCCGCCTCCGGCGCGCTGCCGATGCCCCAGCGGACGATCAGCGCGGCGACGTAGGGGAAGAGGCCGAAGACCAGCACGCCCTCGGCCGCCACGGCGCCCCAGAGACGCCGCGCCTGGGGGATGCGGGCGATCTCCGCGTAGCGCCGCAACGAGCCCGCCAGGTCCACCCGCCCGGGCGGGCCATCCGGCCGCGCGCGCAGGTCTCGCCACAGCACGAAGGCCGCGAGGAGCTGCACGGCGGCCCCGGCCGCCTGCACCGCCCGCCAGCCGACATGGCCCGACACCGCGCCGGAGATGACGCCGCCCGCGATCTGCCCGGCGATGGACATGGCCAGCACGCGGGACAGCGCGACCTGCCGCCGTGCCATCGGCACCTGGTCCCCGAAGGTCGCGATGGTCAGCGGGAAGATCCCGCCCGCCGCGGCGCCGGCGAGGGCGCGGGCCAGGAACAGCCCCTCGACGTTCGGCGCGAGCGCGCAGCCGAGGAGGCAAAGGGCCGTCAGGAAGGTCGCAACGAGGATCACCCGCCGCTTGCCCAGGCCATCGCCGACCGGACCGAGGACGGGCTGGATCAGCGCGTAGGGCAGCGCGAAGGCCGAGGCGACGAGGGCGACGGTCTCGACCGTGACCGCGAATTCCGTTGCCAGCTCCGGCAGCACCGGGTCGAGGGTGCGCGAGGCGAGGGAGGAGGCGAAGCCGCTGAACCCGTAGAGGAGCACCAGGCGGCGCGTGCGCGATCCTCGTCCGGCGGCGGTGTCGCATCCATCCCGTCGCATGTGCGCCGGTGCGCAGGGCCGCGCCAGGGCCGGTGTCGCGGGGCAGGCCCGCACGAAGGCGTCAGCCTGCCCGCCGGAGGCCGGGCCGCCGTCCGGCCGGCGTGCCAGGGCCCCGATCGTGAAGACGGCCGCGCGGCGGGCGCGCCTCAGGGCGTCAGGCAGCCCGCATTCACCATCCCCACCGTGATCGCCGCGCCGGCATAGAGGATCGCGCCCGCGACCTCGCCGCGCTGTTCCATTGCCGCGCGCCAGTCCGGAAGGACGCGGGTAATGACGACGAAGACGAGGATCTGCGCGACGAGGGCGATCACGCCCCAGACCAGCGCGTCCAGCACGTTGATGGAGCTGCGGATCGCCTGCGACACCGGCAGCCCGAAGCCGATGAGCGTGCCCGCGAGCTTCACCGCCGCGCCGGAGTTCCCGGTGGCGATCAGCCGCATCTCGTCGTGCGGCGTCATCCGGATATAGGCCCAGGCCCCCGCGACGACGATCGCCAGCCCGACGACGAGGTGCAGGAGGAAGTTCGGCAGCGTCGCGAGGCTCGTCATGCGGGATCCGGGCGGAAGAGGTGGGGGACGAAGCGCGAGGTGTCGCGCGTGATCGCGGTCGAGTCCTCGCGGATGCCGATGCCGCGCGCGCTGCCGGCGATGATCCAGGAGCCGATGACGGGATAGCCGTCGTCGAAGCGCGGCAGTTCCGCCCAGGCCTGCCAGACCTTCGGGCCGTCGGCGTAGGGGCCGGGGGTGGTCGGGCGTCCGGGCGCCGTGATGTTCGCGCCTTCCCGTCCCCAGAAGGGCTTCCCGACCTCCGGCCCGCCGGTGCGGCCCGGTTCGTTGAAGGCGGGCAGCAGGTTCGCGTGGCCGGGGAAGAGGTGCCACAGCCAGGCGAGGAAACCCTTGCCCGCCGGGATCAGGCGCCAGGCCGGCTCGATCCAGCGGGTGCCGGCGGTCGCGACGTGCGGGCCGAAGGTCTCGGCCAGCAGCCAGTCCCAGGGATAGAGCTTGAAGATGGCGGCGATCGGCGATTCCTGCAGGTCGCGGAAGGTGCGCCCGTCCCAGCCGATCTCGTCCATGTGGAGGAAGACGGTGTCCAGCCCCGCCTGCGTCGCGGTATCGCGCAGGTAGTCCACCGTGCCGCGGTCCTCCGCGCTGTCGCGGGCGCAGGCGAAGTGGACTCGTCCGGGCAGGCCCATCTTGCTCCAGCCGTCGATCAGGGCCTCGTGGATCGAGTTGAACTGGTCGGCCGACGGGTCGGTGCAGGTCAGCCATTCCCATTGCACCACCGATGCCTCGAACAGCGCGGTCGGCGTATCCGCGTTGTATTCCAGCAGCAGCGGCGGGCCGTTGCCGTCCCAGCGCAGGTCCAGGCGGCCGTAGAGGTGCCTCTCCTGCTTCTCCCAGGACCGCCGCGCGAGGGCCCAGGCCGTGTCGGACAGGCCGAACCATTCCCGCGCGTCGCGGCGCACCGCCTCGTCCACGGCCTCCAGCGTCAGGCGCTCGATCTCGTTCGTGGCGTCGTCCAGGACGTCCACCTCGGCGGCGGTGAACTCATAATGCGCGGTCTCGTCCCAGTAGGGCTCGCCCTCGATCTCGGCGAAGGCGAAGCCCATGGCGCGGGCGCGTTCGCGGCGGTCGGGGCGCGGTTCGCTCGTGATGCGTCGCACGGTCGGTCAGCCGCCCCCGTCAACCGCCCGAGGAGCCGTGCGAGGATGCGGTGCTGCCGAAGCCGCCGCGGGTCGAGGTGGTGGCCGTCCCCGAGGTTGCCGTGCTGCCGTTGCTGCCGCTCCAGCCGAACCAGGAGGAAGACGTGCCGGAGGAACCGCTGCGTCCGGCGCAGACCGCCTCGGCGTCCGGGCGGCCTTCGGCGCGCGCGCGCCGGCACCGCTCCTGCTGGCTGTCGCAGGCGCCGAGGGTCAGCACCGCCCCGCTGACGAGGACGAGCGTGATCGCGCGGGGGCGGCGCATCGGCCGCGCGGCGGTCCGACCAGGGCCGGGATGGGCCGCCGCGCCGGTGGCGGGCGGGGCGGGGATGGCATCGGGGCCGCGGCGCATCATCGGGTTCTCCCACGCTCCCCGCGGGCCATGCTCCCCGCGGGTGGACCCGGTCCGTGCCGGCCGGGGTGGGGGCCGGGGCGTCGGACCGGGTCTCCCGGGCGAGGGGGAACGCCCGTCGGGCCGTGGGGGAAGTGGCGGCCCGGCGCCCTTGTAGCCGGCCGCATGTCGCAAGCCTGTCCCGCCGGGCCGTCCGGCGCGTCGCATGCGTCGCGCGGGAACGCGGCCATCGGCCGGCGCGTCAGCGGCGATGGGGGGGCGGGGGGCGGTCCGCGCCCGGCGGGCCGGCCGGGCGCAGCGACCGCCCGCTCCCCCGACGGGTGTTACCGGGCCCGGCGCGCCGGCGTGCCGCTGTTGCGGGACGGGGTGCTGCTCCGCGACGGCGTCGCGGCCGTCGCCGCGGCCGGCGCCGGCGTGGCGGAGGCCGGGGTCAGGCCGCGCGAACGGTCGTAGGCATCGGCCATGCACTTCTCCATGCCGAAGTCCGACGCGTTCGGCAGCTGCTGGCGGCACTGGGCGCGGAACGCCTCCTCCGGCCGCTGCGCGGCGACGGGGGCGGGCGGCTCGGCCGCGCAGGCGGCGAGGAGGGCGAGGAGGGGTAGGGGGGCCAGACGACGGATCACGGAACGTTCCTCTGAGGGGCGGCGGGCGGGGCCCGGCCGGGACGGGTGAAGGCGGCGGTCTTCTAGGTCGGGCGTGCCGCGCCGTCACGGGTGCGTGCCGTGGCGTTACGCAGGCGGGGCGTTCCTTGGGCAGGGAGCCCGGTCCCCGCCGGCGATCCGCCCGCACCGGGCTGCGGATTGTCTTTGACGCGGTACCCCGTGACGCGGGACCGTTCCCCGTCCAGCCCGGGAGAGAACCGATGCGCCGCTTCGTGCTGCCCCTCCTTGCCCTCGTCCTGCCAAGCCTCGTCCTGCCGAGCCTGGCCTCGGCGCAGGTCGCCGCCGGGCCGACGCTGGCGTCGGTCCGATCGAAGGGGGCGCTTGAATGTTCGGCGGCCCTCGGCACGCCGGGCTTCGGCGCGCCGGACAGCCAGGGCGTCTGGCAGGGGCTGGACCCTGATTTCTGCCGCGCCATCGCCGCGGCCGTGCTGGGCGAGCCGCGCGTGCGCTTCGTGCCGATGTCCGGCGCGCAGCGGATGCCCGCGCTGCAGTCGGGCCAGGTGGACGTGCTGATCCAGACGTTGACCTGGTCGCAGTCCCGCGACGCCTCCGGCATCGATTTCCCGGCCATCAACTTCTACGACGGGCAGTCCTTCCTCCTCCGCCGCAGCATGAACGTGCAGCGCAGCACCGAGCTCGGCGGCGCGACGATCTGCACGACCTCAGGCTCCACCAGCGAGCTGAACCTCGCGGACTGGGCGCGGGCCAACAACATCCGCTACCAGCCCGTGGTCTTCGAGCGGACGGACGAGCTGCGCAGCGCCTACATCTCCGGCCGCTGCGACGCCTACTCGACCGATGCCTCGCAGCTCGCGGCCGTGCGGTCCGCGCTGCCGGATCCCGCGAACCACGTCGTCCTGGCCGAGCGCATCAGCAAGGAACCGCTCGGCCTCGCCGTGCGCCACGGCGACAACCAGTGGGCGGACATCGTGCGCTGGGTGTCCTACGCGCTGGTCGAGGCCGAGGAACTGGGCGTCACCCGCGCCAACGTCGATGCGATGCTGCAGAACCCTAGCCCGCCGATCCGGCGCCTGCTCGGCGTCTCCGGCGACCATGGCCCGTCCATGGGCCTGGACCGGCGCTGGGCCTATTTCGCCATCAAGGCGGTCGGCAACTACGGGGAGATCTACGAGCGCCATGTCGGCGCCGACACGCCGATCGGCCTGGAACGCGGCCCGAACGCGCTGTGGAACCGGGGCGGGCTGATGTACGCCCCGCCGATCCGCTAGCGCGGGTCCGTCCGGCGCCGCGACGGTGCCCGCCTGACCTGAGGCCACGGGACAGCGGGCACTGGCCGGGTCTAGGCTCGGCGGCATGGACGCCCATGCCCCCCGCCTTTCCTGGCTCGACCTCCCCGAGGCGCCGCGGACGCCGGAGGTCGAGGCGGTCCTCGCGCAGACCCGCGCGCGCCTGGGCTACGAGCGCAACGGCCAGCACGTCCAGGCGCACCGCCCGCGCCTGCTGGCCGCGGCGGAGGCGCTGTCGGATGCGGTGAACCGCGACCCCGACGCTGAACTCTCCCCGCGCGAGAAGGAACTGCTGGCGCTGGTGACGAGCGTCGAGAACCGCTGCGTCCCCTGCGTCTTCGCCCATGCCGCGGCGCTGCGGAAGCACACGGGCGACCCGCTGCTGGTCGCGGCGGTCGAGGTGAACTGGCGCCACGCCGCCCTGACCCCGCGCGAGGCCGCGCTCGCCGCCTATGCCGAGTGCCTGACGCGCGCGCCCGCCGCGGTCACGCGGGCCGACCTGGACCGCCTGCGCGAGGCCGGGCTGGGCGAGACCGCGATCCTCGAGGCCGCCGCGGTCATCGCCTACTTCAACCTGTCGAACCGGCTGAACTCCGGCCTCGGCGTCGCCCCGAACGCGGAGGCCTATGCGGCGAACCGCTGACCCGCGGCCGGCGCGGACCCGGCGCGCGATCACAACCCCTTGACCCCCCGTGCCGCGGGGCGCATCGCGCGCGCATGCTCGCGCTCCGCGTCATCCCTTGCCTGGACGTGAAGGACGGCCGGGTCGTGAAGGGCGTCAACTTCGTCGCCCTCCGCGATGCCGGCGATCCGGTGGAGCAGGCGCGCGCCTACGACCGGGAGGGCGCGGACGAGATCACCTTCCTCGACATCTCCGCCTCCCACGAGGGGCGGGGGACCATGCTCGACGTGGTGTCGCGCACCGCGGCGGAGGTCTTCATCCCGCTCACCGTCGGCGGCGGCGTGCGGAGCGTGGAGGACGTGCGGGCGCTTCTGCTGGCGGGTGCCGACAAGGTCTCGATCAACTCGGCGGCGCTGGCCGACCCCGACCTGGTGCGCCGCGCGGCGGAGGCCTTCGGGTCCCAGGCCATCGTCGTTGCGATCGATGCGCGGCGGTGCGCCGACGGTCCCGACGGCGCACCGCGGTGGGAGGTCTTCACCCATGGCGGCCGGCGCGCGACGGGCGTGGACGCGCTGGACTGGGCGCGGCGGGTCGCCGGGCTCGGCGCGGGAGAACTGCTCGTGACCTCGATGGACCGCGACGGCACGGGGAGGGCTTCGACCTCGACCTGCTGCGCGCCATGCGGGCGGCGGTGCGGCTGCCGATCGTGGCGTCCGGGGGCGTCGGTGCGCTGGACCACTTCGCGGACGGCGCGCGCGCCGGCGCGACCGGGCTGCTGGCCGCGAGCGTCTTCCACTACGGCCGCTTCCGGATCGGCGAGGCGAAGGCGGCGTTGGATGCGGCAGGGCTGCCGGTGCGGCCGGCGTCGCGAGGCTGAAGGGGCGGGGACGACCGATGGCGAAGAACGCCAAGGACAAGCCGAAGATGGGTGCGAAAGCGGGGGCGAAGGGCGGGCCCAAGGCCCCGAAGAAGGCCACGCGCCGCGTTCCGCTGCCCGAGGCCCTGTTGCCCGAGGCGCCGGGCGATGCCCCGGTCGCCGCGAAGACGCCGAAGGGGGTGCGGCGGGCGGAATCCCGCCACCTGATCCCCCTGGCCGAGGCCATCGGCCGCGCGGGCGCCGAGGTGCTCGACCACCTCTGGGACACGGTGGAGGCGCGGCGCCTGGCCGGCGACACCGCGACGTCCCATTCCGCCCGCCTGCTGGCGCGCGGCACCGCCAAGGTCGCCCAGAAACTGGGCGAGGAGGCGGTCGAGTGCATCATCGAGGCGACGCTCGGCAACCGCGACGCGACGGTTTCGGAGAGCGCGGACCTGCTCTACCACCTCATCGTGGTGTGGGTGGATGCGGGCATCCATCCCGAGGAGGTCTGGGCCGAGCTCGCCCGCCGCCAGGGCATCAGCGGCATCGCGGAGAAGGCGGCACGGCAGAATCTATCGGCGCGGGCGATCGTCCGCGGCGCGGGGACGACGAAGCTGCCGTAGCGGCCGGTGCGGGGCGGGGGTCCGTCAGGGCCGCCGTTCCGGCTCCACGCCCGCGCCCGGCGGCGTCAGGCCGCGCGCGCGCATGCACTGGACGTAGGCGCGGCGTTCCGCCAACCCGGCCTCCTGCTCCACCGTCTCGCGCTGGCTGACGTTGCCCACCGGCGGCATCCGGCGCGCGAGGTCGCGCACGGCAGGGACGTCGCGCGCCTCCGCGCGGCAGGCGGCCTCCGGCGAGTTCGGGGTCGTCGTGCCGCAGGCGGCGAGGGACAGGAGGCCGGCGAGGGCCGCCCCGGAGGCGGTGATTCGGGTCATGCGGCGTTCTCCAGCCAGTCCTCGATGAGGCGTCGCGCGATGGAATCCACGCGCGGCAGGGAGAAGCCGGCGCTGGCGTGGTTCCGGATCTCGTCGCGCGTGAACCAGCGGGCGTCGCGCAGCTCGCCGGGGTCCACGACGATCTCCTCGCTCAGCGCTTCGCCGTGAAAGCCGAGCATGATGGAGGAGGGGAAGGGCCAGGGCTGGGAGGAGTGGTAGGTGACGTCGCCGACGAGGACGCCGGTTTCCTCCCGCACCTCGCGACGGACGGCTTCCTCCAGGCTCTCGCCCGGTTCCACGAAGCCGGCGAGGGTCGAGTACATCGTCACGTTCGGGAAGCGCGCATTGTGGCCGAGCAGGCAGCGGTCGCCCCCCGGGGCATGACGGACCACCAGCATGATCACCGCGGGGTCGGTGCGCGGGAAGTGGTCGGTGCCGCAGGCCGTGCAGCGCGCGGCGTTGCCGGCCGAACGCGGCGCGCAGGCCGAACCGCAGACGCCGCAGAAGCGGTGCCGCACGCGCCAGTGCATCAGGCCGCGCGCGTGGGCGAGCATGGAGGCCTCGCCGGGCGGCAGCAGGCCAGCGACGGTACGCAGGTCGTGGAAGGTGCCGAAGCCGTCCGGCAGCAGGGGCAGCGGATCCTCGGCGGCGGAGGCGTCCACGGCGAAGACCGGCGTGCCGTCCTCGCGTAGCCCCAGCATCGCCCAGGGGCCGCCGGCCATCAGCACCGCTTCCGCGGCCCCGCGCGTCAGCAGCACGGCCTCCGGCGCGCCGGACTCGACGCCGCGGAGCAGCGACTTCGCGCGCCAGACCGGGACGACCAGCGCGTCGGGCCGCGCCAGCGCTGCCGTCACGAAGGCTTCGTCGTCGCGGAGGTGGGAGACGCGGTCGAGCGGGGACCCGGTATAGGCGTTTGGCCGGCTGGCGGGGATGGGGAGCATGCGCGGCGAGTGGTGCCATGCCCGCCCGGATGCCGGAAGGGTGGGCGGCTCGCCGAACCGCTCCCACGACGTCTGGCGGGAGACGCCGAGGGCCTCGGCGATCGCGCCCCAGCTCACCTCCCGCGCGCGGAGGGCGTCCACGACCTCCTGCAGGTGCGGGCGATGCGCGTCCGTCGCGGCGTTGAGCGGTCCGAGCAGGGCGATCAGGCGACCCTTCGGCCAGGTGCCGGATCGAAGCGGCGCGGGCGCCCTTCCGCCTCCCCCTCCATCAGCACGGCGCAGGCGGCGACGCATTCGTCGCAGATGTGCACGCCACCGGGGCCGGCGGCGAGTTTCCGGACCTCCTCCTCCTCCGACCTGCCGCAGAAGGAGCAGTGCAGGCGTCGGGACATGGCGGGACCTGTCAGGTCTTTGCTGACAGGCGGGTGGAGCCTGACAAGCGTCGGGTCAGGCCGCGTCGCTTGAGCGCCGGCGCGTCCTGCCGCATGTCCCGCGGGGTCGGGCGGGTAAGGGGGTGCGATGGCGATGCGGCAGGCGACGCTCGGCCGCGCCGTCTCCCTCTCCGGCGCCGGACTGCATACGGGCCGGACCGCCGAGGTCACGCTGGCCCCGGCGGCGCCGGACTCGGGGATTGCTTTCCGCGTCCTGTCGGGCGGGCGGGCGGCGACGGCCGCCGCGACCTGGCGGTCTCGCACCGGCAGCCGAATGAGCACGACTCTCGACCTCGGTGACGGCCGTCGCCTGCGGACCATCGAGCACCTGATGGCCGCGCTCTCCGCGGCCGGCCTCGACAACGCGCTGGTCACGGTACGGGGCGAGGAGGTTCCGATCCTCGACGGCTCCGCGGAGCGCTGGTGCGCGCTTGTCGCGGAGGCCGGGCTGGTTTTGCAGGACGCGCCGCGCCGGGTAATCCGGATCACCGAGCCGGTCCAGGTGAACGGCCTGCGCGGCTTCCTGCGCGCCGAACCCCATGACGGCTTCGCGGTGGATGTCACGACCGACCGCCTGCCGCATTTCGGCGTGCTGCGCTGGGCCGGGGAGGTCACGCCCGAGAGCTTCCGGACGGCGATCGCGCCCAGCCGGAGCTTTGCCAACCCCTCGGTCCTCTGGCGGCTGCTGCTGCGGACGCGCGTGGCGTCCCGCCTGCTGCCGGCGGGGCTGCGGGACGCACTCTGGCACCGGTCCTGGCGCGGGCAGGTCGCGGCGACGCACGCCGTCAATCCGAATGCGCCGGAGCCGCGCTGGGAACGACCGATCTCCGCCGACGTCCGGGCGCGCCTGGCGCCGCCGCGGCGGGAGCCGCTGCTCCGCGGCGCGCGGCCCGGGCGGGTCTCCCTCGTCATCGGGGGCCGCGTCATCGGCGGCGCACGCTTCCCGGACGAGCCGGTGCGGCACAAGGTGCTGGATCTGGTCGGCGACCTGGCACTGGCCGGCCTGCCGCTGCGCGGGCGCTTCGTCGCGCATGTCCCGACGCATGACCTGACCTACGCGCTCGTCGCGGAACTCCTCGGCGGGGGCCGTGGATGGGAGGTGGCGGCAGAGCGGTGACGGGCGGCCGGGGCCGCCACGTCCCGGGGCGCCGCGCCAGCCTGCCCTTCGGGCGAGCCGCGCCGCGATCCCGGATCGGGGCGTCCCACCGTCAGGGCGACGCGGCGGGATCGCGCGGGGGAGGGTCCCCGGGCGCGGTCAGATGCGGAACTCGTCCCGCTTCTTGCCGGTGGCCTCGAGCTTCGTGAGCCAGGTCGGCGGGCGACCGCGGCCGGACCATTCCTCGCCGCCGGGGCCGCGGAACTTCACCCCGGCGGGCTTGCCGGCGTCGCGCCGCGTCCGCCGCGCGGGGGCACGGGCCTCACCGCCTCCGACGAGCTGGTCCAGGGAAAGGCCGAGCGCCTCGGCCCGACGGCGCATTTCATCGAGGAGCGAGGCCTTGGCCTCCTCCTGCTTTTCGCGGCGCTTTTCCTCGGCCGTCCGGATCAACTGCGTCAGTTCCTCCGCCGAGAGCTGATCCAGATCCATCTGATCGATTCGCGATTTCGTGGCCATGATTATCCTCGCCCGACTGGCAATAGCCAAATACGGAATGATCCGATGGATGCAAGAGTCAATCTTCGGTCCGAATGTAACGAACTGGGATAAGGATGGGCTCCATGCCGCCCCGACTTGTCTCGCGCGGTATGGTCTGGGATGCTTGTTCAGCCCGAGTCAAATGGGGCGGAGGGAAAGTCCGGCATGATTCACGTGCTCGCGACCATCACGACCAAGCCTGGCTTGCGGGATGCGGTGCTGGCCGAATTCCGGGCCAACATGCCGGCGGTCCATGCGGAAGAGGGCTGTATCGAATACGGGCCCGCGGTGGATGCCGAGGGCGCTGGACGTATCCAGACCGCGCTTGGCACCGATACCTTCGTCGTGATCGAGAAATGGGCCGACATGGAGGCGCTGAAGGCGCACGGCGTGGCGCCACACATGGCCGCCTATGCCGCGAAGACGCGCGAGATGATCGCGAACCGGGTGATCCACGTGCTCTCGCCGGCGGCGTGAGCGACGGCATTCGCGGTTGGACGTACCGGGGCGGACAGGTTCGTCAGGCGTTAATCCGCGGAGCTATGTCCCGGTATGCTCGGCCCCGACATACTCGGCCTTGGTATGCTCGCGAAAATCTTTTCGACCTGGGAATGAGGCGATCACCCTCGTCCGATCTTCCGGATCGGCGGCCGGGTCGCGAAAGTCGATAGGGAGATCCCGGCGCGTCGAGGCCTGCATGTTTCCCGAGACCGCGCTCCGTTTCCACCGGGCCGTGCTCGACGCGGCCTGAAAGGCTGGTTCGCCAGGGCCCCATCTCCGCCCGACGAGGACCGGCGATCGGCGGAGGCGGGGTGAGCTGGCCGGGCAGCACCGCGCGGAGCGGGACCGTCCGGGACGATCAGTCCCTTCCACGAAAGTCGGTTCAAGCCCGCCGGTGCCGACGACAATCCGCCGGATGGGATTGTCCGGAGCCGAAGCCGGACATGTCCGCCGAGGCCCGGTCAGATCGCCGGCGCGACGCCGTCCTTCTCGACCACTACCCGGGCGGCCGAGACGGTTCCGTCCGCGGCCCGCGTCGCGTTGAGGAAGACCGCGGCACCCGGCACCAAGTCGGCCCGCGAGGCGGGAACGGGCATGAGGAGCGGCACCTCCGGTCCCACGCGGACGCGCACGGCCCGGCCGAAGATCGTAAGGGTCAGGTCGCGCCCCTCGCCGGCCTGCACCACGGCCTCGACCGGGCCGTCGTTCATCGAGGTGCCGGGGCGGAGGTCCCAGGCGACCTGGCGTTCGGTGATCCGGGCGCCCGGGGGCAGGACGGTGATGGCGACGGCGCGGAGGGTCTCTCCCTCCCCGGGCTCCGCGACGACCCCCACGGAGGTTCCCGGCACGATGTCGGCCAGCGCGACGCGGCGCAGGGCGGAGACGGCCAGCGGCTCGGCCAGGGTCACGGCGGCGTTCGGCCCCTCCCGCGTCGCGACGGTCAGGATGTTGCCGGAAAGGGCGATGATCCGGCCGCGCAGCCGCACCGCCTCGCCGGATTGGGCGCGGGCCGCGAGCGGCGCGGCGGCGGCCAGGGCGGCGAGAACGGCACGGCGCGACGGGTGGGGCACGGGCGACTCCGAAAGGCGATCTGGTCGCGACGATGCACCCGCCCGGGCCCGGCGGCCAGGAGGGCGCCCCGGACCGGATAGGTCAGGGCAGGTTGATCGCCGAAAGGCCGAAGCCGTCGGGATAGAAGCGCAGCCAGAGTTCCCCATGCCCGAACATCAGCCCGACGTCGCGGGCGAACATCGTCCCGAAGGGCTGCGCCAGGGCGACGTCCCGCAGGCGGGGCTGCATCACTGTGTCCCGCACGGCCGTCATGTCGGACGCCGAGCGCAGCACGCGCCGGTCCCGGTCTCGCCCCCGGTTCAGGTTCACCGGGAAGCGCGACGCCGCGGCCAGCAGCGCGACGTCGCCCGCGCGGTAGGCGGCGCGGACCCGGCGGTAGGCGGCGTGAGAGGCCAGGGGGTCGAAGCCGAGGACCGCATGGCGCGCGACGAAGTCCGGCGGGATCTCCCCGGGCGGCGTGAAGTCGCCCTCCGCCGGCACCTCCGGCCGGCCCATGGCAAGGCGCATCGCGCGGGCCAGCGCGTCGAGGCTGCGGAACCGCTCCTCCAGCCAACGGAGGCGGAGGGCGCGGTCCGGCTCGGGGATGAGGGGCCGGGCCTCCGGCCGCGACCCGATCTCCCGGCGCAGGCGCGCGGCCCAGCGGCGTTCCTCCACCTCGCCGAGCGCGTCTTCGTCGGAGGGTGCGTCGCCCGTGATGTCGTCAGGGACGGGTGGCGGGGTTCCCGGCACCTCGAAGCGGCGGCCGAGAACGTGCAGCGCGGCGGCACGAGCGTCGGCGGGCAGGAGGAACGCGGCCGGGCCGAGCAGGAGCCCGCGACGGGCGATGGGAGGCGACATGGCCGCAGGATGCCGTCCGGGGCGCCGGGCCGCGAGGCCGCGGCGCGTCGCGACCGTCGCGTCAGCGCCGCGACAGGCCGGGCCAGTTCCGGTCGGCATTCGCGATCTCGGCCGGGATGTCCCGCGCCCAGCGGTCGCGGATCGAGAGGTCGTGGTTCAGGTAGAGGCGCCCCTCGACGATCCGCCAGGCCTGCGGGTCCACGGAGGCGAGGTAGTCCCGGGCGGCGGCGTAGGCGCAGAACCCGCCATAGGCCGGGGCGTAGCGCTCGGGGTCCGCGGCGAAGCGGTCCCGGTTCTCGGCCGAGGCGAAGCGCCAGGTGGCCCCGGCCCATGGGTGGCTGAACTCGAGGCGGCCCGGAACGGGCCGGCCATCGGTGAAATAGGCGACAGGATCGGTTCCCCCGATGGCCACGCCGCCCTCCGCATTCACCCGGGCTGGCGGGTCGGCGAAGGCCGGGCCGGCGGCGAGGAGCGCGGCGGCGAGGAAGGCGCGGCGGGCGGGCGACATGCGGGCCTCCGGAACTCTGCCGATGGTTTCGCCGGGGCGCGGCGAAGCGTTACGCCGGCGGGTCGGCCGCGCCGGCCCGTCACTCCCGCCCGTCGCTCCCGCCCGTCACTCCCGCCCGTCACGCCGCTGGACACCCGGCGGGCCCCCGTGACCGGGTGGCGCGACGACGCGCCGGCCGCCCGGTGCGATGGACCCGGCACGATCGGCGTGGCGCGATGGACTTGGGGGGCGGCGTCCACCATATACATCGGCGGAAGGTCGGCTCCGGACGGGCGTCCCGTCCACCTGGTCAGGTCCGGAAGGAAGCAGCCAAGGCGGGTTCCCGCCCGGGTCGGGGTCGGTCTTCCACCCGACGCACCGCTCCGACACGGCGCCCTTTCCCCCTGCTGCGGGACGCCGCAGCATGGTGGCGCTTCATGGCGGCACGGATGACCAGCGATACGCCCGACACCGAGATCGAGGACGACCTGCCCCTGCCGCCTGCGGAGGGTCCGGGCCTGTTCGGCTTCGACGAGCCTGCGCCCGCGGCGCCGAAGGCTGCGGAGACGGCGCCAACGCCCGCCGCGGCCCCCGCATTGGTACCCCTGCCAAACCAGCCCTACCGCGTGCTGGCGCGGAAGTACCGTCCCACGACCTTCAAGGACCTGATCGGCCAGGACACGCTGGTGCGCACGCTGCGCAATGCCTTCGCGCAGAACCGGGTCGCGCACGGCTTCATGCTCACGGGCGTCCGCGGCGTGGGGAAGACGACGACCGCACGGATCATCGCGCGCGCGTTGAACTGCATCGGGCCGGACGGGAGGGGCGGGATGACGGCCGATCCCTGCGGCGTCTGCCCCGAATGCCGCGCGATCCTCGCGGACCGGCATC
This sequence comes from Roseomonas sp. CCTCC AB2023176, assembly GCF_042259275.1. NCBI lineage: Bacteria > Pseudomonadati > Pseudomonadota > Alphaproteobacteria > Acetobacterales > Roseomonadaceae > Roseomonas > Roseomonas sp. CCTCC AB2023176. The sequence continues at coordinate 2,350,427 of NZ_CP170086.1, forward strand.
CCGACGTGATGGAGCTGGACGCGGCGTCCAACAACTCCGTGGACAACGTGCGGGAGATCCGGGAGCAGGTGCGCTTCCGCCCGGCGCAGGGCCGCTTCAAGGTCTATATCCTCGACGAAGTCCACATGCTGTCGGGGGCTGCGTTCAACGCGCTGCTGAAGACGCTGGAGGAGCCGCCGCCGCAGGTGAAGTTCATCCTGGCGACGACGGAGATCCGGAAGGTCCTGCCGACCATCCTGTCGCGCTGCCAGCGCTTCGACCTGAAACGCGTGCCCGGCGAGGTGCTGCGGCCCCATTTCACCGCGATCGCGGAGAAGGAAGGGGTGCGGGTCGAGCCCGAGGCGATCGCGATGATCGCGCGCGCGGCCGACGGTTCCGTGCGCGACGGGCTGTCGCTGCTGGACCAGGCGATCGCGCTGCCCGACACGGACGGTGTCGTCACGGCGGAATCGGTGCGGGACATGCTCGGCCTCGCGGACCGTGCGCTGGTGCTCGATCTGATGGACGCCGTGATGAAGGGCGACCTGCCCGCCGCCCTCGCCATCATGGACCGGGCGCATGAACGCGGGGCCGATCCGGGCGTCGTGCTGTCGGACCTCGCGGAACTGACGCACACTCTGACCCGCTTCCGCGCGGTGCCCGCGCTGCGCGACGATCCCGCGGTGCCCGAGACCGAGCGCGTGCGCGGTGGTGCGCTGGCGGAGACGCTCACCATCCCCGTGCTGTCCCGCGCCTGGCAGGTGCTCCTGCGCGGGATCGAGGAGGTCGCGAAGTCCCATGACCGCCGCGCCGCGGCGGAGATGGTGCTGATCCGCCTGGCCTACCTGTCGGAGATGCCGACACCCGGCGACATCGTGCGGCGGCTGGCGTCTTCCCCGCCGGGCGGGGCGGGCGCTGGCGGCGCCCCGGCCTCCCGCGCGACGGTGCCGGCCGGCGCCCCGCGCGCAATGGCCGATGCGGTCGGCGCGGGCATGCTGGCGGGACCGTCCGGCGGCGGGTTGAGGGCCATCGCGGGCGGGGCCGCGACGGCGCGTGCGGAACCGCACCCCTTGGGGCAGGCAGAACCCGTCGCCGAGCAAGCCGCGCCCCCGCCGCGCCCGAAATCGTTCCGGGAGGTCGTGGCGCTGGCCTCCGGCGTGAGGCCGCGGCTGCACGCCGACCTCAAGATGCTCGTCCACCTCGTCCGCTTCGAGGCGACGGCGGAGGGCGGGCGCATCACCTTCCGCCCGGCGAACGGCGCCCCCCGCGACCTCGCGGCGCAGATGGGCGCCTTTCTGTCGGAGACGACGGGCCAGCGCTGGACCATCGCCCTCTCGAACGAACCGGGCGAGCCGACGGTCGCAGAGCAGGGCAAGGAGGCCGCCGCGGACCGGCTGGACGCGGCGCGCGCGCATCCGCTGGTCCAGGCCGTGTTGGCCACCTTCCCCGGTGCCGTCATCCGTGAGGTGCGCGACACCTCGCTCGACGATTACGGGCTTCCCGCCCCGGCGCGTTCGGAGGAAGGGGATGCCCCGGACGACGACACCCACCCCGGCTTCGCCCCGCCCGACGCGGAGCCTGCCGGCCTCGACGCCATGGGCGATGATTTCCTGGAGGAATGACGCGTGAAGAACCTCGGCAACATGCTGAAGCAGGCCCAGCAGATGCAGGCCAAGATGGCCGAGATGCAGGCGCGCCTCGAAGCCGCGACGATGGACGGCCAGGCCGGCGCGGGGATGGTGAAGGTCACGCTCTCCGGCAAGGGCGAACTCAAGGGCATCTCGATCGACCCGTCGCTGATGGCGGCCGATGAGCGGGAGGTTCTGGAGGACCTGATCGTCGCCGCCCATGCCGACGCGAAGCAGAAGGTCGAGGCGATGATGGCCGAGGAGATGTCGAAGGCGACCGCCGGGCTGAACATCCCGGGCATGGGTGGCGGCGGGGGTCTCGGCGGCTTCAAGCTGCCGTTCTGAACCGCCCTTTTCGGAACTCCCGGAATCCGCGCCGAAGCCCCACATGAGCCGGATGCCCTTCGACCGTGATTCCGCCTTCGCGGAGGTCGCCCAGCGCCGCGACGCGCTGGTCAACGATCCCGTCGAGCAGCTCGTCGCCCTGCTGTCGCGCCTGCCCGGCCTGGGACGGCGTTCGGCGCGGCGCGCGGTGCTGAAGATGCTGCAGGACCCGGCGCGCCTGATGCTGCCGCTGGCCGGCGCGCTGGAAGCCGCGGCGGAGGCGGTGCACCCGTGCCGGGTCTGCGGCAACCTCGACGCGCAGGACCCCTGCAACGTCTGCCGCGACGCGCGGCGGGAACGCGGGCTGGTCTGCGTGGTGGAGGGGGTCGCCGACCTCTGGGCGCTGGAGCGCGCGGGGGCGCATCGCGGGTTGTATCATGTGCTGGGCGGGACACTGTCCGCCCTCGGCGGCGTGGGGCCGGAGGACCTGTCCATCCAGCCGCTGGTCGAGCGCGTGGCCGCCGGCGGGATCGAGGAGGTCATCCTCGCCCTGCCCGCGACGGTCGAGGGCGCGACGACCGGGCATTACGTCACGGACCGGCTGAAGCCGCTGAATGTCGCGGTGACGCGCCTGGCGCAGGGCGTGCCGATCGGCGGGGCGCTGGACGTGCTGGATGACGGGACGCTGACGGCAGCGCTGCGGGCGCGGCGGCCGGCCTAGGGGCGGCGCGTCCGGCAGCGCAACGCCCTCCCGTCCGGCGCAACCTTCGCGAAGGCGCGCCGCTTGAGCGCGGCACCAAGCGGAGTTCCGCCCATGTCCGCCACCGCGCCCAACGCATCGCGTCCCGTGACCGAGCCGCGCGATACCGCCCTGCCCATGCGCTTCCGACTCGCGCGGGAACTGGCGCGGGGGTGGTGGCTGTTCCTGCTGCGCGGCATCGCGTCCATCCTGTTCGGCGTCTTCGCCTTCCTGGCCCCGGGCTTCGGGCTGGCGGTGATCCTCGGCGCGATCGCGGCCTGGCTGCTGCTGGACGCCGTCATGTCCTTCTTCCAGTCGGCGACGGGGCGCACCGACGCCGGCACGCATCCGGTACGGGGCGGCCGGGTCTGGCTCGCGGTGGAGGGCGTGGTCTCCGCCATCGCGGCGGTCCTGATCTTCGCGTCGCCGCTGACCTCGGCGGTGACGATCGTCATTCTCGTCGCGGCCTGGATGATCGCCTCGGGCGTCCTGCGCATCCTGCTGGCGGCACGGGCAGGGTCCTGGCTGCTGGGGCTGTCCGGCGTGCTCGGCATCCTCGTCGGGATCTGGCTCGTGCTCGCGCCGGGGGCGGGGCTGCTTGCGCTGATCTGGCTCGTCGCGGTGCAGGCGGTGGCGGCGGGGGTCATGCTGATTGCCCTCGCCCTCCGGCTGCGGCGGATCCACCACGATCCGACGCCGGGGTGACCGCCGCGATCGGTCCGGGGCCGGGTTGATGCGCGGGGCGGGGCGCGGTTCCATCGCGCCATGCCCCGCCGCGCGACGTCCTCCCCCGCCCCCTCCCCTGCCACGCCCGTGCCGGCGGAACCCGCCCTGTCCTTCTGGCTTCTCAAGAGTGAGCCGGATGCCTTTTCCTGGCAGCAGATGGTGACCGCGGGGATCGAGCCCTGGACCGGCGTGCGGAACCACCAGGCCGCGAACCACCTGCGGGCCATGCGCGTCGGCGACCAGGCGTTCTTCTACCATTCCAACGAGGGCAAGGAGGTCGTGGGCATCGTGGAGGTCGCGCGCGAGGCCTACGCCGACCCGACGGATGGCACGGGCAAGTGGGTCTGCGTGGATGTCCGGACGGTGGGCCCGGTGCCGCGCCCCGTGACGCTGGCGGAGATGAAGGCGGAACCGGCGCTGGACGGGCTGCTGCTGATCCGGCAGTCGCGGCTTTCGGTCGTGCCCGTGTCGGCGGAGCATTGGGGCGTCATCGCGCACATGGCCGGGCTTTGAGCGACCGCATCCTTTGCAGGCTGGACGACATCCCGGACGGAGGGGCGCGGGGCTTCCCGCCCGCCCCCGGCGGCTTCACTGGGCTCTTCGCGATCCGGCGCGGCGATGCGGTGCAGGTCTACGTCAACGCATGCCCTCACCTTGGCCTGCCGCTGGAACCGGTGCCGCACCGGTTCCTGGACGGGGCACGGCGGCACGTCGTCTGCTGCGCGCACGGGGCACGCTTCCGGGTGGAGGATGGGTTCTGCGTCTCCGGCCCCTGCGCGGGGGAATCGCTCGAGACCGTCCCGGCGCGGATCGAGGGGGATTCGGTCGTCGTGCCCGCCGATGCGGGCCGCTGATCTAGACCTGTCGCGTTGATGCTGGCCCGGTGCTTGCTTGATCCGTCGCGCGATCGGGACGCTGCCTGAACTCCCCGGATGGGCGGCCGGCCGCGACGGAAGGACCACCCATGCGCATCCCCCGCCGCCTCCTCCTGGCCTCGCCGGCTTCCCTGCTGGCCACGCCGGCGCTGACGCAATCGCTGACACCGCTGCGATTCACGCTGGACTGGCGCTACCAGGGCATCCACGCCTGGTACTACCTGGCGCGGGAGCGCGGCTGGTTCCGGGACGCCGGCCTGGACGTCACGCTGGACCAGGGCGAGGGCTCCGCCGCGACGATCACGCGCGTCATGTCCGGCGCCTACGATGCCGGCTTCGGTGACCTGAACGCGGTGGTCCAGCAGGCCGCGGCGCGGCCGGGCGAACAGCCGCTCGTCGTCTACCAGATCTACAACCGCGGGCCCTTCGCGATCCTGGTGAAGGCGAACAGCCCGATCCGCACGCTGAAGGACCTGGAAGGCCGCTCGCTCGGCGGGCCCGCAGGCTCCTCCGCCCTGCTCATGTGGCCGCTGCTGGCAAGGCTCAACAACATCGACGCGTCGAAGGTCCGCATCCAGAACATGTCGCCGGCGCTGCAGGAGCCGATGCTGATCCGCGATCAGGTGGATGCCGTCGGCGCCTTCACGATCACCGCGCATTCCAACCTGCTCGGCCTCAACGTGGATCCGGACCGTGACTTCCGCTGGTTCCTCTTCGCCGATTACGGGATCGAGGCCTATTCGAACGGCGTGATGGTCTCGCAGCGGCTCGCGCGCAACAACCCGGCGGCGGTGCGCTCCCTCGTCGCCGTGATCAACCGCGCGATGCTGGAGGTCGGGCGCGATCCCGCGATGGGGGCGGCCGTCATGCAGCGGGTGGAGGCGACGATCAACACGACGGTGGAGCAGCGCCGCCTGGAACTTGCCTGGCGCACGTCGATCAACGTCGAGGAAGCACGCCGCCTCGGCGCCGGCGACCTGGACGACGCGCGCCTGGCCCGTGCGATCGCGCAGGTCGTGGAGGTCTTCGGCCTGCCGCGCACGCCGACGCCGGCGGAGGTCTTCAGCCGCGACTTCCTGCCGCCGCGGGCGGAGCGCAGCCTGCCCGTGGCCCAGGGCTGAACCCGCCCTTGCCCGATCCGGCCGCGCGCCCGCTGCTCATCCGCGGCGCGCGGGTCCTGACGGCGGGGGAAGACCCGCACCGGCCGCCCCCGCGGGACGTATTGGTGCGCGGCGATCGGATCGCCGCGATCTTCGGGGCGGGCGACGCGCCGCCCGACATCCCCGCCGAAACGGAAGTCCTGGACGCCGCGGGCTGCCTGCTGATCCCCGGCCTCGTCAGCGCGCATTACCATTCCTACGACACGCTCCTGAAGGGCCAGTTCGAGGACATGCCCTTCGACGTCTGGGCCCTGCACTCCCAGCCCGCCTATTGGGGACGGCGGAGCCGGGAGGAGCTGCGCGTGCGCACGCTGCTCGGCGCGATGGAGTGCCTCAAGGCCGGGATCACCACGATCCAGGACATGAACAGCCTCGTCCCGCAGGACGAGGAGACGCTCGACGTAATCCTCTCGGCCTACGAGGAAGCGGGCATCCGCGTCGTCTTCTCCATCGCGCTGCGCGACCTGCCGGACCTGGACATCGCGCCCTTCCTGCCACCGGACCTGCCCGCGGAGGTCGCGGCGATCGTCGGCGGTAAGCCTGGCGATCCGGCGGCGGACCTGGCCTTCGTGGAGGCGCAGGTCCGGCGCCTCTCGCCTCTGCGGCCGCGGCTGCATTGGGCGCTCAGCCCCTCCGGTCCCCAGCGATCCTCCGACGCGCTGCTGGAAGGGATTGCGGTGCTGTCGCAGGCGCACGGGCTGCCGATCCTGACCCACGTCTACGAGACGCGGGCGCAGCTCGCGAAGGCGCGGCGCGTCTATGCCGGCCTCGGCGGCTCCATGATCCGCCACATGGCCGAGCGCGGAATCCTGACGCCCCGGACGACGCTGGCCCATGCCGTCCACCTGACGGAGGAGGAGGTCGCGCTCGTCGCGGAGGCCGGGGCGGGCGTCGTCCACAACCCGCTCGCCAACCTGAAGCTGAAGAACGGCGTCGCGCCGCTGCTGTCCTTCAAGCGGGCCGGCATCCGCATGGCGCTGGGCTGCGACAACAGCAGCTGCTCGGACTGCCAGAACCTGTTTCAGGCGATGAAGATGTACTGCCTCCTCTCGGCGGGCAGCGACGCGAACCCGACGGGCGTGCTGGCCTGCGACGCAGTGGAGGCGGCGACGGCGGGCGGCGCCCGCGCGCTCGGGCTAGGGGAGGAAATCGGGGCGCTCGCGCCGGGGATGCGTGCCGACCTCGTGCTGCTGGATCTTGCTGACCTGGCCTGGCAGCCCTTCAACAGCGCGACGCGGCAACTCGTCTATTCGGAAACGGGCCGGGGCGTCCGGACCGTGCTGGTGGATGGCGAGGTCGTGGTCCGCGACGGGCACCTGACGCGTGTGGACGAGGCGGCCTTCCGGGCCGAACTGGCCGAGGTCATGGAACGCGTGGACGCGGACCATGCCGCGCTGCGCGAACGCGTCGCGCCGGCGATCGCGCCGTTGCTCGCCGCCAACGAACGACTGTCCCGCGTGGACCTCGGCATGCGGCGGCTGATCGGGGAGGGATGAGCCGGCGCGCGCCCGTACTGGCTCTCGGCAATGAGAGCAGCGGCGTGACGCGCGTTACACGCCGCCCGACGGACGACACAGTTCAGGCCACCCTTCGCCCCGATCGCCCCGTTATCCTGCACGGGTGATCGGGAGAGATTCCCGCCCGGTCGCAGGAGGTTTCCATGCTGTCCCACGTCACGTCCCTCGCGCGGAAGGTGGTGCTGCCCGCCGCGCTCGCCCTCGGCGCGCTGGTCGCGGCGCCCTCGGTCGGCCCCGCGCAGGCCGCGTCCGGCGTCACGCTGTCGGTGCTGTCCGATCCCGCGGTGGTGCCGGTGGATTGGCGCCACCGCCACCACGGCCCGCGCTACTACGCCCCGCCGCCGCCCCCGCCGCCCTGGTACTACCGCCGGCCGGCCTACGGGCCGCGCTACTACGCGCCGCCCCCGCCGCCGCGGCACTACGGCCATCATGGCCCGCGGTACTACTACCGCTGACGGAACCCGGGCCGGCCACGCGCCGGCCCGGCCGTCGGTCAGACGCGCCGCGTGCCCCAGAAGGCCGTGATCTCCGACAGCGGCTCGCTGATGGTCCGCCGGTAGGCGGTGCTGGAGAAGTACTGGCCCGACGGCAGGTAGGGCACCTCCTCCAGCACGGCGCGCTGGATGTCCTCGGCGATGCGCTTCTGGGCGTCCAGGTCCGGCGCGTCGAACCAGGCGGTGCGCGCCGCGTCCAGGCGCGGGATGCTGGGCCAGCCGAACCAGGCACCGTCGCCGTTGGCGCGGAGGAAGGTCGCGACGCCCGGGTTGATCCCGTCCGCGCCGTTCCAGGTGGTGTGGAAGAAGCTCCAGCCGCCGCGCTCCACCGGCTCCTTGCTGGCACGGCGCTGCACCACCGTGCCCCAGTCGGAGACGCGGTAATCCACGTTCATGCCGAGGCGCCGGAACAGGTCGTGCCCGACCTCCGCCAGCGCCGCGAGCGGCGCCTGGTCTGACGGCGCGAGCATCACCACCGTCTCCCCGTTGTAGCCGGCCTCCCGCAATTCGCGGCGGGATCGTTCGATGTCGCGCGGGGCGGTGATGACCTCGATCCCCGCCCGGTTCGCGAGCGGGGAGCCCGGGGTGAAGACCCCCATGTCCGCGCGCCAGAGAGAGGGGTCGGCGCCGGCGACCGCGGTCATGAAGTCGGCTTGCGAGATGGCCCGCAGCACCGCGCGGCGCACCGCCGGCTTGTCGAAGGGCGGGTGCAGCGTGTTGAAGATGCCAGTGCCGAAGACACCGAGCGGGCTCGCTCGCTTCAGCACGACGTCGCGGGTGCGGGCGAAGGTCGGCAGGATGTCGTTCGCCGGGTTCTCCCACCAGTCCACCTCGCCGTTGCGCAGCGCCGAGGCCGCCGTGCTGGGATCGGGCATGACGACCCATTCGACGCGGTCGAAGCCGACGATCTTCGGCCCCGCGGCCCAGCTCGGCGTGCCTTCCCGCGGGCGGTAGGCGGGGTTGCGTTCATAGACGACGCGGGAGCCGACCACGCGCTCCCCTGCCACGAAACGGAATGGGCCGGAGCCCACCGTCTCGCGGATCTGGGTCGTGCCGTCGGCGGAGGCGATCCGCTCGGGCATGATGAGCAGCGCGGGCGGGCCGAGCTTCGCCAGCGCGTCGAGCATCGGGCCGAAACGGCGGTTCAGGCGAATGATGAAGGTCCGGTCATCCGGCGCCGTCATCTCCGCCACGCGGGCGAGCATGACCTGGCCCAGGCTGTCCCGCGACGCCCAGCGGCGGATCGAAGCGACGCAGTCGCGGCCCCGCACCGGCTCCCCGTCGTGGAACAGGAGGCCTTCGCGGAGGCGGAAGCGCCAGGTCAGGCCGTCATCGGTGTTCTCGTAGGTCTCGACCATCTGCGGCTGGGGGCGCAGATCGGAATCCAGCCCGAAGAGCTGATCGTAGATTGCCAGTCCACGATACCGCGTGACGTAGGCCGTGGTGAAGACGGGGTCGAGAATCGTCAGGTCGGTCTGCGGCACGAAACGCAGCGTGCGGGCCGCCGCACCCTGCGACAGGGCGGGGCGGGCGAGCAGCGCCGCCCCCGACCCCGCGATGGCGGCCCCCATCAGGTGACGACGTCGCATCCCAAACCTCCTCTCCCGTTCCCGGCGGCCGGGAGCGAAGCAAGGGGCGGGCCGCACTCCTCAGTGCAGCTCGCGCTTCACGAAGCGGCCGGCCTGGATGAGGGCCGGCAGGACCTCCCCGCCGCGCGCGAGAATCCGGACATCCTTCAGCGGGTCCCCGTCCACCACGATCATGTCGGCCCAGGCGCCGGGCGCGATGACGCCGATCTTCCCCTCCATCCGCAGCAGCCGCGCGGCGACCGTAGTGGCGGAGCGGATGATCTCGAGCGGCGAGAGGACTTCCGCGCGGATGGAGAACTCCTCGGACTGGCGACGGTGCATGGCGCCCAGAAGGTCGGTGCCGAAGGCCATGGTCAGGCCGGCGTCGCGCATCGTCTCCAGCGACCGTAGGCCGGCCAGGCGCACGTCGTCGATCTTCGCGACACTCTCCGGCGGCAGGCCGAGCGAGGCCCCCTCCTCCTTCAAGGCCTGGTAGGTGACGAGGGTGGGGACGGCGATGCAGCCCGCCTTGGCCGCGGCCTTCGCGGTCTCGGGCTGGATGAGGTTGCAGTGTTCCAGCGACAGCACGCCGCAGCGCACGGCGCGCGCGATCGCCTCGTCCGTGTAGAGGTGGGCGGCGACGTAGGTCTTCGCCATCTCCGCTTCCTCGACGATCGCGCGGAGCTCGGCCTCCGAATACTGGAGGTAGGCGATGGGATCGGTCGGGGAGGCGACGCCGCCATTGGCCATCACCTTGATGTAGTCGGCGCCGTGGCGCAGTTCCTCCCGGCAGGCGCGGCGCACGGCATCGACTCCGTCCGCGACGCGGCAGAGGGCGCCGAGGCCGCGGGGCTGGTGGCGCGTGTCGTAGCGCCCGCGGCCGTCGCCGTGGCCGTTGGTCTGCGACAGGGCCTTGCCGCAGATGTTGAGGCGCGAGCCAGTGTAGAGCCCTTCCTCCCAGGCCACGCGCAGCGCGTGGGTGGCCCCAGCGAGGTCGCGCACCGTCGTGAAGCCGCGCATCAGCATGTCACGCATGATCCCCGCGGCGCGGAAGGCGACGAGGGCGTCCGGCAGCACGGCCTGCTGCGAAAGGTTGACGATCGCGGCGACGACGTGGACGTGGCAGTCGATCAGGCCGGGCATGAGCGTGCGGCCGCCCAGGTCCACCCGCTCGGCCGAGGCGGAAGAGAGCGGGCGGTCGGACACCTCCCGCACCGTGTCGCCCTCGATCAGGACATGGGTGCCCGGCCGGGCCTCGCCGGAGACGGGATCGAGGAAGGTCGCGTTCTCGAGGAGGATCATGGGGGCCAGTGAAGCCCGGCACGCCCCCCTCGACAATGCCGCGGGCGGAACGGCATAGATGACGCGGGCTTCATCTACCGGGGGATACGGAATGAGATTCGACCTGACCCGCCGCGCCGCGGGTCTGCTGGGCGCGGGCGCACTCGCGGCTCTCCTCGCGGCATCGCCTGTCGTGGCGCAGCCCGCCCAGCCGGGCGGGGTCACCTTCACTTGGGCGACCGCCAACGACATCCTCGGCCTGGATCCGCACGCCAACAACCACGGCGTGACGAACGCCATGAAGTCGAACGTCTACGAGCCGCTGGTGCGGCGCGAGGCCGACGGCTCGCTCGCCCCCGCGCTGGCCGAACGGTGGGAGACGGTGAGCCCCACGACGTGGCGCTTCCACCTGCGCCGGGGCGTGCGCTTCCACGGCGGCGAGCCCTTCACCGCCGCCGACGTGCTGATGTCGCTGGAAAGGGTGCGCCAGAACGACATGGCCTACACCGTTGCCTCGATCGCGAGTGCGCGGGCGGTGGACGACAACACGGTGGAGTTCGAGACGCGCGGGCCGAACCCCGTGCTGCTCCAGGACCTCACCCTGTTCTTCATCATGTCGAAGCCCTGGGTCGAGGCGAACAACGCGATGGCCGTGGCCCGCGCGGGCCAGCCCGGCGCCACCAACACCTTCGTCCAGCTCAACACCAACGGCACCGGCCCCTTCCGGATCGTCGAGCGCCTGGCCGATGAGCGGACAGTGCTGGAACCGAACCCGAACTGGTGGGACCGCGCGAACCACGGAATCTCCCGCGCGATCTTCCGCCCGATCGCCAGCGCGCCGACCCGCGTCGCCGCGATCCTGTCGCGGGAGGTGGACGTGATGTACCACGTGCCGCTGCAGGACCTGCCGCGGATGCAGAACCAGCAGGGCTTGCGCGTCGTGCAGGGGCCGACGGCGCGGTCCATCTACCTTGCCATGGACGTGACGCGGCCGGAGAACCTGGAGGCGCCGGGCACGCCGAACGTCATGCGCGACCCCCGCGTGCGCCGCGCGATGTACCAGGCGATCGACATGGAGACGATCCGGCGCGTGGTGCTGCGCAACTCCACCGTTGCCGCCGGCCTGCCGATCGGCTCGGCCATCGGCGGCTTCGATGCCGCGCTGAACGAGCGCCTGCCCTACGACCCCGACGCGGCGCGCCGCCTGCTGCAGGAAGCCGGGGCCACGAACTTCCGTGTCTCTCTCGGCTGCCCCAACAACCGCTACATCAACGACGAGGCGATCTGCCAGTCCATCGTCGCGATGCTCCAGCGCGTCGGCATCCAGGCGCGGCTGGACTCCATGCCCTTCGGCCGTTTCCTCCAGCGCGGGGCGAACAACGAGTTTCAGTTCTGGCTGCTCGGCTGGGCCCCCGGCAACTTCGACATCACCAATCCAGGGCGTGAGCTTCTGGGCGAGGGGTCCTTCAACTGGGGCAAGTTCAGTGACCCGCAGATGAACGACCTGCTGACCCGCATCGGCCAGACGGCGATCGGGCCGGAGCGGCAGGAGATGGCCAAGCAGTACTGGACGCGCTTCCGGGAACTGCTGCCGATCATCCCGCTGCACCAGGAGCCGCAGATCTTCGCGGTGCGCGACACGGTCCAGGACTTCACCCTGCGGGTGAACGAGGACCTGGAGCTCCGGACCCTGCGCATGCGGCGCTGAGCGCCGCATCGGACCGGGCGTGAGCGGCGGGGCGGTCCCATCCGGGGCCGCCCCGCTTCGTTCCGGGCGGGGGCCGTTGACGCTCCCCCCGGGGCCGCGCGATCTATCGGAAACAAGGGTTTGGGGAAGGAACGGCGATGGCCGACGAGCTGATCGACGTGAAGCCGGAGGTCGCGGCGGGCGCCCACGTGGACGCGGCGCGACGGCAGGCCATGGTTGAGGAAGCGGCGCGCGATCCCGACGGCTTCTGGCGCAAGGAGATGAACCGCCTCTCCTGGATGCGGGCGCCGACGGTCATCAAGAACACCTCCTTCGAGGGCGACGTCTCGATCAAGTGGTTCGAGGACGGGGTGCTGAACCTCTCCGTTTCCTGCCTGGATCGACACGTGGAGAGCGGGCGCGGGGATCAGGTCGCGGTCATCTGGGAAGGCGACGACCCAAAGGCCGACAGCAAGGTCACCTACTGCCAGCTGCTGGAACGCGTCTGCCGGCTGTCGAACGCGATGAAGTCGCTCGGCGTCGCGCGCGGCGACCGCGTGACGATCTACCTGCCGATGATCGTGGAGGCCGCGGTCGCGATGCTGGCCTGCGCACGGATCGGCGCCGTACATTCCGTGGTGTTCGGCGGCTTCTCGCCCGACTCCCTCGCGTCCCGTATCCAGGACTGCGACAGTACCCTGCTCATCACGGCCGATGAGGGCCGCCGGGGCGGCCGCACCGTGCCGCTGAAGGCGAACGCCGATGAGGCGCTGCGGTCCTGCCCCACCGTGAAGAACGTGATCGTCGCGAGGAACACCGGCGGCGCCGTCTCCCTGCAGGACGGCCGCGACCAGGACTGGGCGACGCTCTGCGACGTGCAGCCCGCGGAATGCCAGCCCGAGGCGATGGGGGCGGAAGATCCCCTGTTCATCCTCTACACCTCCGGCTCGACCGGGAAGCCGAAGGGCGTGCTGCACACGACCGGCGGCTACGGCGTCTGGGCGTCCTTCACGCACGAGAACGTCTTCGACTACCGCCCTGGCGAGACTTACTGGTGCACCGCCGACGTTGGCTGGGTCACCGGCCACACCTACATCGTCTACGGCCCGCTCGCGAACGGCGCGACGACGCTGATATTCGAGGGCGTGCCGAACTGGCCGGACTCCGGCCGCTTCTGGCAGGTGGTGGACAAGCACAAGGTCAACATCTTCTACACCGCGCCGACCGCCATCCGCGCGCTGATGCGGGAAGGCGAGGGACCGGTGAAGAAGCACGCGCGGTCCTCTCTGCGCATCCTCGGCTCGGTGGGGGAGCCGATCAATCCGGAAGCCTGGCTCTGGTACTACCGGGTCGTCGGCGACGGGCGCTGCCCGATCGTGGATACATGGTGGCAGACGGAGACGGGCGGGATCCTGATTTCCCCGCTGCCGGGCGCCGTGCCGCAGAAGCCGGGCTCCGCGACGCTCCCGCTGCCCGGCGTGAAGCCCGCGCTGGTGGACGGGGAAGGCAACCTCGTCGAGGGTGCTGCCGAGGGGAACCTCGTCATCACCGACTCCTGGCCCGGCCAGATGCGGACCGTCTTCCGTGACCACGAGCGGTTCAAGCAGACCTATTTCGCGACCTTCCCCGGCAAGTACTTCACCGGTGACGGCGCGCGACGCGACGCCGACGGATACTACTGGATCACGGGACGCGTGGACGACGTGCTGAACGTATCCGGCCACCGTATGGGCACGGCAGAGATCGAGAGCGCGCTCGTCGCCCACCCGAAGGTCGCGGAGGCCGCGGTCGTCGGCATGCCGCACGACATCAAGGGCCAGGGAATCTACGCGTATGTCACCCTGATCGCGGGCGAAGAACCCACCGACGCGCTGCGCAAGGAGCTGGTGCAGTGGGTGCGGACGGAAATCGGCCCAATCGCCTCCCCCGACGCGATCCAGTGGGCGCCGGGCCTGCCGAAGACGCGGTCCGGCAAGATCATGCGGCGCATCCTCCGCAAGATCGCGGCGAACGAGACGGACAGCCTGGGCGACACGTCGACCCTCGCGGACCCGTCCGTCGTGCAGGACCTCGTCGAGAACCGCGTGGGGTAGCGCCGGGGCCATCGGCACGACACCGGCAGGATCACCCCGGCCCGGAAGCCGCCCCACCGCCGGGCGACGCGATCAGAAGCCGGTTCATCGGCTCCAGCGCGGCCCGCAGCGCCGCCATGTCGCGCGCGACCGCCGCCGGCGCGGCGCCGGCGGCGACGATCTCGGCGGTGATCGCCCCGAAGGACCGTTGACCGTCCACCCGCGCGACGATCGCCGCGGAGAGGCGCGGGATCGGCACGGGCACGCGCAGGCCGTCGAAGGTCACCGCCAGCGTGTCGCCGCGAAGCGACTTCGCGAAGGCCGCGGGATCGAGCTCCCGCAGCACGGGCACGGCGTCCGGATCGTCCCAGTCCGCGCGTGCCACCGGATCCGCGGCGCGCGTGAGGTAGCAGATGTGCACGCCCATGTTGCCCGCGAGCGATTCCGCCAGTGCCGCGCGCGCGACCGGATCCAGCGCGGCGGTGCGTGCGCGGAGGCGCGGGTCGGGCAGCAGCGGATCGGGGTCGTAGCGCAGCGGTTCGACCCAGCAGGCCACGCGCAGTCCCGCGCGCCCTACCATTGCGGCCAGCGCGGGGACGGTGAAGGCGACGTCGCGCGGGTTCAGCAGCAGGTCGTAGAGCCCGGGATCGCCGCCCCCCTGCGGCAGCGGCAGGTGGTCGGTGATGAAGGGATTCTTCGTGAGCCACGCCGTCGCGGGCAGGTGACGCATCGCGCGCTTGGCCGTCTCGATCCGTTCGCCCGGTGGCAGGCTGTCCGGCGCCAGGATCCGGAAGGCCTCCTGCAGCATGTACACGCCGGTGCGTCCATGCGGGGCGTAGACCATGATCCCCATGCCGCCGCCGGGGTTCAGGCAGGCCGCCAGCGCCCGTAGCCCTGCTTCCGGGTCGGGCAGGTGGTGCAGCACGCCGCAGCAATCCACGTAGTCGAAGGTGCCGAGCTTCGCGTCCGGCAGGTTGAGGATCGAGCCCTCGACGAAGCGGATGTTCGTCAGGCCTCGCGCGGCCGCGCGTGCCTCCGTGATCTTCCGGGCGGCGCCGGATCGGTCGTACCAGACGACCTCCCCTGGCCGGCCCAGCCAGGCCATCTGCTGCGCCAGCATGATCGCGCCGTCGCCGGTGCCGCCGCCGGCGACCAGCGCGCGCAGTGGCTGTGTCGCAGGCCGGCGCGCGGCAAAAATCCAGTGGTCCACCTCCCGCAGGTGGGACGGGGACCCGACGACGAGCCGCTTCGCCTCGTCCCGCGGGTCGCGGGCGGGATAAGGGAAGGCTTCGTACTGGGCGGCGAGGTGCGCGTCGATCGCGTCCGGCATGGCGGGGGGAATAGGGCCGCCGGGCCGGGCGCGGAAGTCGGGGCGGATCAGGCCGCCCGACGCGCTGCCTCCTGGTACAGCGCCAATTCCTCCGACAGCGCGCGCCGGACGCTGGGGTGGCGCCGCATCGCCGTGAGGTAGGCCGTGATCGCCGGATAGGGTGCGAGGTCGAGCCGGGCGTGGTCCGCCCAGTTCAGCACGGTGACGAGGTAGGCATCAGCCACCGTGAACCGGTCCAGCACGAAGCGCCGCCCCGTCAGGTGCCGGTCCAGGTAGGCGAGGCGCGGCCCGGCCTTCGCCATCGCGAAGTCCCGCGCCCCCTGGGGCGCATCGGCCGCCAGCAGCGGCGCGAAGACGAGCTTGTGGAGTTCCGAGGTCACGAAGGCGAGCCACTGGTTCAGCACCGGCCGCTCCGGAGCGGAGGGAGCAGGGGCCAGGCCGGATTCCGGGAACCGGTCGGCGACGTATTGCAGGATCGCCGTGTTCTCCGTCAGCAGCCGCCCGTCCTCCATGCGCAGCACGGGCACTTGCCCCATTGGGTTGACCGCGAGGAAGTCGGCGTCGCCAACCCGCTTGGCACGCACGTCCACCGGGACGAACCCCGCCTCCGCACCCGCTTCGTAGAGCGCGATGCGCGTTGCCATCGAGCAGGCGAGGGGGCTGAAGTAGAGGTCCATGGAGAGGCTCCGCTTGTTTTCTGTACCGTTCTGCATGAAATCAGGCGCCGCATCCGAGGTCAAGGCATTTTGGGCGAGACGGTAAAGAATTCGGCCCCGCGCCGGCGCGGGCGTCCCCCGGCCTACGACCGCGACAAGGCGCTCGACGCGGCCGCGCGGCTGTTCCGGCGCCAGGGCTACGACGCGACCTCGCTCGACGACCTCAGCGCGGCCACGGGGATGAACCGCCCGAGCCTCTACGGGGCCTTCGGGGACAAGCGGGCGCTCTACGCCGCCATCCTCTCCCGCGCGCGGGAAGGGGGCGCGGCCGCGATGGCCCGGATCCTGTCGCCCGACCGGCCGCTGCGGGAGGGGCTGCGGGCGGTCTATCGCGACGCCCTCGCCCTTACCTCGACAGGGAGGAGGCCCCGGAGGGCTGCCTGCTGATCGGTACGGCCAGTACCCGGGCCGCGACCGACCCGGAGGTCCGCGACATCCTGCGGGAGACCCTTGCCGGTCACGACCGGGCTTTCGAGGCGCGGTTCCGCCAGGCGCAGGCCGTGGGCGAGCTGGACCCCGCCGCGGACCCCGTGCGGCTCGCCCTCCTGGCCTCGGCGACGCTCCAGTCCCTCGCGGTCCGCTCACGCACCGGGGAGTCGAGGGTGGTCCTCGATACGCTGGCCGATGCCGCAGTGGACCTGATCTGCGGCCCCCCGATCCGCGGTTGAGCCGCCCGGCGGGCAGGCCTATCTCCCAACCCCATGCTCCGTACCCTCCCGGGCGTTCTGCTGGGCGCAGCCCTCCTCTGCGCCCTGCCGGCCCACGCACAGCAGCAGCGCCCCGCCGCGTCCGGTCCCCAGCGGATCGGCACCTTCGGCGCCTGGACGGCGGCCACGCACCAGGAGGGCGGCGGCAAGGTCTGCTATGCCTTCACCCGCGCCAGCCGCAGCGAGGGCGGGGGACAGCGCCAGAACGTGCTGATGACCGTCACCCACCGGCCGCAGGGCCGGGACCAGGTCGCCGTGCGCGTGGGGCATTCCTTCGCGCGCAACGCGGAATTGCAGGTCCGGATCGGGGAGCGCGACTTCCCCTTCTACACCGCCGGCGACACGGGCTTCGCCCGCGGCGGCGCCGCCGTGATCGCGGCGCTGCGCAACGGGCGGGATGCCGTGGCGCGCGGCCCGGGCCCCGGCAACCGCGGCGGCACGACCGACACCTTCTCCCTCAACGGCTTCAACGCGGCCTATGAGGCGATCTCGCGGGAATGTCCCGCAGGGGCTCCCCGCCGATGAACGCCCGCACCCCCATCCAGCTCGCCCCGTCCGACTCGCTGACCGAGGCCGAGCGCGCCCGCATCCTGGCGAAGTCCGCGATCTTCGCCCCGCCGCCCATGACCGACGAGGCAGGGCGGCGCGAGCTCGTCGGCCTGACGAAGGACGAACTGACGGCCGAGATGGTCGCGATCGGCGAGAAGGCCTTCCGCGCCAAGCAGGTCTGGGGCTGGATCTACAACCAGGGCGTCACCGACTTCGCCCGGATGGCGAACATCGCCAAGCCGCTGCAGGCGAAGCTCGCCGATCGCTTCAAGATCACGCGCCCGACCGTCGCGACGGAGCAGACGAGCACGGACGCCACGCGCAAGTGGCTCTTCCGCCTCGCCGACGGCCAGCAGATCGAGACGGTCTACATCCCCGAGGACGACCGCGGCGCGCTGTGCATCTCGACGCAGGTCGGCTGCACGCTGTCCTGCCGCTTTTGCCACACGGGCACGCAGAAGCTCGTGCGCAACCTCTCGGCCGGGGAGATCGTCGGCCAGTTCATGGCCGCGCGCGATTCCTACGGCGAATGGCCGACCCCCAACGACGAGACTCGGCGGCTGTCGAACATCGTCGTCATGGGCATGGGCGAGCCGCTCTATAACTACGAGGCCGTGGCGACCGCCCTGAAGATCGCGATGGACCATGAGGGGATCGGCCTATCCCGTCGCCGCATCACGCTGTCCACCTCCGGCGTGGTGCCAATGATGGATCGCGCCGGCGCGGAACTCGGCGTCAATCTCGCGGTGTCGCTGCACGCGGTGACCGATGAACTCCGCGACGAGATCGTGCCGCTGAACCGCAAGTATCCGATCGCCGAACTGATGGCGGCGTGCCGCCGCTACCCCAGTGCGTCCAACGCGCGGCGCATCACCTTCGAATACGTCATGCTGGATGGCGTGAATGATTCCGAGGCCGAAGCGCGCGAACTGGTGCGGCTGCTGCACGGCCTACCGGCGAAGGTGAACCTCATCCCCTTCAACCCGTGGCCGGGCTCGCCGTACAAGACCAGCAAGCGCGAGGCGATCCAGCGCTTCGCGCGCATCGTCAACGATGCGGGCTTCGCCGCGCCGGTGCGCCGCCCGCGCGGCCGCGACATCCTCGCGGCCTGCGGCCAGTTGAAGACGGAAAGCGAGCGCCTGGCCCGCGCCAAGACAGCCGCGCTCTAGATCCATGCGCGTCCTCGTCGTCGGCATCTCCGGCGCGGGGAAGTCGGTCCTGGCCGAACGGATCGCGGCGGCCCACGGCCTGCCGCGCATCGAACTCGACGCGTATTTCTGGGGACCGGATTGGACCCCGTTCGGCCGCGATGCCATGCGCGCCTCGGTCGGCGCCGCCATCGCCGCCCCGGGCTGGGTCGCGGACGGCTACTACGTCTCCCAGGTCGGCGACCTGCTCTGGCCGAGGGCCACGCACCTCGTCTGGCTGGACTACCCGCGCCGGATCATCATGGCGCGGGTGATCCGGCGCAGCCTCCTCCGCGCCGCGACGCGCCGCCCGCTTTGGAACGGCAACCGGGAACGCTGGTCGGCCCTCCTCACCGCCGACCACCCGATCCGCTACGCCTGGCGCAACGCCTTGCCCCGCCGCGCCGCCATCGAGGCGCGGCTGGCGCTGCCGGAACACGCGCACCTCGTCGTCCACCGCCTGCGCCACCCGTGGGAAGCCGTGGCCCTCGCCCTCACCGACGCGCCGGGCTGATCGTCGCAGCGGCCACCTTTTTGGAACCCGATCCGGGGCGTGCCCTGTCACAATCCTTGCGCGCCATGCTACCCTCGCGTGCATGTCCAGCGCCGCGGCACAACGCCCAGCGACCGTCGGCGGCGCTGCGGCGTCCGCGCGCCGGGTCGGCCTGCTCTGCCTCGTCGCGACGACCCTGGGCTGGGGGCTGAACTGGCCCATCGCCAAGGTCCTGCTGGCCGAGTGGCCGCCGCTCACGGCCAGGGCCATCGCCGGTGTCGTCGCGGGCGCCGCCCTTGCGGCCATTGCCCGGGCCCGCGGGGAGTCCCTCCGCATCCCGCCGGGCATGGGGAAGCGGGTGGTGCTGTCCTCGGCGACGAACGTCACGGCCTGGATGGGCTTCGCGACGCTCGGCCTCGCCTGGCTGAACGTCGCGGAGGCCGCGCTGCTGACCTACACCATGCCCCTCTGGGTTGCCGTCTTCGCCTGGCCGGTCCTCGGCGAGAAGCCGGGCTGGCGGGGAATGGTCGCCCTTCTGCTCGGCCTCCTCGGTCTCGTCGTCCTCTTCGCGGGACGGGGTGGCCTCGCGCTGTCACCGGAGAAACTGCCGGGCGTGGCCGCGGCGCTCGCGGCCGCCCTGTGCTTCGCCCTGGGGTCCGTCCTGACGCGCGGCAAGCCGACCGGCCTCGCCCCGGTCGCCAACGTCGCCTGGCAGGTGGGCCTGGGCTGCGCCGTCCTCGCCCCGCCCGCCCTGCTGCTGGAGACGGTGAACGTCACGACGGTCACCCCCGCGGCCTGGGCCGCGCTGGGATACATGACCGCCGTCGCGATGGGCGTCTGCTACCTCACCTGGTTCGCGGCGCTGGAACGGCTGCCGCCCTCCACCGCCTCCATCGCCACGCTGCTGACGCCGCCCATCGGCATCGGCGCCGCCGCCCTTTCGCTGGGGGAGCCGGTGGGGTGGCGGGAACTCGCGTCCCTCGTCCTGGTCCTGACCGGTGTCACGCTGGCGTTGCGGGCACCGGCGAAGCCTCCCTGAGGAAGGCCCGCCACCCGCCGTGGCGGGTGATGTCCGGCGCGCCCTCCAGCCCCGCGACTTCGGCGAGGAAGCCGAGGCATGGGCCGCCTTCCAGTTCCACCGTCCCGAAGCCCAGCGGCGGCGGCACCTGGGCCAGCAGCGCGCCGATGGCGGTCGTGGGAAGCGCCCAGACCTCACCCTCGATCACCCCGGTGCCGCCCCGCACCATGCCGGGCCGCCGCCCGAGGTCGTGGAGCCGGTAGAGCGGCCGTGTCCGGTCCGCCCGCAGGAACCGCCCGCCGAGCGCAGTAACCTGCCCGTTCAGGGGCAGCCCCGCCATGTGCGCTCCGATGCAGAACAGCGCCGTCTCACCCGGCGCCAGCGGAGCGGCCGGTGGCGACAGCGGCGTGGCCGCCTCCGTCGCGCCGAGGGTCAGCCCCGCCGCGTGGTGCAGCGCGCCGCCGGCGGCGCAGAGGAGCGCCTCGGAGAAGGCCGGCCCCAGCAGCGTAACGCCCAACGGCCGCCCGTCGCCCCGGAACCCCGCGGGCACCGCGACGCCCGCGAGATCCAGCAGGTTCACGAAGTTGGTGTAGGTGCCGAGGCGGGAGTTCGCCGCGATCGGCTCGGCATTCAGGTCGGCGAGGGTCGGCACGCCCGGCACCGTCGGCACCGCCAGCAGGTCAGCCCCGGCGAAAAGGTCGCGGATCAGCACGCGCGCCTCGGCCACCGCGTGGAAGTCGTCGAAGGCGTCCACGGTGCGGCGGTGCAGCCCGCCTTCCAGGATGGTGCGGGTCACGGGGTGCAGTGCGTCGGCGTGGTGTTCCACCATGTCCCGCAGCGCCGCGGTCCGTTCCGCCACCCAGGCCCCGTCGTAGAGGCGGCGGGCCAGTGCCAGGAAGGGCGCGACCGACACCCGCGTCAGACGCGCGCCCAGGGCCGTGAGCCGCTCGAGCGAGGCCGCGAAGGCCGCCGCGTCGTCTGCGGTATCGAAGACCAGATCGGCCTCGACCGGCGCCGCCACGCGCAGGCCCGGCGGCATCGCCGCGCCCGCGGCCCGCCACCCGGCCGGCGCCGCACGGGAATAGGGGTCGGCCGCATCGGCCCCTGCGGCGACGTCCAGCACCGCCGCGGCCTGGGCCGCCGTCAGGGCGAAGACGGACACGCAGTCGAGCGACCGGCAGGCCGGCACCACGCCCCGCGTCGGGATCAGCCCGAGGGACGGCTTCAGCCCCACGATGTTCTGGCAGGCCGCCGGCACCCGCCCCGACCCCGCCGTATCCGTGCCGAGCGAGAAGGCCGCGATGCCCGCCGCCACCGCGCTCGCCGAGCCGGAGGAGGAGCCGCCGGGGATCAGGTCGGCCCGCACCGCGTTGCGCGGCACGCCGTAGGGGGAACGCACGCCCACCAGCCCCGTGGCGAACTGGTCGAGGTTCACCGTCCCCAGCAACACCGCCCCCGCCGCCCGCAGCCGGGCGACGACCGGCGCATCCTCGGCTGCCACGCGGCCATAGGCCGGGCAGGCCGCGGTCGTCGCGATGCCCGCGACCGCGATGTTGTCCTTCACCACGAAGGGCAGGCCGAAGAGCGGCCGGCCGCGCGGCCCCTCCGCCTCCAGCCGCGCCGCCTCGGCCAGCACCGCGCCGTCGGCGAAGCGCGTGATGAACAGCGCCGGGTCGTCCCAGGCCGCGATCCGCGCCAGCGCCGCCCGCGCGGCGGCCACGGGCCCCTGCTCCCGCGCGATGTCCCACAGCATGACCGGCTCCCCCGTCGCCCCGCGCCGCGCGATGCAAGCCGCGCGCCCCACACCGAAGGCTGACCGCGCCGCGTCCCTTGCCCCAACCCGGCGCCGGCCGCAGGTCAGCTCTTCCCGCAGTGCAGCGGAGACGGCGGAACGGCCCCGCAACGGTCCGCTGCCCTCCGCGTTGGCGAGTCCAGATGCTCATCACCCCACCCGGGCGCCTTCGCCGCGCCCACCCCGACGGAAGCGCCCCTGGCTCCCTCCTCCGTCCCGGCCGCAACGTCTGGCGCGCGACGCGGGCCGGGCGCGCGGCCGTGCTGTCCGACGGCGCGACCTATTTCGGCGCGCTGCGTCAGGCCATGCTGAACGCGCGCCGCACGATCCACGTCGCGGGCTGGGACATCGACAGCCGCATGCGCCTGGTCGGCGATCTTCCGGCGGGGCAGGCGCCGGCGGACGGGCTTCCGGATACGCTCGGCGCTTTCCTCTCCGCGCTGACGGACCTCAACCCCGACCTGACGATCCGCCTGCTGCTCTGGGACTACTCCGTCCTCTACGCGATCGAGCGGGAGCTGCTGCCCGTCCTCTCGCTCCGCTGGAACACGCCGCCGCGCGTCGAACTCTGCCTCGATGCCGAGACGCCCTTCGGCGCGTCCCACCACCAGAAGGTCGTCGTGGTGGACGACAAGGTGGCGTTCTGCGGCGGGCTGGACCTGACGATCCGCCGCTGGGACACGCAGCGCCACGATCCCGACGATCCGCGACGCGTGGACCCCGCCGGCAAGCCCTACCCGCCCTTCCACGACGTGCAGGCCGTGGTGGATGGGGAAGCCGCGGCCACGCTCGGCGCGCTGTTCCGCACCCGCTGGCTCCGCGCCGCTGGGGAAAGCCTGACGCCCACGGAGACCGATGCGTCGCACGACCCCTGGCCCGCTTCCACGGCGCCGGACGTCACGGACATCCGCACCGGCATCGCCCGCACACGGCCGGAGCACCGGCTGCAGACCCCGCGGCGGGAGGTGGAAGCCCTCTACCTCGACAGCATCGCGACGGCGGAGCGGCATGTCTACCTGGAGAACCAGTTCCTCACCTGCTCCCGCATCGCGCGCGCCATGATCCGCCGCATGCGCCAGAAGCCGGGCCTGGAGGTGGTGATGGTCGCGCCGAAGACGCACCACACCTGGCTCGAGCACCGGACGATGCTCGCTGGCCGGATACGCTTCATGAACCTGTTCCGTCGTGCCCGCCTGACCGACCGCGTGCGCCTGCTCTACCCCCACGTCACCGGCTCCCAAAGCAGTGGCGCGGGAAGCGAGCGGGAGGTGATGGTCCATGCCAAGGTCATGGTCGTGGACGACCGGCTGATGCGCGTTGGCTCCTCGAACATCGCGAACCGCTCCATGGGCCTCGACACCGAATGCGACCTCATGTTCGAGGCGCGGGATGAGCCGCAGCGCGCGGCGATCGCGCGGATGCGCGACCGGCTGATCGGCGAGCATCTCGGCCTGTCGCCGGAGGACGTGGCGTCGCGTCTCGCCCAGACCGGCTCCCTCATCGCCGCGGTTGATCGTGGCGGCGCCGACGGTCATGACCTGCTTCCGGTGAAGGACGGGCGCCGTGCCGTGCGCGATTTTTCTCCCGCATCGAGCGCGCGGCCGACCCGCGCCGCCCCATCGCGGCGGGCGAGGCGCTGGCCGACTACATCGGCCATCCTGACTCGCCGCCGCCATCCGGCCGTGCGGGGCCGCTGCTGTTCCGCGTCGCGGTCACCCTCGCCGTCGCGGGCGCGCTGGCGCTGCTGTGGAAGGCGACGCCGCTCGCGACGATGAGCAGCGCCGAGAACCTCGGCGCGATGCTGGGGGCGGCGGGCACTGGGGCCCGGTCGCGGCCTTCGGGCTGTTCCTGCTGCTGGGCTTCGTCGCCTTCCCCGTTAACGTGCTGATCGTCGGGACGGCGGCGGCTTTCGGCACCTGGCCCGGCCTGCTCTATGCCGGGGTCGGCGCGATGGTCTCGGCGGTCGCGACCTACGGGCTGGGGCGGTGGTTCGGGCCGGACCTGCTGCGGCGCTTCCTCGGGCCCCGGGTCAACCGCATCGCGCAGAAGGTGAACCGCAACGGCATCGTCGCGGTGACGACGGTGCGGCTGCTGCCGGTGGCGCCCTTCACGCTGGTCAACCTCATCGCCGGCGCGCTGCGCGTGCGCGTGGTGGACTACGTGGTGGGCACGGCACTGGGCCTGCTGCCGGGGATCCTGCTGCTCTCCTTCGCAGGGGATAACCTGGGGCAGATCTTCTCCGATCCGTCGCCGCGCAAGATCGGGATCCTGATCGCGGTCATCGCGGTCTGGGCGGGGCTGACCTGGGCGCTGCAGAAGCTGGCATCACGCCACCGCGACCGGAAGGACGGCAAGGCGCGGGCCTGACGCCATGGCCGCGCCCGATTTCCGCGTCCCCGCGGGGGCGCCGACGCTCCGCGTCATGACCTGGAACATCCATGGCGGCGTCTGCCCGCGCGGGTCCTACGACCTGGCGCGTGTGATCGCCCTGATCCGCCGCCACGCCCCCGATGTCCTGGCTTTGCAGGAAGTGGAGGGCCGCAACCGGCCGGGGGAGCAGCCCTTCGTGGCACTGCGCGACGCCCTCGGCGGCCACGCGGCCGATGCCGTGACGATGCGCGGGGAGGCCGGGGGCTACGGCCACATGCTGATCACCCGCTTTCCGCTGGAGGACGTGTCGCTCCACGACCTCTCCGCCCCGGGGCGGGAGTCCCGCACCGCGATCGCCGCGAAGGTCGCGACGCCTGCCGGCCCTCTCCGGGTCATCACGGCCCATCTCGGCCTGGGATGGCGGGAACGGCGTGCCCAGGCCGCGGCGATCGCCGCCCTGGCGCGCCGCCACCCGGACTGCCCGACCGTCGCGATGGGCGACTTCAACGACTGGACGCCGCGCGGCCCGGTGGACCGGGTGCTGCTGGGACCGCTGCCGTCCCGTAGCGGGACGCGGACCTTCCCGTCCTGGCGGCCGCTCCTCTCGCTCGACCGGATCTACTGCCGGCCGCGCGCGGTCATGCTTCGGGCCTGGACGGACAAGGCGGCGCGGGAGGCGTCGGACCACCTGCCGGTGATCGCGGACCTGGCCTTGGTCGGCGGGGACGCGACGGCCACAACGCGGCTCGAGGTGCCCTGACATGCCTGCCGCGCGGGATCGTTCATTGTGACCGCCGCGGCGATGCCCGATATCCCCACCGTAACATGCCCTTTCCCTCCCTCCCCGCTCCGCTCGCGGAAGCGCTGACCGCCCGCGGCTACGCCGAGCCGACCCCCGTCCAGTCCGCCGTCCTCGCGGAGGGCACGGCCGGGCGCGACCTGCTCGTCTCCGCCCGCACCGGCTCCGGCAAGACCGTCGCCTACGGCCTGGCGCTCGCCCCGGACCTGCTGGGCGACGCGGCCCGCCTGCCCGCGCCCGGGGATCCGCTCGCCCTCGTCATTGCCCCGACCCGGGAACTGGCCCTGCAGGTCCGGTCCGAACTTGCCTGGCTCTTCGCCCAGGCCGGGGGCCGGGTGGCGCAGGCCGTCGGCGGCATGGACCCGGTGGCCGAGCGCCGCGCCTTCCAGCAGGGCACCCACTTCATCGTCGGCACCCCCGGCCGGATGCGCGACCATATCGAGCGCGGCAACATCCGTGCCGGGAACGTCCGCGCCGTCGTCCTCGATGAGGCCGACGAGATGCTCGACCTCGGCTTCCGCGACGAGCTCGAAGCCATCCTGGCGGCGCTGCCGGAGACGCGGCGCACGCTGATGTTCAGCGCGACGGTCCCCCGCCCCATCGCGACCCTGGCGAAGACCTTCCAGAAGGACGCGCTGCGGATCGAGGCTTCCTCGGCCGACGAGCCGCATGGTGACATCGCCCACCGCGCCTACCTCGTCGCCCCGCAGGACCTGGAGCGCGCGGTGGTGAACACGCTGCGGCTCGAGGACGCGCCGCTTTCCATGGTCTTCTGCGCCACGCGCGCCGCCGTCGCCCGCCTGCACGGCAACCTGAGCGAGCGCGGCTTCCGCGCCGTCGCCCTGTCCGGCGAACTGACGCAGGCCGAACGCACCCGCGCCATCGCCGACCTGCGCGACGGCCGCGCCCGCGTCTGCGTCGCGACGGACGTGGCCGCGCGGGGCCTGGACCTGCCGGAACTCGACCTCGTCATCCATGCCGAACTGCCGCGCGACCCCGAGACCTTCCAGCACCGCTCCGGCCGAACGGGCCGCGCGGGGCGGAAGGGGACCTCGGTGCTGCTGGTGCCGCTCTCGCGCCGGCGCACGGCGGAGCGCCTGCTGGGTACCGCGCGCATCACGGCGGAATGGTCGCCCGCACCCACCGCCGAGGCCGTCCGCGGCCGCGACGCCGACCGGCTCGCGGAGAAGGCGGCCGCCCTGATCGCGGAAGGCATCGCCGAGGAAGACCTGCCCGTCGCCCGCCGCCTCATCCCCGACGCGGCCGAGGGCGACCCACGCTTGCCGCTGGCCGCCGCCCTCGTGAACGTCCTGCGCGCGCCCCTGCCCGCGCCGGAGGAACTGGCGGAGGTCAGCACCCGCCCCGCACGCCGCGACCCGCGCGAGGCCGGGCCCCACGACGCCCCGGACGGCCGCGGCGCGCCGGGCGAACACGGGGATGGCGGCGTGTGGTTCCACCTCGACATCGGCCGCGCCGGGAAGGCGGACCCGAAATGGCTCCTGCCCGTCCTCTGCCGCCGCGGCGACGTATCGCGCGCGGAGATCGGCCGCATCCGCATCCTGGCGCAGGAGACGCAGTTCGAGGTCGCCCCCTGGGCCGCTGCGCACTTCGCCGAGGCCATCCGCCGCCCCGCCGGCGGGGAGGACGCCCGCATGCGGATCGAACCGATGGGCGCCGTGCCCCACGCGGCCCCGCGCCCACGTCCAGCGGCGCGCCCGGCCTCAGGCCGCGCGGCGCCGCCACGGGGAAAGCCACGCCGCCAGGCGTCCTGACCGGATCGGAGGCTTCGCCGCCTGGGCGGCCTCGGCCGCCCCGCGCATCGCGAAGCCGATGACCGAATCGGTCCAGGCGACCGGGCAGCGGGACGGCTCCCAAGTGTGCCGCAGCGCGTGGATCAGCCGTAGCGCTTCGCGCGCGCCGGCCTCCGCCTCGACGCCCCTCCCGATCCGGCCGCGCGCCCGCGCCTCGGCCCAGCGCAGGAAGGCGACGTAGTCCGGGCGGGACCCCGCCTGGGCTGCCGCCAGCCACCCGCGGGGATTGGCCCACTTATCCTCGGCCCATTTGTCCTCGGCCCATTTGTCCTCTGCCCTGCCTCGTCCCACGCCGCACCCCTCGCCCCGACGGGGCCTGAGGGACCCCTGGCGGTAAGCCTCTGCCGCCGGTGCGGTCCGGGTCTTGTGCCGGGATGCCGGTCATTTTCTCCGCTTGCTGCCGCGACCGGTTTGACCGCAGCCTCCTTCCTCGACGATGCTGCGATGCAGCAATGACTCGGGAGTGACCCATTGGCCCGCGCCGGACCGGACCCGACGCTCGCCGAGGTGTATGGCCGCGGCCATTACGCGCCCTTCACCCGCGGCCTCCGCCTCGCCGGCTCGGCGCCGCTGGCGCTCGTGCGCTTCGCCCAGCCCGGCGGCGAGTTCCCCGACCCGCCGACGACCGATTTCACGCTCGCGGTGAGCGAGCGGGGCAGCGGACGCATGCGCTTCGACATCGGCACCGGCCGCCGCGAGCGTCCTTTCCGGCGCGGCGACCTCGTCCTGAAGCCGCCGGGGGTCGCGACCTTCTTCGCGAACGACGCGCCGCACGGGAAGAGCTTCATTTCCCTCCCCGCTGCCTTCGTCGCGGCGCGTGCGGCCGCGGCCGGGCTTCCCACGCCCTCTGCCGGCGGCGTCGCGTTCGGGCGCCTGCACGACGATGCCTTCCGCTCGGCGCTGCTGACGCGGTTGCTGGACCTGCTCTGGTCGGATGCGGGCGACGAGGGCCCGCACGGGCGGCTTTTCGCCGACGGCGTGATCCTCGCCCTCCTCGCGACCCTCGCGCGCCTCGCGGCACCCGAGGCACCGCGGGACGCCGTCGCCTCGCTTCCGCCGGCGCGGCTGCGCGCGGTGCGGGACTTCGTCGCCGCGCATCTCGGCGAATCCTTCGGGCTCGATGAGATGGCTGCGGCCGCCGGGCTCTCGCCCTGGCACTTCGCCCGCGCCTTCAAGGTCGCGACGGGCCAGACGCCGCGTGCCTATGTCGCTGGCCTCCGCGTGGAGCGGGCGCGGGAGCTGCTGGCCGAAGCGGCGCTGCCGCTGGCACAGGTGGCGCAGGATTGCGGCTTCGCGGACCAGGCGCATTTCACGACCGCCTTCAGCCGCGCGACCGGCCTGACGCCCGGCGCCTACCGGCGCGCGCTGCGCGAGTAGAGCGGGGCGAACAGAGCGGCGCGAATAGGGCGGCGCGGACGCGCTACGGGGTGCGGGCCTGTCCGGCCCCAACGTCGCGGAAGAAGCCCAGGAAGGCCCGCAGCCGCGCGGAGAAGCGGCGGTTCGGCGGATAGAGCGCGACGACGGACCGCGTCGCCCCCGCGTGGTCGGCCAGCACCTCGATGAGCGTGCCGCGGTCCAGGTGTTCCTGCACGACGTAGTGGCCGGTCTGGAACAGCCCGCCCCCCGCCAGCCCGAGTGCGACCATGCCCATGGGGTCATGCGCGATGACAGGGCCCGGCGGCGGCGCGATCGCCAGCGGCTTTCCATCGCAGCGGAACAGGAAGTCGAAGGCCCGGGGCACGCCGGGCCAGAGGAAGCCGATGCAGCGGTGCCGCGCGATGTCCTCCGGCACCGCCGGCATGCCGTGCGCCGCGAGGTAGGCGGGCGCGGCGAAGACGCCGATCGGCAGCGTCTCCAGCACGCGCTGGATGAGGGAGGAGGGCGGTTGCTCCCCGATCCGGATGACGAGGTCGAAGCCTTCCTCGACGAGGTCGATGACGCGGTTGGTCACGTGCACCTCCGGCATGACAGCGGGGTGGCGCGCCATGAAGGCGGGCAGGCGCGGCAGGATGCGGACGTTGCCGTAGGTCGTCGGCACGGCGATGCGCAGCCGCCCCGCGACCTGGCCCGCCGCGCCGCTGACGGCCTGTCCCGCTTCCTCGATGGAGGCGAGCGCCTCTCGGCAGCCCTGGAAGTAGACCGCGCCTTCTTGCGTCAGGGTCACGCGACGCGTCGTTCGGGTGAAGAGCGGCGTGCCCAGCCGCGCCTCCAGCCGCGCGACGGAGCGGCTGACGACCGAGGGGGCGAGGCCCATCGCCCCTGCCGCACGGGAGAAGCCGCCGAGGTCGGCGACGCGGCAGAAGACCTCGACGTCGGAGAGGGCTTGCGGGCCGAGGCGGTCGGACATCTTTGCCCATGAAACAATAATGATTTCGATAGAGGCCTGATTATGCGTCTCGGCGCATCGTGGCAAACCCTTCCCATCGGCGGCGAGCGCCGCCCGGGACGAGAGGAGACCGACGATGACCAAGGGTGCCACGGAGATCCTGACCCCGGCCGACTACGCCTGGGGCCCTTTCCCGATCCCCGGCCATACCGGCACGATCAGCGCGGCCTTTCTCAACCGCGACCTGACCGCCGGCCCCGTGACCGCCGCCATGCGCATGGAGCCGGGCGCCCGCATCCCGGCCCACGTCCATGACCGCTCGACCGAGGCCTTCCTCGTGCTGGACGGCGACTTCATCAACGCGGGTATCACCTACGGCCCGGGGACCTTCTTCTCGGTCCGTCCCGGCGAGGTGCACGGCCCGCACGAGACGAAGGGCGGCGCGACCATCGCCTTCTTCCAGTCGAGCGAGGTGGACCCGACCGACTTCCGGATCGCCGAGTGAACGCGGGCGCTGATCGGAAGGAGACGGCGATGAACCAGGAAATGACGCAAGGGCGGGTGCTGCGGGCGGAGAAGGTGACCTTCTCCCCCTTCAGCCTCCCGGGCTTCACCGGCGGCACGGCGGCCGCCTTTCTGAACACCGACACGACGCAGGCGCCGTTCGTGGCCCTGCTGCGGCTGGAGCCGGGCGCAGTGCTCGCGCGGCACTACCACCCCAAGGCGATCGAGGCGGTCTACGTGCTGGACGGCGAGATGATCAATGACGGGGAGCGGCTGGCGCGCGGCTCCATGCTCTCCCACGGTCCGGGCGTGTTGCACGGCCCCCATGCGACGGAGACGGGCTGCACGCTGATGTTCATCCAGTACCCGGGCGTCGGCCCGGACGACAGCGTCTTCGTGTGAGGGCGGCGGGGCCGGCGCCGGTCCCGCCATCCTTCCGCTCCCTATCCCAGGCCGAAGAGGGGGATCGGCTTCTCGGTCGCCCGCAGGCTCGGCCGCGCGGCGGCGCGGGCGAACCATTCGGAGAGACGGGGACGGGCGGCGATGAGGTCGCGGCCCACCCCGGTCATCGCCAGGTTCTGGATCATCGGCAGGGCGAGCAGGTCGGCGAGGGTCAGCGCTTCGCCGACTGCCCAGGGACCGGCCCATTGCGATTCCAGCGAGTCGAGAATGGGGGCGGTGCGCGACGCCGCCGCATGCACCGCCTCCGCGTCCGGCGTGCCGCCATTGGCCTGGACGTAGGCCTCCCCGAAGAACACGCCCATCACGGCCGTCGGGTAGAGGTAGGCGGAGACGCCGAGCAGCAGCGCGCGCATCCGGGCGCGGTTGACCGCCTCCTCCGGCACGAGGGACGGGCCGGGGAAGGCCTCGTCCACGTAGTGCAGGATCGCGATCGATTCGGAGAGGGCGAGGTCGCCGTGCCGCAGCACCGGCACCTTGCCGAAGGGGCTGATGGCGCGGAACGCGGGATCGGCCAGGTCGGCGGGCGTCATGTCGCGGTGCTCGTGCGGCACGCGTTTCTCGTTCAGCGCGGCGCGGACGGCGCGGACATAAGGGCTGAAGCCCCAGCCATGCACGGTGAGGGTCATCGGGTCAGGTCCTGTCGGAAGCGGGGGATGGCCCGGCGTTGCCGCCGGGCCCCGGGCTGCGTCGATGCGTCGCGTCAGCGGCTGACCGGGCGCGCGGCCACGTCCACGAAGGGCTGCGGCAGCCCCTGCACGCCGAGCTGGATGAGGGCACGGGGCCAGTCGAACTGGTCCCAGTGTTCCTGCAGCATGCCGTTCCGCACGGACCAGACGTCGATCACGTCGAACTCCACGCGCTGCCCGCGCGCGGCGATGCCGAGGAAGGGCGCGCCGGTCAGCGTCCCCGTCCAGGTCCAGCGCGTGACGACGCGCTCCGTCGTCGCGAAGACGTCGTGCAGGATGAAGCGGCTGTCCGGCATGGACTGGTAGATGACGGGGATGAAGTCGATCAGCCCCTGCCGGCCCTGGGGCACCAGCGGATTGTGCTGGATGTAGTCGGTGGCGACGATGCGGTTGAGGATGCGCACACGCTCCTCCTGCGACCGCTCGTTCAGCAGGACCTCGGAGAAGGTGCGGCCGAGCCAGGTGTTGTAGGCGACGGTGCCGGGCGCGGCCGGCGGCTCGGTCATGCGGGGCGTCGCCGGCGTGGCGGGACGGGTCTGGGCGAGGGCGGGGGTCGCGGCGAGCAGGGCCATCGCGGCGAGGAGGCTGCGGCGCATCGGTGAAGTCTCCGGCGGGACGGGTGCGGCGGGATGCCGGCCACGTCCTGGCTCCGGAATATGGACCGATCGATCCACAATCAAGCGAAATCTTGACTGATCGGTCCAAAAAGCCCAGTCTCCCCGGCATGAGCGGCAGGCCGCGCGAGTTCGACCGGGACAAGGCGCTGGAGGACGCGATGCGCGCCTTCTGGGCGGCGGGCTATGAGCGCACCGGCCTGCCCGACCTGCAGGCGGCCATGGGGATCGGGCGGCAGAGCCTGTACAACGCGTTCGGCGACAAGCGCGCTCTGTTCCTCGAAGCGCTGGATCATTACGGCACGACGCAGTTCCGCTGGCTGCACGAGCAACTGGCCGCGCCGGGCTCCGGCCTCGCCAACGTCCGCGCCGTGCTGGTGGCCTGGGTGGAGGCGGTGACGGCGCCGGGCTTCAAGGGCTGCCTCGTCTGCAACTCGACCGTCGAGTTCGGACGCGACGCCGAGGTGACCGCGATCACCGAGCGCCACAACGGCGCGATCGAGGAATCCTTCCACGCGGCGCTCCGCCGCGCGCTGGAGGAAGGGGAGCTGCGGCCGGGGACGGACATCCGGGCGCTGGCGCAGTTCCTCGCCAATCTCGGCCAGGGCCTGGCGCTTCAGGGGCGTGGCGGCCTATCACGCAACAAGGCGGCGGCGATCTGCGGCGTGGCGGAAGGTTTGCTGGACGCGGCGGCGCAGCCGGCCTGACGCAGCGCGTCCGTCGCACGGTTGCCTGACGAACGGCGCAGCGCCGCGCTCGGGGGCGGGCTGCCCGGGCCCGGCGGGTGCCTCCAAAAAGGGTTCCTCAACTCCCCGCGCGACCCCACACTAGGGGCATGGCCGCACCCGCCCCCGTCGTGCTCGATACGCCCGATCCCGACTTCGCCGACCTGCTCGCGGCCCGCCCGCACCTGACCGCGCACGCGATGGACGGGCTGGTGATGGAGGACGTGCCGCTCGCCGCCGTCGCGCGGGACCATGGGACGCCGACCTGGGTCTATTCCGCCGGCACGCTGCGGCGCCGGGCGCGGATGCTGCTCTCCGCTCTGCGGGACGCCGGGCTGGACGCTTCCATCCACTACGCGATGAAGGCCAACGACAGCCTCGCCGTCCTCCGCGTGCTCCGCAGCGAAGGCCTGGGCGCCGACGTGGTGTCGGAAGGCGAGTTCCGGATCGCGCTCGCCGCGGGCATTCCCGGCAGCGCCATCGTCTTCTCCGGGGTCGGCAAGACCGCGGGGGAGATCGCCTTCGCCCTCTCCCACGGCGTCATGCAGATCAACGCCGAGAGCGCGGAGGAGGTGGAGCGCATCTCCGCCGTCGCGTGCTCGATGGGCGCGATGGCGCCGGTGTCGCTGCGCATCAACCCGGACGTGGACGCGCGGACCCACGCCAAGATCTCGACCGGCAAGGCGGAGAACAAGTTCGGTATCGCCTGGACCGATGCCGCGGCCCTCTACGCGCGGATGGCGGGGATGCCGGGCCTCCGCCCGATCGGCCTCGCGGTCCATATCGGGTCGCAGATCACCGAGGGCATGGCGGGCTTCCGCGCGGCCTATGCCCGCGTCGCCGAATTGGCCCAGGGGCTGATCGCCCGCGGGTTGCCGGTCGAAAGGCTGGATTGCGGCGGCGGCCTCGGCATCCCCTACCGCGACGAGATCGCGCCGACCCCGGCGGCGCTCGCCGGCGCCATCAAGGCGACGCTCGGCCCGCTCGGCCTGCCGGTGATGCTGGAACCAGGGCGCTGGATCGCGGGGCCGGCCGGGGTGCTTCTTTCGTCGGTCGTGTTGCAGAAGCGCGGGGCCCAGCGGCGTTTCGTGGTGGTGGACGCCGCGATGAACGACCTCCTCCGCCCCGCGATGTACGACGCCTGGCACGGGATCCTGCCCGTGGCGCCGGACGCCCTGCGTGCGCCGCTGGCCCCGGCGGACGTGGTCGGGCCGGTCTGCGAGAGCGGCGACACCTTTACCCGCGGGCGGTCCCTGCCCGACCTGCCGCCGGGCGCTCTCGTCGCCTTCCTCGATGCCGGGGCCTACGGGGCGACCATGTCGTCCACCTACAATGCCCGGCCGCTCGCGGCCGAAGTGCTGGTGGACGGCGCCCGCACCGCCCTGATCCGCCCGCGGCAGGACGTGGAGGCACTGATCGCGCACCAACGCGTGCCGGAATGGCTGGACGGAGGCGCCGCGTGAGGCCGCCGTTCCGGCGCGCGGGCGGCGCCGCGGCGCCACCGCCCCCCTGCGCGCACCCGCCCGCCGCACCGCCGCCCGCCCGCCCGCCGCGGGCCGCCCGGTCGCCCCGCCAGCCCGGGGCATCGCTACGTGACCGGGCCGGCGCGCCCCGAGGGACCGGGGGCGAACCCCGCCCTTCGCCGCCTCGCCGGGCTTCGGCGGCGCGCCCGCCTCGCCCTCCTCTGGGAAGGCCTCTGGCCCCTCGCCTGGCCCGTTCTCGGCGTCCTCGGGCTGTTCCTCGTCGCGGCGCTGTCCGGGGTATTCCTGATCCTGCCGCCGGTCGTCCACGCGGCGATCCTGGCCTTCTTCGTCACCGGCCTCGGCCTCGCGCTGCTGCGCGCCTGGCGCGGGATCGCGATGCCGCGGGACGATGCGGCGGATCGTCGGTTGGAACAGGCCTCCGGCCTGCCGCACCGGCCGCTGACGACGATCGCCGACCGTCCCACCGGGAACGATCCGGCATCCCTCGCCCTCTGGAAGGTGCACCAGGATCGGGAGGCCGCGCGGATCCGCGCGCTCCGCGTCGGAACGCCCCGCCCGCGCCTGCCTTCCCGTGACCCGCGGGCGTTGCGCCACGCCCTCGTCGTCGCGCTGCTCGCTGCCTTCGTCGCGGCGGGGGGCGAGGCGCCGGAACGGCTGCGACGTGCCCTCTGGCCCGACGCGGCGCCGGTCGCCGGCCCTGTCGCCCCGGGCGCCCGGCTCGAAGCCTGGGTCACGCCGCCCGCCTATACCGGCGCAGCGCCGATCTTCCTCGACAGCGCCGGCGGCAGCGCCACCGTCCCGGCCGGCAGCCGGCTGCGGATCGCGCTCTCGGGCGGCGCCTCCGACGCCACGCCCACGTTGCTGCGCGACGGGGCGGAGGCCGGGGCCTTCACCACCCTCGGCGCCGGCAGCCACCTGGCGGAGGCCACGCTCGACACCGGCGGCCGGATCACGGTGCGCCAGGGGCCGGCGGAGGTCGCGACCTGGTCCCTCGTGGTCCAGGCGGACGCCCCGCCGCGCATTTCCTTCGCCGAGCCGCCAGCACCCGCGCAGCGCGGCCTTGCGATCCGCCTGCCGTGGCGGGCGGAGGACGACTGGGGCGTCGCCGCGGCCCGCGCCGAGATCCGGCTGGAAGCCCGGCCCGACGCCGCGCCGATCACCCTCGACCTCTCCGTTCCGCCCGGCCATCCGAAGGCGCCGCGCGGCGTCGCCGCGCCCGACCTCTCCGCCCATCCCTGGGCCGGGCTGCCGGTCCGCGCCCGGCTCATCGCGCGCGACGGCGCAGCGCAAGAGGGGGCCTCGGACGACGCGCCGCTGACCTTGCCGGAGCGGAGCTTCAACCACCCCGTCGCCCAGGCCCTGATCGCCATCCGCAAGGGGCTGTCCGTTGCACCGCACGACCGCGAGCGAGCCGCCGCCGGGCTGGAAGCGATCGCCGAGCACCCCGAGACCTTCGAGGGCGACAGCGGCACGCTCCTCGCCCTCCGCTCCTCCCGCAGCCGCCTGAAGGATGACGCGCGGGCGGAGGCGGTGCCGGAGGTGCAGCAGACGCTGTGGGAACTCGCCCTGGCCTTGGAGGAGGGTCGCACCGACCGGACGTCCCGCGCCCTCGTCGACGCGCGCCAGCGGCTGCGCGAGGCGCTGCGCGAGCGCAGCGAGAGCATGGCCCGCGACCGCGAGGAACGGGACCGCGCCTCACGCGAGGCCGCCGAGGAAGCGCGGCGCGAGCAGGAGGCGCGCGAGGGCCGCGACCGCGAAACGCCGGAGCAGCGGGCGCAACGCGAGGCCCGCGAGGCGAACGAGACGCCCGAGCAGCGGGCGGAGCGGGAGCAGCGCGAGCAGGCCGAGAGCCAGCAACGCGACCAGGCGGCCCGGGAGCGTGCCGAACAGCGCGAGCAGGCCGCGCGCGAACGGGCGGAGCAGCGGGAACAGGCGCAGCGCGAGCAGGGCGAGCAGCGTTCCCGCGAACGCACCGCCGCCGACCGCCGCATCCAGGAACTGCGCGACGCCATCCGCCGCCACCTCGACGCGCTGGCCGAGCAGTTGCAGCGCGAGAACAACGAGGTGATGCCGGACCCGCAGACCGGCCAGCAGCAGCGCCGCGAGGCCGATCGCCGCACCCGCCGCATGCAGGAACAGAACCGCGCCGACCGTCCGGAGGACGCGGAGCGCGAACTCGCCGAGCTCGAGCGCATGCTGGACCAGTTGGAGAACGGCGAACTCGCCCAGTCCAACCAGGAGCAGCGCCGGCAGCGGCGAGAGCGCGGGCAGCAGCAGATGGGCGTCGTCGGCGACATGGTGCGGCGCCAGTCACGCCTCCTGGACGGCGCCCACCAGCGCGATACGGCGGAGGAGGCGCGCCGCAACCGGGAACGCCGGCCCTTCACGCCCTTCGCGCAGCGCCCGCCCTTCCAGCAGCCCGACCCCGGCGCCTCGACCCGCGAGCGGGAGGAGGCGCAGGCCGAGGCCAACCGCGACGCCCGGACGCAGCGTGCCCTGCGGCGCGCCCTCGGCGAACTGATGCAGCAGCAGGGCGACCTGACGGGCGAGGTGCCCGCCCCGCTCGGCCGCGCCGATCAGGCGATGCGCGAGAGCGCGGAGGCCCTGACCGAAGGCCGCGACGCCCGCCCGCACCAGCAGCAGGCCATCCGCGAGTTGTCGGAGGGCGGCCGCCAGATGGCGCAGCGCATGGCCCGCCAGTTCGGCCCGCCGCAGGAAGGCGAGGGCGAGGAGGAAGGCGAGGGCCAGGGCGACGCGATGGCCGAGGGCAGCATGCAGGGCGGCGAGGGCCAGGACCGGATGGCTGAACTCGGCGAGGGCCGCGACCCGCTGGGACGTCGCCTTCGCGAGGCCAACGGCTCGAACGAGGAAGGCGGCGATACCCGCGTGCCGGATGAGGCGGAACAGCTCCGCACCCGCCGCCTGCAGGACGAACTCCGCCGCCGCAGTGCGGAGCGCGAACGGCCGGCTGGGGAACTGGACTACATCGAGCGGTTGCTGCCGCGGTACTGAGCGCGGGGTGTCGCGCTGGTGGCCCCGGAGGAAGGCGCTGGCTTCCTCCGGACCTCCATCCGCCAGGGGACTCGTCCCCTGGACCCCGCCGATCAAGGGCATCCCAAATAGATCGAGGTCCAGGAGGCAAGCCTCCTGGTGGGTGGAGGGTCCGGGAGGAGGGCAAAGCCCTTCTCCCGGGACGGCGGGCGAAACGCCCGACGGTCAGTGCTGCGACAGGTGCTGGTCCACGAAGCCCGGCAGGTGTTCGCCGAGCCAGTCGCCCATCTCCATGTCCTCCTTCATGCACGTCTCCAGCACCGACTTGTCGCCGGAAGCACCGGCGCGGTCGGCCGCGGCGATGAGCGTCTTGTAGGAGGCGATCTCGTAGGCCTTGTAGCCGATGGCCGCGAGGACGTTCTTGATGACCTCGTCGTCCGCCGTGATGTGCACGAGGCCGGCGACGGTGCCGACGGCGGCGGTCACCGTCTCCTTCACGGCGGAGGGCGCGGTGCCGTGTCCCGCCATCAGGTGCTCCAGCCGCTCCTGCTGCGAGCGGGAGCGGTCGAGTTCCTTCTGCATGCGCGCGTGCAGGTCGGGATAGGCGGACATGCGGTCGAGCTGCTTCTCGATCGTCTCGATCGCCTGCTTCTCCACGGCGTGCTGGTTGCGGAGGCCGGTGAGGTAGAATTCGCGCGCGTCGGTCGCCATGATTGTTCTCCGTTCGGAAGGCGCGGCGGGAACGCCGGTCGCCGCGGTGGTTTGCGGACTGGGCGGAACACGATTTCCTTGACGCGGGGCGGGGCACGACGAGTTGCCGGGGTCGGACGCGAGGGTTTCGATGCGTGACGGGGACGTTCCGCTCCGCACGGCGGTGGTGATCTTCGGCGCGGCGGTGCGCCCGGACGGCACGCCGAGCGAGACGATGCGGCGCCGGGTCATCGCGGCGGCGCAGGCGGCGATGGGGCTGGTCGCGCCGCTCTACCTGCCGACGGGCGGGCTGGGGCGGAACGGCCCGACCGAGGCCACGCTGATGCGGCGCCTGCTGGAGGAAGCAGGCGTCGACCCCGCCGACATCCTGGAGGAGCCGACGGGCACCGACACCCTTTCCTCCGCCTTCGCGGTCGCGGCGCTGCTGCGGGCGCGTGGCGGCGTGGGGCGGGTGCTCGCGGTGTCCTCGGGCTATCACTTGCGGCGCTGCGTCATGCTGCTACGGCTGGCCGGGGTGCCGGCGGAGGGTGGGGCGGCCGCCCAGCCCGGCCCGGGCTTCGCGGAGTGGCGCTGGCGGCTGCGGGAGGCGCCCGCGCTGCCCTACGACGCGGTCGCCGGGGCCTGGCGGCGCTGGCGGGAGCAATAGCGTAACGCCGGTCATCCGCGCTCTCTGCCGCGCGTTCCATCGCGGAGGAGGCGGTCCTGGCCCACGCGCATCATCCCCACGGCGACCACGCTCACGACGGCCGTGATCATGCCGGCCATGATCATGCCGGCCGCGTGCACCGCAGCCACGCCCACGGCGACCACGTCCACGACGACCAAGATGACGCCGCGCACGACCATGCGGACCGCCCCGCGCCGCCGTCAGGCGGTCACGGCCATGGCGGGCACCACCACGGGCATCATCACGGCCACGCGCATGGCCCCGCGAACTATGACAGTGCCTTCGCGCTGGGCGCGGCGATGAACGTCGCCTTCGTCGCGATCGAGGCGGGGGCGGGATGGTACGCCGATTCCGTCGCGTTGCTGGCGGATGCCGCGCACAACCTGGGCGACGTGGCGGGGCTGCTGCTGGCCTGGTGGGTCGCGCGGCTCGGCAGGCGCCCCGCCACGGCGACGCGGACCTACGGGCTGCGCCGCGCCTCCATCCTCGGCGCGCTCGCGAACGCGGCCTTCTTGCTCGTCGCGGCGGCGCTGCTGGGGGCGGAGGCGCTGCGGCGTTTCGGCGCGCCGGGCGAGGTTCCCGCGAGCATCGTCATCTGGACCGCGGCCGCCGGCATCGCCGTGAACGCCGCGACCGCCGCGCTGTTCTACCGCGGGCGGCACGACGACCTGAACATCCGCGGCGCCTACCTGCACATGGCCGCCGACGCGGCGGTCTCGCTCGGCGTCGTCGTCTCCGGCGTGTTGATCGCGCTGACGGGTTGGGGGGGCTGGACCCGGCGGCGGGGCTGGCGGTCGCGGGGATCATCGCCTGGGGCACCTGGGGGCTGTTCCGCGACGCGCTGGACCTGTCGCTCGATGCCGTGCCGTCCGGGATGGATGCGGCGGCGCTCGGCGACACGCTGCGCCGGTTGCCTGGGGTGGAGGCGGTGCACGACCTCCACGTCTGGGCGCTCGGCACGACGGAGACCGCGGTGACGGCGCATCTCGTACGCGGGGCGGCCGCGGACCCGGATGCCATCCTTGTCGCGGCCACGGAGGTGGCGCGCGCCAGGGGCATCGGCCACGCGACCTTCCAGGTGGAGATGGCGGCGACGGCCGACCTGTGTGCGGGCTGCGCGGCCTGATACCGGTGGGACTGCGGGTGGGGCCGCGGGTCAGGCCGCGGGGAGGTCAGGTCTCCTCCTCGTCCCCGCCCTCGACCGCGATGTCCTCGGCGATGTCGTCATCGTCCTCGAGGTCGTCCGCGTCCTCGACGGCCGCATCGTCCGCGACCTCCTCGGCGTCCACGTCCTCGATGTCCGGGGTATCCCCGGCGGGGACGCGCTTCTTCGGCTTCTCCTCCGGCAGCGGCGCGGCGCGGCGGGCGCGGGGCTGCTCGGCCGGCTGTTCCGTGCCGCATTTCGGGCAGACGGCGGGGGTGCGGGTCAGGTCGTAGAAGCGCGTGCCGCAGGCGACACAGGTGCGCTTGAGGCCGAGTTCGGCTTTGGCCATGGGGACCTTCGGACTGGGGCGCGCCGAGGGGCGCGCCGAGGGGGTCGTGAAAGGGCGCGGCGCATTGCCACGGGCGCCGCGCGCGTGTCAAACGCGCCCGCTTCCTGCCCGGCCTTCCGCATGACCGCCCACGCCCCCCAGCCGCTCCGCGCCGCCCGACCGGGCCGGCCCCTCTCCGGACGGGTCCGGGTGCCCGGGGATAAGTCGGTGTCCCACCGCGCGCTGATGTTCGGGGCGCTGGCGGTCGGGGAGACGACGATCGAGGGGTTGCTGGAGGGGGAGGACGTGCTCCGCACTGCCGCGGCCATGCTGGCACTCGGCGCGGAGGTCGAGCGGGCCGGGGAGGGGCGCTGGCGCGTGGCGGGCCGCGGCGTCGGCGGGTTGGTGGAGCCAGCGGACGTGCTGGACATGGGCAATTCCGGCACGGCGGCGCGGCTGATCTGCGGGCTGCTGGCGGGGCACCCGATCTTCGCGGTGCTGACGGGCGATCCCTCTCTCCGCAAGCGGCCGATGCGGCGGGTGACGGAGCCGCTGTCCGCCTGCGGGGCGCGGTTCTCCGGCCGGTCGGGCGGGCGGCTGCCGCTGGCGGTGGAGGGGGCGGCCGATCCGCTGCCGCTGGACTATGTCGTGCCCGTGCCGTCGGCGCAGGTGAAGTCGGCGGTGCTGCTGGCCGGCCTCTGCGCGCGGGGCACGACCCGGGTGGAGGAGCGCGAGGCGACCCGCGACCACACGGAGAACATGCTGCGCCACTTCGGCGCGACGGTGCGCGTGGAGGCGCGCGGGGACGGGCGGGTGATCGAGCTGGAGGGCCAGCCGGAACTGCGCGCGGCGAACGTCGTCGTGCCGGCCGACCCGTCTTCCGCCGCCTTCCCGATCGTCGCCGCGCTGCTGGTGCCGGGATCGGAGGTGACGATCGAGGGCGTGGGGCTGAACCCGTTGCGGACCGGCCTCTTCGCGACGCTGCGGGAGATGGGCGCGGACATCACCGTCACGAACGAGCGGTTGGAGGGCGGGGAGCCCGTCGGCGACCTGACCGCGCGCCATTCGGACCTGCGCGGCGTGGACGTGCCGCCGGGGCGGGCGCCGTCCATGATCGACGAGTATCCCGTGCTGGCCGTGGCCGCCGCCTTCGCGCGGGGGACGACGCGGATGCGGGGGCTTTCCGAACTGCGCGTGAAGGAGAGCGACCGTCTCTCGGCCACCGTCGCGCTGCTCGGCGCGAACGGCGTGGCGGCGGAGGTCGAGGGGGACGACCTCATCCTGCACCGGAACGGCGCGCCGGCGGCCGGCGGGGGCGTGGTGGCGACGCAGATGGACCACCGCCTGGCGATGTCCGCGCTGGTGATGGGGCTGGCGTCGGATCGGCCGGTGGCGGTGGATGATTCGGCGTTCATCGAGACCTCCTTCCCCGGCTTCGCGGCCATGATGGACGGGCTGGCGGGCGGCGGCGCGATCATGGCGGCCGAGGCGGCCCAGGCGTGATGAAGGTGGGCGTGACGGGGGAGGGCGTGACGGGGGAGGGCGTGACGGAGGAGGGCGGGACGCCCCTCGCGGCCCTGGCGGCGCAGCGGATGGCCGGGGAACCCGATGCGCCCCTGATCATTGCGGTGGACGGGCCGGCGGCGGCGGGCAAGGGGACGCTGGCCCGGCGGCTCGCGGCGGAGCTCGGAGTTCCTTACCTCGACACGGGGCTGCTCTACCGCGCGGTGGCCGCACGGGTGCTGGCGACTGGCGGGCTGCCGACGCACCCCGTCGCAGCCGAGGCCGCCGCGCGATCCCTCGACGCTGCCGACCTGGAGCGGGACGACTTGCGGTCGCCCGCCGTGGACCAGGGCGCGAGCCAGGTCGCGGCCATACCGGGCGTCCGCGCCGCGCTGCTGGACTTCCAGCGCGTCTTCGGGCGCCGTCGCGGCGCGGTGCTGGACGGGCGGGACATCGGCACCGTCGTCTTTCCCGACGCGACGGTGAAGCTCTTCGTCACCGCCTCGGCGGAGGCGCGGGCGCAGCGGCGCTGGCGGGAACGGGCCGCGCGGGGGAGGAGATCCCGCTGCCGGAGGTCGCTGCCGAAATGGCGGTACGGGATGCGCGGGACGCGGCGCGCGACGCGGCGCCGATGCGGGCGGCGGAGGATGCCGCGATCCTCGACACCACCGCGCTGGGCCCGGAGGAGGTGCTCCGGCGCGCGCTGGACGTGGTGAGGGCGGCGCGGGGCTGACGGGGCTCGACCCGTTCCAGGCCGACCATCGTCGGCATCACTGGGGCCGGGTCATCCTTCGAAGCGCGGCTTCTCCGCCCCGGGCGGTTCCGCTCCGCATGGGGCCCTTTCAACCGATCTCCCGCACGGTTCCGGAAACGCGGATGCTGGTCCCCCGGAGGGACGGGATCGCCGCGTGGATGCGACACGGCACGCCCATGTCCTCGCCCTGCACGATCCGGATCGCGGGGCCGTGCGGCCAGCCCGCGTCGCGGAGGGCGCCGGCGAAGGCGGCGGCCGCGGCGCCGGTCGCGGGGTCCTCCGACACGCCGCCGGCCGCGAAGGCGTTGCGGGCATGGAAGAGGGTGTCCGACTCCGCCTGGACCAGGGCGATGGTGACGAGGCCCGCGCGGGTCATCAGATCGCGCCCCGCCGCGAGGTCGTAGGACATGGAGCGCAGCCGCGCCTGTCGCGCAGCGCGAGCAGGAGGTGGCGCGCACCGGCCTGGGCCGTTCGGGGCGGGAGGCGCGGGTCGAGGTCGGCCCCGTCGTAGCCGAACAACCCGAGGGCGGCCGCGACGAGGGCGGGGTCGGCGGGTTCGCTCGACGTCGGCGGGGATTGCAGCGCCGCCGCGGTGAGCGGCCCGTCGCGGCGACCCTCCACGGTGATCTCCGCCTCGTTCAGCAGCAGGCGGTAGGTGCCGTCGCCGGCATGCCGGGCCAGCGCGGCGCCGAGCGCGACGGTCGCGTGGCCGCAGAAGGGGACTTCCATCGCCGGCGCGAAGTAGCGGACGCGCCAGGCGTCATGCTCCGGCACGGCGAAGGCGGTCTCGGAATAGCCGACCTCCGCCGCGACGCGCTGCATAGTCGCCGCGTCCGGCAGGGCGTCGAGCAGGACGACGCCCGCGGGGTTGCCGCCGGCGTTGCCGTCGGAGAAGGCGGCGAGGCGCTGGACGTTCATGCCGCGGTTTCCGCCGGGGCCCGCGCCGCGGCCCCGCGTTCCAACGCGGCCAGGAGGATGCAGAGGGAAATGCCCTCCGCCGCCACGCGCACATCGGGGAGGGACGGGTAGGTCGGGGCGAGGCGCAGCGTGCGGTCATAGGGGTCCACGCCGCCGGGCCAGGTCGCGCCGGCCGGGGTCAGGCCGAGCCCGGCCTCCTTCGCCAGGGCCACGACGCGGCGTGCCGTGCCGTCCGGCCCGTCCACCGTGATGAAGTAGCCGCCTTCCGGCTTCGTCCAGCGGGCGATGCCGAGGCCGCCGAGGCGGGCCGTCAGCGCGTCATGCACCGCGTCGAAGCGCGGCGCGACGACGGCGCGGTGCGCGTCCATGTGGCGGTGCAGCCCCTCCATGTCGCGGAGGAAGCGCACGTGGCGCAGCTGGTTCAGCTTGTCCGGCCCGACCGTGCGCACCGCCGCGCGGGCAAGGAACCAGCGGACATTCGCGGGGGAGGAGGCGAAGAGCGCGAGGCCGGCGCCCGCCAGCGTGACCTTGGAGGTCGAGGCGAAGAGGAAGGCCCGGTCGGGGTGCCCGGCCTCCGCGGTAAGGTCGAGGATGTTGGCGATGGCGTGGCGCCGCTCCGTCAGGTGGTGGACGGCGTAGGCATCGTCCCAGAACAGGCGGAAGTCCGGGGCGCCGGCCGGCAGCGCGGCGAGGCGGCGGATCGTCGTCTCCGCGTAGATCTCCCCGGTCGGGTTGGAGTAGCGCGGGACGCACCAGATCCCCTTCACGGCGGGGTCGCGGACGAGGTCTTCCACGACGTCCATGTCCGGGCCGTTCCCAAGCAGCGGGACGGGGATGGCGCGGATGCCGAAGGCGTCGAGGATGGTGAAGTGCCGGTCGTAGCCGGGCACCGGGCAGAGGAAGGCGGGCGCCTCCTCGCGCGTCCAGGGGCGGGACGAGCCGGGGACGCCGTGCAGCATTGCCCAGGCCACCACGTCATGCATGAGCGCGAGGGAGGAGTTGTCGCCGATCACCACCTGGTCCGGCGGGCAGCCGAGGACCGGGGCGAAGAGGGCGCGGGCTTCCGGCAGGCCCTGGAGGCCGCCGTAGTTCCGCGCGTCCTCCCCGGCTTCCGTGTGCCAGTCGCGGTTGCCGGGCAGCGTGAGCATCCCGTTCGCGAGGTCGAGCTGCTCGGGCGACGGCTTGCCGCGCGTCATGTCGAGGCGGAGGCCACGGGCGCGGAAGGCCTCGTACTCCGTCCGCGTGCGGTCGAGGAGGGCGCGGAGTTCGGCGTCGGGAACGCGGTCAAGGGTGGTCACGGGGGATTTCTCCTGGTCACGGAATGCCGTTGGCGCCGTGCTCGCGATAGCCGGGACGGGTGAGAAGCCGGTCGTGGTAGGCGGCGATCGCCGGACAGTCCGGACGCTCCATCGGCGTCATCCGCCAGCGATTGACGGAGAGGCCGAGGACGATGTCCGCGAGGGTGAAGG
Source organism: Roseomonas sp. CCTCC AB2023176 (assembly GCF_042259275.1). NCBI lineage: Bacteria > Pseudomonadati > Pseudomonadota > Alphaproteobacteria > Acetobacterales > Roseomonadaceae > Roseomonas > Roseomonas sp. CCTCC AB2023176. Next base: position 2,394,535 of record NZ_CP170086.1, read on the forward strand.
TCTCGCCCGCGGCGTAGGCGCCAGTCTGGGCGAGCCGGCCTTCCAGGATGGCCATCGCCGCGTTCCACCCGCGGACCGCCGCCGCGATGCGGGAGGGTTCGGCATGGGCGGGGTCGCGGCGGACGAGGCCGAGGAAGGCGGCGCGCCAGGACGGGTTCAGCTCCGTCGCCTGCCAGTCCATCCACTGCTCCACCACGGCGCGGCCGCGCGGTCGGGCGGGGAGGAGATCGGTCCGGCCGGCCTTGTTCGCGAGATAGCGGCAGATCGCGTTGGATTCCCAGAGCACGCCCGCCTCGTCCAGGAGGACCGGCACGAGGCGGTTGGGATTCAGTGCGAGGAACTCGGGCGTACCGGTCGGGGCGAAGCCGCTGCTGACATCCTCGCGCTCCGGGGTGAGGCCGAGCTCGGCGCAGGTCCAGAGGACCTTGCGGACGTTGATCGAGCTGGCCTTGCCGAGGATGCGGAGCATGGGGCGCCTTCGCGCGGGCGGCTCTCGCGGCCCGGCAACGAACATCTTGTCGCGTGCGGTCCGTGCCTGGGGCAAAGCAGAAATGCTGATGCAGGGCATCAGCGGCCTTGAGGGTTCGCCGCCTTCGTGCCGTGCGAGGGTCGCGCTTCACGCCGCGACGGCGGCGTGACACCGTGGGCGGCCATGCGGTTCGAACAGGCGATCACCTTCCTCTACAGCGACGACGCCGAGGCGTCCTGGCAGTTCTATGAGGAGGTGCTGGAACTCCCGCTGGCGCAGGATCAGGGCACCTGCCGGATCTATGAGGCCGCCCCAGGCGGGCGCGCCTTCCTTGGCGTCTGCCGTGCCCGTGCCCCGCGGGCGACGGACAACCCCCGGGCGGTCGGTGGCGTGGTCTTCACCTTCGCGACGCGGGAGGTCGAGGCCTGGCACGCGCGGCTGGCCGCGGCGGGGATCGAGGTGCCGCCGGCAGTGGAGTATTCCGACCACTATCGGGTGACCCACTTCTTCTTCCGCGACCCCGCGGGATACCAACTGGAGGTGCAGCGCTTCGACCGGCCGGACTGGGCGGGGCCGGATTGGGCAGTGCCGGACTGGGCGGTGCCGGGCTGGGCGGTGCCGGAAGGTTAAGGGCTCGTCATCGTTTTGCTTGCAAGGGCGCAGGCCGATCTTTAGATGACGGCAGCCGCGGTCTCGCGGTCCGTTCGCATGCGCGGGCGCTCCCCCACGGGCCCGGTCACCCCGGGCAAGACGTGCCGCCCCGCATTACGGGAGCGGGGCGCAGGACCCCCGGGTGCCGGCCCTCTTCGAGAGGAGGGCGCCCGAACCCCAGGAAAAACCGACCGCATGGCATCCGCCACAATGCTCGACCGCCCGTCTTCCGGCGGCATGGAAGATTTCGCTGCCCTCCTCGACGAGACGCTTGGCCCGGATACCGGCTTCGCAGGCTCCGTCGTCACCGGACGCGTGGTCCGCATCGACGATGACGTCGCCGTCGTGGATGTCGGCCTGAAGAGCGAGGGGCGCGTTCCCCTCCGTGAATTCGCCCCGCAGGGGGCCAAGCCCGAGGTCAAGCCGGGCGACACCGTCGAGCTGTTCGTCGAGCGCTACGAGGACCGGGACGGCACCATCGTCCTGTCGCGCGAGAAGGCGCGGCGCGAGGAAGCCTGGACGAACCTCGAGAAGCTGTTCCAGGCGCAGCAGCGCGTGAACGGTACGATCTTCGGCCGCGTGAAGGGCGGCTTCACCGTGGACCTCGGCGGCGCGGTCGCGTTCCTCCCCGGGTCGCAGGTGGACATCCGCCCGGTGCGCGACGTCGGCCCTCTGATGGGTTCGCCGCAGCCCTTCCAGATCCTGAAGATGGACCGCGCCCGCGGGAACATCGTGGTCTCCCGCCGCGCCGTGCTGGAAGAGACGCGTGCGGAGCAGCGCTCCGAGCTGATCCAGGGCCTGAAGGAAGGCATGATCCTCGACGGCGTGGTGAAGAACATCACGGACTACGGCGCCTTCGTGGACCTGGGCGGCGTGGACGGGCTGCTGCACGTCACGGACATCGCCTGGCGCCGCATCAACCACCCGTCCGAGGCGCTGACGATCGGCCAGCCGGTGCGCGTGCAGGTCATCCGGTTCAACCCGGAGACGCAGCGCATCTCGCTCGGCATGAAGCAGCTGGCGGCGGATCCGTGGGATGGCGTCGCGGTGAAGTACCCGGTGAACGGCAAGTTCTCCGGCCGCGTGACGAACATCACGGACTACGGCGCCTTCGTGGAGCTGGAGCCGGGCGTCGAGGGCCTGGTGCACGTGTCCGAGATGTCCTGGACGAAGAAGAACGTCCATCCGGGCAAGATCGTCGCGACGTCGCAGGAAGTGGACGTGCTCATCCTCGACGTGGACGAGCCGAAGCGCCGCATTTCGCTCGGCCTCAAGCAGGCGCAGGGCAACCCGTGGGAGGTGTTCCTCGAGAACAACGCCCCGGGCTCCGTGGTCGAGGGCGAGATCCGGAACATCACGGAGTTCGGCCTGTTCATCGGCATCGGCCCGGACCTGGACGGCATGGTACACATGTCCGACCTGTCCTGGGACCTGCCGGCCGAGGTCGCGATGGGCGCCTACAAGAAGGGCGACATCGTCAAGGCCAAGGTTCTGGACGTGGACGTCGAGAAGGAGCGCATCTCGCTCGGCATCAAGCAGCTGGAGAGCGATCCGGCGGCCGAGGTGCTGGACAAGATCCGCAAGGGCGAGGTCGTGACCTGCACCGTCACCAAGGTCGAGGCGAACGGCATTGAGGTGAAGGTGGACGAGGTCCTGACGGGCTTCATCCGCCGCGCCGAGCTTGCGCGTGACCGCGGCGACCAGCGCCCCGAGCGCTTCGCCGTCGGCGAGACGGTGGACGCGAAGGTGACCGCCGTGGACCGCGCCGCGCGCCGCCTGACCCTGACGATCAAGGGCAAGGAGGTCGAGGAGGAGCGGCAGGCGATGCAGGAGTACGGCACGTCCGACTCCGGTGCGTCGCTCGGCGACATCCTCGGCGCCGCGATCCGTCGCCGGAACGTCGGCGAGGAGTAATCCGCCCGACAGGGTGATTAGGATAGGGCCGCTCCCTCGGGGGCGGCCCTTTTCGTTGGAGGTGCCGGTGGTCCGGCTCGTCGCCTTTCTGCTCGCCCTCTGCACCGTGCCGGCGACGGCCCAGCCGGTTCGGATCGGGCCGGGCGAGGTCGGCCCGCCCGGGAGCGGCGCGCCCCACGTTCTGCACCTGCCCCGCGGCGAGGGGCCACATCCCGCCGTCGTCCTGCTGCATGGCTGTTCCGGCATCACGCCGACCGTCCGCCGTTGGGCCGCGCAATTGGCCGGGTGGGGCTATGCGGCCCTCGTCCTCGACAGTTTCGGGCCGCGCGGCGTGCGGAACGTCTGTCGCGAGGCGGGCGGCAGCGCGCCGCGGGACGGGGTGAACGTCTCGCCGCGCGAGCGGGCGGAAGACGCCTTCGCCGCCGCGGCCTTTCTCCGGTCCCGTTCCGATGTGCGGCCGGACGGCGTCTCGGCGGTCGGGTTTTCGCACGGGGGCAGCACGGCGCTCGTCGTCGCGTCCCGGACTGCGGCCGAGCGGAACGGGGCCGCACCCTTCGCGGCCGTGGTGGCCTTCTATCCCTGGTGCCCGCGCACGGGGGCCCCCCTCGCCAGCCCGTTGCTCGTGCTGACGGGCGATGCGGATGACTGGACGCCGGCGGATCGGTGCCAGGCGCTCCGGGCGGCGTGGCGGCCGGAGTTCGGCCTGTATTTGCTCCAGGTCTATCCCGGCGTGACGCATGCCTTCGATTCGCGGGGCACGGGCCGCGTGTATTTCGGGCACGTCATCCGTCCCGACCCGGCGGCGACGGAGGACGCGGCTTTGCGCCTCCGCCGGTTCCTCGACGCACCGGGCTGATCGCCTCGACAGGGCCGCCGCGGACGCCTCTACTCCTGGCATGCCGCACCCGCCGCGCGTCGCGATCCTCGGCCTGCATCTCGAGGTGAATGCCTTTTCCCCGCCCACGACGCGACGTGACTTCGAACAGCAGTGCTGGGTGGAGGGCGAGGCGATCACGCACTCGGCCCGCGGCGCGGTGACGGAGATGCCGGCGGAGTTCCCGGGCTTTTATCGCCGCATGGATGAGACCGGACCTTGGCAGCCGGTGCCGCTGATCGCGATCGCCGCGCCGCCGGGCGGGACGATGGAACGGGGGCTGTACGCGCGATTCCTGGCCGAGGTCCGGCGCCGCCTGGAGGTGGCGGGCGCGGTGGATGCGGTCTACTTCGCGAACCACGGCGCGTCGCGCGCGGCGGAGGACGACGACACGGACGGCACCATCCTCGCGATGGTGCGGGAGGTCGTGGGCCCGGAGGTGCCGGTCGTCGGGACGCTCGACCTGCACTGCAACGTCTCGGACCGGCAGATCGCGCTGGCCGACCTGCTGATCGGCTACCGCACGAACCCGCACGTGGACATGCGCGAACGCGCCGCGGAGGCCGCCGACGCGATCCGTGCGCGGCTGGCGGGCGAGGCACGGCCGGACGTGGCCTTCATCCGCCTGCCCCTGACGCCCCCGACCGTGACGCTGCTCAGCGACGGCGGCCTGCCCTACGCCCAGGCGATCCGTGAGGGCGAGCGGCTGCGGGCGGCGGATCCGGATATCCTGAACGTCTCGGTCACCGGCGGCTTCGTGTTCACGGACATCGCGAAATGCGGCCTTTGCATCTGGGTGGCCGCGCGGGCGGGGCAGGGTGGCAAGGCGCGGGCGGCGGCGGAGCGGCTGGCCCGCGGCATCTGGGACGAACGGCACCGCTTCCGGCGCGACCTGACCCCGATCCCCGACGCGGTGGCAGAGGCCGTCGCGACCGGGGCCGACCCGTCACGTTCGCCCCTCATCCTGGCGGATGTGGCGGACAATCCGGGCGGGGGCGGCGGAGGCAACACGTCGGAACTGCTGGCGGCGCTGCATGGGGCGGGCGCAAGAGGCGTCATCCTCGGCGTCTTCGTGGACCCCGTGTTGGCGGCAGAGGCGCACGCCGCCGGCGAGGGTGCGGCGTTGGAGGCCGTGTTCAACCGCACGCCGTCACCCTTCGCGGACCGGTTCGCCGCGCGCGCCATCGTGCGGCGCCTGTCGGACGGCCAGGGGGTCGGCCGTCGTGGCACCATCGCGGGGCGCGCCTTCTCGCTCGGGCCGAGCGCATTGCTGGAGCTGGAGGGAAGCGGCCTACGGGTCGTCGTCGGGTCGCTGCGCCGCCAGTGCCTCGACCCCGCGCAGTTCGAGTTGCTGGGTGTTGACCCCGCTGCGGCACGGATCATCGTCGTGAAGTCGCGCGGCCATTTCAGGGCGGGCTTCGCCGGTTACGCGCCGGAGGAGCGGGTCTGGGAGGTGGACGGTCCCGGCTTCGTCAGCCCCGTCCTCTCGCGCTTCGCGTTCCAGGGCCTGCCGCGGCCGGTCTATCCGCTCGATCCCGACGCAGCCTGGCCGGCGTGACGGAAACGAAACTTCACCTCCCGAGCGTGTGATTGTGCTTTAGCCCGGGATCAGGGCGCTGGTAACGTGTCCGTGATCCGGGAGCCCTACCCCTCCCTGGCCTGAGGCAGTTCCATGCTCGACGCCCTCGAGTTCTCGCCCGCCGAGGCGGCCGTCGCGGCCGGCGGCCAGCCCGGCTTCCTGTTCGCGACGGGCATCGAGAACAGCGCCCCCGTCGTGCACGGCGTGCGCCGCGACCAGATCGTCGAATGCGGCCACGACGTGCGATGGGAGGAGGACTTCGCCCTCGTGCGCGAGGTCGGCTGCCGGTTCCTGCGCTACGGCCCGCAGCTGCACCGCACGCTGCTGGCACCGGGCCGGCACGACTGGTCCTTCGCGGACGAGACCTTCGCGGGCCTGCGCCGGCACGGGATCACGCCGATCGTGGACCTCTGCCATTTCGGCGTTCCCGACTTCATCGGCGACTTCCAGAACCCGGACTTCCCGGAGGTCTTCGCCGACTACGCCGGCGCCTTCGCGCAGCGCTTTCCCTGGGTGCAGCTCTACACCCCGGTGAACGAGATGTTCATCACAGCCGTCTTCTCGGCGAAGTACGGCTGGTGGAACGAGCACCGGTGCGACGACCAGTCCTACGTCACGGCGATCCGGAACATCGTACGGGCCAACGTGCTGGCAATGCGCGCGATCCTCGCGGTGCGGCCCGACGCGCTCTTCGTGCAGTCGGAGTCCACCGAGCATTTCCACCCCGAATGCCCGCGCGCCCTGCACCATGCGGAGTTCCGCAACGGCGAGCGCTTCCTCACGCTCGACCTGAACTACGGCCACCGCGTGGACAGCACGATGTACGAGTTCCTCCTCGACAACGGCCTGACGCGCGACGACTACCGCTTCTTCATGGGTGCTGCCGACCTGCGCCCGCACTGCATCATGGGCAATGACTGGTACGCGACGAACGAGCACCTGATCCGCGAGGACGGCGGGAGCCGCTGGGCCGGCGAGGTCTTCGGCTACGCCCCGGTCACCCGTGCCTATCACGAACGCTACCGCCTGCCCGTGATGCACACCGAGACCAACTGCGACGAGGGCCCGAACGGCGACGAGGCGGAGCGCTGGCTGTGGAAGCAGTGGGCCGGCGTCATGCGCCTCCGCGCCGACGGCGTGCCGCTGCTGGGCTTCACATGGTACTCGCTGACCGACCAGATCGACTGGGACACGGCGCTGCGCGAGCACCGCGGCCAAGTGAACCCGCGTGGCCTCTACGACCTGGACCGCCGTCCCCGCGCCGTCGGGCGTGCCTACGCCCGCCTCATCCGCGACTGGTCGTCGGTGCTGGCCCGCGGCGGGTCATGCCTGCAGCCTGCGTTGAGCGCGGTTCGGTAGGGGCCTGTTGGGGTAACGCGCGTGGCCCCGGGGGGAGGGCGTTGCCCTCCTCCCGGACCCACCACCCACCAGGGGCGAACGCGCCCTTGGACCCGCGATGTGGAAGAAGGCGCCCCCGGGCTGAGGGGTGGTCTACAGAGTGGGGTCCAGGGAACGCGTCCCCTGGCGGATGGAGATCCGGAGGAAGGCAGCGCCTTCCTCCGGAGTCACCAGCACCACCCCAACGGGCCTTTACCGGACTGCGCTCAGCGCTGCCGCCGGGCCTGTTCCGCCACGGCTGCGGCCGGGGAGCCGACGCGGGTGGACTGGTCGTCGCGGGCGCCGGTGATGTTGCCGGCGCAGGTGCCGTTCTCGACCATCGTGCGATAGCCCTGGGCGGTCGGGCCGCAGGCGCGGATGAGCATTTCGCGGTGGGGACCTCGCGCGTCGTAGACGTCGCGGACGAACTTATCGACCTCGGTATTGGCCTGACGGCGGTCGGCCTCGGCCTTTGGCGAGGCGGCGATGCAGGCGCGCCAGGCTGCCACGGCGGAGTCGCAGGTCGCGTCGCCGGTGGAGGGCGGGGTGACCGAATTCGCGACGGCGCGGGACCGGACTTCCCGCGCGCTCGAAGGGGCTGGGGTTTGGGCGAAGGCCGGCAAGGCGAGCGACGTCCAGGCCAGCGTAGCGAGGAGGATGGCGGGGCGTGGTGCGGTCATGCGTCTCTCGTCGCGCCTGATGGGGCGGGGGCGGGTCAGGAGGACTATAGCGTCCCGGACAAGCAGGGGGGAGGGGGCAGATCAGCCGCCCGCCCAAAGGAGGGAGCGGAGCGGCCGGCAAGGCGTCGGTCTTCCCTTGGCGCCCGGCCGGACGCTCCCGGCACGCTGCCGATAGCGGGTGCCTATGCCTGCCTCGGTTCGAGCAGGAAAACAGCGTGCTAGCGCCCGCCCGAGCCGACGACATCCGGGGGCGACCGGATGTAGGATGAGGCATGCCCACCCCTTCCCCATTTCCGCGTCCGGATCCGCTGCCGGGGTCCGGTTCAGGCCTGGAGGCCGACCTGCTGCTCGATCGGCGCCGGCTGAAGCGCAGCCGCGGCTGGTGGCGGGGGGCGGCCGTGCTTCTCGTTCTGCTCGGGATCGGGATGGTGCTGGCGCGGAACGAGTTGCTGGAGGGGGCGCCTTCGCCGGGTTCGGCGGGCCGCACCTGCTGCGGCTGACGGTGAGCGGCACGATCGCCGAGGACAGGCGGCTGGTGGAGGCGGTGGACCGTGCCGCGCGCAATGCCTCGGTCCGGGGGTTGATCCTCGTCGTGGACAGCCCGGGCGGGACGGTCGCGGGGGTGAGTCGCTCCATGCCGCGCTGTCGCGGTTTCGGCAGGCGGGTAAGCCGGTCGTGGCGACGCTGACAGGCACGGCGGCCTCGGCCGGCTACATGATCGCGATGCCGGCCGAGCGGATCTGGGCGCGGGAAGGGACGGTCACCGGCTCGATCGGCGTCCTGCTGCAATCCTTCGAGGCGAGCGAGGCACTGCGGCGGCTGGGGGTGGGCGCAGAGGCCATCACGTCCGGTCCGCTGAAGGACCAGCCCCCCCTTCCGGCCGCTGACGGAGGAAGGGCGGGCAGCGCTGCAGGCCGTGGTGTCGGACCTGCATTCGCAGTTCGTCGGGATGGTCGCGCGCGGTCGCAACATACCGGAGGAGCGGGTGCGGGAGATCGCGGACGGTCGCGTCGTGACGGGGCGGCAGGCCGTCTCGCTCGGGCTGGTGGACGCGATCGGGGGCGAGGCGGAGGCGCGCGGCCACCTGGCAACGGCACACGGGATCGCGCGCGAGGTGCCAGTTCGCGACCTCCGGACGCGCGACCTGACGGATCGCGCCTTCGGTGCAAGCCTCGCGGAAGCCTTCGGGGAGGGGATGGCCGCGGGCGTGGCGCGGGCGCTGAAAACCTTTGTGCTTGAAGGGGTTGGCGTTGACGGCATCCGGGCGCTTTGGCAGCCTCCGGGGACCTGGAGGGGTGCGAGCGCGGCGCGGTGAAGGCACTCGGCCCGTCCTCGCCGCGGTCGGTTCCGGCCGCTGGGGCGGAACCGATGCGGCCCGGCGGGCAGGGCGGGGGGAGCATGACCAAGTCGGAGCTGATAGCCGCCCTCGCGGAAGCGAACCCGCATCTCCGGCCGCTCGATGCCGAGATGATCGTCAACACGATCTTCGACGAGATCACGGCGGCGCTGTCCCGCGGCGACCGAGTGGAGCTGCGCGGCTTCGGTGCCTTCTCGGCCAAGCGGCGGGATGCGCGGACGGGGCGGAATCCGCGGACTGGCGAGTCCGTGGCGGTGGCCGGGAAGGCGGTGCCCTATTTCAAGCCGGGCAAGGAGTTGCGGGAACGGGTGAATGGCGGCCCGTTGCAGCGCGCGTCGCGGCGGGTGCCCGTTTCGGTGGAGGGATAAGCCGGTCTGCCGGTGGGGTGTGCGGGAGACCCCAGGCGCGTGGCCCGGTTCCTGCGCCCCCGATGGGTGATCCGATACACGGCAGGTGCCGGCTGTCAGGCCCCCGCTGGCCGTGCCGCCCGGACGGCGCCGTCCGGGACCTGTCTCCCGGAGGAGCAGCGGGTCCGCGGCCGCGCATGCGGAACGCCGGACCCGTTGATGCCCGCGGCCGTCGGGCCCAAAACGGGGCCGGACGCATCTCAGGAAGGAGGCCGGGGCCATGTGGCGCCTGTTGCTGATCGGGCCGCTGCTGGTCCTGCTGATCCTCTTTGCCTTGTCGAACATGGCGCCGGTGCCGGTGACGCTGTGGCCCTTCGACCTCGTCTGGCAGGCGCCGCTCGCGATGGCGGTCCTGGCCGTGTCGGCGGTGGCCTTCCTGCTTGGCGCCTTCGTTGCGTGGTCGGCGGGGATGCGGGCGCGGCGGGACGGGCGCGCGGCGATGCGGGAAAGGGACCGGCTGCTGGCCGAGGTCTCGGAATATCGGGCGCGGGAGGCGAAGCGCGTCGAGGCGGAGCGGTTCGGCGAGGCGCTGCCCGCAGAGTCCCGGGCGCTGCGCACGGCGGCGTATGGTCGCTCCACGCGGCCCTGACGCGCGGTGCGCCAGGGCAGCGGTGGACGCGGCGCCACGTCGGGACCTGGCTGCGGCCCGCGGCGGGCCTCCGCTATACTTTGAAGCGGGACCGGGTCTCCGGCGCGAAGATCTCTTCCGGCGTGAGTCGGCGGTGGCAGACACCCTGTTCGTGTGCCCAGGTGGTGAAGGCCTCCAGCGTCGCGCGGTTCGGCTCGATGCCGTAGGGCCAGCCGTCGCCGCCGATCAGGTCGCGGGCTTCGCGGCCGCGCTCGGCGGTCCAGGGGAGCGGGAAGTAGGAGAGGGTGACGTCGTTCAGGCGCGCGAGGGAGCGGTCCTTCGCGGTCTCCAGCGCGTTCAGCAGGTTCAGCGCCATCCAGCGGTGCCGCTCGTAGAGGTCCCGCCGCAGGACGACGACGTGCATGATCGGGAAGATGCCGGTGCGCCGGAGGAAGTCCTCCTCGGCTGCCCGGTAGTCGGCGAAGAGGCGGCGGAAGCGGCCGTCGGAAACGGGGGCCGGCGGACGGGCGGAGAGGACGCAGTCCAGGTCGCCGGCCAGCAGCATCTCGGACAGCGAGCGGTCGGGGACGGGGGTGAGGCGCAGCCCCTCGGGCAGGGCGAGCTTCACCTTCTCCACCCGCCCGCGGTCGTTCACGCCGGCCTGGTGCCAGTGGATCGAGGCGAGGTCCACGCCGTGGTGGTGGGCGAGGATGCCGCGCGAATAGACCGCCGCGGTCTGGGCCCATTCCGGCACGCCGACGCGCTTGCCGGCGAGCTGCGACGGGTCGGTCAGGTCCGAATCCGCGCGGACGTAGAAGGACGAATGGCGGAACATCCGCGACACGAAGGCGGGGATGGGGACGAGCGTGTCGTCACCCTGGGAGAGGAGGGAGACGACCTTTGCGAAGGACATCTCGGAGACGTCCCATTCGCGGTGGAAGGTGAAGCGGTAGAAGATCTCCTCCACCGGCATGCGGAGGACCGTCAGGTCGGCGCCGGGCACGGGCACCGTGCCATCGAGGACGTCGCGGACGTGGTCGTATTCGGACAGCGCGACGGTGATGGGAATGTTGGGCAAGGGACGGGCGCTCCGGTGGGCGGACCCGGGCGTCGGCGGTGTCCGTCGGGTCCGAGGGGTCTATGCCGCGCGACCGCCGCGGGAGTGAAGTGGGCCGATGGCGATCCGGGGTGCCGGGCCGGCGCCGGCGCCGGCCGGCGGAGGCGGCTCTACTCGACCTTGATGCCGATTTCGCGGATGAGCGCGCCATACTTCTCCCGGTCCGCGGCGATGAGAGCTGCGAAGGCCTCGGGCGTGGTCGCGAAGGGCTCGAGGCCGCCGGCGGCCTCGAGACGCGCGCGCAGGTCAGCGTCCTGGAGGGCGGCCTGCGTCTCCTCGCGCAGCCGCGCCAGGATCGGCGCGGGCAGGCCGGCGGGGGCAAAGAGGCCGAGCCAGATCGTGACCTCGTAGCCCGGGTAGGTCTCGGCGATCGTGGGGAGGTCGGGGAAGGCGTCTGACCGGCGCGGCCCCGTGACGGCGAGCGCGCGGAGCTTACCATCGCGCACGAGCGGGGCGGAGGAGGTGCCGGAGAAGACGGCGACGGTGTCGCCGGCGACGGTCGCGGTGACCGCCGGCGTTCCGCCGCGGAAGGGCACGTGGAGGAGGCTGATGCCGGCGCGGCGCATCAGCATTTCCATCGCCAGTTGGTGCTGGGAGCCGGAGCCGCCGGACGCATAGGCCAGCGGCGGGTCGCTCCGACGGGCGAGGTCCACGAACTCCGCGAGGGTGCGGGCGGGGAGGCGCGGATTGATCGCGAGGAGGAACTGGTTGGAGGCGACGCTGGCGACCGGAATAAGGTCCGTCGCGACGTTCACCGGCGGGCGTTCGTAGATCCACGGGTTCACGGCGAAGACCGTGTCCTGCGCGAAGAGGAGCGTGGTGCCGTCCGGGCGCGCCTTGGCCGCGGCATCGGCAGCGATGAGGCCATTGGAGCCGGGGCGGTTTTCCACGACCACAGGCTGGCGCAGGCGTTCGGTGAGGGACTGTGCGAGGATTCGCGCCGCGACGTCGGGCGCGCCGCCGGGCGGGATCGTGGTGATCAGGCGGATCGGACGATCGGGGTAGGTCGGCTGGGCCTGCGCTGCCGGCACGAGGGGAAGGGCGGCCGCGGCGAGAGTTCGCCTGTGCATCATCGCGTTCGGTTCCTCCCTGCTCCTTCCGGCGCGTATCCGGAAGATCGCTTGGGGGTCGGCCCGGGACAAGCGGGGCCGGCCGCACGAAGCCGGGCGTCAGCGGGCGTAGATGCGGTCGAGGACGGCAGAGACCTGGACCAGCCACTCGCAGGCCGGGTCGAAACGCGCGCCGGCCGCGAGGCGGGTGGCCCAGTCGGCGGCGGCGCGTGCGCCCCAGGCGTCGGGCGGGGCGGCGAGGGTTTCGCGCGCGGTGCCGCGGTAGCGTTCGGCGACGAAGTCGTAGAAGGAGCCGTTGACGTTCGTCAGCGCGGCGCCGCCGTCGGTTCCGTGGAAGGCGGCGGCGATCACGGCATCCTGACCGGCCTGGAGGCGCCAGGAGCAGGCGAGGCGGATCACGGTTCCCGTCGCGAGTTCCATCGTCGCGACGGCGTAGTCCTCCACGCGGTCGGTGCGTCCGGCGAGTGGTTCGCCCCCGGCCACGAGGTGCGATTCGACGCGCGTGACGGCGGGGAAGTCGAGGACCCAGAGGGCGAGATCCACGAGATGGACGCCGAGGTCCATGACGCAGCCGCCGCCGGAGAGCGCGGGGTCGTAGAACCACGGCTTGTCCGGGCCGTAGGCGTTGTGGAAGGTGAGATCGGCGGCGAACACGCGGCCGAGTTCGCCGCGCGCGATCAGGTCGCGGATGGCGACCATTCCGGCGGTGTGGCGGTAGGACAGGTCCACGGAGAGCAGGCGGTCCGCGGCGCGGGCGGCGTCGACCACCGCACGCGCTTCCGCCGCGTTGCGGCCGAGCGGCTTCTGGCAGAAGACGGCGACGCCGCGTTCCAGGGCGCGGATGGATTGTTCGGCATGCAGGGCGCTGGGAGTGGCGATGACGATGCCGTCGAGGCCGGCGGCGAGGAGGGCGTCGAGGTCGGGGAGGATCTCCGCGCCGGGCGCGAGTTCGACGGCGGCGCGGGCCATGTCGTCGGACGGGTCGGAGACGGCGGCGATCTCGGTGATGCCCGTCTCGGCGATGGCGCCCATACGGTGACGGCCGATCCAGCCGACGCCGAGGAAGCCCAGGCGCGGTTTGGCGGGCATCGCTTTCAGGGCCGCGCTCACGGAATCACCAGGGCTTTCAGGAAGCCGTCGGGGCGGTCGCGCGTGGCGTCCAATGCCTCGTCCAGGCGGTCGAGCGGAAAGCGGTGGGTGTAGAGCGGGCGCGGGTCGAGGCGGCCGTTGGCCACGGCGTCCACGGCTTCGCGGATGCCCTGTACATAGATGTTCGGGTCGCGTTCGTGGGCGTTGATCACGTCGAGGCCACGCCAATTCCAGAGCCACATGTTGACCTGGCGCGGACCGTCCTGGTGGTAGCCGGCGACGACGAGGCGGCCGCGTTCCTTCGTGATCTCCGCCGCGAGGTCGAGGGGCCATTGCTTGCCGACGGCTTCGATCACCACGTCGCAGAACTGGCCGTCGGTGAGGTCCTTCACGCGGCCGATGATGCCGTGGTGATCCTCCATCGGGATTGTCTCGGCTGCCCCGAAGTCGCGGGCGACGTCGAGGGAGAAGGGGCGGCGCGAGATGGCAATGACGCGCGCGCCGGCATCGGTCGCGAGGCGCGTCAGTATTGCGCCGAGGAAGCCGATGCCGAGAATGGCGACGGTCATGCCGGCGCGGATTTCCGCACGACGGAAGATGTTGAAGGCGCAACCCAAGGGTTCACCGGGGAAGGGTTCGCCGGCGAGGGTGGCGGGAAGTCGGACGACCGCTTCGGCTTCGGCGATATCGTGCGTGGCGTAGGCCTTATAGGAGAGTGCGGCGACGCGGTCGCCGACGGCGACGCTCGACACTCCGTCGCCCAGCGCATCAACCACGCCCCAGCCTTCGTGGCCGAGGTCGCCGGGCTTGGTCGGGAACTGCATCCAGTCCGGGCCCGACCACGGAACGAGGTTCGAGGCGCAGACGCCGCAGCCTTCCAGGCGCAGGCGGACCTGTCCCGGCCCGGGTTTCGGCAGCGGCGCTTCTGCCAGGCGCAGCGTGCCGGGGCCGGTCAGGACCGCCGCGCGCATCTGCGGGGCCAGTCTCAGCGCGGCGCTCATGCCGGCACGGGTTCGGCGGAGGCGGAGGCCGGGGCGTAGCGGTGGATCATCTCCGAGCAGAAATCGGCGAATTCCTGAGGATCGTAGGGAGGGGAGGTGTGGTGCTGCCCGGGGCCTCGGTCCTCCGGCGTGAAGCAGAAGGTGACGGTCACGTCGAAGTCGGCCAGTGCCTCCATCTGCCGGTCGAACCAATCCAACGCATTGGGGCGGTAGTAGTCGGCCCAGGACAGGCCGGTGCGGAGGTAGGTGACGCCGAGTTTCTTCATCCATCGCACGGCGTCGTCGAGGCGATGATCCTCGAAATGGAACCACTGCACGAGGCCCATCTCCGGCGCGAAGCGGGGGAAGATGTCCGCGGCAGGCTTCGGCGAGCCGTCTTCGCGCAGCAATCCCATGTAGAAATGGCGGTAGTAGGAGGAGCCTTCCGCTTCCCTGTGGCGGGTCGTCGCGCCCCAGGCCTGTGGCAGGTCGTAGAGGGAGTACCACTGCACGCGCGGGGCACGGCCGATCAGGTGCTTCGCCGTAGTCTCCAGGCCCCAGACCTGGACTTCCTCGGCGCCGAAGGTGGAGATGCCGACTTCCGAGACCCAGACAGGCTTGTCGGTAACGGCCTTGATCTCCTCAAGCTTGCCTGGCCACTCGTGGATGTTCCAGAGATTCCAGTCCAGCGGGAACCCGTGCACGGCGACAGCGTCCATGTGATCGAGCGCGCCGTAGCCCGCCATGAGGTTCACGAAGGACGGGTCGATCGGGGACATGCCACCGAGGACGCGGGTGATGCGTGGGTTGGCCTGGTGGATGGCGCGTCCCGCAAGCTTCGCCATGGCCCCGAACTTCTCCCAGCGCGGATCGAGCTCGGGGTCCCAGTGGGACTTGTTGTTCGGCTCGTTCCAGATCATCGCGGCTTCGATCATCGGGCCAAGGCTTCCTTGATGACACCCTTCGCGGGGTAAACGGCGCCGTCGAGGGAGGGCGGCGTGACGCGGCGGCAGAGGTAGACTTCGCGTTCCGGATGCTCCGCCACCTCGAAGCCGGCGGAGCGGAGCATGGCCTCCGCACAGGCGGCATTCGGGATCCACCAGTTCGTCGGATCGCCCGCGTAGTAGCGCTCGACGAAGTGGAGCTTTGGGTAGGCGTGGTCGTCGAAGTGCGACTCCTCGGAGAAGTCGTAGTTCTCCTGGTTCTCGTATTCGTCCGCAGATCCGCGCTGCAGAGACTGGAAGAGCAGGAGGTCGCCGGCGACGTGCTCGTGGATCAGGTCGAGCGCCAGCAGCGGGTGTCTGAGATGGTAGAGGACGCCCATGAAGATGACGAGATCAAAGCGTTCGCCGAGGGCCGCAACGTCGTAGACGTCGAGGCGGCGAAACTCGATGTCCATGCCCGTGGCTTCCGCGGCGAAGCGGGCCTGGGCCAGGTAGCGGTCGTCGCTGTCGATGCCCAGCACGCGCGATGCGCCGCGACGCTTCATCTCAAGGCTATAGAACCCGCCGTTGCAGCCGATATCGAGGACCGACTTGCCTGTCAGGTCCTCCGGGATCACGTGGGCGAAGCCGCGGAACTTCGTCGCGGGATAGTCGTGCAGGAAGTGATTCGGCGCGGTCTTCACCCCGCCGAGGTCAAGGTTGTGGAACCAGTCGCCGAGGGATTCGGCCCGGCGCCGGACCTCCTCGATCGGGATCTTCACGGTCAGCGTCATGCGACGGCCTCCGTTGCGGCGGGCGCGCCGAGGCGCGCGAAGATGGATAGGAGTTCGTCCACGCGATCGGTGCAGGAATGGCGGGCGCGGATCGTCTCCAGCCCGTGTGAGACGAGTGAGGCGCGGAGCGCGGGATCGTGCCGGATGGCGCGGAGGTGCTGTTCCATTTCCGCCGGCGTGCGCGCCATCAGGAAGTCGGTGCCGACGCGGAACAGGCCTTCGCTGTCGCTCCAGGGCGCGGAGACCAGCGGGATGCCACAGGCCAGCGCTTCGAAGACGCGTATGGTCGGGATGCCGGGCAGGACGCGGGTGTAGAAGCTTCGGGGTACGTGCACGGTCGCGAGGTGATGCGACAGGACTTCCGGCGCGCGGGCGTTCGGCAGCCAGCCGCGATAGGTCGCGCCGTAGCGGGACAGCAGCGCCAGGGCTTCGTCCGGGTAGCGGACACCATGAACCGAGAGCGGGAGGCCGGTGCGCTGCGCGGGGCGGAGGAGGTAGTCTTCCAACTCCGCAGTGCGTTCGCCGTCGCCCCAGTTGCCGATCCAGACGAGGCCGTCGCGATCCGTCGCGATCGCCGGGGGCTGGAAGAGGCGAAGGTCCGCGGCCTCGTGCCAGACGAAGACGCGGCCGCGCCAGCCCCAACGCTCATACACCTCGGCCAGCGTGGCGCCGAAGGCGAGGACGCCGTCGTAGCCCGACAGGTCGAAGGCGCGGATCGCGTCGGGATCGGAGACCGCCCGGTGATGCGTATCGTGGAACAGAAGCGTGAACCGGCCACCATGGGCGCGGGCGCGCCCGATGGCGCCGACGAGGGCCGGGTGGTTCCATTCATGAACGATGACGAGGTCGGCGCCGTCGAGCGCGGCTTCCGCGTCGTCATCCGTTGCGAAGATGGTGGAGGACAGGTCGGGGTAGGTTTCCCGCCAGGCGTCCAGGCCGGGTTCGCCGTGATCGCGCAGCAGGTTTTGCAGGCTCCAGGCACCGACAGGCTCCAGGGCGCGGACGTCGTGGCCGCGGGCGACGAGGTCGCGCAGCACGCCCCGCAGGAAATGCGCGTTGCCGTGGTTCCAGCAGGACGCAAGGGAATGGGTGAAGTAGACGATCCTCATGCGGCGCTCCGGCGGCGGAGAAGTTCTGCGTAGAGGGCGTGGGTCGTGGCGGCCGTGGCCTCCACGGTGTAGCGGGCGGCGCGGGCGCGGGCGCGCTCTCCGGCCTCGGCCGGATCAGCGGACAGGGCGGCGACGGCGCGGGACGCCGCAGCATCGTCGTGTGCCGGAACGAAGGTCGCGGCGCCGTCCCACAATTCGCGAAAGGTCGGGATATCGGAGAGGACGAGGGGGCAGCCGTTCTGCGCCGCCTCCAGGACGGAGAGGCCGAAGGGTTCGTAAACAGCGAGGGATACGAAGACCGGGCGATGCGCGAGGTATGCGGCGATGCCGGCCTCGTCCTGTGGGCCGAGGAGGTGGGCATGGGCCGCGCGCACTTCGGCGCCGTGCGGCGCGAGCGTGGGACCTGCGGCGAGAAAAGGAAGGTCGAGACGCGCGGCGGCGCGGTCGAACCCAGCGAGGTTCTTGGCGTCGTCCCAGAGCCGGCCGACGGTGAAGGCGAAGTGTGGCGGTAAGCCCGGTGCAGGCACGGCGGCAACTGCGGCGCGCCCGTTGTGGACGGCGCGCGGCGCGACCGGCAGGGCATAGGCGCGTGCGGTCGCGGCGGCGAAGGCACGGGTGGGCGCCATCAGCAGGTCGGCGCGCCCATAGCCGCGGCGCAGCAGGTCGGTGCGCCAGGCGAAGTCGGCGGGGAGCGGTCCCTTGCGCACCGCGTCCCACCAGGTCGAGACGCAGGAATGGCAGGCGGCGAGAACCGGCGCAGTGAAGCGCGATTCGGCAAGCAGGGCCGGGGAATTCAGGTGGACAACGTCCGGCCGGACCTCGCGCGCGAGGTCCGCGAGCGCCTGGCCGGCCATCGCAACCTGCTGCGGCGAGTCGGCGAGCCATTCCAGCGGCAGTCCGGTGTCACGCAGGACCAGCCCCGGGACGGCCCGCGCCCGGGCCACCTTTGACCCGTCCGGCGACGGGCCCAGCACGGCGAGGGTGGTGCGAACGCCGTAGGCGACCAACCCGCGCGCGAGGTCCAGCGCGTAGGTCCAGACGCCCCCGACGGCGTCGGCCGTCATGAGCAGATGGGTCATCCGGCCGCCCGGCTCACGGCAGGGCAGGCTCCGGCGCGCGGTGGTGGGCGCGAAGCCAGTCGGCGAGGACCGCCACGCCGTCCCGCCACGGCCGCGGGGCGCGCAGGCCGAGGTCGCGCGTCGCCGCGCGCGTGTCGGAGACGTAGTAGCGCTGATCGCCGGCGCGCCAGTCGGAGTAGGTCACATCCAACCGGCGGTTCGTCATCTGCCCGATCTGGGCGATGAGTTGGCGCAGCGAGATCGCGTTGGCCGGCCCACCGCCGAGGTTGTAGGCGCGGCCGGACACGGTGCCGATGCGGCGCAGGGCAGCGACGTAGGCCTCCACGGCGTCGGATACGTCGAGGATGTCGCGGACCTGGCAGCCATCACCGTAGATCGTGATCGGCTCGCCCTTCAGGGCGCGGATGAGGAAGTGGGCGACCCAGCCCTGGTCCTCCGTTCCCATCTGGCGCTGGCCATAGATGCAGGACATGCGGAACACCGCGGTCGGCACCCCGAAGGATCGCGCGTAGTCCAGCACATACTGGTCCGCCCCGCCTTTCGAGCAGCCATATGGCGTGTGGAAGTCAAGCGGCCGGTCCTCCGCGACACCGCGGGCGCGCAGGGCTGCATCACGCGGCGCATACGCTTCGCCGTCGAGCTCCAGCGGGACGTTGGCGAGGTCGCCGTAAACCTTGTTGGTACTGGCGAAGATCAGCGGCGCCGGGGTCGACCGGCGACGCAGTGCCTCGAGTAGGTTCAGCGTACCGCGGAGGTTGATGTCGAAATCGTCGCGCGGGTCCACCATGCTCGTCGTCACGGCGACCTGGGCGGCCATGTGAAAGACTGCGGACGCGTCTTGCGCGGCATCCGCGGTGAGGGTGGCGTCCCGCACGTCCGCGATCGTCGCGCTGATCCGGCGGGGGTGTTCGCGGCGGAGCCATTCCAGGTTGGCCTCGACGCCCGGGCGGGACAGGGCGTCGAGGACGTGGACGTCGTGCCCCTCCGACGCCAGCCGGTGGGCAAGGTTGGACCCGATGAAGCCTGCGCCGCCCGTGACGAGGATCGGCTGGCGCCCGGTGACGGCCGGCCCGTCCTTCACGCGACCAGCCCTCGCGCCTCGAGTTCGGTGCGCGCCTTGGACACGCGGTCCTTCGCCTGCTGGCGCCCGACCCAGTCGGCGAGCTCCGCCAAGTCCGCGTGGAAGTCCGTGTGCTCGGCATCGTATCCCAGCACGTCCCGCGCGCAGGTCAGGTCGGGGATGTTGTGGCGCACGTCGCCGACGCGCATCTTCCCGGTGATCTCCGGGGCGATCCCCGGGACGCCCATGGCGGCGGCGAGGGCCGTGGCGACCTGCGTCACCGTGCGGTCCATCCCGGATGCGATGTTGAAGACCTGGCCCGGAGCCTTCGGGTGATCAAGGGCAAGGAGGAAGGCGCGGGCCACGTCCTCCACGTGCACGAAGTCGCGGCGTTGCTCGCCGTCCTCGAAGATCATCGGAGGCTGGCAGTTATGCAGGCGCGCGGCGAAGATCGCGAGCACGCCGGTATAGGGGTTCGAGAGCGCCTGACCCGCGCCATAGACGTTCCAGAGGCGGAGCGCCGTGCCCTCCATGCCGTAGGCGGGCATGAGGGTGAGGGTCATGCGTTCCTGCACGAACTTCGTGATGGCGTAGATGCTCGCGAGGTTCGGACGCTTCCACTCGGGCGTCGGCACGGGGACGAGCGGCCGCCCTTTGGCATCAGGCGGGTCCCAGGGAGCGTCGGGCCGGTTGCGCGGGATGCGGACGACGTCCTCCACGACCGCACCGTCGGCGTCGCGGTACAGGCCTTCGCCGTAGATGGACATGGAGGACGCAACGACGACGCGGCGGACGGGCTTGGCGATCAGCTCCTGGTACAGCACCGCCGTGCCGTGGTCGTTCACGCTGACGTAGTGATCCACGGCGTACATGGACTGGCCGACGCCGACCTCGGCGGCGAGGTGGATCACGGCGTCGGCGCCACGCAACGCGGTGCGGACCGCATCGGCATCACGGATGTCGCCGCGCGACACCTCCACGTCGGCGTCGAGGCCGTCTTCGCCGCGATCGCCGTGCACCTGCTCGATGAACGAATCGAGGATCCGGACGTGGTCACCGCGCGCCAGCAGCGCACGGGAGACGTAGCGGCCGATAAAGCCGGCGCCGCCGGTGATGAGGATCGTCTCGGGCACCGTCGCCCCCCGCGTCGTGACGAACGGGCTGGCGCGATGCCGTCCCGAGCGATCTACTTACCCGCGAGACCGCCATTAGCTGCAGCGTGACAACATCACGACAGCTTGAGCCGAAGCGCACACGGATTCGTGTCGCGAATCACGGCGGCGGACAACGGTTCCCTGCATCTAAGTTCCTTGCGGCGAGTTGATCGTTTGTAGCCGCGCCCCGGCGCGGCCTCGCGGGGAGCAGGACGCATGATGGTTCCGAATCTGATCCACTTCGCGGCGGCGGCCGCGCGATGAGCCGCGAGGCGGTTCGCGTCGGGATCGTCGGCGTCGGGAACTGCGCGTCATCCTTCGTGCAGGGGATCACCTATTACCGCGACGCCTCGGCCAATGAACCGGTACCCGGGCTGATGCATGTCGAGATGGGCGGCTACCACGTCGGCGATGTCGAGATCGCCTCGGCCTTCGACGTGTCGGCCGCCAAGGTGGGACAGGATGTCGCGGACGCGATCCTGGCGCCGCCGAACAACACGCAGATCTTCGCGAAGGCCTCACCGACGGGTGTCCGCGTGCTGCGCGGCCCGACGCTCGACGGAATCGGCCGCTACCTGCGGGATTCGGTCGAGGAGTCCGAGGAGCCAGTTGCCGATGTCGCAACGGTGCTGGAGGAGACGCGGACGGACGTCCTGGTCTCCTACCTCCCCGTCGGCTCACAGCGGGCAACGGAGTTCTACGCGGAGCAGGCGCTTCGCGCCGGCTGCGCCTTCGTCAACTGCATTCCCGTCTTCATCGCGTCCGACGCGGGCTGGCGCCGGCGCTTCGAGGCGCGGGGCGTGCCGATCATTGGCGACGACATCAAGAGCCAGGTCGGCGCGACGATCGTCCACCGCGCCCTCGCCAACCTGTTCCGGGAACGGGGGGTTCGGCTGGACCGGACGTACCAGCTCAACTTCGGCGGCAATTCGGACTTCCTGAACATGCTGGAGCGGGAGCGGCTGGAGTCGAAGAAGATCAGCAAGACGCAGGCAGTGACGAGCCAGTTCGACGTACCGCTGCCTGCCGAGAGCGTCCATGTCGGGCCGAGCGACCACGTGCCCTGGCTGACTGACCGGAAGTGGGCGCATATCCGGCTGGAGGGGACGGCGTTCGGCGGCGTACCGCTGAATGTCGAACTGAAGCTCGAGGTGTGGGATTCGCCGAACTCCGCGGGCATCGTCATCGATGCGGTGCGCTGCGCGAAGATCGCGCGGGACCGCGGGATCGGCGGTGCGCTCGTTGGCCCGTCATCGTACTTCATGAAATCTCCGCCGCAGCAATTCCATGACCACGAGGCGCAGGAGCGTGTGCGACGCTTCGTGGCCGGCGAGGCCTGAGGTGCGGGCTTGGCCACGACCTTCCTCCTCATCCGCCACGCCGCGCATTCGCGCGTGCACGACACGCTGTGCGGCCGTATGCCAGGCGTGACGCTGTCGGAGGAGGGGAGGCGCCAGGCCGAGATGCTCGGCGCACGCGTGCGCGCCGCGGGCGTTGCGGCCGTCCTGTCGTCGCCTGTGCAGCGCGCCGTGGAAACGGCCGGCGCCTTCGGGCTGCCGGTCGCGGTGGATGCGGCCTTCGAGGAGTTCGACTTCGGCGCCTGGATGGGAAGGCGGTTCGACGAGCTTTCCGGTGATCCGGCCTGGCAGGCCTGGAACAGCCGCCGCGGCTCGTCGCGCCCGCCGGGTGGAGAGAGCATGGAGGATGTGCGGCAGCGCGCGATGACGGGGCTGCATCGCCTCCGGGACGAACGGGGTGCTTCGGCGGTGGCGATCGTCAGTCATGGCGACGTGGTGAAGGCCATCCTGCTCGGCCTGCTCGGGATGAGCGACGACGCCCACGACAGGATCGACGTCGCGCCGGCATCGATCAGCCGCGTCGTGATGTGGGATGGGGGTGCCCGCGTGACGGGAATGAACGAGGTTCTGGGGGCATGAGGATCGCGTTCTACGGATCGTCGCTGCTGTCGTCCTACTGGAACGGGGCCGCGACCTATTACCGGGGCATGCTGCGGGACCTCGCGGGCCGCGGCTACCGGGTCACGTTCTATGAGCCGGATGCCTTCGACCGGCAGAAGCACCGGGACATCGAGCCGCCCGACTGGGCGGAGGTGCGCGTATGGCCGGCGACGCCGGACGCGATGAGGGAGGTCGTGGCCGAGGCGGTGCGCGCCGACGTCGTGGTGAAGGCGAGCGGCGTCGGCGTCTTCGACCATGAACTGCTGCAGGGTGTCATGGCCGCGGCGCGGCCCGATGCGACACGCATCTTCTGGGACGTGGACGCGCCGGCGACGCTCGCGGAGATAACGCCGGCGCCGGACCACGCCCTGCGGCGCGTCTTGCCGCAACTCGACTTCGTGCTGACCTATGGCGGCGGACCGCCCGTGGTGGGGGCCTACGAAGACCTGGGCGCACGGCGCTGCGTGCCCGTCTACAACGCGCTGGACCCTACGACCCACCATCCCGTGCCCGCCGATCCGCGCTTCGTGGCGGACCTTTCCTTCCTGGGCAACCGGCTGCCCGACCGCGAGGCGCGGGTGGAGGAGTTCTTCCTGCGGCCCGCCGCGATGCGGCCCGGCCGGTCCTTCCTCATCGGCGGAAACGGGTGGGAGTCCAAGGGCACGCCGGGCAACGTCCGGCATATCGGCCACGTCTCCACGAACGAGCACAACGCGTTCAACACCTCGCCGCTCGCGGTGCTGAACATCGCCCGCGACAGCATGGCGAGCGTCGGCTTCTCGCCGGCGACGCGTGTCTTCGAGGCGGCGGGCGCGGGCGCCTGCCTCATCACCGATGCCTGGGTCGGACTGGAACTCTTCCTGAAAGAAGGCGAGGAGGTACTGGTCGCGCGCGACGGCACGGATGTCGCGCGCCACGTCGAGGCGCTGACGCCGGAACGCGCCCGTGCTATCGGCGACGCCGCCCGCCGGCGCATCCTGGCCGAGCATACCTACGATCGCCGCGGGGCGCAGGTGGACAGGCTGCTGCGCGAGCACGTCGGCGCGAGGGCAGCGGCGTGAGCCCGATGCGCCTCGTCGTGCTCGGTCTCTCGCTCTCCTCCTCCTGGGGGAACGGGCACGCAACGACCTATCGCGCGCTGCTGCGGGCCTTCGCGGCGCGCGGGCATGCAGTGACCTTCCTGGAGCGGGACGTGCCCTGGTATGCGGGAAAGCACCGTGACCTGCCGGATCCCGATTTCTGCCGCCTCGTCCTGTATCCCGACCTCGCGTCGCTGGAGGACTGGCGGGCGGCAATTGCCACGGCGGACGCGGTGATCGTGGGGTCCTACGTACCGGACGGCGTGGCGGTGGGGCGCATGGTCCAGGAAGCGGCGCGCGGGGTCACCGCCTTCTACGACATCGACACGCCGGTGACGCTCGCGAAGCTCGAACGGGGGGATGAGGAATACCTGTCGGTCGACCTGATCCCCGGCTACGACCTCTACCTCTCCTTCACCGGTGGACCGACCCTGGACCGGCTGGAGCGCGAGTATCGCGCGCCCGCGGCGCGAGCGCTCTACTGCTCCGTCGATCCGGACGCCTACCGCCCGATGGATGTGCCGCACCGGTGGGACCTGTCCTACCTCGGGACCTATTCTCCCGACCGCCAACCGACGTTGGAACGACTGCTGATCGAACCGGCACGGCGTGCACCGGACCTGCGCTTCTGCGTCGCAGGGCCGCAATACCCGGCCGACATCGCCTGGCCCCCAAACGTGGACCGCTTCCACCACGTCTCGCCCAACGATCACCCGGAATTCTACGCCTCCTCCCGCTTCGCGCTGAACGTGACACGCTCCGACATGATCCGCGCGGGGCATTCGCCGAGTGTGAGGCTCTTCGAGGCAGGAGCCTGCGCGACTCCGGTGATCTCCGATCGCTGGGCCGGCCTCGCGGATATGTTCGTGCCGGACGAGGGCGAGGCGGCGGGAGAAATCATCCTCGCCGATGAACCGGATCGGGTGCTGCGCGCGTTGCGCGAAACGAGCGAGGAACGGAGGCGGGCGATGGCGGATGCGGCGCGACGACGGGTCCTCTCGGCGCACACCGCCGCCCATCGTGCAGCCGAGCTGGAAGCGCACCTGCTCGACGCGCGGGAGCGCCGGTCCGCCGCCCGGGCCGTCGTGGCGGAGATGGCATCATGAGCCGGCGCCGCGGGCTCACCGCCCTCGTGGCGGGCGGGGCGGGGTTTCTGGGATCGCATCTCTGCGACCTTCTCGCCGCGGATGGCCTCCGCGTCGTCTGCCTCGACAGCATGCAGACGGGGCGGCGCGACAACCTCCGCTCAATGGAGCGTGAGCCGGGCTTCGAGCTGGTCGAGGCCGACATCTCTGAGGACCTGCCGGCGCGCGTGCTCTCGCCGCGGCTGCGTCCCGACCTCGTCTTCAACCTGGCCTGCCCGGCGTCCCCGCCGCACTACCAGGCGGATCCCGAGCACACGATGATGACCTGCATCCTCGGCACCCGCGCCTTGCTGCGCCTGGCCGAGGCGTCGCGCGCCCGCTTCCTCCAGGCCTCGACGAGTGAGGTCTATGGCGACCCGGAGGTCCATCCGCAGCGCGAGGATTACTGGGGACACGTAAATCCCACCGGTCCCCGCGCCTGCTACGATGAAGGCAAGCGTGCCGCGGAGACGCTGTGCTTCGACTACGCGCGGGCCGGTCGCGCCGAGGTCCGGGTGGCCCGCATCTTCAACACCTATGGGCCGCGGATGCGGTCGGATGACGGGCGGGTCGTGTCGAACGTCGTCTCGCAGGCCATCGCGGGCGACGACATCACGGTCTACGGCGACGGCTCGCAGACACGGTCCTTCTGTTATGTCGACGACCTCGTGGACGGGCTTGCGCGGCTGATGCGGTGCGACGCCGACCCGCGCGGTGCCGTCAACCTCGGCAACCCGGTGGAACTGACGGTGGGCGACTTGGTGGAGCGGGTGCTGCGCATGACCCGTTCGCCGTCGCGCGTCGTGCGGCGGCCGCTGCCGGTGGATGACCCGCGGCGCCGCCGGCCGGACATCGCGCGTGCGAAGGCCTTGCTGGGCTGGGCGCCGCGGGTGGATCTCGAGGAAGGGCTGCGACACACCATCGCGTGGTTCGCCGGCGACAGGCCGGTGACGAAGGATGCGGCGCGCGCCGCGCACGGGATCGCCGCGGCCTGATCGTCTACGGCGACGCGGTCAGGTTCCTTCAAGCCCGCGACGCCGCGGATCAGGTGGAGGGGCGCTCCGGCGCGCGGCGTCGCTGTGCGCGGGGCTCCAGCGTCACACCGCGATCGTGGCGGCGCTGATCGAGGCGGGGTCCCTGGCCACCGCCATCGCCGACGCCGCCTTCGAGGCCGCCGGCGCGGAGGTGCCCACGGCGGGCGCGGATGCCGCGATGGCGTTGACACTGCGCGTCGCAGAGGCCACGCGGCGATCCTGGCACGGCGCCGACCCCGGTGCGCTGCCGACCGACCTTCGCGGCCTTCGCGGGCTACTTCCGGATGGCTTGCTGCGCCTCGGCCGCGCGGAAGGCTTCGCGTACTACGCGCTCTATCCCGAAGCCTACCTCGAAGCGGCGCGTGCGCTGCCGGCCACGACGGGGGTGATCGGGATCCGCAGCATTGGCACGACGCTCGGCGCCGTGGTCGCGGCCGGCGCGGGTGCGGCGGCGCCGGTCACGGTCCGCCCGACCGGGCACCCGTTCCGCCGTACCCTGTCCTTGTCGGCGGAGGCACGGCTTCCGGCCTACGGCGACGAGGTCGCGATCGTTGACGAAGGCCCTGGTCTCTCCGGCTCTTCGTTTGGGGCCGTGCTCGACGCGCTGGAAGGCCGCGGCGTGGCCGAGACGCGCATCACCGCCCTGCCGAGCCATCCCGGCGCGCCGGGCCCGCAGGCCGACCCGCGGCACAGGGCGCGCTGGGAACGGCTGCGCCGTATTCCCGCCCCCGACGCGCGGACGCTGCTGGTGGAGTCCGGGCGCCTGCCCGCCTGGGCGGCCGAGCGGCTCGGGCGGGCGGAAGCACCCCTGCAGGACGTGTCGGGCGGCGCCTGGCGAGCGCTGCGCTGGCCGGACGAGGCGGGCTGGCCGCCGGTGCATGCGGGGCAGGAGCGGCTGAAGTTCCTGCATCGGACCCGTGACGCGACCTGGCTGTTGAAGTTCGTCGGCCTCGGCCTGCATGGGGAGGCGCAGGCGGCGCGCGCGGCTTCGCTGGCGCGAGCAGGGTTCTGCCCGGAGGTCGCGGGATTTCTGCACGGCTTCGTCGCGGAACGCTGGCACGGCGACGCGCGCCCGGTTGCCCCGGGGCGCCTCGATCGAGACGGGATCGTCGTGCCCCTGTCGCGCTACCTGGGGTGGCGGGCGCGCCACATGCCCGCGGGGGAGGAGGGAGGCGCCGGGCCAAAGGCCCTGTGGCGCATGGCGCGACACAACGCCGCGCTCGCCTGGGGTGAGGAGGTCGCGGCGCGTCTGGATCGCTGGGAACGGCACCTGCCCGGCTTGGCTCGCCTGTCCCACCCGGTCTGGACCGATGGCCGGCTGCACGCCTGGGAATGGTTGGAGATTCCTGGCGGCCTGCTGAAGTCCGATGCCGTGGATCATGCGGCGGCGCACGACCTGATCGGCTGCCAGGATATTGCCTGGGACGTGGCTGGCGCCGCGGTCGAGTTCGACTTGCCGTCGGAGCAGTCGGAGGCTCTGCGGCGCGGGGTGTCGGACGTGGCGGGGCGAGAGGTTCCGGGCGTGCTGCTCGACTTCCTCCTGCCCTGCTACCTCGCTTTTCAGATGGGACGTGAGGCGATGGCCGCGGAGGCATCGGACGGTGCTGAGGCGGAGCGCTGCCAGGCTGCGGCGGCGCGCTATGCCCACCGACTGCGCCGCGTCCTCCTTGCCTGACCTGCGAAGCCCTGACCTGCAAAGCCCTGACCTGCACGATATTGCAGGTTCCCGGCCGCCGCGTGCTATGGTCCCATGCAATGAGAACCGGGCGGGGCGCGTCCGGATGGGAACGGGGTGGGGGCTTCGATGGATCGGACGATCTCGGTGTCGCGGCGCGGCCTGATGGCCGCGGGGGCGGGGCTGGCGGCCGGCGGGCTGGCAATGCCTGCGATCGCGCAGGGGGCGCCGCTGCGCCTCGGCGTGATGCTGCCTTTCTCCGGGACCTTCGCCGCACTCGGCGAGAACATCCTCGCGGCGATGGAGATGTACATCGCCGAGAAGGGCGGGCGCCTCGGCGGTCGGCAGGTCCAGCTCATCCGCCTGGATGACGAGAGCAACCCGGCGAACGCCGTATCCAACGTGAACCGCCTTGTCGGCCGCGACCGGGCCGAGGCGCTGGTCGGGACCGTGCATTCGGGCGTGGTCATGGCGCTGGTGCAGATCGCGCGGGAGCGGCAGATCCCGCTCGTCATCCCGAACGCCGGCAATGCTTCGGCGACTGGGGAGCTCTGCTCCACCTCGATCTTCCGTTCCTCCTTCTCGAATTGGCAGCCGGCCTATGCGGCGGGGCTGCATCTCGCGAAGTCCGGCGTGAAGCGGGCGGCCTGGATGTCCTGGGACTACGCGGCGGGGAACGAGGCGGGGGCGGGGTTCCGCGATGGGCTGCGGGCCGGCGGGGCGGAACTGGTGCGTTCGCTGCTGCTGCCTTTTCCGGAGACGAATTTCCAGCCGCTGCTGGCGCAGATCCCCGGGCTGAACGTCGAGGCGGTCGGGTCCTTCTACGCCGGCGGCGGCGCCGTGCAGTTCGTGCGCGAATACGCGGCGGCGGGCCTGAAGGATCGGTTTCCGCTCACCGGTTCCGGCTTCCTGACCGAGGGTACGCTGCAAGGGCAGGGCGCGGCGGCCGAGGGCATCAAGACCGCGCTGCATTACGGCGACGGCCTGGACAACCCCAAGAACAACGCCTTCCGGCCCGCCTTCAAGCAGCGGACGGGGCGCGATGCCGACGTCTACGCGGTGCAGGGCTATGACGCCGCGCAGATCCTCGACATCGGCCTGACCGCGACGCGCGGCGACGCGGCGGCGGACCGGGAGATCGCGCGCGCCATCCGGGCCGCCCGCATCGACAGCCCGCGCGGCGCCTTCACTCTCTCGACCAGCCACAACCCCGTGCAGAACATGTACCTGCGGGAAGTCCAGGGCGGTGAGAACAAGGTCGTCGGCATCGCGGCCGAGGCGCTGGCCGACCCGGGCACCGGCTGCCGGATGTCCTGATCCGGCACGCGGCTTGCGGACACAGCGGGGCATAGCGGGGCGGGGCGGCGTGCCGTCGCGCCGCCCGGGGGAGTGACAGCGTTCCGATGAGCCCGCCATGGACCTAGCCGGCCTGCTCGCGCAGGTGCTGAACGGCCTGCAATACGGGCTGCTGCTGTTCCTGATCAGCAGTGGCCTGACGCTGATCTTCGGCGTCATGGGCGTGATCAACCTCGCCCACGGATCGCTGTTCATGATCGGGGCGTACCTGGCCTTCGTGGTGGCGCGGGCAACCGGGGCGCTCTGGATTGCCCTGCCGCTTGCGATCCTCGGCGGCATCGCCTTCGGGGCTTTGCTGGAGACCGCCCTGTTCCGGCGCTTCTACAAGCGGGAGCACCTGGACCAGGTCCTGCTAACCTTCGCGCTCATCCTGTTGTTCGAGGAAGCGCGGTCTTTCCTGATCGGGAACGACTTCCATTCGGTGCCGACGCCGCCGATCCTCGACTTCTCCGTCCCCGTCACGGCCGAGTTCTCCTACTCCGCTTATCGTCTCGCGGTGCTCGTCGTCTGCGTCGTGATCGCTGCCCTGATGTTCCTAGGAATCGAGCGAACGCGCATCGGCTCCGCCGTACGCGCGGCAGCGGAGAAGCCGGAGATGGTGGACCTGCTCGGCCTCGATGCGCGTCGGATCCACATGCTGGTCTTCGCGGTGGGGACGGCGCTGGCGATGCTGGCAGGCGCGCTCGCGGCACCGCTCTATTCCGTCTACCCCAACATGGGGGACGGGTTCCTCATCATCTGCTTCGTCGTCGTGGTCGTCGGAGGGATCGGGTCCGTCGCCGGGGCCTTCTGGGGGGCGTTGCTCATTGGGTTGGTGGATACGCTGTCCAAGGCCTACCTGCCCGCGGCCTCCGGGCTGATGGTCTACCTGCTGATGGCGGCGGTGCTGTTGTGGCGGCCAGCGGGCCTCTTCGCGCGGGGGACCTGACGTGGTCGTCGCTTCCCGTACCGGTCACCTCGTCATGGCGCTCTGCGCCGCGTTGCTGGCCTGCCTGCCCTTTGCGGTGGGGTACTACGAGTTCTCGTTCGGCGCGGCGGAGATCAGCACCTATCACCTGCAACTCGCGTCCAAGGCGCTGGTCTGGGCGATGTTCGCGCTATCGTACCAGCTTCTGGTCGGCGGCGTCGGGCTGGTCAGCCTGGGGCACGCGGCCTTCTTCGGCGTCGGCGCCTACACCGTGTACCTCATGCCCGTAGGGATGTCGGTCCTCCTCACCCTGCCCGTTGCAGCGATACTGGCAGCCGTTGCCGCGGTCCCGATCGGTGCGATGTCGCTGCGGACCCGCGGCTTTTTCTTCCTGATGGTCACGCTTGCGTTCGGGCAGATGGTCTACTTCCTGTTCCACGACACGCCGCTCGGCGGCGGCAAGGACGGCGTTTTCATCACCCGCCCCGCGCTGGAGATCTTCGGCGCGGCGATCGAGGTCCGGCGGCGCGACTGGCCGCGCGTGATGCTCTGGCTCAACCTCGGCCTGCTCGCGACGATCTATGCCGCGCTCGTCGCGTTCATGCGGACGAGCCTCGGTGCCGCGCTGCAGGGCATCCGCGCGAACGAGGAGCGGATGCGGGCGCTGGGCTACGACACGGCGCGGCTGAAATTCGTCGCCTTCGTCCTGGCCTGCGCCCTCGCCGGCGTGTCAGGCCACATGTGGGCGATGAACGAGGCGTTCGTGAACCCGGAGCTGCTCTCCTGGCACCTGACGGCGCAGGCGCTGCTGATGCTTATCCTCGGCGGCATCGGCGCACTGCACGGCCCGATCCTCGGCGCCCTGGCCTATGTCGGGCTGGAGGAGGTCGCGACGATGGTGACGGAGCGGCAGCGCCTCGTGCAGGGCCTGGTCATGCTCGCCGTCGTGCTGCTGCTGCCGAAAGGCTTGGCCAGCCTGCGCTTCCGACTCGCGCGCCGCCGCCCGGCGCCGGTCGTGCGAGAGGCCGCGCCGTGAGCACCGCGCTCGAAACCGCATCCGACACCCGCGGTACTACTCCCGCCGGGGCCGTGCTGGTCGCCGACGGCCTGACGAAGCGCTTCGGCGGGCTGACGGCGGTGCGGGATGTCTCGCTCTCCCTCTCCGTCGGAGAACTGCACGCCGTCATCGGCCCGAATGGCGCGGGGAAGAGCACCCTCGTCAACCTCCTCTCCGGCACGCTGCCGCCGAGCGGCGGGCGACTGATGCTGCGCGGGCGGGACGTGACGGGCTGGCCCTCCCACAGGCTGGCACAGGCCGGGATCGGACGGTCCTTCCAGAAGACGAACGTCCTGCGCGGCATGACGGTGTTCGAGAACGTGCGCCTCTCCGCCGCCGCGCCCGCCTTCGGCCCGGGGCGCTGGCTGCGGCCTGCGGCGCGGGAAACAGCCCCGCGCGTCGCGGCGGAGACGGCGCTGGACCGCGTCGGCCTCTCGGCCCGCGGCATCGCCGGGGAGCTGTCTCACGGCCAGTTGCGCCTGCTGGAGATCGCGATGGCGCTGGCGACGAACCCCACGGTGCTGCTGCTGGACGAACCCCTCGCCGGCATGGGGCCGGAGGAGAGCGAGCGCCTGGCTGCGCTGCTGCGCGAACTCTCCCGCGATCACGCCGTTCTGCTGATCGAGCACGACATGGACGTCGTCTTCGCCGTCGCGGATACGCTGACGGTCATGGTGGACGGCACCGTGCTGGAATGCGGCCCGCCCCCGCAGATCCGCGGCTCCGCCCGCGTTCGGGAAGCCTATCTGGGGCATGACGTATGAGCGAGGCCGCGCTTGCCGCCGCGTCCCGCCCGGCTTCGGGCTCCCGCCCCATCCTGGAGGCACGCGACCTGCGGTCCGGCTACGGTGACGCGCTGATCCTGCGCGGCGTGACCATCGCGGTGCACCCGGGCGAGGCGATCGGCCTGATGGGCCGCAACGGCATGGGCAAGACGACGCTCATCCGCACGCTCATGGGCCAACTCCCCGCGTGGGGTGGCGAGGTGCGGGTGGACGGGGATGACGTCACCCGCGCCCCGACCTTCCGCCGCGCGCGCCGCGGCATCGCCGTGGTGCCGGAGGGACGCGGCGTCTTCGGCTCGTTGACGGTCATCGAGAACCTGAAGCTCGCCGCGCGCCCGGCCGAGGATGGCGCCACTCCCTGGCCGCTCGATCGCGTGCTCTCGATCTTTCCGCGCCTGTCGCAGCGCGCGACGAACCGCGGGGACCAATTGTCGGGTGGCGAGCAGCAAATGCTCTCGATCGGGCGTGCGCTGATGACCTCGCCGCGGCTGCTCATCCTGGACGAGGCGACGGAAGGACTGGCGCCGCTGATCCGCGACGAGATCTGGCGCACCATCCGCACGGTGCGGGAAGCAGGCGTCGCGACGATCGTCGTGGACAAGACCGTCTCCGCCGTCCTCGCCGTCGTGGACAGGGTGGAGATCCTCGTGAAGGGCGGCATCGTCTGGAACGGCACGCCCGAGGCGCTGCGTGCCGATCCCGACCTGATGCACCGCCATCTCGGCGTGTGACGCGCGGCGCCTGACCGCCTGGGAGGAGATTCGATGGCGAACGCCGTCACCTGGTTCCTGGATCGCCACGTCACGGAAGGACGCGGCGACCGGCCGGCCTTCACCGATCCGCACCGTTCCATCACCTATGCCGACGTCGCGGCGGCCAGCGCGCGTGTAGCCGGGATGTTCGGCGCACTCGACATCCGCCGGGAACGCCGCGTCGCCATGCTGATGCTGGATACGGTGGACTTTCCCATCGTGTTCTGGGGAGCGGTCCGTGCGGGCGTCGTCCCGGTCTCCGTCAATACGCTGCTGCCACCGGAACAGGTGTCCTACATCCTCTCCGACAGCCGTGCCGAGGCGATCGTCGTCTCCGCGCCCCTGCTGCCGGCGCTGCGTCCCGTGCTGGACGGGCTGCCGGGCCTGCGCGTCATCGTTGCATCGCTCGACGGCAAGCCTGCCCCCGCGCTGCCCGTTGGCGCCGCGGACCTGTCGCAGCTCCTCGCCGCTGCGACGCCGGCCGCAGAAGCCGTGGAGGCGGGCGACGACGAGGTGGCGTTCTGGCTCTACTCCTCCGGCTCCACCGGCGCGCCGAAGGGGGTCAAGCACGTCCATTCCGCCGCGCGTTCCACCTGCGAGACCTATGCCTGGCAGGTGCTGGGCATCGGGGCGGAGGACACCGTCTATTCCGCCGCGAAACTCTTCTTCGCCTACGGCATGGGGAACGCCATGACCTTCCCCATGTCGGTCGGCGCGCACGCCGTGCTGTTGCCGGACCGCCCGACCCCGGATGCGGTGATGGCCGTCATGGCGCGGCACCGGCCCACGATCTTCTGCGGCGTGCCGACGCTGTTCGCGGCCATGCTCGCGAACCCCGCCCTGTCGCGCGGCGCGGGGTCGGACCGGTTGCGTCTCTGCGTCTCGGCCGGGGAAGCGCTGCCGGAGCATGTGGGCCTGCGGTGGAAGGAGGTCGTCGGGGCCGACATCCTCGACGGCATCGGCTCGACGGAGATGCTGCACATCTTCCTCTCCAACGCGCCGGGCGACATCCGCTACGGCACCTCGGGCCGCGCGGTCCCCGGCTACGACCTTCGGATCGTGGACGAGGCCGGCGCGGATGTGCCGGATGGCGAGACCGGCGAATTGCTGGTCCGGGGCCCCTCCGCGGCCGAGGGGTATTGGAACCAGCGGGCAAAGAGCCGCCGAACCTTCGCCGGTGAATGGACGCTGACCGGCGACAAGTACGTTCGCGACCCGGAGGGCCGCTACCGCTACCAGGGCCGTGCCGACGACATGTTCAAGGTCAGCGGAATCTGGGTCTCGCCCTTTGAGGTCGAGGCGGCGCTCGCTTCGCATCCCGCCGTGCTGGAAGCCGCGGTGATCGGTCGGGCCGACGCCGACGACCTCATCAAGCCCATGGCCTTCGTCGTGTTGCGAGACGGGGCCGCGGGCGGCGACGCGCTGCGCGAATCCCTCAAGGAGCACGTGAAGGCCAACGCCGGCCCCTGGAAATACCCGCGCTGGGTCGAGGTCGTGGACGACCTTCCGAAGACCGCGACGGGCAAGATCCAGCGCTTCAAACTGCGCGCGGCATTGGACACAGGAGGCTTCCGGTGACGCCGCGAGACGTTTCCTTCGACCTGGACGGCCGGCAGGTAGAGGCGGCCTGGTGGGGGCCGGGCCCGGACGAGGTGCCGACCCTTGTCCTGCTACACGAAGGCCTGGGCTGCGTTGCCCTTTGGCGGAACGTCCCGCAGCGAATGGCCGAGGCGACGGGCTGCGGCGTGCTCGCCTACTCCCGTTTCGGCTACGGCGGGTCGGACACGGTCGCCGTCCCGCGTCCCCTGAACTACATGCACCGAGAGGCCGAGGAGGTGCTCGGCCGCGTGCTGGACGCCCAGGGCATCCGCCGCTGCATCCTCGTCGGTCATTCCGACGGTGCGTCGATCGCCCTGATCTATGCCGGTTCCACGCAGGACCACCGGGTCCGCGGCATCGCTCTCCTCGCGCCCCACGTCATGGTGGAGGAGATGTGCGTCGCCGAGATCGCCCGGACGAAGGAGCGGTACGAGACGACCGACCTCCGCACCAAGATGGCGAAGTACCATCGCGACGTGAACGCCGCCTTCTGGGGGTGGAACCGCGCGTGGCTCGACCCCGGCTTCCCCGAGGCACTCCAGCTGCAGCCGGAGATCGCCCATGTCCGCGTACCCATCCTGGTCGTGCAGGGCGAGGCCGATCCCTATGGCACGATGGAGCACCTGCGGATCATTCGGCAGGAAGCCTATTCCCCCTTGGACGCTCTGACCCTGCCGGGCATTGGGCACTCGCCGCACCTCGAGGCTCCGGATGCCACGCTCGACGCGGTCCGAGACTTCGCGGACCGGCTGTTCCGGCTGCATGAACCGGAATGATAGTTCCGCTTTCTCCTTGACTCCGGGGACGACGGAATTATAAATCCGACTGGGACGTCCAGAAGGAACCGGCCGATGATCGAAATGCGGCGCGTGGACTTCCAGACACATCCCTCCCGCTACCGCCACTGGCGGCTGGAGGTCGAAGGGCGGGTCGCCAACCTTGTCATGGACGTGGACCCCAGCGCCACGCTCTTCGACGGCTATGAGCTGAAGCTCAACTCCTACGACCTCGGCGTGGACATCGAATTGTCGGATGCCCTCCAGCGGCTCCGCTTCGAGCATCCGGGGGTCGGGGCCGTCATCCTCCGCTCTGGCAAGGACAACGTGTTCTGCGCCGGTGCCAATATCCGCATGCTCGGCAAGGCGTCGCACGCGCACAAGGTGAACTTCTGCAAGTTCACGAACGAGACGCGCTGCGGGGTGGAGGATGCCTCCGAATCCTCCGGCCTCAAGTCGCTTGCCGCGGTGTCCGGCGCCTGTGCCGGTGGTGGCTACGAACTCGCCCTCTGCGCCGATGAGATCATGTTGATCGACGACCGCCGCTCGGCGGTCTCGCTGCCCGAAACCGCGCTGCTCGCAGTGCTGCCCGGCACCGGCGGCCTGACGCGCGTGACAGACAAGCGCCGCGTGCGCCGCGACCGCGCCGACATCTTCTGCTCCGTCGAGGAAGGCGTGCGCGGAAAAAAGGCCGTCGAATGGCGCCTGGTGGACGAGGTCGTGCCGCCTTCCGCCTGGACCAAGCGGGTCGCGGAGCGTGCGGCGGCGCTGGCCGCGACGTCCGATCGGCCGGAGGGCGCGACCGGCGTGGCGCTCGGCGCCCTCGACAAGACGATCACCGAAGACGGGATCGCCTATTCCCACGTCATCGTCCGCCTGGACCGTGCGACGGGGCAGGCGGAGGTCACCGTCTCCGCCCCCGCCGGCGCCCCGCCGGCGAACGGAGAGGCTGCGCGGAACGACGCCTTCTGGCCGCTCCGCATCGCCCGCGAACTGGACGACGCGATCCTCGAACTCCGGACGAACGAGCCGACGCTCGGCGTCATCGTATTCCGCACTACGGGCGATGCCGAGAACGTCCTGGCGCATGACGCCTTCCTCGATGCGCACAAGGCCGACTGGTTCGTACGGGAGGTGGGGCATTACCTCAAGCGCGTGTTCAAGCGCGTGGACCTGACGTCCCGCTCGATGATCGCGCTGCTGGACCAGGGCTCCTGCTTCGCCGGCACGCTCGCGGAGCTGGCCTTCGCGGCGGACCGGCAATACGCCTTCATCGGTACGCGCCCGGGCGACAACCGCCCAGCCGCCAAGCTGCACCTCTCCCCGATGAACTTCGGCCCCTATCCCATGTCGAACGGCCTGACGCGCCTACAGGCCCGCTTCTACGGCGAGCCGGAGCAGGTGGACGTGGCCCGTTCCCGTATCGGCGAGGCGATGGAGGCCGAGGACGCGGCCGAGGCCGGCCTCGTCACCGAGGCCTATGACGAGGCGGACTGGGACGACGAGGTCCGGCTGGTGATCGAGGAGCGCGCCTCCTACTCCCCCGACGCGCTGACGGGCATGGAGGCCAACCTTCGCTTCGTCGGGCCGGAGACGATGGAGACCCGCATCTTCGGCCGCCTGACCGCCTGGCAGAACTGGATCTTCCAACGCCCGAATGCGGTGGGCGCCGAGGGCGCCCTGAAGCTTTACGGAACGGGCGTCCAGCCCACCTTCGATCGCGAACGCGTCTGATCATGGTTTTGCGCGTGACTTACGCTTTCGGCTGCGCCTCAGCCGACCACGCTTGAACAGGGAGCCACACCGATGCCCGACGGCATGAACGTCGACTACGACGGCCTGATCCCGAACAATGTCGGCTTGTCCGAGGATGCCCGCGTCCGCAAGGCGCTGGAAACCTGGCATCCCGGCTACATCGACTGGTGGAAGGACATGGGACCCGAGGGATTCCAGGACTCCCTCGTCTACCTCCGCACCGCTATCGGCGTGGACCCGAAGGGCTGGGCGCGCTTCGACTACGTCCGCATGCCCGAATACAAGTGGGGCGTCCTGCTGGCCCCGAAGGTCGAGGGCCGCAAGATCGGCTTCGGCGCCCACAAGGGTGAAGACGCCTGGCAGGAAGTGCCCGGCGAATACCGTGGCATGCTCCGTCGCCTGCTGGTCATCCAGGGCGACACGGAACCCGCATCCGTCGAGCAGCAGCGCCACCTCGGCAAGACCGCGCCGTCGCTCTACGACATGCGCAACCTGTTCCAGGTGAACGTGGAGGAAGGCCGCCACCTCTGGGCGATGGTCTACCTGCTGCAGAAGCACTTCGGGAAGGACGGGCGCGAGGAGGCGGAGGACCTGCTGAAGCGCCGCTCGGGCAACGAGGACACGCCGCGCATGCTTGGCGCCTTTAACGAGGCGACGCCGGACTGGCTGTCCTTCTTCATGTTCACCTTCTTCACCGATCGCGACGGCAAGATGCAGCTGGAGGCGCTGGCGCAGTCCGGCTTCGACCCGCTGTCCCGCACCTGCCGCTTCATGCTGACCGAAGAAGCCCACCACATGTTCGTCGGCGAGACCGGCGTGCAGCGCGTGGTGGAGCGGACGGTGACCGCGATGAAGCAGGCGGGCATCGAGGATCCCTTCGATAAGGATCGCATCCGCGCCCTCGGCGTGATCGACCTGCCGACGATCCAGAAGAAGATGAACCTGCACTTCTCACTGACCCTCGACCTCTTCGGCAACGAGGTGAGCACGAACGCGGCCAATGCCTACAACTCCGGCCTCAAGGGCCGCTACCGCGAGGACAAGATCGACGACGACCACCGCCTGCTGGACGCGACCTACCCCGTCCTCCGCCCGGTGAACGGCGCGATCACCGAGGAGCAGGTGCCCGCCCTCTCCGCCCTCAACATGCGCCTGCGGGACGACTACGTGCAGGACTGCCAGGGCGGCGTCGGCCGCTGGAACAAGGTGATCGAGAAGGCCGGCATCCAGTTCCAGCTGAAGCTCCCGCACGTCGCCTTCAACCGTCGCATTGGCGAGTTCAACGGCACCCACGTCTCCCCCAATGGCGAGATCATGGAAGCCGGCGCTTGGGCGGCGAAGCAGGACGAGTGGCTGCCGAGCACGGACGACAGCCTCTACGTCACCGGCCTGATGCATGCCGAAGGCCGGCCGGGGCAGTATGCTGGCTGGATCGCCCCGCCGAAGGTCGGTATCGACAACAAGCCCGGCGAGTTCGAGTACGTGAAGATCTACGAGGCCTGATCGGCCCCGGCGCGTCCGGCCCCGGCCGGACGCGCCGACTTCCTGGGGGAGCACGACGATGGACGGCATGATCGCCGCGGGCGGCCTGAAGCAGCATCTCATCGACCCGGAGATCTGCATCCGCTGCAACACCTGCGAGGCGACCTGCCCCATCGAGGCGATCACCCATGACGACAACAACTACGTCGTCCAGGCCGAGACCTGTAACGGCTGCATGGCATGCGTCCCACCCTGCCCGACCGGTGCCATCGACAACTGGTTCCAGGTGAACGCGCCCTTCTCGCTGGATGACCAGTTCTCCTGGCAGGAACTCCCGCCGAAGCCGGCCGAGGCGCCGGCCTCGGACGACGATGCGCCCGACGCCATGGACGAGGAAGCGGCCGCCCTCATCGCTGACGCGCATAGCGGCGCCGGTGGCAAGGCGCGCGCGCCGCTCTCCGCCAGCAAGCCGAAGGTCAACCTGTTCAATCGCGCCAACCCGGCGATCGCGCGCGTCACCGGCAATATCCGCGTGACGAAGTCCGGCACTTCGTCGGACGTCCACCACATCATCCTGGACTTCGGCGCCCTGACCTTCCCCGTGCTCGAAGGCCAGAGCATCGGCATCGTCCCGCCGGGCAACGACGCGAACGGTCGTCCGCATACGATGCGGCTCTACTCCATCAGCAGCCCCCGCGAAGGCGAGAAGACCGGCGCGAACAACCTTGCGCTCACGGTCAAGCGCGTTGCCGAGCCGCGGGAGGACGGGACGACCTTCCACGGCATCGCCTCCAACTACGTCTGCGACCTGAAGGTCGGGGACATGGTGAACGTCGTCGGCCCCTTCGGCGCGACCTTCCTCATGCCCGACGACCCCGACGCGGACATCCTGATGATCTGCACCGGCACGGGTTCCGCCCCGTTCCGCGGCTTCACGGAACGTCGCCGCCGTGCGGGTACGGTCGCCAAGGGCCGCCTGCACCTGTTCTTCGGCGCGCGCACGCCGGAGGAACTGCCCTATTTCGGACCGCTCCAGAAGGTGTCGGCGGCGCTGATGGACCAGCACCTCTGCTACTCCCGCGTGCCGGGCGTCGCGAAGGAATACGTGCAGGACCGCATGCGCGCGCGTGCGGCCGACCTCGCCGCGCTGCTGCGCAAGCCCGCGACCCACATCTACGTCTGTGGCCTGAAGGGGCTGGAGGCGGGCGTCGAGTCCGCGCTGACCGAGATCGCCTCGACCGCCGGCCTCGATTGGCCCACCCTGCGCGCGGAAATGCGCGAGGCCGGCCGCTGGCATGTCGAGACTTACTGAGCCCTTGGCTGGTCCTTTCGTCCACGTCCGCCGCATCCGCTGGGGCGAGTCCGATCCGGCAAGGATCGCCTACACCGCCCGCTTCCTCGACTTCGCGATGGATGCGATCGAGGCCTGGATGCTCGATCGCTGGGGCGCCGCCTACTACGAACTGAACGTGGACCACGGCCGCGGCACGCCCTTCGTGAAGGTGGAGCTGGAGTTCCGCTCCCCTCTCACACCCAGGGACACGCTTGCCACCGAAGTCCGCGTGGCTCGGATCGGCGGTTCCTCGATGACCTTCGTCGTCGCGGGCCGCGTCGGCGGCCGTCTCGCCTTCGACGGCCGCCTCACCTGTGCCTTCGTGGATGTGACGGGTCCGAAGATGCGTCCGCTGCCCATCCCAGACGACTACCGCGCCGCGCTGGAAGCCGACCTCGTCCCCGCCTGATCAGGCGACGATCACCGCGACGAGGGCAAGGATCGCGAAGGTCGCGGCCGACAGTGCCGCCGCAATGGGTGCGGGAACCAGCGGCTCGTCCAGCCCCCAGGGATCCGTTGTCGGCATCACCTCCGGCGGCGGCTCCTCACCGAGCCAGGGCACGTCCCTCACGACGCCACCGCCGCCGTCCGCCCGGAAGGTGCCTCGGCCGCCAGGGGCAGTCCCGCCGCAGCGCCGATGACGACGAGCGCAGGCGTCGGCAGCCCTGCGCGCCGCGTCTCCAGCGTGCAGCGGCCAAGTGTGGTCCGTACCGCGACCTGCCCCGGCAGGCCGGCCCGCGCGATGACCGCGACCGGCGTCGCGGCGTCACGTCCCGCCGCGAGCAGCCGCACCGCCACCTCGTCCAGCCGGGACAGGGCCATGAAGGCCGCCACCGTCCCGTCGGCCCGCCCCAGCACCTCCCAGTCCAGGCCGTCCGGTAGGGCGCCCGTCTCGTCGTGGCCGGTCATGAATGTGACGGCGCTCGCCAATCCACGATGCGTGATCGGGATTCCCGCCGCGGCCGGTGCCGCCGTTCCGGCCGTCACTCCTGGCACCACCCGCCAGGGCACGCCGGCGGCGGTCAGGGCCAGGGCTTCCTCCCCGCCCCGCCCGAAGACGAAGGGATCGCCGCCCTTCAGACGGACCACTCGAAACCCGACCCGCGCGGCGGCGATGAGGCGCGCGTTGATCTCCGCCTGGGGTACGGGCGCGTGGCCCCGACGCTTCCCGACCGCTTCCAGCCGCGTGGCGGGCCCCGCCAAGCGCAGCACGCCGCGTTCCGGCAGGGCGTCGTGCAGGATCAGGTCGGCGCCGCGGATCGCCGAGGCGGCGCGCAGCGTCAGCAGCCCCGGGTCGCCCGGCCCGGCCCCGACGAGCCAAACCTCCCCCGGTGCTGGCGCATCGCCTGATGCCAGGCGTGACCCATATTCCAGCACCATGACGTGAAATCCCGGAAGAACCGCTTAACACGAACGTAGATTCGTGTTTTCACTCTCGCAAGCGGCTTTTTCGGAGTGACGCCCATGTCAGGCGGAGTCGAAGGCATCAAGGCCGGCAGCGCCGCCCTCCGCGGCACGATCGCGGAGGAGCTGGCCGCGGCCGAGGCGCCAGGCGGCCTGTCGGAGGGCGCCTACACCCTCCTCAAGTTCCACGGGACCTACGAGCAGTTCGATCGCGACACCGCGACCGCCCGCAAGCAGGCGGGGCAGGACAAGGACTGGGGTTTCATGGTCCGCGTCCGCGCCCCAGGCGGGCGGCTGACGGGGGCGCAGTGGCTCGCGCTCGATGCCCTCGCCGACCGCTACGCCGATTCGACCATCCGCCTGACGACACGCGGCGGCGTACAGTTCCACACGGTGCGGCGCGGCAACCTGAAGGCCTGCATCGCGGACATCGACCGCGCGCTGCTGACGACGATGGCGGCCTGCGGCGACGTCGTACGTAATGTCGTGACCTCCCCCGCCCCGCGCCGCACGGCGATCGGGCGGCGGCTGGAGGAGGAGGCGCGCGGCCTCTCCTCCGCCCTGCTGCCGCGAAGCCGCGCGCATCACGAGATCTTCCTGGACGGCGAACCGGTCGGCGAGGCGGAGGAGGAACCGCTCTACGGACCGACCTACCTGCCGCGGAAGTTCAAGATCGGCCTCGCTCACCCGGACGACAACACGCCGGACATCCTGACGCACGACCTCGGCTTCATCGCCAGGACCGTGCGCGGGCGGCTGACCGGCTGGATCGTGACGGTCGGCGGTGGCATGGGCATGACGCACAACAAGCCCGCGACCTACCCACGCCTGGCCGATCCCATCACGGTCATCGGCCCGGACGAGGTGCTGCCGATGGCTGAGGCCGTCGTGCGCCTCTCCCGCGACCACGGCGACCGGACCGACCGCAAGCACGCGCGGCTGAAATACGTCGTCGCCGAACGCGGCGTGCCCTGGGTCTGGGAACGGCTCTGCGAGGCGATGGGCCGGACCCTGCCGCTGCCTCCCTCCCTGCCCGAACTCCGTGTCCCCGAACTCCTCGGCTGGCATGCGCAGGGCGACGGCCGTCTCTGGCTCGGCCTCCCAGTCACCTCGGGCCGCGTCGCCGACACCGCGAAGGCCGCGTTGCGCACCGCATTGCGCGAGGTCGTGTCGCGCTTCGGCGCGAACCCCATCATCACGCCGCAGCAGGACATCATTCTCTCCGACATCCGGCCGCGCGACCGGCGGGCGATCGATGACCTGCTGCGCTTCAACGGCGTGACGCTCGCCGAGGACATCTCGCCGCTCGCTCGCTGGTCCCTCTCCTGCACCGCCCTGCCGACCTGCGGCCAGGCACTGACGGAAGGGGAGCGCGTCCATGCCCCGATGGTCGCGGCGGTCGAGGCCGCCCTGGCTCGCCACGGGCTGCGCGACGAACGGATCAGCCTGCGCCTGACCGGCTGCCCCAACGGCTGCGCCCGCCCCTATGCCGGCGACATCGGCGTCGTCGGGCGCGCACCCGGCCTCTACACCCTCTTCGTCGGCGGCGACTTCAACGGGACGCGCCTGTCCTTCCCGATCGCCGACAAGGTCCCGACCGATTCCGTCGCCCCGACGCTGGAACCGCTCTTCGCCGCTTACGCCGCGGGGCGCCGGGGAACCGAAGGCTTCGGCGATTTCTGCACCCGCATCGGGGCGGACGGCCTACGCTCCCTGCTGTCCCCACCCCTGGCAGCGTGAATCCCATGGCCGTCCTGCACCGCATCCAGATCCGTCGCCTCCACCCGCTCTTCGCGGCCGAAGCGCTGGACGCGGACCTGCCCAGCCTGCACGAGGACGGCTTCGACCTGCTGCGGCGGACCTTCGAGCGGGAATCGGTGCTGGTGATCCGCGATGCCTTCATCACGCCGGAACAGCACGTCGCCTTCAGCCGCCGCCTTGGCCCGCTGGAGGTCCATGTGATGAGCCAGTTCAACCTGCCCGATCATCCGGAAGTCCTGCGCGTCTCGAACGAGCGGGAAGGGGGCAAGCCCGTCGGCCTGGCGGACGCCGGACGCTATTGGCATTCCGACCTCTCCTACGTCGCGCAGCCCAGCCTGGGTTCGGCGTTGCTGGCGCGGGCGCTGCCCTCTTCCGGCGGCGACACGCTCTTCGCCAGCCAGCACGCCGCCTACGACGCGCTGCCCGAGGCGACGAAGGCGCGGCTGCGCGGGCTGCATGCCGAGCACTCCTACCCCTACCGGATGGCGATCCAGTCCCGCCTGACCGGCCGCCCTCCGCTGACCGAGGCGCAGCGCGCCGCCGTGCCGCCCGTGGTGCATCCCATCGTGCGGCGCCACGACGCGACGGGCCGCCAGGCCCTCTTCGTGAACGAGGGCTTCACGACCCGCATCCTCGACCTGCCGGAGGAGGAGAGCCGCGCCCTGCTCGACGAGCTTTTCACGGCTGCGACCGCGCCCACCGTGATCTATCGCCACGCCTGGCAGCCCGGCGACCTCGTGCTGTGGGACAATCGCGCCGTGCAGCACCTGGCCACGCCCTATCCGGACGACGAATCGCGGATCATGCACCGCACGACGATCCGCGGCGTGACGCCCGTCCCCGCCTGATGCTGCCGCTCGTCTTCCTGCCGGGCACGCCGACCCTCCTCGCGGGCCGCGGGCCGGCCTTCGCGAAGCGGCGCGCGCTGCTGGAGGATGCCGGACTGACGGCGCTGACGATCGTGGAGGGGGCGCCGGACGGGTCGCTCCTGGACGGCCAGCGCCTCGTCTTCGGCGCCGGGCTGTCGGAGGCGGAGGGCGAGGCGCTCGCCGCCGCGGCGCGCGCGCGCGGCATCCCCGTGAACATCGAGGACGTGCTGCCCCTCTGCGACGTCCACGTCCCTGCGCTCGTCCGCCGCGGCGATCTGCTGCTCACGGTCTCGACGGCCGGCCAGGCGCCCGGGGTTTCCGCCGCGTTGCGGTCCTGGCTCGCCGAGGCCTTCGGCCCGGAATGGGCCGGGCACCTCGCCGAGGCCGCGGCGCTCCGCACCCGGCTCCGCGCGGAAGCCTGCCCGCCCGGGGAGGTGATGCGCGCGGTGCAGGCGCATCTCCGCGACCGCGGCCTGCTGGAGCCCGCCCGATGTCGTCCGGCGAGGGAGCCGATCTTCGACGGCTAAACGCAGCGGCCCCTCGCCCTTCGCCTCCCGCACTCCCACCCGAGACGAAGAGATGCCCCGATGACCCTGACCCGCCGCGCCGCCCTCGGCGCCCCGCTCCTCGCCCTGCCTTCGGTCCTCCGGGCCGAGGACTTCCCGGGGCGAACCCTCCGCCTTGTCGTGCCCTTCCCGCCCGGGGGCGGGGTGGACACCTTCGCCCGTCCCCTCGCGCCGGCCTTGGCCGCGGCGCTGCGCACCAACGTCGTCATCGAGAACATCGGCGGCGCATCGTCGCGGATCGGCACGAACGCCGTGACCCGCGCGCAGGCGGACGGGCTGACGCTCCTCGTCACGAACGACACGCTCGCGGCGATCGAGGCCCTGCCGGCTGCCGGCGGGGACGGATACGTCGCGGGCCTGACACCCGTTACCCTCGGCATCACTGCGCCGCAGCTCATCGTGACGCACCCGCGCTCCGGGATCGCCGACGCCGCGGCCTTCGCGGAGCGGCTGCGGTCGCGGCGGCCGCCCAACGTCGGCGTGCCGGGAATCGGGTCTTCCCAGCACTTCGCCAGCGCCCTCCTCGCGCACGCGGCGGGGGTGCGGCGCAGCACATCCCCTATCGCGGCGGCGGGCCGCTGGTCGCCGATCTCCTGGCCGGCGTCGTGGACGCAGGCGCGGTCACCCTCGGCGTGGCGGTGGAGCACATGCGCGACGGGCGCCTTCGCGGCCTGGTCGTCACCTCGCCGGAGCGTCACCCCACCGCGCCGTCGGTGCCGACCGCCGCGGAGACGATTGCGCCGGGCTTCACGGCGACGACCTGGATGGGCGTCCTGGCCCCCGCCGGGCTGCGGCCCGATTCCGTCGCGCGTCTGCACGCCGCCTGCGTCACGGCCCTGTCCGATCCGGTGGTGCGGTCCCGCTTCGCCGCGGTGGGCTACGACGTGGCGGCGGGGGACCCGGCCCGCTTCGCGGCGATCCTGCGCGAGACCGTGGCGCGCTTCGCCGCGATCGCCCCCATCGCCGGTATCCGGGCCGGTGAAGCCTGAGCGGCCTCAGCCCCCAAGGAATGTCCGAATCGCGGCGGAGGGCACGATGCGCACGGTATCGGGCGCCGTGTCCTCGCGGTGGCTGACGATGCCGAGGAGGCAGTTGCTGCGCGCGTCGAAGACCCCGGCGCCCGATTCACCGGGGACCATGTGCAGGGGCACCTCGGCATAGGTGCCGTAGGCCGGCTCGACCTCACGCATCATGCCGCCGGCGGTCGCAACGACGGTGCGCAGGCGCGATTCGATGATGACCGGCTGTCCGGCATCCGGGCCCCCGCGGCAGGGGCGCGCGGACGGC
The DNA here is from genome assembly GCF_042259275.1 of Roseomonas sp. CCTCC AB2023176. Lineage (NCBI taxonomy): Bacteria > Pseudomonadati > Pseudomonadota > Alphaproteobacteria > Acetobacterales > Roseomonadaceae > Roseomonas > Roseomonas sp. CCTCC AB2023176. The sequence continues at coordinate 2,439,345 of NZ_CP170086.1, forward strand.
CCGGCCGAGGCGACGCGGGTGTCGAGCAGCGCAAGGTCGGCCCCGCCTTCATAGCGGAGCCCGACGCCCGCCGCGATCTCGCCGCGGCCGACGCGCCGGACCGTCGCGGGAAGGTCCCGGCCGCCGTAGCGCACCAAGGGCACGGTTTCCGGACCGTCGCAGTGGCGCAGGCGGGCCGCGGTGCCGTCCACGATATGGGCCGCCGTCAGGAACAGGCCGCCGCCGAGGTGCACGGCGGTGCCGAGCAGCGGGCAGGCGGGCGCGCGCCCCGCCCGCACCTCGGCGCGCACGCTGTCCGCCGCGGTGGCCGGGACCGGGCCCGTCCCAGGAACCGGAACGCCGCCGGCGCAAGCCGCGAGCACGCCCGCCAGGCAGAGAGGCGCGAGCCCCGGGACCTTCACGCAGGCAGAACCTTTCCGGGGTTCATCAGGCCCTTGGGATCGAGGGCCCGCTTGATCGCCTGCATCGTCGCCAGTTCCGCCCCGCCGCGCCATGCGGCCAGCATGTCCGGCTTCAGCCGCCCGACGCCGTGTTCCGCGCTGAAGGAACCGCCGAGGTCTCGCACGACGTCGTTCACCGCCTCCATGATTTCGTGGGAGCGGGCGAGGAAGTCGGTCGGCGCCATGCCCTCCGGCTGCTCGAGGTTCATGTGGATGTTGCCGTCGCCCATGTGGCCGAAGGGGACGGGGCGCGAGCCGGGGATCAGCTCGCGCAGCGCTTCGGAGGAACGGCGGATCAGCTCCGGCACCTTCGAGACGGGGACGGAGACGTCGTTCTTCACGCTCGCGCCCTCCCGCTTTTGGGCTTCCGGGTGTTCCTCCCTCAGCCGCCAGAGCGCGGCGCGCTGGGCCTCGCTCTCGGCCAGGGCGGCGTCGAGCACCTCGCCGGCTTCCAAGGCGCCTTCCAGCACCGCCTCGAGCAAGCCGCGGAGGTCCGCGTCGGGGCGAGACGAGGCAAGGTCGATGAGGACATAGTGCTCCGCCGGTTCCGCGAGCGGAAGCGCCGCGCCCTCGATGTGCCGCAGCACGAAGCCCATGCCCTGCCCGGACATGTATTCGAAGGCGCGGATGGCGGATTCGTCGCGGTCGCGGAAGCGGCGGAACAGGGCGAGCGCCGCGTCCTCGTCCGCCACGGCGCAGAGGGCCGTGGCCTCGGACCGCGCCCGGGGGAAAAGGCGCAGCACGGCGGCGGTGATGAAGCCGAGCGTCCCCTCCGCGCCGACGAAGAGATGGCGCAGCGCGTAGCCCGTGTTGTCCTTGCGCAGCCGCCGCAGCCCCTCGATGACCGAGCCGTCGGGCAGAACGACCTCGAGGCCGAGCATGAGGTCCCGCGCATTGCCGTAGCGCACCGTCGTGTTGCCCCCGGCGTTCGTGGCGAGGACGCCGCCGATCGTCGCCGTGCCCTCCGCGCCGAGGCTCAGCGGGAAGAGGCAGCCGGCGGCGGCCGCCGCGTCCTGGGCGGTCTTCAGAATGACCCCAGCCTCCGTGACCATCGTCATGTCCACGGGGTCGAGGTCGCGGATGCGGTTCATGCGGGAGAGGGACACGATGACCTGCCGCCCGGATTCGTCGGGCATGGCGCCGCCCACCATGGAGGTGTTCCCGCCCTGCGGCACGACCGGAACGTCCGCCGCGTTCAGCAGCCGCATGCAGGCGGACAGTTCGGCGGTGGTCGCCGGGCGGATGAGGGCGGGGGAGGCGCCCCGGTAGAGGCCGCGCCAGTCCGACAGGTGCGGTTCCAGGTCCCGCAGGTCCGTCACGACCCCCCGCGTGCCGAGGATGCCGGAGAGCGCGTCCAGCAGGCCTGTCGGGAGGGCCGGGAGGGACTGGGACGGCATCGCGGTGTCAGGCATGGCGCCGCGAAGAAGCGCGCGGGCGGAGTGGGGGTCAAGCAGCGTGTTGCCGGTGGTGGAGTCGATGCTTTCCGGGTATGTTTCCGGAAAGCGTGGAACCCGCGGATGGCCGTGAAGCCGAAGCCTGAATCCCCCGTCACCGCGCACCGGCGCCGGCAGGCGGCTCGGGGCCTGCGCCGGGTGGAGGTGCAGGTGCGGAACGAGGACGCGGAGTTGCTGAAGCGCATCGCCGCGGCATTGAACGACGCCCAGGAGGCGCCGGCCGCGCGGGCGTATCTCCTCGAACGCTTCGGCCCGCCGCCGAAGGACTTCAAGCAATTCCTGACCTGGGGACCATCGTTCGAAGAACTCGATCTCGAGCGTTCCCGCGACACGGGACGCGAGATCGACTGGTGACGTGGCTGCTCGACACGAATGTCGTTTTCGAGTTGCGAAAGGGCGGGCGATGCCACCCCCGCGTCACCGCGTGGTTCGAGGCCGCGTCCACGGATAACCTGTTCCTCAGCGTTTTGACGCTCGGCGAGGTCAGGAAGGGTGTCGAGAGCTTGCGTCCACGCGACCCCGCGCGCGCCGCGCACCTGGAGGTCTGGCTGAAGGAACTGGGCCGCACCTTCGGCGAGCGCGTGCTGCCGGTGGACGCCGAGGTCGCGGACGCCTGGGGCCGCCTTGCGGTTGCCCGAAGTATCCCGATCGCCGACGTCCTCATCGCCGGGACGGCCGTCGTCCACGGTCTCGTCCTCGTGACACGCGACGCCGGCTTGCGGGACCTGGGCGTTCCCGTGCTGAACCCGTTCGACGAGCCGGCGGCGGGCTAACGAAGGAACAGCAACCCCAGTACGCCACCGGCGACCAGCGCCCAGAACGGGGACCGTGACGACCGCCACGCGAAGAGTGCGGACCCCGCGGTGATGGCGAGGGAGACGGCCTCCTCCGGCAAGGTTCCGCTGGCCGCGGCGGCGGCGGTGACAAGGCCGGTCGCCATGGAGAGGCCGTAGGCGATCGGTACGAGCCCACCGCGGAGTGCCGCCATGGCGGGGTGCGCGTGCGCGCGGATCGCGAGGCCCCCACGCCCCAGGCCAGCAGCGCCGCTGGGCCCAGGAAACCCAGCAGTGCCCCGGCGAAGCCGGGGAAGCCCGCGAGCGACCAGCCCAGTACCACCACGACCAGCACGTTCGGACCAGGCGCGGCGGAGGACAGGGCCCAGGCCTCGGCGAAGGTTGCGTCGTCCAGCCAGGCGTGACGCTCCACGATCTCGCGGTGCATTTCCGGGATGGTGGCGTTGCCGCCGCCGATCGCCAGCAGGGACAGCCGGGCGAAGAGGATCAGGACGGTCAGCGCGTCGGGCATCGTCAGACCCGTCCCCGCACCGCGCGCGTCCGCCGCCAGACCAGGCCGACCCCGATGGGGCCGAGGACGGCGACGGTGACCAGCAGCGGGACCTTGAACGCCGCGGCGGCGAGGACCGTCGCGACGCCGACGGCGATCAATTCCGGCGGCGGCTTCAGTCGGCCGGCGACGCGCAGGACGTTGCCGATGACAAGGCCCGCCGCCGCGCAGGCCAGGCCGTGCAGCAAGGCGGCGACACGCGGTTCCTCGGCGAAGCGTTGCCAGAGGAACATCAGGCCGATGAGGACCAGCAGGGGGCCGGCGTAAAGCCCCACGGTGGCCGCCAGCGCGCCGGAGGCCGTGGAAGCGTCGGCCGATGATGATGGCGGCGTTGCCGACGTTCGGCCCGGGCAGGACCTGGCCGATGCCGAGGATTTCGGCGTAGTCCCGTTCCGAAAGCCAGCGTCGCTCCTCTACGATGACGCGGCGGGCGTGGACGGCGACGCCGCCGAAGCCCATCAGCCCGGCCTTGGCGTATCCCATGAACAGGTCGGCGATGCCGGGCGGGGGAGAGGTCTCGGCGGGGGTCACCGCGGGACACTCCGCCGGCCCCGCCGGATCGGCAAGCCCGCTACAGGCGGGCGAGCCGACCGCCGTCCACCGCCAGCGCCGCGCCGGTCACGAAGCGGGCTTCCGGCGCCGCCAGGAAGGCGACGGCGGCAGCCACATCCTCCGGTTTGCCGACGGCGGAACGGTCGATCATCTCCACCCCCGACTTCACGTTGGGGTTGTCCCACAGCATCGGCGTATCGATCGCGCCGGGGAGCACGGCATTGGCGCGGATGCCGCGCGCCGCGCCCTCGATGGCCGTGGAGCGGGTCAGCGACAGCATGGCCGCCTTGGCTGCGGCGTAGGGGGCGACCTGGGGCGTCGTCTCGACCGCGTGGACGGAGGCGACGTTTACCACCGCCCCGCCGTCGGTGGCATGGCGGAACAGGGCGCGGGTGAAATGCACGGCGCCCATCAGGTCGACGCCGATCACGTGGAGCCAGTCGGCACCGGCGAAGTCCGGCAGGGGCTTGAAAGGCATCATCCCCGCGTTGTTCACGACGACGTCCAGGCGCCCGAGATCGGCAACGATGCGCGCGGCCGTTGCGTCCACCGCCGCCTCGTCCGAGACGTCGCAGCCGTAGCCGCGGGCGCCGGGGATCGCGGTCGCCGTCTGCGCCGCCGCTTCCGCGCGCAGGTCGGCGATCGCGACGCGTGCGCCCTCGCTCGCCAAGCGTTCCGCGATCGCGCGGCCGATGCCGCCGGCGGCGCCCGTGACGACGGCAACCTTGCCCTCGAAGCGCGTCATGACATCGGCTCCACCGGCGCGAGGGGCAGTTGCAGCACGAGGCTCCGCGTCGGCAGCACGTCGCGCCACTGCGCGATGAGGCGGTGGTATTCCGTCCCGACCGGCCGGATCCGCCGGTCCAGGTCGTAGAGGCCGACCGGGTTCACCCGGCCGTTGTTCTCCCGCAGCGCGGTGTCCCAGTCCACCTGGTCCGTCAGCGAGTACCAGGTGAAGCCGAGCACGGGGACCCGCTGCTCCCAGAGCAGCATGAGATTCGCCCACTGCTTCCAGAGCCAGGCGGCAGCCTCGCCCTGTTCGCCGTCCTGCAGGTTGGTCTCGGTGTGCATCAGGGGCAGGCCGTAGCGGGCGTGGTACTGTTCGATGATCGTGGCGTAGCCGTACACGTCGCCCGCGGCGACGACGCGCCCGTCATCGTGGATCAGGTGCTCGTTCGTGACGTAGTAGTCCGTGCCGAGGACGCAGTGGCGCTTCAGGTCCGTGCTGCGGAAGGCCGCGTATTCCTCCCGCGTCAGGCCGTTGTCCATGAGGTATTCGTACATCGGCGCTTCGACCGGGTGGCCGTAGTTCAGGTCGAGGGTGAGGAAGCGCTCGGCGTTGCGCATCCGCGCCTCCGCCCAGGCGGCGGGGGAGGCGGCGTGGTACTGCTCCGCCGATTCCGACTGGATGAAGATCGCGTCCTGCCGCACCGCGAGGATCGCGCGCATCGCCGTCCGGTTCGCGCCGACCAGGTGCTTGATGGCCGTCACGAAGGTCTGGTCCGTCGTGCCGGCCTCGTTCCACCAGCCGTAGCGACCGGAGAAGAGGGCGCAGACGTACATTTCGTTCACGGGGGTGTAGAGCTGCACCCAGGGGAAGCGTTCCGCGAAGGCACGGGCGTAGCGGCCGAAGAGGCGCGGGAAGTCCGGGTTTTGGAAATCGCCGATCCAGTCCGGCACGCCGAAATGGCAGAGATCCGCGATGGGGTGGATGCGCAAGTGCCGCAACGCCGCGAAGGTCTCGTCCGCGAAGGACCAGTCGAAGCGCCCGTCGGCAAGCCACGTCGTGTGCAGCGGGGGGCCGTAGCGGAGGAACTCGCAGCCGATTTCCCGCGTCAGGGAAAAGTCTTCGCGCCAGCGGTTGAGGTGGTCGGAGGCCGCGAGCTGGTCCACGCGGCGTCCGTCCACCATCGGATTCGAGTTCTCGATCCCCGTCGCGAACATGAAGGAGGGGACGGCCGTACCCCAGAAGGGGGATCGGCCGGGGGACACGGGCGCTTCGTCGGACATCGGCTCTCCTCGCGCCCCAAAGGCGCGGGCGGGGGCGGGGTTGCAGCCGCGCCCGCTCCGATGCCGCTCCGATCGTAACCGCGCGTTACGGAGGGAGCCGCGGCGGGCGTTACTCGGGCTGCACGCCGGACACCCGGACCAGTTCCCGCCACTTCTCCCGCTGCGCCCGCATCAGCGCCGTGAACTCCTCCGGCATCTTCGGGAAGGGAATGTTCCCGCCGGAAGCCAGGCGTTGGACCATCGCGGGTTCGCGCAGCCCCGCGTTGATGACCGCGTTCATGCGCTCCACGATCGGGCGCGGGATGCCGGCGGGCCCCATCACCGCGGAGAAGGAGGGCAGGTCGTAATCCGGCACACCGCTTTCCTGCACCGTCGGGAACTCCGGCGCGAGGGGCCAGCGCTCCGGTGAGGCAACGGCCAGGCCGCGGATCTGCCCCGCCCGGATCGCGCCGATCACGCCGGAATAGGAGTCGAAGACGAGCTGGATGTTGCCGCCGATCAGGTCCGCGAGTGCTGGCGCCGCGCCGCGATACGGCACGTGGGTCAGGTCCACCCCCGTCCGCATGGCGAAGAGCACGCCGAGCATGTGGTTCGCCCCGCCCGCGCCCGCCGAGCCGTAGTTCAGCCGCCCCGGATTGGCCCGCGCATAGGCGACGAGGTCGGCGATGGTCCGGATCGGCAGCGCGGGGTGCACGCAGACCACCGCCGTGCCCGTCGCGAAGGTCGCGATGGCCGTGAAGTCGTCCACGCCCTCATAGCCCGGATTTCGGAACAGCAGGGGCGCGCCGAGGTGGGAGGACGGGCTCGCCATCATGATCGTGTAGCCGTCGGGCGGGGACTGCGCGACGAAGGCCGTCCCGATCGTGCCGCCGGCGCCGCCGCGGTTGTCCACGACGACGGGGACGCCGAGGCCGGCCTGCAGGACCTCCGCCTGCAGCCGGCCGGCGATGTCGCTGGCGCCGCCCGGCGGGTAGGGCACGACGAGGCGGATGGGCCGGTTCGGCCAGGCCGCCGCGCCCTGGGCGAAGGCCGGGCTGGCCGCGGCCGAGGCGGCCGCAGCCAGCCCGGCGAGTTGACGACGACGCATGCGACATCCCCCGATGCTCGGTGGGAGAGTGCGCAGCAAGTCGCGTGCCGTCCACCGCGTTCCCTGTCCGCGCCGGTCGCCGCTACTCCGCCGCTACTCCGCCGCGGCCCGGACCGGCGCGTCGCGGAGAGTATAGGTCGTGAAGGTGCGGTTCAGCGCGGGCAAGGGCGCGATCTCCATCACGCCCTCGGCCGGCTTCATCAAGATCATGGCGACCGTCGCGGAGAGATTGCCGGAGAAATTCGGGCGCGGCGGCCGGCAGACGGAATAGGGCGTGCCCCAGTCGTCGAAGAGGGCCTCCCGCAGGTCGTTCATCGTCAGGCGGCCGCGCTTGGCTACCAACGCCGCGCGCACGCGCCGGTCTCGATAGACCGTGTCCGGCGTATTGGCGATGCCCGTGTCCTTGAGTTTCGACAGCGCCGCCGGCGACAGCCAGTGGTTGGAGTGGACGAGCACGCCGCCTTCCGGGTGCAGCAGGAAGGATTCATCGGGCGCGCATTCGATATCCACCCCATAGCCCGAGGCGTGGCTGACCATCAGGTTGTTCGAGGCGCTCTTGGGCGTGGCGTAGATGGTGCGGACGGCGAGCGCGACGTGCTCCTGCTCAAGCGCCTTGCGGCGGAGGAGGGAGAGCGGAACGCCGTCCTGGCGGTAGTCGCGGTCGCTCTCGAGGTAGTTCGCGGTGATCGCGATGCCCGCCGCGTTCATGCCGGCCCGCGCGAGGCCGCCGGCCTCGACGAAGGTCAGCACGTCCGGGCCATCGTCACGGCGGATGCGCAGCACCACGCCGGTCTCCGCGCATTCCTTCTTCCAGTCCCAGTTCTGGCCGTGGATGAGCGTGCCGTCGGCGGTGGCTTCGGGCAGCAGGACCGCCCCGGTGCAGCCGTCTGGCTGGGCGCGGTCGGCCTTCGCGGCGGCCTCGGCCTTCTGCGCGAGCTTCAGGACCTCCGTGCGGCAGTTCATCATGACGATGTCCTCGAAGGCGCAGTCGGCGCCTTCGGCGATGCCGCGCATCTCCGGGACGAAGGAGGGCTCGAAGGCCTCGATCCGCGGGACGAAGGCGCGGGCCATGGCGTGGACCTTCGACGCGTCCATGCCCTGGCCGGAGAGCTGCGCGCCGTAATGCGCGAGGCTGCGGTGCACGCGCGCCTTGGCCGCACGGCCATAGGCGCGGCCGCGGGCTTCCGGGGTGCCGGAGAGTTCGATGAAGGGGAAGGGCTCGATCGTCACGGGCGGGGCCTCCGGGGTGGTGCAGCGGTTTGCCACGCGGCGGGGACACGCGGGAACCCCGCCCCGTCCGCCCCCCGGGGAGGGCAGCGCTACGCCGCGACCGCCGGGCGCCGGACCTGCGCGACGTGGAACCGGTTCGCGACGAATGCCGCGTCGGTCAGGCAGGCGTTGCCTGCAGGGTTGGCGCCGGAGACGTGGTAGTCCGAGAAGGCGGCGGACTGGTTCACGTAGACTCCGCCGGTGAGATTGACGGAGAGCGAGGCGCCGACCCGGGTGAAGGCCTCCGTCGCGCGGTCCAGGAAAGCCTCGTCGGTCGAATGGACGAGGGCGGTGATGGCGCCGCGTTCCCGGGCGGACCCGGCGGCGAGGGCCAGTGCTTCTTCCGCCTCGGCGCAGCGGATGAGGAAGGCGATCGGGCCGAAGCGCTCCTCCATCCAGGCGTCGCGGTCCGCCGCATTCACGGCGAGCAGCAGCGGTGTCGCGGTGCGGCCAGGGGCGCCTTCGACGGGTGCCGAGTTACGCACGACCTGGCCGAGCGAGCGCGCAGCCGCCACGCGATCCACCGTCGCCGGGTTCTGGATGGCGCCAAGGATGCCCGCGGCCCGCGCGGGGTCGGCGAGCAGCGCGTCCACGGCGGCCGCGATCGCCGCGCCGACCTCGTCGAAGGACCTGTGGCCCTGATCCGTCTGAATCCCGCCGCTGGGCACGAAGATGTTCTGCGGCGCCGTGCACATCTGGCCGGAGTAGAGGGAGAGCGAGAAGGCGAGGTTGCGGCAGAGGCCGGCGAAGTCGGCGGTCGAGTGGAGGACGACCGGGTTCACCCCGGCCTCCTCGGTGAACAGCGCCTTGCCGGGGCCGAGGTTCTCCCGCAGCCAGCGGCCGAAGGTGGGGCCGCCGGTGAAGTCCACGATCGCCACGTCCGGGTGCTTCGCGAGACGGGCGGTGATGGGAGCTTCGATCGTGTCGGGGGCGAGCTGCACGACGTCCGCCGGGAGGCCGGCTTCGGCCAGGACCTCGCGCAGCACGCGGACGGAGAGGGCAAGCGGCAGGATGGCCTTGGGGTGCGGCTTCACGATCACCGGGTTGCCCGTGACGAGCGAGGCGAAGATGCCGGGATAGCCGTTCCAAGTCGGGAAGGTGGCGCATCCGATCGTGACGGCGACGCCGCGCGGCACGGCGCGCCACGTCTTGTCCATCACGAGCGTCTCGCGCCCCGCGGGCTTGGACCAGCGGGCGGCGCCGGGAATGCGGGAGATTTCCTCGACGGCGTAGGCGACGGCCTCCAGCCCGCGGTCCTGCGCATGCGGGCCGCCGGCCTGGAAGGCCATGGCGAAGGCCTGCCCCGTGGTGTGCATGACCGCGTTGGCCATGAGGAAGGAGGCGCGGTTGATCCGGTGCAGGGCTTCGAGCGCGATGCCGGCGCGGTCCTCGACGGGGGCGGCGGCCCAGGCCGGCATCGCCGCCCCGCCGCGGGCGACGAGCGTGCCCGGAGTGTTCGCGGGGTAGGTGATGCCGAGCGCCGGGCCGAACGGCGACGTCTCCTCGCCGACCCACGACTCCGCGGCTTGCCCCGTCTCGAAGTGGCCGTTCAGCATGGCCTGGAAGGCAGCCTCGCCCTCGACCTTCGCGGTTTCTCCGTAGACCTTGCCGGAGGGGATTTCCGGATAGGCCGACCAGTGACCCCGCGCGCGGATGGCGGCGATGGCGCCATCGAGCGTCGCCCGGTGGGTCGCGGCGAAGTCGGGCATGGCGCCCCTCCCAATACGTTACAGGATCGCGGCCGGTTGACCGGCTTCCGTGACATAAATACCGTCCCGCGGAGCCGCGGCGCAACGCGGAAACCGGGGTGGAACGCGGGACGGCGTCGGCGCCCGATCGGGACCAGCCCGTCGCCGGAGGGAATCGCGTGTCCGAGCCGCCTCTCCTGATCGAACAGCATTCGGGCTACCGCGCGCTGGTGCTCAACCGGCCCACGCGGCTGAATTCCTTCGACACGGCGCTGCACCGCGCCATGCAGGACGCGCTGCGCGAGGCCGCCCAGGATCCGGCCTGCCGCGTCGTGCTGCTAAGCGGGGCGGGGCGCGGGTTCTGCGCCGGGCAGGACCTTGCGGATCCCGTGCTGGCGCAGCCGGGGGCCGACCTGGCGCAGGTCATCGACGCTGGCTGGAACCGGCTGGCGCGGATGATGCGCGACCTGCCGAAGCCGATCGTCTGCGCCGTGCATGGCGTCGCGGCGGGGGCGGGGGCGTCGCTGCCGATGCTCGCGGACATCGCGTTGGCGACGGAGGATGCGAAGTTCTCGCAGGCCTTCATCAAGATCGGGCTGGTGCCGGACACCGGCGCGACCTGGCTGTTGCCACGCCTGGTCGGGCCGGCGCGGGCGCGGGCGCTCGCGATGACGGGCGATGCGATCAGTGGCACGGAGGCGGCCGCCATGGCGCTGGTCTGGCGCGCGGTGCCGGCGGAACTGCTCATGCAGGAGGCGCATGCCCTCGCCGCCCGGCTCGCACGCCTGCCGGCGGGGGCACTGGCGGAGACGAAGCGCGTGCTCGGCGCCGCCCTGGACCAGCCCTTCGACGCGCAGCTCGACATGGAGCGGGACGTGCAATCCGCCCTGGGACGCGCGCCGGATTACGCGGAGGGCGTGGCGGCCTTCGCGGCGAAACGTACGCCGCGTTTTCAGGGTGCGCCGGAATGACGCCGCAACAGATCGCCGAGGCCTGCGCCGCTGCAATGTGGGCGGAGGACCGCGCCTCGCCGGGGCTGGGCATGGTGATCGTCGCGGTGGGGCCGGGCACCGCGACGCTGACGATGACGATCCGGCCGGACATGGTGAACGGCCACGGCATCGCGCATGGCGGCTTCACCTACGCGCTGGCGGATTCGGCCTTTGCCTTCGCCTGCAATTCCTTCAACCGCCGCGCGGTCGCGCAGACCAACGCCATCACCTACCTGCGGCCGGCGAAGCTCGGCAACGTGCTGACGGCGACGGCGACGCGCACCGCCGAGGCCGGGCGCAGCGGCATTTACGACGTGATCGTCCGGGATGGTGATGGGGGCGACGTCGCGACCTTCCGCGGACAGTCCCGGACCATCGAGGGGACGCTCATCCCATGATGCTCGACGCCGCCGAGAGGCTGACTCTGGACGAGATGCGCGCGTTGCAGCTTCAGCGCCTCGCCTGGACGCTGCGCCACGCCTACGACAACGTGCCGCACTACAAGCGGGCCTTCGACGCGGCAGGCGTGACGCCCGACGACTTCCGGGACCTGCCCGACCTCGCACGCTTTCCCTTCACGACGAAGGCGGACCTGCGGGACAACTACCCCTTCGGCATGTTCGCGGTGCCGCAGGACAAGGTGGCGCGGATCCACGCGTCCTCCGGCACAACGGGGAAGCCGACCGTCGTCGGCTACACGCATGACGACCTGGAGACCTGGTCCTCCCTCGTCGCGCGCTCCATCCGCGCGAGCGGCGGCCGTCCGGGGATGAAGGTTCACGTGGCCTACGGCTACGGCCTCTTCACCGGCGGGCTCGGCGCCCATTACGGGGCGGAGGCGCTGGGCTGCACCGTCATCCCCGTCTCGGGCGGAATGACCGAGCGGCAAGTCCAGCTGATCGAGGATTTCCGGCCCGAGATCATCATGGTCACGCCGTCCTACCTGCTCGCGCTGCGCGACGAGTTCCGGCGGCAGGGGAAGGACCCGCGGGGGACGTCGCTGCAGATCGGCATCCTGGGCGCCGAGCCCTGGACCGACGCCATGCGGGCGGAGATCGAGAAGTCCTTCGGCATCCACGCCGTGGACATCTACGGCTTGTCGGAGGTGATGGGCCCCGGCGTCGCCAACGAATGCGTCGAGACGAAGGACGGGCCGCATATCTGGGAGGATCACTTCTTCCCGGAAATCATCAATCCCCAGACCGGCGAGCCCGTGCCGGACGGGGAGGAAGGGGAGCTTGTCTTCACCTCCCTCACGAAACAGGCGATGCCCGTCATCCGCTACCGCACGCGGGACCTGACGCGGCTGCTGCCGGGCACGGCGCGGCCGGCCTTCCGCCGCATGGCCCGGATCACCGGGCGCAGCGACGACATGATCATCCTGCGCGGGGTCAACGTTTTCCCGTCGCAGATCGAGGAACAGTTGCTGCGCGTCCCCGACCTCTCACCCCACTACCAGATCGTTCTGACGCGGGACGGCGCGCTGGACTGCATGGCTGTGGAGGTGGAAGCGGAGCCCGGCGTGACGGGGGCGGATCGCGAAGCCGCAGCGCGCGTGTTGACGCACCACGTGAAGGAAGTCGTCGGCGTCACCGTTGCGGTGAACGTGCGGGACCCCGGCGCGGTCGAACGCTCCGTCGGCAAGGCGAAGCGCGTGGTGGACCGGCGGCCGCGGTAGGCGTCAGTCCAGCGACGCACGACGCAGCCGGCCGGGCGGCCGTTGCTGTCGTTGATCGGGTCCTCCACCGCGTCCGCCAGCGCGGCGGCACGATCGGCGGAGATGACGCCGAGGCGGCCCAGGAGCAACGACAGCACGCCCATTTTTCCGCGAGACGCGCCGTCCGCCATCTTGATCGCGATCCCGAGGCCCTGCGCAGGCAGGAAGCCGACCACGAAGCCCTCGGCGCCGACCTTCATGGACAGCCGGCCCTCACAGGCCCGCACGACCTTCGACGTCGGGGAGTCGCGGCCCGACACATGGTCCGGGTGCGCGGCCAGTGCGCCGAGCACGCGGCGCATCGCGGCCTGCCGACGCGCGCCACCGACCGCCACGGCGGCGTAGCGGGCAGCGGCACGGGCCATGTCGCCGACGGGCAGCGCCAGCGCGGGCAGGCTGCAGCCATCGGTGCCATGGGGCAACGCTGCGGCGTCGCGTCCGAGGAGTTCGGAGAAGCCGCCCATCCAATGTCGCTGCGCCAGGTGGTCGGGGCGTTCGTAGCCGGAAGTCGGGGCACCCATCGCGACGCAGGCGTTGAGGAAGCCGCAATGCTTGCCGGAGCAGTTGTGGAAGACACGCTTCTTCGGGCCGCCGCGGATCGCGGCCTGCATGTCGGCCTCGCCCCCTGGATAGGCCGGGCCGCAGACCAGGGCGGATTCGGTCAGGCCGAGACGGCCAAGCCAGGCCTCGACCATTGCGACCTGGAAGGGCTCGGCGCGGTGGGAGGCGCAGGCCAGCGCGACGTGCGCATCATCCAGCCCGTCCGCGGCGCCGGATTCAACGAGCGACAGGGCCTGGAACGGCTTCAGCGAGGACCGGGGAAAGGTGACGAAGTCCGGGTCGCCCCAGGCATGAACGATCTTCCCCGACGCGTCGGCGACCGCGACGACGCCGTGGTGGATGGATTCGACGGTCCCGTTGCGTTGGACCTCGGCCAGGCGTGCGAACGACATGTGGTTTCTCCCCGGCCCCGGTCCTACGCCCGGAAGCGTCGCCACGCCAGAAGGGGGAGGCGCGCGAGGAAGCCGAGCATCAGCCGCGTGTGCATCGCCGTCAGCAGTGCGTTGTCGCGGCCGTAGCGGAAGTGGGAGACGCCGCCTTCCTCCCGTGGGACGTAGCGGACGGGTGCCGGGATGTTCACCGCGGGGACGCCGCGCCAAGCCAGGCGCACCGCCGATTCCGCATCGAAGTCGTAGCGGCGCATGCCCCAGGGCGTGCGGCGCATGACCGACAGCAGCGGCGCGATCGGGTAGACGCGGAAGCCGAAGAGGGAGTCGCGGATCGGCTCGCCGCCACGCGTGGCCCAGAGCGTTTCCAGGCCCGTCCAGCCGTTGGAGACGCGGCGGCCCTTGACGCGCAGCGCCGGCGCCTCGGGACCGAAAACGGGGTTGCCCAGGATCATCGCGTCCGGCCGCGTGGCGCTCGCGGTCATGAAGGCGGGGATGCGTTCGGCGGGGTGTTGGCCGTCCGCGTCCATCGTCAGCGCATGAGTGAAGCCGGCACGCGATGCGTCTTCGAGTGCGGCGCGGATCGCGGCGCCCTTGCCGCGATTGCGCGGCAACTCGATGAGGCGGAAGGCGGGATCGGTGATCTTGCGCAGCGCGCGGTGGGACCCGTCCGTGCTGCCATCCACGACCACCCAGACCGGCGTCCAGGCCGCCCGCGCCGCCGCGACGGTGGGGAGGAGGAGCGGGCCGGTGTTGTAGGACGGGATGACGACGAGGTGCGTTCGCGACGGCGTCACGGGTCCCGCTTCGGTGAGGGCGCGTCCTGCGCGGCCAGCAGCGCCGCGTGCAGTGTCGCGGAGAAGGTCTCGGCGTCCCCCGTCCACTCGAACCGGCCGGCCAGGCGCGCGCGGTAGGTCAGCGGGAAGCGCGGCTGCCGCCAGATCGGCCAGCCCTTGGAGAGGTAGGGCGTGTCGTTCTCCAGAACCACGAGCTGTACCGGGGCCTTCGCCGCGCGCGCGATTAGCGCGAAGCCCGGGCGGAAGGGGCCGAGGCGACGGTCGGGGGACCGCGTGCCCTCCGGGAAGATCAGGAGGTTCCCTCCCTGACGCAGCACCTCCGCCGCGCGGCGCACCATCGGCAGCGGGGCGTCGTTCGGGATGAACCCGGCGAGCCGGGCGCCCCAGAGCGCGGGATTCCGCAACAGGTCCGCGCGCAGGATGCAGGCGGCATCGGGCATGCGCGAGATGACCAGCATCACGTCGATCATGGACAGGTGGTTCGCCGCCACGATCGTCCCCCGCAGGGAACGCAGGGCTTCCAGTTCCGACAGGTCCAGCCGGGCAAGGCCCATACGGCGCATGACGTTCAGCAGCCACCCGAAGCCGCCGGAGATGACGCGGCGGCCGAGGCGCGTCCCGGCGCGGTGCGGCAATAGGGGCAGGAGGGCGCCGGCGAGGAGGCTCCAGCCCAGGAACAGGCCGCCGAGGGCGGTGAGGAAGGCCCAGAACCGGACCGTCTCGGATAGCCGGACGGGCCAGGGCCGCGGGTCCGTGGCAGGCACGGTGCGGACTGGCAGGGCGGTCGCCTCTCGTGGCGGCATTCTCTCCCCATCCCGGACGGGCCGGGTGCAGGCAAGCCTATACGGGTCGGGGCGGAAAGTCGTCGGGGGTGGGGTGCGGTCCGTTCACCCTTGCGGGGGCGGCGGCCGCGCGGACGACGGCGCTCCAGTCCCGCGGCCGGGCTGCTCGGCCCGTTCCGCGGCGCGCCGGACCATGCTCGGCGCGGCGGCAGCAGCGGCGGCCAGCATCAGCCCGGACAGGGCGGCGGTCAGCGGCAGCCCGATCCCGCTGGCGACGTGACCCGCCGCGGCCGATCCCGTCACGCCGCCAAGGTTCAACGCGGCCATGTAGAGCGCGAAGCGGGTTGCCGCGACGGGGCCGCGCGAGGCCGCCATCACCGCCGGCGCCAACGCGACGTAGGACAGGGCGGAAGTCAGGTTGGCGAGCGTCAGCGCGGCCGGGCCGACGAGGTTCGCGACCCCTGGATCGGACCAGGCCAGAAGGGGCGCTGCGAGCAGGTTCGAGGCGGCGGACAGGCCGATCAGCACCGACAGCGCCCGCGCGCTGCCGACGCGGTCCGTCCAGGTGCCCGCCAGCAGCGCGCCGGCGGTGCCGCCGAGGAAGGTGACCAGACCCTGGACGGAGGAGAGCGATTCCGCCGACCAGCCCTGGACCTGGATCAGGTGCACGCCGAGCGGCACCTGCAGCAGCGTGCCGGCGGCCTCCTGCGCGATGCAGAAGGCGAAGAGGGCGAGGTTGCCGCCCCGTACGACCTCCCGCCCCAGTTCGCGCAGCAGGTCGGGAAGGCGGCCCGCCTCCCGCGTTCGGTCGCGGCGAAGCGACAGGGCCGGGTCGCCGTCCCGTTCCCGCACGCGCACGGGAACCGTGCCGATCAGCAGGGCGGCCGCCATCAACACCGCGGTCGTGCCGCCCAGGCCGAGCGGGGGGAGGAGCCAGGCCAGGCCGCTCGAGCCCGCGAGCATGCCGGTGGTGAAGCCGGCGCGGGTGAAGGCGTTGGTCAGGCCCAGGCGTTCGGTCGGGACGTCGTCCATGATCATCCCGTCGGTCGCCGTGTCCATCAGGCCCGCGGCGCAGGAATGGACGAAGAAGGCGGCGGAGACGACGGGCAGCGGCGCGCCGTCCAGGAACAGCAGGACGGAGAGGGCGAGGAGCGTCGCGACGAAGGCGGTGAGCACCCAGAAGCGGCGCCGGCCCATCGCGAAGCCGCCGTAGCGGTCCACGATCGGCCCCCAGAGCGGCTGAAGGATCCAGGGCAGGCCGATCGTCGCGATGTGGGCGCCGACGGCCTCGGTGCTCCACCCCGTGGCGGCATAGGCGTTGGGGACGGCGACGGTGCCGAAGCCCGCGACGAGGCCCTGGTAGGCATAGAGGGCGAAGACCGTGGCGTAGCGCCAGCGCGGGGCGGCGATGGTGGGCGGCGCGCGGCGGGCGCGGACCACGCGGTCACTCACCACGCCGGTCCGGCTTGCGATGCGGCGGTGGCCATGCCCGGCACCGTGCTGTGCCGAAGCCCTTTGGTGCCAGGATGCGGCGCGGGTCTATGTCGCATCGGGCCGCGCCGTCAGGACGCTGAAAGGCACGGCTAGGACCAGCCCGGCCACGGCCGGTGCCCCGAGGAGGAGTGCGAACCAGGAGCCCGAGGCGAGCAGCAGGCCGAGGATGAGGAAGCCGCCGAGCGTGTGCGGCCAGAGGCGCGCGGCCGCCTCTCCCCATCCCACGCGGCGGGCGCTGCGCTGCATGGAGGGCCAGCCCGCGCGGGGGCGGCCGAGGGCATGGGCGAGAACGGTCACGGTCTTGTCGTAGGCCGTGACGGGATCGAACAACAGGAGGAAGCCTGACTCCGCCAGTGCTTCCCGCAGGCGTGCGGCGCGGATGCCGGGGGAGGCCTGGCCGATCGTCACGGCGTGCCCGGCCAGGCGCGGGAAGTGTAGCGCCGCGAATGACAGCAGGAGGAGGAGGACGAGCGCTCCGCGCGGCGTGCCCTCCGCGTCGAAGGCGGCGTTCAGCGCCGCCAGCGGCAGCATCGCGAACCACAGCGGCGCGAGCGCGTAGTGCAGGATGGCCTGCAGCATCTGGAACCGCCCGAGTGCGCCGAGCGATCGGTCCCGGAGCAGATGGCGGTACTGCATGTTGCCCGCCGCCCAGCGGCGGTCGCGGTCGAGGAAAACCGGCAGGTTCGGCGGGTGGCGTTCGTACGATCCGCCGTCGTCGGGCATGACCCGCACGCCCCAGCCGGCACCGTGCAGCAGCGCGGCCTCCACGTGGTCGTGCGAGAGGATGTGGCGGCCGTCCGGCAGCAGGGGCAGGTGCGCGTGCGTGCGGAACGGGGCGATGCGCAGCAGGGCGTTGTGGCCCCAGAAGGGTCCTTCATCCCCCTGCCACCAGCCCTGGCCGACGGCCCAGGTGAGCGAGCCGGGGCGGTGGCCCAGGCCCATTAGGCGCGCGAAGGGCGAATCGGCGCGGTGGCCGGCGATGGTGGATTGCAGCAGCGCGAGATCGGGGCGGGCCTGCATCGTGCGGACCATCCGCAGCACCGCCGGTGTCTCCATCGCGGAATCCGCATCGAGCGCGAGCATGAGGTCGAAGCAGTCGGCGTGACGTTCCAGGAAGTCCATCACGTTGCCGGCCTTGAAGCCCGTGTTGGCGATGCGGCGGCGGTAGAGGACGCGGTCCGGGCCAATGCGCGCGGCGAAGCGGGCGACAGCCTCTGCCTCGGCGTCCGCCGTGGGGCCGGCGGCGGTGTCGGACAGGATCGCGATGCCGAAGCGGTCGCCGAAGCCCGTGCGGTCCAGGCCGCGCAGGAGCGCGGCAAGGGGGCCGAGGACGTCGTCCATCAACTCCTCCCGCACGCAGACGGCGAGGACGGTGCGCAGCGTGACCGGAGCGTCCAGCGCGCCGCGCGGAAGCGGGACGGCGACGGAGGCGGGATCGGAGGCCGTGCAACGGATCAGGAGACCGAGGAGGCCGGTTGCCGCGGACAGCCCGAGCCAGGGCGCGTTCGCCGCGAGACACGCGAAGAGGGCGACTTCCCATGGGCTCCAGCCGCCGGCCGACAGGACGTGCCAGCCGAGGGCAAGCAGGCCTGCGGTGACCGTCGCGACGAGCGCGGCGAACATCCAACGGCGCGGATGGACGCGCCGGCGGAGGATCGGACCGTGTTCGGGCGCGGCGTCGGCGACGCGGACGGGGCCGGAGGCGATCCGGAGCGGGGCGGCGCGGGTCACTCCGCGCTCCGCAGGATGGCGGCTGCCGCAGCCAGCGTGGCTTCGATACGCTCGCCGATGGCGGGGGAGGTGCAGACGATCGTGGGCGAGGGATGCGGCATGATCAGGACGGGGATGTCCGGCAGGCATTGGCGAACCGTCGCTTCCGCCCCGGCCGCGGTGCGGCCGGAGAGCACGATGACGCAAAGATTGCTCAGCAGCGCGAGGAATGGCGGGAGGTAGGCCAGGCCGTCCCGCACTTCGGCCGGGCGCGGGGCGCGGTTGCGGGCGCCGGGCTCGTGGATGATCCAGGGCACGGCGTTCCACAGCAGCATGTCCCGCCGCGCGATCCCCGCGCCGTCGAGGAAGCGCCGCAGGTTCGTGCCGGTGCCGCCGGGCTTGTCGCGGGAAACGATCGCGTCCTGCCGCACGCGCGGGCCGGGCGTTTCGAGCAGGAGGAGGAGCCGCGCGTTCACGCCGCCGTCGAGGGGATCGGGTTCGGGCACGGGTTTAGCCGTCGCGGCGCGGATGCGGGCGGCGAGGGCGCGGATCGGCGCCACGTGCGCGGCGCCGGGGAGCATGGCGTGACGGGCGGCGAGTTGCAGTGGGTCGGCGAGGGGGGCGTGGTTCGGGCGGCCCCGGGGAGGCGCTGCCTCCCGGGACTCCTCCGCCGGGGTGCCAACGGGCACCCCGGACCCCGCGTTCCGTTTAACGTCCCCGGTGGAGGAGGTCCCGTTCGGGCCTCCTCCACCGGGGACATCGACATGGATCGCGGTCCAGGGGCGCGCTCGCCCCTGGTGGGAGGGTCTGGGAGGAAAAAGCCCTCTCGGGAATCACCGACACCACGCCTCTCAAGCCGCCCGCGCGACCGCCTGCACCGCCGTCCCGCGCATCGGTTCCGACGCGCCCGCCGCCACGAGGGCGCGCGCCAGGCCCTCGGGGCCACCGAACTGGTAGCCGAGTTGGGTCGTATAGGCAGCGCAGGCGCGGTGCTTCGCGGCGGGGTCGGTGGGGAGGGCCGTTTCGGGCAGGCGGGCCATCGCCGCGGCGAAGGGGCGCTTCGGCGTGTCGCGGCGCGTCGTGTAGGGGAAGTCGGCCCACCAGAGGGTGGGGATACCCGCGTCCAGCAGTTGCAGCGCGCGGACGGTGAGGATGTGGTCCACGTGGCCGCCGATGGCCTGCGGCGCGAGGAGGAGATCGGGCTTCATGTCGCGCAGCAGCGGTGTGATGGCCTCGGCCGCGGCGAGGTGCGCGGTGTCGTCGGACCGCAGGTCGCCGAAGAGCGCGAGGGCGGAGTGGTAGCCACGGTGCGGGGCCTCGCGCAGCGGCAGGTGGACGGGGCGGGCGTGGAGGGCGGCACAGGCCGCTTCGTCTTCGGCGCGACGGATGGCCATGTAGTCAACTTCGGGCGGCAGGCCCTTGTCGGTCTGGCAGGCCAGGGCGAAGCCGGTCGGGGCTGGGACGGAGGCGGTGAAGACCGTCGCGACCACCACGTCCCACCCCTCCCGCGCCAGGGCCGCGAGGGTCCCGCCGGCGGAGAAGGCGGCGTCGTCCAGGTGAGGGGAGATGGCGAAAGCGCGCATGGTCAGAGCAGGTGAGGCTGCGCGCGGAAGCGGCACGCGTCACGGGGCAGGCTCACGTCGAAGTTGACGGCGGGTTTCTGGCCGCGAAGAGCGCCGTAGATCCCGCTGATCTGCGCGCCGACCGCCTCCCAGGAATAGGTGCGGCGACATTCCTCCAGCGCCGTCGCGGCCAGGCGGTGCCGCAGCGGGGCGTCGGTGATGATCCGGCGGAGGTTGGCGGTGAGCGCCGGCACGTCGCCGGGCTCGGAGAGCAGGCCGTTGTCGTCGTGGCGCAGGCAGTCCATCACCCCGACCGCGCGGCAGGAGACGCAGGGGATTCCGGAGGCCATGGCCTCGAGGATCGTGTTGGAGAAGCCTTCCGCGTAGGTCGGCGAGACGAAGACGTCGGCTTCGCGGTAGAGCGCCGGTGCCGCATCGTAGTCGGCGTAGCCGGAGAAGTGCACGCCGAGGCCGAGTGCCGCGTCGCGTTCCCGGCACGCGTCGAGGTCGGGGCCAATTCCGGAGATCGTGGCTGCGAAGGGCAGGCCTTCGGCCCGCAGCGCCGCGAGCGCCTCGAGGAAGTCGAGCGCACCTTTCCGGCGGTCCACGCGACCGTGGTAGAACAGGCGCACGGGGTCCTCCGCATCACCCGGCGAACGGCCGGGGGTGGGGTGGAATCGGTGCACGTCCACGGCGCCGGGCACGATGGTGAAGCGATCGCGCGGTACGGCGAGGCGTTCGACGACTTCCATCGCGAAGGAATCGCAGCCGATCAACAGCGTGTTCGCGTGTTCCAGGACAAGAAGCATGGCGAGGCGATGCGTCTCGCAGCAGGACCCGACCCAGTGGCCGTCGCCGCCCTGGATCGAGACGACGGTCGGAATACCGAGTTGGCGCGCGGCCAGCAGCACGGCCCAGCCGTTGGGGTACCCGTACTGGGCGTGCAGCACGTCGAAGGGTTCTGCCCGATGCTCGGCGGCGATCGTGTCCACCATGTCCTGCACGTCGCGTTCGAAATCGGCGCCGCCGGGTTCGGCAAAGGCTTCTTCGCCCAGCGACTGACGGCCGATGACCTTGACGCCGGGCACGGGCGGGGGGGGGCCGCCGCCATAGACGCGCGTGCCCGTCGCATCGCCCCGGTACTGGCTGACCATCGTCACGTCGTGGCCGTGGGCGACCAGTTGCCGCAGCAGATTAAGGGCATAGACGCTCATCCCGCTGATCGCGGGGAAGAAGCGGCGGGAGCAGAACAGAACCCTCATCCGCGGCAAGATCTGAGCCAGCGGAGCGATTCCGGGATCATCGTGTCGGCGCGATGGCTTTCGCGCGAGAGTTCGACGCAGACCAGCCTGTCGAAGCCGATGGCCTCCAACGCATCGAGGCAAGCGGGGATGTCCATGTCGCCTTCGCCGAAGGGCAGGTGGATGTGTTCGCCGCGCTTCATGTCCTCGATTGCGACGGTGCCCAGGTTGCCGGCGAATTCGTGCAGCGCCGTCACCGGGTCCCGTTCTTCCGTGACGAGGAGGTGGCCGAGATCGAGGGCCAGGGTGAGCGGCGGGAGGCCGTCACGCAGGCGGGACCAGTCGTCCACCGTCCCGACGAGCATGCCGGGTTCCGGCTCGAAGGCGCAGGTGACTTCCTTCGTCGCGGCGTATTCCAGGACGTCCGCGACGCCTTCGTGGAGCCAGGTCCAGGCCGCGTTGCGGTCCACCCCGGGCTTTGGGACGCCGGCCCAGAATGACACGGCCTCGCTGCCGAGCAGCGCCGCCACGTCCACGGCGCGCTTGAGGAATGCGACGCGGCGCGCGCGGCCTTCCGGGTCGGCGGTGACCAGCGTGGGCTCATGCTTCGCGGTGGGGGTTAGGAGGTAGCGCGCGCCAGTTTCGATGACCGAGCCGAGGTTGCGCAGCGCCAGTTGCAGCGACAGCGCCTCGGCCTGCTGCGACCAGTCCTCTGCCATGGGGTCCAGGTGGTGGTGGTCCAGCGTCAGCGCCACGCCATCGTACCCCGCATCGGCGGTCATCGCGACGGCGTCGTGCAGCCGGTGGTTGGACGCGCCGTTCGTGTTGTAGGCGAAGCGGAGCGTCATTCCGCGGCCGCCCGCTGCATCTGCAGCATACGCTGTGCGGAGAAGGTGCCGGTCTCCCGGTACAGTGGGTAAAGCTTGCCAACGATGCGGTCGGCCAGGGCGCCGTCGAACCAGGCGGGGCCGCCGGCGCGGGCCTCGTCCTCGGGCCGCAGGCGAACGCGCTTCGCGCCGTCCCGCGGCGCGTCAAGGATCAGCGGGTCCTGCCGCGCCCTCAGTCGGCGCACGCCGCGCCAACCTATGCGGTGGTAGGACATGGTCTCCGCCTCCAGGCCGGGCACGATGACCTTGACGACGCGGACGCCATGTCCTGGCGGCGAGAGGTCCACGGCGATGATGCCCAGACCCTCCGCCTCCAGCCGATCCGCCAGCGTCCGCAGCCGGGTGTGGCTGTCCAGCATCGTGGTGCCGGACACAGTCGGCAGGTCGGTGAACCACACGCGGCGCGTTTCCGAGAAGACGGATCTGGACAGGCGGCGCCGCAGCTCCCCGGCGTCCTGCGCGATCCATTCCGTCATGGCCGCCAGCGCGCGGGGCTCCTCGTTCTCCAGTTCCGCCACTTCCATCTGCCGCTTGACGTAGTCGGGCGGCATGTTGGCCGCGAGCCATTCGATCGGACCGTGCGTCGCGGCCTTGCGGGCGCGGGATCCGCAGAATTCCAGCAACGCCTTGCGCAGAGTTCTCTCCCGGTCGGGCGAGACCGCCTCCCCGCAGGCCGTGACCTGGATCGGGGCCATCGGATTGCCCTTGTCGTTCCCGACGACGTAGAGATTCGCCATCCCGAAATCCGTGCAGGCGAGCTTGACGACGGGCTCGATGCCGTCGGCCCGCAGACGCTGCGTGAGAGAGAGGACGACGGGGTCCGTCACCCCCTCCGTGTCCACCACGACACCCTGGTCCAGCGCGCGGTAGTTGATCACGTTCCCGTCGCGCTGGAGCAGTTCCATGATGCCGTGCGCGATCGCGTGTTCCAGGTCGAAGCCGGCACCGAGGCCATTCGTGATCGGCGTGATCAGCACGGCCTTCGTGCGCTTCAGCTGGTCGTGGTAGGCCGCGACCCATTCCACGGGCAACAGCACCGGCTCGCCGGAGGGCCATCGGTGGCCTTCCATCCAGTCCATCGCGGTGCCATCCGGGTCGTAGTCCGACCCGGCCGGCAGGCAGAGCGTCAACGGGTCCACGACCGCTCGCGTCCGGGACAGTTCGGCATAGGTGCCGCGGATGTAGTCCGCGCGGTCCACGGAATCCGCGGCGTGCACTTCCTCGCAGAGCTCGCCCAGCGCCCCGACTTCGGCCTCGATCGGCGTGGCGCCGTAGCCGTATCCGGTGATCGCCGGATCCTCGCCCCGGATGAGGGAGGCCTGAACAACGGGCACGCCAGTGCGGTCCAGATGATCGATCCGGAAGACGGAAACCAGCGCATCCGCAGGCATCGTGGCCCGGAAGGCCTCGGCGACGTGGCGCAGGTCGGCTTCGTTCGTGCTGCTCATGCGTTCACCTTGGCTGCGGCGCGGCGCCGCAGCTCCTCCATCGGGATGTGCCGGACGCCAGGCGGGCCGCGGAGCTGGTCGTCCAGCACCGCCAGCGCGATCTCCGTCGTCACACCGTGCGCGTGCTCGAAGGGTGTGCAGACCGTGTCGAACTCGAGGCCGGCGATGACCTCCCGGTACTTGCGCACCTCGGCGGGCGAGAGCGGGATATCCTTGTGGAAGGCCTTGTGGGTGGAGACCGCCAGGTTCTCCCCCGCCGCGGACTGGTCCACCTTGAAGGCGTCGCCGCAGAACAGCGTGCGCCGCCGCTCGTCGTAGAGCACGGCCTGGCCTTCGTAGTGGCCGCCGACATGGATCAGCGTCTGCCCCGGCCGGAGTTCCAGCGCATCGTCATAGGGCCACGTCACGCGGAAGGCCTTGGTCATGCGCAGGTCTTCCTTCTGGATCGCCATGACCTCCGGCTGGAACACGTCCTGCAATTGCCACAACGCGCCGTAGCCATGCACGTGCGACGCGGCGAGGTAGCGGATGCCACCGACGCGCCGGATCTCCTCGATCATCGGGGGTGTGTAGTAGGGCGCCGCCTCGAAGGCGACGTTGCCGTCGGGATGCAGCAGCAGCCAGCCCGTGCCGTTGAGGCCGAAAGCCGGGGTGGTGCTGAAGGCCACCATGTCCCGGTCCAGGTAGCGCCAAGCGCCGCTCAGATGGGCGGCGACGCGTTCCTCTGGCCAGAAATCCCAGCCGTCATGCGGCAGGTCGTTGCGCGTGTCCTCACAGACCGGGCAGCCGCGCGGCGCGAAATGCTTCTGCCAGAAGCCGCAATTGCCGCAGGCCCAGGGCGTCAGGGGCATTGCGGGTCCATCGCGTAGGCGCGCTGCAGCAGGCGCATCGTGTGCAGGTCACGCTCGGCCGAGAAGCCGCCGCGGTCACCCGTCGCCACGGCCCGCCCGAAGGCCATCATCTGCCGCGTGAAGGGCAAGGCATCGGCGTCCGGCACGTCCAGCGCGCGGCGTGCGCCATCGGCGCCGATCAGCGTCACGCTTCCCCCTGGGTCCTGGCCCATCGTGTTCTCGGCGATGATCATGCCGCCACTGCCGAGGACCTCTAGCCGACGGCGCGGCAGGGCGTCCGGACAATTATACGCGACATGCAACGACAGCAGCGCGCCACCGCGGGTGCGCCCCATGACGATCGCGCCGTCATCCACCGCGTAGTCCTGCACCCGGCGCTGCGTGACGGCGGCGACCTCCTGCACCGGGTCGCCCAGCAGGAAGTCCGTCAGGTCCAGCCCGTGCGGGGCCAGGTCCATCAGTGCGCCACCGCCGGCGCGGGCGGGATCGGCGCGCCAGTTGTCGCCCTCCCCCGTCACAGACCAGTCGCGGCCGAGCCAGCAGGCGTAGGCGATGCGGACCGCCGTCGGCGTGCCGACCGCGCCGGCGTGGACCGCGTCCCGGATGGCGACGTGGGCAGGGTGGTGGCGCTGGTCGAAGGCCGTGCCGTACAGGACGCCCGTGCGTTCGACGGCAGCCGACATCGCCTCCGCATCCGCCAGCGTCGCCGCCATCGGCTTCTCGCAAAGCACGGGTACGCCTGCCTCGGCGCAGGCCTCCACGGCGGCACGATGCAGGTGGTTCGGCGTGGCGACGTAGATCGCCTCGATCTCCGGGTCGCGCAGCAGCGCGCCGAGTTCGGCGTGCAGCGCCGCGCCGGGATGCGCGCGTGCCGCGGCCTCGCGTGCAGCCGCGCCGGGATCGCAGATGCCTGCAACGCGGTGGCCCGCCGCGAGGATCGCGGGCGCCGCGTAGTCGCGGGCGACCCAGCCATAGCCGACGACGCCCCAGCCGATGCTGCGGGCGGGCAGCGGTGCCTCGGGCATCACCAGCGCTCCGGCAGGTCGAGCAGTTCGCGGCGCAGCGCCCAGTCCGCCGTCGTCGCGTCGGCCGTCGCGCGTTCCGGTGCGGTGGGGCGTGCGGGGTAGGTCGCGCGGGGGCCGTATTCCCGGGCGTAGCGGTCCGAGGGCCAGGCGATCCGGTCGCCGTCGTAGAGAGGATTGCGTCGCAGCGGCGTTCCCTGCGGCGGCATCGCCAGCGCGCCCGTGACGGCGCGCGCGGGCGAGGCGCCGGGGCCCGCGACGACCGAGAAGGCTTCCGCGCCCGTCAGCGCCGCCGCCGGAGCGCTGCGCGGCACGCGGCGCTCCACTGCGGCCCTGGTAAGTTCCGCGTCGTCGTACACGATCCCATCGGGGAACAGCGCGGAGAGCTCGGATGCCGTGATCGCGCTGCCCGCCGACAGGTTCGGCCAGTCCCGGTTGTGCACGTGGCCGACGGCAAGCCAGCCGCCGTCCGCGAGGCGCCGCAGCGTCGCCAGGATCTCCGCCTTCGGTTCGAGGAAGTAGAAGGCGTCGTGGCAAGCGGCGAGGTCGAACCGACGCGACGGATCCAGTGGCCAGGGCTGCACGGAGGCGTCGAGGCAGATCAGTTCCGCTTCCGGCGCGACCCAGTGCCGCGCGACCCAGAGCTTTGCGAAGACCACGTCGGCACCCGTCGTCGCCACGCCGCGCTGGGACAAGGCGCGGAGGTAGTGACCAATGCCGCAGGCCAGTTCGAAGGCGCTGCGCGGCGCGGTCCAGTGCGTCTCCATCAGCGCGAGGCCTGCGAGGAAGGTCGGGTCGCTCCAGCGGTGCGCGAAGTAGTCGGCGACGGGACCCCAGGACAGGTGCGCCATCGCTTCCCTCAGCGTCAGGCGATGCCGGTTCCGCATGAGGTCGCGCACCGCCTTCGGATCGGCTGCGGGGCCGCGCCACCAGTCATCCTGGTCCGCCAGCAGCAGCGTGAGCGCTCCGTCGCCGTCACCGGAGTCCAGCCGGGCCAAGGCCTCGGCTGCCAGCGCAGGGCGGGAGGCGCGGCAGAATGCGATGCCGTCGATCACGGGCCAGCGGCGGCCTGACTCGTCCGTTAGGGAATGCGCGGTATCGGCGATCACGGCTCCAGCAGGCCTACCGCGCGCAGCAGACGGTCCTGGAAGGTCTTCACCGGCCCTTCGTGCACCAGGGCCATGTCGTGCAGGACATAGCGCATCGTGGCCTTGCCGGCGCGCAGGTGCTGTTCGATCTGCAACACGCGGTCCAGCGTATCGGCGGCGTGGAAGGCGCGGCCCTCCGGCGTCGCGTCGTCGGGAAGGATGCGCCGTGCGGTGCGGGTGGCAGCGGCCAGGGCATCCGGCAATTCGGCCAGCGACATCTCCGTCGCGCGGGCGAAGGCGGGCTCCAGGTGTTCGCCCATCAGCACCTCGCCCGCAAAGCCGGAATCCGGCAGCCAGACGTTGTGCAGGTGGTGCGCGAGGGAGGCGAGGAAGACCGTCCCGGGATCGGCGCCGTAGGTGGGCGAGAGGATCACGCCGTAGACCGCCGTCATCAGGCAGTGTTCGGCGTGGTTCTCGGGCGGCTCGAGCAACAGGCGCGGGCGACCGGGGCAGGTCACGCCGGCCCGTGGCTGACGCGCCAGGCGCGCGACGAAGGGCGGCGGGGCTTCCCGTACTGCCTCCACGTCCAGGCCGATGACCACCGCATCCACCAAAGCGGCAGGCAATCCCTCGCAGGCCTCCTCCAACGCCCGGCGGCGTATGTCGCGCGCCGCCTCGGCGGGGATGCCGACGGCGGTGAAGGCTGCCTCGTCCAGATCGCCCAGGCGCGTCGCGGCCAGCGCGTCGGCGGCGACGGACCGCCAGACATCCGCGACGCCCCCGCCCGCGACCAGCCAACCCCACGCATGGGCGAAGAGACGCTCGGAGATGGAGCCGTCATGCGCGGCCGAGCGGACGCGCTTCAGGTCCCCCAGTTCGCGCAGCAGGTCGAGCAGTGCAGCCGGCGGTACTTCCGCCGCCGGCCGCGCGGGAACCCCGTCCGTCAAGCGTCGCGGCGCGTCGCCTTCGGCGCGCCGAGCCAGTCCACCAGCATCCGCTCCTGCTCATGGAAAGCATGTTCCGGGGCATGGCCGTTCGCGACCATCGGCGCCTTGAAGAACAGCGACAGCTGCTCCTGCACGCCGCCATCCCCGCGCTGCTGGGCGAGGTCGAGGACCCGCGCGATCTCGAGCGCCAGCGGCGCCGCGAGGACGGAGTCCTTGCAGAGGAAGTTGACCTTGATCTGCATGCGGTGCCCGAGGAAGCCGGACACGTCGATGTTGTCCCAGGCCTCCTTGTCGTCGCCGCGCGGGCGGTAATAGCGGATGTCCACCACATGGTCCTCGACGTGGTAGCCGAGGATGCTGTCGAGCACGTTGCCCTTGGTGTCGAGCTTCGACGCCAGGCTGTCCGGGTCCCGCAGCGCCTCGCCATCGCGGTTGCCGAGGATGTTCGTGGAGAACCAGCCGTCCACGTGCAGCGCGCGGGACCGCAGCGCGGGCGCCAGCACCGTCTTCATCATGGTCTGGCCGGTCTTGCCGTCCTTGCCCGCGACGGCGACGTTGCGCTTGCGCGCCAGTTCCTTCAGCGCCGGCGCGTCCGCGGCGACGGAGGGGGTGAAGTTTCCGTAGGGCACGCCGCTCTCAATCGCCGCGTAGGCGTAGAGCATGGCCGGCCCGATCGCCGGATCGTTCGCGTCCAGCGCACGCTCGAAGGCTTCGATGGAGTGCAGCGCCTCGCCGTCGCGCGCCGTGCGCTCGGTGGAGGCGAGGTTGATCATCACCACGCCATCGGCGCCGGAGTCACGGCGGAAGCGTTCCAGGTCCTTCGCGATCGCCTCGACGGCGGCGCGGTGGCCCGCGGTCTCCTGCGCGTTGCGGCCCGTGACGCCCTTGCACCAGGCACCCGATCCTACGGCCGCGAAGGGTGAGATGGCCGCCAGCGCCTCGCCGGTCTCGCGCAGCTGCGCATCGGACAGCACCTTATGGTGTGCGGCGGCGGCGGCGAGGTCTGAACCGTCGAGGTCCCAGCCGCCGAAGACCATGTCGCGGTAATCGACCAGCCCTGCCACGTTCACCTCGGCCAGCGGCAGGCCCTCAAGTTGATTGGCGCCCTTCTTAATGACCTCGACACCCGCGACAGCCGTCGTCGCGACCGCCCCGCCAAGCCCCACCACCGCCACACCGAGCTTACGGTGGGCTTGCGCGACCGACATGATTCCATCCCAAGTAAGGTTACCCTGCGGAAGGAAGGCCTTCTTGGGAAATGTGCCAATCACAGGCACGTGCAGGTCGGGGGCATCTCACGCGGGCGTGCGCTCGAAGCGGGTGCAGCGGAGGGAATGTACGCTCAAGCCCACGATGTTCGTTCTGGAGGCGGAGTGGCCTGCGGAAGCGGAACACATTCCGCGTGCCGGCGTTGGGACGACGCGGCGAACGACGACGCGGGGCGTCCTTCGACGTCCTGGCGTTGGACGCCAGGCGCGGTTTCGCCGCTACTCCCGCCCGCCTGCGAGGACGGCTTCGAGGTACTGGCCGTAGCCGCTTTTCTTGAGGTCCTTGGCCTGGCGGAGGAGTCCCTCGTCGGAGAGGAAGCCCTTGCGCCAGGCGATCTCCTCGACGGCGGCGATCTTCATGCCGGTGCGCTTCTCGATGGCGCGGACGAACTCGCCGGCTTCCAGCAGGCTGTCATGGGTGCCGGTGTCGAGCCAGGCGAAGCCGCGCCCGAGGCGGGTGACGCGCAGGCTCCCCTCCTCGAGGTAGAGGCGGTTGAGGTCGGTGATCTCGAGCTCGCCGCGGGCAGAGGGGGTGAGGGAGCGGGCGAGTTGCGAGGCGCGGCCGTCGTAGAAGTAGAGGCCGGTGACCGCCCAGGGCGACCTTGGTGTCGCGGGCTTCTCCTCGAGCGAGATGGCGCGCCCCGTCTCGTCGAACTCGACGACGCCGTACCGCTCGGGGTCGGCCACGTGGTAGGCGAACACCGAGGCCCCGCTTCCTTCCGGCCGCGCCTCGGCCAGCCGGTGCTCCAGGTCGCCGCCGTGGAAGATATTGTCCCCGAGCACGAGGGCCGAGGGCTCGCCGGCGAGGAACTCCTCGCCGAGGATGAAGGCCTGCGCGATGCCGTTCGGCTCGTCCTGCTGCACGTAGGTGAGCGAAATGCCCCATTGCGAGCCGTCGCCGAGCAGCCGCCGGAACAGCGGCAGGTCGTGCGGCGTCGAGATGAGGAGGATCTCGCGGATGCCCGCGAGCAGCAGCACCGAGAGCGGGTAGTAGACCATCGGCTTGTCGTAGACGGGCAGGAGCTGCTTCGAGACGGCGAGGGTTGCGGGATGCAGCCGCGTGCCGGAGCCGCCGGCGAGGACGATGCCCTTCATGCGGTGGGGCCCTTCATGCGTGGGTGTCCAGTGTGACGAGAGGGGGGCCGATGAGGATGTCGAGGCAGGCCGCGAGGGAGGCGCGCCAGTCCGGGGCGGCGATGCCGTGCACGCGCCCGATCTTGGAGCAGTCGAGCCGCCCGTCGGCCGGGCGACGGGCGGGGGTGGGGTAGTCCGCCGTCGTGATGGCCCGCAAGTCGGGGGTCCTGTGACCGCGCGCCGCCGCGCCGTCGAAGATCGCGCGGGCGAAGCCGTGCCAGGTGGTGTGCGGGGCGCCGGTGAAGTGGAACACGCCCCAGGGAGAGGAGGGGTCGCCCGGATCGCCCGCCGGCGAGCCGGCGAGCCGCGGCAGCATCCGCGCGATGGCGTCCGCGAGGTCGGCCCCGAAGGTCGGTGCGCCGTGCTGGTCCGCGACGACCGAGACGATCTCGCGCTCGGCGGCGAGGCGCAGCATGGTCTTGACGAAGTTGCCCCCGTGCGGGGAGCAAACCCAGGCGGTGCGCAGAATCGCCGAGCGCGGGTTGGCGGCCGCGACCAGCCGCTCGCCGTCAAGTTTCGTCTCGCCGTAGACGCCGAGCGGCGAGGTCGGATCGTCCTCGACGTAGGGGGAGCCCTTGTCGCCGCCGAAGACGTAGTCGGTCGAGACGTGGACGACGGGCAGCCCGCGCCGCGCCGCCGCCTCGGCGAGCAGCCCCGCCCCCGTCGCGTTGACGGCGTGCGCGAGGTCGCGCGCGCCCTCCGCGCGGTCCACGGCCGTGTAGGCCGCGGCGTTGATCACCGCCTCCGGCCCGGCCCCGCCGAAGGCGCCCGCGACGGCGCGCCCGATCGAGGCCGCGTCCGTCAGGTCGAGCGCCGGCGCCTCCAGCGCCTCCACCGCATGCCCGTCCCGCGGCAGGCGAGCGAGGAGTTCGACCGCGAGCTGCCCCGTGCGCCCGGCGACGAGGACCCGCATCAGGCCGCCTTGCCCGCGGCCGTGACCGCGCCCGGCAGCAGCCCGAGCCGCTCGCCGGCGTACTTGCCCTCCCGCAAGGGACGCCACCACGCCTCGTTGTCGAGGTACCAGGCCACCGTGCGCGCGATCCCCTCCTCGAAGGTGAGCGAGGCGCGCCAGCCCAGCTCCCGCTCCGCCTTCGCGGGGTCGATCGCGTAGCGCCGGTCGTGGCCCGGGCGGTCGGCGACGAAGGTGATGAGCTCGCGCCGGGGACGGGATGCGGGCCGCAGGCGGTCCAGCGTGTCGCAGATCGCGTGCACGACCTCGAGGTTCGTCCGCTCGGAACGGCCGCCGATGTTGTAGGTCTGCCCGATCTTGCCCCGCGTCACGGCCGCCCAGAGCGCGCGCACGTGGTCCTCGACGAAGAGCCAGTCCCGCACGTTGCCGCCGTCCCCGTAGACCGGCAGCGGCTTGCCCTCGAGCGCGTTGAGGGTGACGAGCGGGATGAGCTTCTCCGGGAAGTGGTAGGGCCCGTAGTTGTTCGAGCAGTTCGTCACGATCGTCGGCAGGCCGTAGGTCTCGTGCCAGGCCCGCGCGAGGTGGTCCGACGATGCCTTCGAGGCCGAATAGGGCGAGCGGGGGTCGTAGGGCGTCTCCTCCGTGAAGGCGCCCGTCGGCCCGAGCGAGCCGAAGACCTCGTCCGTCGAGACGTGGAGGAAGCGGAAGGCCGCCCGCTCCTCCGGCCCGTAGCCCGCCAGCAGCGCGCGCGCGGCCTCCAGCAGCGCAAACGTGCCGACGACGTTGGTCTGGATGAAGGGCGCGGCGCCTGCGATGGAGCGGTCCACGTGGCTCTCGGCCGCGAGGTGCATCACGGCCTCCGGCCGCACCTCCTCGAACAGCGCACGCATGCGATCCGCGTCGCAGATGTCGGCCTGCACGAAGCGGAACCCGGGCGCGCCCTCGACGGACGCCAGCGTCCGCCGGTCGCCCGCATAGGTCAGCTTGTCTACCACGACGACCTCGTGGCCCCCGCCCGCCTCCGGCGAGAGGAGGAGCCGCACGAGGGCCGAGCCGATGAAGCCGGCCCCGCCGGTGACGATTACGCGCATGGGCTGGTCCGTCCTGGGGAAGGGGTCAGTCGAAACATGCGGGCAGATCGCGCAGCCGGGGATGCCGCCGGTCCTTGTCGGACAGCACCGGCCCGCCCGGCAACCCCATCGCCACGAAGTCGGGCCAGGGCAGGGCGAGGTCGGGATCGTCCCAGGCCAGGCCCCGGTCGCACTCCGGCGCATAGACGTTCGTCACCTTGTAGGCGACCTCCGTGTCCGGGGTCAGCGTGACGAAGCCGTGCGCGAAACCCGGCGGCACCCAGAAGGCGTCCCCCGTCCCGCCCGCCAGCCGCACCGCCGCGTGCCGGCCATAGCCTGGCGAGGAGCGCCGGATGTCCACCACGACGTCGAGGATCTCCCCCCGCAGCACCCGCACGAGCTTGCCCTGGGCGCGCGGCGGCACCTGGAAGTGCATCCCCCGCAGCGTGCCGACCTGGCCCGACATCGAATGGTTGTCCTGCACGAACTCGACCGCGATCCCCACCGCCGCGAAGTCGCGCTGGGACCAGGTCTCCATGAACCAGCCGCGGTGATCGCCGAACCGGCGCACCGTCACGTGCAGGGGGCCCCCGGGCCCGAAGACCGGGTCTACCAGGCGCGCGGTCACGTTGCCCGAGGTGCGGACCTCACCCTGCGGAGCTGAGGCACAGGCGTCGCCCTTCATCGGTGTTCCTCGGTCGCCATCGGCCGTCGGTCTAGTGACACGTCCGGAGCACGGCAAGGTTGAACGGGCCGGGAAGCGCCTTCGAGCGACGCGACCCGAGCCGGCAACCGGCCGCATTCAGCTCCTGCGCAGGCGGCGGAGCGGCTCCGTTGCCCGCCAGGAGGTCGAGTGCCGGAGGAAGTTGACCATCTCCTTCAGCTCCGCTGTGTCCTTGTGCCAGAAGCCGCGGTAATCCGGTGCCGGCTTGCCGAGCAGCCGTCCGAGCGACCGGATGGGCCAGGCGATGCGCCAGGAGGTCGAGGTCAGGATCGCGGCCACCTCGCCGAGATAGCGGGCGCGTTCCTCCGCGGCCTCCACTTCGCCGTCGCGCCGCCCGGCGGCCATCCCCTCCTGAAGCGCATGATGCCGGTCATAGGCGTCGAGCAGATAGCGCAGCCGCTCCGTCGTTCCCGCCGGGAACAGGATCGGCATCGAGTCGATCTTGTCCAGCACGCGCTGGTAGTTCCGGCGCCATTCCTGCTGGGGATGGACGGTGCGCGAACTCTCGTCTTCCGTCCACCAGCGGTAGACCGAGGTGATCTCGCTGCTCGACGCCGTCCCGGCCACGGCGGCGACGCGGAGGATGTAGTCCCAGTCCTCCGTGGTCGTCAGGCTTTCGTCGAAGCGCATCCCCAGGTCGTGAAAGACGCCGCGCGGGAAGGCCAGGCAGTGGTTCGGCGTCTGGTTCATCCGCAGGTGGGCCAGGAAGTCGAACTCCCCGGGGTAGAGGTTCTCCATCGGCCCGACCGCGCGCAGACCCGGTATGCCCCCGACCTCGACCGTCTGCACGGTCTGGCGCACGCAGGAGGCCCGGAGCAGCCGGCCGGGATGTCTCTCCGCGAGCGAGCTGAACGTCTCGACCCAATGGGCGAAAGGCAGGTCATCATCGTCCATGATGGCGATGTACTGCCCCTCCGCCGCGGCGAAGCCTTCGTTCAGGGGACGGGCCCGCTCGCCGCTGTCCACCAGCAGCAGCCGGCACTTCTCGCGCAGCCAGGTCGGCGAATCAGCGATGATGCGTTCGACCCTCAGCTGCCTCTCGAGGCCGAGCTTGTGGCCTACGACGATGACCTCGAAGCTGGTGTCGGTCTGGCCGGCCATGGCGACCAGGACCTCGGTCAGCGTGTGTTCGCGTTTTCCCTGCGTCCGGACGACGACGCTGAGGAAAGGTCGTTGCCGGTCATCCCGCGGTTCGACGAACCAGTCCTGCAAGGCCGGGGCACCGGGCGCGCAGATCCGGACGAACTGGTTCACGTCCGCGGAGGGGTTCGCCGCGCCTCGAATCGCGGTCAACTGGGCACGGAGCTGGGTGCCGCCCGCCAGCACGGGATGCGTCCGCGGGAAGTGCTGGTCGCTCTCGGCGAACAGGACGTCGTTGCGGTCGAATCCGTACAGGCCGGCACGGCGGAGGACGCGGTCCAGAACTTCGGCGCTGAACAGCCGCGTGTGGGTGTGGTCCAGGAGACCAGCTCGCGTGTAGTCCCAGAGGCCGAAGGCGAGCTTGTAGC
Organism: Roseomonas sp. CCTCC AB2023176; assembly: GCF_042259275.1. NCBI lineage: Bacteria > Pseudomonadati > Pseudomonadota > Alphaproteobacteria > Acetobacterales > Roseomonadaceae > Roseomonas > Roseomonas sp. CCTCC AB2023176. The sequence goes on from NZ_CP170086.1 coordinate 2,473,288, forward strand.
CTACGTCCTGATGGGCGACGTTCGGCACGCTGATGACGACGTGGGCCGCGTGCTCCTGCGCGAGGCGCGCGATCGCGCGCAGCACGGCGTCGCCGTCCGGCAAGTGCTCGAGCGTGTCGAGCATGGTGATGGAGGCCACCCGCCGCCCCCCGACGGCGGTCCGAAGCGCCTCGTAGGTCGCCTCCTCGCCCGCGAACCAGGCCTGATGCGCCTCGAACCCGCGGTCGCGGAGAGAGGCGGGACCATTCCCGTCGCCGTCCACGCCGACATAGGCGAGCCCGAGCACCTCGCTCAACGGCTCGGCAATGCGGCCATACCCGCACCCAACGTCCAGGTGGATCGCCGCACCATCGACGCGGACGCGGTGACGCTGCAGCAGCGCCAGCGCGTGCCCGTACACGTTCGTATGCGCGAACTGGTTGTCGTACACGCCCGCGAGCTGGCCGGTCACAGCTGGAACCGGTGCGGCGCGTAGAAGGTCTGGACGAACTGGGCTACCTTGTGCTCGGGGTCCAGCGGCATCGGGAGGCGGCCCTCGGCCTGCCGCGTCTCGAAAGCCCGTGCCGCCTTCTTCATCTCCTCGGTGCCGGCGTTGCAGAAGAAGTTCACGTACTGCTCCACCAGATCGGGTCGGGACCACTTATGTGCGATGATCAGGGCTGCCTCGGCGGAGTAGTAGCGCTCCGCCGCCGAGGTCTGCCACGCACCCGAGGCAGACAGGCGCTTGTCGTGCAGCACGACGGCCGCGGGCTGGTGCAGCACCCTGAAGCCGGCGAGCCTTACCATCCATGAGAAATCCACGTCGTCGCAATAGAGGAAGAAATTGTCGGCATCGAAGCCGCCGACGTGGCGGAAGACCGGCATGGGGATGAGAACGCAAGCCGTGCTGGCCCAGGACGTCTCGCCCGTCGCGCGGTCGTAGTCCTTCGGGTGCTCGATCGGCAGCTGCTTCGCCTCGACCATCCCGACGCCCGGCCGCTCGAACGACTTCAGGAGTGTCACGATCGTCCGCGGCGAGATGACGACGTCGGGGTTCTGCACCTGGATGAAGTCGCCCTCGAACAGGCCTGCCAGCTCGTTGTGTCCGCGGGCCGAGCCGAGGTTGGCGCCGAAATGCGTGTACTCGATGGTGATGGTGTCGGCGGTTGCGTCCCGCATCGCCGCAAGCTGATCTTCCCCGAGACAGGGCAGTGGGGAGCAATCGCCGTAGCGGAGGACGACCTTGGCGCAACCGCCACCGCCGATTGCCAGGTCGGCTGCCCGGGCGACGCTCGTCGCGGCACGGGCCACGGCGGCCGGGTCACTGTTGTAGAGGACCGATTGCACCTGGACGATCGCGCGCGGATGCCAGAGCACGGTCTGCGGGGTGACGATGGCGAGACTCATGCTGCCCTACCCGAAAGCTCGTTCTCGACCCAGCCGGCCAGCGTCGCCACGCCGTCCTCCAGCCCGCGCCGGGGACGCCACCCGAACCCCCGCGTCGTCTCCTCGATGTCGCAGGCAGCGTGCCGGACGTCGCCGAAGCGATACTTGCCACAGACGTGCGGGACGGGAGCGCCGTAGTGATGTGCGATGCGATGCGCAACATCGGAGATCGAGGCGCGCCCGCCCGTCCCGATGTCCACGGGCTGTCGGGGTGGCGTGTCGATCCGGACTGCCTGCATCAGGGCCGAGGCGACGTCCTCGATGAAAACGAAGTCGCGGAGCATGGTCCCGTCCTCATAGAGGGGAATGCTCGTCCCCTCGCGCGCGATGCGGCAGAAGAGCGGAAGGATACCGGTATAGGAATTCGAGAGGCTCTGCCCGGGGCCGTAGACGTTCTGGAGCCGGAGGATCACCAGCTCCGTCCCGAAGGAAGCCGCCCAGGAGGAGAGCATATGCTCCTGGGCGAGCTTGGTCGCACCATAGACGCTCACGGGGGAGGGCTGGGTCCAGGCGGCGGAGGCCGGGACCGGTTCGAGGCCGGGAAAGTCCCAGATGCCGTCGGCGAGCTGCGCGCGCGACCGCTGGCCGGGGTAGCGGATGGCCCGGTCCTCACGCGAGCGCCAGGCGCCCTCGCCATAGACCGCTCGGCTGCTGGCGAGGACGAAGCGGGCGGGTACCTGCCCGGCGCGCGTCAGGGCGTCCAGCATGACAGCCGTGCCCACGACATTCACCTCGGCATGCCGCCTTGCCTCCGTCAGCGACTGGCCGGTGCCGGTCTCCGCCGCGAGGTGGATCATGACGGTGGGCTGAACGGACGCGAGCAGCGTGTCCCAGGCCGCCGCGTCGGTGACGTCGTGCTGGAACAGCTCGACGTCCGGATGCAGGGCCGGCGGCCGCATCCGCGTGGGGTGGATCTGCGGGTGCAGGTTGTCGAAGGCGATCACGCGGTGGAAGTGCTCCCGGAGCGACCTCGAGAGGGCGCAACCGATGAAGCCGGCGCCGCCGGTGACGACGCAAACCCCCCTGCCGGCGCTCATGGGGAGGGCCTGCGCTGCGGTTTCCACGACAAGGCTCTCCGTTCGATCAAGCGCCACGACAGCACGGCCAGCACGAGCGTGACCGGAAGCGCCGCGGCGAGGTTCGCCATCGGCGTCATCTGGTTGCCGGTCAAGGCTATGAGCGCCTGCTGTACCGGGAAGCCGTACAGGTACAGGCCGTAGGACACGTCGTTCCGTCGCAGGATGGGGCTGAGGAATGCCAAGCGTTGCTGGCCGACGGAGATGACGGCGAACGGGAGAACGAGGAAGAGGACGAGTTCCGTCAGCACGGCATTCTGCACAACCCACCACGCCGATAATCCGAGCATGGCGAGAGAGAGCAATGGTCGCGCGAAGCGCTCCCAGCCGAACAGGGCACAGACGGCCCCGATCTGGAAATAGACGGCGACGTCGAGGAGCGACGTCACCCCTGTCCCGTAGACGACGGCCTGGCTGGGTGTCGGCAGGACGCGCACAAGGGAGATTGCGAGGGTACCGAGCAGGAGACAGAAGACGGGCAAGGCGACCCTGCCCGATTGTTCCCGCCGCCCGAGCAGAAACGGGGTCAGGAGGTACATCAGCACCTCTGGCGGCAGGCTCCACAGCGAGCCGTTGACGGCGCCGGGATAGACGTTCTGCGTGAAGACTCCGGGCAGGTAGTAGATCGGGAAGAGAAGGATGTTCCAGAGATAGAGGGCCGTCCCGGAATGGGCCGCGTATTCGGCCAGGCCAAGCGCCGTGAAGGCGGGACCCAAGATGAGGATCGTGAAGAGTATCGCGCCGATCAATCCAGGCATAATCCGCAGGCCACGCCGGAGCACGAACCGGACTGGGTCGGGATCGGAAAGCCAGCTTCGGGTGATCAGGAAACCGCTCGTCACGAAGAAAATCTTCACCCCGATCGTCGCGATCGAATTGCCGAGGAACCCCGGGCCGACGTTGCCCGTCAGCGGGAAGGCATGTCCGTAGATCACCATCGTGGCCGCGACGATGCGAACGGCATCGAAGCCGTTCCGGTGGGCCGGGGACGTCATCGCCGACGGCATGCGCGTGCCGTTTGGCGCAGCGTGCTGCGCGGGAGCGAGGACGTCGGGCATGTCAATGCGAGACATACCGAAACGGCCCCGTGACACAAGCGCTCGCGGCCCCCCCCCGGGGCCCGGCGACCCTATGCCGATCGCCCCAGGTTCCGGGGGCCGCCGCCGGAGATCACGTCGTCGACCCGTCCGCTGGCTCTTGCGGCGCAGGGGTGCCCGCCGGACGACCTGCGGATTGCTGGGACTTTCGGCGCCTCCCATCCGATCAATGGACCCTGACATGACCCCGCAGGCGGGAGCATCACCCCGCAGGCGGGAGCATCACTGGGTCCGTCGCCCCGCCACCGGCCGTGCGGGCGCCGGGCTGGCTGGCAGCGTCGCAGCCTGGGCCCCCATCACCCGTGCCATGAAGTTGCCCCCCGACGGGTTCGCCGGATTCGCGTTGGCCATGGCCGTCGTGAGGGTCTGGGGCAGGGGGCTGGTCGCGCCGCGTCGCGCGGGCCGTCCGGCCGTGGCGGCCACGGCGCGGGCCGGCGGGGCGGCAGCACGCGGCGCGGCCTGCGGCCCGGTCGTCCAGGCCGTCTGCGGGTTCGGCATCGCCGTCGTCCCCGAAGGACCCCGGCTGCCAAGCGCGGCCACCCGCACCTCGCACCGCGCGAGGCAAAGGCGGGCCTCCGCCAGATTCGTGGCGGCGCCGGCATCGCACTCCATCCGGCACTGCTGGCTCTGCGCCGCCGCGACGACGGGCAACAGCATGGAGAGGGACAGGGCGACGAGCCCAACCCCCGGACCTCGGAACTCCCGCATGTGGTCGGGACCTTCTCGTGACGCCCGCCGTCCCTGCCCGGTGCATCATTGCCCGGGACGGGCGTGCGGCCCTCGCGGCAGCGTGATAGGGTCCTCTTGCCATGCCCCGGCCCCACCCTGCAACGACCCTGCGCCGGGCCGGGGCGCCTGCCGCGACGGACGCGACGACGCGGTCATCGAAGCCCGGCCGGCCACCGCGAGGCGCCACGCGGGCCGCGCCGGCGCCCGCGGCGTCGGCACCGCGCCGGCGCCGCTGGCTCGCCCGGCTCGTCGTGCTGGCGGTATGGGGCGGCCTGGCGCTGGCCGTCCTCCTCCTGGTCTTCGCCTGGGACCTGCCGCGGCCGGAGGATGCGCTGGCCACGACCCGGCGCCCCTCGGTCACGCTGGAGGCGGCCGACGGCCGCCTCCTCTCCACCGCCGGCGACCTCTATGGGGAGCCGGTCCGCCTGCGCGACCTGCCGTCGCACGTCCCCGCCGCCCTGCTCGCGATCGAGGACCGCCGCTTCCGGTCGCATTTCGGGCTGGACGTGTTCGGCCTGGCCCGCGCCGCGTGGGTGAACCTCACGGGCGGCCGCGTCGCCCAGGGCGGCTCCACGCTGACCCAGCAACTCGCGAAGAACCTCTTCCTCACGCCCGAGCGGTCGCTGCGGCGGAAGGTGCAGGAAGCCATGCTCGCCCTGTGGCTCGAATCGCGGTTCACCAAGGACGAGCTGCTCGAGATCTACCTCAACCGCACCTATCTGGGCGGCGGCGCCTTCGGCTGGGACGCGGCATCGCGGCTGTATTTCGGGGTCCCGGCGCGGCGAGTGTCGGTCTGGCAGGCCGCGGTGCTGGCGGGCCTGCCCCGCGCCCCCTCCCGCCTCAACCCCCGCGCCAACCCCGATGCCGCCGCGGCACGGGCGGCCGAGGTGCTGCGCGCCATGGTCGCGACCGGCGCCCTGACCGAGGCGCAGGCGAAGGCCGAGGCAGAGCGCATCGCCTTCCCGGCCCGCCCGTCCCGCGACACCGGCTGGTTCGCCGACTGGGTGAACGAGGATCTGGCGACCCGCTTTCCCGGCTCGGCGGACCTCGTCCTCCGTACCACCCTCGACCTGCGGGCCCAGGCCGTGGTCGAGGCGCGGTTGGAGGCGCTGCTGGCCGGCCCCGGAGCCGCGGCGGGGGTAGGGCAGGGCGCGGTGGTGGTCCTCGACGCGGCCTCCGGCGCGGTCCGGGCGATGGCGGGGGCGGGACTACCGCCGATCCCCCTTCAACCGGGCCGTCGCCGCACGCCGGCAGCCCGGCTCCGCCTTCAAGCCCTTCGTCTTCCTGGCGGCGCTGGAACACGGGGCATCCCCCTCCGATACCGTCGCCGACACCCCCTGACCCTCGGCCGCTGGTCGCCGGGCAACGGCGCCTGGCGTTCCCGCGGGGAGATCACGCTGGAAGAGGCGCTGGCCCATTCGGTCAACACCGCTGCGGTCCGCGTCCTGCAGCGCGGCGGCGGCCCGCGGGAGGCCGCGTCCGTCGCCCGCCGCCTCGGCCTCGCCGGCACCTTTCCGAACGACGCGACGATCGCCCTCGGCACGGGCGAGGCGACGCTGCTCGACCTCGCCGCGGCCTACGCCGCCTTCGCCAATGGCGGCCTGCGCGTCACGCCGCACGGCATCGCCTCCGCCCGTGCCGACGGCCGGCCCGCGCCCTTTCCCGTCGGCGCCCCCGCCCGCGTCATCGCGCCGGACCAGGCCGCCGCGATGCGCCGGATGCTGGAGGCGGTGGTGAACACCGGCACCGGACGCGCGGCCGCCCTGCCCGGCCGCGCCGTCGGCGGGAAGACCGGCACCACCCAGGATTCCCGCGACGCCTGGTTCATCGGCTTCTCGGGCGGCATGGTGGTCGCCGTCTGGCTCGGCAACGACGACGCGGCCCCGATGGACGGCGTCGCAGGCGGCACGCTGCCGGCGCGGCTGTTCCGGGACATCCTGGAAGCCCTTCCCCGCACCCCCGCCGCCGGTCCATGACGGCGTTCCGCGACGCCCGTTCACGCTGGCGTCCGTGACGGGAGACCGCCGCAGTTCACCGGAACCCCCCGGCGCGGCCGCCGTTGAAGGCCGGGCGGATCACCGCACGACACGATTCTCGGGAGGCGAGGGGCCTTGAGCACCAACGACGACGCGATGGCCCTGCTGCTGCGCCCCGTGCGGCACGCGGTGAACAACCTGTCCATGGTCCTCTCGGCGAACCTCGACGCGGCCCTGCCGAAGCTGCCGCCGGGAGACCGTGCCACCGCCCAGGTCGTCCGCGCCCGCCAGGCCGCGGAGGACTACGACCGCCTGATCCGCGGGTACTTCGCCCTCGGCCGGCACGAGACCGTCAAGCCGATGGCCGCGGCGCGCTACCTCCGCGACCTCCTGCCGCTCTTCGTCCTCGCCGCCGGCGGGCCCCTGCCGCTGGAGGTAGAGGGCGAGGCCATGGTCGAGGTCCGGTCCCCGACGCTGGACGCCGCCCTCGTCCTCGCCGCGGCCGGCGCCTCCGACCGGCCGCCTGGCGAAAGACCCGCCCTGCGGATCTCCGGTGCCACCGTCACCTTCGCCTGGCCGATCTCAGACGCTGCGCGGGAAGCGCTGACCGCGGCCGGGGCGAGGGTGGAGGCGGCGAGCGCCGGCGCGACGGGCGTGACCCTCCCCGGCCCGGCTGCCGCGGTCGCCTCGTCTGGGTAGGGGGCTACCCGCGGCCCTGCGCCGATTCGTAGGCGAGGATCGCCGCCGCCAGGTCCTCCCCGGCCCAGCCGACCGACTTGAAGAGCGTGACCTCCTCCGGCCGCGTCCGTCCGGGATGATCGCCGCGGCACAGCGCCGCGAGGTCGGCCGCGACGTGGGCTTCGGTGATCGCGCCCTCCGCGATCGCCCGGACGATGTCGCCCGCCTCCTTCAGCCCCCGGCGCGCGTGTCCAGGACGACCGTCGCGCGCGCGACCAGCGCCGCATCGGATTCCCGCATCGCCGGCCGGAAGGCGCCGACGAGGTCTACATGGGTTCCGGGCGAGACCTCCGCCCCGCGCACGAGCGGCGCGGTGGACAGCGTGGCAGCCGAGACCATGTCGAACCCCGCGGGATCGGGCGACGCGACCCCCGCGCCGGCAACCCTCCGTCGCGGAGCGTCGCCGCCAGCCGCGCCGCGTTCGTGGCCGTCGGCGACCAGACCGCGAGGTCCTCGAGCGGATAGGCCGCCGCATAGGCCTCGGCCAGCGCCCGGGCGACCTTGCCGCTGCCGAGCACGAGCAACCGCCGCGAGTCCGGGCGTGCGAGGAACCGCGCGGCCAGCACGCTCGCCGCCGCCGTCCGCCGGTCCGTCAGGGCGCCGCCATCCAGCAGCGCCAGGGGCGCCCCCGTCGCCGAATCGGAGAGAAGATAGGCCGCATGCACTGCGGCCAGCCCGGTCGCCGGGTTGCCGGGCGCGACGTGGACGATCTTCACCCCGGAATAGCGCTGCACCCCCGCCCGTGGTGGCTGCCAGGCGGGCATGAGCAGGAGCGTGTTCTCCATCCGCCCGGCCGCCGCCCCGGCTGGCCACGCATGGGCGTGGCGCAGCGGCGCCTCGCAGCCGGTGCGGAACATCGCGGCCAGGGCGTCCACAAGCGGCCCCGGGGGCAGCAGCGCCTCCACTTGCGCGTGGTCCAGGTTCAGCAAGCGCGAAGCCTCCTCGTCCGCCGCAGGCGTCGCATCCCGCAGCGCGAGGCGGAAGGGGTGGCGCCTTCCGGTGACCGCGGCGGCGAGGCGGCCTGCCGGGTCGGACCGCTCATGCCGGGACCTGCGTGCTTGCCACGTGTTCGGCACGACGTTTGCAACCCGTTACGGCCGAGGATTACGGCCGAGGACTGCCATGGCGGGGGTTTGCCGCGCCGCGCCGGTCCCGCTAGGGGAAGGCCCCGCCGTCAACGCGCGTCAGCGTTGATCGGGGCACATCCCTGGCGCAGCATGGCGGCCGGGATGACGACACGACACAAGATCCGAAGGGGGAGACCCGAATGAACCTTTCCACCGCGCGTCTGGGCTTGGGGGCCATCTTTGGCGCCGCCCTGACCGCCCTGGCCGCCTTTCCCGCGGCGGCGCAGCAGCCACAGCAGCCGGCCGGCCTGGACGCCATCCGCCAGCGCGGCCAGTTGATCTGCGGCGTCAATGCCGGCCTCGCGGGCTTCGCGCAGCCGGACAGCCAGGGCGTCTATCGCGGCTTCGATGTGGACTTCTGCCGTGCCATGGCCGCGGCCATCCTCGGTGACGCCAGCAAGGTCCGCTACGTCGCGACGACGACGCAGAACCGCTTTACCGCGCTCCAGTCCGGAGAGGTGGACGTGCTGTCCCGCAACACGACCTGGACCCTGTCGCGCGACACCTCGCTCGGCCTCGAGTTCAACGTCATCACCTTCTTCGACGGCCAGGGCTTCATGGTCCGCTCCAACGCCGGCGTGCAGAACGCGCGCGGCCTGGACGGCGCCACCATCTGCGTCCAGCCCGGCACGACCACCGAGCAGAACCTGGCGGACTGGGCGCGCGCGAACCGGATCCGCTTCACGCCCGTCGTGATCGAGCGGCTCGAGGAGATCGTCGGCGCCTATCTCTCCGGCCGGTGCGACGCCTTCACGACGGACGTCTCGGGCCTCGCGGCCACGCGCGCGACGCAGCAGCGCCCCGCCGATCACACGATCCTGCCCGACGTCATCTCGAAGGAGCCGCTCGGTCCGTCGGTGCGCCACGGCGACCAGCGCCTGTCCGACATCATGAAGTGGGTGCACTTCGCGATGGTCACCGCCGAGGAACTGGGCGTGACCGCGGCCAACGTGGACCAGATGGCCAACGACCCGCGCCCCGACGTGCAGCGCCTGCTCGGCCGCACCGGGGATCTTGGCCCGATGCTCGGCCTGCAGAACAACTGGGCCGCGAACGTCATCAAGGCCGTCGGCAACTACGGCGAGGTCTTCACCCGCAACCTGCAGCCCATCGGCATCCAGCGCGGCCCGAACGCCCTGTGGAACCAGGGCGGGCTGATGTACGCGCCGCCGGTCCGCTGATCCCGACGACCGCGGGGACGGCCCTCCGCCCCCGCGGTCAACCCTGACCAGTCCGAACGACAAGAACAGAGGCTTCACCGGATGTCGCAGAGCACCCTGGACCCGCGCCTCCTCCGGCCGCCGCCGAAGCGGAAACTGCGCTTGTCCTGGGCCGACGAACGCGTCCGCGCCATCTTCTGGCAGGTGCTGATCGTCGCCGTCGTCGTCACGGTGGTTTGGTGGCTCGTCCGGAACACGCAGCACAACCTGGAGGTCCGTCGGATCGCCACGGGCTTCGGCTTCCTCCAGCGCGAGGCCGGGCTGCCGATCGGCGAGACGCTGATCGACTACTCGCCTTCCGACACTTACCTCCGCGCGCTCGCCGTGGGCGTACTGAACACGCTGAAGGTCGCGGTGATCGGCATCGTCGTCGCGACAATCTTCGGAACCCTCGTCGGCATCGCGCGGCTGTCGAAGAACTGGCTTCTGTCGAAGATCGCGGCGGTCTACGTCGAGATCATCCGCGACATCCCGCTGCTGCTGCAGCTCCTGTTCTGGTACACGATCCTCCAGTCCCTGCCCGGCCCGCGGCAGGCGCTGAACCCGGGCGGGGGCATCTTCCTGTCCAACCGAGGGCTGAAACTGCCCTTCCTGGACTGGGAAGTCCCGCATTCCTGGGCGCTGCTGGCCTTCGCCGCCGGGTGCTTCGCGACCTACTACTTCGCCAAGGCGATGCGGCGGAAGCAGATGGCGGACGGGCAGCCCCGCGCGGTCTGGCCGGCGGCCATCGCGTTCCTGATCGGCGCGCCGGTGCTCGTCTGGCTCGTCGGCGGCGCGCCCTGGACGGTGGAATGGCCGGAACTGCGCGGCTTCAACTTCCGCGGCGGCCTGACCGTTTCCCCCGAGTACTTCGCCCTCCTCATCGGCCTCGTCACCTACACTGCGGGCTTCATCGCGGAGATCGTCCGTGCCGGCATCCTCGCGGTGGCGAAGGGCCAGTGGGAGGCGGCGGAGGCGCTGGGCCTGAAGCCAGGCGTGGTGCTGCGGCAGATCGTCCTGCCCCAGGCGCTGCGCGTGATCGTGCCGCCGATGACGTCGCAGTTCCTGAACCTGACGAAGAACTCGTCGCTTGCCGTCGCCATCGGCTACCAGGACATCGTGTCCATCGCGAACACGACCCTGAACCAGACGGGACAGGCGATCGAAGGCATCGCGATCATCATGCTGGTCTACCTGACGATCTCGCTGTCCATCTCGTTCTTCATGAACTGGTACAATTCGCGCATAGCGCTGGTCGAGCGCTGAGGGGAACGTGGCATGAGCGACATCACCCTCAACACCTCCGTCGCCGGCGTCCCCGAGGCCTCAGCCCCGCGGCGACCGCCGGCCATGGCCGTCGGGCCCGTGGCGTGGCTGCGGGCCAACCTGTTCTCGTCGTGGATCAATACGGCGGTGACGCTGGCGCTGGGCTACCTGATCGTCCGCTACGCCATCTCCTTCGTGGACTGGGCCTTCCTCAACGCGATCTGGTCCGTCCCGAACAACCAGACCCAGGTCTGCCGCGACGCGAAGGGAACGGGCGCCTGCTGGGCCGTGATCACGGAGAAGCACCGCTTCATCCTTTTCGGCACCTACCCCTACGACGAGCACTGGCGGCCGCTGATCGTCTGCTTCCTCTTCACCGGCCTCTACATCGTCTCGGCCATGCGCCGGTTCTGGCGGTGGGAACTGGCGCTGGTCTGGGCCGCGACCCTCACGCTCATCGGCGTCCTGATGTGGGGCGGCGTCTTCGGCCTGACCTACGTGCCGCAGGAACGCTGGGGGGGGCTGGCCATCACCCTCATCCTCGCTACCTTCGGACTGGCCTTCGCCTTCCCGCTCGCGATCCTCGTGGCGCTGGGCCGGCGGTCCTCGATGCCGGCCATCCGCATCCTCTGCATCGTCTACGTGGAACTGATCCGCGGCGTGCCGCTGATCTCGCTCCTTTTCATGGCGAGCGTGATGTTCCCGCTCTTCATGCCCGAGGGGATCAACATCGATAAGCTGCTGCGGGCCCAGGTGGCCGTCATCCTCTTCGCGGGCGCCTACCTCGCGGAAGTCGTCCGCGGCGGCCTGCAGGCCCTGCCGAAGGGTCAATACGAGGCGGCGGACGCGCTCGGCCTGTCCTACTGGCAGAAGACCGGCTTCATCATCCTGCCGCAGGCGCTGCGCCTCGTGATCCCGCCGCTGGTCAATACCTTTATCGGCTTCTTCAAGGACACGTCGCTCGTCCTGATCATCGGCATCTTCGACCTGCTGACCGCCGGCAAGACCGCGATCGTGGAGCCGGCCTGGCAGGGCTTCGGCGTCGAGGTCTACGTCTTCATCTCGATCATCTACTTCGCCTATTGCTTCGCGATGTCGAAGTACTCCCAGAACCTGGAGGCGGACCTGAACCGCCACCGCGTCCGCTGAACGACGCCCCGATGAGCCAGAAGAGGATCAGATCATGAGCGCCGTCCTCGCCGATGCGCCCCACATCGCCTCCGCCGTCCGGGCCGACGCGCCGGCCGCGATCCTGCTGGATAAGGTGAACAAGTGGTACGGGGCGCTGCACGTACTGCGCGACGTCTCGCTTTCCGTCGCGACGGGGGAGCGCGTCGTGGTCTGCGGCCCGTCGGGCTCCGGCAAGTCCACCCTCATCCGCTGCATCAACCGGCTGGAGATGCACCAGGAGGGCCGGATCATCGTGGACGGCACGGAACTGACGGATGACGTCCGCGCGCTCGACACGATCCGGCGCGAGGTCGGGATGGTGTTCCAGTCCTTCAACCTCTTCCCGCACCTGACGATCCTGGAGAACTGCACCCTCGCCCCGATCTGGGTCCGCCGCATGCCGAAGAAGCAGGCGGAGGAACTGGCGATGGAATACCTGGCTCGGGTGAAGATTCCGGAGCAGGCGAAGAAGTACCCCGGCCAGTTGTCGGGCGGGCAGCAGCAGCGCGTGGCGATCGCCCGCGCTCTCTGCATGAAGCCGAAGATCATGCTCTTCGACGAGCCGACCTCCGCCCTCGACCCCGAGATGATCAAGGAGGTCCTGGACACCATGGTCGGGCTCGCGGAAACCGGCATGACGATGATCGTCGTCACGCACGAGATGGGCTTCGCCCAGCAGGTTGCCGACCGCGTCGTGTTCATGGATCGCGGCGAGGTCGTGGAGCAGGGCACGCCCGAGCAGATCTTCAACTCGCCTTCGACGGACCGCCTCCGCCTCTTCCTGTCCCAGATCCTGCGGGGGCACTGAGGGCGAACCCAAGGCGGGCGATCGCGCCATGCGCCGGAAGCGGAGCGGGAGCGCAACTGCCGCGGCCCGCCGCTGTTGCACCGGTCGGGCGCGGGGCCCTATGCCCCGCGCCGCCGTGCGGCAAGGGCCGCACGTCTCCGCGCAGGACACCTCCGTGCGCGTGGTGAGGCGGAAACAGACGTGAGCGACGCGACCGTCGGCGAGGCGAAGCTGGGCACGCGGGCGCCCCTCACCTACGCCACCCTCCTCGGCGTCCTCGGCGTCGTCTACGGGGACATCGGGACTTCCCCGCTCTACTCCATGCGGGCGGCCCTTCTCCACTTCAACTCCGACGGGCTGGAGCGGTGGGAGATCCTCGGCGTCCTCTCGATGATCATCTGGTCGCTCATCCTCGTCGTCACGGTGAAGTACGTCTTCATCGTCGTGCGCGCCGACAACAAGGGGGAGGGCGGCATCCTCGCCCTCATGGCGCTGGCCCAGCGCGCGTCCCACACGGAACGCGGCCGCAAGATGGTCGCGATCGTCGGTATTGCCGGCGCCGCGCTCTTCTTCGGCGATGGGGTGATCACCCCCGCCATTTCGGTGCTGTCGGCCGTCGAGGGCCTGAAGGTCATCTCGCCGACCCTCGAGCACCTCGTCGTGCCGATCTCCGTCGCCGTGCTCTGCGGCCTCTTCTTCGTGCAGTATCGCGGCACCGGCCTCGTCGGCGCCGTCTTCGGGCCGATCACCATCCTCTGGTTCGGCGCGATCGGCCTCCTCGGCCTTGTCGAGGTCCTCCGTGCTCCGGAGGTCCTGGCCGCCCTCTCGCCGCACTACGCCGTCCAGTTTGCCGTGACCTACAAGATGGCCGCCTTCATCGCCCTCGGCTCCGTCGTGCTCGCCGTGACGGGGGCGGAGGCGCTCTACGCCGACATGGGCCATTTCGGCCGCCGCCCGATACAGCTTGCCTGGCTTTGGTTCGTCCTGCCCGCCCTCGCGCTGAACTACCTCGGCCAGGGTGGTCTCCTGCTGACCGACGGCGCGGCGCTCGAGAGCCCCTTCTACCTTCTCGCCCCCGACTGGTTCCGCCTGCCGCTTGTCGTCCTCGCGACGGCCGCAACGATCATCGCGAGCCAGGCGATGATTTCCGGCGCCTATTCCATCGCCCGGCAGTGCATCCAGCTCGGCTTCATGCCCCGCCTCGTCGTCCGTCACACGAGCGAGACGGAGGAGGGCCAGATCTACATGCCGCAGGTGAACTTCGCGATCTTCGCCGGCGTGATCGTCCTCGTCCTCGCCTTCCGCACTTCGGACAGCTTGGCGGCGGCCTACGGGCTCGCGGTCACCGGCACCTTCGTCGCGACCTCCACGCTGGCGGGGCTGGTGTTCCGCCGGCGGTTCGGGTGGCCGCTGCCGCTTGTCGTCGCGGTCTTCGTGCCCCTCTTCCTCCTCGACCTCGGCTTCTTCCTCTCGAACGTGCTGAAAGTTCCCGATGGTGGCTATGTTCCGCTCTTGCTTGGCATCTTCATCTTCGCGGCGATGCTGACCTGGCGCCGAGGTCGGGACCTCCTGGCCAGCCGCCTTCGCCAGGACTCCCTGCCGCTTCGCTCCTACATCGCGCGCCTGCCGCAGTCCCGTACCATCCGCGTTCCCGGGACCGCCGTCTTCATGACGAGCAACGCCGAACTCGTGCCGAACGCCCTTCTGCACAACCTCAAGCACAACAAGGTCCTGCACGAGCGCGTCCTGTTCGTCACGGTGAACACGGAAGACGTGCCCGTCGCCGAGCGTCGCCGCACGGTCGAGGAGCTGGCGCCCGGCATCCACCGGGTCTCCCTCTGCTATGGCTTCCAGGAGACGCCGAACATTCCGAAGGAGCTGGAGTCGCTCCGCGAGGTCGGGGTGGAATTCAACCCGATGCAGTCCTCCTACTTCCTGGGCCGGGAGACCCTCGTCGCCTCCGCCGTGCCGAAGATGGCGGGGTGGCAGCAGTGGCTCTATGCGATCATGGCCCGCAACTCCGTCCCGGCGACCGAGTTTTTCCGTATCCCGAGCGATCGCGTGGTCGAGCTGGGCGTGCGCGTCGCGATCTAGCCGGTGGGAACCGAGAAAGGGGCGCGCGTCGCTCGCCGCTCCGCTTCCGGATCCCGGGGTCCGGCTCGGATCCGCCGGGACCGGCGCGGGCCGGTGCCGGGCAGCCGCCGCGGGACGCCGGTTCGGATGAGGAGGGCCCCATGCCGCTGATCGTGCTGTCACCGAGCGGGGGGACGGACCTGCCGGAAGGCAGTCCCGAACATCGCTACGAAGTCGAACTGGGCCTCGATCCGCAGGGCTTCCCGGATATCCAGGCATGGCTTGCGGACCCGGACTCCTGGGTCGCCCGCCGCCGGTGGCCGGGCGAGGGCCTGATGGACGGTGACGTCATCCACGACGACGACATGGGCTGGGCGCTCCGCTTCTTCCGGCGGGACGACAATCCGGTGGACGCACCGATCCACTCGGTTCTCCGCCGTACCGCGCCCTGTCGCCCGGGCGAGGTCGTCACGATCGCCGAACCAGACGGCCGTGAGCATGCGTGGCGCATCGTCGGCGTGAAGGCCCTGCCGCGCGACGCTGCGTCGCCCGCCCTGGGTCGCTGAAGCCACGACATCAACGGGCATCGGCCGGAGCCGCCATGTGTCGAAGCGGCTTCCTGTCGTCCGTCCCCACACTTTGCGTGATCGCGCCGGGTGTATTCATCCGCCCTGCTTTCGGGCGCCCGTTCCTGGGAGGATCGGCTCCAAAGCGGGTGGCGTGGGGCGAGCTACTGCGCCACGGGCGGCGAGGCCGGACGCAGGACGTGGGGCAGGATGCGGGTCCAGGCACCGGGACCGGGGCGCTGCAACCAGTCCCGGACGGCGTCGCCCACGGCCCCGTACGGGACGGCGATGGAGGCGAGCCAGGGTGCAAGCCACGGGTTGAGCGGGCCGCCGTCGAACCCGCAGAGCCGCGGGATGGCGACGCCCGCGTCGGCGAGCGACCGGTGCAGCCCATAGGCCAGAAGGTCGGAGGTGCACATCACGGCCTCCGGCACGCGCTTCCGAAGCATCGCCCGGCCCGCAGCGGCGCCGATCGCGAGGTGGTCGAGCCCCGCGGCGGTGTGGATGTCCGAGCGGTCCAGCGCCGCCCCCGCCGCGTCGCGGAAACCCGCCACACGGTCCGCGGTGGCGGTGGAGAAGAGCGGGCCATGCACGAGGCCGAGGCGTTCGGCGCCGGCGGCCAGGAAAAGCCGCGCGACCTCCGCGCCCGCTGCGCGGTCGTCGAGCCCGACGAAGCCAACCCCAGCCGCACCCGGCGGACGGCGGCCGACGAGGAGGACGCCCTCCTCCTCGCGCAGCAGGACCGCGAGGCCGGGGCTCGCGACGGCGCCGAGGAAAACGATCCCGCGCGGCGCGAGGGCGCACGCGTCGGCGATCGCGCGATCCTGCGCCCCCGCTTCGTCATGCGTGTCGAGCAGGACGAGGCGCGAGCCGTCCGCGCCGATGGCGGCCTCGATCGCCGCGAAGTACGCGGCCATGGTGGGGTTGGCGAGGTTTGGGGCGAGCACCGCGACGAAGGCGCTGCGCCCCCGCCGCAGGTCGCGCGCGGCGGCAACGGGGCGGTAGCCGTGCCGCGCCGCGGCGGCCTGCACCTTCGCCGCCGTCGCTTCCGACGCCTTGCCGCCGATCCCGTTGAGGACGCGGGAGGCCGTCGCGATGGAAACCCCGGCCGCCTGCGCGACGAGGGTGAGGTTTGCGGCCGTGGGCTTGCTCCTGGACATGCGCGCTCCGCGGCGGCTAGGCTCGTCAGGGTAAACGTTTACCCGCCCGACGAGAAGGCGGCGCGATGAGGAGACGAACCGCATGGCCTTCCAGCCGAACGTCACGCTCACCCGTCGCGCGCTGGGTGGCGCGGCGCTTGCCCTCGCGGCGCCGGCGGTGGCCCGCGCGCAGGGCCGCACCATCACCGTCTGGCACGACCTCGGCGACAACGGGATCGCCTGGTTCGACCGGCTCAACGCCGAGTTCGCGAAGGTCCGGCCAGGCGTCACGGTGCGCAGCCAGTCCTTCCCGACGGACCAGTGGTTCGGCCGCGTCATCGGCGCGATCAACACGGGCACCGCCCCTGACCTGATCTTCAACAACTACGAGCGCGTCATCCGCATCCAGTCCCAGACGAACAAGGTGCTGGACATGCGCGCCGTGCTCGAGGGAGTGGAAGACCGCTCCTACCTCTCGCCGGAGGATCTCCGCGTCGCGACCTATCGCGACCGGATGATCATCATCCCGATGCAGCGCGTGCAGATGGCCTTCGGCGTGCGCAGGTCCTGGCTGGACCGCACGGGCGAGACCCTGCCGGACACCTGGGACGACGTGAAGCGCGTCGCGCCGAAGTTCCGGGACAACGACCCCGACGGCAATGGGCGCGCCGACACATTCCCCTTCGCGCTGCAGGCAGCGCGTCCGCGCGACCTGATCCACATGCTCGACCTCCTCGTCTTCGGCAGCGGGCTGCAGCACACGCTGATTGACCCGGCGGGGGAGATTACCATCACCCGGCCGGAGCACGCGCTGGTGCTGACGGAGTTCCTGCGTGCCTATTCAACCTACCGCTGGGTCCCGCCGGACACGATCAACCACGGCTTTACCGAGATGTACCAGGTGATCGAGGGCGGGCGCGGCGGCATGTTCCGCGTGGGCGACTGGAACGTCCGGCGCTGGGACATGCCGAACACGCTGGGCGGAGACTTCGTCACGGGGCCCTGGCCGAAGTTCTTCGCGGACAAGCCGAACGCCGTGGTGATCGGCGGCATGCGCGGGGTCGGCATCCCAGAGAACGCGCCGGACCGCGCGCTGTCTACCGAACTGGCCCGCTTCATGCTCACCCGCCCCGCGCAGCAGGCGAGCCTGGAAACGGTCGGTTCCGCCGTGCGAAAGGACCTCGACGTCTCCTCGCTCTCGCCGCGCGGGCAGTGGTTCGCGAAGGCGGACCAGCGCCTTATTGCCTACGACTTCCCCGAGGCGACGCACGCCTTCTATCCGGAGCTGGAGGCGCAGTTCCACCGGCGCCTTCTGGCCATGATCGGATCGCCGCCGCGCGACCTGGACGCCGCGGTCCGCACGCTCGGGCGTGAAATGCAGGAGACGGCGGCACGGCTCGCGCGCGGGTGAACGCAGGCCTGCCGAGGCTGCGGGCGGACGGGGTCTTCTACGTTCTCGTCCTGCCCTTCGCGGCGCTGACGATCCTCTTCGGGCTTTGGCCGATTATCCTGTCGGTCGGCGTGTCCTTCACGGCGTCGGGCAGCGCACTGGGGTCGGATCCGCGCTGGATCGGCTTCGCGAACTACGCGACCGTGCTGGCCGATGAGCAATTTCGGGACAGCCTCATCCGTACTCTGGTCTATACGGCGCTGGCCGTGGCAGCGAACCTCGCCTTCGCCCTGGCTGCGGCGATGCTGCTGGACGGGCCGCTGCTGCGTCGCGGCAACATGCTGTTCCGCCTCGCGCTCTTCCTGCCGGTCGTCACGCCGGACGTCGCGGGCTACGTCGTCTGGCGCTGGCTCTTCGACCAGTCCTTCGGGGCGGTGAACGCCGCGCTCGACTTGCTCAGCCTACCGCGATTTGGCGGCCTCGCCAGCCTGGACACGGCGACGATCGCGATCCTGATTGCCGAGCTCTGGCACCACGCCGGATTCTACGCCGTCATCTTCCTCGCGAATCTCGCGATCCGTGATCCCGCACTGGAGGAGGCAGCGCGGGTGGACGGCGCGGGCGCCTGGGCGCGGTTCCGGCACGTGATCCTGCCGCAGTTGCGGCCCGCCATCGTCGTGAATCTCGTCTACGCGACGATCCAGTTCCTGAAGACCTTCACCGTCGTCGTCGTGATGACGAAGGGCGGCCCGGCCGAGAGCACGACCTTCGTATCCTACCTGGCCTACCAGCTGTTCGATCAGGCGCGGTACGGGGAGGCGACGGCGATGGCGACGATCCTCTTCGTCATCGTCATCGCGATCTCCCTCCTCGCCTATGCCGCGGGTGAGAGGGGGCGTGCGTGAAGCGGCCAATCGCAACCCTCCTTGCCTATGCCGTTGCGCTGCCCGTGTCGGCTGCCTTCCTGTTCCCCTACGCCTGGATGATCTCCGGCGCGCTGCGGTCGACGCGGGATGTGCTGTCGGACCCGCTGCGGCTAATCCCTGCCAACCTCGACCTCGGTTTCATGGCGGACATCGCGCGGATCGGGGGGACGCCGCTCGGGACCTACCTCCTCAACTCGCTCCTCTTCACGGCGGGGGCGACGGTGCTGGGCACGCTGGCAGCGGCGCTTGGCGCGTATGCGCTGACGCGCCGGCCGCGGCTGCCGGGGTTCCGGCTGCTCCGCGGCGGCTTTCTTCTGACGATGATGTACCCGTACATGCTGCTCATCATTCCCGTGTACATCGTGATGTACCGGATCGGGCTGCTGGGATCCGCGGCGGGGATCGTGCTGTTCCTCTCGCTCGGCCCCATCCAGTTCTTCCTGTTCGAGCAGTTCTTCCGCGCCATCCCGCCTGCGGTGATCGAGGCCGCGACGATCGACGGCGCGAGCGAGTGGCAGATCCTGCTGCGCGTCGTCCTTCCCATGGCGATGCCGGTCACGGCGACGGTGGCTCTGATCGCCTTCCTGCTGAACTGGGCGCAGTGGTTTCCGGTCCTTGTCATCTCGCGCGGGCCAGAGACCTACACGCTGCCGGTTGCCCTGCTCTCCCTCAACACGGAGCTTGGGGCGAGTTTCCAGGGTGTCATGGCGTTGGCGGTCCTGACTACGCTGCCGCCGGCGATCCTGTTCCTGCTGGCGCAGCGTCGCGTGATGGCCGGCATGGCCGGAGGTGCGGTGAAGGGATGAGGATCGAACCCCTGGCGGCGCGGATCGAGGCTGCCCGAGCGCGGAGCCTTGCCTGGCTGGACGCGATGCAGGCACCCGGCGAGCCCCGCGGTGTCTCCCGCATCAGCGCCGCGCATGACGCCTCGGCCTGGCCCGGCGTGCTGCTGCCCGGGACCTACAACGCTGTGATGTGCCGCGCGCTGATCGGCGGCCTCGACGACTTCACGGGGGCGGAGCGTGGCGACTTGGTTGCCTGGCTGGAACAGCACCGGCTGCCGGACGGCCGCTTCCGCATACCGGGCATGCACGACGATGCCGTCTTCAAGAAGCCGGACCTAGCGGAGACCTGGGGCTACATCGACTTCCACGTGACGAACTACAGCATCGGCGCGGCCGAGGTGCTGGATCCCGTCCGGGCCGCCGTACTGGACTTCGCTCGGCCCTTCCTAGACCCGACGACACTCCTCGCCTGGCTCGCACGGCGGGACCTGCGCGATCCGTGGCAGGAGGGAAACAACGTCGTCAACCTCGGCTCGTTCCTGCTGGTCCTTCAGGCCGACGAACCGATGCGGCTGCTTTTCGAATGGCACGACAGGCTGCAGGAGCCGACGACCGGCTTCTGGGGCGTGAACCAGCATGGCGACGCGACGGCGCTGCTGCACGCCTTCGCGGGCTCCATGCACAACTTCCACCTGTGGTACGCGACGGGGCGACCGCTGCCGTACCTGGACCGCGCGATGGACTACGTGCTGACGCTGCCGCCGTCCGTGGACAGCGCCTGCATCGACGTGGACGCCGTGGACCTGCTGGTCCACGGCGTCGCGCTCACCGGCCACCGCCGCGGTGACGTCGCTGACTGGCTCGGGGCGCTGCTGCCGCGGCTGTTGGACTGGCAGGGCGCGGACGGCGGGTTCTGCGACGTGCGGGATGGCGTGCGGCGGCAGGATGGCTGGATTCGGGGCTACGAGGAGCCGCAGGGCCTTTCCAACACCTTTGCCACCTGGTTCCGCTGGATCGCGATCGCGATGATCGCCGACCACCTGTGGCCCGGGCGATGGCCCTGGCGGTTTCGCCACATGGTCGGGATCGGCTACCGGATGCCCGGCGCGTGACCGTCACTGATCCCTTCGCGCACCTGCACGACGAGGCCTATGGCGCGCCGCTCGCGGCCCGGCGCGCAACGGCGGAGACGCTGTTCAACCCGTATGGGCGTGCCGGTCAGTCCCTCGACGGCACGTGGCGGCTGACGCTCGATCCCTTCGAGGAAGGGCTGCGGCAGCGGTGGTGGGCGGACGACGACCGGTCCTCCTCCGAATGGGAGACGCCGCGCGACTGGGAATGGGGCGCGGGTGAGCCCGCGCCGGTGCCGGGCTGCTGGAACCTCCTGAGGCCTGAGTTGCTGCACTACGAGGGTGGAGCCTGGTACGTCCGGGACTTCGAGACGGTTCAGGTGGTACCGGGCGAGGCCGCCCTGCTTCACTTCGGTGCCGCAGCCTACCGGGCCGAAGTCTTCCTGAACGGCGTCCATCTCGGCGGCCACCTCGGCGCCTCCACGCCGTTTTCGCTGGATGCCACGTCGGCCCTTCGCCCTGGTCGCAATCGCCTGATGGTTTTCGTCGAGAACGCGCGCCGCGCCGAGCGCGTGCCAATGCACCACTTCGACTGGTTCAACTACGGCGGCCTGCACCGGTCCGTCGTCCTGTACCGCGTGCCCGCCTTGCATGTCCGGCGCTTCGCGCTGCATCTCGGCGGCGAACCGGGCCGCCCGCACCTCGTTCTCCGCGCCGTGCTGTCGCAGCCGTTGGACGGCGCGGCGCGGCTGGTGGTCCCAGCGCTCGGTCTGGACGCAGCGGTCCTCGTGCGCGGCGGAGTGGCCGAGGCCGTGATCCAGGCCTCTCCGCCGCTCTGGTCGCCGGAGGAGCCGCGGCTGATAGACGTCGAGCTCCACTTCGGCGCGGAGGTGCTGCGCGACCGGATCGGCTTCCGCCATCTTGCGACCGACGGCACGCGGATCCTGCTCAACGGGCGTGACCTCGTCCTCTGCGGCGCCTGCGTCCACGAAGACGACCTCGCCTCGGGCCGGGTGACGGACGAGGCCGACATTCGCCGGCGCATTGCCGATCTTCGCGCCCTCGGCGGGAACTTCCTCCGGCTCTCGCATTACCCCCACGATCCGCGTGTCGCCCAGCTCTGCGACGAAGCGGGCGTCCTGCTCTGGTCGGAGGTCCCGGTCTACTGGGCCATCGGCTTCGACGATCCGGGGACGCTCGCGGACGCGACGAACCAGCTGCGGGAGGTGATCCTGCGCGACGCGAACCGTGCGAGCATCATCCTCTGGGGCGTCGGCAACGAGAACGCGGATACCGATGCGCGGCTGGCCTTCATGGCGCACCTGGCGGCCGTGGCGCGGGCGGCCGACCCGTCTCGGCTGGTCTCCGCCGCCTGCCTCATCAACCGCGAGACGTTCCGCATCGAGGACCGGCTCGCCTCGCACCTCGACGTCATCGGGCTGAATGAATACTTCGGCTGGTATGAGACGGGAACGGAGGGGCTGCGCCGCCTTCTCGTCAATTCCGCGCCGGACCGGCCCGTCGTGATCAGCGAGACCGGCGCCGATGCGCTCTCCGGTCTGCGGGGCGGGAACGCGGCGCTATTCACAGAGGAGCGGCAGGCTGCCTTCTTCGAGGCCCAGTTCGCCGCGCTGTCGGAGGCCGACTTCGTGCGCGGCATTGCCGTGTGGCTGCTGTACGACTTCCGCTCGCTTCGGCGACAAGCACGTCCCCAGGGCGGCTTCAACCGGAAGGGATTGATCGCCGAGGACAAGGTAACGCGGAAGCAGTCGTTCCAGGCGGTCGCGGAAGGCCTCACGGCATTTCGGACGTCACGCTCAGCTTGTCCGTGAGAGCCCGCCCGGTGGCGCGAGCCGTCAGCGGTGGGCTGACGGCTCGCCTCGCGCGTCCTGCTGGCGTCACCAGGGGGATGGGGGGCTGTCCGGGACGCCGCCCCGGGACGTTCCCCGTCAGTTCATGCGCATGACCGCAAGGTCGATAAACCAGGACTGCGGCTGAACGACGTTCCGCACGCGCGGGGAGATCGCGCGGGGGCTGACGTCATGCGCGACCCAAAGGAAGGGCGCTTCCTCCACGATGCGGGCATGCAGGCGTGCCAACGCCCGGTCCCTAGCCGCCGCGTCGAACGTGGTGCGTGCGGTCGCGATGAGCGCGTCGAACTCCGGATTGCTGAAGTACCCCCAGTTGTTGGAAACGGGCGGTTGCGTCGCCGTGGAGACGAAGCGCACCATCGCGAAGAAGGGGTCCATGGTCGCGAAGGACACGTTGGTCGCGTTGGCGCCGCGGGCATTCGCGTGCCGGGCTCCTTCACGCCAGTTGTTGAAGACCGCGTTCCACTCCGCGACCTCGAGCTGCACGTCGAAGTAGCATTCGCGCAGCGCCTGCTGCAGGAACTCGTTCATCACGAGCGGCTGCATCTGGCCGGAACCGGAGGCGGAGGTCAGCACCTTGACGGTCAGGCGTCGCTGCGGGGAATAGCCGGCCTCCCGCATCAGGCGCTGGGCCGCCGCGCGGTCCAACTTGATTTCGAAGGCCGGGTTGCCCCACCAGGGGTGGGAGGGGCCGACCGTTCCGCGTGGGATTTCCATCAGCCCGCCGAGCAGCGTGCTGAGTTCGGTGCGGTCCACGCAGAGGTTGGCGGCGTGGCGGACGCGGCGGTCGAGCCAGGGCGATCCTTCCGCGAAGGAGAACTGCCAGGGCCAGACATGGGGCTGCGCATTCTGGTAGAGCGTGAAACCGCGCGCGCGGATCTGCGCCAGCGCGTCGGGCGCCGGCGCCTCGATCCAGTCCACCTGGTTGCCGAGAAGCGCGGCGGTGCGGGTATTGGCCTCGGGGATCGGCAACAGGACCACGCGGTCGATCTGCGGCCGGCGCCCCTCGTCCCAGTAGTCGCGGTTCGCGACCATCTCGAAGCGCTCGCGCGGGACGAAGCGGACGCCGCGGAAAGGGCCGGTGCCCGAGGGTTCGGCCGCGAAGGCCGCCCAGGCCTGCTGCGCGCGCTGGCGCGGATCGGTGACGCTCGCCGGCACGGCGTCGAACTTCGCCTGCCAATGCGCGGGCGAGGCCATGAAGAGGTTCGTCAGGTTGATCGGGAGGAAGGAGTCCGGCTCGCTCGTTGTCAGCTCGACCTCGAACTCCGAGATCGCGCGGGCGGTGCGGAGGGTCGGCATGCGGCTGACCGTCACGCCGACCTGCGACGCGTCGTAGTGCGGGGCGGCCTGGTCCAGCACCTTCCGGACGTTCCAGACCACGGCCTCGGCGTTGAAGGGGCTGCCGTCGTGAAAGCGGACGCCCTGGCGCAGGGTGAAGCGCCACTTCGTCCGGTCCGCGGCGTCCACCGACCATTCGGTGGCGAGCCCGGGGATCGGGACGGAGGGACGCTCGGCGCTCGACAGGTCCCAGTTCACCAGGGCGTCGTACATCGGGATGCCGGTGAACCGGTTGCCCTCGAAGCCCTGGTCCGGCTGGCCAAGGGTGCGCGGGATGTCGGCCGCTGTCATGCCGATGCGCAGCACCTTTTCCTGCGCCGCGGCCGGGCCGGCCAGGACCGCGCCGGCCGCCAGGGTGGTCGCCAGCAGCAGGCGACGCGCCGTCCTGAACCCCATCATGTGCTCCCCCGAGACCTGTCTTTCGTGTGACAGCTTAGCAATCCCGGTGCCATGCTGGGGGGCCGGGTGGCCCGGGGCTTGCAGGCGCGCCTCGCGATGTCGGACCCCACCGAACCGCTGCCCGACCGGGGCGGCCCCGCGCAGCCGCTGCTCAGCGTCCGCGGGCTGACGAAGCACTTCGCCCTGACGTCGGGCTTCCTCGGCCGGCGGGCCGGGGTTGTGCGGGCCGTCGACGACCTGTCCTTCGAGGTCCGCAAGGGCGAGACGCTCGGCATCGTCGGCGAGTCCGGCTGCGGCAAGTCCACGACCTCGCGCCTGATCATGGCGCTGATGCAGCCCAGCGCCGGCGAAGTGCTGTTCGACGGGCAGCCCATCGGCCCCGGCGGCCTGACGCTGAAGGAATATCGCCGCCAGGTGCAGATGGTGTTCCAGGACAGCTACGCGTCGCTCAACCCGCGCCTGACGGTCGAGGAATCCATCGCCTTCGCGCCCGTCGTGCACGGTCTCGCACGGGCCGAAGCGCGGTCGCGCGCGCGGGACCTGCTGGCGGCGGTGGGGCTGAACCCCGACCAGTTCGCGCGCCGTTACCCGCACGAACTGTCGGGCGGCCAGCGGCAGCGGATCAACATTGCCCGCGCCTTGGCCCTTCGGCCACGGCTGGTGCTCCTGGACGAGCCGGTCTCCGCCCTCGACAAGTCAGTGGAGGCGCAGGTGCTGAACCTGCTGCTCGATCTCAAGGCGGCGTTCGGGCTGACCTACCTCTTCATCTCGCACGACCTGAACATCGTGCAGTACGTCTCGGACCGCGTGCTGGTGATGTATCTCGGGCGCGTGGCGGAGGTCGGGGATGTCGACGCCATCTACGGTCGCGCGGCCCATCCCTACACCGCCGCGCTGCTCGCCAGCCGCCCCTCGATGGACCCGGACCGCCGCCGGACCGAGCCGCCGCTGACCGGCGATCCGCCGAACCCCATCAACCCGCCCCCGGGCTGCCGCTTCCACACGCGCTGCCCCCGGGCGGAGCCCGTCTGCGCGACGGTCGTCCCGCCGCTCTCCCCGGCGCCGGCGGGCCAGTCCGCCGCCTGCCTCATGGTCATCCCCGGCAGCGGCCACGGCGCGGCCCCTTCCGGGTCCAGGCTAGCCGCCTGATGGACGGCATGATGCCCGAGGCCGTGGTCATCCCGACCAGCGCCGCGCCGCTCGTCCAGGCGCGCGACCTCCAGGTCCGCTTCGTTTCCCGCGATGCCACGGTCCATGCGGTGAACGGCGTTTCTTTCGACCTCGCGCCGCGCGAATCCCTTTGCATCCTTGGGGAGTCCGGCTCCGGCAAGTCGGTGACCCTGCGCGCGCTGATGGGCCTGAACCCGCCGCGCCGCACGGTCGTCTCCGGCCACCTGCGCGTGGGCGGGCAGGATGTGGTGGGCGCGAGCGAGAGGACCCTCTCCGACCTCCGCGGCCGCACCGTCTCCATGATCTTCCAGGAGCCGATGACGGCGCTGGACCCCGTCTTCACCATCGGCCGCCAGATCGCCGAGACCGTGATGCGGCACGAGGGCGTGTCCCGCGCCGCTGGCGAGGCACGGGCACTGGAACTGCTGGAACTCGTCCAGATTCCCTCCGCGAAGCGACGCCTCGCGGCCTACCCGCACGAGCTGTCCGGCGGCCTGCGGCAGCGCGCGATGATCGCGATCGCGCTGTCCTGCCGCCCGAGGCTGTTGTTGGCCGATGAGCCGACGACCGCGCTCGATGCCACGGTCCAGATCCAGATCCTCCTCCTCATCCGGCGGCTTCAGGAGGAACTAGGCATGGGCGTCATCTTCGTCACGCACGACCTCGGCGTCGCCGGCGAGGTCGCGGACCGCATCGCCGTCATGTACGCCGGCCGCTTCATCGAGGAAGGGCCGGTCCGCAACCTGATGCGCGGGCCGCTGCATCCCTATGCTCGGGGCCTCCTCGGCGCGACGGTGCATGCGGGTCGCCGCGGCGAACGACTGACCACGATCCCCGGCGCCCCGCCGAACCTCGAGCGTCTCCCCCAGGGCTGTGCCTTCGCCCCCCGCTGCACGGAGGCCGAGGCCGCCTGCACCGCCGCCGTGCCGGAATTCCGCAGCCCCACGCCGGGCCATGCCGCGCGCTGCATCCATGTCGGGGGCGTCGTCCCATGCTGACCTACCTGCTGCGGCGCGTGCTCTACGCCGTGCCGATCGCGCTCGCCGTGGGCCTCGTATGCTTCATGCTCGTACAGATCGCCCCGGGCGATCCGATCAACGCCATCGTCCCCGGCGACGCGCCGCGAGAGGTCGTGGAGCAGGTCCGCCGCGACTACGGACTGGACAAGCCGCTCTACGTCCAGTTCGGGCTGTGGCTGCTGAAGGTGTTGCAGGGCGATCTCGGGCGGTCGCTCGCCACCGGGCGGCCGGTGACGGCGGACCTGTACAGCGCGGTCGGCAACACGCTGACCTTGGCCTTCTGCGCGGCGATGATCGGGTTCGTGCTGGGTTCGATCCTCGGCACGGTCGCCGCGGTGTTCCGAGGCACGATCCTCGACAAGGTCGCGGTCGGCTTCTCCGCCGCCGGCGTCTCCGTGCCGCACTACTGGCTCGGCATGGTGCTCGTGATCGTCTTCAGCGTGACGCTGGGCTGGCTGCCCGCCATGGGCGCCGGGCCGGGCGGCTCGGGCGCCTGGGCGTGGAACTGGGCGCATATGCAGTTCCTCGTCCTGCCGGCGGTGACCCTCTCCGTCATCCCGCTCGGCGTCATCACGCGGACTGTGCGGGGCGTAGTGATGGAGATGCTGAACCAGGACTTCGTCACGACGCTGCGGGGCAAGGGGCTGCGCCGGGGCGGCATCGCGCGGCACGTGCTGAAGAACGCGGCGCCGGGGGTCCTCGCCGTCATGGGGCTTCAGCTCGGGTATCTGATGGGCGGCTCCATCCTCGTCGAGACGGTCTTCTCCTGGCCGGGCACCGGCTTTCTGCTGAACAGCGCGATCTTCCAACGGGACCTGCCGGTGCTGCAGGGCACCATCCTCGTCCTCGCGCTGTTCTTCGTGGCGCTGAACCTCGTCGTGGACCTCCTCCAGACCGCCCTCGATCCCCGGATCCGCCGCGCATGAGCACGACCCTACACGCCGGCGCCGTCCTCCAGGGGCCCGCCGCCCCGTCCCGCAGCAAGGGCTACTGGGCCGGGGTCGCGCGGCGCCTGTCGCGCGATCCGGTGACGCTGTTCTTCGGGGCCGTACTGCTCCTGATGGCGCTTGCCATCCTCTTCGCGCCGCTCCTGGCGCCGCACGATCCCTACCAGACCAGCATGATCCGCCGGCTACGGCCCGTCTGGTTCCAGGACGGGCGCTACCCGCTCGGCACGGACGAGCTGGGTCGGGACATGCTGACGCGACTGCTCTACGGCGGGCGGCTGTCCTGGTTCCTCGGCATCACGCCCGTCCTGATCGCCTTCGTCGTGGGCGGCGCGCTCGGGGTCCTGGCCGGCTACGCCGGGGGCTGGGTCAATACGGCGATCATGCGGACGACCGACGTGTTCTACGCCTTCCCCTCCGTGCTTCTCGCGGTCGCCATCTCAGGCGCGCTCGGGCCGGGCATCTCCAACGCCATGCTGTCCCTGACCCTCGTCTTCATTCCGCAGGTTATCCGCGTCGCGGAAAGCACGACGACGGCGGTACGGAACCTGGACTACGTGGAATCCGCGCGCGCCAGCGGGGCGGGCCCGATTGCGATCATGCGGGCCCATGTGCTGCCGAACGTGCTGGCGCCGATCTTCGTCTACGCCACCAGCCTCGTCAGCGTCTCCATGATCCTGGCATCGGGCCTGTCCTTCCTCGGCCTTGGGACGAAGCCGCCGGAGCCGGAATGGGGGCTGATGCTCAACACCCTGCGGACCGCGATCTACACACAGCCGGTGATCGCGATGCTGCCGGGCGTCTGCATCTTCCTGACGAGCATCTGCTTCAACATGGTCAGCGACGGCCTGCGTTCCGCGATGGACGTGCGGCAGTAGTGCCGCGGCACGCCCGTTGCTTGCGCCGTCGGGAACGATCCAGCCCCGCGGAGCCCCCATGAGCTTTTCACGCCGCGCCCTCCTCGGCGCCTCCGGCCTCGCCATGCTGCCCGGAGCCGTGCCCGCGCCCGCGCTGGCGCAGTCCGGAGAGCGCGTGCTGCGCTACGGCATCTCCATGGCCGACATCCCGCAGACGACGGGTCAGCCGGACCGCGGCGCCGGTGCCTACCAGTTCACCGGCCACACGATCTACGACTCCCTCGTCGCCTGGGAGATGGACGTGGCCGACCGCCCCGGGAAGCTCGTCCCCGGTCTCGCGACCTCCTGGGAGGCGAACCCGGCCGACCGCACGAAGTGGACGCTGAAACTGCGCGAGAACGTGCGATTCCACGACGGCTCCGCCTTCGACGCGGACGCGGTGATCTGGAATGTCGAGAAGGTGATGAACAACCAGGCGCCTCACTTCGACCAGCGGCAGGCGGCGCAGGTCCGCCCGCGCCTGCCGAGCCTGGCGTCCTGGCGCAAGCTCGACGCCATGACGGTGGAACTGACGACGAAGGCGGTGGACAGCCTCTTCCCCTACCAGCTGCTCTGGTTCCTGATCTCCTCGCCCGCGCAATACGAACGTCTCGGCCGGTCCTGGGAACGCTTCGCGGCCGAGCCCTCGGGCACCGGGCCCTTCCGTCTGGCGCGGCTGGTTCCGCGGGAACGGGCGGAACTCGTCAAGAACGCGGCGTACTGGAACCCCAGCCGCGTCCCCAAGGTGGATCGTCTCGTCCTCGTCTGCGCGCCGGACGCGGTGACGCGGTCCAACGCCCTGCTCACGGGGCAGTTGGATCTGATCGAGACGCCGGCCCTCGACATGGTCCCGCAGCTCCGCGCCGCCGGGAACCGAGTCGTCGAGAACGTCACGCCGCATGTCTGGAACTACCACCTCAGCCTGCTGGAGGGCTCGCCCTGGCGGGACCTGCGCCTGCGGCAGGCCGCGAACCTCGCCATCAACCGCGACGAGATCGTGACCCTCCTCGGGGGCCTGGCCAAGCCGGCGACGGGCGTCGTGGACCCCTCCTCGCCCTGGTTCGGGCGGCCGGAGTTCCGCGTGCGCTTCGACCCGGACGCAGCGCGTCGCCTGGTCCGGGAAGCCGGATTCTCCCCCCAGAACCCGCTGCGCACGCGCTTCATCATCGCGACCGGCGGCTCGGGCCAGATGCTGTCCATGCCGATGAACGAGTACATCCAGCAGGCCTGGCGGGAGGTCGGCATCTCCGTCGAATTCCAGCCCGTCGAACTGGAGGTCCTCTACACCGCTTGGCGCAATGGGGCGGCGCACGAATCGCTGCGCGGGGTCACCGCGAACAACGTGGCCTACGTCACCTCCGACCCGCTCTACGCCCTCGTGCGCTTCTTCCACTCCAACCAGATCGCGCCCGTGGGGGTGAACTGGTCCCATTACCGCGACCCGGAGACGGATCGTCTGATCGACGCCGCCGTGCAATCCTTCGACAGCGCAGAGCAGGACCGCCTCATGGCCCGCGTGCACGAGCGCGTGGTGGACCAGGCGCTGCTGGTCTTCGTCGTGCACGACACCA
Organism: Roseomonas sp. CCTCC AB2023176; assembly: GCF_042259275.1. Lineage (NCBI taxonomy): Bacteria > Pseudomonadati > Pseudomonadota > Alphaproteobacteria > Acetobacterales > Roseomonadaceae > Roseomonas > Roseomonas sp. CCTCC AB2023176. Next base: position 2,503,038 of record NZ_CP170086.1, read on the forward strand.
ACCCTCACGTCCTCGGCCGCAACGTGCGGGGCTACGTCCAGGCCCAGCACTGGTTCCAGGACCTCACCACCCTGTCCTGACACGCCGGGCGTGGCGGGGTGACCTGTGCCCACGGGCGGGTGGCGATGGTGCTGGCGCAGTCGTGCTGTGCCAGCGCGAACCGCTTTGCGATCGCCGAAGCATCCAACTCCTGAGAGGACGGAGCCACCCTCTCCGTCCTCAGCCTCCGTTTCCAGCGGTCTCGTTACCGCCTGCCGGTTCCAACGGGTGCAGGCCCCTGCGCCCGGCGTCCCACTCTTCGCCGGCAGCATGACCCGCCTCGGGTTGGGCTTTGAGCGACGTCGCGGCTCGTCATGGGGAGCGCGAGGACCAAGCCATCCGCCGGCAACGGCGACGCGATGAGGTCACGCCGGGCACGCTCCATCCCGGCCTCCGGGAGGGAGCGGAGCGCGTAGCGGCGCAGCAAGGGCTGGGCCGCTGGATCCGCCTCCAGGCCCGCCCGTGCCTCGAACCACCCATTCGTTGTCCCGTCTCCGTTCGCTGTTACGCCTGACGGGTGGGCATCGCCACCTCCCGGTCCCGGCGCGCGCCGATGGGCGCGTCCAGATCGTCGGAGAAGGTTCAGGCTGCGGAGACGGGCCGATCCGATGACGCGCTTCGCCTCGTTCCACGCGATGAGGTGGCGCGGCGTAGCGCCGCCGCAGTGGCCTCGTCGAACGCGCCCGTCAGCAACGCCAAGGCGGGCGCGCCGTCGAGCGCGCTTCCGCACGCCGGACAGAAGGCGCGGCTCGATCTCGCCGCGGAACGCCGGCCGCACGGGTACCCCGTTGCGGCCGGCGCGCGCGTCATCGCGCGGCAGCGGGCGGGTTCGGCACGTAGAGGGGCAGGCCGATCCGGAAGAAGAACCGGTGTCCCTCCGGCGCGTTCCGCGCTCCGAACTCCCGCTGGTAGGAAACGGAGAGCGCGCCCGGTCCGACATTCACCCGCAGCTGCGGCCCGACGCCGAAGAGCCGCGTCCGGTTGCCGTTGGCGAAGCTGCGGCCGGGTGCGTTGTCGTCGGTCGTCTGCACCAGGGCGTAGCCCGTCAGGTCCAGGCCGACCGTGTCGGTGACGCCCACCCCCGCCGCGGCCTCCGCGATGAGGTGCTGGCCGCTTCGGTAGTCCGTCGACCCGTTCCGCAGTGGGATGCCGTACATCAGCTTCAGCGACGCGTGGTGGTTCCCCGGTGGGCGCCAGGTGACGGAGGCTTGCGGATAGAAGGTGTAGGTGTTGGTCACGCCGATGTTGAAGTCCTCGCGCGCCCGGTAGTCCCCCGTCGGCAGGAAGGTCTCGAAACCCGCCGTGTAGGAGAGGCCGCCCGGCCGGTTCCAGGCGAGCAGCGCGGCGACGCTGACGTCGCCAAAGCCCGTCCGGTTCTGGCTTCCCTGGAACACGGTCAGCGGCCCCGCGGGCGTGTCCGCGTCGATCGCGGCGGAGACGTGCCGGTAGAGCACGGGCAGAGTGACGAAGGTCACCGGACGGGCGCCAAGGATCTCGGCGTCCCACACGACGAAGGGCCGCACCGCGGAGGCCGTCACGTCGCCGTCGAAGCGCGTGAAGACCTTGCGCCCCTCTGCGTCGCGCACGTTATCGATGGAGTACTGGAGCGTGTAGAAGTTGATGAACAGGCCCGGCACCGGCGGGAAGGCGGCGGGGTAGAGCGTCTCGACGCCGATCGGGTAGGCGGGCAACCCGTTCTCCAGGGAGCGCGCCTCCCGCCCCCACACGGTGGAAAGGAGGAGGCCGGCGGCGAGGGTGGCGAGGCGGGCGGGCCGTCCGGCCCGTCGGAACGGCCGCATCCTCACGCCCCCGGGACGGCGCCGGGCGGCAGGAAGTCCACCTCGCAGGCGGCAGAGCGGCGCACGACCTCCTCCGGGTCCGTCAGGTCGTGGAGCGCGTCGAACAGCTCCTTCAGCCGCCGCCCCGGCGTGACCCAGAACAGCGCGCGCGCCGCGACGTCGCCGCGGTTGTAGTAGGCGTGGACGAGACCTTTCGGCATGCAGACCAGGTCGCCCGGCCCCGCCTTCGTCCAGGTGCCGTCGAGGTAGAGGTCGAAGGCGCCCTCCATCACCCAGATGAACTCGTCCTGGGTCGGGTGGACGTGCGGCGGCACGAAGGTGCCGGGCGGGTCGTAGGTCTCGAAGGCGAACGCGTTCTCGGAGCTGGCCTTCAGCCAGTAGGTGTGGCCGAGGATGTTCCAGGCCGTCCCCTCGCCCTTGCGGGTCACCCCGGCCGGCAGCGAGCCCGGCAGCGGTCCCGTTCCGATGGATGCCGGCATTGTCGCGCTCATGATTCCATCCCTCCTTCGTGGCGTGCGAAGGTCGCGGCGGGTGGCACGGGCGCGCGATCCGCGACACGCGGGCGTCATCCGTTCCGCGCGGCGATCGGCGCGCGGCGGCCCCGTTCCGCTCGCGGGATCGGCTGGCCCGGCCTATGCTTGTCATCGCGCTGACACCGAGCCCTGGCGGAGGACGACCGTGCCTCTTCCCGTGACCGACGACCTGCCCCTCGGCCGCTTCGCGGCGGTGGACACGCGCGATCCGGACCGGGCTCGCGATGAGGTCGGCCGCATCTTCTGCGAACATCGGCTGGCCCCGCTGGGCACGACCGGGGACGCGTTCCACGCGCGCCACCGCAGCGCCCGCGGGCGCGGCTTCTCGGTCAACGCCGTCTCCTACGGCAGCCGGGTCGAGATCGACCCGGGCTGCCTCGGCGGCTTCTTCCTCCTGCAGGTTCCGCTGCGCGGCCACGCGACGGTGCGTTGCGCCACGCGCCTCGTGGAGGCCGGGCCGGGGCGCGCGAGCCTGCTGTCCCCGACGCTGCCGACCCGGATGACCTGGGAGGCAGGCTGCGACAAGCTCATCATCCTGCTCGACCGCACGGACGTGGAGCGGCACCTCGCCCGCCTGCTCGACGAGGCGCCGCGCGCCGTCGAGTTCGATCCCGCGGTGGACTTGGCCGGCGCCGCGGGGGCGGCGGTGCGGGCCACCGCCGGCCTGATGCTCCACGCCGCCGAGACCGGGTGCGGCTCGGCGACCGTTCTCGGCGAGCTCGCCGCCTCGCTCCGCGGCCTGCTCCTCGCCACCCTGCCGCATGGCGGCAGCGCGCGGCTCGCCGGCGGCCGCCGCTCGGCCGCCTCGCCCGCGCATCTCCGGCGGGCGGAGACCTATATCCGCGCGATCTCGAAGCGCCGCTTTCCCTCCTCGACGTCGCGGCCGCGGCGGGCGCCAGCCCGCGCTCCGTGCAGGAGGCGTTCCGGCGCTTTCGCGAGACGACCGTCACCGACTACGTGCGGGAGGCGCGGCTGCGCGCCTGGCGTGCGGCGCTGGAGGCGGGTGCGGAGGACGCGAGGGTCACCGACCTCGCCCTCTCCGTCGGCCTGTCGCATCTCGGCCGCGCCGCGGCCTATTACCGCACGCGCTTCGGGGAGGCGCCGTCGGAGACGCTCGCGCGGCTGCGCCGGGGCGCGTGACCGATCAGGCGGGAACGCTCTCCCGCGTCGGGGCCATCGCGCCGGCCGGCCGGACGGGCGGCGCGGTCTCCAGCAGCCGGCCATAGGCCGCGGGGTCTAGTGGCAGCAGCCAGGCCGCGACCGGGTTCGCCGGGCGCGAGCGCGCGCCCATGTCGGCGAGGAGCTGGCCGAAGTGCCGGTGATGCCACGGCGCGATGCAGAGCCCGCCATAGCCCGCCGCCGCCGGCCGCTCCGACCGCCGCCACGTGAGGGAGCGCTCGATCTCCGCCTCCATCTCCGCCGGCATCGGCTGCCGGACGAGCAGCCCGTCCCAGTAGCGCGCGAGCCAGCGCGCGCCGAGATCGGCCGACAGCGTCGTCGCGAAGCTGGAGTTGAAGCCGACGAAGCCGAGGCTCGGCAGCCGCGGGTTCACGATGTTCCGGTAGAGGCGCCACGCGCCATCCGGCTCCACCAGCGCCGCGCGCTCCCGTTCCCCCAGGAAGGGAAGCTCCTGGTGCCAGCCGGTGGCGAGGATCACGAGGTCCGCCGCCACCCGCTCTCCGCCCGAGGTCACGACCGCGCCGCCCTCGTACTGCCCGATCGTGCCACGGAGCGCGCGGATGCGGCCATCGGCGACCATGCGGTAGAAGCCTGGCGTCTCCACGCCGAGGGCGCAATGGATCGTGTCCTCGATCCGCTCGCCCGGGCGGAGGCCGGTGCGCTTCAGGCCGAACTGCGCCGTCAGCAGCGCCTCCAGCGCCCGCCAGTTCGCCCAGGTGAGCGGCGCGAAGGCGCGCTGCGCGAGGCGTCGGCCGGGCGAGGCGTCGAAGGGCAGGAACATCGCCTCCGCAAGCCGCGTATAGAGGACGCGCTTGAAGTTCAGCGCGCCGCCGAAGAAGTAGGGGATCTTCCAGGCGACGTCGCGGTGCACCAGCGTGACCGCGGCCGCACCCTCCTCCACAGCGTGCACCGCGACGTCGGTCGCGCTCTTCGAGAAGCCGAGGACGACGACCCGGCTGCCGCGCACGCCCGCGCCGTCGACGTGCTCGGAGGAGTGCAGGATCGTCCCGCCCGTCGCGGCGAAGGTCTCGGCCCCGGGGAAGTCGGGCCTGTTCGGCCGGCTGAACTGGCCCGTCGCGACGACGACCCGGTCGAAGCCCTCCTCCGCCGCGCCGCGCGCGTCGTGGAGGCGCGCCGTCCAGCCCCCGTGCCGCCGCCGACCGGCGCGAGCGATTCCACGGTCGTCCCGAACCGGAGGAGAGGTCGCAGGCCGTGCGCCTCCGCGTAGCGCGCGAGGTAGGCGTGCATCTGCGCGCCCGTTGGCCATTCCGGGTAGTCGCGCGGCATCGGGAAGTCGGGATAGGCGTAGAGGTCGCGCGGGGTCTGCGTCCTCACCCCGGGGTAGGACCGGGCCGGACCCCAGACGCCGCCGAGCTCGCCGGCCTTCTCGACGACCGTCACGTCATGTCCGTGCGCGCGGAAGGCCTTCGCCGCCGCAAGGCCGCTGATGCCGCCGCCGATCACGAGCACGCGCTGGGACACGGACATCCACCCCTCCGCCGGCCCATGGGGTCACGCCCGGGCCGGCCGCCAGGGTGTCGCGGCCCGCCGCGACATCGCTATCCGATCGACGCGGGGGCTGTCCGAGCGGCGCAGACGCCTCTCCAATCGGCGCCGAACGTCCGGGGCACGACCGCGGCGCAGCCCCGCGGCGGCGGTCGATTTCCAGTTCCGCGCCGATTGACAGGACGAGCGTCGCCGCGCGCACGACTGAAACGTTGCAGTTTCGCCGCCTCATGGACGGTTTGGGGGCTTGTGTTTCAGGGGGCGGCTGGCACGCCCGGCGTCATTGGTTGACCTGTGCCCAGTGGCGGCTGGCGATGGAGGTGATGCGTTTGGGCTGCTGCATGAGCCAGTTCCATGCCTCGCAGCAGGCGTTGAGGATGGTGTTGTTGTCCGCGAGGATACGGTTCGAGAGCATGTTGCCGCGCAGGAACGCCCAGAGGTTCTCGACCGGGTTCAGCTCCGGCACGTAGGGCGGGAGGTGGAGGAGGGAGATGTTGGCGGGCACGCGGAGCCCGCCGCCGGTCTGGTGCCAGCCCGTGCCGTCGAGGACGAGGACGGCGAGCGCACCGGGCGCGACCTCGCGCCCGATCTCGGCAAGGTGCACATTCATGGCCCCGGCGTTGGCGTAGGGCAGCATGAGACCCACGCCTGTGCCGCGCGCGGGGCAGACTGCGCCGAAGAGGTAGGCCCAAGAGGATCGGCAGTCCTTCGGCGCGGGCGGACGCGATCCTCCCTCTGCCCAGACGCGAGCGAGGGTGCCCCGCTGGCCGATGCGGGCCTCGTGCTGCCGCCAGACCTCGATCGGCTTGCCCACGGCCTCCGGTGGCAGGACCGCGGTCACGAGAGCGGGGAAGTCGCCCTGGAAGACGCTTGCGAGTTGCTTGCGGACGCGTTCGGAAATCTCGGGTCGGCGTGAGCCGTGTTTGCGATGCGGCAAGGCGTACCGGATTGGGTTCCGATCCGGGTCTCATGCCCGCCTGCACGGAAGGGTCCCCTTTCGGACAGAAGAGCCTGACAGGCCTGCTGAGAGGAGCAATGCCCCTTGGTCCTCAGCTGCCTTCAACGAGTCGCCAAGGCGACGTTCCCCGCAGAGCCGTCGATGGGAGCACGTCCTCGGCACGGCATCCTCCTCGGCGACGTGCAGCAACCTCGCCGCTTACTGGCCGGTATACAGTCCGCCGTCTCCGCGATGGCGCGGCGCGGCTGGACGGCATGCGACGATGTCGATCCTGATCGGTTTCGCGCGCGCCGACCGTCGTTGACGACCACCCCCCACCGCCGCCGGGTCTCGCACTTCACGAAACCGTGAGTGTCTGGTACAGTATGGTCAAGGGCGGCCGCTCGGCGCCGCCCGCCGTTCTGGAGGCCCGTTCCCCAATGGGGTCAGCCGTGCCGCATGACATCGCATCGGATTCGCGCTCCTCGTGCCCGCCTGAGGAGACGACGGATGAATCCGCCGAGCTGCTCCGTGCCACCTACGAGCGCGCACCGATCGGCATCGCCGTTCTCGACCCGAACACAGGCCGCTTCGTCCGGGTAAACGAGACCTACTGCCGCGCGACCGGCCATTCCCGGCATGATCTGCTCGGCGGGCTCACTTTGGCCGATGTCACGCCCGCCGAAGACCTCGCGGCGGAGGCGGAGCGGCGACGCCAGCTGATGGCGGGAGAGATCGAGGAGTACCGGATCGAGAAGCGCTACCTCCGCGGTGACGGGATGACGGCCTGGTGCGACGTTTCGGTCTCGTTGCTGCGGGACGCTGGCGGGAGGCCCCAGCGCGAGATCCGGAGCGCGCAGGACATCACGGAGCGCAGGCGAGCGGAGCAGGCCCTTCGGGAGAGCGACAAGCGGCTGCAACTCGCCCTCGATGCCGGACAGATCGGCACGTTCGGGATCGACCTACGGACCGGCGCGCTGGAGGCCGACGAGCGTGCCAGGGCGCTATGGGGCGTGCCGGCGGAGCAGCGGCTCAGCGTCGGCGATGCCCTCTCCGGGATACACCCCGACGACCGCGAGAGGCTACGGGCCGCGATGGCCACCTCGCGGGTTCCTGGCCAGAAGGGACCCGACGAGATCGAGTACCGCGTGATCAATGCCGTGGATGGGGCCGTGCGCTACATCCTGGCGCGGCGCCGGGTGGAATTCGAGGACGGCGTGGCGGTCCGCACCATCGGGACCGTGCTGGACGTGACGGCCCAGCGGCGCGCGACGGAGGTGCTGGCGCGGGACAAGGCGGAGCTGGAACGTCTCGTCGACGAAGGCGCGGCCGCGCTGCTGCGGGCTGGCGAGGAGTGCGATGGCCTGAAGGCGCGCGTCCGCCGGACCGAGCGGCTGGACGCGCTGGGCAAGCTCACCGGGGGCGTGGCGCACGACTTCAACAACCTCCTCACGGCCGTGATCGGCGGCGCGGAGGAGATCCTGGATGGCGCGCCCGAAGGGCACCCGATGCACGAGCCGGCCGAGGCCGTCCTCCTGGCGGCTGATCGTGGGGCGGCGCTGACGAAGCAGCTTCTGGCCTTCGCGCGGGAGCAGCCGGTCCGGCTGCGAGAGGTGAGTGTGGCGGAGGCGCTCCGGGAGATGGAGGGCGTGCTTCGCCGTGCCGTGGGCGCCTCGGCCGAGCTCCGGTTCAGGTCGAGCGGCGGGCCCGACGCCGTTCTCGTGAACGCCGACCTCGTCCAGCTGGAAACGGCCGTCCTGAATCTCGTCGTGAACGCGCGCGACGCCCTGCCCGGCGCCGGACGGATCACCGTCTCGACGACCATGGTCCGTCTGGACGAGCCCCGCGCCGAGGTCGAACCCGGCGACTACGCCTGCATCGCCGTCGAGGACACGGGCGGCGGGATGGAGCCGGAGGTCCTGGCCCGCGCCTGCGAGCCCTTCTTCACAACGAAGGCTGAGGGGCAGGGCACCGGGCTGGGCCTGAGCATGGTCTACGGCTTCGCGCGGCAGTCCGGCGGCGCCCTGGAGATCGAGAGCAAGGTGGGCCGCGGTACGACAGTGAGGATCCTGCTGCCCCGCTGCGCGCCACGCGCGGAGAACGTGACGGATCGGCAAGCCCGTCCACCGCGCGGCGCAGGCCAGAGGGTTCTCCTCGTCGAGGACGACCCGCTCGTCCGAAAGCAGGCCGAGGAGCAGGTCCGCGCGCTCGGCTACGAGGTGGATGCCGCGGCGGACGGCCCGACGGCCCTCGCGGCGCTCCGGGCGGATCCCGCCGCCTTCGACGTCATGCTGACGGACCTTGTCATGCCGGGGGGATTGAGCGGTTGGGCGCTGGCGGAGGCGACGCGCCGCCTTCGCCCTGGGCTCCCCGTCGTCCTGTGCACGGGCTACTCGGACGAGGTGCTCCGTCACGAGTTCACCGGCTGGGATTCCGAGCCCGACTGGCCGGTCCTACGCAAGCCCTACCGACGGGCCGAACTGGCGAGGGTTCTCCACGACGCGACCGGCGCAGCATAGCCCGTCGCATGGGGCATGTTCCAGGATCAGGCCAGGGGTCCGAGCTCGCCCTGGACACTCAGGCCCTGCTCGAGGCCCTGGAGGGCGTCGCCCTCATCCTCGACCCGCAGCTCCGGATCAGGGCCGTCGGCTGGCGGGCCTGGGACGACCTGTATCGTCAGGCGGGGGGGCAATCTCCTCCGCACTGTGACGTCATCGGGAGAGTGGTCACGGAGTTCATGACCCCCGGGCCGGTCCGAGAGACCTACGGGCGCCTGTTTGACGATGTGGCGCACCGGCGGCGGCGGCGGGTGAAGGTCGACTTCCGCTGTGACGCGCCGGACACCGAGCGGCAGATGCGGCTCGCCGTCGCTCCGGTCCTCGAAACCGGAACGGTCGTCGGCCTGCTTTACCAGTCCGTGCTGCTTCATGCCCGGCAGCGTCCGCCCTTGCCTCTGTTTGCGGCGGAGGCTGCGGCGGAGGGACAGGTGGGAGTCCTGACCATTTGCACGGTCTGCGCGCGCGTCGCCTGGCCGATCGGGACGGCGGGGCCCGACCGTGAGTGGATCGAGGCGGCTGAGTATTACCGCAGGGGGGGTGCGGAGGTTGCGCTGCTCAGCCACGGCTTCTGCCCGCCCTGCTACGAGCGGCTGACGCGTGAGGAGCAAGAGGCCGCTTGATCAGCCGAAGACTGACGAACGGCGTAGTTCCCCCGGCCTGGCCTGCTGCCGGCTTGGTGGACACCTGGATAAGGTTTTCACCCGATCGGAGGTCCTGGAATGGGAAGAACGCGTCGGTCATGCCCGCGGACTGCGCGAACCCACGCCGCAGCGGCAGGCGTGGCATCGGGCCAGGTCTTGACGCCGATCAGCTGAAGTCTCTCGCCGCTGCGCGTAGCGCCCGTCCGGAAGCCGGTCGAAGCGCGCGCCCATCTGTTCGATCGCGGCGAGCGCAGAAGCAGCCTCGGCCGTGAACACCGCGACGAGGGCAGGGTCCGCAAGCCCGTAGCTGCCGCGGAGCGAGTCCGCCTCGTGCACCCCAGGGTTGTCGCGCGGATCGGCGTGACCGAGCGCGACCTGGAACCCCGTCACCGCCGTCTGCGTCAGCCCGGATCGCCCGACGACGCCCTTCGAGACGACGAGTGTGTCCGCGCCTGCCGCCCGGGCTGCAACCGCCGCCCGAAGCCCGCCGCCGCCTCCGCCAATGACGAGGACGTCGCAGCGCAGGTGGTCGTCGACCCGGGTCATATGGGAACGGTAGCAACCCGGACCGGGCTGGCAAGCGCCGGGGACGCTTGCACCCCACGCACATGCAGGCAGCCCCGGACGAGTTCGGCGACCCCCGCGACACGGACTTCGCGAGGGCCCTATCGGTCGAAGCTGCCAGCCGCCGAACCGCCTGGCAGGCCCCGATCCTACCGAAACGGCCCCGATCCGCAGCGATTCCGCGGGCGCCCGCCGTCCGCAAGCGCGATCGCGACAAGGATCTCATCCGGCCGCGGCGCGTCGGCAAGGAAGACCGTGATCGTGTCGAAGTGGGTGAAAGACCACGGGTCGTCCTTGTGGCCCAGAGGCAGGTCAAGCGGCGTACCCGCGGCCGCCACCTTCACGTTTGACGGGATGACGGCGGCTCCGCCTCCGATCGCCGCCCGCATGGGCTTGCCGAGCTGCGGATGAACGCAGGCACCGCCATGCTCCACCTCGCCGGCCACACCGACGATCGCGCCCTTGCCGTAGGAAACGGCCGGCATCGACAACATCCTCGCGAGGTCGGGCATGAGCCGCTCTCCAAGGGCGGCACCGATCTCCCACAAGGGCGTAAGGTCCTCCGCGAAGTGGCCGGCGAAGGGGTTCTGGATCACCGCCAGGCCAACGGAGCGTACGATGGGGCGTTCGGCGTCGGCCCCGAGCTCGGACATGACCTCCTCGCGGATCGTCTGCAGCTTGCGGATCTTCAGCATGGGCGCGCCCCTCCGCGGCTGAGCCTAGCTCTCGAAAAAGGGGCGCGGGAGTGCTTCGTAGCGCGCCCGTGCTTCGCCATGACTCCGGCACCTCCGGCCACCGGTCCCGCTCCGATTAGCAAGCGCGTCCAAGGATCGTTGACCCGCGGCGCCGAAGGTGTTCGGCTCGTAGTGCGCCACGGAACAGGTCCCGATGCTCCGCACCCCGCAGATCATCCCTTCCCGTCGCGCTCTCTTTACGGCGCCGCTCGTGGCCGCCCTCCCGCGGAACGCTGTCGCGGCTTGGCCCGAGCGTCCGGTCCGCCTGCTGGTCGGCTTCGCGCCGGGTGGAACCGTGGACACCATGGCCCGGGTCCTCGCGCAGGGCCTGTCGGGCGTGCTCGGGCAGCAGGTGATCGTCGAGAACCGCCCTGGCGCCGCGGCCAACATCGCCGCGGAGGCCGTCGCGAAAGGGCCGGCGGATGGGTCGCAGCTCCTCTACGCCGTCTTCTCCCACGCCGTCGCGCCGGCGCTGCTGCGCCTTTCCTACGATCCTCTCGCCGATCTCGTCGGGGTTTCGCAGGTCGTGCGCGTTCCGGTCTTCCTGCTCGCCTCGCCCCGCGCGCCGTTCTCGACCGTGCCGGAACTGGTCGCGGCCGCGCGGGCCGCGCCGGGGACGATCAGCTACGCGTCCGGTGGGGTGGGGTCCTCCGCCCATCTCGCCGGAGAGCTCCTGGCGCGCCGTGCGGGGATCAGCCTCGTCCACGTCCCGTTCCGCGGCGGCGGACCGGCGGCGCAGGCCTTGCTCGCCGGTGACGTGCCGCTGCTGTTGGACACGCCGACGACTGCGCTGCGAAGCTTCCTGGCTGAAGGCCGGATGAAGGGTCTCGCCGTCATGGCCGAGGCGCGGCAGCCCGCCTATCCCGCGGTACCGGCAATCGCGGAGGCCGGGCTCGGTGCCAGGCTGGAAGTGCAGACCTGGCAGGGCATCCTCGTCCGTGCCGGCACGCCGCCCGAGATCGTCGAGACGCTGCACCGTGCGATCCTCCAGGTCATGGCCATGCCCGAGACGCTGTCGCGCGTCGAGGCGCTGGCCGTCGAGGCCGCACCCAGCGACCCCGCCGCCTTCACGGCCTTCTTCCGAGCGGAAGTTCGTCGGTGGACGGCGATCGCGCGGGAGGCCGGCATCACCGCGGGATAGACTTTCGCCCGTAGGGTCTTTCGAGGCCTGCCGCTCGTTCAGGATCGCGGAGAACCGTCCGGATCGACCGGGCTATTGCCGACCTTAGGTTGGTTCAGGCCGCGCCCCGTCGTCCCAGGCGTCGCGTGCGTGCGGAGGACGTCCTCCGCAGCAACGGTAGACCGGAACCCGGACCAGCGTAGTGCGCCGACGACATCGCCCTCCGCGCGCCAAGCCCGACGGGCCGATGCGGCGATCCGAAGATCGCGGTGCCCGAAAAGCGACGCGCGGATCGCCTCGGCGTCACATCCGTCGCACATGGACGCGCCATCGCGATCGCTTGCTGCGAGCGACCGTCATGCCAGACGCTCCGCAGCACGGAGAAGCAGGTCGTACTCGGCCTTCACCGGCGCGCTACTCGCGAGGATGCCCTCGCCGAGAGTCCGCAGTTCCCGCATCATCCGCTCCTGCTCCTCGGGGGCGAGGCGGATCAGCTCGCCGCCCCCTGCGGTCCATGCGGAGTTGGCTTCCTGGATCGCGTTGGTCGTCCAGGCGTAGAGATCCTTGTCGATGCGCTCGCCTTCCTCGGTCATGACGCGCCGCACCTCTGCGGGCTGGCGGTCGAACCACCGCTTGTTGACGAGAAAGGTCGAGACAACGATCGCCGGATGGATCTCCGTCACCGCCTTCGCCACGTCGAAGTAGCGGAGCGCGGAAAGGACGGGAATGCCCGCCAGCAGCCCGTCGATGGCGCCGGATTGCAGCGCGGGCATGACCTCCGACAACGCCATCGGCACGGCGGTCGCGCCGAGATGTTCCATGGGACGTGTCTGCAACGGGGAAGCGAAGGTGCGGATCTTCTGCCCCCGGAAGTCCGCGAGCGTCCGGATCGGCCTCCGCGATAGCACGACGACCGGCGAGTTGTAGAAGATGCCGATGCCCTTCACCCCGCGCGGCTCGAGCAGCGCGAGCGACCGCGCCCGCACCTCGGGGTCGGTGATCACACGCTGCAGGTGCTCCGGCGAGCGGAACAAGCCCGGCGCATCGAAGACCTGCATGCGCGGGTCCACGGGCACGACGAAGGAGGTCGGCGTCACGAAACTCTCGATCGTGCCGAGCAGCAGCCCCTCGACCATGCGTGGGATCGCGCCGAGCTGACTCGCCGGGTAGATCTCGCCCGTCACGCGCCCCCCGAGCTTCTCCCGCAGCGCTGCGTCGTAGCGGCGCAGCCATTCGTGCTGCACGTCGTTCACGGTAGCGCTGGCCATCTTCAGCGTCGCCGCCTGGGCCTGCGCGTCGGTTGCCATGGCAGCTGCGGCGAGGGTGCCGAGCGCCGCGCGGCGCGTGATCGGTGTCATGGGCATGCCTCCTTCGGGACTTATCCGCCGGCCAGCCACAGCGAGAGGGCGGGGATGTAGGTGATGGCCGCCAGCGCGGAGATCTGCACTGCGATGAAGGGCATGACCCCGCGGTACAGGTCTCCGGTCGGTACGCGGAACAGCGACTGCATGACGAAGAGGTTCAGCCCGAAGGGCGGCGTGAACATCCCGATCGAGAGGTTCACCGTCATCACGATCCCGAAGTGTACGGGATCGATCCCCGCATGCCGCACGATCGGCATCAGCAGCGGCGTGAGGACGAGGATGGCCGAGGTCGGGTCGATGAAGCAGCCGGCGATCAGCAGCACGATGTTGATGACGAGCAGCACCTGCCAGGGCGAGAGGTCCAGCCCCTCGATCCAGCCGACCAGGCGCGCCGGCGTGCCGCTCGTCGTCAGCATCCAGGCGAAGACTCCGGCGGCCGCCACGATCACCATGATCTGCGCCGTCAGCACCATGGCGTCGGCGGCGAGCCGCAACAGCGCGCGCGGCCCGATATCGCGGTAGACCATGGCGCTGACGGCTGCGGCGTAGACGCAGGCGATGCCCGCCGCCTCGGTCGGCGAGAAGACGCCGCCGTAGATGCCCGCGAAGACGATCGTCGGCATCCCCAGCGCCCAAAGCGAGCGGATGAAGGCGCGGATGACCAGGGCGAGGCTGAACGGTGTGGTCCCCCCCACGCGCGTGACCGCGGCGTGGATGATGATGAAGACCGCCATGAAACCCGCCAGCACCAGGCCGGGCACGATGCCCGCCAGGAACAGCTTGGGCACCGAGACCTCTGCGACCACGCCATAGAGGATCATCGCGATGGAGGGCGGGATCACCACGTCGATGCCCGCTGAGGCCGCGATGACGCCCGTCGCGAAGGGCCGCGTGTAGCCAGCCTTCTGCAGCGGTACGTAGAGGATGCGGCCGACCGTCGCCGTCGCCGCGGCGGAGGAGCCGGAGATGGCGCCGACGATGGTCGAGGTCCCGACCGTCGCGAGGGCCAGCGAGCCGGGTAGGCGCCCGACCACGGCGACGACGAGGTCCACGATACGCCGCGCGATCCCGCCCTGGGTCATCACCTCCCCCGCGAAGAGAAAGAAGGGGATGGAGAGCAGCGCGAAGGAGTCGACGCCGCCGAACATCGTCTGGTGCAGGACGGTCGCCGGCACGTCCGCGATGAAGATCGCATAGGCGGTCGCGGCCGCCAGGAGCACGAGGAACACGGGAAAGCCCGCGACCAGCATCGCGAGCGGCAGGGCGACCAGCGCTGCGGTCACGAGCGCCGTCCCAGCAGCCGCAGTGCCGCGGCGACCATCATCAGCGCGAAGCCGACCGGTATTGCGGCGTGGATCCAGGTCATCGGCAGGCGCGCCGACATGCTCGTCAGCCCGACCATCCCGAGGGTCTCGAGGTAGTCGAGCGATTGCCACGCCACGAAGCCCAGCACCCCGATTAGGGTCAACAGGGACGCCACCTCCGCTACGGCGCGCAGCCCCGCCGGCAGCAATCCGACGACAAGGTCCATCGTCAAGTGCGACCCGCGCAGCGTGACCACCGCGCCACCAAGGAATACGCCCCAGACCATCACATAAGTCATGATCTCGTCCGCTGCGGGCACGGGGGCGGAGAAGACGTAGCGCCCCACGACGTTGGCCACGTTCAGCACGACGATCAGCACCATGAGCACGCCGAGGAACCGGGTCAGCGCCTCCTCGACGACCAGGGCGAGGCGCGGCAGGCGGACATCGCCCCTGGCCTCGATGAGGGGGGCGGCCTCGCTCATCCTTAGGCGGCCGTCAGACCGGGGGAGAGGCGCTCCATCACCCGCCGCTTCACCGCGAGCATGTGGGCGCGCATCGCGGCCTCCGCCGCGTCGGCGTCGCGTGCCGCGATGGACTGTGCCACCGCGCGATGCTCCGCGTCCCGCTGCCGCAGCCGGCTGGCCCCCGCGCCTGCGGACGACGCGATGGAAACGCGGACGTCGCGGCCGATCCGGCGGACGCGCGCGTAGAGTTCCGCCGCCAGGGCGTTGCGCGCCGCGGCCGCCACGGCCTCGTGGAAGGCCAGGTCTGCCGCTCCGGCCTCCTGCACCCCATCGGTCGAGGCGAGGCGCACGATCCGCGCGACCTCCATCGGCGAGGCGCGCACTGCGGCGAGCCTTGCCATCCCCGGCTCAAGAATCAGCCGCAGCTCCACCACCTCCACCGAATTGGTGACGCGGACCAGCTCGTCCGTCCGTCGCTCGCCCGCGCGGCGGCCGGGGCGGGAGGGGCCGATCTCGCCGGCCGCGCGCAGCGCCTCGAGCGCGGCGCGGACCCGGTGGCGCTTCACGGACAGCGCGTCGGCGAGGGCGCGTTCCGCCGGCAGGGGCCCGCCTGCCGCGAGGCGGGCGCGCAGGGCGGCCAGCAGGGCCTCGTCCTCGTCCTTCGCCCCGGGAAGTGTCATGGGGTGATGGGTCTCCGCACACCTAACCAGCGTAACCAGGACCGGCTTTGGTTGACAAGGTTGCGCGCAGAATGGTCCGGTTCGCCCATGACAGCGCAGGCCGGTCCGAAGCGGGACTACGTCATCATCGGCGCGGGCTCCGCGGGTTGCACCCTGGCGCGGCGCCTGTCCGAAGGCGGCGCGACCGTACTGGTGCTGGAAGCGGGAGGCTGGGACCGAGATCCCTGGATCCACGTCCCGCTCGGCTGGGGCCGCATCCTCATCAAGCGCCTGCACGACTGGGGCTACGACTGCGAGCCGGAGGAGTCGGTCGGCGGCCGCGCGGTGGAATGTGCCCGGGGCAAGGTGGTCGGCGGCTCCTCCTCGACCAACGCCATGGCCTGGGTGCGGGGGAACCGCGCGGATTACGATGGCTGGGGGGCGAAGGGCCTGGAGGGGTGGGACTACGACTCCGTCCTCCCCTACTTCCGCCGGCAGGAGAGCTGGTCCGGCGGCGCCGACGCGTACCGCGGCGGTGACGGCCCGATCGGCGTGCAGCCCTGCGCCTACCAGGATCCGCTGGTCGAGGCCTTCGCCGAAGCGGGACGCACCGCCGGCTTCGGCTGGGCCGACGACTACAACGGCGCGCGGCAGGAAGGCTTCGCGCGGCTGCAGATGAGCATCCGCAACGGCCGCCGCTGTTCCGCCGCCACGGCCTATCTGCGTCCGGCCCTGCGGGCCGGCCGCGTGGAAATCCAGGTGCGCGCTCACGCCACGCGCCTGGTCTTCGAAGGCCGGCGCTGCGTCGGGGTGGAATACGCTCAGGGCGGGCAGACGCGCACCGCCCGCGCCGCGCGCGAGGTGATCCTGGCCGGTGGCGCGATCAACTCGCCCCAGCTCCTGATGCTGTCGGGCATCGGCGATCCTGACGCGCTCCGGGCGCTGGATGTCGCCGTCCGCGCCCCGCTGCCCGGCGTCGGCCGCAACCTCCGCGACCATGCCTCGGTGATGCTCGCCTACGCGCGGGGTGCGCCGGGACCTTTCCCCGCGGCGCTCCGCGTGGACCGGATCGCCTTCTCGGTTGCCCGCGCCTACCTCCGCGGCAGCGGCTTCGCGAGCGACGTCCCTGGGGGCGTCACGGCCTTCCTCCGCAGCAGCAGCGCGGGCGCGTCGCCCGACGTCCAGTTACTCTTCACCGCCGCGCCCTTCACGGCCCAGCCCTGGCTACGCCGGCCCTTTCCGGACGGCTTCGGCTGCCGCGCCGTGCTGCTGCACCCCGACAGCGAGGGCCGGATCACCCTGGCGTCCGGCGATCCCCGCGCGGCCCCGCGCATCCGGCAGAACCTCCTCTCGACCGAGCGCGACCGCGCGCGGCTGCGGGAAGGGTTGCGCATGATCCGACAGGCCATGGCGCAGCCTTCCATGGCGCCCTTCCAAGCGCGGGAAGTCGCGCCGGGTGCCGGACGCGACGGGGACGCCGACCTGGACACCCATGTCCGCAACACCGCCATCACCGTCCACCACCCCCTCGGCACCTGCGCCATGGGCCTGGACGACCGCGCCGTGGTGGACGCGAACCTGCGCGTGCGCGGCGTGGAGGGGCTCCGCGTCGTGGACGCCTCGGTGATGCCGGGCACGGTCTCCGGCAACATCAACGCCGCGGTGATCATGATCGCGGAGCGGGCCTCCGACCTCATCCTGGGCCGCGCGCTGGCACCGCCCGCAGTGCTCTCGGCGGCCTGACCAGCCGGGCTTGCGGCCGCCGAATGGTTGGCCCTACGGTTGGGTATCGGTTGCCCTGACGCCCCCGCAGGAGGCCCCATGGACACGCACCACAACATTGCCCCGGAGAGCAACCGGGAGGCGGCGCTGAAGGCCCTGTACGAGGACCTGGCGCGCCACAACCTCTTCCCCTTCTGGGCTACGTCGAAGGATACGGACCACGACGAGATCCGCCAGTTGATGGCGACCCGCAAGGCCCAGCCCTTCCTCTGGTCCTACCGGGACGACATCGAGCCGATCCTCCGTCGCTCGGCCGAACTCGTCTCGACCGCCGACAGCGACCGGCGCTCGGTGATCCTCGTGAACCCGGGCCTTGCGCCTCAGCGGGCCAGCGTCAGCACGATGTACACGGCGTACCGGCTGAACGACCCCAACGAGATCATGCCGCCCCACAAGCACACGCCGAGTGCCATCCGCTTCGGCCTCACGGGCAAGGGCAACTTCACGGGCGTCGAGGGCGAGGACATCGTCTTCGGCCCGGGCGACATGGTGCTGACGCCGATCGACACCTGGCACAACCACGGCACCGTCGGCGACGAGCCGGCGATCAATCTCTCCGTCCTCGACCTGCCGCTGGTCGAGACGCTGAACGCCGTCGCCTTCGACCACCACTACGTCGAGGACGACGAGGTCAAGAAGCAGCAGTCCGCGCGCTTCCCGGACGACTATTCCCACCGGATCTACGGCACGGGCGGCATGAAGCCGCGCTTCGTGAACGTCCGCGGCGCTGGCCATTCCTCGCCCATGTACGTGTACCGGTGGGAGGCGATGCAGGCCGTGCTGGACCGCCACGCCGGCTGGGACGGCGACCCGCATGAGGCCATCATGGTGGAGTATGTGGACCCCACGAATGGCGGGCCCGTCTTCAAGACCATCACCTTCTTCGCGCAGATGCTGCGCCCCGGCGAGCGCACCCTGCCGCTGCGCCAAACTGCCAGCCTGCTGGTCGCGCCCTTTAGGGGCTCCGGCCATTCCATCGTGGACGGCAAGCGCTTCGACTGGCGGGAGTTCGACACGCTCGCCGTCCCGGGCGGTTCCTGGTGCGAGCACGTGAACGGCTCGGACAAGGATCCCGCCATACTCTTCGTCGCGAGCGACGAGCCCGCGCTGAAGGCCTTCGCGCTGTACCGCAAGTGGGGCAAGGACCGGAACGGCGAGGTCGCGCGACTTGCCTGAGGTCGACCGCTCCGCGCTCCGCGGCAGCCGCAACGTCAATCTCATCTCCCGCCTGGACGTTCCCGGCGGGGGGCAGGTCTGGGTGGACGGAACCAACCTCTACATCGGCCACATGCGCCCGCCGCACGGGACGACGGTGGTGGACATTGCGGACCCGCGGAACCCGCGTGTGCTGCACCATATCCCCATCCCCGAGGGCTGGCACTCCCACAAGGTGCGCGTCGCCGATGGCCTGATGCTCGTCAACCACGAGAAGTTCGGGCCGGGGAACGAGGATTTCGGCGGCGGCCTCGCGATCTACGACGTCGCCAGGCCGGCCGAGCCGCGCCTGATCACGAAGGTCCGGATGGGTGGCAAGGGCGTCCACCGCTTCACCTTCGACGGCACGCTCGCCTACATATCCGCGACGGACGACGGCTATGTCGGCCACTTCCCCGCTATCCTCGACCTCTCGGACCCCGCGACGCCGCGCGAGATCATGCGCTGGTGGATCCCCGGCCAGCACGCCGCGGCCGGTGAGGTGGAGCGCATGCCGGAAGGCTGGCCCTTCCCGCGCTGCCACCACCCGATGCGGCTGGGTGACCGCCTCTACGTCTCCTATTGGCACCACGGGATGTGGACGCTCGACATTTCCGACCTGTCGAACCCGCGTCCCGTCGCGCACGTCAACACCTCCACCGCCTTCCCGCACCCGACCCACACCTGCATGCCGGTGCCGGATCCGGTAAAGGGCCGCCGCATCCTGATCGTCGCGGACGAAGACGTGGCGAAGCTCTACCCCGCACCGCCCGCCTTCCTCTGGTTCTACGATATCACCGACGAGACGAACCCGACGGTCATCTCGACCTTCCAGGTGCCGGGCCTCGACCTCGACGGATCGACCCAGCCAGCGATGACGGGCTGCCACCAGCCTTCCGAGGTCTTCCGCGGGACGGTACTGCCCTGCGCTTGGTTCGCCTGCGGCCTGCGGATCGTGGACTTCGCGGACCCCTTCGCGCCGAAGGAGGTCGGCCACTTCGTTCCCGACCCCGCGCCCGGGGCGGACCGCGCCTCCTCCAACGACGTCACGCTCGACGACCGCGGCCTGATCTACCTCGTGGACCGCGTCGCCGGCGTGCACATCCTCGAATCTCCCCTGGTCCGCTGAGGAGCCCCGATGAGCCGCCGCGACGACGTCTACCCGATCGGCAAGAAGAACCCGAACCTGCCCTTCCACCCCGCGGTCCGCGCGGGCGACTTCGTCTTCGTCTCCGGCCAGGTCGCGAAGGATGCCGACGGCAACATGTTCCACGGCACCATCGAGGAGGAGACGAAGTGGACCATCCTCTCCATCGCCCGGATCCTGGAAGCTGAGGGCCTGACACTGGCGGACGTGGTGCGCGTCACGACGTACCTCGAGGACACGCGCGACTTCGGCCGCTACAACAAGGTCTTCGCCGAACACTTCAAGGACGCGACCCTCGCCCGCACGACGGTGGAGGCGCGCGCCGTCATCAGTACGAAGATCGAGATGGACGCGATCGCCTACGCGCCGCGCGGAGGGTGAGGGGATGCCGATGCTGAAGCTGCTGGGACGCGCGACGTCGGGGAACGTGCAGAAGGTGCTCTTCCTGCTGGAGGAGGCCGGCATTCCCTATCAGCGGGAGGACTACGGCCGCCAGTTTGGCAACACCGCGACGCCCGAATACAAGGCGATGAATCCCAACGCGAAGGTCCCGACTCTCGTGGATGGCGACGTCGTTATCTGGGAGTCCAACACCGTCCTCCGCTACCTCGCTGCGACGCACGCGCCGGCCATGCACGGGGAGACCCCGGCTGACCGCTCGCAGGTCGAGCGCTGGATGGATTGGGTGCTCGCGCAGCTCAATGCGCCCTACCTCTCCATGTTCCGAGAAGCGAAGAAACCGGCCGCCGAACGTGCCCCCGACTTCGCCGCGCAACTCGCAGACATGAACGGCCTCCTCGCGATACTGGACTCTGAACTGAAGGGTCGCGAATGGTTCGCCCTCGGGCGCCTGACACTCGCCGACATTGCCCTGGCGCCCATCGTCGCGCGCTGCCTCGACTTCCCGGTGGAGCGTCCACCCCTGCCATCGCTGGAGGCATGGCGTACGCGCATCGCCGCGCGGCCCGCCTTCAGCAAGGCCACGAAAGGCTGATCCGGTGCGGGGTGGCGAAGACGGACGGGTTGCACGGCGCACCCTCCTCCTGTCGACCGCGGCGATCGGCGCGGCGGTCGGCGCGGCGCAGGCGCAGGGCGACGCCTTTCCCACCCGTCCCATCCGCCTGATCGTCCCCTTCGCCCCCGGCGGCGGCACCGACATCCTGGCCCGCGTGATCGCGACGAAGCTCGGCGAATCTCTCGGCCAGAGCGTCGTCGTGGAAAACCGGGCCGGTGCCTCCGGCGCCATCGGGACGGCTGCGGTGGCGCGCGCGCGCCCGGATGGGTACACGCTGCTCTTCACCTCGTCCCCGGCCCTCGTCGTCCTGCCAGCGTTGCAGCCCCCACCTCCCTATGACGCGGAACGGGAACTCGCGCCGATCGCGACGCTCGCGCGGCAAGCCATTCTCTTCGTCGTGCCCTCTGCCTCGCCCTATCGCAGCCTGTCCGACCTCGTTCGCGCGAATCTGGGGCGGCCTCTCACCTACGGGACGCCCGGCGTCGGCACCGACCCGCATTTGGCCGGCGTCGCGCTGGCCGGCGCGGCGCGTGTCCTGCTCACTCATGTTCCCTACCGCGGAGGTGGCCCCGCGCTGAACGGCCTGCTCACCGGCGAGGTGGACTTCCTCCCCGCGCTCACCGGCGTCGCGAAGCCGGTCCTGGACGATGGCCGTGCCCGCGCCCTGGCCACGACGAACGCCCGTCGGCACGCCGACCTGCCGAACGTTCCGACCACAGCAGAGCTCGGCTACCCCTCGGTGGACCTCGTCCCGTGGTGGGGGGTCTTCGCTCCGGCAGGGCTGGACCTAGCCACCGCGCAGCGAATCTCCGATGCGGTCGCGACCATGGCCCGCGACCCAGACTGGACGCGCCGCCTCGACAGTTTCTCCATCGAACCGGTGTACCTGAGGCCCGAAGAAACCACCGCGGAGGTTGCGCGACAACTGTCCGGTTGGCGCTTGAGGTTGTCTGGCCGCGTGCTCGAATAACTCGGCGGCTGGCGGATCGGCTTGCGACTTCGCAGGTGTTGACAGGCGGTCCGCCCTGGCGATGCGACCATCGAAGGCGCCGACGACCTTGCCGGCGGCGACCGCCGCGTCCACTTGACGCGAAGTGGCCGGCGTCCGCCCGGACGAGTTGGAGATGCGGGCAGCGCCCGCGGCGGCAGGCCACCGGGTCGGGCGGTGGCGCTAGCGCCCCTTCATGCGCCTGCCCGTGGCATGGCCCACGCGTTCGGTGCAGCGCCCCCCCCTTTCGCCGCCTGGCTGTCGAGCACGCCCGCCGTCGGCTCGACTTCGCGTCCCGCCCGTCGCCGCCCAGCCGCGACAAGGGCCACCGATATGTCCCCCACGCTCCGTCGCGCCCGAGGCTCCGGGAAATGTTGTGGACCGTGCTTCGCAGCGGGCAGCGCCCGCCGCGGCAGACAACGCCAGGGCAGCCCGCAGGAGATAAAGGAGCGCGTTCACGGCGGATCGCATGTCCGTCCCCGCGGAGGCCCGCGGGCTTGGCGGGCGGGATCAGCGGCGCGTGTGCCGTCCACTCTGGTGACGTCAGACTTCTCGGGTAGCCGTTCACGCCATCGCGTCGGTTCCCCACACGGCTCGTCGCAGGCCACGTCGCCGGCTCCCACCGAAAACCACGAGCAGCGAACCACAGCCCGGCTCGGGTCCACCAAACCCTCTTGGGTCAGGCCGGAAGAGTCACCGTCGGCCTCGCCCCGTTGGGCGGTACCGCCGCGCGCGAACTGATGTGTCACGCCCGCTCATGCCGAGCGTCCCCCCCAAGGGTGCGGCTCACCGGCGTGACGCACGCGACGTTTCGGGCAACCCGGCGGAACCGACATGCGACGGATGGCACGCTACGCCCTCCTCACGACGCCATGACGCTGATGCCGCCGAAGACCGGCCGCAGGGTTCAGCGGAAGGTGGCGCGGCAGCGGACCACAGGACGATCGCATGCACATCCCGCCTTGGCTGGCCTACCCGTTCCTACCGATCTACCTCTGGCCCATCACACTGCCTCTGCTTGTGGTCCTCCTCTGGCTTGCCGTCCGGTTCCGGGGACGACGCCGGTGGTTCTCCCTCGCCGGCATGGCGATCCTGATCGTGCCTCCCCTGCTGGAGTTCGGCTTCCTGCTGGTATTCGGGATGCAATCGGAAGCCCAGTTGCGGGCGGAACGAACCCGCACCGAGTCCGTGCTGGTACAGGAGGCCACCTTCGATGGCATGACCTTCCCGGCCGGGACCCACGTGACCTGGAGCACGCCGGCACATACTCACTGGACCAGCGCCTCCTTCCCGCAACCGGTGAAATTCCACGGCCTCTCCCTCCGCGGCATCACCCGGCAGGCGGGGACCTGGTACGTCCGCTTGGCCGCGCCGACCCAGATCAGCGGCTGGGACTGCAGCGAGAACGCGGTCGTCGTGAACAGCGAAGGCGAACTCGTCACCTGTGGCTTGTCGCGGACGATGGTCTGGAAGGGTTGGGCCCTGCCTGCACTGGCCCAGATCACGCCGGACCCGGAGCGGGGGACGGTCGAGATCAGCATCGCCCCTGGTGCCCGCGCGGATGAGGCTCAGGGCATCGGGCGGCCGCTCCCGCAGGTCGCGACGCTCAACGAGGACGGGTCACTCGCCCGCGCCTATGTGCGGCGCGAGGCGCCCCTCCGCGTGGCGGGCGTGCCGCTTTGGGCCAACGTGACCTGGCATTACGATCCCGCGACCCACGGCCAGGGGGTGGACCGGCCCGCCATCGCGGTCGAGGGAAAGAGACTCGGGTCCGCGCTCGCGGGTCAAGAGGACTGGCAGGACGAGACGGTGCTCGTCAGCCTTCCGGATGGACACGTGACGCGCCCTGCGCCGAGTGGTCCGTAGGCAGCCACGGCCACGGCCGAGCACTGGCCGACGCCCCGCCGGTCGCGAACCGCTTCCGCCAGGAACCGGGCGGTCGCCCGCTTCGCGAAAGCCGCCAGGCGGCATCCGGCCACACACTATGCCGACCTCACGGGCCGTACCTGGAACAGCTCAGCGTAGGGCTGCCTGCGTCCGGTTCGCAGCCCCGAGCCGTTTCAGCACGGCGGAAACGTGCAGCTTCGCCGTACCCGGTGTGATGCCCAGCCGCTCCGCGATCTCCCGGTTCGACAGCCCGCGCGCGAGCAGCGACTGCACCTCCCGCTGCCGTGGCGAAAGCGCGGGGCCGCCCGCCGGTGCGGCACCCGGCGCGAGCACCCGCCGCAGCGCGGCCAGCGCCGCCACGCCCCGCTCGCTCAGCCGCTCCTCGTCCAGGATGTCCAGCGCCGCCACGACCTCCGGCGGTGCGACGCCTGGCACAGCCCCGCGCGCCTCCGCATCCCGCGCCAGGCGCAGCGCACGTTCCATCGCCTCCGCCGCCTCGCGCCGCTCCGTCACGTCGAGGGCGATGCCGTCCCAGGCCACTGTCCCGTCCAGTAGCCGCGTGGGCGTGGAGAGCGACCGCACCCAGCGCGTCCGCCCATCCCCGGTGAAGACGCGCACCTCCTCGTCGAAGGTCGTCATGTCGCGTGCCGAGACGCGCAGCGCCTCCTCGAAACCTGCGCGGTCGTCGGGGTGGATCCAGGAATGCGTCGCCGGGTCGTCCGCGACGATCGCCTCGACATCCAGTCCGAAGGTGTCGCGCAGGTGCGGGGACGCGTAGGTATAGCGGAACCGCCCGTCCGGCAGCATCAGCCGCCGCATGATGTGTCCGGGGAAGCGGGCACCGACGCGGTCGAGGAGGACGCTGAGGGCGGTGTCCTTTTTGCGGGGCATGTCACCAACTATGCCGAACAGCATAGGTCAACGTCCAGCCTTCGTGACGAGAACGCCCTTGATGCTGCACCGCACTCCGGCGCATCCTCCCTCAAACAGAACAATCTATGCCGAACAGCATAGTTCTTCCGGGGGACGTCCTTGCGCAAACTCATCATCGAGGCGCGGGTCAACGAGTACATGATGCGCGAGCAGGGGAACCCGAACGTCCCCTACTTGCCCGAGGAGATCGCGCGCGACGCGGTGGCGTGCCGTGACGCCGGAGCAGCCGTCCTGCACTTCCACGCTCGCCAGGCTGACGGGTCGCCCGACCACGCCGCGGAGTCCTACGCCGACACCGTGCGCCGCATCCGCGCGGCGTCCGACATCCTCGTCCACCCGACCCTCGGCTACGTCACGCTGGACCAGGGGCCGGAGGCGCGGATCGCCCATATCCTGGAGATGGCGAAGGACCCCGCCGGCGCGCCGCACTTCGCGCCGATGGACATGGGTTCCGTCAACGTGGACCGGTACAACGCACAGGCCCGCCGCTTCGAGACGACCGAGCTTGTCTACCGCAACTCGACCGGCACGCTGACGCATTTCTCGGACGCGATTCGTGGCGCGGGGCTGAAGCCCTACCTCGTCTCCTGGACGATCGGCTTCACCCGCTATGTCGGCGCCTTCATGGACATGGGGTTGCTGGAGGAGCCGGGCTATCTCTGCTTCTGCCTCACGGACAACACCTTCCTCGGCGGCCATCCCGGGACGCTGCGCGGCCTGCAGGCGCATCTGGACTTCCTGCCGCCCGACCGCCGCATCGAATGGACGGTGGTGAATTTCGGCGGGAATCTCTTCTCGCTCGCCGCGCCGATCATCGCGGCCGGTGGCCACATCTCCATCGGCCTCGGCGACTACACCTACCACGAGCTCGGCCAAACTGGCGTGATGCCGACGAACGTCGACATCATCCGCCGCGTCGCCGAGATCGCGCGCGAATTGGGGCGCGAGGTCGCGACCCCCGACGAAGCCAGGCAGATCCTCAACATCAAGAACTGAACGGGAGAACCACGTCCATGAACCGCCGCACCCTCCTGAAGTCCGCGCCCGCCGCGCTGGCGTTGCCTTATGTCGCCCCGCCAGCGCTGGCGCAGGGCATGACGCTGCGGATGCAGCACTTCCTCGGCACCAACGCCGCCCTGCATACCGTCGCCACCGCCTTCGCGGAGGATGTGAAGACCGCAACGGGCGGACGCGTGCAGGTCTCCGTCCTCCCTGGCGGCGCCGTCGTCGCCCCGACGGAACTGCTGGACACCGTCCGCAACGGCCTGCTGGACGGCCAGTTCGCCGCGCCGTCCTGGTTCGCCTCGAAGGATCCGGGCTTCGTCATCCTGGGCGACACCGGCGCCACCTTCCCGTCGGTAGACGCACGCGACCGCTGGTTCGCGGAATCCGATGGCGTGCAGCTGGGGCGCCAGCTCTACGACCGGTTCGGACTCTACTACGTCGACCAGTTCTACTGGCCCGGTGAACATATCCCGTCCCGCCGCGCTCTCCACACCGTCGAAGACCTGCGCGGCCTGAAGGTTCGCTGCCCGCCCGGCATGATCGCCGAGATGTTTGGCCGCGCTGGTGCCGCGGTCGTGAACCTACCGCTCCCCGAACTCTTCAACGCCCTGCAATCCGGCGTCGTGGACGCCGCGGACCAAGCGAACCCCGGCCTGAACTACGCCGTCGGCCTCTATCGCAACGCGCGCTTCTCCGTCGCCGCGAACCATTCGATGCCGACCTGCGAGATGTCCTTCAACAAGCGCCGCTGGGACGGTCTGCCGGCGGAGGCGCGTACCGCCATCTCGGAGGCCTGCAAGCGCATGTCTGCCGCCCATAAGGCCGCGATCGAGCGCGAGGACGCCGAGGCGCTCGCGAAGATGCGCGCCGAAGGCATCACCATCATCGAATGGTCCGACGCCGAGGTCGCGAAGCTCGGCCAGGTCGCGGCGGCGGTGCAGGACACCTACGGCCCGCGCTCCCCCTCGCCGGCCAGATCCTCGCGAGCCTGCGCGGCTTCCGCGGCCGGCTCGCCTAGGCCCGGCCTGCCTGACCCCGGCCCTGCCTGTCATGGAGCGTCTCGCGCTCGTCGTCGGCCGCGCCGCCGCTTGGATATTCCTCGCGGCGGTCGTCGTCACGGTTTGGGAGGTCGGCGCCCGCTACCTCTTCGACCGCCCCACAAACTGGGCGCACGAGACCACCACCACCCTCTGCGCGATCGGCTTCGCCCTCGGCGGCGCCTATGCCTTCGCGCGGAACGAACACATCCGCATCACCGTCGTGAGGGATCGGTTCCGCCCGTCCGCGCGACGGGCGCTGGAAATCCTGTCCCTCCTCCTCGGCGTCATCTACCTTGCCGGCCTCGGCTACGCGGCCTGGGGACAGGCCTCCGAGGCCGCTTGGCGGTTCGACGCCACGGGATGGGCGCCTGAACTCACCCCTGGCCCGCCGAACTGGCCGCTGCCCACCATCGTCCGCGTCGCCCTCGCTGCCGGCACGCTCCTCTTCCTCGCCGCCGTCGCGCAACGCCTCGTCGCCGTCATCCGGGGCCGCGCCGAGTGATGCCGTCCGTCGAGCTCGTCACCGCGATCATCGTGATCGGCATCCTGGTCACCCTCGTCCTCGGTGTCCCCCTCGCGTTTTCCTCCGGCGCCATAGCCGTCGGCCTGACCCTCTGGATCTTCGGCCCCGACGCGCTGCTGCTGCTGTCCTCCCGCACCTACTCCTTCCTCGACAGCTACATCCTCGTCTCCGTCCCGCTCTTCGTCCTCATGGCCTCCATCCTCGAACGGAGCGGCCTCGCGCGGGACCTGTACAACGCCTTCGCGGTCTGGGCCGGGCGCCTGCCCGGCGGCGTCGGGGTGATGACCACGCTCGTCGGCGTCGTCATGGCCGCGACCGTCGGCGTCATCGGCGGCGAGATCGTCGTGCTCGGCCTCGTCGCCCTGCCGCAGCTCCTCCGCCTCGGCTACCAGCGGCGCCTGGCGATCGGCACGATCTGCTCCGCGGGCTCCCTCGGCACGATGATCCCGCCCTCCATCATCCTCGTCTTCTACGGCCTTACCGCGAACGTCCCGATCGGCGACCTCTTCATCGCCACCCTCATCCCCGGACTTGTCCTCGCCGCCCTCTACATCGCCTACACGCTCATCCGCTGCGGGATGAACCCCGCCCTCGGCCCGCCCCTGCCGCCGGAACAGGCGAACATCCCCTTTGCCGAGAAGCTGCGCCTGCTGAGGGGCATCGCGCTGCCGCTCCTCGTCGCCTTCTCCGTCCTCGGCTCCATCTACCTCGGCGTCGCCTCCGTCACGGAAAGCGCAGGCATGGGGGTCGCCGGCACCCTGGTCGCCTGCGCCATCCGGGGAGAGCTGCGCTGGCCCCTGCTGCGCGAGGCCGCGCTCCAGACCATGTCCACCTGCGGCGTCGTCCTCTGGCTGGTCCTCGGCACCAATGCGCTCATCGGCCTTTACAACGTCGTCGGCGGCATCGCCTACGCGACCGCCCTCTTCTCCTCCATCCCCCTCCCGCCACTCGGCGTCGTGCTGGTCATGATCGCCGTCTGGATCGCGCTGGGCATGTTCCTCGACTGGATCGGCATCATGCTGCTGACGATGCCGATCTTCGTCCCAACCATCACCGCGCTCGGCTTCGACGCGATCTGGTTCGGCATCCTCTTCAACATCTCGATGCAGATCGCCTACCTCTCCCCGCCGTTTGCGCCCGCGGCCTTCTACCTCAAGGGCGTCGCCCCGCCCGACATGACGCTGGACGAGATCTTCGGCGCCATGTGGCCGTTCATCGCCCTCCAGGCGATCGGGCTCGCGCTCCTCATCGCCTTTCCCTCCCTCGCCACCTGGCTTCCCTCGGTGCTCTGATGCCCCAGCGCAGCGTCGTCCCCCCCGGCATGGAACCGCTCGTCGAGCGCTTCCGCTACTCGCCCGGCGTGCTGGTGGACCACACGCTCTACATCGCGGGCATGGTGGGGCGGCGCCCCGACATGACAGTGGTGGAGGAGCCGGAGGCGCAGTTCGCCCAGGCCCTCGACAACGTCGGGGCGGTCCTCGCCGCCGCCGGCGGCTCCTTCGCCGACGTGGTGGAGATGGAGACCTGGTTCACCGACTTCCGCACCCACCTTCCGACCTTCATGCGTGTGAAGGACCGGTACTTCACCACCGCGCCGTTCCCCACCTGGACCGGCTACGGCGTCGTCGAGTTCTCGACGCCCGGCATCCTCTGCGAGATCAAGTGCACCGCCGTCCTGGGCGCCACCGATGCCTGACGGCGCCGCACCTGCCGCCCGCGACCGGCTTGCGCTGCTGCGGACGATGCTCCGCGTCCGCCGCTTCGACGAACGGGTCATCGAGCTGTTCCTGGCCGGCGAGGTGAAGGGAACCGCGCATTCCTGCGTCGGCCAGGAAGCGATCGCGGCCGCTGCCTGCGCGCACCTGACCCTGCGCGACTGGATCATCACCCACCACCGGGGACACGGCCATTGCATCGCGAAGGGCGCGAGCATGGATCGCATGATGGCCGAACTGATGGGCCGCGCGACCGGCTACTGCGGTGGTCTCGGCGGGTCCATGCACATCGCCGACCTGTCGATCGGCGTCCTCGGCGCCAACGGGGTCGTCGGTGCGGGGCCCGGCATCGGCATCGGCGCCGCCCTCGCCTCGCAACTCCAGGGCGACAACATCGGCGTCGTCTTCTTCGGCGACGGCGCCGCGAACGAGGGCATCGTGCACGAGGCCCTGAACGTCGCCTCCCTCTGGCGCCTTCCCGTCGTCTTCTTGTGCGAGAACAACCGGTACGGGCTTTCCACGGCACAGTCCGAATCCACCGCAGGTCCTGGCCTTGCCGCCCGTGCGGCCGCCTACGCCATGCCCGGCGAGCGCGTGGATGGCAACGACGCCCGCGCCCTCCACGCCACCGTCGCCCGTGCCGTCGCGCGCGCCCGCAACGGCGAAGGGCCATCCTTCATCGAGGCCGAGACCTACCGCTGGGGTGACCATTCCATGCGCGCCAACCTCCCCCGCTACAGGACGGAGGAAGAAGAATTCCGGTGGCGCGAACGCGACCCCATCGCCCGTGAACGCGCCGCCTTGATCGCGGAGGGCCACGAGCCCGCCGACCTCGACGCCCTGCTGGACGACGCCGAAGCGGAGATCGAGCGCGCCGTCGAGGCGGCGCGCCAGGCCCGCGAGCCCGACTGGTCCGTCCTTGCCCCCGCCGTCACGCCGCCCCTGCCCGCCGCCCCCAACGCCCCCCGCCGGGCGAGCGCGTCATCTCCTACGTCCAGGCCATCAACGAAGCGCTGCACGGCGAGATGGACCGCGACGGTCGCGTCGTGATGATCGGGGAGGATGTCGGCAAGCTTGGTGGCATCTTTGCCTGTACCCGCGGCCTGCGCGACCGCTTCGGTGCCGACCGGGTCCGCGACACGCCGATCTCCGAACAGGCGATCGGCGGCCTCGCCGTCGGCAGTGCCATCCGCGGCTACCGTCCCGTCGTCGAAGTGCAGATCTTCGACTTCGTCACGCTCATGATGGACATGATCGTGAACCAGGCGGCCAAGGCTCGCTTCATGCTCGGCGGCACGACCACCGTTCCGCTCGTCGTCCGCGGCCCGCAGGGCGGCGGCATCCGACTCGCCGCGCAGCACTCGCAGTCGCTGGAAGCCTGGTTCGCCCACATTCCCGGCCTGGTTGTCGTCGCCCCCGCCACGCCCTACGACGCGAAGGGCCTCCTCGCCGCTGCGATCCGCCACGACGGGCCCGTGGTCTTCCTTGAACACAAGCTGCTCTACGTAGAAGGCCGCGGCCCGGCCCCTGAGCAGCCCTACTCCCTCCCCCTCGGCATCGCCGACGTGAAGCGGGAGGGACGCGACCTCACCATCGTCGCGATCCAGTCCATGGTCCCCCGCGCCCTCGCCGCGGCCCGCGCCCTCGCGCGGGACGGGATCGAAGCGGAGGTCGTGGACCCCCGTACCATCCGCCCCCTCGACATGGCGACGGTCGCGAAGTCCGTCCGGAAGACCTCCCGCTGCCTTGTCGTGCACGAGGCCTGCGTGACGGGCGGCATCGGCGCCGAGATCTCCGCCCGCATCATGGAGGACTGCTTCGACTGGCTCGACGCCCCCGTCGCGCGCCTTGGCAACCCCGACCTGCCCATGCCCTACAACGACGCCCTCGAACGCGCCGTCATCCCCGATGCTCGCCGTATCGAAGACGCAGCCCGCGCGCTGGTCCACCGCCGCATCGGAGACGGGGCGCGCGATGCCGCGTAGATCCTTCAGCAGCCTCCTCGCGTCCGGCGAGCGCATCCTCGGCACTTGGGCGCAGATACCGCACCCGGAATCCGTGGACATCCTCGGGGCCGCCGGCTTCGACTTCGCCATCGTGGACCTGGAACACGGCCACTTCGGAATCGAACGCGCGACCGACCTGCTGCGCGCCTGCGATGCCAACGGCCTCGCACCCGTCGCCCGCCCGCGTCGGATCGCTGACATCCCGCAGGTGCTCGACGCGGGTGCCGTCGCCGTCGTCGTTCCGGGCATCGAGAGCGCGGAGACGGCCCGTGCCGCGGTTGCCGCGACCCGCTTCGCCCCTGCCGGGACCCGCGGCGCCTGCCCCTGCGTCCGTTCCGGGGGCCATTACGTCCTGGACTGGCCGACCTACGAAGAATCGCTGGAGGCGAGCGTCATCGCCCTCATCGAAACCGCGGCCGGTGCGGCCAAGGCCGACGCGATCTGCGCGACGGAGGGTCTAACCGCCGTCATGGCCGGTCCGTTCGACCTCGCGGTCTCCATGGGGCACCGCGGAGACTGGCACCATCCAGAGGTCGAGCGCGCGATGGTCGGCCTCCTCGAGGCAGCGGCGCGCCATGGCGTCCCGGCCATCCTGCCGGTCTTCGAGGCCAGCGCCGACGCCGCGACCCGCCGCATCCGCGAATGGGAAGGCCGGGGAGTCCGCGTCTTCACCGTCGGTACCGACAAGATCCTGCTCGCCGAGAGCGCCGCGCGCTGGGTCCGCATCGGCCGCGCTTAGCTCGTAGATCGAGTCACGATGGCCCAGACGGGGCTGCGGTGCGCGGGTCGAACTGATGATCGCCGCGGGGTAGGATGGGGGCAGACACCTGCCGGATAGAGCTCCTTGTCCTTTAAGCCAGTTCACGCTGACCGTGTGTAGCCGTAACGGCCGAGGTAGTTGCGACACTCGGCGGGGTAAAGGTGTCGAGGAACTGGGCGATGCCGCGCCAGAGGGCGTCGCGGGTGCGGTGGGCGGCGCGGCGGAGGAGGGCCTTGAGTTTTGCGAAGGCCATCTCGATGAGGTTCAGGCCCGGTCCGCACGAGCGTCGCCCGTCACCGCGCCGGCACGATCCCCTCGCCAATGCGGGCCAGGAGGTAAGGGAAGAACGGGTTGAAGGTGAGGCGGGCCAGCACGGCGGGGCTGACCGCCAACACTCCGCGTTCGCCGCGCAGCGCGATGGTACCGAGCCGCACGCCAAAATCCTCGGCCGGATCAGGGTCGAAGCCGTAGAGCGCGTCACCCGCGGGAAAGGGCAGCGCGACGTGCGAGAGCGAATAGACCTCGCGCGGCCAGCGGAGGCCGATCGGCGTCACCCGCTCCTCGCGCCCGCCCGCCTCGGTGACCCGCTCCACCACGACGCCGTCCCCCGGGCCGGCCTCGCCGATGACGACGGAGCGCCAGGGACGCGGCGACGGCGGCAGCAGCCGATCCAGCGCCCCGGCCGCGGCGGGCGTGACCAGGGGGCCGATGGCGGCGCTCCGGTTGACGTCGAACAGGACGAGTTCATGGCCCATCCCGGTCAGCGAACCATACAGCGCCTCCGCCACCGAGCGCGTGCTGACCGTGAAGTCCACCACCGACTGGAAGGTCAGGACCGGCGGCAGGAGCGCCAGGCGTCCTTCCGCGGCAAGACGCTGCATCTGCTGCTGCAGTGCGGTCGTGAGGCGGTAAGACTGACGTGCCCCGTTCACCGGAAAGGAGTTGTACTTGAACGGGTTGAACTCCGGGACGATGTCGAGCCAGGCCGATCTCGCAAAGCGCGGGAGAGAGGCCGGCAGGGCCGCGAGTCCTGCGAAGCGCGCGAAGGCTGTGACGCCGATCATGGGGGAGATCAGGACGAGGCGGTCTACACGCGTCAGGCGCGGATCTTCCAGCGCATCCAACGCCCCCTTCATCGCCAGCGCCCCACCATTCGAGTAGCCCACGAGGTGGATCGGCCGGCCCGGACCGACGCGCCGCCGCGCCTCGCGAAGAGCCAGGCGGGCCGCGGCCAGCCAGTCCTCCCAGGTCACGTCGGTCAGCGCGGCGGGAACGGTGCCATGCGCCGGCAGGCGGAGGCCAAGGGCGACCCAGCCGCGGCGCCGGTAATGCTCGGCGATGTGGCGCATGCTGTAGGGTGCGTCGGTCAGGCCGTGCAGCAGCACGACGGCCCCGAGCGGATCGGCGCCCTCCGGCTCCAGGGCGAAGGATCGGTTCCAGTCCCGTGGGAAGCGCCCGGGGAAGAGAGGGCTCTCCCGGAAGTAGCGGTTCGCCGGGATGCGCGCCTCGGGCTCGAGGGCCTCCGTGACCCGGGCGCGCACGGCCGCGAACGTGGCCTCCTCCGCGGCGAGGTAATCAGGCCAATCCGCGGCATCGAGTGCCTCCGCGCGCAACTCCTCCGGCACGACGAGGTGCCAGGGTTGCAGCGGCGGACCCCTTTCGCTGTCCCACGCACGGAACGCGACGAGGGCGATCGCGAATGCGCCTATTCCGAGGACGATCCTCCACAGGAGCCAAGAGGCCGAACGAATAATCCGCATCGCGTCTCCTGGTACTCCGTGACGCCCCTACCCGCCGAGCGGATCCCGGGAGGGTGAAGCTGTGAGGCCCAAGCCGGCCGGTTCGGCATGGCTGCGATCGTGCAGGGCGGTCGGGCGCCACGCGCCACCCTGGTGCCGTGAGCGGCACTCCGATGGCGCGGCGACCCGGCTTCGACGTCGCGGCCAACGCGGGCCGCGGTGCCCCCGGGGCGGGAGGCCTGAACCCGTCGCGCCGCCGCGCCCCGATCAGCGGTGGGACGTCATCCCGCCTCGCCCTACCGGACCACCCGCTGGTACCGATGTTCGCGCGTCAGGATCGGGCATCGCGCGCTGCCTGCGCATGGCGGACCGCCTGCCCGGTGCGGCCGATGCGGCCGCCGCCGATGATCGGCCGGCTTCGACCGTTCGGCACGGACCGGGCCTCCTCATGCGCGGTCGCGCCGGCCGAGGGGTGACGCGACGGTGCTGCGGCTCTCCGCGCCAAGGCCTGATGGAGCCGCGCGAGGTTGTTGCGGCGCCGCTCCGCCGCCAGCAGCGCGTCCAGCCGGGAATTTACCCGCT
The DNA here is from genome assembly GCF_042259275.1 of Roseomonas sp. CCTCC AB2023176. Classification (NCBI taxonomy): domain Bacteria; kingdom Pseudomonadati; phylum Pseudomonadota; class Alphaproteobacteria; order Acetobacterales; family Roseomonadaceae; genus Roseomonas; species Roseomonas sp. CCTCC AB2023176. Next base: position 2,536,758 of record NZ_CP170086.1, read on the forward strand.
TCAGGGCTCCGGCGAAGACCTGCTTCTTCGCGTCGAGGCCGCGGTCGGCATCCGGCGCCGGCGTGGCGGCCGCTTGCGGCGCCTTGCCCCGCCGTGCCCTGCGGTGATCCCGCACCAGGTCCCTCGCGCGGTTGCGCCGCGCGCGCATCCAGCCCACCAGCTCCTGCAACTCGTCACGCGAGAGCGTTTCCAGCATCGGGTAGTGACTTCGCTGGATCGGGCCGAGCTCGTCCTCGGTCAGCAGCCGTCGTTCCGCGGCGAAGGCGATGCTCATCGACCTGCTCTCCACGCAAGCATCCCGCCGTCCGCGGATCGGCCCCCGCCCTCGGCGGAACCGCCAGGGACCATGCCGAGCGGTCCTTCCGGACCTGATGCTGACCGCATGACCCCTCCTCTCCGGACGTGCCGGTGCGCCCCGGCGGTGCAGGCCCGCAACACCCGCCGCCGAGCCGACCTCGCGTCGCAGGATAGGGCACCTGGGGGTGCCGTCGTGATGAGCCTGCCGTCCCCGTGCTGTGGCTGGCGTTCCCGACGGTTCGCCGATACCGGATAGACGAGGCGCTGCCTGGCGGGTCTTGTAGCGGACTCGTTAACCCGGTGGCGGGGCGCTCATCCCTGGAGGCCCGCAAGCAGCGAACGCAGGTTGCTCGACTGCGTCGTCTGGGCCGGCGAGAGCAGGCTCGGCAGGGAACGCCCGGACAGCGCGGCCCGGCGGATGTCGCCGGGCGTGCAGCCGAACTGCCGGCGCATCAGGCGGTTGAAGGTGGAAGCGTTGAAGAACCCGACATCCGCCGCGATGGCCGCGATGCCACGGACATCCGCCGGGTCGCAGAGTGCCCGCTGCGCCGCCCGCAGGCGCTCCGTCTGAATCAAGGACGCGACGCCGCCGAAGGGCTCGCAGGCGCGGTAGAGCGAAGCGCGGGACATGCCGAGCATGCGGCACAACCGCTCCGGCCCGAGCGTGGCGAGATGCGCATTCTCCCGGATAAGGCGGCGAATGCGGGTCCCGAGGACCGCCTGCACAGGAACAGCTGCCTCGGCCTGCCGGTCGGCCGAGGGAGCGGCGACGGCTGCGACCATGGCGGTCGTGGCCGCCGCGAGCTGCGCGGCCTCCTCCAGCCGGACCTGCGGCAGGCGAGCCGCGAGCGATTGCAGGAAGTCGTGAAGAACCATGCCCATCGGTGTGACGACCGGCTTCATCCGCAACGCATCGATCTTGCCGCCGATCGCGGGGAAGGCGTCGCGCGGCATGAAGAGAGTGATCCAGCGGGAGCGCGTCCGGTGAGAGTCGCTGGGCTGGTCGAGCGAGTTGATGAACAGGCGCCCGGGCCGCACGACGCCCACGGCGTCGTCCACACGGATCGCCCTCTCACCCTCCACGGCGAGGGTGACAGCCCAGTGGTCGATGCCGTCCCGGCGCACATGCTCGGGGAGCCGCCGGAAGTGCGAGGCCGGCGTTCGGGCGGTCATGAGCGCGAAGCCGCCGAAGTGCCAGGTCGTCGCCTCCGCCGGGAAGCCCGAGGACCCTCCGTCGGGCGGGGTGTCGTAATACGCTAGGCTGCCGTTGCAGTCGCACCAGTGGCCGAACTGGTCCTGCACGGCCAGGTCCAACGTGGATTCGACGACGGACGGCACGAACAGAGCCGCCGATGAGGCCGGCGGTTCGTGCTGCGGGACGTCGTCCGGCTCGCTGGGCGCAGGCCCCGAGGGGCGCGAGCTCATGAAATCCACCTGCCTTCTTCGGGTCTGCCTGACGACCATGCGGACCTGCATGATTACGCCGCGCGAACCTGCGCCTCACGCAGCCGCGATGCAACCGTAGCGTGCATGACTCGCGCGGGGACGGCGCTCTGACATCCGATTTTCACGATCTCAGTTCATCTGGACACCCGCCGCGCGCACGAGGGCCGCCCATCCGGCCCGCTGCGTCGCGGCACGCTCGAACAACACTGGGGGCGGGCCTGGTTCCGACGCTTCCAGCCCCAGCGCGGCGTAGCGCGCCCGAAGTGCCGCGGAGGCCAGGGCGGCGTTTACGATCTCGTTCAACGACTCGATGATGGCAGCGGGGGTCGCCGCGGGCACCACAAGCCCGCCCCAGAACGTCATGTCGAAACCGGCGAGGCCCGCCTCCTCCATCGTCGGCACGGCGGGGAACAGCGGGGAACGCCGGGTTCCCGTCGTGGCGAGGGGCACGCCGTCGCCGGCGCGAACGGAGCCCAGCACGGCGAAGACGCTGTCGCAGACCAAGTCCACTTCGCCGGCCGCGAGGGCCTGCGTCGCCTGCGGGCTGCCGCGATACGGCACGTGCAGCATCGACGTGCCCGTCCGCAGGCGGAAGAGCTCGCCGGCGAGGTGGCCGATCGTCCCACTGCCCGGCGTGCCGTAGGTCAGGCGTCCCGGCGCCCGCTTCAGCGCGGCAACAAGCCCCGGGAGATCCCCGACCTGCAGGCCGGGCCGCGCCACGAGGAGGTTCTGCGACGAGCCGGTGAAGGAGACGGGCCGGAAATCACGCTCGATCACGTAGGGCTGGCTGGAGAGCAGGGCATCGTTAATGGCAAGGGTAATGACGTTCGCGTAGCCGATCGTGTGGCCGTCCGGCGCGGCGCGCGCGACCTCGAGCAGGCCGATGGTGCCGGCGCCGCCGGGCCGGTTCTCGATCACCACGGGGTGCAGAAGGCGTCCGCGCATTTCCTCGGCCAGTAAGCGGCAGAAGGTGTCCGGGGTGCTCCCGGCGACCGAGGGGACGACAAGACGCAATGGGCGCGACGGCAGCCAGCCCTGTGGCTTCGCGCCGGCATCCCGCTGGACCGCGAGCATCACGGCAAGGGCGACGAGGCCGCGTCGCCGGCTCAGCGCTTGGGGCATGATCGTCATCCTCGCGGATGTTCGGCGTCGTGGGCCGCCGGCGCCGGGACCGGCGGCGGGTCGCGAAGAACCGAGCGGCTTCTCCGAAGGCGCGGCCGGATGGGGGCCGGCCGGCCTCGTTGAACGCGCGAGCATCGCCGCGACGTCCGCCCCGAAGGCGCGACGGATGGCAGACGTTAGCCATCCGCATACGGTTTGTCTGTCGCTGTCTGCGGCAGGGCCGTCATGGACTGCCGTCGCCATCGGGCCGGCCTCCGGCCCCCGTTGGCAGCGTCCTGCCGACGTCTTGGCAGTCGGTCATCCGGCCGGCGGATCGGAATGGCCACGGCGGTTGGCGGCCGTCGCGGCGTTCGGGCGTGGCGGGGCTCACGAATGGCCGGTCCCCGATGCGGGACGGGTCAACCGCGCGGCGGACCGTGCCGTCAGCCATCCCCCCAAGATAAGGCTTACGCCGTAGAGCACGACGAGAAGGTCCAGGGGCGCGGGAACCCAGCCCCTAGCCGTCATCGGGTTGATGCCGACGCCCAGCAGCAGGAGCAGGGCGCCCGACGCCACCTTGAAAGGCAGCAGCAGGAGGTTCAGCGCATGCAGCGGTCCCGGCGACGCCGGGGTCCCGACGAGGAGCATGAGCGCTACGTATCCGACACCCAGAACGATGCAGGCGATTCCGACACGCTGGCCCGGCCGGAGGAGCGCGCGCACGGGGAGTGAGGCGAGCAGGACGAAAACGATGGCGAGGAGGAAGGGCGCGACCTTAAGGGGCAGGGAGGCCGCATCCACCGCCCCGCGAGCCGCCGGCACGAGGACAACGAGGTACATCGCGAGGTGCAGGAAGCCGTTGAGCGCCGCGCCGGCGAGCGTGACAACGCGAACGGCACCGAAGCCCGGTTCCAGCCGTCCTCTCCCGTCGGAACTCATCCTTCGCGTCCCGATCCCCGCGAGCATCGCCGCCTGCCGTCCAGCTTCCCGTGGCACCGACGGTCTATGCCCGAAGGAAGGCTGCGTGCGCCTAAAGCACCTCCGCGTGCCGCCACTTTGGGACGGTGGGTCAAGCGACGGGACACCGCTTCACGCCCGTTTGCGCAGGACGGGGCGATGCGGAGGGGCCTGGCTTTCCCCGCGGGTCGGTCGCCGGGCCGGCGGGACCCCAGGGTGACCGCTGTGCCGGGCGGTCATGGCGCCGCACCCGGCCCGGGAACCGACAGGTGCCGTGGCTATCCCGCTCGATCCGGCGCCCGCCCCGAGAGCAGGTCGGCCACCCAGTGCGCCTGCGGGAAGCGTTCGCAGAGCGTCAGCGCGCCGATCAGCGCGGGAACGCCGATGAAGGCGCCGGGGATGGCCCAGACGAGCGCGCCGAGGAACACGGCGACGAGCACCGCGAAGGGAGAGACCGAGAGCCGTACGCCCGCGAGAAGCGGCTCGATCGTGCTACCGGACAGGAACTGGATGGCCTGCAGCGCCGCAAAGACGAGCAGCGGAAACTGCCAAGTCCCGAACTGCAACGCCGCGAAGATCGTCGGGATGATCGTCGCGACGAGCGGCCCGATGAACGGAATGTAGTTCAGGACGAAGGCGATCACGCCCCATTCCTTCGCGAGCTGCAGGCCCACCGCCTCGGCGAAGGCCCAGACCGCGACGCCAGTCGCCACGCTCATGATCGTGCGGACGAGCATATAGGTCCGCAGCTTGGACGCGGTCTCGCGTAGCGCATCCCGAACGTGCAGGGCGGGGGGGTAGCGGCGCGCGATGCCCGCGAGCTGCGCCGAGACCGCCTTCACCTCCAGCAGACCGAGGATGACGAAGACGAGGGTGACGCCCAGGAAGGCGAGGATGTCCTGCACCTGTGACAGGACCCACTGGGCCACCCGGACCATCCGCCGCGCATCGAAGGCGTCGTCGAGCGCGCCACCCAGCGGCAGACCCCAGCGCTCGGCGAGGGCGACCTTCTGGATGTAGAGTTCCTGCAACCGCACCGCGTCGGTGATTACCCAGCGCGCGACCCGGCTGAAGCCCCAGCCCGCCGCGACCGCGAGGATCGCAAGCACGACGAGCGCCGCGAACACCGTCACGACGAGTGCGAGCCCCTTCGGCAGCACCCGTTCCAAGAGGGCCTGGAGCGGCCACGCCATCGCGATGGTGAAGAGCGCGAAGGCCACGGGCGCCAGCACGGCCTGAGCCGCATTCAGGGCCGCCGCCACGAGGATGGCGGTACAGAGGCCCAGGAGGACGCGCGGCGGGCCGGACTGAACTACGCCACGTTGAATCGGCATGCGCCTTCGTATCCGCTCCGCCGCCCCGGCGTGGCGTCATCAGTCCTCAACGGGGCCGGACGCCGCAAGCCGCTGGTTGTCCTGGCACGCGTCGCGGGGACGCCCGGTCCAGGCTGCGGACGATCAGCGCATTGCCGTCGGTCGTCGCGTGGTCAGCGTGCCGGCGCGACGGGGAATACCGCGCCGCGGCAGGTCGTCCGGTAGGGTTCGTCGCCGGCATGACGAACCGCTGGCCCTCGCCGTGGGACGGCGCGCCCAGGTTCCACACGGCCTGCCTATGGTCGTTCGCGGCGGCGCGGACCTAGCCTGCCCGCATGTTTGCAGACCGGCGCCGCCGCAACGACGAAGGGCGGTCCGGCCGATGCGGCACCGGGTCCGACCGCGTCCGCCGAGACGCCGGTCAGTCATACTACAGGGCTGGCTTCGCAAAGGCGAGCTGGCGAGAACGGAAGGGGCTTTCGCCATGCGCAAGGCAGTTGTGATGGCCGTGGCGGTCATGTCCGGAGCCTTCGCGCTTCCGGGCCTGGCGCAGGTCGGAACCGGCCCCGGAGTAACGACGTCGGAGCTCGCCGGCCTCTGCGCCGCGACCGAGGGCGCCGGCGCCGCGGCGAACGCGGCCGTGGGCTACTGCCGCGGTTTCATCGTCAGCGCCGGGCAGTACCACGCGGCGGTTGCCGCGCGGGGACGACCAGCTTTCTGCCTTCCCGATCCCACGCCGACGCTCGCCGCGGCCGAGGAGTCCTTCGTCGCCTGGGCGCGGGCGAACCCGCAATTCGGGCGCGAGCGCGCCGTGGACGGGCTGCTCCGCTGGGCCGCCGAGACCTATCCCTGCGCGGCGCGGCGCACCGCGCGCGCTAACCGCTGACCTGACCGGAGGCTAACCATGATACGTGGTCTTGCGCTGACGGGCGCCGTCGCCTTCACGACGGTCGCCCTTTCCGCGTGCGCGGACCTGTCGCCCACGGCGCAACGCACCGGGACCGGCGCGGCCGGCGGCGCGGCGGCGGGCGCGCTGATTGGCGCGATGGCCGGCAATGCCGGGCTCGGCGCCGCAATCGGCGCGGGCACCGGCGCCGCGGGCGGCTTCGCCTGGGATCGGCACATGCAGGCCCAGGACCGCGCCTTCGAACGGGGCGTCGCGGCCGGCCGGGCCACGCCCCGGTAGCGCGGCGCCCACGCGCCGCCTCGCGCGGACCAGGAGGGCACCTCGTCATGCCGATCCGCGCCGCTCCCGGCTTGCGTCCGGACCGTGAACCTGCGGGCGCGTGGCGCAGCTCGGTCGCCGCGGCCCTACTTGTCTGCGCGCTGTCGGCCTGCAGCAGCATCCTGCGGCAACCGCCCCCGCCCGCCGACACGACGATCGGCCTCGCCGTCCTGGGGGTGCCGAACGGGCGCTTCTGGCCGGACGGGAGCCCCGACGACCTGATGCAGGAAGCCCTGCTCGCCGCGAGCCGGCAGGCCGAGCGGTTTCCGGCGAGCCGCCGCGGTCCGGAGCGGCTGCCACCACAGAACCTGCTCGCGGTGTCCGGCGGCGGCGACAACGGCGCCTATGGCGCGGGACTGATCGTCGGTTGGACCGCGTCCGGCAATCGACCGGAATTCGATGTCGTCACCGGCATCTCCGCGGGGGCGCTGATCGCGCCATTCGCCTTCCTCGGCTCGGCCTACGACGGGCAGCTCCGTGAGGTTTTCACCGCCAATGCGCCGGGAGACATCCTCGTGCTGCCCGGCATCTTTCGCACGGTGATAGGTGCCGCCTTCGGGGAGGCGATCGCCGACACCTCGCCGCTCTACCGCCTGATCCAGCGCCACGCGGACATGGCCATGCTCGATGCCATCGCGAGGGAGTACAGGCGCGGCCGGCTGCTACTGATCGGGACGACGAACCTGGACCTGCAGCGTCCCGTGGTTTGGAACATCGGGGCGATCGCAGCGAGCGGCCATCCCGACGCGCTGTCGCTGTTCCGCCGTATCCTTCTGGCCTCGGCCTCAATTCCCGGTGCCTTCCCCCCAGTGCTGATCGACGTCGAATCCGACGGTCGCACCTACCAGGAAATGCACGTCGATGGTGGTGCCGCGACGCAGGTGTTCCTCTATCCGCCCTCCCTTCAGCTCGCCCGCATCGTGCGGCAGAACCGACTGGCCCGCGACCGGACGGTCTGGGTCATCCGCAACGGGCGCATGGACGTGGAGGGCGCGACGACGGCGCGCGGGGTGTTCAGCATCGCGACCCGCTCCGTCTCGACGCTGCTGCACTTCAGCGGGATCGGTGACATCAACCGGATCTACCTGACCGCACTGCGGGACGGCGTCGCCTTCCGCCTGAGCTACATTGACTCGGCCTTCCGGGCCGATCGCAGCGGGCCCTTCGACCAGGGTTTCATGCAGGCCCTCTTCGAGCACGGCTACGAAAAGGGGCGGGCCGAACGCGGCTGGGTGACCGAGCCGCCTTCCGTCACGAGCCTGCCGCCGTCGGTCGCCCCCGCTGCCGCCGTCGGCAACCTTGCCACGCGGCGGATGGCGGCTCCGACGGCGCGTACGCCGCTGCCGGCCGATGCCGCGGGGCGACCCGCGTCGACCTCACTGCCGGTGGAGCGCGCGCCGGAGCCATGACGTCCAGTGCGTGACGTCGCGGCCGGGGCAGGGCTACGCCGCGGCAAGGCACGCGCATGGCTGGCCGCCCGAGGACCAGGAGGGGCCGACCCCCGTTGAGTTCGGTCTAGCGCGCCCGGGCTGCAACCGATGTCCAGCGGATCGTCTTGGCAGCGCCCTAGAGGGCGCGCAGACGGCTCGCGAAATCCCGTCGCTCCTCCTGCGGCGCGCGGATGACGGGGGCGCTCCGCTCTCCGGACTGAGCCGCCAGTCGCAGATCGGTCGGCGTGCATCCGAACGCCTTGCGGAACGTGCGGCTGAAGGTCGAGGGATCGAAGAAGCCGAGATCCTCCCCGATCCGGTGGATATCGCGCGTGTCACGCGCATCGCCGAGGGCGCGATAGGCCTCCCGAAGCCGCTCGGATTGAATGTAGCGCGCGACGCCGCCGATCGGCTCGAAGAGGCGGTAGAGCTGCGAGCGCGACATGCCCACGGTCCGGCACAACCGGTTGGGAGTCAGCGTCGGCGAGCGCAAGTTCTGCCGGATCGCGCGGCGCACCCTCTCCATCCGCGCCTGGTCCAGCTGCACCGTCGCCGCGAGCCGCGCCTCGGGCGGAGGGGTGACGCAGGCCGCAATCATCGCGCGTGTTGCCTCCACCAGACGCGGCAGATCCTGCTCCGTCATTGACGGCAGCCGCCCGCGCAGGTCGTCCAGATAGGCCGCGAGCAGCTGACCCATCGTGCTAGGGACTGGTCGGTTGCAGCAGCGATCGAGGGTCGGCGCGAAATCCGGGAACATCTCACGGGGAAAGTACAAGCAGAGCCAGTCGATGTCGGACCGCTGGGCCTCGGAGACCTCGGCAAGTGAGAAGATCGTCGGCACGCCGGCCGGCACCCGCACGACATCGCCGGACGCGGTCCGCACGGCGAAGGTGCCGCGGCGCACGATCGCCAGGACCCAATGATCGATGCCGTCCCGCCGAATGGCGGCCCGCGTGCGCGCGTAGCTAGCGGCCGGCGTCTGCGCCGTGCTGAGCGCGAAGGAACCGAGCTTCCACATCTCGTAGCGCGCCGCGAAGCCGGGGCCTGTCCCCAGTGCGTTACGCATCTCGATGACCGAGCTGCACTCGTCGCGCCACGCCGCGAACTGCTTCTCCTCCGGCACGTCTCCGGTCGAGAAGCGGGCCGGGCGCAGCGGTGACCCTTGCGGCGGGCCGCCCGGTGCCGCCGACGGTAGGATCCAGGGACGCATCGTATTCGTCGGCTGCAATGCGGGATCGTCCATGGAGCTGGGCTGCATCGTTCGCGTCCCTCAATGTCCCGCCGAGGCGGAACCGTCTTGGCCACGGCGCGCAGTGCGGGTCGTTCCCTGCTGGCCGGCGATGTATTTCCGCTCGCGAAAGCCGTCTCGGTGGCCGCATGGCCGGAGCCGGTCCTTCGCCGATGCGTTGCGCGGGCTGAGGCGATCACACCGAGGCGTACCGTCGAATGCACGAACCCTAACGGCCTCCGTTGTTTGGCCCGCTCCTTTGAGACGTGCGGCGTATGCCTGAGACGACCGGCTCATGCGGTCGCCGCGCCGCGTCGCCTATTGTCTGACTCGGCGATGACGTAGCGGCCGTGGTTCGGGCGGCGATGGGGACGGTCCTCGCCGGACGGCAGCCGGCCCTGGCACTGCGATCATCGGAACCAGAAGGAGCGACCTGATGATGACCATCCGATCCAAGGTCTTCGGTGCAGTGGCCGTCGTATGCGCGAGCGTCGCGTCTGGCGTGCCGATGGTTCCCGGGGCCGCTTTGGCGCAATCCAGCATGGGTTCCCGCGAGTTCCAGCAGGCGGAGCTTTCGGAGGTATCGCCGGCGATCCGCGCCGAGGTGGAGCGTCGCGCAACGGGCGGCAATACGGTCCGCGGCGTGCTCGAGACGATGCTCCTGAACGAGATCGGCACCCGCTGGCCGGGCGCCCGGATCGTCGCGACCGACATGGGTCGGGGCGTCGCCGTCGTGCACCTGCCGGACAACACGCTGAAGGCGATCGTCTTCAACAAGCAGGACGGTCTCCAGGTCGTGGCCGAGGTCACGCAGGTCCGCTGAATCACCGGCCTACGGGGTGGTGCGCCGACGGGTTGATGGTGGGAGGCAGTCTCGCGATGCATCGGCTCTTGCACAGCGAGGCGGAGGCCGGTCAGGCCACCGTCTCCACCGGCCGCCTGCCGGACGGAGACGAAGTCGCGGCCCTTGTTCGCGAAAGCATGGAGCGCTACCAGGCCGTGACGGACGGCGTGGTGGCCGATTACATTCCCGCACTGGGGCGCGCATCGCCCGACTGGTTTGGCGTCTGCGTCGTCGGAGTGAATGGCGCGGTCCATGCCGTGGGCGACGCAGATCGGACCTTCACGATCCAGAGCATTTCGAAGCCCTTCGTCTTCGCGCTGGTCTGCCAGGCGCTCGGGGGAAGGGAGGCCCGGCTGCGAATCGGCGTCAACGCGACCGGACTCCCCTTCAACTCAATCATGGCGGTAGAGCTCAACGCAAGCCGGACCGTAAACCCCATGGTGAACGCGGGTGCGCTGGCGACGACCGGGCTGGTTCCCGGCAACACCAGTGCGGCCAAATGGACCTTCATCCGAGACGGACTGTCGCGCTTCGCGGGGCGGCGGCTTGAGATCGACGATGAGGTGTACGAGTCGGAAGCCGCGACCAACGGCCGCAACCAGGGCATCGCGCGGCTACTGCACGCCTATGGTGCCCTGGTCGGTGATCCCGACGAAGTCACGGACCTCTACACGCGGCAATGCGCGCTGAACGTCACGGCCCGCGATCTCGCCGTGATGGGCGCGACGCTAGCGGACGGCGGGACGAACCCGGTCACGGGCGAGCACGTCGTGGACGCCGACCGCTGCAAGCGGATCCTCGCGGTCATGGCGACGGCCGGGCTCTATGAGCAGTCCGGCGACTGGCTCTACGAGACGGGGTTGCCCGGCAAGAGCGGCGTCGCGGGTGGCCTTGTCACCATCGCGCCCGGCAAGGGCGGGCTCGGTACCTTCTCGCCGCCTCTCGACGAGGCCGGGAACAGCGTCCGCGGCCAGCTCGTGACCCGGTTCCTCGCCGACCGGATGGGCCTGAACCTCTTCGCGTCCAGGCCGGAAGCGTGATCAGGCAGGTCCGGCGGATGCTCCTCCCCTGCCCGGATGCCGACCGAAACCTGCTGAAGGAAGATCTCTGATGGGCGTGCAGAGCACGACGGCCCTGCTGCGGCAGGCCGAGGATGCGGAGGACGCCGGCGCGTCGTGGGTGCCGATGATCGTCATAGCGCTCGGCCAGGCAATCATGTCCTACAACGTCGCTGCGCTGCCCGTCTCGCTGTCCGGCATGGTCGCGAGCTTCGGCGTCCCACCGACGACGGTCGCCACGGGGGTCGTCATGTATTCCCTCGCGGTCGCGGGGTTCGTGATGCTCGGCGCGAAGCTTGTGCAGCGTTTCGGGTCCACGACGGTCTTTCGGATCGTCGTGGTGGTCTTCGGCTCGGCCCAGGTTCTCATGACGCTCGCGCCCGTGGCGCCGGTGATGCTGGCGGCGCAGCTCCTGGCCGGCCTCGCCGCTGCGGTGAATGTGCCGGCGCTCGTCGCCCTTATCGCGAACCACTACAAGGGACAACAACGGGCGACGGCGGTGGGGGCACTGGGCTCGGCGCGCGCAGGGGCAGGTGTCCTCGCCTTCCTGATCGGCGGCTTCCTAGGCACCTTCCTCGGCTGGCGGCCGGTCTTCGGGCTCCTGGTCCTCGTTTCGGCCGCAGTGTTCGTCCTGAGCTTCCGCCTGCGGCCGGACCCGCCGCGCCCGGAGGTGAAGGTGGACGTGGTCGGCGTGGTGCTCGCCGCCGCCTCGATCGTTCTCATCGTCTTCGGCTTCAACAATCTCAACCGCTGGGGCCTCGGCTTGGCCCAGCCATCCGCACCGTTCAACATGTTTGGCCTCTCGCCCGCACCGATCATGATCGTCCTCGGCGCGACGCTGCTGCAGGCGTTCATCGCCTGGACGCGGCGGGTTCAGGCCGCGGGCGGCACGCCGCTCCTCGACATGCGCGTCATCACCTCAGGCCGGGAGATTGCGGCGCTGACGACGATGTTCTCGGTAGTCTGCCTCGAGGCGATGCTGAACTTCTCTGTACCCTTGTACATCCAGATCGTGCAGGGCCGGTCGCCGATCGAGACGGCGGTCGCGATGCTGCCGTTCAACCTCACGGTGTTCTTCACGGCGTTGCTGGTCGTCAAGCTTTACGGACGCTATGCGCCGCGGGTGATCGGGATGGCTGGGTTCACGCTCTGCACGGTCGCACTGCTCTGGCTTGCCATCGTTATTCGCAACGACTGGTCGGCGCCCGTTGTGATGACCGGGCTCATACTCTTCGGGATCGGCCAGGGCGCGCTGGTGACGCTCGTCTTCAACGTGCTGGTGACGGCGGCGCCGAAGGAACTCGCCGGCGACGTGGGAAGCCTGCGCGGTACGACGCAGAATCTCGCGGCGGGTGTCGGCACGGCACTTGCCGGAGCACTCCTCGTCGGGCTTCTCAGCGCAGGCGTCCTGCGGGCCGTCGCAGACAACCCGACGCTGCCGGCCGAGGTCCGTTCCCAGGTTGACCTGGACAGCATCAACTTCGTCAGCAACGACCGGCTGCGCGACGTTCTGGCCCGCACGACCATGACCCCCGAGCAGTCGGACGAGGCGCTGCGGATCAACGCGGAAGCGCGGCTGCGGGCCCTGAAGATGGGCCTGTTGATCATGGCCTGTCTCTCCCTCCTGACGATCGTGCCGGCGAGCCGACTTCCCGCCTACCGGCCGGGCGACGAGCCGGGCGGGCGCCGGGCGTGACCGCGCGGCGGCGGGGGCTGGCCCTTGGCGGCCTGCCCGTGGGGCAGGAGCCGGCCCGCATGGCGCGTGTCTTCATCCCTTTGCTGCGCGCGACCAGCACGATGTCCCGCGCGACCGCGGGCGGGATGATGCCGAGGTTCGGGGCGGCCGAGCACGTCGCCGTCGTGCCGGACCTCCAGGACCTTACGGCTATCGAGGCCCATTCAGTTGCGCGCGTACCCAGCGCGTTCCTCGCGCGGTCCGACATCATGGACGTCGCCCGGCGCGTGCAGGGGGCGTTCGGGCAGGGCTTCTACGGCACCGCCCTCGCGCGGGAGACCGATCCGATCGATGAAAGGAGCTTTCTCCCCGGCGTGCTCGTGGCCGGCCAAAGCCAAGTCGTCGTGACCGATGCAATGCGTGTCGCCGACACGCCCGGCGGGCCTGCCTGCGGCGCTCCGCGTCGTCGCCTCGCCGGAGGCGCGCGGGTCGGTGACCGTCACCGTCCTCACCGACGACGTCCATGCTGCGAGCTTCTCGCGGGCGTCCCACGCGGCGATGCCCCCTGCCTTCCGCGTACCGGTCCGGTCTGTCGGAACGGTCGTGGAAGGGTGTCCGTACATCTGCGACGCGACCCAAGCCCACCGACCTTCGGCGGGCCGCCGAGTTCCGTCGCGCTGCTTCGGTGGGGCATGGCCGAGGACAGACGCCTGATCGAAGTGCTGCCGTGCCTCGGTTACGAGGGAGCGGTCATCGCGGGCATGGGCGCGGCCACGCGCCGGCAAGGATCGCGCCGCCCCAGGCAGGTGCGCGACGCGCCTGCCGGTCATCTCGCGTCGCGTTGCATGACGGGTCCGGTCCTTACCGGAGCCGACCGCGACGACGGGTCCGAGCGGGACCCGCTCGGCTGCGGGCTCATCCCCGCCGGATGTCTCTCCGGCCCGAAGACACGCCTGCTGCTCGGCCTAGTGCTTCGCTCCGCCGCGGGACCAGCCACCGAGTCGGTGTGCACGTCCTACCAGTAACGGCGGGCAAATCTTCCCCCCACCCCCGGAGTCAAGGATCCATGGCCGATCTCCTCGTCATCGCCTACGCGAACGAAGCCGCCGCGGAGGATGCGCGCAAGCGCGTCCTCTCTCTCCAGTCGGAGTACCTTATCGAGCTCGGCGACGCCGTCGTCGCGGTGAAGGAGGCGGATGGCACGGTCCGACTCAACCAGCTCTTCTCTCCCACGGCTGCGGGCGCGGCCTCCGGAGCGCTCTGGGGCAGCCTCATCGGCCTGATCGTCCTCATGCCGCTCGTCGGTGCAACCCTGGGGGCGGCTTCGGGCGCCCTCGCGGGGAGGCTGACGGATGTCGGGATCAAGGATGACCTGATGCGGGACATCGCTGCGACCCTCGACTCTGGCGAGGCCGGGCTCTTCCTACTGATCCGGAAGATGACGACAGATAAGGTCATGGCGGGACTGAGCGGCACGGGCGGGCGCGTCATGCGGAGTTCCTTCGACGAGACGAAGGAGGCAACCCTGCGCGAGGCCTTGGAGCACGCGCAGGCCGCCACGCGCGCTGCGCCGGCGACGGCGCCCGGCAGCGTCTAGATGTTTAGTCCCAGGGTGTAGTGGGTCGGGTCGGAGGTGGACCTGGACGGCTGATCCGTTCAGGCCTTGCAGATGAACTCGTAGGGGGCGAGGCCACGCAGAGTCTTGAGACGGCGCGCGTGGTTGTAGGCGTCGAGGAACAGCTTGAGGTGCTGCGGCAGCTCGTCATGGGAGCCGTAGTGGTAGCGGCGGACGGTGGCGTCCTTCAGCGTGCGGTTCATCCGCTCGACCTGACCATTCGTCCAGGGATGGGCGGGCTTGGTGGTGCGGTGCTCGATGCTGTTCTGCTCGCAGGCGAGGTCGAAGGCATGGCGGCGCCAGATGCGGGGTTGGTCGGTGGCCGCCCAGATGGCGTCGGCCGCGGCTTCGGCCTCTTCGTTCGACGGCGTGCGGTCGACGAACCCCGTGCGGTTGTCGGTCAGGATCGTGTGGATGCGGTAGGGGACGGCCGCGACGAGGGCCTGGAGGAAGTCGGCGGTAATCCGTCGCGTGGCCTTCTCGTGCAGCTGGGCGAAGGCGAACTTCGAGGTGCGATCGACGGCGACGGAGAGGTAGAGCCGCCCCTCCTCGGTGTGCACCTCGGCGATGTCCGGCAAACCGCTGGTTCGACGTCGATATGGAAGAACCCGATCGGGTAGGCCTTGAAGCGGGCTCGCTCGGGCTCGGACGCCTCGGGGAGGCGGGCGATGCCGTGCCGATGGAGGCAGCGATGCAGGGATGACCGCCTCAGGTGTGGGAGCGATGGCTGGAGGGCGTAGAGGCAGTCATCCAGCGGCAGGAGCGTGTGGCGGCGGAAGGCGACGATGACGGCCTCGTCCTCGGGGGAGAGGACGGTGGAGCGGGGCGCCTGGGGCCCCATCGGGGCGTCGGCGGTGAAGTCCCGACGCCGCCACTTCTGCACCGTCGTCGGGCCGATGTCATGGCGGGCCGCCAGGGCCCTTACGCTCGCTTGACTAGCTTGGATTGCGCGACGGACTGCCTCCGTCGTCGTGGCGCCGCCGTGAAGAACCCCTCCCACTGCCCGTCCATCCAGGCTTGCCGTTCCAGCGTATCATTACACCGTGGGACAAAATATCTAGCCGCCAGCATCGCCGCGGCAACCGTCCGGGCGCGGGTGCCGCGCTCGTTCTACGCCGGAAGAGTTCATGGGCGCATGGCCTGCAACGCCCATGGCACCACCGCTGTTCCCCCGCACACAGCACTGCTGTCATGCAGATCCGCCGCCACCGGCGGATGCGACCTTCCGTAGCTGGCTCGCCAGGACGCATCGTCCTCACTGCATGGCCATTCCCACCTGTGCGCGGGAGGAGGGATGAAGCGTCCATCCCGCGTCAGTGCAGAGCAAGACATCGTCGTTGCGCCACGTCGCGTAGGGTCCGCGTCCACCGCCTGTACCGTGCATCCCAGCCCCGTTGCTCCGTCTCCGACCGTCGACGCAAGGTCGTCCGCAGCGAGATCCGGAGTGGCGCCATGGCGAATGATCAGGACAGCGCGGCGCGCGACCCGCTTCGGCACGACCTGCCGCGCCGCGACTTGGCGAAGCTCCTGGCAGGCGGGGCCTTGCTCGCTGGAACGGCCGGCTCCGTCGCCGCGCAGCCTCCGGCAAATGCAGACTTCGATATCGACGCGGCCTTCCGCACCTTCATGCGTGACCTCGGCGTCAATGCGGAGGATGCGGGCGGACGCGTCACCTTCACCGGCCGCGATCCCCTGGTGCGGAGCCGCTTCCGTACGGGCGCCTGTATGGCAATCCCGGCGATGGGCGCCGGCGTGAACGCCGCGGCGATCTGGCGCGAGCGTACCGGGCAGTCGCAGGACCTCAGCGTGGATCTCCGCCAAGCCGTTTACAGCGTCGCCCCCTGGGCGCGGCTGCTGGTGGAGGAACTGCGGGCCGTGAACATGCTGCCCGGTGATCCGCTGCCGCCCGCCTGGTCCTGGCAGCCGACGATGAACGGGCGGCCTCTCCAGGCGCCGCTTGCGATCGGGAACCCCCTTTCCTTCGCCGTCTTCGAGGCGAAGGACGGCCGATGCGTCACGCCGACGGGGCTCTATCCCCAGCACTTCGTCGGCTTCCTGCGGGTAATCGGCGCGTCACCTGACCCGGAATCGATCGCCGCGCGGATCCGCGCCTTCGACAGTGCAGACCTGGAACAGCGCGTCGGAGAGGCCGGGATGATCATGGGTGTCCATCGGACCGCGGAGGAATGGGCGGTGCACCCACAGGGCCGCGCAGTGGCCGTCACACCTCTGGTCGAGATCGTGAAGATTGGCGACGGCCCGATCGTTCCCTGGACGCCGAACCCGACGCAGCCGCTTTCCGGCATCCGTGCGGTGGCCTGCGCCCACGTCATCGCCAGCTCGACCGTTGCGCGCAACCTCGCCGGTCAGGGCGCGGAGGTGCTGCACATCGCGCGCGCCCAGGGCTTCGAGCACGACGCGATCTACCAGGACGTGAACATCGGGATGCGTTCGTCTTTCGTGAACCTGAAGATCCCCGAGGGCCGGCAGCAGCTGCAGGCGCTGCTGCCGCGGACCGACGTGTTCATCGAGGGTTTCCGGGGCCGCAAGATGGGCGAGCTCGGCTTCGGGCCTGAGGAAGTCGCACGCGCCAAGCCCGGCGTCATCTACTGCTCGGTGCGTGGATACGGCTGGTCCGGGCCGTGGAACATGTATGCGGGCTTCGACATGGAGGCGCTGACCGTGAGCGGCTTCACGGCGATCGAGGGCGGCGGGCCGGACCGCCCGCGCTTCCCGCCCACCTTCGTGATGAACGACTACATCGCGGGCTATCTCGGCACCGCCGGCGTCCTCGCCGCGCTGCGCCGCCGCGCGAAGGAAGGCGGCAGCTACCACGTCCGGATCAACCTGACCCGCTGCGCGATGTGGTTCATGAGCCTCGGTCAGGTGCCGGCGGAAGAACTGGCGAATCCTGGCCCGGAAAGCCGACTGGGGCCGCCCGAGACGGTCCGCGCCGCCTCGGCCTACGGCCAGTACGAAAGGCTCGCGCCGCTCGTGAAGCTGTCGCGCACGCCGACGCGCTTCCGCGAGCCGTTGCTGGACGTCCGCGGCGGGTCCCATCCCGTCTGGGAGGGCTGACCCTGTGTTGAAGCGCCGGCTCTCCGCCCTAGCATTGCTGGCTCTCTTCGCCGCGCTTCCGGCGCAGGCGCAGGACGTCCGTCTCTACGCTGGCACCGAGGGCGCGGAGGCCGCGCCGCCGGCCTATACGGGCGACGAGGCCCTGGCGCAGCAGCTGAACAATCCGCTGGCCACCCTCATCACCGTCCCGATCCAGAACAACTTCGACTACGGGCTGGGACGCAACCGCGATGGCTTCCGCTACACCGCCGTCGCGCAGCCCGTCCTGCCGTTCCAACTCAACGCGGACTGGAACATCATCACGCGGACGGTCATCCCGTTCGCCCACCTGGAGCGCGTCGCGCCGGACCACGAGACGGGCCTCGGCGACACGCTCGCGAGCGCCTGGATCTCTCCGGCACGGCCGACGTCGTGGGGGCTGACCTGGGGTGTCGGACCGGCCATCCTGGTGCCGACCGGCACGAACCGGTTCACTTCAACGCGCCAGTACGCGGCGGGGCCGACTGCCGTCGCGGTGCTGACGCGCGGCCCCTGGATCGGGCTTGTCCTCGCGAACCACATCTGGTCGCTCGGCGGCACGCCGGACGATCGGGAGCGCGTGAGCCAGAGCTTCGTGCAGGCCGCCATCGCCTACACCACGCCGCAGCGGACGACGTACTTCGTCAGCACGGAAAGCACCTACAACGCCACCGCCGGGCAGTGGACCGTGCCGATCCAAGCCGGGGTCAATCAACTCCTGCGCGTCGGTACCCAGCCGATCCAGCTCGGCGGCCTCGTCCGCTACTACGCCGAGCGGCCGGAAGGCGGATCCCGTTGGGGCTTCCAGCTCCGCCTGACACTCGTGTTCCAGCGATAGAGCAGCGCTTCAGCGGCTTGGATTCCTCCAGGCCCGTTCCCCACCCGTGGAGGCTTCCCATGGCCGATAAATGGATCACCGGCGCCACGCGGCGCGATGCCCTTCTTGCTCTCGGCGGGACGGTCGGTTCCGTCACACTCGGCGGCCTCGTGGCCCCGCCGGCCCTTGCGCAGATGGCGCAGGGGCACCGCGAGGCGCGGCCTGGCGCGCCGCCGCTGCGCACCGTCCGCGTGGTCGAACGCAGCGCGACCCTCTCGGGCCGGCTCGCCGGCCTGCTCCTCGCGGACCAGGGAGCCGAGGTCTTCGTCGTGCGCGCCGCCGGGTCGCCGGCCACGGGCCTGGACGACGCCTTCTTCGATCGCGGCAAGACCGTGGTGCCGGCCGTCGCTGCGGCCGACGCCGCAACGGCGGACATCATCATCGTGGATGGAACCGCCCCTGAGACGCGTGCGCCCCATCAAGTCCTGCTGCGCATCGTCGCCGCGCTGCCCGGCGATGACGCCTATGGTCACCTGCCACATGACTGCTCCGAGGACCTGATCAATGCGCTGACCGGCTTCTTCACCAACATGAGCGTGTCCGCACCGGTGCTAGGGCGCCCGGTCATCTACACACCACTGCCGTTGCCCTCGATCTATTGCGGCGTGAACGGCGCCGTCGCCGCGGTGGCATCCCTCGTGGACCGCCAGCGGACCGGGCTTGGCCGAGAGCTGTTCGGCAGCCGCATCGCCGGCGGGCTCTCCGCAATCGGGGCGCTCTCCATAACATCGGAAGGCTTGCCGAAGCACCTGGAGCCGATCGTGGTGGGCGGCCTTCCGCCTGGCACGACGCCCGACCAGTTCCGCGGCTTCGTCGCCGACGCGCTCCGTGAGCCGGAGCGGCAGATGTGGCTGGAGCGGCGCTTCGCCCCCTTTTCCACCTGCTACCGCACGCTCGACAACCGCTGGATCCTTCCAATGGCCGGCCCGAACGGCCGTCTCTCCCGCCACCTGCTTGAGGCGATGGGGCTGTGGGAGGAGGCCTTGGCGACCGGCGCCGTCTTCGCCGATCCGTACGACGCCGCCAACATGGCGAACATGCGCCGCAACCTCGGCGACAGCCTTTCTCTCGGTTTCACCTACACCGACAAGCTTGCGGGCTTGCTGGAACCCGCCTTCCGCCGCCGCACCGCGGCGGAGTGGGAGCGCTTCCTGGCGGCCAACGGATCGGCCGGCAGCATCGTCATGACCTGGGAGGAATGGCAGAAGGACGCGGACGCGCGCACCGCCGGCGTCTTCGCCGAGGTTGGGGGCGGTGACGTCCAGATCGGGCGCGCGGTGTGGACGCGCAGCGCTCAGCCCTACGCGCCGCTCGCGCCGCGTCAGGCTGGGGGAGCCATCCCCGCCCGGTCCGCCGCCGCACCCGCCACGACGGGGCGCGCGAACGCCCGGCTGCCGCTCGCGGGCTACAAGGTCGTAGACATGACGAACGTCCTGGCCGGGCCGAGCTGCACTCGCATGCTCGTCGAGCTCGGGGCGACGGTGACGCGCGTGGACGTCATGGATCCGCAGCACGCCCCGACGATCCACGTCATGTGGTCAGGCGAGAACTCGGCGGGCAAGCGCAGCATCATCCTCGACCGGCACAAGGCGGAGGCACAGGCCATCACGCAGCGCCTGACCGACACGGCGGACATGGTCTGCGCGAACATGATGGACGACCAGATGGTCCGCCTGGGGATCGATGCAGCCAGCCTCGCGCGGCGCAACCCCCGCGCGATCGGCGTCCAGATCACCGCGACGCGCGGTGAGCGGCACGGGCCGCGCCACCACGACAAGGGCTACGATCCCTCCATTCAGGGAACGACAGGCGTCATGATGCGCTTCGGGGGGCCGGAGACGCCGACGTTCCACGGCATCGCCTCGGCGGTGGATTACCTCTGCGGCTACCTCGGCTGCTTCGCCGGCGTGCTCGCGCTCTACGCGCGGGAGCAGCGGGGCGATGGCCGCGGCGACTGGGCGGAGACCTCGCTCTGCAACGCAGCGACGCTCATCCAGCTGCTGTTCCAGCGGCCAGGTACGGAGCCGCCGGCCAGCGCGCGAGGACAGTTGGCGACCGGTATGACGGCAGGTGCTCGCGTGTACCGGCTCTCCGATGGCTGGATCTTCGCCCAGGCGCCGCGGGACATCACGGCTGAACTGGGAAGCCGCAGCCGGGCGGAGGCGCTGGCCTGGTGCAGCGCGCAGAGCATCCCGGCCGCGGAAGTGCAGAGCTGCAAGGACCTGGCCGACCGCCACCGAGAGCGCCCAAGCACGACCGTGCGCTTCGAGAAGACGACGAATGACGGCTGGTCCACCGAATGCTTTGCGCCGACCTGGTTCGCCTTCGACGGTCGGCCCGAGCCGCGCCCCTCCGCCGCGGTGAGGATCGGGGCGGACGGCCCGGCCATCCTGCGCGAGCTCGGCTTCACCGACGCCCAAGTCGGCGAGTTGGTCTCCGCGGGCGTGCTGGGCCGAACCGAATGGGCGCGGGGCTGATGCGCTGGGCCGGTGCCTTCCTTGGCCTGACGCTCGCTGCCGGGCCGGCGGCGGCGCAGGTCGCGTCCTCCGCCGTCCCTCCGCGGCCGGTCGCGGAGGTGCGGCTTCCCGGACCCGACGCGCTCTACGATCCGGACCAGGGCGCGCCGGAGGCGCTGGCCTCGCCGGAGACGCCGCGCGGCACGCTCTTCCCGGGTTTAGAGGCACCCTGGCGCGCCGATCTCCAGCGGTTCCGCCTGCGGCTGTTCCAGGATCACGGCATCACCTTCTTCGCCAGCTATCAGCAGCTTGCTCAGTACGCGACGGACACGCGGCCTGGGGTCCGCCAGGACTGGGCGGTGGGAGGCTGGTTCGGCTACGGCGCGACCTGGACACCGATCGACCGCGGTGGCGATTACGAGGGCACCTTCGTCTTCCGCGGGGGCTGGCGCGGCGCGCTCGGCGGGAACAACACGTGGCCCGCCCCCTTCGGTCTGGCGAACCTCGGCTCGGCTTGGTCGGCTTACGAGTTCACGTCGTGGAACAACCGGTTCGCCGTGGAAGACCTGTTCTACGAGCAGCACATCGGACGCAATTTTAACTTCCGCATCGGCAACCAAGCCCCGCAGGCGACCCTCAACTTCTTCCGATTCAAGGACGCGCGCACGGGCTTTACCGCCAGCCCGCTCGCCTTTCACGACACAATCCCCTACCCGGCCTTCGGCGCGGGTCTGTCCTTCCGCTGGCGCTCCTTCGCCGACGGCTTCTACGTCAACGGCGCCTTGAACGATATGAACGGCTCGCCAGGCCAGCGGGGGCTGGACTGGAGCACGCTGAACGCCAACCAGCTGTTCAGCGGGGTCGAGGTCGGGCACCAGTGGCGCCGGCCAAACGGCGAGTTCGATCACCTCTCCCTGCTCGTCTTCTATGCGGGCACGCGGCGTACCTTCAACGTGGACACATCCCCGAACTCGCCAGGCGGCGGCTTCAAGATCAACGGGGAACTGCAGCGCGGCCGCGTGGTCGGCTTTGCCAGCTACACCTACAACGAAGCGCGCGGCGGCGGGATCTCCACGACCTTCACGAACCACACCGCGGTGGCCGGCGCCGCCTATCTCCGGCCCTTCGGGATCAACGGCGAGGCTGCGGTCGCCGGCATGTGGTCAAGGCCCTTCAGCAACCTGATCCCGGGCCTCGCCCGCCGCGACCAGTACGGCGTGGAGGCCTACTGGAACATCGCCGTGACGCCCAACAGCACGCTGACGCCCGGCGTACAATTGGTCGTCAACCCGGCTTTCAATCCGAGCGTGGACTTCATCGCGATCCCACAGATCAAGTTCCGCGTCTTTCTCTGAGGAGGCAGGGCCCGCGTCGCCGGATCCAGTCCACGACGCCGCGGACCGGGGCGCGTGTCAGGGCCTTGCGAGCATGAAGAGGGCGGTCGCGACCTCGGTCGCGATCAACAGCACCACGGCGATCTCCAGCCCGCGGGACCGCCGCGCCTGGATCAGGGCGAGCAGCGTCTCCGACGCCTCCCGTACCATCGCGATCTTGCGGCCCAGCGCTTCGCTCCGCTCCTCCAGCTCCCACTCCGTGCTGAGGGCTGCGTGCAGCGGCTCCAGCTCGGGGTGCTCCCACAGCAGGTCCGACTTGGCCGCCGTGTCCACCTGGGCCGCTGCGCGGGCGCGTGCCGAGAGCGCTTCCCCGATCGAGCGCAGCGGAACGCCGGGCGACGGCACGAGCCGGCCCCGCCGCAGCTCCGCGATGACCGGCGCCAGGCGGTCCAGCGTGCCCGCGAGCTCGGACTCCTCGTGGGTCAGCAGGCCGCTTTTGGCGAGGGTTTCCGCGACGATGGCCAGCCGGGGCAGATCGAGGTCCGGCACCCGGATCGAACCATCCTCGTCCAGCCCGTCGCGGTCGCGATCGAGGCGCAGCGTCGCCGTCTCCTCGACTGGCCGATCCAGAGCACCCTGCAGGCGCGACCGCAGTCCTGTGGCGAGCTCGGCCCGCGCCTCGGCTGGAAGCGACAGGGTGACGACCGCTCCCCAGCGGAACGCGAAGGCCATGCCGGCCGGTGCGGGGATGACGACGAGGCCTGGAAGGGAGCTATCGCGGCGGCCGAGGCCACGGGTGTCCAAGCGCTCCCCCAGCAGCATGGCCACGACGGGGATCGGGGCCGCCATGTCGCGCAGGAACATCGGTCCCCCCCGGCGGGGTCGTGACGACCGCCGCGAGCCATCTTCGGCCCCTGTCACGCCGAGGGAAGTCGCAGCGCGTCCGGCGCCGCGCAGTCGAGACGCTGGGGACAGGATTGGGCGGGGAAATCCAGGTCGCGCCGGCGCCGCGCGCCGCGTTGCGCCTGTTCGGAGCCGGCCGGCAGGCTCACCCCCTCACGTCAGGTCCGGGCCTGCGGAGACGCGCCGCGGGGTCCCGGCTTCCAACCCGCCCCCGGGCCCGCTGAGGAAATGGTGGATCCAGGGGCCCGGTGGTCGACCGGCCGACGGCTGGCCCATGACCGGGGATGGGGCGGAGACGATACGAAGTTCCCCGCACCGTCCCATCCAGTCGGTGTGACGGTGCCCGTGCAGGACGATGATGCGGGGCGCGAAGCGCTGCAGCCGGTGCAGTACGCGGTGGCCGTCCACGAGGACGGTGCCGATCCGCTCGGCCACCGCGACGCCGCGCCCCGGATATTCGACGAGGTGGTGGTGCAGGGCGACGAGCCACGGCGCATCGGGGAACTGCGCAAGCACGTCCTCGGTGGCGCGAAGCTGCTCCCCGCCGACGAAGCCCAGCGCGTTGGTGAAGGAGAACCTGGTCTCTGCGCAGGAATTCAGCAGGACCACGCCGAGGCCGCCGGACGACGGCGGGCGGATCATCGGGAAGCTCTCGTCCCAGATCCTCCGGCACGCGAGCGCGGCGCGCACGCCGCCCCGGTCCATGAAGCGCGCCAGCCGGGCTTCGCGGTCCTCCGCGGCGAGGAAGGCCGCGAGCGTCGGGCCGAGGCGCCGCGTCGCGCGATCCACGACGTGCACCCTTTCACCCTGCAGCCGGGCCAGGGCGACAAGCATGCGGACGCGGCGCAGCACAGTACCCGGGCCGAAGGGTAGTTCCAGCCGTGCAGGGTTCGCCCGGTCCACGATGTTCACGTCGTGATTGCCGGGCAAGGCGAGCAGCCGGTTGGCCAGCCCTGGCTGGGCCGCGAGTTCGTCCTCCAGGGCGATGAACTCCGCGTTACGGCCCGCATCGGTCAGGTCGCCCGTGACGAGGATGCAGTCCAGGCGGTGCGCCCGGTCCTCCTCCGCCAATTGAGCCAGCACGTCACCCAGGAATGCGTTTCCGCGCGGCCCGTCGCGACCGGACTCCAGGCGGAATCCGTAAGGCTCGCCGACGGCATGGACGTCGGAGAGATGGGCCACGCGCCAGGCTGGACGGGTCGCATCCGCGTCCGGCGCGTCCGTTGGCGTCCAGCTCTCCGGCGCGCCGCTTGCGGCTTCGGCCAGGGACCAGGCCACCGCGCCGGTGCCCAGGTACAGCATGGCCGCCCAGACCCCGTTGGCGAGCGCCGCGCGTACCGACCATAGGAGTCCTTCGAGCGATCCATCGTCCGGGAGGAACGTCGGTAGCGGACCCGCCCACCAGGCGACGCCCGCCGCACCGAGGGCGATCAGCCCGCCCGCGGCGAGGCCGGCGGCGCTACGGGTGCCGGCCACCTCGCGGAGCGGCGGGAACGCCTCGGCCGCGAGCCGCACGAGTTCGCGGATCATCACGTAGAGCGGCTGCACGAAGCTGGCGTTCAGGGCCCAGAAGCAGCCCTCCGCGAGGCGCAGAAGAGTGCCGCCCCAGAACCAAGCAGCGCCAGCCAGCGCGACGGCCGTCGCGAGGGGAGTCAGCACCCGCCCGAGGTCTGGCGTCTGCGACCAGGTCGCCTGCACGAGCCACACGCCGACCTTCGGCGCTGCACCCAGCAGCAAGGCGGGCAGCGCCAGCGCGAGGATAACAGCCAGGAAGAACTTCGGAAGGTTTATTTCCAGCAGCAGGCGCGATGCATGCCGCAGGAGCGAGTGGCGCGTCGTGTTCGACGCGTCGTCCTCTATGTCACCGTCCCGCGGATCGGGCAGGGACTCAAAGGGGGGCTGGCTGCGTCTGCCCGGGGGTGACCCTGTCTCACCCGCGGGACGCGCCCGGGCCGCCACCTCCGATCCGCAATCCGGCCTCGGTATCATCGCCCCGTCAGGTCATGCGAACCAGCAGTCCGTCCCCGCCGAGCTGCAGTGCGAGTCCGCTGCGGTTCGGCCGCAGGCGCATGCGGACGCCTGACGTGTTGCGCAGCCAAAGCCAGCCGCGCATGACGTCCCCGCCGACAGCCGCACCGCCCCGGAACTGGGCGAAGACGCCGCCGAAATCGGCGGGACTGCGCAGGCCGAACACCTCCCCGCTGGCCGTGACGCGTGCCCCGCCCATGCCGCCGAGGCCGAGGCCGTTCAGCCGGAAGGGGTAGCGGCGCCCGTCGTAGAGCAGGGTGCCGGAGCCCCACGAGACATTTCCGATGAAGCCACCGGTGAACTGGCTGATTTCCACGCGGGCATCCGGCGCGCCGACTTCCTCCTCGCCTGGGTCAGCGGACGGTGCGGGCCCTACCGTCACGGACGGGGCGGGTGGCTCTGCCGCGCAGCCCGCGACGATGGCGGTCGGCAAGCCGGCGATCAGGAGACGGCGGGAAAAGGATGATCCGGTCTGCAAGAGCGTACTCCTCGGCGCTTCGGGACGGGCGGACAGCCCGTGCGCTTCGGGCTTTGCTGGCCATCAGCGATATCACCCGCGAGGCGCTCGGCCATGGAGGCGGGTTCGGATTGGCACGCAACGCTCAGCCGCAGGACGTCGCGCCAACAGCCGGCGACGGGTGCGTGGGCCCGAGTTGCCGCGCCATGCTCCGCGACGATCGTCGGTGCGGCACTTGGGCGTGACGGCCCGGCGTAGGATGAGATGCGCCCGTTGTGCCGCCGAGGCGGACAAGCGTCGGGCGCAACGTACGCTGCGACGAGTGTGCGATGCCAACCGCGGCCATCGCCAAGTTGTTGGCCTGTGGCCGGAACGAAGTGGCTGGGCCAAGCTGACCGGATGAAGCCTGACTGGGATTGAGATTGGGTTTGGGATTCCCCCGCTTTCGTGGTTCTTCCGCGCTTTGCGTGGATCAGGCGGCGAGAAGGGGGCGGCGGCGGAGCAGAACGAAGCTCGCGCGACCGAAGGTTTGTCGCTTGAGCAGTTTGAGTTTGTTCACCTGCCCCTCGGTGTGTCCGTTGCTCCGGTGCGTGGTGAGAGCGGCCTTGACTGCTGCGCCGTCCCCCTGCAGTCCGGCGGCGAATGTGACCACTGCGGCCACGCCGCTGCGCCGCGCATCCCTGAGCCAGCCCTTGAGCGCCGTAAGCGGCGCACGGCACGGTGCCACCGCGCTGAGGCTCCGGTCCCGCACGAGATCGGCGAGACGGCGGACGAGCGCTGAGACGGTGGCGGCAGCCGCATCCTGCCCGATGCGCTCGCCGTCGGCGTTCTCCTCCGCGCTAAGCCGGTTCCGCGCTAAGCCGGTCACGTGGCCGCATGAGATACCAGGCGAGTTGCCTTGGTGAGGGCAGCGACGGCGTGCGCTCGCCGTCGGCAGCCCGTCCGACCTCGACGACACCTCCGCGCCCCGGCCCAAACTTCGACGGCCTGCTGCGCCGCGGGCTCAGCCATCGGTGCACCTGCTTCGGCGTACCGGGGTGGCGTACCGGGGTAGCCGAGGCCCCGCAGTTCGCGCCAGAGCACCATCGCGTTCTCACAGCCATCGGCGAGCCTCGCCTCGAGGTGGGCGATACAGGGGTTCAGCAGGCTGGGTCCGGCGCCCCGCACCGCGCTCGGGGAAGCTTCCGGCCCCGGCGTATTTCCGCACCGTCCCGCGGGCCAGCCCCATGCGGCGGCTGATGGCCAGCAGAGGCTCGCCGGCGGCATGGCGGCGCCGAACCTCCTCGTAGAGGGCCATCCTCCGGCTCCGCTCCACGGCGCTTCGACACGCACCCGGGCCGGCCGCACGCTCGCCTCGGCTGCACGGGAAGGCCGCGCGCCGCGCCGGCGAGGGGCGGTGATGGGCAATGGGCGGCAGACGCCGGAGGCGACCGTGCGCCCCGGCGAGCCAGCGCTCGGCCATCTGCCGCACGTTCAACAGCAGGTGCCAGCGGTCGGCGACCTGCCGCGCCCGCGGCGCCCCGAGCGCGATGCCGCGGGCATACGCGGTCGAGCGGTCGCGGGCGACGGTCCGCACGCCGCGGTGCCGCCGGAGCCAGCCGGCCAGTGTCGCGGCGCGCCGGTCCGGCAGAAGATCGACGACGCGCCGCCGCTCCAGGTCGACGAGGATGGTCCCGTAGGTCCCCCCTTGCGCAACGCCCAATCATCGACGCCGAGCACCCGGGGCGTTGGAGGCTTCGGCACGGGGAGGCGGCGCAGGAGACGCAACACGGTGTCCCCGCTCGCCGGCATGCCGAGTTGCCCCAGAAGGCGGCTCCCCGCCGCGCCCGGTGGGGCAGGAACCGCGGCAGCGGCTCGACGAAGGTGCGGCGCGGGCAGGATCGGTGGTGGCAGTAGAACCGCCGGACCTCGATCTGCAGACGCGTTGCCTCTCCAAAGCTTGGCAGGTCCGACGGGTGCCGGACGTAGCGGCTGTGAACCGCGGAACCTGGGTTGCCGCAGGAGGGACAGCGACACCGCTCCCGTCGCGCACGAGCGACGACGACTAGGCCGGCAGGGCCGCGCTCCAAGCGCTCGATGAGGCAGCCTGGAAGAGCGGTGGACGTGATCATCCCCACCCTGAATCAGGGCAGCGGGACCGTGTCGACCGGGACTTCCACGCCAAGCGCGGAAGAGCCACGAAAGCGGGGGAATCCCAATCTCAATCCCAATCCCAGGTGCCTGCCCGCGTCTGCCAGTCCCGCTCGCGGTAGCCGTTGCGCTGCACCAGCCGCTCGGGGGAACGCTCGCCATGGCCCGCGCCGGTGAGTTCACCCACCTCCAGCTCCATCAGCCGCTCGGCCGCGAAGCCAATCATCTCGCGCAGGAACGTCGCATCCGAGCCTTTCGCGAGGAGATCGCGAAGAGCAGTCTCATCGTCGGTCATCGTGGTCGGTCCAAGGTCGGGGTTGCAGGTCTCAGCAACCCAACCCTGCTATGAACCACCGCGGTGACCGCCCTCTCAGAGGCGGTCAGGTCCTACACCACCAACGGGGACACGACCCGGACCGTGCAAGGAACCCCCTTGTCAGGTGTTCCACAGAGGTGCTCCACGTGGAGCACCCCGACCCTTCGCAAGATGCTGGTTTCATAAGGGAAAGCGGGTTGGTTGGGGCGCCAGGATTCGAACCTGGGAATGGCGGTACCAAAAACCGCTGCCTTACCGCTTGGCGACGCCCCACCGGCTCCGGCCGCAAGATGTCTCTGTGCTCCCTTGCCGTAAAGCCCCGACCTGCCGCTCCCCGCGGGTGACACGCGTCGTGTCCGGCGTCGGGCGATACCCGGCCTCGACCGTCCCGGCCTTCCCCCCACCCAAACAACCTCCGAAGCGTCGGGCGGCCTTCGGCCATCTAGCCATGCCATCGCGGCGTGCCCCGCGTGCCGGTGTGTCGTCCGGCCGCAACCCATCTCCGTCCGGGTGCGTGTCGAAGCGCGGGCGCATCGGGATCGCGGCGCGACGCCGAGCCCGACGTTCGCCCCGATCCCGCTCTAGCCCGCTGTCCCGGAGGTTGACCGAACCGCCTGCGCCGGGACCCGCGCGGCCCGGCCTCGACCCGCCCAGATTGCCGCGCTCGGCCCGCTGACACCGCACGCCCCAGATCGATTTAGGCCGGTTGTCTCCAGCACAGAAGTGAAGACTTTACCACTGAACGGCATCCCCTCCGGTCCGCGTCATCCCGCGAGGTGCGGATCTACCTGCAGGCCGTCGCGAAGCGCTCCGGCCCACCTCCACCAGGTCGACGGTAACGCGGTCATGGCGCGTTCGGCGGCCGCCGCGCTGCCGAACAGGGAGAAGCAGGTCGCCCCGGACCCGCTCATCCGCGCCAGCAGCGCCCCCGGAAGTCGCGCCAGGGCGGACAGCACCTCCCCGACCGGCGGGCACAGCCGCACCGCCGCCGGCTCCAGGTCGTTGCCGAGGAGGCGGAGGTCATCCGCCATGGCCGCCGCATCGGGCCAGGACGCGGGCAGGGAGGCAGGGGCCGTGAAGGCGCCCTCGCGCGCTGCGAAGACGGCCGGCGTCGGCAGGGCCAGGCGCGGATTGGCCAGGAGGATTCCGAAGTCCGGCAGGGCCGGGGCGGGCAGCGCGACATCGCCGATCCCGCGCATCACGGTGGGCCGAGAGGCCAGGCAGACCGGGACGTCGGCCCCGAGCCTCGCCGCGATGTCCCGCAGGCCCTCCGGCCCGAGGCCGAGGGACCAGAGCCGGTCGAGGGCCCGCAGCGCCGCCGCGGCATCGGCCGAGCCGCCGCCGATGCCCGATGCGACGGGAAGGCGCTTCTCCAGGTGCAGCCTGGCGCCATCGCCGGCCAGGGCCCGCGCCGCGCGCAGGACGAGGTTGTCCTCGCCCGCGGACAGGCCGTCGCCCTCCGGCCCGCTGATCGTTAGCTCCAGCCGGGGCGCGGGCGACGCCGTCACCGTGTCGCCGACGGCGGCGAAGACGACGAGGCTGTCGAGCAGGTGGTAGCCATCCGCCCGCCGTCCCGTGACGTGAAGGTGCAAGTTGACCTTCGCCGGCGCGGCCTCCGTCACCTCGGGGGCGGGCGCCGCCATCGCCGGGCAGTTCAGCGCACCGCCGCCGTGGCCGGGAGCCCGTCGCGCAGCTTCGCCTCAATCTTCGTGCTCTCGCCCGGTTCGAGCTCGAGGCCCAGCGCGCGCCGCCACTGGAATCGTGCCTCGGCCTGTCGCCCCGCGGCCCAGTAGGCGTCGCCGAGATGGTCGTTGATCACGGCGTTCCGCGGCTCGAACTCCGTCGCACGCTCAAGCCAGCGGATCGCGCCGGGGATATCGCCTAGGCGGAACAAGGCCCAGCCCAGGCTGTCGATGATGTTGCCGTCTTCCGGCCGCAGCGCGACGGCGCGCTCCAGCATCGCGCGGGCCTCGTCCAGCCGCTCGCCGCGCTCGACCCAGGAATAGGCAAGGTGGTTCAGGACGTAGGGCTGCTCGGGCTGCAGGCGCAGGGCGCCGCGGAAATCGGCCTCGGCCGCCGGCCAGTCCCCTGCCCGCTCCCGCGCGAGGCCCCGCGCGTAGAGGAGCGGCCAGTCCGAGGACCGCGGCGCGCCGACGCGCGAGATCGCGAGGTCGTAGGCCGCCGCCGCCTCCGCCGCGCGGCCGCGGGCGCGGAGGATGTCGCCCAGCCGCGCCGGGGGTTGCGGTGCGTTCGGGAAGGCCTCCCCCAGGCCACGCAGGACGGCGAGCGCGTCCTCGGCCCGATCCACGCGATCCAGCAGGCTCGCGCGGCGCAGCGCCGCGAGCGGCGCCATCGGGTCCGTCGCCGGGACGGATTGCAGGGCGGTGATCGCCGCCTCCGGATGGCGGTCGTCGGCAAGGCTTTCCGCCGCCAGCAGGAGCGCCGGCGCGAAGTTCGGCCGCAGCCGGAGGGAGAGCTGCGCGAGCGTCAGGGCGAGCTCCGGTGCGCCCTGGCCGCGCAGCGCGGCGCCGAGCGCGACCTGCGCCTCGGCCATTCCCTCGACGGCGCTCGCGACGGCGCGCGTCGCCATGGCGGCCCGGCGCGCTGCGGGACCGGCGGCGAGCGCCACGTCGTCCGTGCCGACCGCCATCGTGTCGAACAGCGCGGCGGCATCGGATTCCCGCCCGGCGCGGGCGAGGATCCCCGCCGCGACCGTCAGCAGCCTTAGGTTCGGCTCCGCCGCGTCGGCCAACGCCACGCGGATGAAGCGCTCGGCCTCACGCGGGCGGTTCGCGACGTCGGCGATCATCGCCGCGTGCAGGGAGGCCACGCCGCGCAGGCGCCCGCCCTCCGTCAGCGGCCGCAGGGTCGCGAGCGCCGCATCGACGTTGCCACGCCCCGCCTGGGTCCAGGCGAGGAGCAGGGGCTGGAGGACCTGCGCGCTGCCCTGCCGCGGCAGCGAACGGATCCGCTGCTCCGCACGGTCCCAGCGCCCGGCCTGCGCGTCGGAGCCAGCGAGCAGCAGCGCGGCCAGCTGGTTCTCCGGCAGGCGCCGCGCCAGGCGGGCGGCCTCCGCGCGGCCGTCCATCACGGCCGCGTTGAAGGCGCGCGCCAGAAGTTCCGGCTCGTCCGGATCGGCTTGCAGGGCGCGCATCAGCGCTTCCGCCGCGACGCCCGCATCGCTCTCGCTCGTGGCGAAGCGACCGGCGAGGTAGGCGCCGAAGGCACCGCGCATGGAAGGCGCGAGGCGACGGGCGGCGCGTTCCACGGCCGGCGGCAGGTCCCCGCGTTCCGCCGCCGGCGCGTCCTCCTCCGGCTCGGCAGGGCCGCCCGCGGCACAACCCGCCAGCAGCGCGGCCGCGACCAGGGCGGCGCGGACGGGGGCCGTCGCCCGCGGGCCCCACGCCCGGGGCAGGCGCAGCAGGGCAGGGGCGGGAACGCGGGACGGCGCGCGGAACGGCATGGACCTAGCCTAGAGTCCGCCGCCCCCGCCCGGCCAGCCCCGTGCTGCGCTGCACCCTTCGCGATGCGCCCGATGTGGCATTTCCGCGGCATGACCGACGCGACATGGCAACGGCTTGCCGCACGGCGGCTGCCCGTGTTGACCTTCCGCCGAGCACCATCCCGCGCGGAGGAGACCATGCGCCGCCTGATCATCGCCCTGACCCTGCTGGCCGCCGCCGTCGCGGCAGCACCGGCGCAGGCCCAGAACCGCTTCTTCCTCGTCAACCAATCGGGGGAGCAGATCAACGAGGCATACGTGTCCTCGGCCCGCGTCACGAACTGGGGGCCGGACATCCTCGGCGCCGGCGTCCTGCCCTCGGGCAACCGGGTCTGGGTGACGCCGACCTTCGGCGACTGCGTCCTCGACGTCCGCGTGGTCTATGCCAGCGGCCGGTCGGAGGAGCGTCGCGGCCTCAACGCCTGCTCCATCGACACCATCGCCTTCGGGGGCGGCGCCGGCGCCGGCGCGGTCATCGGCGGCGGCTCGGGTGCCGGGGCGGTCATCGGCGGCGCGCCCGTCGCCGCGAACCCGTCCTTCAACTTCGTCAACCAGAGCGGCGCGGTGATCCGGGAGATCTACGTCTCCTCTTCCCGCGTGAACTCCTGGGGCGGGGATCGGCTGGGCGCCAATACCCTGTCACCCGGCGGGTCGGTCTACATCAACCTGCCGGCTTCGCTGGGCTGCAACAGCGACATCCGCGTGGTGTACATGAACGGCGCCGCGGCCGAGCGCCGGGGCATCGAGACCTGCTCCCGCACCGACATCATCTGGCGCTGATCCCGGTGGCGCTGAACCCGGGCCGCTGAGCGTACCGGAGGGCCCGGGGGACATTCCCCCCGGGCCTTTCGCGTCACCGGCCGGCAGGGCGCCCGCGAGCGGACGCCGCGACGCTGGCTTCGGCCCCGGCGCTCCGTCGGGCAAGGCAGGCGGTGCCGCCGGCGCGGACTGGTTCGGGCCGGGCGCCGATCGGCCGCCGGTGCGGATCCGCAGGACGGGCCTACGGCGCCGGCGCGAATTCGGCCCGCAACTCATCCAGCACGCGCAGCGACCCGTCGCGCCGTTCCAGGTGCCAGAAGGTCCAGCCATTGCAGGACGGCGCCTCCTGCACCTGCGCGCCGACCTGGTGGATGGAGCCCGAGGCACGGCCGCATTTCAGCTGCCCGTCGCGCGTGACCTCGGCGGCCCAGCGGCGATGGCGGTCCCAGAGCTTCGTGCCGGGCGGGACGAGGCCCTTGTCCACCAGCTTGATGAAAGGCACGCGGGGCTGGTCGCGCTTCTCGACCACCTGCGGCAAGTTACCCTCGGCGGGCGGTTCGATGGCGGCGAGGCGGGTTTCCGCAGCGTCGGCGTAGAGGTCCTCGCGCTCGATCCCGACGTAGCGGCGGCCCAGGCGCTTGGCGACCGCAGCGGTGGTGCCGCTGCCGAGGAAGGGGTCGAGGACGACCTCGCCCGGCGCGGTGCTGGCCGTGATCACGCGTTCCAGCAGGGCTTCGGGCTTCTGCGTCGGGTGAAGCTTGCGCCCGTCCGGCCCGCGCAGGCGCTCCGCCCCCGTGCAGAGCGGGAACAGCCAGTCGCTCCGCATCTGCTTGCCGCCATTCTCCGCCTTCATCGCGGCGTAGTTGAAGCGGTAGCGGGATTCCGGCCCGCGCGCGGCCCAGATCAGCGTTTCATGCGCGTTGGTGAAGCGGCGTCCCCGGAAGTTCGGCATCGGGTTCGACTTGCGCCACACGACGTCGTTCAGGATCCAGTATCCCAGATCCTGCAGCGCCGTGCCGAGGCGGAAGACGTTGTGATAGGCCCCCATGACCCAGAGCGTGCCGTCCCGCCGCAGCACGCGGCGGCATTCCGACAGCCAGGCGCGGGTGAAGGCGTCGTAGGTCGGGAAGTCCGCGAAGCGGTCCCATTCCGCATCCACGCCGTCCACCATGCTGTCGTCCGGGCGTCGCAGCGACCCGCGGAGCTGCAGGTTGTAGGGCGGGTCGGCGAAGATCGCGTGCACCGATGCGGGCGGGAGGCGCTGGAGCGTCTCGATGCAATCGCCGCGCAGGACGGTGTCCAGCGGCAGGTCTAGGCCGGTACCCAACGGTGATCCCCCTGCGTCGGCCCCGGCCCCCCAGCCGGTACGGACGCGCGACCTTGCCTAGAGCGGAATCCCCTGGTCAAGCGACGTGTCAGGACTCCGCTGCAAGCGGTTGATCCACCGTGCTTTCCCTGCAACGCGAGATCACGGATTGTTTCCGAGCGTCATCCACCGGCCGGAAGCCAGGCCGGTGGTGCGGGGTGGGCCCCAGGCGCACGAGCGCTTCCCGGTGCGACGACGTCGGGTAGCCCGCATGCCGCTCGAAGCCATAGCCGGGATGACGCAGCCCGAGCCGCGCCATCGCGCGGTCCCGCGTGACCTTCGCCATGATCGAGGCCGCGGCGATGGACAGCGACAGCGCGTCCCCGCCGACGACGCACCGCACCGCGCAGCCGAGGCTCGGCGGCTGGTTGCCGTCCACGAGGGCGAGGGCAGGGGCGATGGGCAGCCGCGCGACGGCGCGCGCCATCGCGAGATGCGTTGCGCGGAGGATGTTGAGGCGACCGATCTCCGCGGCGCTCGCGGCGGCGACGGCGATCAGGGCGTCGCCCCGCAGCCTTGCGGCGCGGAGCGCGTCGAAAGCCGCTTCGCGCGCCGCGGCCGGAAGGCGCTTGCTGTCGTCGAGCAGCGCGGCAAGCGCGTCGTCCGGGGGCGGGGGAAGATGACGGCGGCCGCGAGGACGGGCCCCGCGAGCGGCCCGCGCCCCGCCTCGTCCACGCCGGCGACGAGGCCCCCGCCTCAGCCTCCAAGGCGAAGTGGGGACCGGCACGGGCACGCGGTTCCGCTCGACGCATCGGCGCGTCGCGTCCCTCAGCCGCCGACGTAGGAACGGTAGATGCGCTCCACGGTCCCGTCGGCATGCAGCGCATCCATCGCGGCGCGCAGCCCGGCCACTGGCATGTCGCGCGCGTCGAGATGAGCCGCGAGCCAGGCCGGCGCGACCTGGAGGGTGGGGCCGACCGTGGCGCCGCCCTGACGCCCGATCGCCTCGAACTGAAGGGCGATCTCGGGTGCCGTGCTGTACCAGGCGTCCAGCCGGCCCTCTGCGAGTGCGACGGCGAGGTCGCGCCCGGTTTCCAGGATGACGAGGTTCGTCAGGCCGTTCTCGCGCAGGAAGGCCTCCTGGAGGCCGCCGCGAATGACGCCGATGCGGGCGAGGCCGCGGGCCGCCGCGAGATCCACCGCGGGGCGGCCGGCGAGGGTGCCCATGGCCTGCGGGACGTCCAGGACGCGGGCCACCCAGGTGAAGGCGTCCTCCCGGCTCGGCACCCGTCCGAGGGGTGCCACGAGGGTGCCGGGAACGGTGCGGGCGCGCTCCACTGCTTCGGGGAAGATCACGAAGGTGAAGCGGGGTTCGCGGCCGATCCGCCGCACCGCAGCCGCGACCACGTCGAGGACGATGCCATGCCGGCCGTCGGCCGTGGGGGGAGCGGAGAGCGGGCGGAGGTCGTAGGCAAGGATGTCCAGCGGCTCCGTCGGCCATGCCGGCGCCGCGGCGAGGATGGCGGGCGCCGCGAGGAGGATGCGTCGCGTCAGGTGCATGCTGCGGGTCCGGCCGATGTCGCGGGCAACCTGCACGGCTGCGCGCGACGCGTCGAGGCGCGGGTCAGGCCAGCCCGCGCAGCACGAACTCGTCGGTCGGGGAGAGGATCGTCGTGCGCGCGTCACGCAGGCGGGCCAGCGCGGCCTCGTCGCGCCGCAGGACGGCGTCGAGGAAGGTAACGGACAGGGCGGCGGTGCGCGGGTGGTAGGTGGGGTCCGAGAAGCGCGGGCCGGCCGCGGCCTCGTCCGCGAAGGACTGGTGGACGGCGCCGTCCAGCACGGCGAGGGCGGCGGGTCCCGCCGAGCCCTCGAAGGGCGCACGGCGGTCGCGGGGCTGCACGCCTTCGATGTACCCCCCGTCATTCGTGCCGGTGACGTGCAGCACCGGCGCGACGATGCCGCCATAGGCCAGCCGCGGCGGCAGGCCGCGCGCCGGGATCGGGGAGAGCGCGATCCCGGCCTTCAGCCGCGGGTCAGGCAGGCCGAGGCCGCGGTCGCCGCCCGGAAGCCGTTCGCCGAGCATGTGCTGGACGGTCCAGGCGCCGTAGGAATGACCGGCGATGGCGATACGTTGCGCGTCGGCGCTCGGCGGCAGATTGTCGAGCGCGAACTTCGTGTCGAGCAGCCGGTCCAGCGCGCCCTGCACGTCCAGCGCGCCGGCGGCAAGGCCGGCGCCGCCGTTGCGCCAGAGGCTGTCGTCGGTGCCGACATGTTGCAGGTGGATGGCGACGTAGCCTGCATTCGCCAGCGCCCGGCCAAGATAGGCCAGGCCCTCGCGAGAGCCGCCGAGACCGTGGGAGACGATGACGGCGGGGAAGGGACCCGGACCGGGCGGCGCACGTGTCAGGACGGGGATGTCGCGTGCGCGGCGGGAGTCGCGCCATACCCCGCGTTCCTCGGTGACACGGGCCTCGTTGATGCTGTTCGGCTGGATGCGAACGATTCCCGTGCTTGGCTGCGCGGCGGCGGCGCAGCCCGTGAGGACCACCGGGCCGACGAGGACCGCGCGCCGCGTCAGGTCAGCGGGATGTCGTAGGTCCGCCAGGGTGTCAGCTTGGCCACGCGGTCGTAGACGGCCCGTCCCCGGTAATTCGTGTCGGCGGTGATCCAGCGGATGACGCTCCAGCCCTGGCGGCGGCCTTCCTCGGCCAGCGCGGCGATCAGCGCGTCGGCGACGCGTGCGCCACGCATGTGGGGGGAGACGAAGAGGTCGTCGAGATAACCCCCGACCGTCGCGGATAACGGTCGCGCGAAGGGGCGGAAATGCGCGAGGCCGACGGCGTGGCCGCCCTCGTCCTCCGCGATGAAGGCGCGGGTCTCGTGCGCGGGGTCGTGGATCCATGACCAGACGCGGTCCCGCATCTCCGGCGTCTGCGTCACCCCGTAGAACTCGGCGTAAGCGGCGTAGAGCGTGTCCCACTCCGCGCGGTGGCGCTGTTCCGCGGGCATGATGCGAACGGTCATCCGGGACTCCGCAACGAGAGGTCGAGACGCCCGCTCGCCGCCAGCGCGAGCAGCAGCCCGGACACGTGCATGGCCTGTGGCAGCAAGCCCTCCGACAGCCCGCGGACCACGCGGTCCAGCGGCCAGAGCTCGACCGTGATGTCCTCACCCGGTTCGTGCGCCGTGTCGTGCCGCAGGACCGCACCTTCGGCCAGAACCGCGTGGGACCGGTTGCGGTGCGTCGCGGTGTTGGGGTGGAGGCTGGAGATCACGCGGTAGGACGGCGCTTCGTAACCCGTCTCCTCGCGCAGCTCGCGCGCGGCGGCCACGGTCGGGTCGGCGTCGGCCGCGTCGATCGCGCCGGCCGGCAGTTCAAGCGTCACCGCCTGCGCGCCGTGCCGGTATTGCCGCACCAGGACCAGTTCCTCGGCGGGCGTGATCGCGACGACCTGAACCCAGTCCGGATAGGTCAGCGCGTAGAAGGGGTCGAGGACGTTGCCCCGGAGGTCCCGCACCGCATCGGCGGAAACGTTGATCCAACGGTCCTTCAGCGCCGTGCGGCTGGACAGCAGGGTCCAGCCGCCGGGCAGGGTCTTGCCGCTCATTCCGCCGCCATGCGCGGCGGCTCCATGTAGGCCTCCAGCGGCGCGCAGGTGCAGGCGAGGTTGCGGTCGCCGTAGACGTTGTCCACGCGCTTCACCGGCGGCCAGTACTTCGCAGTTCGCACCCAGGGCAGGGGGAAGGCGGCCTGTTCGCGCGTGTAGGCGTGCGACCAGGTGTCCGCGACGACCTCCGCCGCGGTGTGCGGCGCGTTCTTCAGCGGGTTGTCGGCGCGGTCGGCACGGCCTTCCTCGATCGTGCGGATTTCCGCGCGGATCGCGATCATGGCCTCGGCGAAGCGGTCCAGTTCCTCCTGCGGCTCGCTCTCGGTCGGTTCCACCATCAGCGTGCCCGCGACCGGCCAGGACATGGTCGGGGCGTGGAAGCCGTAGTCCTGCAGGCGCTTGGCGATGTCCTCCACCGTCACGCCCGCCGATTGCTGGAAGGCGCGGCAGTCCAGGATGCACTCGTGCGCGACCATGTCGTTCAGGCCGCGGTACAGAATGGGGTAGTGCGGCGCGAGCCGCCCCGCGAGGTAGTTCGCATTGAGGATCGCGACCTCCGTCGCCCGCCGAAGCCCCGCCGCCCCCATCATGCGGATATAGGCGTAGGAGATCGGCAGGATGGAAGCGGAGCCGAAGGGCGCCGCGGAGACCGGCCCATACCCCGTCGGCGGCCCGGCCTCCGCCAGCATCGGATGGTTCGGCAGGTACGGTGCCAGATGCGCCGCGACGCCGATCGGCCCGACGCCGGGACCGCCGCCGCCATGCGGGATGCAGAAGGTCTTGTGCAGGTTCAGGTGGCACACGTCGGCACCGATCGCCGCCGGCGAGGTCAGGCCGAGCTGCGCGTTCATGTTCGCGCCGTCCATGTAGACCTGCCCGCCCGCCGCGTGGACGCGGTCGCAGATCGTATGGATCGCTTCCTCGAACACGCCGTGGGTGGAAGGATAGGTGACCATCAGCGCCGAGAGGTTCTCGGCGTGCTGCGCGACCTTCGCCTCGAGGTCACCGAGATCCACGTTGCCGTCCCGGTCGCAGCCCACGACGACGACCCGCATTCCCGCCATCACGGCCGAGGCGGGGTTGGTGCCATGGGCGGAGGACGGGATGAGGCAGACGTCCCGGTGTGCATCCCCGCGCGCGCGGTGATAGGCGCGGATCGCCAGCAGGCCCGCATATTCCCCCTGCGACCCGGCATTGGGCTGCAGCGACACCGCCGCGAAGCCGGTGCAGGCGCAAAGCCAGGATTCGAGGCGCCGCACCAGTTCCAGGTAGCCCTGCGCCTGATCCACCGGCGCGAAGGGGTGGATGTCGCCGAAGCCCGGGAAGGTCACCGGCATCATCTCGGCCGTCGCGTTCAGCTTCATCGTGCAGGACCCCAGCGGGATCATGCTGCGGTTCAGCGCGACGTCCTTGTCCTCCAGCGACTTGAGGTAGCGGAGCATCGCGTGCTCCGACCGGTGCGTGTTGAAGACGCCGGCGGTCAGGAAGCGGCCGCGGCGCACCAGGTCGGCCGGCAGGCACTCGCCGCCATCCAGCTCGCCGAGGCCGATCCGATCCGTCCCCGCCGCCTCGCAGAGCGCGGCGACGAGGGCGATGAGGTCCTGCCGCGTCACCGTCTCGTCGAAGGAGACGGCGACCGTCCGTGAGTCCACGCGGCGCAGGTTGAAGCCGGCCGCGCGGGCGTAGACCATCACCGCGTCGGCGCGCGCGCCGGCCTCGATGCAGACCGTGTCGAAGAAGGCGTCGTGACGCAGGCGGAAGCCGGCGCGACGCGCGCAGTCGGCGTAGAGCGAGGCCAGCAGGTGCACGCGCCGCGCGATGCGCGTCAGCCCCTCCGGCCCGTGCCAGACCGCATACATCCCGGCCATGACGGCCAGCAGGACCTGCGCCGTGCAGATGTTGCTCGTCGCCTTCTCGCGCCGGATGTGCTGTTCGCGGGTCTGCAGGGCCAGCCGCATCGCCGGTCGC
Source organism: Roseomonas sp. CCTCC AB2023176 (assembly GCF_042259275.1). Taxonomy (NCBI): domain Bacteria; kingdom Pseudomonadati; phylum Pseudomonadota; class Alphaproteobacteria; order Acetobacterales; family Roseomonadaceae; genus Roseomonas; species Roseomonas sp. CCTCC AB2023176. The sequence goes on from NZ_CP170086.1 coordinate 2,575,687, forward strand.
CCCGCCGCGTCCACCGAGACGCCGACGAGCCGCCCGGGCATCAGCCGCTTCAGCGAATCCTTCACCGCCATGTAGGCCGCGTGCGGGCCGCCATAGCCCATCGGCACACCGAGGCGCTGCGTCGTCCCGACGACAACGTCGGCGCCCATCTCTCCCGGTGGCGTCAGCAGCGTCAGCGCCAGGATATCCGCCGCGACGATCGCCATCGCGCCGGCCGCCTGGGCCTTCGCGATCTCCGGCGCGATGTCCCGCACCTCGCCGGTCGTGCCGGGGTAGGAGAGGATCACGGCGAAGGGCTTCCTCGACGTGCAGGCCGCCGCGATCTCGGCCGGTGCCGTGGCGTGCACGGCGATGCCCAGCGGCTCCGCCCGCGTCCGCACCACCGCGATGACCTGCGGGTGCAGGTCCGCCGCGACGATCAGGTCAAGCGACTTGCCCTTGTGCGACGCGAGCGCGAGGTGCACCGCCTCGGCGGCCGCCGTCGCCTCGTCCAGCAGCGACGCGTTGGCGACCGGCAGACCCGTCAGGTCCGCGACCATCGTCTGGAAGTTCACGAGCGCTTCCAGGCGGCCCTGCGCGATCTCGGCCTGGTAGGGCGTGTAGGCCGTGTACCAGCCCGGGTTCTCCAGGACGTTGCGCTGGATCACCGGCGGGACGTGGGTGCCGTGGTAGCCCGTGCCGATGAGGGAGCGGAGGCTCTCGTTCTTCTCCGACAACGCGCGGAGTTCGGCGATCGCCGTCGCCTCGTCCACCGCCGGCGGCAGCGCGCCGAGATGGTCGTCGCGGATCGCCGCGGGCACCGTCCGGTCCGCAAGTTCGGACAGGCTCGACGCCCCGACGGCGCGCAGCATGGCCGCGACCTGCGCCTCGTTCGGCCCGATGTGGCGGGCGACGAAGGAGTCGGCCGCCTCAAGCGAGGCAAGTTCCTTTAGTGCGCTGTCCTGCGGCCGATTCACGCTCCGCGGCTCCACCGCTCCGCGATCGGACGCGGTCACGACCCGGCCACCGCATGCGCGGCGTAGGCCCTCTCGTCCATCAGCGACGACGCCTGCGACGCATCCTTCGGCGCCATCCTGAAAAACCATCCCTCGCCCTGCGGGTCCCGGTTCACGCCGGCCGGGTCGTCGGTCAGCGCCCCGTTCACCTCGGTGATGCGTCCGCCGATCGGCGCGTAGACGTCGGAGGCCGCCTTCACGCTCTCGACGACGGCCACGGCCTCGCCGGCCCGACCTCGCGGCCCGGCTGCGGCAGGTCCACGAAGACGACGTCACCCAGCGCCTCCGCGGCGTGGGTGGAGATGCCGACCGTCGCGGTCCCGCCCTCGAGGCGGACCCATTCATGGCTGGCGGCGTAGCGGAGTTCCGACATTCCGGGGTTCCTCAGGCGATCGGTTCAGGCGGCGGCGACGCCGCGCTTGTAGCGGTGCGGGACGAAGGGGGTGGGGGCGACGCGGCCGGGGATGGCACGGCCGCGGACGAGCAATTCCAGTGCCGTGCCGTCGGCCGCGTGTTCCCGCGCGACGTATCCCATGGCGCAGGGCGCGTTCAGCGAAGGCCCGAAGGTGCCGGACGTCACGGTGCCGACCGCCGTGCCGTCCGCGCCGATCTCCGCGCCTGCCCGCACGGGCTGGCGGCCGTCCGGCAGGATGCCGACGCGAAGCCGCTTCGGCCCGTTGTCCAGGTCCTCCCGCACGCGATCCGCGCCGAGGAAGTCCCAGGCCATCTTGCGGCGCTTGCCGATGGTGAAGGTCAGGTTGGCATCCACGGGGGACGTGGTCTCGTCGATGTCCTGCCCGTAGAGCGGCAGCCCCGCCTCCAGCCGCAGTGAATCCCGAGCCCCGAGCCCCGCCGGCGTCGCGCCGGCCGTGAGCAGCGCCCGTGCCACCCGTTCCGCATCCGCGGCGTAGAGGCCGATCTCGAACCCGTCCTCGCCGGTGTAGCCGGACCGCGTGACGAGCGCGGGCGCGCCCGCGACGGACGTCTCCAGCACGCCCATGAAGGGCATGGCAGCGATCCCCTCGGCGAGCGTCGCGAGGATCGCCTCCGCCCCCGGCCCTTGCAGCGCCAGCAGCGCGCGGTCCGGGTGCGGCGTGATCCGCACGCCCGCCGGCAGCGCCGCCCCGATCGCCGCCACGTCCATCGCCTTGCGGGACGCGTTGAGCACGACGAACAGCCGGTCGCCGAGATTGGCGACCATGAAGTCGTCGAGGATGCCGCCAGCTTCCGTCATCAGCAGCCCGTAGCGCTGACGGCCCGGCTTCAGCGCCTGGACCTCCGCTGGCGTGATCCGCTCCAGCGCCGTCGCCGCGCCGTCGCCGACGATATGCGCCTGGCCCATGTGGGACACGTCGAAGAGTGCGGCGCCCGCGCGGCAGGCCAGGTGCTCCGCCAGGATGCCCGCGGGGTACTGCCCACCCTTGTATTCGACCGGCATGGCGTAGCCCGCGAAGGGCACCATCCGCGCGCCGAGTTCCCGGTGCAGGGCGGCGAGCGGCGTTTCCAGCAGCGCTTCGGTATCGGCCACGATTCCCCCGTGACCGCCTCCGCGGCCGGTTGAGTCCGTGGCCCCCCTCTGTCCCGGTCCCTGAGAGATTCGGCGGCGAACCGCCTTACTCCGTCGGTGCCGAGGCCGCCCATGCTGCCATGGTCCGGCCCCGGGCTTTCCAGAGGTCCCTTCCCCGCGCGGTCCTTCTGCCTGAGCGTTTCCGGGGGCCGGTTGCGCCTTCGGCGGGGGAAACCCTCTCGAAGAAAGGTCCCCTCTCTCCCGCGCGGGATCAACGGGTGAGACGGGCATGCCCGAATGCCGCGCCCCGCGCAACCTCAACCTGGGGGCAACGCGACCCATTCCGTCGCGACGCCCGGTCCCGGGAAGGCGTCACGAGCCACGGCGAAAAGGTACCCCGCCCCCGGCTGGTCCCACGCCCGGGAGATCGCTGCGCCCGCCAGGTGGCACCGCAGCAGCGCGGACACGGCGCCGTGGGCGACGACCACGACATCCCCCGGCGGCGACTCGCGCAGAACCTCGCTCACGGACGCGACCATCCGCGCCTGGGCGGCGCGCGCGCTCTCCCACCCCCGCACCTCCTCGTCCGGGCGGGCGAAGAAGGCGTCGGCCATGGCCTGGAAGGCGTCCAGCGGCAGGTAGCCTGTGCTGCTGCGGTCGTTCTCGCCGAGCCCGTCCAGCACGTGGACGGGCAGGCCGAAGCGCCTGGCGACGATGCCGGCGCCCTCGATCGCCTTCGTCTCCGTGCTGGCCCAGACGGCGGCCGGCGGGACCGCGTCGAACCAGGTGGCCAGGGCCCGCATGCGGCGGATGCCCACCTCCGTCAGCGGCCAGCGGGGCACCGGCACCGCCGGGTCGATGACGACCTCCGGGTGGGTGACGACATGGAGCGTCGCCGCCAGCTGCGTCAGCTCCGCGGTCCCCGGCGCCGGTTCAGCGCGACCTCCTCGGGCGTGAGCACGAAGCCCACCACGATACGCCGCGTGGCCGCGACGTTCGGGTCGCCGGGGATGAGGACGCTGATCTCCTCCCCCAGGACGGAGTCGCCGGTGCCGTTCCGCGGCAGGTTCACCGTCACGGCGTCGGTGCCGCGGCTGAAGACCCGGTTCTCCTCCCGGTCCGTGACCGCGACGAAATAGGGGATCCGGGCGGACGTGCCTGCCAGCGCCGGCCCGCGCTGCGCCTGCACCCGGACCCGGACGGTGACCTCAAGGCCGGCGTTCCGCGGTGCGAAGTCGCAGCGCCGGTCCAGACCGACGATCCGCGCCTCCAGTTCCGTCGTCGAGATGTCGGCGGCTGCCCCCGCGCGGTAGCGGGTGAGGTCCGCGGCGTCTGACAGGATGCCCGCGCTCGGGCACGGGGCCCGCGGGGGAGGCGTCGGGATTCCGGTGCCCGAGCCGCAGCCCGCGAGGAGGCCGAGCGCCAGGAGGGCCGCGGGAACCGCCGTCTTCGTCATCGTCAGCCTGCGCCTCACCAGCCTGGGCCTCATCGGGTTTGCCGCGGCCCTGCCGCCCCTGGCGGCCCCGGTCCGCGCGGGGAGGGGCTGCCCGACGCGGTGGACCGGGTTCGTCAAGCACAGCCCATCCCCGCCCGGGCCGACGACAATCGGCCCCGAACCGGTGTAGGGAGCGTTCGCGCCCCGCCCCGCCCGGTCTCGCCGGGGGCTGTTCGCGCCCGCGTAGGAGGACCAAGTCGCACGCCATGGCCGAGTTCGCAAACCCCGCCGCGCCGCCGACCACCGGAGCGAAGCCGCCGCTGACGGTGCTCCTCGCCGGGCCGCGTGGCTTCTGCGCGGGCGTGGACCGCGCGATCAAGATCGTGGAGGAGGCGATCGCCCGCTACGGCGCGCCGGTCTACGTGCGGCACGAGATCGTCCACAACCGCTTCGTCGTCGAGGGCCTGGAAGCCAAGGGCGCCGTCTTCGTCGAGGAACTGGACGAAATCCCCGATGACGGCCAGCCCGTCGTCTTCTCGGCCCACGGCGTGCCCAAGGCCGTGCCGGCCGCGGCGCGGGCGCGACGGATGATGTACCTCGACGCCACCTGCCCGCTGGTGAGCAAGGTGCACCGGGAGGCCGAGCGCCACCACGCCTCCGGTGCGCATATCCTGCTCATCGGCCATGCCGGCCACCCCGAGGTCATCGGCACGATGGGCCAGTTGCCGCCCGGCCAGGTGACGCTTGTCGAGGGCGTGGAGGACGCGCGCACCGTGACGCCGCCGCCCGGCCGGATCGCCTTCACGACGCAGACAACGCTGTCCGTGGACGACACGGCGGAGATCATCGCCGTCCTGCAGGACCGCTTCCCGGAGATCAGCAGCCCGGTGAAGGAGGACATCTGCTACGCGACGACCAACCGTCAGGCCGCCGTGAAGGCGATCGCCGGACGGGCGGAACTGATCGTCGTGGTCGGTGCCAAGAACTCCTCCAACTCCGTCCGGCTGCGGGAGGTCGCGGAGCGCGCCGGCTGTCCCCGCGCCGTGCTGGTGCCGCGCGGGCGCGACTTCGACCCGGCGCTGGCCGACGGGCTGCGGGTGATCGGCGTGACGGCCGGCGCCAGCGCGCCGGAGGTGCTGGTCGAGGAAGTTCTGTCCTGCCTGCGCGAGCGGTTCGCGGTGACAACGGAGGACGTGATCGTCGCGGAGGAGCGGGTGACCTTCAAGCTGCCGGCCGGCCTCGCGGAGCAGCCCGCCGTCGCGAAGTAGGCGACCCGTTCCGGGCCCCGTTCATGCGGGGTGGCGGTAGACCAGGTCGTCCGGATCCTGCTTCGGCGCGGCGGGATCGAGCACCGCGCCGAGGCGTTCCGCCACGGCCGCCGAGCGGTGGTTGCGCGGGTCCACATAGCTGACGAGGCCACGCAGCCCGAGGGTGCGTGCCGCCCAGTCGCGCAGGGCGCGCGCGCCCTCCGTGGCGTAGCCCCGCCCTTCGTTCCCTTCGTAGACCTGCCAGCCCAGTTCCTTTTCGGGGAAGAGCGGGCCGTGGCTGATGCTGACGCCGCCGACGCATTCGCCCGTCGCGCGGACGGCCAGCATCAGCGCGCCGTGGCCGTAGAGGCGCCAGCAGGCGAGGTCGTGGCAGAACATCCCCCAGGCCACGCGCCGGTCGAAAGGCCCGCCCATACAGGTCGCGCGGGCCGAGGCCATGAGGGCGGCATAGGCCGGGAAATCCGCCTCGACGGGCGCGCGGAGCGTCAGGCGCTCCGTGACGAGCGTGGGGATGGGCGGGGCGGACATGCGGGCCTCGGGGGACGACGCCGCGCTTATGCCGCGCGCCGAGGCCCGCCGGAATGCGTGGGGGTAGAGGCCGCGGCGACTCGATCCGCCGGGCGCTCAAGACGGCGTTGGTGCGGCCGTGTCAGGCGTCCTCCAGCACCCGCTGCCGCACGATCGGCTTGGGAATGAGGCAATCCGGCAGGGGCTTGGGCGCCGGCGGCTCGGGGGCGCGACGGTCGTCCCGGCCGGACCGCGCGCGGCCCAGCGACCAGAGCTCGTAAAGGCACCACAGGATCGGCACGCCCATCGTAAGGATGCTGTTCAGGAGGACGAAGGTTTCGGACGACATGGGCAGGGCTTCCACGCCGGACGCCGCGCCGGTGCGGCGATCCTCGGCCGGAGGGTGGGGTCGAAGGTGGAATCGCGCAAGCCGATCGGGCGCGCCGTCGCGATGCCTTCCGGCTTTGGTGATCGCGCCTGCGCCGACGGGCTTGCCAAGCGCCGCCAGCCGGGCCACTCCCGCCGCGCATCCATGGCCGTCTATACCGAAGTCTCGGACGAGGCGCTGCGCGCCTTTCTCTCCGGCTACGAACTCGGCGAACTCCTTGCCTTCCGGGGCATCGCGGAGGGGGTGGAGAACTCGAATTACGCGCTGCGCACGACGGCCGGCGACTTCATCCTGACACTCTACGAAAAGCGGGTGGACCCGCAGGAACTGCCCTACTTCCTCGGGCTGATGCGCCACCTCGCGCGGCACGGCCTGGCCTGTCCGGAACCCGTCGCGGGGCTGGACGGCGAGGCGCTGCGGGAACTCGCGGGGCGTCCCGCGGCGATCTGCACCTTCCTGCCCGGCGTGTGGCCGCGGCGGCCGGGGGTGGCGCACATGGCGCCGCTCGGCGCCGCGCTCGCCGCCCTGCATGCGGCGGGCGAGGGGTACGATATCGAGCGTCCCAACGCGTTGGGGCCGGCGGGATGGGCGCCGCTGCTGGAGCGCTGCCGGCCGAACGGCGACACGGTGCAGGCCGGGCTCTGCGACGAGCTGGACGCGCAGCTGCGCGGCATCCTGCAGGATTGGCCGCGCGACCTGCCACGCGGGCACATCCATGCCGACCTGTTCCCGGACAACGTCTTCTTCCTCGACGACGCGGACCGGCAGCCGCGCGTCTCCGGCCTGATCGACTTCTACTTCGCCTGCACGGACCTGCTGGCCTACGACATCGCGGTCTGCCTGAACGCCTGGTGCTTCGAGCCCGATCGCTTCAGCAACGCGGGGCAGTTCAACGTGACGAAGGCGCGCGCGCTGCTGCGCGGCTACGCCGCGAGACGCGCGCTGACCGAGGCGGAGCGGAACGCGCTGCCCGTGCTGTGCCGCGGCGCAGCGATCCGTTTCCTCCTGACACGTCTTTACGACTGGACCAATACGCCGCCTGGCGCGCTGGTGACGCGGAAGGACCCGATGGAATACCTGCGGCGCCTTCGCTTCCACGCCCAGGCCGAAGGACCCGGCGCCTATGGCCTCTGACGTTCCGGCCCCCGCGGTCGAGATCTGGACCGATGGCGGGTGCAAGCCCAATCCCGGCCCCGGCGGCTGGGCGGCCGTGCTGCGCTTCGGCGCGCATGAGAAGGAATTGTCGGGCGCCGATCCCGCCACGACGAACAACCGGATGGAACTCACCGCCGCCGCTTCGGCGCTGGAAGCCCTCTCGCGCCCATGCCGCGTCGTCCTGCACACGGACAGCGAATACGTCCGCAACGGCGTCACGCGCTGGGTGCACGGCTGGGTCCGGAACAACTGGCGCAACGCGGCGAAGGACCCTGTCGCGAATTACGAGCTGTGGCAGCGTCTGCTGGCCGCCGCGAAGCCGCACCAGGTGGACTGGCGCTGGGTGAAGGGCCATTCCGGCGACCCGATGAACGAGCGTGTGGACCGGATGGCGACCGCGGCGCGGATGGGGCTGGCTGGCGCGAGCGGTGCCGCCGGGCCGTAATCGCCCCGGGTGATCCGCCGCCGGTCCGATCCGGCGCCACATTGCGCCTTCGCCTTCCTCCAGGGCCGGCCCGATCCGGCAAGGCGGGGGAGCAAGGGCCCGACCAGCACCTGGGCCGCGCCGGCCCGCCATCCCGACCAGGCCTCGTCGCCACGACGCCCTCGCCGCGGCCCGGTTAGGCCGGGCGCGCAGAACAACCTGCGGGCGTGGTGCTGGAGCAGACCGGCGGAGAGCGGAATCATTCGCAGCGGTGAATCCGCGCTTGAGAACGGAGTGCAAGGACGCCGCGCCTGACCAAAGTCAGGCGTGGAAGCGCATTAGCCGACGGGCAGCCGCACCACGAAGCGGGCGCCGGCGACCGTGCCGTCGTCCCGCCGGCGGTTCTCCGCCGTGATCCGCCCGCCAAGGCCCTCGACGATCTGGCGTGAGATGGAAAGGCCAAGGCCCGAATGCTGCCCGAAGCGCTCGCCGCGCGGCCGCTCGGAGTAGAAGCGGTTGAAGATGCCCTCAAGCTTCGCCTCGGGGATGCCAGGCCCGTCGTCCTCGACCGCGAGTTCCGCAATAGCGCCCGTGACCCGCGCACGGACGAACACCCGGCCGTTGGGCGGCGAGAAGGACACCGCGTTGCCCAGGAGGTTGCGGAAGACCTGCACGAGCCGATCCTCCACGCCGCGCACGACGAGGCTCGGCGGCGCGTCCAGTTCCATGACCGGATCGTCGGCGCGCCGCGTCGCGTTGTGCAGTTCCGCCAGCGTGTCGAGGATCGGTGCCACTTCCACCGGCCCGGCCACGGCGCGCGACAGTTCGGCATCCACCCGCGACGAGTCCGAGATGTCGCCGATCAGCCGGTCCATCCGGACCGCGTCCTCCGCGATGATCGCGAGCAGGCGCTTGTGCTGCTCCGGGTCCTCCACGCGCCGCAGCGTCTCGATCGCCGAGCGGACGGAGGTCAGGGGGTTCTTGAGTTCGTGCGCGACGTCCGCCGCGAACTGCTCGTTCGCGTCCACCCGGGCCCAGAGCGCGGTGGCGCTGGCCTGGAGGTCCCGCGCGAGCACGCCGATCTCGTCCTGCCGCGCCATGATCGGGACGGGGATGGACCCGCCGCGCCCCTTGCCCTGCCGCATCGCCGCGGCTGCCTGGGCGAGTGCGAGGATCGGCGACGCCAGCGTGCGCGCGAGATAGGCCGAGAGCGCGACCGTCAGCACCAGCGCGATCCCGAACAGCGCGAGGACGGAGGCGCGGATTTCCAGCAGCCGCTGGTCCACCTCCCGCGCCTCCCGCGTCAGGAGGATGATTCCGACCGACTGGTTGGCGCGCCGGGCGGGTTCCGCCACCGAGACCAGGAGGCGGCCATCCGAGGTGCGCCGGACGTAGGGGTTCACGCCGCCCTCCAGCGCCAGTCGCAGTTCTTCCCGCCGCTCGGGGCCGAGGTCCGGCTGCCAATCGAAGGACGGCGCGCCGGGCGTCTCGTCCACCACCACGGCGGGGCCGGAAACGCGGGGCCGCGGCAGCCAGTCCAGCACGCGTTCGTAGAGCCGGCCCAGCGTTCCCGTGACCGGCCCCGGTTCCGCGGGCGGAGGCAGCGGCTCCGTCACGATCGTGCCGCCCGGGCCTTCGCGCACGCGGCTGTCGGCGATGACCAGGCCCGTCGTGTCGAAGAGCTTGGCCTGGGTCCCCGGGCTGGGCTCCGTCAGGCGGCGCAGCAGGGGTCGCGCGGTCTCCGGCACCAGTTGGGCGCGGTCGTCCTGGATGCGTACCGCCGCTTCCGCGATGCCGTTGGCGTAGATGCGCGCCTGGGTCCGCAGGCCCGCGACCTCCGCCGCCAGCAGCCCGTCCTGGTACTGGTCGAGGTAGAGAAGCGTCGCCACCAGCAGGAAGGGCGGCAGCATGTTTACCAGAAGGATGCGCCGCAGCAGCGGGGAGACGCGCCGGTTCGTCCCGCGCCGCTCCGCCGGGATGGCCGGCGGTAGGGCGGTCGTCACCGGGCCGCTGGCGTCGGGCATGGAACCTCCGTCACGGTCTGCTTAGCACGTGGCCGGCTTGGAAACCCACGGGGCGCGCATGGTCCCGCGCCGCCCCGCCGTCAGGGACGGTTCGTCGGCGGGGCCTGACGTTCCAGCCGCGTCCGGGCGGTGCGGAGGTCGTTGACCTCCTCCCCGGTCAAAGTGCCGCGCGCCGGCCCGGCCCCGCCGACCGTGATGGCCTGCGGCCATCCGCCATCGCCGCAGCCGCCGAGGGCGAGAAGGACGAGCATGAGGGAGGGGCGGAGCATCGCGCGTCAGGCCTCCTTGTACCGGTACCCGATCCCGTACAGCGTCTCGATCTGCCCGAACTCGTCGTCCACCGCGCGGAACTTCTTGCGCACGCGCTTGACGTGGCTGTCGATCGTGCGGTCGTCCACGTAGATGTTCTCGCCATAGGCCGCATCGATCAGCTGGTCGCGGTTCTTCACCATGCCCGGGCGCAGCGCCAGCGCTTTCACCAGCAGGAACTCGGTGACGGTCAGCTGCACCGGCTTCCCCTTCCAGGCGCAGGTGTGCTTCGTCTCGTCCAGCACCAGGTCACCGCGCGCGATCACGCCGCCTGCCGGCGTGCCGCTGCCCTCGGCGCGCGAGGCCTCGTTCCGGCGCAGCAGGGTGCGGATGCGCTCCAGCAGCAGGCGCTGGGAGAAGGGCTTGGTGATGTAGTCGTCGGCGCCGAGCCGCAGGCCCATCAGCTCGTCCAGCTCGTCGTCCTTCGACGTCAGGAAGATGACGGGCATCTGCGACCGCTGGCGGAGGCGCTGGAGCAGCTCCATCCCGTCCATCCGCGGCATCTTGATGTCGAGCACCGCGAGGTCCGCGGGCCGCGACATCAGCCCCTGCAGGGCACTCTCCCCGTCCGTGTAGGTGCGGACCGTGAAGCCCTCCTGCTCAAGCGTCATGGAGACGGAGGTCAGGATGTTGCGGTCATCGTCGACGAGCGCGATGGTGTGCGGCATGGGGGGCCGGGTCTCCCGGTTGGCAGTCTTGTGACCCGATATGACTGTTTCGGCGGCGGTCGTCATCGGCATCTCTCCCTTTCATCGCAGACTGGCTGCCGATGATGGCGAAAGCGTGAGGACACCGTGACCGAAACGGCACCCGATCACGGGCTGACGGCCCGCCACCTCCTGCGTTCGGCGGGCGCCGCGACGCTGGCCACGGTGATGGAAGGCGGGGCGCCCTTCGTTGCCCTCGTGACCCCGGCCGTAGCGCCGGACGGGACGATCCTGCTCTGGCTTTCGACCCTTTCCGCCCATACCCGACACCTGACGGCCGAGGCCCGCTGCGCCCTTCTGGCGGCAGGACCGGCCGCCGACGCCAACCCGCAGACCGCGCCGCGGGTCAGCGTGACGGGCATTGCGGAGCAGGTGGACGACCCGGCCCTGAAGGCGCGCTGGCTCGGGCGCCACCCATACGCCGCGCTCTATGCCGATTTCGGCGACTTCTCCCTCTGGCGCATCACGCCGGGCGGCGGGCTGCTGGTCGGGGGTTTCGCGGCAGCGCACCGGCTCCGCGCCGCGGACCTGGCCCCGCCGGCCGAGGCGGTCGCGGCCCTGGCCGAGGCGGAAGCGGATGTCCTGGCCCACGTGAACGAGGACCACGCCGACGCCCTCGCCGCCATTGCCCGGCACCTCGGGGGCGGGGAGGGCGCGTGGCGCATGGCCAACCTCTCGCCCGACGGCTGCGATCTGGTCCGCGCCGAGGAGGAGGTGCGCTTCATGCCCTTCCGGCAGCCGGCGCGGACCGCCGGCGAGGTCCGCGACGCGCTGGTCACCGCGGTCCGGGCGGCCCGGGCCGCGGCGGCGTGACCGACCCCACCCCGGACTTCGTCGCCGAGCTGGAGGTGGTCGTCGGCCCGCCTCTGAGCCTCGGCCCCGGGCCGAACGGGGAGCGTCGGGTCATTCCCATCCTCGGCGGCAGCCTCACCGGTCCCCGCCTGACGGGCGAGGTCCTCCCCGGCGGCGCCGACTACCAACTCATCCGCCCGGACGGCGTCGCGGAGATCGAGGCGCGCTATGCGCTGCGCCTCTCCGACGGCGCATTGGTCTACGTCGTCAACCGCGGCCTGCGCCACGCCGCGCCGGAGGACATGGCACGGCTGCTGCGCGGCGAACCCGTCCCGCCGGACCGCGTCTACTTCCGCACCGCCCCGGTTTTCGAAACGGCAACGCCTGCCCATGCCTGGCTGACGCGGAGCCTGTTCCTGGGACTCGGAGAGCGCCGTCCCGACAGCGTCCGCATCCGCATCTTCGCGGTCTGACGCCGGGCGGGGAAGGTCAGGCGGGCAGTTCGTACCCGATGGCTTCCTCCGCCGCGATCGTCTCGATGACCGATGGCCGTGCCATCATGCGATCGTGGTGGTCCGTCAGGCCGGGGAATTCGCCGGGTGCAAGATCGGCGGAGCGCCGCAGGCGCCAGAACAGCCGGAACAGGTGGATGTCCGCGACGGAGGGGCGATCGCCCACGGTCCATTCGCGCCCGTCGAGCCGCCGCTCCACGACCGCCCAGACCCGGCGCGCATGGTCGAGCCCCTGTCGCCGCGCCGGGTGGACGGTCGTGGCGAGGCTCGACATCCACGACACCACCTGCGCCTCGGCCTCTACTTCGCCCGCGGGCAGCAGCCCAGCGGCGGGGAAGCGCCGCGCCAGGTAGAAGAGAATGCCCGCGACCTCCGTCAGCGGGCGCCCATCGACCAGGAGGGTGGGAACCTTCCCCTCCGGATTGATCGCCAGGTAGGCCGGATCGCGCTGCTCACGGCGCGAGAGGGAGATCGGGCAAAGTTCGAAGGACGCAGCGACCTCGCGCAGCGCGATGTGCGGGGCCATCGAACTGGATCCGGACGCCATGAACAGGGTCAGCAACACACGGCTCCTCGTGCGGGGTCTGGGCGGCGGGATCTGGGCGCGACTTCGTCCGGGACAGGCTACTCGAGCGCGCGGAATCCGGTGGCCCGGACGACCTCCGCCCAGCGGGTCCGCTCGGCCGCCATCATTGCCGCGAAGGACTGCCGGCCGTTCGCGGCGACGCGGAAGCCCGCGTCCTCCATCCGCGTGCGCGTGGCCGGGCTGGCCAGGGCGCGCAGGACCGCCGCTTCCAGCGTGTCCAGCACAGGGGCCGGCGTCGCCGCCGGCGCGACGAGACCAAACCAGGCGTGGAAGGCCAGCGCGGGTTGCCCGGCCTCGGCTGCCGTCGGGACCTCCGGCAGCAGGGGCGACCGTGACGGCCCCGTCACCAGCAGCGCCTTCAGCCGGCCCGCCCGGACATGCGGGGCGACGAGCGCGACGGTGCCGAACATGCCCTGCACGTCGCCGCCCAGGATCGCCGTCATCGCATCGCCCGTGGCGCGGAAGTGCACGGCCTCGGTGCGCAGCCCCGCCCCGTTGGACAGCAGGGCCGCCCCGAAATGCCCCGGCGTCCCGGCGCCGAACGTGCCCATGAAGGTCTGCGGCCGCGCCCGTGCCCAGACGACGTAGGTAGCAAGGTCGTTCGCCGGCGTGTTCGCCGGAACGACGAAGGCGAAGTCGGCCGCGGCGACCTCCGCCACTGCCGCGAAGTCGCGGGAGGGGTCATAGGGCAACCGGGCGTAGGTGGAGGGCGCCATGGCGAGCTGCGAGACTTCCCCGAACAGCAGGGCGGTTCCGTCGGCGGGAGCGGAACGGGCGATCTCCCCCGCCGCGATGGCGCCGGCGGCGCCGGGCTTGTTGTCCACGACGACGCCCGCCGGCACGCCCTCCCGCAGGGCTTCGGCCAGGATGCGGCCGACGACGTCCGGCCCGCTTCCCGGCGGGAAGCCGAGGACGAGGCGCACCGGCCGTTCCGGCATCTGCGCGTGGGCAGGGGGCAGGGCGAGCAGGCCGGTCCCTGCGGCGAGGGCGGCGCGGCGCGAAAACGGGTTCATGGAAGTTCCCTTATCGTTCAATGCTTGAACGTTAGCCTGGAGAACGATCCGCTTCGAGCACCAGTCCTGACTTAACTCTGTGAAGCCCCGGAGCCGAGTCATGCCCCAATGGCGGATCCCGTCTTGCTGCGGCGCACAACGGAAGGCCACCGATCCGTGACGTTGCGACCTCGGCGAGCCGCTTCCGTTCGCTAAGCGAACGCCGTACTTTCGCCTGGATGCGCGGCGACACCGCGTGCAACGTCCCACGTCTACCCGGTCGTAACGCGACCCCGAAGATCGCCAAGGAAAGACCTCGCATGAACGCCGTCCGTCCCGTCGAGACCCTCCACGTCGCGGCGGGGGTGACCCCAGCCGGCGCCCTGTCCGGCACCGGGGTCGCCAGCACGGCGCCCGTGCATGCCAACCTCGTCGCGCCGGGCCTCGTCGCCGCGGCGATGCGGCGCGGCGAGGGCCGGCTCTCCGCCGACGGCGCCTTCATCGGCGTGACGGGCGTCCACACCGGCCGTTCCGTCCAGGACAAGTTCGTGGCCGACGACCCGGAGGTCACGAACGAAATCTGGTGGGGCAAGGTCAACCAGAAGCTTGCCCCGGGGAAGTTCGCCGCCTTCGCCGACCGCGTCCGCGGCTACCTCGGCACGCAGTCCGAGCTCTTCACGCAGGACCTCTACGCCGGCGCTGACCCCGCGCACCGCATCCGCGTGCGGCTTGTCACGACCAATGCCTGGCACGCCCTCTTCGCCCGCAACATGTTCATCCGCCCGAAGGCGGAGGAGCTGGCGGGCTTCGAGCCGGACTACGTCATCCTTCACGCCCCGGAGATGGAGGCGAACCCGGAGACCGATGGCGGCCGCGCCGGCTCCACCACGCTCATCGCGTTGTCCTTCGCGAAGAAAACGATCTGCATCGCCGGCACGTCCTACGCCGGCGAGATCAAGAAGAGCATCTTCACCGTCATGAACTGGCTGCTGCCGGCGCGCGGCGTGCTGCCGATGCACTGCTCGGCCAACGTCGGGAAGGCCGGCGACACCGCGCTGTTCTTCGGCCTGTCCGGCACGGGCAAGACGACCCTGTCCTCCGACCCCGAGCGTGCGCTGATCGGCGACGACGAGCATGGCTGGTCCGAGAACGGCGTCTTCAACTTCGAGGGCGGCTGCTACGCCAAGGTCATCAAGCTCTCGCGTGAGGCCGAGCCGCAGATCTGGGACGCCTCTCACCGGTTCGGCGCGGTGCTGGAAAACGTGATCGCCGACGAGCGCGGGCACCTCGACCTCGAGGACAACTCGCTCACCGAAAACACCCGGTCCTGCTACCCGATCGAGTTCATCCCGAACACCGTGCCGTCGGGCATGGCGGGCAAGCCGAAGAATGTGGTGATGCTGACGGCCGACGCCTTCGGCGTGCTGCCGCCCATCAGCAAGCTCACGCCGGCGCAGGCGATGTACCACTTCATGTCCGGCTACACGGCGCGCGTCGCGGGCACCGAGAAGGGGCTGGGCAAGGAACCGCAGGCGACCTTCTCGACCTGCTTCGGCGCGCCCTTCCTGCCGCGGCACCCGGAAAACTACGGCAAGATGCTGGCGAACCTGATCGCCCGCGACGGCGCGCAGGTCTGGCTGGTGAACACGGGCTGGACCGGCGGCGCCTACGGCACGGGCCAGCGGATGAGCATCATGCACACCCGCGCCCTGCTCCGTGCCGCGCTCGACGGCTCGCTCGCGAACGCCGAGTTCGTCACCGAGTCCTTCTTCGGCCTCGCCATCCCGAAGAGCGTGCCGGGCGTCCCGGAGAACGTCCTGAACCCCCGCGAGTCCTGGGCGGACAAGGCGGCCTATGACCGCACCGCCCGCGACCTGCAGTCCCGGTTCGAGAAGAACTTCGAGACCTTCGCCTCGGCCGTCTCCGACGAGGTGAAGGCGGCGGCGATCCGGGCGGCGGCGTAACCGCCGCCGGCGCGGCACGTTCCGGGGGCGTGCCCGAGGACTTCAACGCCGACGCGCCCCGGATGGTGGAGCTGATCGAGGCGCGTCTCGAGCGCCTCGAACTCTCCCCCGAAGCCGCCTTCCGGTCCGCCGGCCTGCCGGCGGACCTGCTGATGCGCCTGCGCGACGGCACGGCCCAGCCGCCGCGCGGCGCCCGCCTGCAGCGACTGGCCGAGGTGCTGGGCACCTCCGTCTCCTACCTCGTCGGCATGGATCCCGACGTGATCCCGCCGCAGGAATGGCTGGAGGAGGAGCAGGGCTCGCTCGGCCTGCTGGCCGGCGACGAGGAGGCCTTGCTGCGCGCCTACCGCGGCCTGGACTTCCCGACCAAGGCCGCGCTGCTGACGGTCGTGCGGAAGATGGCGGGGCCCGAACCTGTCCCGGACGTGAAAACCTTGGGCCGGCGGAAGAAGAGCTCCGACGCGCCATAAACCCTTGTTTTCAGTGCTGATTCAAGCGGCCGGCGTCGCATCGCCGCCCCGCGATAGCGGCCGTTGTGGCCCCCCGCCGCCGCCCCACATGGTCGTCACCATGACAACCTTCCTCACCATCCTCCTCGTCCTCGCGATGGGCGCCACCCTCGTCACCCTCTTCATGGGGATGGTCGGGATGGTCGGCGGCGGCGATTCCGGCGGGCAGCGATCGAACACCCTCATGCGCTACCGCGTGCTGTTCCAGGGCGCGGCGCTCGTGATCTTCGCGCTGCTGCTCCTCGCCCTTCGACGCTGAGCCGCCGGCGCCCCGCTGCGGTATTGCGGGGGTGTAAAGCGGGGCGTATAGGCGACGATTGTGCAAGTGCGAGATCGCCGGGAATGCGCCCCACTGATCCCGCCTGATCGCCAGGGACCGGCCCGGTCCCCAGACCCGAAGAGGGAACAGCCCCCGGAGAGGGGCCGACAGGATACCCCGCCAGCCCATGAAGCTCCTCGTTCCCGTCAAGCGCGTCGTGGACTACAACGTCAAGGTCCGCGTCAAACCGGACGGCACGGGCGTCGAGACGGCGAACGTCAAGATGTCCATGAACCCCTTCGACGAGATCGCCGTCGAGGAGGCCGTGCGACTGAAGGAGAAGGGCGTCGCGACGGAGATCGTCGCCGTCTCCATCGGCCCGGCCCAGGCGCAGGAGCAGATCCGCACGGCCCTCGCCATGGGCGCCGACCGCGGCATCCTGGTGGAACATGACGGCACGATCGAGCCGATCGCCGTCGCCAAGATCCTCAAGGCCATCGTTGCGAAGGAACAGCCCGGCCTCGTCGTCATGGGCAAGCAGGCCATCGACGACGACATGAACGCCACGGGCCAGATGCTGGCGGCGATGCTCGGCTGGGCCCAGGGCACCTTCGCCAGCAAGGTCGAGGTCGCCGGCGACGCCGTGAACGTCACGCGCGAGGTGGATGGCGGGCTGGAGACGGTGCGCCTGAAGATGCCGGCGATCGTCACCACCGACCTCCGCCTGAACGAACCGCGCTACGCCTCCCTGCCGAACATCATGAAGGCGCGGAAGAAGCCGATCGAGACGATGAAGCCCGCCGACCTCGGCGTGGACCCGTCGCCACGGCTGCGCGTCATCAAGGTCGAGGAGCCGTCGAAGCGCCAGGCGGGCGTCAAGGTCAGCTCCGTCCAGGAATTGGTCCAGAAGCTCCGCACGGAAGCGAAGGTGATCTGAGATGACGGTCCTCGTCCTCGCCGACCACGACGGCCAGAAGGTCTCCCAGCCCACGCGCTCCGCGGTCGCGGCCATGGGGAAGCTGGGTGACGTGCACCTTCTCGTCGCCGGCCCCGATTCCGTGGCGCAGTCCGCGGCGAAGCTGCCCGGCGTCGCCAAGGTCATCCACGCCGCCGTCGAACACCCGCTCGCCGAACCCGTCGCCGCGATGATCGTCGGCATGGCCGATGGCTACACGCACATTGGTGCCCCTGGCTCCGCCCTCGGCAAGAACATCATGCCTCGTGTGGCCGCCTTGCTCGACGTGCAGCCGCTTTCCGACGTCTCCGCGATCGTGGACGCCGACATCTTCCAGCGGCCGATCTACGCGGGCAACGCGGTCGCGACTGTCGCCTCGTCCGACCCGAAGAAGGTGCTGACGGTCCGCGCTGCTTCCTTCGATCCCGTGGCGGCCGAGGGCGGCTCCGCCCCGATCGAGGCCGCGCCCGCCGCGACCGATCCCGGCCTTTCCTCCTTCGTCGGCGCCGAGATCGCGAAGACGGAGCGGCCCGAACTGACCGCCGCCCGAATCATCGTCTCCGGCGGCCGCGCGCTGGGATCCGCGGAGAACTTCCATATCCTCGACAGGATCGCGGACCAGCTCGGCGCAGCCGTCGGCGCGTCGCGTGCCGCGGTGGACGCGGGCTACGCGCCGAACGACATGCAGGTCGGCCAGACCGGCAAGATCGTCGCGCCCGAGCTCTACATGGCCTTCGGCATCTCCGGCGCGATCCAGCATCTGGCGGGGATGAAGGACAGCAAGGTGATCGTCGCCATCAACAAGGACGAGGAGGCGCCGATCTTCGGCGTCGCTGACTACGGTCTGGTCGGCGACATCTTCAAGATCATCCCCGAACTCGAAGCCGAGCTGGAGAAGCCTGCGTGAACGTCGAAGTCCATCCGCGCCCGTCGAAGGACGCCCTCACCTCCCCCGTCATCGCGTCGGTGGGCGTCGTCGGTGCGGGCCAGATGGGCAACGGCATCGCGCACGTCTCGGCGCTCGCCGGCCTCGGCGTCGTGATGGTCGACGTGAACCCGGCCGCGCTCGAGAAGGCGCGCGGCGTCATGTCGAAGAACATGGATCGCCAGGTCGCGAAGGGGCAGATCAGCGCCGACGACAAGCAGGCCGCCCTCGCCCGCATCACGCACGGAACGGACAGCGCGCTTCTGGGCGACTGCGACATCGTCATCGAGGCGGCGACGGAGAAGGAAGAAGTCAAGCGGGCGATCTACAAGTCGCTCTGCCCGCACCTGAAGCCCTCCGCCATCCTCGCCTCCAACACCTCCTCCATCTCCATCACCCGCCTCGGCGCCGTGACCGACCGTCCCGAGCGCTTCATCGGCATGCATTTCATGAACCCCGTGCCGGTCATGAAGCTGGTCGAGGTTATTCGCGGGATCGCGACGGACGAGCCGACCTTCCAGGCCGTGGACGCGCTGGCCCGCAAGCTCGGCAAGACCACGGCGACGAGCGAGGACTTCCCCGCCTTCATCGTGAACCGCGTCCTCATCCCGATGATCAACGAGGCCTGCTACGCACTCCATGAGGGCGTGGGCAACATCACCTCGATCGACACGGCGATGAAGCTCGGCGCGAACCACCCGATGGGGCCGTTCGAGCTGGCGGACTTCATCGGCCTCGATACCTGCGTCGAGATCATGCACGTGCTGCACGACGGCATGGGCGATTCGAAATACCGGCCGTGTCCGCTGCTGGTGAAGTATGTCGAGGCCGGCTGGTACGGCCGCAAGACCGGCAAGGGCTTCTACGACTACTCCGGCGAGACGCCGCGGCCATCGCGCTGAGGCGCTGGCGGCTTCTGGAGGGCTGTACCCTCCCAGACCTGCCTTTGCCGAACGCGCGAACATGGCTGGCGCCGCAACCTCAACGCCTCCTTTCGCAAGGGCGCCCGCAACACCGAGCATACCCGTGAGCTCGCTCACGACGTCGATGCCGAGTGGACTGCCCGGCCCGGTCGGGGGCTGGACGACGACGTAGTCGACCAGGGCACGCGCAACCTCGAGCGCGTCCGGCGCAGCACCCGACGTGAGGGCCGCCTCGAGTTCGGCCACTCGGTCCCGGTAGACGGTCGCGAGATTGGGATGGAGCCTCGGCGTCGGCGCGGGCGACCCGGTGAGGTCACGACGCAGCACCTCGCGCCGCGCACCAAGCGAGGAGAGGCGGGCCTGCATATCCACAGACCGTCGAGCGTACGGTCGGTGAACACTTGGGTGACGCTCCACCCATCGCGCTCGGCGCGCTCGCGGCAGACCCGGGCCCGATCCTCACTGGAAGTGTTGCGCTGCAGTCCCCACGGGTAACGAGCGTAGAGCGCGACGCGGGGCGGCGCGGTACCCGGCGGTATGGTCGTGACCAGCCTCCCCGAAGTGGCTCGGGCCTGATTTCAGTGGAGGGGCCATGTGTGGGCTGGTGCTGCTCCTCCTGGGCCTAAGCCCGGGACCTGAGGAACGTGGCCGATCTGCAGCGTCGCCGGGGCGGGTGGCCGGTAGCCCAGGGCCGTCCGCCCCTGACACGCTCGGCCGTGGTGGCTGACTTGCGAGGGGTTACGGCACGGCCGGGTTGGTGATCCGCTCTCTCTCTGTTGGTGGATGGAGGGCGCGATGACGGACGCGGTGGCGGTGACGCGGACGGAGTTGGACGCGGCGGCCCTGCGGCGCGCGGCGGCCCGCGAGCGCGATGCGGCGGCGTCGCGACTGGGATTGGGATTGACCCGCTTTCGTGGTTGTTCCGCGTTTTGTGTGGATCAGGTAGCGAGGAGCACACGGCGGCGGAGCAGAACGAAGCTCGCGCGACCGAAGGTTTGTCGCTTCAGCAGCTTTAGTTTGTTCACCTGCCCCTCGGTGTCCGTTGCTCCGGTGCGTGGTGAGAGCGGCCTTGACTGCTGCGCCGCGCATCCCTGAGCCAGCCCTTGAGCGCCGTAAGCGGCGCACGGCACGGTGCCACCGCGCTGAGGCTCCGGTCCCGCACGAGATCGGCGAGACGGCGGACGAGCGCTGAGACGGTGGCGGCAGCCGCATCCTGCCCGATGCGCTCGCCGTCGGCGTTCTCCTCCGCGCTAAGCCGGTTCCGCGCTAAGCCGGTCACGTGGCCGCATGAGATACCAGGCGAGTTGCCTTGGTGAGGGCAGCGACGGCGTGCGCTCGCCGTCGGCAGCCCGTCCGACCTCGACGACACCTCCGCGCCCCGGCCCAAACTTCGACGGCCTGCTGCGCCGCGGGCTCAGCCATCGGTGCACCTGCTTCGGCGTACCGGGGTGGCGTACCGGGGTAGCCGAGGCCCCGCAGTTCGCGCCAGAGCACCATCGCGTTCTCACAGCCATCGGCGAGCCTCGCCTCGAGGTGGGCGATACAGGGGTTCAGCAGGCTGGGTCCGGCGCCCCGCACCGCGCTCGGGGAAGCTTCCGGCCCCGGCGTATTTCCGCACCGTCCCGCGGGCCAGCCCCATGCGGCGGCTGATGGCCAGCAGAGGCTCGCCGGCGGCATGGCGGCGCCGAACCTCCTCGTAGAGGGCCATCCTCCGGCTCCGCTCCACGGCGCTTCGACACGCACCCGGGCCGGCCGCACGCTCGCCTCGGCTGCACGGGAAGGCCGCGCGCCGCGCCGGCGAGGGGCGGTGATGGGCAATGGGCGGCAGACGCCGGAGGCGACCGTGCGCCCCGGCGAGCCAGCGCTCGGCCATCTGCCGCACGTTCAACAGCAGGTGCCAGCGGTCGGCGACCTGCCGCGCCCGCGGCGCCCCGAGCGCGATGCCGCGGGCATACGCGGTCGAGCGGTCGCGGGCGACGGTCCGCACGCCGCGGTGCCGCCGGAGCCAGCCGGCCAGTGTCGCGGCGCGCCGGTCCGGCAGAAGATCGACGACGCGCCGCCGCTCCAGGTCGACGAGGATGGTCCCGTAGGTCCCCCCCTTGCGCAACGCCCAATCATCGACGCCGAGCACCCGGGGCGTTGGAGGCTTCGGCACGGGGAGGCGGCGCAGGAGACGCAACACGGTGTCCCCGCTCGCCGGCATGCCGAGTTGCCCCAGAAGGCGGCTCCCCGCCGCGCCCGGTGGGGCAGGAACCGCGGCAGCGGCTCGACGAAGGTGCGGCGCGGGCAGGATCGGTGGTGGCAGTAGAACCGCCGGACCTCGATCTGCAGACGCGTTGCCTCTCCAAAGCTTGGCAGGTCCGACGGGTGCCGGACGTAGCGGCTGTGAACCGCGGAACCTGGGTTGCCGCAGGAGGGACAGCGACACCGCTCCCGTCGCGCACGAGCGACGACGACTAGGCCGGCAGGGCCGCGCTCCAAGCGCTCGATGAGGCAGCCTGGAAGAGCGGTGGACGTGATCATCCCCACCCTGAATCAGGGCAGCGGGACCGTGTCGACCACAATCTCCACACAAAATGCGAAAGAACCACGGAGCCGGGTCAACTCCAACTCCATACTGAGGGTCCTGCGTGCATGCGGCCAGTATCGCGATCGCGGCCAGTGCTATGATGCGGACGCGTGGTTGGTTCGCAGACCCGAGACGAGCCATGACGTGCCATCCCACCCGCCTGCCGTTGCGACCAAAGGTCGTTGGGCAAGGCCGATCAGCCCGCCAAGGGTCGCGTCGGTCCCGCGCGCCGACGCGATGGAGCCCCGGGCCAATTGGGTAACGCCGCGGCCTGACCCGGGAGGGAGAGCGCCCCGACGGCGCATACGTTACCACCCCGAGACGTCCTGACCGCGATCTCGCGTCGCACGATCAGGCCGTGGAACCATGCGCCCCCGCGCGCCGGTCTGCCCGCTTCGTCAGGGGTCAGGAGCAGGCGTGACATCATGGCTAATTCCTCACGCAGCGTCCGCGATAGTGCTACCTGAACCGCGCAGCGTCGGGCGCTGCGCGAGGGCCGTCCGACCGGCAGGGTGCTCGCCCGCCTCGATCAGGAGCCAGGAGATGACGAGCGCCGACGAGAGGCTGGACCCGGCGCGAGGGCCGCGCCTGAACATCCAGTTTCCGCTCGCTGCCGGATCGCCCGCCACGCGGGGCCAATTGCCCTTCGTCGTTGCCGTCCTCGCCGACCTGTCCGCGGACGGCGGATCAGGTCGGCAGGGATCGCTCGCTCCATGCTCCCCCATCGAGGTCGATCACGACAGCTTCGGCGACGTCATGCGCGAACTTGCCCCGCAGCTACGCTTGGTCGGGCCTGCTCTTCCTGACGGCGGGGTGGCCGAACTGCGTTTCGCCGGGATCGAGGACTTCGCGCCGCACCGCGTCGCCGAGCAGCTTCCGTCGCTCAGACCGGCGCTGCGGCTCCGGCGCGCTCTCTCGCGGCTTCGGAGCGTGCTGGGTGAGGAGCCGGGCCTGCGGGACGCAGTCGCCGAAGCCTTGCACGACGTGACACGGCGCTCGGCCGTGCTCCGGGCGGCGGACGGGCTCGGAGGCGCCGAGGGAGTGAGCTTCCTGCATGACTTGGTCGCACGGGCTAGATTCGGGCAGGACTCCGCCGCGCAGGAGGACGTCCTCCCGGCGGTCCGTCAGCTGTTCGTCACGTCGCAAGCGGCTGGCCAGGACCCCCTGGCCGAATTGGAGCGGCTCATCCGCACTCTCGATGCGGGCTTGACCGAAGCCATGACGCCGATCGTGCACCATCCGCGCTTCGTCGCGCTGGAGGCGACGTGGCGAGGCCTGTGGTTCCTCGTCTTGCACAGCACGACGGGCGTTGCCCGCCGGGTCTGCGTCATCGACGCCACCCGGGATCAGGTCACTGCCGACCTGACTGCCGGATCCGCGCTGTTCACCCGCTTCTGTACCTTGCCGTTCGAGCTGGATGGGGAGGGCCGGAGGCCGGCCGAGTATCCGGCGAGCGTACTGGTGGTGGACTGGTCCTTCGGCGCCGATCCGGAAGAGGTGCGATGCCTCGTAGCCCTCGCCCGGCTCGCGGCCGATTGTCACGCGGTCGCCCTGACGAACGCCGCGGCTTCCTTGGTCGGCCTCGAGGTTTGGGAGGACCTGCGGGCCGATACGGAGATCCGGGTCGTCGCGAGCGGCCAGGCAGGCGACGCCTGGCGCGAGCTGCGCGCCCTCTTCCCCGGAAGCCAATACCTGGGCGTTCTCATGCCACCCGTCGCGGCGCGCGAGGCCTATGGGCCCGCTGAACCTAAGGCGGCGGGCTTCGCCTTCGAGGAGGAGGATGGGGCGACGCCGCCCATGAACCCGGCTTGGGTGTTCGCCGCGCGGTTGATGCACGAGGATGCGCGCTCGGGCTGGTTCACCCGCGTCCGGTCCCTCCGTCCGGATGGCTGGTCGCCGGGCCTGGCCCGCGCACGAGGCCAGGGCGCGAACCCGTATTCCCGCATGACCGACCGCCAGGAGCTGGCGGCCTCGCGAGCGGGGTTGATCACCCTTTCGGTGTCCGCTTCGGGCGAATCCTTCTTCCCGAGTGTCGGCATGGTCCACGAGCCGCGGCAGTACGACCGGCCCGACGCGAGCCAGAATGCGGCAATCGCGGCGAGGCTGCCTTTCGTGCTGGGAACGGGGCGGTTCATGCAGTCCCTGCGCGTGCTGGCGTCCGAGTTCATTCGCTCGATGGACGATGAGGCCCTGGCCGGGTGCCTCCGGGGATGGCTGGCGGAATACGTCTACGATCAATCCGTCATTACTGGCCGCGACCGGTCGTCGGCGCAGGAACGTTTCATTCCCAAGCCGCTCCACAGCATTAACCTTCAGCTCAGGGCGCTTCCCGACGGCAGGACCGCGGCCGTCTGCCACATGCGCCCCTGGCTCGACGTGGAGGAGTTGAGCACGGAGATCCGACTCATCGCGCGCATGCCGCGCAGACCGGCAGGAGTCCGTCCTGCCATCCCCCATCCTGACTGACCCTTCCCCCGTCCGGGTCGACGAGGGCGTCGTCCACCAGGCGCCGGTTCGCAGGTTCTGGCGTGAGATCGCCGAGTGCCGACCTCCTGCGGGCGCCGTCCCCGTAGACCCTGATCATCGCGGAAGCCTCGGTGCAGGTTCCGCCCGTCACTCGCCCTCCGCGCCATCAACGCTCCGGGCTTGGTCGTGCCGTGGCAGGCCCTCCAGCTGGTACAGGTCGGGCGATGAGCTCGGGCCAGGCGCGGATCTCGGCCGTCCGCCCCACGTACGGTTCCACAAGTGTCTCGGTGCGGTCGCCCGAGTTCAGGCGGTAGCGGGCCCGGAGCGGTGGGGGTGGAAAGGCGCGCGGGATCTCCTCGATGGTCCTGGTGATCTTCGCGCCGTGCAGCAGGCGCATGCGCGCGTTGAGGTCATTCTTGACGGTCGAAGGCTCACGCCCGAGCACGTCCATGACGCAGGCTCCGTCCGCCTGCCGCCGGGCCAGTGTTATGGCGAGATTGGCGTCGAGCAGCCTCCACCCCACCCTGTACTGGGACGACCGGGATAGCCGAAGCGAACGAGAAGGCAGGCGCCGCCGACCGCGCCTGCGTGTGACCGGACCGGATCCCTCGTACGGCAGAGGCGCGGGGCTCCGCACCCGTTCGTGGCGCAAGCGGTCACCGGGCGCGCCTCATTGCTGGACGGCACGCCGGAGCGGCAGTCTCATCCCGGGATGAGCGCCAACGAGCCGCCCCTCTTTCTCGACGTCGAGTCGTCCGGCATCACCGGCGGGGCCTATCCAATCGAGGTCGGCTGGGCCGAGCCGCTGCCTCTGGGCGGCATCCGGCTCTCCAGCATCCTCATCCGGCCGCACCCCGACTGGTTGCGCCGCGAGGGGGCCTGGGACCCTGCCGCGGAACGCGTCCACGGCCTGGTGCGTGACGACCTGGCTCGGTCGGGACTGACGGCCTCAGCCGCCTGCGACGCCCTCGACGCGGCATTGGAGGGCCGTGTCGTCGCGACGGACACCGGCGCATCCGGCTGGGATGCCGACTGGCTCGCTCGGCTGTACGAAGCGGGGCCCGCGAGCCACGATGGGCGCTGTCGGAGAGCGCTGCCGGTGCGCTGGTGGCGGGCCGTTACCGCTCGCTCGGCCTGGAGCCGCGTGTCGTTCGCCCGTCGCTGGCCCGATGGGCCCCGCCCGCGACGCACGCCGCCGCCGAGGACGCGTGGCGCTTCGCCTGGGAGTGGCTCATGTCCGACCGCCTCGCGACCGCAGGCGTCGGAGCCCTGCCACCCCGCGAGGCGGCCGCGGCGATTGCCGACCTGCCATCGCTCGTCCCGCGCGGGGCGTGGCCCGCCATCACGCCGGACAGTGAAGGACGCTTTCGCCGTCGCGTGGCGACGTGATGCGGCCCCGCCCGGCCCGGACGGTAGGGGAGGAGGCGCCTGAACGGGGTGCCACGCGCTGGTCCTGAGGCCGACATACCTCTGGCCCGTCGCGAGGCACCGGATCCCGAAGAGGAGGAACGCCGCCCCGCCTCCCCCGCCCAGGGGGCCGTGCCGGAATCGCGCGGATGCACCGCGCCGGGCGTGGTGTCCGACGCCTCGATCGTCGGGACGGGGGCCCGCCGGAGGCGCGCCGTCACGGCCGCGCTCCAGGCTCGATCCATGCGAGGATCGTCCGGGGCAGGTGCTCGGTCCGGACGAGGTGCCCGCCGGAAAGCAGGAGGAGGGTCGCTTCGTCGGCCTCGCAGAGCGCCTGGACCGTCGTGGCCGATAGGGCGTGGCGGGTGCCTTCTCCGTCATGGAGGATGACGTAGCGGCCGACCCGAACGCCGTCGGACCCGCCGCACCCTTGCCCCCCGATCCGCATCGGTCGGCCCCGGCCCGGAGCCGGGACAAACGGTCGGGGTGCTCTGGAGGCGCTACGGGCGGTGCATCGGAAGGGCGGTGCGAGCGGAGCAAGGTACGTCTCCGGGCAGGTTGCATGGAGAGGGACATGGGCCGATGCGTGACGAAAAAGAACACGTTACGTGTTTGCAGGGCGAGCTCCTGCCTCGCTTGCCCCAGCCCTCGCGCCAGCCCCCGCATGCGCTACGATGGCCGGGACGGCAGGAGACGGTCCGCCCCGTGCCCGACGACCCCGACCTGCCGTCCTGGGCGAGGCGCTTGCGCGACCGTGCGCGCGAGCTCGGACTGACGGACTCGGAGGTTGCGCGTCGCACCGGGCTGAGCCAGTCGCGCTATGCCAATTACACGAACGGGGTACGAGAACCCGACCTCGCGACCCTCGTTGCTGTCTGCCGGGTGCTCGAGACTACGCCGTACCCGATCCTTGGCGTCACGGCGGAACGAGGGGGCGGCGGCCCCTTCGCAGTGGAGCGCGCCGAAGCTCTCCGCCTCGTCGGTGCACTCGGCCAGATCCTACTGCCCCTTGCCGTCGGCATCCTGCGCGCTCTCGCCGCCTATGGCCCACCCGGGCCGGAGCGGTCGCCGTCCGGGGGTGGTGCGCCACGTCGGCGTCGACCGCCGGAAGCATGAGCCTTGGATGACCGCTCCTCGGCCGCGCGCATGGGCGGCAACACCGTTCGGCAAGGGCGGCTCTGCCCTCCCAGACCTACCCACCAGGGAGCGAACGCGCTCCCTGGCCCCGCGATCTGTTTCGAACGTCCCCTGGCGATGGGCCTCGAAGAGGCGTCCATCGCCAGGGGACGTTAACCAGTCCGCGGGGTCCGGGGTGCCCGTTGGCGCCCCGGCGGAGGGGGCCGGGAAGGCCGAGCCTCCCCGGGGCCAAGCGGCGCCACACCGCGTCGCCTTCGCTGATGCCCTGCGCGGCCCGGCCGCCCTGCTCGTCCTCCTGTCCCACCATCTCTCGCTCTACTGGCACGCCCAGCCCTTCGCCGCGGGCATGACCGGCCAGCCCGACGCCTTTCGCGCGCCGCCCGCCTGGACCGACGCCTTCGCGACGCTCGTCTTCGGCCCGATCCGCGCCGGCCCGCTCGGCGTCGCGCTGTTCTTCCTCATCAGCGGATACGTCATCCCCTTCGCGCTGCGGGACCGCGGCGCCGGCGCCTTCCTGGCGGCACGAGCGGCACGCCTGCTGCCGACCTACTGGGCGGGCTACGCACTGCAGGCCGCGGTCGTCGCCGCGCTCGCGACGACCTTCCCGCGAACGGCGGCGGAGATGCTCGCGAACCTCCTCCCCGGCGCGCAGGGCCTGTCGGGGCTGACGACCTTCGACGGGATCGTCTGGACGCTGAACGTGGAGGTCCTGTTCTACCTCTGCGCCGCCGCCATCGCGCCCGCCTTGCGCGGCGGGTCTGTCGCCTGGCTCGCGATGCCCGCCGGCGCAGGCCTCCTCGCCCTGGCCCTGACGACGAGGAACGATCCGGAGGGGCTGATGAACCTCTCCCTCGCCGCCACGATGATCGTCTTCCTCTCGATCGGGACCGCGCTGTACCTCGCGGAGCGCTACGACCGATGGGCGCGCGTGGCGCCATGGCTGATCGCGGCCCTGCTCGCGGCCTTCAGCGTCCTGGCCGGCCTATGGCCGCCCGGGGGCCTGCTGCCGGAAGTGCCGTCCTACCTGCTCGCCGCCGTCCTGTTCCTTGGCGCCTTCCTCGCGCGGCGCAGGCTGCGCGTGGGCCCGGTGCTGTCACGGCTCGCCGCCATCTCCTACCCGCTCTACGTCGTGCACGGCGTGTCGGGCTTCGCCATCATGGGCGCGACCATCCGTGCGGGCTGGCCGCCCGCCGCCGCGCTGGCCCTCGCTCTCCTCTGGTCCTTCGGCGCCGCGCTGGCCCTGCACCGGCTGGTCGAACGCCCGACCCGGCGCTGGGCCAGCCGCCTGGGCCGCCCCGTCAGCGCAGGATGATCGTGGAGCCCGCGGGAATGTCGCGGTTCGGCGCGCGGTAGTTCCCCGTCTCGGTCGAGCGGGAGGACTCCGGCACCCGGTACACCGGTACCCCGTTCTCCGTCCGCAGCGTGCCCGGCGCGGGCTGGGAAGGCGTGACGACGATCGGCGCACCCGGCACGCCCCGCGGGATTTCCACCGTGGACGGCACGCGCGGCACGTCCTGCTGCGCGAGGGCCGGCCCGCCGGTCACGGCGGCAAGGGCCAGGCAGAAGGGGACGAAGCGGGGCATGGCGGGGTCCTCCGACGGTTCCGTTCCGTCCCCGAACGCGACAGCCCCGCCGACGGTTCCGTCGGCGGGGGTTATGGCTTCGATCCTCATAGGGACGGGCGCGGTGCGCGGCGGCCGCGCGCCGGCCCGGCGTTACCGCGGCCCGGTCAGCGTCGCGGGCGTCCCCGTCCGGGTCCGCAGCGCCGACAGCCGGTCGCTGATGGAGGTGGCCGCGGGGCCCGCGCCCTTCGCCTCGGCCAGCGCGCGGGCGATGTTCGGGTCATCCTGCTCCGGCTTGCTCGGCGTCAGCAGCCTGGCCTTGGCACTCTGCGCCTGGGCCTGGGCCAAGTCCTTCTGCGCCGCGTCCTGCATCGCCTTCAGCGCGACGGACAGGCTGCTCGTCGCCCCCGACAGCCCTGCTGCCTGCCGCGCCGCGTTGGCGCGTTGCTCCGCCATCTCCCGCTGCTGCTGCGCCCGGCCCATGTCGCGCTGCGCCTTGTTCAGCTCGGCCCGGGCGCCCTTCAGCTTCTGGCCCGCCTGGTCGTAGGTCTGGCGCAGTGCCGTCAGGAACTCCTCGGCGTCCGCGGCTTCCGCCTTCTCGCGGTCCACGTCGGCCGCCATCTCCTCGAGCATGTTGACGAGGGTGGTCAGCGAACGCTCGAGCTCCGCCTTGCGCGACGGGTCGGTCTCGGACGCGGCCTGCGCCTGCAGCCGCTCCGCCGCCATCATCCGCTGCTGCGACAGGCTCTGGATCGCGTCGGCCTCGCGCTTCTCCTTCTCGAAGGCCTGCTGCGCCTGCGCGACCTGGAGGCCGAGGCGGTCCAGGTGCTCCTCCATCGTGCGGAGCTCGGCTTCCGTGGCGCCCTGCGGGTCCCAGCGGACGATGGCTTCGATGGCCGCGTTCGCGGCCTGGTCGGTCTTCACGCCGACGAGGTTGCGGATGAAGGCGAACATGCTGGCATTCTCCCGTGTTGGCATTGGATCAACCCGCCATGGCGGCGGCGTTGAGGATCGCGACCGCGATCTGGATGCAGGCGAGCAGCGTCGCCGCGGCGACGTTCCCCGCCTCGATCTGCCCGCGCATGCCGCGCAGCAGCATCGAGACGACGAAGAAGACGATGAGCTGCAGCACGATCGCCACGATACCCCAGAGCAGGACGTCGAGGATCGCCCGGGATGTCGCGAGTGTCGCAGCCAGCGGCAAGGACAACGCGACCATGGTCCCCCCGAAGGTCACGCCCGCCGCGGCGTTCCCCTCGCGGATCAGCGGCAGCTCCTTGTACGGGGTGATGATCATGTAGAGCGACGCACCGATCATCAGCAGCGCCAGCGTCAGCGCGAACTGCGGCAGCAGCACGGGCAGCCCGGCGGAGAGCGCGTCGAGGATGGCGTTCATGGCGTCGGTCGGTTCCGCTGTGTCAGACGATGGAGAGCGAGGCGGGCGAGAGGGCGATGCCCGCGTGGATCGTCACGGAGGCGTTGCTCCCTTCCTCCGTCATTTCGACGAGGACGAACTCCGCCTCCGGAGCTCCGGCCCCGAGATGCGTCGGCGTCGCGTAAAGCATCGACCGGTGCGTGACCGTGCGGGTGCCGGAGGCCGATTCGATCGTCTCTTCCAGCACGCGCGGCGGCACCATCTCCGGCCCGGGCTGCCAGACACGCGTGTGGTTCTTGCCGTCCTTCGTCTGGAACTCGCGGAAGCCGATCATGCCCTCCCGCGGGTCGAGCCAGGCGCCCCACTCGTCTTCGGAGGCCGGCGTGACCTCGTCGATCGGCGCGAAGTAGCGCGCCTCCTCCGCCTCCGCGCCCGTCCCGAGCGCGACCTGCACGAAGCCGCCGCCGGAGGTGTAGAGCCGGACCATGCCGCCCGGCCCGTCGCCGCCGATGCGCCCGACCTCCGTCACGCTCGTCGTCGCCTCCCGCGGCGCGGGCACGCGCAGCGCGTCGCCGGCCAGCAGGAAAGGCGTGGGATCCAGCGTCACGGTCATGCCGACGCGGTAGCGCCGCCCGGCCTCGCGCTGCGGCGCACCGGTGATCTTGTCGCGGATCATCCCGGCCGCGGTGCCGATGGGACTGCTTGCCATGCTTCCCCCCTATGCTTCCCCCGGCGTCGCCGCGGCCATCCGCCGCCGTGCGATCCAGAACACGGCGGCCCCGCCGCCGACCAGCAGCACGATCGGCACGAGCAGCCCAAGCCCGCTGCCGCCGGAAGACGCCCGCGCCGGGCTCGGCGTCCGCGCGCTGTCGGGCTTCACGGTCGCGACGTCGGGGGCGCGTCCGGCGGCAGGTAGGTCGGGTCAACCGGGTCGTTGCGGCGCTGCTGCAGCGCGGCATCCAGGTCGTCGAGCCGGCGCCGGACCTCGGGGTCAGACTGCGCCTGCTGTTCCACCTGCCGGCGCCAGTCCTGGATCGCGGGGTCGCTGCGATGGTTATGGAAGAAGTCGGTCGAGCCGGGCCGGTTCAGGTTGGAGAACAGGAACCACAGGAAGGCCGCGTCCCACACCCCGAAGCCCCTCGGCCCCGCAATGACCGATCCCGGCACGCCTCCGCCCGGGAAGCCGAAGCCGCCACCGCGCCGGAAGTAGTCGTCGCGATAGGGGGCGGGCTGCCAGCCGCTGCCCCAGCCGCCATTCGTGTTCCACCCGCCGCCGGATTGCGCGCGCCCCGTCGGCCAGCCGAGCGGCCCGCCGGCAGAGGGCCCCGGCAGCGGGCCGGCCGGTGCGGTCGTGGACGGCGTGCGCGGCGTCTCGCGCTCGCGGTAGCGTTGGAGCGCATCGCCCGACCCTTGCCGCGCATAGCCGCGATCGGACGCGGATCCGCCAAAACCGGGAATGACCGAAGGCGAGCCGGATGAGGGCCGCGAATAGCCCCCCGACCCGCCGACGGACGGCGCGCGCGGCGCACTGGGACGGCTGCTGGTGGACGGCGTCCGGGACCCCGAATAGGACGGCCGCGAATATCCGCCCGACGACCGCCGCTGCGCCTCCGCCTGACCCGCGACGAAGGCCGCGGTCAGGCCGACCGGGAGGACGAGGGTGACGGGTCGCGCGAGGGGCAGGGCGACCAGCCCCGCGGCCAGGAGCGACAGGCCCTTCCGCATCAATCCATCCCTGTCCCGCCGCCCGCTCGGGGCGGCCGCATGTTGCGCGGAACGGCCGGGGCGACCAGCACGGGGCCGTTCAACTCCCCGCGGGGCGCTCGGGCGCCTGTGTTTCTTCCCCGCCCTCCCGCGCCGCAGCGACGAGCGGCCCGGCCGAGGCCAGCGCGCGCCGGGCCGCGGGCACCAGGGCCCGCCGAGGGCGGGACGCGATGGTCAGCGGCGGGATCAGGCCCGCGACGGACTTCCGTGCCTCGATCAGCGTCACGCCGGAGAATTCCGGGGCGAGGGCCCGCCCCACCGCTTCCCAGGCCCGCGCACCCCGGAGCAGCGGCCGCATCCGGACCGGCGGGACGAAGAGCGCGGATTCGCGCCGCGTCACCTGAAACTGGTTCTGGTCCAGCAGGCGGTGCAACTGCCCCGGCGTGTAGGGATGGCCGTGCCCGAAGGGAGTGCGTTCCAGGTGCGCCCAGATGGACCGGCGGTTCGGCACGACGGCCAGCAGCATCCCCTCCGGCCGCAGCACGCGCCAGGCCTCGCGCAGGCCGCGCCGGACGTTCTCCGCCGCCTCCAGGCCATGCACCATCAGCACCGCGTCGAAGGACATGTCGGCGAAGGGTAGCCGCCCATCCTCCACGAGCACGGAGGCGCAGCGCCCATCCGGCGGCCAGGGCGCGATCGGGCCCAGCGGCGCCGGCGCCGCGGAGACCAGCCGGCAGGCCCGCTGCCGCCACAGCCGCAGGTACGGCCCGGCATGGCCGAGGCCCAGGACGTCCTGCCCAGCCAGCTCCGGCCACAGGGCGCGCAGCCGGGTGCGCAGGACGCGGCGCGTTACCTGCCCCAGGGCGGAGGCGTAGAATTCTTCCAATCCCCAGGGGTTCGGCGCGGTGAGGTGACCCCGCGCGCCGTGGACCTCGTTCCTCATGCGCACGATATAGGGACTCACCCCCGGAGATTCGAAGATGGCTTGGACGGTGACGGCGGTCCCCAACCTCTCGGACAACTACGCCTGGCTTCTGCGCGACGAGAAGGACGGCACCGTCGCCCTTTGCGACCCCGGGGAGGCCGCACCCTGCCTGGACGCCCTGAAGGGCATGCCGGAACCCGGCCGCCTGGACTGGGTGCTGCTGACACACCACCACCCCGACCACATCAACGGCGTGGCCGAGGTCGTCGCGGCGACCGGCGCGAAGGTCATGGGCGCCGCGCAGGACGCGCACCGCCTGCCGCACCTCGACCTCGCCGTCGCGGTGGACGAGGTCGTCCCGATCGGCACGGGCTACATCACGGTGATCGACACGCCGGGCCACACGCGCGGCCACGTCGCGCTCTACCTGTCCGAGGCGAAGGCCGCGCTTGTCGGCGATACGCTCTTCTCCCTCGGCTGCGGGCGGCTGCTGGAGGGCACGGCGGAGGAGATGTTCGGGTCGCTGGGGCGCCTGAACTCCCTGCCGGAGGACACGCTGATCCTCTGCGGGCACGAATACACCGAGAGCAACGCCCGCTTCGCCGTGACCGTCGAGCCGGACAACGAGGCCCTGCGCGCCCGCGCCGAGGAGGTTCGCCGCCTGCGGGCCGAGGGCAAGGCGACGGTGCCGACGACACTGGCGCAGGAACGCGCGACCAACCCCTTCCTGCGGGCGCGTGACGTGGCGGAACTTGCGGCCCGGCGCACGGGGAAGGACAACTTCAGGGGCTGACGCCGCAGGACACCCGCATGCTGCTCCACTGGTCCCCCGCTTCCCCGTATGTGCGCAAGGTCATGGCCTGCGCCATCCTGCGGGGGATCGACCTTCCGACCGTCGAGACCAACCCGCACGCCTCCCCGCCCGAACTCCTCGCGGTGAACCCGCTCTCCAAGGTGCCCTGCCTCGTCACGGATGACGGGCGCGCGATCTTCGACAGCCGCGTCATCGTCGGATACCTCGACACGATCGGCACCGCGCCGCCCGTCGTGCCGCGCGACGCAGCGCGAATCCGCGTCCTCACCTGGCAGGCGCTCGCCGATGGCATCCTCGATGCCGCGGTCATGCGCCGGATGGAGGCGATGCGCCCGGCCGAGGCAGCGCGCACCGCGAACATGGACCGTCAGAAGGCCGCGATCGACCGCGCCCTCGCGCTGCTGGAGGCGACGCCGCCCGCCGGGCTGAACGACGTCGGCGTCATCGCCGTGGCCTGCGCGCTCGGCTACCTCGACTTCCGCTTCGGGCAAGAGCCCTGGCGGGAGGCGCATCCGAAACTCGCGGCCTGGTTCGCGAAAGTGTCGCAACTGCCGCCCCTCGCCCGGACGGAACCGCGGGCGCCGGCGTGACCGACCTCCGCGACGCCACGCTGCCCGCCACGGCCGTCGCCGCCGCGCTCGGCCTCTCCCCGCATCCGGAGGGCGGGCACTACCGCGAGACATGGCGCGACGCGGCGGCCGACGGGTCCCGCGGCGCCGGGACCTCTATCCTATTCCTCCTCGCGGCCGGCGAGCGCAGCCACTGGCATCGCGTGGACGCGGCGGAGGCCTGGCACTGGCACGCCGGCGCCCCGCTGCGCCTGCGGATCGCGGACGGCAGCACCGTCACCGATCACCGCCTCGGCCCCGACCTCGGCGCGGGCGAGACCCTCTTCGGCCTCGTGCCGACCGGCGCGTGGCAGGCGGCGGAGAGCCTCGGTGCCTGGACGCTCGTCGCCTGCACCGTCTCACCCGCCTTCCGCTTCGAGGGCTTCAAGCTCGCCCCGCCCGGCTGGGAGCCGCCGGGCGCGTGACGGATCGCGCGCCGTGAGCGACGCCGCGGCCTGGGACGCCCGCTATGCCGAGGGCGCCTTCGCCTTCGGGGAGGCGCCGAACCGGTACCTCGAATCCCTCCTTCCCCGCCTCCGCCCGGGGATGCGCGCGCTGGCCCTGGCCGATGGAGAAGGCCGGAACGGCGTCTGGCTCGCGCGTCAGGGCCTGTCGGTCACGGCGGTGGACTGGTCCACGACGGGAATCGCGAAGGCCCGCGCCCTCGCGGTGCGTCACGGCGTCGCGCCCGACCTCGTCACCGCCGACCTGACGCGGTGGGAGACACCGGCGGCGGCCTTCGACCTCGTCGCTTGGATCTTCCTCCACCTCCCGCCCGCCGACCGCGCCGTGGTCGCGGCGACGGCCCGCCGCGCCCTGGCCCCCGGTGGCCTCCTCGTCCTGGAGTGCTTCAGCCCCGCGCAGAAAGGCCGTCGCTCCGGCGGCCCGCGCGATCCCGCCCTGCTCTGGACCGCCGACCTGGTCCGCGAGCACTTCGCCGGCCTCGAGATCCTCGAGTGCCTGCAGGGAACCGTCCTTCTCGACGAAGGCCCGAAGCACCAGGGCCACGCGGAAGTCGTGCGCGCCTTGCTGCGAAAAGCGCCGTGACGGATCAGCGCAACCGCGCGGCGCGTGGTCCCGGCAGCAGGTCGTAGGGCGCCCGCCACCCGGGCAGCGCCGCGATGCGCGACAGCCAGCCCGCGATGGCCGGATGCGTCGCCGGCAGGTCGAAGCCGGTCTCGTCGCCGGGGTAGGACAGATACGCGCAGAGCGACAGATCGGCGACCGTCGGCCGTTCCCCCAGGATGAAGGCGCGCCCTGCCAGATGCCCTTCCAGCACGCCCAGCGCGCCCTCTGCCCGCCCCCGCACGAAGGCGACGACGGCCGGGTCGTGGTCCGGCGCGAAGCATCGCATCCAGCGATAGGTCGCGACGAAGCTCGTGAGCTTGTGGTTGTCCCAGAGCAGCCAGCGCAGGATCTCCCACCGGCCCCGCTCATCGGCCGGGCCGAAGCCGCCGTGGCGCTCGGCCAGCATCGGCAGGATGGCGCCGGACTGGGTCAGCCGGTCCGCGCCGTCCTCCAGCACCGGGATCTCGCCCATCGCGTTCACCGCGGCGCGCCATTCGGGCCGGCGCGTCTCGCCGCCGAAGTAATCGGTCCAGACCGGCTCCCACTCCTGCCCGAGCAACGCCAGCGTCAGCGCGACCTTGTAGGAATTGCCGGATTCCGGGCAGTGGTGCAGGCGATAGGCGGGCATGGCGTGACCTCCACTGCCCTCATCGCGCGGCGGATCGGGCGCGTCCACGGTGCCGCATGCTACCCGCCATCCGCCCGCCAGCGCGGCCGTCCGGGGTCCGACACCAGGTCGGGCGGGAGCGTCGCGATGACCGCGTCCGGCCCCTCGATGTCCCAGATCAGCACGCAGCAGCCGCAGCCCTTCTGCGCCGAGACGTGGGAGAGCCGGGCCCGGTTCGCGGCGATCCAGTCCTCCGCGAACTCCGCCTCGCCCGGATAGTCCAGCGCCGCGATGAGGGTGACGCGACGGGTCACGGCCGCGCCGCCTCCGGCACCGCGTCGCGCGCTGAGGCTGCGAGCCAGCCGCCGCCCACGACCAGCGCCGCCGCGACCGCGACGCGCGGCGTCGCCGCGCCTTCCCCTGCGATCAGCAGCAGCAGCGTCGAGGCGACGGGCACCGCATAGGCGAGCGTCCCCAGCAGCCGCGGATCGCCGCGCTTCATCCCGACATCCCATAGGAAGAAGGCCGCCCCGACCGGCCCCAGGCCGAGCAGCAGCAGCGACACGGCGCCGCGCAGGTCCGGCAGCACCGTCGTCTCGAAGGCCAAGTGCGCCAGCCCCGCCAGCGCCGCGGCGCCGAGGCAGAACCCCGCCACCGCCTCGGTCGGCACGGCCGAGAGTCGCTTCGCCGTCACGGAATAGACCGCCCAGGTCAGCGCCGCCCCCGCCGCGCAGAGGAACCCGGCCGCCGCCCCTGGCGGGAAGGTCGCGCCGGGACCGACGAGAAGGGCGCATCCCGCCGCCCCCAGCACGACGCCACCAAGTCGACGCGGCCCCAGCGGAAGGCCGAGAATCGGTGCGGAGAGGAGCACGATCATCAGCGGCCAGAGATAGTTCAGGAGATTCGCCTCGACCGCCGGCGCCCAGGCCAGCGCCGCGAAGTAGAGCGCGTGGTAGCCGAACAGCCCGCCGACGCCGTGCGCCCAGGCGACCGCAGGCTGCCGCAGCAGCCCGACCTGACCGCGCAGCGCGAGCACCCCCAGCCCCACCGCGCCCGCGATCCCGAAGGCCACCGCCGTCACCTGCAGGGGCGGCAACCCCGCCGCCCCCGCGCCAGCAGCGCGAGGAAGGCCCAGAGCAGCAGCGCACCGATGCCGGCCAGATTGGCGCTGGACAGCCTCATCTCGTTCCCGCAACCGTCCGCGCCGGGCGGCGTTGCCCGACCATCGTCACCGGCAAGGAGGCCAGCCAGGGGGACCGCATGGGCTTCGTCGCGCGCACGCTCATCACCGCCATCGCGTTCCTCGTGGCGCAGGCCCTGATCCCGGGAATCGCGATCCGCGGCTGGGGCTGGCTCATCATCGCCGCCGTCGTCTTCGGGCTGGTCAACGCCTTCATCCGGCCGGTGATCTTCCTGCTCTCGCTGCCGCTGACGGTGCTGACCCTCGGCCTCTTCACGCTGGTCATCAACGCGATGATGCTCGGCCTCACGGCGTGGCTCATCCCGGGCCTGGAGGTCCGCGGCTTCTGGGCGGCCTTCTGGGGCGCGGTCGTCATCTGGATCGTGTCCTGGATCGCCAACAGCCTGGTCGGCGACCGTGGGTAGGCGCTGTCAGGCCAGGGGGCGGTAGGGCAGGGGGGCGAAGCGGGTCGCAAACCATTCCGTGTCGCGCCAGACGCCCTCGGCAAGGTAGGGGTCCTCCGCCCACCAGGCTTGGGCTTCCCCGATGCTCCCGTGGCGGGTGACCGCAAGCGACCCGACCATCGCTCCGCCCGGCGCGTCGAGGAAAGCTCCGCCGAGCGCCAGCATCCCGTCGGCGGCGGAGCGCTCGACCCGCGCGAAGTGCCGCGGCCTCGCACCCATCCGGCGGGCCGGCGCTTCCGCATCCGCCCCGTCCCCGGCCAGCAGCACCACGTGCGTCGGCGCCGGCGGCACGGGGCCGGTGGGCAGGGGCGGCCAGGGCAACCCGGCCAGCCGGAAGGGACGGACCTCGTGCGAGACCCAGATCGCCCTGAATGGCTCCGCCGCGAAGTAGCCCTCGACGGCCCCGGGTTCGATCACGATGAGGCTGCCGCGATAACTCCCCGCGTCGTCGAGGAGGGGGACGGCCAGCCGGACGGTCCCGGCCTCCACCAGTGGCGTCAGCACGCCCAGATGCGCTGGCCGCAGCGCGCCGATCCGGTCCGCGGCGTCCGGCGCGGCCCGGGCGATGACGGCGAGGAGGTCGGTCACAGGGCCAGGACCTCCCCGCGGGCGACGAGGATCTTCCCCATGCGGCCCGGCGCGGCGAGGAGCTCGTCCCAGGTGCCCGGTGACGGCCTTCCCTCCGTCGTGATCTCCGAGGGGGTGAGGCCGAGGCCGGCGAGCATGGCCGCGACCTCCTCGGCCGGTGTGCCGGCATCGGCCAGCTTCGACGGCGCGAAATTCACGAGGATCCGGACCTCCGGCGACCGCTCGAGCAGCCGGCGCATGCCGTGCAGCGCCAGCCCCTCGCCACCCTCGATGTCCAGCTTGATCGCGTGGACGATGAGGTTCGGATCGGTGAACACCTCGTCGAGGGCCAGGACGGGGACGGGCAGGCCGGCCGCCTCGGGACGGCCCTTCCGGATGTTGCCCGCGGCCGACCAGGAGCCGTCGAAGGCGAGCACGCCCGTGCCTGCCTCGTCCGCCACCGCCGCTTCGTGGACGTGCAGCCAGCCCGCGGCGCCGTTGATCAGGGCGGACCGGCGGGCCAGGGCCGCGAGGCGCGGGTTCGGCTCGTAGGCATGGACCTCGCCCGATGGGCCGACGGCCGCGGCGGCCGCCAGCGCATAGACGCCGTGGTTCGCGCCGATATCGAGCACCCGGTCCCCCGCACGCAGCAGCCGGCGGAACAGGGACAGGTGCGCCGGGTCCCACATCCCTGCGGTCAGCAGGTGCGTGGCGATCCCGCCATCCCGCCGGTCCGCGTAGATGCGCTCACCCGACTCCAGGGTGGTCAGCGCGACGTCGTCGTCGAGGTAGGTCACCTGCCGCCGCAGCAGCCGGTCCGTCCCGGCCAGGATCTCCTCCTGCCGCGCGCCCAGGTCACGCACCGCCTGTTCGAGGGCGAGGAGGCGAGCCGTCGTCTCGGGCGGGCCGCCGAAGCGCGCGGCCAGCCGGTCCTCCAGCTCGTTCAGCTCGTCCCAGAGGGCCTCGATCCGCTCCAGGATGCGGTCGGCGCCCATCACGATCGCCATGGAGTTCCCTTCTTCGTCGCGCCGCAGCGGCCTGCGCCATGTGCCGAACCGCGCCCGGACCTGTCCAGGCGCTCCGCTTCAGGCCATCGGAAGGGTTGCACTTCGCGCCCCGGTCCGGTCATCCCGGGCATGTTCGGCGCTAAGCGGCACCGGCGCGGGATGCCGCCGGGAGTTCGGCCGGAGCGGGTCGGAAGCTCAGGCGTCCCGATAGTGACCCGGGGGGTCCACCATGGTCGTCCCGCGGGAGGGCTTTCCGGGGTTGCGCAGTTCCCAGAGGCGCTCATAGGCCTGGACGATCGCGACCATGTCCTGCCGCCGCCGTTCCGGCTGCATCGGCGGGGGATCGCGCCGGACCACCTGCTCCGCCAGGTCGAGGACGCTCTCCGCCACGTCCAGGCGACCCTGGTCGCAGGCGGAATGGAAGACCATCAGCAGCTTGTCCGACAGGCGTCGCGTGTAGCGCGGCGAGGACGCCAACTTTCCAGCTCGCGGGTCGGGCGGCACTCGAATGCTATCCGTCATCACAACCTCCGGGCCCTCGATC
Source organism: Roseomonas sp. CCTCC AB2023176 (assembly GCF_042259275.1). Classification (NCBI taxonomy): domain Bacteria; kingdom Pseudomonadati; phylum Pseudomonadota; class Alphaproteobacteria; order Acetobacterales; family Roseomonadaceae; genus Roseomonas; species Roseomonas sp. CCTCC AB2023176. The sequence goes on from NZ_CP170086.1 coordinate 2,614,827, forward strand.
ATAGGGCACGCAGCCATCCGGGGTAACGCCTATTTGTGCGGATATCGCGGGACGGTACGCATCCGGATGGAAACCCGTGGGACGTTACGGGATCGAATCAGTGGCAGGCCCGGGCGACGGCGCAGGTCCGCTGACAGGCCGCACGACGGGCGTGCATCGACCCGCAGCACGACTCGGCGAGGCGCTCCTCGCGGGGGGCGTGGACAGTCCCTGGACCGAGACCTGCAGCCCCTCGGGCGGCGGGCCCTCGGGAAGGGTGGCCCGCCGCGCAGCAGGGTGGCGGGCGGCGCCGGTCAGTACATGTGCTGGCCGCCGTTGATCGAGAGCGTCGAGCCCGTGATGAAGTCCGCCTCGTCCGCCGTGAGGAAAGCCACGCCGCGCGCGATGTCGTCCGCGGTGCCCAGGCGACCACGCGGGATGCGGGCGATGATCTTTTCCAGCACGTCCGGCGGCACGGCACGCACCATCTCCGTGTCCACGTAGCCCGGAGCGATCGCGTTGACCGTGATCGAGGCGCGAGCACCTTCCTGTGCGAGTGCCTTGGTGAAGCCGTGGATGCCCGACTTCGCGGCGGCGTAGTTCACCTGCCCGTACTGCCCGGCCTGGCCGTTGATCGAGCCGATGTTGACGATTCGCCCGAACTTCCGGGACGTCATCCCGTCCCACACCAGCTTGCACATGTTGTAGCAGGAGCCGAGGTTCGTATCGATCACCTCGTCCCAGGCCTTGCGGTCCAGGCGCTTCATCGTGTTGTCGCGGGTGATGCCCGCGTTGTTCACGAGGATGTCGATCGGACCCACCTCCGCCTCGATCTTCCTCACCGCTTCGGCGCAGGCGTCGTAGTCCGCGACGTCGAACTTGTAGCAGGGGACGCCCGTGCGCTCGGTGAAGGCGCGCGCGGCCTCGTCGTTGCCGGCGTAGGAGGCGACGACCTTCCGACCGGCACGCAGCAGGTGTTCGCTGATCGCGGCGCCGATGCCCCGCTGGCCGCCGGTGACGAGTGCGACGCGTGCCATGAAGGTCCTCCCAGGACGTGGTTCTTCGGGAGGGCGCACGACGGGCTCGCCCGGTCCGCTCCCCGGGGGAGAGCCAAACGTGCTGCGGCGCCGGATTCAACCCCTCGGCGAAACAACACGTTCCCGTGGGCGCGAAACACGTTCCCATGACGGAGATGCGGGTGTAGACCGCGCCACCCCGACGACCGAAGGCCGACCATGGACACCCCGATCGCTGCCGTCCTCTGGCCCGACCACGCGCAGGGCGACGTGTCGGCCCTGACCCGCCTCATGGCGCATCTGGAGCGGCGCTGCCTGGAGCTGGGTGCGGACGACGCGGCCCAGCATCTGGCGGAGGCGGCCGCGAGCCTGATGCAGGAGGGCGAGCAGCGGCGGATGGCGGCCTAGAGCGCTTCCAGCCTGGCTGTCATCAGGCGAAGCGCTCCAGCATGCAGTCATGAGGAGCAGATCCATCGCTCCGACCGATTCCGCTCTCCGCGGGTCTGCTCCAGCAACCGGCTTCAGCCGCCCGGCACCGCCACGCAGTTGCTGATGATGATGTAGGGCCGCGTGCTGAACGGCCCACTCAGGCCAATGCCCTGGGTCACGAGCACGGTGCCGAGCGTGATGTCGTTCGTCCGGGTGCCGCGTCCGAAGCGGACGGTCTCCTGCTGGTACGGGCGGAGCGTGAGGGTCACCTGCGGGCTGAACAGGGTGACGTCCTGCGGGAAGTTGCCGAAGCCGACGCTCACCTGCCGGGCCTCGTTGCCGCGGTTCTGCACCTGCACGAAGTACTCGAACTGATTCTGCCCGATCCCGTTCGTGTAGACGGAGTTGACGGCGATCTCGCAGGGAACGGCGGTCTGCGCCCGGGCGTCCGTGCCCATCAGCGTCGCCGCGGGAAGGGCCAGCAGGGCGGCCGCCGCGGCGGTCGCGAGTTTGGTCATCATGAACTGGATCTCCCCGGCGCGGGGCCCGGGATGGGCCCTGGCGTCGGGAAGACCATGGCGAATGCGGCACGGTCCGCGCGATGGGACGTGTCCTATGCCGCCGATAGGCCGCACGGGCCGCGGTCGCGTGCGCCGGGATGGAATCCCGGCACGTGCTCCGGCCGAAACCCGTCCATGTCGTGTCCGGCGGGGGGCGCTGGAAGCGTCCGTCCGCCAGGGCGGTCGAATGGCCGCGGAAGCTGAAGGCCCCGCGCCGGCATGACGCCGCCGGCGCGGGGCGGGACTCGCGGTGCCCTCCCCGGCGGCCCGCGTGACAGCAACGGCACGGGCGCCGACCATGGTCGCGCCGATCGCCGGAATTCGCCCGCGCCGGGCGCGGATCTGGACGGCGGTTCACCTCCGCGATCGCCCAACGCCCGGTCAGGCCCGCGCGTCAGACGTGGCGCCGGGGTTGCTCCTCGAACGACGCCCTGGACGCGTTGCCACCCATCCCGCCACGGGCCCGGGCGGCCCGGCGCATCACCCCATGCCTTCCGGCACGCGCAGCGGCTCCGCCCGTGCCACGGACGGGCGTGCGCCGAGGGCGGGCATGATCCTCTCCGCCATCAGCGCATGCAGTGCGGCCTGATGCGCCCGGTCCCGCGGGCCATCGGGGTCGGAGGTCATCACGACCGTTACCCCGAGCGCCAGGACGACGTAGATCATCTGCCCGCCATAGCCCCAGGCGAAGGGCACCGCGGTCCCGGCCGCCTCGCCGAGCCACCAGCCGTAGCCGTAGAGTTGGCCTGACCAGGCGGAGCGGCCGCGGGGGATCCAGGATTCCCGGACCCAGTCGGCAGGCAGCACATGCGCCCCGCCGTGCAGCCCGACGTTCCGATAGACCTCCCCGAAGCGCAGCAGCGCGCGGGGCGAGAGGCGCATGTCGTTGCCGCCGTAGTATCGGCCCTGCGGGTCGCGTGGCCAGGCCGGCACCTCGACCCCCAGCGGCTGCCCCAGCCAGTCGCGCGCGAGGTCCAGCAACGGCCGCCGTGCCGCCGCCGCGAGCGCCGCGCCGAGCATGTGGGAAGAGCCGGTCGAATAGATCATCGCGCCGCCCGGCATGTCGAGGAAAGGGCGGGTGAGCGCGTAGGCGACGGGATCCCGGCTCGCGGCCCAGGCGCCGTAATTCGCACCGGACGTCCCCTCCAGCCCCGCGCGCATGGAGACGAGGTGACCGATCGTGATCGCTTCGACGCCAGGATCCGCGCCGGGTGGGGCGCGGCCGAGCAGCGGAATGACCGGCTGGTCCAGCCCGCGCAGCACGCCGCGCGCCAGCCCGATGCCGACGAGGGCGGAGAGGATCGACTTCGATGCGGACTTGATGTTCGTCGGTACGTCCAGGCCGGGGCCGCGCAGGACGCGCTCGGCCAGCACCTCGCCCCCGCGTGCGACGATGACGCTGCGCAGGCGCGGCAGCAGCGCGGCGTCCCGCAGCGCCTCGGTCAGCGCAGGCGGTTCGGCGGCGCGTGCCGCGGCGCCGGCCATGGCGGCAGCGGCACCGAGGAAGAACGGTCGGCGATGAAGTGAATCGGGCATCGCCCGCGAGATGGCGGCCGCCGGTCGGGCTGTCAGCGCGCCGATACGATCCGACACGCGGCGGGTGCCGTGCGCCGCGACAGGCCGCCCCGGACGCAGCGCGGGCCGCCCGTTGCCGGACGGCCCGCGCGACGCGCCCGCAAGGGCCGGATCAGATGATCCGCAGGCGGCCGAGCAGCCAGCCGATGCCCACCGCGATGAGGGCGGCCTGGATGGGCTGGTCGCGGATGTAGTCCTCCAACTGGCCGACGGAGTTCTGCGCCTGGCCGCGCATCTGGTTCATCTGGCCGCGGGCCTGCGTGCGGTTGTCGCCGATCAGGCTGCCGATGCCTTCCTGCACGTTGCCCGCCGCTTCGCGGCCGGCGCCGATGATGCGGTCGCTGTCCATGTGCCGTCCCTTTCGTGTGTCAAGCCGTTGGGCAGCCCGGATGAGCCGCGCCACGGCGGGAGGAACGCGGGCGGGGGCCGCGGGTTGTACCCGCGACGCCGTCTTGAGCGGTTTCAGGCCGCGACGGGGTCCACGGGCGTGACGGGGGCCCTGCGGCTTCGATCACCGCGGCGGCGTCGAGGAGGATGTCCTCCCGGTAGCGCCCGGCGATCAGTTGCGCGCCGAGCGGGGCGGGGCCGGTCAGGTCGGTGACGACGGACAGGCCGGGCAGGCCCATCAGGGGCAGGCCGACCTGGGTCAGCTGAGACTCGATGATCCGTTCGAAGTCGGCGGGGGAGTGGACATCCGACAGGTCCTCGAAGGGTGGTTCGGCCGAGACGGGGGTGATGACGAGGGGGTAGCGGTCGAGGAAGAGGTTCCACTCCCGGCACAGCGCGACCCGGCGCTGGAGGGCGTCCTGGAACTCCTCGAAGGTGGGGTGGGGGGCGAGGCGTTCCATCTGGGCGAAGACGAAGGAGGCGTCCGGGTCGGCCTCGTCCAGCAGGCCCTTGTTCATGTACCGGCGGCTTTCCCCGAGCCAGAGCAGGGCCTGGAGGCGGGCGGGTTCGCGGAAGGGCGGGGTTGGGGTCTCGGCGACCGTCCAGCCGGCTTCCTGCAGGCGCCGGGCGGCGTCGCGCAGGGCGGCTTCGACGGCTTGGGTGGTCGGCATCCCCTCCGGTGCGACGCAGAGGGCGGCGCGCTTCGGGTAGGACGGGCCGATGAGAGGGGCGGGGGTCCACCATGGGTCGCGCGGGTCCGGCGCGGCCATGGCCTGCAACGCCAGGCGCAGGTCCGCCACCGATCGCGCGAGCGGCCCGGAGACAGCCATCAACTGTGCCCCGACCGCGCGGTCCGGCCCCGACGGGTTCCAGGCGGGAATGCGGCCGAGCGTCGGGCGCAGACCCTGCACGCCGCAGGCATAGGCCGGGTAGCGGACGGACCCCCCGATATCCGTCCCGTGCGCGACGGCCCCGATGCCCGCCGCGACCGCTGCCGCCGCGCCGCCGGACGACCCGCCCGGCGTGATCGCGGGGTTGCGCGGGTTCCTGGTGTGGCCGTGGAGCGAGTTCCGCGTGAACCAGCGCAGCGAGAAGGCCGGCGTGTTGGTGCGGCCGATCAGGACGGCACCGGCGCGCTTGAGGTTGGCGACGACGGGGTTGTCGGCCTTCGCGACGTTGTCCTTCTGGAGGCGGAGGCCGTTCGTGGTGGGGTAGCCCGCCTGATCCACGTTGACCTTCGTGGTGACGGGCACGCCGGCGAGGGGGCCTGGGTCGTCCCCCTGGCGATCGCGCGGTCCACGGCGCGGGCGGCGGCGAGCGCTTCGTCCGGCATGAACTGGACGACGGCGTTGATGGCGGGGTTCGCCGCGTCCAGGCGGGCGAGGGCGTCGCGGGTGACCTCCTCGGCGCTCAGCGTGCGGGCGCGGACCATCGCCGCGATCTCGGTGGCCGTGAGGCGCCAGGGGTGGGTCATGGGGCGTCCGTTTCCGCTAGGCCCACATTTCCATTCTCAATCCGCATCCGTCCACGGGGGAACCTTCGGTCGGAAGCCTCGCGGGCTGGCCGTTCGCAACACGGCGAGCCGTCCAGAGCGCCGCGATTGCGTCGAGACAATCATCCATCTGCGCGCCCTGGGGCTGTTCGAACCTCAGCGGTCCGAAGGCGCTCTCGAGAAGCCTTCTACGCTGCTCCAACCCCTCTGGCACCTTCTTCGAATGGAACAAAGGTGATCTTCCGTTGCGGACGAAGAAGCAGAACTCCGGACGGACCTCGACGACGCGGCTCTGGCCGAGGCGGCGGACGAGAGCATCCACTTCGCGGATGCGGGGATGGATGGCGAAGGATTGCTGGCTCAGGCCGACGCCCCGCCGCTCGCGCATCGCAGCAGCGACTTCGTCGTATCGCCTGCCGGACATGCCCACGATGTCACGAGGAGGCGTTGCAAAGACGGAGCTCCGACGTGGACCGATGAGTTTCCGCGCCTGGAGCTCGCAGGCCCGTCCGCCACGTTCGTACCGGGTGGGAAGCCCGATCGGCGCGTCAATCGCGATGAGGCCCGGCGAAGCCTCGGCGACCATTTCGTCCAGGAATGTGTCCACCGAAAGCTTGACGGCGCTGGACACGATCTCGGCGACCGCCCAGCCGCGCTTGGCGGCATCGACGCCAAGGATACGCGCCGCCGCGGTCACCCCGGCATCTCCAGCACGTTCTTCGCGATGATGTTCCGCTGGATCTCATTCGATCCGCCGTAGATCGTCGTGGGACGCGCCTGCATGAAGGCACCCGCGGGGTTCAGTTCGCGGTTCCCGGGAACCGGCCCCAGCAGCCCCGCGTAGCCGTCGCCGATCTCCAGCATCGTGTCGGTGATGCGCTGGTAGAGTTCGGACTGCACGATCTTCAGCATGGAGACATCGGGCGGCAGCGTCTCGCCGCGGCGCAGCTTGTCCACGTAGACGCCGTAGAGGGTCTTCAGGTCTTCCAGTTCCATCCGCAGGCGCGCGTAGCGGTCGGAGAAGACCGGGTCCTCCCAGGTGCCCATCCGGTCCGCCAGCATCCGCAGCCGGGCCAGCGCGTGCGAGGACTGGCGCGGGGAGCCGAGGAAGATGCGCTCGAAGCCCAGCAGCGCCTTTGCATACGTCCAGCCCTTGTCCGGTTCGCCGACGAGGTTCTCGCGGGGGACGCGGACGTTGTCGAAGAAGACTTCTGCAAACTCATCGTGCATGTCGAGGTTCACGATGGGCCGGACGGTAATGCCAGGGCTGTCCATGCGCACGAGCAGGAAGGAGATGCCTTCCTGCTTCTTCGCAGTCCGGTCCGTGCGGACGAGAACAAAAATCCAGTTCGCGTCGTGGGCAAGCGTCGTCCAGGTCTTCTGGCCGTTGACGACGTAATGGTCGCCGTCCAGCACGGCTTCGGTGCGAAGGGATGCCAGGTCGGAGCCGCTGTTCGGTTCCGAATAGCCCTGGCACCAGATATCCTCGCCCGAGAGGATGCGCGGCAGGAAGCGCGCCTTCTGCGCGTCGCTGCCGAACTTGATCAGCAGCGGGCCGAGCATGGTGACGCCCATGTCTGAGACGCGCGGGGCGCCGGCGCGCTCCAATTCCTCGATGAAGGCGACCATCTTGCCGGGGGAGAGGCCCATGCCGCCGTGTTCGCGCGGCCAACCCGGGGCGAGCCAGCCGCGTTCGGACAGCTTCATGTACCAGGGCTTGCTCTCGTGCCAGTGCAGGCGTTTCGGCGCGTCGCGGAGGTCGGGCGGGAGGTTTGCCTCGATCCAGGTGCGGACCTCGCGGCGGAAATCGTCTTCCGGCAGGGCGTCCAGGTCCTCGTGCGTCATCGCATCCATCGTCAGCCTCCCCGGAACTTCGGCTCGCGCTTGCCCATGAACGCGTCGCGGCCCTCCGCGTGGTCGGCGGAAAGGAACAGCGTGGTCTGGTAGTGCCGCTCCACTTCCAGCGCGGCGTCGAGACCCGCCGCGAGCATGGCCTTGGTCAGCGCCATCGGCGCCGGGGCCTGTTCCGCCAGGAAGCGGGCGCGTTCCCCTGCCACGGCCAGCGCCTGCCCTTTCGGGACGACCTCATCCACCAGCCCGATGCGCTCTGCCTCCGCCGCGCCGATCTGGCGGTGGAACAGGAAAAGCTGCTTCGCCCGCCCCGCGCCGATCCGCGCCGGCAAGGTGTAGGGCAGGCCGAGATCCGGCATCAGCCCGACCTTGCCGAAGCCCGCCATGAACTTCGCGTCCTCCGCCGCCACGATCACGTCGCAGGCGCAGGCCACCGAGAGGCCGGCGCCGACGCACCAGCCCTCGACCGCCGCGACGACGGGATTGGACCCCGCGGCGAGGAAGCGGATGACGCGGTGCACGCGCCGCAGCCGTTCCCGCCCGTTCAGGGCGGAGGAGACGTCCATGCCGGCGATATCGCCGCCGGAGCAGAAGATGCCGCCCGCGCCGGTGACGATGATGGCGCGGATGGAGGGATCGCCTTCGACCGCCTCCAGCACCGCCGCCAGGCGTTCGCGCAGGGGCAGGGCGAGGGCGTTGCGGCGCGCGGGGTAGTCGATCGTCAGCGTCAGCACGGCGCCGTCGCGCGCCTCGTGCAGGTGCATCTCCGGCGCCGGGGCGTCAGTCATCGGTTTCCTCCGGGGCCGCCGACATGAAGCGGCTGCGGTGCAGGGCGGCGCTGCCGAACTGGTTCATCAGCACCATGGCACGGCGCAGGTAGAGGCCGACATCGTGCTCATCCGTGTAGCCGATGCCCCCGTGCAGCTGGATCGCCTGCCGCGTGACGAGCATCCCCGATTCCGACGCGCGGTGCTTCGCGCGCGACGCCGCGGCGCGGCAGGCCTGGGGCATGGCGCCGGAATCGAAGGCGGCGGCGGCCGCCTCCACGCTGGCACGGGTCAACGCGACCTGGATCTTCAGGTCGGCCGCGCGGTGCTGCAGCGCCTGGAAGGAGCCGATCGGCTTGCCGAACTGCGTGCGCGTCTTGAGGTAGTCGAGCGTCATCGCGAAGGCGCGGTCCATGACGCCGAGCATCACGGCCGCGGTCGCCAGCGCCGCGCGGTCCAGGCCGACGGAGAGTGCCGCCCCGATGTCGGAGGACAGCTTCTTCCCCCGCGACAGGTCGGCACGGACCGTACCCTGGTACCCGCCGTCCTGCAGCGCTTCCGGCGAGACCTCGCAACCTGCCGCCAGGACCTCATAGAGCGCGAGGGTCTTGCCATCCCGCACCGGCAGCAGGAACACGTCCGCACCCGCCGCGGCAGGGACGAAGATCCGCGGTGCGTCGGGCGTGCCGGGTGCCTCCAGCGTGTTCGGGGCTTCCTGCCAGGCCGTCGCGATGACCATCTCGCCGGTCAGAAGCTGGGGAAGCGCACCATGGTCGTCGCAGGCGGCCAGGAGGTGCGCGGACAGCGCGCAGGGCACCAGCGGCTCCGGCGTCAACGCCGCGCCAAACTCCTCGGCCAGGGCGCAGAACTCCCGCATGCCCAGTCCAGACCCGCCGGCGGCTTCGGGCACGGCCAGGCCGATCCAGCCGAGCTCCCCGATCTCTCGCCAGAGGCCGGGGTCGAAACCCGGCTCCTCGAAGCGCTGCGCCCGGGCGCGCTTCAGGTTCGCGGGATCGGCGATCGCCCGCGCACTGTCGCGGATGAGCCGGATCGACTCGGCGGCCTCGTCCTCGGTGGCGGACATGGCAGTCACGCGTTCCGGCTTTGCCATCCGGCGATGCGGTGCGTCGCCTCGCTCACGCCGCCAGCGCCTCGGTCAGCAGCGGGGCATCGGTGACGGTGCGCAGATGGTCCAGCGACACGCCCGGCGCCGTCTCGACCACGCGAAACCCGTCGCGGGCTGCCTCGAAGACGCCGAGGTTGGTGTAGACCCGCGTGACCGCCCCCATCGCCGTCAGCGGGTAGGAGCAGGCGCGGACGAGCTTCGCGCCGCCCGCCTTCGTCGTGTGCTCCATGATGACCCAGACGCGCTTGGCACCAGCGGCCAGGTCCATCGCGCCGCCGACGGCCGGCGCCGTGTCCGTCTCGCTCGTCGCCCAGTTCGCGATGTCGCCGTTCATCGCGACCTCGTAGGCGCCGAGCACGCAAAGGTCGATGTGGCCGCCGCGGATCATCGCGAAGGAGTCGGCGTGATGGAAGTAGGACCCGCCGGGATGCAGCGTGACCGGCTGCTTGCCCGCGTTGATGAGCCAGGCATCCTCCTGCCCCTTCTCCGGCGCTGGCCCCATGCCGAGGATGCCGTTCTCCGAATGCAGCACGACCTCGCGTTCCCGCGGGACGTGGTCGGCAACGAGCGTGGGGACGCCGATGCCGAGGTTGACGTACCACCCTTCCGGAATGTCGGCCGCGAGCCGCGCGGCCATCTGCGTGCGGGACCAGGGTGTCATCGTTCCCTCCTTACGCCGCGGCGTTCGCTGGCGCGCCGTCCGGCGCGACATGCCAAGGGGCGCCGCGCCGCACATGGATCACGCGGCTGACGAAGATGCCGGGCGTGACGATGCGCTCGGCGTCGATCTCCCCGACCTCCCGCACGTGCATCGTCTGCACCACCGTGAGCTTCGCGGCGCTTGCCATCACCGGGTTGAAGTTGCGGCCGGACTTCCGGAACGCCAGGTTGCCCCAGCGGTCGGCCTCCCACGCCTCGACGAGGGCGACGTCACCGTGCAGCGCCTGTTCCAGCACGTGGGGGCGGCCGTTGAAGTCGCGCACCTCCTTCCCGCGTGCGAGCAGCGTCCCCGCGGCGGTCGGGGTGTAGAAGGCGGGGATACCGGCGCCGGCGGCGCGCATGCGCTCGGCCAGTGTGCCCTGCGGCACCAGTTCCAGTTCCAGCCGGCCGGCCGCGTAGAGTTCCTCGAACACCACGGAACCGGCGGAGCGGGGGTAGGAGCAGATGATCTTCCGCACCCGCCCCAGCTCCATCAGCCGCGCGAGGCCCGTGCGGCCCGTGCCCGCGTTGTTCGCGACGATCGTCAGGTCCTTCGCGCCCTGCTCGATCAGGCCCTCGATCAACTCGTCGGGTTGGCCGGCCGCGCCGAAGCCGCCGACGAGGATGGTGGAGCCGTCCCGGATGCCCTCCATCGCCTCGGCCATCGTACGGACGAACTTGTTGATCATGGGCGCATGTTCCCGTTGATCTGCGCGTGGGGCGTGATGCCGGCGTAGCGCGGCAGGTCGCCTGCGGCCAGCCACCGCGCCGCCTCCATCGCCGCCCCGTAGGCGGCCCGGGCGATGGCGCCGCCCACGGAGACTCGCCGTACCCCCAGCTCCGCCAGGCGCGACAGCGGGACGAGGCCGGCGCGGGGCCCCGTCAGCACATTCACAGGCTTCGGCGCGACGGCGCGGACCACGTCGAGGATGGCGGCTTCGTCCGGCAGGCCGGGGGCGTAGAGGCAATCCGCCCCGGCCTCGGCGAAGGCGGTCAGGCGGCGGATCGTGTCGTCCAGGTCCGGGCGGCCGTGGAGGAAGTTTTCGGCCCGCGCGGTCAGGATGAAGGGATGCGGGGCGGCCTGCGCCGCGCGGGCGGCGGCAGCGACGCGGGCGACGGCCGCATCGAAGGCGTGGATCGGGCGGACCGGATCGGCCGTCGTGTCCTCGATGGTGCAGCCGCAGAGGCCGGCTGCCGCCGCGCGTGCGACCGTCACCGCGGCGTCCTCCGGCGCGGGGCCGTAGCCATCCTCGAGGTCGGCGGAGACGGGCAGGTCGGTGGCGCCCACGATGTCCCGCGCGTTGGCCAGGGCTTCCTCGCGCGAAACGGCCGCGACGCCGTCGCGCCGCCCAAGCATGAAGGCCAGGCCCGCCGAGGTCGTGGCCAGCGCCTGGAACCCGAAGCCGGCCACCAGCCGCGCCGAGCCGGCGTCCCAGACATTGGCGATCGCGAAGCAGCCGGAGGCATGCAGCGCGCGGAAGCGTTCGGCCTTGTCGCTCATGCCGCCCTGGCCCTCCTCTCGTTCGTGAAGCCGTGCAGGCGCATCGGCGGGGGTGGCAGGCCGTGCAGGGCGCGCAGCACGCCGACGGCGAGCCAGGCATCCTCCAGCGCCCCGTGCAGATCGCCTTCCCGCGAAAGGCCGAGGGCGGCGGAGGCATGGGCAAGGCCCGCCCGGGTCCCAGGGCGCGCGCGGCGCCAGGACAGCATGGTGCAGACCTCGCCGGACCAGGGCCGTTCCATCTCCAGCCGGTCGAACTCGCCGCCGAGCATCCGGCGGTCGAAGGCCATGTTGTGGGCGCAGCCGATGGCGTCGCCGAAGAAGTCGGCGATGTCCGCCGCGTGTTCGACGAAGGCGGGCTGGAGCCTCAGGAAGGCGTCGGACATCCCGTGGACTTGCGCCGCGCCCCAGGAACAGCGGATGCCCGGGGAGAACACCAGGTGCAGCGTCGCCTCCGGCTCCAGCGCCGCGTCCAGCCGCACGGCGCCCAGCGAGACGACGCGGTCCTGCCCGGTGCAGCCCGTTGTTTCGGTGTCGAAGACGACGACGGGGCGGGTCCCGATCATGTGGGGCAGGTTACACCCGTTCGGTCTCATCCGCATCGGCGGCGCGGCGATGCGCCGGGGCGGCGCGCCCTGCATCACGGACCGAAGCGGAAGCGGCCGTTGGAGACGACGACCTTGTCCCGCTCCGCCACCCGCGCCCGGAAGGCGGCGCCGCCTTCCTCGTCCCAGATCTCCGTCCGGATCGTCTCCCCGGGGAAGACGGGGGAGGAGAAGCGCACGGCCATCTCCCCGAAGCGCCCGGGATCGCCGCCGCAGAGGTCGCGCACCAGGGCGTGGCAGACGACGCCGAAGGTGCAGAGGCCGTGCAGGATCGGCCGGTCGAAGCCCGCGCGCCGCGCGAAGCCCGGGTCCATGTGCAGCGGGTTGTAGTCGCCGTTCAGGCGGTAGAGCAGCGCCTGCTCCGGCCGCGTGGTCAGGTCGAGGTGCCGGTCCGGCGCGCGGTCGGGTTCCGGGTGCGGCTTCGGCGTCTCCCCGCCCCAGCGCGGGTCGCCCGTCGAAAAGCCGCCATCGCCGCGCAGGAAGGTGCTGCCGGTCAGGGTCGCGTACCGCGTCCCGTCCTCGCCCAGGATCAGCCGTTCCCAATAGAGGATCGCGCCCTTGCCCTCGCCGCGGTCGAGCAGCCGCGTGACGCGGGACTGGCCGAGGATAGAGCCCCCCACGGGCAGGGGCCGGTGAAGGGCGACGGACTGTTCGCCGTGCACCAGCCGAACCGCGTCCACCCCCGTCGCGGGGTCGCCGAGCCAGAAGCCGGGATAGCCGAGGACGACGGCCATGGAGGGCAGCGCGGCGAGACGCCGTTCGTCCAGGAAGGCCAGCGACGCCTCGTCCAGCGGGTTGTGCCCGATGCCGACGGACACGGCGTAGAGGATGGTGTCGCGCCAGGTGAGGTCCTGCCGAACCTCCGGGATCGGCCAATGCAGCAGGCGTTCGGGGTCGATCGGCATCAGGCGACCTCGACCACGGCATCGGCCGCGAAGGCGCCGTGCCCGTCCGGCAAGACGAGGATGGGGTTCACGTCCACCGACACCAGCCCATCCCCGGCCGCGACGGCGAAGGCCGAGAGAGCGGAGAGTGATCGCGCCAGCGCCGCCACGTCGGCCTTCGGCCGCCCGCGCGCGCCGTCCAGCAGCGGGAAGCCGCGGAGGGTGCGCAGCATCGCCTCGGCTTCCGCGGGCGTCACGGGGCAGCGGCGGAAAGCGACGTCGCGCAGGACCTCGATGAAGACCCCGCCGAGCCCGGCCATCAGCACGGGGCCGAAGACGGGGTCGCGCAGGATGCCCGCGGCCATTTCGACCGCGCCGGTGATCTGCTTCGCGACGAGGACGCCCTCGATCCGCGCCCCCGGCGCGCGGTCTGCCGCGCGCTGCATCAGCGTCGCGAATCCCGTGCGCACCGCCGCGTCGTCCGCGACGTCCAGCAGCACGCCGCCGATCTCCGACTTGTGCAGGATGTCCGGCGACAGGATCTTGAGCACCACGGGGAAGCCGATGTCGCGCGCCGCGGCCACCGCCTCATCCTCGTTGGCGCATGCCCGTTCCGGCACGGACGCGACGCCGGCGGCCGCCAGGAGTACCTTCGCCGCTGCCTCGTCCGGCGTGGCGGCGGGAAGCGTCACGGCGGGAAGCGGAACCGCTTCCCGCGCCGGGCGGGCAAAGGCCACGCCGAAGTGGCCCTGCGCCGCCAGGGCGACCACGGCGCGTGACGGATCTTCGAAAACCAGGAACCCGTCCTCCTCGTACTCCGCCACCCGCTCCGGCGGCGCGACGACGGAGAGGACGAAGAGCCGGTCGGGATGGTCGTTCCTCACCGCGAGCAGCTGTTCCCGCAGCCGCGGCGCGATGGAGGGGGAGGCGCCGACCTGCGTGAAGAAGGCGATGACGGAGGCATAGCCGCCTTCCCCCACCATCGCGCGGCCGAAGGTACCGATGAGCGACATGTCGTTGAAGGCCTGGGCCGTGCAGTCCACGGGATTGGCGGGATTGCTGTAGGGGATCAGCGCCTTCAGCCGCGCCTGCGCCTCGACGGGCATGGGCGGCATCGGCAGCCCCTCGGCCTCCGCGGCATCGGAGATGAGCACGCCGGCACCGCCGGAGATGGTGACGACGCCCAGCGTGTTCCGCACGGGGTAGATGCGCGGCGTTGCGGCGTGGCAGACGTCCAGCAGTTCCTCGGTGGTCCGCGCGCGGTGTACGCCGAATTCCCGCAGCACCGCATCGGTCACCGCATCGTCTCCCGCGATGCTGGCGGTGTGCGACCGCGCGGAAGCCGCGCCGAGCGCCGAGCGGCCGACCTTCATCATCACCACGGGCTTGCGGTTGCGCCGCGCGAGGTCCAACGCGGCCAGGAAGCGCGGGCCTTCGCGCACGCCTTCCGAATAGGCCGCGACGACCGCTATGTCCTCGCTTTCCGCCATCCAGCCGATGCAATCGCCGAGCGTGACCTCCGCCTCGTTCCCCGTCGTGAACAGCACCGGCGTGGACAGGCCCCGGTCGCGCGCCACGGCGAACAGGTGCGTGCCGTAGGCGCCCGACTGGCTCGCGATGCCGACACGCCCGCGGCCCGCGCGCGGCTCCTTCGGCCAGCCATTCTCGAAGGAGGAGGAGAAGATCGGGAAGTATCCGATCGCCGCGTTGAACACGCCGAGGCAGTTCGGGCCGAGCAGCCGCATCCCGTGCCCGCGCGCGATCGCGACGAGACGGTCCTGCGCGACGCGTCCCGCCTCGTCCATCTCCGCGTAGCCCGCGGTGAAGACGATGGCGGCACGGCAGCCCCGGTGTCCCAGGCCATCCAGCGATTCCTCGGCCGCGGCGCCCGGCACGGCGACGATCGCGACGTCCGGCGCCGCGGGCAGCGCGGCCACGTCCGGAAATGCCGGCAGGTCCTGCACGCGGTCCCTCTTCGGGTTCACCGGCCAGAGGTCGCCGGCGAAGGACCGCGCCTTCATGTAGGCGATGGGCCGCCCGCCGATCCGCAACCGATCCTCGGACGCCCCGATCACGGCGACGGAGCGCGGCGCGATCAGCGGGTCCAGCGAGGCGAAGCGCGCCGATCCCACGGTGCCATCGGCCATGCGCCCGCCCCTCCCCGTTACGGGCAACCTGCGCGAGCGGGCGGGGCAGGGCAAGGGCGCCCCCAGGCCAGGCGCTGCCCGGCCTATCGGCGAAATGTCGCACCAGTTTCGGTTGTGTCCGGACTCGCGCGGCGGCCAGGCTTGCGCCCCGCGACCGCCTCACCCGGTCCGGGAGCCGACGACCCATGCCGAAGACGCGCCCACGCCCAGACTTCGAGCGCCTCCTGCCCGCCATCTACGAGGCGGCCGTCGAACCCACGCGCTGGCCGGTCGTCCTTACCGCGATCTCCGACCACCTCGGCGCGATGGGCGGCATGGTCGTGCGGCAGGAGCCGACGCCCACGGGTGGCATGATCTTCGTCGGCCGGCTCGATCCCGACCTCACCGACCTGTACATGCGTCGCTACACGGACAACGCTTATGCCCGCGCCCTCGCGCGCATCGAGCCGGGCCATCCCGTGCTCGGCGGCGCCATCGTTGACGCAGCGGCGGTGCGCCGCACGGCGTTCCACGCCGATATCCTCGCGCCCCAGGGCGTACGTGAACAACTTGCCTTCTCCTACGGCCCCTGGTGCCGTGCGCCCGGCGCGAGCGGCGGCGTTTCCTTCCAGCTCGGCGCCCGCGTGGCCGACGCGCCGGGGGAGACGGTGCGCCGGATGGAACGCCTGACACCCCACCTGCACCGCGCCCTCGACATTGGCCACGCCATCGCGGCGCGCAGCGTGACCGGGGCCGCGCTGGCGGGCTTCCTTGATGGGCTGCCCGACGCCGCCTTCACCCTCGACGCCGCAGGCCGGGTCCTGCGCGCCAACGCGGCGGGCGAGGCGATGCTGGGGGCCGCCGACGGCCTGGTCCTCTCCGGCGGGCGCCTGGGCGCCGGGCACGCGGATGACGACCGCGCCCTCCTCGCGGCCATCGCGGGCGCCGTGGCGACGGCGCGCGCGAAGGGCGAGGAGCCGGGGGCACGCCTCCGCGTCGCGCGCCCTTCCGGCCGCTCCGCCCTGATCCTGCTAGTCTCCCCGTTGCCGCCGGCCTGCGTCCTCTTCTCCGGTGCGGACCGTCCCGCCGTCCTCGTCGTCGCCCACGACCCCGAGGCGCCCGCGGACGCCGAGGCGCTTCGGGACGCCTTCGGCCTGACCGCGGCCGAGGCACGGCTGGCCGTCCTCATCGGCTCCGGCGCGGGACTGCCGGACGCGGCCGCCCGCCTCGGCGTGTCGCGGGAGACGGCGCGGACCCACCTGGCCCGCTGCTTCGACAAGACGGGCGCCCGGTCCCAGGCCGCGCTCGCCCGCCTTTCTGCCGCCGTGCCGCGCCGGGTTTGGGGACCGGAGACGAGTGGGGGGCCGCTCTGAACTGATCCGTGGCCGTCGTTCTGGCGGCCTGCGGGAGGGCTTCGCCCTTTCGCGCCCTCCCGGCAGGGGCGATCGCGACCCGGGACGGCCATCCGTTTGAAAGTCCCGGGCCGTTCGGAAGTCCCGGGGTGGCCGGCCCCCGGAATGGGGGCCGGCCACCCCAGGGACACCCAACAGGCTGCGGGGTCCGGCGTGCGTTCACCACCGGCCGATGCGCGACGGCCCGCATTCGCGCCGGGACCGGGGAGGCCGAGCCGACCGGGGTCATCGGCGCCACGCCCCATGGTCCACTTGGGAAGGAGGCCGACCAGCCTCAGCGCACCGCACGGCCCCGGGCCACGATGAGCAGCCCGAAGGTGACGAGGAAGGTTCCGGCCAGGAACAGCGCCATCACCGCCTCCGCCCGGGCTGGCAATCCGCCGGCGGCCAGCGCGGCGGCCCAGACGAGGGAGTTGTTGCGCAGGCACGCCCCGACCGCGAGCGCCCGACCCTCGACGGCACCGCCCGTCACGACACCCACGACCCAGGCCGCGCAAGCCGAGACGAGGAGCGTGGCGCCCGCGACCGCCGCCGGCCAGGCGCCCCAGGCATCGAGCGCCGTTGCAGCCTTTCCCCCGGCCGAGCAGGCGAGCAGCACGAGCGTGAGGACGACGAGGCCGCGCAGATCGGCGGAGGCGGCCTCCGTTGCTTTCGGTGCGGCGCGGCGGAGGAGGAGCGCGGCTGCGACCGGCCCCACCCCGACGAGCGCCGCCTGCCGCGCGAGCTCCGCCGGCGGCGGCCCGCTCCATCCCCCGATCGTGACGGCGAGGGGAACGAGCACCGGGGAGAGGATGAGCCCGCCGACCGCCCCCCAGACCACCGGGCGCGCCGGCCTGCCGAACCGCCGCGCGATGACGGAGGCGCCGATCGAGACCGGTCCTGCCGCCGCGAGCACCGCGCCGAGCGCGAGATCGGCCGGCAGCGCGATGCCGTGCGCGACGAGGGCGACGACGACCGGCGCCGCGACGCAGGCCGCGAGGAGCAGCCGTGCCGTCGCCGTGGCCTCGGCCCGCGTCGGCCGACCGAACTCGGTCGAGGCGACTGCTGCGAAGACGAGGACGAGCACGACGGCCCCGAGGACCTGCCGTACCGCCAGCCCCGCCTCCGGCCAGGCGAAGCCCAGGGCGAGGCCGAGGAGGGGCGCGGACAGGGCGACGGGCAGCAGCGTGGACGGCCGCGTCCGGCGGAGCGCGCCGGACAGGGCCGCCGCGACTGCCGTGCTTGGGGACGGCCGCGCGCGGGCTAGCGTCCTCACGGCGTGAGGACCGTCCGGAGGAAGATGCGGAGGCGGCGCCTCGCCTCGTCCGCGACCCACCCGTCGGCGCGCACGCGGACGAGGCCGCGCCCCGCGATGGGCACGGCGGTGACGCCGGAAGGCCCGGCCATCTCGTCCGCGTCCCAGGCGTAATGTGCGCCGGGGAGAACGTGCAGCGCGATCCGGTCCGGCGCCGTCCCGCGCAGCGCGGCGCAGGCCTCCGCCGCGTCATCCGCGTCGGCGCCCGCGGCGAGGATGAGCGCTGGCACCCCGTAGCCCGGCGCCAGGGCGAAGCCCTCTGCCGCGAGGGCGCGGCATCCCGGATAGAGCGCGACGGCCGCCGCGGGTCGTGGCCCCGTCGAGAGGTCCGACAGGGCGAGTGCATGGAGCGCCGCGCGCCCGCCGCGCCCGAGGCCGAGCAGCGCGATGCGGCCCTGATCCACTGCCTCCAGTTCCGCCATCGCGGCGAGCACGTCGAGGAGGTCCCGGCCGGCGGGCCCAGCGTTCGCGGGCACGGGAAGCGCCTCGTCATCGGGCGAGGCGAGGTCGAGTTCCAGTGTGGCGAAGCCTTGCTCGCCGAGCCACGCCGCGAGCGCGCCGACGCGCCCGTCCGGTCCGCCCTCGTCGTGGACGAGGATGACGACCGGCGCGCGCGTGCGGCCGTCATCCGGATGATTGAACAGGCCGTAGACGAGGCGCGACGGGCCATCCGCCGGCCCGACACGCGCGGCGACGACGCCGACAGGTTCAGCCGAGGCCGCCAGGGACGCCAGGAGCGGGGCCGCCAGGAGCAGCAGAGCGCCGGGGAACAACCGCGCGGGCGCGCGGAAGGCGTGTCGCATCGTAACCTCCGTCACCGGCGAGACGTGTTGCGTGCCGATGGGACGAGGGTTGGCGGGCACACGCCCCGCGCGCGTCCCCCGATTGGGGGATTCACGCAAAGGTTGAAGGCGGGCGGAAGGACGGAGGCCATGGCCCCGCTGGGGCCGGCAGGACCATGGTTTCGGTGCCAGCACGGCCGGGCCCGCGCGGGGCGGGCTCCTCGTGGCGCCTTTCGCCACGCGCCCCATGACCGCTGCCGCACGGCGCGTGGCGATGGAGCACCGATCCGCCCGGACCAGCGGTGGAGTGCCGCGGCCGGGGGGTACGCCGATGCGGGATCGGGGGTCCCCGCGGTGTTTCGCGGGCGGGCGGGGCCGGGCTCCCATCCCATCCGCCGGCCGACCTCGGCGCCTTCATCGAGGGGGTGCGGCGCCCATGCTGCACCCGTGTCGCGCCAGGAGGCGGCGACGCAGGCGGAACCGCGGCGACGCCGTCCGATGCTTGCGGGCGCGGCAGAGCGGCCCGCTTCGGCGCGTCAGGCCGCGACGCGCCGCTCGAGCTCGGCCATCGCCAGCGGGAAGGACGCGAGGACGGGCTTGTGCGTGATCCCGCCCAGTTCCTCCTGCAGGTGCGCCATGCTGGCCTGTGCCAGGACGATCGCGTCCACCCGCCCCGCGAGGTCGGTCGCCGCCGAACGCAGCAGTGCGTCGTGCCGCGCGCGGTCCCCCTGGACAGCGCGGCGAAGGCGGGAGCAACCAGCACGAGCTCGACCTCCGGCGCGACGCCGAGGCGCGCAGCATGCTCCCGCAGCAGCGCGTCCGAGGGGCCGGCGGTGGAGGTCGTCGTGCAGAGGATCCCCACCCGCGCCCCGGCCGTCGCCGCGGCTTCCATCAGCGGGTCGTCGATCTTCAGGATCGGCACGCCGACGGTCTGCCGCGCCACGTCCACGGCGGGGGAGGTGGAGGAGCAGGTGAAGAGGATCAGGTCCGCCCCAGCATCCGCCGCGCCTTGCGCGAAGTTCATGACGCGCCGCGTGATGGCCGGCGACGGTCCGTGCCGCATCAGATCCTGTAACAGGCTCTCGTCCAGCATGTGGAACTGGTCGAGGTCGGGATGCGCCTCCCGGATCGCTGCGTGGAAACGATCCGCGAGGGCGCGGACGGTGTGGAGGACTGCGAGGCGCTGGATCACGGCGTTGCTTCTCCCGTCACCGGCTTGGCACGCACCGATCAGCGTGTGAAGCAGCAGGGAACCGGAGGGGACGGACGGGATGGCGATCTCGGCGGGCAAGCTGCGCGGGCTGCGTCGGCTGTCGGACGCGGCGGGGTTCTTCCGGATGGTCGCGGTGGACCAGCGCCCCCCCATCCGCAACCGCATCCGCGAGACCCGGGGCGAGGCCGCCGTCACCTGGGAGAACGTGGGGGAGGTCAAGGCGGCGCTCCTGCGCGCCCTGCAGCCCCACGCATCGGCCATGCTGCTCGATCCGGGCTACGCGCTGCCCTACGCGCATCGGCTGCTGGACCCGGCGAAGGGCCTGCTGCTGACGCTCGAAACCTTCGAGTTCGAGATGCTGGAGGGTGGGCGCCTGACCCGCACCTATCCCGGCTGGTCCCCGGCCACGATCCGCCGCGCCGGGGCGGATGGCGTGAAGCTGATGCTGTTCTACCGCCCCGATGCGCCGACGGCCGTGAACGACCGCCAGCACGCCTTCGTGCGGGAAGTCGGCGCGGGCTGCCGCGCGGCCGACATCCCCTTCCTGCTGGAACCGCTGGTCTATCCGTTGGGAGAAGAGGACGCCTCGGCCTACGCCGAATCCGCCGACAAGCGCCCCGAGTTGGTGATCGAGACGGTGCGGGAGTTCCGGAAGCCCGAATACGGCGTGGACATCTTCAAGCTGGAAACGCCCGTGCCGAACGCGACGATACCGGCCCCGGAAGGGGAGGGCAGCGACGTCGCCGACACCCAGGCCCAGTTCGCCCGGCTGAACGACCTGCTGGACCGTCCCTGGGTCATGCTCTCCGCCGGCGCAGGGATGGAACCCTTCCGCCGCATCCTGACCTACGCTTTCCGGGCCGGCGCTTCCGGCTATCTGGCGGGCCGCGCGATCTGGGCCGACGGCTTCCGCGCCTACCCCGACATGGCGGCCTTCGAGAGCCGGCTGCGCACCGGCGGCGTTCCCTACATGGCCGCGATCAACGCGCTGCTGACGGAACACGGCACGCCCTGGACCACGCGCCCATTTGCAAGGGAGGAGGGCGCCGCCGACGGCGCGATGGAGCACGAGGGCGAGGGCTGGGTGACCACCTACCCGTGAGACCGCCGGCCCGCGCAGCGATGACGCCGCGGGCCGGGCACGGTCACCGCGCCAGGAAGTCCCGCACAGGTGCCAGCGACCGTGCCGGATCCTCCTCCATCGGCACATGGCCGAGGCCGGGCAGGACCACCAGCCGCGCCTCGGGAAGGGCGCGCTGGTAATCCGCGGCGTGCGAGGCAGGGATCATCCGGTCCTCCTGTCCCCAAAGCAGAAGCACGGGCGCGCGGATGCGACGTAGGATCGGCTCCGGCTCCTGCAGGACCGCCGTCGCGCTGCGATCCAGGATCGCCTGCCGCACGCCCGGCGCGAGCAGCATCGCGCGGTAGCGGTCCAGCGTCGCCTCGGTCAGGACGGCCTTGTCGGCATAGGCCGGCTCGAGCGAGGCCCGGAGCAGCGGCGTCGGCAGGGTGTAGGGCAGCAGGCGCAGGAGGAAGGGCACGCGCTGCGGCGTGCCGTAGGTGCGGCCGGGGCCGGCGAAGCCGTCCGGCGCCATGAGGACCAGCCGGTCCACCCGCTCCGGCCGCGTCGCCGCCATGGTCCAGGCGATGCGGCCACCCATGGAGGAACCGACCACGTCCGCGCGCGCGACGCCGAGACGGTCCATCAGGGCCGTGATGACCTCCACGGTCCGCGCATCGGAATAGTCTCCGGACGGGTCCGCCCCGGTCAGGCCGAAGCCCGGCAGGTCCAGGCGGATGACGCGGTGATCGGCCGCCAGCATCCCCGCCCAGTCCTCCCAGGTGTGGAGGGAGGAGGCGAAGCCGTGCAGCAGGATCACCGGCGGCGCGTCGCGCGGACCGGTATCCCGGACGTGCAGCCGCACGCCGTCAACCGGAATGAACTGGGACGGCGGGGCGGCGTAGCGCGCCTCCAGTTCCGGCCTTGGCGCGTCGGGCGCGTAGAGGCCGCAGGCCGTCGCGCCGAGGCCGACGAGGATCAGGAGGAGGGCGAGGCGAAGGACGCGACGGAAGGACACGGTGCACATATGGGGCGCGCCCGGCGCGTCACAGCAGCGCGTCCACTTCGGCGCGGGTGGGCAGGCCCAGGCGGCCGCCGGGACGGGTGCATTTCAGGGCGGCGGCCGCGTTGGCGAAACGGGCCGCACGGGCCATCGGCACGCCCTCGGCGATCGCGAGCGACAGGGCGCCGTGGAAGCAGTCCCCGGCGCCGAGCGTGTCCAAGGCCTCCACCGGAAGGCCCGGCGCCTCGTGGAGGCCGCCGGCGTCCCGCCAGAGATAGCCGCGCGCGCCGAGGGTGACGCCGGCGGTGGCGCGGAGGTCGAGTGACCGGAGGGCCGCCTCCGGCTCCCCCATGCCGGTCAGCGCCGCCAGGCCGGGTTCGGAGAAGACGGCATGGTCCGCCAGCGGGACGAGCGCGGCGGCTTCCGGGTATGGGTTGAGGTCCGCGTCGAGCATCGTGGGGATGCCGCGTGCCTGGGCCTCCGCCAGTGCCCGCGCGGCCCCGAGCGGCCAGCCCATGTCCACCAGCACGCAGCCGACCTCGGCCATCGCCGCATCCCAATCCAACCAGTCCGGCGGGACGTGCAGGCCGCGGCCAGGGTAGTTCAGGATCAGCCGTTCCCCCGCCGGGTCCACGCCGACGGAGGAGGTGCCGGACCGCGCGCCCGGAAGCCGCGCCAGGAAGCGGGTGTCCACGCCGAAGCAGGCCAGCTCCTCCGCGATCCGCGCCCCGTCCGGGTCGTCGCCCACGCGCCCGACGAGGCGCGCCGCGCCGCCGAGCCGCGCGACGGTGACGGCGGCGGTCGCGGCGGGGCCGCCACCGGTCTCGCGCAGTTCGGTCCCGTAGGTCTTCACGGGTGCCGTCGGGATGGCAGGCAGGGACAGGATCCGGTCCCACACCGCCATCCCGAGGCAGAGGACCGTTGCCCTCAGCGTGGCGACCCGTAGACGAGGTTCGGCAGGAAGGTCGTGATCTGCGGGAAGATCGTCAGGACGATGAGCGCCCCGATCAGCGGGATGAAGAAGGGCAGCACGGCGATTGCCAGCTTCTCGTACTCGATGTTGCCGACCTTGCTGACGACGAAGAGGCCGATCCCCATCGGCGGATGCAGCAACCCGAGCATGAGGTTCAGCGTGATCACCACGCCGAAATGCACGGGATCGATGCCGACGGCCTGCACCACGGGCATGAGCACCGGCACGGTCAGCACCATGATCGCCAGCGCCTCCATGAACATGCCGAGGAAGAACAGCAGCAGGTTGATCAGCAGCAGCATGACCAGCGGGTCGGAGGAGAAGCCCAGCAGCGCCTCGGCGACCTGCTGCGGGATGCGTTCCCGCGCCAGCACCCAGTTGAACAGCACGGCGGCGCAGACGATGAAGGCGACGGTACAGGTCTGGGCGAAGGATTCCCGCAGCACCCGCAGCAGTTCGGCCCCCGAGACCTCCCGGTACACGACGACGCCGAGGAACAGGGCGTAGAGCGCGGCCACGGCCGCCGCTTCGGTCGCCGTGAAGATGCCGCCGAACATGCCGCCCATGATGATGGCGGGCGTCAGCAGCGGCAGGAAGGCGCGGGCGGCGAAGCAGGCGCGCTCCCGCCAGGGCACGCGCGGCTGCCGGGGCAGGTCGTCGCGCTTCGCGACGTACCAGACATAGACCATCAGCAGCAGCGCGATCACCAGACCCGGCAGGATGCCGCCGAGGAAGAGCCGGCCGATCGAGGTGTTGGAGATGACGGCGTAGAGCACGAAGGGAATGGAGGGCGGGATGATCGGGCCGAGAACGCAGGACGCACAGGTCACGGCGCCCGCGAATTCCGGCTTGTAGCCCTCCTTCGTCATGGCCCGGATCTCCAGCGCGCCGAGCCCGCCCGCATCCGCGACGGCCGACCCCGACATGCCGGAGAAGACGATGGATCCGACGATATTCACCTGCCCCAGCCCCCCGCGGAAATGGCCCACGAAGGCGGAGCAGAAGCCGTAGATCCGGTCGGTGATCCCGCCGGAGTTCATCAGGTTGCCGGCCAGGATGAAGAAGGGCACCGCCAGCAGCGCGAAGTTGTCGGCGCCGGCCATCAGCCGCTGCGGCGCCGTGATCATCGGCCCGTTCTCCAGCAGCAGCCACCCCACGGCGACGAAGCCGAGCGCGAAGGCGACGGGCATCGCCGCCATGACCAGAGCGAGCCAGGCGCCGAAGAAGCCGAACATCGCGGTCCCCTAGAAGTCCGAGGCCGCGGTGGCGATGCGCACGTGGCCATGGCGCCGCCATTCCGCGACGTCCGCGACCATGTTCCGCACCAGGCGCACGGCCGCGCAGGCCATGGCGATCGGCACGCCGGCGAGGACCAGCCCCGTCGGCACCTCCATCGCGACGCTCGGCAGATCCCATTCCCGGTACGCCGCACGGAAGCCGTAGACGACGATCGCGACGCAGAAGACGACGGACAGCCCCTGCGTCAGCAGGTTCGTCGCCAGCCGCACCCGGGCCGGCAGCCGTTCCACGACGAAAGGCATGCCGATATGCGTCCGCGTCGAGATCGCCGCCGCGGCGCCGAAGAACACGACCCAGACATAGAGGTAGCGCGCCGCTTCCTCCGTGACCGTGGAGGGGTCGTTCAGCAGGTAACGCGTGATGACCTGCCAGATCAGCACGCCGAACAGCACGCAGCCCAGGAGGACGGAGATCGCCTCCTCCGGCTTCCGCAGGAGGTCGCGCACGCGGCTAGAGCGCTTCGAGCTGCGCCAGCACGCCGCGGCCCCAGACTTCCTCGTAGCGCTGGTACATCGGGGCCAGCGCCCGCTGGAAGGCCGGGCGGTCGCTCTCGATCACCTGGCTGCCGCGCTCCGCGAACTCGGTCCGCAGCCGGGTCTCGTTCGCGGTCAGCAGGTCGTCCGAGAGCTTGATGCCCTCACGCATCGCGCGACGCAGCAGGTCCCGGTCCGCCTCCGGCATCGCCGTCCAGGTCTGGTTGGAGATGACGGGCACCAAAGGCACGAGGATGTGGCCGGTCAGGTTGATGTACCGCTGGACCTCCATGAACTTGTTCGCCGCGATCGTCGGCAGCGGGTTCTCCTGCCCGTCGATCACGCCGGTCTGGAGGGACAGGTACACCTCGCCCAGCGACATCGGCGTCGGCGCCGCCCCGAAGGCGCGCATCATGTCGAGGAACAGCGGCGCCTCGGGCACGCGCATCTTCAGGCCGCGCAGGTCGTCCGGCACGCGGATCGCCTTGTCCCGCGTCGTCATGTGGCGCGTGCCGTAGTAGAACGGCTCGAGAGGCCGCATGTTCCGGCCTTCCGCCAACTGGCGGAAGGACGCCTGCACCGCCGGGTGCTCGAACATCCGCAGCTTGTGCGCGAAATCGCGCCCGACAAAGGGCGCCTCCAAAATCGAGATCGGCCGCACCCAGGACCCGAGCACGCCGGGCCCGGTGATGCACATGTCCAGCGTGTTGCTGCTGACCTGCGTCAGCATCTCCCGCTCCCCGCCGAGTTGCGAGGCTGGGAAGTTGTCGATGCGCATCCGTCCGCCGGAGAAGTCCTGCAGCGCCTGGGCGGCGCGGAGGATGCCGCGGTTCACCTCCCCATCCGGCGGCTGGACGTGGCCGAAGCGAAGCGCCCGGACCGTCTGGGCCCCGGCCTTTCCGCCCTGGAAGAGGGCAGGCGCGGCGAGCGCGGCACCCCCGAAGGCACCGAACATCGCGCGTCGGGTGGCCTGGATCATCGTGCGCCGCTCCTCCTCAGGCGGCCGCTGACGGGCCGCTCGTTCCGGGGCGGGAGCGTGGCACGGGCCGCCGCAGCGGGGGAAGGGGCGGATCCCCTTCCACACCGGGTCAGCGCGAGGTGGGCGCAGACGTCCCCATCCCGAGCGACGAGTCCAGCCGCGTCGCCTGCCTCAACGCAGCGGCAGCGGGTACATCAGCCCGCCCGCCCGCCACAGGTCGTTCAGCCCGCGCCCCAGCCCGATCGGCGAGCGGCGCCCAAGGTTGCGGTCGAAGATCTCCCCGTAATTGCCGACCTGCAGCACAGCCTGGCGCGCCCAGTCGGCTTCCAGCCCGAGTGCCGCGCCAGCCCCTGGCACGATGCCCGTCAGCATCGCGACCTCCGGGTTGCCGGGAGAGGCGGTCGGGTCCACGCCGGTGGACGCGATGCCGTACTCCTCCGCGGCGATCAGCGCCTGCAGGGTCCAGGTCACGACCTCCCGCCACCGTCCGGCATCGCTGCGGACGAGCGGGCCCAGCGGCTCGCGCGAGATGATCTCGGGCAGCAGCACGTAGTCGTCCGGGCGGTCGAATTCGGTGACGCGCCGGGCGGCGAGGGCGGATTGGTCGGCGGAGGCGGCGTCGCAGCGGTTCTCCCGCAGCGCCGCCGTGACGTCGGCGGAGCTCGGCAGGGTGACGACGGCGATGTTCAGCCCGTTCGCCGTGGCCCAGGAGCGGACCAGCCCGTCGGCCAGCACGCCGCCGCCGCCCGCGGCGCAGACCACCTTCCCGTCCAACTGCCGCGCCGAGGTCACGCCGGAATCACGCCGCGCCAGGAAGCCCTGGCCGTCGAACAGCAGCACGCCGGCCGGCGTCACCGCGAAGTTAGCGTCGCGCGAATAGGTGATGGTGATGTTGCGCGCGGCGATGTCCACCCGCCCGTCGATCAGCATCCGGATCGCGTCCTCGGGCGTCGCGGCGGGCTCGAACGTGACCTTGCGCGCGTCGCCGAGCGCCGCGGACGCGACGGCCCGGCAGAAGTCGGCGTCCATGCCGCGCATCTGCCCCGCAGCGTCGGGCGCGGAGAAGCCGGGCAGGTTGCCCATGACGGCGCAGCGCACGGTGCCGCGCTGCCGCACCCCATCGAGCGCCGCCGACTCCCCGCCCGGCGCCGTCGCCGGCTGTGCCGCCGCGCCGAAGCACAGCCCGGCCGCGAGGGCCGCGCCGCGAAGACCGTTCCGAAGCATGTCCATCCCCTGATCCCCTAGCAGCCGGACGCCGTGACGCGGCAGACCGGCCCGCCCCCGCCCGCCGCGCGCCGCCCCGGCGTGTTCTGCTGCCGCTCGCAGGCCGTCATCGCCATGCGCTCGGCGTCCCTCTGCGTCGCGCCGGTGCCCGTGACGATGAGGGCGGCGACGAAGGTGTTGATGTCCGCGGTGATGACCATCGCCCGCGGCGAGCGCTCGATCGCCTGCACCACGGCGCCGCACTGGTTCACGAACTCCGCCTGGAAGATGCAGGAGGCGTTGCGGCCCGCCATGGTCTGGCACGCCGCCGCGGCGCCCCGGTTCACGGCCAGCCGGTCCGCCATCCCGTTGCCGAAGCCGACCGCTCCCCAGGGCGCCGGCGTCGCATAGGCTGCGCCGAACCTCATGTGCGGGTCCGAGCCGAAGGGCGGCGCGTCGGGGTCGCCGCCCTGGGCACAGATCGCCATGCAGGCGGAAATGCGGTTCGGCTCCCGCGGGTCGCACATGGCGCGGCAGGAGGCCTCCCGGTCGGCACCGAAGCCGGTGATGGTGGTCCCGCGCGGCACGACGACGTTGGTCTGCGACGTCGCCAGGGCGCCGGGCACGGGGACGCGCGTCGTGGAGACGGCGACGAGGCCCGCCGGGGTCGCCGGCGCATCCGTTGGCGGCGGGGCCGCGCTGACTGGCTGGAAGCAGGGCCCGCCGCGGGGTGCCGGCGCCGCGGCGCCGCAGCTGAGGAAGACGGGCCCCGTGAAGCGGGCCGGCGCGACCGTGCCGCGGTATTGGTGCCCATCCCGGCACCGCACGTCCCAATAGGCGTTCCGTTCCATGTCGATGCCGGCGAAGGCTGCGACCAGGACGCCGGAGCAGGGCAGCCCCGCGTTGGAGAGGCCGACCATCAGGGTCGACCGGCGCTCGACTTCCGGTTGCGCCGCGAGGGCGTCATGGGCGGGATTGCCTGTCTGGGCCAGGGCCGCACCCGTCATGAGGGCGAGGCCGAGCAGCACGGCACGGAACACGCGAACCTCGATCGTAATGATACGACCGGAGGTTAGGGGCGATGTCGGGAGACAGGATACCGTGGCGAAACAAATCGGACGTTCGCCCGATTCACAAAGCTGCGAGCCGGCAAAACCCATCTGTCATCGGTTCGCGAACCTTCTCTCCGCGCGACGGTCACCCGCTGCGGATCAGGCGGACCCGGCTCCGCACAGCCGCCGGACCGCGTCGAGCATCTCCGCCGAATCCCACTCCGCCGCGCCTTCCAGCCGCGCCCGCTCCCGCCCGTCCCGGCCGATGAGGATCGTCGTCGGCAGGCCCCGCGCGCCGAGCGCCCGCGTCGCCGCCGCCCGCTCATCCAGCCAGATGCCGAGGTGGCGGATGCCGACCCGGCCGTAGAAGGGCTCGACCTGCCCCTTGCCCCCGCGGTCGGAGGACAGCGGCAGGACGACGATCCCCTCCGGCTCCAGCGCCGTCGCCGCGCGGTCGAGGGCCGGCATCTCCGCGACGCAGGGTGCGCACCAGGTCGCCCAGAGGTTCAGCAGAACGCCCTTGCCGGCGAAGGCCGACAGGTCGGTCCGCGCGCCTGCCGCATCGGTGAAGGCGATCGCCGGGACCTCGCGGGGCTCGCTCTCGCGCAGGCGCCCCGCGGGCGCGGCAGCGCGCGAGGGCCC
Source organism: Roseomonas sp. CCTCC AB2023176 (assembly GCF_042259275.1). NCBI lineage: Bacteria > Pseudomonadati > Pseudomonadota > Alphaproteobacteria > Acetobacterales > Roseomonadaceae > Roseomonas > Roseomonas sp. CCTCC AB2023176. The sequence continues at coordinate 2,643,206 of NZ_CP170086.1, forward strand.
CGGGGCGCCTAGCGTCCCGCCCGCGATCCCGGCCATAACCGCGCGCCGACCGATCATCCGAGAGATCCCTTCCTCCGTGCCCGACGACGTCACCGCCCGCCCCAGCGCCGAGGGCCCCGCCGCCTATACCTGGGGCGGTCGCTTCGCCGACGGCCCGTCCGCCATCATGCAGGCGATCAACGCCTCCATCGGCTTCGACCGCAAGATGTGGCGCCAGGACATCCGCGGAAGCCTCGCCCACGCCGCCATGCTGGCGCACGTGGGGGTGATCTCGCGGGAGGACGAGGCCGCGATCCGGGACGGGCTGAACGCCATCGCCGCGGAGATCGAGGGCGGGACATTCCAGTTCCGCGAGGACCTGGAGGACATCCACTTCAACGTGGAAGCCCGCCTGATCGAGCGGATCGGCGACGCCGGGAAGCGCCTCCACACCGGGCGATCCCGCAACGACCAGGTGGCGCTGGACGTGCGCCTGTGGGTCCGCGACGCATTGGACGGGCTGGACGCGCAGGTGGCCGACGTGATGCGTGCCCTCGTCGCGCGGGCGGCGGAACACGCGGGCACCGTCATGCCGGGCTTCACCCACCTGCAGCCCGCGCAGCCCACGACCTTCGGCCACCACCTCATGGCCTATGTCGAGATGCTGTCCCGCGACCGCGGCCGCCTCGCGGATTGCCGCACCCGCCTGAACGAGAGCCCCCTCGGTGCCGCCGCCCTCTGCGGCACAGGCTTCCCGATCGACCGGCACATGACCGCGGAAGCGCTCGGCTTCGATCGGCCGATGCGCAACTCCCTCGACGCCGTGGCGTCCCGCGACTTCGCGCTGGAGTTCCTCGCCGCCTGCGCGATCTGCGCGACCCACCTCTCGCGCTTCGCGGAGGAGGTGGTGATCTGGACCAACCCTTATTTCGGCTTCGTGAAGCTGTCCGACGCCTTCACCACGGGCAGCAGCATCATGCCGCAGAAGCGCAACCCCGACGCGGCGGAACTCGTGCGCGCCAAGCCCGGACGCATTGCCGGCGCCCTCGTCGGGCTGCTGACCGTGATGAAGGGCCTGCCCCTGACCTACGGGAAGGACATGCAGGAGGACAAGGAAGGCCTCTTCGACGCGGCGGAGAACCTGGCCCTCGCGCTGGCCGCGACGGCGGGGATGGTGCGTGACATGCAGCCCGTGGTCGGCCGGCTGGCCGAGGCCGCGGGCGCCGGCTTCTCCACCGCGACCGACCTTGCCGACTGGCTCGTGCGCGAGCTGAAGATGCCGTTCCGGGAGGCCCACCACGCCACCGGCCGCCTCGTCGCCAAGGCCGAGGAGATGGGCGTGGACCTTGCGGGCCTGACGATCGGGGAAATGCGGGCGGTGGAGCCGCGCATCACGGACGGCGTCTTCGGCGTCCTCTCCGTCGCGGCCTCCGTGCGGTCCCGGACGTCCTACGGGGGGACGGCGCCGGCGAACGTCGCGGCCATGGCGGCGGAATGGGCGGAGCGGCTGGGATGACCCGGGCCGTCCTGTTCCTCGGCGTCGCCGTCGCCCTGGCCGCCTGCGGCCGCCCCGGCCCGCCGCGTCCCCCGGGGCCGCCCGAGGCGATCATCTACCCCCGGGTCTACCCCTACGAGCCGGGCATCGCCCCCGCGACCGGCGCTGCGCCGCCCCGCGTGAACCCCTCCGAGGTCATCCCCGGCGTCCCGGTCGTCCGTTGAGGGGGCTCGCGACCGCCCTCTTCGTCGCGGGCGCCGCGGGCGTGGTGGCGACCTTCGTCCTCGCCTTCGGCGGCGACACCGGCCGGGCGCAGCAGGCGGCGGGCGCGGCGATGGGCGCGATCGTGCTGGGCGCCGTCCTCCACCGCCGGGGCTGACGGCCGGCACGCCGAAGCGCCGTTCCACAGATCGGGCCGGGTCGCCCCACGCGTTCCGACCCGGCGCGGGGCACCGCGTCGCAACACTCGGAGGAGGGAGTTACCCGCCGCGCGGAGGTGCGGGCTCCCGCCGACCAAACCGGCTGCCCCCGGAAAGCGTGGGCCGGGGCGGAACCCTGCGGCGCGTGCGTCGTTGTGCCGGGGATCAGCCCCGAATCCGCCGGGCGCCGCAATGGCGTGACGGGTCGGGGCGGCCGAAAAAACGCCCGTCCGGACCCGGAGCCCCCATGCCCGCACCTCGCCTCAAGCCCGTCTCCGAGCAGGTGATCGTCATCACCGGCGCTTCCTCCGGCATCGGCCTCGCCACGGCCCGTGCCGCCGCGGAGCGCGGTGCCGCCGTCGTCATCGCCGCCCGCAACGAGGCCGCGCTGAACGAGATCGCGCAGGAGATCCGCAGCAAGGGCGGCCGCGCCCAGCCCGTCGTCGCCGACGTCGCGGACATGCAGCAGGTCGAGCGCATCGCCGAGACCGCCATTTCGGCGTTCGGCGGCTTCGATTCCTGGTGCAACGTCGCCGGCGCGTTCATCTACGGCGAGACGGAGGACGTCCCGCTGGACGACCACCGCCGCCTGTTCGACGTGACGTATTGGGGCGTCGTGCACGGCACGCTCGTCGCGGCGCGGCACCTGAAGGAGCGGGGCGGCGCCATCGTCAACGTCGGCTCGGTCCTGTCCGACCGTGCGATCGCGCTGCAGGGTCCCTACTGCGCCGCGAAGTTCGCGGTGAAGGGGATCACCGATTCCTTCCGGATGGAATTCCTGGCGGAGGGCTATCCGATCTCCGTCACGCTCGTGAAGCCGGGCCCCATCGACACGCCGTACATGGAGCACGCGCGCAACCTGACCGGCGCGCCGGGCACGAGGAACCCGCCGCCCGCCTACCACCCCCGCGTCGTCGCGCGCGGCATCCTGCACGCCTGCGAGCACCGCGTGCGCGACCTGACGGTCGGCGGCGGGGGCCTGGCCGTCTCGCTCATGGGCAACCTGATGCCCGGGCTGACGGACTTCGTCATGTCGAAGATCGCGCGGCCCATGCAGGTGACGGAGGAGACGGGCCGCGAGGAGCGGCGCGACAACCTCTACGCGCCGCGCGAGGACCTGGCCGAAACCTCCTCGCTCTCCGGCCCGCCGCCGCGCCAGACGTCGCTCCTGCTGGAAGCGCAGATGAACCCGCTGGGCACGACCGGGCTGCTCTTCGGCGCGGCCGCGCTGATCACCGGCGCCGCGATCGGCATGGCGACGATCCGGCGGGAGCGGCAGAAGACGGCCCCGCGCCGCTTCCTCGAGCGGATGCAGGACCGCCTCGACGACACCGTGGACTTCGCGAGCGAGAAGGGCCGCCGCCTGACCGGCTACGCGGACGACGCCTACGGCACGGCACGCCAGAAGGGCCGCAGCTGGGCGAAGGTCGCGGACGACACCTACGAGGCCGCGTCGAAGCGCGGCCGCAAGGCGGCGCGCGACGCCGATGACGCGACGGGCGGGCTGCTGGCGGAGATCGGCCGCATTGCCACCCGCGCGCTGGACTTCGCGGAGACCGCCGCCGGGACCGCCGCAAAGACCGCGGCCCCCTACGCCGAGGGCGCCGCGAAGACGGCGGGACGCTACGCCGACCGCGCCGCGCGCTACGCCTCTTCCGTCGCCGACGAAGCGCGGGACCGCGGCAAGGGCTACTACGACGACGCGCGCGACCGGGCCGACGACGCGCGAGACCGCGGCTGGTCGCTCTTCGGCCGCGCGCGGCGCGAGGCCCAGGACCGTTCCGACGATGCGCGGGAGCGGAGCCTTGCATCCTACGCCCGCGCGAAGCGGGAGGCCGAGGCGCGCTACCGCGACGCCGAGCAAGCGGGCAGTGGCCTGCTGGAGCGCATCGCGGCCGCGCTGCGCTCCCGCTGACCCCGGGCTACCGGCGCGCCAGCGCCGGCAGGATGGCGGCCGGGTCGATCGCGTTGGCCATGGCCACGTAGCCCGCGCGGTTCGGGTGCAGCTTGTCACCCGGACCGCCGGTCGTGCTCTCCGGCACGAATTCCGCGCGCATGCCGCCGGTCGCGGGGTCACGGATCACCGCGTCGAAGTCCACCACGGCGTCGAAGACACCGGAACGGATGAAGTCGTTCAGCGCGCGCCGCTTCTCGTCCTGCTCCGGGAAGCCGTGCGCCGGGCTGGTGCTGCCGAGCGCCGTGATCACGGTGGCGCCGATGATGCGAATCCCTGGCACGCGTTCCCGCAGCATCGCGACGCCGCGCCGCACCCCGCCCGTCACGGTGTCGATGCTCGCATTGCCGTTGCGTGAGAAGTCGTTGATGCCTTCGAGCCAGATGAAGTGCGATACGCCGGAGAGGCGGATCACGTCGCGCTCCAACCTCTGGACCGCGGCGGGGCCGCCGGGGAAGGGGCGTTCCGGCCCGTACTCGGCGGGACCGGCGACCTGGTTGCCGCCGATCCCCGCATTCACCACGGCCGCGCGGTTGGGGATCGCGGCGTGCAGGCGGCGCTGGAACACGTCGGGCCACCGGTCGTCGCCGTTCATGGTGCTGGCCGTGCCGTCCGTGATCGAATCGCCGAAGCAGACCACGACCGGCGTGCCGCCCGGCATCATCATGTCCACGGCATCCAGGAAGAACCAGGATGCGGTGGGTTGGGGGAAGGCCGCCTCGCCTTCCTCCGCGCCCTTCGCGCCGGCGCCGGGCGCGGTGGCGTAGGAAGTCTGCAAGGCCTTCGCGTGCCAGGTCATCGGCCCGCTTTCGCCCGCGACGTGAAAGGAGACGGCGAGCTTCCGCCCCCGAGCAGCGCCGCGCCAGGGGTCCGTGGCAAAGGGCAGGGCAACGGGGTCGCTCCAGGCGTCCGACCCCGGCGCGATGGTCGTCGTGGGCGCGCCGCCGAAACGGACCGGCTGGTTCGTGCCGGTGAGGACCGTCGCGCCTCCGAGTTGCAGCCCGACGAAGACGCCATCGAGCGTCAGCGGCCGTGCGCCGAAGGCGTTGGAGAAGCGGAGCCTCGCCTGCCGTCCCCACACGGTCGGCCGGACGATCATGCGGAAGGACTGGTCGCGCGCCCCCGCCTCACGCGAGGGGAAGATGACGCCCTGGTCCGGCTGGGCGGAAGGGTTGCCGACGGGGTACGGCCCCTGCACCGAGGCCGCCCAACTGGTGGCCCAGGCTTCCGCGGCAGATCCCTGGGGCTGGGCGGCCGCGACCCGCGGCAGGGCCGCGGCCGCAACCAACAGGGCACCTGCCGCGCGGCGCGGCACGACGATCCCGGTCATGGCATTTCCTCCACCCGACGCTCGTGCGGCGCCGGTGCGGGGAGGCTGGCATGGCGCGGACCGCCGTGCCAATCGCCGCGTCAGGCCTGCTTCTGCTCGTCCTGGTAGGCCTTGAAGAAGGCGGTCGGCGCGAGGATGCGGTTCTGCATGTCCGTCAGCACGCCGAGTTCCGCCGCCTTCCGCAGGTAGTCGCCCCAAGCCGGGTCCTTCGCCATGGCGGTACGCCGCGCCTCGCGGTCGGCCTGCGAATCATAGGCCCAGATATGGACCACCCGGTTCAGTGGCCCCTCGACCGTCGTGTACCAGCCGAGGCAGCGGCCCAGGTACTTCTTCTGCAGAGGCCAGGCCGCGTCCTCATACAGCTTCACGAACTCGGCCATGCGGTTGGGCTGGCAGGTGTAGATCCGCAGGTCCACGATCATCCGGCATTTCCCCCAAGGTTGCGCCGGGGCGGATGATCGGGCGGGGGCGGCGCGCTGGCTACCCCGGCGCCGGGCGAGGGGCGCGGCACGCCGGTTGCTAAGCCGTCCCGACCTCGGAGACGTCCCATGCGCCCCCTGTTCCCCCACGCCCATCGCCCGGGATGCGGCTGCGCGGCCGATGCCCTGCTTTGCGACGCGCCTGCCCCGTCCGACGGCACCGGCGCGATGGGCGCCGCCGCCGACCGCGCGGTGATCCGCGCCGTCCTGCCCCACGCGCCGACCCGTCGGGCGATGCTGAAGACCTTCGGGATGGCGACGGTCCTCGCCGCGATCGGCGACGTTCTGCCCATCGGGGCGGTGCGCGACGCCGCGGCGCAAGGGGCCGCGCCGGAGAAGCGTGACCTCTCCATCGGGTTTATCCCCATCACCTGCGCGACGCCCATCATCATGGCCGACCCCATGGGCTTCTACCGGCGGCAGAACCTGAACGTGCAGGTCATCCGCACCGCGGGCTGGGCGGTCATCCGGGACAAGGCGATCGCGCGGGAATACGACGCGGCGCACATGCTCTCCCCCATGCCCGTCGCCATGTCGCTCGGCGTGGGCGTCGCGCAGCCCATCCCCTGGGCGGTCGCCGCGATCGAGAACACGAACGGACAGGCGATCACGCTCGCCAACAAGCACAGGGAGAAGCGCGACCCGAAGGACTGGCGCGGCTTCCGCTTCGCCGTGCCCTTCGACTTCTCGATGCACAACTACCTGCTGCGCGCCTACCTGGCGGAGAACGGGGTGGACCCGGACCGCGACGTGCAGATCCGCGCCGTGCCGCCGCCGGAAATGGTCGCGAACCTCCGCGCGGACAACATCGACGGCTTCCTCGGCCCCGACCCCTTCAACCAGCGCGCGGTCTTCGACGGGATCGGCTTCATCCACGTGCTGACGAAGGAGTTCTGGGATGGCCATCCCTGCTGCGCCTTCGCCGTGCCGCGCGGCATGGTGACGGAGGCGCCGAACACCTTCGCCGCCCTGATGCGGTCCATCGTGGAAGCCACCGCCTACGCCGCCAAGCCCGAGAACCGGCGGGAGGTCGCGGCGGCCATCGCCGCGCAGAACTACCTGAACCAGCCCGTGACGGTCGTCGAGCAGGTGCTGACCGGCACCTTCGCCGACGGTCTGGGCCGCGTGCAGCGCGTGCCCGACCGCATCGGCTTCGACCCCTTCCCCTACGAGACCATGGCGATCTGGATCATGACGCAGATGCGCCGCTGGGGTCAGGTGCAGCGCGACCTCGACTACCGCGCCGTCGCGCAGCAGGTCTTCCTCTCGCTCGAAGCCGGGCGCGCGATGCGCGAGTTGGGCCTGCCGGTGCCGGAGAACCCGATGCGCCCCGTGCAGATCATGGGCCGTACCTTCGACCCGGCGCAGCCCGAAGCCTACCTGAACAGCCTGCCGATGCGGCGGAGCTGACGCACCGTGCAGAAGCCGGTGGCGGCGTGGAAGTCCGCCCTGCTGTCCGTCGCCATCCTCGCGCTGTTCCTCGGCGCCTGGGAGATCGCGGTGCGCCCCGTGGGCGGCAGCGGGCCGGCGCTGGATCCGGAATACGCGGCCCTGCTCGGCCAGGCCGCGCAATCCGGTGGGCAGACGCCCATGCCCGGGCCGTTGGACATCGCGAAGCGCCTGGGCGAGCTGCTGGCGGACCCCTTCTACGTCCGCGGCGCCAACGACCGTGGCATCGGCATCCAGTTGGCCTTCTCGATCGGGCGCGTGGCGCTGGGCTTCGGCCTCGCCTGCCTCGTCGCGATCCCGCTGGGGTTCCTCATCGGCATGTCGCCGCTGCTCTACGGGGCGCTGAACCCCTTCATCCAGGTGCTGCGGCCCGTCTCGCCGCTGGCCTGGATGCCGCTGGCGCTCTACTCCATCAAGGACAGCAGCATTTCCGCCATCTTCGTCATCTTCATCTGCGCGATCTGGCCGATGTTGCTGAACACGGCCTTCGGGGTCGCGAGCGTGCGACGGGAATGGCTGAACGTCGCGCGCACGCTGGAAGCCGGGCGCCTCAAGACCGCGCTGCGCGTCATCCTGCCCGCCGCGGCGCCGACGATCCTGACGGGGATGCGCATTTCCATCGGTATCGCCTGGCTGGTGATCGTCGCAGCGGAGATGCTCGTGGGCGGGACGGGGATCGGCTACTGGCTCTGGAACCAGTGGAACAACCTGTCCATCGCGGACATCGTCATCGCGATCGTGCTGATCGGGATCGTGGGGCTGTTCCTGGACCGGTTGCTCGGCCTCGCGGCGCGCTCAGTGGCCTACGCGGAATAGGCGCATGAACGTCCCCCTTCGCGTCGTGCGCCCCGACGAGCCCGCGCGCGGACCTGCCCCGCGCCCGTATGCGTCGGTCGAGGGCATCGCCCGCCGCTACGGCGAGACCGCGGTCTTCGAGGATGTCTGGTTCGGCGTGGGACGGGGCGAATTCGTCTGCCTCGTCGGCCATTCCGGCTGCGGCAAGACGACGATCCTGAACATCCTGGCCGGCCTGGAGCCACCGGACTCCGGAGCCCTGCTCGTTGACGGCGCCGAGGTCTCTGGCCCCTCGCTCGACCGCGCCGTGATCTTCCAAGGCCATGCGCTGATGCCCTGGCTGACCGCCGCGCAGAATGTCGGCTTCGCCCTTTCCTGCCGGCACCCGAAGTGGAGCAAGGCCCAGTGCTTGGAAGGTGCCCGCGCCGCGATCGCGAAGGTCGGCCTGTCCCACGCCGCGGACCGGCGCCCCGCGCAGTTGTCGGGCGGCATGAAGCAACGCGTCGGGATCGCCCGCGCCTTCGCGCTCGAACCGAAGATGCTGCTGATGGACGAGCCCTTCTCCGCCCTCGACGCCCTGACCCGCGGCGCGTTGCAGGACGAGGTCTCGCGCCTGGTGGCCGAGGCGCATCAGACCGCCTTCATGATCACCCACGACGTGGACGAGGCCATTCTCCTCGCCGACCGCATCCTGCTGATGTCGAATGGCCCCAACGCCCGCATCGCGGAGGTCGTGCGCAATACCCTGCCGCGCCCGCGCACCCGCGCGAACCTGCACCACGTGCCCGGCTATCACGAACTGCGCGACCACATCCTCGACTTCCTGCTGACGCGCAGCAGCCGCTTCGACGCGAAGGCCCCGCCACCCGGCTGGACGCCCCGCGCGCCGCTGACCACCCAACCCGCCTGACGAACCGGATCCCGATGAACGACGCGAAGACCGAACTCGGTCACAAGATCCTCAAGCTCAAGAAGGCCAAGGGCCTGAAGTGGACGGACATCGCTGCCCGGATCGGGATGAGCCCCGTCTGGACCTGCGCCCTCTGCATGGGCCAGATGAGCGCGGAGCCGCATCACGCGAAGGGCGTCGCCGAAATCCTCGGGCTCGATGAGGAGGAGGCGGCGACGCTATGCGAGATCCCCTACCGCGGCGCGCAGCCGATGCCGCCGACGGACCCGCTGGTCTACCGCTTCTACGAACTCATCATGGTCTACGGCACCACGTGGAAGGAGATGATCCACGAGGAGTTCGGCGACGGCATCATGTCCGCCATCGACTATGACATGACGCTGGAGCGTCAGCCCGACCAGAAGGGTGACCGCGTGCGGATCACCATGTCCGGCAAGTTCCTGCCTTACAAGCGATACTGAGCAACGGGGACGACGATCCTGCCAATTGAAACGACCGGGCCCGGATGTGTTGAAGTTCTGATCGCAATCCCGTGAGGTGAGCCGCCGGCGTCGTGTCCGTCGCGCTGATGGCACGACGCCCTTCACAAGGATTTCAAAGCACCGCTACGCTCCCTCCGACGGAACGCGTCGCCGCGCGCACCGGGGTGGGGGAATATGGGTATCACACGTTTCGGGGATCGGCGGCGCCGCCAGGCGGCCACCCTGGCCTGCGCCCTCGCCCTCCTCGCGGACCCCGCCCTCGCGCAGCCCGCGCCGCCGAGTGGGCTGATACCGCCGGGCGGCACGCCCATCCCGCAACTGGCCCCGGCGACCCTGCCCGCCGTCGGCCCTGGCCTCGCGACGCCGCCGGCTGCGGCGCCGGCGCAGGGCGTCGCGGGCGCCGTCCCGATCCGCGCCGTGGCGATCGAGGGCGCGACCGCCTTCGCCGAGGACCGCATCCGCGCCGAGGCCGGCCCCCTCACCGGCCCGGCCGTCCCGGTGCAGGCGATCGAGAACGCGCGCGCCGCGATCGTCTCCCTCTACCGCGGCGCCGGTTATGCCTTCGTCACCGCCGACGCCGTCGTCGGCGCCGACGGCACGCTGCGCCTGCGGGTCGCCGAGGGCACCGTGACCGAGGTGCGGCTGGACGGCGACATCGGTCCCGCCGGGACCCAGGTCCTGCGTTTCCTCAACCGCCTCGTGAACGGCCGCCCGCTCGACGTCGCCTCCCTCGAGCGGCAATTGCTCCTCGCCGGCGACGTTCCCGGCGTGACGGTGCGCGGCGTCCTGCGCCCGACCGGCACCGCGCCGGGCGCCTTGACCCTCGTCGCGCAGGTCTCGCGCGCCGCCATCAGCGGCTACGTCACCGCCGACAACCGCGGCCCCCGCTACGCCGGGCCGGAGCAGGGCCTCGCGGCCGTGCAGTTCAACTCCTTCACCGAACTCGGCGAGCGCACGGAACTCGCCTTCTTCATCGCCCGCGACGCGACCCAGCTCTTCGGCCAGGCCAGCACGGAGTTCTTCGTCGGCGGCGACGGCCTGCGCGTCCGCCTCTACGCGGGACGCGGACGGGCCGAGCCCTCGGGCGTCCTCGAGCGCCTGGGCTACGAGGGCGACACGACGACCGCCGGCCTCTCCGTTTCCTACCCCCTCATCCGCCGCCGCCAGGGGACGCTGAACCTCTCCGGCGCCTTCGACGTGCTGGAAACGGAGATCCGCCTGGACGACGCGGCCGGCCGGTCCCAGCGCTTCTCCCGCGATTCCCTCCGCGTCGTCCGCCTCGGCGCGGAATGGACGACCTACGACCTGCTGCTGGGCGAGGACCGTCCGGCGAGCAACCTTGTCACGGTGCGCCTCTCCCAGGGACTCGACGCCTTCGGTGCCGACGCGAACGGCGCGACACCGGGCCGCGCGGGTGCCGACACCGCCTTCACGAAGATCGCGGCCGAAGCCACGCGCACCCAGGCGCTCTTCTCCCCCTGGGATGGCGCGCTGCTGTCGTTGCAGGGCACGATCGCGGGGCAGTGGACGAACGACGTCCTGCCGCTGGCCGAGAAGTTCTACCTCGGCGGTAACCGCCTGGGCCGCGGCTTCTACGTCGGCGAGGTCACGGGCGACCGTGCGCTGGCCGGCTCGCTCGAGCTGCAACTCTCCCAGCGCTTCGAGACCGCAGCCCTCGGCGTGCCGCTGCGGCTGGAGCCAACGCTCTACGCCTTCTACGACGCCGGCCGGACGTGGGAGAACCTCTCCAGCGATCCCGACCGCCGCCTGCAATCCTACGGCCTCGGCCTGCGCACCACGATCAACGACCGCTTCGAGGCGCTGGTCGAGGGCGTACACCGCGTGACACGCCGCCCGGGCGGCGCCAACGTGCCGGCGCAGGACGCGAATGCCGTGTTCTGGCGCGTGCTGGCGCGGTTCTGAGGGGCATCGGACGATGACCGGCATCACCACCCTCCGCGCCGCCCTCCTCGCCGGCACCGCGCTCGCCTTCCCGGGCCTTGCCGTCGCGCAGCCCGCACCCAACGCGCGACCGCAGGGCGGCCAGGTCGTCGCGGGCACCGCCACGATCAACCAGTCCAATGCCGCACGCACGCAGGTCACGCAGACGACCGACCGCGCGGTCCTGGACTGGCGTTCCTTCGACATCGGGCGCGACCACACCGTCCAGTTCCAGCAGCCCGCCGCGACGTCGATGACGCTGAACCGCGTCACCGGCCCCGACCCGTCGCAGATCGCGGGGCGCATCCAGGCGAATGGCGGCGTCGCGATCGTCAACCAATCGGGGGTCGTCTTCCATCAGGGCGCGCAGGTAGATGTCGGCACGCTCGTCGTCTCCACCGCGAACACGACGAATCAGGCCTTCATGCGTGGCGGCCGCCTGGTGCTCGACCAACCCGGCCGTCCCGACGCGCGCATCGAGAACAACGGCGGCATCACCGTCCGCGACACCGGCCTCGCCGCCCTCGTCGCGCCGCAGGTCGCCAATCGCGGCACGATCACCGCGCGCATGGGCCGCGTCGCCCTCGGCGGCGCCGAGACGAGCGTCGTGGACCTGCACGGCGACGGGATGCTCGCGCTGGAACTGACCTCCCCGGTGCGGCAGCGTCCCGCCAATGGCGGCGCGCTCGTCAGCAACGACGGCACGATCACCGCGACCGGCGGCACCGTGCAACTGACCGCCGCCGCCGTGGACGGAATCGTGCAGGACCTCGTCCGTGCCGGCGGCCGCATCAACGCGGATACCGACGCCTCGACCGGCCGCACCGGCCGCGTGGTCGTCGCGGGCAACGGCGGCTCCGTCCGGATCGAGGGCGAGGTGACGGCGCGCGGCCTCGCCGGGGGCACGACGGGCGGCTCGATCCAGGCGATCGGATCGGGGAACACCCTCGTCGCGGGCGCCGCCCGGGTGGACGCCTCGGGCCGCGCCGGCGGCGGCCGCGTGGCGCTCGGCACCGACGGTCGCGGCAGCGCCGCGGCGCAGATGTCGCGCCGGACCGGCGTCGCCGCGGGCGCGACGGTGCGCGCGGATGCGACGGACGCGGGCCGCGGCGGCACCGTCCTCGTGAACTCCACCGAATACACCGCCCATGCCGGCGCGATCTCCGCCGCCGGCGGACCCGCGGGCGGCGACGGCGGCTTCGTCGAGGTCTCGGGGCAGGCGGGCTACCGCATCATCGGCGGCACGGTGAACGTGCGGGCCGGACTCGGGGGGCAGAACGGCACCTTCCTGCTGGACCCCACCAACATCACCATCGTCGCGGGCAACGGGACGGATGACGGCACCGTCGGCGGCGACGGCCTCCTCGCCGCCGCCGATCCCCCGACCAACGCCCAGATCGGTGCCAACTTCGTCAACGGCTTCACCGGCGACCTGCGGCTGGAGGCGACGAACGACATCACCGTCTCCGCGGCGATCAACAGGCCCGCCAACCCGTCCTTCCCCGGCGCCTTCACGCTCGTCGCGGGGAACGCAATCCAGGTGGATGCCTCCATCACGAACGGGTCCGGCTCCGTCACGCTGGATGCGGGTGGGCAGATCCGCCTGAACGCCACCCTTTCCGCACAGGGATCCGGCTCGGTCCTCAACCTCACCTCCGGGACGGGGGTCGTCGTGGCGCCGGGCGTCACGGCCCTCACGGCCACCTCCGGCATCACGCTGTCGGGCGGCACGGTCTCGAAGGCCTCGGGCAACCTGACCTTTGCCACCTTCTCGACGACGAATGTCGGCGCACCGGTCCTCCTCTCCGGCGGTGACCTCGCCTTCAACGGCTCCGTGAGCATGAGCCGGCCTATCGGGGTTCCAGATGCCAACCGGGTCACCCTCGGCGGCAACCTGACCCAGACGAACGGGGCCGGCATCACCGCGGGAACGCTCGCCCAGACCGGCACTGCCAGCACGGTGAACGCCCTCGGCGACAACTCCGTCGGGACGATCGAGACCCTCGACGCGTTCTTCGGCATCTCCTTCCGCAATCTCCGCTCCCTCACCGTCTCGGGCTCCGTCGACAGCACGAGCAGCTTCGTCACCCTCGACGTCGTGGGGGATCTCACCATCGGCAACCGCGCCAGCCTCACTGCGGGGAGCGGAGCGGTCACGGCCACGGCGACGGGCAATTTCACCGCGGAGGAGCTCTCGAACATCCGGGGCGAGGGTGTCACGCTCTCGGCGGGCGGCACGATGACGCTGGGCGGGGACGTCATCTCCCGGATCGCCTTCGGCTCCGCGCCCGAGGCCATGGCCCTCACCGCCGGCGCCGGCGGGATCACCCAGACCGGCGGCCGCATTTTCGCCGGGCGCCTCGAACTCACGACGCCCGGCGACGTCTCCCTCGCCGTCGCTCCGCCGAGCTTCACCGACGGCAACCTCGTCGACGTGATCACGGCGAATGTCGGCGGCAACCTGTCCTTCGTCGGCACCGGGAACAGCGCCTCCGATCTCACGCTCGACGGCGTCACCGTCGGCCGCGCCCTGTCGCTCACCCTGCGGGCCACCGGCAGTATCGTCCAGACCGCTGGATCCGTCGTCACGGCGGACACGCTGAACGCGGAGGTCCGCTTCAACGGCCTCACGTTGGAAGGCGACAACCGCATCGCCAACCTCGGCGACATCTCGGTCGAGAGCCCCTTCTCGCTGCGGAACGTGACCTCGCTCAACGTGGTCGGAACCGTCGCGGTCAACAACGCATCCGCCAGCCTCGTCGTGGACGGCGGCGACCTCTCGATCCGGGGGACGTTACGCGCCCTCGGCGGGGTCGACGCCCGCGCATCGGGCACGCTGCGTGTGGAGGCCGGTGGCATCGTCGAATCCACGTCGGACTTCGGGTCCGGCTTCGTATCCCTGAGCTCGGGCTCCACCTCAGCCCTCGGGGATCCGACCCTGACGGGCGGCATCGTCCTCGCCGGACGCGTCGGGCGGCTCCCGCCGGGTGACGCCAATTTCGTCACTCTCGCCGCGGGAACCGACGGTATCGTCCAGACCGGCGGCCAGATCGTCGCGAACGAGTTCACGGTCATCTCAGGCGGCTCTGCCCTGCTCAACGGCGCGGCGGCCGGAACGCCGAATTCCATCGCCGTCCTCCCGGGCGGCCGCGTCGCCGGCCGCTTCATCCTCGACAACGGCGTCACCAACATCCAATTCGGTAGCTCCGGCGCCGAGGACAGGCCGTCCTTTACCGCGAACGGCATCGGCCTCCGCACCACCGGCTCTATCCGGAACTTCATTACCGACGTGAACGCCGGAACCGGCACCCTCTCGCTTGAGGCTGGTTCCTTCATCGTCGCGAATCCCACCTTCGACGATCCCGGCACCTACCGGGGCAGGGTCGTCGAGTTCGCGCCCGCCTCGGCGCGGGCGGTGGCGGTGAACGTGGTCACGGGCAATCCGGGGGAGGTCGTGCTTCCACCCATCCTACTCGCGAACACGACCGCGGCCGTCCTGCTCCGCATCGGTGCGACGGGCTTCGGCGGTACGCTCGGGACGACCGCGACGGACGTCCGGATCGCGGCACCCACCACCATCGCCAGCGCCCTCGACCTCCGGACAACGGGGAACGTCACGCAGGCGGCTGCCGCGACGCTCTCGTCCGGCACGCTCAGCGGTGTTGCGGGCGGCGCCTTCACGCTCGCGAATGCGGGCAACGCGCTTGCGCAAGTCGCGGACATTGCCGCCGGCGGCAGCATCACGCTGCGCACCTCCGGCGGGCAGACCATCCTCGGTACGCTCGAGGCACCGACCGTGTCACTGACCACCGGCGGCCTGCTGCAGGAGTCCGGCGCCGGCCGGATCCTCGCCGGCACCCTGTCCCTCGCCACCGGGAACGGCGCGATCCTGACAGGTGCGAACGAGGTGTCCCGCCTCGCCGCCTCCTCCTTCGGCGGCAGCCTGGACTTCGTGAACACCGCGCCGACCCTCACCGTCCCGGCCGGCAACCTCGTCAATGCCGCCGGCGGACTCGGCATCGCGCAGACCGGCGACCTGACGGTGGACGGCACGGTCAGCGGGACGACAACGTCGCTCGTCTCCACCGGCACGACGACGGTCAACGGCAACTCCGCCATCGCGCGCACCGGCGCCCTCGTCCTCGGGGGCAACGCGGTGACGATCAACGGCCTGATCCAGGCCGCCGGCGCCATCCGGCTGGACGCGACGGGCCTTGCGACCCTCGGCGGGCGCGCGGTCGGCACGGGGCTCACGATCACCGCGCCGACCGTCACCTTCACGGGCCTCGACGCGGCGACGACGCCCGTGGACCTCCGGCTCGGCGCCGCGGGCACCGCCTCCGGCACCCTCTCCGCGGCGGGGCTGCGCGTCTTCGGCGGCTCCGGCGTCAACCTGTTCGGGTCCATCGCCGGCGTCCCCGGCGAGCCCGCGGCCGCCCTCGGGCAACGGGGCGCCGCCGGCGGCACGATCCTCGCCGAGCCCCTCCCGAATCAGACCGCCTTCCTCTTCAACGACTGCCCGATCGGGGTCGCCGTCTGCCGTCCCGTGGTGGTCACGCCCCCCAGTCCTCCACCCCCCAGTCCACCGCCCTTGGTCGTCCTGCCGGACCCCGTGGTGCCGCCCGTCGTCGTGGCGCCCGGACCGGCCCCGCAACCGGTGGTGCCGCCCTCCGCCACCGACCTCGCGGGGCTCACGACGGTTGCCGACGGTCCCTTCGACGTGCCCTTCGCCTCCGACCCCGCCGCGAACCCGCCGCCGCTCGACCGCCTGCGCCCGACGATACCGGAGGTCGGCGTCCGCCTCTTCCGCGACCGCTCGGAGCAGGAGGAACTCGCACCCCCCAACATCCGCGGCGAGGATTACTGACCATGCGCGCCGCCTTCCTCACGACGCGCCCCCTCACGACCAGCCTTCTCACGATCGGCCTCCTCGCCCTCGCGGCCTGCACGGCCCCGCCGGAATCGGCCTACGTTTCCGGCGGCGGCACCGCGACGTCCGTCGCCATCGGCCGCACCGCCGCGGGTGAGGAGTGCCGCCTCGCCCGCTCCGGCGCCGGTGGCGACGTCCTCTGCGGCGAATGGTCCTCCCCCTCCGCCCGCATCCGCGCCACGGAGGCCGCGGCACCGCTCGAGGCTGCCGAGGCCGCGCGCGCCGGCCTCGCCGCGCGCCTCGACTGCGCCGCGCCGCGCCCGACGACGGCCCTCGGCGGCCAGCCCGCCGCGCTGATGGATTGCCGCCGCCGCGCCGGCGGCTGGCCCGCCTTCGCGCTCACCGTCCGCTCCGGCAACCGCACCTGGCTCGCCGAGGGCGTGCTGCCCGCCTATGCCGCGGCCGAGCAGTCTATCGGCGTCCTCGGCGGCAGCATCCGCCCCGACGCCGCCCCGCTCCCCTCCGCCGCGCTGGACGCGATGATCCGCCGCATGGCGCGCGAGGCCGTCACCTCCGGCGACATCGGCCGCTACGAGGGCCTGATGCAGGCGGGCCGCGACGCGAACCAGGCCGAGCGCTTCGTCGCCGCCGAGACCGCCTACCGCGCCGCGCTGACGCTGCAGGAGCGGGCGCTGGGCGGCAACGCGCCGGACACCTTCCAGCCCATGGCGCTGCTCGCCCTCCAGCTCTCGAACCAGGGCCGCTACCCCGAGGCCGAGGTCCTGTTCGCCCGCGCCGCCGCCCTCGCCCCCCGCGCCGCCGACCCGCTCGCCACGGCCGCCATCGCCCACTACCGCGGCCTGCACGAGGCCAATCGCGGCCGCGCCGACCCGGCCCTTGCGCTGCTGTCCCAGGCCGGCGGCGCCTATGCCCGCTACGCCCCGCCGCCCACGCCCGGCGCGCCGGCCGTTGTCACCGATCCCATCGCCAGCCGCGCCCTCATCGGCCTGATCGAGACACGGCGGAACAGCGCCGCCATCCTCCGCGCCGCCGGCCGGGCCGCGGAGGCCGAGGCCGCTTCCGCCGAGGCCGCCCGCCTCGCCCGCTCCGCCGCCGGGTCGGACGCCGACATCATCCTCGCCCGCGTGTCCCGCACCGGCGGGTCCATCGCCGCCGGGGGCGGCGGCAACCTCGCGGCCGCCGACCGGGCCTACGCGACGGCGGCCGACCGCTTCGCCCGCGGCGTCCCGCGCTCCCGCCCGCTCGCCGACACGCTGCTGCTGCGCGCCGCCTCCCTATCGCCCGCCGCCGCCGCCGGGCCCTGCCGCGACGCCGTCGCGATCCTGACGAACCTGCGGGAGGGCACCTCGCCCGCCCGCATCGCGCCCTGCGTGGACGCATTCGCCGCCGCCGGCACGCCGGAGGGCCTGGCCGACGCCTTCGGGGCCGCGCAACTGGCGCAGGGCAACGTCACGGCCGTGCAGATCGCCCGCGCCGCCGCGCGCCTCGCCGCCGGCGCGCGCGACCCCGCCGTCGCCGAGGCCCTGCGCCGGCGCGAGGCCGCGGACCGCGACCTCTCCGCCCGCTACCGCGAGCGCGACGAGGCCGCCGCCGACGGCCGCCCCCTCGACGCGCTGAACGCCCGCATTGCCGAGGCCGAGACCGCCGCCGCCGAGGCCGATGCCGCCGCGCAATCCGCTGCCCCGGGCTACGCGCAGCTCGTCGCCTCCGTCTCCCCCGCGCGCGACGTCATGGCCGCCCTCGCCCCGGGCGAGGCGATGGTGCTGACGACCCTGCCGCCCGACCGCCGCGGCTGGACCTTCCTGCTGCTCGACGGGCAGATCCACGCGGGCCGCGTCGGCGCCGACACGCCGGCCGTCGCCGCCGCCGTCGCCCGCCTGCGCGCGAGCGTCGAGTCCGGCGCCGCCGACAAGCCCTTCGACGCCGCCGCGGCCTACGCAGTCCACGCCGCGATCTTCTCCGGCGTTGCCGAGCCCCTGTCGCGCGCCCGGGCCCTCGTCGCCGTGCCGGAGGGCCCGCTCCTCTCCATCCCCTACGGCGTGCTCGTCACCGAGGCGCCGTCCCGCCCGACGGGGCATGAGGGCGCCTCCTTCCTCCTCGCGCGCCTGCCCGTCGCGCACGTGCCCGCAGCTTCCTCCCTCGTCGCCATCCGCCGCGCCGGGCCGTCCCGCGCCGCGCGGCCCTGGTTCGGCTTCGGGGACCCGCGGCCCGTGCCGCAGGCCGTCGCCGCCCGCGCCTTCCCGGCACAGCCCGCCTGCGGCCAGGCGCTCTCCTCCCTCGCGCCGCTCCCCGCCTCCGCGATCGAGCTGGCGGCGGCGCGGGAGGTCACCGGCGCCACCACTGCCGACCTCCGCCTCGGCCCCGCATTCACGGCCAGTTCGGTGCGCAACACCCGCCTGTCCGACTACCGCGTCCTGCACTTCGCGACGCACGGCGTGCTGCCGAGCGACCTGACCTGCCTCACCGAGCCCGCGATCATCGCGACGCCGCTGCCCGACGCGAGCGGCGCCCTCGTCACCGCCGGCACGATCCTCGACCTCGACCTCGACGCCGACCTCGTCGTCCTCTCCGCCTGCAATTCCGGCGGCGGCGTCGCGGCGGGGGAGAGCCTCTCCACCCTCGCCCGCGCCTTCTTCTTCGGCGGCGCGCGCGGGCTGCTCGTCACCCACTGGTACGTCAACGACGTCGCAGCGGCACGCGTCGCCGCCTTCACGCTCCGCAACACCCGCGCCGGCGACCCGCCGGCCGAAGCCCTGCGCCGCGCGCAACTCGACCTCCTCCGCGTCCCCGGCGCAGGCCACCCAGCCCTCTGGGCGCCCTTCGCCCTCATCGGGCCGGGACCCTCCGCCCCGACCCGTACGGCGACGGGGGCGCGACCGCGGGATGAGCGTCGTGGTCCGCCCTTGAGCGAAGCGCCCGACGGCCGCGCGACGGCCCTGCACCTCGAACACCGCCCTGCACCGCCCTGGATCGCGGCCTCCGCACCCACTTTCCGCTCCGCCGTCGAGTGTACCGGGCTGCTCGTCGCCGTCCCATGCTACGGCGGGATGGTGACCGCCGCGACGCTGCGCGGCCTGCTCGACACCCAGCGCGCCGCGCTCTCGCTCGGCCTGCCCGTCGCGGTGGCCACGACGACGAACGAGAGCCTCGTCCCCCGCGCCCGCAACGCCCTGGCGGCGGCCTTCCTCGCCTCCTCCGCCTCACACCTGCTCTTCGTGGACGCCGATATCGGCTTCGGCGCGGACGCCGTGCTGCGCCTGCTCGGGCATGCGCGCCCCGTGGCCGGCGGCCTCTACCGCGCGAAGACCGAGGCGCGGGAGGAGTGGGTCGCCGCCTTCCCCACCGGGCAGGGCGGCCGCCCCGAGCCCGCCCGCCGCGACCCCCGTACCGGTGCGGTGGAGGTGGCGGCGCTCGGCACCGGCTTCCTCCTCCTCCACCGCTCCGTGCTGGAACGCCTCGCCGAGGCTCTTCCGGAAATCCGCTACCGCACGGCGGGCGGCGCGGAGGGCGGCCACGCCCACGCCTTCTTCGAGGCGGGCATCGAGCCCGGCGCCGCCGCGGGCGAGGGGCGCTACCTCAGTGAGGACTACCTCTTCTGCGCCCGCTGGCGCGCCCTGGGCGGGGAGGTCTGGTGCGACCCCGCGATCCTGCTGGAGCACCACGGCCAGGTCCGCCTCTCCGGCGACCCCGCCTCGCTCTTCGCGCCGGCATGACGGTCGCGACGCAATGCCGCGCCGTGCCGGGTGGTGCGTCCGCCGCGCCGCACGGTAGCATGGCCGCGACAGGCGGATTGACCCAGGCATGAGCGGCCAGATCCCGCCCGAGATGACCGACTGGTCGGGCGGCGCGAAGTACGAGGTGAGGGGAACGCTCGGGCAGGGCGCGATGGGCGTCGTCCTCGACGGCTTCGACCGGGCGATCGAGCGCCGGGTCGCGATCAAGATCGTGCGCAAGCCGCCGGCGGACGATGCGGAAGGGCAGGAGGCGGCGGCCCGCTTCAAGCGGGAGGCGCAGGCGGCGGGGCGGCTGTCGCACCCGCACATCGTCGGCGTGTACGACTACGGCGAGGACGCGCGCATCGCCTGGATCGTCATGGAGATGGTCACCGGCGGCTCGCTCAAGAACATCCTCGACCGCGACGAACGCATCCCGCTGCGGGAGGTGGTGCGACTGACGGGCGAGGTGCTGGACGCGCTGTCCTACGCCCACGCGCGGGGCATCGTGCATCGCGACATCAAGCCCGCGAACGTGATGCTGTCCGAGGAAGGGCGGGCCAAGCTCGCCGACTTCGGCATCGCCCGCATCGAAAATTCGGCCATGACCCAGGCCGGCACCCTCATGGGCACGCCGTCCTACATGGCGCCCGAGCAGTTCCGGGGCGAACCGGTGGACGCGCGCGCCGACATCTGGGCGACCGGCGTGATGCTCTACCAGCTGCTGACGGGGGAGAAGCCCTTCTCGGGCGGCCTGTCCGCGGTGATGCACAAGGTGCTCAACACCGAGCCCCCGCCGCCCTCGGCCCTCTCCTCCCAGACCCCAAGGGCGCTCGACGCCGTGGTCCTGCGCGCCCTCGCCAAGCGCCCCGACGAGCGCTGGGCCGACGCCAAGTCCTTCGCCGCCGCGATCGTCGCCTCCATGGAACTGCCGGTGGCCGCGGGACCCGCGCCCGCGCCCATGCCGGTGGACCTGCCCATGGACCTGCGCGTGGACCCGGACGACGCGACGGTCGTCAGCGGCCCGCCGCCGATCGTGCCCAGGGGCGATACGGCGCCGACGCCGCCGCGCCCGGAACCCGCCCGGCCCGGGCGGCCTGGCTGGCTGTTGCCCATCGCCGGGGGCGGCGGGCTGGCGATCGCGGGCATCGTCGGCGCCTTTCTCCTTTGGCCCGCGACGCAGCCCCCGACGCCAACGACAACCACGACCCTCGATCTCCAACCGCTGGACCGCTCGGCGGAGGATCGCGCTGCCGCTGAACGGGCGGCCGCGGACGCCGCCCAGCGGGCCGCGGCGGAGCGCGCCGCCAACGAACGGATCGCCGCGGAGCGCGAGGCAACGGACAACGCCGCCCAGCGCGACGCAGCCCAGCGCGCCGCGAACGAGCGAATGACCGGGGACGCAGCTGCCCAGCGGGCCGCGGCGGAGCGCGCCGCCGCGGAACGGGCGGCCGCCGATGCCGCGGCCACTCAGCGCGCCGCCGCCGAACGGGCCGCCGCCGAACGGGCCGCCGCCGAACGGGCCGCCGCCGAACGGGCCGCCGCAGAACGCGCTGCCGCGGATGCTGCCGCCCAACGCGCGGCCGCCGAACGGGCCGCTGCCGAACGGGCCGCTGCCGAACGGGCCGCCGCAGAACGGGCCGCCGCAGAACGCGCTGCCGCGGATGCTGCCGCCCAACGCGCGGCCGCCGAGCGGGCCGCGGCCGAACGGGCAGCGGCGGAACAGGCTGCCGCTCGCCAGGCGGAAGCCATGCGGGGTGCCCTCGCCGCCGCGACCGCCGCGGCGCCGTGCGGCCTCCTCGCCACGCGAAACGGCCCGTCGGGCATTGAGATCCAGGGCGTCATTCCGCGCTCCGAACTGCCGCGTCTCCGCGCGGCCTTGGCCGAACGGAACCTGCCCTCGGGGAGCGCGCGCCTCGACCTCGAGGCATTCGAGGGACCCTATTGCAGCGTCTTCCCCGTATTCCGCACCGCCCTGGCGGAGCCAGGGGCGCCGCCGCGGATTGCCCTGGATGGCCCGTCGCCGCTGCGTGGCGGCCAGTTCATTCGCATGAACATCGAGATGCCCGACTGGGCGACGCACCTCCACATCGCCTTCCTCGGCGGGGACGGGAGCGTCCACGTGATGGAGCGCGCGGCCGTCCATCCGCGCGGCGCGCGGGTCCGCTTCGGCGACCCGCGGCCCGACTTCCCGGGCTGGGAGGTGTCGAAGCCCTTCGGCACCGACCTCCTCGTCGTCATCGTCTCGGAAGGGCCGATCTTCCCGCTCGACCTGCCGGAGGAGCCGACGCAGGCGGCCTATGCGGGTGCGGTCACCGCGGCGGTCGAAGGCGCGCGCCGGTCCAACCGGCGCGTCGCGCTGCGGCCCCTCGTCGTCGAGACCGCGCCGTGACCCGCCCGCGGAACCCCCGACCCGGCGCGACGCACGCGACAGTCGCGGCGTGACGCCGCGATTGGCGCGGCACGCGGCGCGGCGCATCATCCGTGATGCGCGGACGCCCTTGCGCCGCATCGGCTCCGGCCGGGGCGACGGGGCCGTCGGACACGCCACCGGGCAGAGGAGGAGATCGCGTTGCGGCTGATCCTGTCCGTCCTCCGCTGCCCCGACGCGGCCACGCCGGGCACCCGCAGCATCCCCGGCGGCGACTACACGCTTGGCCGCGCCGAGGGCTGCGACTGGGTCCTGTCGGACCCCGACCGGCTGCTGTCCCGCCGCCACTGCACGCTGGAGTTCCGCGACGGCTTCTGGAGCGTCCGCGACCTCTCGGTGAACGGCACCTTCGTCAATGCCTCCTCCGTCCCGGTCGGCCGCGACCAGGCCGCCCCGCTGGAGGACGGCGACCGCCTCCGCCTCGGCGGCTACGAGTTCGAGGTGCGGGTTGAGGGCGACGCGCGTGCCCCGACGCCGGGGGCCTGGTCGTCCCTGCCCGCCGGCGGCGGCCTGGGCCCGCCCCCGTTCGGCCAGGCGCCGGGAGGGTCACCCTTCGGCGGGTCACCCGCGGCACCGGGCGGCGGCTACGGCGCCGCGCCGCCCGGCGCGGGCTATCGCCGCCCTTCGCCGAACCCGGCGCCCTTCGACGCGCCCGGTGGGTTCCGCCCCGACGCCCGGGCGAACGACGCGCTGCGGGACCCCTTCGCGGGCGAGCCGGATCCCTTCCAGGCCGCCCCGCCGATCCAGCCCGTCCAGGGCTTCGTCCCCGTCGGCGACGAACGCGGCATGCCGTCCCGCCCGGACGACCGGCCGTCGATGGTTCCGCCGGCGATGGACTTCGACCCCTTCGCCGACCGCAAGCTCGGCCCGCAGCCCGGTTTCGACGATCCCTTCGGGCCAACCCGGCCGGACCATGCGCCGGCGACGAGCGATGCCTTCGTGCCGCCGCGCGCGAATTTCGGCGCCGCCCTGCCGGCCGACTGGAACGCAGCCCCGTCGCCCCCGCCGTCCGCGGCCGGCTGGCAGGAGCCCGACTGGGACGCGCTGCTCAGCGACTTGAGGCCCACCGCGCCGACGCCGTCGGCCGCGCCCGACCCGATGGCCCCGCCCGCCGCCCCGTTCCCGACGCCGGCCGCAACCCCGGCCGACCCGTTCGCACCGGCGGGCTTCGGGGCCCCGGCGGCCGAGCCCTTCCCGCCCGCCGCGGGCCCCTTCCCCGCCGCCCCGCCGCCCGCGGCCGCACCGGTTGCCGACCCCTTCGCGCCGGCCGGCTTTGGCGCCCCCGCCGTCCCGCCCCCCGCCCCTGCTGTACCGCCCTCCGACCTGCCCTCTGGCCCGCCCTCTGGCCCGCCCATGTCCGCTGCGGATCGCGACGCGGCCTCGCCGTCCGAAGGCGACCCGTTCGCCGAGCGGCCGGGCTACGCGGCCCTGCCCGCCGCCGTGCCTGCGCGAGCCGTCCCGGCGGGTCCCGGGGATGCCGCCGGCCTCGACGCCTTCCTGCGCGGGGCCAACCTGGCACCCCTGCCGCCGGGCACTGATCCCGATGCTTCCCTCTACGCGGCCGGCGTCGCGTTGCGCGCCGCGATCGGCGGCCTGCGCGCGCTCCTTATCGCGCGGGCCGACGTGAAGCGCGCCTTCCGGATCGAGCAGACCATGCTCTCCCGCCGCGACAACAACCCGGTGAAGTTCGCCGCGACCGACGAGGCATCGCTCGCCGCGCTGCTGACGCTCCCGAACGGCGCCTCGGCGGTCGAGGAGACGGTCGAGGACCTGACGCGCCATCAGGTCGCGACCCTCGCCGCGACCCAGGCCGCCGCGCGCGCGCTGCTCGACCGCGTCGCGCCGGCGGAGGTGGAAGCCGCCAATCCGGGCGGCGGCGGCTTGCTCGGCGGGCGCGAGAAGGCGCTGTGGGCCGCCTACAAGGCGACCCACGCCAAGCTCATCGAACAGTTCGAGGACGACTTCGACAGCGCCTTCGGCCGCGCCTTCGCGCGCGCCTACGAGGAAGCCGCGAAGGCGAACACGCGTACCGAATAGCGCCGTCCGCCGCGGCGGGGGCCGTGGCGGCGCGGCGATGAGGAGTGGGGATGCACTGGCAGGACAAGGTCGTCTGGCAGGAAGGAATGTTCCTGCAGGCGCAGCACTTCCAGCAGGCCGACCGGCACCACGAGGGCCGGCTGGAATCGCGCGTCTCGCCGCTGCGCGCGCATCCCTGGGGCGTGACGGAGCTCGCGCTCGACCGCGACCTGCTGGGCGCCGGCAAGTTCGCGCTGACGGCCTGCGCCGGCGTGATGCCGGACGGCACGCCCTTCGCCATCCCGCACACCGCCGACCAGCCCGCGCCGCTCGACCTGCCGGAAGGGACGCGGAACCAGGTCGTCTTCCTCGCCATGCCCGTGCGGCAGCCCGGCGCGCAGGAGGTGACGGAGCGCGAAGGCCCCGACGCCGCCGGCGCCCGCTACCTCATGCGCGGGTTCGAGGCCTTCGACACCCATTCCGGCGCGGCGCTCACCGCCGAACTGGCGATCGGGCGCCCCCGGTTCCGCTTCATGCTCGAGAGCGAGGAGCGCGACGGCTACACGACCATCGGCCTCGCGCGCGTCATCGAGGTCCAGGCCGATCGCCGCGTGGTGGTCGAGGACCGCTACATCCCGTCCTGCCTCCGCGTCTCCGCGACGCCGGTCCTTGGCAACCTCATCCCCGAATTCGTCGGCATGATGACGCAACGCTCCGAAGCGCTGGCGGCGCGGCTGTCGCAGCCCGGCGCGCGCGGCGTCGCCGAGGTGACGGACTTCCTCTTCCTCCAGTGCCTCAACCGGTGGCAGCCGCTTCTTGCCCATTGGGCGGAGACCGGCAACGTCCATCCCGAGCCACTCTACGCCACCTTCGTGCAGCTGGCCGGGGAGCTCTCGACCTTCACCTCCCCGGACAAGCGCCCGACCGCCTACCCAGGCTACCGGCACGACGACCTGCAGCGCTCCTTCGCGCCGGTCGTCGCGGACCTGCGCCGCAGCTTCTCCGTGGACCTCATCACCAACGCGGTGGAGATCCCGCTGCAGGAGCGCAGCCACGGCGTACGCGTCGGGCCCATCATGGACCGCAACGTCCTCCGCGCCTCGCAGTTCGTCCTCAGCGTGATGGCCGACATGCCGAGCGAGCAGGTGCGGCGCTTCTTCCCGCAGCAAGTCAAGATCGGTGCGGTCGAACGCATCCGCGAACTCGTCATGGTTGCGCTGCCCGGCATTGACGTCCGGCCGCTGCCCGTCGCGCCCCGGCAGATCCCGTTCCATGCCGGTGCCGTCTACTTCGAACTGGATCGTGGCTCGCCGCACTGGCAGCAGATGCAGACCGCCGGCGGCTTCGCGATCCACGTGTCCGGCGAATTTCCGAACCTCAAACTCGCGCTGTGGGCCATCCGCGCATGAGCGACAACCCATTCGACGAGGCCGGCGACTCCGATCGCACGGTGATGCGGGGCCCCGCGCCGCGGCCCGGGGCGGCGCCGCTCCCGCCGCAGCCCTTCGCGCCGGACGCGCTGCAGGCACCGCGCGGGCCTGCCGCGCCCGCGCCCATCCTGGCCGCCGGCGTCGAGGCCCTGCCGCGCATCGGCGTCGGTCCGCTCGCGGCTGCGGCCGCGCCGCTGCTGGAGATCCTTGCCCGCATCGGCACCGGCGCGATGACGGCCGCGCCCGAACCGGGCGAACTCCGCGAACGCACCCTGACCGCGCTGCGCGAGTTCGAGCGCGAGGCCACCGGCATCGCCTCCCCCGAGGAGATGCGGGAGGCGCACTACGTCCTCTGCGCCGCGCTCGACGACGTCGTGCTCTCCACCGCCTGGGGCGCGCGCTCCGCCTGGGCCGCCGGTTCGCTCGGCTCCACCTTCCACCGCGACGTCCGAACCGGCGAACACGTCTTCGACCGCCTGACCCAGATGCAGCGCGAACCTGGGCGCTTCCGCGGCGCGCTGGAGATCGGCTTCCTCGCCCTCTCGCTCGGCCTCATCGGCAAGTTCCGGCTGATGCCGAACGGCCCCGCGGAGCACGAGCGGTTCCGGACCAGCCTGTACCAGCTGCTGCTCAACCTCCGCGGTGCCGGTGAGAAGGAGCTGTCGCCGCACTGGCGCGGCGTGGACGCGCCGCATCGTGCACCCGGCGCGCGCATCCCCGCCTGGGTCGCACTGCCCGTCGCGCTGCTGGCGATCGGCGGCGCCTGGTTCTGGGCCTCCGACGCGCTGGGCAACCGCGCGGAGGACCTGGAGCGCCGCATCGCCGCCCTGCCCCCCGGCATGCCGCCGGAGATCCAGCGCGTTGCCGTCGTCGTGCCGCCCGCCCCGCCGCCGCCCCCGCCGCCCGACGTGCCGCGGCCGCCCGACGCCACGGATTCGCTCCGCCGCTTCCTCGCGCCGGAGATCGCGCAGGGGCTGGTGGGCGTGGAGAGCGACGCGCAGCGCATCCTCGTCCGCATCAAGGGGACCGGCATGTTCCCCTCGGGCTCCGCGACGCTCGATCCGCGCTTCGTCAACATCATGGAACGCATCGGCCAGGGGCTGAAGGACGAACCCGGCGCGGTCACCGTCCTCGGCCACTCCGACAACGTGCCGATCCGCACCCTGCGCTTCCCCTCCAACGGCGCGCTGTCCCAGGCACGCGCGGAGGCGGCGATGGACGTCATCCGCCGCGCCAACGGTGAGCCCTCGCGCTTCCGCTCGGATGGCCGCGGCGACGCCGAACCCGTCGCCAACAACGCGACGCCCGAGGGGCGGGAGGCCAATCGCCGCATCGAAGTGCTGCTGCGTCGGGAGGGCGCACGATGAGCCGGACCTTCCTCTCCTGGTCGTCGCTGGGCTCGCTGCTCGGTGCGATCGCGCTCGCCGTCGTCATCTGGCTCTTCGCGCCGCTGCTGGGCGAGGCCTTCGACTCCGTGCCCCTCCGTGCCGCGCTCGCCGCGGTGCCGGTCCTCGTCTGGTTCCTCGTCTTCCTGATCATCGCGATCCGCCGCCGCAAGCGCGACGCGACGATCGTGGAGGAGGTCGCGAAGCCCGATCCGAAGACCGAGCACGCCTCCCGCCTCGCGGAGGAGGAGGAGGGGCAGCGCACGAAGCTGACCGAAGCCCTGAACGCGCTGAAGAAGAGCGGCAAGGGTATCGCCCTCTACGACCTGCCTTGGTACGTCATCATCGGCCCGCCCGGCACGGGCAAGACGACGGCGCTGCTGAACTCCGGTCTGGAATTCCCGCTGGCCGAGGGCCGCGTCGCCGGCGTCGGCGGCACCCGCGCCTGCGACTGGTGGCTGTCCGAGCGCGCCGTCCTGATCGACACGGCCGGTCGCTACACGACGCAGGATTCCGAACAGGCGGTGGACAAGGCGGGGTGGGATTCCTTCCTCGACCTGTTGCGCCGCACGCGTCCGCGCCTGCCGCTGAACGGCATCCTCGTCGCCTTCGGCACGGACCTGCTGGCCCGCCTGGACGATGCGGGGCGAGAGCAGCACGCCGCGGCCGTTCGCCGGCGTGTGCGGGAGCTCGAAGAGAAACTCGGCGTGAAACTGCCGGTCTACCTCCTCGTCACGAAGGCCGACCTGATGCCCGGCTTCGTCGAGTTCTTCGACGACCTCGACCGCGGCGCGCGGGAGCAGGTCTGGGGCTTCACCTTCGACCCGAAGGAGGCCGCGGGCCAGGAGGGCGCGCCCGTTGCCTTCGCCAAGCGCTTCTCCGAGTTGCTGGACCGCCTGAACGGGCGGGTGATCGAACGCCTGCAGACGGAACGCGGAGGGCAGCAGCGCGCCCTCATCTCCGGCTTCCCCGCGCAGATGGCGGCGCTGGAAGGGCCGCTCATGGCCTTCGTGCGCGCGGCCTTCGGCGGCTCGCGCCTCGATCCCGCGCCGATGCTGCGCGGTGTGTACATGACGTCGGGCACGCAGGAGGGGACGCCGCTCGACCGCCTCGCCGGCGCGCTGTCCCGCTCCTTCGGCTTCGATCCGCGGCGCCCCGCGGCGGTGATGGGGCAGAAGGGCCGGTCCTACTTCCTCGGCCGCCTCCTCAAGGACGTGGTCTTCAACGAGGCGCGTCTCGCTGCGCGCGAGGGCAACGTCCGCCGCCGCGGCCTCGTCACGCAGGCCGTGGCCTGGGGCCTCGCGCTGCTGCTGATCGGCGGCGGCGGTGCCTATGCCTGGTACGCGCAGCAGCAGGAAGGCGCCCGCGCCCAGCGCCTCGCGCAAGCCGTCACGGTGGCCGAAGCCTCGGCGGGACAGTCCGGCACGCTGGAGCGCGTGGCCGATCCCGACCTGTCCCGCGTCCTCGCCTACCTCGAAGCCAACCGCTCCCTCCCGCCCGCGGCGGCCGGCGACGGCCCGGGCTTCGGACTGTCGCGGGAAGGGGACCTGACGGCCGCGTCCCAATCCGCCTATCGCCGCGCCCTCGGCCGCGTGCTGCTCCCGCGCCTCCTCGCGCGCGTCGAGGGGCAGATCCGCGAGAACCTTCAGCGCCCCGACGCGCTCTACGAGGCCACGCGCGTCTATCTCATGCTCGGGCGCAAAGGGCCGCTGGACCGCGACCTCATCAAGGAATGGTTCGGGCTGGACTGGCAGGTCGCCTATCCCGGCGCGGTCAACCAGCCGGGCCGCGATGCGCTGACCCGTCACCTCGAAGCCCTGCTGGCGGAAGACCTGCCCTCCTATCCCCTGGACGGCGCACTGGTGGACGAGGCGCGGCGCGTCTTCTCCCGCGTGCCGATGGCCGTTCGGGTCTATGCCCGGCTGCGGCCGCTCGCCGCGAACGCCGCGCCATGGCGGCCCTCCGACGTGCTCGGCGCGGCCGGCGTGCGGCACTTCGCGCGCGCCTCCGGCCGTCCGCTGACGGACGGCGTCCCTGGCCTCTTCACCGTGGACGGCCTGTACCGCAACGTTCTGCCCGGCCTGCCCCGCGCGGTGCTCGAGGCGTCCTCGGAGGCCTGGGTCCTCGGCCCCGAGGCCGCCCGCGCCTCCAGCCCGCGCTCCTTGGAGTCGGAGGTCCTCGCCCTCTACGCCGCGGACTACGTGCGCGCCTGGCAGGAACTGCTGAACGACCTCGTCCTGCCGCCGCCTGCCGGGCTGCAGCAGGCGGCCGAGAAGCTGAACCTCCTCGGCGCGCCCAACTCGCCGATGAAGGACCTGGTCCGCGCCATCGCCCGCCAGCTCTCCCCCGGCACGCCGCCCGAGAACCTGACGGCGGCCGGCAACGCGGGCGTGGCCGCGGCGGCGCAGGAGGTCGGGCAGGCCGTCGCGTCCCGGACGACCTCGGCCGTCACGAACGCAGTGGGCATCGGCAGCCGGTCGGCCACCGCGCTCGGCATCAACGTCGCGAGCCTGGGCGAGCCCGTGGCCCGCGTCGTGGAGGCGCAGTTCCGCGACTTCCGCGACGCCTCCGGCGCGCCGCTCGACAACGTGCTGTCCATCCTGAACGAGCTCTACGTCCAGGTGCAGCGCCTCGCGACCTCGCCGCCCGGCACGACGCTGCCGCCGGCGCCGGGCCTCGACCCCGGCCAGAAACTCCTGGCCGAAGCAGCACGGCAGCCGCAACCGATCGCCAACTGGCTCCGCGCCCTCGCCCAGTCCACGCAACAGGCGCGGGCCGGCGGGGCGCGTGCCGGGATCGCCGCCGCCGGGACTGCCGCCTTCGGTGGGGGCGGCGGTGGCGGTGGCGGTGGCGGTGGCGGTGGCGGCGGAGGAGGCGGTGGGGGCGGCGCCGCCCGCAACTCCCCGGTCTGCCGCGCCGTCGAGACCTCCTTCCCTTTCCGCCGCACCCTCTCCGCGCCGGACATGCCGCTGGACGACTTCGTGCGGCTCTTCGCGCCAGGCGGGGCGATGGACCAGCTCTTCGCCCAGCACATCCGCCCGCACGTGGACATCACGCAGCGCCCCTGGCGGCCCGTGGCGGCGGACGGGCTGGAGCCCGCGGTGTCGCAGGCCGACATCCTCCAGTTCCAGCGCGCCCAGGCGATCCGCGACGCCTTCTTCCCATCGGGAGTGCCGGGTGTCGGCCTCGGCCTGCGCTGGCGGCTGACCTTCGTCGGCCTTCCCGCCGGCGCCACCGCGGCGACGCTGGACAATGAGGGGACGGCGGTCGCGCTTCCGCCGAACCCGCCGCGCCCGGTCGAGATGACCTGGCCGTCGCGCGCGCCCGTCAGCCTGAAGACCGACCCGGAGACGGCGCTGAGCAACACCTGGTCCTTCGAGGGGCCCTGGGCGGCGATGCGCTTCGCGATGCTCGGCCGCCTCGTCGGCGCCGGTGGGCCGGACCGCTTCCGCCTGACCGTTCCGCAATCCGGCCCGGGCGCGGAGTTCCAGCTCCAGGCCGGCAGCAGCGTGAACCCGTTCAGCCTGCGGGAGCTGTCGGAGTTCCGCTGCCCCGTTCTGCCGGCCGCCGGCCCGTGAGCGGCACCGCCCCCGCCCCCGGCGTCTTCGGGAAGATGCCGGCCCATGGCGACTTCGTCCGCCGCGTCCTGCCCGGCCGCTTCGTGGAACCCTGGGACGCCTGGCTCTCCGCCGGCATGCTGCACGCGTCCGGGACCTTCGGCGATTCCTGGCCCGAGGCCTGGGAGGGCGCGGCAGGCTTCCGCTTCCGCCTCTCCCCCGGCGCCTGCGGCCCGGACGCCGTCGCCGGGGTCCTGCTGCCCAGCAACGACACGGTGGGGCGACGCTTCCCCCTGACCGTCGCCGCCATCCTGCCGGAAGGCGGGCACCCGAGCCCCGACTGGTACGACCTGGCCGAGGACGCGGCGGCACGCGCCGTCGGCGGGGCGCTGGACGCCGACATCCTCGCCGGGCTGATCCCCCTCCCGACGGCGCACCCGACGATCCGGATGCCACGCTCGACGGCAACAGCCGGTTCTGGCGCGGGGAGGAGGTGCTGGTCGTCACGGCCGGGCTTCCCTCACCGGGGCAGTTCCCGGCGCTGCTGGGCCTCGGCGTGCCCGCGGTGCCGTGAGCGCGGTCGTGCTGGCGCAGGCGACGGCGGCCACGCATCCGGGGGTGGTGCGGGCGCGGAACGAGGACGCTTTGCTGTCGCGCGACGAGCTCGGCCTCTGGGCGGTCGCCGATGGCGCGGGGGGCCACGGGTCGGGCGAAGTGGCGAGCGGGGCGGTGATCGAGGCGCTGTCGGACGTGCCGGCGGGCCTGTCGGCCGCGGAGGTGCTGGCGCAGGTTCGGCTGCGGATCGGGGCAGTGCACGGGACCCTCCAGGCGCGCAGCGCGGCGGAAGGGCGGCCGCGGCCCATGGCGACCACGGTGGCGCTGCTGGTTCTGCGGGGCGGGCACTACGCCGCGCTCTGGGCCGGGGATAGCCGGGTCTACCTGCTGCGCGGGGGGAGGCTGCTGCGGGTGACCCGGGACCACTCCCTCGTTCAGGAGATGGTGGAGGCGGGCGAGATCACGGCGGAGGAGGCGGAGGCGCACCCGCAGGCGAACGTCATCACGCGCGCCGTGGGGGTGGAGGGCGTGCTGGACCTGGAGAAGGCGACGGGACGGGCGGCCGCGGGCGATCGCTTCCTGCTCTGCTCCGACGGGCTGTTCAAGGCGCTGCCGGAGACCGCGGTCGAGGCGATGCTGCGCGACGGGGCCCCGGCCGAGACGCTCATCGCCGCCGCACTGGCCGCGCAGGCCCGCGACAACGTCACCGCGATCGTCGTCAGCCTCGAATAGACCCGTTCCAGGCCGACCGTCGTCCACGTTAACTGGCCGAGGCTGCTGCCGGGGGAGCGGTTTCTCCGCTCCGGGCGATGCCGCCCCGCGCGGATCGGCTCTATCCGCTGCGACGGGAAACGAGGCGGGCCGCCACCATCAGCACCACGCCGAGCGCGATCACGCCTGCCGTGGCCGGTGCCGTCCGCACGGCCTCCACGACCGCCTCCGGGATCCACATCAGCGAATCCAGGATCACGCCGGGCAGCCAGAGCAGCGTGTCCCACCCCACGACGTGCGCGGCGACGCCGAGCGCCACGAGGAACACGCCGAGGGACCAGAGTCGTCCGGACATCGCATCCTTTCCCGATCACGCGGAGAGACCGTCCCGCCCGGGACGGCCCCTTCCGCGGGCCTCCGTCAGGCCGCGACCGGCGCGGCGGCGTGGTTGTCCTGCAGCGCGGCCGGGGCCGGCGCAGCCGCCGTGGCGATCGTGATCTGGCTCGCCACCAGCCCCGCGAACACCCCGTCCCGCGAAACGAGGTCGGCGAAATCGCCGCGCTCCGCGATCCGGCCGCCGTCGAAGACGAGGATCTCGTCCGCGTCGCGGATGGTCGAGAGGCGGTGCGCGATGACGAAGGTCGTCCGCCCCGCCATGAGCGTCGCCAGCGCCCGGCCGACGCGCGCCTCCGTCGCCGCGTCCAGCGCGCTCGTCGCCTCGTCGAGGATGAGGATGCGCGGGTTCTTCAGCAGCGCGCGTGCGATCGCCAACCGCTGCTTCTGCCCGCCGGAGAGGGTCGCGCCACGTTCGCCGACGAGCGTGTCGTAGCCCTGGGGCTGGCGCAGGATGAAGTCGTGCGCCTCGGCCAGGCGGCAGGCGTGCTCGATCTCCTCCTGCGTGGCGTCGGGCCTGCCGACGAGCAGGTTCTCGCGGATCGAGCGGTTGAAGAGCATCGCGTCCTGGAAGACCACGCCGATGGAGTCGCGCAGGCTCCCGAGCGTGACGTCGCGCAGGTCCTGGCCGTCGAGGGTCACGCGCCCCGCGGTCGGGTCCCAGAGCCGCTGGAGCAGCGCCATGGCGGTGGACTTGCCCGCGCCCGTCGGGCCGACGAGGGCGGTCACCGTGCCCGGCCGCGCTTCGAGCGACACGCCGGAGAGCACGGCGTCGCCGCCCGGATAGGCGAAGGCCACGTCCTCGAACCGCACGACGCCCGGGCCGGCGGCCAGGGGGACGGCATCGGCGCGGTCGGCGACGCCGCGGCGTTCGTCGAGGATCGCGAAGTAGGATTCCAGCACCGCATTGGCGGAGAACAGGCGGGAGACGAACCAGACCAGCCCCTCCAGCCGCCCGATCAGCAGGCCGGCGAAGCCCATGAAGGCGACGATCTCCCCGACCGTGGCCTGGCCGCGCGAATGCAGCAGCGCACCGAGCACGACGATGGAGAGCACGGCGATGGTGCTCGCCGCGCGCGACAGCACGTGCACCAGCGCCCACCAGCCGAGGATGGGGAACTGCCGCTCCAGCACCGCGCGCGACAGGTCCGCGGCGCGGCGGCGTTCCGCGAGAAGGCGTCCGAAGGACTGCACGACCGTGACGTTCGCGACGGCGTCGCCCGCATTGCTCGCCAGCGCGGTGTGGAAGGACTCGATGCCGGACTGCGCGCCCTCGGTCCGCGTGACGACGAGGGCGGTGACGCCCGCGAAGACGACGGCGAGGACGAGGAGCGCCGCGGCAAGGACCGGGTTCAACCACAGGGTCAGGGGCAGCAGCACCACGACCGACACCAGCGTCACCAGTTGCTCCCGGAAGAAGCCGAGCCAGAGGCCGAACATTGTGTCGAGGCCGGCGTGCATGACGCGCATCACGCCGCCCGAGTGGTTCGCGGCGTGGAAGGATTGCGGCAGGGCGAGGACGTGGCCGTAGAAGCGGTCGAGCTGTTCCAGCTTGACGCGGTGCGCCATGCGGTCGGCCAGCAGCGAGACCGCCGCGCCCGCGCCGATCCCGATCAGCCCGAGCGCCGCCCAGGGCGCGATGACCGCGGCGGCGTCGCGGAACAGCGCCTCCCCGGACACGCTGCGTCCCAGCAGCTCGATCACCCGCCCGAACAGGATGGGGTCGAGGAAGCCGATCCCGGCGAGACCGAGGTTGGCGAGGCAGAGCAGCGCCACGACCCCGCGCTGCGGCTTCAGGAGGGAGAGGACCCGGAGGTAGTTCCGCACGAGGCGCATGGCGTTCGGTCCGGGGCGCTGCGGCGGAATGCCGGCCGCCCCGTGAATCCGCTTATGCCTGGGGATGATGGCGTCCTCACGACGGCGTGAGGCGGAACCGTGTCATGGCTGCCCCGACGCGGCCGCAATGGGCGACGGAGGGAAGACACGCGGCACCCCGGCCGATGGAAGGTTCGGGACCGACGTCAGCCCGGCGCCGCATCTTCCGCGCGGCCGGGCCGGTGGAAGGCGACGGCCTTCACAAGCGCCCAGACCTCCGCCCCCGGCGCGAGGGCGAGCCGTGCCAACGCGTCGCGCATCACCCGCGCGAGAAGGATCGTCGGGCCGACCGCGAGGCGAAGGTAGGCTTCGTGCGGGGAACCCGGCACGGCCTCGACGCCGACCACCGTCGCGCGGAGGACGTTGTTCACCGAGATCGCCTCGGGCCGCAGGGTGGCGACGGAGACGTCGCGGGCGCGGAGGCGGACGCGGAGCGCGGTGCCCGGCCGTTCGTCGCGCAGCGGGACCACGAGTTCACCGCCGGCGAAGGACAGCCGCGTCAGGCCGCGCGCCGCATCGTGGTCGGCGACCGTGCAGGGCAGCAGCACCCCCGCGTCCCGCCGCGCGGCCAGCGGCAGGTCGGTCCGCGCGGCGACCTCCTCGGCCGGCCCCGCCGCGAGGACGCGGCCGCCCTCCATCAGCACCAGCGTATCCGCCAGCGCGTCCACCTCCTCCAGCGCATGGGTGACGTAGAGGATCGGGATGCGCGCGGCCTCGCGGAGGCGAGCAAGGAAGGGCAGGACCTCGGCCCGCCGCGCTGCATCGAGCGAGGCCAGGGGCTCGTCCATCAGCAGCAGCCGCGGCCGCGACAGCAGGGCGCGGCCCAGCG
This sequence comes from Roseomonas sp. CCTCC AB2023176, assembly GCF_042259275.1. Taxonomy (NCBI): domain Bacteria; kingdom Pseudomonadati; phylum Pseudomonadota; class Alphaproteobacteria; order Acetobacterales; family Roseomonadaceae; genus Roseomonas; species Roseomonas sp. CCTCC AB2023176. The sequence goes on from NZ_CP170086.1 coordinate 2,678,225, forward strand.
CCACCCGCTGCCGCTCCCCGCCCGAGAGGTCGCGCGGGCGCCGGTCGAGCAGCGCGCCGATGCCGAGGAGCGCGACGACCTCCTCCTCCGACGGCCCCGCGCCGCCGGGGGCGCCCGCCGCATCCCGAAGCGCAGGTTCGACCGCACGGAGAGATGCGGGAACAGCCGCGAATCCTGGAACACGACGCCGCAGCGCCGGCGTTCCGGCGGCAGCGCGAAGCCCCGGGCCGTATCGAACATCGCCTCCCCGTCCAGGGTCACGCTCCCGGCCTCCGGCCGCAGCAGCCCCGCGACGGCGGCCAGCGTCGTGCTCTTGCCGCAGCCCGAGGGGCCGAAGAGGGCCGTCACCCCCGGCGTCGGCGCGGCAAAGGCGAGGTCGAGCGAGAAGCCGGCGTGCGCGGCGAAGCGGTGGCGCAGCGCGACGTCCAGCATCGTCGCGCTACGCCTCGCGCCCGAGCCAGCGGCCCATGCGTCGCGCCAGGAACTCCGCGAGCAGGAGGCCACCGATGGCCAGCCCGAACGACACCGCGGCGAGCCGCGCCGCCGTCGCCTCCCCGCCCGGCGACTGCGTGGCGGAGTAGATCGCGAGCGGGAGGGTCTGCGTCTCGCCCGGGATGTTGGAGGCGAAGGTGATGACGGCGCCGAACTCGCCGAGCCCCGCGGCGAAGGCCGTGACCGCGCCGGCGAGGATGCCCGGCGACATCAGCGGCAGCGTCACCGTCACGAACCGGTCCCAGCGGCCCGCGCCGAGCGTCGCGGCCGCCGCTTCGAGGCCCGTATCCACCCCCTCAAGCCCCAGCCGCACCGCGCGGACGATGAGCGGGAAGGACATGACGGCGGTCGCGAGCGCGGCGCCTTCCGTCGTGAAAACCAGGCGCACCCCGAACCAGTCGTTCAGCGGCGCCCCGATCGGGCCCCGCACGCCGAAGAGCAGCAGCAGGCCCCAGCCCACGACGACGGGCGGCACGACGAGGGGCAGGTGGACCAGCGCGTCCAGCAGCGCGCGCCCCGGAAAGCGCGTGCGGGCCAGCACCCAGGCCACCGCGACGGCGGGGATGAGGGAGACCGCGACCGAACGGGTCGCGACGGAGAGGCTCAGCGCGACGGCCTGCCACTCCTCCGGTGTCAGCACGGACGGTGCCTCGAACGCGTCATTCAGGCCGCTGGGTGAAGCCGTAGCGGCGCCATGTCGGCGCGGCCTCCGGACCCCGCAGGAAATCCAGTAGCGCCCGCGCGCGGTCGTTGCCCGCCCCGCGCCGCGTCAGGGCGAAGGGGTAGGTGACGGGGGTATGGCTCTCCGCGGGAAAGGTGCCGATCACGCGCACGCCCTGGGACGCGGCAGCGTCCGTCGCGTAGACGATGCCGAGTGGCGCCTCGCCGCGCTCCACCAGCAGCAGGGCGGAGCGGACGTTGTCGGCGCGCGCGATCCGCGGCCCCACGCGGTCCCACTGGCCCATCCAGGCCAGGGCCTCCTGCGCGTAGCGCCCGGCCGGGACGTTGGACGGGTCGCCCATCGCGAGGCGCCCGTTGCCGAGAAGGGCGGCGATGTCGGTCGTGCGGGTGACCTCGACGGGGCGCGCGGCATTGGCCGGTGCGATCAGCACCAGCGCGTTGCCGAGCGGGGAGGTGCGGGTGCTCTCGGCCAACAGGTTCCGCTGCTGCAGGTAGTCGGCCCAGGGCTCGTCGGCGGACATGAAGAGGTCGGCCGGCGCCCCCTGCTCGATCTGGCGGGCGAGCGCGGAGGAGGCGGCGAAGGACAGGCGCGGCGCCGGGTTGCCGCGCCCCTCCCACTGCCGGGACAGGTCGCGCAGCGCGTCCGTCAGCGAAGCGGCGGCGAAGACGGTCACGGGTTCCTGCGCGCGGGCCGGGGTCGCGGCCAGCAAGGGGAAGAGAAGGGCGGACTTCAGCAGGGCGCGGCGCATGGCGGGGCTCCGGAACGCTTTCCGGGACCCGTTGTACACGACGGAGGATAACGACCAACTACCCCGGCGGCGGTCCGGCCCGGCGCTGCGCCGCCGCCTCCACCGCCCGGTAGCGCGCGACGAGGGCCCGGCCGGCCTCCGTCAGCGCCGCGCCGCCACCCTTCACGCCCCCGGGCGCCCGGGTCACGACCGGCGTGCCGAGGGCCGCATCCAGCGCCTCCACCAGCCCCCAGGCCCGGGTGTAGGACATCTTCAGCGCCCGTGCGGCGGCGGAAATGGAGCCGTCCGTCGCGATCGCCTCGAGCAGCGCGACCTTCCCCGGCCCCACCCGCCCGCCGGAGGGCAGGTCGAGGCGCAGCGAGACGCGCAGGGGGATCCGGGCCGGGTCGGTCACGCGGCCATTCAAGCGCCGGCGGTGCCCGGCGTGAACCATGTCGTGAACCGGCCCGCCTCGACGGAGAGGGCGGATGGGCGGATGATCCGCCCCAACCCACGCCAGCCCATGAGAGCGTCGCGATGGTCGCGCCCGGCGCGATCCTCCCTAGATGAGCCGTGCGCTTCCCATCCCGCCCCGCGCGAGGGGCCCCTGCCTGAGCAGAGACGCCCGATGAACGTGATCCTCGACCCCGCTACCCTCGCCGCCGGCCGCTTCGCGGTGGGCCAGCCCGTGTCCCGCAAGGAGGACCCGACGCTCCTGCGGGGGAGGGGCGCTACACCGACGACCTGCAGGTCCCGGGGCAGTTGCACGCCGTGGTGTTGCGGAGCCCGATGGCGCACACGTGCTGGCGCCGCTGGACGTCGCGGCCGCGCGCGGGATGCCGGGCGTCCAGGCCGTGATCACCGCGGCGGACCTCGCGGCGGCCGGAATCACGCGCATGCCCGCCGCGCAGAACAAGAACCGGGACGGCAGCGAGGCGCCGCGGCCGCCGCAGCAGCCCTTCGCGACGGACCGCGTGCGCTACGTCGGCGAGCCCGTCGCCATGATCGTGGCCGAGACGCCGCAGCAGGCCCGCGACGCGGCGGAAGCCATTGCGCTGGACATCGAGCCGTTGCCGGCCGTGACCACGGCGGCGGAGGCGGTGGAGCCCGGGGCGCCGCAGATCCACGCCGACGTGCCGGGCAACGTGCACCTGGACTTCCATTACGGCGATTCGGACGCGGTCGCGGCGGCCTTCGCGCGCGCCGCCCACGTCACGCGCCTGCCGCTGCGCAACAACCGCATCGTCGTCTCGGCCATGGAGCCACGCTCGGCCATCGCGGAGGTCGAGGCGGAGACGGGCCGTTACGTCCTTCACCTCGGCTGCCAGGGCGTCTTCGGGATGCGGGGCGGGATCGCGACCGTGCTGGGCGTGCCGAAGGAGCAGGTGCGGGTCCTGACCGGCAATGTCGGCGGGTCCTTCGGGATGAAGGCGTCCGTCTATCCCGAATACATCGGGCTCCTGCACGCGGCACGGACGCTCGGGCGGCCGGTGAAGTGGACGGACGGGAGGACGGAAAGCTTCCTCTCGGACAGCCACGGGCGCGACCACGACATGACCTGCGAGCTGGCGCTGGACGTGGCGGGCCGGTTCCTCGCGCTCCGCGTCACCGGCGTCGCGAATCTCGGCGCCTGGCTGTCGAACGCGACGGTCATCCCGCCCACGACCAATACGGTGAAGAACATCATCGGCGTCTACGCGACGCCGCTCGTCGAGGTCTCCTCACGCTGCGTGTTCACCAACACGACGCCCGTCGGCGCCTATCGCGGCGCGGGGCGGCCGGAGGGCAACTACTACATGGAACGGCTGGTCGAGACGGCCGCACGCGAGATGGGGCTGGACCCCGTCGCGCTGCGCCGCCTGAACCACATCCGTCCGGAGCAGATGCCCTACAAGGCGCCGTCCGGCATGCTCTATGACAGCGGCGACTTCCCCGCCGTGCTGGACGACGCCATCCGCACCGCGGACTGGGACGGCTACGAGGCCCGGCGCGCCGAGAGCCGCGCCCGCGGCAAGGTCCGGGGACGTGGCATCGGCCAGTACCTGGAAGTCACGGCCCCCGAGAGCGCGGAGATGGGCGGCATCCGCTTCGATGCGGACGGGGGCGTGACCATCGTCACGGGTACGCTGGACTATGGCCAGGGCCATGCCTCTCCCTTCGCGCAGGTCCTGTCGGACCGGCTGGGCATCCCCTTCGATCGCATTCGCCTGTTCCAGGGCGACTCCGACCATCTGGTCGCCGGCGGCGGCACGGGCGGATCCCGCTCCATCATGCAGAGCGGCAGCGCGATCCTGGAGGCGAGCGGGATCGTCGAGGAGCGCGCGAAGCAGTTGGCCGCCCATTTCCTGGAAGCCGACGCCGCGGACATCGAGTTCGCCAAGGGGGAAACGGGGGGCCGCTTCACCATCGCCGGGACGGATCGTGGCGTGGACATCCTCGACCTCGCGCGCCGGGTGCGGGAAGCCACCGACCTGCCGGAGGACCTGCCGCGCACGCTCGACGTCGCGCATGTCTTCAAGGGCGTGCCCTCCGCCTTCCCCAACGGATGCCACGTCGCGGAGGTGGAACTCGACCCGGAGACGGGCATCGCGGAGGTCGTGCGCTATGCGACCGTCGGCGACTTCGGCACGCTCGTGAATCCGATGCTGGTCGAGGGCCAGGCGCATGGCGGCATCGTGCAGGGCATCGGCCAGGCGCTTCTGGAACGCGTGCACTACGACGAGGCCGGGCAGCCCGTGACCGGCTCCTACATGGACTACTGCCTGCCGCGCGCCGCGGACGTGCCGCCGATCGGGTTCGAGAGCCACCCGGTGCCCGCCACCACCAACCCGCTCGGCGCGAAGGGCTGCGGCGAGGCGGGCTGCGCCGGGTCGCTGCCCGCCGTCACCAACGCGCTCATGGATGCGCTGTCGGAGTTCGGGGTCGCGCATCTCGACATGCCCGCGACACCGATCCGCATCTGGGAGGCGATCCAGGCGTCGCGCGGGTAGCGCCGGCGCGGCTGATGGCGGGCTGCGCCACCCCGGGGTGCCCGTTGGCATCCCGGCGGAGGGTCCGGGAGGCAGCGCCCCCGGAGTCGCCCGAGCAACGCCACCCGGATCAGCCCCCGAACAACGAATCCCGCCGTCAGACCAGCGGCCGCGGCCGCGGGGCCGCGGCGCGCTGGAGTCGGTCGTTGATCGCGGCCCCGAGTCCCCCGCCGGGCACCGGCATCGCCGCGATGCCCTTCAGCCCGAGGCGCGACACCCGCAGGTCCAGCCAGCGCAGGCCGGAGAAGAGCCGGGCCGCGGCCTCCCCGACATTCGCCCGCGGCGAGAGGTTCCAGGTCACCGCCGCCCCCGGAAGGGGATCGCCGAAGGCCAGCAGCGCCTCGTCCTCTCCCACCTCCGTCGCGCCGACCCGTACCGGTGAATCCGGCGCGTAGTGGGACAGCAGCATGCCGGGCGAGCGGAGGCTCCGCGTCGCCTCGCCCGCCTCGATCGGGACGGGACGGCCGACGGGGCCGATCTCCGCCTCGATCTCCTCCACCGGCACGCCGCCGGGCCGCAGCAGCACGGCGCCGCCGCCCGAGAGGTCGAGGACGGTGCTCTCCACGCCCACCGCGCAGGGGCCGCCGTCGAGGATCGCGTCCACCACGTTGTCCAGCCCGTCCCGCACGTGCGCCGCGGTGGTCGGCGACACCCCGCCGGAGGGATTGGCCGAGGGCGCGGCGATCGGGATCATCGTCAGGTTTAGCATCGCCAGCGCGAGGCGATGACCCGGTACCCGGATCGCCAGCGTGTCGAGCCCCGCGCCCGCGAGCAGGTCCACCCGGCTGTCGGGATGGCGCGGCAGCACGAGGGTGAGGGGGCCTGGCCAGAACTTCCGCGCCAGGCGCTCCGCGCGCTCGTCCGGGACGACCTCGCGGAAGGCGAACCGGATCGAGCCGAAATGCAGGATCAGCGGGTTGAAGTGCGGGCGGCCCTTGGCTTCGAAGATCGCGGCGACCGCCTCGGCGTTCCGCGCATCGGCGCCAAGGCCGTAGACCGTCTCCGTCGGGAAGGCGACGAGGCGCCCCTCCCGCAGCAGCTTCGCGGCGCGCGCGACCTCGAGGGGTTGCAGGATCTCGGTCATGGGGCCCCGGTCGCCAGGAAGGCGTGGTTCTCGAAACGCGGCTTGCGGTACCGCAGCGGCGCGCCGTCGAAGCCTGCGACGCGGCCGCCGGCGGCCTCCAGCACCGCCTGCGGCGCCGCCGTGTCCCATTCCATCGTCCGCCCGAAGCGGGGGTAGAGGTCGCCCGCCCCTTCCGCCAGACGGCAGAACTTCACGGCGGAGCCGATCTTGTGAATCTCCGCGACCCGCCGCCCCTCCAGGAAGCGGTCGAGGCGCGGGTCGTCGCCGTGGTGCCGCGACGCCATCACGACGGCCCCGCCCTCCGGCACGGCGCGGGCGCGGATGGGGCGGCGCCCCGCCGCATCCTCCTTCCAGGCCATCCCGGCCGGGACGATCCCCGCGAAGATCTCCTCCGTCGCGGGCAGGGCGACGGCGCCGAGATGGGCGCGGTCCCCCTCCACCAGCCCGACGTTCACGGCGAAGGAATCATGCCCGCCCGCGAAGTCGCGCGTGCCGTCGAGCGGATCCACGAGCCAGTAGCGCTCGGCGAGTGCGACGGAGTGGCCGGCCGCGACCTCCTCCTCGGCTACCACCGGGATGCCAGGGGTGGCAGCGCGTAGGCCCTTCACGATCAGCGCCTCGGCCGTGCGGTCCGCGAGGGTGACCGGCGTATCGTCCGCCTTGCGCTCCACGGAGAAGCCGGCGGCGCGGATCTCGCGGATGGCCTGAGCGGCCTGGCCGGCGAGGCGGGCTGCAAGGTTTAGCAGTTCTTCATCGGTCATCGCCTAGGAAGATACCGCGCCGCGGGCGCGGGCGGAACGATGTCGCGGGCCGCCCCGCCTATCGCACCGTCTCCTCGGATGGACGCGATGTCACCCAGCGCCGGCTTGTCTCTGTCACGAAGCCGTGATGCCTTCTGCTGCGCCCAGTAGCGCGAAAGGAAACGCCATGTTCACCCGCCGTCTGACCCTCGGGGTCGCCATCGCCGCCCTGACGCTCGGCTTCGCCGGCGCTGCCTCTGCGCAGTGCGACACCCGCTTCACGCTCCGCAACGCCTCGGGCCAGCAGGTGAACGAATTCTACTTCGGCTCCTCCGCCAACCCCAACTGGGGCAACGACCAGCTGGGCCAGGGCGTGCTGCCGAACGGCGCCAGCATGAACTTCCAGTCCCGCTTCGCCGGTAACCACGACTTCAAGGTGGTCTGGGCGAACGGCCAGACCGCGGAACTCATGCAGGTCAACGTCTGCACGACGAGCGAGATCGTCGCGACCCCGCGCGGGATCGAGGCGCGCTGATCCCCGCGGCCCGCGGCGGCCTCAGGCCATCGCGGGCAGCCTCGCCTCCGCCTCCCCATGCTGCGCGAGCAGCGCGGCGAGGCGGCGGCGCATCTCAAGGCCCGGCTTGTCCGCGGGCATATGCAGCTCCTCGCCCATCGAGAGCGGGACGTCCCAGGTCGTCGTCTCCAGCACCGTCTGGTCCTCCTGCGTCACGGCGCGGTCGAAGGCGATCACCTTCTCCGCCGGCGCGTCCTCCTCCGTGTCGGACCGATAGACCCACTGGACGATCTGGCTGACCCGGTCGTCCACTGGCGTCGCGCCGGTGCAGAGGACGTGGGTGATGCCGTTGGGATAGTCGATCCGGCTGGCGCGGAAGAAGGGCAGGTGCCAGCGGCCCTCGATCCGCCGCACCGTCCGCTCGTTCGTGTCGCGCAAGATCTCCTTCGACACGCCCTGGTTCACCACGACGGCCTCGCTGCGCATCGTGAAGCCCCAGTGCGCGTGCTCGATAGTGGAAGGGGCGGGGCGCGGGTCGTCGGGAATGCCGAAGGTGCCGCGGTGGACGAAGGAGAAATGCGCGGTGTCGAAGGAGTTCTCCATGATCCGCAGGCCGGCCGCGGTCCACGGTTCGTAGAACTCGTGGATCTGGCGGAAGCGCGGATCCTCCGCCTCCTGGATGTGTGGGATGTCCAGCAGCGGTTCGTCGAGGCAGACCCAGGCGTAGCCGTAGCGTTCGGCGCAGCGATGCGCCGTCGCACCGCGTCCCGGGCGGTTGCGTTCGGGCTCGTGTGCCTGCGGCAGGCGGAGGCAGGCGCCGTCCCGGCCGAAGGCCCAGCCGTGATAGGGGCAGACGATCGCCCCGTCCTCCACCGTGCCGGGCGAGAGGGTAGCGGAGCGGTGCGGGCAGCGGTCCGTCAGCGCCGCCGGCGACCCGTCGGCCGTGCGCCACAGCACGATGTCCTGGCCCAGCAACCGGAAGGGCACAGGCCTGTCGCCCAGGCGCGACATCGGCAGGACGGGGTACCAGAAGCGGCGCAGGACCTTCTGGCGGGTGACGAGCATTGCGGGCCTCCTCGGCCTCAGGCCCTGCAAGGCGCGTGCAAGGCGCGTGCAAGGCGCGTGCGGGGCGACGCGGCGCCCGCCGCGGTGTACGCTGCGCCCCATGAAGGCAGGGCAGCGATGACGGCGCGCGGGCGATGGGCCTCCCAACCCGCGGAGGGCGTGCCGGACGGCACGATCCTCTACGACGGGGTCTGCATCCTCTGCTCCGGCTTCGTCCGCTTCGTCGCGGCGCGCGACGGCGGGCGCTTCACCTTCGTGCCGGTCCAGTCGCCCTGGGGCGAGGCGATCGCCCGCCGCCACGGCATCTCCCCGGACATGCCGGAGACGAATGCCGTCGTCCTCGGCGGGACGATCCACTTCAAGTCGGATGCGGGCATGGCGGTGCTCGGCACGCTGCCGGGCTGGGGCTGGGCGCGGGCAGGGCGCATGCTGCCGAAGCCGCTGCGGGACTGGCTCTACGACCGGGTGGCGCGCAACCGGTACCGCCTCTTCGGCCGGACGGAGACGTGTGAACTGCCCCCGCCCGGCCTCCGCGCGCGAGTGCGCACCGAGGTTCCGGCGGACCTTGCCGCCTTGGGTATACGGACCGTGCCCCGACCGTGATGACGGCCTCCCCCGCGGCGGCAACGGCGCCGCGGCGTGCACGCCCCATCCGGGTCCGCCGCGAGCCGTGACGGCGCCGACGCCGCGACGCGTCCTCGTCCTCGGCGGCACCGGCGCCTTCGGGGAACGTCTGGTACGCGGCCTGGCGCGGGAGGAATTCGCCGTGATCGTCGGCGCCCGCGGGCTGCCGCGCGTCGAGGCCCTGGCGCGCGAGGTCGGCGCGGCCGCCGCGCAGCTCGACGCGGAAGCCCTGACCGCGGAGCAGTTCCGCGCCCTCGATGCCTGGGCGGTGGTGGATGCGTCGGGACCCTTCGTCGCAGGGCGCTGGGGCGTCGCGCGGGCCGCGATCGGCGCGGGCGCGCATTACCTCGACCTCGCCGACGGGCGCGCCTTCGTCGCAGCCTTCCCGGCGGCGCTGGACGCGGAGGCGCGGGCCGCCGGTCTCGTCGCGGTCACCGGCGTCAGCTCCACCCCCGCCCTGTCCTGCGCCGCGCTGGACGCACTGACCGCGGGCTGGACGGGAGTGGACACGGTCGAGGTCGCGATCCTGCCGGGCAACCGCGCGCCGCGCGGCCTCGCCGTCATCCGCTCCATCCTCTCCTGGGCGGGGAAGCCCGTCCGCGTCTTCCTCGACGGCCGATGGCAGGAACGGCCGGGCTGGGGCCTGACGCGCCGCCTGCGGGCGGAGGGGCTTGGCCCGCGCCTCGCCTCCCTCGCCGACACGCCCGACCTGGACGCGGTGCCCGCGCGCTACGGCGTGCGGCGCTCCGCGGTGTTCCGGGCGGGGCTGGAGGTGCCCCTCATGCACCTCGGCCTGCTCGTCGCCAGCCTACCCCTGCGGGTCCTGCCCGGCCTGTCGCTGGAGCCGCTCGCGCGGCCGGTGCGCGCGGCCGCCTCATGGCTCGACGGCCTGGGCTCCGACCGGGGCGGGATGGTCGCCGCGGCGACGGGGCGCGACGCGGCCGGCGATCCCGTCGCGGCGACCTGGACCCTCGTCGCCGAAGCGGGCGACGGCCCCTGGGTGCCGAGCCTGCCCGCGCTCGCCGCGCTGCGGCGGCTGGCTCAGGAAACGGTCGAGCCGGGCGCACGCTCCGCCGCCGGCTTCCTGACCTTGCCGGAGATCGAGGCGACCTTCGCCCCGCACCGCATCACCTCCGGCATCCGCGTGGACCGGCCCGCGCCGGTCGTGCCGCTGTTCCGGCGCGTCCTCGGCGAGGCCGCCTGGGCCGCCCTGCCCGCGCCCGTCCGCGACGTCCACGCGCCGCGCCCTGGCTCGCGCTGGAAGGCGAGGCGCGGGTGGAGGGCGCCGCAACCGTCGCCGCCCGCCTCGTCGCGCGCCTCTTCGGCTTCCCGCCCGCCGCGGACCGCGTTCCCGTCCGCGTGGAGATCGAGGCCGACGCCGCCGGCGAGACCTGGCGCCGTGACTTCGGCGGCACGCGCTTCCGCAGCCGGCTGACCCCGGCCGGCCCCGGCGAGGTCTGGGAACGCTTCGGCCCCTTTATCTTCCGGCTCACCGTTCCCTCCGACGCCGGCGGCCTCGGCCTGCGCGTGCGCGGCTGGCGGATCGGGCCGGTCCCGCTGCCCGCGCGCCTCGCCCCGCGATCCGATGCGCGGAATCGCTGGACGACGCCGGGCGCTTCCGCTTCGACGTGCCGATCGCCCTGCCGATCTTCGGCCGTGTCGTGCGCTACGTCGGCTGGCTGCGCCCGGCCTGACCGATGCCCATCACCTTCCTCGGCCTCGATGCCGACGACACGCTCTGGCACAACGAGACGTATTTCCGGATGACAGAGGGGCGCTTCCGCAACCTCCTCGCGCCCTATGCCTCCGCCGAGGCCGTGGCGGCAGGCCTCGCAGCGGCGGAGGCGCGGAACCTCGCGCTCTACGGCTACGGCGCGAAGGGATTCACGCTGTCCATGCTGGAAACGACGCTGGACGTCGTCGGCGACAGCCTGCCGGCAACGGTGCTGCGCGACATCCTCGCGGCCGGGCGCGACATGCTGCGCCATCCCGTCGAGACCCTCCCGGGGGTGCGCGACGCGGTCGAGGCGCTGGCGGGCACCGTTCGCCTCGTCCTCATCACCAAGGGCGACCTGTTCCACCAGGAATCGAAGCTCGCTGCCTCCGGCCTCGGCAGTCTCTTCGACGCGGTGGAGATCGTGGGCGACAAGCGCCCGGACACCTACCGCCGCATCTTCGCGCGGCACGGCGTGACGCCGGCGGCGGCCATGATGGCCGGCAATTCCGTCCGGTCCGACGTGCTGCCCGTGCTGGACGCCGGCGGATGGGCGGCGCTGATCCCCTATCCGCTGGTCTGGGCGCATGAGGCGGCGGACGCGCCGCAGGGGCATCCGCGCTTCCGGGAACTCGCATCGCTCGCCGACCTGCCGGGCTGGATCGCGGAGATCGGCTGACTGCCGGGGCGGCATGGGCCTTGCTTAACTTTCCTCCATCTTACCTGGAGGCCACCCATGACCCCCACCCGCCGTCGCCTTCTCGCCGCCCCGATCCTGGGTGCTGGCGCGGCCTTGCTGGCCACGCCGCGCCTGGCACGCGGGCAGGCCACGCTGACGCCCGTGCGCTTCTGCCTCGACTGGTCCTTCCAGGGGCCGCAATCCTGCTACCTCCTGGCGATGGACCGTGGCTACTTCCGCGACGAGGGCATCAACATCACGATCGACCGCGGCTTCGGCTCCGGCGACACGCCGGTGAAGGTCTCCTCCGGCGCCTACGAGTTCGGCGTCGGTGACGTCTCTCCGGTCATGCGCCTGCGGATGACGACGGCGGGCAGCGACATCGTCACGCCCTTCGTCCTGCAGCAGGGCTCGCCGGTCGCTGCGATGACCCTGCGCCGAACCGGCATCACCACGCCGAAGGGGCTGGAGGGCAAGCGGATCGCGGCACCGGAGACCGACACGGGCCGTCAGATGTTCCCGGTCTTCGCGAAGGCGGCGGGGATCGACGCGTCGCGCATCTCCTGGCTCTCGGTCACGCCGCAGTTGCGGGAGCCCATGCTGGCCCGCGGCGACGCGGACGCGATCACGGGCTTCGAGACCTCCGGCGTCTTCTCCCTCATGGCCGTGAACGTGCCGCGGCCCGACATCGTGTCCATGCGCTACAGCGACCACGGCGTGACGCTGCTTTCGACCGCGCTGCAGTGCCGGCGCCCCTATGCCGAGGCGAACCCGCGCATCGTCACGGGCATGATCCGCGCGATCATCCGCGGCCACCTCGACGCCTTCCGCGAGCCGGATGCCGCGATCGCCGCGCTGCGCCGCCGCGACGCGACCGCGCCCGCGGACCTGGAGAAGGCACGCCTGGTCGCGAACTTCGAGTTCATCCGCACGCCGGAGGTCGCCTCGGGCGGCTTCGGCAACCTGCCGATGCCGCGCATGCAGGCCGCCATCGACACGATCCGCGAGGCCTTCGGGATTGCGGCGCCGCTGCGGGCCGAGGAGTTCTACATGCCGCAGTTCCTGCCGCCGGAGGAGGCGCTGCGCTTCGCGGCCTGAGGGGCGGGCGGACCCGGGGAGGGCGTCTGCCTCCCCGGACCATCCCGGAGTCACCCGCACCAAACATCCCTCACGTCGCCCGCCCGGACAGGAACGGCCGCGCCCCCGCGATCGCCGCGGCGCAGCCCGGCGTCGCCTCCGCCACCACCGCGATCCCGTCGCGCCAGCCCAGCGCGACGCCGGCCGCGGTGGACACGCCCCACCACGGATCCTCCGCCGCCCGGTTCGCCAGCGCCGGCCCGGCCGCCGTCGCGCGCAGCGTCCGAGTTCGCCGACCACGGCGGGCGGCGCGCCGAGCGCATTCAGCCGCGTCGTCCACTCCGCCTGCATCGGCTCGATCACGAAGAAAGTCAGGAGCCAAAGGAAGAAGTCCTGGAGCATCGTCGCCTCCTATCGGCTGGACGGTGGGTTGCGGATCGCGCCGCGGGGCGTGACGGGTTCCCCGCCGCCGGCACCGCGCGTCTTGAGGAGCGAGTAGCCCACACCCGCCGCGAGGATGCCGAAGGTGACGCCGAGCGAGAGGGCCGGCGGGAGCTTGTCGAGCCCGAACAGGTCGGCGAGGAAGACCTTCGACCCGATGAAGATCAGCACGACCGCCAGCGCGTATTTCAGGTAGTGGAACCGGTGCACCATCGCGGCGAGGGCGAAATACAGCGCCCGCAGGCCGAGGATGGCGAAGATGTTGGACGTGTAGACGATGAACGGGTCCGTCGTGATCGCGAAGATCGCGGGGACGCTGTCCACGGCGAAGATCACGTCGGCGATCTCGATCAGCACGAGCGCGAGGAAGAGCGGCGTCATGAACGGCGCCGTGCGCCCCGGCCGCCTGGGGTCGGGGAGCCGCACGAAGAAGCGCTCCCCGTGGTGGTCCTCCGTCACGTTGAACCGGCGCTTGACGAAGCGCAGCGCGGGGTTGTTGCCCACGTCGTATTCCCGGTCCGCGAAGACGAGCATCTTCACGCCCGTCGCGATGAGGAACACCGCGAAGACATAGAGGACCCAGCCGAATTCCGACACGATCGCGGCGCCCAGCCCGATCATGACCGCGCGAAGCACGATCACGCCGAGGATGCCCCAGAACAGCACGCGATGCTGGTAGATCCGGGGCACGGCAAAGAAGGCGAAGATCATCGCGATGACGAAGACGTTGTCCATCGCCAGCGCTTTCTCGACCGCGAGGCCGGTCAGGTATTCCATGCCCGATTGCGCGCCGAGCGCCCACCAGACCCAGGCGCCGAAGAGCAGGCCGAGGCCGATATAGCCGGCCGAGAGCACGAGGCTCTCCCGCACCCCGATCTCGCGGCTATCCTTGTGGAGAACACCGAGGTCGAGGACGAGGAGGGTGGCGACGATGCCCATGAAGGCCAGCCACATCCAGGCCGGCTTGCCCAACCAATCCGAGAAGAGGAACGCGAGTTCCACAAGTGCCTCCGATGATGCCGGCGCGACGGTGTCGCGATCCGACATCGCGTCCGCGCCGGCGGCGGACACCAGAGGGGCCCGGATCAGGGGTCTCGCCGGAGGACATGCGGAAGCGCCGCCGCGGTTTCAAGACACCGCTCACGCTTGATCGTGCGGGGCGACGCGACCACCTCCCGTCACAGAATCCGGGCCCCTCTGGCGGCGTGTCGCCGCGATGTCGGATTCCGTTCCCCGCCGCGACCGGCGGGGAGAGGAGGAGCCGATCGTGTCCGTCCCTGCCGTCCCGTCCATCCCGCTCGCCTTCCGCGGGCTCTCCGCGGCGGAGCGCGTCGCGCGGGTCGAGCGTCTCGCCCGTCTGCTCGACAGCGCGGTGCGCATCCCCTTCACGCCCATCCGCTTCGGTGCGGACGCCGCGCTGAACGTGATCCCCGGCCTTGGCACCGCCGCGACGATCGCCATGTCCGCCTGGATCATCTGGGAGGCGCATCGTCTCGGCGTGCCGAAGGCGACGCTGCTGCGCATGGCCGCGAATGTCGGGTTGGACTCCCTCGTCAGCGCGGTACCGGTGCTGGGCTGGGTGGGGGACGTCTTCCTCCGCTCCAACCTGCGGAACCTGCGCTTGTTGAAGGATCACGTGGCGGTCCCGCGGTAGCGCGGGCGGCGCGGGGTGGTAATCTACCCGCCCCCGCCATCTCCGCCCCAGGATTCCGGACCGCCGCATGCTCGACATCGCCTTCGCCAAGGTTCCCCCGTCCGGCCTGCCGGAGAGCGGTGCGCTCGTCCTGCCCCTCGCGGAGGAGGATGTCGGGGCCTCCGGCGCGACCTGGCACGACTGGGACCGGCAACTGGGCGGCACGATCGGGCGCGCGCTGCCCGCGGCGGAGTTCAAGGGCAAGCGCGGCCAGACCCTCTCGCTCTACGCACCGGGCGGCGGGCTCTCGCGCGTTTTGCTGGTGGGCCTGGGCAAGCGCGCCGACCTTGACGCCAAGGACGTAGAGGCGGCGGGCGGCAGCGCCGCGGCCGCACTGGCGCCCGAGGACCACGCGGCGGTGGATGCGCGCGCGCTGGAGGCGCATGCGGCGGACCTCGCCATGGGCGCCGTGCTGCGCGCCTGGCGCTTCGACCGCTACCGCACGAAGGAGAAGCCGGAGGACAAGCCGAAGCTCTCCGCCCTCAAGATCCTGACGGACGACCCCGCCGCGGCGAAGGCCGCGTGGGCGCCGCGCAAGGCCGTGGCCGAAGGCGTGTTCCTGACGCGCGAGCTGGTTTCGGAACCCGCCAACATCCTGCACCCGCCGGAGTTCGCCGACCGGCTGGAGAAGCTGCGCAAGCTCGGGCTCGACGTCGAGGTCCATGGCAAGAAGGACCTGGAGAAGCTGGGCTTCGGCGCGATGCTCGGCGTCGCCATGGGCTCGCAGCACCCGCCGCGCATGGTCGTCATGCGCTGGAACGGCGGGGAGAAGGACCAGAAGCCCATCGCCTTCATCGGCAAGGGCGTGACCTTCGACACCGGGGGCATCTCCATCAAGCCCGCGGGCGGGATGGAGGACATGAAGTGGGACATGGCGGGCGCCGGCACCGTCGCGGGGCTGATGGCGGCGCTCGCCGGCCGCAAGGCGCGCGCGAACGTCATCGGCATCGTCGGGCTGGTGGAGAACATGCCGTCGGGCACCGCGCAGCGCCCGGGCGACGTCGTCGCGACGGCGTCGGGACAGACCGTCGAGGTCATCAACACCGACGCGGAAGGCCGCCTCGTCCTCGCCGACGTCATGTGGTGGTGCAAGCGGACCTACGACCCGCAATTCATGGTGGACCTCGCGACGCTCACGGGCGCGATCATCATCGCGCTGGGTCACGAACATGCCGGCCTGTTCAGCAACGACGAGGCGCTGGCGGGCCGCATCCTTGACGCGGGCAAGGCAGTGGGTGAGCTCGCGTGGCGGATGCCGCTCGGCGACGCCTACGACAAGGGCCTGCGCTCCGACATCGCGGACATGAAGAACGTCGGCGGGCGGCCCGGCGGCTCCATCACCGCCGCCCAGTTCATCCAGCGCTTCGTGGATGGCTGCCCCTGGGCCCACCTCGACATCGCCGGCACGGCCTGGAGCACGAAGGACGCGGCGACGGTGCCGAAGGGCGCGACGGCCTGGGGCGTGCGCCTGCTGGACCGCCTCGTCGCCGACCACCACGAAGGCGTGCCGGCAGCGCCCGCCCCGGCCGATGATGACGCCGCGGCCGTCGCCGGTGGGGGCGCGTCCCCCGCGGCCCTCGCCGAGGGCACCGCGACCTCCACCCCTGAAACCGGGAACCGCTGACCCCGCCGTGGTGCGTCGCGGCGTGACGGCAAGGCGGGCGATCCGGCGGGCCGCCGCGCCGTGCTGACCTTCCGCCTCCGCACTGCCCCGCGCCCGGATGCGCCCCTGGCCGTCCCGGTCGCAGAGGGTGCCCCGGTGCCCGCCCCCTTCGCCGCCGCGGCGCGGGCGGGCGGCTTCACCGGCGCGGCGGGCCAGTCGCTGCGGCTCGCGGACCCGCCGGCGCTCCTCGTCGGCATCGGCGCGCCGACCGCCGCCGGCTTCGAGGCGGCGGGCGCCCTCGCCGCCTCCTGCCTCGCGCACGACTCCCGCGCGACGCTCGACGCCCGGGGGCGCGCGCCCTGGGCCGTCGCGGCGCTGGCGACGGGCGCAGGGACGCGGGCGCACCGCACGGACCACCTGCGTTCCGCGCCGAAGGCCGGGCTCGACCGGCTCGACCTCTGGGTCGAGGACCCGGGTTCCTGCGCCCCCGCCCTGCGTCGTGCGGAGGCAGCGCTCGCCGGCGCCAGCCTCGCCCGCACCCTCGCGGC
Source organism: Roseomonas sp. CCTCC AB2023176 (assembly GCF_042259275.1). Classification (NCBI taxonomy): domain Bacteria; kingdom Pseudomonadati; phylum Pseudomonadota; class Alphaproteobacteria; order Acetobacterales; family Roseomonadaceae; genus Roseomonas; species Roseomonas sp. CCTCC AB2023176. The sequence goes on from NZ_CP170086.1 coordinate 2,694,937, forward strand.
GGAGCCGGGGAACATCCTGACACCGCGCACCTTCGCCCGCCGCCTCCGCGCGCTGGAGGAGGACGGCATCACCGTCCGCGTCCACGGCCGTGACGCGCTGCACCGGATGGGCGCGGGCGGCCTCCTCGCCGTCGGCAGCGGATCGGCGGAACCGCCGCGCCTCGTCGTCCTGCGCTGGAAGGGTCGAGGCGGGAAGGGGGCGGCCGCCCCGTCGTCCTCGTCGGAAAGGGCATCACCTTCGACACGGGGGGCATCTCCATCAAGCCGGCCGCCGGCATGGAGGCGATGAAGGCCGACATGGCCGGCGCCGCCGCCTGCGCCGGGGCCGTTCTGGCCTGCGCCCGCCGGAACTCGCCCGCCGCCGTCACCGCGGTCCTCGCGATCGCGGAGAACGCGACGGGCGCCGCCTCCTACCGCCCGGGCGACGTGCTGCGGATGCTGTCGGGCCGGACGGTCGAGGTCGTGGACACCGACGCGGAAGGCCGCCTCGTCCTCGCCGACGCGCTGGCCTTCGCGCGGGCCCTGCGCCCCCGCGCGATTCTCGACGTCGCGACGCTCACGGGTTCCATCGTCACCGCCCTCGGCCATCACCGCGCCGGGCTCTTCGGCAACGACGATTCGCTGCGGGACGCGGTGCTGGCGGCCGGCGAGGCGGTGGGCGAACCCCTCTGGCCCATGCCGATCGGGCAGCGGCACCGCGAGGACCTGGCGAGCGACATCGCTGATCTCCGCCACTGCCTCCCCGCCGGCGGCGGCGGTCCCGGCTGGTTCGCGCGCTTCCTCCCCGATGCCTGCCACGCCGCCGCCTTCCTGCGCGACTTCGCGGCGCCAGGGGACGCAGAGGGGGCGGGCCGCACATCCCCTGGGCGCATCTCGACATCGCCGGAATGGACCTCCGGGCGGAGGACGACGAGGCCGGCCCCTATCCCCTGCCACCCGGCCCCACCGGCTTCGGAGCCCGCCTCCTGGACCGGCTGATCGAAGCGCGGTTCGAGCGGGCATGACGCCCCCGCTTCCGCTATCCTCGCCGCGGGAGACCCCGCCATGACGCCTCGCGCCACGCTGCTTCTCGCCCTGATGCTCGCCCCGCTGCCGGTCCTCGCGCAGCCGACCAAGGGTCCGACCGCGCCGCCTCCGGCGACGCGTCCCGCCCCGCCCGAACTGCCGCCCGACCTTCTGTCGTGCACGCGCCTGCAGGGCGTCACGGCCGACCCGAACGCGCGGGACGCGGAGCGCACGCGCGCCCTCCTCCGCGACGGGCGCGTCGCGACCATCGTGCTGGACCTGCCGGGCGGGGTGGTCACACGCACCGACTTCTCGCCCGGGCGGCGCGACGGCACCTCGATCCGCCTCATCGCCTTCCCGCGCCCCGGGGCGCCGGGGGCGGCGCCGGCCGGAGCATGGAACACGGTCTTCAACCTCGCGACCGTGCAACCCGACGGGAACATCCTCGTGGAAACCTGGCTCGGCTACACCGACCGCGCCGCAGCCCCGCCCGTGCACAACTGGTACCTGCTGCGCTGCGAGGCCGGCCCGGCCCCAGGGGGAATTCCAGGGGGAATTCCAGGGGGAATTCCAGGGGGTATTCCCGGGGGCATTCCGGGATCCGCCCCCGGCGGCGCCCGCCCCGGCGCGAAGGGCTGAGGCGTGGCGGAGATCGGCTTCTACCACTTGACCCGCACGCCGCTGGAGGCCGCGTTGCCACGGCTGCTCGGCAAGGTCCTGGCCTCGGGCGCGCGGGCGGTCGTGCGGCTCGGCGATGCGGAGCGGCTGGCGGCGCTGGACGCCTCGCTCTGGCTCTCGACGGACCCGGACTGGCTGCCGCACGGCACGCCGGCGACGGGCGACCCGGACCTGCAGCCGATCTGGCTGACGCTGGCCTCGGAGGGGAGGGGAAGCGCCGAACGGCGCCCGCCACCTCTTCCTCGCCGACGGCGCGGAGGTCTCCGACCCCGGCACCTTCGACCGCGTCTTCGACCTGTTCGACGGCACCGATGCCGCGGCCGTCGCCGCGGCACGCGCGCGCTGGCGCCGCTGGAAGGAGGGCGGGCATGGCCTCACCTACTGGCAGCAGGGCGAGCGCGGCTGGACCAAGAGCGCCTGATCCCATAGCGCCGTCCCGTGATGGCGCAGCCGTGACCCTCGCGCGGCTTGCCGCCTCGGCACGCCCCTGCCAACTGCCCCCCACCATCCGGAGATCGGCACCATGTCCGACGACGTCGAAGACGCCCCCCGCAAAACAGTCGCGCAGCTCATCGAGGAGCTGAAGCGGCTCGACCCCAACCGCCCCATCGTCTTCGGCGTGGTCCTGGATTCCGAGGACGACGACGAGGACAGCGAGGTCGAGATCTACGACATGGACCTGATCCGCGAGATCGAGGGCGAGGACGGCCCGGGCTATGTCATCCTCTGCGACCTCCGCGAGGACGAGGAAGACGAGGAGGACGACGAGGCAGCCTGACCGCCTCGCCCGATCCCGCCGCCCCGGGCCGCGTGCTACGGGGCGGCCCATGCCGGGTTCCGTCATCCTCCTCCACGGCCCCTCCAGCGCGGGGAAATCCACCCTCGCCCGTGCGATCCAGGCCGCGATGCCGGCGCCCTTCCTCCGTTTCTCGCTCGACCTCTTCCTCTTCGGCGACGCGATCCTGCCGGCGCGGCGGGACCGCGAGGGGCCCTTCAGCCGCGCCGCCATCCGCCCGCGGCTGCAAGACGGCTATTACGGCTGCCTCGCCGCGCTGACCGCGGCCGGCAACGACCTCGTCCTGGACGTCATCATCGAGGACGACTGGCAGGCGCGGCACCTGTCCGCCGCGCTGTCCGGCCGGGACGTCTTCACCATCGGGCTCCATTGCCCGCTGCCGGAACTGGAGCGCCGGGAGCGCGCCCGCGGCGATCGCCCTCCCGGTGACGCGAGGCGCGACCTCGTCCTGCTCGACCGCTACGGGCCCTACGACCTGGACGTGGACTCGTCGCTTCCGCCGGAGCGCAACGCGGAGGCGGTGATCGCCGCCTGGCTCGCGCGGAGCTCGCCTGGCCGCTTCCAAGCCCTTGCGGATCGCGTGGCAGGCGCCGCCCCCTCGGCCTGAACGGCGACACCAGCCCGGCGACGGCGGGTCCGGCCCGCCCGGACCGGCGCTACGTCCGCCCGAACATCCGCGCCAGGACCTCGCCCGACAGCCGCAGGAACGTCGGGCGCCCGTGCGAGCAGGTGGCGGCGCGCGGCGTCGCCTCCATCGCGCGCAGCAGCGCCGCCATCTCCGCCGGGTTGAGGCGCCGCCCCGCGCGGACGCTGCCGTGGCAGGCGAGCCGCGCGACGGCCGCGTCAAGGCGCCGTTCGAGGGCGGTGCTCTCCTCCCACTCCGCCAGTTCCGCCGCGATGTCGGTGAGCAGCGGGCCCGGCTCCGGCGTGCCGAGAAGGGCCGGGAGGGCACGCACGAGGACGGCACCCGGCCCGAACGCCTCGACCTCCAGGCCGAGGCGCGCGAGGTCCTCGGCGCGCCCTACGACCCGCGCGGCATCGGCCGCCGGCATGTCCACGACCGCGGGCATCAGCAGGGGCTGCGACCGCACGCCGCCCGCGACCAACTGCACGGAGAGGCGTTCATGGGTCAGCCGCTCATGCGCGGCATGTTGGTCCACGAGGACGAGCGCGCCGTCCGGCGCCTCCGCGACGATGTAGGTGTCGAGGAACTGCGCGACGGGCCGGCCGAGCGGCCCCTCCGGGACCGGCGCATCGCCCGGGGTCGGCCAGGGCTGCGGCGTCATCGGCAGGGACAGCCGTCCCTGGGTCGCCGGCGCGGGCGGCGGCGCGAGCCAGCCCGTCGCCTCGGCGAAGCCGGGCCGCACTGCGACGGCAGGGGCGGTCCCGCCATCCCATCCGCCGACCGGATCGTCGAACCGGCCGTCGGTGCCCGCAGGCCAGGAGACCTCGGAGGCGTCCCCCACCCCCAGGGCCGTCCCGTGCAGCACGATCCCGCCCCCCGCCACGGCAGGACCCGGCGCGGCGTCCGGCGCCGCCCCCGCCGCGACGCCGAGCGCCCGCCGCAGGGCGCCGATCAGCGCCCCCCGCACGCCCGCGGCGTCGCGGAAGCGAAGCTCCGTCTTCATCGGGTGGACGTTCACGTCCACCACCTCGGGCGAAACCTCGAGGAACAGCGCGGCGACGGGGTGACGCCCCGCGGCGAGCACGTCTCGATAGGCGACGCGCAGCGCGGCGCGCAGCATCGGGTCCCGCACCGGGCGCCGGTTGACGACGAGGTGCTGCTCCGCCGCGGTCGCGCGGGAATGGGTCGGCAGCGCCGCGAGGCCGTCGAGCGCGAGGACGCCGTCGAGGTGCGGCCAGCGCCCCTCGACGGGTACCGCGGCGGCCGCGAAGTCGCGGCCTAGCAGGTCGCGCGCCCGCCCTGCGCGGTCGGAGGGCGCGACCTCCAGCGCCACGCGCCCTTCCACCGTCACGCGGAAGGCGACCTCCGGCCAGGCGAGGGCGAGGCGGCGCACCGCCTCTACCGCCGCCGCGGCCTCGGTGCCCGGGGTGCGAAGGAACTTTCGTCGGGCGGGCGTCGCGAAGAACAGGTCTCGCACCTCGACCCGCGTGCCGGGCGGCGCGGCGGCGGGGCGGACCTCGCCGACGCGGCCACCCTCGACCGACAGGGCGTGGGCATCCCCGTCGCGCGGCCGGGTCGTGAGGGTCAGCCGCGACACCGCGCCGATGGAGGGCAGCGCCTCCCCGCGGAAGCCGAGGGTCGCGATCCGGAACAGAACGGATTCGTCCGGCAGCTTCGAGGTCGCGTGCCGCTCGACGCAGAGCGCGAGGTCGTCCGGCCCCATCCCCGCCCCGTCATCCTCGACGAGGATGCGGTCGGACCCGCCCCCTCCAGCGTCACCGCGATCCGGGTGGCGCCGGCGTCCAGCGCGTTCTCAACCAGCTCCTTCACCGCGGCGGCCGGGCGCTCCACCACCTCGCCGGCCGCGATGCGGTCGGCGGTGGTGGGGGCAGGCGGCGAATCAGGGACATGCAGTGGGGCAGGGGTGGCCCGGCGCGGTGGCCGGCGCAAGTTAGCAGGCGGGATCGTGAGAGGGGTTAACGACCCGTCAGGGAAAGCCCGTCGCGAGGGCCGACGCCCATTCCTTGCGCCCGGCCAGCCGCGCGACCTCCGCCGCCGCGTCCCAGTCATAGGTCAGGGCGCGCCAGGTCGCCGCCCAGCCCCGCGGCGTTCGGTCGAGGAGGGCGTAGCGCGCATGGGGCGTGCCCGCGGAGAAGCGGTAAGGGAAGGGCTCGTCGTCCTCGAAGCCCTGAAGGCCGACGGAACCGGGATTCACGACCAGCGGCCCGCCGGGCAGCGCCACCGCATCGGGCCGATGCGAATGGCCGCAGAGGACGAGCGTCGCGCCGCCCGGATCGCCCAGCCGTTCAGCGATGTCTTGGGCCGAGGCGCGCACCAGGCCGCGCTTGCGCGCCGCGTCGTCCAGCAGGAGTTCGGTGTCGTCGTCGGGGCAGCCGTGAAGGCAGAGCACCTCCGGCACCGGCCGCAACGTGGCCGGCAGGGCCGCGAGCCAGGCCAGGTGGTGCGGCGCCAGCCCCGCATGCGCCGCACGGTCGGAGGCGCCCATGCCCTTCGCCGGCGGATGGATCAGGTGCCGGTCGTGGTTGCCGCGCACCGTCGGGAAGCTGCGCGCCATCAGCAGGTCCGCCGTCTCCGCGGCCTGGAGCGGGCCGGACACCGTGTCGCCGAGGTTGACGACGAGGTCCGGCGCGAAGCCCGCCAAGTCGTCCAGCACCGCCTCCAGCGCAAGGAGGTTGCCGTGCACGTCGGCGATCGCGGCGATCCTCACGCGCGGAGCGCCGCGATCTCGCGGATCAGCGCCGCCGTCGAGGGATCGTGCACGCCCGGCGCCGCGCCGGGCGAGAGGTCCGGCAGCAACGCCGTCGCCAGGACCTTCCCCAGTTCCACGCCCCACTGGTCGAAGGCGTTCACGCCCCAGAGGGCGCCGAGGCAGAAGACCTTGTGCTCGTAGAGGGCGACGAGGGCGCCGAGCGCCTGCGGCGTGAGGCGCGGCAGCAGGATCGTCGTCGAGGGCCGGTCACCGGGGAAGAGCCGGTGCGGCAGGACGGCCGCGATGCGGTCCGGGGCGATGCCCGCCGCCTGCATTTCCGCCCGCACCTCCGCCGCGTCGCGGCCACGCAGCAAGGCTTCGGCCTGGGCGAGGCCGTTGGCGAGGAGTTGGCGGTGGTTCTCCTCGAAACCGTGGTCGGGATTGGCGACGAGGACGATGTCGGCGGGGACGGGCGTCGTGCCCTGGTGCAGCAACTGCATGAAGGAATGCTGTGCGTTCGTCCCGGGCTCCCCGAAGATGACCGGGCCGGTGTTGCGCGGGACCGGCGCGCCGTCGAGCGTGACGCGCTTGCCGAGGCTCTCCATCTCCACCTGCTGCAGATGGGCCGCGAAGCGGGACAGGCGTTCGTCATAGGGCAGCACGGCGCGGGTCGGGTATCCCAGGCCGTTGACGTGCCAGACCTCGGTCAGCGCCATCAGCAGCGGCAGGTTCTCCGCCTCGGGCGCGGAGAGGAAGTGCTCGTCCATCGCGCGCGCGCCGTCGAGCAGGCCCTGGAACACGTCCCAGCCGCAGGCCATCGCGATGACCAGCCCCACCGCGGACCACATCGAGAATCGCCCGCCGACCCAGTCGCGGAAGCCGAAGACCTGCTCCTCCGGCACGCCGAAGTCGCGGGTCGCCGTCAGGTTTGTGGAGAGCGCGACGAGCTGTCCGCGGCGGGATTCGCCGAGCCAGTCGCGGGCGAGGCGGGCATTCGCCATCGTCTCCGCCGTCGTGAACGTCTTGCTCGCGATGAGGACGAGCGTGCGGTCGGGGTCGAGGCCGTGCCGCAGCGCCTCCCAGGCATGGCCGTCCACGTTGGAAAGGAAATGCGCGCGCATCGGCATGCCGTGACGCCACAAGGCCCGCGTCGCCATCTGCGGGCCGAGGTCGGAGCCGCCGATGCCGATGTTCAGCACGTCGGTGGTGCGACCCTCGGCGTGGGTGCGGGCGACGAAGCCGCGCATGGCGTCGAGCGTGTCGTGGACGGCGGCCGACGCGTCCTCCGACCCTGCGTCGCGCCCCTGGAGCGCCGGGACACGGAAGGTGCCGCGCGGGGCGCGCAACGCCACGTGCAGCACGGCGCGGGCTTCCGTCGCGTTGACCGCCTCGCCCCGTGCCATCGCGTCGCGCGCGGCGAGCACGCCCCGCGCGCGGGCCAGGTCCAGCAGGGCGCCGCGCGCCTCCTCCGAGACGCTCGTCTTGGACAGGTCGAGCAGCAGGCCGGCGGCCCGATGGGTGTGACGGGCGGCGCGGCCCGGATCGGCGGCGAAGAGCGGGCGGATCGCGCGCCCGGCGGGCGCGCGGGCCTGCGATTCCACGCGCGCCCAGGCCTCGTCCGCAGCCGTCATCCGCCGTCCCTCCGCCGTGCCGCCCCGACCTTACGGGCGCGGCGCGGCGCGGGGTAGCCGGTCAGAGGTCGGCGAAGAAGTCCATGCCCGGCGACGCGGCGTCAGAGGCCGACCGGCCGCCCCGCCACCACCACGGCAAGGTCATCGGGACGCAGCAGCCGCGCCGAAACCGCCGCCAGCCTCTCGCGTGACAGCGCAGCCAGGCGCGCTGGGCGTTTCTCCAGCCAGTCCAGCGGCCGCTCGTTCCGCTGCAGGGCCAGCAGGATGCTCGCGACCTGGCGCGTCGAGGTGAAGGACAGCGGCTGCGACCCGGTGAGGAAGGCGATCGCGTCCGCGCGTTCCTCCTCCGTCGGGCCATCTGCGGCCATGCGCGCCCATTCCTCCCGCAGAACCGCGAGCGTCTCGCCCACGCGCGCGTTCTGGGTGGCCACGGAGCCGATGATCAGGCCGCGGCGCATCACGGGTTCCATGCCCGCGGAGATGCCATAGGCCAGGCCCCGGCGTACCCGCACCGCGTCCATCAGGCGGGACGAGAACCCGCCGCCCGCCAGCACGCGCAGGACCACGCCTGCTGCCTCCCAATCGGGGTCGTCGGTCGTGAGCCCCGGTTGGCCGAAGAGGGCGCTCGACTGGGGGCTTTCGACCGGGATCACGGTCACGCCGCGCGCCCCAAAGCCGGGGACCGGCGGCAGGCCGTCCGGCGCGCCCTCCGGCCAGCCGCCGAAGAGGGCGCCGAGCAGGGCCGAGAGCTCGTCCGCCGTGATCGCGCCGGAGGCGGCGACGCAAAGGCCGCCGCGCCGGAACTGCCGCGCGGGCAGGGCACGCAGTGCCTCCGCCGTCAGACCGGCGAGGCTCTCCGGCGAGCCGCCGGGGGGCGGCCATAGGCGCCGGGCAGGGCGGCGGCCCAGAAGGCCAGGCCCGCCTTCCCGCGCGGACCTTCCAGCGCCTGCCGCGCGCCGGCGGTGGCCCGGGCCCGCACCCGCTCCACCGCCGGCGCGTCGAAGCGCGGCGCGGTGATCGCCAGGCGGGCGAGCCGCACCGTCTCCGGCAGGGCGTCGCGCAGGCAGCGCAGGGAGCCCGAGAACTCGTCCCGGTCCGCCGAGAAGGAGAGGGAGATCGCCGCGTCCCGCAGCGCCTCCTGGAAGGCGTTGGCGTCCAGGTCCCCCGCGCCCTCGGTGAGAAGAGAGGCAGCCAGCGCCGCCGCCCCTTCCTGCCCCGCGGGGTCGAGCGCCGCGCCGCCGGGGACGGAGAAGGTGAGGGAGACGACGGGAACTGCATGGTCCTCCGCCAGCCAGGCGGTGATCCCGGCCCCGCGCACGACCTGGACGGGCAGGGTGAAGCCGCTCTGCCCCGAAGCCGCGGGAATGGACCCGCTCACGACGCGGACACGCCTTCGGGCAGCAGCCAGCCGGTGAGGGAGGGGTGCGTGAAGACCGCGCGCGCCGCGGCCATGACGGATTCGGGGGTCACCGCGCGGATGCGGGCCGGCCAATGCTCCACCGTGTCGAGGGACAGGCCGATGGCCAGCGCACCGCCGATCAGCCGCGGCGCGGCACCGAGCCCGTCGAGCGAGAGCAGCGCCCCGGCGGTCAACTGGCGCTGGGAGCGCGCGACCTCCTCCGCCGTCACGCCGCCGTCGAGGAGGCGCGCGACCGTCTCCTCCGCCGCGGCCTCGACGCGCGCCGGCGGCACGTCGCGGCGGGGGAGGCGTAGACGCCGAAATCGCCCGAGCCGAGTTCGTCCGAGTCGTAGGACGCGCCGGCGCCGACCGCGAGGCCGGTCTCGACCAGCGCGCGGTGCAGGCGGGATCCGGGGCCGCCGCCCAGCAGGTGCGCCAGGACCTCCAGCGGATAGGCGTGTTCCCGGTCCGCCGGCGTGCGGCCCCAGGTCAGGTTCGGCGCCATCCAGGCGCGGATCATCTGGGCTTCCTGGACCTGCGGGTCGTTCCGGACCAGCCGGGATTCCAGGGGGCGTCGGGCGGCGGCGGGCGCAGGCGCGGCGAGACGGCACGGTTCTCGGCGCCGCCATACTCGCGCTCCACCACGTCCCGCAGGACCTCCCGCGTCACGGCGCCGGTGACGACGAGGGTGGCGTTGGAAGGGCAGTACCAGCGGCGGTGGAAGTCGCGCACGTCGTCGAGGGTGATCGCGCGGATCTCGTCGGGCCAGCCGATAATCGGGCGGCCATGCCAGTGCTGCGGGCCGTACATCGCGGCCTCGAAGGCCTCGCGGAAGCGGCCGCGGGGGGAGGAGTCGGTGCGCTGGCGCCGCTCCTCCAGCACCACCTGCCGCTCCGGCTCGAAGGAGGCCTCGGGGAAGGCCGGGGCGATGAGGCGGTCGGACTCCATCATCGCGACAAGCGCGAGCCGCGAGGCTTCGACGGTCTGGTGATAGGCCGTGACGTCGCGGGAGGTGAAGGCGTTGTCCTGCCCGCCCTCCCGCGCCACGCGCTGGGAAAACTCGCCTTCCGCCACGCGGCGGGAGCCCTTGAACATCAGGTGCTCGAGGAAGTGGGCGACGCCCGACTTGCCCGCCGGGTCCTCGCCGGCGCCGACGCCGTAGAACAGGTAATGCGCGACGACCGGGGCACCGCGCGTCTCAACATGGGCGACCGTCAGCCCGTTCGGCAGGCGCCAGAGCCCCGCGCCGAAGAGCGGCCGGTCCGCCGCGGAGAGTACGGGTGCCGGCGTCGTCGGCGGAGGGACGGTCTGCGACCGCGCCGGCGGCAGGAAGGCGACGGCAGGTGCGGCGGCCACGGCGAGGGCGGCGGCACGGCGGGTCAACGGCATGCCTTGTATGTGGGGCCGTTCCTGCCCTCGGCCAAGCATCGGGCGGAAGCTGGTCCGGCGCGCCCGGGGATCAGAACAGCCCTTCGAGCAGCCCACGACGGCGGCGCTGGATGATCGGGGTCTCGCCGTCGCCCGGCGCTCGGCCGAGGGCCGCGTTCTCCCGCAGCCGCTGCGCCTCCCGCGTCGGGTCAAGGGCGGTCCCTGGCGCGGGGGCGTCCTGCCAGAAGATCAGCCGGTCCGCGAAGTTCCGGGTGGGGCGGTCGAGTCGGAAGGCTTCCTCATCCACGCGGCGGCGGACCTCGTCGCTGGCCGAGGCACCGGGCGCGGTGCCGGCCTGCGCCAGCAGCGCGGCCTCCCCCGTCGAGGGCGCGCGCGGCGCGCCCTGGCCGAGGGCCGCGCCGGGGGCGATCGTGCTCTCCCCTGTTCCCGCGCCGACAGTTCCTGCGGCCGCCCCGCCCCGGGACGCGGCGGCGGCAGGTTGCCGAGGGAGGGCGGCAGCGACAGCGGGGCGCGCGTCACGACCTGGAACTCGTCCGGCGCGTCGCGCGTCAGCCCGAGGAAGCGGGACGTGTCGCCGCCGCAGGCCGCGAGGAGCGGCAGCAGCAGGAGGGTGGCCCAGGGACCGATGACGCGTGGCTTGGGTGGCATGGCAGCCGGTTCTTTAGACCCGTCGCGGTGGCGGAAAAAGGGCCGGTTCACAGCGGGTCCGGCCGCCGGGGCGCCGCCGGGTCCGCCGCGGTCCGCATCCGGGATCGGGAGCGGTCGGGGAACAGCGCCTCCACCAGGAGGGTCACGACCCCCAGCACGATGGCGGCGTCCGCGACGTTGAAGACGTACCAGTGCCAGTCCCAGGCATGGGCATCCACGAAGTCCACGACGGCGCCGAAGCGGATCCGGTCGATGACGTTCCCGATCGCGCCGCCGACGATGGCGCCGAGGGCCAGGGCCGTGCGGTTGTTCTCCGCCCGGGCCATCCAGCGCAGCAGGAAGAGGGCGATGGCCGCAGCCAGCCCCGCCAGCGCCCAGGCGTGCCAGGGCTCCGAGCCCGACAGCAGCCCGAAGGTCACGCCGCGGTTCCAGACCATGGTAAGGTCGAGGCCGAAGGGACCGGCCTCGAAGAGCGGGACGTTCTGCACGGTCGGCAGGTCCACGACAGTTAGGATCCACCACTTCGACGCCTGGTCGGCGGCGAGGATGACGAGGGCAAGCAGGAGGCCGCGGGCGAGGAGGCTCATGCCCCGGCTTCCACGGCGGCCTCGCAGCGACGGCAGAGGGTCGGATGGGCGGCGGACTGGCCGACCTCCTCCAGCACACGCCAGCAGCGGTCGCACTTCGTGCCGGACGCCGGTGCCACGCGGACATGCGGCTCCGCCGGGGCATCGCCTTCGTAGGTCAGCTCGTCGTAGTCGGAGACGATCAGCACCTCCTCCCAGAGTTCGGGGGAGAGGAGCGCGGGGCCACCTCCGACCGTGACGGAGGCTTCCAGCGAGGAGCGGATGCGACCGGCGCCGCGCTCCGCCTCGATCGCCGTCGTCACGCGGCCGCGCTGCGCCCGGATGTCGCGCCAGCGCGCGGCCAGCGCCTCATCCCGCCACTCCGGCGGGACCAGCGGGAAGTCCCCCAGGTGCACGCTCTCCGCATCATCGCCGAAGCGCGCCAGCCACGCCTCCTCCGCCGTGAAGCACAGCACGGGCGCCAGCCAGGCGCAGAGGCAGCGGTGCAGCACGTCGATCACCGTGCGCGCGGAACGCCGGCGGTGCGCGGAGCGCGCGTCGCAGTAGAGGCTGTCCTTGCGGATGTCGAAGTAGAAGGCCGAGAGGTCCGTCGCGCAGAAGGCATGGATCTCCGGATACACGCCGGACCAGTCATGCGTCCGCACGGCCTCCCGCACCCGCGCATCCAGTTCCGTCACGCGATGCAGGATCCAGCGCTCCAGCTCCGGCAGTTCCTCGTGCGGCACCACCTCCTCGGCAGTGAAGCCGTCGAGGTTGCCGAGCAGCCAGCGCAGCGTGTTCCGCATGCGCCGGTACAATTCGGCCTGCTGCCCCAGGATGGTCTTGCCGATCCGCAGGTCGTCCGCGGTGTCAGAGTTCATCACCCACAACCGCAGGATATCCGCGCCGTAGTCCTTCAGCACGTCCTGCGGCGCGGTGGTGTTGCCCAGCGACTTCGACATCTTCCGCCCGGCTTCGTCGAGGACGAAGCCGTGCGTCAGCACCGCCTTGAAGGGCGCAAAGCCGTTGGCGCCGATGGACTCCAGCAGCGACGAATGGAACCACCCGCGGTGCTGGTCCGAACCTTCGAGGTACAGATCCGCCGGGAAGGGCAGGCCGCGGTCGCGCAGGACGAAGGCGTGGGTCGAGCCGCTCTCGAACCACACGTCCACGATGTCCATGACCTGCTCGTAGTCGTCGGGGTTCCGGCCCTCACCCAGGAAGCGAGCCGCGGCACCCGGCTTGTACCAGGCGTCCGCGCCTTCCTTCGCGAAGGCGTCCACGATGCGCTGCATCACCGCGGGGTCGCGCAGCGGCTCTCCGCTGCGGCGGTCCACGAAGACCGCGATCGGCACGCCCCAGGCGCGCTGGCGGGAAATGCACCAGTCCGGACGCGCCGCGACCATCGCGCCGATGCGGTTGCGGCCCTGGTCCGGGACGAAATGCGTCTCGGCAATCGCCTGCAGCGCCTTCGCGCGGATCGCGTTGCCGTCGTCCATCGCGATGAACCATTGCGGCGTCGCGCGGAAGATCACCGGCTTCTTGGATCGCCAGGAATGCGGGTAGGAGTGGTGCAGCGACCCCTTGGCGACGAGCGTGCCGCTGGCGATCAGCGCGTCCCACACGGGCTGGTGTGCCTTGAAGACGTGGACGCCCATGAAGCCAGGTGCCTGGACGGTGTAGGTGCCGTCGTCGTTCACCGTCTCCGGCACCGGCAGGCCGTGGGCGCGTCCGAGTTCGAAGTCGTCCTCGCCATGCCCCGGGGCGATGTGGACGAAGCCCGTGCCCGCGTCATCCGTGACGAAGTCGCCCGCATGCATCGGCACGTCGAAGGCGTAGCCGCCCTCCGCACCCTCCCAGCCGCGCAGCGGGTGCGCGAGGACCGTGCCCGCCAGTTCCGCGCCGGGCAGCACGCGCCGGACGGTGTGGGCGGCGATTCCGGCCGACTTCAGTACGTCCGGCAGCAGCTTCAGCGCGACCACCAGCATGTCGCCGGCGCGCGCGACCGATGCGGGTTCCACCGCATCCACGTGGAACATCGCGTATTCGATCTCGTCGCCGTAGGCGACGGCGCGGTTGCCAGGAATGGTCCAGGGCGTCGTCGTCCAGATCACCACGCGCGCCCCGCGCAGGTCCGGCACCGGCGACGACACCACCGGAAACGCCGCATGCAGCGTCGGCGACGTCACGTCCTGGTACTCGATCTCCGCATCGGCCAGCGCGGTCTTCTCGACCGGGCTCCACATCACGGGACGCAGCCCACGGTAGAGCGAGCCGTTCATGAGGAACTTGCCGATCTCCGCGACGATCGCGGCCTCCGACGGGAAGTCCATCGTGGCGTAGCGGCCCTGCCAGTCGCCGAGGACGCCGAGGCGCTGGAACTCGCCCTTCTGCACCTCAAGCCATCCTGCCGCGTAGTCGCGGCACTCCGCGCGGAACTCCAGCACGGGGACGGATTCCTTGTCGCGGCCGCCCTGGTACCTGCCCTTGGGGTTCCGGTACTCCTCCTCGACCTTCCACTCGATCGGCAGGCCGTGGCAGTCCCAGCCCGGGATGTAGTCGGCGTCGTACCCCGCCATCTGCGCGGCGCGGTTGATGACGTCCTTCAGGATCTTGTTCAGCGCGTGGCCGATGTGCAGCGGGCCGTTCGCGTAGGGCGGGCCGTCATGCAGGATGAACTTCGGCCGCCCCGCGGACCGCCGCCGCAACTGCCCCCAGAGGTCCTGCCGATGCCAGCGGTCGAGCAGCGCGGGCTCCCGCTTCGGCAGGTCGGCGCGCATAGGGAAGGACGTCTTCGGCAGGAAGACCGTGTCACGGTAGTCGCGGGTGCCAGGGGCGCTGGTCGTCCCGGCGGGGGCGTCGTTCATCGGGGTTCTCGGGGCCGCGCGGATCGCGGCGATGGGGCTGGCGCGAAGGGGAGGTGTCCCGGCCCTCAGAGGAGGACCGGGCCGGGAATTCGCGCGTTCGGCCGCCGGGTCATGGGCCGGTTATGGGGAGGGGCGCCGGGTGGGGTCAAGGCGAAGCCTCAGCCCCGCGGTTTCGCGAAGGCGGTCAGGTCCTCCACCAGCAGCGGGATCGCGCGGGCCGCGAGCGCGACGTTGGGTTCGGCCCGGTCCCACGCGAAGGCCCCGTAGGCGTGGCGGTAGGCGTGCCGGAACTTCAGGAGATCGCCGAGCAGTGCCCAGGTTTCGTGCCGGATGATCGGCGGGCGCAGTCCTTCGGTCGGCCGTGCGGCGCGGCGAAGGACGTCGCGATGGTAATCCCGACCGCGCGGCACGTCGCCATCGACGGTGAGGAGGAGGCGCTCGATCGCGGTCTCCGCCGCGCAATAGGCGTCGTGGAGGTGCTTCCCGATCGCCATCTCGGCGTTCTCCCGCGCCTCGACGGACAGCGAGGCGAGGTTCGTGGCCTTCGCCTCGGCCCTCCTCGCCTCCGTGAGCGCGATTTCCAGATCGGCTGAGACGTCAGACCAGATCGGCGGGGTCACGTCCGTCCCTCCGGATTGTGGCGAGCAGCGAGGCCGAGGCATAGGCCATTAGCACGACATCGGACTCGAAGCCGTGGTCGGCTGCCGCGAGCCAGACGTCGGTGTCCGCAGCGCGCTGAGCCTCCTTCGGCCCGTCCAGCGCCAGGTCCAGGTCCGACCGTTCATGCATCCGCCCCGTCGCGACGGACCCGAACACGACCACCCGCACCCCATGCCGCGCCCCGGCCTCGGCCGCCGCGCGCGCGGCGGCGATCGCCTCCGCCCTCAGCGCGGCGAGGCGGCGTGCCCGGATCTCCTCATAGGTCGGGTAGCCGTCCATGCGCCCCCGTCTAGCACGGCCTATTCCGGTGCGGCGTCCTGCGCCGGCGGCGGGTCGCGGAAATAGGCCTCCACGCTCCCCTGCATCTTCATCGTCAGCGGCTTGCCCCGCCGGTCCAGCGTCTTGCCGACCGAGACGCGCACCCAGCCCTCGGAGACGCAGTATTCCTCCACGTTCGTCTTCTCGACGCCCTTGAAGCGGATGCCGATGCCGCGGCGCAGCAACTCCTCGTCGAAGTGGGGGGAGGCGGGATCGGCGGAGAGGCGGTCGGGAGGGGTATCCGTCATGCGGCGCGGGTTAGCCGAGACCGGGCGCGGCTGTCCAACCACCGCCCCGCGCTCGGGTGTTTCCACGCGGGCGCGGCAAGCCAGCCCCGCGCCCGCCGCAGGTGGCGCTGGGCGCGGGCCGCGTTACATCCCGGCGCAACATGACCCGGACCACCCTCCTCCTCCTCGGCGCGATCCTGCTGCTCTCGGGCCTGCTCGGCGCGCCCGTGCTGTGGCCGACGGAGGAGGTGCTGCCGAACCTGGCGCTGCGCCTGATCCTCTGGACGGCGTCGAGCGCGGGGGCGGTCTGCGTGTGGCTCGCCCTCGCGCCCTCCGGCCCCGCACGGTCCACGGAAGGGCACGCGACCCGGCGCTTCCCCGGCGGCCTGCCGCACGC
The DNA here is from genome assembly GCF_042259275.1 of Roseomonas sp. CCTCC AB2023176. Classification (NCBI taxonomy): domain Bacteria; kingdom Pseudomonadati; phylum Pseudomonadota; class Alphaproteobacteria; order Acetobacterales; family Roseomonadaceae; genus Roseomonas; species Roseomonas sp. CCTCC AB2023176. The sequence goes on from NZ_CP170086.1 coordinate 2,710,853, forward strand.
CGCATAGGCGCGGTCAGGCCTCCAGGAGCGCCGCCCGGGCCGCCTCGGCATCGCCCGCGATGGCGGCCTTCAGCGCCTCCAGCCCATCGAAGGTCGCGTCGGGGCGGAGGAAGCGGACCAGCCGCACCCCGATTCCCTGCCCGTAGAGGTCGCCCGACCAGTCGAAGAGGTGCGTCTCCAGCCGCGTCTCCGGGTCTCCGCCCAGGGTCGGCCGGCGGCCGACGTTGGAGACGCCCTTCGCCTCCGACCCGTCGGGCAGGGCGACGGTGACGGCGTAGACGCCCCGCGCCGGTTCGAGGTGGCGTCCCATCCAGATGTTCGCGGTGGGCCAGCCCAGTTCGCGGCCCAGGCGGTCGCCGTGGAAGACCTCGCCCCAGACCTCCCAGGGCCGGCCGAGCAGGGCGGCGGCCCGCTCCGGGTAGCCGTCCTGCAGCGCCCGGCGCACGCGCGTGCTGCTGACCGGGCCTGCCGCGTCGGTGACTGGCGGCACGACGGAGAGGCCGATCCCCCGCGATTCCGCCCAGCGGGACAGGAAGCCGATGTCGCCGCCCCGGCGGTGCCCGAAGGCGAAGTCCGCGCCGCAGGCCAGGTGACGGGCCCCGAGGTGCCGGTGCAGCACCGCCTCGCAGAAGGCATCCGCCTCCATCGCCGCGAGGTCGGCGTCGAAGGGCAGGGCGTGGACGTGGGCGCAGCCCGCCTCGCCCAGGGCCGCGGCCTTGGCGGGCAGGAGGGTCAGGCGGAAGGGCGGGTCCTGCGGGCGGAAGTGCTCGCGCGGATGGGGTTCGAAGGTCAGGGCGGCGAGGGGCAGGTCCGGGCGCGCAGCATGGGCCGCGCCCAGCACGGCACGATGCCCCAGGTGCACGCCGTCGAAATTGCCGAGCGCGACCGTCCCGCCCCGCGCGTCCTCCGGCAGTGGGGCGTGGTCGGTCCAGATCCGGGGCGCGCGCGTCGTCAGGGGCGGCGCGCTCAGGCCTGGGCGACCCGCTCGATCCACCGCGTCACCTCCGGCGGGCGATAGTTCGCGAGGATGTCGAGCGCCTGCTCCGGCGTGTCCGCCCGCATGGCGATCATCCCGTGCTCCGGCCGCACGAAGCCCTCGGCCTCCATGCCCCGGATCATGTCGAAGAGGCGGGACCAGAACCCGTCCACGTCAAGGAAGACGACGCCCTTCCGGTGCAGGCCGAGTTGCCCCCAGGTGAGGACCTCGAAGGCTTCCTCCAGCGTGCCGAAGCCGCCGGGCAGGACGACGAAGCCGTCCGAGAGTTCGGCCATCATCGCCTTGCGCTCATGCATCGAGCCGACGACGTGGAGCTGCGTGACGGAGCCGTGGCCCAGCTCCCGGTTCATCAGGTTTTCGGGGATGACGCCATCCACCCGCGCGCCGCCTTCCAGCGCGGCATCCGCGACGACGCCCATCAACCCGACCTTGCCGCCGCCATAGACGAGGTTGAGCCCGCGCGCGGCGATCGCGTGGCCCAGGGTGCGCGCGGCGTCGGCGTATTCGGGACGGTTGCCGGGGTTCGCGCCGCAGAAGACGCAGACGCCCTTCATGTTGCCTGTCATGCGGAGGTATGTGGCATGCGGGCCACGGGGCATCCACCCGCCACGGACTTCACGCTCACGGCACGGTCCGGGCGGGGAGCGTCTGGCCCCAGATCTCGATCTCCGCCTCGTCGTGCGGCGGCGGCAGGCGGTCCATCCGCAGGAAGCGGGAACCCAGCCGTCGGGCGAGCGCGCGGGACGGCAGGTTTTCCGCCCGGATGCAGTGGATGACGTCGCGCCAGCCCAGGGCGTCGTGCGCCCAGGCCATGGTGGCGACCGCGGCCTCCGCCGCCAGCCCGCGTCCCCAGTGGCTGCGCAGCAGGCCCCAGCCGATCTCGTCGCCCGGCCAGCCGTCGGGGCGCCACGGCCCGACGCGGCCGATCCACTGCCCCGTCTCGCGCTCGATCACCGAGAACATCCCGAAGCCTTGGAGGCCCCAGGACCCGGCCATCGAGGCCAGGCCGCGCCAGGAGCCCAGCCGCGTCTGCAGCCCGCCGATGAAGCGTGCGGAACCCTCGTCGCCCATCAGCGCCGCCCAGCCGTCGAGGTCCTCCGCCACGGGAAGGCGCAGGATCAGCCGGTCGGTCGTGAGGGTGGGGCCGTCCATCGCGCCCGCGTCAGCCGCGCGAGGGCGGGATGACGAGCGCCTCGCCCTCGATCACCACCTTGCCGCCGGCCGTGCAGGTCGTCTTGAGCGTCGCGCGCTTCTTGGCGGCGTCGAGCGCGGTGACCTCGACGGTCGCCGTCACCGTCTGCCCGATCGTCACGGGCGCGCGGAACTTCAGCGTCTGGGACAGGTAGATCGTCCCCGGCCCCGGCAGGCGCGTGCCCAGCACGGCGGAGATGAAGCCGGCGGAGAGCATTCCGTGCGCGATGCGCTCCTTGAACATCGAAGCCGCCGCGGCCTCGGCGTTGATGTGGACGGGGTTCGTATCTCCGGAGACCGCGGCGAACATCAGGATGTCGGCCTCCGTCACCGTCTTGCCGAAGGAGGCGGTCTGGCCGACCGACAGGTCCTCGAAGAACACGCCGTCCATCTGCGCGCGATCCCTTGCGTTGCGGTGCCGCATTAGGCGGGGCCGGAGCGGTGGACAAGCCGGGCCCCCCGGCCCAGAAGCCCGCCCGTCCTCGAGGAGTCCCGCATGCCCCGCACCCAGATCGGCACCAGCGAAGCCCTGCTGGAGGAACTGCGCGGCTGGGTGCTGCACGAGACCCCGACGACCGACCCGAAGGCCGTGAACGGCCTGATGGACCGGGCCGAGGCCGAACTCCGGGCGGTGGGCGCCGAGGTCACCCGGATTCCCGGGCGCGACGGCTACGGCGACAACCTGATCGCCCGTACGCCCGGACCGAAGGGGTCGAACCAGCAGCCCGTGCTGATCGCCGGGCACCTCGACACCGTGTGGGACCACGGGGTGCTGGCGTCCTCGATGCCATTCAAGGTGGAGGGCGAGAAGGCCTTCGGCCCCGGCATCTACGACATGAAGGCGGGGTCCTTCCTGGCGTTCCACGCGGTGCGGGAGATCCTGCGCCAGAAGGTCCCGACCAACCGCCCGATCACGCTGCTGCTGACGCCCGACGAGGAGGTGGGGTCCCCCACCTCCCGCGAGATCATCGAGCGCGAGGCGCGCGGGGCCGCCGCCGTCCTCATTCCCGAACCTGCCGGCGGCGCGCGGGGCGCCTGCGTGACCGCGCGCAAGGGCGTCGGGCGCTTCACCATCCGGATCGAGGGCGTCTCCGCCCATGCCGGCGGCAACTGGTCGGAGGGGCGGTCGGCCGTCGTCGCGCTGGCGGAGATCATCGGGTGCCTCCACGCCATGGTGGACCTGCCGGGCGGCATCACGACGAACGTCGCCCCGGTCTGGGGCGGCACGCGCCCCAACGTCGTCCCGCCGGAGGCCGGCTGCGAGGTGGACCTACGCGTCCAGACCGTCGCGGACGGGGAGCGGATGGAGGCCGCGATCCTCGCCCTGGCCTATGAGCGCGACGGCATCAAGGTGACCGTCGAGGGCGGCATGAACCGCCCGCCCATGGCCGAGGACGAGGCCATCCTCGCCCTCTACGACCGCGCGCGGACCCTGGCGAAGGAGGCGGGCTACGACCTGCCGAAGCAGCACCGCGGCGGCGGCTCGGACGGCAACTTCACCGCGGCGCTCGGCATCCCGACGCTCGACGGCCTCGGCTGCACCGGCGCCGGCGCCCATGCGCCGTACGAACATATCCTGTGGCGCGACCTCGCGCCCCGCGGGCAGGTCCTCGCCGGGCTGCTGGAGACGCTCTGAGCGCAGCGTCGGCGTTCCTCTCCCGCGCGCATTCGACCCGCTGCGCGGTCAGATTATCGCGGGGCTACCGAGACGCTCTGAGTAAGCCGCCGGTTTCCCCTCCGGCGTAAGGTGCCGGGCGCCCGCTCGTCGCGCTCCTGGTGGACACGCCGGCTGCGGCCGAGCTGTCGGAGCGGCTGCCTTCATGGCGGAAGGCCGGGCAAACCGCCTCACGCCGCCCCGCGCAGCATCGCAGCGACCATCAACCCCGTGTTGTGCCGCACCAGCGCCTCGTAGGTGGTGGCAGGCCCACCCGCGCCGGACAGGGCATCGGCATAGAGCCGCCCGCTGACCCGCACCCCCGCCTCCCGCGCCAGCCGTTCCAGCGTCGCGGGGGCCGACATGTTCTCGACGAAGACGGCGGTGATCCCCTCGGCGCGGATCTGGCGGATGAGGGCCGCGACCTCCCCGGCCGAAGCCTCCCCGCCCGTGGAAGGGCCTTGCGGCGCGAGGAAGCGGATGCCGTAGGCGTCGCCGTAGTAGCCGAAGGCGTCGTGACTCGTGACGACCACCCGCCGCGCCTCGGGCACCGCCGCGACCGCCGCCCGCACCTCCTCGTGCAAGGTGGCGAGGCGGGCGGCATAGGCCTCCGCATTCCCGCGGTAGAGCGCCGCGTTCCCCGGATCGGCCGCGGCGAGTCCGGCCGCAACGTTGCGCGCGTAGGTCGCGGCATTGCGCGGGTCGCCCCAGGCATGCGGGTCCGGCGTGCGGGACGGGGCGGCCGCCTGGGCCTGCCGCCGCCTCGCGCCGCTGCCGGGGGAGTGGCTGTGCCCGGCCTGCATGACCCGCGGCGTCACCCCCTCCGTCGCGGTGACGAGGGTCGCGCCGGAACCGGACGCCCGGACCAGCCGGTCCATCCAGCCGTCGAAGCCCAGCCCGTTCCGGACGAGCAGGGCGGCCCCGCGCAGGCGCTCCACGTCGGAAGGGCGCGGCTGGAACTCGTGCGCATCGGCGTCGGGACCGACGAGGACCTGCAAGGCGAGCGGCCGCTCGCCCGCCACTTGGCGGACGACGTCGCCGAGAATGGAGAAGGAGGCGACGACCGCCGGAAGGCCCTGACCACGGACCAGCGCCGGGAGGGCGAGGCCTGCGGCCGGAGCGAGGAGGAGGGTACGGCGCTGCATGCTCAGCCTCGGGCCCGTGCTGGATAAAGGACGTTATAACATAACATTCATCGCGCCGGCAAGTGACCCGCCGGGGCGCGTCCCTCAGCCCCGGCGGAACAACCGTCGCATCCAGTCCGCCAGCCCGCCACCCCGCTTCGCGACGGTGGCGTGGCTCGCATGCGGGCGCCGGGAGGGCGGGGGAAGGGCGCTCGCCACCGTGTGCCGGCCGGAATCGCCGGCCGCGATCAGCCGCTCCTCCAGCGCGATCACGCCGGCGACGGCCTCCGGCGGACGCGTCGCGGCCAGCGCCCCCGCGGCCGCGGCCGCATCGTCGAAGGCTTCGGCCCGGCGCAGCGCGTCCACGACCCGCACCGTCTGCTCCGCATCCAGCGCCGGCCCCGCGCGCCAGAGCGCCACCGCATCCCGCCGCCAGGCGCGGGCGAGGTCCGGGCGGCGCGCGTCGTCCGCCACCCAGGCCGCCTGCAACGTCGCCTCGGCCGCCGCGTGCAGCGCCCCCGTCTCCTCCAGCACGTAGGCGTAGCCCAGGAAGCGCCGGGCGAGGGGCGGATGGGTCGGGTCGGCGAGCACCGCGCGGAACGGCGCGGTGCCGACGGCCGCGATCGCCGCGGGATGGGCGCGCGCGATCTCCGGCGCGGCGTAGCCGCAATGCGGGCATTGCTGGAGCCATTGCTCCATCGTTGCCCGCACGGGCTCCCCCGGCCGCAGGTCCAGGTCGGGCGCGCTCTCCGGCGGCGCAGGGCGGAAGCGGTTCTGGCGGCTTTCCGTCCCGCAGACCGCGCAGGCCTGGAGGCCCCCGCGGCCCCCGGCGGGGCGGGCGTCCTGGCGCGGCGCGGGAACGGGGGGCGGGCCATGATTCTCTCTACCTAAGCACGGGCGCTGCCCGCGCGAAGGCCTTATCGGCCCCGCGCGCAAGGAGTTGCGGCCCCGACACGACGGTCACCCCGTTGCGTCCCCTCCGCCCCTCACGGCAAAACGGGGCCGACCATGCCGCGCGGCGACCTGTTCCCCGACATCGCGCCCTACGAGACGGGCCTGCTGCCGATCTCCCCCGCCGGGGGCGCCGGGCCGTCGCACGTCATGTATTGGGAGCAGGTGGGCAACCCGCGCGGTCAGCCCGTACTGTTCCTGCATGGCGGCCCCGGCGCGGGGGCCGGCGCCGTGCACCGCCGCTTCTTCGACCCGGCGCATTGGCGCGTCGTCATCTTCGACCAGCGCGGCGCCGGCCGATCCCGCCCTCTCGGCGAACTGCGCGACAACACGACGCAGCACCTGATCGGCGACATCGAGATCCTTCGCCGCTTCCTCGGCATCGAGCGCTGGCTGCTCTTCGGCGGCTCCTGGGGCTCGACGCTCGCGCTCGCCTACGCGCAGGCGCACCCGCTGCGCGTCGCGGGTTGCGTGCTGCGCGGCGTCTTCCTCGGCCGCGACGACGAGGTGGACTGGTTCCTCTACGGCCTGCGCCGCATCTTCCCCGATGCCTGGCAGAACTTCGCCGAGCACGTCCCCGCCGCCGAGCGCGACGACCTGCTGCGCGCCTACCTCAAGCGCCTGACCGACCCCGACCCCGGCGTCCATATGGCCGCCGCACGGGCGTGGTCGAACTACGAGGGGCTGTGCAGCACGCTTCTGCCGTCCCCCGAGACCGTCGCGTCCTTCGCGCAGGACCGCAGCGCCCTCGGCCTCGCGCGGATCGAGGCGCACTACTTCGCGAACAAGCTGTTCCTTCCGCCCGGGGGTCTTCTGGGTGGCATGCGCAACCTGGCCCACGTGCAGGCCGAGATCGTCCAGGGGCGCTACGACATGGTCTGCCCCCCAACCTCCGCCTTCGAACTGGCCGAGGCCTGGCCGGGCGCGCGCCTGACCGTGGTGCCGGATGCCGGCCATTCCGCGCTGGAACCGGGCGTGCGGACGGCGCTGGTGGCGGCGGTGGAGCGGTTCCGGCGGCGGGGGTAGCGCGGGATTGCGCGAAGGCCACGCAGAGCGGGACCGCGCAACGCGCTGTGCTATCGAGCATCACGGGCGCCGAATGCGAGGAGCGGGCGGGCTCCTCACGTCCTCGCCCGTCGCTTCAACTGCCCTTCGTGCTCGATCCACCAGATCTCGGTGCTCTTGACCGCCCAGAACGTCACAAAGATCAGGATGCCGGCGACCTCAAACCAGAAGACCCACGTGCTGTCATTCGGCCGCCCGGACAGCAGGTACACGGCAAAGATAGCCCCAGGAACGAGCGCAAAGAGCATGCCGAGGACGGCATAGATCGCCGTGTAGACGCGGCGGCCCTGGGCGTTCTTCAGCACCTTCAGTGAGGCCTGGGAAAAGAAGGCGCAGGTGACGCCGAGCGTCAGGAAAAAGACCGCCGCGGCGCCGAAATGCCACGTGGCAGTCCGAGTGCGGGCAGCCTCGGCGCTGCCGTTCACCGGCCAGTCCATCGGACAGAGGGCAATGATGATCGCGGCGACGCCGGCGACGTTCATCGCCCAATCTTCACGGATGGAGTAACCCCGGTAGAGCACGAGGAACGCACCGATGGCGAAGAGAACGCCGACAAAGATATCTCGCGCGGTGCCGGCTCCATAATGCGTCGGGTGAGTGGCTGAGTAATGGTAATAGGCGCTCAGCGACGCCTGCGCGTGCGCGAGGCCGCCACCCTGCAAGACAAGGAGGACGGGGAACAACACGGCCAGGATCGCCAGCCCCCAGCGAAGACTATAGTAGCTGGACGAGATCTGAAGAAGGTCATGGAGGGTCGCTCTGGGCGAGCTTCGGACAGCAGGGGCTGAGCGAAGTCGCTCACCCTGCTCAGCCGCTTCCTCGGAGATCTGGTTCTTGAGTTCCAGCGCCCGCAAAGCCCTGTTCGGCGCCCGGACGAGGTTGTCGAACTGCTCGGCGATGCTGGGAACTGTGCGGCCCCCACCTTTGCCCTGCCGATCAGCCACGTCTTCCGACATGAGCGCTGTCCGTCCTCTGGCGAATGTGCGCGTTAACTGCCACTGAACTTGATCATGATCGATCGGGTCGGTGCAACCTAAAGTTGCGGGTCTTCCCGACCGCAGGATCGGTGATCGCACGGTAATGCCCTGACCCGCCGCGATGTCGCTAGCGGTCCACCGGACGACGGTAGGGCATGTGACCGGTAGTTCACGAGGCGCAGAACGAACGCGTCGCCCCTCAGCCGGACTACTCCGCCCGGACCTCCGCCGCCCGCGCCGCCCGCCCCCAGCGCTCGACTTCCTCCGCGACGTAGGCCGCGTACCAGGCGCGGCTGCGCGGCGGCGGCACGGCGCCGAAGTCGGCGAGGCGGGCGCGGACCTCTTCGGTCGAGAGAGCTTCGAGGATCGCGGCGTTCATCCGGTCCGCGATGGCGTCGGGCAGGCCGGGCGGGCCGGAGAGGCCGAACCAGGTCGGCGCGTTCATCTGTGGCAGGCCGAGTTCGGCGAAGGTCGGGACGCCGTCCCAGCCCGGCGTGCGCTGTTCGGACGTGATGGCGATCAGGCGCGTGCGCTCGTTGCGGCCGGTCTCGGCGAGGGTGGTGATCATGGAATCCACGTTCCCCGCCATGAGGTCCTGCAGCCCGGGCGCCGAGCCGCGGTAGGGCACGTGCGTGAGCTGCGTGCCGGTCAGGCGCGCGAGTGTCGCGCCGAGGACGTGGGACGTCGTGCCGTTGCCAGGCGAGGCGATCGTCAGGCCGGGACGCGCGCGCGCCGCGGCCAGGAAGCCTGGAAAATCCCGGACCGGCGACTGCACGCCGACCGCGAGCACGGACGGCACGTCGGCCAGCAACCCGATATGGGTGAAGTCCCGCACGCTGTCGTAGGGCATGCGCGGATAGACGTTCGGCCCCACCGCATGGGACGCGATGTTGGACATGATGAAGGCGTATCCGTCCGGCGGCGCCTTCGCGACGACGTCGCTGCCGACGGTGCCGCCGGCGCCCGCGCGGTTCTCGACGATCACGGGCTGGCCGAGCGTCTGCGTCATCCGCTGCGAATAGACGCGCGCGACGATGTCCGTGGTGCCGCCGGGCGGGAAGGGGACGACGAAACGGATGGGGCGCGCGGGCCAGGCAGGCTGCGCGCGCAGCGGCAGCGGCGCGGCCAGGGCCGGCATGGCGGCGAGGAGGATACGGCGGCTGGTCGTCATCATCGTCCCCGTCAGGTGCCCATCAGGTGATGGTAGCGGCCTGGCGCAGGCCGGTGATCATGGAAGTGCGGAGCAGGTGCTCCCGCAGGCGGCCCCGATCGTCGCAGAGCACCTGCATTTCCGCCAGCAGGGTGCGCCGGCGGTCCGGGTCCTTCTCCCGCATCCGCGCGCGGTTGCGGTCGGCCTGGGCGATGATCTCGCGCTCGGCCACCGGGCGGCGGCGGCGGGTGTAGCGATCCAGAATGGTGTCGTCGGTTTCGCCGCGGAGGACGGCCGTCAGCGTCGGGGCCAGTTCGAAGGCGTCGTGGATTCCGCCGTTCATGCCCATCCCGCCCGAGGGCGAGTTCAGGTGCGCGGCGTCGCCAGCCAGGATCAGCCGGCCGCGCCGGTAGTCCTCCACGATGCGCTGGTGCACGCGGTAGGGGCGGAGGTCCGGCACGTCGTAGGGCGTATCCTTCGGGTGGATCGCCTGGAGCTTTCGTTCGATGGCCGCGGGGTCCAGCGCCTGCTCCACCGTCTCCTCCGGGGCGGGGTAGAGGCTGGCGCGCCACTTCCCCGGCACGCGGAGGAGCGAGAACGTGCCGGAGAAGGCGGGGTGGCTCGTCCAGACGTAGTTCACGTTGGACAGGCCGGGCAGGACCGCGTCGAAGGCGAAGGGCGTGGTCGCGAGGATCGTCGTCTCCGGATAGGTGTCGCCCGGGAAGTCCAGCGCCATCGCGCGCCGCACGACCGACCGCGCGCCGTCGCAGCCCACGGCGTAGTCGGCGCGGGCCGTCTCACCGCCTTCCAATTCAAGCGTCACGCCATCCGCGTCCTGCGCCACGGCCGCCACGGGCGTGGCGAAGCGGACCGTGCCGGCGGGCAGCAGCGCGAGGAGCAGGTGCGACAGCTTGTGCTGTTCGGCCTGGAGCCGGTGTGGGAAGCCCGTGTCCTCCGACAGGACGGAGAGGTCGAAGACCGCGCGATCCCCCGTCTCGTGCAGGCGGATCTGCCAGGTCGGCGTCACCAGCCCCTGTGCGATCAGCGGCCGCGCGACGCCGATCGTGTCGAGCATGTCGAGCGTCGGGGGGTGGAAGGTGGAGGCGCGCAGTTCCTCCGCGATGGCAGGTCCCGCCTCGAAGACCTGCGGCGCAAACCCAGCGCGGTGCAACAGGACGGCGAGGGTCAGGCCGACGGGGCCGGCGCCGACGATGGCGATGCGGGGTGTCATCCTGCGGACCTCAGCGCGCAGAGCATATCATCCAATCTCTCGCCGAGTCGTTGCCAGAGGAGCCGGTCGAAGGCCTCCGTCCCTCCGCCCGCCTGGCCGGTGCCGAGGGCGCGGAGGTAGGCCGGTCGGTCCTCTGGCCGAATGGCGATCGGCGGGTCGCCGCCGCGGATGAGCATGAGGTTCATCAGGAGTCGCGCCGTGCGCCCATGGCCGTCCTCGAAGGGATGAATGTCCACGAGCCTCCGGTGCGCATCGAAGGCTGTGGCCGGCTCGTCCGGTGCCGTCGACAGCCAAGCCGCGAAGTCGCCCATGAGGGCGGGGATCTCGGCGGGCGAGGGGAAGGCGTGACGGCCGGACTCGGTGAGCGCGAAGCGGCCGTGCCGAGCATATTGCCCCGCGATCTCCGGGGCGGAGCGCGCCAGGATGAGGCGATGCAGGTTCCGGACGTCGGCTTCCCGCAGCGGGGCCGGGTCGCGCGCGGCGGAACGGACGAAACGCAGCGCATCGAAGTGGTCCAGCGCTTCCAGGTGATCCTTCAGCGGCTTCCCGCCGACAGTGATCCCGTTCTCGACGACAAGGCTTGTCTCGGCGGCGGTGAGGGTGTTCCCCTCGACGGCGTTCGATGTGTAGGTGATCTCCAGGTCGTAGGCGTGCTCGGGTAATCGCAGGGCTTCCGGCGGCAGCGGGCGCATCGCGTCGAGTTCGGCGCGCCTCCGGGCGACCGAGTCCCGAACCTCCGTCATGCACGGACCACCGGCGCCCAGCGTGGCGGGCGGGCGCGTCCCTCGGCGTCCAGCGGGACCCGATAGGCGAAGCGGTCTGCACGGTAGAGGAACCGCGTGTGGACGAAGGGCACGCCCTCCGCGTCCGTCATCGTGCGGTCCAGGCGCACCAGCGGCGCGCCGATCGCGACGCCCAGCGCGGCCGAAAGGGCAGGGGAGGCGGCCTCGGCGCCGATCGCCTGCTCGGCGCTGGCCATCCGGGCGCCACGGTCGGCCAGGATCTCGGGCAGCGGCACGCCGGTCTCGAGGCGCCGCCGCGGCAGGCGCGCGCCGAGCGGCAGCGGCACCCAGGACAGGGCGTGGGAGAAGGGACCGGCCTCGTCGCGGCGCACGCGTTCCAGGCGCATCGCGCCCAGGCCGGCCTCCAGGCCGAGCGCGACGGCCGGGGCGGCGGGAAGAGGCGCGGGGCCGAGGGCAAGGATCGCGACCTCCGACGCGGCGGAGAAGCCGCGCACATCCGCCGCCCATCCCGCCGTGTTGCCGGCCGCTGCCGCTGCCGCCGCCGCGAACGTGCCGCGCCCCGCTTCGCGCCGAAGCAGCCCCTCGGCGGCCAGCGCATCCATCGCACGACGCAAGGTCATCCGCGCCGCCCCGAAGCGGGCGGCCAGTTCATGCTCGCCGGGCAGCGGTCGGCCCGGCGGATAGATGCCGTCGCGCAACTCGGCCCGCAGCACCTCGGCGATGCGGAGCCAGAAGGGGGCGGCACGGGGAAGGCCGTCCAGGGCGGACCTCTCCGAAGGTGGCGCTTGCATAAGGGCCACAACCTGTCCAACCTGTCCAGTCAGGACGCCAGGGAGGCGTGCGTGGCCCGGTTGCCCGTGCTGATCGTCGGCGGTGGGCCGGTGGGGCTGACGCTCGGGATCGAGCTCGCCCATCGCGGCGTCGCGTCCCTGCTGGTCGAGGAGCGGACGGGGCCGACGGAACACCCGAAGGCGACGCTGCTCGGCGCGCGGTCCATGGAGATCTTCCGCCGCCGCGGCCTGGACGAGGCGGTGTACGAGGCCTGCATCCGCCAGGCCGACGGCTACTACATCGTCTTCTGCGACCGGCTGGCCGGGCACGAGATCCACCGCTTCGAATCCCCGCCGAGCGAGAGGATCCGGGCGCGCGATCCCGCGACCGTCGCGCGCTTTCGCGAACTGGCCTGGAGCCCTTATGGAAAAACGCAGATCGGGCAGGCCGCGCTGGAACCCGTGCTGCTGGACCACGCGCGCCGCCTGCCGCCGCTGGAGATGCGGCACGGCACGCGCTTCGTGTCGCACGAGGACCGCGGCGACCACGTCCGCGCGGTGATCGAGGATGCGGCGACGGGTGCGCGGAGCGCCGTCGAGGCCGACTTCCTCGTCGCCTGCGACGGCGGCGGCAGCGGCATCCGCCGCGCGCTGGGCATCCGCATGTCCGGCCGCGGGCGGATGCGGAGCAACGTGTCCTTCCTCTTCCGCTCGCCGGGCTTCCTGGAGGCGCACGGGAAGGGGCTGGCGAACCTGTACTTCTGCTTCACGCCGGGCTGCTACGGCGTCTTCACGGCGGTCAACGGCCGGGACCTCTGGAACTACCAGTACTACTGGGCGGACCCGACGCGCGACGCGGCGCTGGATGACGTGGCGACGGTACTGCACCGCGCGATGGGCAAGCCCTTCGATTTCGAACTGCTGGCGACGACCCATTGGCACCACCACCAGAGCGTCGCGTCGCGCTGGCGGCAGGGGCGCGTCTTCCTGGCGGGCGATGCCGCGCACCTTTTCGTGCCGACGGGTGGCGTGGGAATGAACACGGGGATCGGGGACGCCGCCGACCTCGCCTGGAAGATCGCGGCAGCGCGGGCGGGCTGGGCGGGCCCGCACCTGCTCGACTGCTACGAGGCGGAGCGGAAGCCGGTCGCGGTGCGCAACTCCGTCGTCTCCGCCAACAACTCCGACCGCATCGACATGGTGATGGCGGAAACGCCCGACACGATCGGGGAGGACCCGGCGGCCCGCGCGGTGCTGCGGGGCAAGATCCGTTGGATGTCGAAGCAGTTCAATTCCGCCGGGCTGCACCTGGGATACCGCTACGCCGACAGCCCCATCGTCGTGCCGGACGGCACGCCGGAGCCGCCCGACGACCCCAATCAACTCGTGCCCTCCACCTGGCCGGGGATGCGCGCGCCGCACGCCTGGCTGCCGGACGGGCGCTCCACGCTGGACCTGCAGACCGACGGCTTCACCCTGATCCGCTGCGCGGAAGCCCCCGACGCGCCGGGACTGCGCGCCGCCTTCGCGGCGGCCGGCGTCCCGCTGGCCGAAGCACGCATCGGCGATCCCGCGGCGGCCGCGCTCTACGAACGCGCCCTCGTCCTGCTGCGCCCCGACGGCCACGTGGCCTGGCGCGGAAACGCCGATCCGGCCGACCCCGCCGCGGTGGTCGAGCGCCTGCGCGGCGCGGATGCCGCCGCCTTCCCGGCGGCGCTTGCGGCATGACGCCGGGCGGGACGACCTCGCGCCGTGACACGCACCCGGTCCAGACCCGTGCGCCGCGCTGGACCCGGAGGTAGCACCGGCTTGGAATACGCGCCCCGCGGCCTCCTCGGCGTCCTGACGCCACAGGCCAACACGACGGTCGAGCCCGAACTCCACGTCCTGCTCCCGCCCGGCGTCGCGATGATCAATGCGCGCCTCACCTCGCCGAAGGCGACGATCGTGGAACGGCTGCTGGACTACCTGCGGGACCTGGAAGGCGCGGCCACCCAGTTCGCCAACGCCCCGGTCGGCGCCCTCGCCTTCGCCTGCACCGGCGCCTCCTACTACGCGGGGCCGTCGGAGGAGGCCGCGATCGTCGCACGCATGGAAGCCGCGCGGGGCGTGCCGGTCATCACGGCCGGCCAGGCGGTCCGGGACGCGTTGCACGCCCTCTCCGCCCGCCGCATCGGCCTCGTCTCCCCCTATCCCGACGACCTGACCCGCGCCGGGATCGCCTACTGGCAGGCCCTGGGCTTCGAGGTCGCGCGGGTGTCAGGCTCGGCGCTGAAGGACGGCGTCTTCCACCCGATCTACGCCATGGACGGCCTCGGTGCGACCGCGGCTCTCGAGGACCTGGACCCGGACGGGCTGGACGCCATCGTGATGCTCGGCACGGGAATGCCGACGCTGCGCCCGATCCTGAAGCACGGGCGCCTCGGCGGGGCCCCGGTGCTCTCATGCATGCTCGCCCTGGCCTGGCGGAGCGTCGAGGCCCTCACGCAGGGCCAGGCCGATGCGCGGAGCCTGGAGGGCTGGCTCGGCGGGGCGGACTGGCGCGGACGCTGGGCCGCGCGCCAGCCCGGCGCTACGCCTTCGGACGCCCTGGCGCCGGACGCTTCGGCCCGCGCGGCCGCGGCGACGCATCCGTGATCGTGCGGCGCCGCGACGCGCGGCGCCCGACCCGGTACAGCCTGCCGAAGGGAGGAACCCCCGCTTGCCGCACCGACGCACCCTGCTTCGCCTGGTCCCCGGGGCCCTCGCCGCCGCCCCGCTGCTCGCGCCCGCGATCCTTCGCGCGCAAGGATCGCAGGCGCAAGGATCGCAGGCGCAAGGATCGCAGGCCCAGGGATCGCAGGCCCAGGGATCGCAGGCCCCGACGCCCCTCCTCCTGGTCCACGGCAACGGCGATCACGCCGCCCTCTGGATGACGACGATCTGGCGTTGGGAGAGCAATGGCTGGCCGCGCGACCGCCTGCGTGCGCTGGACTTCACCGACCCCCTCGCGCGCAACGACGACGCGGTGCCCCAGCCCCTGCGTTCGGGAACGGACGACGCACTGCGCGAACTGCGCGCCGAGATCGCCGCGCTCCGCGCCCGCACCGGCGCCGCGCGGATCGCGCTGATCGGCAATTCCCGCGGCGGCTACCCCATCCGCAACCACGTCGTCCTGAACGGCGGCGGCGCGGAGGTCTCGCACGGCGTGCTCTGCGGCACGCCCAACCGCGGCGTCTACGACTGGGAGTTCTCGCCGGGCGGCGAGTTCAACGGCCGCGGCCCCTTCCTCCGCCGCCTGAACGGCGGCGACACCGACGTAGTCCCCGGCACCGCCTTCCTCACGATCCGCTCCGATGGCAACGACGTCTACGCGCAGCCCGATGGCCGCTTCGTCGGCCGCCCCGGCACACCGACGGGCATCACGGCGGAAGGCCCGGAACTGCGCGGCGCGACGAACGTCGTCCTGCCCGGGATCGACCACCGCGAGACCGCCTATTCCGCCCGCGCCTTCCGCGAGATGTTCCGCTTCGTCGCGGGCCGCGAGCCCGACCGCCTCGACGTTACGCCGGAGGCGCGGGTCACCCTGAACGGACGCGTCACCGGCACTCCCGGCGGCGTGCAGACCAACCGCCCCGTCGCCGGCGCGACGGTCGAGGTCTTCCGCGTCGACCCCGCCACCGCCGCACGCACCGGCGAACCGCTCCACCGCCGCGTCACGGGCGAAGGCGGCGCCTGGGGCCCCGCAACCGTACCCCCGGACGCGTATCTGGAGATCGTGGTGACGGCCCCCGATCACCCCACGACGCACTTCTACCGCACGCCGTTCCCGCGCTCGTCGGAGGTCGTGAACCTCCGCCCCGCCGCCCCGCTCACGGACGCCGACCGTGCCGCCGGTGGCGTCATCCGCTTTACCCGCCCCCGTGGCTATTTCGGCCTGCCGCGCGACGTCGTGCTGCTGGACGGCCGCGAACCGACCGACGTCCCCCGCGGCGTCGCCGCTGGCGCGACGACGGTGCTGCGCCTGCCCACTGCCGAACTCGGCCGCCCCGTCGCCGGCATCTTCAACCTCGAACGCCTGGTCTCCCGCGCCTGGCCGGCGGCGGAGGGAAGGGTGACCGTCGCCGAACTGACGTGGTGAGGCAGTCGCGGGGCGGCATCGCGGCCGCCCCGCCCCCGTGCCACGTCAGTTCGACACCTCCCCGAACAGCGTCCGGTGCATGATCCGGTAGACGTCCACGTTGTCCATCGTGCCCTGGATGAACTCGCTGTTCAGCCCGACCCCGCGAACGAGGATGCCGCCCGAGACGTCCGTCAGCGTGGCCCAGGCGACCGCGAAGGGATGGCGCGCGCCGTTCCGGTCGGGGGCCGAGAGGAAGGC
The DNA here is from genome assembly GCF_042259275.1 of Roseomonas sp. CCTCC AB2023176. NCBI lineage: Bacteria > Pseudomonadati > Pseudomonadota > Alphaproteobacteria > Acetobacterales > Roseomonadaceae > Roseomonas > Roseomonas sp. CCTCC AB2023176. The sequence continues at coordinate 2,727,066 of NZ_CP170086.1, forward strand.
CTGCCCGCCCGTGCCGGTCTGCCCGTCGAGCGGCGCACCGTTGCGGTCGCGCTCCGGCAGCGCCTGCCCAGCGCGGATGACGGTCTGCCCGGCGCCCGGGCCGATCACCTGCATCCCGCCCGCGTCGGAGTCGGCCGTCGTCAGCATCAGCGTCCGCGGATTGGCCTCGACGAAGCGGCGGAACACGCCGATCGCCTCGTCCGCGCGGCGCCCTGCCTCCAGCACGCCCGCGGCATTGTTGGCGTTGCCGAAATTGTCCGTGCCCTCCTCCTCCGCGACGAGGAAGAAGCCGGCCGGCGCGCGGGAGAGGATGCGCAGCGCGAGCTCCGACATCTCGGCCACCGTCGGCGCGGTCGGGACGTAGAGCGGGCGGTTGTCGCGCGCCAGCTCCTCCTCCGCACGGTCGTGGAAGGTGTGGTCGCTCGCGAAGATGCCCCACACGCGGTCGGCGTCGGCGGGCAGCGCCATCATCTCGTCCCGCGTGAAGACGACGCGGTAGCCCTTCGCGCGCAGTTCCTCGATCAGGTTGCGGCCGTCGGTCCGCGCCCCCTCGCCGTGGCGTCCCTGCACGCCGCGCGGCAGGTACCAGCGCTCGCCGCCCGCGAGGTGCACCTGCACGCCGCTCTCCGCCACGAGCCGCGTGATCTCCTCGAGCGAGCTGCGCCGCTCGGTCGAGGCGACGAAGACCGCCGTCCCCGGCTCGTAGGCCGCGCCGGAATTGACGAGGCCGACGGCCCGGCCCCGCCGCATCGCCTCCTGCATGAGCGAGCCCTGGTGGCCCCCGAGGGCGCGGATCGGCGTGCTGCCGTCGAGGCCGAAGGAATCCGCCTGCACGCGCACGCCGTAGGCATGCACCGTCGCGCCGCCATGCGACGTGCCGGTCAGCCCGTCCTTCATGTGGCCGAGATAGACGGCGGTCGCCGGCAGCCGGTCCCAGTTCAGGCGCCCGTCGGGCCCGACGGAGTGCATCCGGACCGCGCCCCAGTGGTTCACGCCGAGCCCGTCGGGATGGAAGAAGATGACGTTGCCCGTGTTCGCGGCGGCCGGCGCCGCCGGCGCCTGGGCGAGGGCCAGGCCCGGCAGGAGCGCCGCGGCGGCCGCCGCGGCAAGGAAGGTACGTCGCATCTGATCCCCCGATGATCGTCCCGGGCCGTCGGCCCGCGCCGGCGCGCATCTGGGGGCAGGACGGGTTCCCGTCCGTTACAGATGGATGAAATGTGACGCTGCGTTCATCTTGCCGATTGGCCGGCGCGGCCACCGCTCCGCGCCAACACCTGTCCCGGCGCCGGCGCCGGCGCGCCGCGGCGGCGGCCGCCCGTCTGGACAAGCGCCGCACGCCCCGGCACGGGAGGAGGGTTCGCTCGCCGGAGGCCCCGCCCATGCCCCATCACGACCTCATCCTCCGCGGCGGCACCCTCGTCCTGCCCTGGGGCATCGAACAGGCGGACGTCGCCGCGAAGGACGGCCGGATCTCCGGCATCGGCAACCTCCGCACGCACGAGGCCGCCGAGGTCGTGGACTGCACCGGCCTCCACGTCCTCCCCGGCCTGACCGACCCCCACGTCCACCTGCGCGAGCCCGGCGATCCCAACGTCGAGACCATCGCGACGGGCACGAAGGGCGCCCTCCTCGGCGGCCTCACCGCCGTCTACGACATGCCGAACACCGCGCCCTCCGTCACGACGCGGGACATGCTGGACTGGAAGCGCGACCGCGTGTCGGAGGTCGCATGGACCGACATGGGCCTCTACGTCGGCGCCGCGCGGTCCAACGTGAACGAACTCGGCACCCTCGAACGCGAACCGAACGTCTGCGCCGTAAAGGTCTTCGCAGGCTCCTCCACCGGCGACCTGATGATCGAGGACGACGAGACGCTGGAACGCGTCATGCGCGGCGGCCGCCGCCGCATCGCCTACCATTCGGAGGATGAGTACCGCCTGCAGGAACGCAAGCCCGCCTTCGCCGCCGGCGGGCCCTACCGCCTGCACGCCGAATGGCGCGACGTCGAATGTGCCTTCCTCGGAACGCGCCGCCTCATGGCGCTGGCCCGCAAGACCGGTCGCCCCGCGCATATCCTCCACGTCTCGACGGCGGAGGAACTGGAATACCTCGCCGGCTTCCGCGACGTCGCGACCTGCGAGGTGCTGCTGAACCACCTGACGCAGTGGTCGCCCGACGCCTACGACGCGCTCGGCGCCTACGCCGTGATGAACCCGCCGATCCGCGACCGCCGCCACTACGACGCGGCCTGGGCCGCGATCGCCGATGGCACGGTGGACACGGTCGGCTCCGACCACGCGCCGCACAGCAAGGAGGCGAAGGAACGCCCCTGGCCTGCCACCGCCGCTGGCCTGACGGGTACCCAGACCATCGTGCCGATGATGCTGGACCACGTCTCCGCCGGACGCCTGTCGCTGTCGCGCCTCGTCGACCTCATGGCCGCCGGCCCCGCGCGCGTCTACGGCGCCGTCGGCAAGGGCCGCCTCGCCGCGGGCTACGACGCCGACCTCACCGTCGTGGACATGAAGGCCACCCGCACCATCGAGGCCTCCTGGCTCACCACCCCGTGCGGCTGGAACCCCTTCATCGGCCACCGCTGCACCGGCTGGCCCGCGATGACCGTCCTGCGCGGCGCCGTCGCGATGCGGGAGGACGCGGTGCAGGGCGCCCCCCGCGGTCGCCCCGTCCGCTTCGCCGACACGCGGCGGGACTAGGCCCGGCGCGTCGCGCCCCGGTCCCGCCGCCCCGGTCCCGCCGCCCCGGTCCCGCCGCCCCGGTCCCGCCGCCCCGGTCCCGTCGCGTCAGTCCCGCCGCGTTGGTCCTTCCCCATTCGGCCCGGCCGCGACTTGCCCTATGGTGGATCGTCAGGCCAACCGGGGCCCCGGGAGGTGCGATGCCACGCCGGAGGGGACGCGGATGAGCCGACACGCCCCGGCGCAGCGGATCCCGCCATGACGGCCCGCCCGCACGACCCCCGCGCCTTCCTCTCCGGCGGCGGCGATGTCGGCGCGATCCTCCGCGCCCGGGACTGGTCCGCCTCCCCGCTGGGCGCGCCGGAGACCTGGCCGACCGCCCTCCGGATCACGCTCCGCACGGTCCTCATCACCGGACACCCCGCCTTCCTCTTCTGGGGTCCCGACCACCTCTGCTTCTGCAACGACGCCTGCCGCGCCTCGCTCGGGTCGGAGGATCACCCTGCCATCCTCGGCATGCCCGGACGCAACGCCTGGCCGGAGGCCTGGGCCGTCATCGGCCCGCAGGTCGCCGCCGTCATGTCCGGCGGTCCCGCGACCTGGCACGAGGACCAGCCCCTCCCCATCCGGCGCCACGGCGCGATCGAGGAGGTGCACTGGACCTACTCCTGCAGCCCCGTCCACGACGACGCGGCGCCAGACGGGATCGGCGGCGTGCTCATCCTCTGCCGCGAGACGACGGCCCGGGTGCGGGCGGAACGGCGGCAGGACACGGCCGACCGCCTCCTCTCCCTCCTCGAGCAGGCGCCGGGCTTCTTCTGCGTCCTGCGCGGCCCGGAGCACCGCTTCGAACTCGTGAACGCCGCGCACCGCGCCCTCATGGGCGGCCGCGACCTGACCGGCCTGACGGTGCGCGACGCCCTGCCCCACCTCGCGGCGGAAGGATACCTGGACCTGCTGGCCTGGGTGCACCGCACCGGCGATCCCTATGTCGGCCGGGCGCAGCCCGCGACCCTGCCGGGCCCGGACGGGGCGCTGCGCACCCGCTACGTGGACTTCGTCTACCAGCCGATCCGCGACCCCGACGGCACGGTCACCGGCATCCTCTGCGAGGGCACGGACGTGACCGAGGGCGTCCTCGCGCAGGCGACGCTGCGGGAGGGGGAGGCGCTGCAGCGCATGCTCGTCGCCCTCGGCGATCGCCTGCGGCCGGTGGACGACGCCTACGGCATCATGGCCGGCGCGGCGGAGGTCCTGGGCACCGCCCTCGCCGCAGACCGCGTCGGCTACGCCGAGGTCGAGGAGGACGGCACCGCCGCCGTCTACCGCGAATGGAACCCGGGCGGCCTGCCGAGCCTCGTCGGCCGGCACCGCCTTGACGCCTTCGGCGCCGCGCGGCTGGCCGCCTTCCGGGCCGGCCGGCCCGACGCGATCGGCGACATCGCGGCCGATCCGCGCCTCTCGCCGGCGGAGGTCGAGGCCTTCCGGCAAGCCGGCATCGCGGCCGTCGTGGTGGTCCCGCTCGTCAAGGCCGGCCGCCTCTCCGCGCTGCTCTTCGTGCACGCCGCCGCGCCCGCCCCTGGACGCCGGCCGAGCGGCGCGCCGTGGAGGAAGTGGCGCAGCGCACCTGGGACGCCGTCGAGCGCGCCCGGGCCGAGGCCGGGGCCCGCGCCGCCGAGCGTCGCCGCGCCCTCCTCGCCCGCCTGACCGAGGCGATCCGCGACGCGGCCGACCCCGCCTCCGTCGCGCAGGCCGCGGCCGCCCTCCTCGGCGGCGCGCTCCGCGTCGACCGCGCCGGCTACGGCACGGTGGACCATGAGGCGGAGACGCTGACGATCGAGCGCGACTGGACCGCACCGGGCGTCGAATCCCTCGCCGGGTCCCACCGTTTCCGCGACTACGGCACCTTCGTCGAGGACCTGAAGCGCGGTGCCGTCGTGACCGTCGGCGACGTCGAACGCGACCCGCGCACGGCCGACCAGGGCGCCGCCCTGATCGCCCGCGCCGCCCGGTCCTTCATCAACGTGCCGGTGGTCGAAGGCGGCCGGCTCGTCGCGATGTTCTTCCTGAACGACGCCGCGCCGCGCCAATGGTCGCCGGAAGACCTGGCGCTGGTACGCGAGTTCGCCGAACGCACCCGCACCGCCACGGAACGGCTCCGCGGCGTCACCGCGCTGGCGCGGAGCGAGGAACGCCTGCGCCTCGCCCTCGCCACCGCCGGCAATATCGGCGTCTGGGACTACGACGTGCCGGGGGCCCGCATCGTCGCCGACGCGACCCTCGCGGGGATCTACGGCCTGGACCCCGAGCGCGCCGCCGCCGGCCTGCCGGTCGGGGAGGTCGCGGCGCGGCTGCACCCCGACGATCGCTCGCGCGGCGTGGCCGAGCTCCGCGCCCTGCTCGCCCAGCCGCACGGCACGCCTACCGCGTCGGAATACCGCGTGCTGGACGGCGACGGGCGCGTCCGCTGGGTGTCCGTGCGCGCCCGCCGCCACGACGACGCATCGGGCCGCCCGCTGCGCCTCCTCGGCGTCGTCGTGGACATCACCGAGCGCCGCGCGGCGGAGGAACGCCAGTGGCTGCTGATGCGGGAGGTGGACCACCGCTCGAAGAACGCGCTGGCCGTGGTGCAGGCGACGCTGCGGCTGACGCGGGCGGGCGACCTGCCGGGCTTCGTGCGCGCCGTCGAAGGGCGCGTCGGCGCGCTCGCGCGCGCGCAGACGCTGCTGGCCGAGGACCGCTGGGCCGGCGCCGACCTCCGCGCCCTGCTGGAAGGCGAGCTCGCTCCCTTCCTCTCCCGCGGCGCCGCGCGCGTGACGCTGTCTGGGGATAGGGTGGCGCTCCCCGCCGGCGCCGCGCAGCCGCTCGCCATGGCGGTGCACGAACTCGCCACGAACGCGGTGAAGTACGGCGCCCTCTCCGCCCCCGGCGGGCACGTCGCCATCACCTGGTCGTTGCGGGACGGGACGCTGCGCCTGGCCTGGACGGAGACGGGCGGGCCGCCTCTCGCCGCCCCGCCCGCACGCCGCGGCTTCGGCTCCCGCGTGCTGGAAGGCACCGTCACGTCGCAACTCGGCGGCACGGTGGAACAGGACTGGCGACCGGAAGGCCTGGCCTGCACCATCGCCTTCCCGTTGATCCGCCCCCGCGCCGCGGTGCCGCCGATCCGGGCATGATGTCGTCTGGCGGTTGCGCGGGTTGCCTTGGAGAGAGGGCTCCGCCGTTCCTCCGGGGCCACCCATCCCAACACCCCCGGACGAGACCACCCCCGAACCCGGCCGGCCTCAGAACAGCCGCGCCGGCCAGGGCTCCGGCGTGGCACCCGGGGCGGCGTCGGCCACCGGGCGCGGGGGCGGCAAGCCCGGCACCGGGCCGTTCCAGCAATCCACGCCGCCCAGGCTGCGCGTGCAGAAAGGCTGCACGACGGCGACCGCCTCCGGCCGGCAATAGCGCTCCCCCGCATCGAGGTAGGCGATGGAGCAGTCCCGCCCCGTGACGCCGGAGACCAGCAGGTCCGGCACCGCCCGCCCCGTGACCATGAGCGAGACGGCGTTCACCGCGACCGCCGGCCCAAGCGCGGCCTCGCAGCCCGGCAGCAGGACGACGAGCAGGAGGGGCACGGCGGCGCGCATGGGCCATTCCACCCCGGTCGCCTTAACGGGGCGTGACCGCATCGGTCGAACGCTTCGAGCGTTGCGCGGCCCGGGGACTCCGGCGGCCGCGCCGCCGGAGTCCCGGCACGGGGCGCACGCGCCGGTCCCCGCGTCAGGCGTCTCCGGGCCGAAGGCGGAAGGACGGGGTCGGGAGTGGTGACGCCGCCGGGGATCCCCGCGCCGCGGCCGACCGGGCGGCCACCCTTCCCGGAACTCCCTCCGGAACGTCTCGCGAAACACCGGGCGGGCGCCGGTTTCCGCGGGTCCCGCACCCCTCGCACCCCCTTTCGCGCCCGCCCGCACCGGCCCGGGCAGGCGCACGGCTTAACGAACCGCCATGCCGCCGCTATAGGACGCCGCTTCATGGTCCCCGGCCCCGCCTCGCGCGGGTGGCCCCGGGGGAACGGGGAAGGACCGCTTGTCCGATATTCTCGACGAGGCGCGGGAGGAACTGCGCGCCGAGCGCGCTCGGAAGATGTGGGCGCGCTACGGCGGCCTCCTCGCCGGGATCGCCGTGGTCGTCCTGCTCGGCGTCGGCGGCTTCCAGGCCTGGCGCTGGAACGAGAACCGCAAGGCAGAGGGCGTGGCGACCGCCTTCCTGGAGGCGCACCGCTCCACCGAGGCCCTCGTCGGCGCCGCGCCCGACGCCCTCTCGGCCGCCGCCGCCCGCTTCACCGGCATCGCCGACGGCTCCCCGGTCGGCTACCGCACCCTCGCCCGCCTGCGCGCCGCGGCCCTGCGGTCGGAGGCCGGCGACCTCGACGGTGCCCTGGCCGACTGGGACCGGATCGCCGGCGACCGCGAGGCCGACGGGCTCTACCGCGACCTCGCGAACCTCCTCTGGGTCCTGCACGGCCTGGACCGGACCGACCCCGCCCGCCTGACCGCCCGGATCGAGCCCCTGACCGCCGAGGGCAGCGCCTGGCGCGCCTCGGCCCGCGAGGTCTCGGCCCTCGTCGCCATGCGCCGCGGCGACCCGGAGGCCGCGCGGCGCACGCTCCAGACGCTCGTGGCCGATGCGGACGCCCCCCAGGGCATCCGGGACCGTGCCGGGCGCCTGCTGGCGCAACTGCCGCCGGCCCCCACCCCTCCTGCCACGCCGCAAGGCTGAGGCCCCGCATGAGCGACGCGACCCCACCCCTCACCGCGGCGCGGCGGGTACCCTCCGGCGCCGCCACGCGGCGGACGCTGCTCCTCGGCGGCGCCGGTCTCGCGCTCGCGGGCTGCGAGACGATCGACAGCATCTTCGGCGAGAGCAAGAAGCCCCTGCCGGGCGATCGGCAATCCGTCCTCCAGGCCGCCGGAAACATCTCCGCCGACCCCGCGGCCGCCAGCCGCCCGGTGACCCTGCCCGCCCCGGCCAATCCGGCCGAATGGCCCCAGGCCGGCGGCAACCTCGCCCATAACCCCGGCCACGTCGCGACGGGCGGCAGCCTCCGCGAAGCCTGGCGCAGCAGCATCGGCGACGGCTCCGGCTACCGCCAGCGCATCACCGCCGGCCCGATCGCGACGGCCGACACGGTCTTCACCGCCGACGCCTTCGCCGAGGTCTCGGCCTTCGACCTCGCCCGCGGCGGCCGCCGCTGGCGCGTGGACAGCAAGCCCCCGCGGGAAAGCGCGGGCGTCGCCGGTGCGGGCCTCGCCTTCGACGGTGGCGTCCTCTACGCCGCGACCGGGGCGGCCGAGGTCCTGGCGATGGATCCCTCCACCGGCGAGGTCCGCTGGCGTGCCCGCACCCCCGCCCCCGCGCGCGGCGCGCCGACCGTCGCCGGCGGCCGGATCTTCGTCACGACGCTGGAAAACCATCTCCTCGCCCTCTCGACCGAGGACGGGCGGACCCTCTGGACCTACCGGGGCCAGCAGGTGCTCGCGATCCCGCTCGGCCTGCCCTCTGCCGCGGTGGTGGGGGAGACGGTGGTGGCCGGCTTCCCCTCCGGCGAGCTCGTCGCCCTCCGCGCCGCCGACGGGCGGGTGCAGTGGAGCGAGGGCGTCTCCGGCGGTCCGGGTTCACGCCGCGGCGGCATCGCCGAACTCGGCGGCATCACCGGCCTGCCGGTGGTCGCGGAGGAACGCGTCATCGCGACGGGCATGGGCGGCACGATCCTCTCCGTGGACCTCCGCTCCGGCCGCCGCCTGTGGGAACGGGACGTCGGCAGCGCCACCACCCCCGCCGTCGCCGGCGACTGGGTTTTCCTGACGAGCACGGGGGGCGAGCTCGTCGCCCTCTCCCGCCTCGACGGCCGCATCCGTTGGGTCTCCGCCCTCGACAACCGCCCGGAGAACCGTCGCCGGCGCGACCCCGCCACCTTCGGCCCCCCGATGCTCGCGGGCGGCCAGATCTTGGTGCCCTCCTCCCTCGGCGAGATCGTCGTCGCCGATCCGGCGGAGGGGGCCGTCACGGCCCGGATCCGCACGGCGGGCCCCGCGACGCTCCCGATGGCCGCGGTGAACGGGACGATCCTCGCTATTACCGACGACGGGTCGCTGACGGCGTTCCGGGGCGCTTGAACCCGACTGCGCCGGCGGATCGCCCCGCCGCCCCGTCGCGCAGGGACCGGTTCGGGTTGACCCGGCGCGCCGCGTCGTGTCCACCCACCCCCGAATGCTCCCTCGCATCGCCATCATGGGCCGGCCGAACGTCGGCAAGTCCACGCTCTTCAACCGCCTCGCCGGCCGGCGGCTGGCGATCGTGGACGACACGCCCGGCGTCACCCGCGACCGGAAGGAGGTCGTGGCCCGCGTCGCCGGCCGCGATGTCCTGCTGGCCGACACCGCAGGCATCGAGGAAGCGGCACCCGACACCATTCCCGGCCGTATGCGCGCCTCGAGCGAGGCGGCCCTCAAGGGCTCCGACCTCGTCCTCTTCGTCGTGGACGTCCGCGCCGGCCTGACCCCCTCCGACCGCTCCTTCGCCACCTGGCTGCGCCGGCAGGGCAAGCCGGTGATCCTGCTGGCGAACAAGGCGGAGGGGCGCCAGGGTTCCGCGAACGCGCTGGAGGCCTACGAACTTGGCCTCGGCGAACCCCTGGTCGTCTCCGCCGAGCACGGCGACGGCATGGGCGAACTGCACGACGCCATCCGCGACGCGCTGCCGCCCGAGCCGGAGGAGGAAGACGACGAGGATCCCGACCGCCCCCTCCGCCTCGCGATCGTCGGCCGCCCCAATGCCGGCAAGTCCACGCTCCTCAACGCCCTTCTGGGCGAGGAGCGGATGATCACGGGCCCCGAGCCCGGCCTGACACGCGACTCCGTCGCCGTCGAATGGACCGACGAGACGGGTGGCAAGGTCCGGCTCGTGGACACTGCGGGCCTGCGCAAGAAGGCCCGCATCACCGAGGCGCTGGAGCAGATGTCCACCGCCGCCACCATCGCCGCCCTGAAGGAATGCGAGGTCGCGATCCTCGTGCTCGACGCCCTCCTCGGCATGGACGAGCAGGACCTGCGCATCGCGCGCCTCGCGGAGCGCGAGGGCCGCGGCGTCGTCATCGCGCTCAACAAGTGGGACGCGGTGGAAGACCGCGCCATCGCCCGCAAGCGGCTGGACGACGTCCTGACCGCCTCCCTCGCGCAGCTCAGGGGCCTGCCCGTCGTGCCGATCTCCGCCGCCAACGGCCGCGGCGTGGACAAGCTCATGCCCGCGGTGCGCGAGGCCTATGCCCTCTGGAACCGCCGCATCCCAACGGGCGAACTGAACCGCTGGTTCGAGGCCGCGATCAGCCGCCACGCCCCGCCGCTGGTGGAGGGCAAGCGGTTGAAGATGCGCTACGCCACCATGCCGAAGGCCCGCCCGCCGACCCTCGCCATCTTCGGCACGCGCGCCAACCTGATGCCCGAGGACTACCGCCGCTACCTCGTCAATTCCTTCCGCGAGGCATTCGACATGCCCGGCGTGCCGATCCGCGTGAACGCCCGCGGCACCGACAACCCCTTCGGCACCGAATGACGGCCGCGCGCCCCGTCCCACCGCTCGCGCCGGGGGCGGGGCGATGAGCCTGTTCCGGTCGTCGCGGCAGCCCTCCCCATTGCCGCCGGCGCCGCCGGCGTCACCCTCCGCCCCGCTCTTCGACCTGGCGAACCTCCGCACCCGGACGCGCGCGGAGAACGAATCCTGGATGCGCGCGCTCGCAAGCCCGGTCTTCGTCGCGCAGGCCACCGCGCTCTGCCGCATCCTCGGCCGCTACAAGGCCTACGTGGACACGCGCGACGCCGGGCTGTCCGCCCACCTCCTCCTCGACGGCTACTGGGAGATGTGGGTGACGGAAGCGATGGCCTCCGCCGTCCGCCCCGGAATGCACGCCGTGGATTGCGGCGCGAATGTCGGCTACTACACGCTCCTGCTCGCCGACCTCGTCGGCGCCGCCGGGCGGGTCACGGCGGTCGAGCCAAACGCCCGCATGGTCGGGCTGCTCCGCCGCTCCCTCCTCGCCAACGGCTTCGGCTCCCGCGTCACCCTCTGCGACCGCCCGGCCTATGGCCGCAGCGACGTTTCGATGGTGCTGGACGTGCCGGAGGACCATCCGCAGAACGCGACGCTCCGCGCGCCTGGCGAGGGACGCGAGCGCACGCTGAGCACGATCACCCTGGACGACCTCGTCGGCGATGCGCCGGTGGATTTCGTCAAGATCGACGTGGAGGGCGCGGAGGAGCAGGTCTGGGCGGGCATGGCGGGCATCCTGCGCCGCGGCGCGCCGCTCACGGTGTACCTCGAGTTCAACGCGCACCGCTACGACGCGCCCGAGCGGTTCCTGGACGAGGTGCTGAGCCACGGCTTCACGGTCGCGAGCATCGACGCCGAGCGTGGTGTCCTGCCCGTCACGCCGGAGGCGATCCTCGCGCGCGAGAGCCGCGAGGACTGGATGCTGGTGCTGACGCGGTAGCGGGCGGCCGGGGGTCGCGTCGGTCACTCCGGGAGGCTCTGCTTCCCGGGCCACCCGCGTCACCCCAGCCGCACGACTTCCCCATGCCGCGTCTCCTCCGGCCGGCAAAGCGCGGCAATCGCCGGCGCGACGTCGGCCGGTTGCGGCAGCGTGGACGGATCCTCGCCCGGCATGGCCGCGGAGCGCATGCGCGTCGCGACGACCCCAGGGTCCAGCAGGTTCACCCGCAGCGGCGTCCCCGCCACCTCCAGCGCCCAGGTCGCGACGAGGTGCTCCATCCCCGCCTTCGTCGCGCCGTAGGCCCCCCAATAGGCCTTCGGTCGTAGGACGCGCCCCGTGGTCAGGATCACGGCCCGCCCCGCGTCGGAGGCGCGCAGCGGCGGGTCCAGCGTGCGGATCAGCCGGTAGGTCGCGGTCATGTTCACCGACACGACCTCCGCCCAGTCCTTCGGCGCGACGTGGCCGACCGGCGTCAGCGTCCCCAGCGCGCCGGCGGCATGCACGAGGATGTCGAGCCGCCCGAAGCGCTCGACGACCGAAGGCCCGATCGGGTCCATCTTGTCGGCGTCGCGCGCGAGGTCGAAGGGCAGCAGCGTCGCCGCCCCGCCGGCGGCGCGGATCGCGTCGTCCGTCTCCTCCAGCCCGCCCTGCGAGCGCGCCGTCGCCACGACATGCGCGCCGAGGCGGGCGAGTTCCACCGCCACCGCCTGCCCGATCCCGCGCGACGCGCCGGTCACGAAGGCAACGCGCCCCGCGAGCGGCCGCATCTCGGCCGGTGCGCCGTGTTCCGCCACGCGCAGGCCGGCGCTCATGCCCCGTTCAGCGCCAGCAACTCGCGCTTGCGCTCGGGGTGGCCGAGCAGGTCCGTCAGCGGGATCGCGTAGTCCCCCGTGAAGCAGGCGTCGCAGTAGCCCGGGTTCGCCGCGTCGCGCCCCGGCCGCCCGAGCGCCCGGTACAGCCCGTCGAGCGAGATGAACGCGAGGCTATCCGCCCCGATGATCCGCGCCATCTCCGCCACGTCGTGCTGCGACGCCAGCAGCTTCTCCCGCTCCGGCGTGTCGATGCCGTAGAAGCAGGAATGGGTCGTGGGCGGGGAGGAGACGCGCATGTGCACCTCGCGCGCGCCGGCGGCGCGGACCATCTCGACGATCTTCTTGGATGTCGTGCCGCGGACGATGGAATCGTCCACCAGCACGACCCGCCGCCCCTCGATCACCGCGCGGTTGGCCGAGTGCTTCAGTTTCACGCCGAGGTGCCGGATCTGGTCCGTCGGCTCGATGAAGGTGCGGCCGACATAGTGGTTGCGGATGATGCCGAGTTCGTAGGGAACCCCGGCCTCCTGCGCGAAGCCCATGGCCGCCGGTACGCCCGAATCCGGCACCGGCACGATCACGTCGGCGGAAATACCGCTCTCCCGCGCCAGTTCCGCGCCGATGCGCTTGCGCGTGCCGTAGACCGGCGTGCCCTCCACGACCGAATCGGGGCGCGCGAAGTAGATATATTCGAAGATGCAGAAGCGCCGCTGCGTCGCGCCGAAGGGCTTGACCGACTGGACGCCCGCGTCGGTGATGATGACGATCTCGCCGGGGTCCACGTCGCGCACGAAATCGGCGCCGACGATATCGAGCGCGCAGGTCTCGCTCGCCAGCACCCAGGATTCGCCGAGCCGCCCGAGCACCAGGGGACGCACGCCCAGCGGGTCCCGCGCCCCGATCAGCGCGCCGTCGTGCAGGGCCACGAGCGAATAGGCCCCGTCCACCTGCTTCAGCGCGTCGATCAGCCGGTCCAGCACGGAGGAATACAGCGAGATCGCGATGAGGTGGACGAAGACCTCCGAATCCGTGGACGATTGGAACAGGCAGCCCCGCCGCACGAGGGTCCGCCGCAGCTCCCCCGCATTCGTCAGGTTGCCGTTATGGGCGACCGCCAGCCCCCCGAAGGCGAAGTCGGCATAGAGCGGCTGCACGTTGCGCAGCGCCGTCTCGCCCGTCGTGGCGTAGCGGTTGTGACCGACGGCCGCATCGCCGCGCAGCCCCGCCATGACCTTCGCGTCGCCGAAGATGTCGCCGACCAGGCCCAGGCCCTTGTGGGCGTGGAAGCCGGAATCCGGCGACCGGGCGACGATCCCCGACGCCTCCTGCCCCCGGTGCTGCAGCGCGTGCAGGCCGAGCGCCGTGATGGCGGCGGCGTCGGGATGGTCCCAGACGCCGAAGACGCCGCATTCCTCGTGGAACGCGTCGTCCTCCGTGCGGGGGCGGTCGGTGATGCTCATGGCTCAGGTCCGGTTGCGCGCGGGGGGCGCAGCAACTCATCGGCGGAAGGGGCGCGCGTGGTCGGCGGATCCGGCAGGCGCGGGCGGTATTCGGGCGGCAGCTTCTCCACGACCCAGGCCGCGCCGTCCGCGACCGCGGGCAGGCTGCGCGCCTGCCGCACCGGGTCGGGCCAGCGCTCCGTCGCCGGAAGGAACGCACCCGCCGCGATATAGGCGAGCAGGACGAGGAATGCACCGCGCGCCAGTCCGAACAGCACCCCCAGCGCCCGGTCCACGCCGCCGAGGACGGAGGCATGCACGGCCTTGGCGATCAGCGCGATGATGATCTTCAATACGATCAGCGTGACGACGAAGACCAGCGCCAGCCCCGCGACGTCCGCCAGCCAGGGCGTGGTCGGGAAGATGTTGGTGAAGAACGAACGGCTCCAGGGCTGCAGCGCGACCGCCAGCACCACCGCGCCGACCCAGGCGCCGATGGACAGCAGCTCCCGCACGAGCCCGCGGAAATAGGCGACGATGCCCGAGACGGCGATCACCGCGAGGACGATGGCATCAACCCAGGTCATCGGGGGCGGGGTATAGTGGGGGGCGGCCCCGCCGTCATCCGCGCCGCAAGCGGGTCAGGCAGGCCCGGCGGGGGAGGGGGTACGCGGCGGAACCGGCGGGGCAGAGGGCGCGGACCCCGCGCGCCGCCCTCCGCGCGGACGCAAGCCGCGCCCACCGGGGCCAGGTCACCCACCCCGCCTCGCCAGGAACCGCTCGAAGGCGGAAAGCGCGACGTCGCTGACGTGGTGCTCGATCCCCTCCGCATCCGTCTCCGCCACCGCCGGCGGCACCCCCACCGCCACCAGCAGGTCCACCACCAGCCGGTGCCGCGCCCGCACCCGCGCCGCGAGGTCCCGCCCCTCCGCCGTCAGGAACACGCCGCGATAGGGCTTGGAGGTCGCGAGCCCCGCCGCCTTGGCGCGGGCGATGGCCGCGATCGCCGTCGCGTGGCTCACGCCCATCCGCCGCGCGATGTCCGTCGGGCGCGCCTCCCCGCCCGTCGCGATCAGGTCGTCGATCAGCTCGACGTAGTCCTCGATCAGGATGCTGGCCCGCGCGACGCGGGCGCTGCGGTGCCGCTCGGCCTGCGTGCCCTCGGCCGGCAGGGCATCGGGCGGGCGCGCGTGATCGTCCCGCGGGGGCGGCTCCGTCACGGCCATGGGGAGGACCGCAGCCGGCCCCGCGCATGTCTCACGATGATCACAAGGTGTCGAACTACCTACACCTCCCCGATTCGTCCACCCAAACCAGGGGCGGCCCGAAGGTGTAGGCAAGGCTACGGATTGCGGCTATAGCAACGAAACGACGCCGGAGCAGGACACGGAGAACCATGCCCCCTCACGCCCCCACGCGCCGCCTGACCGCCCTGACCGCCTGGGTCCTCGCGGCCTTCCTGACCTGCGGTGGCGCGGCCCTGGCCCAGGATGCCCGCCCCAAGCGCGTCGTCGCGACCTTCACCGTCCTCGCCGACATGGCGCAGAACGTCGCGGGCACCGCCGTCCTCGTCGAATCCCTCACCCGCCCGGGCGCCGAGATCCACGACTACGAACCGACGCCGCTCGACGTCGCGCGCGCCGGCGCCGCCGACCTCGTCCTCTGGAACGGCATGGGCCTGGAACGGTGGTTCGAGCGCTTCTTCCAGCGCGTGAACGGCGTCCGCCAGGCCGTGCTGACCGACGGCCTCGAACCGATCCCGGTTGGCGAGGGGCCCTACCGCAGCCAGCCCAACCCCCACGCCTGGATGTCGCCGACCAACGCGCTCCGCTACGTCGAGAACATCCGGAAAGCGCTCACCGACCTCGACCCCGCCAACGCCGAGACCTTCGCCCGCAATGCCGAGGCCTATGCCCAGCAGATCCGCGCGGTGGATGCCCGGCTGCGCGAACGCCTCGCGGCCATCCCCGCCGACCGCCGGGTCCTCGCGACCTGCGAGGGCGCCTTCTCCTACCTCACCCGCGACTACGGCATGCGCGAGGCCTATCTCTGGCCCATCAACGCGGAGGACGAGGGCACGCCGCGCCAGGTCCGCGCCCTCATCGACACGGTCCGCCGCACCCGCGTCCCCGTCGTCTTCTGCGAGAGCACGGTGAACGACCGTCCCATGCGCCAGGTCGCGCGCGAGGCCGGCGCCCGCTTCGGCGGCGTGCTGCACGTGGACAGCCTGACCCCCGCCGACGGCCCGGCCCCCACCTACCTGCGGCTGCTGGAGGCCAATGCGGAGACCATCATTCGCGGCTTCTCCGCCCCGCAGGCCACGCGGTGAATACACCATGCCCGACGGAACCTACGTGACTGCGACGGAAGGACTGGCCGTCCAGGGCGTCACGGTGGCCTACCCCAACGGCCACGTCGCGCTGCGCGACGCCTCCTTCACCCTGGCGCCCGGCACGATTTGCGGCCTGGTCGGCGTGAACGGCAGCGGCAAGTCCACCCTGTTCAAGTCCATCATGGGCCTCGTTCGCCCGGCCGCGGGCACCGTCCGGGTCGCGGGCATGCCGGTGGAGCAGGCCCTTCGCCGCAACCTCGTCGCCTACGTCCCGCAGGCCGAGGAGGTGGACTGGAACTTCCCCGTCCGCGTCCGCGACGTCGTCCTGCAGGGCCGCTACGGCCGCATGGGCATGCTCCGCATCGCCCGCGCCGCCGACCGCGACGCCGTTGCGGCCGCGCTGGATCGCGTGGGCATGGGGGCCTTTGCCGACCGCCAGATCGGCGAACTCTCCGGCGGCCAGCGCAAGCGCGTCTTCGTCGCCCGCGCCCTCGCCCAGGGCGCGCGGCTGATGCTGCTGGACGAGCCCTTCACCGGCGTGGACGTGACGACAGAGGCCGCGATCACCGACCTCCTCCGCGCCCACCGTGACGAGGGCGGCATCGTCCTCGTCTCCACCCACAACCTCGGCTCCGTCCCCGCCTTTTGCGACGAGGTCGTGCTGGTGAACAGCACCGTCCTGGCCTCCGGCCCCACCTCGACCATCTTCACCGCCGAGAACCTGCAGCGCGCCTTCGGCGGCACGCTTCGCCAGCACAGCGTCGCACCCACCGCCGAGGTCGCGGAGCGCGGCCATTCCGTCATCCTCACCGACGACGAGCGCCCCCTGGTCCTGGCGCCCGACGGCCGCGTCCTCGGCCGTCTCGAGCGCGATGTGGAACGGTGACGGGGGAACCGTGATGGAGGAACTCCTTGTTCCCTTCGCCTACGACTACATGCTCCGCGCCATCGGCACGGCGGCATTGGTCGGCGCGGTCTGCGGCCTCCTCTCCTGCTACGTCGTCCTCCAGGGCTGGTCCCTGTTGGGCGACGCGCTGAGCCATGCCGTCGTCCCCGGCGTCGCGCTGGCCTGGATCATCGGCGTCCCCTTCGCCCCCGCCGCCTTCCTCGCCGGCCTCCTCGCCGCATGGCTCATGGCCGCCCTCCGCGAACGCACGCCGATCCGCGAGGACGCCGTCATCGGCATCGTCTTCACCGGCTTCTTCGGCGCGGGCCTCGTGCTGCTGACGCTGTTCCCGTCCAACATCCGCCTGCGCACCATCATCTTCGGCAACGTCCTGGGCATCGCCGACGAGGACATCTGGCAAATGGCGGCCATCGCCGTCCTCGTCGTCGCCGTGCTCGCCGTGAAGGGCCGCGACCTGATGCTCGCCTGCTTCGATGCGGTGCAACTCCGCGCCATCGGCGGCTCCCCGCGCTGGATGCGCATCCTGCTGCTGGCGCTGATGGCCGCGACCGCCGTCGCAGCCCTCCAGACCGTCGGCGCCATCCTCGTGATCGGCATGCTCGTCATCCCCGGCGCGACCGCGCACCTGCTGACCGACCGCTTCGGGCACATGCTGGCGCTGGCCGGCGGGATCGGCGGGGCGACGGGCCTGCTGGGTGCCTACGTCTCCTACTTCCTCGACGGCTCCACCGGCGGGACGATCGTCGTCTTCCAGGCGCTGGTCTTCGTGGCGGCCTGGCTCTTCGCGCCGCGCCATGGCGTCCTCGCCGGCCGCCGAGCCGCGCGCCGGGCGGCGGAGGCCGCGACATGAGCTGGCTGCCATCCCTCCTCTGGGGTCCCTACGCCCAGCCCTTCATGCTGCAGGCCCTCGCCGTCGGCCTGCTCGTCGCGACACTCTGCGGCCTGCTCTCCTGCTTCGTCGTCCTCAAGGGCTGGTCGCTCATGGGCGACGCCGTCTCCCACGCCATCCTGCCCGGCGTGGTCGGCGCCTACCTCATCGGCATCCCCCTCGTCCTCGGCGCCTTCGCGGCCGGCATGGCCTGCGCCCTCATGGCCGGCGCCGTCCCCGCGACGAGCCGCGTGAAGGAGGACGCGGCCCTCGGCGTCGTCTTCTCCGGCATGCTCGCCCTCGGCCTGGTGATGCTGACGCAGGTGCGCAGCAACGTGCACCTGTCCCACGTCCTCTTCGGCTCCATCCTCGGCATCGAGGAAGAGGACCTCTGGCAGACCCTCGCCGTGGCCGGCATCGGCCTCGCGATCCTCGCGATAAAGGGAAGGGACCTCGTCCTCTTCCTCTTCGACCCGGGCCAGGCGCGGATCATCGGCGCCTCGCCCACGACGCTCCGGATCATCCTCCTCGCCCTGCTCGCCGCCGCCATCGTCGCGGGCGTCCAGGCCGTCGGCGTCATCCTCGTCGTCGCCCTCCTCATCACGCCCGGCGCCATCGGCATCCTCATGGCCGACCGCTTCGGCCGCATGTGCGCGGTGGCCGTCGGCGCTGCCTGGATCGCCGTCATCATCGGCCTGCACGTCAGCTACGTCGCAGACATCTCCCCAGCCGGATGCATCGTGCTGGTGCTGTCGGCGCTCTTCGCGCTGGCGCTCGCCGTCTCGCCGAAGCACGGGCTGTTGCGCGCGCGGCCAGCCTGACCGGAGAGCCGCGCGGCACCGTCCCGCGGCGTTAGCGGCCGCCCGTCCTCAGCCGCGCGAGCGTGCCCGCTGCGCGATGAGCAAGCCGCCTATGAAGGGGGCGAGGAGCATGAGGGTGGAAGGCTCCGGGACGCCAGCGGCGACCGCGAAGGTGTTCGTGAAGGTCAGGTACGCCGCCGCGTCCCCCCCGGAAGGGGAGTAAACGAAGTCGAAGGCCATGACGGGCCGGTCGAAGAGGATGCCGAAGAAGCCGTCGTACCGGTACGCCACACCCTCCCCGGCCTGCGCCGCCACCGCGGCAAGCAGGTCGTCCAGGTTGCCGCCTTCCTCCACGATTCCTCTGTTGAGGAAAGCCGTGCTCAGCCGACCACCGAAGCCGAGGATCGGCTGGTCGAACGTCACCGTCGCCGCGTTGAGGCCGAGGCAGGGGAAATAGACGGCGTAGCATCCGAAGCCCAGGTCCAGGGTCCCCGGCGCGGTGGCGACCGGCACCGAACGCGGCAGCTCCTGCGCGAGCCCGTTCGCGTAGGCCTGACGGCGGGAGAACAGGATTTCCTCCCCTTGGGAATTGGTGACCCGGACAGGCGCATCGAGGTCGGTATAGGTTCCGTAGCCGTCGGAGGTCGTGACTCCGCTGGTCCGGAGAGGGACGAGCGCGGCGGGCTGTCGGCCTGCAACCGCCGAGAGCCAAGCGCCCGCATCGAGGTACGTCTCGTAGGACGGGTTCACCGGGGCAGCCCTTGCCGGCAGGTGCGACACACAGGCGAGTGCCACCACCACGCTGGCGAAAGCCCGTCGGAACCACTGAGGCATCACCACCCTCTCGTCATCGGCCGCGCATCCGTGACCGTGTATTCGCGACAAGGCAGCAGGGCACGGCAACGATCAAGTGCCGGTTCGGCAAGGCCCATAAACATTCCGTGACGCATCGATCAGCCAAAGCCGGGACTCGCTCCCGGCCGGCTGTCGTCGGTATCAGAGGGCCTAGCTTTTTGTCCGCAGACCCGCAGCGCCGCCCCGGGCGTTTCTGCCCTGCGCGGATCCGATCTAGGCCGCCGATTCCCTCGCCGGCGCCCGACCCTTCCGCGGCGCCGCCGCGAAGGGCGCGACGAGGTCGGCCAGGTGCCCGACCTCCGTCATCCGCAGCCCCTCCGGCGCCGACAGCGCCCGCCCGCCCCGCGCCACCCGCCGCGGCAGCGTGGCGGCCGAAAACCCCAGCTTCGCCGCCTCCCGCAGCCGCAGTTCCGTCTGTGCCACCTGCCGAATTTCCCCGGACAGCCCGACCTCCCCGAAATACACGGTGTCCGGTGGCGCCGGCCGGTCCGTCGCGGCCGAGACCAGCGCGGCCGCGACCGCCAGGTCCGCCGCCGGCTCCTGGATGCGCAACCCCCCGCGATGTTGAGATAGACGTCGTTCATCCCGAGCGTCATGCCGCAGCGCGCCTCCAGCACCGCCAGCAGCATCGACAGCCGCCCGGCATCCCACCCCACCACCTGCCGACGCGGCGTCCCGCCGGCCGAGGGCGACAGCAGCGCCTGCACCTCGACCAGCACGGGCCGCGTCCCCTCCAGCCCCGCGAAGACCGCGGAGCCCGACACGTTCCCCCGCCGCTCCGCCAGGAACAGCGCGGAGGGGTTCGGCACCTCCTGCAACCCGCCCTCCGTCATCTCGAAGACGCCGATTTCGTCCGTCGCGCCGAAGCGGTTCTTCGTCGCGCGCAGGATGCGGAACTGATGCCCGCGATCCCCTTCGAAGTAGAGCGTCGCATCCACCATGTGCTCCAGCACGCGCGGCCCCGCGAGCGTCCCTTCCTTCGTCACGTGCCCGACCAGCACCAGGGCAAAACCCCGCCTCTTCGCCAGCCGCCCCAGCTCCGCCGCGCAGGCCCGTACCTGCGACACCGTCCCCGGCGCCGAATCCAGGCTGTCGAGCCACACCGTCTGAATCGAATCCATGACGACGAGCCCGGCATCCCGCTCCCCGTCCAGCGACGCCATGATGTCCCGCAGCGACGTCGCCGCCGCCAACCCCAGCGGCGAATCCTGCACCCCGAGACGCAGCGCCCGCAGCCGCACCTGCTCGATCGCCTCCTCGCCGGAGACATAGAGCGTGCGGCGCCCGCCCTCCGCCACCCGCGCCGCGGCCTGCAGCAGCAGCGTGGACTTCCCGATCCCCGGATCGCCGCCCACCAACACGACCGAGCCCGGCACGAACCCGCCGCCTAGAACCCGGTCCAACTCCGCGATCCCCGTGCGCGACCGCGGCGGCGGCGCGGACTCTCCCCGCAGCGGCAGGAACTCCACCCGCCGCCCGCCCGCCGAAGCCTTCGCCGTCGCCGGCGTCGCCCCGCCCGCCGTCTCCTCGGCCAGGGTGTTCCAGGCCCCGCAGCCCTCACACTTGCCCTGCCACTTCGGGTGGACGGTCCCGCAGGACTGGCAGACGTAGCGGGTGCTGGGCTTGGCCAAGGCGGGCCTCCGGACGGGAACAGGTTGCGAACGTCGGGGCCCCGGGGGCGGGGGTCAAGCGCCGCCGGCGCGATCCCGTGCGGGCGGGATCGCCGCGATCCCGGGCCCGGCCAGCGGCGGCGCCATGCCGTGCCGATCGCGCGCCCAAGGGGCCCGCGTCGCATGCGGTCGGGGAGCCAGGATGACGCCCTGATCCGCTCCCGCGCCTTCACCCGCCGGGCGCGCCGGGGCCGGCCCGCGCGCGGAACCCTCTCACGACGGCCACACCCGGCACTCCCAACCCGTCCGCCACCGCCCCGGTAAGCCAGCCTCCGCGCGACAGAGGCGACGAACGGCCAGCCCCGATGCGACCCGTCCGAAATCTTCCGCCCTCACAACGAGCCCGCCTCACCGCGGGGCACGTCGTCCGGCGAGGCCACCCCGGCTGCCGCAACGGCGCGACCCGACGGCGCAACACACGGCCGACCGACGCGGCGGCCGCAACCTCGATGAATGGGATCACGCACCATGGCCGTCTTCTTCACGAACAACGACCTGACCAAGACCGTGGCGAACTCGCCGATGCACACGCTCGGCAACGGCGACACGCTGATGATCGGCCCCGACGCCGTGCTGGCGAGCCTCGCGGCCGGCAGCCCGATCGTCTCGGGCGGCAGCAACGTCACGGTCCAGGTCGGGGGTGACCTCTTCACCGCGCTCGAGAATGCCGTCGTGATGGGAGCAGGCGCCGACGTGACCATCACGGCCGACGGCTCCATCACCTCCGCCATGGACGGCGTCGTGATGTCCGGCACGAACCACGACGTGGTGAACGCCGGAAGCATCATGGCGGAACGCTTCGCGGTGGACATGGGGCAGGGCGGCACATTGTCCAACAGCGGGCAGATCGTCTCGGGTTACGGCATCCGGTCCAACGGCTGGGCGACGATCCTCAACACGGGCGAGATCGAGGGATACGGCAACGGATACGTAAACGGCTCCTTGAGTGGATCCGGGTCCGGAAGCGCGATCAACGTCCTCGGTGGCGCGGAGATCACGAACTCCGGCAGCATCGCCGCGGGGACTGGCACGGCAATCGCCGCCGGTAACGGCCTTTCCGGCGGCGAGGTCAGGCTCGTCAACAGCGGCTTCATCGGCGGCAGTCCGAGCCAAGGCGCCGTGACGACGAACGCCGGCGCCGACCAGGTGATCAACACCGGCACGATTTCCGGCAGGGTCTTCCTTTACGACGGCGACGACCTCTACGACGGTGCGCAGGGCGTCCTGATCGGCCGCGTGGTCGCCGGTTCCGGCAACGACACGGTCTTCGGCGGCGCGATGGGAGAGAGGATCGAGGCGGACGACGGCAACGACGAGGTCGACGGCGGCGGTGGCCGTGACGTCCTCTTCGGCCTCGCCGGCAACGACACGCTGGACGGCGGCGACGGCGATGACGTCATCGAGGGTGGCGCGGGCGTCGACGTGATGGACGGCGGTGCCGGCACCGACATGCTGTCCTACATGATCTCCTCCGCCGGCGTCGAAGTGAACCTGACCTCGGGAGAGGCCAGCGGCGGCGACGCCGAGGGCGATGTCTTCGCGAACTTCGAGGGCGTGCGCGGGTCGGCCTACGCGGACACCCTCACCGGCTCCAAGCTCGCCGATCGGCTGGAGGGCCGGGGCGGCGACGACCTGATCAGCAGCGGCGCCGGCAATGACCGCCTCTTCGGGCAGGACGGCAACGACGTCCTCGTCGGCGGTGCCGGCATGGACGTGCTGTGCGGCGGCCTGGGCACGGACCTGTTCCGGTACAACAGCATCGCGGGGAGCACGGTCGCCACCGCCGGCCGCGACCGCATCCTGGACTTCAACCAGGCGGAACTCGACCAGATCCACCTGCAGACGATCGACGCCAGCACCGGCCTCGCCGGCAACCAGGCCTTCGCCTTCATCGGCACGGCCGCCTTCGGCAAGGTCGCCGGCGAGCTCCGCTACGACGCGGGACAGCAGGCGACGACGATCTACGGCGACACCGATGGCGACGGCGCGGCCGATTTCGCGGTGCAGCTGGCCGGCAAGTTCACGCTGACGGCCGCGGACTTCATGCTGTAGCCGTCAGGACGGAGCGTGCGGGAAGACCTCCCGCACGCCCGCCCGGCGCCGGAGATGGTCCACGGCCCGTCCTATCGCCGCAACTCCATCTGGATCGGCCCCTCGCGCTCCCCCCGCGCGAACTGGTCCACCATGGCGTTCCCCGTCTCCCCCAGATCGCCCGCCGGCCCCGTCCAGACGATCCGCCCCTTGTGCAGCATCGCCGCGCGGTCGCCGATGCGCCGCGCGCTCGCCATGTCGTGCGTGATGGACACTGCCGTCGCGCCGAGCCGCCGTACGCAATCCACGATCAGCCCGTCGATCACCGCGCCCATGATCGGGTCCAGCCCCGTCGTCGGCTCGTCGAAGAACAGGATCTCCGGCTCCGACGCGATGGCGCGCGCCAGCCCAACGCGCTTCTGCATCCCGCCCGACAACTCCGCCGGCGACATATCGCCAACGCTCGCCGCCAGGCCCACGGCCTCCAGCGCCTCCGCCGCCTTGTCCCGCGCCGCGGTCCGCGCGATGCGCCGCTGCGCCAGCAGCTTGAAGCAGACGTTCTCCCAGACCGGCAGGCTGTCGAAGAGCGCGCCGTTCTGGAACAGCATCCCCGTGCGGTCGAGGATCGCCGCCCGCTCCCGCGCCGACATCGCCAGGATGTCCCGCCCGTCCACCTCGATCGTCCCCGCATCCGGCACGATCAGCCCGAGGATGCACTTGATCGTCACCGACTTCCCCGACCCCGATCCCCCGAGGATCACCGTCGAACGTCCCGCGGGAATGTCCAGGTCCACCCCGTCCAGCACGACCTTCTCGCCGAAGGCCTTCCGCAACCCGCGCAGCCGGATCTTCGGCGCTGCATCGCCGGGCGTCCGATCCACGTTCCGCTCCGGTGCGCGATCGGAAGCTGCGCCACTCATCGCGCGAAGAACGCCTCGGTCAGCACGTAGTCCAGCGCGAGGATGAGGATGGAGGACGACACCACCGCCGCCGTCGTCGCCCCGCCCACGCCCTGCGCCCCGCCGCGGGACGTGTAGCCGCAATAGGTTCCCATCAACGCGACGATGAAGCCGAAGACCGCCGCCTTCACCAGCCCCGACACCACGTCCATTGCCTGCAGGACGTCCAGCGTGGATCGCAGGTAAGCCCCCGACGAGAACCCCAGCTTCAACGTCCCGATCAGATACCCGCCCGCGACGCCCAGGATGTCCGCGACGACCACCAGCAGCGGCATCGCCAGCACCCCTGCCAGCAACCGCGGCGCGACGAGGTACTTCATCGGATCGGTCGAGAGCGTCGTCAGCGCGTCGATCTGGTCGGTGACGCGCATCGTCCCGATCTCCGCCGCGAAGGCCGCGCCGATCCGTCCCGCGACCATCAGTCCCGCCAGCACCGGCCCGAGTTCGCGCGTGACAGACAGCACGACGACGCTGGCGATCGCGCTTTCCGCCCCGAAGCGGGAGAAGCCGGAATAGGATTGCAGCGCCAGCACCATGCCCGTGAACACCGCGGTCAGCGCGACGACGGGCAGGGAGAAGAACGCGACCTCCAGGAAGGCCCGCAGGAACTGCCGCCCGTAGAAGGGTGGCCGGACCGCGTGCGACAGCCCTTCCAGCGCGAAGAGCGTCACCGCCCCGGCCCCGCGGACCGCCCCGATCACCCCCCGCCCGAGGGCGGCGAGAGAGTCGAGCACCGGATCAAGGACGGCGGTCACCCCCCGACGTACCGCCGCTCGTAGCGCGGCCCCAGCGAGGTCAGGATCTCGTACCCCACCGTGCCGGCCCGCGCTGCCAGGTCATCGGGACGGATGCCCTCTGCGTCGCCGATCAGCGTGACCCGGTCCCCCTGGCGCAATTCGGGATGCTCGGTCGCATCGAAGGTCAGCAGATCCATGGACACCCGGCCGATGAGGGGCAGGGGCCGCCCGCGCTGGACGGCGACGGAACGACCGGAGAGGGAGCGCAGATAGCCATCGGCATACCCCGCCGCAACCGTCGCCACCCGCGACGGCCGGGCAGCGGTCCATGTGGCGGAATACCCGACACTCTCTCCCGCCGCGATCTCCCGCACCTGGAGGACCGGTGCCTCCAGCGTCACGACCTGCCGCATCGGGTTCGGCGCGCCCGGGGTCGGGTTGATCCCGTAGAGCGCACATCCCGGCCGCGCGAGGTCGGACCGGAACCCCAGCCCCAGGAAGATCCCCGACGAATTGGCAAAGGAGAACGGCGCCCCCGGCAACCGCCGCCGCGCCTCCGCGAAGCGCGCCGCCTGCGCCCCGTTCATCGGCTCCCCCGGCTCATCCGCCCGGGCCAGGTGCGTCATCACGAAGCGCAGCCGCAGGCCCCGCAACGCCGACGCATCGCCCGCCAGCGCCTCCACCTCCGCCGCCGTCAGGCCGAGCCGGTTGATCCCCGTATCGACGTGCAGGATCGCCTCGCCCCCGGCCGCCGCCCAGGCCGCGACGTCCCCCGGCGTGTTCATCACGGCCGTCAGCCCGGCCCCGTCATCCTCGCCCGGCCGGAAGCCGTTGAGGACCGCGACCATCGGCCCCGCCCCGATCGCCCCCCGCAGCGCCACGCCTTCCGACAGATGCGCCACGAAGAAGTCCCGGCACCCCGCGTCCCCAAGCGCCCGCCCGACCGCGGCGGCCCCGAGCCCATAGCCATCCGCCTTCAGCACCCCCGCGCAGGGCGCGCCGTGCACGGCACGCAGGTTCCGCCAATTCGCGACGACAGCGCCGAGGTCCACCGTCAGGACCCCCGCGCCAGACCCCGCCATGCTCAGTACGAATCCCCCTCGTGCACCACGTCGAGGTCGCCGAACCGGATGAACTCTCCCTCGAAGAACAGCCGGATCGTCCCCGTGGGGCCGTGGCGCTGCTTCGCGACGATCAGCTCGGCCTTGTTGTGCGCCTGCTCCATGTCGCGCTGCCATTTCTCCATGGCCTCGGAGAACTTCTCCCCGTTGTCGAAGGCCATCTCCTTCGGCTGCCGCTGCTGCAGGTAGTACTCGTCGCGGTAGATGAACATCACGACGTCCGCGTCCTGCTCGATCGAGCCGGATTCGCGGAGGTCAGCGAGCTGCGGCCGCTTGTCCTCCCGCTGCTCCACCGCGCGCGAGAGCTGAGACAGCGCGATGACGGGAACCGACAATTCCTTCGCGATGGCCTTCAGGCCCTGCGTGATCTGCGAAATCTCCTGCACCCGGTTCTCCGGCCGCGACCCGGCCGAGGGCCGCATCAGTTGCAGGTAGTCCACGATGACGAGGTTCAGCCCCTTCGTCCGCATCAGCCGCCGGCACCGCGTCCGCAGCGCGGAGAGCGTGATCGCCGGCGTGTCGTCGATGAACAGCGGCAGCGTCGCCAACTCGCGCGACACCTCCACGAACCGGTCGAAATCCTTCTGCGAGATGTCGCCGCGCCGGATGCGGTCGCCCGACACCCGCGACGCCTCGGCCAGCACGCGCGTCGCCAACTGGTCCGCCGACATTTCCAGCGAAAAGACCGCGACCCCGCCGCGCGGCACCGCCCCCGGCTCCTTCTCCAGCGCCTCCCGCAGGATGGCCTTCGACGCCCCCCAGGCGACCTTCACGACGAGGCCGGTCTTTCCCATGCCCGGGCGCCCCGCGATGATCACGAGGTCCGACGGGTGCAGCCCGCCCAGCTTGCTGTCCACGTCCCGCAACCCGGTGGAGAGCCCGGACACCCCGCCCGGCGTCGAGAAGGCCCGCTCCGCCAGTTCCACCGCATCGGTCAGCGCGCGCTCGAACGAAACGAAGCCCCCCTCCGTCCCCCCGTCCTTCGCGAGGTTGAAGAGTTCCTGCTCCGCCGCCTCCAGCTGCGCCTTGCCGTCCAGTTCCGGTTCCGCCCCGAAGGCGCGGTTCACCACGACCTCGCCGAGGTCGATCAACTGCCGCCGCAGATGGCAGTCGAAGACGACGCGTCCGTATTCCCCGGCATTGATGATGCCGACCATCGCCGTGAGCAGCTGCGCCAGGTAGGCCGGCCCGCCCACCTCGTCGAGCAGCCCGGAATGCTCGAACTCCGCCCGCAGCGTGACGACGTCGGCCAGTTGCCCCGCCTCGATCCGCCGCGAGATGGCCTGGAAGATTCGGCCGTGGATCGGGTCGGCGAAATGCTCCGGCGCCAGGAACTCCGACACCCGCTCATAGGCCTTGTTGTTCGCCAGCAACGCCCCGAGCAGCGCTTGCTCCGCCTGCATGTTGGAGGGCGGCATGCGCTGGGAGAGGCCGAGGAGGCCACCCCCCGGCTCCGGCAGGGAATCGAAGGCGTTCATGGGAGAACGTTAGCAGACCATCCGCCCCGGCGTCGCCCGCCCCGCCTGTGGACAGGTGTGGATCACGGGGACGGTGCCGTTCCGGTCTGCGCTGGGTCGGTCCCGATCCGGCATGACGCGCGGTAACGAAAAGGGCCGCGCCCGACCGGGAAGACCCCGGCCGGACGCGGCCCCGAAGAACCCCGGAGGGGCCCGGATCAGTTCCGGGCGGCGCCCAGTTCCGACAGCTCGGCGGCCAGCTCGGCCTCCAGGCTGGCTTCCTCGGCTTCCGTCTCGGCCCGCAGGTCCTCGCCGCGCGCCTGCTTGTCCGCCTCTTCGTAGGAACGGGCGACGTTCACGGCCACCGGCAGGTCCACCTCCGGGTGCAGCGCGACCCGGACGTTGAAAATGCCGAGGGTCTTGATCGGCGTCTCCAGGATCACCTGGTCACGTGCGACCTGCAGCCCGGACTCTGCGCAGGCATCCGCGATGTCACGCACCGAGACGGAGCCGTACAGCGCCCCGCTCTCGCCGGCAGCGCGGATCAGGACGACCGCGAGGCCCTCCATCCGCTCGGCGATCAACAGCGCCTCCTCGCGCCGCTTGATGTTCTGCGCCTCGAGCGTCGCGCGCTGCTGCTCGAAGCGCGCGAGGTTGTCCTTCGTCGCGCGGATCGCGCGGCCGGAGGGCAGCAGGTAGTTCCGGGCATAGCCCGGCTTCACCTTCACCAGCTCGCCCATCTGGCCGAGCTTCTCGACCCGCTGCATCAGGATCAGTTCGATCGTCATGGCGATATGCTCCCTACGGGCCTCAGTCGTTGATCACGTAGGGAAGCAGCGCCAGGAAGCGGGCGCGCTTGATCGCCAGCGCCAGCTCACGCTGCTTCTTCGCCGAGACCGCGGTGATGCGGGACGGCACGATCTTCCCGCGCTCCGACAGGAAGCGGGACAGCAGGCGCACGTCCTTGTAGTCGATCTTCGGCGCGTTCGGGCCGGAGAAGGGGCAGGACTTGCGGCGGCGGTAGAAGGGGCGGCGGGCTCCCACGGCGGTGCGGCGCCCGGCGGGGGACAGGTCGCCAGAATCACCGCCACGGGAATCACCACCGCGGGAATCGTTGCCGCGGGCGTCAGTGGTTCGCTCGGACATGGCTTATTCCTCCCCGCCCATCGGTTCCAGCTCGTCGCGGGACCGGGCGCGGAACTCCTCCCGGTCGTCGCCGCGCTCGCGGCCGCGGCCCGAGGAGAAGCGGCCGGCCGGGCGCGGGCCGCGGAAGCCGCGCTCGCGGTCGTCGGAGCGCTTCGACAGGATCGCCGACGGAACGTCGTCGATCGTTTCGATCCGCAGCGTCATGTGGCGCAGCACGTCCTCGTGCAGGCCCAGCTGGCGCGTGATCTCCTTCTCGGCCGCCGGCGTGCAGTCGAGGCCAAGGAGCATGTAGTGCGCCTTGCGGTTCTTCTTGATCTTGTAGGCTAGGCCGCGGAGGCCCCAGTACTCGCGCTTGCGAATCTCGCCGCCGGCCTCGCCGACGATACCGCCGACCTGGTCCGCGATGGCCTCGACCTGCGCTTGCGTGAGATCATTCCGTGCGATCAGCACGGTTTCATAGAGCGGCATCGGTATCCCTTCGGATGCTCAGCCCGGCGCCCCACGCGGGATGCGGGGACACGAATGGGCATAGCCGGGGGCGATGCCTCGCTCCCGGCAGGGGAGGCGGGCGTGTAGCGGACCGACCGGGCCGGTGCAAGGCTCGCACCGCCCCGTCATCGGCTACGGCCGCATCGCGTAGCGCCCCGGCCCGATGGCGGCGAGGACGAACAGCCCGCCCATCACGGCGAGGTTCTTCCAGAAGTTGAAGAACTGCCCGTACCAGGCCGCCCCCCCGAACTCCCAGAACCGGTGCGCGACGAAGGTGGCCGCAAGGGTGAACAGCGCGAGCACCACCGCCGCGGGCCGCGCGTAGAACCCGGCCATCAGCAACAGCGGCACCGCCACTTCCAGCGCCGTGACCAGCGCGGCGACCACGGTCGGCGCCGGCAGCCCGCTCCGCACCATGCTCGCCACCGCCGCATTCGCGAAGTCGGTCACCTTCAGCAGGCCCGCGGCAAGGAACAACAGGCCGATCATCACGCGGCCGACAAGGAGCGCCAGGTCCGCCTGCCCGTCGGCGATCGAGGTCCGCGCACCCGTGGCGGTCATTCCCGACATCCTCACCTCCCCCCTTTCCGCATTGGCGCGGGCGCCCGCGTCTGGCCGGCCAGGGGGAGAGTGTCGGCCACGCTGCCGCACCGCGCAACCTGACCTTGAACGGCCTCCCCGGACCCGCCTGCGCCGATCCAAGGCGCGCGAGTGGCCCCCCCCCCCGATCTCATGCGCCGGGGCCCTGACATCTGCGTCAACACCGCTACCGCGAGCGGCGCGCGATTCTCACCTGCTGACGCGACGCGGCATCCGGATTGGGCAAGTGGGACACACCTCGATGCGACCGACCATCCACCCGCGGACCGGGACCGACCGCGCATGACCCCGCGCTTCAGCGTCGTGATGCCCGCCTACAACCGGGCCGACCTCATCCGCATCACCCTCGAATCCATCCTGGCGCAGACCCTGCCCCCGGGCGAGGTCATCGTCGTGGACGACGGCTCGAAGGACGACACCGCCGCCGTCGCCGCGTCCTTCGGCGACCGCGTCCGGGTCGAGCGCATCGCCAATTCCGGCGACGTCGCGGCGCGCAACCGCGGCATCCCGCTCGCCACCGGCGACCTCCTCGCCTTCTGCGACAGCGACGACCTCTGGCAGCCCGGCCACCTCGCCGCCATGGCCCGCCTCTGGGAGGCCGAGCCCCGCACGAAGGTCGCCTACTCCAACTTCCGCATCGTCCGGAACACGACCTGGGAGGACCGCGACAAGTTCGCCGACGCGCCCGAGGGTTACTGGAACGGCCTCCGCGAGGTCGGCCCCGGCCTCGGCGTCTTCGACGGGCCGACCCTGCCGCGCATGGTCCGCTTCCAGCCCTTCTTCCCCTCCGCCATGGTCGCCCGCGCCGACGTCATGCGCGACGTCGGCGGCTGGGACGAGGCGGTGAACCGCAGCGCCACCGGCGATTTCGGCACGGCGCTGCGCATGTCCATGCATCCGCCGATCGGGGTGGTGATGGAACCCACCGTCGGCATCCGCAAGCATGACGGCAACTACTCCGGCGACGTGCAGAAGATGCTGCTGAGCGATGCCCGCATCCTCGAGCACTTCCTCTCCGTCACCCCCGCCGCCGCCCCGCATGCCGACCTGGTCCGTGCCAGCATCCGCGAACGCCGGATCGCCGCCCTGGAAACCGCCTTCGCCCGGAAGGACTTCGACGCCCTGCCCGCCGTGCGCCAGGCGATCGGCGCCGGTCCGCTCTCCCTGCGCGTCCGCACGAAGGTCGCGGTGGCGAGCCTGCCGGGGCCGTTGCGCAGCGCAGCCCTTCGCGCCATCGGCCGGGGCTGAGGCTTCCCGGGGGAGCCGTGCCCGGGCTTTTCGGTCCGGCTTCTTCGTGGTCTCGTGCCGGATAGCCCCGGAGGAAGGCTGTGCCTTCCGCCGGACCTCCACGCTCCAGGGGCAACGCTCAACGCCCCGAACAAGCCCGGCCCCGGGCGACCCCGCGGCGTTCAGGGAACCTTCACCCTCCCCGCCTAAGTGCCCACGCCGGACCGGCGGGCGACCAAGCCCACGGCAAGGCCGAGGGGACCCCCGTGTCGCGCCTGCAGAACCTTCGCATCTCCTCCAAGGTCCTCGCCCTTGTCGGCCTCGTCGCCGCCGTCGGCCTGCTGACGACCGCCTACGGCGCCTGGAACACCGCCGCCGTCGTGCGCGACTACCGCGACCTCGTCGAGCGGCGCGACGCGGCGCTGCCGATCCTTGCCCGCGCCGGCCGCAACGCGGTGGCACTGGGGTACGACGTCTACCGCATGATCCAGTACGACGAGGCGAGCGCCGAGGGCCGCGCGGCGCAGGCCGCCTACGAGGCCGACCTCGGCCGCCTCTCCGACCGCCTGCGCGAGGCCCGTGCCCTCCTGCCGGAGCATGGCGAGTTCCTCGACCGGCTCGACGCCGAGGCGCGTGCGCTCACGACCGAACTCGCCCGCGCCGCGGAGTTCGGCGCGCGGGACCAGAACGACGCGGCGCTCCGGGTCATGCTCACCGTCAACCCTGCCCTCGTGCGCCTGGACGACGAGATCCGGGAGTTCGTCGTCGAGAAGACCGAGGCGAACCGCCGCCTCTCCGAGGAAGCGGCGGCGGGCGCCTGGCACGGCACCCTTCTCGCCGTCGGCCTCGCGGTCGCCGGCATCCTCGCCGGCCTCTGGGCCGCGATGCGGCTCGCCCGCCGGCTCATGACGGCGCCGCTCGAGGCGCTGCGGGCAACGATGGAACGGCTCGCCGCCCGTGACCTGTCCGTCGAGGTCCCTGGCGCCGACCGCGCCGACGAGATCGGCGCGATGGCGCGCACCGTGCAGGTCTTCAGGGAAAACGCCCTCGCCGTACAGGCGATGGAGGCGGAGAAGGCCGCCGCCCGCGCGGCGGAGGAGGAACTCCAGGCCGCCGGCCGGGCGCGGGCTGCGGAGCAGGCGCGCGTCGTCGAGGCGCTCGGCGCCGGGCTCGGCCGCCTCGCCGCAGGCGACCTGAAGGACGGCATCGCCGAGCCCTTCGCGCCGGACTACGAGGGCCTGCGCGCCGACTTCAACCGCACCGTCGCGGCGCTGCGCGAGGCGCTCGCCGCCATATCCGGCAACGCCCGCGAGATCGGCCACGGCGCGGGTGAAGTGGCGACCGCCGCCGCCGACCTGGCCCGCCGGACCGAGCAGGGCGCCTCCACCCTGCAGCAGACCGCCGCCGCGGTGGCCGAGATCACCGCGACCGTCGAGAGCACCGCGCAGGGCGCGCGCCAGATGTCCGACGCGATGGGCGAGGCCCGGCGCGAGGCGGAGGCGGGCGTCGCCGTGCTGCGGGACACGATGGAAGCCATGGGTGGGATCGAGCGCTCCTCGCGCGAGATCGGCCAGATCGTCGGCCTGATCGACGAGATCGCCTTCCAGACGAACCTGCTCGCGCTGAACGCGGGCGTGGAGGCCGCCCGGGCCGGCGATGCGGGCCGCGGCTTCGCGGTCGTCGCCTTCGAGGTGCGGGCGCTCGCCGGCCGCGCGACGGAAGCGGCGGGCCGCATCAAGGCCCTCATCGCGTCCGCCGGCGACGGCGTGTCGCAGGGCGTGCGCCTCGTCGCCGAGACGAGCGAGGCGCTCGGCCGCATCGTGGCCCAGGTGCGCGAGGTCACGGAACGCGTGTCAGCCATCGCCGCCGCCGCGAAGGAGCAAGCCACCGGCATCCGCGAGATCAACGGTGCGGTGTCCCAGCTCGACGGCGTGATGCAGCAGAACGCGGCGGCGGTGGAGCAGGCGAGCGCGGCCGCCGCCTCCCTCTCGAACGAGGGCCGGAACCTCATCCACGCGCTGGAGCGCTTCGACACCGGCGCTCCCGCCCCGGGCCTGTCGAGGCCGGCCCCGGTCGCCGAAGCGTCAGGTCCCCCGGCTTACGCCGCCCTCGCGCTGCCGGAGCCAGCCGCGAGGATCCGCCCGATCCGCCGCGCCGCAGCGGCCGGCGCCGCGACCGCCGAGGCTTGGGCGGAGTTCTGATGCCGTCCGGCCTTGCCCCCGGGCCTCCCGGGGTCACCCGAAGGTCAGCCGAAGCACCACGCCCGCCACCGCCGCCACGCCCAGCGTCGGCACCACCCCCAGCCGCAGCCGGAACACGCACAGCGCCGCCAACCCGGCGATCGCCGCCGCCAGCGGATCAAGGCTCCCGGGCACCGGCACGTCCACCGCCGGCCATGCGCCCACCCGCACCGTCTCCCGGAACAGCACCCGCAGCCCGAACCACAGCGCGAGGTTCGCGATCACCCCGACCACCGCCGCCGTCACCGCCGCGAGTGCCGAGGACAGCGCGCGATGTCCCTGCAAGCGCTCCACCACCGGCGCGCCGAGGAAGACGAAGGCGAAACATGGGGCAAAGGTCACCCACAGCGTCAACACCGAAGCCGCGACCCCGCCCGCGACCGCCGACAGCCCCTCCGGCGCCCGGAACCCCGCCAGGAACCCGACGAACTGCAGCACGAGGATGAGCGGCCCCGGCGTCGTCTCCGCAAGCCCCAGCCCCACCAGCATCTCCGCCGGCGCCAGCCAGCGGTAGGACTCCACCGCCTCCTGCGCGACATAGGCCAGGACCGCGTAGGCACCCCCGAAGGTCACGACCGCCATCTTGGAGAAGAGCAGCGCGACGTCCCGGTACGTCCCGCCGACGAGCAGCAGCAGTGCCACCGGGGCCAGCCAGGCCGCGACCGCGATCACGCCGGCGCGCCGCGCCGCCCGCGCCTGGCGTTCCGGCCGCTCCGGATCCACCGCGAGCACCGCGTCCAGCAGGGCAGGGGAGTCGCCCTTCGCCGCCCCGTGCCCCCCGCCCGAGAAGGCTGCCGGCATCAGGTACCCCACCAGCCCCGCCCCCAGCACGATCACCGGGAACGGCACGTGCAGCGCATAGAGCGCGACGAACGCCGCCCCCGCCAGCGCCCAGGCCGCGCG
This sequence comes from Roseomonas sp. CCTCC AB2023176, assembly GCF_042259275.1. NCBI lineage: Bacteria > Pseudomonadati > Pseudomonadota > Alphaproteobacteria > Acetobacterales > Roseomonadaceae > Roseomonas > Roseomonas sp. CCTCC AB2023176. Next base: position 2,760,882 of record NZ_CP170086.1, read on the forward strand.
TCCCTTCAGCGCGCGGCGCGCGATCCGGATCAACGCCTCCACGACCAGCACGAGCACCGCGCATTTCAGCCCGTAGAACAGCGCCGACACGACCGGCACGCTCCCGACGGTCGCGTAGAGCACCGACAGCGCGAGCATGACGGTCGCCCCCGGCACCACGAACAACGTCCCCGCGGCCAGCCCGCCCCGCACCCCGTGCATCAGCCAGCCGAGATAGGTCGCGAGTTGCTGCGCCTCCGGCCCCGGAAGCAGCGTGCAGAAGTTCAGCGCATGGAGGAACCGCCGCTCCCCGATCCACCGCCGCTCATCCACGACGGCGCGGTGCAGCAACGCGATCTGCCCCGCGGGTCCCCCGAAGGATAGCAGCCCGATCCGCAGCCAGACCCGCACCGCTTCCGCGAAGGACGGCATGGCCGGGAGTGATGGTGCGCGCTGAGCGGCCCCCGCCGTATCCATCCCGTCCGCCGTCATGCCGGCACCTTCGCCGCGGGCGCCGGCCAGTCATGCGTCTCCTCCGTCGCGTCCCGGCACCAGCGATGGAATGCGTCGTAGAGTGCCATCCCCGCCTCCAGCTGCGCGAGGTCATCCTGGTGCATCCGCGACAGCCCGAGCGAGGCCGCCAGCAGCCCCGCGCATTCCGGCGCGAGGTCAAGCCGCGCCGTATCCGCCCCCCGCACGATCGTCGCCAGCCGCGTCAGCGCCGGCGACCGCAGCCCAAACCCGGCAAGCATCGTGTCGAAGGTGCAGAGCGGCCCCTCATGGCTCCACCGCACTCCCTCGACGTCGAAGGGCGTCGCGCCGAACCTTTCGGCAACCGCCATCAACTCCGACGCGGCCACGAACAGGAAGACGGCATCCGGGTCCAGGAAGCGCCGGATCAGCCAGGGACAGGCGATCCGGTCCACCTTCGGCCGCGCCCGGGTCACCCAGACCGTCCGCCCCGCCGCGTCCCGCGCCGGCAGCGCCGTGCTGTCCACCAGCGGCAGCCCGGCGGCCTCCCAGGCCGCGAACCCGCCTTCCAGCGTCTCCGCCGCGCGCCCGACGTGCCGCAACCAGGCCGCGACCCCCTGGCTCAGCTTCAACCCGCGCTGGCACGACACCACGACCGACCCCGGCGGCAGCCCGCCCGCCCAATCCTCCGCCCGACGCCAGTCGCGCCATCGGCTGCCGGGGATCAGTCGCGGATCGGCCGCGAAATCCTCCTCCGTCCGGACATCCAGGATGACCGGCGAGTCCGGCAGGCCGACCAAACGCGCCAACTGGCTCACGGAGATCCTGTCGGGACCCGGCATGGGCGTCCGCTCCTCGTCACGGGGGTGTGGACGCGATGCTTCGGCCGGGGCCTCACGGGGTGATCGCGGCACCCCTCGCCGCGGACCCTGGCGGACCGCTCTCGCCCCTGTCAACGTCGGTCCCGCGAGCGCCACGGACTCGCCATGGAACCGCCGCGGACGCCACGCGTAATGTCCCGCGTCGTGAATTGAGACAGGAGACGCCGATGACCCGACTGACCCGCACCGCCCTCGCCGCCGCCCTCGCCCTCGGCGGCGCCCTCGGTGCGACCGGCACGGCAACCGCCGCCATGCCCTCCGCCGCCCCGCTCGCCGGTATCGCCGCCGCGGACGCGACCCTGCTGGAGGACGTCCGCTACGTCACGCGCTGCCGCCCCGTCACTGTCGTCCGCCGCGACCGCTTCGGCCGGCCCGTCAGCGTGAGCCGCAACGTCTGCCGCCAGGTCTGGGTCGGCCGCGGCCGCCCTTATCGGGGCTACTGACCCGCCGGGGCCGTACGGCCCCCGATGGCATGACGCTTGCTGCCCCTTGCCGGTGAACGCCCCGCGGGCGGAGACTGATCTCCCCGCCCCGGGCCCCGCGAGGACCGCCGCATGACCATCCGCCGAATCCTCCTCGGACGCCGCACCCTCCTCGCCGCCAGCGCGGCGACGCTCGCCCGCCCTGCGCTCTCGCAGCGCCGCCTCATCCCCGCCGCCACCCAGCTCGGCTGGCTCCGCAACGGCGAATTCGCCGCGATCATCGTCGCCGAGGCCCAGGGCTACTTCGAGGCCGAGGGCATCCAGCACCGCATCATGGATGGCGGCCCGGGCCGGAACCCCATCCCGACCGTCGCGGTGGGCCAGGCGCAGTTCGGCCTCGCCACCTCCTCCTCCCATCTCATCGCCGCAAAGGTCGCACGGGATCCGGTGGACGTCATCGCCGTCGGCACGCTCTACCAGCAGGGCCCCGCCGCCCTCCTCCGCCTCGCCAACCCGGGGGACCCCGAGCCGACGCCGCGCGACCTCGACGGCAAGTCGGTCGGTGTGCAGGCCGGCTCCGAATACCTCGTTCGCGCCCTGGCCCGCGTGAACGGCGTCAACCCCGACCGCGTCCGCATCGTCACCGCGCAGGCGAACGCCGAGCCGCTGCTCGTCGGCCGCGTCGATTACTTCCTCGGCTGGGTGACGAACCAGGCCTATCAGATCGAGCAGGAGATCGCGAAGCCCGACGCCCCCGCGAACCTCCGCGGGAAGACCTGGCAGGGCATCCGCTTCGGCCGCTGGGGCGTCCGCTCCTACGCCGACACCATCTTCACCACGACCCGCTTCGCGCAAGACAATCCGGAGGTCGTTCAGGGCTACCTCCGCGCCGTGCAGCGCGCCGTCCGCTTCATTCTCGACAACCCCGCGGAGAGCGTGACCGTCGTCGCACGCTTCCCCGGCCAGGTGGAAAGCGCCGAGCGTCTGACCTGGCGCTGGAACGTCCAGAACCCGCTCTACGTCTCCGACGCCACCAACCGCTCCGGCCTGCTGTTCATGGAGGACGCGGTCTGGTCCGAGAACTCCGCCGTCCTGCGCGAGGCGAACGAGATCCCCCGTGACGTCGCCCCGGCCGACATCATGACGAACCGCTTCCTGCCCGCGCCGCGGCCCGCGTAGCGGCCGCGGGACGCGCCGGCCATGGCCGCGCCGATCTCCATCCGCGGCGTCTCCCGCCGCTTTGGCGACCGCCTCGCGCTCGACCGCACGACGCTCGACATCGCGGCCGGCGAGTTTGTCGCGCTCATCGGCCCTTCCGGCTGCGGCAAGACCACGCTGCTCCGCATCGTCGCCGACCTGGAGACGCCGTCGGAAGGTGAGGTCCGCATTGGCGGCGTTCCCGCCTCCCAGGCGCGCCGCAACCGCTCCCTCGGCCTCGTCTCCCAGCGCCCGGCGGTGCTGCCCTGGAAAGCCGCCCTCGCCGACATCCGCTTCACCCAGCGCATCGCCGGCCGCACCGGCTTCCCCGCCGAGGACCTTCTCCGCGACTTCGGCCTCGCCGGCCACGAGGGAAAGCGCCCCCGCGAGCTCTCCGGCGGCATGCTGCAACGCGTGAACCTCGCCTCCGCCATCGCACACGACCCGGCCGTACTGCTGATGGACGAGCCCTTTTCGGCGCTGGACGAAATGAAGCGCGAAGAAATCGGCGCCTGGTTCGACCGTGAGCTCGCCGCGCGCCCCAAGACCGTCCTCTTCGTCACCCACCACATCGAGGAGGCGATCCTCCTCGCCGACTGCATCCTCGTCTTCTCGCCCTCCCCGGGCCGCGTGACCGAGATCGTCCCGGTTCCCATCCCCCGCCCGCGCCCCGCTTCCTTCCGCCGTGACCCCGTCTTCCTCGAAACCGCGGCGCGCGTGCGCCGCCTCCTCTTCGGTGCGGAGATTGCGGCATGAGCCACGCCGCCCTCGACACGGTCGCGCAGCCGACCGAACGCCGCCACGCCCCGCGCTTCCCCCTGGCCTGGGCCGGCACCGTCTTCCGGGTCGTCCTCCCGATCCTCTCGATCCTCGGCCTCTGGTACCTCGCGATCCTCTTCTCCGGCCTCCCCGCCTTCGTCATCCCGCGCCCCGAACGCGTGCTGGAGACGCTGGTCACCGATCACGACCTCATCGCGACGAACCTCGTCTCCACCCTCACCGTCGCGACGCTGGGCCTGCTCATCGCCAACGTCGTGGGCATCGGCCTCGCCATCCTCTTCGACACCATCCCGCTGACGCGCCAGGCGCTCATGCCCGCCGCGATCACTCTGCGAAACGTCCCCTACGTCGCGCTCGTCACCGTCCTCATGCTCGCGATCGGCGACACGCCCTGGTCCAAGGCCGGCGTCGTCGCGCTCGCCTGCTTCTTCCCCGTGCTGGTCAACACGATGCAGGGCCTGCGCGCGGCGGACGAGGTGCTGCTGGACCGCATGCGCATCCTCAACGCGACGTGGTGGGAAACCTTCCGTTCCGTCCGCCTCCCCTTCGCCGTCCCGCACATCATCGCGGCGCAGCAGATCGCCGGCACGTCCGCCGTGATCGTCGCGATCTCCGCCGAATGGATGATCTCCTCCGAAGGCCTGGGTTACGTCATCAACCGGGCCATGCAGACCTATCGCGGCGACCAGGTCTACGCCGTCGCGCTGATCGCGACGACGCTGTCGCTGGCCGTCTACGGCCTCGTCCACTGGATCGGACGACGCCTCGACTGGCGTGAACCCCAAGGCAAGGAGCGCGGCTGATGAAGACGATTCCGAAGGTGGATATCTCCGGCCTCTACGGCGACGACCCCGACGCCCGCGCGCGCGTCGCAGCGGAAATCGGCAAGGCCTGCGACGAGATCGGCTTCTTCTACGCGGTCGGCCACGACGTGCCGCTGGCCACGATGGAGCGCGCCTACGCCAAGGCCCACGAATTCTTCTCCCTCCCCATCGAGGAACGGAGAAAAGTCGCATCCGACCGCAACAACCGTGGTTACCGCGGGCAGGAAGACGTCGTCCACCGCTCCGGCCTCACCTTCGCCCGCGACTTCTTCGACCTCGGCTTCCCCGTGGCCGCCGATGACCCGGAGGTCCTGGCCGGCACCCCGCTCTACGCCCCCAACAAGTTCCCCGACCTCCCGGGCTTCGAGGACGCGCTGCTCGCCTACTACTGGGGCTGCTACGGCGTCGGCATGAAGGTCCTGGAAGGCTTCGCCCTCTACCTGGGCCAGGCGCCCGACTTCTTCTCGCGCCACTTCACCAAGCCTGTCGCCGACATGGTCCTGAACCACTATTGGCCGCACGAGACCGCGCTCTCGATCGGTGCGACCGAAGTGGCCTCCGGCGCGCACACGGACCACGGCATCGTCACCATCCTCTGGCAGGATTCCTCCGGCGGCCTGCAGGTGATGGACCGCAACGGCGATTACCTCGACGTCCCGCCCATCCCCGGCTCCTACGTCATCAACATCGGGGAACTCATGAAACGTTGGACCAACGGCCGCTTCCAGGCGACGATCCACCGCGTGATCCACAAGAAGAACGCGGACCGCATCTCCATGCCGCTGTTCTGCAACCCCGACTTCCGCACCCTCGTGGATCCGCGCGCGCTCGGCGTCTCCGACGCGGACGCGAAGTACGAACCCGTCCTGTCCGGCGACTTCCTCGTCTCCCGCTTCATGTCCACCCGGAAACTCTGGGGCGCCGAGAACAAGCCGGGCGACGCGAAGGCGATCGAGATGGCGGCGGAGTAGCTTCCTTCTGGAAGCAAGGTCATCAAGCGACAGTCGCAGGGTAATAGCACGGCATCCCATGGCGGTGCGGATGCCCGATGCCCTGACCATCACGCCCGGCTTTCTTCCTCGAGCGATCCGCGACGCCCGGTACTGGCAGCCGTACCACCCGGAACGCCCGGACTGCGCCGACTGTGTCACGGACGCCTGTCGCGCCGTGCACGCCGCCGACCGCCAGGGGAAGGCGTCCGGTCCGGTCCAGGTCCGCCCCCACGTCCGCCTGCCGCGCGGCACCACGAAGCCGCAGCGCGTCCGCGCCCACATCCGCGGCCGCCCGCCCGCCGCGCGCTTGTCCCCCCGCCGCCCCTCCTCCATACCGCCTCTCCCGAGCGCCGGCCCCCGCCGGAGCGCCAGCGAAGCGCGCCTGTGATGCCCAACCCGATCCCCGTCTCCCCCCTGATGGTCCCGCTGCCCTCGCTGCCGGAGGTGGCCGGGGTGCGATTGGGCGTCGCCGCCGCCGGCCTGCGCTACCAGGGCCGCCCCGACGTGATGATGATGGAGTTCGCCGAGGGCACGACCGTCGCCGGCGTCTTCACCTCCAACAAGTGCCCCGGCGCACCGATCGACTGGTGTCGCTCCGCCCTCAAGGGAGGCACCGCCCGCGCCCTCGTCGCCAACGCCGGCAACGCCAACGTCTTCACGGGGCGCGCGGGCGTCGAGGCCGTGGAAGCCACCGCCACCGCCGCAGCCGCGCTCGTCGGCTGCGATCAGTCGGAGGTCTTCCTCGCCTCCACCGGCGTCATCGGCCAGGTGATGAACGTCGAAAAGCTCACCGCCGCCCTCCCCGCGCTGCGCGACACCCTGTCCGCCCGCGGCTGGGCCGACGCCGCGCGCGGCATCATGACGACCGACACCTTCCCCAAGGCCTCCGCCCGCACCGCGGAGATCGGCGGCACGGCGGTCACCATCGCCGGCATCGCCAAGGGCTCCGGCATGGTCGCGCCGGACATGGCGACGATGCTCTGCTTCGTCGCGACCGATGCCGCCATCCCCGCCGGCGTCCTCCAGGCCTGCCTGCGCCGCGCGACGGAGGCGTCCTTCAACAACACGACCGTGGACAGCGACACCTCGACCTCGGACACCGTCCTCCTCTTCGCCACGGGCCAGGCAGGCCACCCGAAGGTCGCCGCCTTCTCCGGCGCCTCGCTCGATTCTTTCCAGGCGGCCCTCGACGCCGTCCTCCTCGACCTCGCCCTGCAGGTCGTGCGCGACGGGGAAGGCGCGCAGAAACTCATCCGCATCGACGTCACCGGCGCCGTCAGCGACTCCTCGGCCAAGCGCATCGGCCTCGCCATCGCCAATTCCCCGCTCGTGAAGACCGCCATCGCCGGCGAGGACGCGAACTGGGGCCGCGTCGTCATGGCCGTCGGCAAGGCCGGCGAACCCGCCGACCGCGACCGCCTCTCGGTCGGCATGGGCGGCACCTGGATCGCCAGGGACGGCGGCCTCCGCCCCGACTACGACGAAACCCCCGTCGCCCAGCACATGAAGGGCCGCGAGATCGAGATCACCGTGGACATCGGCCTCGGCAAGGGCCACGCGACGGTTTGGACCTGCGACCTGACGCACGGCTACATCGACATCAACGGGTCCTACCGGTCTTGAAGCCGCGCGTCCTGCTGGGGCTGCTGGGCTACCCGATCGCCCACTCCGCCGCCCCCGCGATGATGGAGGCCGCCGGCGCGTCCGTCGGCCTCGACCTCCGCTACCACCTCATCGCCGTGCAGGACGCGAATGACGACACGATCCGGCGCATCCTCGACGGCCTGCGCCTCATCGGCTTCGCCGGCATCAACGTCACCTTCCCCTACAAGCAGGCCGTCATCCCGCACCTCGACGCGCTGGACGACGGCGCGCGCCAGATCGGCGCCGTGAACTGCATCACGGTCCGCGACGGCCGCCTGACCGGCCACAACACGGACAGCACCGGCTTCCTCGCCGCCCTGCTTGCCACGATCGGCAGCACCACGCTGAGGACCGGCCCCGCCGTCCTCATCGGCGCCGGCGGCGCCGGCCGTGCCATCGCCTGGGCCTTGTCCCAGGCCGGCGTGCCGGAGGTCCGCGTCGTGGACCAGGACCCCACCCGCGCCGCCGCCCTCGCCGCCGAGGCCGGCGAGTGGGGCCCCGCTCGCTTCACCCCCGCGGCATCCGCCGAATCCGCCGCCGAGGGCGCCCGCGGCATCGTCAACGCCTCCCCGGCCGGGATGCTTCCCGACACGACCACCCCGCTCGACTCCGCCGCGCTCCACCCGGGCCACTGGGTCGCCGACGCGGTCTACCACCCCCATGACCCCGCTCCTCCAGGCCGCCCAGCGCCTCGGCTGCCCCCTCATGCCGGGCCGCGAGATGTCCATCGCCCAGGCCGAGGACGGCTTCCGCCTCTTCAGCGGCCACACCGCCCAGCCCGGCGCCATCGCTGCCGCCTTCGACCGGCATATCGCCGCACACTGAAGGCACCGCCCCAGGCGTCACCGTGACCGACGCCGCGCGCACGTGAACCGCGCAGCACGACCAACTCGCAACTCCCACCCGCGGCTTCCGTAGATGACGCACGCCGTCACACGGAGGAACTTAACATGCCGCAAATGTTCGACTGGATCTTCTGGGCCATCCTTGGCCTGCCGACAGCTTTCCTCGTCATCGACTGGCTTTGGAACAAGTAAACGACGCACCGGGCATCAGCCGCGATTTGGCGGACGGGGGCCGCCCCCGCCCGGCAACAACCCGCCCGCCGCCGCGTTCGACCCCCATGCGCCTCCATGTCATCAACTGCGGCTGCATGCGCCCCTATGGCGGCCGGTTCTGGGACGGGCTCACGAACGGCCTCGGTCCCGCGCGCCTGGCCTGCCGATGCCTTGTCGCCGAAGCCGATGACGGACTTGTCCTTGTGGACACCGGCTTCGGCCTCCGCGACATCGAGACGCCGGCCGAACGCCTCCCCGCCATGGCCACCGCCGACCGCCCGGACCTGAACCCGGACGACACCGCCGTCGCCCGTCTCCGCGCCCTCGGCCACCGGCCGGAAGACGTGCGCCACATCGTCATGACGCACCTCGACTTCGACCATGCCGGCGGCATTCACGACTTCCCGAACGCCACGGTCCACGTCCACGCCTTCGAGGCCGCGGCCGCCGTGGAGCGCGCCGGCGTGATCGAGCGCCAGCGCTACCAGCCCGCCCAACTTCCCGCGGACATGAAGACCTACGACCCCCGCGACGCCCGCACCGAATGGATGGGCCTGCAGGCCCTGGCGCTCGAACACGGCGCCCCGTCCGGCATCCTGCTCGTCCCCCTGCCCGGCCACACGCGCGGCCATTGCGGCGTCGCCATCGACACGGGGCGCGCCGAGGGAGGGGGTTGGGTTCTTCACGCCGGCGACGCGATCTTCATGCACAGCGAACTCCGCGCGGAAGGCGCCGCCCCACCGCTGGCCAAGTCCTACGAGGCGATGATGCAGGCCAACGGCGAGGCCAGGCACGCCTCCGCCGCCCTGCTCCGCGGCCTGGCGGCGGAGAGGGCAGGGGAGGTCGAGATCCTCTGCACCCACGACCCCGTCACGCCCCCGGCGACGGCCGCTACGCGACCGGCCCCTGGTCCGACCCGCCGCCCTGACCCCCGCCGCCCTGACGACCGCTCCGTCAGGAACGCCGACCCGGAGGACCTCCACCCGCGGCAACCCCTCGACGCACGGCCTGCACCCCACAGGCGGTCGCCCTGACACGGTGATGCCCGCGACCGCCAGCCCAAAGCCGGCCTAGCCGCGGAGGAGCGACCCCACCACGAAGCCCGCCGCCGCCACGCCTCCCGGCAGGAAGTGCGACCGCAGCAGTCCCGCCGCCGCACCCGCCGTCCGCGCCAGCGGATCGTCCCCCGCCCGCCGCGCCCAGCTTCCGGCAGGCACCAGCGCCGTCGCCATGAGCACCGCGAGCGCGGCCACCACCCCGCCCCCGAGCACCACCGCGCCGAGCCGCAGGTCCACCGCCCCCACCGCCCAGGGCAGCGCCAGCAACCCGACCGCCGACCGCCACCGGCGCCAGCAGGAACCCGGCCACCCCCGCGGCCTCGTCCAGCACCCCCGCGCGCGACGGCAGCGTGAACAGCCCGCCCAGCAGCACCGCGACGTAGATCGCCACCGCGTCGCCCACCGCCCCGCGCGGCATGACGTAGAGCACCCGCGCCGCCTCCACCGCCGCCAGCACCAGCAGCGTCACGCCGGCACGCAGCAGGAACGTAGGGTCGAAGGCGGTCGGAAGGCGGAACACGCCCCTATCGCTGCAACCACCGCGCCAGCCGTCCCGGCGCCTGCGCGATGTCACCCTCCGCCCCGCAATAGGAGAACCGCACGAATCGCGCCCCGCGCTCCGCGTCGAAGTCCACGCCCGGCGTCGCCGCGATCCCCGCTTCCGCCAGCATGCGCGCGCAGAAGTCCGGGCTGTCATTCGTCAGGCGCCCCACGTCGCACCACAGGTAGAAGGCGCCGTCCGCCTGCGCGATCCGGTCGAACCCCGCCGCCGGCAGCCCCGCCAGCAGCACCTCCCGGTTGCGCCGATAGGCCGCGCGGTTGCCCTCCAGCTCCTCCACGCAGTCGAAGGCCGCCTCCGCCGCGACCTGCGCCACGTGCGGCGCGGAGATGAACATGTTCTGCGCGATCCGCTCGACCGGCCGCACCAGATCCTCCGGCAGCACCATCCAGCCGATGCGCCACCCCGTCATCGAGAAGTACTTGCTGAACGAATTCACGACGATGGCGGAATCCGAATGCGCCGCCGCCGTCGCCTCCGTCATGCCGTAGGACAGCCCGTGGTAGATCTCGTCGGAGATCAGCCGCACCCCGTTCGCCGCGCACCAGCGCGCGATGGCCGCCAGTTCCTCCGGCGCCAGCATCGTCCCCGCGGGATTGCACGGGGAGGCGACGATCAGCCCCGCCGGCCGCGGGTCCAGCCGCTCCAGCATGGCGACCGTCGGCTGGAAGCGCGTGCAGGCGTCGCAGGGCAGCGCCTGCGGCACCATCCCCAGCGCCGTCAGGACGTTCACGTAGGGCGGGTAGTAGGGCGCGGCCATCGCCACCCGGTCCCCCGGATCGAAGGCCGCGAGGAAGGCCAGCGGGAACGCCCCCGACGCCCCGACCGTCACCGCCACCCGCTCCGCCGGGATGGCGTGCCCGTAGCGCGCCGCATGATGAGCCGCGATGCGCGCGCGCAGCGACCGCAGCCCGAAGGCCTCGGTATACCCCATGGGCAGCCCGTCCCGCAGCGCGCAATCGCAGCCTCTGCGGCCCCGCGCGGCGCGCCCGTCCCGGGCTGTCCCACCTCCATCCGCAGCACGCCGGGCTCGCCGGGCCGCAGCGACGCGGCCCGCGCATTCGCCGCCGCGATCACGTCCATGACGAGGAAGGGCGGCGCGTGCGCCCCCCGCCCGACCTTCAGCCCCATGGCAACAGCGTCACGTCAGTTCCCGCCCGAGGCCAGCCCGGTCCCCCGCGGATCCGCGATCGCCGCGCAGGTATTTGCCCCGATCCCGCTGCAGGAAATGGCGACGGCGCGCCCGGGCTCCGGCGCCCCCGCCACCACCGCGTCCGGCAACGAGGCGCGGCGCACCAGGTGCAGCCCCGCGGGCCCGCCCGCCGCCGCCGGTGCCGCGCCCTGGCCCGACCCCGCGCCGGCGTAGCGCATCTGCGACGTCGGCGCGTTCGCCACCAGCAGCATGCCGAGCGGTGGCGGCGTCACCGCCCCGATGTTCGGCGCCGCCGCGAGCAGGAAGCCCATCCCCGGCGCGACCCGGCCCGTCCCGAACAGGTTGTTCATCGTGAAGGCGCAGGTCACCGCTCCGCCGTCCCGGTCCTGCGCCACCAGCGCCGTGCTGGCCGGCACCGTGCCGCCGACCGCGCCGGGCGCCTGCCCGTTCGCCGCGGCCCGGAAGGCCGCGAGCGTAGCGCCGCCATCCACCGCCAACGGCGGCGTGTAGAGCACGTCGCTCCCCAGCCGTTCCGACACCGGCGCCACGGCCTGCGGCAGGGCGGCCCGCAATTCCGGCACCGTGAGCGCCCCGCCGGCGATCGCGCTCGCCGCCTCCAGCCGCCGCGCCAGCCCGCCCTGGTGCAGGTCGCCGACCCCCGCCGTCCGCATCGCAGCCAGGGTGGTCGCGAGGTCCGGCTGGACGAGGTTCTGCCCGACGCCCGGCACCTGCCCGCCCGGCGCGAAGACGGCCCGCGCGCCCGGATCGGCCATCAGCGGCCCGGATACCGCCGAAAGGTCTTCCGCCAGCGCCCGCGACACCGTCGTGCCGAACCGCGCCAAGGCCTCGGCCGGGGCGATCGTCTCCTCGAAGGGCCGGCGCCCCTGCCGCGCGTGCAGCGCGAAGAGGCCGCGCGCCATCAGCGGCACCGCGGCGGGACGGTCCGCCCCCGCCGGAACGCCGGACCGCGCGCCGGGGAGGAAGACGAAGGCCTCCGTCTCATTGCGGCGCGGGTTGTAGGCGAGGCACGCCCCGCCGCCCCCGATCCCCGCCCGCGAGGGCAGCGTCACGGACAGCGCGAAGGCCGCCGCCGCAGCAGCATCCGCCGCCGACCCCCCGGCCGAGAGCATGTCGCGCCCGACGACCGCCGCGCGCGGCTCCTCGGCGACCACGTATCCCACGAAACCCGTGACGTAGCCGCGCTGCCCGGGCTGCGCCTGGGTCCCGCCGCTCACGACGCTCGAGAGGGAGGAGCAGCCCGCCAGCAGCACCGCGGAGGCCGCCAGCGCCGTCCGCCGGGCCATGCCCCCGCCCCGCACACGGGCGGTCCACCCTCGCTGCATCGCGTCCTCCGGCATCGTTCCGGCCGCGGCGCGGCCGTCCTCGTCGCCGCGTTCCTGGCCACAGCGTAGCCGCGGGCGCAAGGGGAGGGCCCCCCCGCCCCCCTGACCTCACTGCCCCTGCGCCGCGCCTGCCGCCCCGCCCGCAAGGCCCTTGCGCCCCGCCTCCCGACGGGCCACGCCTTCCTCCCGGACCACAAGGACTCCCCGATGCGGCGCTTCCTCCTCGCCCTGGCCGCCAGCGTCACCCTCGCCGGCGCCGCCCCCGCGCAGACCACTCCTTCGCCGACCACCCCGCCGCAACCCGCCGCGGCGCCCTCCTTCACGACGGAGCAGCGGGAGGAGATCGTCTCCGTCCTGCGGGACGCCCTGCGCCGCGACCCCTCCATCCTCCGTGACGCCATCGGCGCCCTGCAGGAGAGCGACCGAGCCGCGCAGGAGGAAACCCGCCGCCAGGCGCTCCTCGCCAACGCCGAGGCCCTGTTCCGCACCGCCGACGACCCGATCAAGGGCAACGCCCGCGGCGACGTGACGATCGTCGAGTTCTTCGACGCGCGATGCGGCTACTGCCGGTCCTTCCAGCCCGCGCTGAACCAGTTGCTCCAGCGCGACCGCAACGTGCGTGTCGTGCTGAAGGACCTGCCGATCCTCGGCCCCAACTCCACCCTCGCCAGCCGCGCCCTCCTCGCCGCCCAGCGCCAGGGCAAGTACGAGGCGCTGCACGACGCCCTCATGCGCCTGCGCACCGACACGCCGGAAACGGTCATCCAGGCCGAGGCCCAGCGCGCCGGCCTCGACTGGGCGCGCCTGCGCCGCGACATGGACGACCCCGCGATCATGCGCCGCATCGAGACGAACCTCGCCCTCGCCCAGCGCCTCGGCGTCGAGGGCACGCCGGCGCTGGTCATCGGCGACCGCCTGATCCCCGGCGCGATCGAACTCCCCGACCTCGAGCGCTACGTCCGCGAGGCGCGGGAAGGCCGCCGTGGCTGACGGCCCCTCCGGGCCCGAGCACGCGCCGCGGGAAGGCGCGGGCATCCGCACCGACTTCTCGGAGCGGATGTCCTACACGGACTACCTCAACCTCGACGCGCTCCTGGCCGCGCAGCAACCGCTCTCCGACCAGCACGACGAGATGCTCTTCATCGTCATCCACCAGGTCCAGGAACTGTGGATGAAGCTGATGAACCGGGAACTGGAACTGGCCTGCGCGCGCCTCCGCGCCGACGACCCCGGGCAAGCCTTCAAGGCGATGGCCCGCGTCTCCTCCATCCAGCGCCAGCTCGTCTCCGCCTGGGACGTGCTGACGACGATGACGCCCGCCGACTACCTCTCCTTCCGCGGCTCGCTCGGCTCCTCCTCCGGCTTCCAGTCCTGGGGCTACCGCCTGCTGGAGATCAAGCTGGGCGCCCGCGACGCCTTCATGCTGCGTCCCCACGCGCACCGGCAGGACATCCGGGCGGTGCTCGAGGGCGCCTTCCACGCGCCGTCCCTCTACGACGAGGCGCTGGCCCTGCTGTCCCGGCGCGGCATCCCCGTCCCGCGCGAGGTCCTCGACCGCGACCCCGCCACGCCGCACCAGCCGAACGAAGGCGTCGTCGCGGCCTGGGAAACCGTCTACCGCGACAGCGCCCGTCTCTTCGACCTCTACGAACTCGCCGAGGAACTCGTGGACCTCGACGACGCCCACCGCACCTGGCGCTTCCGGCACATGAGCACGGTGGAACGCATCATCGGCGGCCGCACCGGCACGGGCGGCTCCGCCGGCGTTTCCTACCTCGCCAAAGCCGTGGAGCGCCGCTTCTTCCCGGAACTCTGGACGGTGCGGGGACGGCTATAACCCCGGCGCATGCCGGGCCAGCCCACGCGCATTCGACGGCCGTCCGCGCTTCCGCCATCCTGACGGCGTGAAAGTCCTCGTCCTCGGCGCCGGCGTGACCGGGTTGGCCGCCGCCTATTGCCTCGCGCGCGACGGCCACGCCGTCACCATCCTCGAACGCCGCCGCGGCGTCGCGCTGGAAACCTCGCACGCCAACGGAGGGCAACTCTCCTACTCCTACGTCGCCCCGCTCGCCGGCCCCGGCATCATCTCCAAGCTGCCGGTCTGGCTCCTGCGCGGCGACAGCCCCGTGCGCTTCCGCCCGCGCCTGGACCCGCATCAGTGGGAATGGGGCCTGCGTTTCCTCGCCGCCTGCAACGCGCGCGACGCCGACCTTTCGACCCGCCGCCTGCTCCTCCTCTCGTTCCTGTCCCGCGACCTGACTCGCGCCGTGATCGAGGACGAGGCGATCGACTGCGCCTTCCGCCACGCCGGCAAACTCGTCGTCTATTCCGACGCGCCGGGCTTCGAAGCCGCGAAGCGCCTCCTCGACTACCAGCGTCAGCTGGGTTCCGAACAGGAAGCCCTGACCGCCGCCGAGTGCCTCACGATCGAACCTTCCCTCTCCCGCATCGCGCACCGCCTCGCCGGCGGCATCCTCACGCGCGGGGAGGACGCGGCGGAATGCCGCCTGTTCTGCGCCGGCCTCGAATCCGCGATGCGCGACGGCAACCTCGGCGTCGAGTTCCGATTCGGCCAGGAGGCCCGCCAGATCCTCCTCGCCGGCAACCGCGTCGTCGGCGTCGCGACGGACCAGGACGTGATCGAACCCGACGCCGTCGTGATGTCCATGGGCGTCGGCGCCACGCGCCTGCTCCGCCCCCTCGGCATCCGCGCGCCGATCTATCCGCTGAAGGGCTACTCCCTCACGCTCCCCATCCACCGCGACGACGCGGCGCCGCGGATCAGCGTCACGGACTACGCGCACAAGACCGTCTATGCCCGCCTCGGCCGCGACCTGCGCGTCGCGGGGATGGCGGACATCGTCGGCTATTCCACCGACTTCGACCTCTCCCGCCTCGACCTCCTGATCCGCCAGGCGCAGGAAGCCTTCCCCGACGCGACGGACTGGCGGACGCTGCGCCCTTGGGCCGGCCTGCGCCCCGCGACGCCATCCTGGCTGCCCATCCTCGGCCCCGCGCCGGGCATCCCGAACCTGCACCTCAACATCGGCCATGGCGGCCTCGGCTTCACGCTAGCCATGGGATCGGGCCGCGTCGTCGCCGACCTCCTCGCCGGCCGTCCCGCGCCGATCCCGCTGGACGGCTTCACCCCGTGATGCGCTCCCTTCCATGAGACTGCGCCACGCGGAAGTCCTGCGCGCCGTCATGCTCTCAGGCACCGTCTCCGGCGCCGCGCAACTCCTGAACATGTCGCAGCCCGCCGCCACCCGCGCGCTGCAGCAGGCGGAGGACGCGCTGGGCTTCCGCCTCTTCGACCGCGTGAAGGGCCGCCTGCACCCCACCCCCGAAGCCCTCGCCCTGCACGCGGAAGGCGAGCGCGTCTTCGCCGGCCTCGACCACCTCCGCCGCCTCGCCCGCTCCCTCCGCGCCGGCGGGGGCGGCCGCCTGCGCGTCGCCGCGGCCCCGGCGCTGTCCCTCGACATCCTCCCCCGCGCCATCGCCGCCTTCCGCCGCCGTCACCCCGACACGGTGCTGGAGGTCGAGACGCTGCACGCCGCGGAAGTCGCCGAAGGCGTGCTCCTGCGCGAACTCGACCTCGGTTTCGCCTTCGACCCGCCGCCGCATCCCGGCCTCACCCGCACCGACGTCGCGCAGGGCACCCTCGTCGCGATCTTCCCGCCGGGTCACGCGGGACGCGGCGACTGCACGCTCGCCGACCTCGCGGCCCTACCCTTCATCGGCCTGCGCGGCGCCGACCCGCTCGGCATCGCCTTCGAATCGGCATGCCGCGCCGCGGAGGTCACGCTCTCCCCCGCCGTCGAGGTGCAGACCTACCACGTCGCCCTCTCCCTCGTGGCCCAGGGCGTCGGCGCCGCGGTCGTGGACGCCTACACCGCCCGCTCCGCCGGGGGACGCGTCACCCTCCGCCCCCTCGCGCCGGCGATCCCCTTCCCCGTCGCCTGCGTCCAGGCCGCGCACCGCGCGCCGTCAGCCACCGCGGGCCGCTTCGTCGAGGCCTTCCGCCAGGCCATCGCCGCCTGACCTGACCGGAACGGACGCGGCCGCATGCAGTGGCGGCATAGGCCCTGAACAGCTTTCGATTGGCTGCCCGCCTCCGCGCCACGCATGGATGCAGGACCGCCGGGGATGCTCCATGCCGCACCGTGTCAGCCGCCGCGCCGTGCTCCCGCTCCTCGCCTGTCCCGCCGTCGCGCGGGCGCAGGGCGCCTGGCCGAACGGACCCATCCGCCTTGTCGTGCCCTTCGCACCGGGCAGCCAGCCCGACCTCATGGGGCGCCTCGTCGCGGACCCGCTCGGCGCGGCCCTCGGCGTTCCCGTCGTCGTCGAGAACCGGCCCGGCGTCGCCGGCAATCTCGGCACCGAAGCCGTCATACGGGCCCGGCCGGATGGACAGACCCTGCTCTTCGGCACGGTGAACAACGCGATCAACCAGACCTTCTTCCGCCCCGCCTTCGACTGGCTGCGGGACCTGGGGCCGATCGCGGCGATCTACATGACGCCGAACGTCGTCCTCGTGAATGCGGCGCTCCCCGCGTCGTCGCTCGCGGACCTCGTCGCGCTCGCGAAGGATCAGCCCGGACGCCTCAACTTCGCCTCTTCCGGCAGCGGGACCTCGCTGCACCTGGCGGGGGAGCTGCTGAACCAGATCGCCGGGATCGCGATGGTGCACGTCCCCTACCGCGCCGCCGCCGCG
Organism: Roseomonas sp. CCTCC AB2023176; assembly: GCF_042259275.1. Classification (NCBI taxonomy): domain Bacteria; kingdom Pseudomonadati; phylum Pseudomonadota; class Alphaproteobacteria; order Acetobacterales; family Roseomonadaceae; genus Roseomonas; species Roseomonas sp. CCTCC AB2023176. The sequence continues at coordinate 2,777,957 of NZ_CP170086.1, forward strand.
GCCGCGCAGGACCTGGAGGCCGGGCGCGTGCAGGTCATGTTCGACAACCTCGCCCCCGCGCTCGCGCGGATCGAGGGCGGCCGCGTCCGGGCCCTTGCCACCACCGCGCCGGTCCGCTCATCCCGCCTGCCGGACATGCCGACGGCCGCCGAAGCCGGTTTCCCCGGCCTGACCATGCTCATCTGGGGCGGCCTTTTCGCCCCGGCCCGCACGCCGCCAGCCGTCATGGCCCGGCTCTCCGCGGAATGCGCTGACATCGTCGCCTCGCCGGCCCTGGCGGCGCGGCTCGACGCCCTCGGCTCCGTCGCGCCCGAACGCGACCGCGGCGCGTTCCGTGCCTTCACCGTCGCCGAGACGGAGCGCTGGGGACACGTCGTCACCCTCTCCGGCGCGAAGCCGGACTGATGCTTCGCGACGGCGCCGCGCGTCAGAGATACCGCAGCGCCACGAAGCCCAGCACGACCGCCACGGCCGCACCGGTGGTTACGAGCGTCAGCCGCCGCTCGATGAAATCCCTGATCGGCGGCCCGAACCGCCGGAGCAGTGCCGCCAGCAGGAAGAACCGCGCCCCCCGCGTCACGACGCTCGCCGCCAGGAACACCGCGAAGTCGAACTTCGCCGCACCGGAAGCGATGGTGACGAGCTTGTAGGGGATCGGCGTCAGCCCCTTCACCAGGATCACCAGTGCCCCCCACCGGTCGTACCACCCCTGGAACCGCGCCAGCGCATCGGCATGGCCGTAGGCGCGCAGCACCGGCTCCGCGAGCGCCTCGAACAGGAAGAACCCGATCAGGTAGCCCGCGATCCCGCCGAGCACCGACGCGATCGTGCAGGTCAGCGCGTAGCGGTACGCGCGATCCGGCCGCGCGAGGCACATCGGCACCAGCATCGCGTCCGGCGGGATCGGGAAGACGCTGCTCTCCGCGAAACTCACCGCCGCCAGATAGCGCCCGGCATGTCGATGCGCCGAAAGCGCGAGCACGCGGTCGTAGAGAGCACGCAGCATGGGAACCCGGCAGGACAGCGTTCGCCGCTTCGCACGCCCCCCGCCCCGTGGCAACGCGCGCCCCGCCGCGCATACCGCGGGGTCATGCCCGCCGCAGGCCCCGGCATTGGCGCCACCCCCGCCCCTCGGGCAGGATGCCCATCGAATCACGCCCGGATCGAACCGGGCCTGGGGGACAGAAGAATGAAGTTGCCGTCATTCCTCGGCGCCATCGGCGCCGCACTCGTCGCAGCGCCGCTCGCCTGGGCGCAGGCGCCCGCGCAGCCCGCCGCACCGGCGGCGCAGCGCGGCGCCACCCCGATCTTCGATTCCGTCCGCGGCCGCGACGCCATCCGCTGCGGCGTCTCCCAGGGCACGCCCGGCTTCTCCGTCCCCGGCTCCCAGGGCCAATGGACCGGCTTCGACGTGGAGTTCTGCCGTGCCCTCGCCGCCGCCGTCCTCGGTGACCCGAACAAGGTGCGCTACCAGCCCTACTCCGCGCAGCAGCGCTTCACCGCGCTCCAGAGTGGCGAGATCGACGTCCTCTCCCGCAACACGACCTGGACCTTCCAGCGCGACATCCAGCTCGGCCTCGAATTCGTCGGCGTCGCCTATTACGACGGCGCCGGCTTCCTCGCCCGCCGCTCGCCCGGCCTCGAACGCTCCGTCCAGCTCGACGGCGCCACCGTCTGCGTGCAGACCGGCACGACGAACGAACTCATCGTCGCCGACTTCGCCCGCGCCAACCGCATCCGCCTGACGCCGCTGGTGATGCAGAACCTCGAGGAAATTCTCCAGGCCCTCTTCTCCGGCCGCTGCGACGCCTTCAACTGGGACCGCGCCGCGCTCGCCGGCACCCGCCTCCGCGCGCCCAATCCCAACGACTTCGTGCTGCTGCCGGAGGTCCTGTCGAAGGAGCCCTATTCCCCCGTCGTCGCCCAGGGCGACCAGCGCTGGCTGGAAATCGTCCGCTGGACCCTCTTCGCCCTCATCGAGGCGGAGGAGAACGGCATCACCCAGGCCAACGTGGACGAGATGCTCCGCACCCCCGACCCGCAGATCCAGCGCCTGCTCGGCGTCACCGGCGGCTTCGGGACCATGATGGGCCTCTCCGACCGCTGGGCCTACAACGCCATCAAGGCCGTCGGAAACTACGGCGAGATGTTCGAGCGCACCCTGACGCCCATGGGCATCGACCGCGGCGTGAACCGCCTCTGGAGCCGCGGCGGCCTGATCTACGCGCCGGCGATGCGGTAGCGTTGATGGAGGTCCGGAGGGAGGGCAAGGCCCTCCCTCCGCAGTCACCCGCACCCCCTAAGCCGCCGCGCGGAGCCCCGTCGCCAGGTGTTCCATGCGTTCGTTCAGCGCGTCCACCTCGGCTTCCGTCTGGTAGGGTCCGAAGCCGAAGCGCAGCCGGCGGCCGCGGCGGTCGATGACGATGTCGGCGGCTTCCAGGCGGCGGTGCCAGTCCTCCGCGTCCTCCGTCTCGAACGCCAGGAAGTTGCCGCGGCGATCCTCCGACAGCGGCACGGCCAGCCGCCACTCGTCGAAGACGGCACCGCGCAGCCCGGCGCAGAAGCGTTCGCCCATGGCCAGCGCGTGGTCGTGCACGGCCTCCACCGTCAGCCCCACGCGGTCGAACCAGCGCATGGCCGCGTCCAGCCGGTAGAGCCCCGACGGATCGAAGGTCGCGCCCAGGAAGCGCCCGCCGTCGCCGGCATATTCGATCTTGCCATCGGACCGCGACAGCGCCCCGAAGCCCGCGAACCAGCCGGTGTCGCGGGGCCGCGGCAGCCAGCCCGGCGGGCAGTGCAGGAAGCAGCAGCCTTCCCCGGCCATCGCGTACTTGTACCCGCCGCCCACGTAGAAAACGCGGTTGGCGACGCGCGACAGGTTCACGGGACGGGCCATGAAGGCGTGGTACCCGTCCACCACGACGATCGCCTCCCGCCCCGCATGCGCCAGGTCCTCCAGCCCCTCCACCGCGGCGCCGGTGCCGTAGAACACCTCGCTCACCCAGATCAGGTCGAAGCCGGAGCGCGCGAGGTCGCAGAGCCGTGGCAGGCAGGAGGCCGCCGGCTCCGACGGCACGCGGGTCACGTGCAGCAGCCCCTCCTCCTCCATCCGCGCAACCTGGCGGGAGAAGGAATGGAACTCCCCATCCGTCGTCAGCACCCGCGGCACGTGGTCGATCGTGAGGGAGGAGAGGATCCGCCGCACGAAGTCATGCGTGTTCGGCGCGAAGGCGATGGTGCGCGGGTCGGGCAACCCGAGATACCGCGCGACATGCCCCTGGCACGCCGCCGTCACCGGCCCCAGCACCTGCTCCCACTTCCCGTCCTGCAGCCGTGCCGCATCGTCCCAGGCCTGCAGCTGCGCCTCGCGGGTCGCGTCTGGCCAGGGGTGATGCGAATGCGCCGCGAAGTGCAGCCGCCCCGGCACGGCGTTCAGGAAGCGGGAGAAATGCGCGCGAAGGTCCATGAACCCGCCTGGAATTGTCGTTCGCGACATAGCGTCTAGACTGCCGCCCGGGAGAGGGGGAATGGGTTTCACGCCGCGACGATCGCCGCAGTCGGATCCGCGCGCCTCAAGCATGGCGGAATCGCTGCCCTGACCGGCATGCTGGACACCCCCAGCCTGGCCGTGCGCATCCCCGTCCCGGACCTGCATCCGGTGCTGGCGGGCAACGCGCTGCCGGGCGTCTGGACCTTCGATTCCGGCGTCGCCGGCCCGCACGTCGTCGTCGTCTCCCTTGTCCACGGCAATGAATTCGCGGGCGCCGTCGTGCTCCGCCGCTGGCTGCTGGACGGCCTGCGCCCGTCGCGTGGACGCCTGACCCTCGTTTTCGCCAACCTCGCGGCCTTCGCGCGCTTCGACCCCGCCGACCCCACCCTCTCCCGTTACGTGGATGAGGACCTGAACCGCGTCTGGCGCCCCGAATGGCTCGACGGCCCGCGTGACAGCGCGGAGATCCGCCGCGCACGGGAACTCCGCCCCGTCGTCGAGTCCGCCGACATCCTCATCGACCTCCACTCGATGCTCTGGCCCTCCGACCCGCTCGTTCTGTGCGGAAGAACGTCGCGCGCCCGCGCGCTCGCGCTCTCCCTCGCCGGCCCCGAAATCGTGGTCGCCGAAGACGCACACCCGGAAGGAGGCCGCCTCCTCGACCACGCGGATTTCGCGGCCGAGGACGGTCACCGCACCGCGCTCCTCGTCGAGGGCGGCCAGCACTGGGAATCAGGGACCGTCGAAGTCCTGGAAGCCGCCGTCGCATCCATCCTCCGCCACGCCGGCCTGATCCCCCCAAGGCCCGCCCGGAAGGTCGCCAAGAGCCTCTGGCGCGTCACCCAGGGCATCGTCGCGGCCACGCGCGACTTCACCTTCGTCACGCCGGTCCGCGGCGGGCAGGTCGTGCCCGCGGCCGGAACCCTCATCGCCCGCGACGGCGCGGCGGACATCCGCACGCCGCACGACGACTGCATGCTGGTGATGCCCACGCCCCGTATCATGCGGGGGCACCTCGCCGTGCGCCTCGCGCGCCAAGCCGGCTGATCGCACCACCACGCCCGCGGCCCCGGCCACCGGCCCATCCCCGTCCAGGCCGTCTCCCCTCGCCGGGCGGAACGGGCCTCACATGGCGGAGAGTTAACCTGCCCTCCGCCCTCCGGTTCTCATCCGCCACTTGCAGATGCGACTAACTCTCAATAACGCTTGGCCCGTCCGGAGCCCCGCATGTCCCTCAGCACCCGTCGCACCCTCCTCGGCGCCGCCGCCCTCCTGGCCGCCCCCTCCATCCTGTCCCCGGGGGTCCGGGCGCAGGCCGCCCGCACGGCCCGCGTCACCGACATCGCCGGACGCACCGTGGACATCCCCCGCGGCGCCCGCCGCATCGTGCCGGGGGAGGGCCGGCTGCTGCACGCCACCGTGCTGATGGATCGCGACCGGCCCTTCGACCGCATCGCCGCCTGGGGCAACGACCTCCGCCTCTACGACCCGGACGCCTTCCGCCGCTATGGCGCCAGCTTCCCTGCGATGGCCCGCATCCCCGAACTCGGCTCCTCCGCCTCCGGCGACTTCAGCGTGGAGCGCGTGATCTCCCTCGACGCCGATGCCGTCGTCTTCACCACCTCCTCCCTCCGTCGCATGCAGGAGACCGGCGCGATCGACAAACTCGCCCGCGCCGGCATCCCCAGCGTCTTCGTCGATTTCCGCGAGGAGATGACGAAGAACACCGTCCCCTCCCTCCGCCTCCTCGGCACGCTCTTCGATCGCGACGACGCCGCGCAGGCCTACATCGCCTTCTACGAAACCGAACTCGCCCGCGTGCACGACCGCGTCGCCACGCTGACCGACGCCCAGAAGCCCCTCGTCTTCATCGAGCAGGCCGCGGGCTACGATCCCAACGAATGCTGCCGCACCTGGGGCAACGGCTACCTCGGCGCGCTGGTCGCGGAAGCCGGCGGCCGCAACTGGGGTTCGTCCCGCTTCCCGGGCGCCGGCGGCATGGTGAACCCCGAAGCCATCCTCACCGACGACCCCGACGTCATTATCGGCACCGGTGCCAACTGGGCCGAGACGAAGCCCGATGTCACCAGCGTCCTCCTCGGCTACGACGCGAAGCCCGACGACGTGCGACGTCGCCTCGAAGCCCTGGCCCGCCGCCCCGTCTTCGCGAACCTCCGCGCGACGCGCGCCGGCCGGTTCCACTCGATCTACCACCAGTTCTACATGAGCCCGTACCACGTCGTGGCCCTGCAGGCCTTCGCGAAGTGGTGCCACCCCGACCTCTTCGCCGACCTCGACCCCGACGCGACCTTCCGCGACCTGCACGCACGCTTCCTGCCCATCCCCTTCGGCGGCCAGTTCTGGGCGACGCTCGAACCCGCGCGGGGCTGAGATGCGGGGCTGAGATGTCGATGTCCCTCACCGCGCCCGTCCTCGCCTACCGGGCACGCCTCCGCACGCGGGGCCTGCTGATCGCCGGCATCGCCGTGCTGGCCGTCGCCTGCTTCCTGCTCGACCTCGCGACCGGCCCGGGCAACCTGCCGCTCTCCGACATCCTGGCCGCCGTCTTCTCGCCAGACGCGCAGACGCCGCGCCTACGCGTCATCGTCTGGGACATCCGCCTGCCCGTCGCGACCATGGCCCTCGTCATCGGCGCCATGCTCGGCCTGGCCGGCGCGCAGATGCAGACCATCCTCGCGAACCCACTGGCCGATCCCTTCACCCTCGGCCTCTCCTCCGCGGCCTCCGTCGGCGCGGCGGTCGCGATCGTCATGGGCTGGGCGCTGCTGCCGGGCCTTGCGGGCAACGCCGCCATCACCGCCAACGCCTTCGTCTTCGCCCTCTTCGCCGCCGGCCTCGTCTACCTCCTGACCCTCCTGCGCGGCGTGACGTCGGAGACGATGATCCTCTTCGGCATCGCCCTCCTCTTCGCCTTCAACGCCCTCCTCGGCCTGCTCCAGTACCGCGCGTCGGAGGTCCAGCTGCAGCAGATCATCTTCTGGATGATGGGCTCGCTCGGCCGCTCCAACTGGACGCGCATCGCGATCGCCGCCGGGGTGCTGGCCGTCGCCGCCCCGCTCCTCTGGCGCCGCCGCTGGGCGCTCACCGCCATCCGCATGGGCGAGGAACGCGCCCGCTCCCTCGGCGTGGACGTGCGCCGCATCCGCCTCGAAGTCCTCGCCCTCGTCTCTCTGCTGGCCGCCACCGCCGTCTCCTTCGTCGGCGTCATCGGCTTCATCGGCCTCGTCGGCCCCCACATCGCGCGCCTTCTGGTCGGCGAGGACCAACGCTTCTTCGTCCCCCTCTCCGCCCTCTCCGGCGCCCTGATCTGCTCCGCGACGTCGGTGGTCGCGAAGACGCTGGTGCCCGGCACGATCTTCCCGCTCGGCATCATCACCGCCCTCGTCGGCGTGCCCTTCTTCCTCTCCCTCGTCCTCTCCCGCCGGGGCCGCGCCGCATGAGCCTGCTGATCCAGGACCTGACCGCCGGCTACGCCCGCCGCCGCGTCATCGAGGGCTTCAGCCCCGCCCCCTTCCACCCCGGCACCGTCACCGCCCTGATCGGCCCCAACGCCGCGGGCAAGTCCACCTTCCTCCGCGCCATCGCCGGCCTGATGCCCGCGAAGGGCACCGTGCGCCTGGACGACACCGACCTCACGCGCCTGCGCCATGCGGACCGCGTGCGCCGCATCCGCTACGTCCCCCAGGCCTACGCGACCACCGCGTCCCTCTCGGTCTTCGACGCCGTCCTCGTTGCGCTGAAGCAGGCCCCTGGAATCGACATACGCGGCACGGGGGACGACACCCGCACCGTCGCCGCCATCCTCCACCGCCTCGGCATCGCCGACCTCGCCGAGCGCGGCGTCGCTGCCCTCTCCGGCGGCCAGCAGCAGATGGTCGCGCTGGCACAGGGCCTAGTCACGCCGGCGCCCGTCCTCCTCCTCGACGAACCCACCAGCGCCCTCGACCTGCAACGCCAGCTCCAGGTCCTCGCCCTCCTGAACCAGGTCGCCGCGGAACGCGACGCCATCGTTATCCTCGCCCTCCACGACCTCGCCCTCGCGGGCCGCCACACCGACCGCGTGCTGCTGCTGGAACCCGGCCGCATCGCCGCCGACGGCACCCCGGAGGATGTCCTCTCCTCCCCCGCCTGCGAACGCGCCTACGGCGTCCACCTCGCCGTCGAGCGCAACTCCCGTGGTTCCATCACCGTCGAGGCGCACCTGTAGCGACCTCGGCTTTACGATGATGACCTTGACCAATATTGCTCAAGTGACGATATCGCCGTCGTCAGGCGGAGGATGCGGCCATGCCCGAAACCCTGAACCTCTACGAAGCGCGCACCCAACTATCGGCCCTGGTGGATCGCGCCGCGGCGGGGGAGGAGATCGTCATCGCCAAGGGCGGCCGACCGCTCGCCCGGCTCGTTCCGCTGGCGCGCCGCGACCGCCCGCGGGAGCTCGGCTTCCTCAAGGGCCGGGTGTCGGTCGGACCGGACTTCGATGCCCCCTTGCCCGAGGACATGCAGCGCGCCTTCGACGGCGAGGAGCCTTGAGGCTCCTCCTCGACACGCATGTCCTGATTTGGGCCGTTACCGAACCGGATCGCCTGCCGCCGCGGGTCGCGAAAGCCGTCGCCGCGCCCCGCAACGCGGTTTACGTGAGCGCCGCCTCCGCCTGGGAGATTGCGATCAAGCGGGCCGCGGGACGGCTGATCTTCCCGATCGACGAGATCGACGAGATCCTGGACCGGGCTGCCATGGAACCGCTGCCGGTAAGCATTGCGCACGGCGTCGCCGCCGGCGCCTTGCCTCGCCACCACGGCGACCCCTTCGACCGTCTACTCGTCGCCCAGGCACAGATCGAAGACCTCGTACTGGTCAGCACGGACGAGACGATGGGCCGCTACGACGTGCGACTGTTCGATCGAGAACCGCGATGAGCCTCGCCAACTACACCCTGAAGGACGAGATCGCGGCCTACTGGACCGAACGATCCGCCACCTTCGACGAGGACGTCGCGCACCGCATCCCCGACGGCCCCGTCGCCGAGGCCTGGAAGGCCCTCATCCGCGCCGGCCTCGGCGACCTGCACGGCCAGCGCGTCCTCGACCTGGGCTGCGGCACCGGCGAGATCACCCGCATGCTCCGCGCCCTCGGCGCCGAGGTCACGGGCCTCGACCTCTCCGAGGCCATGCTCGCCCGCGCCCGCGCGAAGAACGGCGGCCCGCACCATCGCGCCTTCCTCGGCGACGCCGAATCCCTCCCCGACCGAGACGCCACCTACGACGCGGTGGTCACCCGCCACCTCGTCTGGACCCTCCCCGACGCCCCCGCCGCCTTCGCGGAATGGCACCGCGTCCTCCGCCCCGGCGGCCGCCTGCTGATCGTGGACGGCGACTTCGTGTCCTACACCGCGATCGGCCGCCTCAAGCGCGCCATCGCCGCCCGCCTCGCCCCCGCGCCGTCCCGCCCAGGCGCCGACACCGCCGCGCGCATCCAATCCCAGGTCCATTACAGCGCCGGCCTGCGTCCCGACGCCCTCCGCGCCGACCTCGCCCGCGCCGGCTTCGCCGGCTTCCGCGACCACCCGGTCGGCGCCCTCTACCGCATCATGCTGCGCGACGCGTCGCTCGCGACCCGCCTGCGCCTTTCCGCGCCCGTCCGCTTCGCGATCTCCGCCGCGCGTCCCACGGACTGACCACGTACGGGTGGCGCCATGCGCCACGCGATGCCATCGTCACCGCATGCCAGACGACGCACCGGCCCCGGCCATCACCCGCATCGCCGAGGCGATCGGCACGGAAGCGCTGCTCGTCCTCCGCCACGGCCGCACCGTCGCGCAATACGGCGACCCGACCTGGCGCGCGAACCTCCGCTCCATTCGCAAGTCCATCCTGACCGCCCTGATCGGCATCGCCGTCGAGCGCGGGCAGATGACCCTCTCCGCCACCCTCGAACAGCTCGGCATCGACGACCGTGAGGGCCTCTCCCCCGTCGAGCGCTCCGTGACCGTCTACGACCTCCTCACCGCCCGCTCCGGCATCATGCACCCCGCGGGCTACGAGAGCGCGTGGATGAAGACCCTCAAGCCCCCGCGCCACGCCCACGCGCCGGGCACGCACTGGACCTACAACAACTGGGACTTCAACGCCCTCGGGACGATCTACGAGCGCGCCACCGGCCGCACGATCCCGCAAGCCTTCGCCGAGGACCTCGCGACGCCCCTCGGGATGCAGGACTTCCGCCCGGAGGACGCGACCCACGTCCACGCGCCGGAGAGCGAGCACCCCGCCTACCCCATCACCCTGTCCACCCGCGACCTCGCCCGCTTCGGCCAACTCTGGCTCGGCGAGGGCGCGTGGAACGGCCGCCAGATCGTCCCCGCGCACTGGGTCCGCTGCTCCGTCCAGCCGATCTCCGACGCGGGCCAGGATGGCGCCTACGGGTACATGTGGTGGGTCTGCCGGGACGGCGTGCACCTGCCCGGAATCATCCTCCCGCGCGACGCCTACTCCGCCCGCGGCTGGGGCGGCCACGTCCTGCTGGTGATCCCGAGCCTCGACCTCATCCTCGTCCACCGCGCCCAGACCGAGGTCGAGCCCTTCCGCACCGTGGACAAGTTCGCGGTGGGACGCCTCGTCGCCGCCGTCCTCGACTCGCTCGCCTAACCTGCCGCGGCCGGCGGCGGCTCGCCCTGCACCGGCTCCTTCCCGAACTCCCGGATCATCGCCGTGATCTCCGCCGCCGCGGCGTCCAGCGCCGCCTCGTCCGTCCCCTTCGCGACCAGCGCCACCCCGTTCCCGCCGTTCCGGTAGTAGGGGTAGGACCCGACATCCAACTCCGGATGCTTGGCCTGGATCGCCTCCAGCGCCGCGGCGATGTTCCCCTCCAGCAGCCCGTCCGCATGCACCGCGCGCTGCAGCACGGGCCGCCCACCCTCGAGCGTGGGGATGATCTCCTCCAGCATGCTCCGCATGATCCGCGGCACGCCGGCCATGACGAAGACGTTCTCCATCCGGAAGCCCGGCGCGCTCGTCTCCTTGCACACCACCGGCGCCGCGCCGCGCGGCAGCGTCGCCATCCGCAGCCGCGCCGCGTTCATCGAAACGGGCGGGTCGCGGCGCGCGTAGTCCGCCTCCATCAACCGCCGGCTCTCCTCGTGCACTTCCCACGGCACGCCGAAGGCGCGCGCGATGCATTCGCTCGTGATGTCGTCATGCGTCGGACCGATCCCGCCCGTCGTGAAGACGTAGGTGAAGCGCGCCCGCACGTCGTTGACCGTGGCCACGATCGTCTCCGGCACGTCCGGGATCACCCGGGCCTCCCGCAGTGGGATGCCCACCTTCCCCAGCTCCGTCGCCAGGTGCTGCAGGTTCGCGTCGCGCGTCCGCCCCGACAGCACCTCGTTGCCGATGATGAGCAGGCAGGCGGTGGGATCGGTCATGCGGCGTCTCCGGAAGGGCGGCCGGTGTAGCAGCGCCGGCAACGGCGTGGGAGGCGGCCTGCGCCGGGCGTCGTCGGTCGGTGTGGTGCCAGAGGCCCCTGGGAGGGCTTTCCCCTCCCAGACCCTCCCACCAGGGAGCGAACGCGCTTCCTGGACCCGCGATCCGTTTGAATGTCCCCGTTGGGAGGTCCCCACTTCGGAGGCCTCCCAACGGGGACGTTAAACAGTCCGCGGGGGTCCGGGGCCCCGTTGGGTCCCCGGCGGAGGGGTCCGGGCAGGCAGGGCCTCCCCGGAGTCGCCAGAACCAGCCCGGCCGACGAGCGACCCCCGACCTGCCCACCGCCCTTGCGGCGCCGCACCCCGTGCGCGCAGCCTTCCCCCGCGCCCCGTCCCGGATCACCCTGCCCATGCTCATGACCCGCCGCGCCGCCCTCGCGGGCGTCCTCACGCTCCCCCTGGCCCGCGCCCGCGCCGACCAGCCGCCGGCGGGCGACGCCCTGCTGATCCTGATGTCCGACCAGCACTCGGCCATGGAGGGCGCAGCCGGCGTCCTCGCGATCGTGGACGCCGCCCTCGCCGCCCGCCGCGGCACGCCGGCCGTGGCCATCATCAACGGCGACCTCTTCGAGAAGGGCAATGCCGTCGCCAGCCGCGGCAAGGGCGAGGCCGACTGGGCCTTCGTCGCCGCACTCCGCCGCCGCCTCCCCGTCATCTGCAACCTCGGCAACCATGAGCCGGACTTCGAGGAGATGGCCCTCGTCGTCGCGAAACTCCGCGCCCTCGACGTCCAGGTCGTCACCAACATCGCCGACGCCCGCACCGGCGAGCCGCTCGCGCCGGACCACGTGGACATCCCCCTCGGCCCCCGCCGCATGCGCCTGGTCGCCATGGCGACCGACGAACGCAACACCTACCCCGCCCCCATCCGCCCGATGATCCGCGTGCCCGACGCCGTCCCCTGGGCCCGCGAGAACCTGCCCCGCCTCCTCGACCGCGGCGCCGACCTGAACTTCGTCCTCTCCCACGCCGGCATCGCGGCCGACCGGCAGGCCCTGCCGCTCCTCCCCGACGGCACGCTGATGATGGGCGGCCACGACCACCTGATGCTGGAACACCGGATCGGTGCCACGCGCTACGTCCACACCGGCTCCTGGAACCGTGCCGTCGCCTTCGCCGGCGTCACCTTCGGCGGCACGCCCGGAATCGCCTTCACCACGACCGCCGTCGGCGCCGAATCCGACCCGGCCCACGCCGCGACGGTCCGCGACTTCCTTGCGGCCAACATGACCGCCGAGGACCGGGAAGTCCTCTTCACCCTCCCCGCCGCGATGCCGCTCGGCGACGCCGCCCGCCGGGCCTGCGCCATCGTCGCCCGCAACGCCGGCAAGGGCGTCGGCCTGATCGCGCACACCACCTTCGGCACCGGCCTGCCCGCCGGCCCCGTGAACCGCCTGGCCTACGACGCCTATTTCCGCTTTGACGGCGACGCGATGACGAGCGACGCCGACGCGGTCGCCGTCCGCGCCATCCTGGACCGCGCGAACCAGGACGACCTGCCCCTGGACCGCCGCTCCGGCGACTTCCTCTACGCCGCGCCGGGGATCGAGGGCGCCGGCGGCATGGCAGCGGCCGACTGGGCGGTGAAGAACGCCGGCCGCTATCTCGGCCGCGGCGACCTGGCCTTCACGACGCCGCCCGGCCCCAAGCTCAAGGCCCAGGTCCTCGCCGCCTTCCGCGGCTGATCACGCCGCCGCCGGACGCGCCGATGCCGTGCGGCGCCTTCACGGTCCGTTAGTCCGGCGGGCGGACACTCCGCCCGCACCTCACGGGACCCCTCATGCCCGCCGCGCCCGACCGACCCGGCTTCGGCCCGGACATCCTCGACGACCTCACGACCGGCATCATGACGCTGGACGAAGCGGGGACCGTCCTCGGCCTGAACGGCGCGGCGGAGCGCCTGCTCGGCCCCGCGCCGCTCCTCGGCCGCCGGATCGCGGAAGCCGTCCCCCCGCTCGCCGCCATCCCTCTCGCCGCCGTCCCGATGCCAGCCATCCCTCTCGCCGCCGTCCCGCTCGCAGCCGTCCCGGACGGGCTCCGCCACGGCCGCACCACCGCGCCGGATGACCGGTTGCTCACCATCGGAGAGCGCGCCGTGCTCGCCCGCCTGCGCCCTTGCCGGGATCGCGGCTGGCTCCTCGAACTCGCCGACCTCGGCGCCAACCCGCCCCGGCTCGGCCTCGACCCCCTCACGCGCCTCCCCACCCGCGACACGCTTCTCCGCCGGCTGGAGGACGTGGCCGCGGACGCACGCGGCCCCGGCTGCACGAAGGCCGCCCTCCTCTGCCTCGACCTCGACCGCTTCAAGCTCGTCAACGACACGCTCGGCCATCCGATGGGCGACGCGCTGCTGCGCACGGTCGCCGAGCGCCTGCGCTGCGCGCTGCGCGACGCCGACCTCCCCGCGCGCCTCGGCGGCGACGAATTCGCCGTCGTGCAGATGTCGGACGACCCGCCGCGTGCCGCCGCCGCCCTCGCCGCGCGCCTCGTGGACCTGCTGGGACGCGCCTATCTCATCGAAGGCCACATGCTGAACATCGGCGCCAGCGTCGGCGTCGCGCTCATCCCCGCCGACGGCACCGATCCCGCCGAAATCCTCCGCCACGCCGACCTCGCCCTCTACGACGCGAAGTCCGCGGGCCGCGGCACCCATCGCTTCTACGAACCGGGCATGAGCGCCCGCATGCAGGCCCGCCGCACGCTCGAGACCGATCTGCGCCGCGCCCTCGCGCTGAAGCAGTTCGCCCTCGAATACCAGCCGCTGCTCGACGCCCGCACCGGCGCCGTCTCCGGCTTCGAGGCGCTGCTTCGCTGGCGCCACCCCGAGCGCGGCCTCGTCTCCCCCGCCGAGTTCGTACCGCTGACCGAGGAGCTCGGCCTCATCGTCCCGATCGGCGCCTGGGTCCTGCGCGCCGCCTGTCGGGAAGCCGCGGCCTGGCCCGAACCCGTCGGCATCTCGGTCAACCTCTCGCCGGTGCAGTTCCGCGATCCCGGCCTGCTCCGCACCGTCACCGGCGCCCTCTCCGCCGCCGGCCTCGACCCCGCCCGCCTCACGCTGGAGATCACGGAAGGCGCGCTGATCGAGAACCCGGACGAGACCTTCCGCGCCCTCGGCCTCCGCATCGCGATGGATGATTTCGGCACGGGCTACTCGTCGCTCACGCAGTTGCAGCGCTTCCCATTCGACAAGGTGAAGATCGACCGCTCCTTCGTCGCGGAGATGACGACCGACCGCGACTGCGCCGCGATCGTCCGCGCCGTCGCCGGCCTCGGCGCCTCCCTCGGCGTCCACACCAGCGCCGAAGGCGTCGAGACCACGGAACAATGGGACCAGCTGCGCGAGGACGGCTGCGGCGAGGTGCAGGGCTTCCTCATCTCCCGCCCCCTCTCGTCCGAAGCCGCGCGCGCCTTCCTCGCTACCCGCCCGAACCGCGCCCAGACCGGAGAGTCCGCGTGCCCCGTTCCCTCCACCGCCTGATCTACAGCAGCCGCAACCGCATCGAAGGCCCCGTCGAGGGCCACGAGGCCGCCGTCCGCCAGATCCTCGCCGTCAGCCGCCGCAACAACCTCCGCGACGGCGTCACGGGCGCGCTGATGTTCAACGCCGGCTGCTTCGCCCAGGTCCTGGAAGGCCCGCGCGAGACGGTCGAGGCGACCTTCGAGCGAATCCAGTCCGACCCGCGCCACGGCGACGTGCTGCTGCTCTCCTTCGCCCGCGTCGAGACCCGCGCCTTCCCCGACTGGAGCATGGCCTTCGTCGGTGCCGGCGAGGCGGGGGCCCGCCTCTTCGCCGGCGTCGCGACCGAGAGCGGCTTCGATCCCGCCCGCCTCAGCGGCGAGGACCTGTTCGACCTCTTGCACGAACGCCTGCTCGAGGAAGAATACGCGGAAGCCTGATCCGGCCGGCGTTGTTCTGGTGACTCCGGGAGGCTCTGCCTCCCGGACACCCCGGACCCCGCGTCCTGTTCAACGTCCCCGCTCGAGGAAGCCCGAAGGAGGCCTCCTGAAGCGGGCCACCTTCGCCACACCAGCCGCCCCACCCCCGGCCTCAGAGAAAATCCCGCAGCAGCGCCACCAGCGGCCGGTCCGCCGGCGGCATCGCATAGTCCCCCAGCCGCGCCGGCCGCACCCAGGCCAGCGCCTGCCCCTCCAGCGCCGTCACCGTCCCGCCCCAGCGCCGGCAGAGGTAGAGCGGCATCAGCAAGTGCCGCCCCTCCAACGGATGCGACGCGAAGGCAAACGGCGCGAGGCAGGCGGCGGACACGTCGATGTCCAGCTCCTCCTTCAACTCTCGGATCAGCGCGGCCTCTGGCGTCTCCCCCGGGTTCAGCTTCCCGCCCGGAAACTCCCAGAGCCCCGCCATGGGCTTCCCCTCCGGCCGCCGGGCCAGCAGCACGCGCCCGTCCGTATCCACCAGCGCGCAGGCCGCGACGAGCAGCAACCCGACCCCGGACGCCTCGGCCACCGGCGCCGCGGGGGCAGGGGAGGGGGCCGCCTCCGCGACAGCCTCCGCCCCGGACAGCGCCTCCCGCCCTGCCCGGAACAGCCGCACGGGCAGCCGCGCCTTCCGCGCCGTGTTGTCCGCCTCCCCGACCCCGTCCTGCACGAACCCGATCCGCGCCAGCACGGCCGCCGAAGCCGGGTTCTCCTCCAGCGCCGAGGCCCGGATCACGTCAAGGTCCAGGTTCGCGAGCGCCCAGCGCGCCATCCGCCGCGCCGCCCGGGTCGCGATCCTCGCCCCCAGTGCCGCCGCCCGACCCAGTAGCCGAGTTCCCCCGACCGGTCCGCCTCCACGCTCAGCCCGATCCCGCCGACCAGCATCCCGTCGCGCTCGATCGCCAGGTGATACGCCGTGCCCGCCGCGATCCGCGCCCGGCTGCTCTCGATCCACTCGTCGGCCAGCTCGCGCGGATAGGGGAAGGGCACCTGGCGCAGCATGCGCGCCACCTGCCAGTCGTTCAGCAGCCGGTGCAGCGCCGCCGCGTCCTCCGCGCACAGGGCGCGGAGGACCAGCCCCTCCGCCTCCAGCGGCGCGAAGAGCTCCTCGGTCACGCGCGAAGCACCGCGCCCCCCGGCGCGGCGCCGCTCAGCGCCGCCACCACCCCCGCTTCGGGGCCGCGGGCGGCGGCGCGTCGGCGCCGAGCACCACCGGCTGGACCGGCGGCGCCGCCACGGGCTCCGCGCGGACCTCCTCCGCCGGCGCGGGCGCCGGGGCAGGGGTCTCCGCCGCCACCGGCTCCGGGGCCACGGCCGCCACCTCCAGGGTCGCGGCAGGCGCCGCCGGAGCAGCCTGCGCCGGCTCGACCGCTCCGGCAGTCACGTCCGGGACCGCCTCGCCCGCGGCCGCAGGCACGGCGACCGCTTCCGCCATCGTGTCCCGCACGACCGCCGGCGTGACCGGCACCGGCACGGCGGGCCGCACAGGCGGCGTCCGCGGCCGGGCCGCAGCCTCCTCCACCGCCTCCATCGCCTCCATCAGGTGGTCGTAGGTCCCCGCGAAGGGATCGGCCGGCGTCGGCCCGACGTAGCGCGGCGGCGGGGCCGGGCGGATCGGCACCTGCCGAGGCGCGGCGTCCGCGACGTTCACCGGCGCCTCCGCGGGCTCCTCGCCCTCCGGGCGGCGACGTCCGCCGCGGCGTCCCCGCCGGCGACCGCCCCGCTCCCCGCGCTCCTCGCCGGAAGCCTCCGGCTCACCCTCGGCAACCGCCTCGGCCGACGCGTCCTCGCCCGCCGGGTCCCCGACTTCCTCGCTCTCGGCCGCGGCGACACCCTCGGCCTCGTCATCCTCGCCTTCGGCGCCCACCTCGGCTCCGTTCTCGGCACCCGCCTCCGGGCCACCCGGCATGATCTCGCGCCGCCCGCGCCGCCGGCGACGCCGGCGCCCACGCCGCTCGCCGCCTTCGCCCGTCGCCGCGCCCTCGGCCCGCGCCTCCTCCGGCGCGCCCGCGGCCGCCGCGGGCCGCACCTCCTCCGGCGCGGCCTCCTCGACCTCGTCCTCGACCTCCTCCGGCACGCGCTCCGCCTCCGGCGCGTAGTCCATCCGCAGCGCCGGCGCCGAACTCCGCTCCGGCAGCGGCGCGTGCACCTGGGCGCGCGTCCGCTCGATCCGGTGCCCCGTCCCGTGCAGCGACGGATCGCCCTGGAACAGCACGCACATCGAGTGCCGCTCCTCGATCGCCATCAGCCTCTCGCGCTTGCGGTTGAGAATGTGCATCGCGAGCTCGGGGTGGAGGTGCACGCAGACCTCCGCCGCGCGCCGCTTCGCCCCCTCCTCGTCGATCGCGCGCAGGATCGCCAGCGCCGCGCTCTCCGCGGACCGCACGATCCCCAGCCCCTGGCAGTGCTGGCACGTCACGAAGGAATGCTCGGTCAGCGACGGCCGCAGCCGCTGCCGCGACATCTCCAGCAGCCCGAAATGGGAGATGCGCCCGACCTGGATCCGCGCGCGGTCCAGCCGCAGCGCGTCCTTCATCCGCTTTTCGACCATCGCGTCGTTGCGCGACGATTCCATGTCGATGAAGTCGATGACGATGAGGCCCGCGAGATCCCGCAGCCGCAGCTGCCGCGCGATCTCGTCGGCGGCCTCCAGGTTGGTGCGCAGCGCCGTGTCCTCGATGTGCCGGTCCCGCGTCGCGCGCCCCGAGTTCACGTCGATGGAGACCAGCGCCTCCGTCTGGTTGATGACGATGTAGCCGCCCGACTTCAGCTGCACGACCGGCGACATCATCGCGTCGAGCTGCGCCTCGACGCCCGCGCGGGCGAAGAGCGGCGTCGCGGAATCGCGATACAGCCTGACCTTCTTCTCCTGCTGCGGCATCAGCGCGCGCATGAACTCGCGCGCCTCCTGGAAGGCGTCGTCGCCCTCGATCGTGATTTCCTCGATGTCCCGCGCAAAGTTGTCGCGGATCGATCGCTTGAGGAGGTCCGCCTCCTCATACACGAGCGCCGGCGCGGTGGACGCGAGCGTCCGCTCCCGGATGTTGTCCCACAGCCGCAGCAGGTATTCGCAGTCCCGCCGGATCTCCGGCTTCGGCCGCTGCGCCCCGGCCGTGCGGACGATGATCCCCATTCCCCGCGGCAGCCCCAGTTCGTCGATGACCTCCCGCAGCCGCTTGCGGTCGCCCGCCGAGGAAATCTTGCGCGACACCCCGCCGCCCTTCGGCGAATTGGGCATCAGCACCGAGAACCGCCCGGCGAGGGAGATGTAGGTCGTCAGCGCCGCGCCCTTGTTGCCGCGCTCCTCCTTCACGACCTGCACGAGCATGATCTGGCGGCGCCGGATCACCTCCTGGATCTTGTAGTTGCGTAGCCAGCGGGATGGGACGCGACGCGGCCGGTCGTCCTCGTGCTCCTCGCTCTCGCCGCTCGGCCCGCCGATCGTCTCCGGCGGCGGCGCCTTCTCGACGACGGTCACGCCGCCGTCGTCCCCCGAATCGCCCTCCGACTCGTCGCCGGCCTCCTCGTCCGCCGAGACCCGGTCAACCGCCATCGCCATCGCCTTGGCGCTGCCGCCCCGCCCGGAAGGCGCGTCGGAAGGCGCGTCGGAAGGCGGCGCGATCGCCGCCCCGCTCTCATCCCCCGTCTCGCCGGCCGGAGCGGGGTCGGACGGCATGCCGGGCGCCGAGCCCTCCTGGCGATCCTCCGCCGGCGCCGCGTCGGGCGTCAGCGGTGCGCCGCTCTCGTCGCCCGTCTCCGATCCGACGCCGGACGCGCCTTCGGAATGGCCCGTGGCGTCCGCCTCGCTCTCGGCGAAGGCCCGGTCGGTTTCCCCGATGGCGGCCCCACGCGCCGCCGCGTCCGGGGCTGCCGCGCCAGCCTCGGCGTGCCCGCCCGGCGCAGCGGCGTCTACCCCGCCGCCCCGCTCCGAACGGTGGCCCGCCCCGTCGGACCGCCCACGACTCCCCGACCGGCCGCGCCCGCCGGAGTTCAGGTCCTTGTCGTCGTGCGGCGCCAGGCGCTCGGCGGCCGTCTCGATCTCGTCCTCCGGCCCCTCGTCCTCCTCCGCCTCGCGGGCCTGCATCTCCAGCAGGCGCTGCCGGTCGGCGACGGGGATCTGGTAGTAGTCCGGGTGGATCTCGCCGAAGGCGAGGAAGCCGTGCCGCCCACCCCCGTATTCCACGAAGGCCGCCTGCAGGCTCGGCTCAACGCGGACGACCTTGGCGAGATAGATGTTGCCCTTCAGCGGGCGGCGATTGGCGGTCTCGATATCAAATTCTTCGATCCGAGACCCATCGAGCACCACCACCCGCGTCTCTTCGGGTTGGGAAGCGTCGATCAGCATGCGCTTGGTCATGGGGCGCAGGACTCCGGGCCGCGCGGCGCCAGGGGGGTAACCCCGGGCGGGCGGCGAATGCGGGTGGGGGAGGCGGCGCGACGGGTCGGGGCACGGCATGTCGCATCGTGCTGCTCCCTCCCTTCGTCCGCTGTGGGCCCCGAAAGCTGGTTTCGGTCGGCCCGTATGGTTCGGCGCGCCGCGCGCGGGCCCCGCGGCGATCATCCCATGTGGGCGTATCGCGCGGGCCGGCGACGGGCGCGGGCGGTACACGGACCCCCCATGTCTCCAAAAGGGGAATCGATGGCCCTGCCGCGCCGCGGGGCGCGCGCCGGATCGGGGGCGTCCCGGCCGGTCCCCCGGCGGAAGCGGTACCGCCACCCGCGTCAGGCGGGCGCGGCCCAGTCCGGGGCGGCGCGGGGGTCTGCCGCGGCACCCCTCCGGGCTCACCGCAATCCCCCTCCGGCGGCGTGCCGCCGGGGCGATGCAACATAGGCGCCCCGCACCGGGCCCCGCAAGCACCGCCGCTGCGTCGCCCCGCCATCATTCCGCCGATTCGTGTCCCGGTTCCCGCCTCCGTCCATGCTATGGTTGCGGCGTCCGGGCCGGTCGGGGGCCGCCCGGGCATCCGCGCCCGCTCGGTCCGCCGGGCGCCGCACGGCCTGTATCAGGGGGAGTCATATCATGGGCGCACCGCTCCCGCGTCGCGTCGCACTCGGCATCCTGGCCTTCGGGGGTCTGGCCGCGCCCGCCTACGCCCAGACCAGCTCCCGCCGCCCCGGCGCCCGCGCCCCGGACACCCGCCCGACCGTCGTCCTCGACCCCGGCCATGGCGGCCGCGACCCCGGCGCCATCGGCGTCCGCGGCACGCATGAGAAGCGGATCGTCCTCGCCACTGCCCTCGACCTGAAGCGCCGGCTGGAGGCCACGGGCACCTGCCGCGTCGGCCTGACCCGCTCCCGCGACGTCTTCATTCCGCTCTCCGAGCGGGTCGCCATCGCCCGCCGGCAGAACGCCGCCCTCTTCGTCTCCCTCCACGCCGATTCCGCCCCCGGCGCCCGCGGCGCCAGCGTCTACACGCTGTCGGAAACCGCCTCCGACTCCCTCTCCGCCGCGCTCGCCCGGCGCGAGAACGCCGCCGACGCCGCCGGCGGCCTCCGCCTGCCCCCCGTCCCGCCGGAGGTCCAGCGCATCCTCATCTCGATGGTCCGGCAAGAGACACGGCAGGGCGCCACGCGCCTCGCCAACCTCACCGTCGGCGCCCTCCGTCCCCGCGTGCCTCTCCTCCCCAATACCCACCGCCACGCCGCCTTCGCCGTCCTGAAGGCCCCGGACGTCCCGAGCGTCCTCGTCGAGATGGGCTTCCTCTCCTCGCCCGAGGACGAGGCCGCGCTGCTGCGCGCCGAGCACCGCGCGACCCTCGCGACCGCACTCGCCGCCGCCGTCGGCGACTACGTCGCCCGCCCCGGGGTCGGGATCGGGTAGGCCCGGCCGGCGCGCCCCTGCCCGGAAGGGTGATGCCCGCCCGCCGCGGATGACCGACACCCCGCGCCCCGCGTCCGGGTCGGCGCGCCCGGCCCCGAAGGGCCCCGCCACCCGTGCATCCTCCGCGCCGTGACCTTCCCGCCACGCCCGCCCCCATCGTTGCGCCCCTGGCAACCGCTGCCGGGCGCCCCGCTTAACCCATTCGTGCGACCCCGACCCGCAGGCCGGGCATCCCGCACAGCGCCGCCGTGATGTAAGGATCCGCCCCCACTCCCATCTGGGACGAAGCGGAAGCGGAACCGTCATCCGGTCGCGCGCCCGACGCGTATAAGGACAGCATGTCGCCACCGCCCCTCCGCGCCGAACGGCCCCTGACCGGCGAGCGCCGCCCGCCCGCCGGCAACGCGCCCGACCCGATGGCGGACGGCGCCGAGCCGCCGCCGCCGCCCCCGCCGCGGGTCGAGAAGAAGCGCCGCCGCGGTTCCTGGTTCCGCCGCATCCTCGGCGCCGTCGCGGCCCTCTTCGTCATGGGCGTCACCGTCGGCGCGATCGGCGCCTACACGGTCTGGCGCCAGGCGACCGCCGACCTGCCGGACCACGCTTGGCTCGCCGACTACCAGCCGCCGCAGATGTCGCGCATCTACGCCGCGGACTCGCGCCTCATGGCCGAACTCGCGCTGGAACGCCGCGTCTTCGTCCCGATCGGCGCCATCCCCGCGCGCCTGCAGCAGGCCTTCATCAGCGCGGAGGACCAGTCCTTCCGCACCCACCACGGCGTGGACCCGCTGGCCATCGCCCGCGCCACCGTCACCAACCTCGAAACCCTCGGCACGGGCCGCCGCCCGATCGGCGCCTCCACCATCACCCAGCAGGTCGCGAAGAACATGCTGGTGGGCGCCGACCGGTCGCTCATGCGCAAGGTCCGCGAAGCCGTCCTCGCCGTCCGCCTGGAACAGGCGATGAGCAAGGACCGGATCCTGGAAATCTACCTCAACGAGATCTTCCTCGGCGCCCAGGCCTACGGCGTTGCCGCCGCCGCGCAGAACTACTTCAACAAGGGCCTGGACGAACTCACGATCGGCGAGATGGCCTTCCTCGCGGCCCTCCCGAAGGCCCCGAACAACTACAACCCGGCCCGCAATCCCGACGCCGCCCGCGCTCGCCGCGACTGGGTGATCGACCGCATGGCCGATGACCGCGCCATCACCCGCGCCGAGGCTGACGCCGCGAAGGCCGAGCCCCGCAGGCGCGCGCGCGGTCGCCCGGAGATCGTCGCCCACGGCCAGTACTTCCTCGAGGAGGTGCGCCGCGAACTGACCTCCCGCTTCGGGCCCGAGCAGACGACGATGGGCGGTCTCGTCGTCCGCACCTCCATGGAGCCCGCGCTGCAACTGGCCGCCGAACAGGCCCTCCAGCGCCACCTCATGGATTACGACCGCCGCCGCGGCGGCTGGCGTGGCCCGGTGACGAAGGTCTCCGCCAGCGCCGCCGAATGGATGCCGGCGCTGGAAGGCGTCCAGCGCGTTCCCGGCATGCTGCCGAACTGGCGCCTCGCCGTGGTCCTGGAAGTCCGCGACCGCGAGGCCCGCCTCGGCTGGGGCGAGCGCCCGGCCCCCGTGCGCCGTCCCAGCCCCGCACCGGCACGCTGGACTTCGGCGACGTCTCGGCCTGGGCGCGCCCGAACCGCGACGGACGCCTCGGCGCCGCCCCGCGCCGCATGGCCGACGTGGTCACCCCCGGCGACGTGGTGATGGTGGAAATCCTGCCGGCCCAGCCCGGTCAGGCAGGGGCGGGACAGGGCGGAACCGGCGCCCGCGCCGCCGGTCGCCCGGAACGCCTGGCATTGCGCCAGATCCCGCAGATCCAGGGCGCCATCTCCGCGATCGACCCCTCCACCGGCCGCGTGCTGGCCGTCGTCGGCGGCTGGTCCTTCGAGCAGTCCTGGTTCAACCGCGCGACCCAGGCGATGCGGCAGCCCGGATCCTCCTTCAAGCCGTACGTCTACGTCACCGCGCTGGAGCAGGGCATTCCGCCGAACCAGATGCTGCTCGACGCCCCGGTCGAGGTGAACACGCCCCAGGGCCTCTGGCGTCCGGGCAACTACGACCGCACGTCCTCCAACGGCATGGTCACCATGCGCCAGGCCATGGAGCGCTCGCTCAACCTCGTGACCGTCCGCCTCGCGCAGGAGGTCGGGATGGACAAGATCGCCCAGACCGTCTCCCGCCTGGGCGTCATCCCCAACATGCCGCGCCTGCTGTCCATGTCGCTCGGCGCCGGCGAGGTCACGGTCATGCGCCAGGCCGCCGGCTACGCCGCCTTCGTCAACGGCGGCCGCGCCGTCGAACCCTCGCTCATCGACTCCGTGCAGGACCGCTTCGGCAACGTGGTCTGGCGCAACGACGCGCTGCGCTGCCAAGGCTGCGGCGGCGACGTCTCCTCCCCGCCGCGCCTGCAGGACACGCGCCGCGAGGCGCTGGACCCCATCGCCGCCTACCAGATGGTCTCGCTGCTCCAGGGTGTCGTGCAGCGCGGCACCGGCACCCGCGCCGGCCAGGGCCTGAACCGCCCGATCGCCGGCAAGACCGGCACGACGAACGACTACCACGACAACTGGTTCGTCGGCTTCACGCCGGACATCGTCATCGCGGTCTGGGTCGGCTTCGACGACCCTCGCCCGCTCGGCGAAGGCGAGACCGGCGGCGGCAACGCCGCGCCGATCTTCCACGACGTGCTGGAAGCGGCGCTGCGCGACTCCCCGCCGGTGCCCTTCCGCGCGCCGCCCGGCGTCGCCCTGGTGCGCGTGACGACGAGCAACGGACAGTCCATCCTCGAGCCCTTCCGCCCGGGCACCGAGAACAGCGCCCGCCCGCCGATCGGAGGAGGGGAGGTGGCCAGCGCCAGTACGGGCGGCAGCCGCGGCGGCACCGCCTCCTCCGTGGACAGCAGCCTGGGGGGACTCTATTAGGTGCGGTCGCGGGAGGCCGAAGGCCGTACGCGTGAATCGCACCAAAACCCCGTGCGGTCGCGGGAAGCCGAGGGCCGTACGCGTGAACCGCACCTGAACCCCGTGCGGTCGCGGGAGGCCGAAGGCCGTACGCGTGAATCGCACCTGAACCCCGTGCGGTCGCGGGAGGCCGAAGGCCGTACGCGTGAATCGCACCTGAAGATGACCTAGCCCGCCATGCGCGCCGATGCCGAGAACCTGAAGGCGGAGATCACGGACTCCGTCGCCCTGCTCCGCCGACACCTCGACTGGGACCGCGCCGTCGTGCGCCTCCAGGAACTGAACGCGCGCGCGGAGGATCCCTCCCTCTGGAACGACGCGGCGGCGGCGCAGAAGCTGATGCGCGAACGCACGCGCCTCGCCGACCAGGTCGAGGGCGTGCGGAAGCTGGAGCGCGACGTGGCCGACGCGCTCGACCTGGTCGAGCTGGCGGAAGCCGAAGGCGACGCTGCGACCGCCGACGCCGCGGTGGCCGACCTCAACGCCCTGGCCGCCGACGCCAAGCGCCGCGAGATCGAAAGCCTGCTCTCCGGCGAGGCCGACGCCAACGACGCCTTCGTGGAGGTCAATTCCGGCGCCGGCGGCACCGATGCGCAGGATTTCGCGCAGATGGTGCTGCGCATGTACATGCGCTGGGCCGAGCAGCACGGCTACAAGGTGACGCTCACCGAGGAGTCCGAGGGCGACGAGGCCGGCATCAAGTCCGCGACGATCCAGGTGTCCGGCGACAACGCCTATGGCTGGCTGAAGACCGAGACGGGCGTGCACCGCCTCGTCCGCATCTCCCCGTTCGGCGGGAACGACAAGCGCCAGACCTCCTTCGCGAGCGTGTACGTCTACCCCGTGATCGACGACAAGATCGAGATCGAGATCAACCCCGCCGACCTGAAGACCGACACCTTCCGCGCGAGCGGCGCCGGCGGCCAGCACGTGAACAAGACGGAATCCGGCGTCCGCTTCACGCACATTCCGACGGGGATCGTGGTGGCGTCCACGCAGGACCGCAGCCAGCACCGCAACCGCGCCATCGCGATGGATATGCTCCGTGCCCGTTTGTATGAGCGCGAACTCGCGCGGCGCGAGGCGGTGACCGCGGGCATTGAGGCCGGCAAGACCGACATCGGCTGGGGCCACCAGATCCGCTCCTACGTCCTGCAGCCCTACCAGATGGTGAAGGACCTCCGTACCGGCGTGGAGAAGGGCAACCCCGCCGCGGTGCTGGACGGCGACCTCGACGAGTTCATGGCGGCCGCCCTGGCCCAGCGCGTGGGCGCCACGCGGTCAGAGGCCAGCGCGAGCGCGCTGTAGCCGCGATGGGCCTGAACGGGATCAACCCCGTCGCGACGGTCCTCTGGACCTTCCTCCTCGGCGCGTCCGGCCTCGCCGTCGCCTCCGTCCTCCTCTCCCGCCGCCGCGCCCGCACCTGGCCTCGCGCGACCGCGCGCCTCCTCCGGCCGCCGGGCCCGGTCCGCATCGCGAACCGCCGCATGTCCGTGGCCTTCGACACGCCCGCCGGCGCTATCACCGCCCGGCTCCGCGGCCCCGTGACGCTGACGGAGGACGACGCAGGCTCCCGCAACGAAACCGTCCTCGTCGCCTACGATCCGGCAGATCCCCGCCGCGTGACCCTCGCCGCCAACGGCCCCTATGGCCGCGGCGCGCTCCTGGTCTGGGGTCTCATCTTCGCGGCCCTCCTCGCGTTGTTCCTGCACACGCAGGTCCTGCGGTGACCGCTCGTCCCCAGGACCTCCACGACCCCGGCGGCAAGGTCCGCCTGCGCGTCGGCGCCGAAATCGTCTCCCGCGCCGTCTTCTCCCCCGACGGCCGCTACCGCACCGTCCTCGAACGCCGCTGGGACAACCAACCCTTCGGCTCCCCCGGCCTCACCGCCTGGATCATGATGAACCCCTCCACCGCCGACGAGACCGTGGACGACCCCACCGTCCGTCGCGCCCGCGACTTCACGCGGCGCTGGGGCGGCGGCGCCATGGTCGTCCTCAACGCCTTCGCCCTCCGCGCCACCCGCCCCGAGATGCTGCTGGAAGCGGAGGACCCCGTCGGCCCCGGCAACGACGACGCCATCGCCGAATGGTCCACCCGCGCCGACCGCGTCATCGCGGCCTGGGGCCTCTTCCCGAAACCCCTCCGCCGCCGCAACGCCGACCTCGCCGCCCTCCTCGCCCAAGCCGGCATCACGCCGCTGGCCCTCCGCGTCACCGCGGACGGCACGCCAGGCCACCCGCTCTACGTCGCCGGCGACACCGTGCCGGAACCCTGGACGCCGCCGTCACCCTGACGCGACGTTCGTGAACCGCGCATTCCCCAACCCCGTCCCGATCGTCAGCACCCCCCACCGCTCGACGTCCCGCATCCACGGGATCTCCGACAGCCCCTGCAACACCGCGTCGTTGTGCATCAGCACGACGCTGCCATGCCCGCCGATCTCCGGGATCGCCTCCTGCAACGCGCTCGGCAGGTGAAACCGCGAGGACTCCCAGTTCCCCGGCAGGTTCTGCCCCCCGCGCTCGATCGACCCATCCTCCGCGATCACCCCGGGACACCCGATCCCGATGAAGGGCGCGAGCCGCCGCTTCTCCTCCTCCGCCCGCCGCAGCAGCCCGCGCAGCATCTCCACGATCCGCGCCACCGCCTGCTCCCGCGTCGGCCCGTCATCCTTGTGCCGCCACCGCTCCAGCCCGATGACGCGGGACGCCGACAGGTCCGCCTTCTTCTCCTGCTGCAACTCGACGATCCCGAGGCGGACATTCGTCCCGCTGATATCGACCGCCAGCACCGAATCATGCCCCGCGAAGATCCAGGACGGCGCCAGGTGCACCGCGCCCAGCAGCGCCGCCTCATCCGCCGCGTGCCGGATGGGACGCATTCCCAGGTCCAACCCCTCGCCCCGCAGCAGCAGCGACGCCCGCCCGATCGCCAGGTGCCCGACGCGGCTCCCGCTCATCCCGCCACCGACGACGATCCGCTGCGTGTCCTTCCACCCCTTCAGCCGCAGGAAGCGTCGCGTCACTGCCGCCAGCTCCCGCGCAAACTCCTCGACGACACCGTGCATCAGCGCCGCGACCTCCGGTGCCTCATCCGCCAGCAGCCGGTCGAAGCGCTTCTTGTTCAGGTCTGCGGTCGGCACATCCCCCAGCGGATCGCCGCCATTCTTCCGCAACCGCTCCCGCCACTCCTCCAGGATCGCGCCGAAGGCCCGCTTGCTCGCGCGGTCGCCGATGAAGCCTTCCTTGTCGCGGAGCTCGGCGTTGTAGGCATCCACCGTCACGCTCACCAACCGCGCCGCGCCATGGCCGGCGACGGGCGGCGCGAGGTTCGTGTCCGGCATCGGTGACCTACTCTGGTTGTCCCCGCTCAACGCCCATACGGAGACCCCGTTGCGTCACCCCGCCGGCGGCGCGCCGTCGCCCGGACCCAGCGCCCGCACCATCAGCACCGAATCCACCCAGCGCCCGTGCTTCCACCCGATCGAGGGCAGCAGCCCCGCGCGCGAAAACCCCAGCGCCGCATGCAGCCCGATCGAGCCCGCATTCCCGCTATCCCCGATCACCGCGATCATCTGCCGGAATCCCGCCGCCTCGCAGCGCGCGATCAGCGCCGCCAGCAGCGCCCGCCCCACGCCCCCGCGCGACACCCCCGGCGCGACGTAGACCGAATCCTCCACGCAGAACCGGTACGCCGGCCGCGTCCGGTACGCCGAGGCATAGGCATACCCCAGCACCCGCCCGCCGTCCTCGCCCACGAGGTGCGGATACCTACCCGAGACCAGCGCTTCCCGCCGCCGTCCCATCTCCTCGACCGACGGCGGCTCGACCTCGAAAGACGCCAGCCCGTGCGTCACCCAATGCCCGTAGATCGAAGCAATGGCAGGCACGTCCTCGGGCGTCGAATCGCGAACCATCTGTGCAGGGAAATCCGAACTCGCCCCGCGCGCAATCCGGCGGACCGCCGCACGTCATCCGGCGCGAAGAAAGCCGCAGAACACTGCCACGCCGCCCCCCGCGCGCACCGTCGGCCGTCACAACGACCTGGCCGACGGAGACCGGTCGCTGCCGGCATGAACCGATCGGGATGGATGCCCCATGGCCGCACCCGCCGCGCCCGGCAACTCCGCCCGGTCGCCCCACGCCCTACCCGAACCGCCCGCTCCGCACGGCGTCGCGCAGCGGCACCTTCTGCAGCTTCCCCGTGGAGGTCTTCGGCACCTCCTCGAAGATGATCCGCTTCGGCGCCTTGAACCCCGCGATCCGCTCCCGGCAATGCGCGATCAGTTCCTCCGCCGTCGCGCTCGCCCCCGGCTTCAGCTCCACGAAGGCCCAGGGCACCTCGCCCCACTTCTCGTCGGGCGCCGCCACCACGGCGGCCACGGCCACCGCCGCATGCTTGTACAGCGCGTCCTCCACCTCGATCGAGGAGATGTTCTCCCCGCCCGAGATGATGATGTCCTTCGCCCGGTCGCGCAGTTGCACGTACCCGTCCGGATGCTTCACGCCGAGGTCCCCCGTCCGGAACCACCCGCCGCGCAGCGCCTTCTCCGTCGCCGGCAGGTCCTTCAGATATCCCTTCATCACCATGTTGCCGCGCATGACGACCTCGCCCATCGCGACGCCGTCCGCCGCCACGGGCACGTCGCCCTCGCCCAGAACGTCCAGCCCTTCCAGCGTGACGTAGCGCACGCCCTGCCGCGCCATCAGCGCCGCACGCTCCGGCGCGCTCTTCGCGTCATCGGTCGACTTCCACTCGTTCACCGTCGCGGGCCCATACACTTCGGTCAGCCCGTAGATGTGCCTGACGCGCACCCCCGCCGCATCCGCCGCGGCCAGCACCGCCTCCGGCGGAGCCGCACCCGCGGTGCCGAAGACCAGCCCCGTCCCCGCCTGCCGCTCCGGCGCCTGCACCAGCGTGCTCAGCACGATCGGCGCCCCGCACATATGCGTCACGCCGTGGGCCAGGATCGCTTCCCACATCGCGTTCCCGCGCACCGCGCGAAGGCACACGTTCGTCCCCGCGATCGCCCCCATGGTCCACGGGAACGTCCAGCCGTTGCAGTGGAACATCGGCAGCGTCCACAGGTAGGTCGGCGCCGGCGGCATCCCGATCGCCAGCACGTTCCCCAGCGCCGCCAGGTGCGCCCCGCGATGATGATACACGACGCCCTTGGGCCGCCCCGTCGTGCCCGACGTGTAGTTCAGCGCGATCGCGTCCCACTCGTCCCGCGGCATCACCCACGCGAAGCCCGCATCGCCCTCCGCCAGGAACGCCTCGTAGTCCACGCCCCCCAGAGAATGCGGGAACCGCGCCGTCGGATCGTCGTACTCGATGATCACAGGCCGCGCCTTCGCGAAGCCTATCGCCTTTTCCAGCACCGGCAGGAACTCCCGGTCCACGACGATCGCCTTCGCTTCGCCATGGTCAAGGATGTAGCCGATCGTGTCCGCATCCAGCCGGATGTTGATCGCGTTCAGCACCGCGCCCGACATCGGCACGCCGTAATGGCATTCCAGCATCGCCGGCACGTTCGGCAGCAGTGCCGCCACCGTATCCCCGCGCCCGATCCCGCGCTTGGACAACGCGGAGGCCAGCCGCACCGCCCGGTCCCGGTACGCCTGCCAGGTCCACCGATGCGCCCCGTGGACGATGGCCACCCGATCCGGAAACGTCTCCGCCGCCCGCTCGATGAAGAGCAGCGGCGTCAAGGGCACGAAGTTCGCGGCCGTCCGCGGCAGCGCGTCATAGGCGTTCAGTTCACCCGGAACGGCATCCATCTCAGCGATCCCTCCACGTCGGCGTCCGCTTCTCGACGAAGGCCGCGATGCCTTCCTCGGCGTCTTCCGCCAGCATGTTGTCCAGCATCGCCTCCGTGGCAACGGCATAGGCCTGGTCCAGCGGCAGCCCGACCTGCCGGCCAAAGGTCCGCTTCCCCAGCCGCACTGCCAGCGCCGACCGCCCCGCGATCCGCGCCGCCAACGCCGCCACCTCCTCCCGCAGCCGCTCTGCCGGCACGATCCGCGACGCCAGCCCGATCCGCAGCGCCGTCTCCGCGTCCACGGGTTCGCCGGTGAGCAGCATGTCCATCGCCGCC
The DNA here is from genome assembly GCF_042259275.1 of Roseomonas sp. CCTCC AB2023176. Taxonomy (NCBI): domain Bacteria; kingdom Pseudomonadati; phylum Pseudomonadota; class Alphaproteobacteria; order Acetobacterales; family Roseomonadaceae; genus Roseomonas; species Roseomonas sp. CCTCC AB2023176. The sequence continues at coordinate 2,807,812 of NZ_CP170086.1, forward strand.
TTCCGGTTCACCGCCCGTGCGAGCGCCACCGCCGGTGTCGAGCAGAACAGCCCGATATCGACCCCCGGAGTCGCGAAGCGCGCCGCGTCCGACGCCACCACCACGTCGCAAGCCGCCGCCAGCTGACACCCCGCCGCCGTCGCCATGCCCTGCACGGCCGCGATCACCGGCTGCGGCAGCGACGGGATCGCCTGCATCACCTCCGCGCAGCGCGCCAGCATCCGCCCGAACAGCACGCGCCCCCGATCCTCGGACCCATGCGCCGCCCGCACCTCCTTCAGGTCATGCCCCGCGCAGAACACCGGCCCCGCCGCCGCGATCACCACGCAGCGCACGCCCGCATCCCCCGCGATCCCGGACAACGCCGCGTGCAGCGCATCCAGCAGCGCGAGCGACAACCCGTTCCGCGCCGCCGGCCGGTTCAGCGTCAACGTCACGACGCCTCCCGCCGCCTGGTCCCGCAAAAGGACCGGCCCCGCCTCCACGCGACCCCCATCCGGCATGACGCGACCTCCTCCACCGCCAGCGGCACCGCGCCGGCCGCCCGATGATGCAATGCCCGGCCGTTCCCTGGACAGCGCCGCGGCCCCGGGTCACCCGTCACCCGTCACCCGTCACCCGTCACCCGTCACCCGTCACCCGTCACCCGTCACCCGTCACCCGTCACCCGTCACCCGTCACCCGTCACCCGTCACCCGCCACCGCTTACCGTTGCCCGACTACGCCCCACCCCACCGACCCTGCCGCGCCCCGCCCTCGCCATCCCGCACGTCCGTGTGACTGCGCCCCGCGTGCTCGCCCCCCGCCGATCCGCTATGCATCACCGCACGGAGACCCGCATGCCCTGGCCCACGCGCACCCCGACCCTCGGCGGCCTCATGAGCCCCCTCGGCCCGGCCGACCCCATCACGTCGCTCCTCGACCGCAGCCGCTTCCAGGCCGCCGACGTCATGTGCCGCGTGGACCCGAAGCGCTCGCCCTTCGACCTCACCTCCCCCGTCTCGGGCGCCCCGGCCACCGGCCTGAAACACATCGAGGTCACGCAGAAGGAACTCCTCCTCCTCGTCGGCCGGAAGGAGGTGAAGGACGCGAAGCAGCAAGCGATCTTCGACGCGATCATCAACGCCGCGTCCGCCGCGCTCTGGTTCAACAAGATCTCGACCGATCCCCTCCAGCTCTGCCACTTCCTCGGACAGTGCTGCCACGAGACCGGCGGCTTCACCGCGCTGAAGGAAGACACCTTCTACACCGAGAAGAACGTCCGCGCCGCCCACAAGAACCTCACCGAGGACCAGATCGCCCGCTATTCCTCCTGCACCGCCGCCGAGGTGCGGGAGAAGATCGCCGAACTGGACAAGAAGATCGCGAAGGCCACCATCGCGAAGGCGGATACGACGGAGATGCAGAAGGCGAAGGAAGCGCTCCAGGCCAAACTGAAGGGCCTCGCCGCCGAAAACCGGAAGGCGCAGGAGGCCTACTTCAACTTCAAGTACGGCCCCACCGGCCCCGCGCTCGGCAACACCCTGCCCGGCGACGGCTGGAAGTTCATCGGCCGCGGCTTCATCCACCTCACGGGCCGCGAGAACTACGAGAAGTTCGCGAAGTGGATGAAGGAGCAGAGCCCCGGCGCCGACACCCCGCCCGTGGTGGAGCAGCCCGACCTCCTCGATACCGACGCCACCGTCGGCCTGCGCGCCGGCCTCTTCTTCTGGCTGACGAAGAAATGCGACGTGAAGGCAACGAAGGACGACAGCGAAGCCGTCTCCAAGATCGTCAACCGCTACGACGCCAAGACCTTCCCCAAGCGCGCAGCCCTGACGAAAAAGGCGAAGGAGATCTGGGGCGAGAAGAAGCCGACCTGACGCCGGCCTGCCTCTGGTCCTGGCTTCCTGGCGGTGTTGCGCTGGGTGGCCCCGGAGGCAGGCTCTGCCTTCCTCCGGACCTCCATCCGCCAGGGGACGTGTCCCCTGGACCCCATTCTGTTGAACGCCCTCAGCCAAGGGCGTCCCCCATAGATCGAGGTCCAGGGGGCGAGCCTCCTGGCGGATGGAAGGTTTGGAGGGAGGGCAACGCCCTTCTCCCAGGACAACCGACCCACACCGCCAGGAAGCCAGGACCGGCATCAGGCCGCGCCGCCAAGCCCTGCCCGCCGCCCGAGCAGGAACTCCCGCACCGCCGGATCCTCCGACAGCCCGATCGCCCGGTCATACGCCTCCGCCGCCCCGCCCGCGCCGGCCTCCGCCAGCAGGTGCGCCCGCACCGCCCAGTAGGGCTGGTACCCCGCGCACCGCGCCGGCTCCTCGACGGCCAGGCCATCCAGCGCCGCCAGCCCCGCCGCGGCGCCGCGCGCCGCCCCGATCGCCGCGGCCCGCCCCACCAGCGCGCCCAGCCCCGGCGCCACCATCACCAGCCCCTCGTAGAGCAGCGCGACCGCCTCCGGATCCGCGCCCGCCCCACTGCGCCGCGCCGCATGCGCCGACTGGATCGCCGCCTCCAGCTGGTACCGCCCGACCGAACCCAGCCCCGGTCGCGCCCGCGCGATCCGCGCGGCCCCGCGCAACGCCGCCTCCGCCTCGACGATCAGCCCGGCATCCCAGTCCCGCGGGTCCTGCACATCCAGCGGCACGTATTCCCCACCTGGCCCCCGCCTGGCCGCCCGCCGCGCCGCGCAGTGCAGCAGCAGCGCCAGCAGCCCCTGCGCCTCCGCCTCCCCCGGCAGCAGCGCCGCCAGCAGCCGCGCGAGCCAGATCGCCTCCGCCGTCAGCCCCGGCGAGCGGGCGTCCGTCCCCTCGGCCACCGACGCCGCATCGCCCCATCCCCCCGCATGCGCCGCGTAGATCGCATCGAGCACCGGCGACAGCCGCTCCGGCCATTCCGCCTCCGCCGGCACCTCGAAGCGCACCCCGGCCTCCCGCAGACGCGCCTTCGCCCGCACCAGCCGCTGCCCCATCGCCGCCGGCGACACCAGGAACGCCGCGGCAATCCGCCCCGCATCCAGCGCCAGCACCGCCTGCAGCATCAACGGCGCCCGCGCGCCCGCATCCACCGCCGGATGCGCGCAGGCGAACATCAGCCCGAGCCGCGGATCGTGCCACGCCCCCTCCGACTCCGCCCGCTCCTCCTCCAGCTGCCGCAGCGCCGCGACCGCCGCCTCCCGCACGCGCCCGTGCCGCGCCGCATGGCCATGCGCCCGGCGCGCCGCCACCAGCAGCCAGGCCTCCGGCCGGTCCGGCACCCCATCCACCGCCCAGCGCCGCAACGCCGCCGCGAAGGCCTCCGACAGCGCATCCTCCGCCGCCGCCAGATCCCCCGTCCGCCGCGCCAGCGCACCGACCAGCCGCCCGTAGGCGGATTGCAGCACGCCCTGCACGACGTCGGACGGCGTCACGTCGGGGGCGTTCCCGATGCCGGGGCGCTGGTTGCCTTGGAGGGAGGGCTTTGCCCTCCCTTCAAACCTCCCACCCACCAGGAGGCTCGCCTCCTGAACCTCGATCTATTTGAGAGATGCCCCCGATCGCCGGGTGGTCGCCACGCGCGCTTGCGCCGCGTGGCGACCACCCGGCGATCGGGGGCGTTCAATGGGATGGGGTCCAGGGGACAAGTCCCCTGGCGGATGGAGGTCCGGAGGAAGGCAGCGCCTTCCTCCGGTGCCACCCGCTCCCTCATCGGGAACACCCCGAACGTCACCCGTTCGGCGCCGGCAGGACGGGCCGCAGTTCGATCGTCCCGCGCGCCGCAGCCGGGCAGCGGGCCGCCCAGTCCAGCGCGACCTCCACGCTCGGCACGTCCAGCACGAAGTACCCGCCGAGTTGTTCCTTGCTGTCGGCGTAGGGCCCGTCCTGCACCACCCGCTGCCCGTCCCGCAGCCGCAGCGTCGTGGAGGTGCCGGGGAGGTCCAGGCCGTTGCCCCCGACCATGATCCCGGCCTCCTGAATCGCCTGGGCGTAGGCCATCCACCCGCCCCAATAGGCCGGCCCCTTCGCCGGGTCGTTCCGCTGCGCCGAGTCCTCGGCGGCCTCGTGGATCAGCATGACGTACTGCATCGGGTCATCCCCTTTCTCGGTTCCGCGCGGGCCCGTCGTGAAGGCTTGGCGTGAAGGCTTGGCCCGCGCATATCCAGGAGCCGCGAGCCCAACCCATTTCGACACGGCCCGTGCGGATTCCGAAAAGAAAAGGGCGCCGGGTCTCCCCGGCGCCCCTTCCATCGCCGCCCGAGGGCGGCCGGTTCAGGTGCGGGACGCCCGCCCCGCCCCCAGTCCGATCGAGTCGTCCGCCGCGAAGAGGTCGCGGTCCTTCGTCTCCGGCACGAAGAAGAAGCCGATGACGACGGTCGCGAGCGCGATGACGATCGGGTACCAGAGGCCGTAATACACGTCGCCGGTCTGCGCGATCATCGCGAACGCCGTCGCCGGCATCAGCCCGCCGAACCACCCGTTGCCGATGTGATAGGGCAGCGACATCGAGGTGTAGCGGATTCGCGTCGGGAACATCTCGACCAGCGCCGCCGCGATCGGCCCGTAGACCATCGTCACGTAGATGACGAGGATGGTCAGGATCCCGATCAGCACCGCCGGCTGCTCGCGGAAGATGTCGAAGGGCCCCGACATCTTCACGACCGTCGGATTGCTCGCCGCCGGGTAGCCGGACGCCGTGATGGCCGCGGCCAGCTGCGTCGCGAAGGCCGGGTTGTTCGCCGCCTCGACCGCCGTGTTGTTGTTGATCCGCACGGTCACCGCCGGGTTACCCGGGCGGTCCTGCACCGTGTAGTTCACCGATGCCCGGGCGAGCGCGGCCTTCGCCACGTCGCAGGGCTGCGTGAAGCGCGCCGTCCCCGTCGGATTGAACTGGAACGAGCAGCCCGACCGGTCCGCCTCCAGCACCACCGGGATGTTTGCGTGCGCCGCCGCGAGCGCCGGGTTCGCCTCCGCGCTCATGAGCTTGAAGAGCGGAAAGTAGGTCAGCGCCGCGAGGAGGCAGCCGCCGAGGATGATCGGCTTGCGACCGATCTTGTCGGACAGCCAGCCGAAGAGCACGAAGCCGCCCGAGCCCAGCAGCAGCGACCAGGCGATCAGCAGGTTCGTCGTGAAGATGTCCACCTTCAGCACGGAGCCGAGGAAGAACAGGGCGTAGAACTGCCCGGTGTACCAGACGACCGCCTGACCCATGACGAGGCCCAGCAGCGCGAACAGCGCGATCTTCGCGTTCTTCCACTGCCCGAACGCCTCGGAGAGCGGCGCCTTGGACCCCGTGCCCTCCTCCTTCATCTTCTTGAAGGCCGGGCTCTCCTGCATCTGCATCCGGATCCAGATGGAGACCGCGAGCAGCAGGATGGACAGCAGGAACGGCACGCGCCAGCCCCAGTCGGCGAAGGCCGCCTCGCCCACGATCTGCCGGGTGAAGAGGATCACCAGCAGCGAGAGGAACAGGCCCGCCGTCGCGGTGATCTGGATGAAGGAGGTGTAGAAGCCCCGCCGCCCGTTTGGCGCGTGCTCCGCGACGTAGGTCGCGGCACCCCCGTACTCGCCGCCGAGCGCGAGGCCCTGCAGGCAGCGCAGCACGATGAGGATCACCGCCGCCGTGATGCCGATCTGGTCGGAGGTCGGGAGGATGCCGACGATGAAGGTCGACGCGCCCATGATCACGATGGTGACGAGGAAGGTGTACTTCCGCCCGACGAGGTCGCCCAGGCGCCCGAACACCAGCGCGCCGAAGGGCCGCACGAGGAAGCCCGCCGCGAAGGCGAGCAGCGCGAAGATGTTCCGCGTCCCCTCGGGGAATTGCGAGAAGAACTTCACCGCGATGATCCCCGCGAGGGACCCGTAGAGGTAGAAGTCGTACCATTCGAAGACGGTGCCGAGCGACGAGGCCAGGATGACCTTCCGCTCCTCCTGCGTCATCGGGCGCGCCGCGCTGGCGGCACCCACGGTTGTGGTGCTCATCTGTTCGGAGTCCCCCCGTTTCGTCGTTTCGCGCGCCTGGACGCGCGCTCCCGGGCAAACTGCCAGCGCCGTGACATTCCGTCACGTGGGAAAGCCGCCGAAAAGCCACTGATTCCTTACGGTTTCGTCGCGGGTGTTGCGATGCGGCAATCACCCGGTCCACCCTGAACGCTCAAGCCGATGTCAGCGGCCCGGGTGCCCACCTGCCGCGTTGCGGGAGAAAGCCCCCCGTCCGCCTCCGGAGGACCCCGATGGACCTCGCCCGCACCGTCGCCGACACCCTGATCCGCCGGAACCTGACCTTGGTCGGGATCGCCGTGGGCATCGCACTCCTCGGCCTGTGCTACGACGCCGTCCTTCTCTTCCGCGGCGGCGCCGTCCTCGTCGCCGGCGTCTGGCTCTTCCTCGTCGCGGCCGCGCTCGCCGCCCCGCACCGCGACCACCGCAACTCGGAGTTCGGCCTGGCCCTCGCCTCCGCCCGGCGCCGCCGCCCCATGCCGCCGGAGGCGGGACGCGAGCTCTCCCGCCTGATGCAGGAACGCCTGCTCGCCCATGCGGACTGGGTCGCCGCCCTCGCCTTCGGCATGTGGATCATCGGCTTCGTGGCGACCTGGCTCGAGGGCTAGAGCGTCCGCCCGACCGGCGTCAGGCACAGCGCTGCGGCACGTCCCCCAAAAGGGCAGATCCACCGCTCCGAGCGGTTCCGCCCTGCGCGGATCCGCTGCAACACCGGTCAACCGGGCAGGCCCAGCACCGGCGCCGCCAGCCGCGTCCTGACCGTCCCGAGCGCGCCGAACCCCGCCTCGATGCAGTCCCCCGCATCGGGCGCCGCCAGCGGTGCCAGCCCCGCGACCACCAGCACCGCCCCGGCCGGCAACCCGCCAAGCCGCCGCGCCGCCGCGGCCGCCGCGGCGAAGGCCAGCCGCACCTCGACCCGCACCGGCCCGCCTGCGCCCGCCACGATGATCCCGTCCGGCGGGGGAGGGGCCGCATCCCCGATCACCACCTGCCCGAGCCCACCGACATCCGCCACCCGCATCGCCACGCCCGCCGGCGGGACAGTGAACCGGCTATCCGCCACGTCGATCGCCGGATGCACCGCCGCGATGACCGGCGGCCCGTCCTCGCCCGGCTCCAGCGACGCCCCGAGCACCCCGACCAGCGCCGCCGTCGCCCGGGAATGCCGCAGCCCGACCAGCGGCGTGCCGGAAGGCTGCAACCGCCCCTCGACCATAGGCCCCGCCAACGCCCCGCGACCCGCGCCCGACACCCGCACCCCGCAGGGCGGGATCCCCAGCTCCTCCAGCACCCGGAAGGCGATCCGCTCCCCCTCCGCCCGCGTCCGCGGCAAGTCGTCCTCCGGCACCGCCCCGAGCGGATTGCCCGTCGAGAACGCGTCGGCGATCCAGGACGCCACCCGCTCCGCGCGGCCCCCGCGCGCGATCGTCCGACGCGCCATCAGCGCAGCTGCTCCTCCTCCTGGAACCCGCCCGCCGGCGGCGCCTCCATCTGCAACGCCGGATCGCCCGCCGTCGTCCCCCCGTAGAGCGTCTCGGGCAGCCAAGTCACCAGCCCCGGGAAGACGTAGACCATCAGCATCGTCGCCACGACGATGTAGATGAACGGCATCACGCCCTTGAAGATGTCCTCCAGCCGGACATGCTTCGGCGCCACGCCCTTCAGGTAGAAGGTCGCCATCGCCACGGGCGGCGACAGGAAGGACGTCTGCAGGTTCAGCGCGATCATCACCCCGAAGAACAGCGGGGAGATGCCGAAATCATCCAGCAGCGGCAGGAAGATCGGCACGAAGATCACGATGATCTCCGTCCACTCCAGCGGCCAGCCCAGCACGAAGATGATGGCCTGCGCGAGGATCATGAAGGTGAAGGAGTTCAGCGGCAGGGACTTCACGAAGTCCTCGACCACCTGCTGCCCGCCGAGGTACCCGAACACGCTGCTGAAGATGTAGGACCCGACGAAGAGCCAGCACACCATCGCGGACGTCCGCGCCGTCAGGTAGACGCTCTCCCGCAGCTTCGCCCAGGTGAAGGCGCGATAGACGATCGCCAGAACGATGGACCCCAGCGACCCCATCGCCGCCGCCTCCGACGGCGTCGCCAGCCCCATCAGGATCGCGCCGAGCACGGACGCGATCAGCAGCGCCAGCGGGATGAAGGACGTCGCCAGCGCCAGCAGGATCCGGCTGAACGGGATGTTCACCTCGGAGGGCGGCAGCCGCGGCGCCACCTCCGGCTTCAGGATCGCGATGACGATGGTGTAGAGGATGTAGCAGATCGCCAGCGTCACCCCCGGGATGAACGCCGCCGCGTACAGCTGCACGACGGACACCCCCGCCGTCGCCCCGTACAGGATCAGCATGATGGAGGGGGGAATGAGGATGCCGAGGCACCCGCCCGCGCACACGACGCCGGAGGCGAGCTTCACGTCGTAGCCCGCCTTCAGCATCGCCGGAAATGCCAGCAGCCCCATCAGCGTCACGACCGCGCCCACGATCCCCGTCGCCGTCGCGAACAGCGCGCAGGTGGCCAGGGTCGCGACCGCCAGAGACCCGGGTATGTTCCCCGACGCCATCTGCAAGGACTTGAACAGTCGGTCCAGGATGTTCGCCCGTTCGATCACGTATCCCATGAACACGAAGAGCGGCACGGAGATCAGCACGTCGTTCGCCATCACCGCGTAGGTGCGCTGCACCAACAGGTCGAAGACGCGGTCTCCCATCCCGAGGTAGCCGAAGAAGATCCCCATGGCCATCAGCGTGAAGGCGATCGGGAATCCCAGCAGGATGAAGAACAGGAACAGCCCGAGCATGGTCAGGCCGAGGGCGGGATCGCTCATGGTCTTGCCGGATCTCGGTCTCGATGCTGCGGGTGTGGTTCAGCGCCCGTCCTGCTGGTCGCCCGCGCGCTCGCGCCGGGTCGCCTCAGCAGGCGGCGTCACGTCGGAAGCAAGCGCGGCGTCGCCACCCCGCGCCAGCTCCGCCGCCAGCGCCTCGGCGCCGCGCGCCTCGGCCTGCGCCAGGATGATCTGGTCCAGCTCCTGCACGTCCGACAGCCGCTGCGGCCATTCGCCCTCCCGCACGCAGCGGATGCAGCGCACCAGCTCCACCAGCCCCTGCAGCAGCAGCAGGAAGCCCACCAGCGGGATGAGGAACTTGAAGGGCCAGATCACCGGCCCCGTCGGCGAGAACATGGACCGTTCGTTCTGCCGGTAGCTGTCGAGGAAGAAGCCGAAGCCGTAGTACATGAATGCGAAGATCGCGGGGAAGAAGAAGAACACGTAGAGCACGCCGTCCAGCATCGCCTGCCGCCGCGGCGGCATCATGCGGTACAGGAAGTCGCCGCGCACATGCCCGTTGCGCGACAGCGCGTAGGCCCCCGCCATCATGAACAGCGTGCCGTACAGCATGTACGTCACGTCGTAGCCCCAGGTCGTCGGTGCCCGGAACGCGTAGCGCGCCACGACCTCGTAGGTGACGACGCCCGTCAGCGCGATAATGCACCACGCGAAGGCCTGCCCGACCACGGTCGAGAGCTTGTCGATCCCGAGCAGGACCCGCTGCATGCGTCCCCCTTCCAAGCGAAAACGGGCGGGACCCCCCGGCCCCGCCCGCGTCGTACCCTTCGCCGGGCGTCAGCCCTGGCGCGCGAAGAAGTGGTTGTAGGACACCACCGGCGACGCCTCGTAGCGCAGGAAGAAGTTGCCGATCCGCCGGCACCAGTCGCGCTGGCTGTCGCAGACCTTCTTGAAGAACGGCCCGTTGGCCGGCGAGGAATTGTCCCCTTCCAGCCGCGCGATCACCGTGTCCCAGGCCCGCAACTGCGCATCCAGCACGGGGCGGGGCAGGGGCCGCACGTTCACGCCCTGCCGCTGCGACATCTCCAGCAGGTCGCGCGAATACCGGTCCTGCAGCTTCCACGACATGTCGGCGGACGCGGCCTCAGCCCCGTGCCGGATGATCGCCTGCAGCTCCGCCGGCAGCGCGTCGAACTTCGTCCGGTTGAACAGGATCTCGAAGCTCTCGACGCGCTGGTGGTACGACTGGATCATGTAGTTCTTCGCGACGTCCGGGAAGCCGAGCACGCGGTCCGAGGACGGATTGTTGAACTCGGCCCCGTCGATCACGCCGCGCTCCAGCGCCGGCACGATCTCGCCGCCCGGCAGCGACACCACCGCCGCGCCCATCTCCGCCATCAGATCCGCCGCCAGGCCGACCGTCCGGTACTTCAGCCCGCGGATCTGCTCGGGCCGCTCGATCGGCTGCTTGAACCACCCGAAGGGCTGCGTCGGCATCGGGCCGGACAGGAAGCCCACCGCGTTCACGCGGAGGATGTCGTGCAGCAGCTCCCGGTACAGCGCCTCGCCGCCGCCATGGTAGAACCACCCCAGCAGCTGATTGGCATCCCCGAACCAGGGCGGCGTCGTCCCGAACAGCGAGAACGCCTTGTTCTTCCCGAACCAATAGGCCGCGACGCCATGCCCGCCATCCAGCGTGCCCGCATTCACCGCGTCCAGCACCTGGAAGGCCCCGACGACCGCGCCGGCCGCCAGCAGTTCCAGCCGCAGCCGCCCGCCGGCCATGCGGTTCACCCGCTCGACATAGTCCTGCGCGAACTCATGGAAGATGTCGCGCTGCGGCCAGGTCGACTGGAAGCGCAGCGTCGTCGTCTGCGCGCGGCTGACGGACGGCGTCGCCAGGACGGCGGTGGCAGTGGCCGCGACGGCCGCACCACGAAGCAGGCCACGACGCCCGGCGGGGGTCTTCTCGGTCATCTCGTCTCCCTCCGCGCGGCTTTGCCGCGCGTTTCCCTTCGGCGCGGCTCGCCCGACCCGTTCTCGGGCCTGATTCCGGCGCGCTGGGGCGCGTATTACCGATTCCTAACCCCGCTGCAATACGTTCCGCCGAGCCTCCTACTTCTCCACGAACGCCTTCTCCAGCACGTACGCGCCGGGCTCGTGGTTCGACCCCTCCCGGAACCCGCGCCCCTCCAGGAAGGCCTTCATGTCCGCGTTGAAGGCCTCGGATCCGCAGAGCATGACCCGGTCATGCTCCGGCGAGATCGGCGGCAGCCCCAGCTCCTCCGTCAGCCGCCCCGACCCGAACAGGTCCGGCGCCCGCCCCTGCCGCGGAAAGGCCTCCCGCGTCACGCTGGGCAGGTAGTGCAACTTGCCCGCGACGAGTTCCCCCAGCACCTCGTGCTCCGGCAGCCCCTCGATCATGTCGCGGAACGCCAGTTCCGCCACCTCCCGCACGGTGTGCTGCACCACCACCCGCTCGAACCGGTCATAGGCCTCCGGCTCCCGAACCAGCGACAGGAAGGGCGCGAGACCCGTCCCCGTGCAGACGAGCCACAGCGTCTTCCCCGGCCGCAGGTTGTCCAGCAGCAGCGTCCCCACGGGCTTGCGCCCGATCAGCACGGTCTCCCCAGCCTGGATGTGTTGCAGCCGCGACGTCAGCGGCCCGTCCGGCACCTTGATGGACAGGAACTCCAGCCCCTCGTCCCAGGGCGGCGAGCCCATGGAATAGGCCCGCAGCAGCGGCTTCCCCTCCACCCGCAGCCCGATCATCGCGAACTGTCCCGCGGAGAACCGGAAGGCCGGATCGCGCGTGCAGCGGAAGGAGAACAGCCGGTCCGTCCAGTGCCGGACCTCGGTCACCGTCTCCTCGAAGAAGGCGGGGTTTGCGCTCTTGGCGGGGGCCGTCACGGACATGCCCCGCGTATGGGGGGCCCGCCCCGATCGTGCAATCCACGATCCACGCACGCCACCCGTGCGTCACCTCCGGGCCGCCGGCAACCCCGGTCCCGCCCCGCCCGCCGCCTCCGCGGAACCCGCACCGGAAGGGCAGGGGAAGGGCCTTACCCCCCGTCGAGGAACCGCCCGATCCACCCCGCGACGACGGCGCAATCGTTCGGTGCGTCATAGGACGCGACCGCCGCCTCCGCCGCCGCCCCGTACCGCTCCCGCCGCCCCTCGATCAGCGCGCGCCCGAACTCCGGCGTGAACTCCGGATGGAACTGGAAGGAGATCGCGTCCCCGTAATCCAGCGCCGCGAAGGGCGTGAACCCGCTCGCCGCCACGACGCGCGCCCCCTCCGGCCGCACCACCACCTGATCCTGGTGCGACGCCGGCGCATCCACGTGATCCACGGGATCCATCCACCCCGCCCGCGCCTCGACACCGTAGCGCTGCAGCCCGATCCCCCACCCCTTCGGCGACTTCACGACCTGCCCGCCCAGCGCCTGCGCCATCGCCTGGTGCCCGAAGCAGATCCCGACCATCCGCGCCCGCCCCTTCGCCCCCCGCACGAACTCCAGCAACGGCGGAATCCACGGCAGCGGCTCATAGACCCCCGCCGGCGACCCCGACAGCACGTAGGCCTCGTGCTCCCCGACCTCCCTCGGCAGGTCCCCCCGCGTCACGTCCAGGATGACCGCCGCCCGCCCCCCAAGCAGCCGCCGCACCATCTCCCCATAGGGCCCATGCTCCGGCACCAGTTCCGCGGGCGCGTCCCCGCATTGCAGGATGGCGATCGTCATGCCCGCCGTCCTGCCACCGCCCCGCCGGCGCGGGCAAGCGGGCGCGTGGTGCAGACCTCGTTCGGATGTTGCGCCGGGTGGCCCTGGAGGAAGGCTCTGCCTTCCTCCGGACCTCCATCCGCCAGGGGACGCGCCCCCTCACCCCGGGGCATCTCTTTACGGAACGCAGTCCAGGGGGCCGTTGCCCCCTGGTGGGTCGCGGGTCCGGGAGGAGGGCAAGGCCCTCCTCCCGGACCCGCGCAACACCCGAAGGAGATCAGGCGCTCAGCGGCAGCGCGATGTTCACGGCCACGTAGCCCAGCCCCGCCACCGCGACCGTGACGCGGTCGAAGGCGCGTGACAGGTCCTTATCCCCGCGGATGTTCCAGACGTAGATCGAGGCGATCGTCGCGATGAGCGAGAAGAAGATCGTGAACAGCCCGAGGAAGGTCACGAACTCCACCAGCCCGAACTGACCGGAGGACGGGATCAGCGACCCCGCAAGGTACGAATTGGCCACCGCGCCGAAATACGATCCCGCCACCATCGAGAACCGCGGCCCCGCATCCGACGCGCGCAGCCCGAAGCTCGCGAAGCACAGCGCCATGCCCGCGAACAGCCCGATGAACACCTTGAAGTACACGCCCATCCCGTCGCGCTGGATGTTCACGCCGTAGGTGTACATGCTGAAGGTCCGCCGCCCGTTCCCGTCCACGCGCGGATCGCCGTAGCCCGTGCGGTAGGTATGGGTTTTCGCCACATGCTCCGCCTCGCGCGACACGCTGTATCCCGGGACGCGAACGCGGGAACTGATCCCCGTCGCCCGATCCGCCACGTAGCGCAGGCGCGAGGCATCGAACCGCGAATCCTCGACGTAGAGGTTCAACTGGTGCCCATCCCGCGGCACGCGCGTCGTGTTGAAGAACTTCGTCATCCGCGCCGTGACGCGGTAGCGCTGGTAGTTCGTCCCGTCGGCGCCGTAGTACTCGTCCTGCAGGTCCTTCCGCGTGATGCTGCCATCCACCAGCCGGAAGTGGCCGCCCGGGTTCAGCGCCCGGTCCCCGTTCCAGCGGAACCAAACATAGAAGGTCGGCGTCCAGAAGGAATCGCGGATCGAGATCGTGTCCACGCCGTCGAGGTAAAGCCCGATCGTCACCGGCACGAAGTCCCCGGTCTCCGGAATCGGATCGGGCGGCGTCTGCCCGCGCTCCGCCAGCCCCGGCGTCATGCGGAGCCGGTGGCTCTCCTGCGACGCCACCTTCTCCCCGCCAATGACGGAAACAGCGACCATCCCGATCGCCCCGTAGATCACCGCGATCAGCACCGCCCAGCCGAGCAGGAGCCGGCGCTTCTGCGCCGGCGGCATGCCCGGCCCGCCCCCCGAAGGCGCTACCCCCGAAGGCACTCCCCCCGAACGAACACCACCCGCCGGCACCGCCCGCCCCGGAAACAGCACGTCGAGGACACTCCGCGCGGCGCTGGTCGCCTGACTCACGGCCATGCGGCCTCCCTGAAAGTGACGGCGCGGAAAGAGACAGCGCGCATCGGCCCCGTGCGACCTGCCCCTCGGCCGTCGCACCGCATCCTGCCTCGCGGTGGCTTAAGCAGCGCTGAACCGCCCTCCCCAGGGCTCCCGCCCGTCGCGGCGCGGTCCACGCAGCAGAAAGCCAACCCTGATCACGGGCCCGTGATAGCCCCTGCCAGGACCGCAGCCCGACTCCCGGTCGGCCCCGGCCACACGCCGCATCCCGCCCCGCGCCTGCCATGGCTTGAGCCCACCACCCCGCCCAGCCACCATCCCCCGATGAACGCCACCGCACCCGTCGCCCCCCCGCTTGGCGAACCCGTCGACCCCACCCCCCGCCCACTCCCCGCCCGCATCCCCCACCGCGGCCGCTCCGTGGACCTCGAACCCCTCCACACCCGCCACGCCGAGGACCTCTTCCGCGCCTCCCAATCCCCCGGCGCCGATCCCTCCTGGGCCTATCTCGGCTACGGCCCCTTCGCCGACGCGGACGCCATGCGCCGCCACGTCGCCGCCTTCGCCGCGCAGCACGACCCCATGGCCTTCGCCGTGCGCCCCCACCGCACCGGCACCGCCGACGGCTGGCTCACCCTCATGGAGATCCACCCCGCCGATTCCGACATCGAGATCGGCCACATCTGGTTCTCCCCGCGCATGCAGCGCAGCCGCGCCGCGACCGAGGCGATGTTCCTCCTCATGCGCCACGCGATGGACGACCTCGGCTACCGCCGCCTGACCTGGAAGTGCCACGCGATGAACGCGCCCTCCCGCGCCGCCGCCGCGCGCCTGGGCTTCCGCTACGAAGGCACGCTCCGCGCCGTGAAGGTCATCAAGTCCCGCCTCCGCGACACCGCCTGGTTCTCGATCCTGGAAGACGAATGGCCCGCCCGCCGCGACGCCATCGCCGCCTGGCTCGACGACTCCAACTGGACCCCCGGCGGCGCGCCCAAATCCTCGCTCGCCCGCGTCCCGGCCGACCCGCTGCCCTGGATCGCCGCGACCTGACGGATCGGCCACCGGCGGCGCGGGACGTACGCCCCCGATCCCGCGGCGCCGGCGTCAGGCCGTCCCATCAGGGAGGGCTCATCGCCTCCCCGCGCTCCATCACGGGCCGCGTCTCCACCCGCCGCAGCGCCGGCCGCGGCGCCCCGGGCAGACGCGGGCAGAGCCCCGCGACCAGCTCCCGCATCCGCGCGGCCCGCACGACGACATCACCCGCATCCGTCGTCACGCGCACGCCGTCCTCCTCCCGCGTGATCGTCAGCGGCGGCACGTCGTCCCCGACGCCGGGCCAGTCCAGGAAGAGCGTCGCGAACGCCTCGCCCCGCCCCGTGAACCCCCATTGCACGGTCAGCCCGAACCGGGACGCGACGAATTCGTCCAGTTCGGTCCGGTCCTCGTGCGTCAGCCCCGGCCTGCTCCTTGCCCTGCTCGCCATGGTTCCCCTGGCCTCCCGCCGGGACGCCTCGACCCGGCCCTCGCCCCTCCCGCGAGGCGCCGGCCCGTCCGAACGCGCTCCCGAAACCGGCGTCGGATGATTCCGCTCCGCCGTCTTCCCGAACAGGTCGTCCTGGGCCGCGGGATGGCGCGTTTTGCAGGCCAGGGCGGAAACCTGATCTATGTTTACGCTAACGGCGATCCCCGCACGCCGCGATGAGTCCGGCGAATCACGGAACGGTGGTTCCGCAAGCGTCACCGCGCCGGACTCCCCCTTTGGCCCGATCGCGCCGGGATGCGCGCGCGGGACCGCCGGTCCATTGACCACATCGCGGTCCGGACACAGCTTCGCCCCAACCGGCGCAGCCAAGCGCCGACCGACCCGGACGGGAGAGAACCCAGCATGCCCACGCCGCCCGGCCGCCGCGCCGCCCTTGCGCTCCTCGCCGCCCCCGCGCTCCTCCGCGCCGTCCCCGCCTCGGCCCAGACCTCGACAGCCCCGGCCCCCGCATCGCCAGCCCCCGCATCGCCAGCCCCCGCATCGCCAGCCCCCGCATCGCCAGCCACCGCATCGCCGGCCCCGCTGAACCAGGCCCCCGGCTTCTTCCGCACCCGCGTCGGCGCCCTCACCGTCACGATGATCCATGACGGCAGCCGCCCCATCCCGCTCCAGGGCTTCGTCCGCAACGCCCCGATCGAGGAGGTGCAGCGCGTCCTCGCCGAATCCTACCTCCCCACAGACTCCTTCCGGATCCCCTTCACCCTCACCTGCGTCGAGACCCCGCGCGGCATCGTCCTCTTCGACAGCGGCAACGGCGCCCAAGCCCCCGGCTCCCCCGTCGGCCTCGCCACCGCCAACATGCGCGCCGCCGGCATCGACCCCGCCCGCATCAACACCGTCGTCATCAGCCACTTCCACGGCGACCACATCAGCGGCCTGACCACCGCGGACGGCGCAGCCGTCTTCCCCAACGCCGAGATCATCGTCCCCGAGGCCGAGTGGCGCTTCTGGACCGACGCGTCGAACGAAGCCCGCTCGCCCGAAGGCCAGCGCGCCAACTTCGCCAACACCACGCGCCGCTTCGCGCCCTACCAAGGCAAGGTCCGTCAGGTCGCCGACGGCGCCGAAATCGTCCCCGGCATCCGCGCCGTCGCCGCCTACGGCCACACGCCGGGACACACCGCCTGGCACGTCTCCGACGGGGCCGACCAGATGATGTACCTCGCCGACGTCACCAACCGCCCGGAGCTCTTCGCCCGCCGCCCCGGCTTCCATGCCGTCTTCGACTTCGACGCGAACGCCGCGGAAGCCACGCGCCGCCGCACCTTCGACCGCGTCGCGACGGACCGCATCCGCGTCACCGGCTACCACTTCCCCTTCCCCGCGACGGGCTTCGTCGCGAAGGACGGCGACGGCTACCGCTTCGTCCCCGCCGACTGGGCCGCCGCGACCTGATCGGGCCCCGCGGCGCGGCCAGCCGCCGGACGTCGGCGGAGGACGCCCCGCGGGTCACGCAGCCCCGACGGCGCTGAACGGCACGCGCCGTCCGTCGCTGGCCCGCCCCATGCCGATCCGCGCCTCACCAATCCGCCCCACCTCCCTCGCCCCACCTCCCTCGCCACGCCGCCCGCGCGGGCGGCCAGGATCGCCTCCCGCCCCGACGCGACGGTCGCGCTGAAACGCAACCTTCGGTTGACCTCCGGCCGAGCCTCCGCCCTCATCCGACCTTGAGCGCGACCCGCGCCGGGGGACGCCGCCCGCGCCTCCTAGGAAGGAGGGACATCCCCATGCCATTCGTCACCACCCCCGATGGCGTCGAGATCTTCTACAAGGACTGGGGCCCGCACGACGCGCCGGCCATCGCCTTCCACCACGGCTGGCCGCTCTCCGCCGACGACTGGGACACGCAGATGCTCTTCTTCCTCGCGAAGGGCTTCCGCGTCGTCGCGCATGACCGCCGCGGCCACGGCCGGTCCGCGCAGGTCTGGGACGGCCACACGATGGACCACTACGCCGCCGACGCCGCCGCGGTGATGCGGCACCTCGACCTGCGCGGCGCCGTCCATGTCGGCCATTCGACCGGCGGCGGGGAGGTCGCCCGCTACGTCGCCCGCTTCGGGGAGCCGGACGGCCGCGTCGCCAAGGCCGTCCTCGTCAGCGCCGTCCCGCCCCTCATGCTGCGCACCGAATCCAACCCGGGCGGCCTGCCGATCGAGGTCTTCGACGGCTTCCGCAAGGCCGTCGCCGACAACCGCGCCCAGGCCTTCCGCGACGTCGCCGCCGGCCCCTTCTACGGCTTCAACCGCCCCGGCGCGGCGACGCAGGAAGGCGTGGTCCAGAACTGGTGGCGCCAGGGCATGATGGGCAGCGCCAAGGCCCATTACGACGGCATCGCCGCCTTCTCCGAAACCGACCAGACCGAGGATCTGCGCGCCATCGGCGTCCCCACCCTCGTCCTGCACGGGGAGGACGACCAGATCGTCCCGATCGACGCCAGCGCCCGCCGCTCCATCGGCTTCCTGCGCCACGGCACGCTCAAGACCTATCCCGGCCTGCCCCACGGGATGCTCACCACCCACCCCGACACCCTCAACGCCGACATCCTCGCCTTCATCCAGGCCTGACCGGCCGGCGATCAGCCCACATCCCCGGGGCCGCCGCTGGCGACGGCGGCGGCCCCGGGCCGCGCAGGACCGCCGTCCCCCCCGGTGCACCGCAACCCGCGCGCCGGATGTGGACGCCGAACGACGATGGCTGACGCGGCCGCCCGACGCGGCCGACCACTCCCAACGTCCGACGCGCCGCCCGCCCAAAAGGTCATAAACCCGGCCCATTGACCGCCCGCGGCGCCCCGCGCACCCTCCGCGCCGGCGTGCTATGCCCGCCGACGAGGCGCCGAACGCGCCCGCGCCACGACGGGAGGAACACGCCCATGCACCCGATCGCCCCAACCCCCAGTCCCACCCCGACCCTCGCCCGCCGCGACGCCCTCGCGCTCACCACGGCGCTCACGACCGCCTTCGGCGCGGCCCTCGCCTCCGCCCCCGCGCAAGCCCAGGCCCCCTCCGGCCGCACCACCCGCGTCCTCGTCGGCTTCCCGCCCGGCGGCACCTCCGACAGCGTCTCCCGCCTCTACACGGAGCGCCTGCGTGCCACGAACGGCGGCGTCGTCGAGAACCGCCCCGGCGCCGGCGGCCGCCTCGCGCTCGAGGCCCTGAAGGCCGCCGTCCCCGACGGCAACACCATGTGCTTCACGCCGGCCTCGATGCTGACGATCTACCCCCATCTCTACACGCGCACCCTCCGCTACGACCCCGTCGCCGACTTCGTGGCCGTCACCCCCACCTGCGTCTTCCCCTTCGCCCTCGCGGTGAAGGCGAACCACCCCGCGCGCACGCTGCCCGACTTCATCACCTGGTCCCGCGCGCAGAACGGCGGCATCAACTGGGCCTCGCCCGTGCCCGGCTCCATGCCGCATTTCATCGGCACCGAACTCGCCCGCAAGACCGGCCTGACGATGACCCACGTCCCCTATCGCGGCTCCGCCCCCGCGGTGCAGGACCTGCTCGCCGGCACCATCCCGATGGTCCTCCTGCCGCTCGGCGAGCTCACCGCCTTCCACCGCTCCGGCGACGTCCGCATCGTCGGCGTCACCTCGCCGGAGCGCATGCCCCGCCTCGACGACGTCCCGACCTTCGCCGAAGCCGGCCACGCCGACCTGACGCATGAGGAATGGTACGGCGCGTTCCTCCCCGCCCGCACGCCGGAACCGGTGGTCGCCCAGCTCCACGCCGCCCTCGCCGCCGCCGCCGCCTCGCCCGAAGTCCGCGAGGTCCTGACCCGGATCGACATGGCCCCGCTCACCCTCGCCCCCGCCGCCTTCGCCGAGCGCATGCGCCGCGAGCTCGCCGCCTGGGCCCCCATCGTCCAGGCCTCCGGCTTCCGCCCCGACGACTGACCCCTCCCGCTCGACCTGCCCGACCGAGGGTCCGGCCAAGGACCCGCCCGACCTGCCCGCCCGACCTGCCCGCCCGACCCGCTCGAACGACGTCCCGGACCCCACGTCCGACCGGGATCACAGACCGACCGGTCGGGACGCCGCCCGCGGGCCCCGGCCACCCCGTGGGGCGGCGACCCGCCCCGACCGCCGCGCGGAGGACCCCGATGACTCTCGACGCCCCCGACCGCTTCGACCCGTTGCCCGCGGGCCTGGACCCGGCCGTCCCGGTCCCCGGCTACCCCAACACCTGGACCCACACGCCGTCCCAGCCCGCCATTCGCCGACCGACGACGCGCACGGAAGCGACCGGCCCGCTCGACCTCTGGCGCAAACTCCCCCCGGATTCCGGCGACCTCGCCCGCCTCACGCCCGGCCGCATCGCCCAGGGCCAACTCATCCACGTTGCCGGACGCATCCTCGACGAGGACTCCCGCCCCGTCCCCGGCGCCGTCGTCGAACTCTGGCAGGCCAATGCTGCGGGCCGCTACTTCCACCCGATCGACCAGCGGGACGCCCCGCTCGACCCCGACTTCGTCGGCAACGGCCGCGTCCGCACGGATGGGGAGGGCCGCTACGCCTTCTTCACGATCAAGCCCGGCGCCTACCCCGTCCCCGTGCCCGACACCTGGTGGCGCCCGCCGCACATCCACTTCTCCGTCCTCGGCCCGTCATCCCTCTCGCGGCTCGTCACGCAGATGTACTTCCCCGGCGACCCGATGAACGGCTGGGACCGCATCCTGAACTCCATGCCCGACGAGTCCTCGCGCCGCCGCCTGATCTCCACCCAGCTCCACCCCGCCGAGGTCGGCACCACCCACCTTGCCTTCGCCTTCGACATCGTCCTCCGCGGCCGCCACGCGACGCCCCCCGCCTGACTCCCCATGCCTGACGCCCCGCCCGCCGCGATCCCACCGATGACCGACGCCCCGCCCCGGCCCGCCGCCGCACATCCCGACACCGCCCCAACGCCGGACGCCCCGACGCCGGACGCCGCGTCGCCCTCCGGCGCGCCCCGGACCGGGGCCGCCCCCGCCCGCCCGAACGCCTCCATCCTCCCCACCGCCCAACAGACGATCGGCCCCTTCTTCCCCGCCACCTTCTTCCGCGACGGCGACAACGACCTCACGCGCCTCACCCCCGACGCTCCGCCCACCACCCGGGGCACCCGCATCGTCCTGCACGGCATCGTCACGCGCGAAGGCGGCGCGCCCTGCGTCAACGCCATTCTCGAAGCCTGGCAGGCCGACGCCGGGGGCCGCTTCAACCACCCCCTCGACCCGGCCCGGCACCTCGCCGATCCCGACTTCCTCGGATGGGGCCGCGCCTGGACCGACACCGAGGGCCGCTACGCCTTCCACACGATCCTCCCCGGCCCCTATGCCGAGGCCGGGATCCGCCGCGCCCCGCACGTCAACCTGACCGTCATGGGCGCCGGCCTCATGCGCCGCGTCCGCACCGTCGCGTTCTTCCCGATGTTCGGGCCCGAGAACGCCGACGACCCCATCCTCACCCTCGTCCCCGAATCCCGCCGCCCCCACCTCATCACGACCCCAGACGGCGAAGCCGAGGGCCACCCCGCCTACCGCCTCGACATCCGCCTCCGCGGCCCCGCCGAGGAGGAGACCCCGCACTTCGAGGACTGACCGCCCCGCGCCCCGACCGCCCCGCACCCGATCGCCTCGCACTGCGTCACGGCCTCGGCGCGGGACCGACCCTCAGTGCCGCCCGGCCATGACGCCGCCGTCCACCGGCACCACGACGCCCGTCACCCACGCCGCCGCGTCGGAGGCGAGGAACAGCAGCACCTCCGCCACGTCGCCCGGCTGCCCGATCCGCCCGAGCGGGTGGAACGCGTCGAAGGTCGGCAGCGTCGCCCGGACCTCTTCCTCGCTCAGGAAGGTCCGATAGACCGGCGTCTCGACCACCGCCGGCGCGACCGCGTTCACGCGGATGCCGTCGGCCGCCAGCTCGATCGCGAGGTTCCGCACCATCGCGTGCACGCCCGCATTGGCCGCCGAATAGGCCGCCGAGGGCGTCGCCCCCACCGCCTGCAGCGCCCACATCGACCCCGTCTGCACGATGACGCCGCCGCGCCCGCCCTCCCGCATCGCGCGCGCCGCCGCCTGCGCCGCGAAGAACTTCCCCTTCAGGATCGTGTCGAGGAACCAGTCGTACTCGCCCTCCTCCAGGTCGAGGAACGGCTTGGGCCGGAACACACCGGCATTGTTGAACAGGGCATCGAGGCCGCCGAAGCGCCGGACGGCCGCCTCTACCAGGCCGCGTCCGACCGCCGGGTCCGCGATGTCGCCGGCATGTGTCGCGACCCGCTCCCCGGTCCCGTCGATCTCGCGCGCCGCGGCTTCGAGCTTCGCCGCGTCCCGGCCATTGATCACCACCGAGCCCCCCTCCGCGACGAACCGTCGGGCGACCTCCTTCCCGATCCCCGACCCGCCGCCCGTGACTGCCGCCGTCCTGCCGCTGAAGCGCATCACCCAATCCTATCTATCAGTAGATAGACAGCCTAGCCGCTGGATCGGAGGGCCCGCAAGCCCTACCTATCGCTCGATAGGTGAGGTGTTCGGCGTGGCCACATCGAAGGCGGACGAAATCCTGGACGCGGCCGAGCGCCGGATCCGTGAGGCCGGCTACAACGGCTTCAGCTTCCGCGACCTCGCCGCTGACGTCGGCATCCGCAGCGCCAGCGTGCACCACCACTTCCCGACGAAAGCCGCCCTGGCCGCGGCCGTCGCCCGGCGCTACGCCGACCGCTTCCTCGCCGCGCTGGAGCCCGAGCCGCCCGACCGAATCGTCGCCGCCTGGCGCGCCGCCTTCCGCCACGCCCTCCGCGAGGACGGCCGCATGTGCCTGTGCGGCGTCCTCGGCGCCGAAGCCGGCGCCCTTCCGCCCGAGGTCGCCGCCGAAGCCCGGCGCTTCTTCCAGCGCGGTGCCGAATGCCTCGCCGGCAATACCCCCGACGACGGCCTGCGCATCCTGGCGACCCTCGAAGGCGCCATGCTCGTCGCCCGCACCCTCGGGGATCCTGACGCCTTCGACCGCGCCACCGCCACCCTCGCCTGACGCGGCCGTCAGTCCTCCCGCGCGCGCGCCTGATCCAGCCTCTGCCGCACCGCCCGCAGCGCCAGCACCAGCCCCCGAGCCTCCTCCTCGCTCGGCGCCGCCCCGCTCTCCCGCAGCACCCGCACCGCAGACTCCACCGCAGCCTCCCGCCGCGCCCGCCCGGCTTCCGTCAGCCAGACCCGCTTCCCCCGCCCGTCCCGCGGATCGGGTTCGACCCGCACGAAGCCCCGCGCCTCCAGCCGCGCCACCGTGTTCGTCAGCGCCCCCTTCGCGAGCTGGAACGCCCGCGCCATCCGCGCCGGATTGGCCCCGTCCCCCACGCGCACCAGATGGTTCAGCACGACGAAGTGCGGCAGCAGCAGCCCGTCCTCCTGCGCCCCCTCGAAGAGGTTGCGCGCCAGCTGCTCGATGATCCCCACCTCATTGAGCAGCGCGAAGAAGGGATGGTCGTCCGGACGGGTCACCCCGCCCCTATAGCCCGCCAGCGCCGCTCCGCGCTGCGGCTCGCGGTCGTGCGGCCTGCTTTGGAGGGCGGGCGCTGCCCTCCCTCCAAACCTGCCACCCACCAGGAGGCCCGCCTCCCGGTCCTCGGTCTTCGGGGGATGCCCTTGGGGTAAGGGGTGGTCGCCGCGCGGCGGCCACCCCTTACCCCAAGGGCGTTCAATGGAACGGGGGCCGGGGGACAAGTCCCCTGGCGGATGGCGGTCCGGAGGGAGGTCGCGCCTTCCTCCGGGGCCACCCGCGCACCCCCGCGTCACGCCGCCCGGATCCGCGTCGCCGCCGGCCACCGAGGCGTGGGCGCGGGCGCCGGTCCCGCGACGTATCCCAGCCGCGCCAGCATCTGCACCCGCGCCCCACCGGTCGCCCCGAGCATCCGGTGCGCCTCCTCGAACGGCCCCCGCATCGCCGGGAACTCCTGCAAGGCCTGGCTCATCGGATGCACGCCGAGCCCCAGCCCCGTCGCCGCCAGGTTCACCCGCAGCCAGGCCCGCCCTGCCGCCAGCGCATCCGCCGCCGTCCCCCCCGCCGTGTTCATCCACACGCAGGCCGGCGTCGTCTCGATCATCGCCCGGTACCGCTCGAGATACGGCCCGAAGGCCGGCGCCGAGGGCGACTCCACGGCCCGCCGGGACAACTGCCCGCTCGCCACGGCCTCCTCGATCCCCGGCCCCCACATCGCGATCCCGTCCGGATTCGCCGCCACCGCCGCCCGCCCGAACCGCATGAGACGCACGGATTCCCCATGCGTCTCCGCATCCGTCGCCTCGATCAGCCCGGACCGCATCATCAGGTCGCGCAGGGCCGCGACCCGCCCCGGCTCCTCCGTCCCGTCGCAGGCCACCTCCGTCCCCGCCGCCGCCCGCAGCGCCGCGATCGCCGCCGCCCCGACCGGCCGCGCCATGTCGTAGGGCCGCTTCGCCGACCGCCGCGCGAGAGCATGGGCGAACAGCGGATCCGCCTCCGCGCGCCCGGCCACCCGCACCACCCGCGCCACGGGCCGCGCATCCAGCCGCCCGCCCGGCACCCCCTCCGGGAACCGCTGCACCTCCACCGCGATGCCCTCTCCCGCCGCAGCCATCCGGAACAGCTCGAGGAAGCACCCCAGCCCGATCGTCACCTGCCGGTCATAGGGGTCCGTCACGGGCAGCAGCCGAGCGAGGTCCACCCGCAGCACCGCCGCATCGGCCCCCTCCAGCTCGACGATCCAGGGCTGCCGGTTGTGCGGATTGGGCGCCAGCACCGCCCAGGACGCCGCCCGCACCCGCCAGTCCGGATGCGAGGCGGCCCGCGGCGCCTCCTCCCACGGCCCGACGGGATTCCCCGCCTCCGCCGCCACGAGCCGCCGCCCCGCCAGGGCGAGGGAAAGGCCGCCAGCGGCGGCCAGGACGAAACGACGCGAGGCCATCGGCCTTCTCCTAATGTTCAACGCTGAACCAAATAGTAAAACGTTGAACCGAATGCAAGCCATAACTTCCACCCCGGAACGCTGACCCCGGAACGCCCCCTGCAGAACGCTCGGCCCAGAACGCTCGGCCCAGAACGCTCGGCCCAGAACGCTCGGCCCAGAACGCTCGGCCCAGAACGCTCGCCCCGGAACGCTCGCCCCGGAACGCTCGCCCCGGAACGCTCGCCCCGGAACCGCAGCGCCAGGAACCGCTACACCAGGAACGGCCACCCCCACCCCCCCACCCTTGCGCCGGACCGCCATCCGCCCACCCTCCCGCCCATGCCCGACTCGCCCCGCCGCCCGTCACCCGCCCCCTCCGGCGCACGGCCCGACGACACCCTCCCGGCCCCCGCCCGCATCCTCGGCCCCGCCGGACTCATCCCCTTCGCCGCCCTCTGCGTGGCCGCGCTCGTCTGGCCGGAATGGCGCTTCGCCGCCCTCGTCCTCCTCGTCACCTACGGCGCCCTCATCGCCTCCTTCCTCGGCGGCGTTCATTGGGGCCTCGCCCTCCGCCCCCGCCCCGGCGAGGAATGGGCCGCCTGGCCCCGCCTCGCCCTCGGCGTCCTCCCCTCCCTCATCGCCTGGGCCGCCCTCTTCCTCCTCCCCCGCGCCGGAAGCCTCGTCGCGATCGCCGCCCTCCTCCTCGCCACCGCCGGCATCGAGACCCTCGCCACCCGCCGCGGCCTCATGCCCCCCGCCTACCTCCGCCTGCGCTGGTTCCTCAGCGGCGGCGCCGCCGGCTTCCTGCTGCTCGCCGCGACCGTGGCCTGAACCCGTCGTCCGAACCCCTCGCCCGAACCCGTCGCCCGAACACG
Organism: Roseomonas sp. CCTCC AB2023176; assembly: GCF_042259275.1. Lineage (NCBI taxonomy): Bacteria > Pseudomonadati > Pseudomonadota > Alphaproteobacteria > Acetobacterales > Roseomonadaceae > Roseomonas > Roseomonas sp. CCTCC AB2023176. The sequence goes on from NZ_CP170086.1 coordinate 2,833,091, forward strand.
GCCGCCCCGGCGAACCCGCACGAACCCTCGCCGCCTACCCACCGCCACCGTCGCCGAAACCAGGCCGCCCCACGCACCACCCCGCGACCCCTTGGCCCGCGACCCCTTGGCCCGCGACCCCTTGGCCGCCGACGTCACGCCCCCGTCCGCCGCTCCATCTCCGCCACCGCCGCCTCTAGCCGCTCGGCAATCCGCAGCAGCTCCGCCCGCTCCTCGAATCCCCCATGCCGCGCCGCCCGGCGCGTCCCCCGCGCGAGCTCCCGCAGCCGCTCCTCCGCCGTCCAGCCCGCCTCTTCCGCCACCATCCCCATGCCCCGGCGCACCCGTCCTCAAAATGCGATGATCGCGGCGGACCCAGACTGCGGACCGCAACGCGGCGCCGCCCGGCCCCTGTTGTGAGGGAACGCCGACCCACGCCAAAAGGCTCCCATGCCCTCCCGAGCCCTCGCGGCCCTCCTCCTCGCCCCCCTCCTCCTCGCGTCCCCCCGGCCCTCGCCCAAGGCGCCACCCCGCGCGGCGGCCAGCCCACCCCCCAGAACGGCGCCCAGAACGGCGCCCCGCCGGGCATGACCCGCCACGGCAACTGGCTGGAAGGCCGCGTCACCGGCGGCGGACGGGACGGCTGCATCGCCGGCACCGGCGCCCAGGGCCAGGGAAGCTTCCAGGCCACGATCGGCCGCACCCCCGATGCCGGCGTCATCCTCATCATCGCCGTCCGCGCCGAGCGCGCGAACTTCACCGCCGACGCCCCCATCCGCTTCGCCGTGGACGACCGCACCTTCGAGTTCCCCGGCCAGGCCAACCCCGGCGGCAGCCCCGCCATGCTCATCGCCGCGAACACCGAGGAGGAGGCACGCCGCCTCTCCGACCTTCTCGTCGCGATGCAGCGGGGGAGGGAGGTCCGCATCACCCCCGGCACCGCCCGCCCGATCACCCTGTCCCTGACCGGCGCCTCGCCCGCCCTGAACGGCATGCGCGCCTGCGCCCGCCGCGCGGGAATGATGCCCGGCTGACCCGCGACGGCCGGCCCGCCACGCCTCCCGCCGCCGCCGGCGCGCCGCCGTCCCGACCGCCCCTCCGGCGCGCACCCATCCGTCGCCCTCGGCCCGGACCTTCCGCCGAACCGTCGCCGCGACGGGCCCGGGGCGCCCGGCCCTCCCGCCGGGCCCTTACCCCGACAGGCCCGGCCCCGCCGCGCCCCCGCGGCGCCAAGGCGGCACCGGCACGAAGTCCCGCGCGAGCCAATCCACGAAGACCCGCGTCTTGGCCGGCACCAGCCGCCCCGGCGGCAGCACCACCTGCACCGCGCCCCCGTCGCCGAACGTCCAATCCGGCAGCACCCGCACGAGCCGCCCCTCCGCCAGCTCCGGCCCGACCTCCCAGTCCGAGGCCGGCAGGATCCCCGCCCCCGCGAGACAGGCCACGAGCAGCCCCTCCCCCTCGTCCGAGACGATCGAGCCCGACACGCGCTGCACCACGCTCCGCGCGCCGTTCCGCAGCTTCCAGCCCCCCGGAACCCATCCTTCGGGTAGCGAAGGCAGTCGTGCCCCTCCAGCTCCTCCGGCCGCGCCGGCACCCCCCGCCGCGCGAGGTAGTCCGGCGCGGCGCAGAGGATCACCCCGAAATCCGCGAGGTGCCGCACGACGAGGCTGCTATCCGCCATGCCCCCGATCCGCACCGCCGCGTCGAACCCCTCCGCCACGAGGTCCACGAAACGGTCGCCATGCAGCAGCTCCAGCCGCACCCCCGGATAGGCGGCGACGAAGCCCGGCAGCCGCGGCGCGACCCAGCGCCGGGCATAGGTCGCCGGCAGGCTCACGCGCAGCAGCCCCCGCGGCGCCGCGGCTCCCTCGGCCGCCTCGGCGTCCGCCGCCGACAGCTCCGCCAGGACCGTCCGGACGCGGGTGAGGTAGGCGACGCCTGCCTCCGTCGGCGCGACCCGCCGCGTCGTGCGGGACAGCAGCCTGACGCCGAGCCGCGCCTCCAGCGCGTCGATCCGCCGCGAGACGACGGACGGATCGCGGCCGAGCACCCGCGCCGCGGCCGAGATGCCGCCGTGCTCGATCACCGCGACGAAGGCGTCGATCTGCTCCAGCCGCGACCGGGCCCGTTCCTGCATCCGTCCTTGCATCCGCTGCACGGGTGATTTGCCGACCGCCCGGATTATACCCCGCGGGCACCGGGAATATCTCCAACCCGCCGACGGAAGACCACCCCCCGCCAAGGCCGGAGACCCCCCGATGCCCGCACGCCAAGCCATCCTCCCCGCCGTCCCGCACGCGCTCTACGAGCGGCACCGCTACTCCGCCGCGATCCGCTCCGGCGACCTCCTCTTCGTCTCCGGCCAGGTCGGCAGCCGCGAGGACGGCACCCCCGAGCCGGACTATGAGGCCCAGGTCCGGCTCGCCTTCGACAACCTCGCCGCGGTGCTCGCCGCCGCCGGCTGCACCTTCGCCGACGTCGTGGATGTCACGAGCTTCCACACCCACCCCGCCTCGCAGTTCGAGACTTTCCTGGCGGTGCGGGAGGGCGTGCTCGGCGCGCCGCCCTACCCGGCCTGGACGGCCGTCGGCGTGACCTGGCTCGCCGGCTTCGACGCCGAGATCAAGGTCGTCGCCCGCATCCCGGACGGTGCCTGACGCCCGGCCCGTCCACCTCCCCGAAGCGGGCGCCGCCCGCCCACCCCCAGCCCCCGCAAGGAACACACCCATGAAGGTCCAGGTTCTCTCCCCCGCCGACGCGCCCTTCGAGCGCTCTCCCGGACAGGACGCTGACATCTCCGTCGCCAACCTCGTGGACGAACGCCACGGCGGCCCGGTCACGGTCGGCTACGGCCGCTACGGCCCCGGCCAGGCCCTGCGTGAGACCATGGCCGTGGACGACGTGATGGTCGTCCTGGACGGCGCGCTCACCATCACCTCGGACGGCACTGCCAGGACCGCGACGCCCGGCGACATCGTCCACATGCCGAAAGGCGAGACGGTGGAGATCCGCGCCCACGACGGCGGCGCCCTGACCGCCTACGTCACTTGGCCGCACTGGCGGCCCGCCCACGCCGCCGGCGGCTGACGTGGCCCGACGCGACCGGGGCCGGCGGGGCGGCAACCGCCCCCGCGCGGCCCTGGCCGCGTCTGCCCGGGCAAGGATTCCGCTCCTGCCCCGCCGCGGCACGGAGGCGCCGAGCCCCGGCTTCGCACACGCGCCGCTCCGTCCATCCGGCGGTTCGAGGCGGCGTCCCGCCGGCATCGCCCGCCCGTCTCACCAACCGTACGCCGGGCAGCGGATCGAGATGTGGCCCGAAGCATTCCGCACGCCCCCACCACGGGAACCGCGACGCTCGCCCGTCCGGTCCAGGGAAGCAGCCCCTGCCCACCCGTCCCGGCCATGCCCGCCTGGACACTCATCCCAGGGGAGCCGCCCGGCGCGCCGATACCAGCCACGTCCCACTCGTCCCAACTTTACAAGGAAAAGATTGACAATAAAGTCCACATTCCTATAAGGTCAGCCCACCAACCGCCGGAGGACCGCGCCCATGCCCGCCATCCCCCTCCGCCCCGCGGGCGCTCCCTTCACCCCACCCCGCCCCTGGTCCCCCCTCTCCGACACCGAATGGGGCGCCCTCCTGCCCTACGTCTGGCGCCGCGCCCCGCAAGGCCGGCAGGTCGGCGACCTCCGGGCGCGGATGGACGCGATCTTCCACATGGCCTGCCGCGGCTATGGCATCCCCTGGCGCGAGGTCCCCGACGTCTACGGCAAGCCCGACACCGTCTCCCGCTTCTTCCGCCGCCTCACCCATGGCGGCCTCTGGCACGCCCTCCTCGAGAGCCTCGCCTGGCCCGAACTCTCACCGGATCACCCGCTCCGCATCGAGCACTTCATCGTCCGCGCCTGCCGCCGCGCCGCGCGTCTCGGAGGCTTGCGTCTCTTGTTCCTGATCAAGCGCCTCGGCCTGCAATCCGCCCTCCCGGGCCCCTACTGGCTCCTCCCCGACCAGCTTTTGTCCGAAGCCGTGCGAACGATGGGAATGGCGTTCGGCAAGGACTGGCAGCAACGCCCCGGCGAGCGCGACCGCGACTGGCGCGCCCGCCTCCGCGACACGATCACCACCCTCAAGCGCCTCCACCGCATGGCCGCGGGACGCCGCACCATCCACCCGTCGCTCCGCCGCAACTGGCCGTGACACGCGCCCGTCACGCCACCGACCCGCCACCGCAACACGCCCCGGCTACGCCCCCGCCCGTCCAAGGGGGACCTGACCGCATGCGCAATATCCTGCTCGCCGCCGCGGCGACGCTCGCCATCACCGCCGCCCTCACGCCGGCCGACGCCCAGACGAGCGCCCAGACGAGCGCCCCAACCAGCGCCCAGCCCGCCGCCCAGCCCGCCACCGCGGCCGAAACCCGCTTCGAGGCCGAACTCGCCGGCCACGCCATCCTCCCCGCCGCGACCTTCGCCCAGCCCCCCGCCGACGCCCCGGCGGACTTCCGGATCTCCGGCCGCTGGACCGGCCCCGGCAACCTCCGCGTGGACGCCCCGGAATCCCTCCCGGGCACCACGGGCCCCGCGCCGAACGGCCGCCCGACGGGCCTCGCCACGCCCTTCCGCGGCCAGCCCGTCCAGGGCTTCTCCGGCATCAAGCCCGTCGCCGGCGAGCCCGGCGCCTACTGGGTCGTCACCGACAACGGCTTCGGCAACCGCCGCAACTCCGGCGACGCCATGCTGATGTTCCACAAGGTCCGCCCCGACTTCGCCACGGGCCAGGTCACCGTCGAGCGTACGATCTTCCTTTCCGACCCCGACCGCCGCGTCCCCTTCCGCATCGCGACCGAGGGCACCGAGCGCCGCTACCTCACCGGTGCCGACTTCGACCTCGAATCCATCCAGCCCGTCGCAGGCGGATTCTGGTTCGGCGACGAGTTCGGCCCCCACCTCATTGAGACCGACGCCGAGGGCCGCGTCCGCCGCGTGATCGAGACGACGCTGGACGGCCAGCCCCTCCGCTCCCCCGACCACCACTCCCTCCAGGTCCCCGCGACCCCCACCGCCGGCGTCCCCTTCCGCGCCCGTCGCTCCGGCGGCTACGAGGGCATGGCCCTCTCCCCCGACGGCCGCACCCTCTACGCCCTCCTCGAGCAGCCCCTCTACGCCCCCAACTCCGACCAGCCGGAGGGCGCCTTCCTCCGCATCCTCGAATTCTCCACCGAGCGCGGGGCCTGGACCGGCCGCTCCCTCCGCTTCCGCCTCTCCCAGGGCGCGACCGCCATCGGCGACTTCAACATGATCGACGACCGCCGCGCCCTCATCATCGAGCGCGACAACGGCGAGGGCGACCCGTCGCTGGCCTGCGCGCAAGGCCAGACGCCGCCGGCCTGCTTCCACGACCCCGCCCGCCTCAAGCGCGTCGTCCTCGTGGACCTTGGCGCGGAGGAGGACGGCTTCGTCCGCCGCATCGGCCACATCGACCTCATGGCCATCCGCGACCCCCGCAACCTCGCCCGCCAGCGCGGCGACCGCGCCGCCAACGCCCCCGCCAACGTCCTCACCTTCCCCTTCTTCACCATCGAGGACGTGGCGATGGTGGACGCGGACCACATCATCGTCGCCAACGACAACAACCTCCCCTTCTCCGCGGGACGCCACCTCACCCGCGCCGACGACAACGAGTTCATCCTCCTCCGCGTCCCCGAGTTCCTCCGTGCCCGCTGACCCGACCCGCCACGCGCACCGACCGGCCCGGCACGGCCCCACCCCGCGCGGCCCCACCCCGCGCGGCCCTAACCCGCGCGGCCGGGACTCACGCGGCCCGGACTCACGCGGCCGGGACTCACGCGGCCTCGCGGCAACCGGCGCCGCGGGCTGACCGGGTGGACTCCACCCCACCCCTCCCGCACCATCCCTCCCCGTCACCGGGGCGGGATGAGGCGATGGACGGAATGACCCAAGCGGATCGCGGCTCGGGGTTCATGCCGGGCACCGAGCCCCGTATCCCCCACGTCCCCGGCCCCCTCGGCGACCTGACCTTCGCTGCGAAGGACCTCTACGACGTCGCCGGCGAGGTCACCGGCTACGGCAACCCGGACTGGGCGCGCACCCACGGCCCCGCCGCGGCCACCGCCGTCGCGGTCCTCGACCTCGCCCAGGCCGGCGCCCGCTACCTCGGCAAGACGAAGACGATGGAGCTCGCCTACGGCCTGACCGGCGAGAACATCCATTTCGGCACTCCCATCAACCCCAAGGCGCCCGAACGCTTCCCCGGCGGCTCCTCCTGCGGCTCGGCCGCCGTCGTCGCCGCGGGCCAGGCCGACATCGCCCTCGGCTCCGACACCGGCGGCTCAGTCCGCATCCCCGCCTCCTACTGCGCATCTACGGCCTCCGCCCGACCCACGGCGCCGTTTCCCTCGTCGGCGCCCGCCCCCTCGCGCCCTCCTTCGACACCGCCGGCTTCTTCGCCGCCCGCGCCGAAATCCTCCGCCGCGCCGGGGAGGTCCTCCTCCCCCCGGCCCAGACGCCCTCGCCGGCCCCCTGCTCCGGGTCGACGAAGCCTGGGCGAACGCACTCCCCGCCGTCGCCGCCGCCCTGGAACCGGCCCTCGCTGCCCTCGAAGCGGAACTCGGCCCCGCCCTCCGGGTCGCGCCCATCCCCGAGGGCCTGCCCGCCCTCTACGAACACTTTCGCTGCGTCCAGGCCGAGGAAGCCTGGGCCTCCCTCGGCGACTGGGTCGCCGCCACGAACCCGCACTTCGGGCCCGGCGTCGGCTCCCGCTTCGAGCAGGCCCGCGCCATGCCCCCCGCCAAGGCCGCCGCTGGCCGTGCCTTCCGCCGCCCCTTCGCCGCCCGCCTCCGCGCCCTCCTCGCCGGAGGCGCCGTCCTGGCCTACCCGACCTCCCCCGCGCCCGCCCCCGGCTGAACGCGACCCCCGACGAACAACAGGCCGTCCGCGAGCGCACCGTCGCCGTCACCGCCATCGCCGGCATGGCCGGCTTGCCCGAACTCTCCATGCCCGCTGCCACCGCGGATGGCGCCCCCGTCGGCCTCTCCCTCGTCGCCGCCCCTGGCCGCGACCGCGCCCTCCTCGCTCTCGCCGAGCGTCTCGCCGCCCGGCTCGGCCTCCCGTGACCCGGCGGGCACGGCCCCCCGCCGCGCCCGCCCCCGCCAAGGCCACCGACCATCCGAACGCCCCGAGGACTCCCCGCCGCGCCCGGGACCTACGCCGCCTGCAACAGCCCCCGCGTGTAGCCCAGAGCGAAGGCGAAGAATCGCTCCCGCCCCGGGTCGAGGTCGCTCAGCGGCACATGGTCCGGGCAGAGGATCCCGTCATAGCCGACCGCCCGGTAGTTCCGGATGCTCTCCGCCATGTCCACGTCGCCCTCGTCCGGGAAGACCTCGTGGAAATCGCAGTAGCCGCCGCGGATGTTGCGGAAATGGACCATGAAGATCCGGCCCCGCGCGCCGAATTCCCGGATCGCCGCCTGCACCGTAGCGTTCGGTGCGGGCGACATCTCGGCCACCGTGCCCTGGCAGAAGTTGAGCCCGTGGCTCCGATTTCCCGGCGCGAGGTCGAGGAAGCGCCGCAGACCGGCGGTGCTGCCGAGCACGTGCTGCACGCCGTTCAACCCGCCCGGAGGATAGGCGGGATCGTGCGGGTGCCCCGCCAGCCGCACGCCCTCCTGCTCCGCGGTGGGCAGCACGGCCTCGACGAAGCGTTCCAGGCATTCCCAGCCCTGCGCCTCCGTCACGCCGGGGATGGTGTTTGCCAGCACCTGCCCGCAGGCCTCCGGCGTGCCGACCGCATTGGCCGGGGCGTCGCTGTCCTCACGGTGGCCGTCGGGGTGCCCCACGCCCCAGTAGGAGAACTGAGCGTCCCGCGCCGGATCGTAATCCGCCGCCCGGAAGGCCGAGCACCGCACGCCGCCGCGCCCTCCACCGTGCCGGTGCGGGTGATGCCGACCATCTGCGCGTTGTATTTCAGCGTCGCGACGCCGCCCGCGGCCGCCGCGCGGATGTCGCGCCGCACGCCTTCCGCCACCACCGCCGCACGCTCCGGCGCGTAGAGGAAGTCCAGCAGGATCGAGCCGAGGTCGAGCGCCATCACCTCGAGCCGCAGCCCGAAGGACTCCACGAAGCGCCGCTGCGCCGCGACCTTCTGCGCGTTCCAGCGCCCGTCCTCGTCGAGCAACTGCAGGTTCGGCCGCGTGTCCACGACGATCGCCTTGGCGCCGAGTTGCGCCGAGAGTCGCAGCCGCGCCTCGGTCGGGTTGATCAGTTGTTCGCCCAGATACATCGCGCGTTCCTCCCCCGGGCGATGTGGCGCGCGGCAGCGACGCGGGACAACGACGATGCGGGAGCAGGCTCCCGAATCATGGGACGGGACTGCGAGGCGAACCCTGCGCGGCGGTCGTCGCGGATCACCGGCCCCCCGGCCGTCGACGGGGCTCCGTCCTGCCGGCTCGGGGCATCAGACGCCTGCTCGCCAATCGGCCGCCGCATCCTTCGTCCCCGTCATACCCGGCGAGAAGGCGAGCAGCCGGCCCGACAGCGGGGCGGAGGCGAGGGTGTCGAGGGGCACGCCCTCCCGCGCCGTCGTCACGTAGAGGGTGGCGAGGTCCAGGCCGCCGAAGCACAGGCCGGTCGGGCCGGGCACCGGCAGCGGCAGCACCTGGTCCACCTCGCCGTCCTCGGCGAGGCGCGCGACGCTCCAGCCGTCGCGCAGCGCGGTCCAGACGCCGCCGGCTGCGTCCACCGCCAACCCGGCGGGACGCCCGCCGCCGGCGGGGAAGCGGGCGAGCAGCAGCGGCGCGGGCCGCCCCTCGTCGAGGCGGTGGATCGTCCCCTCCCGCAGCGCCGAGGCGTAGAGCGTGCCGTCGGGGCCCCAGGCCATGGCGCGCACCTCGCCAGGCAGGCGCCAGACCTGGCGGACATGGCCGTCGGCGGCGACGGGGCCGACGACGCTCCCGCCCTCGGCCTCCGCGCTGCCCCACAGCACGCCGTCGGGCCGGGTGCGCAGCGCGCGGAGATGCGACAGCGCCGGCAGCGTCGCGCGCGACACCACCGTGCCGTCGGGCGCGACGCGCGCGGCCGTCGCGGTCTCGTCCACCACGATGGCGGTGCCGTCGCTTGCGGGGGCGAGGGCGCGCAGGGGGGCGTCCCAGCGGGCGACGCGCCGGTCCTCGCCGCCCGTCGCGATGCGAATTTCGGGGGCCAGGTTGTCGGTCCACCACAGCCGCCCCGATGCCCAGCGCGGCGAGGAGCCGCGGAAGGCCGCGGGGCCCGGTTGCGCGACGGCGGTGGAGTTCGGGGCGCGCGGCGGGGGGCGAAGTCCGGCGCCGATGCGGCGGGCGGCCGCGGCGACTTCAGGCCCCAGGAGTTCGAGGCGTTCCAGCGTCATGCGCCATTTCGGGCCAGCGACGGAGATGGCGCCGTGTACCCGCCCCTCCGCGTCGAGGATGGGGGCGCCGACGCAGCGGACCTCCGGCACGATCTCCTGGTCGTCCGTCGCGTAGCCGCGCGCGGCGACGATCCGCAGTTCCGCGGCGAGGCGGCGGCGGTCGGTGATGGTGTAGGGCGTCAAAGCCTTCATCGGCAGGCGGCGCAGCAGGTCCTCGCGCTCCGCTTCGGGGAGGAAGGCGAGGATGGCCTTGCCCTGTGACGTGCAGTGCAGCGGCTTGGCTTGCCCGAGGCGGGAGGCGGAGCGGACCTCGTGCGCTCCTTCGAACTTGCCGAGGGCTATGACCTCCCGGCCCTGGAGGACGGCGACGTAGGTCGTCTCCCCAGTGATGTCGCGGAGGTGACGGATCTCCGGCGCGGCGACGGCGGGGAGGTCGGGCGCGGCCCAGCTGCCATCGCCGAGGGACCGCGTGACGCCTTGCGCCATTTCCAGCAGGCGGAAGCCGACGGCGTAGACGCGGCGCGACGGGTCCTGGCGCAGCAGGCCGCGGGCCACGAGGGCACCGAGGATGCGGTAGAGCGTCGTGCGGGACAGGCCGAGGCGGATGGCGAGTTCCGCCTGGCCGATGCCGCCGGGGGCGGCGGCGACGGCTTCGAGGACGTCGCAAGCCTTGCCGAGCAGGGCTGCGCCATCGGGGCGGGACGAGTTGAGGGGGGTAACCCGGTCCATGATGTGGGACTGTAGGCACGGCCGGACACCTCGCGAAAGCCCGCGCGCGTTGACCCTCGGCGTTGCGGACGATCACCGTCGCGGCAACGATGGGGAGACGCCGCGCATGGACGCCGGAACGACGGGGGCGGAGATCACGCCCGACCACCTCGCGCGCCTCGCGCGATGCAGCAGCGGGTCCATCACGACGGAGCTGTTCCGTCTGGGCTTCAAGCAGTGCTTCCTCGTCGGGGTTAAGCCGCTGAACCCGGACCTGCCGTCCTTCGCGGGCGAGGCCTACACGATGCGGCTGATCCCCGCGCGCGAGGACAAGGAGACCTACGCGACCCTGACGCCACGGCCGAACCCGGACAACCTGCAATGGGTCGGCGTCGAGGAGATCGGGGCGGGGCAGGTGATGGTGATCGACAGCCGCGACGACGCTCGCGCGGCCTGCATGGGCAATATCCTGATGACGCGGATGATGCGGCGCGGCGTCGCGGGCGTGGTGACCGACGGGTCGTTCCGCGACGGGGCGGAGATCGCGGGGATGACGCTACCGGCCTATTGCAAGGAGGTCGTGGCCTCGACGCGGCTGTCCTTCCATCACGTGGCCGACCTGAACGTGCCCGTCGCCTGCGCGGGTGTCGCCGTTTATCCCGGCGACATCGTGCATGGGGAGCGGGACGGGATCACGGTCATCCCGCGCCAGGCCGCGCTGCAGGTGCTGGAGGCTTGCGAGCGGCGCGATCCGTTGGAAGGATACCTGACGTTGCGGATCGAGGCGGGCGAGTCCCTCTGGGGCGTCTATCCGCCGAACGACCAGACGCGCGCGGATTTCGCGGCCTGGCAGGCGGCGGGTTCGCGGCCGGAGGATGCGCCGCACGTGCGTGCGCCCCGGGCCGCGGTGGAGTGAGGCCGGTGGACCAAAGGGAGGCGATGATCCGCCGCTACTTCGCGGCCTGCAACGCGGGCGACTACGACGCCCTTGTCGCGTGCTTCACGCCGGATGCGGTGCACTACTTCCCGCCCGGATTGCCGGGGGCGCCGTGGCGTGGTGCGGACGCGATCGCGAAGGGGTGGGTGTGGTGCGTCGAGACGCTCGGCAGCCAGTGGACGATCGAGCGCATCCTGCTCGGGCCCGCGGATGGCGGGGCGGAGCGCGTGCCGGAAGCGGTGATCGAGTGGACGCATTGGAAGCGCAAGCAGGGCACGGCCCTGCGCGGGGATGAGTGGTATCGCTTCGACCCGGCGTCTGGGCTGATCACGGAGATCCGGGCGTATTACGCGGCGCCGGCGCAGAAGGGCGTGGCGATCGATGAGCTGCATGACTTCGAATACGCGGGGCGCGGGTACCACCTGGGCCCAGGCTGATCACGCAGTCAGGGCGATTTCGACCGACCCCTCCATCCGCTCTCCGGGTTGCAGCGTCGCGGCGCCGGTGCCGGGGACGCTGCGTACGGCGAGGTTGAAGGCGTCGGCGACGTGGCTCATCGGCTCGAGGCAGAGATACGGGTTGGTCGCGGGGCGGTGGATGACGAGGTGGTCCAGCGGGCCGGAGAGGCGGCGCAGGACCAGGCGCCCACCGCCGGGAAGGCCGGCTTCGGCCAGGCCGTTCCATTCCGAGCGGTAGAGGGTGAGGTCACCCGCCGGCAGCGTGCCGCGGGGTGACGGCGCGGGACGCGACGGACCGGCCAGCCCGTCGGGCGCGAAGGGCCAGTCGAGCGGGGCTTCGGCCGAGATGAGCGCGTCGGGCGCCGTCGTGAAATACGGGTGCAGGCCGATGCCCGCGGGCATGGGCGTGGCGTCGCGGTTCGTCAGGGCGATGGCGATGAACAGGCGATCCGGTGCGGCGAGGTCGAAGCGGAGTTCGCCTTCGAAGTGCCAGGGCCATTCGTCGTCGGCAGGACGGTCGAGGTTTAGGATCGCGGTCGCGGCGTCGTGGGCGTGGGCAGTCCAGATGGCGCGGTGCGCGGGGCCGTGGAGGGTGTGCGGGGCGCCGTCGGGGTGCGGGCGGAGCGTGACGTTCCACGCGTCCAGGCGTGCGTCGCGGATGCGGTTGCCGTAGGGCAGGAGCGGGTAGATGCCGCCCTTCGGCCAGCGCAGGAGTTGCGTCGCATCCTCCGGGAAGGGGGCGAGGACGTCGCGCGCGCCGTGGCCGGCATCCAGGCGAAGGCTCGTCGCGCGTCCGCCGAGACGCGGTGCGAGGCGCAGCGACCCGGTTCCGCGGCGGAGTTCGATGATGTGGGGCATGGCGGCAGGCTGCGGATCGCGTGCTGTTGGGTCAAACCCTGCGTTCCCGCGATCCGGGACGGCGGTGGGTGGGTGGCGTGGACGGTCCGGCGGGTGGCGCCCATCCTGCGCCGTGGAGGAACGCGATGGATCTGCTGATCACCGGCGCGGCCGGCCTCGTCGGCCGTGCTATGCGGCGGGAGTTGCGGCCGTGGTTTCCGCGGATGCGGCTGCTGGACGTCGCACCGGTCAGCGATCCCGCACCGGGTGACGAGGTGATGCAGGGGAGCATCGCCGACCTTTCCGTGGTGTCCGCGGCGATGCGCGGGGTGCGTGGGGTGCTGCACCTCGCGGGCTGTACGACGGAGGCGCCGATCGAGGCGCAGGTCGAGGGGAACGTCGTCGGGGCTTGGAACGTCTTCGAGGCCGCGCGGATCGCGGGGGTGGAGCGGGTGGTGTTCGCGTCGTCGCACCACGTCGTCGGGTACTACCCGCGGCGGCGGCGGATCGGGACGGAGGTGTTGCTGCGGCCGGACAGCCGCTACGGGCTGACGAAGGCGTTCGGGGAGGGCGCGGGGGCGCTTTTCGCGGACAAGCACGGGCTGCGCGTTCTGTGCGTGCGGATCGGCTTCGCGGGGGATGCGCCGGTGGACCGGCGGCGGCTGTCCATCTGGGTGTCGTGGCGGGACCTGGCGCAACTGGTGCGGATCGGGCTGGAGCATCCGTCGCTGCGCTACGCCGTGGTGTACGGCGCGTCGGACAATGCGCGCGGGTTCTTCGACAACCGCGTGGCGTTCGACCTGGGCTACACGCCGAAGGACCGGGCGGAGGATTATGCGGCCGCCGTTCTGGCGGCGACGGAGCCGGAGCCGGAAGACGAGGTCGGGACGATCGTCATGGGCGGGCATTTCGCGAACCTCGACCATCAGGGCGATCCTCGGCGGGTGCTGGAATGGTGAGCGACGCCGTCCCGATCCGGAGCGTCGAGCCGATCGTCCTGCGCATTCCCTTCCGCGACGGCGGGTCGGGGATGGGCATCACGCCGAACCGCTGGGACACGCTGGATATCGTGCTCGTGCGGGTGGAGGCGGAGGACGGGCTCGTCGGCTGGGGCGAGGCCTTTGGGTATGTATGCTGGCGCGCGGTCGCGGCGGCGGTGGCGGACATGGTGGGGCCGCTCGCGGTGGGGCGGGCGATCGCAGATGTTCAGGCGTTCAACCTGGAGGCGCAGCGGAGGCTGCATCTGTTCGGGCGGCACGGGATTACGATCTTCGCGCTGTCGGGGCTGGATATCGCGCTGTGGGACCTGGCGGCGAAGCGACGGGGGGTCGGGCTTGCGTCACTGATAACCGATGCGCCGAGGGTGCGTTTGCCGGCCTATACAAGCCTCGTGCGCTACGGCGATCCGGCGCTCGTCGCGCGCTTCGCGGGGCAAGCGGCGCGCGAAGGGTTCGGCCACGTCAAGCTGCACGAGATCACGCGCGAGACGATCGCGCCGGGGCGGGACGCGATGGGGTCGGGGCCGCGGCTGATGGTGGACGTGAACGGGGCCTGGAACGAGGCGGAGGCCGCGGCGATGATCCCGTTCCTGCGCGACGTGGATACGCTGTGGCTGGAGGAACCGGTGTTTCCGCCGGATGATTTCGCGGCGCTGGCGCGGCTGGGGCGGGCGGGGCTGGCGATCTCGGCCGGGGAGAACGTGACGACGGCGCATGATTTTGCGCGGGTGCTGGATGCGGTGACCTATGCGCAGCCGAGCGTGACGAAGATCGGCGGCGTGTCGGAATTCCTGTCGGTGTTGCGGGATGCGGCGGCGCGGGGACGGACGTTGATGCCGCATTCGCCTTATTTCGGGCCGGGGTACTGGGCCACGCTGCATCTCACCGCGACGTTGCCGGAGGGCGCCTTGATCGAGCATCTCTACGTGGAACCCGAGGCATCCTGCGGGGTGGATGCGCCCTGGCCGGAGGGTGGGGTGCTGCGGCTGCCGGAGGGGGTGGGGATCGGGTTCTCGCCTGATCCGGCCGTCGTCGAGCGGTATCGGGTGCTTTGACGATGGCTCGTCGGGGGATCGCGGTGGTCGGTGCGGGGATGGGCTGGGCGCCGCACGCGCAGTCGTTGAAGGATCTGGCTGATCGGGCCGAGGTGATCGGCGTGTACAGCCGGACGGCGGAGCGGCGGGAGAAGGCGGCGGCGCTCGGGTTTCCGGTAACGGATGATCTGGAAGGGCTGGTGCGGGATCCCCGGGTCTCGGCGGTGATGATCCTGACGCCGCCCGCGGCGCATCTGGAGAACGTGCGGCTCGCGGCCTCGGCGGGAAAGCAGATCCTGCTGGAGAAGCCGCTGGAACTGACGACCGAGCGTGCCGTCGAGGTGGTGCGGATCGCGCGGGGGGCCGGAGTGACACTCGGGACCGTGCTGCATTACCGCACGCGGGCCCATGCGCGGCGTCTGCGGGGGATGATGGCGGGCGGGGCCTTCGGGCGGCTCGTCACCGCGTCCATCGCGGTGCCGTGGTGGCGGACGCAGGGGTATTACGACGAGCTGGGGCGGGGGACGCTGGCGCGGGACGGGGGCGGGGTGCTGATCACGCAGGCGATCCATGCGATCGACCTGTTCCTGACCTTTACGGGGGCGGTGGAAGAGGTGGCGGCGATGGCCGGGACCTCCGTCGCGCATCGGATGGAGACGGAGGACGTGGCGGCGGCGGTGCTGCGTTTTGCCGGCGGGGCAATCGGGTCGCTCTACGCGACGACGGCGCAGCGTCCCGGATTTCCGGAGCGGCTCGACCTCATTTTCGAGCGGGCGACGGCGCGGCTGGATGGGGAGACGCTGGCGCTGTTCCCGGAGGATGGGGCGGAGGAGCATCACGGGTCCTCAGCCGCGCACGGGGGCGGTGCCGATCCGATGGGGTATTCGCATGAGCATCACCGGGCGATCCTGGCGGATTTCCTCGATGCGCTGGACGAGGGGCGGGAGCCCGTGGCGCCGGGGGTGGAGGCCCTGCGGGTGCATCGGCTGATCGATGCGGTGCTGGAATCCTCGGCGACGGGGCGGGTGGTGCGGGTCGTGGCGGATTGACGTGGCGACGCCTGATTCGGGCGGGGCACTGACGCACCGTTCGATGCGGGCGCGCGACGGCGGGACGGGGTAGACAACTCCGGCGCGGGTTCCGTGCTACGCTCGGCCCCATGATCGGACGACGTTCCTTCCTCGCCGCCTCGGTCGCGGCGTTCCCCGTGCTGGCCCGTGCGCAGGACGCGGCGACGGCGGTCGTGGACCGGTTCCACGCGACGCTGCTGGCGGTGATGCGGGATGCGCGGAGCCTCGGCATCAGGGGACGCGAGCAACGGGTGCGCGCGGCGATGACGGAGGCCTTCGACCTGCCGGCGATGGCACGGATCGCGGTGGGGCCGGGCTGGACGGGGTTTTCGCTGGCGCAGCAGGAAGCGGTGGCGACGGCCTTCGCGGACTGGTCCATCGCGACCTATGCGAGCCGGTTCGACGGGTTCTCGGGGGAGAGTTTCTCCACCGGCGGCACGCAGGCGCTGCAGAACGGGGACACGCTGGTGCGGACGACGCTGAACCGGCCGCGGGATGCGGCGGTGTCGTTGAACTACCTGGTCCGCAACACGCCGCGGGGGCTGCGGATCGTGGACGTGTACCTGACCGGGACGATCAGTGAACTGGCGTCCAGACGATCGGAATTCGCAGCGATACTTCGCGACGGGGGGCCTGATCGGCTGGCCGCCGAGCTGCGGCAGCGGACGGCCGGATTGCTGCGCGGGTGACGCGCGGCCGCACGTGCCGGACCGCCATGACGCGGTGGGACGGCGTGCTGCGGGCGGAGAGGCGGTCGCGGCGGGATGTCGCCGGCTCGGCCGCGCGCGGGGCCGGCGCCGCGGCGGCGGGGAGGGTCGCGGGCGGGGCGGTGTCGCCGCCTGGGTCGTCGAGGACGTTGGGGGCGGCTTCGTCCCGCGTACGGCCGAGTTCGGCGTCGCGGCGCTGCTGCCAGACGCTGCGCAGCCGGGCGTAGAAGTCGAGGGAGCCGCTGCGGAGGGTGTCGAGGTTCTCGATGTTCTGCTCGCGCACGTCGAGGCCGTCCACGGCGCCGCGCGCGGCGCTGGCGTAGAAGGGGATGACGTAGCCGATCGGGTTCAGGAAGGCGTCGCCGACGAGGCCGAACGTGTCGCGGACGTTGGAGGGGCCGGCGATGGGGAGCATGAGGTAGGCGCCGTCGTCGAGGCCCCAGGCATGGAGCGTCTGGCCGAAGTCGCCGCTGCGGCGCGCGATGCCGGCGGGGGTCGCGATGTCGAAGATGCCGCCGATCCCGACGGTGGAATTGAGGAAGAGGCGCATCGTCGTGTGGCCCGCGTCGAGGAAGCGGCCCTGGAGCAGGTTGTTCACGAGGACCCGGGGCTCGGTCATGTTGTTGACGACGTTGCGCAGGCCCCGGCGGACAGGTTCGGGAACGGCGGCGCGGTAGCCTTCGGCGACGGGGCGGAGCACGGCGTCGTCCACGGCGAGGTTGAAGTCGAGGACGCCGCGGTTGCTGACCTCCAGCGGGTCGCCGGGCGTGGGCGGTCCGGCTGTGCGCGTGGCGCAGGTCGTGAGGACCAGGAGCAGCGGGAGGGCGGCGGCGCGCCAGGCGGGGCGGGGCATCGTGACGGCAGCGTAGCGCAGCGGTGGCCTGGGTGTCGCGAGGCGGAGGACGGCGCGGCGCCATCCGGGGATCACGGCTTCGGGGGCGCTGATGCGGGTCCGGCGGCTACGCCGCCTCCCGCGGCGGGTTCGCCAGGAGGGCGGGGCGGAAGAGCAGCGTTACCAGCACTTCCCAGCCGAGGGAGATCATAAGCAGGCGGCCCATGCTCGCGGTGCCCGGGTGGCTGGAAAGCCAGAGGGCGCCGAAGGCGGTTGCGGTGGTCATCGCCGAGAAGACGACGGCGCGGGTGAGGCTGGAGGCGAGGAGGCCGGTCTCTCCGTCGCGCCAGGCGATGACGAAGTAGATGTTGAAGGCGACGCCGATGCCGAAGAGCAGCGGCAGGGCGATGATGTTCGCGAAGTTGAGCGGCAGGTCGAGCAGGGCGCAGGTCGCGAAGGTCAGCAGGGCGCTGAGGGCGACGGGGGCCATGGTCAGCGCGACGTCGCGGGCGCGGCGGAGGACGAGGGCAAGCAGCAGCAGGATGGCGGCGGCGGAGAGCAGGCCGGCGGTGACGAAGGCGTGCACAACCATGCCGCCGGCGGCGCGGATGGAGATGGGCGTGCCCGTCGCGTCGGGGGCGACGGACTGGACGGCGGTGGAGAAGCGCTCGAGCGCCGCGGGGTCGGTGGGGTCGCCGGAGGGGAAGACCTGGATGCGGAGGCGTCCGTCGGTCGCTGTCCAGTCGCGGAGGAGGTCGGGGGGAGGTCCGCCGCGGTGACGGCGCGGGCGGAGAGGGCGGTGCGGATGCTGTCCAGCGTCGTGCCGAGGGGGTGGCGATGGCCTCGGCGGCGGTGGCTCTGGTGGCGGCCGTGGCGGTGGCGAGGCGGTCGAGCAGGTTGGCCAGGCGGCGGGCTTCGGAGCCGTCCGGGGCGTCGCCAGCGGCGCGGCGGAGGGCGGGGGCGGTGCGGGTCAGGGCTGCCGTCAGGTCATCGTCGGTGGGTGGGGGGAGGGGGGCGGCAACCTCGAAGGCGGGGAGGAGGAAGGAGGCGGCGTCCTCGATGAAGGCGAGTTTCTCGTCCTGGCGGGTCGGGACGAAGTCGCGGGGGGTGACGGTGCGGGAGACCTCGGGGAGGGCGGCGAGGCGGCGGGCCAGGGCGTCCAGGGTATCGGGCGGGGCGAGGACGTTGAGGGTGTAGGGCGTGCGGTCGCGGTCGGCGGCGAGGTCGCGGTAGGTCGCGACGGATTCGGAGGACGCGGCGCGGAGGTTGATCGGGTCGAAGTCGAAGCGCAGCCGGGGGAGTACCGCGGCGCAGGCGAGGGCGGCGAGTGCGGCGGCGGCGAGGACGGCGGCGCGGCGGTGGGTGAGCGCGGCGCCGAGGGGCGCGAGGGCGGTGAAGCCGGCTTCCTCGGTGCCCTCCGGGTGCGGGCGGAACAGGACGACGAGGGCGGGGAACAGCGTTACGGAGAGGGCGAAGGCGACGATCATGCCGAGGCCGGCGATGGCGCCGAGCTCGGCGACGCCGAGGTAGCTTGTGGGCAGGAAGGCGAAGAGGCCGGCGGCGATGGCGGCGGCGGCAAGCGCCAGGGAGCCACCGAGGGCGCGTCCGGCGGCGGTGACGGACTCGGCCGGGGTACCGTGACCCGCCAAGTATCGGACGGCCATCTGGATGTTGAAGTCCACGCCGAGGCCCACGAAGAGCGGGATGAAGGCGACGGAGATGAGGTTGAAGCGGCCCACCGCGAGCAGGCCGAGGCCGGCGGTGATGACGAGGCCAACGACCGTCGCAAGGAGGATCGCGGCGACGACGCGGACGGAGCGGACGGCGAGCCAGAGGACGCCGATGAGGGCCGCGGTGGAGAGCCAGCCGACGAGGCCGATGTTCTCGGAAAGGGAGCCGAATTCCTCGTCGGCTAAGGGGACAGGGCCGGTGAGGCGGATCGTGACGCCGTGCGCGGGGGTGAGGTTGAGGGCGGCGGCGGCTTGGCGGATGGCCGCGGTGCCCGCCGCGCCGGGCTGCAGGGCACGGTAGTCCATCACGGGCTGGACGAGGAGGAAGCGGCGGGTCTCGCGGCGCGTCGCCGGGGTGTCTGAAAGCAGGGCGCGCCAGGAGAGGAAGGCGGGGCGGCCGTCCAGGATCGGGGCGATCGCGTTGGAGAGGGCGCGGAGGACGGGGGAAAGGTCGCCGAGGGCGTTGCCGCCGCCGCCGTCCGCGATGGTGGCCAGGGTGGTCAGGACGCCGCGGAGCGTCGGGTCGGCGGCGAGGGGGCCGAGGAAGGGCTGGGCGCGGATGAGGGCTTCGGTGGTGGATTGGACCTCCCCGAGCGGGAGGAAGAGGAGGCCGTTGCGTCCGAAGAAGGGGCCGCCCTCGGGCAGGCGGGCCGTGCGGATGGGCGGGCCGGCGTCGCGCAGGGCGGCGAGGAGGCGGTCGGCGGCGTCGGAGGCGAGTTCGGGCGTCGCGCCGTCCAGGACGACGACGACGAGGTCCCGGTCCTGCGGGAAGGCGGCGGCGTAGGCAATCTCGCGCTGGCGCCAGGGAAGGTCGGGGGAGATGAGCTCCGCCGTGTCCGTCGTCATCGCGAAGTGGTGGACGGCGTGGAACATCGCGGCGGCGGCGAGCAGGACGCAGATCAGGACGACCGCGACGGGGCGGGCGGCGCTGAAGGCGACGATCCGGCCGATGCGGGGGGAGGGGTGCGACAAGGGGTGGGCGATCCCGGGTAAGGTGGGCCGGGCATAGACCGGGGCGCCTCAGCGGCGCCACCGGGGGTGTCAGGCGGCGCGGCGGCGGTCGATCAGGGGCAGGACTTCGTCGAGGGCGCGGAGGACGTCGGGTTCGAAGTCGATCTCGACCCAGGGGAGGTGGGTGACGTCGACGGCGCGAAAGCGGTGCGGTTCCGCCAGGATGAGGTCGCGGATGGCTTCCTCGTATTCGACGGTCGTGTTGCCGGCGGCGACGTAGGTAGCGCAGCGGTCGGCGAGGGCGGCTGCGGTCGCGGCGGAGAATCTAAAGAAGCCCACGGATTCGCCGTGGCGGTCGCCGGCATCGTCGGGCTTCTTGCGGAAGTCGACGATGCGGTCGCCCCGAAGGCAGATCTTCACGGGCTCTTCGCCCGGTTCGATGTCGCGGTCGAGGAGCAGGATGTTCTCACCGGGCTCCTCCACGAGGGTTGCGATCATGCGAGGGTCGTAGAGCACGTCGCCGTCCATCAGCAGGATCGGTTCGCCGCCGCGCAGCGCGACCGATTGGGCATGGAGGGAGACGAGGCTGCCTTCGCGGAAGCGTTCGTTCGTGACGAAGCTCACGCGATCCGAGACGCCGAGGCGGGCGACTTCGGCGATGATCGCGTCGCGCTTGTAACCCACGGTGATGAGCACGCGAAGGATCCCGTGCTTCGTAAGGGCGTCCAGGTGACGGGCGAGGAGCGTCCGGCCGTCGAAGGGCAGCAGGACCTTCGGCGCGTCGTGGAAGTCCCCGAGGCGGCGGCCGACGCCTGCGGCGAGGATGATCGCGGTCGTCGGGCGTGGAGGCGTCACGGGGATAGGCCTTGGTTGAATGCGGGTGGCATGACGGTAGTGTGACGCCGCCGCGTCAGCAACCGCGGGGCGATGGAGAGACGGGATTGAACCACACGGTCACGACACGCCTGCCGTCCCGCAGCCGGCCGGCGCTGCTGCGAGAGATGATCGCCTCGCCCGACTTGTCCTTCCTGATGGAGGCGCATGACGGGCTGTCGGCGAAGATCGTGGAGGAAGCGGGGTTCCGCGGCATCTGGGCGTCGGGGCTGACGACGTCGGCCGCGCTGGGATTGCGCGACAGCAACGAGGCGTCGTGGACGCAGGTGCTGGACGTGCTGGAATACATGGCGGATGCGACGGCGCTGCCGATCCTGGTGGACGGGGATACGGGGCACGGGAACTTCAACAACGTGCGGCGCTTCGTACGCAAGCTCGGCGAGCGCGGGATCGCGGGAGTGTGCATCGAGGACAAGCTGTTCCCGAAGACCAACTCCTTCCTTGGGGAGGAGCAGCCGCTGGCGGACCTCGATGAGTTCTGCGGGCGGATCAAGGCGGGGAAGGACAGCCAGACGGACGACGACTTCGTGCTGGTGGCGCGGGTCGAGGCGCTGATCTCGGGGCGCGGGATGGAGGAGGCGCTGCGGCGCGCGGAGGCCTATCACGCGGCGGGAGCCGATGCGATCCTGATCCATTCGAAGAAGGCGGTGGCGAACGAGATCTTGGAGTTCACGGCGCGCTGGGGCGGTCGCAGCCCCGTCGTGATCGTGCCGACGATGTACTACGCGACGCCGACCGAGGCGTTCCGGCGCGCGGGCGTGTCCACGATCATCTGGGCGAACCATATCCTGCGGGCGTCGATCGTGGCGATGCGGGAGACGGCGGCGCAGATTCATGAGGATGAATCGCTTGTCCGCGTCGAAGGGAACGTCGCGACGGTGAAGGACATTTTCCGCATCGTCGGCAATGCGGAGCTGGAGGAGGCGGAGCGGCGGTACCTTCCGGCGAAGCCGGCGGCGCGGGCGATCGTGCTGGCAGCGTCGGGCGGGGACCTCGGCGGGCTGACGGCGGATCAGCCCAAGTGCATGGTGGATATCCGGGGGCAGTCGCTGTTGCAGCGGCTGACGGGCACCTTGCGGGAGAGCGGGGTGCGCGACGTGACGGTCGTGCGCGGGTATCGCAAGGAAACCGTGGCGGCGCCTGGTATCCGGACGGTGGACAATGACCGCTTCGCTTCGACGGGCGAGGTCTTCTCCCTCGCCTGCGCGCGGGAGCGGATCGAGGGCGAGACGGTCGTCGCCTATGGGGATGTGCTGTTCCGGCGCTACATCCTCGACAGCCTGCTGACAAGCAGGGCGGACGTTGTGGTGGCAGTGGATACGCTCGGCGGTGCGCGGGGGCGCGACCTCGTTGCGGCGGACCGGCGGTTCTCGGCGGACTACCTGGAGGAGACGCCGCCGCGGCTGCTGCGGGTCGCGGCCGAACTGCCGGTTGAGGAGGTCTGCGGGGCCTGGATGGGGCTGGTGCGGTTTTCGGCACGCGGGGCTGAGTGGTTGCGGGAGGAGATCGCGGCGATCGAGGCAGAGGGGCTGCTGGAGACGGCGGACATGCTTCTGCTGCTGACGCGGATCGCGGCGAAGCACCCGGTCCGGGTGAAGTACTTCACGGGTCACTGGCTTGACGTGAACAACGTGACGGACCTCGCGGAAGCGCGGAACTTCTCGTAAGGGGCCGGGCATGATCATGGCGGATGACTTCATCGGGGAGGCCCGGCGGCTCGGGTTCGATTTCTACACGGGGGTGCCGTGTTCCTTCCTGACGCCGTTGATCAACGGCGTGCTGTCCTCGCCTTCGCTGACCTATGTCGGTGCGGCGAGCGAGGGGGAGGCGGTGGCGATCGCTTCCGGCGCTTGGCTTGCGGGGCGGCGGACCGTGGTGATGTGCCAGAACTCGGGGCTCGGGAATGCGGTGAATCCGCTGACGTCGCTCAATCATCCCTTCCGGATCCCCACGCTGTTCCTGACGACCTGGCGGGGGGAGCCGGGGATCCCGGACGAGCCGCAGCATGAGGTCATGGGGGAGATCACGCATGACCTGATCGGGCTGATGCGGCTGGAGCAGGCGGCATTTCCGGCGGAGGCCGCGGCGCTGCAGCCCGCGCTGTCGCATGCGGCGGAGCGGATGGAGGCGACGGGGTTGCCCTATGCCTTCGTCGTACGGAAAGGGGACGTGGCGGATACGGAACTGGACGTTGCGCCGCGCGCGGTGCCGGGGCCGGGGCGGCGGATGGATCTGGCCGATGGCGGTGCGCGTCCCAGCCGTGTGGCGGCGCTGGAACGCCTGCTGACGATCGTGCCGGACGAGGCGGCGATCATCGCGACGACGGGGAAGTGCGGGCGGGAGTTGTTCACGCTCGCGGACCGGGAACAGCACCTCTACCAGGTCGGGTCCATGGGGGCGGCGAGCGGGATGGGACTGGGCGTCGCGCTGAACGTGGAGCGGCCCGTGGTCGTGCTGGACGGGGACGGCGCGGCGCTGATGAAGATGGGGACCTTCGCGACGATCGGGGCCTATGCGCCGCGGAACCTCGTCCATGTCGTGCTGGACAACGGGGTGCATGATTCGACAGGGGGGCAGCCGACGGTGTCGCCCTCCGTGGATTTCGCCATGGTGGCGCTGGCCTGCGGGTATCGGTTGGGCGTGTCCTGCGCGTCGCTGGACGGGTTCGAGGCGGCGCTCCGGGAGTCGCTCGGGCAGGGGCCGGCGCTGATCCATCTGCGCATCGCGCCGGGGTCGATCGCGAAGTTGGGACGGCCGACGGTAAAGCCGGCGGAGGTCGCGCGGCGGTTCCGGGCGTTTCTCGGCGTGCCCGTCGCAGCGGAGCCGTTGCCGGCGTGATCCTGTCGTCGGGGATCGCGCTGGCGGTCGGGCTCGCGCTGGCCGCCTTTCTCGTCTGGTCGAACGGGCCGGCGGCGATCTTGCGACTGGTGCTCGAGACGGCGCCGTGGATGCCGCTGATCGTCGCGCTGCACGCGGCGCAGGTGGTGGCCTCGGCGGCGGGATGGGGGCCCTTGATCGCGGATCCCGCGCGTCCCGGGCTGGGGCGGCTGTCGTTCATGCGGTGGGCGCGGGTGTCGGTGAACGCGCTCATGCCCGTGGTGCAGGCGATCGGGGAGATCGTGCGGGCGCACCTGCTGGCGCGGGCCGGGGTGGCGAAGGTGCGGGTCATTGCCTCCACGGCGACGGATCTGGGGACGGAGATGGCGTCGCAGGTCGTGTTCTCGCTGATGGGGCTGGCCGTGCTGCTGCTGATCCCGCATGCGGGGGGCGGTGGGGCGGCGGCGCTGGTTCTGCTGGGGATCGCGATCTGCGCGGCGGTGACGGCGTTTTCGTGGGGGCGCAGCGCTTCGGGCTGTTCCGGATCGTCGAGCGGTCGCTGCCGGGGCTGGCGGCACGCGTGGGATGGAATGTCGGCGGGCTGCCGGGGCTGCATGATGCGGTGGTGGACCTGTACCGGGACCGCGGGGCGCTGTGGCGCAGCGGGGGTGGCACATGCTGTCCTGGCTTCTGGGCGTGCTGGAGACCTGGGTGGCGCTGCGCGCGATCGGCGTGCCGGCGACGCTCGGGCAGGCGCTGGTGATCGAGAGCCTGGGGCAGGCGGTGCGGAGCGCGGGCTTCGTGATACCCGGCGCGCTGGGCGTGCAGGAAGGCGGGACGGTGCTGATCTGCGCGATGTTCGGCATCCCGGCGGACCAGGCGATCGCGCTGGTGCTGGTGCGGCGGGTGCGGGATTTGATCTCCGGCGTGCCGGGCCTTGTGGCATGGCGCGTCATGCTGAGGGGCGGCGTTTCGCGCTTGGCGGAGGGGAGGAGCGTTCCATGACCGAGGGGCCGATCCCGTTGACGCCCATTCTTCTCACACCGGGACCGCTGACGACGGCGCCGGAGGTGCGGGGGGCGATGATGCGGGACTGGGGGTCGCGCGACCCGGCCTTCATCGCGCTGACGACGGAGTTGCGGGAGCGGTTGCTGGACGTTGCGAAGGCCGGGGCGGGGTACGCCGCGGTGCCGTTGCAGGGCTCCGGCACCTTCATCGTGGAGGCGGCGATCGCGACGCTGCTGACGCCGGCGGACCGGCTGCTGGTGCTGTGCAACGGGGCCTATGGCGAGAGGATGGTCACCATCGCGCGGCGGATGGGTCGGGCCGTGGAGGCGCTGCGTTGGCCGGAGGATCGGCCGGTGGAGGCGGCGCAGGTCGCGGAGGTGTTGCGGGACGTGCCGGACATCACCCACGTCGCGCTGGTGCATTGCGAGACGACGACGGGGATCCTGAACCCGGTGGAGGATGTGGCGGCGATCTGTGCGGCGGCGGGGCGGCCGCTGATCCTGGATGCGATGAGCAGTTTCGGGGCGCTGCCGCTGGACCTGTCGCGGACGCCGGTCTGCGCGGTGCTGGCGTCGTCCAACAAGTGCCTGGAGGGGGTGCCGGGGATCGGCTTCGCGGTGGCGGAGCGCGCGGCGCTGGAGCGGGTGGCGGGGAACTCGCCGTCGGTGTCGCTGGACCTGCATGCGCAGTGGCAGGGGTTCGAGGGCGACGGGCAGTGGCGCTTCACGCCGCCCGTGCAGGTCGTCGCGGCGTTGGTCGAGGCGCTGCGTCGGCTGGAGGCGGAGGGCGGGCCGGAGGCGCGGCAACGGCGCTATGCCGGGAACCTGGCGACGCTGCTGGCGGCGATGCGGCGGATGGGGTTCGAGCTGTACCTGGACGAAGCGGTGCAGGCGCCGATCATCGCGACCTTCCGGCAGCCACCAGGCTTCGACTTCCGACGGTTCTACGATGCGTTGGCGGAGCGCGGGTTCCTGATCTACCCCGGGAAGTTGACGGGTGCCGAGACGTTCCGGATCGGGGTCATCGGGGCGCTGGTGCCGCGCGATTTCACGCGGCTGCTGGCGGCGATCGAGGAGGTCGTCGCGGTCCGCGCCTGATCAGCCGCGGGCCCGTTCACGGCGGGCCCCCTGCAAGGCCAGGATGATGGCGCCGGCTGGCGTGATGATCGCGGCGGCCCAGAGCATCGGGACGGTGGCGCCGAGCCAGACGAGGATCGGGACGAAGATCAGAAGGTCGTCCGAGTCCACGAGCACGTCCTTTGACAGGCGCCAGCCTTGCAGGCTGCCGAGGTTGAGGACGTTCAGTTGCCAGAAGAGGACCCCGACGCCGAGGCCGGCGAGTGCGCCGAGCACGGGGCCGAGGGTGCCGAGGGCGGGCGTCTGGCCGATGCCGACGCAGATGAAGGCGAGGGCGACGCAGAAGCCGTCGCTCAGCAGGTCGTAGCGGTGGCCCCAGGGGGAGGACTGGCCGGTCTGGCGGGCCAGTTCGCCGTCGCAGCGGTCGAGGAAGTAGGCGAGGAGGAAGATCGCGGCGCCGGCGGCCTGCCAGGTGGGTGAGGGGAGGGCGAAGCAGACCGCGGCGGCGATGCCGTGGATGAGGCGGGCCGTCGTGATCTGGTTCGGCGTCACGCCCGTCGGCGCGATGGCGCGGACGAAGGGGCGGACGACGCGATGGACGATGGTGTCGGCGCTCATGTCAGGCGGGACCGCTAAGCCGGGATGGGCTCGGAGGTGGGCTTCGGCGCCTTCATGAAGCGGCGGGCGAGGCGGACCAGGAAGGGCATCGTCGTCGGGCGCAGCAGGCGGGGATCGTAGCCGGCCATGCGGCGGTCGTTCTCGGCGAGGCAGATGTCCATGAGTTCGGCCGCGCTCATCGAGACGCCGATGGAGTCCGAGGAGGCCGTGAAGTTGGTGTCCTTGCTGTCGCCGCCGAGGCTGCGTGCCAGGACGAGGCGGTCCCAGCCGAGGACGGCCCAGACGGCGATGGTCTTCGCCCAGTAGTAGGGCTTGCGCCACCAGGGCTGGCGGGCGCGTTGCCAGGAGACCCAGTTCTGGAAGAACAGGATGTGGCGGGCTTCTTCCTGGATCACGGGTTCGAAGGTGTCCACCAAGTCGGGCGGGAAGTAGCCGGAACGGCGCGCCGCTTCGAAGAGGCCGAAGGCGAAGAAGCTGTCGATGCATTCGGAATAGCCGGTGCGCATCCAGCCCCATTCGACGTCGCGGAAGCCGGTGTATTCGGGCTCCGGCTCCAGGACGACGCCGTAGGCCTCGACGAGGTTGGAGAGGACCTTCTTGTGGCGGGCCTCCTCGTTGCCGTCCATCACGACGGCTTCGTTGAGGAGCGGGTCGGCGATCGTCGCGGCGAAGTCGAGGACGCGGAGGGCGGCGCGGCCCTCGGTCTGCACGGCGATGTCCCAGATGGGGAGGCCGGTCAGGCGGGCGTGCGCTTCCGCGTCCAGGGGCGGCCAGTCGAGGACGCGCGGCTTGTAGGGGTTGTGGGTCTCCAGGAGCATGCGGGCGAACATGCGCATGTGCTGGTCGGTGCCGACCGTGACGGGGCCGGGGGTCTCGTCGAAGGTCCAGTGGCGGGCGGTGTGGTCGGCGGCCCTTGCGCGGGCGGAGTCGAGCGGGACGGAGTCGTCGTGGAAGGCGGGCATGCGGTGATCCTTAGCCCCGGACGGGCGGGGCCGGGGAGGGGTGGGCTACTCCTTGCGGGGAGGTGGGCGCGGACCCAGGTCCCGTCAGCCCCCTCAAGCCCAAGGTTGCGCCGGTCCGGCCGATCCGGGAAAAGGGGCGCTTCGCCGCAGCGCACTACGACACAGGAGCGACCGCCTTGGGGATTCCGGCCCTTCAGGCCCTGAAGATCGGCGGCTACCTCGTCCGGCAGGAGCTGTCGGGGCGCAAGCGCTACCCGCTCGTCCTGATGCTGGAACCGCTCTTCCGGTGCAACCTCGCCTGTGCGGGGTGCGGTAAGATCGATTATCCCGACCCCATCCTGAACCAGCGCCTGTCCTACGACGAATGCATGGAGGCGATCGACGAGTGCGGGGCGCCGGTCGTGTCCATCGCGGGCGGGGAGCCTCTGCTGCACCGGGACATGCCGCGGATCGTGCGCGGTTACCTGGAGCGCGGGAAGTTCGTGATCCTCTGCACGAACGCCTTGCTGCTCGAGAAGAAGATCGACGACTACACGCCGAACGACGCCTTCACCTGGTCCATCCACCTGGATGGGAACGAGGCGATGCACGACAAGTCGGTGTGCCAGCGCGGCGTGTACGACAAGGCCGTGGCGGCGATCCGGCTGGCGAAGTCGAAGGGCTTCCGCGTTTCGATCAACTGCACGCTGTTCAACGATGCGGATCCGGCGCAGGTCGCGGACTTCTTCGACGAGATGAAGGGGCTGGGCCTCGACGGGATCACGGTGTCGCCGGGCTATGCCTATGAGCGGGCGCCGGACCAGCAGCACTTCCTGAACCGGACGAAGACGAAGGAGTTGTTCCGCGGCATCCTGGCGCGCGGGCGGGGCGGGAAGGCCTGGCCGTTCTCCCAGTCCATCAACTTCCTCAATTTCCTCGCGGGGAACGAAGCCTACAAGTGCACGCCCTGGGGCAACCCGACGCGCACGGTCTTCGGCTGGCAGAAGCCCTGCTACCTGCTGGGCGAGGGCTACGCGAAGACCTTCCGTGAGCTGATGGACGACACGGAGTGGGACAAGTACGGCGTCGGCAACTACGAGAAGTGCGCGGACTGCATGGTCCATTCGGGCTTTGAGGCGTCGGCGGTGAAGGACATGATCCGGCGTCCCGTGCGCGCGGCGATGGTCGCGCTGCGCGGCGTGCGGACGGAGGGGCCGATGGCCGCCGACATTTCGTTGGAGGGGCAGCGGCCCGCGGAGTTCGTGTTCTCCGGGCACGTCGAGAAGCGGTTGGCGGAGATCAAGGCGGCCCCGGCGAAGGCGCGGCCGGAGCCGATGACCGCGGCGGAGTAGGACGAGGCCCATCCTCCCGCGCGGGGGATGGTGGGGCGACCCGATCGTGGCGGCGGGCCGGGCGGGCTTTCGGCCGGCCTCGCCCGCGGCGAGTATCCAGTGCGAGACGGTCGGGGCCGCGGCGGGCATGGCCTCCCCCGCCCGCGGGTTTGCCACCCGCGCCGGGGCACGCCACAAAACGCGACGATGCCGGACACCGCGCCACCGCCGACCAACCCGCGTCTGCCGCTGGCCGGCCTGAAGGTGGTGGAGCTCGGCCACTACATCGCCGCCCCCTTCGCGACGCGCCTGCTCGCGGATCTGGGGGCCGAGGTCGTGAAGGTGGAGCCGCCAGAGGGCGACCCGCACCGCGATTGGGGGGACCGGAAGGACGGCCACGCCGTCTGGTTCTCGGTGCACGGACGGAACAAACTGTCCGTCACGGCCGACCTGAAGTCGGAGGAGGGGAAGGGGCGCGTCCGCGCCCTCTGCCGCCGCGCCGACGCGCTGGTGGAGAACTTCCGGCCTGGCACCCTCGAACGGATCGGGCTGGGGCCGGACGCCCTGCACGCCGACAACCCGCGCCTCGTCATCGCTCGGGTCTCCGGTTACGGGCAGGACGGGCCGTACCGGGACAAGCCGGCCTTCGGGGCGATCGGGGAGGCGATGGGAGGGCTGCGGCACCTCACGGCCAACCCGGGTCAGACGGAACTGCCGCCACCGCGCTGCGGGATTTCCATCTCCGACGACCTGGCGGGGATGTATGCGGCGCTGTCCCTCGTCTCGGCGTGCTGGGGGCGGGACACCGCCGCTCGTAGGGGGGCGCCGGACGGCAAGGGCCGCATCCTCGACCTCGACCTCGTCTCCTCCGTCTTCTCGCTGATGGAGGGGATGCTTCCGGAATACGGGCTGTTCGGGAAAGTGCGGAAGCCCACCGGCGCGGCGCTGCCGACCGCGGCGCCGACCAACACCTACCCCTGCGCGGACGGGAAGTGGCTTGCCGTTGCCGGCAACTCCGACCTCATCTTCCGACGCCTCATGACCCGCATCGGCCGTCCCGACCTCGCCGACGATCCGCGCATGGCGACCAATGCCGGGCGCTGCGCCAACGCGAGCGACCTGGACGAGGCGATCGCCGCATGGACCCGGACCCTGACGGCGAGGGAGGCGCAGGACGCGTTGGAGGCGGTGGATGTCCCGTGCTCCCGTCTCTACGACATCCGGGACTGCGTGGAGGACCCGCACTTCCGGGCCCGTGGCATGGTCCAGCAGGTGGACGACCCGCTGATCGGCCCCATCCTCCATCCTGGCGCGCCCTTCCGGATGGATGGGCTGGAGCCCCGCGACTTCATTCGCTGGACGGGCCCTGCCGTAGGCCAGCACAACGACTACGTGTTCGGCACGTTGCTCGCCGAGGAGGTTCCGCGATGAACGACGCCCTGCCCTCGACCCGCGCGGCCTATGCGCCGCCGCGCCCGGCGGGTTCCGTGACGCTCTCCGACGTCGCGCCGCGCGACGGCCTGCAATCCATCGGGCCCTTCGTGCCGACGGAGACGAAGGTCGCGATCATCCGCGCCCTGTACGATTCGGGCATCCGGCGGATGGAGATCGGTTCCTTCGTCTCGCCCAAGGCCATCCCGCAGATGGCCGACACGGCGGAGGTGCTGCGTGCCGCGCTCGACCTGCCGGGGCTGGAATGCACCGTGCTCGTCCCCAACCGGCGGGGCTATGACATGGCGCTGGCCGCCGGCGCGCACCGGCTCGGCCTCTTCATGTCGGCCACCGAGAGCCACAACCGGTCGAACCTGAACCGCACGCGGGAGGAATCCTTCGCCGACCTTGCGACCATCGTCCGCGACGCCAGCGCGCGCGGGATCGCGCTGCGGTTCAACCTCTCGACCGTCTTCCACTGCCCCTTCGAGGGCGTGGTGCCGGAGGAGGACGCGATGGACTGGATCGAGCGCATCATGGCCCTCGACCCCGCGATGGAGATCGCGCTGGCCGATACCACGGGCAACGCGTCCCCCGACCAGGTGGCCCGGCTGTTCGACCGGGTGCACCGGTCCTGGGGCCTGCGCTTCGCCTTCCACGGGCACGATACCTACGGGATGGGCGTCGCCAACGTGTACGCGGCCTACCGTGCGGGGGTGCGCATCTTCGACAGCGCGGCGGGCGGCCTCGGCGGCTGCCCGTTCGCGCCGGGCGCGACGGGAAACGTGGCGACGGAGGACGTGGTCTGGCTGTTCCGCCGGATGGGGGTGGAGACCGGCGTGAACTGGGCCGGGCTCCTCAAGGCCGCCGACATCGCGGCGACGGTCCAGGGCGGCACGCCGGGCGGACGCCTCCGCGGCGTGCCGGCCGCGCGGGCGGCGTAAGGCCGGGCCCCAGGCGCGTCAGGCGGGTTCGGCAGGCCAGAGGAAGCGGGCTTCCAGCAGGGTGACGCGGTCTTCCGCGCTTTGCGCCCGGAGGACGGCCACGCCGGCGACGAGGGCGTAGCGGGTCTCGAAAGCGAGGCGGAGGAGGGGGGCGCCGGCTGCGATCTCCAGGGCCACCAGGGCCTGGGGCGCCGGGTCGAGGCAGGCGGAGACTGTCGGGGCGCCGTCGCGGAACAGGAACACGCGGGTGGCCTCGTGTCGGGCGAGCGTGACGTGGAGGCGCAGGGTGCCTGCCTCGGCGACGGGGAGGCGGAGGGTGGCGCCGGGGCCGGCGGGGAGGCCTGCGTCCGTCGTGGGGCCCCAGGCGGTGCCCGGTTCCCTGAGGAGCAGGGCGCGCAGCCCGTCGGGGTCCGGGACGGTTCGGGCGGGGCGCAGCAGCGAGACGGGACAGGCGAGGGAGAGCGGGTCGGGATCGCGCGGCTCCGGGGCGGGGCCGGCGGCGGCGCCGAGGAGGTCCGCGGCGACCTCGGCCCAGGGTCGCAGGCCGCCACCGGGCGGGATGCGGGACTCCGCTTCGCGGCGGGCGTCGGGGTCGAGGAGGGATTCGACCGCGGCGGCGAGGGAGGCGGCGTCGCCGGCGGCGAAGGTCCGGGCGGCGGTCCCGCCGCTCTCGAGCAGCGCGGAGGCGGCGGGCGTGACCGGGACCTTTCGGTGCGCGAGGGATTCCGAAACGGGAAGGCCCCAGCCTTCCTGCGCCGAGGGATAGAGGGTGAAGAGGCAGGACCGGTAGAGGCGACCGAGCATCGCGTCGTCGGCGTCGTGGAGGAGGGTGACGCGTGCCTTCAGGTCGGGGTCGGCCTCGAGGAGGGAGAGGGCGGCCGCGTCGCCGTCCGCGCGGCGGCCGGCGCAGACCAGGCGGGGGTGGCGTCGGGCCCCCGGCGGTCGAGGAGGAGGCGCCAGGCTCGGAAGGCGAGGACGTGGTTCTTGCGCGGTTCCAGGCTCGCGACGAGGAGGACGAAGGGTTCCTCCGGGACCGGGCCGTCGCCGTCGGCCGGCAGGTCGGTCCGGCCGTTCACCGGGACGACGGAGACGGGCGGGAAGGGAATGCCTGGCAGGTGCTTCGCGGCGAGCGCGCGGGCGTCGGCGGCGGTGGCTTCCGACACCGCGACGATCGCGTCGGCGAGGGCGGGCAGGGCTTCGAACCAGCGGGAGAAGGCGGCGGCCTGGGGATTCGCGGGTTCCGTGACCGGGCCGCAATCGTGCAGCACGGGGACGTGCCGCAGGCCGCCTGCCCGCGCGGCCATCAGGGCGCTTGGCATCGAGGGAAAGGACCACGCGGTGCCGGGGTTCAGAAGCAGGCTTCCGGGGTCGAAGCGGAGTTCGGGGGCGCGGGCGAGCCAGTCGCGGAGGAAGGTCCAGGCCTCCCGCCAGCCTTGATCCGCGCCTGGCGCACCGGCTTGGCGGGCGAGGTGCCGGAGGCGCAGGAAGGCGGCCGTCGGGAGGGCGCGCCAGCCCGCAGCGGGCTCCAGGTGAAGGTCGGCGTCGTCGGCGCGGCGGGGCGCGAGCATCGCGCAGGCGGTGGCGGCGCCCGGGGGAGGGCGGCGAGGACCTCCCATTGCACGCGCTGGATGCCGGTCGGGATGCGGCGGCGGCCGTGCCAGGCGAGGAGGTCGGAGAGGTCGAGGGCCGTGCCGCTGACCCGGCGGGGCGGGGTCGCGCGGACGGCGAGGGCGAGCCATTCGCGCCACGGGTTCGCGGCGCCCGGGTCGAGGGCGACCGCGCGGGCATAGGCCTCCATCGCCGCGTGATGGCGACCCGCGAGTTTCAGGGCGTGGCCGATCTGGAGGGGGATGTCGGGGTCGGCCGGGGAGAGCGCTTCGGCACGGCGGTAGGCGGCGAGGGCGGCCCCGGGGTCGCCCGCCTCCTTCACGGCGTGGCCGTGCTGGACGTGGATGCCGGCGTCGTCGGGGCGGAGGGTGAGGTAGAGTTCGTAGGCCTTCGCGGCCTCGGCCCAGCGGCGGGCGTCGCGGGCAGCATCGCCCGCGTCGCGGTAGATCTCCGCGTCCATCGTCGTTCCTTCGGCCCGACGGGGATCGCATGCGGGCGAGGCGGGGGCAACCGGGGCTGGTGGACGCCGCGGGCAGGCCGGGTTCCCGCGACCGGGACGTCCTTCCTTCGGGCTGTCGAGCCGCGCGGGACGGTTCCCGATCCGCGCCGCTCGCGTAAAAGGGAGCGATGGCACCCCGCGTGATGATCGACGGCTTCAACCTCGCTCTGGAGCAGGGGACGGGGGTGAGCACCTATGCCCGCAACCTGTCCTACCGCCTCGGCGCGCTGGGGGCGGAGGTGGAGGTGCTGTACGGGCGGCGGGTGCTGGCGACCTGGTCGCCGCTGATGCGGGAGGTCGCGTTCTTCGACGACCAGCCGGTCGGGCGGCGCGGGCCGTTCCAGGCGACGCGGGCGACGCTGCGGATGCTGATGGCGGGATTCGGGCAGCGGCCGGTGGAGATTCCCGTCTCCGGCGCCGTGGTGACCGACACCTACGCGGCGCAGCTGCCGTACTTCGACCGGCTCTGGAACTCGGAGGAACTGTTCAACCGGGCCCACAACCGGTTCAGGATGTTCAAGACGCAGGTGCCCGTGCGGATGGCCTCGCCGCCGGCGCTGATGCACTGGACCTATCCGCTGTCGCTGAACGTGCCGGGCGCGCGGAACATCTACACGCTGCATGACCTGGTGCCGCTGCGGCTGCCCTTCACGACGCTAGACCAGAAGCGACGCTACTTCCGGCTGTGCCGGACGATCGTGCAGAGCGCAGACCACATCGTGACGGTTAGCGAGGCGTCGCGGGCCGACATCATCAACCTGCTGGGCTGCCCGCCGGAGAAGGTGACGAACACCTACCAGTCCGTCGAGATCCCGCCGCGTCTCGCGAACAAGCCGATGGATGCGGTGCGGGACGAGCTGATGGGGGCCTTCGGGTTGCCGCTCGGCGGGTATCACCTGTTCTTCGGGGCGGTGGAACCGAAGAAGAACCTGGCGCGGCTGATCGAGGCATACCTCGCGTCCGAGGTCGAGACGCCGCTCGTGATCGTCGGCAAGGACGCCTGGAAGTCGGAAGACGAGCTGCGGCTGCTGGGTGCGGACCACCTCAAGGTGTTCATGCCGCGCAAGGGCGGCTACGTGCGGGAGCGGCGGGTGATGCGGCACCGCTACGCGCCGTTCCGGTTGCTGGTCTCGCTTATCCGTGGGGCGAAGGCGGTGTTCTTTCCCTCGCTGTACGAAGGGTTCGGGCTCCCGGCGCTGGAGGCGATGAGCCTCGGGACGCCGGTGATGACGTCGAACACGTCGTCACTGCCGGAGGTGGTCGGCGAGGCGGCGGTGAAGGTCGACCCCTACGACGTGCGGGCGATGGTCGAGGGCATCCGGGCGCTGGACCGCGACGCGGAACTGCGGGCGCACCTGTCGGAGGCCGGGCGCGCGCGTGCCGCGACCTACAGTGCCGAGGCCTATGAGCGCCGGCTGAGTGACCTGTACGCGCGCCTGGGCGTGGCGCTGCCTAACGGCTGACGCCGGGCCCGGCGCGGAGGACAAGGATGCGGGCCGCGCCGTGGGTGCGGTCTGCGAGGGTGGTCCAGTCGAGCAGCGCCGGTGGTGCTTCGTCGCGACCGATCTCCAGGCAGGCGATGGCGTCCGGCGCGATCCAGCCGGCGTCGCGCAGGGCGCCGAGCGTACGAGGGCCGAGGTCCTGCCCGTAGGGCGGGTCGAGGAACAGCAGGTCGCACGGCGTATCGGCGCGCGGCGGGCGCGTGGCGTCGGCCGGGAGGATCCGGGTGCGGTCGGCGACGCGCAGCGACGCGACGTTCGCGCGCAGGGCGGCGAGCGCGTCGCGCGCGTTCTCGACGAAGACTGCGCGCGCCGCGCCGCGCGACAGCGCTTCCAGGCCGAGCGCACCGGTGCCGGCGAAGACGTCCAGGACCGACGCGCCCTCCACCGCCGCCCGCCCCGCCCAGGGCGCATGCATCAACGAGTCGAACAACGCCTGCCGCACCCGATCCGCCGTCGGCCGCGTCACGGCCCCGCCCGGCGCGACGATCGCCCGGCCGCGGAAGGCGCCGGCGACGATCCTCATCGGGGGTGTTGCGCGGGGCCGCCTTGGAGGGCGGGCGCTGCCCTCCCTCCAAACCTCCCTCCCACCAGGAGGCTCGCCTCCTGGACCTCGATCTGTTGAAGGGATGCCCTTGCTTGGAGGGTGGCTCGCACACGCGCTTGCGCCGTGTGCGAGCCACCCTCCAAGCAAGGGCGTTCAATGGACGGGGGGCCACGGGACGAGTCCCCTGGCGGATGGAGGTCCGGAGGAAAGCAGCGCCTTCCTCCGGGGCCGCCCAGCACCACCCCGATCAGGCCCGTCGTCCCGCCGCGTTCCGTGCCCGGGGCGGTCGTGCGCGGGGGGGTGCGTCGTCGGGCGGGAGGGGTTGGCGTTCGGTGCCGCGCTGGATGCGGGGCGGGGCGGCGAGGCCGAGTTGTTCGCGCATGGTGCGGGCGTTGATTTCCTCGACGGCCCCGGAGGGGAGCGCGCCGAGCTGGAAGGGGCCGTAGGCCACGCGGATGAGGCGGGTGACCGAGAGGTTCAGCGCGGTCATGACGCGGCGGATCTCGCGGTTCTTGCCTTCCTGAAGGGAGACGGTGAGCCAGGCATTCGTGCCCTTGCGGGAGTCGAGGCCGGCCTGGATGGGGCCGTAGGCGATGCCGTCCACGGTGATGCCGCGGGACAGGTAGGCGAGGCGCGCTTCGTCCACGGTGCCGTGGACGCGCACCCTGTAGCGGCGGAGCCATCCGTTCGAGGGCAGTTCGAGTTTGCGCGCGAGGGTGCCGTCGTTGGTCAACAGCAGCAGGCCTTCGCTCGTCAGGTCCAGGCGGCCGATGGAGACGAGGCGCGGCAGGCCGTCGGGGAGCGCGTCGAAGACGGTGGGGCGGCCCTGCGGGTCCTTGTGCGTCGTCACGAGGCCGTCGGGCTTGTGGTAGCGGAAGAGGCGCGTGTGTTCCGGCGCGCCGACGAGGGCGTTGCGCACGCGGACCTGGTCGCCGGGGGCGACGAAGGTGGCGGGGGTTTCGACGGTGCGGCCGTTGAGGGTGACGAGGCGGTCCTCGACGAGGCGTTCGGCGTCGCGGCGGGAGGCGATTCCGGCGCGTGCCAGGAACTTCGCGATGCGTTCGCCGCGCTCGGGCGCTGGCGCGGCGTCGTCCGGGTCGGCGTCGGTGTCGCTCACGCGGCGCGCTTCAGGCGGGCGTCGCGCGCGGCGGCGACGAAGGCGTCGAGGATGGACTGGTCCCGCGGGTCCACCTTGTATTCGGGGTGCCACTGCACGCCGAGGCAGAAGCGGTAGGACGGGTGCTCCAGGCCCTCGATGACGCCGTCGGGCGCGCGGGCGTTGACGATGGCGCCGGTGCCGGCCGTCGCGACGGCCTGGTGGTGGGAGGAGTTGACGGCCATGCGCGTCGTGCCGGCGACGCGGTGGAGCAGCGTGCCCGGCACGATCGCGACCTCGTGGCCCGGTTCGGTGCGGGGGTTGGGCTGTTCGTGCGGCAGGGCGTCGGGGACGCTGTCCGGGACGTGCTGGATGAGCGTGCCGCCGAGGGCGACGGCCAGCAGCTGTTCCCCCCGCCGCAGATGCCGAGGACGGGGAGGTCGCGCGCGAGGGCGCCGCGGAGGATCGCGATCTCGAAGGCGGTGCGGCCCTCCTTCAGCGTCGTCGTCTCGTGGCGGGCGCCGCCGCCGTAGAGGGCGGGGTCCACGTCGAAGGCCCCGCCGGTGACGATCAGGCCGTCGAGCGTGTCGAGGTAGGCGTCGGCGAGGTCGGGGTGGTGGGGGAGCGCGACGGGCAGGCCGCCGGCTTCCGCGACGGCGGCGAAGTAGTTCTGGCGGAGGGCGTACCAGGGGAGCTTGGAGTAGCCGCCGGGTTGCTCGGCATCCAGGGTCAGGCCGATGAGGGGGCGTGCGGGCATGGCGTCGGGTTAGGGCGTCTGGGGGTGCGGGGGCAAGCGATCACCGCGAAATCGGGGTGCCGCGCGCCTGACCGGGAAGCGTCACTTGTGCAACAGGGCGAGTTCTGGTTTCGTTCGCGCAATCGAGAAGGGGATCGCTCCATGACCGTGCAGGACATCGCGCAGCAGTTCGTCGCACTCTGCCAGGCCGGGAAGTTCGACGAGGCCGGCGACCGCTTCTGGTCCGACGACATCGTCAGCGTCGAGCCGATGGGCGACGCGGCGGTGATGCGCGGTCGCGCGGCCGTCGAGGGCAAGCGGCAGTGGTGGTATGAGAACCACGAGGTGCATGGCGGGGAGACGCATGGTCCCTACGTCAACGGCGACCAGTTCGCGGTGCGCTTCCACCTCGACGTCACGACGAAGGCGAGCGGGCAGCGGATGCAGATGGAGGAGGTCGGTCTCTACACGGTGCGGGACGGCCGGATCGTGGAGGAGCGCTTCCTGTATCGCCAGGGCTGATGGTCGGGGCGGCGAGGCGGCGGGACCTGTGCCGGCGGGTGATGCCGAGCGTTGCTGATGGGGCGACGGTGCAGGCTGTGCCGCGCCGTTCGCGTCCCGGCTACATGACCGCCCGTCGCGCGTGACGCCGATCGAGATCGCGCTGGAGGAGGCGCGTACCGCAGGCGCGCGCGGGGAGGTGCCCGTGGGCGCCGTCGTGACCGACGCCGCGGGGCAGGTGCTCGCGTGCGCGGGGAACGAGGTGGAGGCGCGAGGCGAGCCCTCGGCGCATGCGGAGATGCTGGCGTTGCAGGCGGCGGCGCGGGCCACGGGGCACAAATGGCTCGCGGGCGCGACGCTGTGGGTGACGCTGGAGCCCTGTCCGATGTGCGCGCAGGCCGCTTCGCTGTTCCGCGTGCGTCGCGTGGTCTTCGGGGCCTACGACCCGAAGGGCGGGGGGTGGAGCACGGGGCGCGGGTCTTCGCCGCATCGTCTTGCCACCACGCGCCGGAGGTCGTCGGCGGCGTGCGGGAGGGGAGGCGGCGGCGCTGCTGCGGGAGTTCTTCGCGTCGCGGCGGTGAGCTGCGCAGGGGTTTTGCGGCGGTGAGCCGCGCTGGGGTTTCGCGGCGGTGAGCCGCGCTGGGGTCCTGCGGCGGCGATCGGCGCCGGAATGTCGCGGCGGTGCGCCGCGGCGGAGCCTTCCGGTGGTGCGTCGCGCTGGGGTCTGACGGCGCTGCGCCGCGGCTGGGCCTGGCGCCGGAGAGTTCCGGGCGGTTCGCAGATGGCGTAACGGGCGGCGCATGGTGATCCTCGGCTTGGATGCGGCGCTGGCGAGGGCCTCGGCGGCCCTGTGGCGGGACGGGGCGGTGGTGACGGAGCGACGGCGGGACGCGCAGCGGGGACAGCCGGCGGTGCTGCCGGCGCTGGCGGCGGAGGTGCTGGAGGCCGCCGGGCATCCCGTCCCCGACGTGGTGGCGGTGGCGATCGGTCCGGGCGGCTTCACGGGGCTGCGGGCGGCGATCGCCTTGGCAGAGGGCTTCGCCCTGGGCTGGGGCGTGCCGCTGCTGGGGGTGACGACGGGCGAGGCGCTGGCCGCCGCGCTGACGGAAGCGGAGCTGGAGGGGCGAGAGGCCTGGTCCGTCACCACGGCGGGGCGCGGCGGCCTCGTGCTGGAACGCCCGGGGGAAGCGCCTGTGCTGGTCGAGGAGGCCCGGCTGCCGATGCCGGCGGGGCCGGTCGTGCTGGTCGGGGATGCGGCGCCGGTCGCGGCGGCGCGGCTGCTGGCCCGGGGGCGAGGGCGCGGCTGTCCGGCGCGCGGATGCCGTTGGCGGGTTTCGTGGCGGCTGCGGCTGCCGGGCGGCGCGCGGCGGGGTTGCCGGACCGCCTGGCGGCGCCGGTCTATGCGGAACCGCTCTACGTGAAGCCGGCGGCTTGACGATCGCCGTGGACGGACAGAGCGGCTCGGACGCAGCGGGGGCGACGCCGCTGGCCCGGACGCCGCCGAGGGCGAGGCCGGGCGTCCGAACCTGTCCGAGGGTGGCACCCACGGCCTGAGGCGCGTCGGGGCCTCCGATGCCGCGACACTGGCCGGCCTTCATGCCTGCGCCTTCCCGCCCGGCGAGCGTTGGGACCGCCACGCGATCGCCGCGATGCTGGGCATGCCCGGTGCGTTCGGGTGGGTGGAGGAGGGCGGCTTCGTATTGGCGCGGGCGGTCGCGGGGGAGGCGGAGGTCCTGACGATCGCCGTCCTTCCGGAGCGCCGGCGCGCCGGGCTGGGATGGTCGCTGCTGGTCGCCGCGGTGGCGGAGGCCGGACGGCGCGGGGCCGCTGCGCTTTTCCTGGAAGTGTCGGAGGCCAACGCCGCGGCGCGGGCGCTCTACGCGCGGGCCGGGGCAGTGGAGGTCGGGCGACGGCGACGGTACTACGTCGACGGGACGGACGCGCTGGTGCTGCGGATCGTCCCGGACGGGAGGGCGGGGGCCGATTGACGGGACCGGGGAGGACGGCCGCCGCGACGCTGCCCGTTCCTCAGGCTTTCCGGATCCAAAGGCGGGTGAGGCCACCTGGGCCGTCGTCCTGGCGCAGCACGGCGTGGCCCTGTTCGGCGGCGGTGCGGGGGATGTTGCGCCGGGGTTCCTCACCGCGGCAGAGCACCAGCAGGACCTCCCCCACCGCCATGCGGTCCAGCATCAGGCGCGTTCGCACGAAGGTCATGGGGCAAGTCTCGGCGGTGATGTCGAGGTCGCGATGGGCGAACGGTTCGATGCCGGCGAGGGTGATTTCTTCGGTCATGCTTCAAGTCTGGGGATCGGGGCACTATACAGGAGTCGAATCGTGAAGCTTGCAAGTCGTGCTGCTGGACGCAGCGCCTCGGGGGAAGAAGGCCATGAGTGATGCGATGACGAAGGACGGCCAGGCGGGTGCGGTGCTCGGGCTGACGGCGCAGATCGTCGCGGCGCATGTCTCGAACAACCCCGTGCCGCTGGCCGAATTGTCGTCCCTGATCGAGAACGTGCACCGGACCCTGTCGGGGCTGGGCCGCCCGGTCGAGACGCCGCCGCCGGCGCGGCCGGAACCCGCGGTGCCCGTGAAGAAGAGCGTCACGCCCGAGTACCTCGTCTGCCTTGAGGACGGGAAGAAGCTGAAAATGCTGAAGCGGCACCTCAAGACGGCCTACAACATGACGCCGGAACAGTATCGGGAGCGCTGGGGCCTGCCGCCGGACTACCCGATGGTCGCGCCGAAATACGCCGAACACCGCTCGTCGCTCGCGAAGAAGATCGGGCTCGGGACGCAGCCGCGGGCCCGGCGGGGGCGCGGGGCGAAGGACGCCGCGAAGGGCTGAGGCCCGTCCGGGCGGGTCGCCCAACCACGGCTCGGGCGGCGCGGCCCGCGGGCCCTTCCGGTGGACGCGTCGGGGCCCGGCGTTTGGCGTGGCACAGCGGCGGGCGTATCTTGCGCCGCGGCCGAGGTTCGAAGGCCCGATCCCGCGCGGCGGCCGCCCCGGCCCGCGCCGGCCGGGCCCAGCGGAGCAGCATGGACCATTCCCCGACCACCCTCGCCCCGGCGGGCGCCCCCGGGGGGAGCGCAAGGATCCCACGCGGATCGAGCGTCTCTGCGTCGAGCGCGGGCTGAAGATGACGGGGCAGCGGCGCCTGATCGCGCGCGTGCTGAGCGAGGCCGAGGATCATCCGGACGTGGAGGAGCTGTACCGGCGCGCCGTGGCGCTGGACGCCCGCGTCTCCATTGCCACGGTGTACCGGACGGTGCGTCTGCTGGAGGAGAAGGGGATCCTGGAGCGCCGCGACTTCGGCGGCGGGCGGTCCCGCTACGACCCCGCGGACCGCGGGCACCATCATCACCTGATCGACGTCGAGACGGGCAGCGTCATCGAGTTCGAGGACGAGGAGCACGAGCGGCTCGTGCGCGCGATCGCCGCCCGCTACGGCTACACGCTGGT
Source organism: Roseomonas sp. CCTCC AB2023176 (assembly GCF_042259275.1). NCBI lineage: Bacteria > Pseudomonadati > Pseudomonadota > Alphaproteobacteria > Acetobacterales > Roseomonadaceae > Roseomonas > Roseomonas sp. CCTCC AB2023176. Next base: position 2,873,743 of record NZ_CP170086.1, read on the forward strand.
GCAGCAGCGGCTCGAACTCTTCGGGCGGCGCGTGGCGGAGGCGCCGGCGGCGAAGCGGACGAAGGCCGGCGCGAAGGAATGACGCGGATGGACGGGGCCGGCCTGCATGGTTTGGCGGAGGCCGGCTTCGACGAGATCCGCGTCGGGAAGCTCGGCGTCCGGCTGGCCGAGAGCGCGGCGGAGCTCGACGCGTCACAGGCGCTGCGCTGGCAGGTCTTCTACGAGGAGATGGGGGCGGTGCCCGATGCCGCGACGGCCTCACGGCGGCGGGATGCCGACGCGTACGACCCTGTCGCGGATCACCTGCTGGTGCTGGACCACGACCGCGGCGAGGGGGCTTCGGCGGTCGTCGGGACATACCGGCTGATCCGGCGGCCCGCGGCGGAGAAGGTGGGCGCGTTCTATTCGGCGTCGGAATACGACCTGTCGCCGATCGTACGGAATGGTGGGGTGCTACTGGAACTCGGGCGGTCCTGCGTGCACGCGGCCTATCGGTCCCGGGGCACGCTGCAACTGCTGTGGCAGGGCATCGCGGCCTATGTCTTCCGGCACCGGATCGAGCTGATGTTCGGCTGCGCGTCGCTGCACGGGACGGATCCGGACGCGCTGGCGGTGCCGCTCTCCTACCTCCGCGCGCATCACTTGGCGCCGGAGCCGCTGCGGGCGCGGGCGCTGCCGAACCTCTACGTGGACATGGACCGGCTGCCGGCCGGGGCCTACGACCCCAAGCGGGCGCTGGCCGGGCTGCCGCCGCTGGTGAAGGGCTACCTGCGGCTCGGTGGCTTCGTCGGGGACGGGGCGGTGGTGGACCGGCAGTTCAACACGACGGATGTCTGCATCGTCGTGAAGACGGACCTCGTCACCAGGAAGTACCTCAAGCACTACGAGCGGAAGGTCGGCGGGGCGGGCGAGGAATAGGCGGTCGCCGGCACCTCGTCGCGGCGGGGCCGGGACGGGGGCGCGCGGCGCCGGGCGGGAGGGGGACCTCCTCGGTGTTCCGTCCGTCCAGGCGCGTGGCGGCGGAGGTGCCGCGTTCCAGGTGGGTCCGCAGCGCGACGTAACTGCGGGTGCCGCGGACGCCGGGGACGGCGAAGATGTGCGCCAGCAGGTCCTCCAGCGCCGCCGGGCTCGCGGTGCGCACCTTCAGGATGAGGCAGGCGTCGCCGGTGACGGCGTGGATTTCCTCGACCTCCGGCAATTCCCCGATGCGCATCATGGCGGGGGTCTTGCCCCATCCGTCCGTGTCCACGTGGATGAAGGCGCAAAGGGGTTTTCCGACGGCCTCCGGGTCCAGCACGGCGACGGTGCGACGGATCGCGCCGGATTCGCGCAGGCGGCGGACCCGTTCGTGGACCGCAGGGGGCGAGAGGTGCACGCGCCGTCCCAGCTCGGCGTAGGAAAGGGTCGCGTCCTCGGCCAGCAGGCCTAACAGCCTTCGGTCCGTCGCGTCGGGCGGGGTGTCGTCCCGGGGGCGGCGGCGAATGCGCTTCGTTTCTTCGTCCATGGGCCGCCCTATCGCTTCGAAGCGAAGGTTGTTCGGTGCCAGAAGGCTTGCGCCGAACAGGATCAGGCGAATGGCACGGAACATCAAGGGACCGTCGGTGGGGCTGATGCTGCTCGCCGTCGCGGCGATCGGGTCGAATTCCCTCGCGCTGGGACCGGTGCTGGAGGAGGTGGCGCGCGACCTCGGCACCTCGGCCGTGGCGGTCGCGCGTGCCAGCGCGGCCTATGGGGCGGCGACGGCGGTCTCGGCGCTGGTGATGGGGAGTTGGGTGGACCGGGTCGGGCCGGGGCGCGCGGCGAGCTGGGGATTGGCGGTGCTGGCGCTTGCGATGCTCGGCAGCGCGGGGGCGGCGGGCTGGGTGGCGCTGGCGGGGGCGCAGGCGGTGGCGGGCGCGGCGGCGGGGGTGGTGCTGCCCTCGGTCTACGCGCTGGCGACGATGTCTGCGCCGGCGGGGCAGGGGCCGCAGGTCCTGGGGCGGGTGCTCACGGGGTGGTCGGTGTCGCTCGTCGCGGGGGTGCCAGCGGCATCGCTGGTCGCAGAGGCAGCGTCGTGGCGGGCGAGTTACCTGGGGCTCGCTGTGATCCTGGCGGCCGCGGCCTGGATGTTGCGCGGGCCGGACGCGGTGCGGGGCGTGCCGCAGTCCCCCGGCGGCGTCGTGGCGGTGCTGCGGAGGCCGGGCGTGGCGCCGATGCTCGTGGTCTGCCTGCTGTTCATGACGGCCTTCTACGGGACGTACGCCTATCTGGGCGACCATGCGCGCCGCGTGCTTGGGCTGTCCGCGGGCGGGGCGGGGCTGATCGTGCTGGCCTACGGGGTGGGCTTCGGCGCGGCGGCGCTGGGGGACCGCTTCGTCGAGCGGATCGGGGCCGTGCGGCTGCTGCCGGTGCTGCTGGGCATGGTGGCGCTGATCATCGCCGGGCTGGTGCCGGGGATGGCGGCCTTCGCGGCGGTGTTGGCGCTATCGGGGGCCTGGGGCTTCGCGAACCACTTCGCGCTGAACATCATCGTGCTGCGGCTGAGCGAGGCCTGCCCGGACCGGCGCGGAGCGGTGCTGTCCCTGAATTCCGCCGTGTCCTACGCGGGCGCTTTCCTCGGCGCGGGACTCTGCGGTCCGGCCTACGAGCATGGCGGCTTCGCGGCGGTCGCACTGCCCTGCGCGGCCTGCGCGGCGCTGGCCGCGGTGACCGCGGCATTGATGCGGCGTGGTGCGCGCGGCGACGTGCAGCACGCGTCCGGCAGCGCAGCAACATCCTGACAGCGCGCGACGGACGCGACGGTTGATGGTCTTCCCGATCCTGATGCCATCAGGGAACAAACCGGCAGATGCCCGGCTCCTCCGGGCCCTACCTCTCATCGGAGTCGCCTCGTGTTCCGCAAGTTCCGCGAAACCGTCGTCGGGCTGATCGTCGCGATCTTCGTCATCGGCATCGCCGTCGGTCCGTTCATGGCGTGGTTCGGCTGGTCGGACGGCCAGCGCATCGCGCAGGTGCTGCGCGAGGGCGTCGAGACCAAGGCCATCCCGGAGAGCGGCACCCGCCGCACAGGCCGCCGCAGCGGCACGTCCTACTCGTTGAACCTTGTCTGGCAAACGCCGGAGGGCGCGCGCGTGCGGGCGGAGGGCTTGTCCATCAGCGCCGGCCTCGCGGGGCAGATCCTGTCGGAGAACCGGATCACGCGCACGTCGCTGAACATCAAGTACTTGGCGTCGGACACCGCGCATCCGGTGATCCTGGAGGATGCGGCGTACCAGCAGGGGGTGAATGACGGGCTGCTCTATACCGGGCTCGGCTGGTTCGGCGTGGGGGTCGTGAGCCTGTGGTTGCTGCGCCGCCGGCTCCGGCGGCGGCAGCGACTCGCCGCGCAGCCCGCCTGATCCGGGGCGGCGGATGCGGGGCGGGCGCCGCCGCATCCGCCGCCCCGGGGCTGACGACAAGGCGGCGAAGCCGGTCTAGCCTTCCCGGCGACGGGGGATGCCGCATGGCGAAGGTCGCGATCGTGACGGGCGGGGCGCGCGGAATCGGGCGAGGCTGTGCGCTGGCGCTGGCGCGGCGCGGGCTGGACATCGCGCTGGTGGACCTGCTGGCGCCGGAGATGGAGCGCACCGCCGGCGAGATTGAGGCGCTGGGCCGGCGCGCGCTGCAGTTCGAGGCCGACGTCGCGGATTTCGCGCGGGCGCAGGAGGTCGCGGACGCGGTCTTCGCCGCCTTCGGGCGCCTGGACGTGCTGGTGAACAACGCGGGCAAGGCGCAGCCCAAGGGCATCCTGGAGATCGCGGAGGACGAGTTCGACCGGACCATCGCGATCAACCTGAAGTCCTGCTTCAACTACGTCCGGGCCTGCGTGCCGCACATGCGCAGCGGTGGCCCCAGGGAGCCGGGAAGCGGGCGGATCGTGTCCATGTCGTCCCTCAATGCGCTGTCGGGCGGGGTGACGGCGGCGGTCAGCCGCTTCGCCTACGCGTCGGCCAAGGCGGGCATCCTCGGCATGACGCGGGCGCTGGCGAAGGAGCTGGGGCCCGACATCCTGGTCAATGCGATCTGCCCCGGGCTGATCCAGACCGAGCTGGCGAAGAACCACGTCATCATCGAGCGCGGGGCGGCGCTCGCGAAGAACGGCATCGCGGCGGGACGGGTGGGCACCGTGCAGGACGTGGCGGAGGTCGTGGCCTTCCTGACGACCTCCGAGCCCTGCTTCATCACGGGACAGGAGATCATCGTCGATGGATTCCAGTATCATGTCTGACGCGCGGGTTGGCCGCCGCACGGCGATCGCGCTGCCGCTGCTGGCCGCGCCCGCGATCGGCCGCGCGCAGGGCGCCTGGCCGACGCGTCCCGTGCGGATCGTCGTCGCCTTCGGGACGGGCGGCGGCACCGATGTGACGACGCGGCTGATCGCACCAAGGCTGTCGCAGATCCTCGGGCAGCCCGTGGTGATCGAGAACCGCGCGGGCGGCGGCGGCACGATCGGCGCGGACTACGTCGCGAAGCTGCCGCCGGACGGGACGACCTTCGTGCTGGCGACGCTGTCCTCAATCGGGATCGCGCCGGCGCTCTACCCGCGCCTGCCCTACGATCCCGCGCGCGACCTCGTCGCGGTGGCGCCGACCGTCTACGTGCCGATCTGCATGACCGTGACGACGGCGGGGCTGGATGCGCGGGACGTGCCGGGCTTCGTCGGGGCGCTGAAGGGGCGGCCGATGTTCTACGGATCTGCCGGCGTGGGCACGACGGGGCACCTGGCGAGCGCGGGCTTCCTGACGCGCACGGGCGCGACGGCGGAGCACGTGCCGTTCCGGAATCCGGCTGAGACCTACACGGCGCTCGTCGCGGGGCGGGTGCAGTTCACGAGCGACATTCCCAGCCTGATGCTGCCCTTCGTACGGGACGGGAAGGCGCGGATCCTCTTCGTCGCGACGCCGGAGCGCATGCCCTCCATCCCCGACGTGCCGACGGCGGAGGAGGTCGGGCTTTCGGGCTACCGCGCCTATTCCTGGTACGGGCTGTTCGGGCCGGCGGGGACGCAGCCAGAGGTCGTGTCGCGCCTGGCGGCGGCGGTTGACGAGGCACTGGCCGACCCGACGATCCAGGCGCGGTTCGAGGAGTTCGGGACGCCGGCCATGCGCGGATGGGAGCCCGCACGGTTCTCCCGCTACGTGCGGGAGGAGATCGAGGCCTGGGGGCCGCTGGTGCGGGCTTCGGGCGCGCGGGTGGAGTAGCCGCTACCCACGCATGGTACGCAGGACCGATGCGAAGAAGTCCTGCACGCGTCCCACCACCTTCATGCGGTCGTGGGATACGCCGGGGAGGAGGTCGAAGCGGACCGTGACGCCGACGGCTTCGAAGGAGTGGCGGAGGGCGTCGAGGCGATCGGGGCGCGTGCGGCCCGCATCGTTGGCGCCCTCCATCCAGTAGGTGCCGCCGGGCTTGTGCGTGATTTCCCAGGTTTCGAGGTCGGCGTCGCCGACGATCATCTGCACGGGGACGCGGGCGAGCGCGGCGGCGTCGAAGGCCATCCCGAAGCGGTGATGGAGGTCGCGGATGCCGACCCACCAATCACGCCCGGGGTCCAGCAGCGTGACGGAGCCCGGCGCGCCGATGCTGCAGGCCCAGAGCCGCCCCGGATGCAGGATGGCGAAGCGGTGGGAGAAGTGGCCACCGCCGGAATAGCCGAAGATTGCGAAGGCCCCGGCCGTCAGGCCGTAGCGGCCGCGGACCTCCTCGACCATGGAAAGCAGGAGCAGATCGTACCGGATCTCCCCTTCCTGCATGTACTTGTAGCCGTTCGCGTTCCCGTCGCCACGGACGTTGATCGGGAAGAGCGGGCACAGGATGATGCAGTCGTTCCAGCGCCCGAACTCCGCGAAGCCGTCGCGGAAGTCGAGGAAGGAGTCGCGCGTGCTGCCGTGGACGCAGACGACGATCCGCGTCGCCGCCGTGAAGGCGGGCGGGACGTAGAGGGCGTAGGAGAAGCGCGGGTCCGACTGTGCCGCGCGGATGGCCGTGCGTCCCAGCGCGTAGGAACGGCGCAGTGCGTCGCGCGCCGCCGTGTCGAAGGGCGGGGCATCCATGGTCCGACTCAACCGTCCCGCGTCACGCCCATCGCCAGCGTGTACTGGTCGGCGCGCGTCGTGTAGCCGACGCCGCGGCGGGCGGCCCAGACCGAGACCTCGTGGTGCAGGGGGATGACGGCAACGTCGCGGAAGGCGATCTCGCTGGCCTCGGCGAGCAGCGCGTTGCGGCGGGAATCGTCCAGCGTGCGCAGCGCTTCCGCCAGGCGGCGGTCGAGTTCGGGGTTGGAATAGCGGCCGCGGTTGGAGGCGCCCATGCCGGCGCGGGGGTCCTCCGTCGCGACGAGGGCGGAGAGGGGGTTGGAGGTCTCCCCCGTGTTCACGCCCCAGGAACCGATGAAGCAGGACAGTTCGGTGCGGTCGCGGTTGCGGCCGGCGTAGGTGGTCCAGGGCATGACCTCGGCGCGGCTTTCGACGCCGATGCGCGTGAAGAAGCCGGCGAGGGCCTGGACGATCTTCGCGTCGTTCACGAAGCGGTCGTTCGGGCCGTGGACGGTCAGGCGGAAGCCGCGGGGATAGCCGGCCTCGGCCAGCAGGGCGCGGGCGCGGGCGGGATCGTAGGGTGGGACGTCCACCGCATCGGAGGCGCCGGCGCCGCCCTTGGGCAGGAACTGGGAGGCGAGGATGGCATCGCCCTCCATCACGCGGTCGCGCATCGCGTCGCGGTTGATCGCGAGCGACAGCGCTTCCCGCACCCGGCGGTCCTTCAGCGGGTTGCGGTCCAGCGGGCGGCCGTCATTGCCGGTGACGAAGGGCGATGCGTCGTTCACCTGGTCGAGCGAGACGTAGACGAAGCGGGATGAGATGCCGCGGATCAGGTGCAGGCGCGCGTCGCTTCGCACGCGTTCGGCGTTGGCGGTGGGTACGGCTTCGATGATGTCGAGGTCCCCGGCCAGCAGCGCGGCGAGGCGCGCGGCATCGTCGGTCACGACGCGGAGCACGACGGTCTCCCATGGCGTGCGGCCGCCCCACCAGGCATCGTTGCGGGCGAGGGTGATGCGGTTGCCGGGGATGTACTCGCGCAGCGTGTAGGGGCCGGTGCCGATGACGGCGCGGCCCGCGTTGAACTCGGCGCTCGGCGCTTCCGCGAATCTCGCGGCGATGACGCGGACGCGGGAGAGCGAGTTGAGCAGCAGCGGGTCCGGGGCGCGCGTCTCGACGATCAGGGTCCGCGCGTCCGGCGCTTCCATCCGCGCGACGCTGCGGGTGTAGGTGCGGAAGGAGGCGGCGGACGGGATATCGTTCGCGCGGCGGATGGAGGTGATGATGTCCTGCGGCGTCAGCGGCGCGCCGTCGGTGAAGCGGGTTTCCCGCAGGCGGAAGATCCAGCGCGTGTCGGATTCGCGGGACCAGGATTCTGCGAGGCCAGGGACGGAGCGGGAGGCTTCGTCGTTCACGACCAGGCTGTCGAAGACGTGGGTCGCGACGGCGTTGTTCGGCGCGTTCGACAGCAGGTGCGGGTCGAGCGTCGTGTTCGGCGCCGCCAGGCCGACGCGGAGGGTGCCGACCTGTCCCCCCGGCCCTTGCGCCATGGCCGGGGAGGCCAGCCAGCCCGGGGCGGCGCCCAGCCCGAGGGCGGAGAGCAGGGCTCGACGGTGCGGCATGGGTTCCTCCGGGTAGGGGCGGGAGGCTAGGGCGGCCCTCGCCGGCGCGTCCAGAATGGCGAGGTTCAAGATCCCGACGCGGTCCTGCCATGGACCTGTCGCCGTTCCGCGGCTAACCCGCCGCCGCATGGACACGGCGATCCGCGACCCCGCGCAAGCCCTGAAGCCCCGGCGGCTTCGACGGCGCTCGCCCCTACGGTTCCGGCGCATCGCGCCGGTGGGGGCGGTGTTCGACGTCATGGGCGACCGGCCCTTCGGTGGGCGGGTGCGGGCGGTGCGGCGGATCCTCTTCGCGCTGCTCTGGACGGTCCTGGCGATCCCGGTCCAGGCGGTGCTGCTGCTGTTCCCCGGCACGACGGGGCTGGGCCGGGGGAAGGTTGCCTTCGCCCGGGTCTATTGGCGCGTGATGCTCTTCCTCATCGGCGTGCGGCTGCAGGTCGTCGGCGCGCGGCCGGCGGGGGCGCGGACTCTGTACCTGCCGAACCACACCTCCTGGCTCGACATCCTCGTGCTCGGCGGGGTGCTGGAGGCCTGCTTCGTCTCGAAGGGCGAGGTGGAGAAGTGGCCACTGATCGGCATCGTCGCGAAGCTCGGCCGTTCGGTCTTCGTCTCGCGCAGCCGTGGGCGGACGGGGACCGAGGCGAAGGAGATGCGGGAGCGCTTCGCGGCGGGCGACAGCCTCGTCCTGTTTCCTGAGGGGACGAGCAGCGACGGGTCGCGGGTGCTGCCCTTCCGGTCCTCCTTCCTCGCGGTCGCCGACGCGGCGGCGCAGGTGCAGCCGGTCTCCGTCGTCTACGACCGGCTCGGCGGCCTGCCGGCCTGCCGGCGGGACCGGCCGCTCTTCGCCTGGTATGGGGACATGGACATCGGCAGCCATGCCTGGCGCCTGACGCGACGCGCGGGGGTTCGGGCGACGGTGCTGCTGCACGAACCCCTGCCGCCCTCCGCCATACCCGACCGCAAGGCGCTGACGGCAGCCGTGGAGCGGGTGGTGGCCGAGGGCGCGGCCGCCATGCGGCAGAACCGGACGGTGGCGGCGCTGTCGCTCACGCCGGCCGCTTAGCGCGGGGCGGCGGAGGGACCCCGAGACGGCCCGGCCCGGCCCGGGTCGGGAAGGCGAAACCGGTAGGCGGGAGACGAAGCGTTTCCGCCGGGCGGGGATCGGGTCTAGGCTCCCGGCCCCATCATCCGGAGGCCCCCATGAACGCGACGGACACGACTCCCGCCCGCACCGCCGCCGTGGCGGAGACCCTGGCGCGGGTGAAGGAGATCGAACACGAGCGCGGCGTCACCCGCCCCGCGCTCGAGGACATCAAGCGGGAGATGCTCCGCCTTGCGGCGCGGGAGGACCTGTTCCCGTCCGCCGAGTTCCCGCCGCCGCCCGCGGGCGAGAAGGGCAACCGCCGCTACCTGCTGGCCGAGGACGCGGACAACCGCTTCGCGCTCTACCTCAACGCGCTGAACCCGGGGAACGAGACGAAGCCGCACGACCACACGACCTGGGCCGTGATCGTCGCGGTGGACGGGCAGGAACTGAACAAGGTGTACCAGCGCACCGACGACGGGTCGGACCCGGAGCGCTGCGAGCTGCGCGTGCGGGAGGAGGTGATGGTCGAGCCGGGGCGCGGGATCGCCTTCATGCCCGACGACATCCACTCGATCCACACGACGGGCAACGTCCCGACAAGGCATCTGCACCTCTACGGCCTAGCGCTGGAACGCCTGGATGAACGCAAGGCCTATGACCCGGAGACGGGGACGGTCACGCACTACAACCGGAACTTCATGAAGCCGACGGCCACCGCCGCCGCGGGCTGACGATGCGGCGCATCGACGCGCCGACGCTGAAGGGCTGGATCCGCGACGGCGGGGAGCTCGCGATCCTCGACGCGCGGGAGGACGGGGAGTTCGGGCGCGCGCACCTGTTCTGGGCGGCGCCTTGTGGGCTGGCGCGGGCGGAACTGCGCGTGCCGCAGATCCTGCCGCGGCGCGGCGTGCGGGTGTGCTGCGTCGATGGCGGCGAGGGGCATGCGGAGCGACTCGCGGCCACCCTGGAGGGCGCCGGGTATTCTGATGTCTCGGTGCTGGATGGCGGGACGCCGGCCTGGCGGGCTGCGGGCTACGTCGTCTTCTCCGGCGTGAACGTGCCGTCCAAGGCCTTCGGCGAATGGGTGGAGCACCACTACGGCACGCCCTCCGTGGACCCGCAGGAATTGCGGGCCATGGTGGACGGGGGCGAGGAGCTGGTGATCCTGGACAGCCGGCCGATGGACGAGTTCCGGCGCATGTCCATCCCCGGCGGCATCGACGTGCCGGGCGGGGAGCTGGTCTATCGCGTCGGCGCGCTGGTGCCGGACCCCCGCACGACGATCGTGGTGAACTGCGCGGGGCGCACCCGCTCCATCATGGGCGCGGAAAGCCTGCGGAGCGCGGGCGTGCCGAACAAGGTCGTCGCGCTGCGCAACGGAACGATGGGGTGGGAACTCGCGGGGTTCTCCTGCGACCGCGGGCGAACCGAGACCTATGCGCCGGGCGTGCCCGCCGGGGCGGAGACGGCGCTGGAACGCGCGCGCGCCTTCGCGGCGCGGCACGGCGTGCAGGACGTGGATGCGATGGGGCTGGCGGCGATGCGCGCGGACGCGTCGCGCACGACCCTGCTGCTGGACGTCCGCTCGGCCGAGGAATTCGCGGCGGGCCACGTGCCGGGCGCGCTGCACGCGCCGGGCGGGCAGCTCGTGCAGGCGACGGACAACTGGGTCGTGGTGCGCGGGTCGCGGGTGGTGCTGGTGGACGGCGCGGCCTTCGGCGCGGCGGATGGCGTGCGGGCGCGGATGGCGGGCGGTTGGCTGCGCCAGATGGGCGGGTGGGAGGTCTTCGTGCTGACGAAGGCGCCGACGGCCGTCGAGGCCGGTCCGGTGCGCTCGCCCTGCCCGGAGGCGGAGGCCGTGTCCGTGCGGATGGTGTCGCCGCGGGACCTGCCGGCCGGCACGGCGGTGGTGGACCTCGCGCGCAGCGTCGCGTTCCGGGACGGGCACGCGCCCGGCGCGCTCTGGGGCATCCGGACGCGGCTGGGCGTCCTGGCCGGGCGGCTGCGGGGTGCGGGGACGATCGCGGTGACGGCGCCGGATGACCGGCTGGCGCGGCTGGCGGTGCCGGAATTGCGGGCGCTGGCGCCCTCGGCCGAAATCGTGGTGGTGCCGGGCGGAGCGGCGGCCTGGACGGCGACCGGGATTCCCCTGGAGGCGGATCGGCGAAACCCGCCGGACACGGACTGCGCCGACTTCTACCTGCGCCCCTACGACCGCAACGACGGCGTCGAGGCGGCGATGCGGCAATACCTCTCCTGGGAGGTGGACCTGGTCCATGAGGTCGCGCGGGACGGGGACGCGCGGTTCGGGGAAGCGGAGTAGGGGCCGCCGCGAAGGCCGTCCGCCAAGGGGGTGACCCCAGCCCAACCGGGCCCCGGAACGGCAAAGGGCGGCGGGGCGGCTTCGTGCCGCCCTCGCCGCCCCCTTGGACGAGGTTGCCGGGTGGCCCGCCCCGGAAGTCCGGGACGGGCCGCGTCGCGTCAGGCCGCGTTGCGGGCCAGGCGCCGGCGGGCGAAGCCGAGGCCGAGCAGGCCCGCGCCGAAGATGGCGAGGGACGCGGGCTCCGGGATCGGGCCGGGGCCCGGGCCGGGGCCGTTGCCCAGCGCCGCGGACGCGCCGGAGAAGGAGAACTGCCCGACCGTGCGGATGCCGTCCGTCTGGCCCGTGAACGAGAAGGTCGCGAAGGTGTCGTCGAAGCCATCGCGCCGCAGCAGGCCGGAGCCGGAGAGCGACAGGAAGCTGATCGTCTGGCCGGCGCCGCTCGGCAGGTTGAACTGCGAGAAGGTGAGCGCGGTCAGGTCGAACGCGAGGTCGCCGACCGTGTAGAAGTCGGTCACCGGGCCGGTGAACGGGTTGTAGATGATGTCCCGCACCGTCCCGACATCGCCGGCGCCGATGCCGAGGTTGCCGGAGTTGGCGCTCGTCACGAGGAAGGCCCCCGTGCCGGTGCCCGCGCCGGGAGAGGTGGTGCAGGCACCCGTCGTGGCGCCGCAGAAGTCAATCGCCGTCCCCGAGCCGAAGGGCACGCTGGTACCGGCGTTGTTCTCCACCTGGAACTGGCCGACCATGTTGAAGCTGCCCGTGAGCGGGGCGGCGATGGCCGAGATCGCCGTCGCGGCGGCGAATGTCGCTCCGAGAAGCACTGTCTTGATGCTGCGCATGGATTCTTCGCTCTCTTCCTCGTCCGGCAGGCCTGATGACCTTGAGGCTAATAGAGCAACCGCCGTGCCAGAGAGTAATCTCCAACGTCGTCAATGACTTGGATAGATCGCGCCGGAGACGGTGTAAATTACGCCGACAATCCCGTCCATTCGCCACGGTGTGGCTCCCGAGTCGCAGGGGGCTGTGTCGGAATTCCTGACACCCGACTTCCGGTGAAGCCGGCGGGTGGTCATTTCTCGCGGTCGAGGGCTGCTGGCGAGCCGGTTCGGAACGGATGTGAAACCCTGTTGGTGCGAGGGCGCGCCGGTTGTTGCGACCCTGTTGCCACAGTGTGATCGGCGTAGAGGCATGCCGCTGATCGTGAGGACTTATTCCTGAAACCCTTCCACTTCGTTCCTGTCCGCCGCTGAATCGACCGCGCCGGGGTCGGTCAGGGGATGCCGAGGATTGCAAAGGTTGCGGCGGCGTCGGTAACACTCCGGTGAGCCTTTAACTTGATCGGCTAGGTCGAATACTTGCGGCAAGATAACGAATATTTGTTGCGCGTCCGTCGGGCCCGCGTGGGGCGGGCCGCGCGGAGCGGGTCGGTGAGTGGACCGTGACTTCGAGACGGGGCGGCCTCGGCCGTGGTGTCGGTGATGCAGGGGGATAGTGCATGGCGGGTGCGATCAGCGTCGGGCGGACCGGTGTTCAGGACGTGGATGGGCTGTTCAGCGGCACGGCCTGGGACACGACGAGCCTGACCTACAGCTTCCCCTCCAGCGCATCCCAGTATTCCTCGGGTTACGGGTCCGGCGAGCCAGGCTCCAAGTTCCAGGCGATGACCGCGGCGCAGCAGGCCTGGGTCAAGACCGTCCTGAAGAGTGTGGCTGAGCTGACGAGCCTGAGCTTCACGCAGGTGACCGAGAGCAGCACGACGCATGGCGACCTGCGCTTCGCGATGACCAACAAGGTCTCGACGGCCTGGGCCTATACGCCGAGCTGGTCGCCGAGCGGCGGCGACGCCTGGTTCCGCACCAGCGGCGGCATGTACGACAACCCGACGAAGGGCAACTACGCCGCCTACACGGTGCTGCACGAGATCGGGCACACGCTCGGCCTCGATCACGCGCATTCGACGGACGGCTTCGGTGCGGTCACGGCCGGCCACGATTCGATCGAATACACCGTGATGAGCTACCGCAGCTACGTCGGTGCGGGCACGGGCGGGCTGACGAACGAGACCTGGGGCTACCCGCAGACCTTCATGATGTACGACATCGCGGCCCTGCAGGCGATGTACGGCGCGGACTTCACGACGAATGCCGGTGGCACGACCTATAAGTGGAGCCCGACGACGGGCGAGATGTTCGTCAACGGCGTCGGCCAGGGTGCGCCGGGCGGCAACAACATCCTCATGACGGTCTGGGACGGCGGGGGCGCAGACACCTACGACCTGTCGAACTACGGAACCGCGGTGACGATCGACCTGCGGCCGGGGCAGTGGACGACGACGAGCACGGAGCAGAGGGCGAACCTGGGCGGCGGCAAGCTCGCAGCGGGGAACGTCGCCAATGCCCTGCAATACCATGGCGACGCGCGGTCGCTCATCGAGAACGCGGTCGGCGGGGCGGGCAACGACACGATCTACGGCAACGCGGCGTCCAACACGCTGAACGGGGGCGCGGGCAGCGACACGGTCGTGCTCGCGGGTTCGAAGGGCGACTATTCCTTCTCCGGTTCCACGGCGAACTTCAAGGCGACGGGGCACGGTGCGACGGACACGATCCTCAACGTCGAGTACGTGAAGTTCCTCGGCTCCGGCTCGACCGTGGCGGTCGGAAGCCTGGCGCTCACGACGGGCGGTACGACGTCACCGGCGCCGAGTCCCCCGCCCCCCCCGTCATCGAGCACGGGGACGATCCTCGGGACCGCGTCGAACGACACGATCACGCTCTCCGCCCCGATGCAGGGCGGGAAGGTGGACCTGCTCGCGGGGGCCGACACGCTGACGCTGTCGTCCAAGGGGGCCAACATCGTCACGGTGTCCAACACCACGACGATCATCGGGGGCACGGCGAACGATACGGTGACGCTCGGCACCGTCATGGCGTCCGGCACCGTGGATCTTGGCGGCGGCACCGACAAGCTCACCCTGTCCTCGGCCGGCGGGAACACCCTGACGGTGAAGAATACCGAGACGATCATCGGCGGTGGCGGGGGGGACGGCGTCACGCTCGGCAGCGCGCTGAAGGGGGGCGCGGTGGAGCTGGGCGGGGGCGCGGACCGGTTGGTGCTCTCCTCGGCCGGCGATAACGACGTGCGGACGAACAGCGTCGAGACGGTGGTCGGGGGCTCGGCGAAGGACAAGATCGTCGCGGCCGGCCCGGCCGCGCGGCTCGAGGGCTGGGGCGGCGCCGACACGCTCGTGGGCGGCACGGGCAAGGACGACCTCTACGGCGGGTCGGGCTCCGACGTGCTGACGGGCGGGAGCGGGGTGGACCGCTTCATCTTCAAGGCGGTCGCGGACAGCCCGGTCGGCGCGGGGGACCGGATCACCGACTTCAACGCGAACGGGGATCTTCTGACCTTCGGCGGCCTGCAGAAGGGTAACTTCGAATTCCGCGGCTCCGCCGCCTTCTCGGCCCATGGGCATTCCGAGGCACGGTTCGTCGAGAGCACGCACCAGCTGCAGGTGGACGTGGACGGCAATGGGTCGGCGGACATGCATGTGACGCTGGACAACGTGACGCTCGCGTCGCTCTCGAAGGCGGATTTCCTCTGGGTCTGATGCCGGCTGGGCCGGTGTTGTGCTGGTGACTCCGGGAGGCGCTGCCTCCCGGACCCCGCGTTCTGTTCAACGTCCCCGGCTGAGGCCCCCGAAGTGAGGGTCTAAGCGGGGGACAGCCGCCCACCCCGCCCGGATCAGCGCCGGTTCTGCATCACCACCAGGAAGGGCGGCCGGTCCGGCGGCGGCGCTTCCAGCCGCCCCCGCGCATCCGTCGCGACGCGGCGCCGCAGCACCACGTCGAGCACGTTCCCGCCGATGATGTCGAGCGACCCGTCTCGCGTCGCGACGACGATGTCGCAATGCATGGGGCGCGGCCGCCCCGGCTCCGACAGCCGCTCGGTCCAGTGCAGCAGCCGGGCGACCGAGCGGTCGAAGCAGACGAGGTCCCCGACGCGCGGCGCGTAGTCCGCAGGGTCATGTGGGCGGAAGGGCGCCGTGTCCGGGCTTGCGGCCGCCCAGGCCAGCAGGTGGTCCAGGTAGAGGGCGTGCGCGGAGGAGGGGCGGAATTCCGCCATCCCCGCCCGTCCCGCGACGTAGGAGACGAAGGCGGCCGACCAGGCCGGCGTGTTGTAGGAGGAGATGGCGACGTTCGCCGGCTCCACCCGGAACGGCGCGCCGGCGCCGTCGGTGGAGGCGGTCTCGACCCACGGCGACTGGACGGCTTCGCGGAACTGGATGTGTCGGGCGACGATTCCCGGCCCGTCGGACGTCGCGGTCCAATAGGTCATCAGGCGGTCGAAGAGGTCGGCCGTCGCGTCCGGCGTGCGGTCCAGCGCCACCGGCCAGCCCTCGACGGCGATGGAGCCCCAGTCGCGCCATTCCCCCTCCGCCGTGGCCGCCAGGCGGGTGGCGAGGGGGCCGACGTCGCTCGCGCGCGGGGGACGACGGTGCGGACCGGTTCCGGCGCGCAGGCCGACAGGAGGGCGGCGAGGAGGAGCAGGGGAAGGAAGAACGGGCGGCGCATGATCGCGTATCGGTTGGGGAACGGCCGGGTTGCTTGCCGACCGCCGCGCGGCGCGCGGATACTCGGCGGGCGTGGGAGGAACAACACGATGATGCGACGCCGTCCCTTAATGATCGGTTCAATGGCGGCGTCGGCCCTGGCGCCCATCCCGGCGCCTGCGCTTGCGCAGGAGGGCTGGCCCGGCCGTCCCGTGCGGATCGTCGTGCCCTTCGGCCTGGGCGGTTCGGCGGACCTGGCGGCGCGGTTCCTCGCCGAGCGGCTGACGGGGCCGCTGGGCCAGCCGGTGGTCGTCGAGAACCGGCCGGGGGCAGGCGCGGTCATCGGGACCGATGCCGTGGCGAAGGCGACGGACGGGCACACGCTGCTGCTGATGTCGAACACCCACACGGCGAACGAGACGCTGCTGCCGAACCGGCCCTACCGGCTGATGCGGGACCTCGCACCGGTCGCGGCGATCAACGTCGCCTATCACGTGCTGGCGGTGCACCCTTCCCTCGGCGTGTCGAGCGTGGCGGAGCTCGTGGCGCTGGCGAAGGCGCGGCCGGGGGCGCTGGACTACGCATCCTCCGGCCCGGGGACGCCCTACCACGTCGCGGGCGAGGTGTTCCGGGCCATGGCGGGGATCACGGTGCAGCACGTGCCGTTCCGCGGGTCGAACGAGGCGCGGACGGCGCTGATCGCGGGCCAGGTGCCCGTGATGTTCGACGCGATCCCGACGATGACGCCGCATATCGAGGGCGGGCGGGTGCGGGGCCTCGCGACGACCGGCCCCGCGCGGTCGCCACTGCTGCCGGCGCTGCCGACGGTCGCGGACTCGCTGCCGGGCTACGAGGCCTCGATCTGGCTCGGGCTGATGGCACCGGCGGGGATGCCGGCGCCGGTGGTCGCGCGGCTGAACGCGGCGGTGAACGCCATCCTGGAACGGCCCGAGACGCGGGAGGCGCAGCTGCGCGGGGGCGCGGAGCCGATGGTGATGTCGCCGACGGAGTTCGACGCCTTCCTCCGCGCCGACATCGCGCGGCAGGCGGAGTGGATCCGGATGTCGGGGATGACGGCGGGGTAGGCGGGCGAGCGGACCGGGCCCCGGCGGCGGCGCCCGCGCTGAGTATTGCTTGACGCTCAGTCCTGCTCGACGCTCACCGCCTCCCCGTCCAGCAGCGCCTGGACGCGCCGGGCGATCTGGTCGGACGTCACGGGCTTGCGCAGGAGGCTGTAGGCACCGGTCACCGCCCCGCCCACCGCCAGTTCCGCCGCGTTCGTCACGAAGCCCGTCAGCAGGACCACCGGCAGGTCCTCCTGCAGGCGCCGCGCGTCCCGGATCAGCGCCAGCCCGTCCATGCCGGGCATCGCCAAGTCCGTCACCATGGCATCGACGACCTCGCCGGTGGCGAGCAGCGCCATGGCCGCGAGTCCCGATGCGACCGCCAGCACCTCGAAGCCCTTCTTCTCCAGCTGGCGTGCCGTCGTCGCCCGGACGGCCGCGTCATCGTCCACGAGCAGGATGCGGGCGCGGTGCTGGCGTCGCTGCGGCGCGCCGACTTCCGCGGATTCCGGCGGGCTCGCCCCCGGGGCGGCTGGCAGGCAGAGGTGGACGGAGGTGCCCCGCCCCGGCTCGCTCTCGATCGCGAGCGTACCGCCCGACTGCTCGGCGAAGCCCTGCGCCATCGAGAGGCCGAGTCCCGTGCCCTTGCCGATCTCCTTCGTGGTGAAGAAGGGCTCCGTGGCGCGCGCCAGGACTTCCGGGGGCATGCCCTGGCCCGTGTCGGTCACGGTCAGCCGCACGTATGGGCCGGGTGCCGCCGATCCGTCTGCCCCCAGCTGCACGGCTGCGGCGGAGAGGATCAGCGTTCCGCCTACCGGCATCGCGTCGCGCGCATTGGCGGCGAGGTTGACGAGCACGGTCTCGAGCTGGCCCCTGTCGGCGAGCAGGAGGGGCAAGGCCCGGTCCGCCCGCACCGCGACCGTCACGTTGTTGCCGAGCGTGCGGCCGAGGAGGCCGCCGAGGCCCTTCAGCAGCGCCGTCGCGTCCAGGACTTCCGCCCGCAGCTCGACCCGGCGCGCGAAGGCGAGCAGGCGCTGCGTGATGCCGGCGCCGCGCTCAGCGGCCTCCGCGATGGAGCGGGCGAGCTGCGCCACCTGCCAGTCGTCCGGGCTGGCGTCCTCCACGGCCTCGGCCGTGCCGATGACGACCTGGAGCACGTTGTTGATGTCGTGCGCGACGCCGCCGGCGAGCTGGCCGAGCGCCTCCATCCGCTGCGCATGGGCCAGCCGCGCCTGGACTGCCTCCCGCGCGACCACCTCCTCGCGGACGCGCCGTTCCAGGCTCTCGTTCAGCTGGCGCAGTGCGGCCTCGCTCTCCCGCAGCGCGGCGGTCCGGCCGGCGACCTCGGCTTCAAGCTGGGCGTTCTGGCCCGACAGCCTCTCGCGCGCCCGGACCAGGCCGTGCATCGCCCTGGTCTCGATCCGGGCCTGCCGGAAGGCGACGAAGCTCAGGGCCGAGAGTGCGAGGGCGGCGATCCCGCCGAGGAGGCCGTAGGAGACCACGCGGTCGCGCCAGGCGGCGGCGATCGCGCGTTCCGACACGCTGAGCGTGACGTAGAGCGGCAGGGTCCCGACCTGATGATAGGCGACGAGGCGCTCCTCCGCCCCTTCGCCTTCGGTGAACTGCCCCTCGCTGCGGGCGGTGGCGATCGCGGCCCGGAGGGCGGCCGACCCGGTCATGGCGCCGGAGGGCGGGGCCGGATGCTGTGCGAGAATGTCGAAGTCCCTGTCCCGGACGAGGCTGACACGGGCATCGAGCGGCTGGCGGGCGCGTGTCCAGTAGTCGTCGAAGTAGGACAGGTCCCCGGTCACCGAGGCCATGCCACGGAACGAGCCGTCCGCGTGGCTGAGGCGGCGCGCGAGCAGGAAGGTCGGACGCCCGGTCACGCGCCCGACGATGCGTTCGCCGATCTGCATGGCGTCGGCGCCCGCGGCGATGCGCCGGAAGGCCTCCCGGTCCGCGGCGGTCGACGCCGGCGTGGGGAAGGCGAAGCTTGTCAGCCGCAGGGTGCCGGCGGAATCGTTGAGCCAGACGTCCTCGATGTAGGGCAAGGTCTCCGAGAGCTCGCGGAGTGCGGCGTGGAGGGGGGGCGACCCCGCGATCTCGTCCCAGTTGAGGCCCTGGACGATCCGGGCTGCATCGCGGAGGGCGACGTCCGCGACTTCGAAGAGCCGCCCGGCGTGGTCCGCCAGGAGGTGCGCGGAGGTCGTGAGGTCCCGGGACGCGTCCTTCCGCCCGGTGGACCGGAGGTCCCCGGCGACCAGGAGGAAGGTGCCGACGAGGGTGAGGAGGCCTAGCAGGGCGCTGACGCCCACGAGCCAGGCGGCGCCGCCGGCACGGCGGGTCCGCGGGAAGTCCGCTGCTGCTCCGGGCTGGCGGGTCGCGGTCATCAGATGGGCGGTTCCCCTCCCGGGGGTGGAGGCCGATGGCGGAGCGGTCGGTCCGCCCTCCTCGTCCTCGCGGTACCCCGAGCTTTCGTTGCTGCCGTCCCGCTCCCGCCGGGGGGCCTGCGGGACAGCGCCCCTTCGTTCCTGGCCGTCGGTAGCATGCGAGGCACCAAGCGGTCGGTCGCTCACGGTTTTGTGATCTTACCCCTGTTCCTTGTCAACGGGGATTGCGCGCCGGCGGCCTGCGGGGCCGTCCGGGCAGGTGCGACCGGGCTGCATCCAGGGCCAGGCCGACGCGGGATCGGGGACGGGTGCGGGAGGCGCGCGATGACGCGGCCCCCGATCGAGGGCGGTGGCCGGCGGCCGGCTCGTCCGGGCCGGTGGGATCGGCGGGCCGGCTCTACGGCTCGGGCGGGATGGCCAGGAGGTCGCGCGGAAGGCGCGAGAGCGCGCGAAAGGCGCGTTCGGCGGCGATGCCCGTCGCGATGAGGGCAGGGAGCTGCGCCGGGCGCGCGAGCAGCGACCGGAGGACCGCCGGCAGGTTCATCGAGCCGTCCGGGCGCATGCCGACGAGGGCGGCGGGTGGCAGATCCTGGTCGGCCCTGTCGGCGACGACGCGCGCGACGGCGAAGGGTCGCCCGTATTCCCGGGCGATGTCGGCGACGACGTGCGATTCCATGTCCGCCGCGATCGCGCCGGTTTCGGCGTGCATGGCGGTCTTCGTCGCTGCCTCGGTCAACGGACGGTCACCCGCGTAGCTGGTGCCGGTCCTGGCGGAGAGCGCGTCGGCAAGGCGCCTGGTCCAGGCCGGGTCCGTGGCCGTCCTTCGCGTCCCGCCGATGACCGAGTCCGCGACGATCCAGTCGCCGGATCTCAGGTCGTGTGCCAGGGCTCCGGCGATCCCGATGCTGATGAGGCCCGTCGCCTGGCCGGCGACCGCACCGAGCTTGCGGCGCAGGCCGGTCGAGTGACCGCCGCCAATGACGAAGGTGACGCCGGCCGTCGCCAGAAGGCGCGCCTCCCGCTGAAGGCCGACGGCGGCGACGATCACATCCCGTGCGCCACGCGCGGCTCGTTCGCGCGGCGGAGGTTGCGGTAGCGCGCGAGGGCCCAGACCGGGAAGAAGCGCGGGTAGCCGTGGTAGCGGAGGTAGAAAACGCGGGGGAAACCGCCGCCGGTATAGGCACCCTGCGGCCAGCCGCCGTCGGGGTCCTGCGTCAGGCGGAGGTATTCGATGCCGCGGGCAACGGCGGGGTGGTCCACCTCGCCCGCGGCCATAAGGCCGAGCAGGGCCCAGGCGGTCTGCGAGGCGGTGGAGAGGAAGGGATCGTGCGCCCGGCGGTCCAGGCGGTAGGATTCGCAGCCCTCGCCCCAGCCCCCGTCGTCGTTCTGGATGGCGACGAGCCAGTCGGCGGCGCGGCGGACCATGGGGTGCGACCCGTCGAGGCCGGCGGCGTTCAGGGCGCAGAGGACGGACCAGGTGCCGTAGACGTGGTTCACGCCCCAGCGGCCGAACCAGGAGCCGTCCGCCTCCTGCTCCCGCGCGAGGTAGTCGAGGGCGGCGCGCATGCGCGGGGTGTCCCGCGTTTCGCCGAGCTGCGCGAACATGGAGATGCAGCGGGCCGTGACGTCGGCGGTCGGCGGGTCGAGCAGCGCGCCGTGATCGGCGAAGGGGATGTTGTTGAGAGCGTCGTGGGTGTTGTCGGCGTCGAAGGCGCCCCAGCCGCCGTTCGTGCTCTGCAGGCCGGCGGTCCATTCGACGCCGCGGGCGATGGGTTCGTCGAAGTCGGGCGTACCCTCTTCGTGCCAATGGGCCCGACGGGCGCGGTCCATCGCCATGACGACCACCGCGGTGTCGTCAAGGTCGGGGTAATGTGCGTTGCGGTACTGAAAGGCCCAGCCGCCAGGGCGGACGTTCGGGCGGGCCTCGGCCCAGTCGCCGACGACGTCCAGTTCCTGGAGGGGCTTGAGCCAGTCGAGACCGTGGCGGGCGGCGGCCACGGCGCGGTCGTCGCCGACCTCCAGCAACGCGTGGGCGACGAGGGCGGTGTCCCAGACCGGGGAGACGCAGGGCTGGCAGTAGGCTTCGCCGTCGCGGATGACGAGGAGCTTCTCCACCGCGCGGCGGGCGGTGGCACGCAGCGGGTGGTCCGGCGCGTGGCCGAGCGCGGCGTACATCATCACCGTGTTGGCCATGGCGGGGTAGATGGCGCCGAGGCCGTCTTCCCCGTTCAGGCGCTCGGTGACGAAGGCGACGCAGCGGTCGATGGCGCGCTGGCGCGAGCCCTTTGGCCAGAGGGGGCCGGCGACCTTCAGGGCACGGTCGAGAGCGCCGAAGAAGGCGGCCCAGCCGGGGCGCTGGTGCTCGCCGGAGGGGAGGGGGATGCGGCCGGGGGCGATGAGTTCCTGCACCGTCACGCCGCGCGGATTCTTCGCGCGGGGGCGGAGGGTCATGAGGACGAGGAGCGGGATGAGCACCGTCCGCGCCCAGTAGGAGACCTTCGACAGGTGGAAGGGGAACCAGCGGGGGAGGAGGATCATCTCCACCGGCATGGTCGGCACGGCTTCCCAGGGCAGTTCGCCGTAGAGCGCCAGCTGGATGCGCGTGAAGACGTTGGCGCGGCCGGCGCCGCCGCGGGAGAGCACGGCGTCCCGCGCGCGGCGCATGTGCGGGGCGTCCGGATCGTCGCCGATCATCTTGAGGGCGAAGTAGGCCTTCACCGTCGCGGAAATGTCGGAGGCACCGCCGTGGAAGAGGGGCCAGCCGCCGTCAGGAGATTGGATGCGGCGGAGGTAGGTCCCGATCTTCGCCTCGATCCCGTCGGCGTCGGCTTCGCCGAGGAAGTGGCGGAGGAGGATGTATTCGGCGGGGATGGTGGCGTCGGCTTCGAGTTCGAAGACCCAGTGGCCGTCGGGGCGCTGGGCGCGCAGCAAGTGGTCGGTGCCGCGCGCGACGGCGCGATCCAGCTCGGCCAGCCAGGTGGTGTTGGTCAGCGCGAAGCCCGGCGTGAAGAGGCCGTCCGGGGCGTCGTTCATCGGATGATCCGCGTCACGCGCGTGGCCATCAAGCCCGCCCCGCCAGGGCCTGCGCCCGTCCCTTCCACATCCCGCCCCGACCCCTCCAGACCTGCAATGCGGACGCCACGGTGAACCACGTGTAGGCCGCCCCGATCATGGGAAGCGCGAGACCCCAGAGCGGCGAGGTCCGGTAGAAGCGCAGCATCGGGATGAAGGCAACCGCCATCAGCAGCCAAGCCGCCATTCCAGCGAGGCGTGGCCATCCCGACGCGAAAAGGATCAGTGCCGGAGGCAGCAGGTAGGTCAGGACCATCCCGAGGACGGTGCCGGCCAGGAGCCAGGGGGAGTAGCGGAGCTGGGCGTAGGCGGAGCGGGAGACCATGCGGCCGATCTCCGCGATGCCGCCATAGGGGCGGAGGGAGAGGGCGCGGTCGGTGAGGCCGAGCCAGATGGGCCCCTGGGTCGCGAGGCGACGGGCCAGGGCGCAGTCGTCGATGATCTCTGCGCGGATGGCGGCGATGCCGCCGGCGGCTTCCAGCGCGTCGCGGCGGACCAGCATGACGCCGCCGGCCGCGGCGGCGGCGCGGCCGCGGTTCACCCAGCCGAAGGGATTGAGCATCGCGAAGAAGAAGACGAAGGCGGGGATGAGAAGGCGCTCGGCCGGGGTCGCGCAGTGCAGGCGGGCCATGAGCGAGACAAGGACGCGTCGCTCGGTGACGGCGCGGGCGACCAGGTGGCGGAGCGTGTCGGGAGCGTGGCCGATGTCGGCGTCGGTAAAGAGAAGGAAGTCGGGGGTGGGGCCCGCGTGCTCCGCCCCCTGGGACATGGCCCACGGTTTCCCGGCCCAGCCGGGCGGGGTGGGAGTGCCGGTGAGGATCGTCAGGCGGTCGGCGGCGCCGGCGGTCTCGGCCGCCGCGCGGGCGGCGGCGGCGGTTCCGTCGGTGCTGCGGTCGTCCACGAGGATGACGCGGAAGGGGCCGGGGTAGTCCTGGCGCAGGAGGGAGCCGATCGAGCGGGCGATGACGTCGGCCTCGTCGCGCGCGGGGACGACCGCGGTGACGGCGGGCCAGGCGGTGGGGGCGGGCGGGAGGTCGCGGTCGTCGCGTTCGCGGGCGAGCCAGAAAAAGCCGCGGGCGAAGACCAGGACAAGCCAGACGGCGAGAGAGAGGAGCGCGAGGGCGAGGATCACGCGAGGCGGCCCGTGGCGCGGAACCAGGCGACCGCGTCGGCCAGGGCCTCGCGCGCGGGGCGGGCGCGGTAGCCGAGGTCGCGCTGGGCCTTGGCGGAGGTGAAGAACATGCGGTGGCGCGACATGCGGAGGCCGTCGCGGGTGAGGAGGGGCTCGCGGCCAGTGAAGCGCGCGACGGCCTCCATGGCCGCGGCGAGGGGCATGAGGGGTGCGCGGGGGAGGGTGATCGTGGGCGGGCGGCGGCCGGTGAGGCGCGCGATCTCCGCGAGGATCGCGCGCAGCGTCATGTCCTCGCCGCCGAGAATGTAGCGTTCGCCGATGCGGCCGCGTTCGAGGGCGAGGAGGTGGCCTTCGGCGATGTCGTCCACGTGGGCGAGGTTCAGGCCGGTGTCCACGAAGGCGGGGATCTTCCCGCGCGCGGCGTCGAGCACCATGCGGCCGGTGGGCGTGGGCTTCACGTCGCGGGGGCCGATGGGGGTGGAGGGATTCACGACGACGGCGGGCAGGCCGTCGCGGGCGACCATCTCCTCCACGGCGCGCTCGGCGAGGGTCTTGCTGCGCTTGTAGGCGCCGATGGCGTCCTCGGGCCTTGCGGTGGCGGTCTCGTCAACGGGGGCGGTGGCGCCGGCGACCTTGAGGGTGGCGACGCTGCTGGTGTGTACGATGCGCTCGATCCCCGCTTCCAGCGCGGCGCGCATGAGGGCGCGCGTGCCGTCCAGGTTCACCCGCGCCAGGTCATCCGGGTCGGGGGCCCAGAGACGGTAATCGGCGGCGACGTGGAAGAGGTAACGCTGGCCCTGTGCCGCGGCACAGAGGGAGGCGGGGTCGGTGAGGTCGCCGCGGGCGGTTTCGAGGTCAAGGCCTTCGAGGTTGGGTGGGGTTGCCGTGCCGCGGATCAGCGCGCGAAGGCGGACGCCGCGGGCGAGGAGGCGGCGCGCGACGGCAGAGCCGAGGAAGCCGGAGCCGCCGGTGAGGAGGACCGCGTCGCCGGGGCGAAGGGTGGCGGTCGCGGCCGACTGGGGGAGGACGGACGCGTCGGGCAGGGTCTGGGTCCTTCGGCGCGGGGGTGGGAATGGGGGCGGCCGGCTCGGCGGAGGCATCGTATGAGGGGTGGGGGCGCCGTGCAAAGCGCCGCGCGGAACGGTGCCGGGCCGGGCCGTGGCCGGGCGTGGCGGCGCGTGGCAGAAGGGCGGCGCGCCCCACGAGAAGGATCACGCCACGGTGTCGCATCCCGCCCTGCGCCGGTTCGCCCGTCTTCGCCTGCCGGTGATCGGGGCACCGCTGTTCATCATCTCGAACCCCGACCTCGTCATCGCGCAGTGCAAGGCGGGGATCGTCGGGTCGTTTCCGGCGCTGAACGCGCGCCCCGCGGCGCAACTGGACGAGTGGCTGGCGCGGATCACGGAGGAACTGGCGGCGCATGACCGGGCGCATCCGGACCGTCCGGCGGCGCCCTTCGCCGTGAACCAGATCGTGCACCGGTCGAACGATCGGCTGGAGCAGGATCTTCAGGTCTGCGCGAAGTATCGGGTGCCGGTGGTCATCACCTCGCTGGGTGCGCGGCCCGAGGTGAACGAGGCCGTGCATTCCTGGGGCGGGATCGTGCTGCACGACGTCATCAACCAGGTCTTCGCCCACAAGGCGGTGGAGAAGGGGGCGGACGGGCTGATCCTCGTCGCCAGCGGGGCGGGGGGGCATGCGGGGCGGCTTTCGCCGTTCGCGCTGGTGCAGGAGACGCGGGCCTGGTTCGACGGGCCGATCGCGCTGTCCGGGGCGATCGCGACGGGCGGTGCGGTGCTGGCGGCGCAGGCGATGGGGGCGGATTTCGGCTATATCGGCTCCGCCTTCATCGCGACGGAGGAAGCGCGGGCGGACGAGCGGTACAAGCGGATGATCGTGGAGAGCGGGGGCGAGGACATCGTCTACACCAACCTCTTCACCGGGATTCACGGGAACTACCTGAAGCCCTCGATCGTCGCGGCGGGGCTGGATCCGGAGAACCTGCCGGAATCGAGCAAGGACGCCGCCAACTTCGGGTCGTCACGGGACGCGAAGGCGTGGCGCGACATCTGGGGCTGCGGGCAGGGAATCGGAGCGGTGTCGGAGGTGGTGCCGGCGGCGCGGCTGATCGAGCGGCTTGCCGCGGAATACGAAGCGGCGCGGGCGCGCGTCGTGCGGGTGCTGGAACCCGTCTGAGCCGGAAGGAGCGCGCATCCGCGACGAGGTTCGTCGCGGATCTTGCCGAAGCGCCGGCCGCCTGCGCGCGGGAGTCTGTTCCCGGTCCGCACCCCGGTCGCGGCGGGGTGAGCGCGGTGCCGCGCGCTCCGGGCAGGTCCGGATGCCGCCCGGCGCTTCGCCGGGCAGGCCGCGACGCGGCCCCGGTCAGTCCTCGTCGAGCAGGCTCGCCAGCTTCATCGCGACGCCCTTGGATCCTTCCACCCGCAACTTGCCGGTAGAGAAGGCGAGCATCGGCGAGAGCTTGCCCGCGATGAGCTTCGCGAGATTGTTCGAGGTGAGGGCGAGGACGGTGTCTGCCTCCTCGGCCGGGCCGGCCTCGTGGAGCTCCATGTTGCCGCCGGCAGCGTCGAGCAGGATCGATTGGTCAGTGTCGGTCAGATCGAAGCGCACGCGGTAGCCAAGGCTTCGCAGGGCAGCGCCGCGGGCGCGCATCTGGGTCATCAGCTCGTCGCGGTCGGGCATGCGGGGATTCTCCTGTCATCGAAACGTAAAACTAGGTTGACGTATACGTCAACCGTGTCTTGTATAAGACCAGCCGGGCCAACCGGCATGAACAAACGTCCCGGGGGCAAACGTTGAGCACGGTGAACCGTCTGATTCTCGCCAGCAGCGTGGCGGGTCTGGCATTGGTGGCGATGACGCCGGGGGCTTCGGCCTCGGGCTATCTGGTGCGGGAGCAGGGGGCGCTGACGCAGGGGAATTCCCATGCGGGCGGCGCGGCGCGGGGCGATGATCCGTCCGCCCTGTTCTTCAACCCCGCGGCGTCCGCGTGGATGGATGGCACGAACATCTCGGCCTCGCTCAGCGGGATCCTCCCGCGGGCGGAGGCGGAGTCCGGGTCGGCGTCGCGCACGGCGGCCTTCGGGGGGACGACGATCACCGGGTCGCTTGGCGGCGACGTGGCCTACGACGCGCTGGTACCGTCCAGCTATGCGACGCACCGCCTGAACGATCAGGTGGCCTTCGGCCTGGCCTTCTCCGCGCCCTTCGGGCTCGTGACGAAGTATCCGGGCGACTCCATCGGCCGATACCAGGCGCTGACCTCCTCACTGCGGACGGTGAACGTCACGCCGTCGGTTTCGGTGCGGCCGCTGCCGAACCTGTCCATCGGAGTGGGACTGCAGTTCCAGTACGCGTCGGCGCGGCTGTCGAACGCGGTGGATTTCGGCGCGATCGGCGCGGCGGCCTCGCCGGCGTTCCGGGCCCTGGGCTTCGCGCCGGGCAACCGCGACGGCCGTGCCACGGTCGAGGGCACGGACTGGGACATTGGCTGGCAGGTCGGCGTGCAGTACGAGCCGATCGCGGGTACGCGGATCGGCGCGGCCTTCCGGTCCGCCATCTTCCATAACCTGCGCGGCGAGGCGCAGTTCGAGGGCGTGCCGGCGCAGTTCGGCCTGAGCCCGGCGCTGACGCAACAGTTCCAGAACACCGCGGCGTCCGCGAAGATCGCGACGCCGGAATCCGTGACGCTCGGCGTCTCCCAACGGATCGGGGACCGGGTGACGCTGCTGGCTGGTGCGGAGTGGACGAACTGGTCGCGCTTCCGCGAGCTGCGGATCGACTTCGACAACGGGCGTGCGCCGTCCGTGACCTCGGAGCGGTGGCGGGATTCCTGGTTCCTCAACATCGGTGCGGAGTACCAGGCGACGCGCACCGTGACGCTGCGGACCGGCTTCGCCTGGGACCAGTCGCCGGTGCGTGACGGCACGCGGACGCCGCGGATTCCGGACACGGATCGTTACTGGCTCTCGGCGGGCGCGACGTGGCAGGCGACGCCGAACCTCGCGCTGACGCTGGCTTACACGCATGTCTTCGCGGACACGGCGCGGGTTTCGATCCGCGATCGCGGGCCGGGCACGGAGAACTTCACGCGCGGCAACCTCGACGCGTCCTACAAGGCGAGCGTGGACATTGTCGCCGTCGCGGCGCGGCTGAGCTTCTGACGCGGGGAGGGCCGGGCAGCATGCTGGGCGAAGGTGACGCACCGGCCGGGGCTCCTCCGGCCCGGGCCTATCCGGCGGGAGTCCGCTGGGACATGGACCTGCCGCCGGAGACGCTGCCGGAGGTGATGGCGGACGCGGTGCGGCGATTCGGGCCGCGTCCCGCGCTCGACTTCTTCGGGCGCAAGTGGACCTACGTGGAACTTGGTGCCGCCGTCGAGCGGGCGGCAGAGGGGCTGCGGCGGCTCGGCGCGGGGCCTGGCGTCCGCGTCGGCCTGTGCCTGCCGAACTGCCCGTGGTTCGTCGTCGCATACTTCGCGGCGCTGCGGGCCGGCGCGACGGTGGTGAACTACTCCCCGCTCTACGCCGAGGAGGAGATGGCGGGGCAGGCGCGGGATTCGGGGACGGAGATCATGGTTTCGCTCGACCTCGATCCGATCCTGCCGCGGGTCCTGGGCCTGCTGAACCGAGATGACGTGCCGGTGCGGCACGTCATCCTGTCCCGCTTCTCCGACGCGCTGCCGATCGTGAAGGGCTACGCCTTCCGGCTGCTGAAGGGGCGCAGCATCGCGAAGGTGCCGGCGGGTGACGACCGCATCACGAACATCAAGGCGCTGCTGGATGCGCCGCCGATCGCATCGGCGCCGGCGATCGCGCCAACCGACCTGGCGGTGCTGCAATACACCGGCGGGACGACGGGCGTGCCGAAGGGTGCGATGCTGACGCACGCGAATCTCTGCGCGAACACGCGGCAGGTGAATGCGTGGTTCACCTCGGCGAAGGAGGGGCAGGAGAGAACGCTCGCGGTCATCCCCTTCTTCCACGTCTTCGCGATGACGGTGGCGATGAACGCGTCCATTGCGGGTGGGGCGGAGATCGTGATGCTGCCGCGCTTCGACTGGGCGCTGGTGCAGGCCGCGCTGCGGCGGACGAAGCCGACCGTGTTTCCCGGCGTGCCCACGCTCTTCAAGGCCGTGCTGGACAAGGGCGCGACGAGGGAGGAGCTCGGCACGATCCATACCTGCATCTCCGGCGGGGCTCCTCTGCCAGCGCAGGTGAAGGAGGACTTCGAGCGACTGTCGGGCTGCACGATCCGGGAGGGCTACGGGCTGACAGAGACATCCCCCGTCTGCTTCTGTAATCCGGCCCAGGGCGAGAGCCGGTCCGGGACGATCGGCCTGCCGCTGCCGCGGGTGCGGGCGGAGATCCGGGACCTTGCCGACCCGTCGCGAGTGGTGCCGCTGGGCGAGCGGGGCGAGTTGTGCGTCGCGGGGCCGAACGTGATGGCGGGATACTGGAAGCGCGACGACGCGACCGCGGAGGTGCTGGGCGCGGACGGCTTCCTGCGGACTGGCGACGTCGGCGTGATGGATGCGGATGGGTACGTGACGCTCGTGGACCGGATCAAGGACCTGATACTGGTGTCCGGGTTCAACGTCTATCCGCGCAACATCGAGGAGGCGATCTACCGGCATGCCGACGTCGTGGCCTGCACGGTCGTGGGCATGCCCGACGCGTATCGGGGGGAGGCGCCAGCGGCCTTCGTGCAGCTGCGGTCGGGGAGTGCGCTGGACGAGGAGGGGCTGCGGGGCTTCCTGAAGGACAAGCTGTCCTCAGTGGAGATGCCGCGGCTCGTTGAGTTCCGTGGCGAGTTGCCGCGGACGATCGTCGGCAAGCTGTCGAAGAAGGAGCTCAAGGCGGAGCTGCTTCGGGGGCGCGCGGCATGACACCAGCGCTCCTCACGATCAACGAGCTGGCGGATGAGCTGGGCGTCACGCCGCGGGCGATCCGCTTCTACGAGGCGAAGGGTTTGCTCTCGCCGGGGCGGCAGGGCGATCGTGAGGGAGCGAACCGGGTCTTCACGCGCCGGGATCGGGCGCGGCTGCTGCTGATCCTGCGTGGCAAACGGCTGGGCTTCACCCTTGCGGAAATCGCCGAGTATCTCGATCTTTACGACTCCGACCCGACGCAGCGGGAACAGGTGCGGCTTCTCCTCGCGAAGGTCGAGGAGCGCATCGGGGTCCTGGAGCAGCAGCGCCGGGACCTGGAACAGGCGTTGGGTGAATTGCAGGACATCCGGACGCAGGCGCGCGCGGCATTGGCCGGACAGGATGCCGCGGCGCCGGCAACAGTGGAAATGACGGAACAATCAGCATGACCGACGTCGTG
The DNA here is from genome assembly GCF_042259275.1 of Roseomonas sp. CCTCC AB2023176. NCBI lineage: Bacteria > Pseudomonadati > Pseudomonadota > Alphaproteobacteria > Acetobacterales > Roseomonadaceae > Roseomonas > Roseomonas sp. CCTCC AB2023176. The sequence goes on from NZ_CP170086.1 coordinate 2,903,385, forward strand.
ATCGCGGCCTATCGCCGATCCCCCTTCCACTTCGCGCACAAGGGTGCGCTGACGAAGCTGCGTCCCGACGAGATGACGGCGCAGGTGGTGCGGGCGCTGGTGGAGCAGACCGGGCTGGATCCCGCGACGATCGAGGACGTGATCGTCGGCTGCGCCTTCCCGGAGGGGGAGCAGGGGCTGAACGTCGCGCGGCTCGTCTCCTTTCTCGCGGGGCTGCCGGACAGCGTGGCCGGTGCGACCGTGAACCGGTTCTGCGGGTCTTCGATGCAGTCGGTGCATCAGGCGGCGGGAGCGATCCGGATGGGGGCAGGGGATGCGTTCCTCTGCGCGGGAGTCGAGAGCATGACCCGGGTGCCGATCATGGGCTTCAACCCGATGCCGCATCCCGGTTTGGTCCAGACGTTTCCGCAGGCCTACATCTCGATGGGTGAAACCGCCGAGAACGTCGCGGCGCGACACCAGGTGACGCGCGGGGATCAGGAGGCGTTCGCGACGGAGAGCCACCGCAGGGCCGCGGCGGCGCAGGCGGGGGGGCGGTTGCGCGACGAGATCGTGCCGATGGTCTTCAACGGGACCACGGTGGCGGAGGATGGGTGCATCCGGGCCGAGACGACGCCTGAGAGCCTGTCAGGGCTGAAGCCGGCGTTCCGCGAGGGCGGGACGGTGACGGCGGGAACGTCGTCGCCGCTGACTGATGGCGCTGCGGCAGTGCTGGTCTGCACGGCGCAATATGCGAAGGATCACGGGATCACGCCGCTGGCGAAGGTGAAGTCGTTGGCGGTGTCGGGCTGCGCGCCGGACGTGATGGGGATGGGGCCGGTGGGGGCGGCGCAGAAGGCGCTGGCGCGTGCGGGCCTTTCCGCCCGTGACATCGAGGTGATCGAGCTGAACGAGGCTTTCGCGAGTCAGGCGCTGGCCTGCATGCGGGAGCTCGGACTCGACCAGGCCAAGGTGAACCGGGATGGCGGCGCGCTGGCGCTGGGGCATCCGCTCGGGGCGACGGGCGCGCGGATCGTCGGCAAGGCGGCGCAGGTGCTGCAGCGGGAGGGCGGGCGCTACGCGCTGGCGACGCAGTGCATCGGTGGTGGGCAGGGCATCGCAACCGTGCTGGAGGCGCTGTGATGGCCGATACGCTGGGCCGTTCGCGCACGGGCGACGCCACGACGGGCGCGCCGTTGGTGGCCCCGGAGATGGCGGTGATCCAGGCCGGGCCGGGGAAGGCCTCGGGTGGCGGCGGGCGGATCGCCAAGGTGGGTGTGATCGGCGCGGGCGTGATGGGGGCGGGGATCGCGGCGCATTGCGCGAATGCGGGCGTGCAAGTGGTGCTGCTGGACATCGTGCCCGGCGGCGCGGCGAAGGCGGTGCAGGCCATGCTGAAGGCCGACCCGGCGCCGTTCATGCACCGTCGCAACGCGGAGCGGGTGCGGGCGGGGGATCTTGAGACCGACCTGTCGCTGCTGTCCGACTGCGACTGGATCGTCGAGGCGATCGTGGAGCGGCCCGATGCGAAGCGGGCGCTTTACGCGCAGGTCGAGCGGGTGCGGAAGGCGGGGTCGGTTGTGTCGTCGAACACCTCGACCATTCCGTTGGCGGCGCTGCTGGAGGGGGCGGGGGAGGCGTTCCGGCGCGACTTCCTCATCACCCATTTCTTCAACCCGCCGCGCTACATGCGGCTGCTGGAGTTCGTGACGAGCGCGGAGACTTCGCCCGGGGCGGTGGCGTTGGTGCGGGATTTCGCGGATCGGTCGCTCGGGAAGACCGTCATTCCCTGCAAGGACCGGCCTGGATTTATCGCCAACCGGATCGGCGGGCTGTGGATGCAGTGCGCGATGAACCACGCGCGGGAGCTGCGGCTGACGATCGAGGAGGCGGACGCGGTGATGGGGCGGCCGGTGGGTATCCCGAAGACTGGGGTGTTCGGGCTGCTTGACCTGGTCGGGCTGGACCTGATCCCGCATGTCGGCGCGAGCATGAAGGCGGCGCTGCCGGCCGATGACGCCTACGTGCTGGGCATGCGCGACAACGCGCTGATGGCGCGGCTGATCCAGGAAGGCCGCACCGGGCGCAAGGGCGGCAAGGGCGGCTTCTACACGCGGACGAAGAGCGCGGAGGGCGAGAACCTCAAGCGTGCCATCGACCTCTGGACGGGCGAGGACCGGCCGACGGAAAAGCCGGTGCTGGAGAGCCTGGAGGCCGGTAAGAAGGACCTTCGCAAGCTGGTGGAGCATCCGGACCGCGGCGGGCGCTACGCGCGTGCCGTGCTGCTGGACGTGCTGTCCTACGCGGCGTCGCTCGTGCCGGAAGTGGCCGACAGCCCGGCGGACGTCGATGCGGCGATGCGGCTAGGGTATAATTGGAAATGGGGGCCCTTCGAGCTGATCGACCGGCTCGGGCCGGCGTGGCTGGCGGCGCAGTTGCGCGCGGAAGGGCGTGCGGTGCCGGCGCTGCTGGAGGCGGTGGGGGAGTCTACCTTCTACTGTGTCGAGGATGGGCGGCTGCAGGCATTCGGGGTGGACGGGCGCTACGCTGACGTGGTGCGGCCGGAGGGCGTGCTGCTGCTGGCCGACGTGAAGCGGCGGTCGAAGCCCATCGCCAAGAACGGGGCGGCGTCGCTGTGGGATATCGGGGATGGCGTGGCCTGCCTCGAGTTCCACACGAAGATGAATGCGTTGGATCCCGAGGTTCTCGCCATGATCGGCAAGGCCACGGCGATGGGGACCAAGGGCGCCTTCAAGGCGCTGGTGATCCACAACGAGGCGGAGAACTTCTCGGTCGGGGCCAATCTGGGGCTCGCGTTGTTCGCGGCGAACATCGCGGCCTGGGGCGAGATCGAGGGGATGATCGAGGGCGGGCAGAAGGCGATGCGGGCCATGCGCCACGCGCCCTTCCCCGTGGTCGGCGCGCCGGCCGGCATGGCGCTCGGCGGTGGGTGCGAGGTGCTGCTGCACTGCGACGCGGTGCAGGCGCATGCGGAGACCTACGTGGGTCTGGTGGAAGTGGGCGTCGGCGTCATCCCGGGCTGGGGCGGCTGCACGACGATGCTGCGGCGGTGGTCGGAGGCGCCGAAGGTTCCAAAGGGGCCGATGCCGCCGGTGGCGAAGGCCTTCGAGATGATCTCGACGGCGCAGGTCGCGAAGTCGGCCTTCGAGGCGCGGGAGATGATGCTGCTGCGTCCCGGCGACGGGATCACGATGAACCGCGACCGGCTGCTGGCCGATGCAAAGGCAAAGGCGCTGGCGCTGGTCGAGGGCTACAAGGCGCCGGAGCCGAAGCCGCTGCGACTACCCGGGGCGACGGGGCGCGCGGCGCTGTCGCTGGCGGTGCAGCAGCAGGTCGCGTTGGGGCGGGCGACGCCGCACGACGTCGTGGTGTGCCGATACCTGGCAGAGACGCTGACGGGCGGGAAGCGTGACCACACCGAGGAGACCTCGGAGGACGAGGTCCTGAAACTGGAGCGCCGGTCCTTCATGGATCTGTTGAAGACCAACGCGACGCTGGCCCGGATCGAGCACATGCTCGAGACGGGGCGGCCGCTCAGGAACTGAGGAGGCGCTGACATGCCGACCTACAACGCGCCGCTGCGCGACATGCGCTTCGTCATGACCGAGTTCGTGGACCCTGCGCGGCTGCGGTCGCTGCCCGGCTGCCAGGAGATGACGCCCGACCTCGTCGACCCGATCCTGGAGGAGGCGGCGAAGCTCTGCCAGGAGGTGCTGTTCCCGCTGAACCGCAGCGGGGACGAGGAAGGGTGCGTGCTGGAGAACGGTGTGGTGCGCACGCCCAAGGGCTTCCCGGAGGCCTATGCTGCCTTCCGCGACGGCGGCTGGGCGGCGCTGGCCTGCGACCCGGATTACGGCGGGCAGGGGCTGCCGAAGTCGGTGGCGCTGATGTTCGAGGAGATGATGTGCTCCGCGAACCTGTCCTTCGGGATGTATCCGGGGCTGTCGCACGGGGCCTATTCCGCGCTGTCGAAGCACGGGACGCAGGAGCTGAAGGACCGTTACCTGCCCAAGCTGGTGTCCGGTGAGTGGACGGGGACGATGTGCCTGACGGAGCCGCATTGCGGCACCGATCTCGGGCTGATCCGCACGAAGGCGTTGCCGGACGGGGACGGGTCCTACGACGTCACGGGCAACAAGATCTTCATCTCGGCCGGGGAGCACGACCTGGCGGACAACATCCTGCATCTGGTGCTTGCGAAGCTGCCGGATGCACCGCCGGGGACGCGGGGGATTTCGCTGTTCCTCGTGCCGAAGTTCCTGCCGACGGAGGATGGGAGGCCGGGGCCGCGCAACGCGGTGTCCTGCACGTCCATCGAGCACAAGATGGGGATCAAGGCCTCGGCGACCTGCGCTATGTCCTTCGACGGCGCGAAGGGGTGGCTGGTGGGGCGGCCGCACAAGGGGCTGTCGGCCATGTTCACGATGATGAACGAGGCGCGGCTGTCCGTCGGCATCCAGGGGCTGGGCCTGGCGGAGGTGTCCTACCAGAACGCCGTGGCCTACGCGAAGGACCGGCTGCAAGGGCGCGCGCTGGAAGGCGCGAAGCATCCGGAGAAGGCAGCGGACCCGATCATCGTGCATCCGGACGTGCGACGGATGTTGCTGACCATGCGGGCGCAGGTCGAGGGGTGCCGGGCCCTCGCGATGCTCGTCGCGCTGGAGCAGGACGTGGCGCGGCTGCATCCCGACGCGGCGGAGCGGCAGGCCGCGGATGACTACGTCCAGCTGATGACGCCGATCATCAAGGCCTACCTGACCGATGTGGGCTGGGATGCGACTGCCACCGGCATGCAGGTGCTGGGAGGTCATGGCTACATCCGCGAGTGGGGGATGGAGCAGTACGTGCGCGACGCGCGGATCGCCCAGATCTACGAGGGGACGAACGGCATCCAGGCGCTGGACCTGGTGGGGCGGAAGTTGGGGGCGCATGCCGGGCGTTACCTGCGGCGCTTCTTCCACCCGGTGATGGCCTTCATCGAGCGCGCGGGCGAGGACGAGCGGATGGGCGAGTTCGTGCTGCCGCTGTCCAAGGCTTTCGGGCGCCTGCAGCAATGCACGGCGGAAGTCGCGCGGAAGGGGCTGGGCGATCCCTTCGAGGCGGGCGCGGCGGCTTCGGACTACCTGCGGCTCTTCGCGCTCACGGCGCTTGGCTATGCCTGGGCGCGGATGGCGGAGGTGGCGTTGGAGAAGCGGGAGGGCGACACGACCGGCTTCTACGATGCCAAGCTGACGACAGCGCGGTTCTTCATGACCCGGATGCTGCCGCACACGTCCGCACATGCCGCCGCTGTGATGGCGGGCGGGGCGGTGTTGAAGGAGTTGGAGGACGCGGCGTTCTGAGCATGACGGGCCGGGCTTCAGGCCCGGCCGTCATGCCGGGGCGTAGAGGCTCCTGATTTCGTCGGCGTATTTCTGGGCGATGTTGGCGCGGCGGACCTTCATGGTCGCCGTCACCTCGTCGTCGTCGTGGTCCAGTTCCTTTGGAAGCAGGCGGAAGCGGCGGACCTGGGAAACCGGAGCGAGGCCGGCATTGGCTTTGTCCACCTCTCGCGCGACGAGCTCGCGGACGCGCGGTTCCTCGGCGAGGGAGCGGAAGGTGGTGAAGATGATGCCCTGGCCTTCGGCCCATTGGCCGACAGTCTCGGGGTCGATCTGGATGAGGGCGGAGACGTAGGCGCGGCCGTCGCCGATGACGATGCATTCCTTGATGAAGGGGCTGGCTTTCACGGTGTTCTCGATTTCGGAGGGCGAGAGGTTTTTGCCGCCAGCGGTGATGATGATGTCCTTCAGGCGGTCCACGATGCGGAGCTGGCCGTCCACCATCTCTCCGACGTCGCCGGTGCGGAGCCAGCCGTCCTCGGTGAAGGCGGCGCGGGTCGCCTCCTCCGCGCGGTAGTAGCCGGTGAAGACCGTGTCGCCGCGGACCTGCACTTCGCCGCCCTCGCCAAGGCGGATCTCGACCCCTGCGCAGGGAATGCCGACGCAGAGGGCGACAAGGTCGCCGAGGCGTTGGGAACTGGCGACGGCGGTGGTTTCCGTGGCGCCGTAGGCTTCGAGGAAGGGCAGGCCGATCGTGCGGAAGAAGTGCACGATCTTCGGCGGGATCGGCGCGGCGCCGGTCAGCACGACCCTCGCGCGGCGCAGGCCGATGAAGTTCTGGAGCGCGCGGAAGACGAGGGCGTAGGAGAGCGCGAAGGTCGCGCGTTGGGCGAAGGTGCGGCGCGCCGGCGGGATTTCCGCGAAGGGCTCGCAGGCCGCGACGGCGCGCTCGAAAAGGCGGAGGCGCCAGCCTCCGGCTTCCATCATCTTGAAGTGGATGGAGGAGTGCAGTTTCTCCCAGATGCGGGGGACGCCGAGGAAGTGGGTGGGCGCGACCTCGCGGAGGTCTTCCTGCACGGTACGGAGGGATTCGCCGAAATGCACGGTGGAGCCGGCGTAGATCGGCGTCATCGACGTGAGGGCCTGTTCCGCGACGTGGCAGAGCGGGAGGTAGGAGAGCGAGATTGAGCCCGCATTCCAGTCGTAATGCGATGCGACCGCGATCGCCTCCCCGCGAAGGTTGCGGTAGCTGAGCATCGCGCCCTTCGGCTTCCCCGTGGAGCCGGAGGTGTAGATCATCAGCGCGAGGTCACTGAAGTCCTGGCGGGCGAGGATGTCGTCCACGAGGGTGGGGTGTTCTTCGCGGTACTGGCGGCCCGCTTCTTCCAGAGCGGGAAAGGTGGTGACGGCGCCCGGCGGATAGGCGCCGAAGCCCTTGGTTTCCATCACCACGATGTGGCGGAGGCGCGGAAGTTCGGCGCGGCGTTCCAGGACCTTGTCGACCTGTTCCTGGTCTTCGCAGACGACGATTTCGGCTTCCGAATGGGCGAGGACGTAGGCGACCTCGTTGGAGGGTGAGGTCGGGTAGACGCCGATCGTGACGGCGCCGACGAGGCCGGCGCCCAACTGGGACAGGACCCATTCCAGGCGGTTCTCGGCGATGACGGCGACGTGGCCGCCTTCGGCAAGGCCAAGGGCGCGGAAGCCGTACCCCACGGCGATGGCGCGGTCCAAATAGTCGCGCCAGGTGACGGGGCGCCAGACGCCGAAATCCTTCTGCCGGATCGCGACGGCATCGGGGCGCGTGCGGGCCTGTTCCCGCAGCATCTGGGGCAGGGTGAGGGGGGGAAAGGTCACGACAGCCACCGCTTGCGCCGCTTGTAGTGCTTGACGTCGCGGAAGGATCTGCGGCCATCGCCGTGGGATCCCGAACCAGAATGGGCGAGGCCGAGATAGAACTCGCGCACGTCCTGGTCGCGCATCAGGACTTCGACCGGGCCGTTGGCGACGATCTTGCCGGTTTCCATGATGTAGGCGCGGTCGGCCACGGCGAAGGCGACGGCGGCGTTCTGCTCGACGAGCAGCATGGAGGTGCCGCGTTCGCGGTTGATGCGGCCGATGATTCCGAAGATCTCCTCGACCATGACGGGGGAGAGGCCGAGGGAGGGTTCGTCCAGCAGCATGAGGCGGGGCTCGGCGACGAGGGCGCGACCGATGGCGAGCATCTGTTGCTCGCCGCCCGAGAGATAGCCGGCGAGTCCGGTGCGGCGTTCGTGCAAACGGGGGAAATATTCGTAGACCAGGTCGAAGTCACGCGGGGCGGAGCGGCGGCCGGCGAGGGCGTAGGTGGCGGCGATCAGGTTCTCCTGGACGGTCAGGTCTTCGAAGATCCGGCGTCCTTCCATGACGTGGTAGAGGCCGCCGCGCACCAGTTCGTGCGGGCGGAGGCGGGCGATGTCGGCGCCGTCGAAGCGGATGGCGCCGCCGGTGACCTCGCCGTCCTCGATCTCGAGCAGGCGGGAGACGGCCTTGAGGGTCGTGGACTTGCCCGCGCCGTTGGAGCCCAGCAGCGCCACGACCTGCCCGCGCGGGACCGACAACGAGAGGCCGCGCAGCACCTGCACGACCTTGTTGTAGATCACCTCGATGTTCTGGACGTCGAGGACGGGGTCGCCGCCGGGCTCCGGCACGTCAGGAGGTCCGGGAGAGCCGGATCCAGCCGCCCTCACCGACCATGCGGCGTTGCGACGCGTCGAAGCGGTAGACCCGGCCGACGGGAATGGTATTGCCGGGGATGGAGATCGGCGTGCCGATGATGCCGCCCGTGTCGTAGTCGCGGATGGAGTTCAGGGCGGCCTTCATGTTTGTGCCGCTCAGCGGCTGGTTGGCCTCGATGGTGCGCTTCGCGACTTCGCAGAAGAGCATCGCGGTGAGGAAGCCCTGCATGTAGGGGGAGGATTGGTATTCGCTGCGGACCTGGCGGATGCGCTGGAGCATCGGCGCGTCGGCCGCGTCGTCGTAGTAGTAGCGATAGGGCATGACGCCCATCATGCCGTCGGCCGGCTGGCCGATCCGCGCCCAGCCCGCGTTGTCCATGGACCAGAAGGTGCCCATGAACTTCGTGCGGAGGTTCAGCTGGCGGGCCTGCTGCACGAATTCGGGCAGCGGCGCCAGGACGTAGCCGTGCATGATCGTGTAGTCGGGATTGGCGCGGCGGAGCTTCAGGACCTCGGTCGAGACGTCCACGGATCCCGGTGGCGTCACGATCTTCTCGACCACGCGTAGGCCCAGGCGGGTGGCCATCTGCTCGGTGGGCTGGACGGGGTCGCGGCCGAATTCGGTGTCGGAGTTGACGAGGGCGATGCGCGCGCCGGGCTGGGTGCGCTGGATGTATTCCAGAAGGACGCCGACCATTTCGGAGTAGTCGGGTCCCGCCATGAACTGCTGCGGGAAGTTCTGGGGGTCGTTGATCTCGGTGGCGAAGGAGGCGCCGGCCATGAGGATGTCGTCGCGGCGGCGGAGTTCCGGGTTCACGGCTTTCGCGAAGCCCGTGCTGTCGCCGTAGTAGAAGTTCGCGCGGTTGGCGCTGGTCAGGCGGTTGAAGGCGGCGACGGACTGGTCCACGCGGTAGGCCGTGTCCTCGAACACGTAGCGGACGCGGCGGCCCGTGATGCCGCCTGCGTCGTTCACCATCTTCACGTAGTCCGCAATACCGTCATTCACGCCGACGCCGGCGAAGGCGAAGACGCCAGTGAGCGGGATGGAGCCCGCGATGACGATCTCGTTCGCCGTGCCCTGGGATCGGGCGCGGCGGATACCGGCCAGCATCGCGGGGCCGGCGAGCAGGGCCGAGCGTCGGGTCAGTCGCATGGTGTCCATCCCTCCCGTGTGTCCCCTCAGGTCCTGAACGGCCAGAGGTGGAAGAAGCGCCGGATCCGGCGCCAGATTTCCGCGAGCCCGTGCGGCTCGAAGATGAGGAAGCCGACGATCAGGGCGCCGAAGATGACGGTGCGCACCGGCGAGAGCACGGCCACCGCGTTGGGCCAGACCGGGCTGATGACGGCGACGATCAGCTTCAGGGCCTCCGGCACGAGCGTCATGAAGATCGCGCCGATGACGCCGCCGAGGATCGTGCCCATGCCGCCGACGATGATCGCGGCGAGGAAGAAGATCGAATAGACGAAGGGAAAGCTCTCCGGCGTGATCGAGCGGAAGAAGTAGGCGAAGAGTGCGCCCGCGACGCCTGCGTAGAAGGAGGAGAGGCCGAAGCTCATCAGCTTCGTGCGCAGCAGGGGGATGCCGAGGACGGCGGCGGAGATGTCGCGGTCGCGCACGGCGATGAAGGCGCGACCGATGCGGGTGCGGAACAGATTGGCGGCGGCCAGGACCGAGAGCACGGCGACGGGCATGACGAGCCACCAGAAGGCGGAGGGGCGGGCGAGGTCCCAGCCGAGGAGCGTTGCGGGCGGCAGATTCAGGCCGCGGGTGCCGCCGGTGACGGGCGTCCAGTTCTTGAAGACGAAGTCGAGCAGTACGGAGGCGCCGATCGTCGCGATGGCGAGGTAGAGGCCCTTCACGCGTAGGCTTGGCAGGCCGACGACCACGCCGACGACCGCGGCCGCGCAACCGCCGAGGAACAGATTGAGGAAGGCGGACGTGCCAAGGCGGGAATCGGCGACGGCGGCGGCGTAGGCGCCGACGCCCATGAAGGCGGCATGGCCGAGGGAGACTAGGCCGGTGTAGCCCGTGAGAATGTTCAGGCCCGTCGCAGCGACGACGTGGATGGCGGCGAGGCAGGCGAGGTAGAGGACGTATTCGCTGCCGATGAAGGGAAGCAAGATGAGGGCGGCGATGCCGGCGGCGGCCCAGGCTCGCTGGACGCCCGTATCGAGAAGCGCGTGATCGGCGTCGTAGGTCTGCTTGAGGGCGCCGATCCTCATAGGCGCTCGATCTCGTGCGTGCCGAAGAGGCCGTAGGGACGGGCGACGAGGACGAGCATGAGCAGCGTGAAGGTGGCGGGCAGCTTGTATTCGCCGCCGAGATAGGCGCCGACCCAGGCCTCGACGAGGCCGATGAGGAGGCCGCCGAGCAGGGCGCCGATGACGGAGTCGAGGCCGCCGACGATGACGACGACGAGGGCGGAGAGGGCGAAGCTGCCCATGACCGGCGAGACGCCGCCGACGGCGCCGACGAGGATGCCGGCCCCGGCTGCCGTCATGCCCGCCAGCACCCAGGCCGCGGAGAAAACGCGGGGGACGTTGATGCCGCACATGAAGGCTGCGCCCTGGTCGGAGGCCGTCGCGCGCAGCGCCACGCCCGCGCGGGAGGAGCGGAAGGCTACGACGAAGGCGGCGATCGAGAGGGAGGCCACGACGAAGCCGATGGCGATCTTGCGGGAGACGAAGGCCTCACCGAGGAAGACGGGCGTGGTGCCCATGAAGTCGGGCAGCTGCGTTGGGTCAGGGCCCCAGATCATCTCGGCGATGCCGGTCAGGACGGAGCCGAGTCCGATGGTGACCATGAAGGTGGAGATGGCGCTCTTGCCGAGCATGGGGGCAATGACGGCGCGCTCGATCAGTAGGCCGAGGGCGCCGCCGCCGGCCAGCACAAGGGGGATGGCGACCCAGGGCGAGAGGCCCCAGCCGGTGACTGCGGAGAGGAAGAGGTAGGCGCCGATCATCAGCATCTCGCCGACCGCGAGGTTCACGACACGGGTGGCCTTGTAGATCAGGACGAAGGCGAGGGCGACCAACGCGAGCAGCGCGCCGGAGCCGAGGCCGGCGAGCGAAACTTCCGTCAGGAAGAGCCAGTCGAAGCCCTCGTTCACGCGGGGACCTCCGCGCGGCCGCCGATCCGGGTGCGGATGGCGCCGGCGTCGCCCGAGCCGAGATAGGCGCGGATGACTTCGGGGTGGGCGGAGACCTCCGCGGGGCGGCCGGCGGCGATGACCTGGCCGAAGTTCAGGACGACGACGTGGTCGGAGATGTCCATCACCAGGCCCATGTCGTGCTCGACCATGAGGATTGTGACGCCCCATTCCTCCCGCACGTCGAGGATGAAACGGGCCATGTCCTCCGTCTCCTCCCGGTTCATGCCGGCGACGGGTTCGTCGAGGAGGAGGATGCGGGGCTTCATGGCGAGCGCGCGGGCCAGTTCGAGGCGCTTGCGCAGGCCATAGGCGAGGGCGGCGACGGGACGGTGGCGGATGTGGTTGATCTCGAGGAAGTCGATGACGCGTTCCTCGATCTCCGCGCGGATCTCCCGTTCCTCCCGCCGTGCGCGGCCGAACCAGAGGAGGGCGTCGAGTAGGCCCGTGCGCATGTGGGCGTGGCGGCCGAGCTTGATGTTGTCGAGGACGGACATGCCGCGGAACAGCGCGATGTTCTGGAAGGTTCGGGCCAGGCCGGCCTTCGCGCGTTCGGGTGGGGAGAGGCGGCCGATGTCCTCGCCTTCGAACAGGATGGTGCCGGCGGCGGGGCGGTAGAAGCCGGAAATGCAGTTGAAGAGGGACGTCTTGCCCGCGCCATTCGGGCCGATGATCGCGGTGATGGTGCCCGGTGCGACGTCGAAGGACACGTCGGTCAGCGCGCGCAGGCCGCCGAAGCGCAGCGACAGGTCGCGCACGCTCAGGATCGGCGGGGCCGATCCGTCCCCCGATGGCAGCGTGCCGCGCGGCGGCGCGCCCGTCCCGTCCATGCAACCTCCCAGACGTCCTCCGGCCCGCGCGTTCCGCGTCTGGGCCCGTCCAGGGTCGCCCGATCCTGGCCGTGGGATCAAGATGCGGCGGAACCCAGGCCTGTGAAGGGCTGGGCCGAGGGAAGGTGAGGGCGGCGGGGCTTGGCGTGCCCATTCGGGCGCCGGAAGATGACGGAACGACAAAGCGGGGGAGGGACGTGATGGGACGGCAGGTCGGCACGGCATGACGGAGGAGCCGCTGACCCTGACCCGCGACGGCTCCGTCGCTCGGATCACGCTGAACCGGCCGGACTCGGCGAATGCGGTGGACCCGGCGATGGCGCGGGCGCTGCTGCGTGTCGCGGTCGAGTGCGACGAGGACCGGGCGGTGCGCTGCGTGCTGCTGACGGCGCGGGGGAAGCTGTTCTGCGGGGGCGGCGACGTGCGGTCCTTCGCCGAGGCAGGGGACGGGTTGCCGCTGCTGGTGAATGAGTTGCTGGTGCCGTTCCACGGGGCGATCACGCGGCTGATGCGGATGGACAAGCCGCTGGTGACGGCGATCCAGGGGCCGGCGGCGGGGGCTGGATTCTCGCTGGCGGTGCTGGGGGATATCGCGCTGATCGCGCGGTCGGCCCACCTGTCGCTGGCCTACACGGCGTTGGGGCTGTCGCCGGATGGCGGGTCGACCTTCCTGCTGCCACGGCTCGTCGGGCTGCGGCGGGCGCAGGAACTGGCGCTGCTGAACACGCGCGTCGGCGCGGAGGAGGCGGTGGCGCTCGGGTTGGCGACGCGGGCGGTGGAGGATGCGGCGTTGGAGGACGAGGCGGTCGCGGTGGCGCGGCGTCTGGCGGCCTCGGCGACGGGCGCGATCGGGCGGACACGAAACCTGTTGTTCTCCTCGCTCGGGAACTCGCTGGAAGAGCAGCTGGAGGCGGAGGCGCGGGCGATCACGGCTTCCGCGCGAGGGGCGGAGAGCCGTAAGGGGATCGCGGCCTTTCTGGCGAAGCGCGCACCGGATTACGGGGGCTGAGGATGGCGGAGGCGTACATCGTCGAGGCGCTGCGGACCGCGGGCGGGCGACGCAACGGGCGGCTGGCGGGATGGCACCCGGCCGACATGGCGGGGGAGGTGCTGAACGCGCTGGTCGAGCGTACGGGCCTCGATCCCGCGGCGGTGGATGACGTGATCCTGGGCTGCGTGACCCAGGCGGGGGAGCAGGCTTGGCATGTGGGGCGGAACGCGGTGCTGGCCTCGCGCCTGCCGGATTCGACGCCGGCGGTGACGATCGACCGGCAATGCGGGTCGTCGCAGCAGGCCGTGCATTTCGCCGCGCAGGCCGTGATGTCGGGGACGCAGGACGTGGTGATCGCGGCGGGGGTGGAGTCCATGACCCGCGCGCCGATGGGGAGCAACTGGACCCTGCACGCGAAGGCGGGGATCGGGGCGGGGCCGTGGTCGCCGCGGATCAAGGCGCGCTACGGGGTAGAAGAGTTCTCGCAGTTCACCGGGGCGCAGATGATCGCGGAGAAGTACGGTTTTTCGCGCGAGGAGCTGGATGCCTACGCGGTGGAGAGCCACCGGCGCGCGGCGGCTGCGACGCAGGCTGGGGCATTCGATCGGGAGATCGTGGCGTTGCCCGTGACGGACGCGGAGGGGAATGTCGGCATCCATCGGACGGATGAGGGGATCCGGCCCGAGGCATCAATGCAGGGGCTTGCGGGGCTGAAGACCTTGTCGGAGGGCGGAGTGATTACCGCGGGCAATGCGAGCCAGATGTGTGACGGCGCCGCTGCCGTGCTTGTTGTGAGCGAGGTCGCGCTGAAGGCGCATGGGCTGACTCCGATCGCGCGGGTGCACCACATGACCGTGACGGCCGGCGATCCGGTCATCATGTTGGAGGAGCCGGTCCCCGCGACGCGGCGCGCGCTTTCCCGCGCGGGGATGACGCTTGCGGAGATGGACCTCTACGAGGTGAACGAGGCCTTCGCGCCGATCCCGCTGGCCTGGCTGCGGGTGCTGGATGCCGATCCGGCGCGTCTCAACGTGAACGGGGGCGCGATCACGCTGGGGCATCCGCTCGGCGCGACGGGGGCGAAGTTGATGGCGACGCTGGTGCACGCGCTGCGGGCGCGGGGCGGGCGCTACGGGCTGCAGACGATGTGCGAGGGCGGGGGGCAGGCCAACGTGACGATCGTGGAGGCTCTGTGAGCGACGCGCCGCGGCAGCACAGCATCGCCTGGTCCGATCCGGCGGCCCTCGCGGCGGCGGGGCGTACGATGTCGGGGATGGAGTTCCTGACGGCGATGGCCGAAGGACGGCTGCCGCCGCCGCCGGCCCTGTTGCTGATCGGGGCGCGGATGGGGAGTATCGAGGAAGGGCGCGTCACCATGCGGCTGGTCCCGGCGGAGTACCAGTTCAATCCGCTGGGAACGGTGCATGGCGGGATTCTCGCGACACTGCTGGACAGCGTGATGGGGTGCGCGGTGCATTCACGGCTGCCGGCAGGGCGGGGGTACACGACGCTGGAGTTCAAGGTGAACTTCCTGCGAGGGGTGGGGCTCTCGACGGGGGAGGTGATGGCTGAGGGGAACGCGGTGCATCTGGGGCGGCGGTCCGCGGTGGCGGAGGGGCGTATCCTCGACGGGGCTGGCCGTCCCTGCGCAACGGCCAGCACGACGTGCATCATCTTCGAGTAGTTCCGCCGAGACCGGTTACCCCGACCACGACACCCTCCGCGTCACCACCATCACCAGCGTCAGCGCGGCGAAGAGGGCGACGGCGCCGGTCAGCAGCGCGTAGCTCTCCAGGCTCAGCACGACGTAGAGGAAGCCGAAGAGGCCCGACAGGATCGCCGCGAAGGTGCCTGCGAGACCTGCGCGCCGCGTCACGGCGGCGGTGTAGCCGGAGGCCTGGGCGACGACCATCGCGGAGGAGATCGCGTAGGCCAGGGCGAAGCCGAGCGGTTCCCCGAAGGCCAGCAGCAGCAGCGGGAAGAGCACGACGGAGCAACCGAGCAGCCCGTACTGCACGAGGTGGATGCGGACGCGCGCCAGCATCTCGAACAGCGCGTAGGTCAGAAAGGACAGCGCCAGGAACATCACCGCGTATTTTGATGCGCGGTTGACCATGCGGTAGGTCGGCACGGCTTCCAGCAGGTCCACGCCGACGGAGCGCGCGGCGAGGGTGCCGTCGCGGCAGGGGTCGTAGGACAGGCGCTGGACTGTCGTGCTGCCGCTTTCGGACCAGGTCGCGTTGAAGCCGTCCTCCCGTACGTCGGAGCGGATGGGCAGGCCCGTGCCGGTGAAGCTCGGCGTCGGCCAGGGGGCGGCGGCTTCGAGTTCGGTGCGGCGGGCGGCCGCCAGAAGGTGCAGGTTGCCCGTGCCGCGGAGGGCGAGACTGCCAGTGAAGGGCAGGGCGCGGTCGGCGGGGGTGGTTCGGTCCAGCCCAGCGTCCAGCGCAGCAGTTCCATCTCGCGGCAGGTCGCGCCGGCGTCGCCGGTGGAGGTCAGGCGGCGGCCGTCGAGGGAGAGCGGGACCTCGTCGCCTGCACCGCGCAGGTCGGTGGCGCCGGAGAGCAGGTAGGCCTCACGCCACAGGAGTTCGGTGCCAGCCTCCACCTCAATCGGCGGGACCAGGAGGGTGCCGGAGAGGGTGAGATTGGCCTGGTACACCACGGCTTCGAAGAGGCCGCGCTTGCGGCGCTCAGGCGCGAGCTGCGCCTCGGCGCGGAGGCGGGAGGGGAGGACGGCGACGGTGCCGCGCTGCCAGGGCGGGGTGGTCGCGTCGCCCGGTGCGCGCTGGACGGCGGTGCGGGTCGGCACGATCAGGACGGGGCCGAGGACCTGCTGCGCCGGACCCCAGCTGCGTGCGACGCCGGCGCGCGCGGCTTCGCTGTAGCGTTCCCGGTCGGCGATGACGTCCTCGATCAGCAGCTGCGGAATGAGCATCGCAAGCAGCAGGCCGCCGATGGCGACGAGCTTCAGGCCGGGGCCGGTCCTGAACAGGCCGGGCGTCGGGGCGGGGCGCGGTGCTTCGTCGATCGTGGTGTCGCTCATGTCCCGTCATCCTCGGTTGGGGTGACGGGGTTTTCGCGACGTGGGGTGCAGCCGGGATGGATGCTCCGTGGAAAGATTGTGCAGGGGGCGTGCAGATCCGGTGCACGCGTTGCCGTGGCGTCCCGGCCACCGCAGGATGGGGTGCGATCCGGTGCAGAGGAGGACAACGCCGCCGTGCCGCGCATCCTCGTCGTGGATGACGACCCCGCGATCCGGGAGGTCGTGCGCTTCGCCTTGTCCCGTGCCGGGTTCGAGGTGGCGGAGGCGGCCGATGGCGCGGCGGGGCTGGCGCGGGCGCGGGATGCCGCGCCCGACCTGATCGTGCTGGACGTGATGTTGCCGGAGATGGAGGGGACGGAGGTCTGCCGCGCCCTGCGCGAGGCCGGCGACCGCGTGCCCGTGCTGTTCCTGTCGTCCCGCGACGACGAGGTGGACCGCGTGGTCGGGCTGGAGATCGGCGGGGACGACTACCTGTCGAAGCCTTTCTCGCCACGGGAACTCGTGGCGCGGGTGAAGGCGATCCTCCGGCGAGGCGCCGCGCCCGAGGCGCCGCCCGCGGAAACGTCGCGCGCCTTGCGCCACGGCCGGCTGCTGCTCGACCCGGACGCGGCGCGGGTGACCTGGGACGGGGCGGAGGTGGCGCTGACGCCGACGGAGTTCGGGCTGCTGCGCACGCTGATGCGCCGTCCGGGCCGCGTCGTCTCGCGCGACCTGCTGATGGACGGTGCCTACGCCGTGGAGCGCGTGGTGAACGACCGCACGATCGATAGCCACGTCCGCAAGCTGCGCGCGAAGTTCGCCGCGGTCGGCGCGTCCCCGATCGAGACGATGCCGGGGTTCGGCTACCGCCTGGGACCCTGTGCCTGAGCGGCGATGGCGGGAACGGCTGGCGCGGCCGCGGCTGCGGACGCTGCTGCTGCTGTCCTATCTCATCGTGCTAGCTTTGCCGCTGGCGGGGCTGTGGTTCCTGCGGCTCTACGAGAGCGCGCTGATCCGGCAGACCGAGTCCGAACTCGTGGCGCAGGCGGCCGTCCTGTCCGGGGCCTGGCGCGCGGCGCGCGGGATCGTGGCGCCCGATGGCAGCGCGGGCCTGCCGGCGACCTCGCTCGACCGGATGCGGCGCGCGGGGCTGGACCTCGCGCGCGATCCTGTCCTGCCGCCGGCGCCCGACCCGCGGCCGGGGCGGCCCGCGACTTCCGTGGCCGTCACGACTGGCGAGCGGCTGGCTCCGGTGCTGCGGGACGTGCAGCCCGTGACGCTCGCCGCCATGCGGGTGCTCGACGCGGACGGCACGGTGGTGGCGACGACGGGGAACGACCTGGGGCAGTCGCTCGCGGCGCACGAGGAGGTGGCGGGCGCGCGTCGCGGCGTGCCGACGAACGTGTTGCGCCGACGGGAGCGCCGGGCGGAGGCGGTGCCCGGCGGGTTCAGCCGCACCGCGGGGCTCCGCGTCCACGTGGCCCTGCCCGTGATGGTGGACGGGCGGGTGGACGCCGTCATCCTCCTCTCCCGCACGCCGGCGAGCGTGACGGATACACGGTGGCAGGCAAGCTGCCGGACCTGAGCGGCGTGGCGTTGCTTCTGCTGGCGGTCGTTGCGGCGCTCGCCGTGGCGGCGTCGAGGCTCGTGACCGGGCCGCTGGACGTCGTGGTGCGGGCAGCGCGGCGCGTGGCATCGGGAGAAGCGACGGAGCTCCCTCCGCTGCCGCGTGCCGCGGTGCGGGAGGCGGCGGAACTGTCCGACGCGATCGCGCGGATGGCGCGGACGCAGGAGCAGCGAGCGGGCTACCTGCGGGACCTTGCCGCCCACGTCTCGCACGAGTTCAAGACGCCGCTCGCTGGCATCCGCGGCGCGGCGGAGCTTCTGGCGGACCATGCCGATACGATGTCGGCGGAGGAGCGCGCGCGGTTCGTCGGGGCGGTCGCGGCCGGCGTTGCGCGGCTGGAAGCGCTGGTCCGCGGCCTGCTGGACCTTGCCCGTGCCGACATGGCACCGGCGAGCGCGGCGGCGGAGACGGCGCTGCGCCCGATTGCGGTCGCGGCCGCCGGGCAGTTTCCGTCGCTCCGGGTCGTGGTCGAAGGCGAAGCGGGCGCCGCGATCGCGCCGGCTGCCGCGGCCGGCATCTTTACGGTGCTGCTGGAGAACGCGGCAGTGTACGGGGGCGAGGGGACCCGCGTCACCGTCCGCCTTGGCCTCGGTCGGGGTGGCATCGTGGCGGAGGTGGAGGATGACGGGCCTGGCCTGTCAGCGGCGAATGCGGCGCGGGCCTTCGACCCCTTCTTCACCACGCGCCGCGAGGCCGGCGGGACAGGGCTCGGCCTCGCGATCGCCCGGTCGCTCGCGGGACGTGCGGGGGGACGCTCGCCCTCCTGGACGGCAACCGGGGTGCGCGCTTCCGACTGACGCTGCCCGCGGCGGAACACGCGTCAGGACGGCCGGCGGGCTGAGGCCCTGGCCGAGGTTCCGCACGGTTGGTGCAGCGGGAGCGCCTCGCCGGCTCGAAGATTCGTCAACGCCCGCCAAGAACAGGGAACGTCACGGAAGCGCATAGATACCGCTAACGGAATGGAACGACATCGGTACAGATCAACTGGCATGTAGCACGGCGTCGTGACGCTCCTGTGGGCAACTACTTTCCCCGAATCGCCTTGTTGCGTCCGGCGGATGAGGTCACAGAGGCAATGTTGGCGCTTCGCAACCTTACGATGCCAGCACCGTTCACTTGTCCGTAGCAGTCTAGGTTTCCCCCGCGCGGTACCGTACGTGGCCGTCCCGAGCGCGTCCGGGTTCCGACGCATCGTCACTGGAGGCAGCTGAAGCGATGGTAACCCTCTTCGGCCACCCCATGCGGTCGGAGGTGCTCCTCCTATGCGTCGGCGAGGTCGTTCTGTGCTTCGCCGTGTTCCTTGTCATCTTCGGGGCCGGCGTTCCCGAGGCAGGCGAGGTCGCACCCTGGGAGATCCTCTCGGCCGGCGCCCTCGCGGCCAGCGTCGGCGTCGCGTCCGGCGCCACCGGGCTTTACCGTCCCGACACCTGGTTGCGTCTCCAGCGCGTCGTCGCGGGCACCCTTCTCGGCGGCATCGCGCTGCTCGCGGTCCTGCAACTGGCGGTGCACGCGGGGCTTCCGACGGAAGTGGTCCGTGCGTCGTGGCGCTGGAGCGCCGCGATCTTCGCCAGCTTCGTCGTCGTCGTTCTGGTCACGCGGCTCGCCCTCGTCGCCTATGCCCGTACCGGGCGCCTGCGCCGCCGCGTTGCCGTGCTGCACGCGCCTGACGCGACCTGGGGCGCCGAGCACTGGATCAGCACGGATCCTTATCTCGACGTCGTCCTCGCGACGCCGGCGCAAAAGGACACCGTCGCGGGCCTGACTTCCCCACGCCTGCGCGAGCTCGGCGTGTGGGCGGTCGTCGCCGAGGATTCCGCGGCGCTGCCGACCGACCGCGTCGCGGAACTCCGGGGCGCGGGCATCCGGGTCTTCGGGGAGGCGGAGTTCCTGGAACACCGTCTGGGGCGGATCGACCTTGCGCGGCTGCCGGCCGACTGGCGCCCATCGCGCAGCCCGAAGTCGAACCTCCTGGTTCAGGCGGTGCGGCGGAGCTTCGACATCGCCGTGTCGGGCGTCCTGATTCTGGTGACGCTGCCCGTCCTCCTCCTGACCGCGATCGCCATCAAGGTCGATTCGCGCGGGCCGATCTTCTATCGGCAGGAGCGCGTCGGACGTCATGGGCGCGTGTACTCGCTGATGAAGTTCCGCTCCATGCGCACGGACGCAGAAGCCGGCGGCGCGCCGCAATGGGCGACGAAGGGCGACCCGCGCGTGACCCGCGTCGGCCGCTTCATCCGCCTGACGCGCATCGACGAGATTCCGCAGGTGCTGAACGTGCTGCGCGGTGACATGGCCTTCATCGGCCCGCGGCCCGAGCGGCCGGCCTTCGTCAAGCAGCTGTCCGAGCTGATCCCGCACTACGACGTGCGCGCCTGCGTAAAGCCGGGGATCACGGGCTGGGCGCAGGTGAACTACCCCTACGGCGCCTCGGTCGCGGATGCACGGATGAAGCTGTCCTACGACCTGTACTATGTCGAGCGGCGCAGCCTCTTTCTTGATCTCCTAATCCTCATCGCGACGGTTCGGGTCGTGCTGTTCCAGGAAGGCTCTCGGTGAGTTGACGCCTCGCCGTCGCCACTCCGGAACGGTTTTGTCCTAACGGTCGGCGCGATGAGCGGTGTCACGGCCTCGGTCGCGCTCCACGCCGGGAGCGCGGTCGTCTGCTTGGTCTGCGCGGCCCTCGTCCTCGTCGCGGGGCGGGGGCAGCGGGCCGTGCTTCCGGCCGTCCTCTGCCTAGCCTCGGCGGCATGGGCGACGGCCGTGGCGCTGCGGCCCGACGTCCCTGTCGGTGGATTGGCCGGCTTCGCCGAGGTGCTTCGGGCTTCCCTTGGTGCCGCCTTCCTCGTCGTGCTCTGTCATCGGCTCGGTGGGGAGGTCGCGCGTCCGCTGACGCGGCGTTTCGCGATCGCGACGCTGCTCCTCGGCGGCTTCTCGATCGTCGCGGGCCTGCCGGGCGTGACCGACGGGCTGGTCCTGCCGACGCTCGGCTCGCCCGTGCTTATGGGGCGGCTCGGGCTCGCGCTCCTCGTGATCCTCATCGCCGAGAACCTCTGGCGCAACGCCGATGAATCGCGGCTTTGGCACGCGAACCTGCCGTGCATCGCGCTCGGCACCCTCGCCGGGTTCGACATCCTGATCTACGGGAACGCCGCGCTCTCCGGCGACTTCTCGGCCTCGCTGCTGGATGCACGTGCGGCGCTGCTCGGCTTCGCGATGCCGCTGCTCGTGATGTCGGCGGTCCGCGACCGCCGCTGGCGGACCGAGCCCGCGGTGTCGCGCAGCGTCGTCTTCCACGGCGCCACCTTCATCGTTGCCGGTGCCTTCCTGCTGGCGATCGGCGCGCTGGGGGAAGGGCTGCGGCGTACGGGGTACGACTGGGGCCCGGCGGCGCAGGCCGCGCTCATCGCAGGCGCGCTGATGGCGCTCGCGGTCGCGCTCGCGTCGCGCTCCGCGCGATCCTGGCTGCGCCGGCTGCTCGTCGATCACTTCTTCCAGGCGCGTTACGACTACCGGCGCGAGTGGATGCGGACGGCGGCGATCCTCTCCGCCAATGGGCACGACGCGCCGGCACCGATCCGGGCGGTGCGCGCTGTGGCCGACGCGGTGGACAGCCCCGCCGGCGTGCTGCTTCTGCGCGACGGTCCGAGCGGACCGGACGCGCCGCGGCCGGAAACGCTGCGCTGGGCCGGTTCCTGGAACCGGCCGGCCTCGAACCTTTCCCTGCCGCTGGACCACGGCGCCGTCCGGGCGCTCGGCGGCGGCGTCGCACCGGCCGCCGACGATCCGGCCTTCGCCGAGTTGCGCGGCGCCTACGGGGAACTCTGGCTGGCGGTGCCGCTGGTGCACCACCGGGAAGGGCTGGTGGGGGTCGTCCTGCTCGCCTCGCCAAGGGCGCCCTTCCCCGTCGATGCGGAGGTCGCGGAACTGCTCGGCACGATCGGGCGCGAGGTTGCGATGTTCCTCTCCGAGCGGCGCGCGGCGGAGCGGCTGGCCGACGGGCGGCGGATCACGGAGTACGCGAAGCGCTTCGCCTTCGTGGCGCATGACGTGAAGACCGTGTCGTCCCAGCTCTCCCTCCTTCTGGCGAATGCCGAGGACAACATCGACAATCCGGAGTTTCAGCGGGACATGCTGCTGACCGTCCGCGCCGCCGCGACGCGGATCGATACGCTGATCGCGCGCCTGCGGCAGGACGACGCGGCTGCCGAGCCGAAACAAGATGCCCCGACGTCCCCCGCGACCGTTGCACCGCTGCCGCGCCTCGAAGCGCTGTCGCGGCGGGCCCATCCGGTCCGCGTGCAGGCAGAGGGGGACGCGGCGTCCTGCGTGGCTGGCATTCTGCCTGAGCGCTTCGACGAGGCCGTGACGCACCTCCTGGACAATGCCGTCGAGGCCTCGCCGCCGGGCGTCCCGGTCACGATCACCGTCGGCCGGGAAGGCGATCGCGTCGTCGTCGCGATCGCCGATCGCGGCCGCGGCATGACGCCGGAGTTCATCCGCGACGAGCTGTTCCGCCCGCTCCGCACCACGAAGTCGCGTGGCAACGGGATCGGTGCGTGGCAGGCGCGGGAGCTGCTGCGCGACGCCGGGGGCGACCTTGAGGTGCAGAGCCGGCCGGGGGTGGGGACGACGATGCGTCTCGTCCTGCCCGTCGCCCCCGCGGAACTTTCCGCCTCCGTGCACGTTCCGGTTGCCGCATGAGCGAGCCGACCAAGCCGAAGCTGCTGATCGTCGAGGACGATCCGGGCCTTTCCGCGCAGTACCGCTGGGCCTTCCCGGGCTGGCAGGTGGTGCTGGCCGGGGACCGTGCGGCTGCGGAGGCAGCGGTGCGCAAGGAGGATCCGGCCGTCGTCCTGCTGGACCTCGGCCTGCCGCCGGATCCGGAGGGGGTCTCGGAGGGCTTCGCGACGCTGGAAGCGCTCCGCCGCCTCGCGCCGCGCTTGCCCGTCGTCGTCGCGACGGGGCAAGGGCAACGCGAGAATGCATTGCGGGCGGTTTCGCTCGGCGCGACGGACTTCCACGAGAAGCCGGTGGACCTCGCGATCCTGCGGACGGTGCTGGACCGCGCGAAGCGGCTGCGGGAGCTCGAGGACGAGAACCTGCGGCTGGCGGCGGCGCCGCGGACCTCCCCGATCTTGGGCATCGTCACGAGCGACGAAGGAATGCTGAAGGTCTGCCGCACCGTCGAGCGGCTGGCCTCGGTCTCTGTCCCCGTGCTGCTCCTCGGCGAGAGCGGGACGGGCAAGGAGGCGCTGGCGCGCGCCCTGCACGACATGGGTCCGCGGGCGGCCGGGCCGTTCGTCGCGATCAACTGCGCCGCCATCCCGGAAACGCTGCTCGAGAGCGAGCTCTTCGGGCACGAGCGGGGCGCCTTCACCGGCGCGGTGAAGCAGGTCATCGGCAAGATCGAGGGCGCGAGCAAGGGCACGCTGTTCCTGGACGAGATCGGGGAGATGCCGATCACGCTGCAGGCGAAGCTGCTGCGCTTCCTGCAGGATCAGGTGGTCGAGCGGATCGGCGGGCGCACCCCGATCCGGGTGGATGTCCGTGTCGTATCCGCCACGAACCAGCCGTTGGAGGAGCAGGCCGAGAGCGGGCGCTTCCGCGGGGACCTGCTCTATCGCCTGAACTCCGTCACCGTCCGCATTCCGCCGCTACGGGACCGGGCCGGCGACGCGCTTCTCCTCGCGCGCTTCTTCCTCACGCGCTTCGCGAAGGAGTTCGGGCGGCGGCTGCGCGGCTTCGATGCGGGCGCGACCGCAGCGATCGAGGCGTATCGCTGGGCCGGGAACGTGCGGGAACTGGAGAACCGGGTCCGACGCGCGGCGCTGATGACGGACGGCCCCATGATCTCGGCGGTCGACCTGGAGCTGGAGGCGCCGGAGCAGAAGCAGGACCTCGACCTGCGCGCGGCCCGGCTCCGGGCGGAACGGGACGCGATCACGAAGGCCCTGGCCCGGACCGAGGGATCGCTTTCGGCCGCGGCGCGGCTGCTCGGGATCAGCCGCCCGACCCTCTACGACCTGCTGGAGACGCATGGCCTTTCCCCCCAGCGAGCGGGGGACAAGGCGGGCGGCGCGCCGACGGCCGAGCAGGCCGGCGCTACGTGATCTGGATGAAACGGAACCGGGAGAACGCCCCATGATGCGCAAGCAGCATCTCGCCCTGGCGGTGATGTCGCTCCTTGCGGCCACCCCGGGTTATGCATCCGTGGATGCGGCGCGGGGGGCGCAGGCCCGCGGCGACCTGCGCGCGGCACAGATCGAATATCGGAACGCCGTGCGCCGTGATCCGAACGATGCGGCGTTGCGGGCGGCGCTCGCCCAGGCGAGCCTCGACGTCGGGGACGGGGACACGGCGGAGAAGGAGGCGCGCGCGGCGCTGGAGCGTGGCTTCGACCGGGCGAGCGGGACCTGGCTGATCCTCCGCGCCTACCTGTTGCTGAACCGCGAGCGCGACCTGCTGCGGGACTTTCCGGCACCGGCGGAGAATGTCGAGCCGAACCTCGGCGCGCGCGTCGCGGCCGGCCGTGCCCTTGCCCAGCTCACGACCGGTGATCGGGACGGCGCGCGCCAGTCCGTCGAGACGGCGCTGCGGCTGGCGCCGAGCGCGGTCAGATCGCAGCTTGCCGCCGCATCCCTCGCCCTGGCCTCCGACGACGCGGCGGGGGCGGAGGCAGCACTGGACCGCGCGCTGCAAGCCGATCCGAACAACGCGGAGGCGATCGCGCGCAAGGCCGCGCTGGCCATGCGGCGCGGGGACGCAAACGCCGCCATTGCGCTGACAGACCCGCTCGTCGCGCGGGAGCCGGGGAACGTCCCGGTTCGCCTCATCCGCGGCGAGGCCTTCCTGCGGCTGAACGACAACGGCCGCGCGCGGACCGAGGTGGATGCCGCGCTCCGCACCGCCCCGACCTCCGCCCAGGCCACCTACCTGCGCGCGGTGCTCCTCGGGCGGGCCGAGGACTGGCGCGGGGCGGATGAGGCCTTCCAGCGCCTCGGCGGTTCTCTCGTGCAGTTCCCGGACGGCTACTACCTGGCGGCCGTCACGAAGCGGGCGCTAGGGCAGACGGCCCAGGCGGAGGACTTCGCGCGGCGCCACGTGGCACGCCGGCCGGAGGATGTCCGTGCCGCCATCTTCCTCGCGGCGATGGAGATGGAGGCGGGGCGCCCCGACGCGGCGGCGGGGACGCTGACGCGGCTCGCCAGCCGTGGCGCGGCCGATGCGCAGGCCTACGACCTGCTGGGACGGGCGCATCTCGGCGCGGGTCGGCCCCGGCAGGCCGCGGACGCCTTTGCGCGTGCCTCGGCGATGGCACCGACGGATTCGGGGATCCTGTCCCGTCTCGCCGCTGCGCGGCTCGCGGCCGGCGACAACCGGGGCACGACGGAGGCCGCGGACAATGCGCTCCGTGCCTCGCCGGAGGCGGCGGGCGCGCGGCAGATGCTCGCGGCCGCCGCGCTGGCCCGCGGCGACGTGGCGCTGGCCGAGGCGGAGTTGTCCCGGCTGGACGAGGCGGGGCGTGCGAACGACGTGGCGCAGGTGCTGATCGGGACCATCCGGGTGATCCACCTGGACATGGCCGGTGGACGCACGGCCTTCGAGGCCGCGCTGCGGGCGAACCCGGAATCCGTCGCTGCCCGCAACGGCCTGGCCCGCGTCGCGCTGGCCGAGGACCGGCCCGACGAGGCGGAGCGGTTGCTCGGCGAGGTGCTGCGGCGCGAACCCGGGAATCGGGACGCGCTGACCCGCATCGCCTCCGTCGCAGTCGCGCGCGGGCCGCGTTCGGCCGAATCGCTCGCCGTGCTTCAGGCCGCGCAGGCGGCGAACCCGCCATCGGCGGAACTGGCGGTTGCGCTGGCCAATGCGCTCAACAGCGTCGGGGAACCGGCGCGGGCGGCGGCGGTGCTGGAGGCGGACGCCCTGAAGGACACGCGCGCGCAGCTCGTGCCGATGATGCTCGGGCAGATCCGTGCCGGCCAGGGCAACTGGGAGGGAGCGGAGGCCGCGACCCGTTCGGCGCTGGCGATCAACCCCGATGCGACGATCGTGCGGCGGCAGCTCGCGACGATCCTGCAGCGGCGCGGCGACGCGCGGGGCGCCGAGGCGCTGATCGAGGACGGCCTGCGGACCCGGCCGGACGACGCCGTGCTGCAATCCGCCGCGGTGGACCTCGCCCAGGCCGTGGGCGGCGTGGACGGAGCGCTGGCGATGGCGGACCGCCTCGCGGCGCGGGCGAATGCCATGCCGACCGCGGCTTCCCTCCGCGGCGACGTGTTGCGGGTGAACGGGCGGACCGAGGAGGCGGCGCAGGCCTATGCTGCGGCGTTCGGCCGCGCGCCGTCGGCGCTGCTGGCTGCGCGGCTCGCCTCGGCATGGACCGCCGCAGGGAAACCGGACCGGGCTGCGGCGGCGCTCGACGAATGGCTGCGGACGCGGCCGACTGATCCTGGGGCTCTCTCGGCCCGCGCGGCGCTGGACATCGGGGCCGGGCGGGAGGCGCAGGCGGAGGAACGCCTGGCCCGAGTCGTTGAGGCGGCACCGACGGACTCCGCGGCGCTCAACAACCTCGCTTGGCTCCTGCAGAAGAAAGGCGATCCGGCCTCGGTGGACCGCGCGCGGGCGCTCGCGGAGCGCGCCTACTTCCTTTCCCCGACGCCGGAGATCGCGGACACGCTGGCGACGGTGGTGCTGCGCCAGGGGGAGCCGCGGACTGCCGTGTGGCTCTTGCGGCAGGCCGTCGCGTCACCCGAGGCGGCGCGGGCGCGCCCGGGCATCGCGACGCGCTACGCGACGGCGCTGCGCGCCGCGGGACGCGGGCAGGATGCGCCGCGCTACCTGGAGGCCGCCTTGACGGCCGGCAACTTCGCGGAGCGTCCGCAGGCGGAACGCCTTCTGGCGGAACTGCGGGCCGGCGGCTGAGGGCAGATGCGCTCCCTCGTCTTCATCGCGGCGACCTGCCCGCTGCTGCTGGCGACGCTGGCGCAGCCTTTCCTGGGCATCCTGCTGTGGTCATGGATCTCCTTCATGAATCCCCACCGGGAGGTCTGGGGCTTCGCCATGAACCTGCCCTGGGCGATGATGGTGCTCGGCGCGACGCTCGTCGGCTGCATCGTGGCGCGGGAGCCGAAGCGCTTCCCGGCGAACGCTGTGACGCTGCTGTTCCTGCTCCTCGCGGTGCTCTTCACGATCACGACGATGACGGGTCTGGGGACGGAGACGGGGGCCTGGGACAAGTGGGACCGGACGATGAAGGTCATCATCGGCCTGCTCCTCACCGCCTCGCTCCTCACCACGCGGCACCGGCTGCATGCGATGATCTGGCTCATGGTCCTCGCGCTTGGGTACTACGGCGTGCGCGGCGGGCTGTTCACGCTGGCAACCGGCGGCGGCTACCGGGTGCACGGGCCGGAACTGACCATGATAGCCGACAACAACCACGTCGGTGCGGCGATGCTCGTGGTCCTGCCACTGATGAACTGGCTGCGTGTCTACGCGAAGCACCGCATCGTGCGGATCGGGCTGGCGATCGCGATGGGGTGCACCCTGTTCGGCATCCTCGGGACGCAGTCCCGCGGCGCGCTCGTCGGGCTCGCGGCGGTCGCCTGCGTCTTCTGGCTGCGGAGCCGGCACAAGATGATCGGCGGCGCGATCATGGCGGCCGCGCTCGTGGCGGGCATCAGTTTCATGCCGCAGAAATGGGCCGATCGGATGAACACCATCGGCGCGTACCAGGCCGATGAATCCGCCATGACGCGGCTGGAGCTTTGGGGCATCTCGCTGAAGCTTGCGCTCGACCGGCCGCTCGTCGGCGCGGGCTTCCGCGGCCCCTACACCCGTTCCGCGGTGGACCGGGTGGAGCCGGGCGGGCCGGCGCGCGCCGTGCACTCGATCTGGTTCGAAACACTCGGCGAGCACGGCTTCCCGACCTTCTTCGCCTGGGTCGGGCTGACGGTTGCGGGCCTCTGGTACACGTTCCGGCTGACCCGCCTGGCGAAGGGAAGACCCGAACTGGCCTGGGCGGGAGACCTCGGGCGGATGATCCAGGTCTCCATCGTTGCCTACTGCACGGCCGGAACCTTCCTCTCGCTCGCCTATTGGGACTTCTACTGGACGCTGCTGATCGTGGCGCCGGCGGCGCTGGCGATCGCGCAGCGCAGCACGGCTGCGGTGACGCTGCCCGCCGGTCGGAGCTGGGGCGCGCGGCTCGCCTCCCCCGCGCCCGCCTGGGCCCGTACGGCGAGGGCAAACCCTTGAGACTGGAGGACGACGCGAAGTGGTCCAGAGCCTCTACTTCCTCTGCATGCTCGTCGGCATCGTCTGGCTCGGCGCCTGGGTCGTCTTGCCCGCCGAGATCCGTGCCCGCTTCTGGTTCCCCTTCGACATGCGGGATCCTGACGAGGGAGGCGATGCCGCCCGACCACCTGCCCGAGGCGAGCGAGGATGGCGCGCCCGCATCGGAGGCGAGCTTCAGCGGGCGCCCCGTCCGGCTGCTCACCTTCAGCACGCTGTATCCCAACGCCGCGATGCCCAGTCATGGCGTGTTCGTGGAAAATCGGCTGCGCCACCTCGTCACGGGCGGTGAGGTCGGGGCGACGGTGCTCGCGCCCGTGCCCTGGTTTCCCTTCGCGCACCCGCGCTTCGGCGCCTGGGCGCGCCACGCAGCCGCGCCCGGGGCGGAGCAGCGGTACGGGCTGACGGTGCTGCATCCGCGCTACATCGCGCTGCCGCGGATCGGGCTGCACACGAACCCGTACACGCTGTACCGCGCTTCACGGCGCGCGATTGCGGCGTGGCTAGGGCGGGGCGGGGAGTTCGACCTTCTCGATGCGCATTACCTCTACCCCGACGGGGTCGCGGCCACCTGGCTCGCGCAGGAGTTCGGTGTACCCGTGGTGATCACGGCGCGCGGTTCGGACACGTCGCTCCTGCCGCGGTACCGCCGGCCGCGGCGACTGATCCAGGAGGCGATCCGCCGGGCCGACGCGCTGATCGCTGTCTCCGCCGCGCTGAAGGACGGACTGGTCGAGCTCGGGGCGCCGCCAGGGAAGGTGACGGTGCTGCGGAACGGCGTGGACACGGCGACTTTCCGCCCGCCCGCGGACCGGGCGACGGAGCGCGCGGCGCTCGGCTTTCCGGACGGGCCGGTCATCATCTCGGTCGGGCTGCTGATCGAGCGCAAGCGCCACCACCTGACGATCGAGGCGCTACGAGACCTGCCGGGCCATACGCTCCTCGTCCTCGGCGAAGGGCCGCTGCGAGGGGAGCTGGAGACGCTCGCCGCGCGCCTTGGCGTCGCGGACCGCGTACGGCTGCTCGGCGGCAAGCCGCACGAGGAGCTGCGGCGCTACTACGGCGCGGCGGATGTAATGGTCCTCGCTTCGTCGCGCGAGGGATGGGCGAACGTGCTGCTGGAATCCATGGCCTGTGGCACCCCCGTCGTGGCCTCGCCGGCCTGGGGATCGCGCGAGGCTGTGTCGGCGCCGGAGGCCGGGATCGTGCTGGACGAGACGACGCCGGCGAGCATCGCGGCGGGCGTGCGGGCGCTGCTCGCGGAACCGCCATCGCGGGCAGCGACCCGGGCCCATGCGGAACGCCACGGATGGGGGCCGACGACGCAGGGGCAGCTCGACCTCTTCCGGCGTCTGCTGCGACGGACATGACGGACGTCCCGCCGATCGGGCGGCGCGCCACGGGCCTGCTGGGTGCGGCTTGGCTGGCGGGCTGTACCACCCCCTCGCGGGCGGAGGCATCGCGCGGCGGAGGCGGTATCATTCCGTGCCCGTCGCGGGTGGGCGATATCGTGGGGATCGTCGCGGAAGGACCGTCCGCGGCAGGCGTCGTCGTGTTCGGGCAGCCGCTGCGGGCGGGGGACCTGCCGGCGGGGGCGGCGATGGTGGCGCGGCGCGCCGATGGCGCGGCGATCCGCGCGCAGGCGGACGTGACCGTGCGTCACGATGACGGATCGGCGCGGCACGTCGTCGTCGCGCTCGACCTGCCCGCGCTGGGGCGGGGGAGCGGCTGGGCGTCGTGCTGGCCCAGGCGGGCGAGGGCGAACGTCCGCTGGACGTCGCGGCGCTGGCGAGCGGGCGGGAGGCGTTCGTGGAGATCGCCCCGCCGGGCGGGGCACCCTGGCGGGGCGACCTGCTGCGCAGCGCGGCGTCGGCAGCGGGACGGCCGTGGCAATCCGGGCCGCTCGTGGTGAACCGGCGCGTGTCGCTGCCGGTGCCGCCCGAGGCGGTGGGCGGCGTCGCCTCCTTCCGGCTGGTGGCCGACGTGTCGCTGCGGGCGGACGGCACGCTCTGGGTGGATGCGTGGTTCCGGAACGACGGGGCGATGCGGCCTGGTGGCGGCACCGCCTCCTACAGGGCGCGCGTGATGCTGGACGGGCGGGAGGCGCTTCGTGAGGACCTGGCGGCGCACCACCAGTATCGGGGTTGGGGGCGGTTGCTCGGGGCCGCGCGCGGTGGGCGCGTCGCGGGCGCGGCCCCGAACATCCGGCACGACCTCTCCTACCTCGCGGAATCCGGCGCGACGGCCCGTTACGATGCGACGACGGGCGTGGCCGAGGAGGTGCTGGCGCGGATGGGAAGCGCCATCGCCGGCGCGGCCTGGAATGCGCCGCTCGGCACGCGGTACGTCACCCCCTACATGCCGACGGGCGGCGGGCGGTTCGACATCGGACCGACGACCGGATGGCAGGCGGCCTGGCTGATCAGCGGCGATCCGCGCGCGGCTGCGTTCTGCATCGGGCAGGCGGAGGCCTGCGGCACCATTCCGTGGCACTTCTGGGACGCGACGGGCGGTGCGGAAGGATCGGGCGGCTGGCTCGACGCGGTGCGCTGGCCGAACCTCTGGACGGACGGGCGCGGCGGGCGGCCGCCGCGCGGCCTGGCGCAGCAGATCCCGTCCGACACGGGCTGGACGCTCGACACGGCGCACCAGCCGACGCTGGCCTTCGTGCCCTACCTGCTGACAGGACGTCGCGCCTTTGCGGACGAGGTGATGGCCGTCGGCGCCTGGAACGTCGTGGGGCAGTGGCCCGCCGTCCGTGCCCGGCCGGAGGGGCCGCGGGGGAGGAGGGCTTCCTCGTCGTCCATCGGCAGCAGGCGCGCGGTGCGGCCTGGTCGCTGCGCGCGCTGGACGAGGCTGCCTATGTCGCGCCGGACGGCGATCCTAACGCGCCCTACCTGCGCGACGTGCTCGCGCGGAACTACGCCTGGCTGCGCGCGCGCATACCCGAATGGACGGAGTTGCAGGGAGAGGCGCATGGCTGGCTCGTACCCTACGAGCTGGGCTCGCGCAGCGTGTCGCTCGCGCCGTGGCAGCAGGACTACGTCGCGCTGTCGGTGATC
This sequence comes from Roseomonas sp. CCTCC AB2023176, assembly GCF_042259275.1. Lineage (NCBI taxonomy): Bacteria > Pseudomonadati > Pseudomonadota > Alphaproteobacteria > Acetobacterales > Roseomonadaceae > Roseomonas > Roseomonas sp. CCTCC AB2023176. The sequence continues at coordinate 2,934,396 of NZ_CP170086.1, forward strand.
GCGGCGGCCCGGCACGGGCAGGCGGATGCGCGGGCCTTCCTGGCCTGGATGACAAACTTCCTCGTCGGCCGGTTTGAGGTGGAGGCGCGCGGCTTCCTGCGGCGTGACGGCGTCGCCTATCAGATCGCGGCGGGACGCGGCGGGCAGGCGATCGATCCGAACAGGACGTGGCGCGAGATCGGGGCGGCGATGCGCGCCGCCGGTACGTCGAACGACGACGGCTGGACGAAGAGCCGCGGCGACTACGGCGCGCTCGCGCTCGCGAGTCTGTCAGGCATCGCGGACGCGCTAAATCACGATGGCGCGCGTCGGGCCCATGCGTGGTTGCGCGACGCCGATCCGCCCTTCACGAGTAGGGTGGCCCGGCAGCGGGACCCCACTCTGAACATCGTGCCGCGGAGAGCGGATGGCGCAGGCTGCGCCATCCGCTCTGCCGCCCGTCGCGGCTAGATCGCCACGGCGCACAAAAAAGACTGTGCGATGAGGCAACTATTGGCGTGCTGGATCGTCTTTCAGGTCCGCGCATCGCGTGCTTCCCGGAGGTTCCCTTGGCCCGAGTCCTCGTTACCGGCGGATGCGGCTTCATCGGCTCGCATCTGTGCCAGGCCCTCGTCTCGCGCGGCGACCGCGTGCGCGTGCTGGACGACCTCTCGACCGGGCTCGAGGAGAACCTGATGCCCGGCGCGGAGCTGATCGTCGCCGACGTCGGTGACCCCGACGCGCTGGCGCGCGCGATGGAGGGAATGGAGGTCTGCTTTCACCTCGCGGCCGTCGCGTCGGTCGAGCGCGGCGTGCGGGATCCGCGGGGCACGCATCGCGTGAACCTGTCCGCGACGGTCGGCGTGTTCGACGAGGCGCGGGAGCGCGGCGTGACCGTGGTCTACGCGTCATCCGCCGCGGTCTACGGCGATCTCGACGTGCTGCCGATCGTCGAGGATGCGCCGACGCGTCCGCTCTCGGCCTATGGCGCGGACAAGCTGGGGTGCGAGCAGCACGCGCGCGTCGCGGGCGTTGCGCATGGCGTGCGGACGGCGGGCTTCCGCTTCTTCAACGTCTTCGGGCCGCGGCAGGACCCGCGGTCCCCCTATTCCGGCGTGATCTCGATCTTCTGCGAGCGGCTGTCGCATGGCCAACCCGTGACGATCTTCGGCGATGGCGGGCAGACGCGAGACTTCGTGGCGGTTGGTGACGTCGTGGCCGCCCTGCTCGCGGGGGAGCGGGTGGCGAGCCGCGGCGCGCCGGTCTTCAACGTCTGCACGGGGCGCTCGACATCCGTCCTCGAACTGGCTGGGACGATCGCGGAGGTCTGCGGCGTGCGGGCGGATATCCGGTTCGAGGTGGCGCGATCCGGCGAGATCCGTCGTTCCCTTGGATCGAGGGCACGCGGACGCGATGTGCTCGGACTGGCGGAACCAAGGGCGTTGCGCGCGGGACTGGAGGACGTGATCGCCTGGATGCGGGCCGGACGCCCCGGGCTCCGAGTTCGCGAGGAAGTCGGCGTCAGCCGATGATGGCCTCGGCGCCGTACCAGATGCCGACCCAGAGCAGGGCGGAGAGGCCGAGGATGATCGGCAGGGCGACGCCCCAACGTAGGCGTCCCCTCGGACCGGTGGTCTCGCCCGCCACGGCCATGGCGACCGTCGGGATGACTTCGCCTTGCGCGATGTTCGTCATCGGACCCTGCCCCCCGTCATCGTCGTGGCGGCCGGAACCGCTGGCGTCACCACACCACACCAATGCGTGAGTAGTTCCCCAAAGTCAATGTTTTACGTGCCGAACTACTCCCGATGCCGTGAACGCCGAACGTATTCGGATGTCGAAACGAGTATCGCTTGGTGCTGCATGTCCGCAGATGCCGGCGGGTCAGGAGACTAGGCCATGTGCGGCATCGTCGGGCTGTTCCATCCTACCGTTGCCCTCGTTCCCGATGAGGGGCGGCTGCGCGCCATGACTGGCGCGATCGCGCATCGCGGGCCGGACGGGGACGGCTTCCACGCGGAACCGCATCTCGGCTTCGGGCACCGGCGGCTGTCCATCGTCGACCTGGCCGGCGGCGCGCAGCCCATGACGACGGAGGACCGGACGGTCGTCCTGACGTTCAACGGCGAGATCTACAACCACGCGGCGCTGCGGCGGGAGCTGGAGGCTGCGGGCCACCGCTACCGGACGCGTTCCGACACCGAGACGATCCTGCACGGCTGGCGCGAATGGGGCCTTGGCCTACTGGACCGGCTGAAGGGGATGTTCGCCTTCGCACTGTGGGACCGGGATCGGGGCGAATTGCTGCTTGCGCGAGACCGTCTCGGCGAGAAGCCTTTGCACTACGCGCGGTTGCCGGACGGCACCATCGCCTTCGGCTCGGAGCCGGCGGCATTGCTGGCGCTGCCGGACATGCCGCGTCGGCTCAATGCGGAAGCAGTCGGCGACTTTCTCGCGCTGGGCTACGTGCCCGATCCCGCGACCATCTGGGCGGGGATGCGGCGCCTGCCTGCGGCGCATTTCCTGTTCCTGCGGCGCGGGGAAGCGGAACTGCCCGAACCGCGCCGCTACTGGCAGCCGCCGCGGACCGTCGTGGCCGCGCCGGACGACGCGCCGGCGGAACTGGCGCGGCGTCTGAAAGCGGCGGTGCGCGCGCAGATGATGTCGGACGTGCCGCTCGGCGCCTTCCTGTCGGGCGGCGTGGATTCGGCGTCCGTCGTCGCCTTCGCGGCCGGCGCAGCGCGGGAGGGGAAGGGCGGCCCGCTCGCCACCTTCACGATCGGCTTCCCCGGTGACGGCGACGAGCGGCCGATGGCCGCTGCCGTGGCGGAGCGGCACGGCACGCTGCACCGGGCGGAGAGCGGGGAAGCCGACTACCTCACTGCCGCGCGCGATGTGGCGCGACTGTTCGGCGAGCCCTTCGGCGACCATTCGGCGGTACCGACACTCGCTGTCTGCAGGCTCGCGCGGCAGCACGCGACGGTCGCGCTCTCAGGCGACGGGGGTGACGAGGTCTTCGCGGGATATCGCCGCTACCGCTGGCACGTGCTGGTGGAGGGCGCGCGGTCCTACCTGCCGCCCGGCGTGCGGCGCCGCGTGATCGGCAACCTGGCGCGGGCCTATCCGAAGATGGACCGGGCGCCGCGCTGGCTGCGGGCCAAGAGTACGCTGACGGAGCTCTCGCTCGAGAGTGCTGCGGGTTATTACGGCACCGTTGCGAAGATCGGGGACGAGCGCCGGCGTGCGCTGCTGTCGCGGGACTGGCGGGCGGCGCTGGACGGGCATGATCCCGGCGCGCGGATCGCAGCGTTGATGGGCGAATGCGATCCGGACGAGCCGCTGCTGGCGGCGCAATACGCGGACCTGCACACCTACTTGCCTGGCGACATCCTGGTGAAGACGGACCGGACGAGCATGGCCGTCTCTCTGGAGCTGCGGCCGCCGATGCTGGACCACGACCTCGTCGCCTGGGGCATGGCCTTGCCGGCGCAGGTGAAGTTGCGGGGCGGCGTCGGCAAGCGGGTCCTGCGGGAGGCGATGGCGCCGCACCTGCCGAGCCACTTGCTGTGGGGCAAGAAGCGTGGGTTCGCGGCCTCGATCGGCGGGCAGTTCCGGACGCGAGCCGAGGAGGTGCGGTTGCGCCTGACCGGCGAGGCGATGCTTGATTCCGGAGTCTTCGACCGCGACGCGCTCGCGCGGATGGTGGACGAGCACGCGTCCGGCCACTTCGACCACGCGCAGGCGCTATGGCAGTTGCTCGTGCTGGAGGGCTTCCTGAGCCAGCACGCCGACGCGGCGCACGCGTCCCGCAGCCTCCAGCCGGCCTGAGGCGCGCCGTGCCGGATGGGGTGAACCAGATCGAGCGTCGTGGGGCCCTGATGGAGGACCTGCGCGCCTACCTGTCCGGCTTCGTCGGGCGGCGCGTCCACTATGTACCGAACCCGGGCAATGCCGGGGATTCCGTCATGTCGGCCGCGACTTTCCAGGCGCTGGAGGCGCTCGGAATTCCCTACACAGTCCCGCATCTCGGCCGGTTCGATCCGAAGGGGAAGGTCATCCTCTACGGCGGCGGCGGAAACCTCTACGAGCGCGGACGGTACTCGCACCGCGTGCTGCACGCACTGCACCGGGAGGCGGAGCACCTGACGATCCTGCCGCACACGGTGAAGGACGTGGACGACCTGCTCGACGCTTTCGGCGGGAACGTCACGGTCATTTGCCGGGAGCAGCCATCCTACGACTACGTCGCGGGGCGCGGCGGACGGTACCGCACGCTGCTGATGCACGACCTCGCCTTCTCACTCGACGTACCCGCGCTGATGCGGGACGGGGCAGGGTACAACCCCTGGGTCACGCTGGCCCGCGCGGCCGCCGACAAGGTGCTGCGCCGGACCGGGTATCCCGCGCCGGAGGACCTGATGCGAGCGATGCGGCCGCCGGCGCTGCCTCCGGGCCTCGCGGAGCGGCGGAGCGGAACGATCAACGTCTTCCGCCTGGACGGGGAGGCGACGGGGATCGCGATCCCGCCGGACAACGCGGATCTGTCGCGCATCTTCATGTACGGGGTCAGCCCGAAGCCGGTGGCCTACCATTCCGCGCGGTCGCTGATGGCAATGCTCGACCGCTTCGACGAGGTGCGGACGAACCGGCTGCACGTCGGCATCTCCGCCGCGCTGCTGGGCAAGCGGGTGCTACTGCACGCGAACAACTACTACAAGATCCGTGCGATCTACGAGTATTCGCTGCGCGACCGGTATCCCAACGTCATCTGGATGGGGGAGGGAGCGTGAGCGGCACGCCGGGCGCGGGAGGAAGCGCGCCTTCGCTCGCCGGCGCGGTGTTCCGCGGGGCGATGGTGATGTTCGCGCTGCGCTTCGCGGTGCGGGCCGTCGGGCTCGTTTCCATCATGTTCACGGCGCGGTTGCTGACGCCTGCCGACTTCGGCGTCATCGGGACGGCCGCGATCGTCATCGGGCTCTTTGACATCCTGCGCCGCACCGGCGCGGGGGAAGGGCTGATCCGGCTGAAGGAGATCGATCGCGAGCACGTCGAGACGGCCTGGACGATCAACCTGACAGTCTGCGCGGTGGTGTCGGCCGGGCTGTTCGTCTCCGCGCCGCTCGCGGCGCAGCTCCTGAACGAGCCGCGACTGGAGGAGGTCCTCCGCGTCATGTGCTTCCTGCCGGTGATCGACGCCTTCGTCTCGCCCGGCGGGTCACTGTTCATGCGGAACATGGAGTTCCGGCGGGAGTTCATCCTTCGCTTCTCGCAGAAGGTCGTGGCCACGACGCTCACGGTCATCGGCGCCTTCGTGACACGGGACTACTGGGGCCTGGTCGGCGGCATGCTGGCGGGATCGATGGTCTTCACGGTCGTATCCTACTTCCTCTATCCCTTCCGGCCGCGTCTGCATGTGCGCCGGCTGCACGACTTCCTCGGCTTCTCGGCCTGGAGCTTCCTCCAGGGCCTCGCTTCCTACGTCGCGCTGACGATCGACGAGATCATCGTGCGGCGCGTCGCGCCGACGGAGGTCTTCGGCCTCTATCACACGAGCCGCGACCTCTCCCGCGTCTTCGTCAGCGAGTTCGTGGCGCCCGCGGCGGCGGCACTGCTGCCCGGCTTGGCGCGGTTGCAGGCGGAGCCGCGGCGCTTCGCCCGCGCTGCGCGCGCGGCGGCCGGGGCGGGCGCGATCGCGGCCGTCGCCTGTGGGGCTGGCGTCGCATTGACGGCGCACGAGGTCACGGGGCTTCTCCTCGGCCCGGGCTGGGACGGGGCGGCGCCTTTCCTCGCGCTCGCCGCGGTCGGTGGGGCAGCACAGACGATGGCGGGGCTGCATCGCGGCATCCTCGCGGCGGGGAACCGGGCCGACCTGTCCGCCATCCTCTGGGTGGTCCGGGCCGTCGTGCTGCTGGTCACGCTTCCGCTGGCGGGCTGGCTCGGCGGGCCGACCGCTGTCGCGTTGGCGTTCGCGGCGATCTCCATCCTGCTGACGCTCGCGGATTACGCGATCATCTTCGACCGGCTCGGCGACCGCGGCGCGGTCGTCGCGATCTTCGCGCGGCCGGTGCTCGCGGGCCTCGGGATGGCCGCGCTGCTCTGGGCGCTGCCGCTGCCGACGGGGCTGCCGTTGGCCGCCGTCGCGGCGGCGAAGGTCGGCCTCGGCGCGGCGGCCTATTCGGGCGTGCTCCTCGGGCTCTGGCTCCTGCGCGGGCGGCCGGACGGCGCGGAGAGCGCGCTGCTGCACCGGATGCCCCGCTTCATCGGTCGCGCGCTGCTGCCGCGCGCCGCCACCACATAGGGAATTCGATGCTCTACCGCCTGAGGCGCACGCTCCATCGCGTGGTCTTCGATGCGGCCGTGCGGGGAGTCCTCTCGACTCCGCCGGTGCGGCTACGGGCTGCACCGCTTCGCGTCGTGACAATGCTGTCGTCACAGGACCTGCGGATGTATCTCGTCGCAATCAAGTCCTTCTACCGGTTCCTGCCCGGGGGCGGGGTGACGGTGATGGATGACGGTTCCCTCACGCCCGCGGATCACGCGGCGCTGCGGCACCACGTGCCGGGGATCGAGATCATGCCGCTGCTCTCGGTTAACACCGGCATCTGCCCGCGGGGGAACTGCTGGGAAAGGCTGCTGCACATCCTCGATCTCAGCCGCGACGGCTACGTGATACAGATGGACAGCGACGTCCTGACGGTCGCGCCGGTGCCGGAGGTCGTGGCGGCGATCGAGTCCAATACCGCCTTCACGCTCGGCTCGGAGGCGGGCACGGCTGTCGTGAGCCTGGACGAAGCGGGGGCCCGCGCCGCGACGATGCATGAAGGGCTGACACAGGTCCGTGCCGAGCGACTGCTGCCGGGCCTGCCGGCGGACATGGGCCGTCGCTACATCCGGGGATCGGCCGGCTTCGCCGGCTTCGCGCGGGGCGGGTCATCCCGGGCGGCGGCGGAAGCCTTCTCCGGCGCGATGGCGGAGCGAATGGGCCAGCGCTGGACGGAATGGGGGACCGAGCAGGTCGCCTCCAACTACCTCGTCGCCAATTCGCGGGGTGGCTTGGTCCTGCCCTGGCCGGCCTACTGCTGCTTCTATCCCGGCGTCGACCATGACAGCGCGGCGCTGCTGCACTTCATCGGAACCTGGCGATATCGGTCCGGCGTCTTCGTGCGCGGCGCGCGGCGGGTCGTGCGGGCCCTCTCGGTGCCGGCTTTGGTCCACCCGGAAGCGGGGGGGAACGTCGCGTCGGCTGAGTTTACACGCGGCATGGCCGGAACGAACTAAGATATTGAAAAGAAGCATGAAAATGGCTGGCATGCACCTTGCTGATCAGGGTGGAAGAGCGGCCTGACCCGGTCGCTCGGCACCAGGAGATCACCATGCGCAGCCTCAAGACCCTGCTTCTCGGGACCGCGCTCGCGGCGGGCACCAGCCTGTCGGCGATGGCCGTTCCGCTGACCGGCTCCTTCGACTTCATCGGCCAGTTCCGCGCCGCGGACAGCACCGGCGCGAACGTTCCGTTCGGCTCGGCCACCGCGGTCGACTTCTGCGGCAACACGGGCGGCCAGGGCTGTGACGGCTCGGGCGGGACCTTCCCGGGCACCGGTGCGTTCCTCGTCACCCAGTCCTCGCCGGGCCCCAACAACCTCGGCGTCTCGACGGGCAATGTCGGCACGATCCAGGACGTGATCTTCGATCCGTTCACCGGCCCGGTCACCGACTTCTTCACCGTCGCCGGCCTGTCCTTCGACCTGGCGAACCTGACCTTCAACAAGTTCGACCTGCCGTCGGGCGGTCAGACGATCTCCTTCATCGCGCTCTCCGGCTCGGGCACGCTGAAGCGGGACGGCTTCGACGACACGTCGGCCACGTTCTCCTTCACGGGCCAGACGGACGGGCAGAACACGGTCGGCACCTTCTCCTTCTCCGGCGCCTCGGCGGCGGTCCCGGGTGCGGTGCCCGAGCCGGCGTCGCTCGCGCTGTTCGGCGCGGGCCTGCTTGGCCTGGGCCTGGCGCGTCGTCGCAAGGCGAAGATCGACGCCTGATCGCTTCCGCCTTCCGGCGGGGATCAGAGGAGGGGGCCTTCGGGCCCCCTCCGTCGTTTCGGGCCGATGCGCGGCGGCCGCGTCGCCTTCGGCGAGTTGGTCGGCCGCGGCGAGACAGTTCTTCCGGCGCACTTCGAGAGCTGGCGATGCAGGCGACGGTCACCCAGGTTGGCGTCAGGCGCTCCGGCGCGCGAGTTCTTCCTCGAAGATGGCGGTGACGCGCCGCGCGTTGCCTTCCCAGGTCAGGTCGCGGCAGATCACCTCCGCGCGCGCCGCCGCGCCGAGCGTCGCGCGAAGCGGCGCGTCCGTCACGAGGCGCGAGATCGCATCCCACATCGCCCCGGGGGCGGCAGGGTCGAAGAGCAGGGCGGTGCGGCCATGCTCCAGGATCTCCCGGATGTTCGGCTGGTCCGGTGCCACGATCGCCCGGGCTGCGGCCATGTACTCGAAGGCCTTCAAGGGGGAGGCGTAGGCCACGACGGCCGGTTGCAGCGCGACGTCGAAGCCCGCGACGACGCCGGGGATGGCGTCGCGGCCGACAAGGCCCGTGAAGCGGACCCGGTCGGCGACGCCGAGTTCGGCCGCAAGCCGCTCCAGGCCCGGACGCGCTGGGCCTTCGCCCGCGACGACGAGCGAGAGGCGCGGAAGGGGCGGCGCAGTCGCTATGGCGCGGACGACGCGGTCCAGCCCGTGCCAATCCCGCACGAAGCCGACGAAGCCGAGCACGACCTCGTCGCCCGGCGGGCCCGTATCCGTATCGGGGAAGTCCTCGAGATGGATGCCGTTCGGGATGACCGTGATCCGGTCCCGCTGCACGCCAGCGGCGGAGACGTGGCCCGCGAGCACATCCGTGACGGGCAGGACGCGATCGGCGGTCCGCCAGACATGGGCTTCCGTCGCGCGCGCTAGGCGCTGCAGGCGCAAGCCACCAAAACGCAAGCGTTCCTCGGCGAGCGGGGCGTTGACCTCGACGAGGAAGGGCAGCCGCAGGCGGCGTGCGAGCACTGCGCCGGAGACGTAGAACAGGTTGTAGCGTTCGTAGATCACGTCGGGGCGGAACTCCGCCGCGGCGCGCGCGAGACGGCGGTAGGAGGGGAGTGAATAGGCCATCTCCGCGAGTTCCGCCGCGGCGCCCGGGAGGCGGGAACGGACGAGGGAGACGAGGCGGTTCTCCCCGCCGAGTTCCGCGGCCTCGAAGGAGGGTGGACCGACGACGCGGACCTCATGCCCCATCCCGCGCAAGGCGGCGACGAGGGCTTCGAGGTGGACGGCCTGGCCATCGCGCGAAGCGATCCGGTGGGAATAGAGGATCCTCACGTGCCCGCTTCCTCCCGCCCCGCGATGATGCCGCGCAGCGCGCGCCGCCCGCGTCCGGCCAGGTGGCGGAGGATGGCGGCGACGCCCGCGGGGTGCGCGGGGTGCGCGAGCGTGACGCCGATGCGCTGGCGGCGATGCGCGACCCACATGCGCTTGTATGCGTCGTCGCCGCGCCCGAAATCCAGTTCGCGCACCCCGTCCTCCTTCAGCAGGTGCCGAACCATCAACGCCGTCAGGACCGTGCCCGGCGACGCGGCGCGCGCGGCCTCGACATGCGACAGCTTCAGGACGGTCGCGCGCCGCCGGCCGCGGTCGAGTACCCAGATCTGCGCGGCGAGCGGCAAGCCGTCCGCGCCGCGCAGCACGCCGAGCCGCAGCAGGCCGAGCGGTGCGAGGCGGAGGGCAAGGGCAGGGTCGAAATCGGGCGCGGGTTCTTCGGGCTTCCAGCTCGCGGCGCGTACGGTGACGTAGTCCGCGATCGCCTGATCGAGCGCGGGCCCTGGTGCTTCGGCGATGACGTGGCGTGCCTCGCGCAGCGCCCGTGCCATCTTTCGCGCGACCGTATGCCGCAGGGCGGAAGGACGGGAAGCGAGGTAGGATTCCCACGTCGCGTCGTGGGGCAGCGTCTCGTGCCAGTTACCGAAATGGTCGTGCGCCAGCACCGCCGTCCCGCCCGCGCGCACGCCGGACAGGAGGTCCGGGAGGCCGGGCGAATGCGGGTCCAGCGCATCCAGCACGACCGGCGGGCCGCGGCGCGCGAGCCGGCGGCCCGCGTCGCGAAGCGCCGTCGCGTCTGCGTCGTGGGCGGGGAGGGGTCGCCAGAGGAGCGTGTAGGGTGTCGTCATGCCACGCAGCCTGCCGCTGTCGCGCCACATCGGCAGCAGCGCGGCGCCGAGGTGCAGAAGCACGGGCTTGGCTCCGGGTGGCACCGCGTGGGACAGGGTCGTCTCGTACCACCCGCGGCTGGCTTGCAGGTCGTCTTCCTCCCGTGCGAGCCAGGCATCGCACCAGGAGGGCAGATGACCGCCCGAAAGGTCGTGGAATTCACTGTCCCGAAGCGCGGTGTGGGGCACGGTACCTCGGCGGCTTCCGTCTGATCCGACGGGTCCCGCGTCGCAGACCGTGGCCGGGCCGTCCACGTCACCGCCGGTCAACTCCGCGGGGCCGGGACGGCGGGGATCAGATTCCATCGCGGATCGCATAGACGGCGCGCCCCACCCATTCCCGGACGACGTACCAGGTGGTGCCGAGGTGGTCGGCGCGGGGAATCCATTGGGCGGAGCGTGCGTCAGGCGGGGCGGCCAGGGGGACCGGCGCGGGATGCACGGGGAACCCGGCGCGTGCGAAGGCCTCGCGCGACCGCGCGAGGTGCCAGGCATGGGTTACGGCGTAGGCGTTGCTGATGCCGTCGGCCCGCAGCATGGCAACGGAGAGGATCGCGTTCTCCCGCGTGTCGGCGGATTGCGGCTCGATCCAGCGGACGGGCACGCCGAACTCCTCCGTCAGGGTCGTCGCCATGAGCTGCGCCAGCGGCACGTCGCCGGGCGAGAGGGGGCCGCCGCTGACAAGCAGCGGCAGGCCGGTGCGTCGGTGCAGCGCTGCGCCGGCGCGGAGGCGTTCCAGCGTCAGCGCGCCGACCGCGGTGCCGTCCCGCGTGCGCGCGACGTCGCCGCCGAGCACGATGATCGCGGCGGGTGCCCCGGGCGGGAAGGGGCGCGCGACGCCTGCATCCTCCAGCGGAGCCCGCAACAGCCCTCCGGCCAGCGGGGTCGCGAGGAACAGAAGGAGGAGGAGCGACGCGATCGCGACGCCGCGCCCGCGCCCGCCCGCCGCCAGCGCGAGGAGGGCGAGCAGTGCCAGCGAGAGCGGCGGCAACAGGACCGCCGTGAGAATGCCCTGGAGCGACACGGGCCGTCAGGCGGCGGCCGCGCCCCGGGCGGCGCGCCGCACCTCGCGCCAGGACGCGCAGCGGCCGCCGACCTCTTCGTGGAAGAAGGCGAAATACGCGTCGAGCCAGCGCAGCAGCGCATCGCGTTCCGCGACGGTGCGGACATAAGGCGTGTTGCCCGGCTCCAGCGACGGCGAGTGGTAGGTGAGGACGAAGACCCGCTGCCCCTCGCGCAGCAGTTGACGCGTCAGGCGCTTGGCCTCGTCCAGCGTCATGCCCTCCGGGGAAAGGCGGATGCGTTCGAGGAGCGCCAGCCGCGCGGCGATCGCAGGCAGGCCGATGCCGGAGGCAGGACGCCCGAACAGGCGCGGCGCGACCGCCGCCACCCGCGTGCCCGCGAGCGCACCGACGAGGCCCGCTGAGACGGGAATCTCGAGGAGGGTCCTCTCCCGGTCGATCCAGTGCGGGCGCGCGCAGCGCGCGACGTTGTGCCGCAGCGCCTCGCTGCCTTCGGGCGGCCAGTAGGGGACGACGCTGCTGTCCGCTTCGTAGCCCAGGTGCTTCAGGATGTCGGCCGTGCGCAGCCCCGCGCCGAAGCGGCCGGAGCGGTAGATGCGCGGGCGCTCGCCGAAGGCTTCTTCCAGCGCGTCCGTCAGGCGGCGCGCCTTCTCCAGTTCCAGCGTCGTCGGCAGGTTGCCCGCGTAGGAGTTGTGGTCGTTCACCGTCTCCAGGTAGGGCGGCGTGACCCAGGGATGCATCTGCGCGCCGATTTCCGCGTGGCCGCCGGCGACCAACTCGCGCAGCGGCGCACGTCCCGCGTCCTGTGTCGCGACGGGATAGTCGGTCAGGTAGACGGGTACGGCGCCGTAGCGTTCGTAGATGCGGTGTGCGAGGTGCTGGCTGCGCATCGATGAGACGTCGGTCGTTTGGCGCGAGAAAGGCTGCGACCAGTCGAAGGCTTCCTCGGCGTCGACCATGGTGATGAGGAGAGGGGGACCGTCGGGCGGGGCGACCGGCGCGTGGAAGCGACCGTCATGGACGGACGCATCGCAGCCCAGCCGGGTTTCGCGGCCCGGGCCGGGCTCGGGTGCAGGCACGTCGGCTCCGTAGACACGGAGGTAGCGCGCGGCGATGCGTCGCATCGCGAACTCGCGGTCCGCAAGCGCACGGCCCGCGGCGCCCATCCGCGCGTGCAGCGCTGGGTCGGCCGCGAGACGGTCCACGCCATCCACCAGCCCGTCCTCGTCGTCGAACAGGAACCCCGTTTCCCCCTGCAGCACGAAGCTGTCGTTGACCCCCCGCAGCCTGCGCACGACCACGGGACGGCCATGCGCCATGCCCTCCGGCACCACCGTTCCGAAGCCTTCGAGCTTCGAGGCGAAGACGAGGATGTCGGCCGCGGCGAAGAAGGGGTGCGGGTCGCGCTGCTCCCCCACCATCAGCACGGCCGTCTCCAGGCGTTCCTCCGCGATCGTGCGGCGGATCGCGGCGACGTGGTCCTCCTCCAGCGGCGGGCCGACGAGGATGAGGCGCATGGCAGGGTGCCGCCGACGCAGCCGCGGCAGGGCCCGGACCAGGAAGAGCGGGTCCTTCCGCTCGCAGAGCCCGCCGACGAAGAGCAGGACCGGGTCGTCGGTGCCGATACCGAGGCGGGCGCGAACCTCCTCGCGCTGGCCCGGCGGGGTCGGGGGGACCGTCACGCCGCAGGGGATGAGGTGACAGCGGGCCGGATCGGCTCCTGCCTCGCGCGTTTCCGCATCGAGCTTGGGGGAGATCGAGACGAAGGCGTCGAACAGCGCGAAGCCGCGCGCCGCGATGCGTCGCAGGGCGGGCCGGTAGCGCTGCGTCAGCACCTGCAGGCTGTCGTCCAGCGTCGCCGAGAGGACCAGCCGGCGACGCGCGAAGTGCGAAAGGAGATACGTCAAAAAATACCAGTCCGCATGTGTTCGCACGTGAATCGTATCGAAGCGCCAGAGGTTGCGCACGAACCACGCGACGAGACGAACGTGACGGATGAGTGTGCCGGGGTCGTCAGGCGCCAGATATGAGACGCGAACGAGGGAGGAGCAGGCCGCACCTTCCGCCAGGTCAGCTGGTCGTGGCGTATGGGTCACGAGCAACTCGTGCGTCACCGTCGGGGCGAGTTCCTGCATGACGGCAGAGGATCGCTCGAGGAAGACGCCCTCCCCCGAGAAGGCGGGCCGGTAGTACTTCAGCACGTGCAGGACGCGACGCGGACGGGACGGCTCGCCGACGGCGACGTCGGTTCCACCCTGCAACAAACTCCCGTCCATTCCGCTAAGCTCCCGTCGGCGGGGGACATAACTCTTGGCGGTCGAAACGGATATCAGCGCGGTGGCGTCCTTCGTGCAGTTGGGGCGGGAATGGCAGGAACTTGAACGGCGGGCCGAGCCGTCCTTCTTCCAGACCTGGACCTGGGTGGGTTGCCTGGCCGAGGAGCGCTTCCCCGATCCCGTCCTGATCCGGGCCTCGGATGGCGGGGTGACGGTCGGGCTCGCCCTCCTCAACCGGCGGCGCGGCCGTCTGTGGCTCGGTGAGAGCGGCGATCCCGCACTCGACGCGCCCTTCGTCGAGCACAACGGTCCGCTGGTTGTGCGTGGCCGGGCGGATGTGGAAGCCGCGTTGCTGAGCGCGGCTTGGCGCGTCCGCGGCGCGGCGCGGCTGGTGCTCAGCGGCGTCCGGTCGGATCTGCTGCGCGCCACGGGCGGCGTGGCATGGCGTCATCAGGTGCGCGCCGCCCCCTTCGTAGACCTTGCGGGCCTACGAAGCCGGGGTGGCGACTGGCTGGAGACCCGTTCGGCGAACACGCGTGCGCAGATCCGCCGCTCCCGCCGGTTCTACGAGGGCCGGTACGGGCCGGTCAGCCTGACGCGGCCGGCGACGGAGGGGGAAGCGCTGCGGTTCCTGCGGGCGCTGATCGAACTGCACGGCGTGACCTGGCGCCGGCGGGGGCGGGAGGGAGCCTTCGCGACGGGCTTTCTGCGTCGCTTCCACGAAAATCTCGTCATCCGCGCCGGTTGCGCCGGCCAGCTCGACCTGCAGCGGCATGCGGCGGGCGATCAGGTCATCGGCTACCTCTACAACTTTCGACAAGGGCGACGGCTGCTGTCGTACCAGAGTGGCTTCCTGCGTGACTGGGAGGACGGCCCGGCAAAGCCCGGCCTCACATGCCATGAGGCGGCCATTCGTGATGGGATCGTTTCTGGATTGGAGGTGTATGATTTCTTGGCCGGCGATCAGCGATACAAGAAGTCGCTTGCTGCAGGGCTGGATTACCTGCATTGGTTCGAAATCGTTCCGAGAAGATCTATCTCGGCATTTATGCGCATGTTCATGAGAATCGATTAAAACCTCTCAAGACGGGACATTCGGTTAGGAAAAGCGACGTCTCGCTCCGTCGAAAGTTCTTGCCACGCGCAAAACGTAACCTTACGCACACCCAATCGCTCACAATTGAGTGATAAGTCGCCCTCGGGCGGCGGGCCGGCGTCCGTTGGCGGGCGGGCTCTTCGTGCGGCAAGGGATCGCGTTCCTCATGGCCAGCCAAGCGTATGCTTCACCCGGGCTGACCGGGCCGGCCGATATCGTCGGCTTTGCGATGCAGAACGCCGGTGCGGGGCTGCTCGCGGCCGGCATCACGACGATGGGACAGGTGTTCGGTGCGGGTGACCTGCCGGCAGGGACCTCCCTCGTCGCCCATGTAGATGGAGCCCTGGTCCCGGTTCAGGTGGACGTAAAGACCACCTACGCGGACGGCTCCGTGAAGATGGCGGTCCTGACCGTCGCGCGGCCGGAGCTCGCGGCCGGAGCCTCTGCGGATGTCGTCCTTTCGCGCGCAGCCGGAGGGGCGACCGCCCCGGCGCTGGATCTGGCTTCGGCGCTCGGCGGCCATTCAGCCGCGGTGAACCTTACCTTCGCGGACGGACGCACCGTTTCGGTGGACGTTCTCGGCGCGTTGAAGGCCGCGCTGGCCGACGGCTCCGCGAGCTTTTGGCAGCAGGGGCCGCTGGCCACGCAGGCGCGCGTGGATGTGCCGGTCGGCGGCTCCATGCGGCTGGTCTTCGACGTGACGGCGTTCAACGACGGCCATCTGTCGATCGACGCGCTGTTCAACAACGACGGCGCCATGGGGACTTCGGGCGGGCGCGTGAGCTACACGGCCACCGCCACGCTCGATGGCCGGACCGTGCTGTCCGAAACGGTCAACCAGGCGCAATACCAGAACTGGCACCGGGAGTTCGGGACCGGGGCGGACGGCACCCAGGGCCTTGGCGCGCAGGACGCGGGCTGGCTCAACATCCGGCACGATGTCTCCTACATTGAGCGCAGCGGCGCCATCCTCGACTACGATCAGGGGATCGCCCTCAAGCCCGAGCTGCTGAGCAGCTGGGCGACGGCGCTGAACGCACCGGGCTGGGGCGAGCCGCTCTCCTCGAACGGCGTGGCGAAGTACATGCCCGGTACCGGCGCGCGCGAGGATATCGGCGCGACCACGGCCGCCAACAGCGCGTGGCTCATCACCGGGAACGCCGTCGCCGCGGCGCGGGCCATGGGGCAGGCGGAAGCCGCGGGGTCCGTCCCCTGGAACATGTGGGACGCGAAGAACGACACCTGGCTGAGCAGCGACGACTATCCGAAACTCTGGACCGACGGGCGCGGCGGGACGGGGAAGGCCGGCGTGTCCAGATCCACCGGCCTGACGCAGCAGGTGCCGACGGATACGGGCTGGACGCCGGATTCCGCACACCAGCCGAACCTTTCCTTCGTTCCCTACATCCTGACCGGCGAGCGCTGGATCGCGGACAACCTGACGGCCCAGGCCGCCTGGAACGTGATGAACGCCTGGCCGGCGATGCGGACGTCGAACAACGACGTCGTCGTGAACCAGGTTCAGGTCCGTGCCGCCGCGTGGTCGCTGCGCGAGATCGACCAGGCGGCCTGGGCGGCGCCGGACGGCTCGGCCGAGAAGTCCCTGCTGCAGTCGGCGTCCGAGGCGAACTGGAAATGGCTTGTCGCGCAGCTGCCGGCCTGGACGGCGATGCAGGGCGAGGCCCATGGCTGGCTGCCGATCAGCATCAACGGCACGCAGTCCGTCGCTCCGTGGCAGCAGGACTACTTCGCCTCGACGGCGATCGCGGCGGCGGAGCGCGGCAATGCCGATGCCCTGACTGTGGTGACGTGGATGGAGAACTTCCTCGTCGGCCGTTTCCAGGCGGCCGACAAGGGCTTCGCCATGCATGACGGCGCCGCGTACCACATCGTCACGGGCAACGCGGCGACGGGCGAGGTGTACAAGACCTGGGCGGAGATCGGCGCGGCCACCGTGAAGGCCGGCTGGTCCAACGGCACGGGCTGGGCGCAAAGCCAGGGCGACTATGGCAAGCTGGCCCTGCAGACGCTCGCTTCCCTCTACAACCTGACGGGGTCGGCGGCGGCGAAGCAGGCCTACGAGGCGGTGCTCGCGGACCACCCGCCCTTCACCTCCATGCTCGGCTATGGCGGGGAGCCGCAGCAGGCCATCACCATCGCCGACAGCTACGCCAAGCTGGCCTGGGGCACCGCGGTTGCCAACCCGGCGCCTTCCTCGGGGCACGCGCCGGGCACGCCGACGACGGCCGCCGCCACGTTCGCCTCCGTTTCCGACATCACCGCGACGGGGTCGGATGACAGCGTGGCCCTGTCGAAGCCGGTCAGCGGCGGGACGGTGAACCTGCTGGGGGGGAACGACCGCCTGGTGCTCTCGTCCGCCGGACCGAACACGCTGACCGTGCTCAACACCGAGACGATCATGGGGGGCGGCAGCGGCGACACGATCACCCTCAGCGCGGCCCTGACCGGCGGCTCCGTCAACCTCGGCGCCGCCATGGACAAGCTCGTCCTGTCCTCGAACGGCCCGAACGACGTGACGACCTTCAGCGTCGAGCTCGTCGTCGGCGGGTCCGCTGCGGACCGCGTCGCCGCGACGGGCCCGGCCGCGCGCCTCGAGGGCTGGGGCGGGGACGACACGCTCACGGGCGGACCCAACGACGACACGCTGCACGGCGGTGCCGGCGCCGACCTTCTCGACGGCGGCGCCGGAAGCGACCTCGCGCTCCTCGAAGGCAAGCAGGCGGACTACGTGTTCTCGGGCTCGACGGCGAACTTCAGGGCCACCGCGGGCGGCGTGACGGATACGCTGCTCAACATCGAGCGCGTGAAGTTCCTCGGCTCGGGCATCACGCTGGCCGTCACCGGGCTGACCATCACGGCAGCCCCGAGCGCCGCCCCCGCTCAGACGACAATTCCCGACGCACTCACCGCCCCGATCCCTGCCGCGGCGACAGCCCCCAGTGCAGGTCCGACGCCCGCGACAACCGGCGCCACCGCCACCGTCACGGGCACGAGCGCGACCGGTACGGCCGGGGATGACGCCGTCACCCTGTCGAAGCCGGTGAGGATGTACACGGTGGACCTCCTGGGCGGCACGGACAGCCTCGCGCTATCCGCAACCGGCGCGAACAAGGTGACGGTCTCCAACGTCGAGGCGATCACGGGCGGCGCGGGGACCGATACGGTGACCGTCGCCGCCCCCTTGACGGGGGGTGTCGTGGACCTGGCGGGCGGGTCGGACCGGCTGGTCCTCTCGTCCTCCGGGCCTAACACGGTCACCGTGCAGAACGTCGAGAGGATCGTCGGCGGGAGCGCAGACGATGCGGTCACGCTCAGCATGCCGACGGTCCGGGCCGTCGTGGACCTCGGCGGCGGCCACGACACGCTCGTCCTGTCGTCCGGCGGGATGAACCTGGTCCGGGCCTGGAACGTCGAGACCGTGATCGGGGGCGCCGCGCAGGACACGGTGATCCTCGGCACGCCCCTCTCGGGCGGGACCGTCGACCTCGGCGACGGGCGAGACACGCTCTACCTCTCGGCCACCGGCGCCAACAAGCTCACCCTCCTCAACACCGAGAGCGTCGTCGGCAGCAGCGGCGCCGACGAGGTCACCCTCGGCACGGCGGTGACCCACGGGCATTTCGACCTGCGCGGCGGCGCCGACCGGCTGGTGCTCTCCTCGGACGGTGACAACAGCATCGCCGTCGTGAACACCGAGACGGTGATCGGCGGGGCTGCGGACGACCGGATTGTCGTGACGGGCAATGCCGCCACCCGCGTGGAGGGCGGGGCGGGTCGCGACGTCCTGATCGGGGGTGCCGGCGCGAACACGCTCCTCGGCGGCGCTGGCGCCGACGTCATGTCCGGCGGTGCGCGCGGCGACCGTTTCGTGTTCACGGCGGTGTCGGATTCGACGGCCGAGGCGCCGGACCGGATCACCGACTTCGACGGCAGGGCGGACCTGCTGGTCTTCCAGGGCCTGATTCACGGCGACTTCGCGTTCCGTGGTGCGGCGGAGTTCACGGGCCAGGGCAGCTCCGAGGCGCGCTACGTGGAAGCGGCGCACCAACTCCTCGTGGATACCGACGGCAACGGGACGGCGGATATGCGGGTCGTCCTGGATGGGATTAGCCTCGCCCAGCTTTCGGCGGCCGACTTCGTCTGGAACTGACGGCTCGCGCTTGCGAGCGCGCGGCGGGCCCCCAGCGTGCGCGTCGGCCGCGCGCGTGGTCGCGGCCGGTCAGGACCCGCCGCGTCCCCCTGACGCCGCGGCGGCGGCGGCCGCGAGAGCCGGCCCGTGCCGTTCCAGCACGTTGCGGAGCACGCTTCCGTCCCGCGTGGCGTCCGCCTGATCCCTTGGGCGCACCTCGATCACCGCGAGCACCGGCCGCCCTGGCGAGTCCTGGAAGGGTCGCAGCGCCTGCCTTGCCCGCGTGCGGAGGCCGTCCCCGGCCGGGTGACCATCGAGCCAGGTGGCGACGCCCCAGGCCGAAGCGGGCGTACCGCGGCGGGCATGCGCCACGCGGCCGCGCCACGCGCCACCCAGCATCGACACGGAGAAGGTGACGTCCTCGTCCTCCTCCCCGCCCGCGGCCTCACGCCGGGCCGCGACCACGGCGCGCCAGTTCGTGGACGGGTGGAAGGCAAGGATAGCGGCGGAGACGGTGACCCCGCCGCAGTCGAGCGTGCCGTCCGGACGCGATGCGCATCCCGGGATGTCCGGGAGCGCCAAGGGCGAGCGCTGCGGCGGGGCCGCCCCAGCGCGGTCGAGGGCGCGGGCCGCCGCCGGTCCCACCGCGGCGAGCGAGATGGCAAGGGCCGCGGCGGTCGCGACGGCTACCGGCCGCGGCGACGGCCCGGGCGGGGTGGGTCGCGTGACGCGGGGCGGCGCGCCGTCCTGGCGGAAGGGAAGACCGGCCAGGATCATCAGCAGCAGCACGATGGAGAAGAACACCCAGCCATAGGTGACGTGGTCAGCCTCGATCGCAGCCGCGGAGCCCTGGTACTGGCCGATGACGACGAGGCCGAGCGCACGGATGCCGTTCGCGAGGATCGGCACGACGACGGCGATGACCATCACCGCCGCGCGGCGCCAGGGCGAGCGGAACATGACGGCCGCGTAGAGCGCGCCGAAGGCGAGCGCCGCGATGACGAAGCGCAAACCCGCGCAGGCCTCGGCGACGTAGAAGACGCCTGCGGGAACTTCGATGATGAGCTCGTCCACGTAGTGGGAGATGCCCGTGAAGTTCAGTCCGAAATCCACGAGACGGGCCGTGATGGATTGCAGGAGAGGCACGGTGAAGGCGCCGAAGGGGACGAGGAAGACGAGGTAGGCGAGCGGTACCGCCATGGCGCGGCAGACGCGCCAGCCCAGGACGGCAAGCAGCAGGACGTAGAGCAGGCCGAGGGCCGCGAATTGCTGACCCTCCATGATCCCCATGCGTTCCGCCGCGAACCAGGCGAGTGCGGGGGCGAGGCCGAGCAGGGCGACGAGGGGTTGCGGTTGCGGCCGCAGCACGGCGAAGCGGTCGCGCCGCTGCCATGCGAGCCAGGCGGCGACCGGCAGGACGAGCCAGCAGTGGTTGTAGGCGGTGGAGGCTTCCCAGGTGCGGACGGCCGCTGCGACTTCCGTGCGGAACAGCCAGCCGAGCGCGGCCATGCCGAGCAGGAGGATTGGCAGCGCGATGCGCCAGCCCTCGCGCGCCTCGGTGTTGTCGGCGAGGGCAGGGGGCGCGTGGGTCGTGCTCATCCCGTCCCCTCCAGGATCGCGTCGAGGCGGCGCAGCGTCGCGCCCCAGTCATGGCCGGACATGACGGCGGCGCGGGCGCGGTCGCCGAGGCCGGGATGGCGGCCGTCCAGGACCTCGGCCACGCGCGCGGCCGTTTCCTCCGCACCGTCTGCGACCAGCAGGTCGCGGCCGGCGCTCGCGCGGACGCCCTCGTAGGCCTGGGGCGTCGCGACGACGGGGCGTGCCATGGCCATGGCTTCCAGCACCTTGTTCTGGATACCCCGTGCGATCAGCAGCGGCGCGACCGCGACCGCGGCATGACCGATGTAGGGGCGCACGTCGGGAACCGGACCCGTGACGTGGACGCCCGGCCGATCGGCCAGCGCGCGCACGGCGGCGGAAGGGTTCTGGCCGACGATCCAGAAATCCGGCGCGGGATCGCGGTCCCGCAGGCGCGGCAGGACGGCGTCCGCGAACCAAGTCACGGCCTCCACGTTCGGGCGGTAGTCCATCGTGCCGGTGAAGACGATGGCGGGGGCATTGCCGAAGGGGCTTTCCCCGCGCGAAGCGGCGGCGAAGCGCGACAGGTCCACGCCGTTGTCCACGTGGTCCAGGCGATCGGCGCATTCCGGCGCGAGGCGCGCGAAGCAGCGCGCTTCCTCCTCCGAGACGAATATGGCGCGGTCGAACTCCATGGCGGCACGGCGTTCGAAGGCGAGCAGGGTCGTGGCTTCCCGCGCCCAGACGTAGCGCATGGGCAGGCGGGCATCGGCGGCATAAGCGCGCCATTTCTCGGAATCCACGTCAACGAGGTCGAGCACGCGCCGCCGGATGGAGCGGGCGGCATCACCCATGACGTAGGGCGCGACGGCGGAGGAATAGGCCAGCGCGGCGCCGTAGCGACGCGCGGCCAGACCCTCATCCACCCAGGTCGCGAGGCCCGTATCGTGGAACCAGCCGAGGGAGAGGGGCGCACCGGGACGCGCGCGCAGCAGGGCACGGAGGGCGGAGGACCGCTTCGACCCGACGAAGGGCGCCTCCACCCGCGCGCAGACCGTGCGGAGGAAGGGAAGGTGGTCCAGGTCCGCCGGATCGTCCACGAGGCAGCCGAGCTCGACCTCCCAGTCCCGCGCGAGGTGCGAGAGCATATGCCAGGACCGGATCTTCTCGCCCTTCTCCGGCGGATACGGGATGCGGTGGGCGAGGAAGAGCAGCCGCCGGTTCATCCGAGGCCCCGCACCAACGGCGGGCCCAGGATATTGGCGACGGGCAGAGGCAGTCGCTTCCAGGCCTGGATGAAATACCGGTACTTCGGGTTGTTCGGATTGTTCTCCGGGATCCGTGCGCCGGGTGCGAGGCGGTAGCAGTAGCGCAGCTCCTGCGGTTCGAACCCCCAGTTCTTCTTGTAGGAGAACGCGCCGGTGTCGGCCTTGCTGCGGCCGAAGTCGAACAGCGTCGCGCCGCGCTCGGCCCCGGCGCGGCGCATGACCTCCCAGTACATGAAGTCATTGGCTGAGAGGGCGCGCGCGTCCTTCGTGCCGCCGCCATAATAGGGCAGTACCTCTTCGCGGAAATGGAAGTTCAGGACGGCGGCGACGGGCTTGTCCTCGTGCAGGACGGTCGTGACGTCGTGCTCGCCCGGGAAGGCCTTGGCGAGCAGGCGGAAGTAGCGGCGCGGGAAGACGGGGGACCCGAGGTTGCGCACGCTTTCGGCATAGACGCGGTGCAGGCGGTCCGTATCGGAGTCGGAGACCGAGGTCAGCCCGGCCTTGATGCCCTTGCGCACCTCCGCCCGCTGCTTGCGCGGGATGTTCGCGGCCTGGTCTTTGGCGTCGTCGCCGGTGATGCGGATGGGCTTGCGGAAAGTGAAGTAGAGCGGCGGGCGACCCGTCCACCCCTCATCCACCGCATCGCGGCGGCGGTATTCCAGCACGGGGGAGCCGAGCTTCTTCTGCAGGTCGAGCGCATGGGATTCCAGGGCCGAGGCGGCCTCCGGCGTCGCCGCGACAGGCCCGCCATAGACGCAGTAGGGCGTCGAGGAGAGGCTGTCGCCGAAGAGCACGGTCCGCATGCGCGCGAGCGGCAGGACGCCGACGACGGCGCCGTCCTGTTCCGCCATCGCGTAATAGGTCGGGTGGCCAAAGGCTTCGCGGATGACCCGCGCCCAGGGGGCGAGGTGGAAGAAGGTCGCGTCATGCGTGGCGCGCACGAAGCCATCCCAGGCGACTGCGCGCGAGTCGTCGAGGGCGTGGATCCGAACGCTCATCGCGCAGCCCCGATATCGGCGGCGAAGACCTCATCCATGCGTCCCCAGGCGAAGTGGTGCAGCAGCCGCTCCAGCCTCGTCTCCATGGAGGCGAGGCCGGTGTAGTGGCGGAAGCGGGACAACCGCCCGGCCTCCGCGACGCGCGGCTGGCCCGGATCCACCTCCCACGGGTGGAAGTAGAAGACGCCACGCAGGCCTTCGGAGGACGCGCGGCGCAGACCCGCGCGGAACACGGCGTAGGGCAGCAAGCGGAACCAGCCGCCACCGGCGCAGGGCAGGTTGCGCGACACGCCGGGCACGCGCGCGGTCGTCATCGGGATTTCCACCACCCCGTCGGGACGCGGACGGTGCGGCGTCCGTGGAGCATCCGGCGCCCCGTAGAGGTCGTGCTTCACGGGAAAGACCGAGGAGGAATAGGCGTGGCCTTCCTCCGCCAACGCGGCATAGGCCCAGGGCGTGCGCGGGTTGATGGAAAAGGTCGGCGCGCGGTAGCCGCGCACCTCCACCCCGCCCGCGTCTTCCAGAGACCGCTTTGCGCGCCGGATATCCGCGCGGAAGGCGGCCTCGCCGATCTCGTGCACGAGCTGGTGTCCGTAGCCGTGCGACGCCAGTTCGTGCCCGCCGGCGACGATGCGCCGCACTAGCGCGGGATGCCGGTCCGCGACCCAGCCCAGGGTGAAGAAGGTGGCGCGCACGCCCCGCGCGGCGAAGCGCTCGAGGATGCGGTCGGTGTTCGCCTCCACGCGGCGCTCCAGCCCTTCCCAGTCGTCGCGCCGGATGGTCCGTGCGAACGCTTGCACCTGGAACCAGTCCTCCACGTCC
This sequence comes from Roseomonas sp. CCTCC AB2023176, assembly GCF_042259275.1. Taxonomy (NCBI): domain Bacteria; kingdom Pseudomonadati; phylum Pseudomonadota; class Alphaproteobacteria; order Acetobacterales; family Roseomonadaceae; genus Roseomonas; species Roseomonas sp. CCTCC AB2023176. The sequence goes on from NZ_CP170086.1 coordinate 2,957,825, forward strand.
ACGCTCATCGCGTGTCGTGCCGCCGCTGACCGCGCCTCCATCAGAGGCGTCCCGCGCGTTCCGAGAAGAGGTCCATCAGCCGGTTGAAGACCCGCTCCCGCCGCGCTGTCTCGCGCTCCAACGCGTCGAGGCGGGCGGCGAGGTCGCGTACCACCTGCTCCACGTAGGGAGAGGAACCCCCGCCCGACCCGTAGCGCCCGTCCCAGCCTTCGCCGCGTGGCGCGGGGGGCGCGGAATCCGCCCCGCTGGACAGGTCCTCCTCCAGCTCCTGCGCGGTCGCCTGGACCATCGGAAGGGTCAGGACGTCCGACTGTTCCAGCGCTCCGCTCAGCAGCACGCGGGAGCAGAGGCGGTTGATGCGGCGCGGGATGCCGCCGGAATGACGGTGGATGACGTCGAAGGTCCCGTCCTCCCAGGTCGGGCGGCCCTCCCAACCCACGGTGCGCATGCGGTGCTCGATGTAGGCATGCGTCTCCTCGGCGCTGAGGCCGCCGAGGTGGTAGGAGGCGAGGACGCGCTGCCGCAGCTGATCGAGGTCCGGGGAGGCAATGATGCGCCGGAGCTGCGGCTGACCCATGAGGATCGTCTGCAGCAGCGCCCGTCCGCCATCGGTGATGTTGGAGAGCATGCGCAGCTCCTCCATCGCCGGCAGCGGCAGGGCCTGCGCCTCGTCCACGATCAGCAGGTGGCGGCGCCCACCGACGTCGGAGGAGCGCAGCGTGGCCCCGATGCCTTGCAGCAGCGCCGCCTTCGTGCCCTCCGACGGCACGCCGAAGGCGTGGGCGACGAGGCGCAGCAGGTCGTCGCCGCCCACCTGCGTCGTCGCGATCCGCGCGACGGCGTAGGTCGCCGGATCGAGCTGCGCGCAGAGCTTCTCGATCAGGGTCGTCTTGCCCGCCCCGACCTCGCCGGTGATGACGATGAAGCCCTCGCGTTGGGCGAGGCCGTAGGTCAGGTGCGCGTAGGCGTGCGCGTGCCCGCTGCTCGGGTAGAAAAGCCGGGCATCGGGAGTCATCAGGAACGGATGTTCCCGGAAGCCGTAGAAATCCACGTACATCGGTGCAGGGCCCTCGTCTGCTCCGCCATAACGCAGCGGAACGCGAAACGTTCGGCGTCCAATTTAATCGCTCTGCGTCGCCTGCCCGATAACCTGCCCCGCGCTTTTCGCCCTCCGGTCGATCAATGGATCGTCAGAGCGGAGCGTCAGAGCGCTTGGCGGACGCTCACGATCACCGCGTTCTGCACGGAATCGCTCGTGCCGCGCCGGGAGAACACGTCGGAGAACTCGGTCTGCCGGTTGGTGATGAGGTACTGCACCGAGCCAGCCAGATTCTGGTTGAAGCGGTGCGCCAGGGTCACGCGGAACGTGTAGGCGTTGCTGCTCTGCGACGTGATGAGGGAGTTGAGGGATCCGGTGCCCGTGAGCGAGCGCGGCGCCCCCGTATTGATCCGTCCGTAGCTGATCGAGGAGAGCAGGCTCGTCGCCTCCGAAAGGCTGCGGCTCCATCCCAACGCGATCGACGTGCTCTCCTGCCGGAAGATCGTCGTGCCCGTGACGGCGGAGACGGGGATCCGTTCCTGGTAGCCGAAGCTGAGCGAGAGGGTATCGCGCGGCAGGAAATAGGCGAGGGTGGCGTTCCCGATCCTGTTGCGGAACAGGCCGCTCTGGAGCGCGAGGAGGGATTCGCTGGCGAAGGCGCGGGAGGGACCGCCGGTCCGCACGTCGTAGGGCTGGCCGTCGGCATCCACGGCGGTGGTCGCCAGCAGGTCGGCGTCGCGTTGCCCGACGGTGCCGAGGCGGTCCGCGTAAGTCCCTGTCAGCAGTAGGTTCGCGCCGAAGGCCCAGCGAAACTCCGCCTGGGGCGCGGTGAAGCCGTCGCGTCGGCGTACCCGGACGGTGATGGAGGAGTCCGCATTGGGTTCCAGCCGCACCCCCGCACCCCAGACCGGCTCGGAGATCGAGAGCGGGTTGGTCCCGCCGTATTCCTGATCCTCGTAGCCGACCTCGGCGATGCCGATGATGCCGCGGGAGAAGGCGTAGCGCCCCTCCACCACGCCGATCGCGCGGTGGGCGCCGTCGAGCACGCCGGTGCCTTCGTATTCCGTGCCGGAGACGCGGGCCTCCAGCGCGACGCGGCCGAAGGCCTCGCCCGTGCGGACCGCGGCGAAGCCGGTGTGGGATGAGAAGTCCTGCGGGCGGAAGAAGGCCGTGGAGTTCGTGACGGTGGCATTGTCCGGGTCGAGCGTCCCCGAAGCGCCGCCCTGGCGCGAATACTGGTAGGTATAGCCGACGATTGCGTTGGCGACCGACCCGAAGCGCTGGAGGTAGTAGGGCGAGGCGGCGAAAGACACCGTCTGCGAGCGGTCGTTCCGGCGGATGTTGGTCGAGTCCGTCTCGGCGAAGCCGCCATTGACGGGCACAACGCGGGCATTGCCGCGCAGGTCCAGGAACAGCGAGCCGGGGATCACGCTCACGATGGCATTGGTGTTCAGGCGATGATCCACGCGCGTCTCGTCCTGGCCGGAGGCGTAGAAGCGCAGGCTCGGCGCGTAGGAGAGGGAGCCCTGCAACCGGAGCGTGTCGGCGGTGGCCCGGATCTCCGGCTGGATGCTCGTCACGATGTCGGCGCGGCTGTTGCGGCTGCCGGGGAAGACGTTGTCGGTCGCGTAGATCTGGCCGCCGATGCTCGGGAAGAACTCATAGGCGCGGCGCGGCTGGGTATCGGCCGCGGGTGCTACCGGCGCGTCGAAGGGCAGGTCGAAGAAGGTGCTCGTCCGGACCGGGGCCTGGCCGAAGGGGTCGCGCGAGCCGACGGTCCCGCCGGGGACGATCCCCTGCGGCAGGCCGGAACCCGTCGCGGTCGGGACGGGTGCGCCGCCCGTGTCATCCACCCCCTGGGCAAGCACCGGTCCCGGGGTGGCGAGGATCGCGAGTGCCAGCGGCACGGCCCGCCGGCACGTCCCCCTGGCAGGACCGTGCGGGCGGGGATCGGGGCGTCGGGCCATCAGCTTCCGTAGTCGTAAGCGCCGAACGTGTCCTTGGGAGACATGGTGGTTCCGTTCAGCACGAGTTGCAGGTTCGGGCAGACCTGGACGAGGTCCAGGGCAGCCTCGACCTCACCGCGCTGGGTCTGCTCCGCCTGCACCACCATCAGGACCTGCCCGACGACGTTGGCCAGTATGGAGGCCTCGCTGGCCGAAAGACAGGGTGGCGAATCGATGATGATCAGGTGTTGCGGAAACGCCGTGCCCAGGCCCCTCACCGCGACGGCGAGGGACTGGCTGGGAACGGTCCGGCCCTCGGCCAGCGTGCCGTAGGCGAGGAAGGAGAGGCGCGCATGCGCCGTCGGCAGCGCAAGGGGCTGTGCGCGACGGGAGGGGTCGGTCGCGAGGTCCCGGAGGCCTGGCATGGTCGAAAGGCCGAGCAGGTCGCTGAGGCAGCCGCGCTTCCCGTCGGCATCCACGAGGAGGACCGACCGGCCCGCACCGAGGGCAAGACCGGCGGCGAGGTTCAGGGCCGTGAAGCTCTTCCCCTCGCCCGGGCGGGCACTGGTGACGAGGATCAGGCGGGGATCGTGCCCCGGTCGCTCCGCCGGCCCCCGCGCCGAGGCGAGGACCTGGTTGGCGATGAGGGTCACCTCCTCCGACACCCCGGTTCCGGCCGGTGGCGACGAGGCCGGCGCGGACGAGGGTCTCGTCCGTGATGGGATCGCGGGCCGCCTCCCGCGCGATGGCCGGGGGAACCGCGGCCACCCCGTCCAGCGCCGTCGCCGGTGCGGGGGCCGGGGTGTGATCGATCACGGTGGTGGTCGCCGTAGCCGCCGGCAGGGCGGACGGCGGCGGCAGGACGGTGTCGTCGAGGACGAGGCCGGCCGACCGGCTCATCGCCTCGGCCGCGCGCTCGACGAGGTGGGAGCGGGCCTTCGGGTTCGCAGTCACGCGCGCATCCTTCCGACGAGTTCGGGGATCTTCTGGGTCAGCACCGGCCCGCCCGCGACGACCGCGCCGAAGGCTGCGACGAGCAGCAACGTCGCGACGCCGAAGGCCAGCGCGGGCCCCGTCCGCCGCCGCGGCCGCAGGTTCGTGATGGCCCCGAGCACCGGCAGGCCGAGGTTGCGGAGGTCCCGCGTCGAGTGGAACCCGCGGTCGAGGAGTGCACCGAGCGCCGCAATCGCGGCCCCCGCGCCGAGACCGAGGACGAGGACGCCAGCATCGAAGAGAAGGCGGTTCGGGCTGGTCGGCGAGCTCGGCACCGTCGGCGGCTCGACAACTTCAAGGCGGACCTGGTCGGCGCCGACGCGCGCCGCGCCTGCGACCTGGAGCGATTCACGACGGCCCAGCAGTTCCTCGTACTGGCGCCGGATCACGTTGTAGTCGCGGTCGAGGTTCTGCAGCTGCGCCTGGAGCTGCGGCGCGCTGCGCGCGAGGTTCTCGAGCCTCTCCACCTGGGCGCCTTCGTCGCGCACCTGCCGCTCGAGCGAGGCGATTTCCCCATCCACGTCGAGGACACGGAGGCGAAGCTGCTCCCGTAGCGGGTTCGGCACGCTGGCCGGGCGCGCGCGCCCACCGCCATCGCCGCCCGTACGGGCCGCGGCCAGCGCCTGCCGCAGGGCCTGGACCTCGGGATGGCGCTCGGTGAACCGGCCCTGCGCCTCGCGCAACTGGCGTTCCAGGTCCGCGACCCGCCCGGTGGGGGCACCCGAAGCGCCCGCGTCGTTCGCGAGCGTCGCAGGCGTCTGCTCCGTCTGCTCCGCGAGCAAGGCTCGGCGCGTCCGCGCGTCCTGCAGCTCGCCGCGCTGTTGCGCGAGCCGCTGTCGCGCAGCCTCGAGCCGCGACGCCCCGCCGTTCTCGTTCGGCAGCAGATCGATATAGCGAGTACGGAAGTCGGCCCGGCGCTGCTCCGCCTCGCGCAGCTGCACCTCGTAGGCCGCGATCTGCTGGCCGATGAAGTTCCGCGCGTTCTCCATCTGCTGGCGGTCGTTGCCGGTCGCCCGCTCGATGAAGAGGTTCAGCAGGGTCTGCACGACCGCCTGCGCGACCCGTGGATCAGGGTCGGAGTACTCGATCTGGAACAGGTTCCGGGTCTGCGGCGTGATCCTGATCTGCCGGGCGAGCGACTGGATCAGCCCGTCCCGCGAAGTCTCGTCGTAGACGCGAAGGTCGAGGTCCGTGCGCGCGACGACGCGCTCCAGGTTCGGCCGGCTCAACAGCGTGCGCTGTAGCACCTCGACCTGCGACGCCGTGGCGCCGTCCACGGCGATGCCGCGCAGCGCCTGCCCGAGGATGACGTCGGCATCCGCGTAGATCCGTGCGGTCGAGCGGTAGGAATTGGGGATCATGTGCACCGCCCCCCAGCCGAGGAGGCAGACGATCCAGGCGACGAGCAGCGCCTTCCAGCGGTGACGCCAGGCCACCGCGGCGTAGCGCCTGATATCAGGCAGGATGGACACCGTGGCGGGACCTCAGAACCAGCTTTGCGGGATGACGATCGTGTCGCCGGGACGCATCCGGACGTCCTGCGCGATGTCCCCGTCCTTCAGCAGCGCGGAGAGGCGGACCGGGATGACTTCGGACCCGCCGGGGCCCCGGCGGACGAGGCGGGCGCGGTCGCCGGCGGCGTAGCGGGTCAGGCCGCGGGAGGCGATCATGACGTCGAGCAGCGTCATGCCTTCGCGGTAGGGAATCGAGACCGGCTGTGCCGCCTCGCCGATCACGCGGACGAGGCTCGTGGACGGTCCCACGAAGGACTTCACGATGACGGAGACGTTGGGTTCGCGGATGTACTCGCGCAGGCGGCGCGAGATGTCCTCGGACAACTGCGTCGGCGTCTTCCCGGCGGCGTCGATGTCCGGGACCAGCGGCATGGATATGCGGCCGTCCGGTCGCACGGGCAACTCCACCGACAACTCGGGCGCGCGGTAGACGAAGATGCTGAGCGTGTCCCCCGGACCGATGATGTAGGTCGCAGGCGTCTCGAGGGCGGCCAACTGAGGTGGCGCGTAGTTCGAGGAGCACGCGACCGCCAGCAGGGGGACAAGGACCGCGACGGCTGCACGCCAGCGGCGGGTCGAAGCGCGGCGCGGCGGCAGAGTGTCACCTCGTTCCAAAATCAGCATCATCCCCTCTCCGGTAGGCGCGCCCCGCCCTTTGAGGCGGCTGCCGCGCATCGGCCATACACGCCTGCCCCCCTCCTCGCATCCGTCCGGGACGTGTCGTCACCAAGGTTTGTTGGCACGACCGGTGACCAGGCGACGCGTGCTTGGCAGCGCAGGCTTGGGCGTGAAAGGCCAGGGTGACGGTTGCGGTTGCATCACGGTGTCGGGCCGGGCGCGTAATCACCCGAAGGTGAAATGGATGGCGGGAGTCAGCGCACGGAACCCGGTCCGACGAGCGGCGCAACGCTGCCCAGGATCCTGTTGCCGACGAGCGTCGCCGGCGTCCCGGTCCGGTTCACGACGAAGGTCGTCGGCCCCGCGAGCAGGCTCTGGAAGTCGTTTGCCTCGATGCGCAGCGACGCCGTCGGCCGCCGCACCCCCTCCGCGCCGATCACGATGGCCGCCGTCGGGTTGCCGGTCTGCGGCCCCTTCCGGAGGCGGTTACGCAGGAGCAGCAGGTCGCCCCCGTTCGGCACGTCGACGAGGTAGGAGGAGGTGCCGTCAGGCCCGTCCTCGATCACGGAGCGCTCCACCTCCGTCCGCTGGGCGCGCGACTTCACGTGGTGGCAGGCCTGGGTGCCCGCGAAGCGGCTGCCGCGCACGGCAACGAGCGCGAGGTTCCCCGCGTAGATCCCGTGCGCGCACTCACGTCCCTCGCGCAGCGCACCGTTGCGCAGGAAGGTGCTGTCCTCGATCAGGAGGCGCGCCGACGGCAGGTTCGCGGCAGTGAGGATCCCGTTCTCGTTGTCGCGGAACGTGCTGCCGCGGACCGTCAGGTCGCCACCTTCGGCGCGGATTCCCGCGCCGTTGCCCGCCTCGGCCCGGGCGCCCTCGAAGGTCAGCCCGATCACCGTCAGGTTCGGCGCGGCCGCGACGAACAGGCCCTTGCCGCCACAGACTGGCCCGGTGATCACGACGGGACCCCCGGCCGCCTCCACCGTCACGTCCGGCGCGCGCCAGACTGCGCATTCGCGGTAAACGCCCGGTTCAATGAGCACGCGGTCGCCGGGCCGCGCGGCCGCCGCCGCCTCGCCCGGCGTGGAGTGGACCTCACCGGGGCCTACGCGCAGGATGCGCCCATCCGCCAGGGCCGGTCCGATCAGTGCCGGTCCGATTCCGGTGACGAGGAACGCGACGAGCGCGCGGCGGATCATGCGGGGACCCCTGGGCGTTGACCTTTCCGACCGTGACGACATCCGGCGCCGCGCGTCCATCCCGCGGCGCGCCGCTCGTCCTTCACGTCTTCCCCACCTTCGCGGTCGGCGGCGCTCAGGTGCGGTTCGCCGCCGTCGCGAACCGCTGGGGTGACCGGTTCCGTCACGCGATCGTGTCCCTCGATGGGCGGACGGAATGCGCCGCGCGGCTTGCCGTGCCGCACACCGTGTTGGCGGCGCCGGACACGAAGGCCAGGAACTTCCCGCAACGTCTGCTCTCGATCCGCGCGGCATTGCGCCGGGTCGGCCCCGACGTCCTCGTGACGAGCAACTGGGGCGCCATCGAGTGGGCGATCGCCAACCTGGCCCCGCCGCGAGTCCGTCATGTCCATACGGAGGACGGGTTCGGTCCGGACGAGGCGAGCGGCCAGAAGCCCCGCCGGATGCTGGCGCGCCGCCTGTCTCTGCGCCGCTCGACGGTGGTCCTGCCCTCGGGCGTGCTGCTCCGCTCGGCGCGTGAGGCCTGGCTTCTACCGGAGCGCGGGCTGCGCTTCGTTCCCAACGGCGTCGCCCTGTCCCGTTTCCGCCCGGATGGGCCGCCGGCCGCCCTGGACGTCCCGGGCGAAGGCCCCGTCGTCGGGACCGTCGCGGCCCTGCGGCGGGAGAAGAACCTGGGGCGACTGATCCGCGCCGTCGCCCGGCTGCACCGGGAGGGCATGGCGGTGCGCCTGCTTGTCGTCGGTGGCGGGGAGGAACGCGCGGCGCTCGAGGCCCTCGCGCGCGCCGAGGGGCTCGCGGACGTCAACCTTTTCGCTGGGCCCATCCCCGACCCCGCGGCCGCCTATCGCGCGATGGACGTCTTCGCCCTGTCCTCCGACACGGAGCAGATGCCGTTCTCCGTGCTCGAGGCGATGGCGACCGCGCTACCGGTCGTGGCGACGCGCGTGGGCGACGTCGCCGGGATGGTCGCGACGGAGAACGCGCCGCATTTGGCGGACCTCGACGACGGCGCCTTGGCCGACGCGCTGCGGCCGCTCCTGACGGATGCCACGTCCCGCGCCCGGCTCGGCGCCGCGAACCGGGCGAAGGCGGAGCGGGACTACGACGAGGAAGCGATGTTCGCGACCTACGCGGCGCTCTGGGAAGGCCGGGCCTGACGGACCGCGACGGCGCGACCGATGCGCCGCGCCGCCAGCCTGTCGAACAGCCTCTCCAGCCCCGACACGGCAGGGCCGGGATCCTCGCCGCGGGTGCGATAGAGGTCTTCGATCTCGCGCGGCATCGCCTCGACCCCGCGCTCGAAGAGGAGAGGGTAGAGCATGGCGTCCTGGCGACGGCGCAGGGCGTAGCGGATCCGCCGACGAAGATAGATCCGCATGTCCCGCGGCGACCAGGGTGAAAGGGCGGGGTAGCGGAACCCACCCTCCTCGGTTGCGACGATCCGCCGGTCGTCGCGGTGACCCCGGGTGTCGAGGTCGTAGCGAAGAAGCGTCGTCACGAGCCCGTCTTCCCCGATGAAGCCGGCCGGCAACCGGATGCCGCGGGAGCGCAAGGCCGCGACCACGCTGCCACGCAGGCCGTAGAGGTTTCCCGCCATCTCCCGCCTGGAGAGCAGCTTCTCGCGGAAGGCCTGCCGGCTCCGGCCCGTCAGCGGCAGGGTGGCGCAGCCAAGCGCCGCGGGCTCGTCGCGCAGGTGCGCGAGCATGCCCGTCACCGACCCCGGCGCCACCGTGACATCGCCGTCCGTGAACACGTGTAGCGTCGCGTCGGCCGGAGCGAGGACGTGGACGTAGTGGTTCCAGGTCTCCGCCTTGTCGCCGCGCGGGAGGACAACCGGGTTGAGCGCGTAGGCCTTGGTCTCATAGGCGCGGACCACGGCCTCTGTCCCGTCGCTGCAGCCGTTGATGAGGACGTGCACCGACAAAGTCGCCTCGCCGGCGATCTGCGCCAGGGCTTCGAGGCAAGACCGGATCGAGGCCTCTTCGTCATGCGCAAATACGGCGACCGACACCGTCGCTCCGCTCATGGTTTCGATCTCTCCGGCTGCCGTGCGGTGAAAGCCGCTTGTCCGCGCAGGGCTCAACTCCTTGCCTGCGCCCGATCACGCCGACGCAGACTCAATCCTTCGTGAACCAGCGGCCAGCCTGGGCGGGCATGCCGTGGATGACCTGATCTTGAGTGGCCTTGGACAGATCGCTGACGCTAGCGCAGCGATCGTCAGTGAGGACGATACCTTGAGCAACGCGAGGACTCCGGCAGACATCGGTACGCCACGTACCGATGGGTGCTCCATCCCGATCGCCATCACGCTCGTCCTCCTCGGGAGCTTTTCCGACGCGGCGGCCACGGGTTCCTCGTCGACCGCCCCGATCCCGCCGGAACCGTCGGCCGGAACACTTTGCCTGCCGGCCATCGCAGCGGCGGAGCGCGCGGCCAGCCTTCCGCCCTATCTCCTGCGCAGCATCGCGTTCGTCGAGAGCGGGCGTCCCGACCCGCTGACCGGCCGGGTCGTTCCCTGGCCCTGGACGATCAACGCGGGCGGCCGCGGCTACTACTACGGCACGAAGCAGGAAGCGGTCGCCGCGGTGGCCGCCCTGCGCATGGCGGGCGTCCAGTCGATCGACGTGGGCTGCGCCCAGGTCAACCTGATGCATCACCCGCAGGCCTTCGCGTCCGTGGATGCGGCTTTCGACCCGGCGACGAATGCCGCCTATGCCAGCCGGTTCCTTCGCGCGCTCTACGCAACGACGGGAAACTGGCACCACGCGGCGGCGAGTTACCATTCCCACGGGACGGAGCGCGGCTACGACTACGCGCGGCGCGTGGTCGCGATCTGGCCGGATGCTTCCCGATACGGAAGCCTGCCCGCGGCGCCTGCGGACGCGCCCGGGGCGATGGCCGAGATCAGCCAGTTGACGCCGGCCTTCGCGGCGGCAGTGCGGCGGATGGAAGCGGACAGGCGGGCGCGCGCGCCCTTGCGGATCGAGGCGGCGAACGACCGGTCCTTTTGGATCAACCGCCCGCCGGAGCCCCGCCTCCCGGGCCCGGCCGGCCGGCGAACTGCGGGCGCGACGACCTTCCGCGCGGGGTGATGCGCGACCTGCCATCCCCCAGACCGAATGGAACGCCGAAAATTTTGCTTCGAGGTCGCGAAACCGTCAGCGCATCCCCTGACCTTCTGGGCCGTTCAAGGCCCGGTTTCGTGCGTGGCGCCGCCGGCGAATGCCGCCCCGATGTCGGGGCGCCGGTGCCAGGCCGCTGAGAAGATGGAGGAGCTCGTAACATGGCGAACATCATCGGTACGTCCGGAAATGACGTCATCACCCCGACGCAGGCCACGCTGGGCGTCGTCGGCGGTCCTGCCACGAGTGCGGCCGACAACATCTTCGGAGACGCGGGCAATGACTCCCTCGATGGCGGTGGCGGGAGCGACTTCATCATCGGCGGCCCGGGCGCCGACACGATGCGGGGCGGAGACGGCGCGAACGATCGCGACAGCGTGGCCTATTCGGCCGCGGCCGCAGGTGTGGTCGTCAGTCTTCTGACCAGCCTGCAGGCCGGCAGCTCAGAAGAGGCGGGTGACTCGATCAGTGGCTTCGAGAACATCGTCGGGTCGAGCTTCAATGACAGCCTGACCGGAGACAACAACGGCAACACGCTGTTTGGCAACGCCGGCAATGACACCCTGGCCGGCCTCGGCGGCGAGGATGACCTTCAGGGCGGGGCCGGCGTCGACGCGCTCGACGGTGGCGCCGGTAACGACGCCCTGACGGGCGGCGCCGACGGTGACCTCGTGAACGGCGGGATCGGAACCGACGTCGCGGCGTACTTCGACTCGCCAGCGCCCATCTATGTGAATCTCAATGTCTCGACCGACGTTGGCGGCGGTGACGCGCAGGGCGATACGCTCATCGGCATCGAGAATGTCGCGGGATCGAACTTCAGTGACACGCTGATCGGCGACGAGATCGGCAACAGCCTGCTCGGAAATGCGGGTAACGACACGATCACGGGCAATGGCGGGAACGACACCCTGACCGGCTTCACCGGCAACGACGTGCTGCGGAGCGGCGATGGGTCGGACCTGATCGATGGGGGCGACGGGATCGACATCCTGGACGGCGGCACGGGCGCTGACACCCTCGTGGGCGGCGCGGGTGACGACCAGTACGTCGTGGACAATAGCAACGATGCGCTGGTCGAAACGAACGGCGTGGGTAACGGCTACGACATCGTCTACTCGACCGTGGACTTCACGTTGGCGGCGAACGTCGAGGCACTCGTCCTGCAGGAGGGCTCGGTCGCCCGCAACGGCATCGGCAATGCCGGCGGGAACTCCCTTGTCGGCAACGCCAACGTCAACATCCTGATCGGCCTCGCCGGCGACGACGTCTACGTCATCACCGGGCCGCAGGACACCGTCATCGAGCAGCCGGGCGAGGGCTACGACGAGGTCTACACCTACAACGACTACGCCCTCGTCGATAACATCGAGACCCTGTTCCTGCTTGAGGGCTCGGCCGCGATCTTCGGCACGGGCAACGGCGCGAACAACGCGGTCATCGGCAATGCCAACAACAACGTCCTCTCGGCCGGCGCGGGCACCTTCGAGTTCATGAACGGTGGGGCCGGCGACGACGTCCTCATCGGCGGCATTGGGCACGACGAGATGCTCGGCGGTGCCGGGGCCGACTACTTCCGCTTCGAGAGCGGAGCAGACTTCTTCAACGGCGCGCAGAACGACGCCGACTTCATCTACGACTTCACCCCGGGGCAGGACAAACTGCAGTTCAGCGCGGCGGCCTTCGGGGTCAGCGAGATCAATCCGGGCGGCAACTTCTTCGTCAGCAGCGACGTCCCGGCGGCGGCCTTCAATACGCCGACCTTCCTCTACAACAACGCCTCCGGCTACCTCTTCTATGATGCCGACGGCAGCGGCTCGGGCGCCCCGGTCATCGCCGTGCTCCTCAACGGCGTGCCGCAGATCAGCGCGACCGACTTCGCCTTCTATTGACGACAGGCAGGGCAGCCGTGGGACGCGCCGGCCGGTGTGTCCCGCGGCTGATCCGTCACATCCGGGTTTACCGGAACGTTCCTGAGGTCTTTGCCGCAACGATTCGGTGTCAGCTGCGTATCTTCCATGCCCGCCGCGCAGGCGGCCGTTCAACCAGGAGCTGCGGCCATGAACAGCATCATCTACATCGTCGGTCTGGTCGTGATCGTCCTCGCGATCCTCGGCTTTCTCGGGTTCCGCTGATCCGAAGCGCGCCGAGGGTCCCGCGGGCACGGCCCGCGGGACCTCGCGCCTGCCGCTACTGCTCCGCTGAGCCGGAAGGCACCTGCTTCGCGTACTGATGCGCGAGCGCCGCGGAGGGCGTGACGCTCGGCATCGCGGCCCTGTTGTTTGGACCGAAGACGATATCTCCGCCGCCGCGCTCCGTAGCCTGCCACGCATCCCTTGCGACGGTCGCCGGATCACCCTTCCGGGCCATTCCGTGGAGTGTTCGCTACGATCCGGGTTTTAGGACGACCTTGATGCAGCCGTCCTTCTTGTCCCTGAACGTGCCGTAGAGGTCGGGTCCGTCTTCCAGCCGGGCACGGTGCGTGATGACGAAGGAAGGGTCGATCTTGCCCTCCTCAATCCAGCCCAGCAGCTTCCGCAGGTAGTGCTGCACGGGGGTCTGGGCCATCTTCATCGTGATGCCACGGTTGACGGCCGAGCCGAACGGGATCTTGTCCAGCAGCCCGCCATAGATGCCGATGATCGAAACGATGCCGAAGTTGCGGCAGCAATGGATCGCCTGCCGCAGCACGTGCGGCCGGTCCGTGCCCATGAAGGTCGCCACCTTGATGCGGTCGATGACGCTGTCGACGGAGGCGGTCCCGGAGGCTTCGGTACCCACCGCGTCGATGCAGGCATCGGCGCCGCGGCCTGCGGTCAGATTCATGATACGCTCGTACACGTCGACCTGCATGAAATCGAGCGTCTCGGCCCCGGCCGCGCGGGCGAGGGCCAGGCGCTCCGGCACCGTGTCCACGGCGATGACCCGTTCCGCACCGAGGAGGAACGCGGAGCGGATGGCGAACTGCCCGACGGGGCCGCAGCCCCAGACGGCGATCGTCTCGCCGCCCCGGATGTCGCAGAACTCCGCACCCATGTAGCCAGTCGGGAAGATGTCGGAGAGAAACAGGACTTGGTCGTCCGTCAGGTGCGGCGGGACCTTCGCTGGGCCGACATCGGCATAGGGCACGCGCACGTATTCCGCCTGCCCGCCGGGCACGCCGCCGAGGAGGTGGGAATAGCCGAACAGCGCGGCGGGCGAATTGCCCCATATGCGTGAGACCTTCTCCCGGCTCTCCTGCGGGTTGGACCGCTCACAGCCCGAGAACCAGCCGCGCCGGCAGAAGAAGCATTCGCCGCAGGAAATGGTGAAAGGCACGACGACGCGGTCGCCAACCGTCAGGTTGCGGACGTCGCGGCCTATCTCCACGACCTCACCCATGCATTCATGGCCCACGACGTCGCCGCGGCGCATGTCCGGGATCACCCCATCCATGATGTGCAGGTCGGAGCCGCAGATCGCGCAGGACGTGACCTTGATGATGCAGTCGGTGGGTTGCTCGATCCGCGGTTCCGGCACGGACTCGCAGCGCATGTCGTTCTTGCCGTGCCAGGTGATGGCCTTCATGCGCGGTCTCCAGGCGTCGGGGTGGAACGTCGGCGGATTCGCTTCGCTGCGATTGCGGGCGCGGAACGGAGGGGGCTGCCGGCAACGCCTTGCGCCGGGTGGCGTTCGGCGGGGGAGCGCCCCTTCGCAGGACTTCCCCGATGCCCGACCACAACGTCATCACAGAGGTCGCGCGCCCCGCACGCACGTCGGAGCACGCGATCTGCGTCAACCTGACCGTGAACGGCGAGGCACTGCGGCTAATGGTCGAGCCCTGGACCTCGCTGCTGGACCTGCTGCGCGACCGCCTCGACCTGACGGGGACGAAGAAGGGCTGCGACCACGGGCAATGCGGCGCCTGCACGGTTCTGGTGGACGGGGTTCGAATCAACTCCTGCTTGGCCCTGGTGGTCACAAAGGACGACTGCTCCGTCACGACGATCGAGGGGCTGGTGCAGCCCGGCGGCGCGCTGCATCCGTTGCAGGAGGCCTTCATCGCGCATGACGCCTTCCAGTGCGGCTACTGCACGCCGGGCCAGATCTGCTCCGGCGTCGGACTTCTGAAAGAGGGCCGGGCGCAGACGGCCGAGGAAATCCGGGAGCAGATGAGCGGCAACATCTGCCGCTGCGGCGCGTACCCGAATATCGTCGCGGCGATCCAGGACGTGCTTGGGCAAGGGGAGGGTGCACGGTGAACCCCTTCTCCTACGCGCGCCCGTCCAGCGTGGCGGAAGCGGTGCGCGAGGTCGCCACCAATCCTGCGGCCAAGGTGATCGCCGGCGGCACGAACCTCGTGGACCTGATGAAGTACCACGTGGAACGCCCGGCGCGTCTGGTCGACGTGTCGCGCCTTCCCGGGCTGAAGCAGGTCGAGGCTCGCCCGGACGGCACGGTCCGCATCGGCGCGCTGGTGACGAACACCGACGCCGCTTACCATCCCACGGTGCGGGAGGGCTGGCCGCTGCTGTCCTCAGCGTTGCTGGCGGGCGCGACGGCGCAGTTGCGCAACGCCGCGACGATAGGCGGCAACCTGCTGCAACGGACACGCTGCTACTACTTCTACGACGCGCAGATGCCCTGCAACAAGCGCGAGCCAGGGACGGGCTGTCCCGCCATTTCCGGCGTCAACCGCGTCCACGCCATCCTCGGCCATTCCGAGCGGTGCATCGCGACTCATCCCTCGGACATGTGCGTGGCCCTCGCGGCGCTGGAGGCCGTGGTGCACGTCGCGGGACCAGGTGGCGAGCGGCGGATTCCGATGGCGGAGTTTCACCGTCTGCCCGGCCATGAGCCGGAGCGTGATACCAACCTGGCGCGCGACGAAATCGTACTGGCGGTCGAGCTGCCGGCGCACCGCTTCGGGCTGCACCACACCTACCTGAAGTTGCGCGACCGGCTGTCCTACGCCTTCGCGCTCGTCTCCGTCGCGGCGGCGATGGAGATCGAGGACGGTACGATCCGCCGAGCCCGCATCGCGCTCGGCGGTGTCGCGCACAAGCCTTGGCGCGTGGAGGCGGCGGAGCGGATGATCGAGGGCATCCGCCCCGATCCCCGCCGTTTCGATGAAGTGGCGGAGTACCTGCTCGAGGGCGCGCGGGGCTTCCAGCACAACGCCTTCAAGATCGACCTTGCCCGCCGTGCGATCCACCGCGCGCTCGCGCAGGCCGCCGCGGGCACGCCGCAGTCCCAGACCGACAAGCGCATCGCGTGAGGGCCAGAATGTCCGTCAGCCTCCCCCACGACGTCACCTATTCCCCCTCGGCCGGACTGGTCGGCACGCCGCAGCGCCGCGTGGACGGGCGCGTCAAGGTTACGGGCGCCGCGCGCTATGCGGCCGAGGCGCAGGTGCCCGGGCTGCTGCATGGCTACGTCGTGTCCTCCGCCGTCGCGCGCGGCTCCGTTCGCAGGATGGACTTGGCAGCCGCGCGTGCCGTGCCCGGCGTGGTGGAAATCCTGACGCATGAGAACCGCCCCAAGACGGCTTGGCGCAACGGCCCCTGGCAGGATGATGTCGCCCCGCCCGGCACGCCCTTTCGCCCGCTGTGGAATAAGGAGATTCACTTCAGCGGCCAGCCCGTCGCCCTGGTGATCGCCGAGGATTTCGAAACGGCGCGCCACGCCGCGACGCTGGTCCAGGTCGAGTACGACGTGGACCCGCACGAGACCGACGTGACGCTGGCTGCGAAGAAGGCCTACGTTCCGCCGAAGAAGCGTTCGGGCATCGAGCCGCCGCCCTCGCCGCGTGGTGACGCCGATGCGGCCTACGACGCCGCGCCGCACAAGGCCGGTGGGCACTACCGGATCGGTATTGAGCACCACAACCCCATCGAGATGCACGCCAGCATCGCCATTCCCAGCCCGGACGGGGGACTGACGATCTACGACAAGATCCAGGGGGTGCAGAACACGCAAAGCTACGTCAGCGGCGTCTTCGGGCTTTCGAAGGACAAGGTGCGGGTCCTGTCGCCCTATGTCGGCGGTGCCTTCGGCTCCGGCCTGCGGCCGCATCACCAACTGACGCTCGCGGTCATGGCCGCGCTGAAGCTGCAACGCCCGGTGCGCGTGATGCTCACGCGGGACCAGACCTTCAGCCTGGGCTACCGCCCCGATACGCTGCAGGAGGTGCGGCTCGGTGCGGATGCGTCGGGCACGCTCACCGCCGTGCGGCACGACGTAATTTCCAATACGTCGAACTACGAGGACTACCAGGAATCCATCGTCAACTGGTCCGGCTTGCTGCACCGCTGCGACAACGTGGCGCTGACTCACAAGCTAGCGAAGACGGACCTTTGCACCCCCGCCGATATGCGCGCGCCCGGTGCGCCGACCGGCACCTTCGCCTTCGAATCCGCGGTGGATGAATTGGCCTACAAGGCCGGCATGGACCCGCTCGCCTTTCGTATGCGCAACTACGCGGAGGAGGACGGGAACAAGAACCGCCCCTTCACGAGCAAGGAGCTCCGCGCCGCCTACCAGATGGGTGCCGAGCGCTTCGGCTGGTCCCGTCGCAGCGCCGCGCCGCGGTCGATGAAGGAGGGCCGCGAGCTCACCGGCTGGGGCGTCGCGACCGGTGCCTGGGAAGCGCAGATGGCCACGACCTCCGCCCGTGCCGTGCTGACCGCCGATGGCGGGCTCGAAGTCGCCACCGCTTCCGCCGACATCGGCACGGGCACCTACACCATCATGACCCAGGTCGCGGCCGATGCGCTGGGCCTGCCGATGAATCGGGTCACGGCGCTGCTGGGTGATTCGTCGCTGCCGAAATCGCCGGTCGAGGGCGGGTCCTGGGCCGCGGCCTCGGTCGGCTCGGCTGTCGCGAAGGCCTGCCGGACGGTGCAGGAGCGGGTGCTGAAGCTCGCGCGCAAGCTTGATGATTCGCCGCTCGGCAACGCCTCGATCGAGCAGGTCGTCTTCTGTCACGGCCGCATCGCCCTGCTCAATGACCCGTCGCGAGGCCTGCGGCTGGAGGAGGTGTTGCAGCACAGCGGCACCGACCGGATCGAGGCCGAGGAAACAGTGCACCCCGACCCCGTCGGCGCGCTGCGCTATTCCGGCTTCACCCATTCCGCCTGCTTCGCGGAGGTGCGGGTGGACGAGGAACTCGGCCAGATCCGCGTCACGCGCGTGGTCAACGCCGTCGCCGCGGGCAAGATCCTGAATCCTCAGACCGCGCGGTCCCAGGTCATGGGCGCCGTCGTCATGGGGATCGGCATGGCGTTGCATGAGGAGACGCTGCTGGACCACGTGCGCGGCCGCTTCATGAACCACAACCTCGCCGAGTACCACGTGCCGGTAAACGCCGACATCCACGACATCGACGTGCTCTTCGTGGATGAGCTGGAGACGCGCGTCTCCCCGATCGGCGTGAAGGGGCTGGGCGAGATCGGCATCGTCGCGACGCCGGCAGCCATCGCCAATGCCGTCTTTCACGCGACCGGCCTTCGCGTGCGGGAACTGCCGATCACGATGGATCGGCTGATGAAGGCGGAAGCGGCCTAACCCCGCCCAGCGATCCGGCCGAGGAGATCGGCGAGGGTCCTCGCCTCCTCCTCGGTCAGGTGGCGCCCGACGGCGTCCTGGATGGCGGCGGCGTAGGTCGGCCAGGCATCGCGGCGTGCCCGCGTGCCGGCCTCGGTCAGCGCGATGGTCTGGCCGCGGCCGTCGGTCTCGCAGTCGCCCCGCTCGATCAGCCCCCTGCGCTCCATCCGGTCCAGCAGGCGGGAGAGGTTGTACTGCGCCAGGAGGAGCGCGGCCTGAAGGTCGCGTGGGCGCTGCGGCCCGCCGCGCTCCAGTTCCAGCAGCACGTCGTACCAAGCCAGCGGAGGATGCCCGCCCGCCTCCAGCGCGGCCTCGACGCGGGCAAGCGCGGCGTCATGCGCCCGCAGCAGGCGGGCCCAGGCGAGGGTGGCGGCGTCAGTGGGCTTCGGCATCGGTCGGAACATCGTGATCTGATGCATCTGCATCAAGCTTGACTGATCGATGCAAACGCATCAAGATAGATGCACTTGCAACGATGGGACGTCACGATGACCGATCACCCCACCGCCCTCGCCACCACGCTGCTGCGGGTTGCCCTGGGCCTCATGTTCCTGGCCCATTCCATCCTGCTGAAGGCGCTGACCTTCGGCCTGCCGGGGACGGCCGCCTATTTCGCCTCCATCGGCCTGCCGCCCTGGCTGGCCTACCTGACCTTCGCGGTGGAAGCCGTGGGCGGCACGATGCTCGTGCTCGGCATCCATGCGCGGGTCGCGGCGGTGGCGCTGCTGCCCGTCCTGCTCGGCGCGCTGACGGTGCACTGGCCCAATGGCTGGGTCTTCACCGCGACGGGCGGCGGGTGGGAATACCCGGCCTATCTCGCGGTCCTGACGGTCGCACAGGCCATGCTGGGCGACGGCGCCTACGCTCTCCGGCCGTCGCGGCCGCTGGCAGCGTATCCCGGCGGCCGGGCGCTCCTGGCGGCGCGGGCCTGAGCCGATGCGCCTCGTCAGCCACCCCCTCTGCCCCTACGTCCAGCGCGCGGCGATCGTCGCGGCGGAGAAGGGGATCCTGCTGGAGCGGGAGTTCGTGGACCTCTCGGCCAAGCCCGACTGGTTCCTCGCGATCTCCCCGACCGGCAAGGTCCCGCTGCTGGTCGTGGACGGCGCTGTCCTCTTCGAGAGCGCGCCGATCGCCGAATACCTGGACGAGGTCTCCGGCGGCGGTCTCCTCCCCGCCGACCCCGTCCGCCGCGCCCGGCACAGGGCCTGGGTGGAGTTCGCCTCCGCCACCCTGTCCGACATCGCCGGCCTCTACGCCGCGCGGGATGAGGCTGGATTCGCGGCGAAGCACCGCACCCTGGAAGGCCGCTTCGCGCAGGCCGAGGCCGCGGTCGCCGGCCCGTGGTTCGAGGGCAGGACCTTCGGCCTGGCCGATGCGGCGTGGGCCCCGGTCTTCCGGTACCTCGATGCCTTCGAGCGGCTGATCGGCCTGTTCCTGGCCGACAGCCTGCAGAAGGTCGCGCCCTGGCGTGCGGCGCTGGCAGCGCGGCCTTCGGTCGCCGGCGCCGTCGGGGCGGATTACCCGGCGCGGCTGGAGGCCTTCCTTCTCGCGCGGGACTCCTGGCTCTCGGGGCTGATGGTCCAGCGGGTCGTGGCCTGACGGGCGGGCCAGGTTCGTCGGGCCGTTCCCCGTCTAGCGATGGCGGGCGGGGCCATACACTTCCCCTTTATGGCCCCGCATGGCTCCCGCGGGCCGGTTGCCCGCCCGGGCCATCCCGGGAAGACCCACGCCGGAGAGAAGATCACACGCGCCGCGCCCGCCGCGGCGCGGCGGCCTCTTCCTCCATCCCCTCCACGGTCAGCGCCTCGCTGCTGACCCGCCACGTCACGGTCCAGCGCGCGGGCCGGCCGCCGCGGGCCCGTAACAGTTCCAGGCTCCATTGCGGGTCGCCCAGGTCGTTCGGCCGCCCGCCCGCGCGTCCCGTGACGCGCCAGCGCGTCGTCGCGAGGGCCGGGCCCTCCTCGCTCTCCGATTCCCGCAGCAGCAGCCCGATCCCGCCGCCCGTCTCCGCCGCCAGTTGCAGCCGCCGCATCGCCGTGGGGTCGGGCCGCTCGGAGACCAGAAGCACGCCGGAGACGGCGGGGCAGCGCAGCGCCTCCTCCATGGCCCAGAGCGCATCCGTCCCGTTGCCCGGACGCGCGACGATCAGCCGGGACGGCGGCAGGCCGAAGCGCGCGAGGCCCGGCGGCCAGGCATCCGGATCCCGCGCGATCCAGAACACCGTGCCCCCCGACCGCGCGAGCAGCAGGGCCGCGAAGCCTGCCGCGGCGCCGGAGCCCTGGCCCTCCGTCCCCGACAACACTTCGTGCAGGGCCGCACGAGGCAGGCCGCCGCCGAGTTCCCGGTCCATCTCCGGGCAGAGAGAGATGGAGGGCGCTTCCGGCCGCTCCGCCACGCCGCCGATCCGCGCCACCCGCGCCCGCAGCGCCGCAAGGACGGCACCGCGGTCCATCCCGGGGTCCGCGACGGCAGGGTCCGGGGGCGACTCGGGGCGAGGGGAAGGGCGATCGGGGGGCATCGCTTGTTCATACTATGTTCTGATCTTCGCGCGACAATCTCCGGCGTGCCGCTCTTCGAAACGTCCCCGCACCGACTTGACGGGGATGTGAGGGGACAGGCGCGGAGCCCTCGGGAGGAATGCCGCCGTGTCCCTGCCGATCTCCTCGCGCCGAGCCCTGCTCGGGCTGCTGGCCCCGCCCGCCTGCGCCGGCCTGCCGGCGACGGAGGGAGGGCGGACGCCCCTCGCGGCGCGACTCGACCTCTCCGCCGCCTCGCTGCATGGCGATTTCAACGGCATCCCGGGGCCGCGGCGGGGCATGGCCGTCTCGGTCGCGCCGGGCCGATGGCGAGTCCTGGCGCGCCCCGGTGCTCGGCCGCGCCGCCTCGGCCGATGTCGCGGTGCTGGCTGATCCGGAGGGACGCCTGAGCCCCGCGGACCCGCATCCTCACCCGGTCCGGGCGGGCGAGCCGGTCTGGGCCGCCGGCGTCAGCGGCACCGTCGAACTTCCGGATGCCATCCTGCCTGGCTTCGGCCGCGGCTTCAAGGCGCGGCTCCCCGTCCTGATGGGTGCTTCCGGAAGTCCCGTGCTGGGGCCGGACGGGCGGTTGCGCGGCCTGGTCAGCGCCTTGCCGGATGGCGGGGGCGCCGCGGCCGTGGCGGCGCTGACCGGCTTCGATTTTGCCGGCCTTCTGGACGGCGCGGCGCGGCGCGTCTTCGTCCTGCCGGTCCGCGCCCTGCTCGATGCGGCGGGATCCGCCGCGCCAATCGCGGCTTAGGTATCCTCCGGCCGCACGCCGCGGACATTACCGCGGGACTGAAGGCCGCGGCGCGCTTCACTTCGAAGCGGCGCGGGAAGCGGCGGGGCGGACTGCCCCACCGCTTCTCCTGCGGATGCTATCGCAGGTCCCAGGGGGCGCGGCCGGACTCGCGGTAGGCTTCCGACCGGGTTACGCCGATGTCGGACAGCATGCGGTCGTCCAGGGTCGCCAGCAGGCGGCGCTCCTCGATCGCGCGGGTCATGCGGTTGAGCATTCCCAGCCACATCCCGGTGACCGCGCGCGCGCGGCCGGCCTGGGCCGCATGGGCAACTCCGGTGCGGGCGAGAGCGGGATGGGGGATCACATGGCCGGACATCGGACGGGCTCCTCTGGCTGCTGTCCTGGTCCTGATGATCAGTGCGCGCGCGGCATAAGGGAAACGAGTTGTTTTGAAGTTCTGCATCAAGGATACTGATGCCGTCATGAGCCCCGCCCTCGATCCCGACCTCCTCCGCTCCTTCGTGCTGGTGGCCGAAGGCGGCAGCGTCACGCGCGCCGCGATGCGGGTCGGGCGGACCCAGTCCGCCGTCTCCATGCAGATGCGCCGGCTGGAGGAGGCGCTGGGCCAGCCGCTGCTGGTCCGCGGGCCCAAAGGCCTGACGCCGACAGCGCACGGCACCTGGCTGCTGGAACGCGCACGCCTGCTGCTCGGCATGCACGACGAGATCGTGGCAAACTTCCGGACGCCGAGCATCGCCGGCCACGTCCGGCTCGGTACGCCCGACGACTACGCCCTGGTCTGGTTGCCGGAGATCCTCGCGGGCTTTGCGGAAACCTATCCGGCCGTGGAGGTCGAGGTCGTTTGCCTGCCTTCCACCGACTTGCTGCCGATGTTCAACCGGG